>LVZB01000031.1 GCA_023101485.1 Pasteurellaceae bacterium Macca | reverse complement strand
AAAAAATTGAAATCGATAATGTCGATTATGTGATGACCCCTGCGAATGCCATGTCCTCTTGGGTGGCGTTAAAAAATGCGTTTAAATTAGTGCAAGGGGTCGATTTATCGGCAAATTCTGGCAACGATAAACAAGCCGTGGGGATGGCATTACTCACCGCTTACTCGGCTCACTAGGAAGTGAAGAAGTTCGTGCATGGAACCATTGTGTTAAAACACACTCTGCTCGCTTGTTGGATGGCACAACCTATCGCTTATCGGAGAAATTTGATGAGCACTTCAATCAACACCGCTCGCATCTTTTACGGATTTTAACTGAGGGGGTGATTTATCAATTTGCGGATTTTTTCAAAGGTGGGAGCGCATTGCTCAGCGCTATGCCACAGCTGAAAGCAACACCCAATCTCAATTAACGACAGGTAGTGTCGTTGATTGGTTTATCTTCACCCCGATTACTAAACATTACTGCACCTTAAACGAATTGAGAACAGTCTATTCATTGGCTGACTTGTTGTCTTTCCACGAGGTGATCGCCGAATTACACGAAATGGAAGCCCACAATGCTACTGAACGAACTGCTCATCAAAATTGGCATCGATACCGATAGTGATGCCTTTGCTCAGCTCAACACCTTTGTCGAACAGGTTGGCAATTCCGCCGAACAAGCGGTCGATTTTTTAGGGAATTTTGCTGACACAGCAGAAAACGTGAGCCAGACTGTGAGTGAGCGTTTAGGTGATGTGCAAGTTGAATTGCCTGATACACCCTTGATACGCAAGCCATTGAGCAGTGGCTAACGGGTATCGGTCAGGCATCTGACGTATTAGGCAATTTAACGGAAGAAATCAGCCAATTTGAACAACGCTCGGAAACCATGACCCCAGAAGCGGCGTTAAATGGTTGGTTGGATAAACTCGTTCAATCTGAGCATGTGTTTGCCGAAATGGGTATTTCCATGGAAGATCGGGGGCAGGCGCTTGCTGACATGCTGTTAGAAATGGGGGCAAGTGCCGAGCAATCAGAATCGGTGTTACTTGCGCTTTCAGAACAGCTTAATAAAAATACCCAACAGCAAGAAATTGCTCAGCAATCTTTATCCTCTCAGCAACAAGTCCTTGAAAAAGATAATCACCAACGTATTCAACAAACACAAACGCTAGGAAAGCAAACTCAGTCCATTGAAAAGCAGACTCAAGCGTTGGAAAAACAGTCCCAAGCCGAAAAGAAAATGCTGTTCAAACTCAAAGTTTAACAAAGTCCATTATTAGCCTTGCGGCAACAAAAGTGGGACTTGATGGGCTGGGTGACAGTTTTGAGAAATTTGGTGGCAAACTGGGGAAATCACTCACATTAGGCAAGGCAATCGCTGGACTTACTGCAGCAATCGGTGCAGCCGCTGTCGGGTTAGTGGCTTTTACTAAATCACAGCTTGAAGCGTTAGATGCAGTGCATCAACTGGCGAATGTAACGGGGAATCTGCGGAGCGGATTTATCAACTGGGTAAAGTCGCCGAAGTGAATGGTTCTTCGATAGAAGCCGCGCAGTCAAGTATTGAGGGGTTATCTAAAACAATTGGTGAAGCTGCATCGGGAATTGGTCGAGGCGCAAAAACCTTTGAGCAGTATGGCTTGAAAGCGAAAAATGTGCGTGGTGAGGTTAAAAGCACCACAGAAATTATGGGCGACGTTGCCGACAAAATGGAAAAAATGTCCAAAGCCGAGCAAATGGCGATGTTGTCTAAACTGGGCATTGATAGCTCTATGATTCAAACTTTACGTCTTGGGCGTAAAGCTTTAGAAGAGGAGATGGAAAGAAGAAAAGCGCTGACTTTTGGCGTAGGGACGGCAGAAAATGCCAAAACTGCCGCGGATTTTAATGATGCGATGACCACACTTTCTCAAATCTTTAAAAGTTTAGGGGAATATCTTGCCCTCCGTCTTGCCCCGATTATCACCGAGATTGCCGAAGCCTTTGCGGATTTTGCTGCCGAAAACGGCGATTTATTTACGGGATTTTTAGATGTCATTGGTAGCGTGCTGGGCTTTTTATTCGATTTTATTCGCGCTATTGGTCGTGTTATTGAGGGGTTTTTGGCTGGAAGGTGGCGTTGGGCATTTTGGGGGCGGCCTTGTTATGGGTCAGTAAAGGAATGTTGCTGGCATTTGCCACGAGTCCAATTGCTTGGTTGATTGCGGCTCTTGTCGGTTTAATTCTCCTCGTTGAAGATTTTATGGTTTACTTAGACGGTGGGGAAAGTGCCTTAGGGGATTTTTGGGAACCCTTCAAACAAGCATTGATTTGGGTGAAAACAAAATGGAATGAGCTGATGCAAGCCTTTGAAGATAACCCATTGAAGCCACATTTAGCTTGATAACCGATTTAATCTTACTGCCGTTTAAATTAGCGTTTGAAGCTGTTGTGGCGGCGTGGGAATTACTCACGGGGCAGAAAATCAATCTTGATGGCATTCGTAAAACCTTTGAAAAAATCAAAGAGCTGATTATGAATGCCTTCCGCAAGGCCTTTGATTGGGCGATTGAGCTTTGGAATAGCATTGTCACCAAATTCGGCGGTGAACCGATTGAAATCAAAGCCCAAGTGAAAACAGAAGCATTGGATGACACTTTACAAGCGGTCAGCAGTGTCGCTAATTTTGCAACAGGCATTGCGGGTATTGCTCAAGCTCCGACAATAGCCCAACAAGGGGCAACCAGCAATACACAAAACACGGATAATCGCCAAACTAACAGTAACAACAAAATCACCAACCACTACACTATCAACGAGGCAAAAGATGCCAAAGCGACAGCGCGAGAAATTGACGTCAATCAACGTGCGATGTTGAATGCACAATCGACTGTGGTGGGGTAACTTCAGGTAATCATTATGTTCAACCAAACCCAACTCTCTAACCGTACGATTGGCACCATTATTTTAGATGCCACCACGAGTGAAGATCACACCTCTGAATTGGCGATTTCTGAAAACCCGATTGAAAGCGGGGCAATGATTGCCGATCATGCCGTGTTAAAGCCGAAAAGTATTACGATTTCAGGGGTAGTGGTGGATCATGACCATGGTAAAAGCCCCTTAGAGCAGTTAGGTGTACCACACATTCGAGGGGTAACAGATTTTTTAGATAAAGTCCCTTTGCCGTTTAAAGTGGTTACACAAACCCAACAAGCGATAGCACGGGCAAATCGTTTACTTAATCAAGGTAGTTATCTACTAAAACAAGCCGTAAATGGCTACGAACAGGCACGAAGTCTTGCCCCTTTCTTGCCTGATTTCGGTTTAGGGGGACAAGATAATTCCGCTAGTCTCGGGCGAGTGCAAAAATGTTATGCCGATTTAGTGGCTTGTCAAAAGTCGGGGCAGACAATTGAGATTCAGACAGGCATTCATCTTTATAAAAATATGTTGATCGAGAGTGTTTCTGTACGACAAGGAATGGAAGGGAGTGCTGAATTTACAATCTCAGCCAAAGAAGTTGTTATCGTAGAAACCCAAACGACCGCGAGTCGTAACACAGGGCGTTCATCTTCAAATAAGAAGGGGAAGTCAAGAGGTCCTATGGGTAAAAAGAAAAGTGGTCGAGCGGCAAACCAATCTGCCCCGAAAACACAGCGTGGTCATACTCAAACAAAGCCTGTATCAGAGAATAAACGTTCAGTTTTAGCGAAGATCTTTCATTAATGGAAAAAATTAATTTAACTATTGCCCCATATCAAGAGCAAACGATAGTCTTTAACAGCTTTACCTTGCGCATTACTGTCCGATTAAACAGCCTTGGGCAGTTTTTTGCGTTAGATGTTTATGATGTGATTGCACAGCGTTATTTCTGCCAGGGTTTAGCGATAGCGTGTGGCGTCCCTCTGTGTTGGCGAGGCACTCAGCCGTTCTGTTTTTGGCTGAATGATGACAGCAATTTTGGGCTTGACCCCGTTTCTGTGGCAGATTTAGCCCGTTGTTCCTTATTTATTTTGCATAAAAGTGAGATTCAACAATGAAACAATTTGGCAGACAACTACGATTAACGCTATCCGGTAAAGGACAAAGCCTGATTATTGATAATTTGCGTGTTGCCTTTGAAATTGAAAAGACTATTAACGAAAAACCGAACCCCGCTTCTATTCATATTTGGAATCTCAATCGCAACCATCTCAACCAATTATTAAGTAAACAGCTCAATGAGGTGAGCCTTGATGTTGGCTATGGTGAATTACGGATGATTTACCAAGGCGAAATCCTACAAGCCAAAATCAAGCGAGATGGGCTTGATTTTGTGATGTCGTTAGAATGTGCAGATGGTTACACGGATTATTCCACCGCACGATCAGCCGTGACACTTAAAGCTGGCTCAACGGATGAACAGATCGTTACAGAAATCCAAAAAACCTTGAAAAAGACCCAAAAGGGGGCAATGGCATTTACCTCTCAACGACAACTTCCTCGGGGTAAAGTGCTCAGTGGTGATAGTCGAGAAATTCTCAATCGGATTGCGAAAAATCATCAAGCCGATTGGTCGATTCAAGACGGCAAGCTCATTTTCTTACCGAAAGCATACACTCTCCATGAAGAAGCAGTATTACTCTCCCAGCAAAGCGGGATGATAGGAATGCCAGAGCATACGGACGAAGGGTTAGAAGTAAAATGCTTATTAAATCCCGCTTTACAAATTGGTGGGGTAATTCAAGTTGATTCAATTATCGACCATTTTGACGGGGAATACAAAATCGTCAAACTCGCCCACAGTGGTGATAATTACCAAGGCGATTGGCTTTCTAAAATGACAGTGGTTGGGGGGAAATTTCAGAAAGTGGAGAAGAAAAGTGAGAAAAAAGAAAAAGGGGATACTTCCCCTTCTCATTAAGCGAATACCGGTGTGAGGTGTAAAAGCGTTGTGTCTTGCTTTTGCTCTGCTTGCCATAAATCGTAATTGGCTTGCATGGCAAGCCACGTTTCTGCGTTGATATTGAGTACTCTTTCTAGCCTTAGCGCCATTTCAGCGGTGACAGCAGACTTGCCGTGAATAATACGAGAAAGCGTTACCCGTGTAATATCAAGGTGTTTAGCAAGGGTTGTTACGCTTATTTCAGCACGGTCTAAATAATCTTGAATAAGTCTGCCTGGGTGGGCGGGGTTGTGCATACGCATTGTCTTCTCCTAGTGATAATCTTGATAGTCCAGCACTTCGATATGTCCATTCTCAAATTTAAAGGTTAATCGCCAGTTGCCATTGACTTTAATTGACCAATGATCTTTTAGATTACCTTTTAGCGGGTGCAAATCCCAATCAATGACCTGGATGTCAGAGAGGGATTTTGCCGCATCTAGAAAGGATAACTGTAAATTTAAACGGTTTGCATGCTTGGCTTGAATGTCTGCTGTTGAACCCGTTTTAAAGAATTTTTCGAGCCCTTTATGCCTAAAAGATAAAATCATTTTTGCTCCTGACTGTATAGAAGAACTATACACTAAATAACAAAATTTGTAAAGAGTAACGATACAATGAAAAACTATGACTATCTCAATGCCACGCCCGAAACCGCAACAGATGCTCAAATTGAGCAAGCTCAGAAACAAATCCACACGGCATTGCCAGCTAAAGTGGTGACCTTTAACCCAGCTAATCAAACGGTCACACTTGCAGTGCAGATTAAGCAACTCTTAATGGATAATCAGAAAGTCGATATTCCTCCCCTTGTCGATGTGCCGGTGAGCTACCCTCGGGGTGGTGGTTTTTGTGTGACATTTCCTTTACAAGCGGGAGATGAAGGTATGGTGATTTTTAGTGAACGCTGTATTGATGGCTGGTGGCAATCGGGGCATGCCAGTGAGCCGTTAGATATTCGATTTCATGATCTCTCCGATGGGATGTTTATCCCAGGAATTTGTTCAGTGCCGAATGCGGTTAAAGGCTTTTTTACAAACGGTCTGTCTTTACAAACACTTGATGGTGCCACGTTCATTCGGCTAGAAGAGGGCAAAATCACGATTCAAGGCGATATTGTTCATACTGGTAATACCAATCAACAGGGTTCAACTACCGTCAGTGAGCAAGTGATGGCAAAAAATATTATTGGTTCGGTAGATGTAACTGCCGGAGGAATTTCTGGAAAATCCCATACCCATAGCGGTGTAGAGAGTGGTAATAAACAAACAGGAACCCCACTATGAGAGTAAGACGATTAGATGCAGAACATGATTGGACTTTTGGGCAAGGCTTGGGGAATTATGCCTCACAGTCTGAAAGTGTTGCTCAGCGAGTGAAAACGGCGCTTTGGTCATTTGAGGGTGATTGGTTTTTAGATCTTGAACATGGATTGCCGTGGTTCGAGATGATGGAACGGATTGATTGGGCAAGAATTGAGCGAGAGGTTAAAGGGTGCGTACTGCAAACGGAAGGTGTACAAGCAATTACAAATTATCACGCTACACTGACCAATACCCGTATTTTACTGATTGAAGTTAGCTACCTCGATGAATATCAACAATCCCACCAAGTCAGCTATCAAGGAAATTGAGTATGAGTGAAATTAACGAAAATGGGCTTCAAATTGATCGTCTTGATGAAGTCGTCGAGCGTATCAGCCAAGGCTTTCGACAAATCTACGGGCAGAATATTGATCTCTCCCCAGATAGCCCAGATGGCCAATTAGTCGGGTTGTTAGCACAAATGGTCATGGATCAGAATGAATTATTAGAAAACGCTTACCGTCAAATTGACCCCGATTTAGCTTCCGGCGCTTGGCTTGAGCAGCGAGTGGCTTATGCGGGGCTAGTGCGTGGAAAAGCAAAATATAGCTATTTACCTGCGGTCGTTTTAACAGGCGAGCCACTCGCCACTATTCCGGCTGGGGTCATTATTTCGGACACGACCAAAACACGCTGGGTATTACAAAATAGCGTGACGCTCAATGCCCAAGGTTCAGCGAAAGCGGACTTTCGCAGTGAAGAATTGGGAGCATTTAATGTTCCCGTCCACACAGCAATGACAATAGAAACGATCACTTTTGGTTTACATTCAGTTACTACTCAAACAGAAAGTCAAATTGGGGCGGAAGAAGAGAGCGATATCGAATTACGCCAACGTTTTTTTCTAAGCCGTTCTCGTAATGCCACAAACTCTGTTTCATCACTCGAAGGAAAACTCCTTGCTTTGCCTGATGTTCGCCAAGTCAGCATTCTGGAAAATAATTTAGCAGAGACAGATAAAAATCAACTTCCCCCGCATTCGATTAATGTCATTGTTTTAGGTGGCGATGAACAGCAAATTGCCCAGGTAATTTATCATAACAAAGGTGGTGGCACAGGAATGAAAGGCGAGACAGAAATTCGCATTCGACATAATGAAAAAGAACGCCTGATTCGTTTTGACAAAGCCAAACAAGTTGATATTCATCTGAGTACTGTAGTTGTGAGAGATAAGGATTTTACTGAAATCGATCACGAAGGCGTTAAACAGGCAATTAGTGCACTCCCTTTTAAGATTGGCGAGAATGTGAATTTATCTCGTCTTTATACGCCAATTAATACGGTTGGGGGATTTTGGGTGCAATCACTAAAAATTGGGCGAAACAGCCATTCCTTGGTGGAAAGCAATATTGCATTATCTCCCCGAGAAATTGCGCGCTTTTTGCCTGAAAATATCCATATTGAGGTGCGTTAATGGCGTATTCTGATTTATTAATTTGGCAATACCAAAACAAACCTAAGGCGTTAGCGACCATTCAATTGTTAGAGGTGGCTTTTGCTGGGCCTTTTCAGCTTTTATCTACCTTGCCAGATGTGCTAAATATTGAGACAGCAACGGGGAAAAATTTAGATGTGATCGGTCGCCATATCGGGCAATTTCGCGTATTAAATGGTTATGCGCTAAGGAAATTCTTTGGATTTAAAGACAGCCCATTGGCGTTGAGTTTTAGCCGACAACGGCAAGGGGGTGGTGAGTGGTATCGTCGGCGTGATCCACTAGCGGATTCAGTGCGATTAAGCGATGAGGATTACCGATTTTTAATAAAATGCCGAATTTTGAAGAATTACCAAACGGGCACGCTACCGAATATTATCGAAGCGGCCCGTTTTTTATTTGGAGAAAACAGCAATGCAGAAGATAACTACGATATGACCGTTTCGATTTACATTTCCGCTAATACTCTTAACGCCTTTAAGCGTTATGCCATTGAGCATTTAGATATACTCCCTCGTCAAGCAGGGGTAAATTTTCACTATGTTATAGGATGAGACTATGCCCGTAATGAAAAGACCTGATGAGCAGATCTTCGCAAGTTCTGCCAAAGATAACGAAGTTCAAACATTCCCCAATCTTACCAGAGGTTGGGGAATTTCTTTTGAGCAAACCCAAGGTATTCCACCAATGGAATGGTTTAATTTTCTGTTTAAACGCCTAGATGAGGCATTGTTATACCACCTCCAACGCGGTTTGCCAGAGTGGAGCGCCAATACAGATTACCCACAGCATGCATTTGTTCAACATCAAGGTAAAACTTATCGTGCATTAAGAGCGAATAAGAAAAAATCCCCAGACATCGCAATGTCTGCCGACTGGGTTCAATGGGCGGGTGATTACAGCTTGGCGAGTTTGACCCAAAAAGGCATTGTGCAACTTAGTTCTGAAACTGGGAGCAATGCAGAAGATAAAGCAGCAACCCCCAAAGCGGTTAAGACAGTGAAGGATTTAATCGATGCACTGAACCGAAATTTGAGCAACTATATTCCGAATAGTAAAAAGTCCTCGGCGACAAATTCGGCAAGTAACGATACCGTGGCGACATCAGCGGCAGTGAAGGCGGTGAATGACAATGCGAATAGCCGGTTTTCTAAACAAGGTGGGGAAGTTTCGGGCAGAATAACAATTCGAAATGGGGATTATTCTGGGATTGACCTGATGAATGATGCAAAGTATCGATTCATTTTGGAAACGAAGCCCCATAATAACAATGATATTGGTACCATAATTTATCGTAATAGCGCTTGGGAAAATGAAGCGCAAATCAAGATACCTAAAAAGACGGGCACATTGGCTATTTTTGAAGAAGTTCTTTCCCAACAAGGCGGGACGTTACGGGGTATTTTAGAAATCGATACAACCAACAGTTTCTTAAGAGGTAAACGCAAGGGCAATCATGGTTGGTATATCGGTTTTCAGAATAGTGAATCAGATGACGCCTATTTTTATCATTACATTTATGAAACTTATGTCGCACTAAAACAGAATGCTGCAGAATTCAATAAGAATGTTATTGCACCGGATTTTCAAACCAACAAAGGGAAGCGTTTAAGCAGTGCATTACAAAAAAGTGATATTGCCGTGATTTCAGGTTCCCTCACTAATGGCGCGACCCTTCCTCTTCCATCAGGATTTAATCAAAACCAATGTCGTTGGTTAGTTTCAATTAAAGCGGATGTGAATATTGACCGAGTGAAAAAATCGGATTTAGAAAATACGCGTACAGAGTGTTATGTTGATAATAATCGCCGAGTTGTGGCAAGAGTGATTAGTCGAGGGGGAACACATACCGAATCGAAAACAGGCATACGTTATGATAATTCGGAAGCAAATTATATTGTGATTGGGATTAAATAGGAGGGGAGCGTATGTATTATTTATTTGATAAACAAGGTCATTATTTAGGGAATTGCGACCTTTCCCCTAACCTTGATGATCTTGCTAGTCGTGAAGAAGTGGCTGTCGAGTGTGATCAAGTTTTCATTCGCCCTGTGTTAACACAAGGAAAAATCATAGAGCAAGGTTTGCCTCCAAGTGATTTTCATGAATGGAATGGCAATAAATGGGTGCTTTCCAAAGACAAGCAAGCGGACATGTTAGCCCAAGCGAAGGCGAATAAACTCGCGGACATCAATCGTCAAGCCCAAGTCTTTGTGGATGCGATTGCTGATACCAACACCACCCCCGACTTTGAGCGGGAAACTTGGCAGGAACAAGCCAACGAAGCGAAGGCGTGGAAAGCGGATGCCACAAGCCCGACGCCAGTGTTAGAGACGATTGCCAGCGCCCGAGGCATTCCCCTTGATATTTTGCGGGAAAAAGCCTACGAAAAAGCCATCGGTTATCAGCTTTTAGGCGCCACAGTGGCTGGGCAACGGCAAGCCTTAGAAGACCGGTTAAAGCAAGCAAATACGCTTGAAACGGTAGCGGCAATTGAGGTGGCATTCTTTTTACCTACTGCGAACAAGGAGAATGTAAATGACGTTTAAACAGTGGTTAAAACAGGTTTTTATCGGGCTTGACCAATTTATCAATACCCTTGCTTTTGGTTATGCGGATGAAACGATTTCTAGCCGTTGTTACCGTAAGTACATTTTGCAAGGCGACAAAAAGTGGCGCTGGAAAATTCTCTATCATGTTGTTAATGGGCTATTTTTCGATAAAAACCATTGCAAAGAAGCCTATGAAAGTGAGATTGAGCGCAAGCAGTACCCTGAGTTTTATCGCCAAGGAGGTCAGGAATGAAAATCACCCGAAAGAATATTCAACTCAAGCAAGGGGGTGATATTTCCCTTGTTGTTAAGCTCCGTCAACGTAATGAAGAAGGTGTAGAAATCCCTTTTGATTTAACGCAGGTTGAGCGATTAGACCTACACGCCGTCAGCCGAGGTGAACGGGTGTTAGCCCTTTCGAGTGTGGCGCAAAATATCGAAATCTCAGACCGTGAACAAGGGGTATTGGTATTGCATTTTTCGGCGAGAAGCACCCAGGAGGCGGGGTGGTTAGAAGCGGAATATGATCTGCAGATGATGATTGCTGGGAAGGTGCGAACAGTACTGGAAGGCGCGATTCAACTCTCCCCTGATGTTACTCGGCTATGAATAAGCTATGAATGACAACATTATTGCCACCCTAGAAACACCTCAACCACTCGTGGTAGAAATCGCCTCCCTCATTGAAATCACTGCGATAGTGGAAATGGGGAATCCAATAAAACAGGAGGAAGAGGTGGACTTTTTAACTTTATATAATCTTTCTAAAATTTAAGGAAACACAATGACTAAACAAAATAACTTAATCTTAAC
The DNA here is from genome assembly GCA_023101485.1 of Pasteurellaceae bacterium Macca. Lineage (GTDB taxonomy): Bacteria > Pseudomonadota > Gammaproteobacteria > Enterobacterales > Pasteurellaceae > LVZB01. Next base: position 20,401 of record LVZB01000031.1, on the reverse strand, counting down.
TTTTGAGCAGATCGGACGAGATATTAAAGCGTTAAATCAAGCGCAAACTCAAAGCGGAAGAGCTTTGGGGGTGGTAAAATCCGAATTGCAGAAAGCCATTTTTAAGGCAAAACAGGAGTTAAAAGTCGAGATTTTAGGTGTCGATGTGGATGCTGCTCTTGATACACTTCGAGAAATCGGAGATAAACTCAAAGAAGGATCTAGCGTACCTGAGGCAATTACTCAGAAGTTGAGTGACATTACGAACAAACTCAACGAACAGGAAGAGAAATTAAATGATCTCGCTAAAACTGATTACCTCGGCACATACAACCAGGCGAAGGGTGAATAGTATGGCGAAAAAGAATACGTCGAATTTAAATGAAACCATTGCCAGAATTGGCAAAGATATTGGTGAGATTCAAAAGAACCTTGACAAAGTGAATCGTAAACTCGGCATAGAACAGCATAGTAAAACACAATCGACAGGGACTGAGAAACGGAAACCAAAATAGATGGCTTAGAGAGAACAGCGGTGCGGAAATGATACTTGGTATTGGTTACCGCACCGATGTTAAAATCGTAGGATGTGATGAAAGGATGAGTAACTGAAATGATGTGCAACAATAATGTTAAGTGTAGTGCTTCGGAGGAGGATTGTTGATGCGGTAAATAGCATTGATACCGAATAAAATCAGAGCAATAATAGCCTTGGAGACTTAGTTTAACAAACCTTTTTCTATTGACGGTATAAATGACGGTATTTTATAAGAGGTTATTTTTATCTTGTTGATTTATAAAGATAAAAATATCTTTGATATGATTGAATGGGAATAAAAAACCGACGTTTCAGAACGTTTCATAACATTTCAAAATAGCCTCAAATCCCCGTATTTAGGGGCTTTATTCATTTCATAACGTTTCATAGCATTTCATAGTATTTCAAATTTTTGACGGTGTTTTTGACGGTATCAACTTGCATTAAGCCAAAAATATAGTGAAAATACCGTCAGGTGAATGACGGTACTTTTAGCGGTATGATATGCTTACAGATACAAAAATTAAATCCTTGAAACCAAAGGAAAAAATTTATAAGGTTGCTGATCGTGATGGGCTCTATGTCGCAGTGCTTACATCAGGTTCGGTGGTATTCCGTTATGATTATAGAATTAACGGCAGACGAGAAACCCTCACTATTGGTAAGTATGGCTCGGATGGAATTAACTTGGCTGAAGCCCGTGAGCGGTTAATGATCGCTCGTAAGCAAGTGAGTGAAGGGATTTCCCCAGCCGGTGAAAAACGCAATACGAGAAATCAAATTCGCAATGCCGAGCGTTTTTCTGTCTTTGCGGAAAAATATTTGGCAGATGTTCAGTTGGCGGAAAGCACTAAGGCATTGCGTGTTGCAACCTATGAACGAGATATTAAAGAGACTTTTGGTAATCGTTTGATGATGGAAATTACCACTGATGAAATTCGTCGCCATTGTGAAAAAATCAAAGATCGTGGCGCACCTTCAACAGCTATTTTTGTACGAGACTTAATTGCTAACGTTTATCGCTATGCGATTGCTCGTGGGCATAAATATGCTAATCCAGCTGATGAAATTTCGAATTCTTCCATTGCCACATTCAAAAAACGCGAGCGAGTGTTATCACCAAGGGAAATCCATTTATTCTTTAATGCCCTAGATGAAATGCAGTCTGATTTTGCCTTACGCAAGGCGGTAAAATTTATTTTGCTGACCCTGGTAAGGAAGGGTGAGTTGATCCATGCAACTTGGGATGAAGTAGATTTCAAAAATAAGGTGTGGACTATTCCTGCGGAAAGGATGAAAGCGAAAAGGGCGCATAATGTCTACCTGTCAGAACAGGTGCTTGATTTAATAGTAGCGTTTCAAATTTATTCGGAAGGTTCGCCATACTTGTTACCTGGGCGAACGAATAGAGGGAAACCCATTGCGAATAGCTCAATTAACCGGGTGATTGATCATTGCATTAAGTACATCAACCGTGAAAAGCCGTTAATTGATGATTTCACCGTTCACGATTTACGTAGAACTGGCTCAACGCTATTACATGAAATGGGTTTTAATAGTGATTGGATTGAGAAATCCCTCGCCCACGAGCAACAAGGCGTGCGAGCTGTATATAACAAGGCTGAGTACGAAACTCAAAGACGAGAGATGATGCAAGCTTGGGCGGATAAGGTAGATGAATGGATTAAAGGCGAGGGAATTTAATATTAAGCCCTTTCTGAAAGCCATTGCTCTATGTCCTTTGCGAACCAAGCTACACGACGGTTTGAGGCACTGACACTTTTGGGGAATGTGCCTTTTTTCATCATTCGCCAAATGGTAGGGTAGCTTAGGCTTGTCATATTGATGACTTTTTCTTTACTTAGTAGAGTAATTTGATTTTCCATATTTCCTCCAAAACAAAACCCCACATCAGTGGGGTTGGTTCATTTCATTATTAAGCGAAAGTCTATAATCGGGTGATTTTCGCACCATTCTTAACTTTTGTGATTATCCTGTCATTGATTTCATCTTATTGGGTTTCCTTAAATTTTAGGTAGCAGAAAGACCGCTTGGGGATACAAGCGGTCGGATTGGGTGAATTTTTTGCAATTAGATGCGGACGATTGCCCCTAAGCCTTTGGGTTGGTATTCTCTGAGAGTGCGTAAGGCTCGGTAGTAGTGGGCTTCTTGTCGTGGATCGACATCAAACTCTGCAAGCAATGGCACGAGTAGGCGTTGCAATGCTCCGAGCGTAGTTTGGTACTCGGTAGCGTGGGTGTAAGCAGTTACGCCGTAGGGTGAACCGAGAGCTTCAAGGGGTTTGTAGATTTTGCCGAGTAGTTCAAGATTGTTGTAACAGGCGAACCAGAGACTGGCGAGTTTTAGCCATTGGCGTTCGGTTAGTTCTCGACTGTATTTTGGCTCTGGGTCGGGTAGGGCGATTTGCTCGGCTTGATAGCGTCCCGTTTTACGAATTTGCGGTAAAACTTCTTCAAATACCCAGTTTTGAAATTCGACTGCTTCGGCTTTGTTTGATCTGAATATGATCCGATATAAATTCGGTTCGTTGATGAATGTGATTTCTTGTTTTCCACCGTTTGTAAGGGTTGCAATTTTATTGCATCCCTTTTCATTCAATCGGAATGCTTCACTACTTCTACGATTTACATTAAGCACATCACAAACATCTGATAAACAGAAGTACGGTTCATTGTTAATTGATTGAATACGGACAGGGTTTGATTTGAAGTTGAATGTAGAGATTTGATTTGACATTTTTGTACCTTGTATTTATTAGTTAATTCAGACGATCACTTAGTAGGCGATCAGGCTTCAACTACCGAATACAAGTACGGCGGAACTTATTTCCCTTTCGGGTATTATATTAGGTTCTCTCGACCCGATCATAAATGAGCGACCTGAATTTCAGGCACAAAAAAACCGCTATTTGTTCGGAGCGAATAAACCGACTTGTATTTGGTAGTGCGGTTATCTTAATCCGAAAGGGGCGGGGTGTCAAATATATCTTAAAAACTAGCTATTTTTATTTTCATCAATCCACTTAGTCGCAAGCCATTCAAACTCACAAAAAAGTTTGTTGTTATTGTTATTGATACGACGAAGTTCCATTACATAAGGTTTTAGGGTATTCCAGTCTTTTACTACACTACTACCGCTCATTCTTTTGTAAACCGCTTCATCAAATAAATTTTCTTTAATGCCTACGCAAATAAATTCTATGGAATTAAGTACATCAAGCACAATAAAATTTTGTTTTTGTTGCTCTGTGTTAGGATTACTTTCCGTTAAGGCACAAGCGAGCGTAGTAAAGTTAATCCCACTATCTCTCATCTTCATATAAGTCTTGCGACGTTTTTGGTAATAAGCATTATTACTGTTGCTGATAAGAAGCTCAATAGTTGCTTTTTGTTTATGCTGGCTACGTTGTTCTTTGATTTGAAACCACGCAAAAAAGGCTAGGTAACCTGTGAATAAACACGTTCCTAGCCCTGCTATTGCATTAAAATCCAGCTGTTTTAAGAAGCTAGATAGTTGCTCCAAACTCATTAAACTTCCCAACCTTCATTTAAACCTTTCATTGTTTTTCCTCTTTAATTGATTAAAAGTACAATGATTGCTTTCACCAATCAACCTTGAATAGGTAAAGGTATCTTAACAAATTTCCTTTTCTTGTCAAACAAAAAAGCCCACAAAATAAATTGTAGGCTTTCTTAAAGAATGCTTGATTTTATTAGTTAACTAACTTAAAATAATCTCACTTTCAACGGACAGGTTGAAAGTGAGTGTGAGGCTTAATCCTTACGCTTGAAGAGGAGAATAGTGATGAATGTTCGTTTAGCTATCATCATTATCCTGCTAGTCGGATTAACCGTAAGCCTGCCAGCTTACTAGACTAGTTCAAGGGGGAGTTACCGCTCCCCCGAGACTTCAAACAATATAGATCAAACGTTGATTTGATGCAAGAGGAAAAGTCCAATGGCATTATCAAGAACTGAAATTGTTAAACGTAGTGAAACCAAACACGGCATTAAACTCAAAGCCTTTAAACTGCCCATTACGGTCATTGAGGAAATTGAGCAATTAAGCAAAACGCTTGGTATTCCGCAAAATCAGTTGATTATTCAAGCTTTTCAGCAGTTTAAGCAATCTCACCAGTAAGATTATCCACCGTTTCGGCGGTGGTTTCTTCTTCATACAACCGCCCACCTAAATGAGCGTATCCGGCAATATCGACCCAATTATCCGCATAATGGGCGTTGCCGTTGAGAATTCTACTTACCTTGTGAAGAATCATTTCAAGGGCTTTACGCTGGGTGGCATCAAGGTGAGTTCCGTGTTCATCTATCACATTATCAAGTTTGCGATTGATAAAGGCGAGTTGATTGAAGTTTCCGTAGTTTTTTCCACGTTGATTGAGGGTTTCTGTAATGTTCATTGGGTGTCCTTTTACAAATTTCAGGTAAAAAAAGACCGCTTGTTAGGCGGTCGGTTATTTGCGTTTTCGCTTTACTTTACGGGGCAACGTGAGGAAACTACACTGTTTCTCTACTTCATACTGATTGAGCTTGCTTTGCAGTTCGGCATTTTCAGTTTTCAGCTTCACATTCTCTTGGGTCAGGCTCTTAATTTGTAGAGCAGATTGCATCGCAGAATCTTCTAGCGATTTCACTTTTTTGAGTAGCGATTCCGTTTTTAAGACGTTTTTTGAGTGCGCTTGCAAAAGGGTGCGATATTCCTTTCGTAGCTTGAAAATGTTCCAGGTCATAAATCTTCCTCTTTAACAAATACGCCGTCTATCATTTTGCCTTTACGGTCTTTAATTTGGTTGTAAGCGTGCTCTACGCAGTCGATGAAGTCAATTTGATTAAATAATGCGATGAGAATTAAATTCATATATAACAGCTCAAAATACTCTGTGGTTACTTTCCAGCCTTTTAAGGCTGGAAGTGAAAAACCGCCAATATGATGCATTGCTTCAATGGTTTGTTCGTTAACAGAAGAGTACTCATATTTCTTTTCGTTGAATTCTGCAATGATGTCATTTAATACTTTACCTGTAATAGCTGGTTTGCAAGTAAACCTTAGCTGTTTGCTCAAGATTATCATTACTACATAACAATCCCCAATGCTGTCTTTAATCACATCAGGTTTATTCTTGGCAATGCCGCCGCATAATTCGCCGAATTCTTCCATCAGTTTAAGCATTTGCTTTTGTGGGGTTGAGCCTTGAATTAAGTTACGGTCATTTGCCCAATCAATAATTCGATTGGTTAATTTGTTGAATTTGTTCATTGTTACTTCTCCAAATATTGAATAATTCGCTGACCAATCCATTTAATCACTGGCACAGCCATTGAGTTTCCAATTGCTTTATAACGAGGACTATCAGGGCAATTCTCAATGGGCTTGTTACGGTAGGGGATTTTTGTCCAATTATCTGGAAATCCTTGCAATCGCTCACATTCTTTAGGGGTTAGTTTTCGTATGGTGTGATTATGTACTATTCCGTGGACATCTGAGGTAGTCAGCGTGTACATGACACCATCATCTTTTGCGCCTACGCCATTTCCGCCCGAAGTGTCACTCCTGCCTATCACATTACCCGCAATAGATACGCAAGGAACATTATTACCGCCTGTTCCCATTCTTGCTTTTAACGTTGGACTGACTGGCTGTTCGTGAATGCGGATAGCCTCTGCACCTTTCACTTCAAAGAGTACGTTTTTTTGCATTGTTTGGAAATATTGTCCAAAGCTACTTTCAGCAAAGGCGGTAACACTTTTCCTCTGCGTTCGGCTCTTCTCAGAATTCCCTCGCAAGCTTTTTTGCTCAAGGAGTATTTCTGCGACACTTCGGCTTCTAGCACTTGCCACAAGGAACACTCGTTTGCGTCGTTGGGGCACTCCGAAATATTGAGCATCAAGGATTCGCCATGTAATGGTTCTTTTAGTATGCACATAACCAGCGTTTGTCCATTTTCTCCCTGTTGGTTGTAGTGGCTCTGATTCTTGAGCCAGTCCAGCCAAAAGGTGTCCGAATGCGTTGTCCTTGGTGGATAAGACACCGGGAACGTTTTCCCAAAGTAAAATGCAAGGCGGTTTTCTGTCTTGATGTCTGACATAATCAATAGCCTCTAAAATGTGAATAAGAACAAGTGTGAGATTACCTCTCTCGTCATTTAGTGAGAGCCTTTTGCCAGCTACGGAAAAAGCTTGACAAGGCGTACCACCAACAAGCACATCAGGCGCTAGGATTTCACGATTGAGGATTCTTTCGGGAAGGGAAGTCATATCACTCAAGTTAGGAATGTTGGGATAATGATGAGCCAAGATGGCAGATGGGAACGGTTCAATTTCGCTAAACCAGAGTGGTGTCGCCATATTATCCCAAGCTACACTGACTGCTTCAATGCCCGAACAAACGGAGCCATAAGTAAACGACATACAATCTCCTTTAAAAAGCCCTGACTTGCAGGGCTCATCTTAATTAAATGCAAACAGTACCAATATTTACAGTGATGCTCGTTTCAGCTAATGCATCAGTGAGCTTGCTGGCAAATTCTTGGGCAACTTCCTCTTGAAGTTGCTCAGCCTTGATTAAACGAGCGATAAGGATTGGCTCATTCCCACCAGTTAGAATAGAAAGGCGTAAAGTAAATGCTTGTGCTGATAAACCTTTATAGGTATGCGTATTGAAAACGAAGTATTTTGGTAAAGTCAGTTTGTGCTGAATTTGAACAGATGGGTTGTCGCTATCCATTTTCTTTAAGCTAAATTCCACTTATAAATAAGGTTTGGCGATTTGCTGGAAGTAATCTTGCGCAGCGGTGATTCGCTCTTTGATTTCCCCGATGATTTTCTCATCTCGCTTAATTGTGAGTGTGGTGATGCGTTTTTCTTGTGGGATTTGCTCGACAAGATCAACTAGCTTATTACTGTCTTCATAGGCAGGAATCAGGTCAAGCGGGGTGGGGAATAGTACAAAATCAATTTGGGCTTCTTCGGCTTCCCAAAGCCACATATAGCCTTGCATTTGGTAGTCGTAGCCCGATTTTTTGGCTTTCTCTTCGGCTTCTTCGGGGAAAAATGGGTGTGAGCCAATATCCCACGAACATTTGGTGTCGATAATCAGCTTTCGGCTTGGTACATAAATATCGCACTCGCCACTTACCCAATCATTTTCCTTGCGTTCGCTGTTCTTTTTTAGTACAAGCCCTCGGCTAAAACCACTTAATTTGATTGCTTGCTCTTCAAGTTGATTGCCCTTGGCGGTGTATTTGTTGCCGTCAAAGTTTTCATATCCAAAGAGATGAAAACGGGCAAGTTCTCTTACTGCTGTTTTTGCGCCTTCCGAAATTTTGTTGTTGCCTTTGGGTTTGGTCATAAATTTACTGATTGATGAACATCGGACTTTCATTTGATGATTTCCTTTTTTCTTGAATTTAGGGTAGCAGAAAGACCGCTTGGGGTTGCAAGCGGTCGGATTGAATAAGTTTTTTGCGAGTGAAGAAAGGGCTTGCTAAGCCAACAGTTTTACTGCCACTCTTGGTTTAAAGCCTCTTGCTTGAAAGGCGTTAAAGGCTTGCATTGCAATATATTCGTGAGGGTCTTGTCGTTTGTCAAAGGCGACATCTGCGAATAAGGGGGCTAACATTGCTTTGGTGTAGCCTAAATTGTTGCGATACTCGGTAACGTGGGTATAAACCTTTGAGGCAAAGGGAGAATTTAAGGCTCGCAAAGGTGGTTCTAGCTCTGCCAATAATTTAAGGGTGTTATGTAAAGCAAACCAGTTGCTCAGTAATACGTTGCGGTTGTCTTCGCTCATTTCTACTGTGAATGTTAGTTCGGGGATTGCAAGCGGTCGATTTTCGGGAAGATTTTGCGAATATTGCCCTGTTTTGCGAATTTGCGGTAGCACTTCTTCAAATACCCACGCTTCGAAGGGTTCGGCTTCTGGCTTGCGGGATTTGATGATTAAGCGGTATAAGTTAGGTTCGTTAATAAATGTAAGTTCTTGATTTCCGCCTTTTGTAGGGGAGTAGCGTTTCGCTACCCCCTTTGGTTTGCAATGTTTTTTCAATGCGTCTGTATCATTTACATAGCCTAAAACATCACAAACATCTTTGGCACAAAACCAAAATTCTTGATTGGGATCTGTGATCACACGAACAGCGGATGAATGAAAATTGAATGATTGGAATTGAACTAGATTTGACATTTTTTGTACCTTACGTTTTAGATTAGTTAATTGATCGCTTAGTAGGCGATCAGGCTTCAACTACCAACGTAAGATGGCGGAACTTATTTCCTTTGCAGGTATTTTATTAGGTTCTCTCGACCCGATCATAACCGATCTGTAACTAAAATTTAGGTACAAAAAAACCGCTTGCTGTCGGGGGCGGATAACCGCTTACGTTGTATAGTGCGGTTATCTTAATCCGAAAGGGGCGGGGTGTCAATTATCAACTCTCCGATTTCTCAAGAGTTTCTAACTCGGCATACTGCTCTTGCGTGAATTCGTAGCCATTATCACAAAGGTCTTGGAGAGTCGTTTCACCGTTGAGAATGTTTTGCTTACACTGCTCAAAGACCTGCTGGCTGACGGTCAATTTGGTATATTCTGCATCTTGAATTTCATTATCAGGGTAGCCAAATTCACCTTTTTCAGCATCTTTAACAACAGCTTGATCGGCAAGCACGGCTTGTTGCATTTCCACAGAAAGCGGGGCTTGCTTGGAGAGTAACAACTTCATCACCGTTTTGAGAGCCATGGCTTCAAAGTTATCAGCCCATACGCTGGACGCATACTCGCCTTTGGACTTTTTCTTTAAGTAAGAGCGATAAGTTTGGCTATATCGTTGGGCGTGTGCATCAATTTCAAATGTCGTCATATAGAGTTCTGCGGTGAAATCATTGAGTAGTTTGAAATAAGCGTAATAGCCTATGGGTTTCTCACCTTGTTCCGGCTTCTGCTTCCAGTCAAACTCGTAACCGTTGATAGGGTCTTCGGCAAGGAGTTGCTTCTCATAAACAGGAACGGCGACTAATCGTTGAAATTGTCCGCTACGTTGGGCAAGCTGAATTAAACCTTTATAACCTAACTGAAACTGGGCTTCGTATCTGTTCGTGTTGTTATTTTTATAAGGTACGATATAGGCAAAGCCTAAGCCATTTTGTAATGGAAGATTGAGTGTTGCAGCCATCAATGCAGCGTTGAATACAGTCATTGGGACAGCATTTTTTAAGAGCTGATTACTATTGACAATTTGCAGTACGCTCGTGGTAAATGAGCCGGCATTTTTATTGAGTAACGCTTCAATCTTGCCTTTAATAGCTGGTCGGTCAAAGAATTCTTTGACGGGGAATGAAACAGACTTTTGTTGCTGATTGTTTTGTTGTACTTGGTTTGTCATTTTGTTCTCCTAATAATTATCTTCTGCCATTTTGGGCATCTTCATATTCATCAATCGCCCGTTCTTCTCGGGCGCGTCTGCGGGCTTCGGCTTGTTGGCGGAAATACTCTTCATCCTCGGCAGTGTCAAAGCCACTTTCATAGGGGCTGAGATAGGGGCTAATCATGGGTTTGCTCCTCAATTAAAGGGATGTTCAACCGCTTTTTCTTATTCCAGTAGCGGATACGGCGATTGAGGTGGGCGAGGGCATTGGGTCTGGAAAAGGCGGGGGCGGTTTTTTCAAGGCATTTTGCACCACAGTAGATATATCCCCGATATTGTCCGCTACTGAATCTGAATTCGGCTCTATCATTCATCTTGTACCTCCTGCTGTCAGGCGTTGTAATTGCTTTTGGGTATGGGTTTTAATCAGCTCGGCATCTTCCTCCACCACGTTATCCGGTGGCGGTAGGTGGGGTTCGATAACGTTGTAAGCCACGTCCAGCGGGTCAATTTCGGCTTGTTTGAAATCGTCCTCTGTCCAGATTTTCTCGGCAGTTTGCACTGGCTCAACAGTGACTTGCTTGCCCATGGGTACGGGCTTTGGTTCGCAACTGTTGAGGGAGAAGGTGACGGCAAGAATGAGGAATAGGCTCACTACTGCACCTAAGAAAAAGCCTTGAAAGGCGGTTTTGAAGTAATGTTTGAGGTTCATTTTTTGCTCCATTTGCTGAAAAAAGGTTGCAGAAAGCCCCTGCCGAATTTCTAAAGGGAAATAGCAGTCAGGGGTGGGTTAGGTTAATTAAATCGGGTTGTTGAGTTTGCCTTTACGCAGTTCGGGGAGAACACGTTGCCAGTGATTGCGAGAATCGTTGGGGTGGCATTCTACGTCTGCGGTCATTCTGGTAAGCAGTTTTTGGCACTCGTCTAGGCTTAGTTTGTATTCTCGACTTGCCCCATAAACACAAGCCGAGTAGCGTGAGCCGAGTTTTTCGAGTGGGTCGTTGAGAGCGTAGAGAATGTTTCGCATTCTTTCGGCAATCTTCCATAGCCACGCTAATTTTCGCAGTTCGTATTCTGTTAGCGTGAAGGTGTAGGTTTTTTCGGGGATTGCAAGCGGTCGATTTTCTTCGTTTTTTTGTTTGGCTTGTCTTTCGCATTCAATAAAGTATTTGCGGATTTGTCTGCCTTTTTCGTTGCGTTCGACCATGGCGAGTTCTTTGCCCATATCAAGGGTGATGTGGTATTCCTTGCGTGGGCGTCCGTTGGTGCGTTCGGTAACGATGATGTAGTCTTCGTTTTCGGTGAAGCCGTAGTCTTTGATCCGTTCAGAAATCCAATTTGCATATTGACGTTGGCTTTCTAAGAAAGAATGAAGCTCACGAGCGTTACAAAGTTGAACTGATTGATGGGCGATTTGACCATTGAATATGGCAATAAGATTTGAATTTGTCATTTTGACATTCTCCGCTTTTAAGTTTTTAAAACTCATCACCGCAGAGACCAATCATTGGTGATGAACTGAATAGAATTGGTCTTACCGTAAAAGCGGGTACGGCGGATTTTGCAATCCTCCTATTCAGCTCATCATTGGACTTTTTAACAAATTTGTTAAAAAGGTAGATTTACTATTTTGCAGATATAAAAAAACACGCTTAAAGGCGTGTTATCATTTCCGCCCGCTTTTACTTTCTGTCAAGAGACCAATCCCGACTTTCTGTTGAAAGTGGGGCTAGTTTAGTCCGAAAGGGGCGGGGTGTCAATATTGATAATTATTATATTAAATAGTTAGGATATATATTTTTTTGCGTAACCTGTAAATGTACTTGATAATACGACAGTTACAAAAAATGCACTTAATTTATCAAGCTGTTCAGCTTTTAAAAAGTGCATTCTAAGTATAGGGCAGCCATTCCAAGTAACGTATTCTGGTGTAACTAAATGCCAAAAATAGACGAGTCCAGCAATAAGGGCTGCTGATAAAAAAGCACGAATAAACCAAATGATCCAGTTGTGCAATTCATCTTTTACAGTTTCTTGGCGATTATGTTCATTTTCTCTTGCTTGAACAATATATTGCTCTTCTCTCTCATTTGGTTCACTTGTTGTTTCAGGTGATTGCCCTCGTGTTAAATCCGAATCAAACGATTCCATTTAGCATTTCCTTATCAGTAATAACTGTGCCCAATGAATTCATTGCCCAAGCACCTTTTTCATTATGAGTCATTTCAGATAATTGCCAACCGCTAAATGCTCCGTAAGTATTAATAATACGATTCAGAAATATTTCATCAGTATTATCTAAATTTGGGTCGATCACACCGAAAGCATCTTTAGCAAGAGAGCTAATCACCGAACCCCCATTACGTGCAAATTCATAGTAAACAGACTGGATAACAGGACCATATCGCCAACGAACGAATTCATCATTAAATAATCGGCAACCTTGATTTCGTAAGTACCAAGATTGAGCAAAAAACATCAGTTTTTGTAGTTTCATTGGAGTCAGGGCTGGAATTTTGCCCTCTTGTGCCTTTTGAATAAAGGCATTCGCTATTTGCATTGCTGAATAAGCCATACAATTCTCCTTAAATAAACAGTTTAAGGTACAAAAATAGCCTATGTAATGAAATGTTTACATAGGCTTTCAAAGATCAATTTATAACTTGATTCCATTATGTCATAAATTTTCTTATTTAAAAATACCATATATTCAAAAAGTCAAGTAAATTGCTTAAAAAGCCCACCTGTTACAGTGGGCAGAGTGGAGTGTCTCGACTAATGGCTATTAGTCTTGTTATTGCCATTCAAAACCGCACTTTCTGACATTTCTCGCAATGAATACCGAGCTTGGTAATTAAAAATCACCTTGCGGAGTGTTGATTTTGGTGCTTTGTAAATGCGGTTTTGAATGCCCTTTAGAAAAGGGCGGTATCAGTCGCCTATGCTTCACGATTCATTGCCGTTGCTAAACTTGTGACGCTGATACTTCACACTGCTTTGAAATTGGCTTCTGTCCAGAGGTGTTCGGCAGTTTGCATTGGTTCAACAGTGACTTTGCCCATTGGTACGGGGGCAGGAGGTGGGTTGCAACTTGATAGGGAGAAGGTGACGGCAAGAATGAGGAATAGGCTCACTACTGCACCTAAGAAAAAGCCTTGAAAGGCGGTTTTGAAGTAAGATTTGAAGTTCATTTTTTGCTCCATTAAATAAAAAGCCCCAAACGGGGCTTGAGTTACAACTATCGAACAACTAAGCGAGTAGAGAGTTTTGATTGAAAATTCTCATCAAGTACGATGTTGCGCAGCGCGTTGAAATCGACTGGGAAATTTGGCTGTCCGCTATTTAAAACGAACTGCAGTAAATAACTGCCGTCATCTTTCAGCACAAGCTCAAATTCACCGTTGATGATGTTTTGTTTTTCAGTTTCTGTGAGTTGGTTCATGTGGATTTTCCTTATAAAAAAGCCCACCGGTTACAGTGGGCAGAGTGGAGTGTCTCGACTAATAGCTATTAGTATCGTTATTGCCATTGAGAGCCACATTCAAGGCTTGAATAAAGGTAGTTAAACAATTTAACGGATACCCCAAATGTGGCTTTCAATGGCTGCCTTTCTTATCCTTGTAATGTTTTAAAAAAATATCCATTTGATTTTATTAGTGTTTATATACTATTTAGGGCTAATAAACTGCGTGAGATACTACTAAAATAATTTCGGTGGGTATTTGTGGCGGTAGCTTTCCTCAAAATTGAGGGGGACTATTGCCTAATTCCCGTGTAACCGTTCTTTCCCCTTCTTGCTGAACTGTTCGGAATTTCCGAACGGTTGAGAGGTAGCTCTCCTCAAAATTAAGGGGGCGGTTCAATTATTCGGCTAGTTTGTGCCTTTTTCGGATAGATTTCCGAAAATTCCGCAATAAAGGTGTGTTGCTGAATATCCCTAGATTTTCTGAATCTTCCCTAGAATATAGGGAATTTATCCTTGCAAGGCTCAAGGCTTGTTATTGCCATTCAAAACCGCACTTTCTGACATTTCTCGCAATGAATACCGAGCTTGGTAATTAAAAATCACCTTGCGGAGTATTGATTTTGGTGCTTTGTAAATGCGGTTTTGAATGCCCTTTAGAAAAGGGCGGTATCAGTCGCCTATGCTTCACGATTCACTGCCGTTGCTAAACTTGTGACGCTGATACTTCACACTGCTTGGTTCGGGCTTTCTTCCGTCCTGTTGATACCATCTCACCATTGGCAAGCGGTGTGTTTTTATCAATGATTTGTTAAAGAGCATTCCCACGTTTTCGGTGGGTGGTTTGTTTTGATGGGTGTATATTAAGAAATCTTAATATCACAAGCAAGAGTTATTTTAATAAATCTTAAATATAAATTTAAGATTGCTTTAATTTCAAAGAGTTAGATATTTTCGATTGCTTGTTTTTTGAGCTTTAAGGAAAGGCAAGTAGGGCAAAATTGCAAAAAATTAGTGAAAAGTGGCCGCTTGTTGTCTGCCATTTATGTGAGGCAAATTCGATTGCGAACAAAAAAAGGTAAAAATGGGGAATAAATTAGGGGTTTAGAATAGTAAGGGGTAGTTAAGAGTAGATTTTAGGCAAGAAAAAGCCCGCTTGGTGCGGGCGATGTTATTTTTTAGGGGTGAAATTTTGATCTGAAAATTTTTCCAGAAATTCAAAGAGTGTAACAACTTTGATATTGTGAGCTTGGGCGACGTTCGGAATCATAATGCGTCTTTTTGCCGCTGGGTTAAAGCTTTCGTGAGTGATAAGGGTAAAACCTTGTTCAAGGGCGTGTGCTAATAGCCAAGCATCTGCATTCTCTTGTTTTGCAAAGTCATCTTTAGCAATTTGCTTTACATCTAACCCTTGCGCATAGTTCATCAATGTAGCGTAGCTCGCTGCTGATTGATAGTGATCTTCAAAAAAAGTGTCAGGTTGTGCATTCACCCAATCTTTCAAGCTGTCGTTTTGTCGCAGCATTTCTTGCTTAACGGCTTGAATGCTAAATACGATGCCTTTTTGGTGCATTGTGGCTAAAAAATCCCAAAAGGCTTGGCAAAAGCCAAATTGATAATAGAGATTTTTTGCGGTGATAAAGATATTTGCATCAATCAGGAAGCGTTCCATAATTTCTTCCTTTTATAGCGAGAGTAGACAACCACGGTATCAGCGTGAACATTGAGCAATTTACCTGCTTCTCTCAAGGGTAAATTTAGGCTCATTGCTTGATTAACGACGGCATCAGTAAAGCGACGACTGTTTTTTACAGGAAACATATTGTAAAAATGTCCGCCAGCGCTGGAGTCTTGCGGTTGTGCTTTAAGTTGTCTTCTCGCTTTCTCAATCGCTTCCTGTGGCAATAGGTCAAGTTGAACGGCTTTTACTACAGCAGCAAGCAGACTTACTTTGAAATAGCTCGCCACATATTCGGTGTGGTTTTCATCGCACTCTGCCCACTTGGTTAAAAATGTGACTTCGGGCATTAGAAATTCAGCGGCGACTTTATTGCAAAAGGATTCGACCGCTCTGTCTTGGTTCCAAGAGGATACCCCATTTTGACCAATCCAAATATGTGCCACTTCGTGCAGTAAAGTAAATAGCTGCGCAGATGGGTGATCGGCGTTATTGATGAATATAGCTGGGGCTAAGTTGTCGATCAGTGCAAAGCCACGAAATTCTTCTACATTCAATTTGCGCTTATTATTGTTGCCTACTACGCCATTTTTAAAAATTAGAATACCAATTTGCTCAAAGCGAGCGGATAATTCACGGTAGTATCCTTCTCGAGAAATGTTCGGTAGATCTTTCTCAATGGAAAAGTGGATAATTTTTGCTATATCTTGAGCGACCTCATAATGACTGAGTGCAGAAGAATATGGGAATTTATTCACAAAATGAAGCGGTGTGTCATTGCCATTCTCAAGCAAAAATTCTTTATACCAACCCACTTTATTTTCAATATCTTTGAGCACATCGGTAAAATCTTTGCTCAATGGCTCTGCGCCGACCGTTTGGCGCAAGTCAGGGATTTTAGGATTATCGATAACGGGCGGCTTAGAAAGGAATAAATAGCCAAATGGAATATCAGCCAGTTTTGCTAGTTTTTCGGCAATACTTTTACTGATTAAGCCAGAGAGGAATTGATCAACTTTTTTAGGGGCGAGTTGCTCTGCCAAGCTTTTTGGCTCGGTATTTTCTCGTTCTGCAATCCAGCTAATCATAGCTGGAGAGATTTGAAATTCAGTTGCTCGTCCCATAATGCTTTATATTCTAAGATAACTTTCTTATTCTGGTCAATTCAAAATAATTCGCAATTATTAAATTTACTTAAAAATCCCAACTTCTAACCCGCTACAAATACGCCCTATGCTCAACTGCCACACCGATAATTCAGATTTCTTGGGTTTTACTACTCGGCTTGTCAAGTTAGGACTCAAAATGGACTACCGCTTTCTGCGATAAATCCGATGTTCTATCATTGTGCCGATAATCTGAATTTCCTGTTTGCTGGAACACATTTTTGGATAATCAGGATTGAGGGCGATTAACTCAAAGTGTGCTCGTCCAAATTCATCAATTTCACCGGTTTCTCTGTATTTTTTGAACGTTGCCTGATAATCGCCATTCACAGCGACAACAAATTCCCCCGTTAAAGGCTTTTCATCAGGATCAATAATAATGTAATCCCCTTCTTTAAAATCGGGTTCCATTGAATCCCCTGTGATTTCAAGGGCGAACGCATTGTCTGAGATTTCTAAATCGGTCATTAGATATTCGTAGCCGGTGGAATCTTCTCTATTGCATACCTCATTCCATCCGCCAGCTTGTACATAGCTAATAATTGGCACTTTTTTCCTTGTGTTGCAGGGGTTGCTTTGGAGCGATTTCCCTCTCCTTTTAATAACCAAACTAAATCACATTCTAAGGCGATAGCGAGATCAAAAATATTTTCAGCATTTGGTTTAGTGGTATCCGATTCCCATTGCGAAATTGCTACGTTTGAAATGCCTTTAATCGCTTTGGCAATTTGTTGTTGAGTTAATCCAAGTTCTTTTCTACGGGCTTTAATTCGTTGCCCTATCGTTTCTAACATCATAGAGAGTTCCTTTATTTTGTTAAGTTATCTTAACGCTTATTGCAATAAGTTTCCTTAAATGATAATATTTAAAGAAGTCTTAAAATAATAAGGTGCTGATATGTATAAAAAGAGGTTATTGCTTATTTCGGCTCGTTGGGCGAAGTAGCAAAAGCATTAGGTGTTTCCTCATCCGCAGTTTCTCAATGGCGAGAGGTTATTCCTGAGAAAAATGCTTATCGATTGCAGATTTTGACAGAGAACAAATTGCAAGTAGATGAGCGTTTATACCGTCAAGCTAAATCGCTTGGTGAGTAATTTACTCCTACCACCCAAAAAGAAAACCACAAAATCCCATAGGAAATAATGGCGATGAAACAAACGATTATCGGAATGATAGAAAAATGCACAGGGGGCAAGCCAGCGGTGGCGGGCTTTCTCGGTTTAAGTGAGCAAGCATTGAATAACCGCTTGTATCAAACCAAAGGGCAACGCTTTACGGATGAAGAGCTGATTGCGATTGAACAAGAATATGGTGTGAGTGATTGGTCGGACGAAATAAATCGCCGGTTAGGCAAGGTCAGTTTTGCTGTGCCAAATATGGACGAGTTCGACCATACGGAGCTTTCTACTTTGCAACTGCAAGAGCTGGCATCTCGTGGAATGTTATTTGAAAAGCTGAATGAATTTTTGGCGGACGGCGTTTTGACGAGCGTGGAAAAGAGCATTCTCCGCAAGTTATTGCACCGCTCACAAACCGCCACCGGTAAAACCATTGAAGCGACTATCGCTTTGCACAGTAAATAAAAAACCACCGCTGGAACGGTGGTAATTTGAGGTAAAAATAATGCAAAAAACGGAATTATTATCTACTAATCAGAAAGAAGATGCAAGCATTACGATGAGTAGTCGTGAAATTGCGGAATTGGTCGAATCACGACACGACCATGTTAAACGTTCAATCGAACGCTTGGCAGATAAAGGGGTAATCCAACTTCCCCCAATGGAGGAAGTTAAAAATCACTTAGGGCAACTCGTTTCAGAGTACCGTTTGATTAAACGAGATACTTATGTGGTTGTTGCTCAACTTAGCCCTGAATTTACAGCTCGCTTGGTTGATCGCTGGCAAGAGCTTGAAAGCCAACAAAAGCCAACCGTTCTTTTACCTGATTTTACTAATCCTGCTGAAGCAGCTCGTGCGTGGGCCGAGCAGTTTGAACAAAAGCAGGCGTTGCAGTTAGAAAATCAACAGCAATCTATTCATATTCAGTCAATGGAAAGTTATTTCCGTAACGGTATAACTGCACCTCAATTTGCCAAAGGCTTGAATGGCGTTAATTCTCAACAAATCAATGAGCATTTACGTCAAGTTAAGTGGTTATATAAAGATTCTACGGGAGATTGGCGAGTGTCGTCTTATGCAAGAGATCGCTATATGACCGAAGAAACCAGTGAGATTAGTGCTCACGGTAAAGATCCAATTATCAAGTATAAGCCAACCTTACTCAAAAAAGGTGCAGCAAAACTTTATGAATGGTACACGCAAGGCAAGTTAACGATGAAAGCAAATTGGAACGGTGAATTTACACAAGATAAGGCGGTGGGGCTATGAGTATGCTTTTAATGGTTAAGGCAATGAGCCTTAAAATTGGTAATCCTGCTCGTAAATTAGTGCTATTAAAGTTAGCGGATAACGCTAACGATCAGGGCGTTTGCTTTCCAAGCTATCAATATATTGCTGATGCTTGTGAGATTAGTTTGCGTAGTGCAAAAGAGCATATCAAGGTATTGATTGAAATGGGCTTGGTCAGTAAGAAAATGCGTAAAAATCAGGATGGAAACCAGTCCAATTTGTACTACTTACATCTTGAAAAGGGTGGTGCAGAATTTGCACCACCTAGTGCAGAATCTGCACCGCAAAATGCTGAAATTTGCACTACCCCTAGTGCAGAATCTGCACCCATAACCAGTCACTCTTTTAACCAGTCATTTAACCATACTTCTTCGTCGCAACAAGTTGCAACGGCGGAAAAAACCAAGCCGAAATTTTCTGATGATGACCTGAAAACCGCGCAGTGGATTTTTGGGTTAATCCAGAATCTCAATCCCAATGCCAAAAAACCGAGCATGGAAACCTGGGCAAAGGACGTTCGCTTACTGCGAGAGGTGGATAAACGCACCCACCGTGAAATCTGCGAATTGTTCCAGTGGGCTAACCGTGATTCGTTTTGGCAAGCCAATATCCTCAGTCCTCGCAAACTGCGTGAAAAATGGGATCAGCTTGTGATGAAACGCCAATCGCAAGTGTCGGGTGCTCAGCAATCCCCTGGGAGCGTGAGCGTATCGGACAAAGCCAAAAAGGTTGGCTGAAAGGGCGAATTCTGAATATCGGGGGCAACAATGCCAGGTAGAGTAATTCCTCAAAATACGGTTCTCGCTACGCTTTCCGCAGAGCGTGCTGAACGTGCCGAATCGATGATTGATGAAGTATTTGAAGAGCTTAAAGCCACCTTTCCAGCTTGGAAACACGCTTTTGAAACCTTAGCCGAATTTGAACGAGCCAAGCAAATTTGGTTGGAAAATTGGTGGAAGAACGCATCACGCCAACCAGCTTAGAGGTGGGCTGAACAAAGCGAAAAACGCCACGGAGCCTTTTTACCTAGCGTGGGCAAATTTATCTCTTGGTGCAAAGGCTCTGACTATCACACTCACGGCTTGCCAGAACCGCGGAAGTGCCCGGGTTATTAGCTCGCTTTCGAATCAGAGAGTTTAAGCCGATGACTACCGTTCCAACGCGGAATACTGGTTGCTTTCAGGATTGGAGCAAGGGCAGAAAAGGGCTTTTGGAAGCCAGAGCGATTGGAAAAAGAGATTGTCTCGGCGTTAGATGCCATGCTCGATAAGCTCAAGTCAGGTGTGATTTATGCGCCCCCTGAAACGGCGGAATTACCCAAATCAGTGAGAGCAAGACTGACCCAGAACAACGTAAAGCGGCATTTAATCGACATTTAGGACGATTTTGAGAGGCAAGAATGCAACAGCCAGAGTTTGATAAAGATACCTATCGCACACCAGCTTATTTCACTTACTGGGCAAAGAAAGCCTTTGGGTGAATGTAGATGGTTGTGCCACGGAAACTAACGCGATTTGCTCCTTGTATATCGGCAAAGAGAGTGAGATCGGCGAGGACTTTTTAGCGGATTTTAGAATGGATTATTTGCTCGCCGACTTATGCGGTGAAGAGCCGAAGTTTTGGGTGAATCCGCCATACAGCAATCCTTTGCCCTTCGTAAAACGGGCGGCTGAGCTTAAAGCGCAAGGTTATTTGGTGGTGATGTTATTGCCGGCGGATAAATCGACCAAGTGGTATCGAGTGATTAAAGAGCACGCCACAGCGGTTATCG
>LVZB01000030.1 GCA_023101485.1 Pasteurellaceae bacterium Macca | reverse complement strand
GATAGCGGTCTCCAAAATCGTCAATGGGGTTTCAAATCCCTCTGCCCTTGCCAATTTTCAGCTCACGCATTGCGTGGGCTTTTTTTATACCTCAAATCTGGGGTGGAGTATGAATTTTATGCCGGAGAAGAATCCTGATATTTGGATGCAAATTGCGGCGTGGTGGGCAACCCATCACAACTCCCTGTGCGGTTTTACGGCGGGGTTTGTCGTCGCACTAGGGCGTTCGTTTCTTTATGGTAAAGGGTCGTGGCGGAAAAAATCTATCGAGGCGATTTTGTGTGGGATTCTTGCCTACACCGCTCGTCCGATATTGCTGTATTTCCAATTAAGCGAAGAGTGGATTACGCCAATTGGTGCCATGCTTGGCTTGGTAGGGATTGATTTTATTCGTGCCACATTTTTAAAAATCATTAATAAGAGGGTCGAAAATGAGTAATTTTCAATTAAGCGACGTGAGCAAGAAAAATTTGCAAGGGGTGAATGCTCGTTTAGTGGCTGTGGTTAAGCGTGCTTTGGCGATTTCCGCTGTTGATTTTCGGGTTATCGAAGGTGTGCGAACTAAAGAGAGACAACAGCAACTCTTTAAGCAAGGAGCGACGAAGACATTAAACAGTCGTCATTTAACTGGTCATGCGGTAGATATTGTGCCTTTACCCGTAGATTGGAAAAATAAATCGGCGTTTAAACAGGTTGCGAATGCGATGTTCACTGCAGCAGATGAATTAGGCATTGCGATTCGTTGGGGTGGCGATTGGAATCGTAACGGGAAGAGCGAAGACGAACGTTTTTATGACGGTCCGCATTTTGAGTTGTTGGAGAGATGATGTATTGGCGCAACCTTAGTGTCTGGCTTGCATTATTGATTTTGAGCTTGGGCAGTTGGAGTTGGTATCAGTCCAGTGTGATAGATAGCTTAAAAGCCGATAATCACGCCCAAGCTCAAAACCATTACTGAGCAACCAGCAAGCTAATAGCAAGTTGCAACAGGCGTTAAGAGTGGAACAACAAGCGGTCGAAAATCAGCGAAAGTTTGCTACGACCTTGCGTAAGCAGACGGAGAATAAACGTGAACAGATTAAGACGGTATTGGTTAAAGAGCCGTGCGGTGTACTGCTTTGCCTGACTCTGTGCGGGATAGCATTAAGCGGTTGCACAAATAAGGTCATCACAAAAACGGAATACTTATTCCCACCACAGGCTTATTTAACGGCGTGTGAACGAACAGAGTTCAAGGGTAAAACCTACGGTGATGTGGTGGACTATCTCATTGTGGTAATGGGAGAAAGAGACCTTTGTGCCGGTCAAGTCGATAGTATTCGAGAATGGCAAGCACAAGCAAAGGCAGGATTTAAATCGCGTTAATGAATAGCGTGCCATTTGATAGGGGGCGTGTTGAATACTGCCCCTATCAAGATTATTTTTGCTTTGTTCTTATTGAGGGCAAAGCAAAGTGATTTTGTAAACGAGAATGTAATAGATAATGAGAAATGATAAAAGAGCATCTTGGCACTACTTGTACAATCGGAATGCTTGGAAGCAGTTAAGGCTAGATCATCTTGCTAAGGAACCTTTGTGTGTTTTCTGTCTTGTAGATGGGAAGATAACGCCAGCGACCGTAGTTGACCATATTAAAGCGCACAAGGGAGATTTAACGTTATTTTTCTCTACTCATAATCTTCAATCGCTTTGCAAGTTGCACCATGACAGTACAAAACAAAAAGCAGAATTGAAACAAGTTAGTTACATTGGTTGCGATGTAAACGGGTTCCCAATCGATTCAGAACACCATTTAACTTAGGGAGGGGGGAGTGAAAAGTTCAGCGAAAAGGTATCAAATACCGCTTGGAGAACACTGCTGAATCGCTATTCCAGTTTTTTGACCTTTTTTAACACTTTAGGAAAGTTATTTATGAGCGGAAGAAAACCCCGAAGTGATAGTACTTCGGCAAGAATACAAGCTTCAATTTCTGCGCAATCTCAGATCTTGCCGCCACAAAAACTCACAAAAAAAGAAATGCGATATTGGGAAAGTATTGTCACAAGCCGTGATAATTGGACCCCCATTGATTTAGAGCGCGCGGTGAAACTTGCGAGGCTTTATATTGAAATTGAAGAGTATGAGAAAGAGTTGCAGAGTACTAAAAGATGGTTCCTCAGTGAAAATGGATTACCAAAATTGCATCCGCTTCATGTGGTTGTAAAGGATCTTTGGGCTTCGGAAATTCAAATGTGTCGGAGTTTACAGATTCACAGTAGAGCAACACACGGTGAGAGTCGTGATCAAAGTTAATAAAAATAAACTTTACCAAGAAGCAAGAGCAAATATGCAGGAAGATGACGGATTAATTGCAAGGTTGAATTAATGACGAGAGCGGAAAAGGTAATAGCGTTTATTGAAAAATATTGCCTAGTTCCTGAAGGTGCTTTAGTTGGGCAGCCGATAAAGCTAGAGAAATTTCAAAAAGGATTTCATTATCAGCGTTTATGATAATAAGCAAGTGACTAACCATGGTATTTTATCTATCGGTCGTAAGAATGGGAAGACAGCATTAATTGCTTGTTTGTTATTAGCCCATTTGATTGGGCCAGTTGCTGAATTAAATAGCCAAATTGTGAGTGGCGCACTAAGTCGTGAACAGGCTTCTTTAGTTTTTAATCTAGCGGTAAAGATGGTTCAGCTCAATCCTGCTCTTGCTAAACATGTATCAATTAAACCAAGTGGTAAACGTCTTATTGGTTTACCAATGAATGTTGAATACAAAGCCTTAGCCGCAGACGGAAAAACGGCTCAAGGGTTATCGCCAGTTCTTGCGATTTTGGATGAAGTTGGACAGGTCCAAGGTAGCCAATCTGCGTTCGTCGATGCAATTACTACCGCACAAGGTGCACATAAAAATCCGCTTTTACTCACAATCAGTACACAGGCAGCAAACGATGGCGATTTGCTGTCGATTTGGATTGATGATGCAAAAAACAGTAATGATCCCCATACCGTTTGCCATGTTTATAGTGCCGATAAAGATTTAAAGATTACCGAACCGAAAGCATGGAAACAAGCAAATCCCGCCTTAGGTGTTTTTCGTAGTGAAGAAGATATTCGTAAACTCGCAGACAAAGCCAATCGCATGCCAAGTTTTGAAAATACATTTCGAAATCTAAATCTTAATCAGCGAGTGAGTACAGTTTCAACATTCGTCAGTATTGATGTTTGGAAAGAGAATGGTAACGAACAGCAAAACCCTGATGGTTTAACTGTTTATGGTGGTCTTGATTTGTCTGCTCGTACCGATTTAACAGCGTTAATTCTTACGGCGAAGGATTTAACGGAAAAGTCAATGTTTATTCGTATTTTTGGACGCCAGAACAAGGTTTAGAAGATAGAGCTAAGCGGGATCGTGCTCATTATGATGTTTGGGCAAAACAAGGTTTTATTCGAACAACACCGGGTGCAACTGTCGATTATGGGCACGTCGTGCGAGATATTGCGGAAATTTTAAGTGATTTTGATATTGCTGCAATCGCTTTTGACCGTTGGCGGATTGATATTTTCAAAAAGGAGATGGAACTTCAAGGCGTCAATTTGCCCTTAGTCCCATTTGGACAAGGCTTTAAAGATATGTCTCCAGCAATCGATGCTTTGGAAAGTGATTTGCTCAATGGACAGTTATGCCATGGAATGAACCCTGTTTTAACAATGTGTGCGGCAAACACCGTTATTACCAAAGATCCGGCAGGTAACAGAAAATTTGAGAAACACAAGGCAACAGGAAGAATTGACGGAATGGTGGCTTTAGCTATGGCCCGTGGCATATCTGAAACAGCGGAAGCACCGCAAAATATTGATTTATTTTTACAGGACATCATCATTGCATGACAACTTTAAATGATAAAAACTGGTGGTCTCGATTTTATGATCGCATTTTTAGTGGTGGGAAGCGGTTAGATAAAGGCACATCTATTGAACCTTTTATCAGTCAGTCAACCGGGACAGGCACTACTATTGATGCCGAAAAAGCATTAAAACTCTCTGCGGTATGGGCTTGCATTCGGATTCGAAGCCAAACTATCGCATCACTTCCTCTCCATTTAAAAGGCCAAGATCGTCAAATTGCACTAAAGCATGAACTGTACAAGATTATTCATGACTCCCCAAACGCAGATATGTGTTCAAGTGAGTTTTGGGAAGCACAAATTGCCAATCTCGATTTGTGGGGCAATTCGTACAGCAGAATAAATAGAATTGGCAGTCGTGTTATTTCGCTTGATATTCTTGATCCTCAATATATGAGAGTTAAGCGAAATAATAACGGTGAGATTACGTATATCTACACAAAAGAGAATGCCGATAGTGGAGAATATTCTGAGTATGACATTCTTCATTTCAGAGGGTTTACCCTGGATGGGCTAACAGGTCTATCACCAATCAGTTATCAAGCACACTGTATGGGGATGCAAATTGATGCGAACAATGCGGCCTCAAAAGCATTTAGAAATAATTTGAAAGCGGGAGGTTTCCTTAAAACGGGAGAAAGAATTCTAAATACTGAACAGCGTAAAATGATGCGGGAAGCCTTGTCGGAATTTGGCAGTCCCGAAAATGCGGGCAAGTGGATGATACTAGAAGCGGGGATGGAGCCCGCTAATATGTCAGGTGCTTGGATAAATCCACAAGATGCCCAGTTATTAGAGAGCCGTTATTTTGGAATCGAAGAAATCTGCCGTGCTTTTGGCGTTCCTCCTCAGTTGATTTATAGCACAGATAAATCGTCTTCATGGGCTTCTAGCGCTGAGCAGATTAATCAGAATTTCCTGACTTATTCGCTCAATCCTACATTAAAGCGTATTGAACAGACAATTTCGCGGAAATTACTTAAGCCCGAAGATCGTGATAAATATTATCCAATTTTTATCGTTGAAGGTTTACTTCGAGCCGATAGTGCAGGAAGAGCCAGTTTTTATACCGCATTGCTGCAAAATGGTGTAATGACAAGAAATGAAGTTAGAGCACTTGAAAATCTACCGCCAATTGATGGTGCAGATCAGCTAACAGTACAGCTAAATCTCACGTCTATTGACAAAATTGGAAAAGAAGAAAATGACATTTAAAACAAAAGACCTTTTTTTCAAGGCAGAAGCCGTCCAAGAAGACGGCTTTTTTTGTGGCTATTGTAATACATTTAATGTGAAAGATAGCTATGGGGATATAGT
Organism: Pasteurellaceae bacterium Macca; assembly: GCA_023101485.1. GTDB lineage: Bacteria > Pseudomonadota > Gammaproteobacteria > Enterobacterales > Pasteurellaceae > LVZB01. Next base: position 275,801 of record LVZB01000030.1, on the reverse strand, counting down.
AAAAAAAGGGGCATTTTTAAACTCAATTCAGGGTTGGAATGCACAAAACAAAATGCCACCGGTGCTTTGGAATCATGATTGGAATCAGCCAATCGGTGTGTGGATCTCACTTAAAGAAGATGAAAAAGGGCTTTACGGTGAAGGTCGCTTACTTGTCAACGAAGTGGCACGCGCTAAAGAAGTTCATGCGCTGATGGTTGCCGGTGCAATTGACGGCTTATCTATCGGTTACCGTTTGAATAAGTGGAGATATGAAGAGAAAGATGATGCCTTAGAACTGCTTGAAATCGACTTGAGAGAGATCTCAATCGTTACCTTCCCAGCGAATGAAGAAAGTCGAGTAGAGGTGGTTAAATCAGCCTTATCTAGAGGTAGTTTGCCAACATTATCGGAATTTGAAAAAGCCCTGAGAGATTTAGGGTTTTCAAAAACGCAAGCAACGATTGTTGCTAGTCACGGCTTGCGCAAATTGATTCAGGGCGAGCCTGAAAAAGAACAAATTAGCAACGCATTAAACATTTTAAAATCAATCAATGGAGAACATTAACCATGTCTGAACAAGAGAAAAATGTAGAACAGCTTGCCACTGAGTTGAAAAAAGCCACGGATTCAGTCAATGCCTTAGGAGAAGAGCTGAAAGGAAAAATGGCGAACGGTGAAAAAGGATTGGGCGATTTGAAAGGTCGTGTAGATGAAGCGCTAACCAGTCTAAATGAAACAAAAACACGCTTAGATGAAATCGAGCAGAAAATAACACGACGAGGTGGTGGTTCAACATCAGAGAAGTCATTAGCTCAGCGATTAATTGAAACTGAACAATTCAAACAGTTTGCAGAAGATCCTCGTTCTGGGAAATCAGCAAAATTATCAGTAAAAGCCACAATTACAAGCTTAACAACGGATGCAGCAGGTTCTGCGGGTGCATTAGTTGTTGAGCAGCGAGTACCTGGTATTGTCGCCCCCCCAAATCAGCAATTAACTATTCGTGATTTGTTAATGTCAGGATCAACAGATAGTAATGCAATTACTTATGTTCGTGAGAAATTATTTACAAACAGTGCTGCAGCCCAAGCCTCTGAAGGCGCTAAAAAGGCACAGTCTGATCTTCAGTTTGAAGAAGTTACAACAGGAGTAAAAACCTTAGCGCATTTCGTTAAAGCATCTCGTCAAATTCTTGATGATGCGTCAATGTTGCAAAGTTATATTAACGGTCGATTGGCTTATGGGCTAAAACTTGTTGAAGATCGCCAGTTGTTAAACGGTGACGGTTCAAGTGGCGGATTAACAGGTATTATGAATGCCGCTAAATCTTTTGCCGACCCCGCTAAACTAAAAACTTACTCAATTATTGATCAGCTACGCTTAGCACAGCTACAAGTGATTATGGCTGAATATCCCGCAAGTGGTTTTGTATTAAATCCCGTTGATTGGGCTAAGATTGAGTTGGAAAAAGATACGATTGGTCGCCATATCATCGGTAATCCACAAAGTTTGGCGCAACCTACATTATGGGGAGTGCCAGTTGTGCAGACTCAAGCGATGGCTGCTGGGACTTTTTTAACGGGTGCATTTAATTTAGCTGCCCAAATTTTTGATCGACAAAGTTTAGGTATCGCAGTGGCAACAGAAAATGAAGATGACTTCGTGAAAAACTTAGTGACAATTCTTTGTGAGGAGCGTTTAGCTTTAGCAATTTATCGGCCGGATGCTTTTGTGAAAGGAAGCTTAGCAGCAAAAGCTTAGTATCTTAAACCCCCGTGTAAATCGGGGTTTTTCTTTTTTAAGGTTCGAAATGTTAGATTTAAGACTGGTAAAGCTACATTGTCGGGTGGATGGCGATGAGGATGATGAATTATTGAAATCATTCATTAATTCAGCGACGGGCTTTATACAATCGCAACTTAATCGTGGTTTGTATGAGGAACGAGTGCCTGATGATGATCTTAATGGCATAGTGATTAACGGTCCTATTCGCCAAGCAATGTTGATGACTATTGCACATTGGTATGAGAATCGTGAAGCGGTATTTACGGGGGCTATTACCAAGGAAATTGAATTTGGCACTTGGCGATTGATTCAACCCTATCGAATTATGGGGGTTTAATGCACATCGGAAAATTACGTCACCGCATCACATTACAGCAACCATTCGAGACCCAAAATGATTACGGCGCATTCGTCACAACGTGGCAAGATGTCTCGACCGTATGGGCAGAAATCAAGCCAATTTCGGGGCGAGAATATTTCTCAGCTCAACAGGTGCAGTCAGAAGTCAGCACGCAAATTTGGATTCGGTACCGTAAAGGTATTGTTCCAACAATGCGAATTGAACACAACGGCAAGCACTATGAAATTATTTCGGTATTAAATTACCAAGGGTTAAATAAAGCACTTCAATTGATGTGTAAGGAAATAGCTTATGGCTAATTTAACGGTAAAAATTGCTGGCTTGAAGGAATTGGAGCAAGCAATGCAAGGATTAGGTCGGAAAACAACGAATAAACTTGCAGCTAAAGCGATGCGTAAAGGTGGGGCAATAATTCGAGATCAGGCAAGAGCTAACGCACCAGTATTGAAAGAAAAATTGCCACATCGTAAACGTGGTACTCTAAGAAAGTCGATTGTAGCAAGCACTAAGCCAAATAAAGATGGATCTGTTCGTACGATTATTTTTGTTCGAACTCTTAAAACCAATAAGATTATTGAATTTAAGGGGAAAACAGGAAAAAGTGGCACGTATAACCCAAATGATCCCTTTTATTGGCGGTTTGTTGAATTTGGCACAAGCAAAACACCGGCTAAGCCATTCTTACAGCCTGCTTTTAAGTCTAAAAAAGAACAGGCATCGCGAGAAATTCTCACGACTTTGCGTGATGACATATTACGGGAAGCTAAAAAATGATTCAGCAACAATTATTTAACGCCTTGAAGCAGTTGGTTTCAGGGCGTTGTTTTTATGAAGTCATTCCTGATACTAATCAGACATACCCTGTTATTGTGTATCAATTCCCGACTATTTTGCCTAATTCCGCCTTAGAAGACGGTGATTTAGATGATTTTACAGTCCAAATTGATATTTACAGCCCAAATCCAGACGATATTTTTGCACTACGCAAGCAAATTTTTACCGCCCTTGCGGAAAATTTTGATTTTGCTGAACGTGAAAATGATTTTAGTGATTATGAACCTGACACCAAGCTACATCGTCGGGTCATAACTTATCAAATTGCTTACGGAGAATAACCACTATGGCAACAAAAACTACCCCATTTCAAGGAACAAAATTCTATTTAGGCACAGGCTTAACCGCTGAAAAAGCCATTACTGCTTGTACTGTTTCGCCTAATGCAACCATTACCGCCGCTGGACACGGTGCGAAAGCTGGCGATTTTGTAAAAATCACTGGCTTAGGCTCACTCGATGGCTTTTACCCTGTTAAATCTGTTGCTAGCGATGTTTTGACATTGGCAAGTGAAGTAGATTGGACAGCTCAAGATAAACCCACTAATTTCACCACGGCGAAAGTCTCCGTAGTGAAATGGTCGTCAAACTTTTGTGCGATTAAAAACATTGAAGGTGATGGTGATACATTAAGTGAAGAAGATGTCACTACAATGTGTTCCGAAGGCACAGAAACCGAAGCGGGCGAAATTGAGTACGGCTCAATTAAACTCACATTCTTCTATGCGCCAGCAACGTCCATGCAGTCAGATCTTCGCAAAAAATTCTTTGCGAAAGAAACCTTCCCGTGGATGATGGTGTTAAAAAATGCCCAAGGCTCGTTATACGGCACGGGGTTCATTCAAACCTCACCAAACTGGAGTGGTGAAGTAAAAGGTAAATTTGAATCCGGCGTAACGATAAAAAAATCGAAACGTGATTATCATTTGCCTGTTTCAGCATAATTTTCATAAAAGCAGACCGCTTGTTAGGCGGTCTTCCTTCTTAAATATAAAGAGAGTGTAAAATGACTATTGGTACTCGTGAATCATTATTGGCAGAAAATAAGCCAAAATTAAAAAAAATGACCATTGGCAATGCGGAATATTTTATCCGTGAATTTAATGTTGGTGATATGAACCGCAGTTTGTATGGTCAGCAAAAAGTCATGTGTGAACTCGCTGAAGCACAGGGAATTGAATTAAATTATGATGATCCTGAAGAATTAGTAAAACAGCTGAGTAAAGTCTATGATCCATATCGTTTAGCTCGTAACTTAGCGATTCGTTTATGTGACGAAAATGGCAATAACCTCTTTGATTTTGAAAATACAGAAGATTTGGAAGCCTTATCATGCCTTGATAAATCTGTTTCAGAAGAATTAAGCCGTGCATTGATGGAAGAACAGCCAAAAAACTCACAGACCGACGCAAGTTCCAAATCATATTAAGCCTTGCGTTGGGCAAAACATTAAATGAAATCGAAGAGATGCCCGAATCACATTTCCAAGAGTATATGCTGTTTTATGAAGAACAGCCTTTCGGCTTGTGGCGTGAAGATTACCGTACAGCACAGATTTCGCATTTGCTGTCGGCAATTCATCGTGTTCCTAAGCAAAAAGCAATTACACTCAATGATTTAATGCCATTCTTTGACGATAAGAATAGCGTTGAAAATGATGAAGATGACGGCTCAGAATCCTATCTAGCAAATAGGTAAATTAGTATTGATGAATCGTTTTGTAAGTAATATAATCAATCCCAATATTATTGGATATAAGGAATATAAAATGCTTGATTTCATTAAATTTTGGGCAAAATTCTTTTTTATAATGCTCATTTCATTGGGAGCTATATTCTTATTATTCTCTATTGATTTCAGTTATATTCTTGCTTTTTTCAGTGTGTTTGCCGTATTTTTCTTAGTACGTTTAACAATAGTTGTTATGCAAACTAATAAGTATTATGACAATTTAGAAAAAGCAGAAAAAGAAAAAGCTCGTGTAAAATACGTCATTATTAAATAAAATAATAAATTCCAAATAAGCCCGCATTGTTGCGGGCTTTTTTATTGGGGGGAATATGTCATCATTAGGTGGTTTGAATATTAGTTTGAACTTAGAAACAGTTCAATTTCAGCAAGGATTGAATAAATCCGCTTATCAATCACAAAAATTTGCTCGCCAATTTGAGGCTAATTTCTCTGCTGCACAAAATAGAGTAAGACAATTTTCCGAACGTACAACCCAATATTTGAATAATATTGAACGTGCTGCGATTGCTATAAATAAAACGACTAATAAGACTTTTTGGGCGAGTATTGCTAATTTTGCAGGTAATAATCTATCTTCTGCTATCACTCAAACACTTCAATATGCGGATAGTTACACCGAATTACAAAATCGTATGCGGTTAGTTACCGATACTCAAAATGACATGGTCACGGCAACGAATATTGTCTTTGATATTTCATTGAGGACCAATCAAGCGGTCGGGGCTACATCAGAAGTTTATCAACGTTTTGCAAAAAATGCTGAAACACTCAAAATTAACCAACAACAGGTGGCGGAATTAACCGAAACGGTATCAAAAGCCGTTGCAATGTCTGGTGCAAGTGCCGCCTCTGCTGAAGCAGCTCTGATGCAATTTGGGCAAGCGATGGCAAGTGGCGAGCTGCGTGGAGCTGAACTTAATTCTGTGATGGAACAAACGCCTGCATTGGCACAAGCGATTGCTGATGGTCTTGGTGTATCGGTTGGTGCATTAAAAGAGATGGGGAAAAATGGGGAGCTTCAAATTTCAAAAGTTATTGATGCTCTCCAAAAAGTTAAATCGTCCGTTGATTCAGATTTCGAGAAACGAGTCAAAACATTATCAATGTCTTTCACGAATCTCGAAACATCAATGATTCAATTTGTAGGGCAAGTAGATACGGCTTATGGTGTGACTCAAAAACTTGCCGAAGGTGTTGAATTTGTTGCCGACAATCTTGAAGATTTAATTAAAGTTTCTACTGCATTTGTCGGTGCCTTAGCGATTGGGCATATCAGCAAATATACTGTCGAACTTGCTAAGAAGGGTATCCAACACGCACAAAACACGATTGCTGTTACACGAGAAACACAGGCTATTTATGCGAATGCCGTTGCTTTACGCCAGGCGGCACAAACAGAAATGGCAAGTCTTGCGGCTCAATTACAATTAGCTCAATCGGAGAAGACACGATATGTTTTGCGTGAGCAAATGAAAGTTCAGTCGGCACAGATTATTGCTTTAGCAGAGGCAGAAGCTACCGCAAAACGTAATTTAGCTGCGGCAACGAATTTAGCGAGTAAAGCTGCACGAGGGTTGGAAAGTGCAATGGCATTGCTTGGAGGGCCTGTTGGCGTGGTAACAATTGCAGCAAGCGCATTATTTTATTTTTCAAGCCAAGCCGATGCAGCAAGACAGAAAGCTCTAGATACCGCAGGAGCAAATGACCGTTTAAAAGAAAGTTATGAGGGGCTGAGCGCTGCAGCGTTATCGCTTAGAATTACTGAACAGCAATCAGCGTTGGAGAATTATCAAAAACAAATTCAACAACTTCAGGCTGATATTTCTTCATTAGAATCCAACTGGTTTACATCAGGCTTGCCTATTCCCGAAAGTGTGAAGAAAGAAATTGGAGAGTTGACGGATAAAATTGCCATTTTAAAAGAAAATGCCAACATTGATTTTTCTGTACTTGAGAATCAACTTGATGCCTTAGCTAAAGCGATGATTTCCAGTGGCAAGAGTATTGAAGACGTCAGAGAGAAATTTAAGTTGTTAGGCATTGATTCTAACGAAACGGAATGGATTATTGCAGGCCTTCCTACGGTACTAGAGAATACTTCAAGTAGTGCGAATACCGCGGCTCAAGCCACGATTGATTTTGCAAAAGCACAAAAAGCGTTACAAGAGAAATCTGATGATTTACGAGTGCGTCTTGAAGTGCTTACTTTAAAGAATAAAGGGCATGCCAAAGCTTCTTACGTTCTTGCTGGACTTTACAATCTTCTTGGTGAAAAAGGTGCGGAGTATTCAAAGGTTCTCAATGCGATTGCGCAGGGTGATGTCGCAGCCGCTCAAAGTGCGGCGACCGCTATTAATCTTTCTGCGGAACAACTGCAAACCATGCTTAACATGGGAAAACAAATTGAACAGTTATTTGATGTTGAGCAAAAGACAATCAAGGTTGAAGCAGAGATTAAAGAAAAGGCGTTGAGCACTAAAAAAACAAAATTACCTAAACAGAAAAAATCAAAAAATAGTGGCGAAAATGCGCGTGAAAATTGGCTTTCATTCTATGATGAATTACGCAAAAAAAGCGGTTCAAGTCTGAATGAAATCAATCTTGAAGAAAATCGCATGTTCCAACGCCTTGAAGAACATATGAAAAAAGGTGTGGTTTCACATATCGAATATGAGACGGCTAAAACCGCGATCACACAAAAATTTGCGAAAGAACGCTTGGAATTAGCGGGTAAATACGCCCCTGAAAAGCTACTCTCCGCAAATTTAAAAGATGAATTAGCGACTATTCAGGAATTACGTAAAGCCGGCCAATTAACTGACAGCGAATATCAAATTGCAGAACAGCAATTAAAATTTGATTATGCTCAAAATAAATCACAGCAAGCTATTACGCCGTCAGATCAAGTGCGAGGTATTTATGATTCTGAACAAGAGGCAAAAAATCAGCAAACACGAGAATTGGCACAACTTCAATCATTTTACGATCAAAAGTTAATGACTGAAGAAGAATTCCAAAAACGTAAACAACAACTCATTGCGAATTATGAAAATGAACGCTGGCAAAAAGAAATGACGCAATACGCGACAGGGCTTAATGATCTAGGTGGTGCTTTTGGTACTCTCGCTTCTGCTGTTGAGCAATCTGCCGGAAAACAATCGGCTGCTTACAAAGCAATGTTCGCCGTATCAAAAGCCTTTGCGATTGCTGAAGCGACAGTAAAACTTTCTCAAGCGATTGCTCAAGCAATGGCGGCGCCCGATTCTCTTACTCCCGTGCAGAAATTTGCCAATATGGCAGCAGTTGCATCCGCCGGAGCAAATGTGATTTCTCAGATTACCAGTGTTGCTTTTGCGAAAGGTGGACATGTACAGGGGGCAGGAACTGGCACAAGTGATTCAATTCTTGCCAGGTTGTCTAACAATGAATTTGTCATGACATCTCGTACTGTCGATCACTACGGTATTGGCTTTTTGAATGCACTCAATCAGCGACGTTTGCCTAAATTTGCAAATGGAGGGCATGTTGGTGGACGTTCTCCGAGTTACACTGGTTTATTTAATGGTGATACAAGTGGACAAAATAATGAAGTTACGATCACAATCAACATTGATAGTAATGGCAATGAAGAAACTACAGTAGAACAAAAAGCCGCTCAAGGTAAAGAGCTTGCTGCAGCAATTCAAGCGAATGTTATTGAAGTGTTGAGAAAGCAACGTCGCCCTGGTGGTTTGCTTGCATAGGAGAATGTAATGTCATTAAAAACATTACCTTGGTGTCCACAACCAGGGTACTCAGTGGAAGAAGAGCCACGGCGTAAAGTGCTTAATTTCGGTAATGGCTATCAACAGAGAATAGAATCAGGGATCAATACACTTCTTCGGAAATATTCTGTTACCTTCAAAATTCGTCATAACGAATCTGTGCAATTCCGTAACTTTATGAAAGAACATGGTGGAATTCGTGCCTTTTACTTTAGAGATGTAGCACTTGGAGGGGAATTAGTTAAGGTGATCTGCACTAAATTCCCTCGTTCAATAACTAAAACACATACGACGTTTAATTGTGAATTTGAGGAAGTGGTTTGATGCCAAAAGATCTTCCAACAAAAATGGTTCAGAAATTGCCTAAATTAGAGCAAGATGCATTGATTGAATTATGGGAGATTGATCTACGCCATATTTCACACAATCAGAATCCAGAAAAAAAGGGCGAATTATATCGCTTTCATGATGGCTTAAATCAAAGCCGAACGAATATCTGGTGGCAAGGGCAAGAGTACCAAGCCTATCCAATTAAAGCTGAGGGATTTGAAATATCAGGGCAAGGTCCCAGTTCTCGCCCTACATTGACAGTGTCTAATCTTTATGGGCTCATTACTGGGATAGCCGCGAATCTGGGACAAGGCGTCGGTGGTAAAGTGACGCGCCGCTTAGTTTATGCCCAATTTTTAGATGCTAAAAATTTTCCCAACGGGAAAAACAGTCAAGCCGATTCTACACAAGAAGCGGTGAGTTATTTCGTTATTGAGCAATTAAAAAACCTTGATGATGAACAAGCTACTTTCGAACTTGCTTCACCAGCGGAAACGGATAATGCCAGAATTCCACTTTTAATGATCACCTCAGATGTGTGCATTTGGCAATATCGTTCTGCACAATGTGGATACACAGGTGGACCTGTGGCAGATGAATTTGATAAACCCACTAAAGATCGTAAAAAAGACAAATGCTCACATTGCATTCGTGGCTGTAAGCTACGCTTTGGCGAAAATGCCACATTACCATTTGGCGGTTTCCCGAGTACGACACAATACGGAAATTAAAATGAAAATAGACGACCAAACAAGAAAAGAAATTCTAGCTCACGCTAGACAATCAGAACCGCAAGAATCTTGCGGTTTTGTTATTTCTATTGCTGATGGATTGTATTATTTCCCTTGTAATAATGTGGCAGATGACCCCGTGAATTACTTTGAAATCTCGCCTGATGAATTTATTCAAGCTGAAGGGCTAGGGCGCATCGTTGCCTTAGTTCATTCACACCCTGATTCTGAACATGCACTTGGTTTACCTTATCTCTCCACAGCAGACCGTGAATGCCAATTACGTACGGGATTAGATTTTTGGCTTGTTGTGAGTGGTGAAATTCGATGTTTCCGTGCTATACCACCGTTATTAGGGCGCAAGTTTGAGAACAACAAGCAAGACTGCCGAAATATTCTGCTTGATTGCTATGCGCTATCCGGCATTGAATTGCCCGATCATTCCACCTATGAATTTAATTGGTTTGAATCGGCTAATTTATACGAAGAAGGCTTAATACGTTGCGGTTTCGAAAAATTGCCTTTTGATGAAACGCCTCAGCTTGGCGATGTTGTTTTAATTAAAGTGGGAGCAGATGTTGCTAATCACGCAGGCGTTTATCTTGGGGAGCAAATGATGATACATCATAGCGAAAGCCGTTTATCAGCTCGTGTGCCCTATGATGGTTTTTGGCTAAATGCTACACATTCAATTTGGAGACATTCACAATGGCAAAAATTACATTTCACGGCGATCTTAAACGATTTGCAGATAAACCGTTCGAGCTTGAAGTAACTTCTTTTAAAGAGTTAATGAGTGGCTTACTTACCCAAATTAAAGGGTTAATCCAATATTTACGACAAGGCTATTATAAAGTCCGTATTGGATCAAAATACTTAAATGAGGATAAAATTAAAACAAGTCCACTCTCGCTCAGTAAAGATTGCATAGTCCATTTTACACCGGTCATTTCAGGAGCAGGTAAGGCTGGCGGTATTATTCAAGTTGTTGCAGGTGTTGCTCTAATTGCTGCGGCATGGTGGAATCCGTTAGGGTGGAGCACTGCGACAGCGTTAGCAGTGGGGTTTACGGGAGCGTCAATGGCGCTTTCAGGTGCAATTACGCTTTTGGCAAAACCGCCAGACATATCAAACCATTATGAAAACAGTGAAAAGAAGCAAAGTACCGCTTTCTCTAATTTACGTAATCTTACTCCACAAGGTCGTCCTATTCCTATTCTTCTTGGCAAGATGATGACAAGCATTGTGTTGATTTCACAGGGGGTTGAGGCTTTCGATGATAATTTAGAAGAGAAATTAGAAAAATGATCAAATCATAGTAAATGGAATAAATTCGAGTATTGAATAAATGTGTAAATAAAAGGTGCATCTAAATTATTAGATGGGAATAAGTGTTAGACACAATCTGAAATTTTCATTATTAATTCGCGCTATATAAGTCCCTTAGTATCAGGGGCTTTTTTTATTGGAGAAAAATCATGGGTGGCAAATCTGGCGGAGGCGGCCATACGCCTTACGAAGAACCAGACAATCTGAAGTCAGGCCAGTATTTACGGGCAATAGGACTTATTTCGCTAGGTCCAATAAAAGGGGGATAAATGGCGTCCCTACTTTTAAAGAGCTCTATTTTGATAATACGCCAGTTCAAAATGAAGACGGGTCATTTAATTTCCCAAATGTTGAAGCAGAATATCGACTTGGGACACAAGATCAAACTCCACTTAAAGGTTTTGATTATTCAGAGCGTGAAGTGACGGTCAATGCTGAAGTTAAACAAAAAGCCCAAATTACGCGTACTGTTATTGATGCAGATGTTACACGCCTTAGATTGACGATTGGTGTAAATGCTCTGTTTAGCCAAAATGATCAAGGTGATACCTATGGTTCACAGGTTGACTTTGAGATTTTAGTTAATGGTCGTTATATTCAAGGGCAGAGCATTAAGGGAAAATCGAGCTCACGTTTTTTTCGTAGTTACATTATAGACAAGCTCCCTCCAGTCCCATTTACGGTGACAGTTAAGCGTATTACTGAAGATTCTAAAAGCCAACGTTTACAAAATTCCACACATTGGATCAGTTATACTGAGATAATTGATACAAAATTATCTTACCCTAATATGGCGCTGATTGGCTTGCGTTTAGACTCGAGATATACGCCTAATTTCCCCAATGTGAATATTTTATTACATGGTGCCGAAGTCCTTGTACCTGATAGCTATAACCCACAAACACGCCAGTATGAAGATGGAATTTGGAAAGGTGGCTTTAAGCGTGCTTGGACGGATAATCCCGCATGGCACTTTTACCATCTTTTAACCGATCAGCTTTCGGGTTTAGGTAAACGCCTTGGCGATTATGGCTTGGATAAATTCCAACTTTATCAAATTGCAAAATATTGTGATGAATTGGTTGATGATGGGTATGGCGGAAAAGAACCACGTATGACCTCACATATTTGGATGACCTCTCAGCGAGAGGCTTATTCAGTTGTGTCTGATATGGCTTCTGTTTTCCGTGCCATTGCAGTGTGGAATGGTACGCAATTTACCGCGATCCAAGATAGACCATCTGATCCAGTTTGTACTTATAGCCAGTCTAATGTTATTGGTGGCAAATTTACTCGCCAATTTGCAGCACAAAAAGCCATATATACTGCTGTAGAAGTCGAATATATTGATGAACGAAATCAATATCAAAAAGCGATTGAATATGTGGCGGATGACCTGATGATCGCACGCTATGGATACAACGTTAAGAAGATTACCGCATTTGCCTGTACGAGCCGCGGGCAGGCTCGCCGTTATGGTAAGTGGGTGCTAGAAACTTCACGCCTTGAGCAATGTACAATTAATTTTAGTGTTGGGCGACAAGGGCTGATGCACTTGCCTGGCGATATTATTGAGGTGGCCGATAATGATTATGCAGGACAAACTCTTGCTGGAAGAGTTCTCGATGTTCAGGGTAGAATTGTTACACTTGATCAGCCAATTGAAGTATCAAGCAACAGTTATTTGAGTTACCTCAATAATGAAATGCAGATAGTAAAAATCAGCATTTCGAATGTAGATAGTAAAAACAAAGCCATAGTTACACTTGAGCGTGATCCCATTGGACTTAATGTTATGTCTGACTGGGTATTGAAAACACCAACTCTCTCAGCTCAACTTTATCGCGCAATCGGCATTTCTGAGAATGATGATGGTAGCTATGTAATTACCGCATTGCAACATGAGCCACAGAAAGAGGCGATTGTCGATGGTAGTGCAAGCTTTGTTCAATCAACAAACACACTACATTCAGGATCTGTGCCATCCGTTGCGAATACTGATATTAACTTTAGTGAAGATGGAGTGAAATTGAGTTGGAACATGCCGGCGACTGTTGGTTCGGTTAAGTATGAGATTCGTCTTTACCGTAATGGAAAGCTCTACAAAACGTATCTTGAGTTAATCTCTCCTGAGTACACTTTTGAAAATCTACCTAATGGGCATTATATCGCTGAAATTCGAGCGAGAAATACCTATGGTCAACTATCAAATCCAGTAACACGTCAGTTTGAAATCAATCTCACGATCTCGCGCTTTGTGACAAAATCGCTCCTATTCGCGATTGAGCTGAATTGGACGTTGCCGAAAACAGCCACCGTGGGCAACTATGTTGAGATTTGGCGGAGTGTTGATAATGTCGTGGGGAACGCGACAAAAATTGCAACTTTACCATACCCACTCAATAGCCACACAATTAATGGTGTAGGGTTGAGTGAGCATTATTACTTTTTTGCGAGATGTTGTGATAAAGCTGGAAATAAAGGTGAATTTACGGAAGGTGTCTTCGGTGAAGCTGACCATAACCCAGACACATTACTTCATGCACTGGAAGGTAAAATTACGCAATCCCAACTCGGTCAAGAACTTATTCATTCCTTAAAAGCGGATGTGAATGAGGCTGTCAGTGAAGAAGCAAAAGTTCGTCAAGCTGCTGTTGCGAATGCGCTTTCACAAATCACTGCTCAGGCACAAACTACTGGTACAGCAATCAATGAGCTCAAAAAATCGGATGCTAAGCAATCAGAAAAGATCTCAACGATAACGGCCAAAGCAGAAAGTGCCTTATCAGGCATTCAGGCTGAGCAAAGAGCGAGAGTGGAAGGGGATAACGCCAATGCGGAGAAAATTACTGGGATAACGGCTCGGATGGGGCAGGCAGAAAGTGCCATTGCTCATTTACAGTCGGCAAAGGCCAGTAAGGCTGAAGTTTCTGCGATTGCACAACAGAGTTTGCAAGCTGTATGGCGCAAAGATGCACAGTCTCTCTCTGATAATGCGAAGAATCACGCAATCGAAGAAGCAAATAGATTCTCTTCTGCTCGTATTGATACTGTGGCTAAAACACTTTCTGCAGAAAAACAATCGACAGCAACAGAGATATCAACGTTACGTGCAACAATTGGTAGTATCAATGAAAGAGTTGAGGGGCTAGTTAAAGTCGAGGTTGATTTAACTAAATTAGATCAAGACACATGGTACCCTATCATTTTTACTGGCTTAAAACGCGATCAAGTTACCCGATTTAGGGTTTCCCAAGAACTTAATTATGGGGTGCATAATCCTACTTGGTCATCGCATAATTCTCATTCATTTTCATTACTTTGCGAATGGACGGCCAATGGAAATGATTGGGGGGCAATTCCAATATCACGGAATATACATGAATTTGAGTATGCTTTTGTCAAGGATGGGAAATCTCCCTTGTTAAACATAGGACAAATGACAAACTCTTCAACTGAGTATTGTTATTTACGGGGCGGGGCGAAGTATGATGTGTTATCTCCCGCATATATTGAAGTGAGCTTGAAAACGAAAGGACATCAATTGAGGAACCAATCCATATCACCCATCCGATATGATACCAAATTTACTCCTCAATCTAGCTTGAAGAAATTAGATGCTAGTATTACAGAAAGCAAACAAGTTGTGGCTTCACTTGATGGTAAATTAAAAGCAACTCATACCTTGAAGACCCAAACGGTATCGGGAGGGCATAAGGCCATAGCGGGTATTGCATTTGGTGCTGAGAGTGACGGCAGAACAGCAGAGAGCTCGGTAATTGTCATGGCGGATAAGTTTGGGGTTGTGGCTAATACGAATGATAGTCACGTTAAGCCAGTGTTTAGTGTCGTGAATGGTCAGGTTGGTATCCATGGTGACTTAATTGTTCAAAATTCAATTTTGGGCAAACACCTTAAGGCAAACCAAACCCTTTCGTCACCGATAATTAATGGCGGTTCATTAAATATAGGTAATGGAAAATTTGTTGTGGATAATAAAGGAAATCTAACTGCTAAAAGTGGAATATTTAGTGGTTCTTTAAATGGAGCAACGGGGACATTCGCAGGAACGGTTCAGGCAACTAATATTATTGGTGCAAACTTAGCAGATTTTCTTAGTGTATCGTTACGAAAAGGAAGAAAATTAAGGACTGAGGGTAAAACATATCAAGTTCAAAAAGATATTTGGATTGGTGGGAGTGTTGGTACAATTAAGAAATGGGAAACTCAAACATCTAATATTGATATATTTGAGTGGACCGCTACCGTCAGAATAGGAAGTAGTCCTATTGATAGATTTTTTAATCCAGATATTTCATATCGAACTGATGTTGGCGTATCATATATCCCCGCAGTTCAAATTCATAATGGGACAGCAAAAATTCCTAAAAACACCACCGTTATAGTTCAGTACCGAGTAGAGGGGCATAATGGCATATCTAGCATGATAGGATGCTCTTCTATTGGAGTATCCTCCAATTCTTATTTATCTCAGACAGGTTAATTCAAGGAGCAATCATGAAAAAAATTTATTTATTATCAATGGTATTAAGCTTAACGGCTTGTATGACCCAATATAAACCAAATTACACGACTAAACCCGTGTTTTGTTACCAGCTCTCATCTCAAGAACAAGCTCCAGGTCAAAATTGTATTGGTTCTGGTGGACACAATTAATACCATTTTTAACAAACTGCATTTCGGTGCAGTTTTTTATTATTCAGATTCACAGAAGGAAATGTTATGAAATATATTGAAAAAAAACTCGAAGACAGTCGTACTGGCGCACTAGCGGTTTATCACGAAGTCACAGGACTGCAGGTTGATTATACCAACCACAGCACATTTATCACGATCTCATCGTTTGTCTCAAAAGAGAAAAAAAACGAAGGTAAGGAATCGCTATCAATTAATACTTTCACGATTCCATCGGTGCCGTCATGGGAACAAATTCCGTATGAATGGGCTTTGTCAGAACTCGTGAAAGCAGAGCCTGAAGATTTTGTGCCCGAAACGTATGCAGGTTATGTGAACCCTTATATGTTTGCGAGCGGCAAAGTCAAGAATGTTGAGATGTAAACAGTGGTGCGGAAATGAAGCTTGGTGGCTATAACCGCACCGGCTAAAACGCTGCGTATGCCTTTACTTAAGTTAATTTATATGATGGTATTACAATTTTGTTTGTTACGCCATTTTTACACCAAAATTATTATAATTATTTGATTTTATTTGATTTATTTTTCTCGCCCAGAGCACCATTTGACCTTTCGCAACGTTTTGTAACTTATCGAAAAAATCAAACAAAGCCTTGAAGCACAACGTTTCAAGGCTTTTTTCTTATCTTAACCATTCGTAATTTATCGTAGCTAACCACAAATTTTAGTAACCAAAATAGTAACCACGATTTAAAATGGTTACATCTATTCATTTGTTCAGTATAAAAGGTGGATTATGGCTAAGCCGGTTAAACCATTAACAAACACACAAATAGACAAAGCTAAGCCCAAAAAACAAGAATATACCTTGCCAGATGGTCAAGGAATGTTCTTGCTTATTCTTCCTAGTGGTAATAAGAGCTGGCGGTTTAATTATGTTAGTCCAATAACAAATAAAAGGACTAAATATTCATTGGGAAGGTATCCTGAAATTTCACTTGCTCAAGCCCGTGCTAAACGAGAAAAATGTAGAGCTTTATTAGCCCAAGGAATAGATCCACAAGCTGAGAAGCAACGGCAACAAGAAGAAGCTGATAGTCAAATTCGAGATACTTTCTACAACTTGGCAGAAAGCTATTTCAATGGAATTTATCAGCAAAAAGCCAAGAACCCCGAAACCCGTGAAAAGAATTGGGCAAGACTCGAAAATCATATTTTCCCTTATATTCGCGATCTTCACGTTTCAAATATCAAAGTAAAGCTATTGGTTGATGTTTATGATAAAGTTTCAGACCGTAGTAACACATTGAAAAAACTGCATCAACTTGTTACGGCGATTATGGATCACGCTATCACCAAGGGCGTTATAGAAAGTCATAACTGCCATTTAGCTGTAAAAAGTTTTCATTTGAAACCATCCAAACCTAACCCAACAATTAAAATTGATGAGTTGGCACAATTATTTAATGATCTGAATAATGCCAAATTATCCAGTCAAACCTACCTTTTAATTTGTTGGAGCTTTCTCACCGCCTTACGCCCTAACGAAGCAGTAAATGCCCAATGGGCAGAAATAGATTTTAGCGAGAGATTGTGGCATATCCCAAAGGAGAGAATGAAAGGGCAAGCAGACAAGAAACGTCCGCATACTGTGCCGTTGTCCTCCCAAGCATTGCAATTACTAGTCTTGATGAAATCCTTAAATGGGAAATATAGCTATGTGTTCACAGGCAGAAATGACACCGACAAGCCAATGAGCAAAGCAACGGTAAACACTGCCTTGAAACGAAATGGCTATAAAGATCGCTTAACAGGTCACGGCATACGGGCATTTATTAAAACCTTTTTAGCATCTCAAAAGGTAGATCGCAATGTATCGGAAACCGTACTATCACACCTATTGGCAGGAGGAGATGATTTAGAGAATACCTATAACCGCTATGACTACCTAGAAGAACGCAAGCCCGTAATGCAGATGATAGGAGATTACTGCGAACAATGCGGAATGCAGCTCAACTTATAATCTTCTAGCCCCGTATTCATGGGGCTTTTTTATACCTTTCTTTTCTATAAAAATTTCCTTTTATATATTACTCACTTTCTCACTTTTCTACTTATAAAAGAAATAAATAATTGATATATAAAGAAAAAAGATGAAGTGGATAGCAAGTGAAAAAGTGTAAAAATAATTATTCAGTGCTAGCCATTAAACTTGCCAACATTCTTGCTATAAAAAGTTTTGTAAATTTTGCTGTTGTTTTCTTGCGTAGCTGTTCAAGTGAAAGGTGCTGTATTTACAACCAGTTAAAAGGCTATATATTGTGAAGATATTTGTTTTTTTAACCAAAAGGAAACGCAGAATGATTTTACTTAATGCCATTCGGGAAGAGGTTATTTCTGTATTAAATAACCGACTGGAAGGAATTAAATATATTCATAATGGACGAGCAACCTTTACTGATACTAGCGAGCAGTTGCCAGCTATTGCTGTTTATATTGATGATGCGGAATTCTCTCCCGAAACGGTATGTCATAGTGATTGCCTAGCAGATTTAAAAATTGGGATTTATTTGCCATTAGAGGCATCAGAAGCGGAATTAGACGAGGTCGCAAAAGCGATTGGTATGTTGATAGGAACTGCACAACTAAATACTGTGGATGAGTGTGAGCTATCAAAATACAGTTATGACTATGATCCGAATGATTCAGCTTGGGTGACCGCTACTTTAAATTACCGTATCTCTTTTTTCATTTAACCAAAGGATTTTTATATGTTTAAGAAATTATTAGAACTACGCCAGCAAAAGACACAAATTCAAGCAGAAATGCGCGCCATTATGGAAACCGCAGATAAAGAGCAACGTTCCACTACCGAAGCCGAAGGGGCGAAATTTGATGAATTACGCAGTCAAGTTGGCAGCTTAGAGAAAGAGATTGCTCGTTATGAAGCACTAACGGATGAGCAACGTAATCAAGCCGGTGCGGGGTCAGAAACAGCGAGTAAAGACGTGAGCAATGATGAATTGCGCCATTGGATTAAAACGGGTGAATTACGTTCATTGGCGACAAATACGAATAACGGGGCAGATGGTGGCTATTCGGTTATTCCACAGCTTGATCGTGATGTGATGAAACGCCTTTCAGATGACAGTGTAATGCGTTCAATTTGTAATGTAGTACGCTTACCGCTTGGCGCAAAAGAGTATAAAAAACTCGTTTCAAATGGTGGTGCAGCCGTTAGCCATATTGGTGAAGAGGAAAAGCGTACAGAAACAGGCACGCCAACATTAAATGAAGTGACGATTACACTTCACAACATTTACGCTTATCCGAAAACGACCCAAGAGATTTTAGATTTTGGTGGCGTGGATATTTTAGGCTGGCTGACAGATGAAATTGCAGACACCTTTACGGAAACCGAAGAATCGACCTTAACCAATGGCACAGGTACAAAACAAGCAAAAGGCTTTTTAACCTACCCTCGCTCTGCTGATAAAGATAAAACCCGTGCATTCGGCACCCTGCAAAAAATGGAAGTGCCGGTTGCGAAATTGACGGCGGACACTTTGATTGATTTGTTATTCACCCTAAAAAGCAAATATCGCAAAAATGCCGTATGGGTGATGAACTCACAAACAGCTGGCACATTGCAGAAACTCAAAAATGGTAACGGTGATTATATTTGGCGTGATGGACTACAAGTCGGTAGCCCAGCAACCCTTTTAGGCTTACCGGTTTATTATCTTGAAACGATGCCAGATGTTGGTGCAAATCAACCTTTCCTTGCGGTGGGCGATTTCAAACGTGGCTATACCATTGCCGATCACGAAACTGGCACACGCACGAAACCAGATGCGATTACCGAGCCAGGTTTTTATAAGGTTCATACTGATAAATATCTTGGCGGTGGCGTGGTGGATTCCAACGCAATTAAAGTGTTAGAAGGTAAGTAGTATTTCAACCGAATAAAAGGGGGGGCATTTTGCCCCTTTTTTGCCAAAGAGGGCTGATGATGAAAAAAGATATTGAGATCCGTTCCACCACCTTAGAAACCGATAGCGAAAGCAAAAAGCTAGTGGGCTATGTGGTGCAATGGAACAGAAACAGCGAAGTGCTATGGGGGGAATATATTGAGCAATTTGCCCCGAATGCGTTTCAGCAGAGTTTAGCCAGCGGACAGGATGTGCGAGCGCTATTTGAACACGACCACACAAAACTGCTAGGGCGAACATCAAGTGGCACATTAAAGCTTGAAGAAGATGCCATTGGCTTACGCTTTGAACTTATGCCACCGGATACGCAATTAGGGCGTGATTTATTGGTGAGTGTTGAGCGTGGGGATATTCAAGGGATGAGTTTTGGCTTTCGCACGTTGAAAAACAGTTGGGATTTTAACGTAGAGCCGAATTTACGCACTGTTGAGCAAGCGGAGTTGATTGAGATCACGGTAACAAGCATTCCCGCTTATCCTGATTCAAGCCTTGAAGTATTAAAGCGCTCACAAGCGGTCGCAAAAGGAGAAAACTTTGCCCACTGGCAAGATGACAATCGCCGTAAATGGTTGCAAGCAATGGGGGCGTAGATGTTCGGATTATTCAAGAAAAAGGCGGAAACCCGGAGCCTGACGATTGAGGATGTTTTTGCTGCAATGGGTGCAAGCAATACCGGCGCGGGGGAATTTGTTAGCCCTTACACGGCAGAAGCTTTGCCCGCCGTATTAAATGCCGTCAATGTAATTGCCCAAGCAGTTGCCAGTATGCCGTGCTATCTCTTTGAGGTGAATGCCGAGGGGCGTAAAAGGGTAGAAAATCATTCCGTAGAGTATCTACTCAATGAAATGCCGAACCGAAACCAAACGCCTTATCAATTTAAAGAAGTGATGATGCGCCACGTTTTGCTTAATGGCAATGCTTATGCGGTGATTGGTTGGAATGCACAAGGGCAAGCTGAAAGCCTGATTCCATACCCGCCTTATGCCGTGAATGCACAACGCACCTATGCCGGTGATTATATTTATCAGATCATGGATTTAAACGGCAAGCTCCACACTTACTTGCAAGATGAAGTATTGCATTTACGCCACGCTTCAAATGATGGCTTTATGGGGCGATCACCGATTGCCGTCTGTCGTGAAGCCGTGGGGCTTGGAATGGCTCAACAACGGCACGGTGCCAGCGTGATGAAAAACGGGCTAATGGCTGGGGGCATTGTAACGTCGCCTGAATGGTTCGACCAAGCCAAAGGGCAAAAAGCGATGCAAGCCTTAGAGCGTTATCAAGGGGCAAAGAACGCGGGTAAGACACCAATTCTTGAAGGTGGAATGGATTACAAGCAGTTAGGGATGAGTAATCAAGATGCCGAGTGGTTAGCTAGCCGAAAATTCACTATTGAAGATATTGCCCGCATTTTCAATATTAGCCCTATCTTCCTGCAAGATTATTCCCATTCCAGCTATGCGAATTTTAGTGAAGCCAGTCGGGCATTTTTAGGGCAAACATTACGGCCACATTTAGTCAATTTTGAGCAACAACTCAAAGATGCGTTGATGATTGATCTCACCAGCAAAAGCCGTAAGCGTTATGTGATTGAATTTGATACAAGCGACTTATTACGCACCAATCAGCAAGACCGATTCAGTAGCTATGACACCGCTATCAAATGTGGGATTTTAAGCCCGAATGAAGCGAGAAAGCGTGAGGGATTATTGCCTTATGCCGGCGGTGATGAGTTTAGTCAAGCCTGGAAGCAGACTGTTGAAGTGAAGAAAGGGGCAGAAAATGGCAAGGATGGTTAGGGCTGGGAAATTCGATAAGGTGATCACGTTGCAACAGATTGCTAAGCCAAAGCTAAATGAGAAGGGAAAAACAGTTAATAGCGGTTCTCTCTCTCGTTTTCAGTGGGAGGATGTAAAGACTGTTCGAGCCAGCATTGAGCCTTTACAAGGACGGGAATATTTCAGTGGTCCATTTCAGATGGGTGAGAACATTACAAGGGTTCGCATCCGATACCAACCAGGCTTAACTGTTAATCGCAAAATGCGAGTGAAATACGGTGATCAGTTTTTAGATATTTATTCCGTCATTGATAGCAAAGAACGCCACGAAGAATTGCAACTGATGTGTAAAGAAGGAGAAGCACATAATGGCTAAACCAAGAATAACGTTAGAGGAAATCAAAGCCCACTTACGCATTGAACATGATTTAGATGATGAACTCTTAGAAGTCTATGCCGATGCAACACTGGAAGCGGCAAGCAATCATATCGGCAAAGTGTGGGGTGATGAACATAGCGATACCACAGTCCGCTTTACCCAAGGGATTAAAGTGGGGTGCTTAATGTTTATTGGTCATCTTTATGCTAACCGTGAAAGCGTGAGTGATGTTCAGCTTTATGAAGTGCCAATGACGATTAAAGCGTTATGGAATCCTTACCGTAACCTAGCGATTTATTAGAGATAACCAATGCCAAATCACCCATTAAGACGTTGCACCTTTCCAGGTTGCAGAAACCGTGTGAAGTCTGGCAGATGTGATGAGCATAAGCCAAAGGATACTCGAATCAGTGCCAGTAAGCGAGGTTATGACCATAGGTGGAGCAAATACCGTCAAGGTTATTTAGCCCATCATCCCTTATGTGTGATGTGCTTAGATAAGGGTATCTACACACCCGCAACAGTGATAGACCATATCAAGCCCGTAGAGAATGGACAAGCCGATCCGCTATTTTGGGTTGAGAGCAATCATCAATCCCTTTGTCGAGATTGTCACAGCTACAAGACACGAGAGATTGATAAACGTGGTTATGGTGCGAAGAAGTAACGTTCAAAGTCTAAATCTAAATTTCACTTATAAATCAATGAGTTAATCTCCCGAAAAATCAGGAGATTGAAAAATAAACAGAGGTGGGGGAGTTTTGGAAAGAAAAGCCTAACCGCTAAGAACCGCCCCCCCAACTCAATTTTTACGCACGGCAATTTTTTAGAAAATATAGTTAGAAACCAACCGAAAGAGAAAACCAATGACAAAAAAGAAACTCCCCAAAGCCCCTGATTATTTAGACGAAATCGCAAAAAGTCAGTGGCAAAGCAAAATCAAAGTATTAGCCGAGCGTGGCGATATTACCAGCGAAGACTACACCAACTTAGAGCTTTATTGCGTGAATTATTCCCTTTATCGCCAAGCGGTTCAAAACATTGCAGAGCGTGGTTTTAGCATTACCAACACCCAAGGCACAGAAGCGCGTAATCCAGCGCTAACAGCCAAAAGTGAAGCCGAGAAAATCATCATCAAAATGTCGTCTTTGCTGGGCTTTGATCCTGTTAGCCGTAGAAAGACCCCGATTGATACGGAGGAAGCAGACGAACTCGACAACATTATGGCGGGCTAAAATGCAACCGTGGCACACCTATGCGGAAAGCGTGAGAAGTGGTGAAATCAACGCCTGTAAGCGCATTAAGCAAGCGGTTGAGCGTTACTATAATGACCTTGAAAACCCCGCTTATGTGTTCGATGTGGCAACCGTTGAGCGATTTATCAAATTCTCACGCCTTTGCCCCCATGTAAAAGGGCATCTTTATAGCAAGCCGATTGAGCTATCCGACTGGCAAATCTTTCTCTTTGCCAATATTTTAGGCTTTAAATACTGTGAAAATGGCTTGCGGAAATATCGTTCTGCCTATGTGCAAGTCGCTAGGAAGAATGCCAAAAGCACCATTGCGGCGATTTTAGCGAATTGGTTTTTGGTGATGGAACAAGGTCAGCAAGATATTTACACTGCTGCCGTCAGTCGTGATCAAGCCCGAATCGTCTTTGATGATGCCAAGAAAATGGCGACCTTATCCAAGCCCCTACGCAGTCGGCTCACTATTCAGCAACACAAGATGCTATTCACGCAAAAAAACAGCCTAATGCGACCGCTTGCGGCGAAATCTTCCACCATTGAAGGCACAAACCCAAGCCTTGCTATTGTCGATGAATACCACCTACACCCCGATAATTCGGTTTATTCCGCCTTAGAATTGGGGCAAGGCGCGCGGCCCGAAGGACTACTCTTTGCCATTACCACCGCCGGCAGTAACACTATTTCAGCCTGCAAACAGCATTATGATTACTGCTGCCAAATCCTAGACGGCACGGAAAAGAACGAATCTATCTTCATTCTGATTTATGAGCTTGATGACGAAAACGAGGTGGATGACCCGAACAACTGGATCAAAGCAAACCCCAATATCGGCAAATCCATTCCTTACAAAGATTTTGAGAACACCATAACCAAAGCCCGTGGCATTCCGTCTGAATGGGTGGAAATGCTCACCAAACGCTTTAATGTGTGGTGCAATGGTGCGACCCCGTGGCTAGGGGAAGGCAACTGGAAACAGTGTGAGCGTCAATATCACGAGCAAGAATTACAAGGGCAAGCGTGCTATATGGGGCTTGATTTATCCTCAACTAACGACATTACCAGCCTATGCTACGCCTTTCCGCAGGGGAATAAAGTCCGATTGCTGACACGCCATTACATTCCCGAATACCAACTGCAAAACGTGGCCAACAAAAACCGAGCCATTTATCGCAACTGGGAACGTATGGGCTGGCTACGCGTAACTAAGGGGGATTGTATTGATTACGACCGCATCCGAGATGATATTTTCAAGGATGCCGAAACCTTTGAGATCAAGATGATTGGCTTTGACGTCTGGAATGCCACTCACCTTAGAACCCAGTTACAAGGCTACGGCTTAGAGGTTGAACCATTCCCGCAAACGTATCAACGTTATAGCCCCGTCGCCAAATCTGCGGAAGTGCTAATCAACCGACAAATGATAGAGCATAACGGCGACCCCGTTTTATCGTGGGCGTTGTCAAATGTGGTGATGGAAAGCGATGCCAATGCCAACATCAAACCAAACAAAAAGAAATCAGCCAATAAAATTGACCCCGCAGTCGCTTTTTTAATGGCTCTCGGCACTTATCAGCTTGAATATGGCGATCTTGCCTTTGAAATGAGCGATGACTACAAACAACAACTTGCCACATTTACCGGCATTGATTTATAGGAGAAAAGCAAATGGCAGCGACTATTACAGGACTAAAACAGATTGAAGCAAATATGCGAAAAATGCAAAAAGAGCTTGAAAAGAAAGCGAAAAAGGCAATCCGAACATCACTTAATGCAGGCGCAAAAGAAGCCAAAAGAATCATGAAACCGCACATTCCAGTATTAGGTTCAAGCACGAATTTCAGACAAAAAGGCACGGTTAAAAATAACCTACGTCATACCACCAAAGTTAGCAAAAATGAGTTGAAAGGCATCACGATTATTCGCATTAAAAGAGCGGGTAAGAAGCGAATGGCGAGAGTTGGAGAAAATACCCGAGACCGCACCGACCCTTTCTATTGGTTTATGGTTGATCAAGGTACAAGCAAGATGAGAGGACGACATTTTATGCAGAAAGGTGCTAATGCAGCAAAGGCAAAAGCCTTGAAAGTTGTTGCGCAAACTTTTGAAGCAGAGATGAAAAAATAACGATATTCCCGCTTATTTGACAAGCGACTAAAACGCCCTAA
Source organism: Pasteurellaceae bacterium Macca (assembly GCA_023101485.1). Taxonomy (GTDB): domain Bacteria; phylum Pseudomonadota; class Gammaproteobacteria; order Enterobacterales; family Pasteurellaceae; genus LVZB01. The sequence continues at coordinate 250,712 of LVZB01000030.1, read as the reverse complement.
AATGATAAGTTACGAACAGCAAATTACAACCACCGAAAGCGATTGCATTCGCTATATTCTGCACTGCTAGCCTAATTTAAAATGGAGCAAGCTATGGAAAATGAAAAACTGAATAAATGGATTGAGAAAGAGTTAAAACGTCCATCTATTCAAGAGAAGTTACGCTATATACCTGAAAATGATGTTGATATTGATGACGATGATGAAATCAGCGTCACAGGCACAGGTAAAGTAAGTTGGATAAATAAGGACGGGGAAACGAAAGACCTTTTTGATATTAACATAAACATCAAATTCAAATAACCGAATAAATACGCCTAGGCTGATCACCGAAAACTAGACCCTTACTAGCTGGCGTATTCCTACCATAAGGGCAATTAAAATAATATATGAAGGGGTATTATGGATAAATTTAAAAAAACATTAAGTTCATTATCGGAAATATTTGATGAAGCATATTCAGATAAAAATAAATTGATAGAAATTGCGAAAAAACAAATAGAAGAAAATAAGAATCCAATTAACAAAGAGTATATCATTGAGATTTTAGATGAAACAATAAACAATCTAAGGCAAAGTGTTGATATCTATTCGAAAATTTTAAATATGCTCAATGTAAAGGCTATTGCTAATGATGATATTACAGATGAAATCAATGCACTAAAAAATCTAGAATTTTTATTAACCCCTTTAATTGAAATCAATTTGAATATGATGATAAGGTCACAGATAAACAGAATGGTTTATATTTCTGATGAATTACCAACGATAGAAAGAAGTATAAAAGCTAAAAAACCTAAAAGAAAAAAGCCCGAACAACTGAAAGCGGAAGAATATGCAAAAGATATATGGGGAAAAGACCCAACAATCAGTCAAGAAAATATGGCTTACCAACTTAAAGATAAATTAGATTTATCACAAAGCATCCAAACTATAATCCGCTGGATTAGACCACATCAACCGGCTAAATAGTTAAAGCTATGATCAAAAGCAACTTATTCACTATGAAAAGTTGCTTTTGTACTTTTATAAGTAGCTTATGCGTTTTTCAGCCTTTCAAAATTCCCTTTAAATATCCCCCCGAAAAGTTACAACAAACCTTAAACCTTAACGAACGGGAGCGATAAATGAAACCTACCAACCCAAAACAAGCCCTCCAAGAATGGAAGGCTAACCACAAAGCAAAAACGAAACCTGAACAAGCATCACCAAGTAAAGCGTTGAATCAAAAACCACGCCCTACGCAGAAAAAACAGCTCACCGCAGTGTTACATAAGCCGGCGGAATCTTCTGTGCAAGCGGTCGAAATTCTGCCTAATTTTCCACAATTACGCCGTCAATTTTGGTTGGTCCGGGATAGCGTAGCAAATTGCTTTGAACATAACCCAGCGCATTTCCACCTAAAAAAACAGTTAGCCGCAGAATGCCAAGCCTTAGCTGAGGCGTTAAAGCAAGGTAAAAGCGAACAGAACCCAGCTTTAAATCACGCCATTGATTTTCTGATTGGGCAATTTAAAGGCGTAGTCAGAGAAGTCAATGCCGTGCAACAGGAGGGTAAAGATGACTGCAATCAATAAGCCAAGCGGTGCAGAAGCCGTATGGGGTGCGACCCAAGATGTGATGACGATGATTGGCATTAAACGCACCAAACTTTACACGATGATGCAAGAGGATAAAACCTTCCCACAGCCGATTCGCCTTTCTCGCAATCATATTCGTTGGAATCTATCTGAAATTCGCCAATGGATGATGGGTAAAGAAGCGGAGCGAAATGGATCAGGGGGTAACAATGATTAACTCAATGATTGAACATCAAGCTGTTATTGCTCACCTATTTCGCCAAGAATTAACGGCAATGACTGATAGCCGAAAAGTGGCGGAGGTATTCGGCAAACAGCATAAGAACATTTTACAAGCGATTGAAAATTTAGATTGCTCAACTGAATTTAGACGGCTGAATTTTCAGCAGTCCTATTACCTCAATGAACAGAACAAACGCCAGCCAATGGTCAGAATGACTCAAGACGGCTTTACCTTTCTCGTAATGGGCTTTCGAGGCAAAAAGGCGGCGGAATTTAAAGAAGCGTACATTAAACAATTTAACAAAATGAGAGATTGGATTGATGCACGGGAGCAGATTAAACATGACCAACGCCGTTTAAATGATGCGATTAAATACCGCCAAGACCAGACGGGCAAGCTCAATAAATACGCTTACAGCCAAGAGAACAATTTAATTTATCGAGTAGCACTAGGGCAAACGGGCAAGCAATGGCTATCAGAAAACGGTTACCCCGATGATGACGATATTCGCCAGCATTTAAGTGAAAACACATTGAAATTGCTTGATGAATTAACCACAGAAAACGCCGTAATGATTAAGCTAGGAATGCCTTACTCCGAACGCAAAATCAAATTAGAGCAATCCGCCCTTTATGTTTTACGCCAACAGGCTTAACCCTGCAAACCTCTCCCGATTTTTCGGGAGTGCCCCCAACAAAAAGCCCTTTCAACAATACGAAAGGGCGAAGGAATCAAAAAGATGAAAAAATTTTTACTGCACTATTTTACCGAAAATAGCCACAACTTACCAACAAATCGCCACCTATTAGCGAATATCCTACACATTTCGGCAAACTTGCTGAACATCAACGCCTTGACAAGCGGTCGGATTTTCCCTAAATTTTGCACCGCAGTCGCAAAATCGATTGCCGAGCCTCGAAACTCGAATGATTTATCAACGGCGAATAGCACGCCCCCAGCGTGTTTTTTTATTCGTAGCACACGCACACCCAAAGAAACTAACCCATCCAATATTGGATTGGTTAAACTTCTCTCAATGGTAGCGTGTAACGGGAAAGGTTCGCCCTTTGCTGCGTTCCACTGGTTGCAGTTTTCGACCCCGTTACACGTTACCGCCCAAATCGTCGAAAATTTAGCGGTAACTCTCGAAAATTATCCAGTGGAGTTACGCAAAATGCTTTACACCTATCTCACCCAGCAAGGCGAAAAACGCCTTAATATTACTTTTTACGCCCGCAATTTCACCGAAGCCAAAAGCAAATTACAGGCATTCAACCCAAGCCAGCCCCCGCTATTTATCAAACGCTTGCCGAGTGCAAAATGTTCCCAAAATCAGACCGCTTGTTTAGCGAGCCAAGGGGGGATTTATGCGTAATTCATTTTCATATACTGAACAAAATTACAGCTTGTCAAACTTAGCCGTAGCTTGTAGCATTCATACCGTTGCAACCACTAATTGCAACAATACTACAACAGTTACCGGCTACCGCACCCGTCAGACTTGCGGATTTTTTGTACCTCAAATTCCTGCCCTTGATCTACTCAATCGAGGTAAAGCCGAATTTGTGGCAAGGTCTATACGTCGAAATAAGGTGGAGCATATCCGCACGAATAAGGCGAGCCGTGTAACTGCGGTAGTTGAAGCCTTGCCACACCTATTACAGGTCGGCAAATCATTTACTAAACACAGTTACGAGAAATCCACAATGAAACACCCTATCACCACCGGCTTATGCCTTGCCTGCCCTATTGTGTTCAATTCAGCAATGGAGGGCAGAAGTGATGCGTAATTCCCACTCAATCCCAAATCTACAAGACAAATTAAAACAAGAAATGGACACGCTTTACAGCTTAGGCACAATGATTGAATGCTTGGCGAGTGTGGATCCTGATAATGAATTTGTATCACTCAATCAAGGTTCGCTCAACCTTGCTCTAAAAAGAATCAGCCTTGATTTATTCAATGGTTTGGAGCGTGTTCAAGACTTAATGGATAGCCTTAGCAAAGGGGGAAAAGATGCGTAATTTAACAGCTGAACAAGCGCTTTCAAACTACCTTGATGCCAGCGATGAGTTACACGCCAAAATCAGCCAAGCTTCCGCTCTAATTGAATATTTAAGCGTAGATTTATGCGAAAACAACAGCCAAAACTTTACTCCAAGCATTGAAATTGTTGGCGGTATGCTATGGACGATTAGCGACTTACTGACTAGCAGTAAAGTCAAATACGAAGAGCTTTCCGAAGCCGTTACACAATATCGTAAAGCGATAAAAGGGGGTGAAAATGTCTAGCCCAATGCACCGGTTAAAAATCAACCCGACAATGATTAGCCGATTACTGCACGACCAAGCCCGAATGAAATCCCAGTTGGCGATGATGGCGGATAATCCAACGGCTTACACGGGTGAAGTCTTTAAATGCGCAATTAGCGTTTTACAGTGGCATTTAGAGGAGCAAGAAGCCTATTTAGACGTGCTGGCCCATAAAGCCGAGAAGCTCAATCATTTCATCAATCAAGCCGAGAAATTATTAGAAGGGGGAAATAATGGCTGATGAAAACAACAAAATCGACTGGGGCAATTTCAACGAAACAGAACAAGAAGCCATTGCAATTCATTATGACAATGTCGCCAACGGTACAAATAACCCAACATTCCCTTATTCTGCGGCGGTATTTGAAGAATTGGCGGAAAACTTGGCAAGCATTGCCATCATTAAACCTAATTCAGCGTTGAGAATGGTGGCTGAACTCCAAGCAATCAATGATGTGCTACTCAAACAAATGCCAATACCACCAACAAAAGATGAAGCCGAATTAGCGACAATGTTCACTAACGAAGAAATTCAGCAAAATTTATTCGATTGCACTGCAAGTTTTTTCTTAGTGAAGCAGCTTGCGAATATCATCAACCAAATTCTATTTGCTTTGGGAGTAGAAACGACAGTAACAGGGGGAGAAAATGGCACAAAACATTAAACTCAAAAAAGCCCCTAATCTGAAAAAACAGCCGAAAAGTGCAACAGAATGTAAAATTTTCATTGGTTCGCAAGCGTGGGATTTTGCTAAATCACCACAATCGGAGCGTTCACGGACAGAAATTGACTTAAATCAAGTTTTGCCAACAGGGGGATTTACCCCTCCGATTGTGCTTGATGTAGATGAATTGACGGAACTCACCGCTTATCAAGTCGCACCGCCAACAGCGCGATATATCTCGATTTATCGTTGCAATAATGCCGAACCATTATCGGAAAACAGTATTACTATTTTATGCAACCAAATAGCGAGCCAAACCGAAGCTGGCACGGTGATAATGTATGATGAAGCAGGGCAACTACTTGAAGATTTAAGCGACTACATTCGGCGATTAAGATTCGACCCTGATTCACAACAAATAGCACAGTTGGTGGCGGAAGTCAGTAAAACGCCTGAACAACGCAAAGCCGAATTTGTAAAACTGTTTGAGACAATGGGCGATAATGAAAAACTTGCTGCATTTATGGAATGGCACAATAAGCCAATCTATTACCACGAGCAATTAGAAACCCTTTACCATTACACAGGGCAAAAATGGGAAGCGGTGGAAGATGTGGCAATGGGGCGACTAATCCGCAATTTCTTTCTTGAAAATGGCATTACAAAATATAATGCGAATCGCATTGAAAAAATGTTGAGCTTATTCAAATATGAAGCGGAGCGAATGGGAAAACGTGATCCAAATTTGCTTGCCTTTGCCAATGGCATTTTACACAAGCAAACGGGCGAATTTATGCCACACGCCAAAGAGCATTTTTTAACGTCGCTCATTAATATAGATTACTTTTCAAGCCAAACGCCCACACCTAATTTTGACAAATGGCTAAATTGGGTTAGTGACGGTAAAGCAGAAAAGCGTGATCGGATTTTGGCGGCGTTGTATATGATATTGACGAATCGCTATGAATGGCAGTTATTTTTAGAGATTACAGGCGAAGGTGGAACAGGTAAAAGTATCTTCAATCATCTAGCTAAAATCTTGGCTGGTGGTGAAGAAAACACGGCAGCATTCAGCCTGAAAGACTTAGAAAGTCCGACAATGCGATGTGGTTTAATTGATAAGACATTGTGCTATTCACCCGACCAGGAAAGCTATATCAGTGATGGTGGTATATTGAGATCAATTACTGGTGGCGATGCAATCAGCTTTCGCCCATTGTATAAGGGGGCATTCAAAGACGTAGTAAAAGCCGTTTTCCTGATTACTGGCAATAGTCCCATCATATTTAAGGAGCAAAAAGGCGGTACATCACGCAGACGGGTGATTTTCCAGTTTAACAAGGTAGTAAGCGAGAGCGAAAAAGACTACCATTTAAAAGATAAATTGGAGCAAGAAGCGGGTGGTATTGTTCGACTATTGCTTGATGCTTTCCCTGAACCGATGACAGCGAAAGCCTTGCTAGAAGAACAGAAAACCAGTGAAGAAGCCCTCGAAGTCAAGGAAGAAACGGATCACATATTGCAGTTTGCGAAGCATTTTGAAGCGCGTGAAATTATCAACGGATTAACTCTTGGCAGTAGCCGAAAACCCCAAGCACACCGCACAGCGTTACATTCTGCATATTTGTATTACTGCGAGCGAATGGGCATTATCAACCCATTGCAACGTAACCGTTTTAGACTGGCATTCGAGTATGCTATAAAAGAGCGAGGCAGTAAAAACAGGTTACTAACACGGCTCAAAGACGGCTTAACCTTGACAAATATCTACTACATTAACCTCGATCACAGTCTGAAAGATTGGGATAGCTAAATCACCAAGCCTAGCGTAGCAGCTAGGCTTTATTTTTGTCTAAATTATCGCCAAAAGTGGAAAGAAGTGGAAAATTACCCCACTTCTCAAAAACTTTTCACTTGTTAAAAATGCCTTATTATTCAATGAGTTAATCGCTAAAACAGTGAGAAGTGTAAAAAGTGAGACAATTTCTCAAAAAGTTTTTCTTTCGCAGAATTTTTTATTTTATCAGAAGGGGAGAGTATAATCAGAGCACTTAAATAATTTTCTTGCTTATCTCATCCTTTCGCCGATTTTAGTAACCAGAATAGTAACCAAAATAAAAAGATATTAAAAAATAAATAATAAAATCAAATTGTTATATTTCAGTTCTAGTCTCGCCCAGGCACCAATAAAACGAAACGCTAATCGAAAGGTTAGCGTTTTTTGTTTGTGTAAACCCTTGTGCCACAAGGCTTTGTATTGAATTCCTTTCTTTCTCTAATACTGTATGTTTTTACAATTCTCTTGCATTTTTTAGGCATTTTTAGGTATATTTAGTCTGTCGTTACGACAAATTTACGACAAAAACGGCAAAATTTACACCGAAAAAGGCAGAATTATGGCATCAATTCGTAAACGTGGATCATCTTATTTAGTAGAAGTCAGAAAGAATGGATTTTATAAATCCTCTACTTTCAAAACTAAAAATGAAGCAGCAATTTGGGCTGCGGATATTGAAAATACGTTAGACCTACAAAGTCGAGGGCTACAGCCCGACACCCTATTTTCCGTAGTTATTGAGCGATATATTGAGGAGGTTACGCCGACAAAACGTGGAGCAAAGAATGAAGAAGCTCGGCTGAGACGACTGTTACGAGATGATATTGCCGATAAATTTATTGTAGATATTGAGACGGAAGATTTGGAGCGTTGGATCAAAGGACGTTTAGAAAGTGTGCAGGAGGCAAGCGTTAGACGTGAGTTGGCAACTATCGGTAATATTTTCAAGATTGCGTTGGAACGTTGGGGCTATATCCAGAAAAATCCGATGATCGGTTTGCAAAAACCATCAAATTCAAAAGCACGAACGCAACGCTATTCTGATGAGGATATTGAGGCTATTTTGTATGTGAGTGGGTATCGGGTTGGGTTGGACACAACGAGGGCAAGAGTTGCCGCCGCGATGTTATTTGCGATTGAAACGGCAATGCGAGCGGGGGAGATTTGCGGGCTAACGTGGGAAAATGTGAATTTTGAGAAGCGGATTGCGCACTTGCCTATCACAAAATAGGGTTGCAAGCGGTCGGATTGGGTGAATTTTTTGCAATTAGATGCGGACGATTGCCCCTAAGCCTTTGGGTTGGTATTCTCTGAGAGTGCGTAAGGCTCGGTAGTAGTGGGCTTCTTGTCGTGGATCGACATCAAACTCTGCAAGCAATGGCACGAGTAGGCGTTGCAATGCTCCGAGCGTAGTTTGGTACTCGGTAGCGTGGGTGTAAGCAGTTACGCCGTAGGGTGAACCGAGAGCTTCAAGGGGTTTGTAGATTTTGCCGAGTAGTTCAAGATTGTTGTAACAGGCGAACCAGAGACTGACGAGTTTTAGCCATTGGCGTTCGGTTAGTTCTCGGCTGTATTTTGGCTCTGGGTCGGGTAGGGCGATTTGCTCGGCTTGATAGCGTCCTGTTTTACGAATTTGCGGTAATACTTCTTCAAATACCCACGCTTCAAAGGGTTCAGCTTCTGGCTTGCGAGATTTTATGATTAAGCGATATAAGTTAGGTTCGTTAATAAATGTAGGGGCTGACGTAGATTAGCCCTAAATTTTACACCATTTTCTCAGCATTTTAAGTTGCTCTTTTGGTGTCCCAAAGTTAAACCGAAATTCACATTCCTTCAAGAATAAAGGGAAACTTTTTCGGTCAATTCCATTATATTTTCGGCGTATCCGTTTAGCTTGACTCCAAAAATTTTCAATGCCGTTGATATGATTTTGTTTCACGGTAAATAATTCTGAATGGTTGATTCGCTCGTGGTGAAATTCACTGACATCAAGGGCATCATAACTACGATAAGTGTCCGTATAAACCCCGCTGTCAGGCTTGATTTTCCTTGCTATAACGGGCATGAGCGTTGTTGTTTTCGTATCACTAACGACCACAGTAAACACTTTTCCTTGTCGTTTCAATATCCCAAAGACAGCTACTTTTCCTGCTGCACCACGCCCTCGTTTTCCTTTGCGATGCCCACCGAAATAGCTTTCATCCAACTCAATTTGTCCGTCAAATACCTCATCCACTTCAAGGGCTAAATGATAGCTGATGACCTCGCGGATTTTACGGTAAAACAGGATGGCAGAATTGGACTGAATGCCGAGTAAATCTGCGGCTGAGCGAGCCGTTACTTCTAACACAAAAAATTCAAGAAGTTTTTTCTGTATAGATTTCTTTAATTTACAATGGGTTATCTTAATTTTCATAGACTAGCATACTCGCTAATCTACGTCAGCCCCTTCTTTTATTTTTTACCCCTTGCCTTTATGTTAAAAATCAATAAGTTACTCCAACCATTTGCTATCTTTAAATTTACAAGATCGGCGAGAAGTATTATTATTTAGGCACTTTTTTGTCTTGGTGGGAGAGGCTGTAATTTGAGCGTCAACAAGCGGTCAAATTGTGTAATATATTTGCCCATGGGCGAGTTCCCCCTTTAATTTTTATGATGAGGATAGGTATGCAAAACCTAGAAAATATTGTTGCTCAGGCACTTGAAGCCATTGCGGTGGCAAAAGATGTGGCGAGTTTAGAGAATCTGCGTGTCGAGTATTTCGGCAAGAAAGGGCATTTTACCGCGTTAATGCAAGGCTTGCGTGATGTGTCGGCAGAAGAGCGTCCTGCTGTGGGGGCGAAAATCAATGAAGCGAAACAACAAGCCCAAGAAGCGTTAAATGCGAAAAAAGAGCAGTTAGAAGCCGAAGAGTTAAATGCAAAATTAGCCGCAGAGCGTATTGATGTGAGCTTACCGGGGCGCAGAGCGGAGCTTGGTGGTTTGCACCCTGTTTCCATTACTATTGAGCGTGTGGTGAAATTCTTTTCCGAGCTTGGTTTTAGCGTAGAAAAAGGCCCTGAAATCGAAACGGATTATTATAATTTTGATGCGTTAAATATTCCTGCACATCACCCAGCGCGTGCTGATCACGATACTTTCTGGTTTGATGCGCAACGTTTGCTCCGTACGCAAACCTCAGGGGTTCAAATTCGTACAATGGAGAAAATGCAGCCACCGATTCGCATTATGGCACCGGGGCGGGTGTATCGTAACGATTACGATCAAACCCACACGCCAATGTTCCACCAAATCGAGTTACTTTATGTTGATAAAAAAGCCAATTTCACCGAATTAAAGGGGCTTTTACACGATTTCTTACGCGCTTTCTTTGAAGAAGATTTACAAGTGCGTTTCCGCCCTTCCTATTTCCCTTTCACTGAGCCTTCGGCGGAAGTGGATGTCATGGGGAAAAATGGCAAATGGCTTGAAGTCTTAGGTTGTGGCATGGTGCATCCAAATGTATTACGGAACGTCGGGATTGACCCGAATGAATATTCCGGTTTTGCGGTGGGGATGGGCGTAGAGCGTTTAACTATGCTTCGTTACAATGTGACGGATTTACGCGCTTTCTTTGAAAATGATCTCCGTTTCTTAAAACAGTTTAAGTAACAAGCGGTCGAATTTTTGAATAAATTTGCATGATTGGCGTGGGCTTTCGCCTACAAGAAGAAAGGATAAGAGAATGAAATTTAATGAATCTTGGTTGCGTGAGTGGGTGAATCCTGCCATTAGTACGGAGCAACTTTGCGACCAAATTACCATGTTAGGTTTAGAAGTAGATGGCGTAGAAGCCGTTGCCGGTGACTTCTCCGGCGTTGTGGTTGGGGAAGTGGTCGAATGTGGTCAGCACCCCGATGCGGATAAATTACGCGTGACGAAAGTGAATGTCGGCGGTGATCGCTTGCTAGATATTGTTTGTGGCGCATCAAATTGCCGTCAAGGTTTGCGAGTCGCTTGTGCAGTGGATGGCGCGGTATTACCGGGTAATTTCAAAATTAAGAAAACAAAATTGCGTGGGCAACCGTCAGAAGGCATGCTTTGCTCTTTTGAAGAACTAGGGATTAAAGTTGAGCAGGACGGCATTATTGAATTACCTGCGGACGCACCGATCGGCACGGATCTTCGCCAATACCTGCAATTAGATGATAAAGCCATTGAGATTAGCTTAACCCCAAACCGTGCGGACTGTTTAAATATCGCCGGTATTGCCCGTGAAGTGGGTGTCATTAACCAAATGGCAGTACAATCACCGAAAATTGAAGCCGTGCCAACAACGATCGCGGATAAAGTCGCCATTGATTTACAAGCACCAGACGCTTGCCCACGTTATTTACTCCGTGTAGTAAAAGGCGTGAATGTGAATGCGACTTCGCCTCTCTGGTTACAGGAAAAGTTACGCCGTTGTGGTATTCGTTCCATTGACCCGATTGTCGATATTACGAATCTTAGCCTCCTTGAACTTGGTCAGCCAATGCACGCCTTTGATATGGCAAAAGTTGCCCAACCGGTGCAAGTGCGTTATGCCAAAGAAGGGGAAGAGTTAGTGCTGTTAGACGGTTCTACCGCAAAATTACAGAGCAATACCCTCCTGATTGCTGACCAAAATGGCCCTCTGGCAATGGCAGGGATTTTTGGTGGCGAAGGCAGTGGCGTAAATCGCGAAACCAAAGATGTGATTTTGGAATCGGCGTTCTTTGCTCCCCTTGCGATTACGGGGCGTGCTCGCCAATATGGCTTACATACCGATGCATCACACCGTTTTGAACGGGGGGTTGATCCACAATTAGCGCATCAAGCAATGGAACGTGCGACAGCACTTCTTCTCGAAATTTGTGGTGGTGAAGCGGGCGAAATTGTCGAAGCGGTGAATCATAACTTCTTACCAAAATCAAATACAGTTACACTCCGCCGTAGCAAGTTAGATAGTTTGCTCGGTCATCATATTGATACCGATACGGTAACCAATATTTTCCAACGCTTAGGCTTTGGCACGGAATACCGTGACGATGTTTGGACTATCCAATCCCCAAGCTGGCGTTTTGATATTGAGATCGAAGAAGATCTTATTGAGGAAGTGGCTCGTATTTATGGCTACAACAGCATTCCAAACCATGCGCCACTTGCCCATTTACATATGAAAGGCGTGCCAGAAAAATTGTTAGAAGCATTGCGTGTGCGTACTGCGTTGGTAGATAGTGATTACCAAGAAGTAATTACATATAGCTTCGTTGATCCGAAAATTCAATCCTTGCTCCACCCAGAGCAGGAGGCGTTAATCCTACCAAATCCCATTTCAAGTGAAATGTCCGCAATGCGTGTTTCTTTGCTCACAGGATTACTCCAAACCGTTGCCTATAACCAAAATCGTCAACAAAGCCGTGTGCGGATTTTTGAAGGGGGATTACGTTTTATTCCAGATAGCCAAGCTGAAAATGGTATCCGTCAGGAAGCTGTATTTGGTGGCGTTATCGCCGGGGAGAAAAATACCGTTCATTGGGAACAAAAGGCTGAAAATGTTGATTTCTTCGATTTAAAAGGCGACTTAGAGCGTCTATTCTCCCTAACCAAAGCTCGCCAACAGCTTGAATTTGTGGCAAAAACTTACCCCGCATTACACCCGGGGCAGTCTGCGGCAATTCTCTTAGACGGTAAAGAGATCGGCTTTATCGGGACCATTCACCCGAAAATTGTGCAAAAACTCGGTCTTTCTGGCAAGCCTGTTGCCTTTGAGATTCTAGCCGAAGCTGTGGCAGAACGTGTGATTCCAGAAGCGAAAGAGATCTCCCGCTTCCCAGCCAACAAACGGGATATTGCCGTGGTGGTGGAAAGCGATGTCCCTGCGGGGGAAATCATTAACCTCTGCCGTCAAGCCGGGGGCGAAAAAGTGGTGAATGTAAATCTTTTTGATGTGTATCAAGGCAGTAATCTTGAAAGCGGTAAAAAAAGTTTAGCCTTAAGCTTAACCATTCAAGATACTGAAAAAACACTCGAAGAAGATGAAATTAATGCAGTGATTAAAACTGTGTTAAATGCGTTAGCAGAACGTTTTAATGCGTATCTAAGAGATTAGATTAAGGATTCATTATGGCACTTACCAAACTTGAAATCGCAGAGAACCTCATTGAACAATGTGGGTTAGATAAACGAGTGGCAAAGCAATTTGTTGAGCAATTTTTTGAAGAGATTCGCCTCTGCCTTGAAAAAGGCGAAGAAGTGAAACTCTCAGGATTTGGCAATTTCTCCGTTCGAGATAAAAAGGCTCGTCCTGGGAGAAACCCGAAAACAGGGGAGGATATTGCCGTTTCAGCCCGCCGTGTGGTGGTGTTCAAACCCGGTCAGAAGTTGCGTGAGCGTGTTGAAAATGCCGCGGTAAAAGCCTAATTTGAAAAGATGATAAGCATATTGTGCTTAGCACAGTATGCTTTAGGAGGATAAAGTTTTGCAAAAAATATATCAAAAAACAGCGCTTGTTGCCCTTTTTGCAACTAGTTTGCTACTTGCTGGATGTTCTAGTTCAAGTGCAAAAAATGTGACAAATAAAAAGCCTACAGTGAGTAAAATTTATAAAACTCAGCAAGGTAATATTCATGATCCTATTTTCACTGTGAGTAGCTTGACTGAGCATCAACGAGATTGGAAGGGGACACGTTATCGCTTAGGAGGCACAAGTCGCCATGGTGTAGATTGTTCCGGTTTCATGCAGATTACTTTCCGTGATCTTTTTGGGATCAATTTGCCTCGTACTACGACTGAACAAGCGACTAAAGGGCGTAAAGTATCTAAAAGCGAGCTACAAGCAGGCGACTTGATTTTCTTTAAAACAGGTAGAGGTCCGAATGGTAAGCATGTGGGCGTTTATGTAAAAAATGGGCAATTTTTGCACGCTTCAACCAAAGGTGGTGTGATTTACTCTGATCTCAACTCGCCGTATTGGTCAAAAACTTATTGGCAGGCACGGCGGTTATAGTCTTTTGTTCAAAAAACGGTTAAAAAATATGAAGTACTTCACATTTTTTGTAAAAAGTGCCCTGTTTTCGAAAAAAAGGGTTGTCTGCTAGACATTCTTGACGTAATCTTACGTTCACTAAACAACAAGTGTTGTGTTCAGCAACCATATTCATAAATTTGCTTTCCGAGTAGCCCCTTTCTAGGGGCTTTTTTTTACTTTCAATTTACATTTTGCCAGCCAATTCGTGTAAAATCATGGACGTTTTAATCGAATGATAACTATTTTAGAGGTGCAAAAATGACATTAAAGGTCGCAATAGTCGGTGCTGGCGGACGAATGGGCCGCCAACTTATTCAAGCGGTACAAAATAGCGAAGGTGTTGCCTTAACGGCGGCGTTTGAGCGTGCAGGATCAAGTTTAATTGGTACGGATGCTGGCGAATTAGCCGGCATAGGTGCAAATGGCGTGGTGGTGAGTGAAATGCTTGCGGAGCAAGCGGTCGATTTTGATGTACTGATTGATTTTACTCGCCCCGAAGGCACGCTGACCCATTTAGCCTATTGTGTTGCTCATCAGAAAAAAATGATCATCGGCACTACCGGCTTTGATGATGCCGGTAAGCAAGCGATTCAACAAGCCAGTGAGCAAATCGGTATTGTTTTTGCCTCTAATTATAGTGTAGGGGTCAATCTTGTGTTTAAGCTCCTCGAAAAAGCCGCCAAAGTGATGGGGGATTATTGTGATATTGAAATCATTGAAGCCCACCACCGCCATAAAGTGGATGCTCCTTCCGGGACAGCACTTTCGATGGGCGAGCATATTGCCAAAACTCTTGGACGTGATTTAAAAACCCACGGCGTCTTTGCGCGAGAAGGGATGACAGGAGAACGCCAACGGGATGAGATCGGTTTTGCGACTATTCGTGCCGGCGATGTCGTCGGGGAGCATAGCGTTTGGTTTGCGGATGAAGGGGAGCGTGTGGAGATTGCACATAAAGCCTCTAGCCGAATGACCTTCGCGAATGGTGCTGTGCGTGCGGCGAAGTGGCTTGCCCATCAAGAAAACGGCTTATTTGATATGACAGATGTGTTAGATCTGAATAATCTGTAACAACAAGCGGTCAATTTTTTCACTTAATTTGTAAAGGATAAAAGAATGACAACATTTAACCATATTGAAACAACGCTTGTTCAAATGGGCAATCGTAGTGACCCTCGGACAGGGGCAGTTTCCACGCCGATTATTCTCTCCACCGCTTATGGGCGTGATGGCTTAGGCGAATCCACCGGTTTTGATTACACGCGGACGAAAAACCCTACCCGCGCTGTCTTAGAGCAAGGTATTGCCGATTTAGAGGGTGGAGATGCAGGCTTTGCACTTTCATCTGGCATGGCAGCGATCCAGCTGATTATGTCGCTCTTTAAAGCCCCCGATGAATGGCTTGTTTCCTCCGATGTTTATGGTGGAACATACCGTTTGCTTGATTTTTGTTATAAAAATAATCACATCCTCAAACCGGTTTATGTCAATACCGCTGATTTAAACGCTATTGAACAGGCAATCACCCCGAATACCAAAGCGATTTTCATTGAAACACCGTCTAATCCGTTAATGGAAGAGTGCGATGTTGCAGCCATTTCCGCCCTTGCGAAAAAACATAATTTACTTGTGATTGTGGATAATACTTTCCTCACGCCGGTACTATTCCGCCCGATTGAACACGGCGCGGATATTGTGGTGCATAGTGCGACAAAATACCTCTCGGGGCATAATGATGTCCTTGCCGGCTTAGTGGTTGCAAAAGGGCAATCACTGTGCGAACGGCTCTATTATTTACAAAATGGCGTGGGGGCAGTGCTTTCGCCTTTTGATTCTTTCCTCGCCATTCGTGGCTTGAAAACCTTAGCCCTACGCATGGAACGCCACCAAGCCAATGCAACAGAAATTGCACAATTCTTACGGGAACAGCCGGAAATCGACAGTGTATTATATTCCGGCAAGAGTGGTATGCTTTCTTTCCGCTTGAAAAAAGAGGAGTGGGTTGCCCCGTTCTTAAAAGCGATTAAGCTGATTACTTTTGCAGAAAGTTTAGGGGGGACGGAGAGTTTTATCACTTACCCTTCGACACAAACGCATATGGATATTCCCGAAGCGGAACGTATTGCCCGAGGCATTACCAATAATCTCCTGCGATTCTCCGTGGGGATTGAACATATTGACGATCTCAAAGCCGATTTACGTCAAGCGTTTGCCCAGTTGAAATAAGGGCAAGCTCATTTTAGGAGGGCTTTTCCCCCCTTCTGTGATCCTAATATGCTAGAGGAAAAGCGATGGCAACTTATATTATTGGCGATCTTCACGGCTGTTTTGATGAATTTCAAGCCCTACTCAAACAAGCTGATTTTAACCCCCAGCAAGATGAATTATGGTTGACGGGGGATTTAGTCGCCCGTGGAGAGAACTCCCTCGAATGTTTGCGTTTTGTAAAAAATTTAGGGGAAAGGGCAGTGACGCTGCTAGGCAACCACGATTTACACCTCCTCGCTACCTTGCAAGGTATTAAAAAGGTCAAAGAGCGAGATAAGGTGGAGGCAATCTTCCAAGCCGAAGATCGTGAGGCGTTGCAAAATTGGCTCAGAAATCGACCGCTTGTCGCCCAACATCCCCGCCATGGTTTTCTCCTTGCCCACGCTGGGATTAGCCCTGAATGGGATCTTGCCACGGCGATAGGATGTGCCAGAGAAGTCGAGGGCGTGTTACAAAGTGAGGATTATGGCACCTTGTTATCGCAAATGTATGATAACTCGCCTAATCGTTGGTCTGCCCATTTACAGGGAATAGCACGCTGGCGTTATACCATCAATGCTTTTACCCGCATGCGTTTTTGTGATAAGGATAAAGGCTTGGATTTCGACTGTAAATTACCCGTAGAACAAGCGCCACCTGAATTAAAACCGTGGTTTGAACTTGATAGCCCGTTATTTCATCAACAAGATATTCTCTTTGGGCATTGGGCAAGTTTAATTGGCTACCCAACACCACGGCATATTTATGCCCTCGACACAGGGTGCGTGTGGGGAAATTATCTCACGATGCTCCGTTGGGAAGATAAAAAAGTCTTCACCCAAGAAAAAATGTAAAAAAACGCTTTAAAAACAAGCAAATAAACAAAGTCAGGCTTGCATTCAACCGCATTTTTCTTTAGAATCTCGCCTGTTTTCACGATGCGACTGTAGCTCAGTTGGTTAGAGCACCACCTTGACATGGTGGGGGTCACTGGTTCGAGTCCAGCCAGTCGCACCATCCCTTCTTCCGATAGGGTTCAATACAGTTCAAAATTCAATGAAATCGCTAGAATTGACAAGGTTCTAGCGATTTTTTTTGTTCAATAGCGTTCAATACTGTTCAATTTAAACCAAAGATTTTGGTATTATATTGGGTAAGTAAAATCTTATAAATTATTAATTTTTTATAATATATGTTTATTAAATTTTTATTTTCTTGCAAGTTAAATAAATTTCTATGTTTTAAAATATTATTGTTTTAGATTAAATTAATTTTCATCTTTTCACTCCCATATAGGATTATGCCTATATGGGATTATTTTTAAAGAAGTGTATTTGTTGAGACTGATGTATTAAATGTTGTTCATTTGTATTGAGATGATAACTAGCACAATGCGCCTTGATGTGCAGTAGAGCAGTTAGAAGTAGATGGAGTAAATTTTTATGATAAGGATCAAGATTTACTAAATTGAGGCTAAACAAAAAGTCATTAACTTGTTAGAATAATACAAAATGTAGTTTTTAAATTTTATTATTTATTTTAGATGTACTTTGAATTATTTAACCTTAAATTAACAATTTCGGAAAGAAAAGCACGAGAAATAAAAGATTTTTTAACAAGAAATCAATTAAATCTCGACCATCAAATTGAAATCTTCGTGATTATCCGTTCTCAATCAACAGATGAGATTCTTGCTTGTGGTGGATTAAGTTGCAATATTATTAAATGTGTTGCTATTGATCGTGCCGCTCAAGGCGAAGGTTTAGCCCTTAAACTCATTACAGAACTCACTAATCTTGCCTATGAAAGAGGCAGAACCCAGCTGTTTATTTATACAAAACCAGAGTATGAAAAATTATTTAATAGTTGTGGTTTTCATACGATTTCTAGCGCCTATCCAAATGTTGTGCTATTGGAAAATAGTGCAAAACGCATTAAAAAATATTGCCAATCGTTATCGGTACAAAAAGTAGTCGGTGATCGTATTGGTGCGATTGTGATGAATGCGAATCCTTTTACATTGGGTCATCGTTATTTAATTGAACAAGCCTTACAGCAATGTGATCATCTGCATATTTTTGTTGTTGGGGAAAATGCGTCATTATTTAGCTACCAAGAACGTTTTAATCTAGTGGAACTGGGTATTCGTGACCTTCAACGTATTACGTTACATGCCGGCTCGGACTATATTATTTCTCGAGCGACTTTTCCTAACTATTTCTTAAAAGATCAAGGTTTAACAGAGGATCTTTATCTCGAATTAGATTTAAAAATCTTCCGTCGTTATATTGCTCCCGCTTTAGGTATTACGCATCGTTTTGTTGGTAGCGAACCGATTTGTGCCGTGACAGCACTTTACAATGAAAAAATGCACCATTGGCTGAGTGATGCAGAAATGGCAAGCCCAGGAATTCAAGTTGTTGAGTTAGCGCGGAAAGTGGTTAATGAACAGCCCATCTCTGCTTCTCGTGTGCGTGCTTTATGGCAAGAACAAAACTGGACAGAATTAGCCTGTTTAGTCGTGAAAAGTACCTTGGATTTCTTAAAACAACGCTCGTTGAATCTTTCATGATAAACAAGCGGTCGAAATTTCTCTCTTTTTTGTACTCCTATTTTTATCTCTTTTTAAAGGAAAACTTATGAATATTACGAAAGTTGCCGTTGCAGGCACACTTGAATCTAGTGATGTGTTAGTGCGGATAGAACCCGCAACACAACTTGATATTGAGCTAAATAGCTCTGTAATCAAACAATTTGGTGACGATATTCTCAATACAGTACATCAAATTCTTAATGAATTTGGCGTGCGTGCAGGCAATATTATTATTGATGATAAAGGCGCTTTAGATTGTGTGCTTCGTGCGCGACTAAAAACAGCATTAGCACGGGCAACGGATGAAGAAATGAATTGGGAGAAAATGCTATGAAGCAAAAACAAACCATGAAATTACGCCGTAGTATGTTATTCGTACCGGGTTCAAATGCTGCCATGATCAGCAACAGTTTTATTTATCAACCAGATGCGATTATGTTTGATCTGGAAGATGCCGTGGCATTAAAAGAGAAAGACAGTGCACGGTTGCTTGTTGCCCATGCGCTACAACATCCTTTGTATCAAGCGATGGAAACGATTGTACGGGTTAATCCCCTTGATTCGGCATTTGGATTAGCCGATTTGAATGCCGTTGTACGTGCGGGGGTTGATGTTGTTCGTATGCCGAAAACTGAAACAGCACAGGATGTAATTGACATGGATAACGCCATTGCTGAAATTGAGCAAGCCTGTGGGCGAGAATTGGGTTCGACGAAGATGTTAGCGGCCATTGAATCTCCGCTTGGTATTACACAAGCCAACCAAATTGCAAGCGCTTCTCCCCGTTTAATTGGTATTGCTTTAGGCGCAGAAGATTATGTACGCAATCTAAAAACAGAACGTTCCCCAGAAGGTATTGAATTATTATTTGCACGTTGCTCGATTTTGCAAGCCGCGCGGGCTGTGGGAATTCAAGCTTTTGATACGGTTTATTCCCATGCCAATAATGAAGAAGGTTTTTTAGCTGAAGCCGCCTTAATCAAACAACTAGGTTTTGATGGGAAATCGTTAATTAATCCACGTCAGATTGAGCTGTTACATAATTTGTTTGCACCAACACAAAAAGATGTTGATCAAGCAAGAAATATTATTGCTGCTGCAGAAGAGGCAGAAGCACAAGGACTCGGTGTGGTTTCTCTTAATGGGAAAATGATTGATGCACCAATTATTGAACGAGCTCGTCTAGTATTAGAGCGTGCGAAATCAGGTATTCGTGAAGAGTAGGGGAAAAGAATGAAAACAAGAGCAGAACGCATCCAATCTATGGCAAAAATAAGTCCTGATTTAACCGCTTACCAAGCTGAACCTAAGGCGGAATCGTTAGCAAATCGAAGTAAAGATCGCAAAATTTGCGCAAATTTAGAAGATGCCATTCGACAAAGTGGTTTGAAAGATGGAATGACTATCTCTTTTCACCATGCTTTCCGTGGTGGTGACTACATCGTCAATATGGTTATGGCAAAAATTGCGGAAATGGGCTTTAAAAATTTAACTTTAGCATCGAGTTCTTTAATCGATAGCCATTATCCGTTAGTTGAACATATTAAAAATGGCGTAGTAAGTAAAATTTACTCATCAGGTTTAAGAGGAAAATTAGCGGATGAAATTTCCAAAGGTATCCTTGCAGAACCAGTCAATATTCATTCTCATGGCGGGCGAGTTCATTTAGTAAAAAGCGGTGAGTTGAATATTGATGTGGCATTTTTAGGTGTGCCGTGTTGCGATAAATTCGGTAATGCGAACGGGTTTAGTGGAAAAAGCAAATGTGGTTCTTTAGGGTATGCTCGTGTAGATGCTGAATTTGCACGCAAAGTGGTGCTACTTACGGAAGAATTTGCCGATTATCCTCATCATCCAATCAGTATTGCGCAAGACCAAGTTGATTTTATTGTACAGGTTGATGAAGTTGGCGATCCGAAAAAAATTGGCGGCGGGGCAACACGCATGACGACCAATCCACGGGAATTACTCATTGCACGAAAAACGGCGGAAGTGATCTTTGCATCGGGTTATTTTAAGGACGGTTTTTCTCTACAAACCGGTTCTGGTGGTGCTTCTTTAGCGGTAACTCGTTTCTTAGAAGAGAAAATGCGCCGAGATAACATTACAGCCAGTTTCGCCCTTGGGGGAATTACCGCAAGTATGGTGGCATTACATGAAGCGGGTTTAATTAAGAAGCTGATTGATGTACAAAGTTTTGATAAAGAAGCCGCTGAATCCTTAGCTCGAAATCCAAACCATATTGAAGTTTCGGCTAATCAATATGCGAATTTTAGCTCGAAAGGGGCATCCGTTGAGCAGTTAGACATTGTGATTTTAAGCGCTTTAGAGATTGATCGTCATTTTAATGTCAATGTGCTGACAGGTTCCGATGGTGTGATCCGTGGTGCGTCTGGTGGGCATTGTGATACAGCAAGTTCTGCACAGGTGGCAATTATTGTTGCACCTTTAGTGCGTGGGCGAATCCCAACGGTTGTCGAAGAGGTTATTACTTGTGTGACGCCTGGGGAAAATATTGATATTTTAGTGACAGATCAAGGCATTGCCGTTAATCCAAAACGACCTGATTTAATCGAAGCATTAACCCATGCGGGCATTACGCTCTTTACGATTGAACAACTGATGCAAAAAGCCTACGCCATTACCGGAAAACCGAAGGATATTGAATTTAGCGATAGACCTGTTGCGGTGGTACGTTATCGAGATGGTTCAGTCATTGATGTGGTGTATCAAGTCAAAGAGTAACTCGTTTGAATTGTATTAACGCAGTATGATTTTTCAGCAAATTCAGCAACGCTTTTCTATTCAAGGGGAAGAAATTTCCCTTGATACATTATTAGCAGCTCGGGAGCAACGTGCTAAGTTGCAACAATGTTTTTTAAGGGAAGGGCAGAGCCTCGTTTCTCTCACATTAACTGCTGTGGGAAGCGTTAAACGTAATCCCTTACTTGATTGGGTTTTTGCAAAAAGTTTGGAAAATTTGACCGCTTGTTTTACTCAATTAGGGGTAAAACCAAGCCGTGAGCAGATTATTCAAGCACAGACAGGGCATTTTGCGCTGTTTGCTGTTCCCCTAGATGCCATCATTTTGAAAAAGGCACTGATTGCGTTAGAACAACAATCTCCCCTTGCCAGATTATGGGATTTAGATGTTTTTTCCCCCAATGGCGAGTTATTAAGCCGAAACCAATTTGGCTTATCACCTCGTAAATGTTTGCTTTGTGAGCGAGAGGGAAAGGTTTGCGCAAGAGGGCGATATCATTCTCCCTTGGCGCTTCAACAAGAGATGCAACGCCGAGCCTTAGCCGAATATCTCAGCGAACAAGTTCATTTAGCATTATTAGAGGAAGTGTATTTAACTCCAAAACCTGGGCTTGTTGATCAAGATAATAACGGCGCTCATCGGGATATGGATTTAAGTACCTTTGAACGAAGTGCTAATGCGCTCCGCCCTTTTTGGAGCAAATTTGTGCGCTATGGCATGATGACGGCAAAACAGCCTATTTCACAGATTTTGGCACAGATTCGTCCCTTAGGCTTAGCCGCAGAAGAGGCGATGTTTGCTGCCACTGGTGGTATCAATACGCATAAAGGGGTGATTTTTGCTTTTGGTGTGATCTGTTGTGTTATCGGGCGCTTAATTGAGCTTAATCATCAAACACCAAGTGAGCAATCTACGGATCTCTATCGAGATGTGAAACAAATCTGTGCCACGGCGGCGGCGTTATGCCAAGGTATCACAGCAGAATTACAGCATGAGGGGGAACAACCTCTGACTGCGGGCATGCGTTTATTTCGTGAATTTGGTTTAACCGGTGCACGGGGCGAAGCAGAGAGCGGGTTTCCACAAGTGTTGTCTATTTTACCCGTATTAGCGGATAAACAATACGATTGGCAACATCGCTTGCTACTCGCTTTATTGCAGTTAATGGCAATGAATCAAGACACCAATGTTGCCCACCGCGGTGGTATTGCGGGGTTAATGTGGTTGCAAGAACAAGCAAAATCGATATTAGCAAATAAACATATTTATCAACAAAAACAAGAGGTTATCAAGCAATTGAAAGCCTTTGACCACACTTGTATTACGCGTAATCTCAGTGGGGGAGGCAGTGCTGATTTACTGGCACTGGCAATTTTTTTCTATAAACTTAACTTTTAGAGGTAATTATGGCTTTATCTAAAGTCCAAAAACTGGCGATTCTGGTAGCAATACCTGCTATCGTTTTCTTATTACCCGCACCAGAGGGACTCTCTCTGATTGCGTGGCGTCTATTCGGCTTATATTTAGCAACTATTGTGGGTTTAGTTATAAAACCCTATGGTGAGCCAGTTATTTTATTAGCAGCGGTAGCGGCTTCCGCCGCGACCATTGGGAATACCGAAGGGGCACAAGAGCTAGTCAAAGTGAGTCAAACATTAAGTGGTTATCAATCAGGTACTACATGGCTCATTTTTACGGCATTTACTTTAAGTTCTGCGTTTGTGATCACTGGCTTAGGGAAACGCATTGCCTATCATATGATTGGTTGGTTAGGCAGTACGACATTACGTTTAGGCTATGTCACGATGTTTTTAGACTTATTGCTTTCACCGGCAACGCCATCAAATACAGCTCGTGCGGGAGGAATTGTCTTTCCAATTATTAACAGTGTGGCCGTTGCTTTAGGATCTGATCCAGAAAAATCACCTAAGAAAGCAGGGCGTTATTTGCTGTTAAATGTATATATGGTCGTAAAAACAACAAGCTATATTTTCCTTACAGCAATGGCACCGAATGCTTTAGCACTTTCATTGATGGCACCCATTTTGGGCTTTAATATGAATTGGGTGCAATGGTTTTTAGCGGCGTCTGTACCGGGTTTACTCTGCTTATTTTTAATTCCTGCAGTGTGCTATTTCATCTGCCCACCGGAAATGAAAAAAGTGGATAATAAAGAAATTGCTCGTAAAGGTTTAGAAGAATTAGGCCCTATCTCTTTCCGTGAAAAAGCATTAGCGGTGTTATTCGTTTTAGCATTGCTATGCTGGATCTTTGCTGATTTTTTAAATGTCAATGCAACAACAGTGGCGTTAGCCGTCATGGTGTTATGTATTGTATTGAATATTGTTTCTTGGGCAGATATTCAAAAAAATAAAGCTGGCTGGGATACGCTTATTTGGTACGGCGGTATCATTAGTATGTCTAGTGTATTAAGCAAAGCAGGGTTCTTTAAATGGCTAGCGGCTTCTATGGAACAAGTTATGCACTTTAATGACCATGGAACACTTGCATTAATGATTATTTTACTGACAAGTGTTGCTGTGCGTTATCTCTTTGCTTCTGGCGGTGCTTATGTTGCTGCGATGGTACCCGTATTTGCGACTGTGGGTAAAGTGGCGGGCGCACCCGTGGAATTACTTGCTTTAGGATTACTTTTCTCAAATTCTTACGGTGGTTCTGTTACTCATTATGGCGGTGGACCAGGTCCGATTACATTTGGTGCTGGTTATAATGATATTAAGTCATGGTGGATTACTGGGGCTGTTGTCGCGTTTGGTAGCTTAATTATTCATGCTACGTTAGGTATGGCATGGTGGCAATTCTTATTTAGCTTAGAATGGTTACCAATGGTAAATTCTTAGGTCTAATAACGAAAAGCACTCACTTATTAGTGAGTGCTTTTATATCTATAATTAATGTTTCAAAATATACATATTTTGGAAACGGAATTGTAATTGTGGGTCAAATTCACCAAAACCTTGTAGGTATGGTTTTTTTAAGCCCACACCAACAGGTGAATAAGTGGCGATGAAAAGATGGTTGTTATCTAAAATCGCTTCCGCTTTGGCATAAATCTCTTGGCGAGCTTCGGCACTTGGTGCGGTGTAGAGTGAGTTGACAAGGGCATCATACTCTGCATTTTTAAAGCCGACTTTATTGAAGTTACTGGTGCTTAAATAGTAAGTGGCAAAGGTGCTTGCTTCATTGTAATCCGCGCCCCAACCGGAGGAGATCATTTGGAAGTTTCTTGCCCGACCTGTACCTAAGAAGGTTTTCCACTCTTGATCTAGCGGTTTAAGTTTGACTAAACCACCTAGGTTTTGACGCCATTGTGCATCTAAGGCAACCACCATATTTTTCGCGGCTTCGCCTTTTGAATAGAGGAGTTCAAACTCTAATGGTTTTTGCTTACTGTATCCGGCTTCTGCGAGTAATTTTTTCGCTTCGGCATAGCGTTGCTCATTGGTCCAAGACGCAAATTCAGGATCTTTCACTTTCTCGCCACCAACAATGTATTTTGGAATAAATGTCCAGCTTTGTTTTTCGCCACGACCAAGCACTTTTTCCGCCATAATTTGGCGATCAATCCCTAAATTCAAGGCTTTACGGATATTGATGTTATCAAAAGGTGGCTTCGCTAAGTTCATCTCATAAACGTAAGAGGTTAAACGTGGGCTAGTGTACATTTCATTGCCATATTCCGCTTTCATTTTTTTGTACAACTCTTTTGGCACGCCCACTAAATCTAACCCATCGGCACGGTAACGATTGACGGCATTTGCCCCTTCAAGGATCAAGAATGTCCCTTTATCAATCACGGTATTTTTGTTATCCCAATAGTGTGGGTTACGTTTGAAGACCATTTTTTCGTTCAGCACACGCTCTTCTAAGATGTAAGCGCCGTTACCGACTAAATTCTCCGGTTTTGTCCATTGGTCACCAAATTTTTCAATGGTTTTTTGATGTGTTGGGTACAGAATGTAGTGGCCAGTGAGTTCAACGGCGAAAGGAATAGATTCAGAGAGTGTCATCTCTAAGGTATAGTCATCAATGGCTTTAATGCCGAGTTCTTCGGGCTTTTTCTTGCCGTTAATGACATCCGTCGCATTGGCTAATTTGAGAATTTCGAGGTAGTCAGCATATTGGGAAGCATTTTGCGGATCGGCTAAACGACGCCACGCATAAACATAATCATGTGCAGTAACAGGCTCGCCATTAGACCATTTCGCCTCTGGGCGGAGTTTTAAACGTCCAAACTTTATAATCCGGTGAGCTTTCCCAAGAAACTGCCCCAGCTGGAATCACTTTACCTTCTAAATCAGAGCCGACTAAGCCTTCAAAAAGTTGGCGTGCCACGTTGCCTGCCGGTTGTCCAGTCATTTTTTGTGGGTCAAGGGTTTCAGGTTCAGTGTTGGCGAGATAGACTTCTTGCTTTTCCGCTAAGACCGTACCGGCAGGTACATTTGCCGCAAAAAGACTCGATGAGCCAAATAAGGTTGCAATGAGTGTTGCTGTTTTAAGTAGTTTGTGTTTTGCCATAAGATTTCTCCCTGTTGAGATGATAAATCGGATATGTACTGAAAATCAGTGTAAAAATAAATAATCTATTTAGCGGTTTTTGTAAATTAAAAAGGGAAAAATTTTTCACAAATGTTAATTTTCTCACATTTTTGCAAGATTAAACTAGCAATATCAAGCCCTTTTCTTTTTTATTTCCGAGATGAATTGTTGAATAGAACAAAATGTTCCTAACAAGCGGTCAAATTTTATGAACATTTTGCATCAAGGTATGAAAGACTGTTTTGGTGGTTTGTAAGAGTAAAAATCACTCACTTAAAGAATGTGCGTTACAAAGCAATTGGGGATTTTCTAGCAATGAATGCTAAGTCATGGGAATGGCATTAAATAAAAAAGGCAAAAATAACAAATTTTGCCTTTTAATTGGAGCATATCAAGAAGAATGTTGATTATGATTTCAAAATACCTGACGAA
This sequence comes from Pasteurellaceae bacterium Macca, assembly GCA_023101485.1. Taxonomy (GTDB): domain Bacteria; phylum Pseudomonadota; class Gammaproteobacteria; order Enterobacterales; family Pasteurellaceae; genus LVZB01. The sequence continues at coordinate 224,464 of LVZB01000030.1, read as the reverse complement.
CCTTCGGAATAATCTTTTGGTTGATCTTCATCATTTTGGGCTTGGGCGGTATTTTCGATTTTTAATTGGAAAAACTCAATTTTATTCTCTTCAGGCAGTAAGGTTTGTGAGCCTTGTGCTAAATGGGTGTAGAGCTTTTTATAATCTTCGGCTAAAGTAGAAAGCAAATTGGCAGATTGCTCAAAATGTTGCTCTAATTGCTGTTTTTGTTGTTCCAGTTTCTCACTGGTTTCTTTGAGTTCATTTTCTAATTTTTGCTGTTTCTGTGCATTCGCATTTGTCGCTCTCATTAACACATAACCAACAATAAAGCCGACTACAGCGGCGGCAATAATGGCTAACCAAATTTCATTTGTCCATTGCATTGTATTTTCCTAAGTCAAAGAGTGAAAAGTGATGTGGTTTTACCATTTTCTGCAGTCAAAGAGAAGAATAATTCACAAGGAAAATCAAAAAATTTGAATAAAATCGCAAAATTACATTTTTTGCTAAAAATATTTAGATCTTTTTTATGAAAGTCTGTATAATCCCGCCACCCTGTTTTTGCGTAGTATTCCCGCTATGCAAGTTGGTCTGAATGAGACTCGAAGGGGTCGGATTCTCACCGTATTAGGTAATATCCTTTGGATATTGGGTTTAACAATTTTAAATTGGTATTTTATATAATGAAAACTTTTGTAGCAAAACCAGAAACGGTACAACGCGACTGGTATGTAGTAGATGCGACAGGTAAAACCTTAGGTCGTTTAGCGACTGAATTAGCTCGTCGCCTTCGTGGTAAACATAAAGCTGAATATACTCCGCACGTTGATACAGGCGATTACATCGTTGTTATCAATGCAGAGAAAGTTGCAGTAACAGGCAAAAAAGAAACTGACAAAATCTACTACTGGCACACTGGCTACGTTGGTGGCATCAAAGATGCAACCTTCAAAGAAATGATTGCTCGCCGTCCAGAAGCAGTGATTGAAATTGCGGTTAAAGGTATGTTGCCAAAAGGTCCATTAGGTCGAGCAATGTTCCGTAAATTAAAAGTTTACGCAGGTGCTGAACACCAACACCACGCTCAACAACCACAAGTTTTAGATATCTAATCACGGAGCATTCAAATGACAGCAGCAAATCAAAACTACGGCACAGGTCGCCGCAAAAGCTCTTCAGCTCGTGTATTTATCAAACCGGGCAATGGTAACATTACAATTAACCAACGTTCATTAGAAGTTTACTTCGGTCGTGAAACTGCGCGTATGATCGTACGTCAGCCGTTAGAGTTAGTTGAATTAACGAATAAATTAGACCTTTACATCACTGTTAAAGGTGGTGGTATTTCTGGTCAAGCAGGTGCTATCCGTCACGGTATCACTCGCGCATTGATGGAATACGATGAAACTCTCCGCCCAGCACTTCGTGCAGCAGGCTTCGTTACTCGTGATGCACGTCGCGTTGAACGTAAAAAAGTGGGTTTACACAAAGCACGTCGTCGTCCACAATACTCAAAACGTTAATTTTTTTCGTTTATCGAATCAAGGCAGAGGAATTCTGCCTTTTTTTATGCGATTTTTTTAGTAAAATCCGCCCTTTATTGATGAACTGCCACTGAGCAAATTGTTTAAAAAATTTGACCGCTTGTATCACGTCTAAGGAATACTATGTTAGCGATTATCTCGCCTGCTAAAACACTTGATTTTAAAACCCCCGTTACGGGCTTTGCGTTTTCTCAACCGAATTTAACCGCTTATAGCCAACAGCTTATTGAGATTTGCCGTCAGCTTTCCCCGGCGGAAATTGGGTCGCTGATGTCGATTAGCGACAAACTTGCCAGCTTAAATGCCGTTCGTTTTACACAATGGCAACTAACTCACAATGCCGAGAATGCCAAAGCGGCGTTATTTGCTTTTAAAGGCGATGTTTATACCGGCTTAGATGCCGAAAGTTTAACCCCTGAACAAGTTGCCTATGCCCAAGTGCATTTACGCATTCTTTCTGGGTTATATGGGCTTTTACGCCCCCTTGATTTTATGCAACCTTATCGCCTTGAAATGGGAACGAAACTGGCGAACCCACAGGGTAAAGATCTCTACGCCTTTTGGGGCAATACCATTACAGAACACCTGCAACAAGCGATTGATGAACAAGGCGATGCGGTGTTAGTGAATTTAGCGTCGGACGAATATTTCAATGCAGTAAAACCGAAAAACTTAGTGGCGACTATTGTCAAGCCTGTGTTTTTAGATGAGAAAAACGGCAAATTTAAGATCATCAGTTTCTATGCCAAAAAAGCCCGTGGGATGATGGTGCGTTTTATGTTAGATACTCGCCCGAGTAAAATTGACGATCTCAAAGCCTTTAACTATGGCGGTTATTGCTTTGATGAAAGCCGTTCGACGGCAACGGAGTTGGTGTTTATTCGAGAAGAACAGATGCGAGAAGAGAAATAATGGCTTGGTTTCGCGTTGCAATTTTTCCCTTTTTTTTGACCGCTTGTAGCCTCAACGCACCGCACTTTGTGCAACCGCAAAAGGTGCAATTAAACGGGCAAAGCTATGAAATGGTCACGGATAATCGCCTTGACCACCTCCGCCAAAGCCTTTATTTGCCGTCCAATAGCTCCCGTAATCCTGACGATTGGCAACAAGGGATTCTCTTATTTAGCGAAGAGGGCAAGACAGTTCAAAGCCTTGCAGAGCGTGTGCGTTTTCGCCAAGACTTTGCGAAAAAAAAGGGCACGCATAGCCAAATCGCCTTAGTGGATAATCAGGGCGTGGAGCAGGAGCTACGAAGTGAGGCTATTCATCCCCCGACAGCACGTTTTCAGAATGTACAGCTTGAAGTCACAAGAGGGCGTAATAGTGCCTGCGGATACAGCCAAATTCAGTTTGCGAAAAAAGAGCCTGTGCGTAAGCAAACAAGCGATTTAACCGCCTTTCAATCACAATTAACCGAACTTGCCCAACTGTTGGCAGCCTTACCGTGGCAAATGGAGTGTCAAAAATGACCCAAGAATATGCAAAATATGTCAAACGTGCCGCAACTTTTGCCATTATTGTGGCAACGTTGCTGATTTTAGTGAAAGCATTTGCGTGGTGGAAAACGGGATCGATTACCATTCTTGCCGCAATGACGGATTCACTGGTGGATCTCTTTGCCTCGATTACCAATATCGTTGTGTTGCGTTTTGCCCTTCAACCAGCTGATGAAGATCACGCCTTCGGTCACGGCAAAGCGGAATCCCTTGCGGCACTCGGGCAGAGTGCCTTTATTACTGGGTCGGCGAGTTTCTTATTATTACAAGGCATTCAGCGTTTAAGTGAGCCACAGTTAATCAATAGCAGTGATTTAGGCGTGGCGATTAGCCTTTTTTCTATTGTATTGACCGCTGTGCTGGTGTGGTATCAACGCAAAGTGGTGAAACTAACCGGCAGTCCTGCTATTGAGGCGGATTCTCTCCACTATCAAACCGATTTATATATGAATGGGGCGATTTTGGTAGCTATGCTGTTGAATATGCAAGGTTTTGTCTATGCCGATGCGTTATTCGCCATTGGAATTTCCCTGTATATTTTTATCAGTGCCGCCAAAATGTTGTGGGAAGCGGTGCAGTCACTACTTGATAAAGCGTTACCCCAAGAGGAAGTGGATCGCATTTGGATGATTGCCCTCGAACATCCTTGTATTATCGGTATTCACGATGTAAAAACCCGTAAAGCTGGAGCGGTGCGTTTTATTCAGCTTCACCTTGAATTAGACGATCACCTCCCCCTGATTGTGGCGCATGACATTACCGACAGCCTCGAACAGAAATTGCTCGATGCTTTCCCCCTTTCGGAAGTGATTATTCATCAAGAACCGACGGCGGTGGTGCAACAAGAAAAAGCCGCCCAAAAAGCCATGCAACAGGAGGCTTAATGTATCAAGCAGTCGTTCATTTTAGTTATCAACATTTTGAGCAAGATCCCGTGAGTTTGATTAGCCAAATTCTCGAACAATGGCGTTATAACGGGCAAGTGATTGGGCGAGAAATGGGGATTACACATCATCAACGGGATACCCGATCCACCTTTCAAGCCCGTGTGGCATTGCCGGAGCAAGAGAGCTTACAACCAAAATGGCACAGTGATGAAGTCAATGAAGCCATTGAACAAGCCAAAGAGGCGGGTGTTGTGTTGGAATATGTGGAGCTGATTGGTCGGGACTATAACGCCGAAGAAACAAGTACTGAAACCGCCCCTTTCTTCGTGCTTTATACCACCCATTTAGAGAGCTGTTCTCCCCTGTATAACGGCGTAGATTTTCGCCCCGTGCCGTTATATCGCTTAAAACAAGATATGCCACTTAATGAAGCTTTAATCAAATGGCAAGAAAATTGGCAAGCCTGCGATCAGTTGCAAATGAACGGCACAACATTAGAGGTGGAATGCGTGGCAGAGATTTCCAACCCCGATACCCCCCTGAGCCAACAAGGCAGGGCATTGGCTAAACAGGTGGAAAGGTTAAACCATACGCCGACTTTCTATTACCTCTACCGTTTAGGCGCAGACGAACAAGCTGAAGCTCAACGCCGTTGCCCAAGTTGTGGCGGAGAGTGGAAACTGCCCGAACCCCGCCACGGTATCTTCCATTTTCAATGCCAGCCCTGTCGTTTGATCTCAAATTGGAGTTGGGAATTACTCTGACGAAAGTTTTTGCCCGTCATAAGCGAGGGGCGTAGATGGCGATATAATGCTCGTTTTCTTAATTGCTATGTGATAGCTTTCGGAACTGCCATCGTCAGAACAAAATCGTTAATAAAGGGTTATTTCTCAGTAAAAATTTGCAAATTTTTTTAATCTTCAACTTCAATCTGTCAAGAATAGGCAATGAATATTGTCATTTCACTGACAATAGGGCGGTATTTTATACGAATTACCTCGTTTTTCAGTCATTTTAATCCATTCAAATATTGCTATATTATTATCTAATATCTTTCTTTATTTACATTTTTTGTGTTTAAAGGAAGTTCTATATTATTTTTTTTTTGTAAACAATATTTAACCTATTGATTTTAAAAGGGAAATTGCCAATTTTATTACTCTGTTTGTTGATTTGTTTTAAATTTGGTTTTTTGTTATACTCGAAAAGTTACAGTCGCGATTTGTTGTCGCTGTAACAGCAATAGAGTGAAGTAGTTTCCGCTTTAAGCGGAGATGGCAGAGTAAATTTGTGAGCTTGATAGCAAAAACTATAGGCTAGGCAATTACTTCTTGCTACAAGGCGATGTCATACTTCGCTTAAATAAATGTAATTTGTAGGAATGATTTTTTATGAATAAAATCTTTAAAGTAATTTTTAACCAAGCGACTCAATCGTTTGTCGTGGTATCTGAATTGACTCGTTCTAAGGGGAAAGCCTCTTCAAGTACTAATGAGCGTGTAGCATTAACACCAGCCGCTCTTGCTGTGAGTGCAGTTATTGCAGGCGCAACCCTGTTAGGTAGCAGTGATGCCTTGGCCGCACAAGCGGTAGCAACTGGAACGCCTATTTATATTGAAACAGGTTCAAAAGGTGGAGACCCAGTGCTCGTTGGTCAGGGTGCTACAGCTTCAGCAACAAAAACAAACCGTGTTGTTGCAATTGGTAATAATGCCCAAGCTAATGATGATGATACTATTGCTATTGGGGGGGCGACTACTGCAGGGGCAAAAGGTGCCATTGCGATTGGTAGCAGCCGTTATGAAAATGATGGCGTGAGAAAAAGTGGAGCAGAGAATTTTGCAACGGGGATTAACTCCATTGCTATTGGTGCAAATGCCCAAGCTGGTTATAAAGGCGCAAATACTCATATTGGAGCTGGGGCTATTATTCGTGATGGTTCGAAAAAAGATTCCCTTGGACTTGATGCAATTCATACCAATGGTTCAATGCGTGCGATTGCGATTGGTGATAAAACCGTTTCTGCGGGGATTTTAACTACAGCAGTCGGTCCAGGCATTATTATTGCGAATGATTCCTACCAATCTTCTGCTTTTGGTTATACTTCAGCTGTGGGTCGTAATTCAACTACAGGTAAATTTGATAAAACCGATTTTGCTTTAGCTCTTGGTGCAAGTTCTGAAGTAAAAGCAAATTCAACGGGGAGTATCGCAGTAGGTGCAAAATCTGTAGTTCATGATAATACGGATGGTGCGATTGCCATGGGGGTTCGTGCTGAAGTTTTAGAAGGTGCAAGAGGTGCAACAGCAATTGGTCTTGATGCAAAAGTAGGCGCAAAATCGACAAGTGCCGTTGCTGTGGGTGAGCAATCAACAATTAGTGGTGATTCTCTTTCTTCAGTGGCAGTAGGTTCAAGTGCTCAAGTAAATTCAGCAAATAGTTCTATTGCAATTGGTGATAATGCGTTAGTTGGTAATGCAGAATATACAGCGCTTAAATCAATACCTATCGCAACAGGAAGTGCACCAGCCGGATCTGTCGTGGTTGCTAAAAAATTAGATAATGGTGAGTTTGTTTATGTGATTAAAGGAACGGATACTGTTGTCGGTAAAAAAGCAAATACAGGTGTTTATTGGAGTAAAGTAGATGATAATGGTAACCCAGTTAGAGGTGCTATTCGTTTAGAAGATCAGACTAACTTTACTAAAACAGCATTAAATGCCACAAACAGTATTGCAGCAGGAACACGCGCTGTTGTTACTGGCCATGATACCGTGGCTATTGGTACAGATATTCTTGTTTCGACAAACAATTCTGTTGTGTTAGGTGCAAAATCTGCCGAAGCGAAAAAAGAAGTTGTTGAAAATGCCGTGGTTCAATCTTCTGATGGTAATGCCTATACATACGATTCAAAACAATTTGCGGGTCGGTTAGAAGCAGCCGATAAAGATGACCCTGAAAAAAGCGGTTATTATGTTAGTGTAGGCGCAAAAGGTGCTGAGCGTCAAATCAAAAATGTGGGTGCAGGTAAAATCCTTTTTGATTCTACCGATGCAATCAATGGTTCACAGCTTTATGCCGTGGTTGATCACGTAAATCGTGGCTTCCAAATTCAAAATCAAACGAAGAATGTTGCCACAATTACGCCAAATGAGATCGTGAATTTCAATAATGGTTCATTAACGGCTGCACGTGTAAATACCTATAACTCAACGATTCAAGTTCCTGTTTATGAATTAGATAAAACAACGGGTGAAGTCAAAGAGAAAATGGTTGACTTTACACAAACGGGTACCAACATCACATTTGACGTAGAAACACAAACCATTGATAAAGCTAAAGATGATGGTGATGATGGTAAAGTGACCCTTGGGAAAGATCCGTCTAAAACAGGTGATGTAACAAATTCAAAACCAAATCCAAATGCTTTAGTTACGGCACAAAATGTAGTTGATGCGATTAACAGTGCATTCTGGAATGCGAATGTAACTGCAACAAAAGAAGAAAAAAACGATTTTGTTAATGGCGCTGGCAATGAGAAGGTTTCTAAAATTAAAGCGGGTGATTTCGTGACTTTCAAAGCAGGCAAAAATATTAAGGTGAAAAAAGATGGTAACACCTTTATTTATGCCACTGAAAATAACGTAACTTTTGATCACATGAACGCGACTAGCATTGTGCTAGGGAATGTTTCCGATCCTAAGGCAAAACCACTTAGCTTAACGGCGTCACCAGATGGTGGCTTAACATTGGGTAAAGTGGACCCGAAAAATCCAACACAGCCAGCAGCAGATAGTGCTTATAACAATGATAAAGTCTATAAAGATGATGGTTCAACAAAAGCGCCAAGTAAAGATAATCCAAAAGATACTTTTACACCAGGAACAGGTGGCGTTCAGTTGAACAATGTAGGTTGGGCAACTAAGCCAGACCAAGCGGTGAACCTTGACCAATTAAGCCAAACTGTGAATAAATCTGGATTCTATGTAAAAGAAAACGGTAAGAGCACATTAGCGGCAAATGCAGGCAAGACGGATGATAAAAGCACTGAAAAAGTGACACCAGAAGATGTGGTGAACTTTATCGATGGTGCAAATACGAAACACGTTGCTAAAACAACCCGTAATGATGCTACAGGTCAAGATACAACGACTGTTCAAGTGAATGTAGTGGGTTTACCCGTTACTTATACTTATAAAGATGAAAATGGTAAGGACGTGCCAGTTGCAAAAGTAGGTGATGAGTATTATCCAGTGGATAAAAACGGTAATCCAATTACCACTAAAGAAGATGGTTCGCCAGCAGATCCAATTGATGCGAAAACGTTACAATCAAATTTAGTGAATCCTGAAGCAAAACCGAATGAAATTGGTGCGCCAACAAAATTAGGTAATGTTGCAGATGCATTAAATACTTATCCAGTTGAAGATAAAGATGGCAAAAAATTGGTTGAAGTGGATGGTAAATTCTATCCAGCGGATAAGGTGAATCCAGAAACGGGTAAACCAGAGCCAGGTACTGAGCCAGCAACACCAGCATTTAAGCCAAAAAATGATATTGCTGATTTAGATTCTGCAGCACCAAATCAAGCTGTAAACGTAAACGACCTGAAAAAATTAGGTTGGATCGTTTCAGATGATAAAGGTTATTCAGAAAAAGTGGGTAATGCGAATGAAGTGAAATTCATTGGTACAGGCTTAGCTAATGTAACTGGTGTCACCAATGCAACAACAGGTGTTCGTGAGATCACTGTTGATGTGAAAATGGGTGAAGTTGTCCCAAGCAATGAAGACTTTGTGAAAAAAGATGATCAGGGCAATCCAACAGATCAAAAAGTAGCGAAAGGTGATGATGGTAAATTCTACCCAGTTGATCCAAAAACAGGTAAAGCGGATACGTCAAAACCAGAAATCCCAGCAGATCAAGTGACCAACGCCAATAATGGTGCAGGACTTGTGACGGGTAACCAAGTGGGTGATGCAATTCAAAAATCGGGCTTCGTTGTAGGTAAAAATGACAAGGCACCAAGTGCAGATAAATTCAAAAATGAAGCTGAACGTGTAAACCCAGATGATGAACTTCGTTTTGCTGATGGTAAAAACACCATAGTTTCATTAGCAACAGAAGATGCTGTTGATGAATCTGGTAAGAAAGTGACTAAAACAACCGTTAAAGTCAATGTAGATGTACCAGTGGATTACAAATACAAAGACGCTGAAGGTAAAGAGGTTGTTAAAGGTGCTGATGGTAAATTCTATAAACCAGAAGACGTGAAAACGGATGATAACGGTAATATCGTACCAAAAGATGGAACGGTACAGCCAGTTACTACTGAAGTCACTAAAGATGGTGCAAAATTAGTTAATGAGCCAAATGAAAAACCATATGGCAATGACAAAGTTTATAACGCTGATGGTACACCAAAAGCGCCAAGTGCAGATAATCCGAAAGATGAAATTGTCAAAGGTGAAGGTGGCGTTCAGTTAAATAACGTTGGTTGGGCTGAAAAACCAGACCAAGCAGTGAACCTTGATCAGTTAAATCAAACTGTGAATAAATCTGGATTCTATGTAAAAGAAAACGGTAAGAGCACATTAGCGGCAAATGCAGGCAAGACGGATGATAAAAGCACTGAAAAAGTGACACCAGAAGATGTGGTGAACTTTATCGATGGTGCAAATACGAAACACGTTGCTAAAACAACCCGTAATGATGCTACAGGTCAAGATACAACGACTGTTCAAGTGAATGTAGTGGGTTTACCCGTTACTTATACTTATAAAGATGAAAATGGTAAGGACGTGCCAGTTGCAAAAGTAGGTGATGAGTATTATCCAGTGGATAAAAACGGTAATCCAATTACCACTAAAGAAGATGGTTCGCCAGCAGATCCAATTGATGCGAAAACGTTACAATCAAATTTAGTGAATCCTGAAGCAAAACCGAATGAAATTGGTGCGCCAACAAAATTAGGTAATGTTGCAGATGCATTAAATACTTATCCAGTTGAAGATAAAGATGGCAAAAAATTGGTTGAAGTGGATGGTAAATTCTATCCAGCGGATAAGGTGAATCCAGAAACGGGTAAACCAGAGCCAGGTACTGAGCCAGCAACACCAGCATTTAAGCCAAAAAATGATATTGCTGATTTAGATTCTGCAGCACCAAATCAAGCTGTAAACGTAAACGACCTGAAAAAATTAGGTTGGATCGTTTCAGATGATAAAGGTTATTCAGAAAAAGTGGGTAATGCGAATGAAGTGAAATTCATTGGTACAGGCTTAGCTAATGTAACTGGTGTCACCAATGCAACAACAGGTGTTCGTGAGATCACTGTTGATGTGAAAATGGGTGAAGTTGTCCCAAGCAATGAAGACTTTGTGAAAAAAGATGATCAGGGCAATCCAACAGATCAAAAAGTAGCGAAAGGTGATGATGGTAAATTCTACCCAGTTGATCCAAAAACAGGTAAAGCGGATACGTCAAAACCAGAAATCCCAGCAGATCAAGTGACCAACGCCAATAATGGTGCAGGACTTGTGACGGGTAACCAAGTGGGTGATGCAATTCAAAAATCGGGCTTCGTTGTAGGTAAAAATGACAAGGCACCAAGTGCAGATAAATTCAAAAATGAAGCTGAACGTGTAAACCCAGATGATGAACTTCGTTTTGCTGATGGTAAAAACACCATAGTTTCATTAGCAACAGAAGATGCTGTTGATGAATCTGGTAAGAAAGTGACTAAAACAACCGTTAAAGTCAATGTAGATGTACCAGTGGATTACAAATACAAAGACGCTGAAGGTAAAGAGGTTGTTAAAGGTGCTGATGGTAAATTCTATAAACCAGAAGACGTGAAAACGGATGATAACGGTAATATCGTACCAAAAGATGGAACGGTACAGCCAGTTACTACTGAAGTCACTAAAGATGGTGCAAAATTAGTTAATGAGCCAAATGAAAAACCATATGGCAATGACAAAGTTTATAACGCTGATGGTACACCAAAAGCGCCAAGTGCAGATAATCCGAAAGATGAAATTGTCAAAGGTGAAGGTGGCGTTCAGTTAAATAACGTTGGTTGGGCTGAAAAACCAGACCAAGCAGTGAACCTTGATCAGTTAAATCAAACTGTGAATAAATCTGGATTCTATGTAAAAGAAAACGGTAAGAGCACATTAGCGGCAAATGCAGGCAAGACGGATGATAAAAGCACTGAAAAAGTGACACCAGAAGATGTGGTGAACTTTATCGATGGTGCAAATACGAAACACGTTGCTAAAACAACCCGTAATGATGCTACAGGTCAAGATACAACGACTGTTCAAGTGAATGTAGTGGGTTTACCCGTTACTTATACTTATAAAGATGAAAATGGTAAGGACGTGCCAGTTGCAAAAGTAGGTGATGAGTATTATCCAGTGGATAAAAACGGTAATCCAATTACCACTAAAGAAGATGGTTCGCCAGCAGATCCAATTGATGCGAAAACGTTACAATCAAATTTAGTGAATCCTGAAGCAAAACCGAATGAAATTGGTGCGCCAACAAAATTAGGTAATGTTGCAGATGCATTAAATACTTATCCAGTTGAAGATAAAGATGGCAAAAAATTGGTTGAAGTGGATGGTAAATTCTATCCAGCGGATAAGGTGAATCCAGAAACGGGTAAACCAGAGCCAGGTACTGAGCCAGCAACACCAGCATTTAAGCCAAAAAATGATATTGCTGATTTAGATTCTGCAGCACCAAATCAAGCTGTAAACGTAAACGACCTGAAAAAATTAGGTTGGATCGTTTCAGATGATAAAGGTTATTCAGAAAAAGTGGGTAATGCGAATGAAGTGAAATTCATTGGTACAGGCTTAGCTAATGTAACTGGTGTCACCAATGCAACAACAGGTGTTCGTGAGATCACTGTTGATGTGAAAATGGGTGAAGTTGTCCCAAGCAATGAAGACTTTGTGAAAAAAGATGATCAGGGCAATCCAACAGATCAAAAAGTAGCGAAAGGTGATGATGGTAAATTCTACCCAGTTGATCCAAAAACAGGTAAAGCGGATACGTCAAAACCAGAAATCCCAGCAGATCAAGTGACCAACGCCAATAATGGTGCAGGACTTGTGACGGGTAACCAAGTGGGTGATGCAATTCAAAAATCGGGCTTCGTTGTAGGTAAAAATGACAAGGCACCAAGTGCAGATAAATTCAAAAATGAAGCTGAACGTGTAAACCCAGATGATGAACTTCGTTTTGCTGATGGTAAAAACACCATAGTTTCATTAGCAACAGAAGATGCGATTGATGCTTCAGGTAAAAAAGTGACTAAAACAACGGTTAAAGTGGATTTAGACCTTTATACAACGAAAGACGCTGAGGGTAACCCTGTTGCAAAAGCAGATGATGGTAAATTCTATCCAGTTGACCCAGCAACAGGTAAACCTGATACCCAAAAACCAGAAGTTAAACCTGCTGATGTGAAAACAAGCTTAGATCTTGAAAATCAAACAGGCGATAACTACGCGAAGCAACCGGATGATGCAAACGACCCAGATAAAATCGTTGCAGGTAAAGGTGGTGTAAGTGTTAATAATGTTGCATGGGCTGAAAAACCAGACCAAGCAGTAAACCTTGACCAATTAAGCCAAACTGTGAATAAATCAGGTTTCTTCGTGAAACAAAATGGTGTAGACACAAAAGGCACTAATAGCGAAGCTGATTCAAGTACTGAAAAAGTAACACCAAATGATGTTGTTAACTTCGTCAATGGTGGCAATACCAAAGTGACTGCAACAACAACGCCTGGTGCAAATGGTCAAGATACAACAAACGTTCAAGTGAATGTAGTGGGTTTACCAGTGTCATTTACTGATAAAGATGGTAACAAAGTTGTTCAAGGTAATGACGGTAAATTCTACCCAATTGACCCAGCAACAGGTGCACCAGATATGGAGAAACCGCCGGTAGATTCATCAACAGTGAAAACACAGTTAGTGAATCCACAAAACTTAGCAAGTGGTACAGTGGGGGAACCAACTAAACTTGATAATGTGAAAGATGCAGCATTAACACCAGATAGCAAAGAAGCGGTAAATGGTAGCCAGCTTTATAGCATTGTCGGTGGTGCAGGTACCGTGCCTCTTAAAGATCCAAATGGTCAGCCAATCCTTGGTCCAGACGGTAAACCTATTATGGTTATTTCAACGCCAGACGGTCAGCCAGCCATTAACTTAACTGACGCCAAAGGTAATGGTACAACCCCTGCGACAGTTATTGAAGCTGTGAACAAATTGAATACTGAAGGTACTAAGTACTTTAAAGACAATTCAACAGGTGAAGGAGCGAAAGCAAAAGCACCTGAGAGTATTGCGATTGGTTCTGGTTCAGTTGTTGAAGAGAATGCACCGAAAGGCAGTATCGCCCTCGGTCAAGGCTCTGTGGCAAAAGAAGTGCATAAAGATGCTGGCGCACAAGGCCATGGCTTAAATGACAATACTCGTGTGTTATCGTTAGGCAATGGTAAAGATGGCGCTGCGGCAGTAAATACACAAATCCAAGGTGTTGCACCGGGACGTATTTCTGCGACATCAACAGATGCAATCAACGGTAGTCAATTACACAATGTGATTCAAAACGTGAATCAACAATTTGGTAATGTAAATAACCGCATTAACAAATTAGATAAAGATTTACGTGCTGGCGTTGCGGGTTCAAATGCAGCTGCGGCATTACCACAGGTTTACATTCCAGGTAAATCAATGGTTGCAGCTTCTGCGGGTACCTTCAAAGGTCAAAATGCAATTGCAGTGGGCTACTCACGCGCAAGTGATAACGGTAAACTTATCTTGAAAATTCAAGGTAATGCCAATAGCCGTGGTGACTTCGGTGCAGGTGTCGGTGTTGGTTACCAATGGTAATTTAACCCAAAGCCAAAACCATTTTAAAATCAATAAGTTATATTCTTGATTTTATCTAAATGGTAATAAAAGGCGGTGACGATTTTTAATGATCGTCACCGCTTTTTTTATTTTATGCAGCTTAAGGGGCAGTTATCTAAAGGGCGTGAAATATCGGTATTTATTTCCGCATTGTGGCGAAAGCCAATTTGTTTTGCGAGAGTAGGAGAGAGTGAAAGGGAAGATGACAAAAAAGAAAAGGCAAGCGGTGAGCTTGCTTTTAAAGGTGGTCTAATAGTGGTAACGACAGGTAAGAATTTGAATTTCATCTTGGGTGACAGCATAAACTAGATGATGTTCTGAATCGATTCGCCGAGACCAAAAACTGGTTAAATGATGCTTTAAGGGTTCGGGCCTGCCTATTCTACTCAATGGTGTTCGCTCTATCTCTTTAATCAGCGTATTGATCCGCTTTAACATCTTTTTATCGGTGTCTTGCCAATATAAATAATCTTACCAGCCGTTATTGGTAACGACTTTTTTATACTTTATCGTCCATTAATTCCCTTTCTTGTGAATTGCCTTGACGTAATTGGTGGATTGAGTCCATCAAACGTTGTGTGTTCACGGGAGAACGCATTAAATACGCCAAATTTTGCCGATCTTCACTATAAGTAATGGTTTGCATTGTTTTTCCTTTTGTACAATAAATAGTACAAAAAATTTAGGCTGTTACTGATTTTTTGTCAATCCCGATTCACCAAGCCGATATTGGTAAATAAAAATAATTCTGAGAGAGAATCATGAACATTTTCCTCCAATGGGCTAAAGCATAATAATCAAATATCGGTAGGATGTTTTGTAAATTTATGTGATCTTGCTCTCATTTTCGATTTCTTTCATTTGATTTTGTTTTAGAACATATTATATTGCACTCAAAAGCAATCGTAGTTTGCAGTGGTTGTTTTGATATTAGGAGAGAAAATGAAAAGTAGTATGGAAAGACGGGCAGACATTCTCGTGTTTTTACAAGAACGGGGGAGTTGTCGGGTTGAAGAGCTTGCTCGATTGTTTGAGGTTTCAACAGTCACTATTCGTAGCGATCTCAATGCCTTAGAACAGCAAGGCTATTTGACACGATCACACGGTTTTGCAGTGCTAAATTCCCGTTTAATTGCCGAACTTTCCATTGCAGATAAAAGACATAATCATCCTGAACGGAAACAGCAAATCGGGCAACTTGCCGCTTCTTTATTAAAAGAAGGGGAGAGAATCATCCTTGATTCGGGGACGACAACGAAAGCAATCGTAAGTCATATTGGTGATTTATCCTTGACTGTATTGACAAATGGCTTGGATGTGGCAACGGAGTTGTTAGTTTGCCCGAATGTGGAGATTCGCCTCACGGGTGGTGTGTTACGCCGAAATGCGATGTCTTTTTCGGGAGTAATGGCAGATAACAATCTGCGCCATTACCGCTTTCATAAGGTTTTTCTCGGTGTCGATGGCTTTGATCTCCATAAAGGTGTGACGACTTTTAACGAGCAAGAAGCCCAGCTAAATCGTTTGATGTGTGAAGCCGCCGATCAGGTGATTGTGGTGGCAGATTCAAGCAAATTTGGTCAATATAGCCATTTTGTCATCTGCCCAGCCAATCAGATTGATGTGTTAGTCACAGATAGCAATATTCCAGCAAACTACCGTGAAAGCCTAGAAGAGATGGGTGTAACCGTTCTCATTGCACCACGCTAACTGTTTCATTTTCTTTACCTTGCGAGATATCTATTTTGTAGGGCGAAGTCTATGATCCTCAATATTTCTAATCAAACACTTGAACAGCAACAGGCGATTTGGACAGCCAAAGAGATTGCCCAACAGCCTAAAACTTGGCTGGAAACGGTAGAAATTGTTAAAAATTCGACCGCTCGCCAATTCCTTGATCCTCTTATTACTCAAGCCAAAGGGGGTAAATTACGCATCATTTTCACCGGTGCGGGTACTTCTGCTTTTATTGGTGATGTGGTTGCCCCGGTTTTAAGCGAAAAACTCGGCTGTGTGGTGGAATCCATTGCCAGCACCGATTTAGTTTCTAGCCCCTATCAATACCTCTTTGCGGATAAACCCACTCTATTAGTTTCCTTTGCTCGCTCAGGGAATAGCCCTGAAAGTATTGGGGCGGTCGATTGTGTCAATAACGTAGTGAATAATGTCTATCATTTAGCCATTACCAATAATATCAACGGCGCATTATTTACAAAATGTTCGCAAAATCCGACCGCTTGTGCCTTGGCTTTGCCTGATTCCACTCACGATAACGGCTTTGCGATGACGTCTAGTGCCAGCAATATGATGCTTGCCGCATTGCTACTCTTTTCCGAAGAGGCGTTTGATTCTGCGTGGGTCAATCAGTTAGCCACCGTTACTACACAATTACTAGAAAAAGATAGCAGTGAAATTCAGCGTTTAGCCCATTTGCCATTAAGCCGAATTGTCTATTTAGGTAGTGGGCATTTTCAAGGCTTAGCTCGTGAAACCGCATTAAAATTATTAGAGCTAACCGCAGGGGAACGCTTAGGCTTTTTTGAATCTACAATGGGATTCCGCCACGGACCGAAATCCTTAGTGCAAAAAGAAACGCTGATTTTTATTTTCCAATCCGCTAATTCTTATACGGCTCAATACGACCAAGATCTCTATCACGAATTAGTCCGAGATCAAAAGGCTCATACAGTCGTGCTATTAGGAGATACAAGCGGTCATTTTCAGGCAGAAATTTGCCAACTTGATGATACGGCGCGCATTTTCCCTTATTTGGTAATCGGGCAACTTTATGCCTTTTACAGTTCTCTACATCTTGGCTATACCACAGACAACCCTTGCCCGACAGGGGAAGTTAATCGTGTTGTGCAAGGTGTTACCCTTTATCCTTATTCAAAAAATGTCACTCATACAGGAGGAAATAATGGCAATTCTTAACGTCAGAATTGATGCACGTTTAATTCACGGGCAAGTGGCCAATCTTTGGACATCTTACCTCAATATCACACGCATTATGGTAGTGGATGAAGTTGCTGCTAACAACGATATTGATAAAGCAGGCTTGCGTTTAGCTTGCCCAGCAGGGGTGAATTTAAGTGTGCTCACTGTGGAGAAAGCGGCTAATAACATTAACGAAGGGCGTTACGATTCCCAACGTGTGTTAATTGTCGTGCGTAATCCACAAACGGTTTTACAACTGGTGGAGCAAGGCGTTTCGCTGACTGAAGTCAATGCCGGCAATTTGCCGAGAACGGAAGAAACTCGCCCACTGCGTAAAACCGTACACGTTACTAATGAAGATATTAACGTGTTCAAAGCCCTTTCTGCAAAAGGTATCAAGCTCACTGCTCAACTTGTACCGAATGAAGAAAAAATTGACTTAATGACACTTTTATAGAGGAGTAACCAATTATGATCGAATGGTGGCAGATTCTCTTGATAACGCTCTATGCGTTCTATCAAATCTTAGATGAATTGACAATTGTATCCAGTGCAGGCTCGCCGGTATTTGCTGGTTTTATTACGGGCTTAATTATGGGCGATCTTGGCACAGGCTTGTTAATTGGTGGTTCAATGCAATTAACCGTGTTAGGGGTAGGGACATTCGGCGGTGCTTCCCGTATTGATGCCAACTCTGGTACGGTTATTGCAACGGCATTTTCTATTGCCGTCGGTATGGATTCACAACTGGCATTAACGTCATTAGCCGTGCCAATTGCAGCCTTGATGGTTTATACCGATATTCTTGCCAGAATGTCAAACGTGTTCTTTGCTCACCGCATTGACAAAAATATCGAAGCACACGCCTATAAATCCATTACCGTGAATTATCTCTGTGGTGCGATTGCGTGGGGGCTTTCTCGTGCCTTACCCATCTTCCTTGCGTTAGTGTTTGGTGGCCCATTTGTGGCAAGCCTTGCAGAAGCAATGCAAACTGGTTTCCTTAAAGTGATTGCAGACGGCTTAACCCTTGCAGGGGGCGTATTACCGGCACTGGGCTTTGCGATTTTACTTCGCTATCTCCCAACAAAACGCCATATCGCTTACTTAATTTTAGCTTTCGCTTTAACCTCAATCTTCATTACCTTATTCGGCAACGTCGCTGCTATCGGTAACGCCTTAGACGGTTTATTACCCGCTTCACTTGGTCGCTCATATAACGGCGTACCAATGCTTGCCATGGCAGCCATCGGCTTTGCGTTTGCCTATATGGTTTATCAACGTAGCGTAGAAGGTGGCTCAGCCCCAACGACTAAACAACAAAATTCTGTGAAAGGAGAAATCGAAGATGACGAACTCTAATCAACAAGTCGGTAATCCGCAAAATTACAAATTAACGGAAGCAGATTTCCGTCAAATCAATACTCGTAGCTTATTCTTCAACCAACTTGGTTGGAACTATGAGCGTATGCAAGGTTCAGGCTATCTCTGGATTATGTTGCCACAGCTTCGCAAAATGTATGGCGACAATAGCCCTGAATTGAAAAAAATGATGGTAATGCACAACCAATTCTTTAACACCAGCCCGTTCTTTAACACCATTGTGAAAGGGATTGACCTTGCCTTAGAAGAAAAGCAAGGGACGGATTCTCTCGAAGCCGTGGCGGGGATTAAATCGGGTTTAATGGGGCCTTTCGCCGCCATTGGTGATGCGATCTTTGGTTCTCTCGTGCCGGCTATTATGGGGGCGATTGCCGCAACGATGGCAGTGGGGGGCAACCCACTTGGCGTCGGCTTATGGGTGCTCGTGGCGATTGCCACCATGGTATTCCGTTGGGTACAGCTCAAAATCGCCTATCGTGAAGGGGTGAATTTGGTGACGAATCTGGGGCATAAACTCAACGCCTTAACCAATGCCGCAACGGTGCTTGGGGTCTTCGTTGTGGGGGTGATGTGTGCCACGATGGTGAATGTCAGCGTGCCATTTACTGCCACCATTGGTGAAAAAGTGGTCTCTGCACAACAAAACCTCGATCTCATTTTACCTCGCCTTGTGCCAGCCCTTGTGGTGTTCTTTATCTACTGGCTACTTGGCAGACCAAAAATGAACTCTAATAAAGCGATTGTGATCATTATTGCCCTTTGTATCTTGCTCTCTTGGGCAGGCTTACTCGCAAAAGGCTAACATTCTCCCCCCCTTCCCCCGTTGGGGACTTCCCCCCGCAAGCAGGGGGAAGAGGGTCGCTTCGCTCCCCCTGTTTACGGGGGGAGCTGTCGCAAAGCGACTTAGGGGGGATTTAAGGTCTGAGAGGACTAGTCTGATAGGGAAGTAGAGAAGATAAGCCTGTTCTAATGAATGCAGAATTTTAATCAAAACTGACCGCTTGTGGCGGTATAACAAGCGGTCGTTTTTGATTAAAAATTTGTGTGGTCAAACCCCTTCCCCCTGCTTGCGGGGGGAAGTCCCCAACGGGGGAAGGGGGGCAAATATAGAGATAACCATATTCACGAGGAAGTCAAATGTCGAATCAAAACGCATTTCAAATCGGGCAAACCGAATTTTTGTTACAGGGCAAGCCCTTTAAAATTTTATCGGGGGCAGTGCATTATTTCCGCATTGTGCCGGAATATTGGTATCGTACCCTCTATAACCTACGGGCAATGGGCTGTAACACGGTAGAAACCTATGTGGCGTGGAATGTCCATCAACCCGAGCCTGATCGCTTTGATTTTTCGGGCAGAGCCGATTTAGTTCGCTTTATCCAAACCGCCCAAGAATTAGGGCTTTATGTGATTTTACGCCCAACGCCTTACATCTGTGCCGAGTGGGAATTTGGTGGCTTACCCGCGTGGTTATTAAATATTCCCCATATTCGCCTACGCCAAAATGACCCTATTTTCCTTGAACAAGTCGCCCACTATTTCGCCAAATTACTTCCCCTTGTGACGCCTTATCAAATCGATCAGGGGGGAAATATTTTGATGATGCAGATTGAAAATGAGTACGGCTCTTTTGGTAACGATAAAAATTACCTCCGTGCCATTCGTGATTTAATGCGTCAATACGGTGTGAGCGTACCGCTTTTTACCTCTGATGGTGCGTGGCAAAACGCCCTTGAAGCTGGGGCATTGATTGAAGACGATATTCTGCCAACGGGCAACTTTGGTTCTCGTTCAGCACAAAATCTCGATGAATTGCAACACTATATCCACAAACACGGCAAATCCTTCCCGTTAATGTGTATGGAATTTTGGGATGGCTGGTTTAATCGTTGGAAAGAACCACGAATTACAAGAGAGGCGGACGATCTCACCGCTTGCACCGCCGAATTATTAGAACGTGCGAGTATCAATTTCTATATGTTACAAGGTGGCACAAACTTTGGCTTTTGGAATGGCTGTTCCGTCCGGGGCGATACGGATTTACCCCAAGTGACGAGCTATGATTATGATGCCCCGATTCACGAATGGGGCGAGCCAGCGGAGAAGTTTTATCAGCTACAACAGTTACTTGCCACACAGCCGAATGCCAGCCCAATTTGCCAGCCCATGTTGCCGGAAATGACCGCTTATCCAAGTTTAACCGTGAGCCAACGGGTTTCGCTTTTCCACACAGTAGAACAGATTAGCCGAAAAGTCGAAAGCCCTTACCCTCAAACCATGGAAGCATTAGGGCATTATTATGGCTATGTACTTTATCGGGCAGAGCCGACCGTATATAGCGATGAGATCAAACTTCGTATTTATCAAGGGCGAGATAGAGTGCAGATCTTTAACGATCAGCAGTATATCGCCACCCAATATCAACACGACATCGGCAATGAAGTGATGTTACAAACGCCAAAAGAGACATTCCAGCTTGATCTCCTTGTGGAAAATATGGGGCGAGTGAATTATGGCGGTAAATTACAAGCTCCAAGTCAACATAAAGGCATTGGGGGCGGTGTAATGCTTGATCTTCATTTCCACAGCCATTGGCAACACTATCTGCTTGATTTTACTCGCCTTGATCAACTCGATTTTAGCGGTGGCGTCATTGAAAATAGCCCGACGTTCTATCAATTTGAATTAACCATTGATGGCACACCTCAGGATACGTTTATCGACACCTCAAATCTGGGCAAGGGGGTGATTATCGTCAATGGTGAAAACCTTGGGCGGTATTGGTCGGAAGGGCCAATCTGCTATCTCTATCTGCCTGCCCCACTGTTACGTCAAGGGCAGAATCAGATTATCGTTTTTGAAACCGAAGGGGTGAATGTGGAACGCTTAACATTTAGCCGTGAGCCAATCTACAAAACCTTGAATACCACGAATTTATAACTTAACGGAGGAACTATGAGTTTAATCCTAATTAGCCACGGTGCATTAGCACAGGGCTTACTTAACACCGCAGAAATGATTGTCGGAGAAATTCCAAAAGCCCAAAGCGTAAGCCTTGAACCCCACGAAAGTGTGGAAGATTTCACCGCAAAATTTGAACAAGCATTGGCGAATGCCGAAGGGAAGATCACCGTGCTGTGCGATATTCTCGGGGGCACACCTTGCAATGTGGCAATGCGTTACCTTGACCGAATTTCCCTTTATAGCGGAATGAATTTGCCGATGGTGATTAGCTATGTGTCGGAAGAGGGGGAAACAGACTTAATCGACAACAGTAAAGAACAAATTTACAACGTGGCAGAACGCCTTAGCCAACTTAACGGCGACGATGACGAATAAGGAGCAATAAATGAGCAAACAAGACTACCTAAAAAACCTCTGTACCCCAAGTGGTATTATCGCCGCCCTTGCGATTGACCAACGTGGTGCATTACGCCGAATGATGGGGGAAGAGATTACCGCCGAGCAAGTCAGCGAATTTAAAACCCTGATTTCCCAAGATCTGACCCCTTATGCTTCTTCTATTTTGCTTGACCCTGAATATGGCTGGGCAGCGGCAGGGAAGCGAGATAAGGCTTGTGGGCTGATTATGGCGTATGAAAAAACAGGCTATGATAAAACGGTCAAAGGGCGTTATCCTGATTTAATCGACAACGCTTCCGTCTATAACTTGAAAGAACAAGGGGCAGAAGCGATTAAATTACTCATCTATTTTGATGTAGATGAAGATCAAGCGGTCAATCAACGCAAAGCGGCCTTTGTTGAACGGGTTGCGTCGGAATGTAAAGCCGAAGAAATTCCCCTCTTTTTAGAAATTCTGACCTACGACAGTGAAAATGACGACCCCATCTATAACGCCAAAGTGAAACCGCACAAAGTGATTGGTGCAATGAAATTCTTTGCCGACCCACGTTTTGGCGTTGATGTACTGAAAGTCGAAGTGCCGGTGGTCATGAAATATGTGGAAGGCTTTGGCGATGAAGTGCTTTATAGCCAAGCAGAAGCCAAAGGCTTTTTCAAAGCACAAAGTGATGCGACAGCGTTACCGTTTATTTTCCTCAGTGCCGGTGTTTCCGCCAGCCTATTCCAAAAAACCCTTGAATTTGCTAAGCAAGCAGGGAGTGAATTTAATGGTGTTCTTTGCGGACGTGCCACTTGGGCAGGGGCTGCGGAAAGCTATAAATCACAAGGCGTTAAAGAAGCGAGCGATTGGCTGAAAACCCAAGGAAAACAGAACATTAGTGCGCTTTTAGAAGTACTTGAACGCACAGCGACGCCATTAAAAAGCTAATTTTCCTTAATAATCAATGCCTTAACAAGCGGTCAAATTTTTTGTGAAATTTGCACCGCTTATAAAGGTCAGATAAATCAATTAGATAAAAATCCTCATCGTGATGCACATGAGGATTTTTAATTTAAAAGAGAAAATTTTAAGCCTAAAGTAGTGTTCCCCTATATGTTGATCATAATATGTGATGTTTAAAGAAAAGCCCCGATAAAAGGGGCAAGAGGACAATTTATTTAAGGACGAACGCCTAAGGTGTGGCAGATGGCGTAACTCAGCTCAGAACGGTTGAGTGTGTAGAAATGGAAATCTTTCACCCCCTCTTTGGAGAGGATTTTAACCATATCCATCGCAATGCTTGCGCCGACTAAGTTACGGGTAGTTTGATCTTCTTCGAGACCTTGGTACATTTTTGTCATCCAACTTGGGACTTTCACATTGGTGATTTTTGCCATTTTTTCGAGCTGTTTGAAATTAGATACGGGAAGAATACCGGGGACGATTTCCACATCAATGCCCACTGTCGCACAACGATCACGGAATCGGAGGTAGCTGTCAATATCAAAGAAAAATTGGGTAATAGCACGACTTGCACCGGCATCAATTTTTTGTTTGAGATAGAGGAGATCCGATTGCGCAGATTTTGCTTCCGGATGTACCTCTGGGTAAGCGGCGACGGAAATCTCAAAATCAGCGACTTCTTTTAATAACGCTACTAAGTCTGAGGCATAGAACGGTTTTTTTGCATAGCCGGCAGGCTCATCACCCCGTAGGGCAACAATATGACGGATACCACTTTCCCAATAATCTTTTGCGATTTGGCGTAATTCATCGGGGCTGGCATCAATACCTGTTAAATGCGGAGCGGAGATAATGCCCGTTTCTTGCTGAATTTTTTTCACAATTGAGTGAGTACGATCACGCTCGCCAGAATTTGCACCGTAGGTCACGGATACAAATTTAGGTTTTAGCACTTTCAAACGGTGAATGGAATCCCAAAGCAGATTTTCCATTTTTTCATTCTTCGGTGGAAAAAACTCAAAAGAAACGTTGATTTTGCCATTTAGGTCAGCAACGCTTTGATTTAAAAGGTCAATTTCTTTTGCATAACTCATAGTTAGCCCCTATTTTTTATGTTGGGAATGTTGTGTATTGTTATAGGTATAATGTTTAGTTTGCATACTGAAACGTCTCTTTGGACGTTTAGATGGCTAAACTTTATGATGAGTTATGTATGATGTCAATTTCAATATTTTCATTTATTTATGAATTTAATTCATAAATAAGGAATGGCCTCATGATTCAAGGAGTAAGGTCATTAAAACAAACTAGTTACATTTTTTTTACATTCAAAAATAAAAAGGGATTTTGTAAATTTTCTGTAAAATTAGACCGCTTGTTTTATGATGCTCGCTACTTTTCTATCCTTTTCTTCTAATCAGTGAGGTTTCTATGCAAAATCAAGTCAAACAGCCTACCTTTGGTCAAGGTATTTCGCTTTCTGAAAATGGTTTAAGTGTGCCCGATCAACCCATTATTCCTTTTATTCAAGGGGACGGTGTGGGGGTTGATGTGACTCCTGCCATGCAACAAGTCATTGATGCTGCAGTGGCAAAAGCCTATGGTGGCAAACGAAAAATTGAGTGGCTAGAAATTTATGCTGGGGAGAAGGCTAATGCCCTTTATGGGGAGAATACTTGGTTACCTGATGAAACTTTAGCCATGATAAAAAAATACCATGTTGCGATTAAAGGCCCTTTGATGACCCCTGTCGGTGGTGGTATTCGCTCGTTAAATGTGGCGATGCGTCAGAATTTGGATTTATATAACTGTTTACGCCCGATTCGTTATTATGAAGGTACCCCAAGCCCAGTGAAGCACCCTGAATTAGTGAATATGGTGATTTTCCGAGAGAATTCTGAAGATATTTATGCGGGGATTGAGTGGGCGGCAGGCACACCAGAAGCAGACAAGGTGATCGCCTTTTTACAACAAGAAATGGGGGTGAAAAAGATCCGTTTTGATAAAGATTGTGGCATTGGTGTGAAGCCCGTTTCTAAAGAAGGTACTCAACGTTTAGTTCGGGCAGCATTACAATATGTGATCGACAATGATCGTGATTCCCTGACCTTAGTGCATAAAGGGAATATTATGAAATTTACCGAAGGGGCATTTAAAGAGTGGGGCTATGAAGTCGCCCGTGAATTCGGTGCAGTTGCCTTAGACGGTGGTTCATGGCATACCTTGAAGAATCCGAAAACTGGTAAAAATATTCTCGTTAAAGATTGTATTGCTGATGCTTTTTTACAAGAGGTGTTATTACATCCAACGGATTATGATGTCATTGCCACACTTAACTTAAATGGGGATTATATTTCCGATGCCCTAGCTGCCCAAGTGGGGGGAATTGGTATCTCGCCAGGGGCAAATATTGGGGCAGAGGCAGCGATTTTTGAAGCCACTCACGGTACAGCGCCAAAAATTGCAGGGCAGAATAAAGCGAACCCAGGGTCGTTAATTTTAAGTGGTGAGATGATGTTACGCCATTTAGGTTGGCTAGAAGCGGCGGATTTAGTCGTTAAAGCCGTATCAAAAACCATTGAAAATAAAACCGTGACCTTTGACTTTGCGGAAATGTTAGAAGGTGCAACGCTCAGAAGTACCGCAGAATTTGCTCAAGATATTATCGATAATCTCTAATTTTCAACAAACCTTGTTTAAAAACTCGCCTTTAACTTTGGGCGAGTTTTTTATTTTCCTAAATTTTTTACAAAAATGTGATCTTGTTATCAAAATGTAAATAATATTATTGTCATTTTATGTAAAGGCTCTATGATGAACTCCATCTCGCATTTTCTCATTGATTTATGGAGATTTTTCTATGACTTTTCTCAGTGATTACCGCACTCATGTGCAACAACGAGCCGAACAGGGTGTTGTTCCGCTCCCACTTTCTCCCGAATTTACCGCGCAATTAATTGAATTATTGAAAAATCCGCCGGCAAATGAAGGTGATTTTTTATTAGATTTATTTGAAAATCGTATCCCTGCCGGAGTTGATGAAGCGGCTTATCTAAAAGCGGGATTCCTTGCTGCTATCGCAAAAGGTGAGACTGATTCACCGCTGATTTCTCCAGAAAAAGCCACTCAATTACTTGGTACGATGCAAGGTGGTTATAACATTGAACCGTTAATTCAACTCCTTGATGTCCCTTACCTTGCACCTATTGCTGCTGAAGCGCTCTCCTTTACTCTTCTGATGTTTGATAATTTCCACGATGTGACTGAAAAATCGAAACAGGGTAACGTTTTTGCGCGGCAAGTGTTACAGTCGTGGGCGGATGCGGAATGGTTTACTCGCCGTCCAAAATTAGCGGAGAAAATTAGTTTAACGGTATTTAAAGTAAGCGGTGAAACAAATACTGATGATCTTTCCCCAGCACAAGATGCGTGGTCTCGTCCGGATATTCCTCTCCATGCGCTTGCCATGTTGAAAAACCCTCGAGAAGGTATTGAACCCGATCAAGCAGGCGTAGTTGGTCCGATGAAACAGATCGAACAACTTAAAGAAAAAGGTTTTCCGCTTGTGTATGTCGGTGATGTCGTGGGGACAGGTTCTTCCCGTAAATCGGCAACAAACTCCGTGTTATGGCTAATGGACGATGATATTCCTTATATCCCGAATAAAAGGGCAGGGGGCTTCGTATTAGGTGGCAAAATTGCCCCGATCTTCTTTAATACAATGGAAGATGCGGGCTCATTGCCGATTGAAGTCGATGTTTCTCGTTTGAATATGGGTGATGTGATTGATCTCTACCCTTATGAGGGCAAAATCTGCAAGCATAATAGTGATGAAGTGATTGCCGAATTTACGCTGAAAACGGAAGTATTACTTGATGAAGTGCGTGCAGGCGGTCGTATTCCGCTGATTATCGGTCGTGGTTTAACGCATAAAGCACGCGTGGCACTTGGTTTGCCAGAAAGTGAGGTATTTAGTAAACCACAAGCGGTCGAAAAAAATGAAAAATCTGCTAAGGGTTATACGCTCGCCCAAAAAATGGTCGGGCGGGCTTGTGGTGTTGAGGGCATTCGTGCTGGGCAATATTGTGAACCTCGGATGACCAGTGTGGGGTCACAGGATACGACCGGCCCAATGACTCGCGATGAATTGAAAGATTTAGCTTGTTTAGGTTTCTCAGCGGATCTAGTGATGCAATCTTTCTGCCATACGGCAGCCTATCCAAAACCTGTTGATGTGGTAACACATCACACATTACCTGATTTTATTATGAATCGTGGAGGTGTCTCGCTTCGCCCAGGAGATGGGGTAATTCACTCGTGGCTCAACCGTATGTTACTGCCGGATACAGTCGGCACTGGTGGGGATTCCCACACTCGCTTCCCAATTGGTATCTCATTCCCCGCAGGTTCGGGATTGGTCGCCTTTGCTGCGGCAACCGGTGTAATGCCTCTTGATATGCCAGAATCTGTGTTAGTCCGTTTTAAAGGTGAAATGCAAGAGGGCATTACATTGCGCGATCTTGTTCATGCTATTCCTTATTATGCCATTCAACAAGGCTTATTGACGGTCGAAAAAGCGGGTAAGAAAAATATTTTCTCAGGCAAAATTTTAGAGATTGAAGGTTTAGAGCATTTAAAAGTTGAGCAAGCCTTTGAATTATCGGATGCTTCTGCGGAACGTTCTGCGGCGGCTTGTACAATTAAATTGGATAAAGCGCCAATTATTGAATACCTCAATTCAAATATCGTGTTATTAAAATGGATGATCAGTGAAGGTTATGGCGATGCTCGCACCCTTGAACGCCGTATTCAAGGCATGGAGGCATGGTTAGCCAATCCACAATTATTAGAAGCTGATCCTGATGCGGAATATGCAGCGGTGATCGAAATCGATCTCAATGAGATTAAAGAGCCGATTTTATGCGCCCCGAATGACCCGGATGATGCACGCTTACTCTCAGAAGTACAGGGCGATAAAGTAGATGAAGTCTTTATTGGCTCTTGTATGACGAATATCGGGCATTTCCGTGCTGCAGGGCGTTTATTAAATAAACACCAAGGTATGATCCCAACTCGTTTATGGATTGTGCCACCAACACGAATGGATGCTGTTCTCCTTAGTGAAGAAGGGTATTACAGCATTTATGGCAAGAGCGGTGCGCGTATTGAAGTGCCAGGGTGCTCCCTTTGTATGGGTAACCAAGCTCGGGTAGCAGATGGTGCGACGGTGGTTTCTACTTCGACGCGTAACTTCCCGAACCGAATGGGTAAAGATGCTTTTGTGTATCTTGCCTCGGCAGAGCTTTCGGCGGTGTGCGCATTACTTGGTAGAATTCCAACGCTTGATGAGTATCTTAGTCATATTCAATCTTTAGCAAGCGTTAAAGAAGATACTTATCGCTATATGAATTTTGACCAAATCAACCAATATTTGAAAAAAGCGGAAAATGTGATTTTCCAAACAGCTGTTTAATTAGGAGGAAATTATGCCAGCACTACATCCCACTTTAAAAGCCGAATTACATTTAAGTGATGGACGTAAAATTGAATTACCTGTGTATCAAAGCCACCTTGGTTTTGATGCAATTGGTGTGGAAAAATTACAAAAAGAGCAGCTTTTTACGTTTGACCAAGGGCTGACCTCCACCGCTTTATGTGAATCGAGCATTACTTACATTGATGGCGATCAAGGTATTTTATTACATCGTGGTTACCCAATTGATGAATTAGCTTTCAATAAAACCTATCTTGACGTGGCTTATCTCCTTTTAAAAGGTGAATTGCCGAATGAAGAAGAGCTAAAAGCCTTTAAAGCGGAAATTTGTTCTCATTATATGGTTAATGAGCAATTTACCCGCTTATTCCAAGGTTTCCGCCGTGATTCACATCCAATGGCGGTAATGTGTGCGGCAAGTAGCGCATTGGCGGCGTTTTATCATGAATATTATGATGAAGATCCTGAAAAGGCACATGATAAAACCGCTATTCGCCTCTTAGCTAAAATGCCAACTTTGGCGGCAATGTGTTACAAATACAGTATCGGTCGCCCGTTTATGTATCCTCAGTATCACCTTTCCTATGCTGGAAACTTCCTCTATATGATGTTTGCAACACCTTGTGAGCCTTATGTAGTCAATCCAGTGATTGAGCGTGCGATGGATAGAATCTTCACTCTCCACGCAGACCACGAGCAAAATGCCTCAACCTCTGCGGTGCGTGGTGTGGCTTCATCAGGGCCAAATCCATTTGCCTGTATTTCTGCAGGGATTGCATCACTTTGGGGACCTGCTCATGGTGGGGCGAATGAAGCTTGTATTAAAATGTTAGAAGAGATTGGCACAGTGGATCGTATTCCAGAATTTATCGCACGCGCTAAAGATAAAAATGACCCATTCCGCCTAATGGGCTTTGGTCACCGTGTGTATAAAAACTACGATCCACGAGCTAAAGTGATGCGTGAAACCTGCCACGAAGTGTTAAAAGAGTTGGGTATTAACACGCCACTTCTACAAGTAGCCATGGAGCTTGAACGTATCGCATTAAGTGATCCTTATTTCATTGAACGTAAGCTCTATCCAAATGTGGATTTCTATTCAGGCATTATTTTACAAGCGATTGGTATTCCAACCTCAATGTTCACCGTTATCTTCGCCCTTGGTCGTACTGTCGGTTGGGTGGCGAACTGGCGTGAATTAAACGAAGAGCCGATGAAAATTGTTCGCCCTCGCCAAATTTACACAGGTCATACTGAGCGCCATATTAAATAAAATTAGATAGAATGTAGTCAGTAATCTGCACCTAAAAAAGTTGAGTTTATTTCTCAATTATTTAGGTGCAGATTTTTTTATGCTGGAAGAAAAGTCAATGTATTTGTACTTATTAGTGAGATTTTTTAGGAGCGTTATATACTTGAATAGTGGTGTATTAGTAAGTGTAAAAAGCCGAGTTTCCTCGGCTTAATCTGGATTGACGGATTAAAGGACTTTAACAATCGCCTCGCAGAGCGCATCGATATTATCGTTAGTAATACCGGCGACATTGATACGTCCAGAACGAACGGCATAAATCGCAAACTCTTCTTTTAAGCGGTCAACCTGTTCAGGGCTTAATCCGCTAAAGGAGAACATCCCGTTTTGTGCGATGATGAAATCAAAATCTTGGGTCGCCCCTTTCTCTTTTAATAATGCGACGAATTTCGCCCGCATCTCTTTAATACGGTTACGCATTTCCGCCAGTTCGGCAATCCAATCGGCTTTCAGTTTGGCATCGCCTAACACAGTTGCTACTGTGCTTGCACCGTGTGAAGAAGGGTTAGAGTAAAGCACGCGGATAATGGATTTCACTTGGCTAAATGCGTTGTTGGCAACCTCGGCATTGTCTGCTACAAGGGTAAATGCCCCAACACGTTCGTTATATAAACCGAAGTTTTTGGAATAGGAGCTTGCTACCAGCACTTCACGGTGATTTTTCACAAAGGTGCGTAAGCCAAAGGCATCTTCTTCTAAACCGTAGGCAAAGCCTTGGTAGGCGAAGTCGAATAATGGTAACCAGCCTTTTTCTGCGGAAAGATTTGCAAGGGTTTGCCACTGTTCAGGCGTTGGGTCGATCCCCGTTGGGTTATGACAGCAACCGTGGAGTAGCACCACATCGCCAGTTTCAGCTTGGCTAAGATCGGCTAACAGGTTATCCCAATCAAGGGCTTTGGTGTCCTTATTGTAGTAGCGATACTCTTTAATGTTGATTCCAACGGCGTTGAAAATCGCATTGTGGTTTGGCCAAGTTGGGGTAGAGATCCACACATTTTTGGCATTTGTTTGACGTTTGATAAATTCAGCTGCAATGCGTAAAGCCCCTGTGCCACCTAAACTTTGTGCGGTTTTGGCTCTGCCTTCACGGATCACCTCGGCATTTTCACCAAAGAGTAACACTTGGGTTTGGCTGTTAAACTCGCTGATACCGTCAATGGTGAGGTAGTTTTTGGTTTTCTCTTCCGCAAGTAAGCGAGTTTCGGCTTCTTTCACGGCTTTCACAATCGGCGTTTGCCCTTGGGCATCTTTATAGACTCCGATACCGAGGTTGATTTTTTCGGCACGTTTTTCTGCCTTGAAGGCTTCCCCTAAACCTAAGATAGGATCAGCCGGTGCGGGTTGGATATGATTGAACATTGACATTGGACTTCCTCTTGAGTGTGTTGCAAAAATGGGAAATTTATACAACTAATCGTGCTATTTAGCAAGAAAAAAAGGGGGCGTTTTGTGAAGTATCCGTCATTATTCCACCATTGACAAATCAAGGGATTTCTTCTACTTTTACCGCCTTTATCTTTTGTTGAGAATTGTAGAAAGCCTTATGAAAAAACACCATATTGAAACGTTAATTTCCAAAGACGAGGTGCAAGCCCGTATTACGGCATTGGCACAAACCATTAACCAACATTACCAACAGCAACAGTGCCAAAATTTAGTGGTGATTGGCTTGCTCCGTGGCTCTTTTATGTTTATGGCGGATCTTGTGCGTCAGCTTGATTTACCTGTTGAAGTGGATTTTCTCACCGCATCGAGCTACGGCAGTGGCACAGAATCAAGCCGTGATGTGAAGATTCTCAAAGATTTAGACGGTGAGATTGGGGGCAAAGATGTGCTGATTGTGGAAGATATTATCGACACCGGCTTTACCTTAAACAAAGTGCGGGAGATTTTAAACCTCCGTGAGCCTCGTTCTTTGGCAATTTGTACTCTATTAGATAAACCTTCTCGCCGTGAAGTGGATGTGGCAGTTGAATGGGTGGGGTTTGCCATTCCAGACGAGTTTGTGGTGGGATATGGCATCGACTATGCCCAGTATTACCGCAATCTTGACTATATCGCTAAAGTGGTCATGGATTAAGCCTTGCAAATTTTTCTCAAAATTCGACCGCTTGCGGGAAACTTCAAGCGGTTTTTGCGTACTTATTCACAGGCTTTAATCAAGGAATAAAGGAATATGATGAAGAAACGAACGCCAATGTCATTATGGCTTCTCTGCTTATTGGCGAATCCCCTTTGGGCACAAAATAAAGTGAAAACGAATCCGCCGAAGGTTTGGACGGAAGCACAAGTGGCCGAGCTTAAAAGCCAATGGCACACCCAATCTCAAATGCAATTTGAAGCCGAAGAGAAAAAACTGACCCGTGATCGGGAGAATTTTCTTCATCTTGAAGCCTTGCTGAACAGTGCGAGTCGCCAAAAAAGAATCACCCCAGAAGTCGTTCGCCTTGCACAAGGGATGCTCGCCACACTAACGGATTACCCCCTTTTTGAAGAAGCAAATTGGGCATTGGTCAAAGCCCAGTTGGCGAACAACCAGCTTGATGAAACAGCACTTTCTGCCTTTATTCAGCAATACCCCAAAACCGCCAAGCGTAACCAGCTTGACCAACGCCCCTTTGAATGGCTCTCTCAACAGCAACGGTGGGGCGAATTAGTCGATTATGCCAATAAAATTGCCCCAGTGAGTGTGGAGAATCAATGCCGAGTGCTTGGGGCACGTTATCAACTTCTCGCAGAAAAACTGAATTTGAACCCCGAAGCGGAACAAGCCGAAAAACAAGCCGAGGCACAGACCACAGATTCGCCAACGGCAGGGCAAGTGGCACCTGCCCAAACGCCCGAATTAACGGCTTTATTGAATGATTTTGATATCCTGTGGTTAAGCCCAAATAGCTATTGGAAAAATGCCGAAACGCTCCCCGAAAGTTGTGATAATTTAGCCAGTTATTGGCGAGATCAGGGGGGCAAAACAGCAGAAAAAATAGCGACTAAAGCGGTTAATTTAGTGGAGCTTGGGGCAAAAAAAGCCTTAGAAAAATTGGCAAGGGATGATCAGAATCCTGAATTGGCTTCTTGGCTCAATACCTTGGTAACACTGGTGAAAACCCCTGCTAAATGGAAAGCCTTTGCCGAAGAACAGCCCGTCAATGCCAACAATAAACGCATTTTGTTGAGTACGTTTTCTGCTTATTTACGCACCATTCCCGAGGCTCTAGAAGATCCGAGCTTCGCCCCTTTTCAAGCGTGGGCAACGAAATGGGGTTTAAATGCCGAGGAGCAAACGCAGTGGAAAGTGCGTGTTATTCAGCGTTTATTTGATAATCCCAATAGCGATTTTCAGGTTTGGCGTGATGATGAGATCCGCCAGTTAAAGGTGGATACACTAACAGAGCGTCGCCTACGCCTTGCGATTCACCAACAGCAAGATCTCACCCCTTGGTTAGCGCTATTAAGTGAGGAGGGGAGAACAAAAGCGGAGTGGCGTTATTGGGCGGCGAAAAATGACCCCGTGAAAGGCAAAGCCGAACTTCAAAGTCTAAGCCAAGAGCGTGGTTTCTACCCGATGTTGGCAGCACAACAGCTTGGCATTACCTATCAAGTTGCGATACCGGAATCGCCACAATTAAGCCCCGAACAAACCGCGAAAGTACAAAGTGAATTGGCAAGAATCCGCGAATTACGCACGTTAAAACGTTTTGCCTTAGCCAAAAGCCTGTGGGCTGGTTTACTAAATGATTATGAACCCCGTGAAAAATTGGCATTAAGTGGGATAGCATTAGCAAACGATTGGTTTGACCTGGCCGTAGAAGGCACAATTCAAGCCAAAGGTTGGGATTATATCCCATTGCGCTTACCGAATGCCTATCACCAATGGTTTCAGCTTCATTTAGCCAATAAAGCCATTAGCCAAAGTTTTGCGATGGCAATTGCACGACAGGAGAGTGCGTGGAATGCCGAGGCAAAATCCCACGCCAATGCCATTGGTTTAATGCAGATGTTACCTAGCACGGCGAAGGAAACGGCTGAAAATCAAGGCTTGCCGTTTAGTGGGGAGGGGGATTTACTCGACCCATTCCACAATATTATGTTAGGCACAACGCATTTGGCAGAATTAAACGACAAATTCCCCCACAATCGTATTTTGATTTCTGCTTCATATAACGCTGGAGCAAATCGTGTAACACAATGGTTAGCCCGATCAGGCGGGAAACTGGCACTCGATGAGTTTATTGCTAGCATTCCTTTTAGAGAAACGCGGGGCTATGTGCAAAATGTCCTCTCCTATGATTACTACTACCAACTATTACAAAAGCAACCCAACCCGATCATGTTTTCCTCACAAGAGTTAGGGAAATATTAGGCGAAACACTGGATTTAAGCAGAATTTAGTTGTATTTCTAAAATAAATGAAGGGAATTGTTAATTTTGCGATCTACTTCAAATTTTCCTTGTCTGCTCTATGATAGTATTTCTATGAAGTTAAATCCCTCGTTAAAACAAGGAGCACATTATGTACAAACATATTCTCGTTGCCGTTGACCTTTCTGAAGAGAGTCTTATTTTGCTGCGTAAAGGTGCAGGGTTAGCAGAAAAACATGGGGCGAAATTGTCGATTATTCATGTTGATGTCAATTTTTCTGACCTTTATACGGGCTTAATTGATATTAATATGTCCTCAATGCAAGATTCGGTTTCTGAAGAAACGATTTCTGCCTTAGCCAAATTAGCCGAGCAATCTCCTTATGCAGTGAGTGAAAAACTCAATGGCAGTGGCGATTTTAGCCAAGTGCTTGAAGAAGCCGTGGAAAAATATCAAGTAGATCTATTAGTAACTGGTCATCACCAAGATTTTTGGAGCAAGTTTATGTCTTCAACACGGCAGCTAATGAACAGTGTGAAGGTGGATATGTTAGTTGTTCCGTTAATGGAAGAGTGATATCCAACAAATTTTGATAAAAATAAGACCGCTTGTGATCGGTAATAATCACTCGAATATTGGGGAACAAGCGGTCAATTTCTCTGTGAAATTTGCAAATTTCTTTTTGTGATTCTTTAAAAGTATGTAAAAAAGTGTGTAAAATAGATGGGTTATAAGCTAATGTCTTTAGCAATAAGATTGTACAATTTTTTACATATTTAGAGTGATTTTAATGAAAACGACTTCTGAAATTCGTCAAGCCTTTTTGGATTTTTTCCATAGCAAAGGTCACGCCATTGTGCCAAGTAGTTCTTTGGTACCTGAAAACGATCCAACATTATTATTTACCAATGCCGGAATGAACCAATTTAAAGATGTTTTTCTAGGATTGGATAAACGTAACTACAGCCGAGCAACAAGTTCACAACGTTGTGTGCGAGCGGGCGGTAAGCATAATGACTTAGAGAACGTGGGTTATACCGCACGTCATCATACCTTTTTTGAGATGTTGGGTAATTTCAGTTTTGGTGATTATTTCAAACAAGATGCTATCCGTTTTGCTTGGGAGTTTTTAACCTCTCCTCAATGGTTAGCGTTACCACCGGAAAAACTGTGGGTAACGGTCTATGAAACGGACGATGAAGCCTACGATATTTGGAATAAAGAAGTTGGTGTGCCGGCAGAACGTATTGTTCGCATTGGTGATAACAAAGGTGCGCCTTATGCGTCAGATAATTTCTGGCAAATGGGAGATACCGGTCCTTGTGGGCCTTGCACGGAGATCTTCTACGATCACGGTGATCACATTTGGGGCGGGCCGCCAGGATCTGCAGAAGAAGACGGTGACCGTTATATCGAAATTTGGAATGTCGTCTTTATGCAATTTAACCGTCAAGCTGACGGCACAATGGAAAAATTACCAAAACCTTCTGTTGATACGGGAATGGGCTTAGAGCGAATTAGTGCCGTGTTACAGCATGTGAATTCTAACTATGAAATTGATATTTTCCAAACGCTGATTAAAGCTATTGCGGAATTGCTTAATGTGAGTGATTTAGATAATAAATCATTACGCGTGATTGCCGACCATATTCGTTCTTGTGCGTACTTAATTGCCGATGGCGTAACGCCATCCAATGAGGGCAGAGGCTATGTGTTACGTCGTATTGTCCGCCGTGCAGTTCGTCATGGCAATATTCTAGGTGCAAAATCCGCCTTTTTCTATCAACTTGTGCCTGTTTTAGCCAAAGCAATGGGGCAAGCTGGCGAAATTCTAACTCAGAAACAAGTTCATATTCAGAAAACATTAAAAGCCGAAGAAGAGCAGTTTGCTCGCACCTTAGAACGAGGTTTAGCGTTATTAGAAGATGCTTTAACTAAAGTGGAAAACAAAACGCTATCTGGCGAAGTGGCATTTAAATTGTATGATACTTACGGTTTCCCATTAGATTTAACTGCTGATGTTTGTCGTGAGCGTGAGATTGCCATTGATGAAGATGGCTTTAACCGTGAAATGGAAGCTCAACGTGCTAGAGCCCAAGCAAGCAGTAATTTTGGTGTTGATTATAACCAAGTGATTAAAGTAGAGGGTTCAACGACCTTTAAAGGCTATACGGATACTGCTTGTGAAGCCACCGTAGTGGGGCTATTTAGCAACGGAAAAGAAGTACAGAAGATTGAATCGGGTGAAAATGCGGTCGTGATTTTAGATTGCACACCGTTTTATGGTGAATCGGGTGGTCAAGTAGGTGATAGCGGTATTATTTCTACGGAATTTTGCCAATTTACGGTCAATGATACGCAAAAATACGGACAAGTATTTGGGCATATTGGTCAGCTATCTTCAGGTTCTCTCTCGGTGGGAGATAAAGTTTTTGCTGAAATTGATGTTCAGCGCCGTCATGCGATTACGTTAAACCACAGTGCAACCCATTTATTACATTCTGCTTTACGGGAAGTATTAGGAGAGCACGTTGCTCAAAAAGGCTCACTCGTTTCAGAAAAAACGTTACGTTTTGATTTTTCTCAACCAGAAGCGATTGCGAAAACAGATTTAGAAGAAATTGAGCGTATTATTAACTGCAAAGTGCGGGAAAATATTACCGTGACTACCGAAGTAATGGATATTGATTCCGCCAAAGCAAAAGGTGCAATGGCTCTCTTTGGTGAAAAATATGGTGATGTTGTTCGTATTGTGGATATGTCAGCGTTTTCCATTGAACTTTGTGGTGGTACACACGTTAAACAAACTGGTGACATTGGTTTATTTAAACTGATTTCTGAAGGAGCGGTTGCTTCTGGTGTTCGCCGTATTGAAGCGGTAACGGGGGAAAACGCCATTGAGTTATTACATCAACAACAAAAAGTGCTGAACCAAAGTGCGGAATTGTTGAAGGCAGATAGTACAACCCTTGCCGATAAGATCCAACAATTACAGGAACGGAATAAAAAAATTGAGAAAGAGTTACAGCAACTCAAAGATAAAATGGCAGCGCAAGCCGGTGGCGAACTAGCGAAACAGGCTATATTAATCAATGGGGTTAATGTGTTGGTTCAACAGTTGGAAAATGTCGATGCCAAGGCCCTACGCACTATGGTAGATGATTTAAAAAATCAATTAGGGTCGGCTGTGATTGCCTTTGCAACACAATCGGAAGATAAAGTGAATTTGATTGTAGGTGTAACAAAAGAGGTCACAAATCAAATCAATGCTGGCGAGCTTGTTGGCTTAATGGCTCAAGCTGTAGGTGGTAAAGGCGGTGGGCGACCTGACATGGCTATGGCAGGTGGTTCGCAACCAGAGCATATAACGAAAGCACTTGATATCGCACATCATTGGATCGCCGAAAAGCTCCGATAATCTGATCATAACAGATAATAATAACCAACCTGTTACGCAGCAGCATCGTGGACAGGTTGAAAACACTGATAAAGGAGACAATTATGCTGATCTTAACCCGAAAAATAGGAGAAAGTTTGCTAATTGGCGATGATGTTGAAATCACCGTATTAAGCATTCGAGGTAGCCAAGTTAAATTAGGCATAAAAGCCCCTAAAACCATTTCGGTACATCGCGAAGAGATTTATCGCCGCATAAAAGCGTTATCAGAAACGAACGAGTCAGAAACAGGGCAATTATCAGCATAACATTCAATGGAATTGAGTCACTATTATCAGGAAGTATATTATGAAAAGTTTTGCTTGTTTTAACACAAATTTAGTGTGAAAACTCATTTGAGATAACGTTTCCCTTGGGGCAAAATCTCGCTAAAAAAAGACCGCTTGTCTTTGAGTATAAGCCAAGCGGTTTGTTACTATTTCCAAAGCGTATCGTACGCTATTGTTTATTGTAGCTTGCTACATTTATTTAATCTTAGAAGGATTCTTTATGAAAGTGATTATTCCCGTAGCGGGATTGGGTACGCGTATGTTACCAGCAACAAAAGCCATTCCAAAAGAGATGCTTACCATCGCCGATAAACCGTTGATTCAATACATCGTGAATGAGTGTGTTTCAGCAGGTATAAAAGATATTGTTTTGGTAACGCATTCTTCTAAAAATGCGATCGAAAACCATTTTGATACCTCTTTTGAACTTGAAACGATGCTTGAAAAACGGGTAAAACGTCAGTTACTTGATGAAGTCCGTTCTATTGTGCCCAAGGATGTCACCATTATGCACGTCCGTCAAGGTCAAGCGAAAGGTTTAGGTCATGCGGTATTATGCGGTCGTTCTTTAGTGGGAAATGAGCCTTTTGCGGTTGTTTTACCCGATGTGTTATTGGCCCATTTTACGGCAGATCAAAAAACAGAAAACTTAGCAGCAATGATTCAACGCTTTAAAGAAACTGGGAATAGCCAAATTATGGTCGCACCAGTGGCGAAAGAAGAGGTGAGTAGCTATGGTGTGGTTGATTGCCAAGGTGCAGAATTACAGCCAGCAGGCACTGCAAAAATTGTGAACATCGTAGAGAAACCTGCTGTAGAAGAAGCGCCATCTAACTTTGCTGTTGTTGGTCGTTATGTTTTCTCTGCAGACATTTGGGATTTACTCGAAAAAACCCCCGTGGGTGTCGGTGATGAAATTCAATTAACGGATGCTATTGATATGTTAATTGAGAAACAAGATGTTGAAGCCTTCCATATGACGGGTAAAACGTTCGATTGTGGAGATAAAATTGGCTATATGGAGGCCTTCGTAGAATACAGTCTAAACCATAGTAAGTTTGGGGAAACATTTAAAGATTACCTTAAAAAATTAGTTAAAACGTTATAAATAGTACATCGGCCTTAAGTGATGTTTGCTTAGGGTATGAGGGGAAAAGTGTGAAGAAAAAAATTGCGCAAGCGGTCGGTGTTGGACTTTTTTGTGCAACGTTGATTTTATATATTAGTCCTTTAGTAAATCAACATGGGCGTCAGCTTTTTGAAAATGATATTGTGAGTTTTCATGAAGCGGTTCGTACTGCTTCTCCTGCTGTTGTTAATGTATATAATCAGGCTTTTGATTCAACAAGTCCCCCTTCTGAACGTGAATTACAAGTCAATAATTTAGGGTCAGGGGTTATTATGACCTCATCGGGCTACATCTTGACGAATAAGCATGTGATTCAAAATGCCGATCAGATTATTGTCGCACTGCAATCTGGTTCTATTTATAGTGCAATTTTAGTCGGTTCTGATTCTCTTACCGATTTGGCAGTATTAAAGATTAATGCTGAAAATCTTCCTACGATTCCGCTTAATTTGAAACGGATTGCTAAGATTGGCGATGTTGTGTTAGCGATTGGAAATCCGCTTAATTTAGGGCAGAGCATTACTCAAGGGATTATTAGTGCCACTGGGCGTAATGCGTTATCTGAAATGGGCAGACAAAATTTTATTCAAACAGATGCTTCAATTAATAAAGGCAATTCTGGCGGGGCATTAATTAATTCTGCGGGAGAAATTATCGGTATTAATACCTTAAGTTTAGGTAAAAATAGCAATGAATTAGCCGAAGGGTTAAATTTTGCTATTCCGATTGAACTAGCCATCAATGTGATGAATAAAATTATCAAAGATGGCCGTGTTATTCGTGGCTATTTTGGCGTTAATAGCTCGCTATTTTATTCAGCGAAACAGCTTGGTATCGGGGATAAGGGCGTATTGATTACAGGTGTTGCTGAAAATGGTCCTGCGGAGAAAGCGGGTATTCAAGTTGGTGATTTGATTTTGAGCATTAATCACATAGATGCAGAAACACCAGCACAGATGATGGAATTAATTGCCGATATGTCGCCAAATAGTCGAGTGAAGGTATTAATTTCACGAGAAGGCGTTCAACGGGAAGTTGAAGTCATTATTGGAGAATTTCCTGAAATTTAAGGATAAAACATAAATATGATTATTACAGTTGATGGTCCAAGTGGTGCAGGAAAAGGCACGCTATGTCATGCACTAGCTGATAAATTAGGCTATGATTTTTTGGATTCTGGGGCAATTTATCGCATTTTGGCTCTTGCTGCGTTAAAAGCCGAAGTGAGTTTAGAAGATGAAGAAGCATTAAGTGAGCTTGGACGCCATTTAGAGGTGAAATTTGTGCCTGAAAATGGTGAAATCTGCGTGATCCTCAATGGTGAGAATGTAGGGGATCAAATTCGTACAGCACAAGCGGGTCAAAATGCATCGAAAATTGCGGTTTATCCAAAGGTGCGAGAAGCGTTATTACAAAGACAGCGTGATTTTGCTACAGAGAAAGGACTAATCGCAGATGGGCGAGATATGGGAACGATTGTTTTCCCCGAAGCACAAATTAAGTTCTTTTTAGATGCAAGTGCGGAAGAGCGTACAAAAAGACGTGTAAAACAGTTGCAAGAAAAGGGATTTAATGCTAACTTTGACGAGATTTTAGCCGAGATAAAAGAGCGTGATTTTCGCGATAGAAATCGCCCCGTTGCGCCACTTGTTCCGGCTAAAGATGCGTTAATCTTAGATTCAACGCATTTATCGATTGAAGATGTGATTCAACAAGCGTTGGAATACATTGAAAAATCACGTTAAATTTTTATTTGCTTAGCAATGGATTGCTAAGCTTTTATTACTAACCCCATTTAGACGGATTCTAGGTGGACGTTTTTATTTATTAAAGAAGATTAAATTATGACTGAATCTTTTGCTCAACTATTTGAAGAATCACTAAAAGGCCAAGAAACCCGTTTAGGTTCTATCGTTAAAGGTACTGTGGTTAAAATCCACAAAGGTCTCGTATTTGTTGATGCGGGGCTTAAATCTGAATCAGCTATCCCAGCTGAAGAATTTTTCAACGCACAAGGCGAATTAGAAGTTCAAGTTGGTGATGTTGTTGATGTTGCACTTGATGCGGTAGAAGATGGTTTCGGTGAAACTAAACTTTCTCGTGAAAAAGCGAAACGCAATGAGTCTTGGGCAGCGTTAGAAAAAGCATTTGAAGAACAAGCAACTGTTGTTGGTTTAGTAAACGGCAAAGTTAAAGGTGGCTTCACTGTTGAGTTAAATGGTGTTCGTGCATTCTTACCAGGTTCATTAGTTGACTCTCGTCCAGTTCGTGGCGAAATCAACCTTGAAGGTAAAGAATTAGAATTTAAAGTGATCAAACTTGACCAAAAACGCAACAATGTTGTGGTTTCTCGTCGCGCTGTCATTGAATCTGAAAATAGCCAAGATCGTGAAGAAGTATTAGCGAACTTAGTAGAAGGTTCAGAAGTGAAAGGTACAGTTAAAAACTTAACTGACTACGGTGCATTCGTTGATCTTGGCGGTGTTGATGGTTTACTTCACATTACCGATATGGCTTGGAAACGTGTTAAACACCCAAGTGAAGTGGTTAATGTAGGTGATGAAGTTACTGTTAAAGTATTAAAATTCGATAAAGATCGCACTCGTGTTTCACTTGGCTTAAAACAATTAGGTCAAGATCCTTGGGTTGCTATCGCACAAAATCACCCAGTAAACAGCAAATTAACAGGTAAAGTGACTAACTTAACTGACTACGGCTGTTTCGTTGAAATCCTTGATGGCGTTGAAGGTTTAGTTCACGTTTCAGAAATGGATTGGACAAACAAAAACATTCACCCATCAAAAGTGGTTAATGTAGGCGATGTTGTTGAAGTAATGGTGCTTGAAGTTGATGAAGAGCGTCGTCGTATCTCATTAGGTTTAAAACAATGTAAAGCAAACCCATGGGAACACTTTGCGGAAACTCACAACCGTAACGACAAAGTAAAAGGTAAAATCAAATCAATCACTGATTTTGGTATCTTTATCGGTCTTGAAGGCGGTATCGATGGTTTAGTTCACTTATCTGACATTTCTTGGAATGTAACAGGCGAAGAAGCTGTACGTAGCTATAAAAAAGGTGACGAAGTTGAAGCCGTTGTATTACAAGTAGATGCAGTGAAAGAGCGTATTTCTCTTGGTATCAAGCAGTTAGAATCTGATCCATTCACTAACTTTGTTGATGGCACTAAAAAAGGTGCAATCGTTACTGGTAAAGTAGTTGAAGTTGATGCTAAAGGCGTTAAAGTTGAACTTGCTGATGGCGTTGAAGGCTATATCCGTGCTGCAGAAGCAACACGTGATCGTGTAGAAGATATCACTACTATTATTAGTCTTGGTGATGAGATCGAAGCGAAATACACAGGTGTTGATCGTAAAGCACGTGTAGTTAACTTATCTGTTCGAGCAAAAGATGAAGCCGAAGAGTCAGCAGCACTTGCACAAGTAAACAAACAGGAAGATGTAATTCCTAATGCGTTTGCTGAAGCATTCAAAGCAGCTAAAGGTGAGTAATTAACTCCCGTTTAAGTGGGTATGCGGTAAGCATACTCACTTACCTTATTAAAATTAGGAGAAGAGCATGACCAAATCGGAATTGATTGAAAATTTAGTAGTCAAATACCCCTCTCTACAAATTAAGTCTATTGATGATAGTGTCAAAGAAATCTTAGAACAGATGATGCGAACCCTTGAAAAAGGGGAGCGTATTGAGGTTCGCGGTTTCGGTAGTTTTTCTCTCCATTATCGACAATCCCGAGTGGCACGCAATCCGAAAACCGGTGAGAGTGTCAAACTCAATGCCAAATATGTGCCTCATTTTAAAGCAGGCAAAGAATTAAAAGAACGTGTGGATCTTGCTTAATTATTTAGGCTATCGGCACTTAATGTAATAACGGAGAACAATATGAAATATATTTTTGGCATCGTCATTATCCTTGCTATTGTGTTAGTTGCAGTCACTATCGGCGCAAATAACGATCAGCTTATTACATTTAACTACATCCTTGCAAAAAGCGAATTACGTTTATCCACCTTGGTTGCCATTCTTTTTGGATTTGGCTTACTCCTTGGTTGGTTTATTACGGGCTTTTTCTATCTCAAAGTCAAATTAAAAAATATTGGTCTTAACCGCCGTGTGAAACGCCAAGCTCAGCAAATTAGTGAATTAACCCTTCCAAAGGCTGAATAATGCTTGAGTTGTTGTTCCTTTTGCTACCCATTGCCGCTTTATATGGTTGGTATATGGGGCAACGTAGTGCGAAGAAGGATCAAGAAACTGTCAATAATCAATTTTCCCGTAACTATGTTACGGGATTAAATTTTCTTTTATCCAATCAGCAAGAAAAAGCCGTTGATCTTTTTCTTTCTATGTTGCAAAAACAAGAAACAGAAAATCAGATTGCAACAGAATCTCAATTTGAAGCAGAGCTAACGCTAGGTAATCTTTTCCGTTCCCGTGGGGAGGTGGATAGAGCGTTACGCATTCATCAAGGCTTAGAAAATAGTCCTCATTACTCTTTTGAACAGAAATTACTTGCCAAACAACAGCTTGCCAAAGATTTTATGATGGCAGGTTTTTATGATCGGGCAGAAAATTACTACATTACCTTACTTGATGAGCCTGAATTTGCCGTCAATTCATTGATGAAATTAACGGATATTTATCAAAAAACTAAAGAGTGGAAGAAAGCCATTAACGTGGCGGAAAAATTGCTTCGCATTGCGCCAGAAACGGATAAAACGCCTCTTTCTCACTATTATTGTGAATATGCGAAAAGTTTACCGAATGATGAAAAGCAGTATGTGTATTCACTGAATCAAGCCCTTAGCTATTCGCCAAATTGTGCCAGAGCCTCAATTTTACTCGGCGATTTTTACTTACAAAAACAGCAATATTCGTCCGCTTTAGGCTATTTTGAGCAAGTCTTGCATCAAGATGCCGATTACCTCAGCGAAATTTTAGACAAAATAAAAGCCTGTTATGTTGCTCTTAACGATTTAAACGGTTTTGAGCTTTTCTTAGTGAAAGCGAACCAAGTAAAACATAACAGTAGCGTGGATCTTGCCCTTGTCGAATTTATCGAGCAGAAAGATGGCATCGAAGCAGCGCAATCTCGCCTTTACCAACAAATTCGTCAATCACCTAGTTTAATTACTTTCCACCGATTTATTGCCTATCAAGCCGATGAAGCGGAGGAAGGCAGAGGAAAGGAGAGCCTTATCCTCTTACATAAAATGGTGGGTGATCGTATTCAAAACGGTTTCCATTACCGCTGTTTTCATTGTGGTTACCAAAGTTACCGCTTAGCGTGGCATTGCCCCTCTTGTCGTCATTGGGAAAGCATTAAGCCAATGCAAAGTATTGATGAGATTCGTTAATAGAAGGAGTCCAATATGGATAGCAAAATTATTGTCGCACTGGATTACGAAACAGAGCGTGAAGCGTTGAGCTTTGTGGATCAGGTTGATCCCTCCCTATGTCGCTTAAAAGTCGGCAAAGAGATGTTTACTACCTTAGGCACGCAATTTGTCAAACAGCTACACGAACGCCATTTTGATGTCTTTCTTGATCTGAAATACCACGATATTCCCAACACCGTCGCCCGAGCAGTCCGTTCTGCGGCAGATTTAGGGGTTTGGATGGTTGATTTACACGCCTGTGGTGGCTTACGCATGATGGAAACGGCGAAACAGATTCTCGAACCTTACGGTAAAGATGCGCCATTACTCATTGGTGTAACGGTATTGACGAGTATGGAAGATCTCGATTTACTCCAAATCGGCATTAACGCCTCCCCGATGGAGCAAGTTATTCGCCTTGCCCACCTTTGCCAACGGGCAGGGCTTGACGGTGTCGTCTGTTCGCCACAGGAAGTGGAGGTTCTTCGTACACACTGTGGGCAGAATTTTAAACTCGTTACCCCAGGCATTCGCCCCGAAGGGAGTGATGTGGGGGATCAACGCCGTGTCATGACCCCCAAACAGGCGATTGAAACGGGTTCAGATTATTTAGTTATCGGTCGTCCGATTACGCTTGCCCAAGACCCACTAAGCGTATTGAAAGGAATCAATCAATCCATTGCATAACAAGCGGTTATTTTTTTAAGGAAAAATGTAATGACTCTCGTTTATTCTACTGAATTGGGCAGAATTAAGCCCGAAGAAACTAAAACAGAACGCCCGAAAGGGGATGGCATTGTGCGGATCGCACGCCAAACAAGCGGTCGTAAAGGGAAAAGTGTTTCCATTATTACTGGCATTGATCTT
Source organism: Pasteurellaceae bacterium Macca (assembly GCA_023101485.1). Lineage (GTDB taxonomy): Bacteria > Pseudomonadota > Gammaproteobacteria > Enterobacterales > Pasteurellaceae > LVZB01. The sequence goes on along the minus strand of LVZB01000030.1, from coordinate 179,701 downwards.
GATGATCGAGGGCTTGTTGCTTTAGCCTCAGAACTCAAACGCCGTAGCGGTTGTGGCGGTTCGGTGAAAGAGGGCATCATTGAGATTCAAGGGGATAATCGAGAGCAGCTCAAATCAATGTTAGAGCAGAAAGGCTACAAGGTAAAATTAGCCGGTGGTTAAAGAAAATGGGTTACGAAAGTAACCCATTTTTGTTATATCTTGCGTACTTTACACATCAAAATAAAGGCAAGAAAGCAGAGAAAGATAGCGAGATACCAAGTGCTAACATAACCAAATTGGCTTGCCATTATACCGGCAAATTGCCCCGCGGTAATCCAACTGGCAGAGCCTGTATTAGAGAAAAGTGTTGTCGCTGTTCCCATTTTATAGGGCATTAAATCTTGGAAATAGATCATACCAATAGAGGCTAAAATACCGATAAACAGCCCATTAAAGAGCTGAATGGCGATTAACTGCCACGCCTGTGTCGCCAAAGAAAGCCCAATATAATAACCAACACCTGCCCCAAGGCTGATTAACATCAAGGTTTTCTTGCTCACAAAATGGGTACAGAAGCCTGCCATTAACATCACTGGGATTTCAATACCGGCGGCTGTCCCCATCATGATACCGGCTAATTGGCTAGGTAGCCTCAATGTTTCATTTAAATAGATCGGCATATTGATAAACATCATACTGTTACAGGTTAATGCTAACAGGCAGACCACACTGAGAAGCATCACGGCATGGCGATTGCTGGAAATCCCTTCTTCTCGTAAGTTTTCTTCGTCAAGGGGGGCAGATTTCGGCGATATATTGACCCCTTGGGGGAGCATTAACAGCACAATGATGATCGAAATGGCAAAAATCACCCCTGCCACGCAATACATAAAGGTAAAACCAAATTCGGCGGAGAGAAAATAAGCAAGGGGTGGGCCAACAATCCACGCCAACGATAATTGCGCCCGCAATACGGTATTAAACATCGTGCTATCCCGTTGCTGGCTTTGGCTATATTCACGGGAAAGAGCGAAAAGCTGGGAAGTGGCAGAAGAGCCAAGCCCGACCAACAACGTGCCAACAATCAGCAAGACATAATAATCTCGGTTAAAGGCAAATAATAGGCAGCCGAAAAGTTGCATTAGACAGCTTAGGGCAATAATAAAACGGCGGTGGGGATAGTGGTCGGAATAATGGGCAACAAGTTGGCTTAGCACCATCGAAACCAACGAGTTGATAGAATAGAACCAACCAATAAGCACCGGATCGGGTGTGACTTCATTATGGAGATAAACCGTCAACGCTGGAATCCGTAAAGCACCGGCTAAACCTGTCATAAAAATAACCAAGAGAAAAGCCACCGAGGCGGAGCGTAAAAAACGCCGATTGGGCAAAGGCAGAGGGGAAAGCGGTTGCATAATGACACAAATAGAGAAAAAAGCCTATTATGCCGAAAGGGGGATTTAACTGGCAAGGGGCATTTCCGCTTTTTATGGCAGCGGAAATCGTAACAAGCGGTTGAATTTTGAGAAAAAAATGCTAGGCTTAACGCCTTTTCTTATTTTCACTTTCATCGTTTAATTATGTATTCATCCATCTCACAATTTGGGCGTATTTTAGGCTCACTCTTTTATGAAGCCCCGAATACCCCACAAAACCAAGCGCTTATTGCTCTCTTTCAAACACCCGAATGGCAATCCGCTTGCGATTTCTTACCCCTTGAAACACGCCAAGCCGTACAAGCGGGCTTTTTTGTTGAAGATATTGAACAGCTCAACGAAGCCTATCAAGGCTATTTTATCGGCCCAAATGAACTGCCTACGCCATTATGGGGGTCAGTCTATTTAGATCCTGAATCGGTGATTTTTGGCGAAAGTTTATTACAACTACGGGAGTTTCTGCGTAAAGCACAGATTGATCTCACACTCCCTCAAAACGAGCCGGAAGATCACATCGGCTTAATGTTAATGCTGAGTGCTTATCTTGCGGAGCATCACCCCGATACACTTAAACCTTTTTTTGAACAACATTTCTTGCCTTGGGCATACCGCTTTTTTGAACTCTTTAATTCGCAAACCCATGCGTTTTATCGCAGTTTAGGTGAATTAACCGTGGCTTTCTTACGTCATTGGCAAGAAACATATCAATTCCAGCCCCTTGTGTTGAGGTTATATCGTTAAATGGGCGAAAAAAACGAGCGTTATTGGCAGGCGTATTTCGATCATCACCACATTTCTCGCCGTGGTCTATTGCGTAGTTTATTGGGTGGTTCGGGGCGAAAGAGTACGACACAAGAAGATAAAGCGTTACAACGCATCGCTTTTCGCCCCCCTTTTGCGACCTTAGAACCGCTATTTTTGCGAGATTGCACCGCCTGTGGCGATTGCCTTTCTGCTTGCCCTTACGGACTGATTGTTTTGGAAGATCAGAAAGCGACCCTCAATATTGATTTTTCCGCTTGCGATTTATGCGGGCTTTGTGCCGATGCCTGCCAAACAGGGGCATTAAGCCGTCAAGTCAAACCCGATACTGGGCTACGGCCGCAATTTGATCTCGCCTGCCCTCGTTATGATCAGCAAGATTGCGATTTTTGCACCGAGGCTTGCCCTTCACAGGCGATTCATTTTGATGAAAGGGCAAATCGCTTTGAATTAACACAGGGGGATTGTTCGGGCTGTGGGGAGTGTAAAGTCCGTTGTCCGCAGCATTATATTCAACTGACGTTAGCGTAAAACAAGCGGTCGTTTTTTTTCACTTTTTTGCACCACGCAAAAATCTCAATTGTTAGCGAAATAGTCTTACTCTTGGCTGAGTTTGACGAGAATCAAATCCTACCCAATAGAAATCCGTATAGTACCCCCGATCATTATTTTTGCCTGTCAGGGCATCATTTTTTTAGTGGGGTATTTATGAAAGAAACCGATAAAGCAACCACCTTTTCCGCCAATCGGCGTGATTTCTTAAAAGGTGGGGCGGCATTAACGGGGGTAGCATTGGCGGCAAGCCAAGTGCAGATCCCCGTGGCGAAAGCCGAGCCGAAAGCACAAGCAAAACCGAAGGAAGAAAAAGTCGTATGGAGTGCTTGTACCGTGAATTGTCACAGCCGTTGTCCGTTGCGTATGCACGTGCAAGACGGTGTGATCAAATATGTTGAAACGGATAATTTAGGACACGACATTTACGGCGATTTCCACCAAGTGCGTGCTTGCGCCCGTGGGCGTTCAATGCGTCGCCGTGTGTATAATCCCGACCGCTTGAAATACCCAATGAAACGGGTCGGCAAACGGGGCGAAGGTAAATTTAAACGCATCTCTTGGGATGAGGCCTTCGATGAAATCGCCACCAATCTCAAACGTATCATCGCTCAATATGGTAATGAAAGCCTTTATTTACCCTTTGCAACCGGCACATTAGGGGCAACCGTAGCCGCGTCTTACCCACCGCCTCGCAGTATTTCAAGCCGTTTTATGAACAGTATCGGGGGCTGTTTAGGGCATCATGGTACTTACAGCTATTCCCAAATCTTTGAATCCATTCCCTATATGTACGGCAGTAACGCCGGCAATAGCCCGACAGATATTGAAAATTCCAAATTAGTGGTCTATTTCGGGAATAACCCCGCAGAAACACGAATGAGTGGTGGTGGCGTAACCTATCTATACCAACAAGCAGCGGAGCGTTCCCAAGCTAAAACCATTATGATCGACCCGCGCTATAACGACACTATTGCAGGACGAGGCGAGTGGATACCTATCCGCCCCGGTACGGATGCTGCATTAGTCGAAGGCATGGCTTATGTCATGATTACAGAAAACCTTGTTGATCAAGACTTCCTTGACCGTTATTGCATTGGTTATGATGAAAAAACCCTACCAGCATCGGCAAAACCGAATGCCCACTACAAAGCCTATATTTTAGGCGAAGGCGAGGATAAAACCCCGAAAACCCCAGAATGGGCAGAGAAAATTACGGCGATCCCGCGTGATCGCATTATCCGCTTAGCCCGAGAAATCGCCACCACCAAGCCAGCTTATATCTGCCAAGGCTGGGGACCTCAACGCCAAGCGAACGGCGAACAAACCGCCCGTGCAATCGCTATGTTGGCTTGTTTAACGGGTAATGTCGGGATTAACGGCGGTAATAGCGGTTCTCGTGAAGGCTTCTATACCATTCCTTTTGTTCGCTTACCTGTGGGGAAAAACCCCATTACTGCGAAAATTCCGATCTTTATGTGGACGGATGCGGTAACAAGAGGGAAAGAGATGACTGCCTTGACAGACGGCTTAAAAGGGGCGGAGAAACTCAATCAATCGATTAAATTTATCTTAAACTATGCCGGTAACTGTATTATTAACCAGCATTCCGACATCAACCGCACGCATCAAATTTTGCAAGATGAAAGCCAGCTAGAAATGTTGGTGGTGATCGATAACCACATGACAGCCACGGCGAAATATGCCGATATTCTGCTCCCAGACTGCACAACATCAGAGCAAATGGACTTCTGTATGGACGGCTCTGCCGGCAATATGGGGTATGTGATTTTTGCCGATAAAGCGATTGAACCACAGTTTGAATGCAAACCAGTGTATGAAATTTTATCGGGCATTGCAGAACGCATGGGTGCGAAGGAGAGCTTCACCGAAGGACGCACCCAAGAGGAGTGGTTACGTCATCTTTATGCCCAAACGCAGGCGAAAAACCCGCTCTTCCAAGAGATTACATTTGAACAGTTTAGAGAACGGGGCATTATCAAGCAAAAAGATCCTAGTGGGCATATGGTGGCATTCAAAAAATTCCGTGAAGATCCAGAAGCGAATCCATTAAAAACCCCTTCTGGAAAAATTGAAGTCTATTCCGAACGCCTTGCCCATATTGCTGAAACGTGGCATTTGGCAGAGGGCGATGTAATTAGTCCATTACCAATCTATGCGAAACATTTTGAAGGTTGGGATGATCCAAAACGGGAAAAATTCCCACTGCAATTAGTCGGTTTCCACTATAAATCCCGCGTGCATTCAACGTATGCTAATGTTGATGTTTTACAACAAGCTTCACTACAAGTGGTCTGGATCAACCCGCTTGATGCAGAGAAACGGGGAATTAAAAATGGTGATACTGTCCGCATTTTTAATGACCGTGGGGAAACTCGTGTAATGGCAAAAGTAACGCCACGTATTCTACCAGGTGTTACTGCAATGGGAGAAGGCGCGTGGTACACCCCAGACGGTCAGCGTATTGATCGCAATGGGAGCTTTAATGTGCTTACCACACAACGTCCATCGCCTTTATCCAAAGGGAATCCGCAACATACCAACTTAGTTGAAATCGAATTAGTGAAGGGGTAATCAATGAGTAAAAAACAATATGGCTTTTATATTGATTCACAGCGTTGTACAGGGTGTAAAACCTGTGAATTAGCCTGCAAAGACTACAAAGATCTCACCCCAGATGTGAGTTTTCGTCGGATTTATGAATATTGTGGCGGCGGCTGGAAACAAGAGGGCGAGGCTTGGACGCAAGATGTCTTCTCTTATTATCTCTCCATTTCTTGTAACCACTGTGATGAACCAGCTTGTGCTAAAGTCTGCCCAAGTGGGGCAATGCACAAGCGTGAAGACGGTTTTGTGGTGGTCAATCAAGATGTGTGTATTGGTTGCCAATACTGCTCAATGGCTTGCCCTTACGGTGCACCACAATTTAATAAACGACTTGGACGAATGACAAAATGTGATGGCTGTTTTGAGCGAGTTGAGCAAGGCTTAAAACCAATGTGTGTAGAATCTTGTCCATTACGAGCCTTAGATCTGCTCCCGATTGACGAACTACGGGAAAAATATGGCGAGATCAAAGATGTTGCCCCACTTCCACCGTCAAGCTACACCAAACCAAACATTGCATTACGCTTGAATCACAACGGGAAGCCAACGGATTTCAAAGACGGTTTCCTTGCTAATCCGAAGGAGGTTTAATATGGGCGCAGGATTACACGAATGGCCGTTAGTGTTATTTACGGCTTTTGCTCAAACAATCGTGGGGGCATTTATTGCTCTCACCTTAGTACTCTTGGTTCGCCAAGCACAATCTGCTACAAACCGCATTCACTATGCAATGGTGATTTTATGGGGGCTAATGGCGTTAAGTTTTGTCTTCTCCACAATGCATTTAGGCTCGCCACACCGTGCCTTTAATGCGTTAAATCGTGTTGGGGCATCGGATTTAAGTAACGAAATTGCCACCGGCTCGCTCTTCTTTGCCTTAGGCGGTGCTTATTGGCTATTAGCCACAAGCCGTTATGTGCAAAATGATCGCCAAAATCGACCGCTTGTAATGAGGTGGATTCAGCCACTCGCCAAAGTTATTGGCGGTATTGAAGCCAAATTACCGATTGGGTGGCAAGGGGTAGGGCGGATTATTGTCTGCGTAGCCGGGCTCATTTTTATTAGTGCGATGTCAAAACTTTATATGATCCCAACCGTACCAACATGGAATGTCGTTTATACGCCCCTTTCGTTTTTCTTAACCGTGATTATCAGCGGTTCAGCCTTGGCGGTGGTGTTATTACAACTTGCCAAAGTGGACGTGCTACAACGCCCACTCGTGCTGATTGCCGTTATCGGTGCTATCGTGGCGGGGGTAATGATATTGATGCAGTATCAATTCCTGCTTGAAACGAACACAGCGATTTTCCACGCCATTGACCGAGTGCCAGCTTATGTACCATTGATGATTGCCCGCTTTGCGTTAATCTTCTTCGGGCTTGTCTGCTTATATCGCTCACTCAAATCGGCACAGCTTTCAATGAGCCTTATTGGTGCGGCATTGATTCTCGCCGGGGAGCTAATTGCTCGCACAATCTTCTACGGATTACATATGACCGTCGGTTTAAAATCTCTCGGCTAAGCCAACAAGCGGTCAAATTTATGCCCTTTTTTGCCAACGCAGAAAAGGGCATTTTTGATCGTGAAGGAAAAACTGAAATTTTGACGTTTGGGCTTGTTGTTGTGTAGCTTGCAGATTACAATAAGACCTCAGTCAAGAGGAGGGAAGAATGAACCAAATTGAAATGACGGAAGAATTTGCCGAATGGTTAGATAAATTAAAAGACCCTATCGCGAAAGCCTCCATCGGTAAGCGGATTAAGCGAGCAGCTTTGGGTAATTTTGGTGATTTTAAAAACCTCAAAGGCAACCTATACGAAATGCGAATAGATAAAGGTAAAGGTTATCGAATTTACTACACACAAAAAGGCGAAATTATTTATATTCTGCTATGCGGAGGTCATAAAAGCACACAGCAAGCAGATATTACCAAAGCAAGAACAATGATTAAATCAGAGGAGTAACAAACAATGGCACTACAACCCCATATTAAAACCCGCCCTTTTGACGTAGCGGAGTTTTTAACAGACGAAGAGACGATAGCTGCCTATCTAGCCGAAAGCCTAGCAAGTGGTGACTATGCGGAATTTATTGATGCACTCAATGATGTTGCAAGAGCAAGAGGAATGACTGAGCTTGCTAAACAAAGTGGAATAGCAAGAGAAAGCCTCTATAAAACGCTTAATGGCGTAAGCAAACCGAAATTTGAGACTATATTTAAAATTCTCACCGCTTTAAATATTACCCTGACTACACAGCCTAAAATGGCAACCTCACACCTCTAGCCCGTTCTAGCGCCCCGATTTTGGGGCGTTTTTATGCCTATCAGAATTATTTTGGAGAACTTTCCCGATACTGCGTTGGCGAGCAGTGATACTGCGTTTTAAACAGCTTGCAAAAGTGGGCTTCGGATTGATAGCCTACTTCGCTTGCGATTTGCTGAATGGTCTTATCGCTATGTTTGAGCAACATCTCCGCTTTTTGCAGGCGTAACAGCGTTAAAAATTTCCCTGCCAACATCCCCGTTTTTTCCTTAAAAAGCCGAATAAAACTTGCCCGTGAGAGCAAACATCTCTCCGCTAATTGTTCCATATTCCACGCATATTCGGGGTTTGCTAACATCCCATTTAACGCATTTTGCAAGCGTTTATCCTGCAACGCTCCCAAAATGCCGTGATGAATCGGCTGTTGGGCTAAATAATCCCGCACTAAATAGCCAAAAAGAATACGGCAGAGGGCATTGGTCATCCCTCGATTACCTAACTGTGGCGTGGTTTCTGCCCGCAGCAAATTCAGCAACGCCATAATGGCGGAATTATGGCTTGCTAAATGCCACTTGGGCAGTTGAAAAAGCGGATTTTCACCGTTAGGGTAGCGGAAATAGCCACAAAACATCTCAAAATCGGGTTCAACGGGGCGATTGGCGCACAAAGTAAAAGCACCGTAATCTTGCTTAGTAATATCCACCACTAGACTTTCCGCTTTTAACATCTGCTCATTGGTAGCAATGGTGTGGGCTTCGCCATAGGGTAGGAAAATTACATCCCCGGCACTGAGGTGATAACACTGTTGCGCTAGTTGCACACAACACTCCCCCTTTGAAACAATATGAAAAATCCCCAGCATTTGTTGAGTGTGATGAATTTTCCAGTTGCCTTGAAAACGGCACAGGGTATTGATTTCCCCCTCAATGGGAGTGAGTTGTAATAAACGGTCGAGGTAATCCATAGTTGTATTCATTTATGCCTTTATTCCATTGTACAACAACCTTATTCTCAGATGAAAATAATCCATTTAATAGGTGATTTCTCTGCAATAAAGTAGCTAAAAATCTTTTTTGTTAAGCGTGGCAAAAATGTGATCTAGATCACATAAATAATAAATTGTTTATATTTTGCTTGATGATTGTTTTTTTTTTGTACGATATTGCGCGCTTGCCATTGGGGCAAGCTTTATTCTTTTAGAGGTAATTTCTATGTTAAATCGTACATTTAAAATGACGGCTACCGCACTCTTTGTTGGATTAGCCGTATCAGCATGTAGTAGCCATCATGAAGATGCAAAACCGGTTGAGAAAAATATCACACCGGCAAAACCAATGGTACAGGGCCAAGGCAATCATGCTGAACAAGCAAAATCCGAAGCACAGCGTAAAGCAGAAGCCGCAGAAAAAGCGAAAGCTGAAGCAGCTCAGAAAGCCAAAGAAGCCGAAAAAGCAAAAATGAATGCTAAAAATGCGGCAGAAAAAGCGGATGCAGAACGTAAAGCAAAAGAAGCGGAGAAAGCGAAAGCAGAAGCTGCTCAAAAAGCGAAAGAAGCGGAAGCGGCGAAATTAAAAGCTGAGCAAGAGCTTAAAGCCAAAAAAGCAGAAGAGGCGAAATTAAAAGCTGAGCAAGAGCTTAAAGCCAAAAAAGCAGAAGAGGCGAAATTAAAAGCTGAGCAAGAGCTTAAAGCCAAAAAAGCAGAAGAGGCAAAATTAAAAGCCGAAGAAGAACGCAAAGCCAAGGCAGCCAAAGAAGCCGAGGCGAAAAAACAACAAGTGATTGAAGAGCGTGCTGCATTAGAAAAAAATCTGCATAACGAAGGAAAATGGCGTGTTCTTTTACCGCAAGGAGCTGGTGGCTTTTATGATACCCAATCAGGGCAAAATCCAAAGATTATCAATGATATTTACCAACCATATAGAGGTGGCTATGGTCGTGAATACAACAAATATTTTAAAAATGATAATGGTGTCTTAAAATCTGTGCGAAGAGCAACGCCTGATTTTGATTTATCCGGTTATGAAATAAACCCAAATAAAATCCAGCACCTTCAACCGAATAGCGACACGGCGGATGCACTTGATGTGCTCGATGTTGTGTTTGTAAATCAAAAATATTCCAGCTATGCGGTGTGGGATAATTCCAAAGAACCTAAATATATCAATACACCAGCAGGTCAAGGCAATCTTGAATTTCTTCAGGGTGGTTATGCGATTGTAGCGAAAGAGGACTTAAGAAAGGGATTTGAGATCTCTGTGAATAAAGCCACCTATAAGGGGAAAGTGTTAGATTCAGAGCATTATGCAAGAATTGGAAGAGTAGGGTACTACGTAACTCCAGAAGATTATGTAAGTTTTAAAAAGAAAGCAGTTATTCCTAAAGATCGCTATTTAGGGGATCTCGTGTTAAATGCCGACTTCCAAAACCAAAAAGTGAGTGGGGAGATTAAATCCTTTGATACGAAAGTAATGGATAATGCCCTCTTAACCGAAACCAAAATTAAGAGTACCAATCAGGGGCAGTTATTCTTTGAAGGTAAGGTGACCAGTGATAGCAAACTGCTACCGACGAAGTTAGATTTTAATAAAAATCAAGGTTGGTATGAAGGGCGATTTGTTGGTCCAGATGGTGAAGAGGTTGTTGGTAAAGGGTACTTTAACAATTATGAAGATAAGTTAAGACCAAATGAATCGGATTACCGATTAAAAACAGGGCGTGATTTTATCTTCGGCGGCACCCGTGAAGGGAACTACTCTTACCCTGCGGTAGAGAAAAAATAATCTTTGCCATTTCCAAGCCCGCTTTGGCGGGCTTTTTCTGCCTTTTAGCCAAATAGCCTGATTATGAAACCGATTTTTACTTTATCTCTCTGTTTATCTTGGTTGCCGTTATCGGCGATTGCCCAAGTGAATTCGGCGATTAACGACGCCCCGTTACACGTTGCCAATGACGCCATTACCCCTACCCAAGGGGAGAAAATTCCCCCACATTTTGCACAACATGACAGGGAACAGATTATCGAGCTTAATGATGCCGAGCTTCTGCAACAGCCGGAGCTGATTCGCCAATTATTAAATCAGATGATTGATGCCCAGCAGTTTACCCGTTTGGCAGATTTACTCGCGTTGTATCAACAAACGCCCAACCCAGACCCGGTGCTGATTGATTATGCCAAAGCGCATTTAGCCCTTTTGGCAGATAAACCACAAGAAGGCATCGCCCTGCTTCAAGGCATTTTAGCCCAACACCCTGAATTTGCCCCAGTGCGTTTTTTATTAGCCAGAACGTTGTTTGAAGATTATCAAAACCGATCTGCACGATCTCACTTTCAACAGTTACAACAAAGCCCTTTGCCGGCAAGCATCGAGCAGGCAACTACCTACTATTTACAGGGTTTGAATCAGCGTGAAGAGTGGGATTTTTCTTTAAATTTCAGCTACTTGCAGGAAAATAATGTCAATAACGCTTCGCCAAGCGAAACCATTCGCGTGGGGAATGCGCTTTTCCAAAAATCAAGCGATTCACTCCCCCAAAAAGCCCACGGTGTGCAATATGGGTTCAGCATTGCGAAAAAATGGGCTCTGTGGAGGAATCATTCTCTGCGTGTTGAAAATGATTTCTTCGCCAAACAGTATTGGGATAATCACCGTTATGATGATTTGACGAACCGCACGGCGTTAGGCTATCACTACCAAAATATGACCAATACCTTTGCTTTGTTGCCTTTTTATGAACGCCGTTGGTTCGGTGGGCATCGTTACAGTAAAGGCAATGGGATTCGTGGGGAATTTGAACATTGGTTCTCACCAAAATGGCGGTTATCCTTAGCCAGTGAATGGGGCAGTACGCGTCAATCGGCGGCGGAAGAGCGTTTAGCCGATAACCGTGGCCGATTGTATTCTGCTACGTTGATGCACATTGTTAGCCCGAAAACCTATCTCTATGGTGGGGTGGATTACTCCCGCGAGCGAGCTAAATCATCAATTTATGATTTCAACCGCCGTGGTATCCGCTTAGGCTGGGGGCAACAGTGGTGGGGGAATGTCAATAGCCGTTTAAATCTGAGCTACGGGGAGAAAGGTTACCTCACACCGAACCGTATTTTGCAGAAAATTCGCCACGATAAAGAGATTTCCGTTAGGCTTAATCTGTGGAAAAGTGATTGGCACTACAAAGGGTTCACACCAAAGCTGACGTTGAGTTGGCATCGTGTTAAAAGCAATTTACCGGATTTATACGGCTACGATAAAAAACGGGTGTATTTGAATGTGGAGAAGCTGTTTTAATCCACATCAAGAAATAGAAAAAGGCGATTTAATATCGCCTTTAATTTTGTCTATGCTTTGGCTTTTTTCAAGGGCTTAAAAGCCATTTTTTTCGCCCCGAGAAAGGCTGATAATGCCAGAGCGGACGATTTCGATAATCGTGGTTTCCCCCTGCACCGCTTCAATAAAGGCATTGAGCTTATCACTTGTGCCAGAAAGCTGAATGGTGTATTGCTTCGGGGTAATATCAACAATTTGCCCTCGGAAAATATCCGCCATTCGCTTAATTTCATCACGCACCGAGCCGGTGGCGCGCACTTTAAGCAGTAGCACTTCCCGTTCAACGTGTTCGCAGTGGCTAAGATTCGTCACTTTAAACACATCAATGAGTTTGTGGAGCTGTTTTTCAATCTGTTCTAACACTTGTTCTTCGCCTTGGGCGACAATCGTCATCCGTGAAAGGCTGGGATCGTCTGTTGGGGCAACCGTTAAACTTTCAATATTAAAACCACGTTGTGAGAAGAGGGCAACCACGCGGGATAACGCCCCCGATTCATTTTCTAATAAGACGGATAATGTTCTACGCATCTGTTCTCTCCGTTTTGCTAAGCATCATATCTTTCATTGATTCACCACGAATCTGCATTGGATAAACGTGTTCGGTTTCATCGACTAACACATCCACAAATACCAATTTATCTTTAATCGCAAAGGCTTGTGCCAGTTTGCTTTCCAGTTCGTCGGGGTGGTTAATTTGAATCCCAACGTGGCCGTAGGCTTCGGCAAGTTTGACGAAATCCGGCAAGGAGTTCATATAAGAGTGGGAATGACGCCCCGCATAAATAATATCCTGCCACTGTTTAACCATTCCTAAAAAGCGGTTGTTAAGGCTAACGATCACAATCGGCGTGTCATATTGGCTTGCGGTGGAAAGCTCTTGGATATTCATTTGAATACTGCCATCACCGGTGACACAAACAACGGTGGCATCCGGATGAGCGAATTTCACACCAATCGCAGCCGGCAAACCAAAGCCCATTGTGCCTAAACCGCCGGAGTTGATCCAACGGCGAGGTTGGTCAAAGGGGTAGTGGAGTGCGGCGAACATTTGGTGTTGCCCCACATCCGATGCCACATAGGCTTCGCCCTGAGTGAGTTTATAAATGGTGCGGATAACCTCTTGGGGCTTGATTACATCGGTCTGTCCATAACGCAAGCAATCTTTGGCTTGCCATTGGGCAATTTGTGCCCACCAAGCGGTCAAATTTGTGTGATGTTTTGCCAGGTTCTCTTCCTCTAATAGGCTTAAAAATTCCTGTAAAACGTGTTTCGCACTCCCCACAATCGGGATATAGGCCGGCACGGTTTTTGAGATAGAAGCAGGGTCAATATCAACGTGAATGACTTTGGCATTCGGGCAATATTTGGCGAGATTATTGGTGGTACGATCATCAAAACGCACGCCAATGCCGAGGATTAAATCACTTTCGTGCATGGCGGTATTCGCTTCATAAGTGCCGTGCATTCCGAGCATCCCGAGGAATTGTTGATCCGTGCTGGGGTAAGCCCCTAAGCCCATTAAAGAGCTTGTGACCGGCAAGTGGAGTTTTTGAGCAAATTCTGTCACTTCTTGGTGGGCTTCGGCGGTAATCACGCCCCCACCGACAAAAAGCACCGGCTTTTTTGCCACCATAATCGCTTTTAAAGCTCGTTTAATCTGCCCTTTGTGACCTTGCACCGTTGGGTTATAAGAGCGAAGGGCGATCTCTTTCGGGTATTCATAATTAAATTTGAGCGCGGGATTGACCACATCTTTTGGCACATCAATTACCACAGGGCCAGGGCGACCACTTAATGCAATATAGAAGGCTTTCTTGATGATTTCAGGAATATCCTCCGCCCGTTTGACTAAAAAGCTGTGTTTGACCACTGGGCGAGAGATGCCGATCATATCGCACTCTTGGAAGGCATCGCTCCCAATTAAGCTTGAAGGCACTTGCCCTGAAAAAACCACAAGGGGAATGGAATCGGAATAAGCGGTGGCAATGCCCGTAATCGCATTGGTTGCCCCAGGCCCTGAGGTGACTAACACACAGCCTACTTTACCAGTGGAGCGGGCATAGCCGTCTGCCATATGCACGGCGGCTTGTTCGTGGCGAACGAGGACGTGTTTTATCCCCCCGAGGGTATGAATGGCATCATAAATATCTAACACTGAACCGCCGGGATAACCGAAAACGTATTCCACGCCTTCGTCCCGTAAGGATTGGACGATCATCTCCGCCCCTGAAAGTTTCTTCATTGGACCTCCAACTAACCAAATTAAAATGAAAGCTAACGTAAACGTTTGCGTTAACCAGAATGGTGCAAATCTAGCAAGAAAAATGACCGCTTGTCTAGCAACAAATTTCCCTTAAAAAGGAAATAAATTCAGCATAAAAAACTTTAATTTCTTAAAAATCTTGGTTTTATGATTTTAATTTTGCCAAAACAGGTGAAATCAATAGATTTCACCAAATTTTATAAAATCGCTAAAATTAAATAAAAAGTGAAAAATGTGAAGAACTTAACATTTTTGCTAAATTTATGAAAAATTAAAATTCCCTAAAATAGTAATTTAAGTAGAGTAGGAGTAGAATAATTGCCGTTTTATGCTCAACAGAAGGAAAATAGTATGTCTGATTCTCTCCGACAAGCGGCACTTGATTTTCATGAATTTCCTATTCCTGGCAAAATTGAAGTGACGCCGACCAAATCCCTTGCTACTCAACGTGACCTTGCCCTTGCTTACTCCCCCGGTGTTGCCGAACCTTGTTTAGAAATCGAAAAAGATCCCCTCGCTGCCTATAAATATACCGCTAAAGGGAATTTAGTGGCGGTCATCTCCAATGGTTCTGCGGTGCTGGGTTTAGGGAATATCGGTGCATTGGCGGGTAAACCGGTAATGGAAGGAAAGGGCGTACTCTTTAAAAAGTTTGCCGGCATTAATGTTTTTGATATTGAAATCAATGAAAAAGATCCTGAAAAGCTGGTTGAAATTATTGCCTCCCTTGAACCGACTTTCGGGGGCGTTAATCTTGAAGATATTAAAGCACCGGAGTGTTTCTATATTGAACAAAAACTCCGTGAGCGGATGAATATTCCGGTTTTCCATGACGATCAACACGGCACAGCGATTATCAGTGCCGCAGCAGTGATTAACGCTTTACGCATTGTGGATAAAAAAATCGAAGATGTTCGCCTCGTGGCATCGGGTGCTGGGGCGGCTTCCATTGCGTGTTTGAACTTGCTTATCTCGTTAGGGATGAAGCGGGAAAATATGGTGGTGTGCGACTCTAAAGGCGTGATCTATCAAGATCGTGATGAGCGTATGGACGAAACCAAAAAAGCCTATGCGATTAAAGATAACGGCTGGCGAACTTTAGGCGATGCCATTCCTAATGCCGATATTTTCCTTGGTTGCTCTGCAGCAGGAGCATTAACCCAAGATATGGTGCGTACTATGGCGGCTCACCCGATTATTCTCGCCCTTGCTAACCCAAATCCTGAAATTACGCCACCAGAAGCAAAAGCAGCACGCCCTGATGCGATTGTTTGTACTGGACGTTCGGATTATCCAAACCAAGTTAATAACGTGCTTTGTTTCCCATTTATCTTCCGTGGGGCATTAGATGTGGGGGCAACAACCATCAATGAAGAGATGAAACGTGTTGCAGTCTATGCCATTGCTGATCTCGCCCTTGCAGAGCAAAATGAGGTGGTGACTTCTGCTTATGGCGGTGAAGGGACAACTTTTGGACCTGATTATATTATTCCTCGCCCGTTTGATCCTCGTTTAATTGTTCGCATTGCGCCAGCGGTGGCGAAAGCGGCAATGGAATCGGGTGTGGCAACACGTCCAATTACCGATTGGGAAGCCTATCACGAAAAACTCACTCAATTTGTGTATAAAACCAATCTCTTTATGAAACCGATTTTTAGCCAAGCCAAAGCAGATAAACAACGCATTGTGCTTGCCGAAGGGGAGGAGGATAAAGTTCTCCACGCTACCCAAGAGATTGTTTCGATGGGCTTAGCATCGCCGATTTTGATTGGCCGCCCGCATATTATTGAAGCCAAAATTAAACGCTTAGGTTTACACTTAGTGGCAGGGCAAGATTTTGAGATCGTTAATAATGAAAGTGATGCCCGTCATGGCGAATTATGGCAACGTTATTATGATTTAATGAAACGCCGTGGCATTACGGAAACCATTGCAAAACGTGTTACCATCTCAAATAGTACGGTTATTGCCTCGCTATTAGTGGAAATGGGCTACGCTGATGGCTTAGTTTGTGGCTTGTTTGGTTCTTATAGCCGTCATTTAGAGGCGATTAAAGATATTATTGGTATGAAAGCTGGCGTGAAAGTACCCGCAGCGCTCAATAGCCTTGTGCTACCAACGGGGAATGTGTTTATTACGGATACTTACGTCAATGCTGATCCAAGTGCTGAAGAGTTAGCAGAAATTACTTTAATGGCTTCAAATGAGATCAAACGCTTTGGGATTGAGCCAGCAGTGGCACTGATTTCTCACTCTAACTTTGGTTCATCAAATACCCTTGGTGCGCCGAAAATGCGTGAGGTATTAAGCCTTGTGCAACAGCGTGATCCAGCGTTAATGATTGACGGCGAAATGCACGGCGATATTGCCCTTTCGGAAAAATTACGCCAAGAAGCGATGCCAGATAGCCCATTAAAAGGCTCGGCAAATCTATTAGTCATGCCAAATATGGAATCGGCACGGATCAGTTATAACCTTCTACGTGCAACCACAACAGCGATTACGGTAGGACCAATCCTGATGGGCGTGAATAAATCGGCGCATATTCTCACACCAGTCTCTTCTGTTCGCCGTATTATCAATATGGTGGCATTTGCTGCGGTGAAAGCTCAAAATGCTTAATTTTTAGGGTAAAAAAAAGGTGAATAATCTGATTATTCGCCTTTTTGTTTTTCGGTTTAGTGAGAAAAGGGGATTAAGGTAAGTCCTGCAAGGCGTGCGGATTTTTCGTGATAAACATCGCATCACCATAGCTGAAAAAGCGATATTGCGCTTCAACCGCGTGGGCATAAGCCTTCATACAGTGTTGATAACCAGCAAAGGCAGAAACGAGCATAATCAACGTTGATTCAGGTAAATGGAAATTCGTGACTAAGGCATCAACGACCCGAAATGTTTTGCCGGGGTAGAGAAAAATTGCCGTATCACTTCGGAATGGAGCAATAAGTTGCCCCGATTTCTCCGCCCATTGGGCAGCACTTTCAATGGAGCGTACAGAGGTTGTGCCGACGCAAATTACCCGTTTGCCCTTTGCTTTGGTGGCAAGGATTTTATCCACGACCTCTTGACTGACTTCAGCAAATTCTGAGTGCATTTTATGAGCTTCTAGGGTCTCAACTCGCACCGGCTGAAATGTTCCTGCCCCAACGTGTAGGGTAACAAAAGCAGTATCTACCCCTTTTTCTCGTAGTTTTTCTAACATGCCATTATCAAAATGAAGCCCTGCAGTTGGGGCTGCTACTGCACCTAACACTTGGCTATATACGGTTTGATAGCGTTCTTGGTCGGCATCTTCATCAGGGCGGTCGATGTAGGGCGGTAACGGCATATGGCCGGCTTGTTGGAGCAATTCAAACAGCGGTTGTTGGGCATGAAAGGCTAATTCGAACAGGGCATCGTGGCGTGCGACCATGGTGGCTTGGAAGCCTTGACCTTCGCCGAGTTTATCTTCCCCTAAAATAATTTCTGCTCCTACTTTGGGTGCTTTGGAGGAACGGATATGGGCTAAACAGCGGTATTCATCTAACACACGTTCAACGAGGACTTCCACTTTTCCCCCAGTGGCTTTTCGCCCATACAGGCGAGCAGGAATCACTCTGGTGTTATTAAAAATTAATAGGTCACCTTCATGGAGGTGGCTAAGGAGATCGGGGAACTGTTGATCGCCATATTCCCCTGTTTCGCCGTTGAGATAAAGCAAACGGCTAGCGGTACGTTCTGGGGTAGGGTAACGGGCGATAAGTTCGTCCGGAAGATCAAAATGGAAGTCGGTTACACGCACGAAAATTCCTTACAAGCGGTTAAATTATTAGAAAAGTTTGCAAATTTATACTCAAACTTCCCCCCTTGCAAGTTTTAAAGTCGAGGCAGGAGGGAATTCATTGCTTCAAGGAGGCGATCTCTATCGTGGCGATAACTAACATCATCGGCACTTAGGGCTTGGCGATGAAGCTGAATATGAGGTGGTAGGCAAGGGGCTTCCTGTGGTGTGGTAATCACGCCATTTACGCGTTTATCACCGATCTGTTCTTCCAACCAAGTCAGACGGTCGGCTAAGGAAAGCGTGCCAGCAATGCCGTGTTCTTTGCCGATATTATCAATAAAAATCACTTTGCCTTGGCAATGGCGAATTGTTTGGGCAATTTCAGGGATTAACAGGCTTGGCATCACGCTAGTAAAAAAGCTCCCCGGCCCGAGAATAATCAGTTCGGCTTGTTCAATTTTACTCAGCACTTCTGGCGTGGCAGGCACAGGGGGATCAAGAGAAAGGGAGCAAGGCAGTTCCCCGAGCCCGTCAATAGACACTTCCCCAAGAATGGTTTCCCCAGAGGTTAAATGGCTGGATAAATGAACAGGGGATTCCGACATGGGCATCAAACCAACGCGAACGTGGAGCAGATCTCTCACTAAATCAAGCCCTGTCAGGGGGCGGATTTTCATATCTTCAAGGGCAGTTAAAATTAAATTGCCGAGATTATGTCCCGCAAGTTCGCCAGAGCCTGTAAAGCGATATTCAAAGAGGGAGGAAGCAACGGTCGGCTTGACGATAATTTGAGTTAAGCAGTTGCGTAAATCGCCCCAAGCAATACCACCGTGTTGAGCGCGGATTCTGCCGGTTGAACCGCCATTATCGGTGGTCGCCACAACCCCCGTTAGACGTTCTTTTAAAAAAGAGAGGGCAGAAAGCACTCTTCCTAAGCCGTGGCCACCGCCAATAGCCACCACATTGTTTAACGCGTTTAATTGTTGGCGGTGTGTTTGTGATTGGGCTTTTTCTGACACCTTAAACCTCGTCATTATGCGCCATTTGTCTGTGCAAGGCATTCACCACTGCTTTGACTAAGGTGGCTAAGGGAATCGCGAAAAATACACCCCAAAAGCCCCATAATCCACCGAAAATCAGTACCGCAACAATAATGGTTAAAGGGTGCAAATTAACGGCTTCGGAAAAGAGAAACGGCACGACTAAGTTACCGTCTAATAGCTGGCTAATCACAAAGGCAAGGAGGAGATAGTAGAAATCCGGCGATAAGCCAAATTGGAAAAGTGCCACCAATGCCACAGGGATAGAAACTAATACCGCACCGATATAAGGCACAAGCACCGAAAGCCCCACGGCAACAGAGAGCAGGAGAGGGTAGCGGAGGTCGAAAAAGAGAAAAATCACATAAGTGGCAATGCCGACAATTAAAATTTCAAGGAATTTTCCTCGAATGTAATTGGCGATCTGTTGTTGCATCTCTTTCCACACACGAGCCGCTAAACGGCGGTTTTGCGGTAAGAAACGCACCGTAGCACGGATAAAAAGCGATTTATCTTTTAATAGAAAAAACACCATTAACGGCACGAGGAACATATAAATGCCAAGTCCAACGAGGCTAATAATGGAATTTACCGAAAAAGAGAGCAATGGATCGCCAAAGGCAAGAATTTTGCTCCGTAGGGAGGTCATAATGGAATCAAGGGTCACATAGTCGATTAAATCGGGGTAATGTTCCGGCAAGGCTTGTAACCACGCATTCATTAAATTGAACATGGAAGGTAAGTCCTGCAAGAAACGCATGCCTTGATTCCAAAGGTTCGGCAACATCACCACGAATAAAAAGATCGACAGGGAAATAAAGCCCCCAAGAACAATCACTAAACTGAGCGGGCGAGGAACGTTAAGCCGTTGGGTTAAAAAACGGATTGGCCACTCCAACAAATAAGCAAAGACAATGGCAATGAGCAGTGGCATTAGCACATCACTAAAAAAGTAGATTGTCCCAAAGCCGATTAAGAGGATTGCCAATAACACCACGATTTGTGGATCATTAAATTTCTGTTTATACCATTGTTGGAACATTTCAAACATGACGTTTCCCCGCAAACAAGCGATTATTTTTGACTACAAACAGCAATAAAGCCAAGGTGATTTTGTGGATCGTTGAAAATGTTAAACATTTTTTTCGCGGCTTCACGATTTTCAGCTTTAAGGGCATTACCAACAATTTTTACTGCCCCTAACACGCCGTCATCAAAGATCATGCCTTTTGGCGAAAGGAGGCTCATTTCGCCGGTAAAGGTTTCGACATTACGGAATCCGCCTTGTTGGAAGGTCTCTTTCCACCCCTCTTTGGAAAGCGGCGTGACACTCACGCCAATGGCATCGCGAAGTTTTTCGGTGATTTCATCGCCATTATCGCTATTGAGTAATACATCGTGGGTGAGTAAAAAGCCATTGGGTTTGAGTACTCGCAGATATTCACGAATCGCTTGTTCTTTTGCTTCAGGCGAGAGCATAGTAAGCATGGCTTCGTTAATCACAATATCAAAGCTATTATCTTCAAAGGGTAAGCGGGTTGCTTCTGCTTGTTGAACAGAGACAAGGTGCTCGATTTCGCTATCCCTGATATTTTGGCGTGCTTTTTCGAGGGCTTCTTCATCAATATCAATCCCGATAACTTGACATTCAAACTGTTTAGCAATGTCGATTGCGGTGATCCCCGTGTTGCAAGCCACTTCGAGGACTTTTTTCCCCCGACGAAAATCGCCATTCGCCATTAACCAATCGGTGGCGACTTTTCCCCCAAGGCGTAAACGGGTTATCCCAAGACGGGCAAGAAAATGGTGTCCGATCTCTTCTTTTTTCATATGTACCTCAATGTTGCAAAAATATTTGTAAATTCAACCGCTTGCAAATTGCACTGGCGGAGTGAAATGGGGCGATTATAGCTTTTTTTTCTGGTGATATATACAAAATCAAAAATTTTTGGCAAAATTCGTGCGCCGTTGAACCCCATAGGTAAAAAGCATTAAAACTAATTTAATCAATAAGGAAAACTGATGAACAAACAAAAAGGTTCGATAACCTACGCCCACCAGCGTGGCGAAATTCAAGAGAGTGCGATAAAAGCGCTCGTCACGGATAAACTTTTCCGCCCTCGAATTGAGCGAAATAAAAAAGGAAAAGGGAGCTATCAACGCCGTGGCAAACATGTGAAGGCGGAAAGCCCATTTAAAAACATTTGTATGAAGTGGTTTTAAATGGGGATTTCCCCAGATAATAGGCGAAAGCCTCGATTTACCCTTAATTAAGGATTTATTATGAAATTAAAATTGGCACTCTTAGTTGCTTCTGTTGCTCTTGTTACTGCTTGTAAAGAAGAGAAAAAAGAGGTTGCACCGGCACAGCCTGCACCACAAACTCAACCAGCACCAGTAACGGCTCCAGCACCGACTACGGATAACGCAGTGGCAGGTATTTATCACTACGGTAGCGAAGTGGAAACGTTCACCCTTTGTTCAAACAAAGAGACAAGCTACTGGGTAGAGGGCAAAGAAGAATTGCTCAACACTTTACGTGATAAAGCGATTGCACTTGCCAAAGAAAAACAAGCGCCTTACCAAGATGTGTATGTGAAATTAGAATACACGGATTTAGGTAAAGCAAAAGACGGTTTCGCGGCAGATTACGCTTCTGTTGTTGAAGCAAAAAATGCGACTTTCATCGAAAAATGTGAATAAGTGAGAGGCTAATTTAGCGATCTCAATTAACAAGCGGTCGGATTTTTGGCAGATTTTGCAAAATGTTGCCAAAATTCGACCGCTTGTTTTTTTGCCTTATTCCTGTGCTAAGGCGGTAATTGGATTTAAACGTGAGGCGTTACGCGCAGGAATATAGCCAAACAGTACACCGATTAGGGTTGAGCAAAGCACGGCAATAAGCACCGAAGTAGGCGAGAGGATCATTTTAAAATCCGATTCAAGGCTATTGAACGTGGCGATAATCCCCGTGGCAAGGAGAATACCAATCACCCCACCCAGCAAACAGATTAGCACCGCTTCAATGAGAAACTGTTGCAAAATATTGCCCTGTTTTGCCCCAATCGCCATACGAACGCCGATCTCTTTGGTGCGTTCTGTGACCGACACTAACATAATATTCATGACCCCAATTCCCCCGACAATTAACGAAATCAAGGCAATCGATGAAATCAGCAAGGTCAAGGTATTGGTGGTGCTTTCGATAGCTTGTTTAATGGTATCGGTATTCATCACGAAAAAATCTTTCTTACCGTGACGAGCACTCAACAGTGCCGTAAGGCTTTTCTCGGCGGTTTGGCTTTCCACATCATCGCGAATTTTGACTGTGAGGGAGTCTATCTGTTTTGCCCCTGAAATGCGTTGCATTAAGGTGGTATAAGGTGTCCAAAGATTAAGATTTGTGGAGGGGCTATTTTCACGCTCGGCAATACCAATAATTTCGAGGGGCTTTTTATCCACCAAAATGGTTGCCCCGAGTGGGTTTTCGAGCTTCAAACTCTTTTGTGTATTATTGTCAATCACAACCACTTGGCTCGCTTGGGCAACCTCTTCGGCATCGAATAGCCGACCTTGTTGTAGGCGAATGCCTTTCACCTCAAAAAACTGCTCCCCAACACCATTAATTTGCCCCCCAACGGCAATATTGGTCGCAATGATTGTCCCGATATGGCTACTGTTCGGGGTCACATTTTCCACATAACTCCGTTGCCCAAGGGCGTTAGCATCGGCAATGGTGAGATTTTTGGTGAGATTCGCCCGCCTATCGCCAAAGCCCGTGCCGTTGTAAATGCTCATCGTATTTGTGCCTAAGTTATTGATATTTGAGAGAATCTGTTCTTGCGATCCCTTACCTAACGCCACGACCGAAATCACCGAAGTAATGCCAATAATAATACCGAGCATCGTAAGCAATGCCCGCAATTTATGTGCCAAAATAGCACTGGTTGCCATTTTGAAGGATTCGAGGAGCTGGTCAAAAAAGCGGGTTTTTCCCGATGAAGAAGGAAGAAAGCGAGGGCTGTTTTGTGCGGTTTGTTGCCGTTGATCGCGCAAGATCTCGCCGTCTTTAATCTCGATGATGCGTTGTGCGTGGGCAGCGATTTTAGGGTCGTGGGTGACTAAAATCAGCGTATGACCTTCACGGTGTAAGGCTTGCAAAATACGGAGGACATTCTCGCCACTGTGGGAATCCAACGCACCGGTGGGTTCATCGGCGAGAATAATCTCCCCGCCATTCATTAAAGCCCTTGCAATACTCACCCGCTGTTGCTGACCGCCCGACAGTTGGTTGGGATAGTGGTGGCTTTTTTCTCCTAAGCCTAATTTTTCCAATAACATTTGCGCCCGTTCAAGCCGTTGCTTGCTCTCTACACCGGCATAAATTGCCGGTAGGGCGATATTTTCCAATGCGGTTAAACTAGGAAGCAGATTATACCGTTGGAAAATAAAGCCAAATTGCTGTTGGCGAAGGTGGGAGAGTTGATCGGCATTGAGCTGTTGCGTTTCTTGATGGGCAATGCGGTATGAACCACTGGAAGCCGTATCCAGACAGCCAAGAATATTCATCAACGTGGATTTTCCTGACCCTGATGCGCCAATAATAGCAACGAAATCGCCCCGTTCAATGTTGAGGTTAATATTCTTTAAAATTTGGGTGGGGGAGTCGGGGTGACCAACAAATTTATTTAAGTTTTGAATCTCAATGAGTTGCATAATGTATCCGAGAAAAAAGCCTATTGGCTAGACGATGTTTTACACCGAGAGTTCAACAAGGGGCAAATTTTATCTCTTTTGCAAGCCCCTTGTTAATGAGAAAGGAAGATATTTAGACACCATCAATCCATAATGGGAGCTGTAAATGAATCCGCAAGCCATTGAGGGGACTTTTTTCTGCACTAACCGCTCCTTGGTGTAGGCGTACTGCATTGGCCACAATCGCTAAGCCTAGCCCTGTTCCCCCTGTTTGGCGTGCGCGGTCGGCTTCGACCCGATAAAACGGACGGAAGATCTCTTGGTATTGATCATCGGGAATGCCTGCGCCATCATCGTCAATAATGATATGGAGTTGCTGTTTTTCCACATAACTCACCATTTTGACCGTCGAGTGAGCATATTTTTTTGCATTACGAATCACATTCTCAACAGCACTGGATAGTAAGGTCACATTACCGTTGATAAAGTAGCGGTCTGGGTTGGGAATACGTTGGCTGACAAAAAGGTCGAGATGATTCTGTTCAAATTCAAATTTGGCATTTTCTAGCACTTCATCCCAAATTTTATGGATAGCAAAAATGCTACGTTCTTGATGTTGATTTGCCTGTTTACGAGAGAGGGTAAGCAAATCATGGATCATCGTATCCAATTTTTGAATTTCCCCTTCAATACGGAGCAGTTCATTGGAATCCCCATTCCGGCGTCGAAGGAGGGATACCGCTAACTGCATACGCGTGAGAGGGGTTTTAAGTTCGTGGGAAATATCCGACAACAAGCGTTGTTGATAACTCGTCAGCTGTTGTAATGCGAGGATCATCTGATTAAAACTTTTCCCCACTTCACGGAATTCCGTGATGCCAATGTGTTCAAGATTGGGGTTGATGTTTAAATCCCCCATTGCCACGGCATTAGCGGTTAAACGCAATTCTTTTACGGGCTTGGCGATGTAGTAAGAGAGCCAAAGAATAATCGGTGTACTAACTAATAAAATCAGTAAGATCATAATCCACGGTGAATCGAACATAAAGTTGATAAACTCTTGTTGTGGATTTACCATTTTGATGAAATATTGAAAATATTTTCGTTGAGGACTTTCAACTAAAAATGGCCCATAAAATTCTTCATTACCAAAACGACGTTGTAATGGATGCATAGGATTATTTGCTTTAAGCATAAATGCTTGTATTTTATTAATTTGGTTTTCATGAATACCGCTTATTTGATGTGTTTCAGGCTCAACTAATACAATACTTAAGTTACTTACTGAAGTAATAGATAAATTTCGGAAGAAAAGCTCATCAAAATTATATTTGTTTTGAGAATAATAAACTTCTTGTTGTAATAATTTTAATTGATCTTCTTCAATTTTATTAAAAAGTCGAGCATCAAAGGTAGGAAGCGCAAAAGCAATCGCAAGGATGGTGATAATGGTCACCATAAAAGAACCAAAAATTTGGTAAACAAGATGATTAGTAAAATAGTTTCGTTTTAGCATGGGGAAAAAGGCAAATAAAATCCCCCAATAAAGGGGGATAAGACGGATGTTATTTATCAGTAACTAATAGATAGCCACGACCTCGTAGAGTTTTAAACCAAGGATAGTTGTCATTACGCTCGGGCAATTTTTTGCGCAGGTTAGAGATATGCATATCAATAGCTCGGTCATAGGGTGTCAAACGCTTACCAAGAATTTCAAGGCTAAGTAATTCTCGAGAGAGGATTTGACCTGGATTACGCACTAAAATATGTAGAAGTGCAAATTCAGTACCCGTTAGATCTAAATCTTTGCCTTGATAAATGGCTTGCTGACGACCAGGGTGAAGTTCAACACCGCCAAATTCTAACAGTTTACGTTCATCTTCACCTTGTTCGATCGGGGCGTCATTATTACTCACAGCAATGCTTTGGTTTGTTGTTCGACGCAAAATTGCTTTAATCCGCGCAACTAATTCACGATCATTAAAAGGTTTTGGGAGATAATCATCAGCACCAAGTTCAAGCCCTAAGACGCGGTCAATTTCATCGTCCCGTGCACTCAGCATTAAAACAGGGGTTAAATAACGTTGACGAAGCTGTTTGAGAGTCTCAATACCATTTAGTACAGGCATCATCACATCAAGTAAGATTAAATCATAGCTCTGTTGCTCTAATTCGTTGAGGGCTTCTACGCCATTATGGACAGTGTGAACATTAAATCCTTCAAGGGCGAGAAGCTCTGCGAGAAGCTCCGTGAGATCAATATCATCATCAACGAGTAAAATTTTTGGCATAGTGTTAGTCCTATTCCATGAGTCAATTTAGTACAGGGATTGTCTATATTCTTTACATAAACAAACAAAATGGACACCATTCTAGCGAAATTGACAATTTATTCCAACATTTTTATTGCTTGCCAGTGCTGATCAAGTTCAGCTAAGGAACAATCAGTGATATTTTTTCCCTGTTTTTGTAAGCGTAATTCAATTTGTTTAAAGCGATTTTCAAACTTGACATTGGCATAGCGTAGGCTCGCTTCGGCATCGACTTGATGATGGCGACACAAATTCACCGTGGCAAAAAGTAAATCCCCGAGTTCTTCTTCTAGGGCGGGCTGATTTTGGGCGGTGATTTCGGCTTTCACTTCGTTTAATTCTTCTTCTACTTTGGCAAGCACATCTTCGGGGTTATCCCAATCAAACCCGACTTTGGCACACCGTTTTTGCAATTTATTCGCCCGAGTTAGTGCTGGCAACGCAAAAGGGAGATCATCTAGGATCGAACTTTGCCCCTTGGCGAGTTTTTCTTGGGCTTTTTGTGCTTCCCAATTCGCTAAGGCTTCTTCGCTATTTTGTGCGGATTTCTCGCCAAAAACATGAGGGTGGCGGAAGATTAACTTATCGTGAATATCATTAAGTACATCTTGAAAGGTAAAACTGCCTTCTTCACTGGCAAGTTGGCTTAAGAAAACGACTTGCAAGAGAAGATCCCCAAGTTCTTCTCGCAGGGCTTTTTTATCGTGAGTATGTAACGCTTCTGCCACTTCATAAGTCTCTTCAAGTAAATTGGGCAGCATGGTGTCAAAATTTTGCTGAATATCCCACGGACAGCCCCGTTGTGGGTCACGCAGTCTTGCCACGACCTCTAAAAATTGCGTTATGGTTGCCATCATTTCTCTCCTTAAAAAAAGCCATATTTTGGCGAGGTGGGGCGAAAATGTCTATCAATTTTATGCTACACTTCACGCCCTTTCTTCTCATTTTAAGGAGCTTATATGGATCTCGCCTATCTTCAAAAAATGCCCCAAGGGGAATTTACTGCCCGTCGTGAAAAATTGTTTGCGCAAATGCAAGACAATACCGCTTTAATCGTCTTTACTGAAACCGAAAAACGCCGAAATAGTGACAGCGAATACCTTTTCCGCCCAGATAGCTATTTTTGGTATCTCACGGGGTTTGCTGAGCCACAATCGGCACTATTAATGGTGAAAAAAGCAGGGCAGTGTGAGAGCTTTATTTTCTTACGCCCTCGTGACCCTTTATTAGAAACGTGGAATGGTCGCCGTTTGGGGTTAGAGCGTGCGCCGGCAACCTTAGAAATGGATCAAGCCTTTGATATTGAGAATATCGAAACGGTCTTTGCAGAAAAATTGGCAAATTTGACCGCTTGTTATTACGCCCGTGGGGTGCAAGCGTGGGGCGATACCCTTGTTTTCAACGCCTTTGATAAAATAGTGAAGCAACGCCAAAAAGCACCGACCACCTTAATTAGTTGGCAACCGATGTTAGATGAAATGCGTTTAATTAAATCGGAATTAGAAGTTGCCCTTATTCAACAAGCCTGCCAAATCTCCGCCCTTGCACATCTTCGTGCGATGAAACAAACCCGCCCAAATCGCTATGAATTTGAAATTGAAGGGGAAATTCAACACGAATTTAGCCGTTTTGGTTCTCGTTTTCCTGCCTATAATCATATCGTGGCAAGTGGCGATAACGCCTGTATTTTGCACTATAACGAAAACGACCAAGTGCTGAAAGACGGTGATCTGCTCCTGATTGATTCCGGTGCGGAGTTTGCAATGTATGCCGGCGATATTACCCGTACTTTCCCAGTAAATGGGAAATTTAGCCAAGCACAACGGGACGTCTATGAAATCGTGCTTGAAGCCTTAAAAGAGGGCACAAAACTGCTTGTACCACAAAGCTCTTTCAAAGTGGCGAATGAGAAAGTGGCTGAAATTATGGTGACAGGTATGGTGCGTTTAGGGATTTTAAAAGGCGAGGTAGAACAACTGCTTGCCGAGAAAGCTCACCGCCAATTCTATATGCACGGCTTAGGTCACTGGTTAGGTTTAGATGTCCATGATGTCGGGGATTACCAAGATGGCGAGCGTAGCCGTCCTCTTGAAGTGGGGATGGTGCTTACCATTGAACCTGGGCTATATATCCCAGCGGATGCCGATGTGCCAGCGCAATATAAAGGCATTGGTATTCGGATTGAAGATAACTTATTGATTACCGAGTATGGTAATAAAAACCTCACGACCGCCGTGCCAAAAGAGATCGCTGAGATTGAAGCGATTATGGCAAGTGCATAGCCCCCTCAGTCGCCTTGCGACAGCTCCCCCCGCCAAGCAGGGGGAGCGAAATAAGGAGAGAACAAATTGTTCAAAAAATTCGACCGCTTGTTATGCTGATTGGTAACCCCGAGGGTCGAATCAAAATTGTTTGAAGATGAAAATCCCTTCCCCTGCTTGCGGGGGGAAGGGGGGCATTCCCAAATATAAAGTACTATCCTATTGATTTTATTGAAAAAGAGGCAAACACAATGACAACTATTTATAATTTCAGCGCAGGCCCTGCCATGATGCCAAAAGCCGTGCTTGAACAGGCACAACAAGAGCTACTTAACTGGCAAGGGCTAGGCACCTCCGTAATGGAAGTGAGCCACCGTGGCAAGCCATTTATGGCACTAGTGGAACAGGCAAAGCAAGATTTCCGTCAGCTTTATGCCATTCCCGACAATTACAAAATCCTCTTTTTACAAGGGGGCGCACGGGGGCAATTTGCGGCGATTCCGATGAATCTTATTGGCGAAAAGGGCAAAGCCTTATACCTCACCAGTGGGCATTGGTCGGCAACCGCGGCTAAAGAAGCGCGGAATTTCTGTGAAATTGATGAGATCAACATTTTGGCAGAAAATGCCCCGTTGCAAACCACTTCCCTTGATTTTACAGAGATTGCAGAGCAGTACGATTATGTTCACTACTGCCCGAATGAAACCATCAGTGGTGTGGAGATTTTTGACCTACCAAAAGTCGGCAATGCGGTTTTAGTGGCGGATATGTCTTCCAATATTCTCTCCCGTGAAATCGATATTAATCACTTTGGCATGATTTACGCCGGTGCGCAGAAAAACCTTGGGCCTGCGGGAATTACCATTGTGATTGTTCGCGAAGATCTTCTCAACAAGGCGCGCCAAGATACCCCAAGTATTTGGCACTATGCTACACAGGTGAAGAGCGATTCGATGATCAACACCCCCCCAACATTTGCGTGGTATCTCTGCTCCCTCGTGTTTAAACATCTCTTAGCTCACGGTGGGGTCAAAGGCGCAGAGGCGCGTAATCGTGCGAAGGCCGCCTTGTTATACCGCTATCTTGATGACAGTAATTTCTACCAAAACCACGTTGCACCGCAAAATCGTTCCCTTATGAATGTGACTTTTACCACTGGAAATGATGAGCTAAATGCAAAATTTGTCGAAGAAGCGACCGCTTGCGGATTACAAGCCTTAAAGGGGCATAAAGTGCTCGGTGGAATGCGTGCGTCTATTTATAACGCAATGCCTATTGAGGGCGTAGAGGCTTTAATTGCCTTTATGGAAAAATTTGCCCGTGAAAATGCGAAATAATGCTATCAGTTAAAAAGAAGGAAATCTTATGCAATTTATTCACCTTGCCAATGAAGGCGTCAAATCTCTTTCCCCTTATCAAGCGGGTAAGCCTATTGAGGAGTTAGAACGGGAGCTCGGGATCAGTCATATCATCAAACTTGCCTCTAATGAGAACCCTTTTGGATTTCCTGAGAGTGCCAAAAAGGCGATAGTGCAACACCTCGATGAACTCACCCGTTACCCCGATGCCAATGGCTTTACGCTGAAAAAAGTGATCAGTGAGAAATTTGGCGTGGCGATGAATCAAATCACCCTTGGAAATGGCTCAAATGACTTGCTTGAACTCTTTGCTCATACCTTTGTAAGTGGAAAAGATGAGATTATTTATTCTCAATATGCTTTTATTGTGTATCCCCTCGTTACACAGGCGATTAACGCCGTTGCCAGAGAAATTCCGGCTAAAAATTGGGGGCATGATTTAGAGGGCTTTTTAAAGGCGATTAACGACAACACCAAGCTGATTTACTTGGCAAATCCGAATAACCCCACGGGCAATTTCTTAACTCACCAAGAGATTGCGGATTTCCTTGCCAAAGTGCCACCACAGGTTTTAGTTGTCCTCGATGAAGCTTATACCGAATTTACTGCCGAAAATGAACGTGTGGATGCCTTTGCCTTAGCCAAAATCTACCCGAATTTAATCATCTCTCGCTCCCTTTCCAAA
Source organism: Pasteurellaceae bacterium Macca (assembly GCA_023101485.1). GTDB lineage: Bacteria > Pseudomonadota > Gammaproteobacteria > Enterobacterales > Pasteurellaceae > LVZB01. The sequence goes on along the minus strand of LVZB01000030.1, from coordinate 149,372 downwards.
GCCTACGGCTTAGCAGGGTTGCGGATTGGTTATGCCGTTTCTCACCCCGATGTAGCGGATCTGCTTAACCGTGTTCGTCAGCCGTTTAATTGCAACGCTTTAGCTTTAACGGCAGCGGTGGCGGTGATGCAAGATGATGAATTTGTCAAAAAAGTTGCGGAAAATAACCGCTTGGAAATGGCACGTTATGAAGCCTTCTGCTACGCCCAAGGGTTAGAATTTATCCCCTCCAAAGGGAATTTCATTACCATTGATTTCAAACGCCCCGCCGGCGCAATTTATGAAGCACTGTTGCGAGAGGGGGTAATCGTGCGTCCGATAGCCGGTTATGGTATGCCGAACCATTTACGCATTAGTATTGGCTTACCTCACGAGAATGATCGTTTCTTTACCGCGTTGTTGAAAGTGTTGGCAAAATAGCCTAAAAGGTAGGCGCATTGCTTAAAGAAGTGGCAATCTCACACTTTTTTGCAAAAAGCACTTGCGTGAAAATTTTTACGCCCTATAATACGCCTCATTCCAGACGCGGGGTGGAGCAGCTTGGTAGCTCGTCGGGCTCATAACCCGAAGGTCGTTGGTTCAAATCCAGCCCCCGCAACCAGTTTTAAGACTCATTGTTATGTTGATAACAATGAGTTTTGTTTTATTAGACCTGAGCAAAAAGGTGAATAAAACAGACCGCTTGTAAAGCCCCAAAACGGTTGGTTTGGGGCTTTTTTACGAGCAAACAGCTTTATTCTTGCATAAGAGAGCTACTTTTAGCTCTTTTTTTATATCTGTAAAACGGAGGTTTTATGGCAACTTTAGAACAGAAATTAACGGATCTCGTACAAGATACCATTGAATCGATGGGCTTTGAGCTTGTGGGCATTGAGTGTCAGCGTGCAGGGCGTTTTATGACCGTACGTCTTTATCTTGATAAAGAGGGCGGTGTCACGATTGATGATTGCAGTGATGTGAGCCGTCAAGTCAGTGCGATTTTTGATGTGGAAGATCCCATTGCGGATAAATACAACTTGGAAGTCTCTTCCCCGGGGCTTGACCGCCCACTCTTTACCCTCGCCCATTTTGAGCGTTTTATGGGGCGTGATGTGGTGGTACATTTACGGATTCCGATGTTCGATCGCCGTAAATGGCAAGGGCAAATCACTGCGGTAGAAGGGGATTTAATCACCCTCACGGTAGAGGGCAACCCACAAAGTTTCGCTTTTGGCAATATTCAAAAAGCCAATTTAGTTCCTGTCTTTAATTTCTAAGGAAATTTACCTATGAGCAAAGAGATTTTATTAGCCGCGGAAGCGGTATCCAACGAAAAATTATTGCCAAAAGAGGCGATTTTTGAAGCATTAGAAACCGCATTAGCGATTTCAACCAAAAAGAAAGCGGCTGCTGAACGTGAAGATCGCAAAACCGGCAACGGTATTGATATTGATGTGCGTGTTGTCATTGACCGTAAAACTGGCGAATTTACCACTTTCCGCCGTTGGTTAGTGGTGGATAGCGAAATTCCTCACCCAACTAAAGAAGTGAGCTTAGCGGCGGCACAATTTGAAGATCCTACATTAAACGTGGGCGATTATATGGAAGATGAGATTGAATCCATCGCCTTTGACCGCATCACCATGCAAACCGCTCGCCAAGTGATTACCAGTAAAATCCGTGAAGCGGAGCGTAATAAAGTGGTGGAACAGTTCCGCGCGCAACTGGGGTCAATCATTACTGCAACGGTGAAAAAAGTCAGCCGTGATCAAATTATTTTAGATTTAGGCAACCAAGCGGAAGCGGTGATTGTGCGTGAAGATATGCTCCCACGGGAAAATTTCCGCCCAGGCGACCGTCTGCGTGGTGTGCTTTATCAGATCAAACCAGAATCCAAAGGCCCACAACTTTTCGTCACCCGCGCTAAGCCAATTATGTTACAAGAGCTATTCAAATTAGAAGTGCCTGAAATTGGCGAAGAGCTCATTGAAATTAAAGGGGCATCAAGAGATCCCGGTTCCCGTGCCAAAATTGCGGTGAAAAGTAATGACAAACGTATCGATCCGGTGGGTGCTTGCGTAGGCATGCGTGGTGCGCGTGTTCAAGCCATTAGCAACGAATTAGGGGGCGAGCGGGTGGATATTGTGCTTTGGGACGATAATCCAGCACAATTTGTAATCAACGCCATGGCGCCGGCGGATGTTTCTTCTATTGTGGTTGATGAAGATAACCATGCAATGGATATCGCCGTTGAACCAACTGCCCTTGCCCAAGCCATTGGTCGTAACGGGCAAAACGTCCGTTTAGCTACCCAATTAACAGGCTGGACATTAAACGTGATGACCACCGAAGATTTGGATAACAAACACAAAGCGGAAGATAACAAAGTGATTGATCTCTTTGTTTCTAGCCTCGAAATTGATGATGAATTTGCCCAAATTTTAATTGATGAAGGTTTCACAAGCCTTGAAGAACTTGCCTATGTGCCTGTGAGCGAATTAACAGCGATTGATGGCTTAGAAGATGAAGACTTGGTGGAAGAGTTACAAACTCGTGCCAAAAATGTGCTCACCGCACAAGCCCTTGCCGAAGAAGAGGCATTAAAACAGGCACATATTGAAGATAAATTATTAAACTTAGCGGGTATGGATCGCCACATTGCCTTTAAATTGGCAGAAAAACAGATCACTACTCTTGAAGAATTAGCCGAACAGGGCGTTGATGATTTAGCCGATATTGAAGAACTTTCTGCTGAAAAAGCGGGAGAGTTAATTATGGCAGCACGTCAAATCTGCTGGTTTAGCTAATAGGGGGAATTATGACAGAAAAAATGGAAGCACCGAAAAAATTGAGTTTACAACGCCGCACAAAAACCACGGTCAGTGGCACAACCGCCGGCGGTAAAGTAAAAGAAGTGCAAGTTGAAGTGCGTAAATCACGCAAAGTGGATACCGAAGCCGCGAAAAAAGCCGCTGCAGAAGCTACTGCGAAGGCAAAAGCGGAAGCTGAAGCAAAAATGGCAGCAGAATTAGCGGCGAAAGAAAAAGCGGAAGCAGAGGCAAAAGCAAAAGCGGAAGAAGCGAAAAAAGCCGAAGCACAACAAGCAGAAAGCAAAAAACCGCAACCGCCGGTTATGCCAAATAAAGCGAAGGTAGAGAAACCAAAAGCAGAAACCGCACCAAAAGCAGAAAAAGCCGTTGATGCTGAAAAAGAAGCAAAACGTAAAGAAGAAGCTGAATTACGCCGTAAACAAGAAGAACTCGCCTTACAGAAAGCGGAAATGGAAGCCAAACGTGCAGCAGAAAATGCACGCCGTTTAGCGGAAATCGCCAAAGAAGAGAGCGAAGAGAAGATCGGTAATGAAGATTTTGATGATGATCGCTTTACTTCTAACTATGCCCGTGAAGCGGATCGTGATTCAGACCGCCGTAGCGAAGCCAGCCGTGGCCGTGGTAAAGGCGGTGTCGCAAAAACCAAAAAAGGCGGACGGGAAGATAACAAAAACGAACGCAGTGCTGATCGCCGGAATCAGAAAGATTTAAAAGGCAAAGGAAAGCACGGCAAGAAAGGCAGTGCCTTACAGCAAGCCTTCACCAAACCCGCTCAAGCAGTTACCCGTGATGTGGTAATTGGCGAAACCATTACCGTTGCTGAACTGGCGAATAAAATGGCAGTAAAAGCCACGGAAATCATCAAAACCATGATGAAAATGGGCGAAATGGTGACCATTAACCAAGTGATTGACCAAGAAACGGCACAACTTGTCGCCGAAGAAATGGGTCATAAAGTCATTCTTCGTAAGGAAAATGAACTCGAAGAGGCGGTATTAGAAGATCGTGATACTAATGCAGAGCGTGTTACCCGTGCGCCGGTTGTGACGATTATGGGTCACGTTGACCATGGTAAAACCTCTCTCCTTGACTACATTCGTAAAGCGAAAGTCGCCGCCGGCGAAGCGGGGGGGATTACCCAGCACATCGGTGCTTACCACGTTGAAACCAATGACGGTAAGATGATCACCTTCTTAGATACCCCAGGACACGCCGCCTTTACCTCAATGCGTGCTCGTGGTGCGAAGGCAACGGATATTGTTGTTCTCGTGGTTGCTGCCGACGATGGCGTGATGCCACAAACTATAGAAGCGATTCAGCACGCCCGTGCTGCCAATGCGCCATTAGTAGTTGCGGTAAATAAAATTGATAAACCGGAAGCCAGCCCAGAGCGTGTTGAGCAGGAATTACTCCAATATGAAGTCGTTTCTGAAAAATTCGGTGGGGAAGTGCAATTCGTACCTGTGTCTGCTAAAAAAGGCACAGGGATTGACGATCTCTTAGAAGCCATTGTTTTACAGTCCGAAGTGCTTGAACTTTCTGCCGTAAAAGACGGTATGGCAAGCGGTGTGGTGATTGAATCTTACCTTGATAAAGGTCGAGGCCCAGTGGCAACCATTCTCGTTCAATCCGGTACGTTAAATAAAGGCGATATCGTCCTTTGTGGCTTTGAGTACGGTCGTGTGCGTGCAATGCGTGATGAAAACGGTAAAGATATTGATGCTGCAGGTCCATCCATTCCAGTGGAAGTCCTCGGGCTTTCCGGTGTACCTGCTGCCGGTGATGAAGCCACCGTGGTGCGTGATGAGAAAAAAGCGCGGGAAGTGGCGTTATATCGTCAAGGTAAATTCCGTGAGGTGAAACTCGCTCGCCAACAAAAAGCCAAACTTGAAAATATGTTTAGCAATATGGCAGAAGGCGATGTGGCTGAATTGAACGTGATTGTAAAAGCAGACGTACAAGGTTCGGTAGAAGCCATCGTTCAAGCCCTTCACGAACTTTCTACCCAAGAAGTGAAAGTGAAAGTGGTGGGTTCAGGGGTAGGTGGAATCACCGAAACCGATGCCACCTTAGCTGCTGCGTCTAATGCGATTGTGTTAGGCTTTAACGTCCGTGCCGATGCGACCGCTCGCCGCGTGATTGAGAGCGAAAATATTGATTTACGTTATTATTCCATCATTTATGAGCTGCTTAACGAAATCAAAGCCGCGATGAGTGGTATGTTACAGCCTGAATTCAAGCAAGAAATTATCGGCTTGGCAGAAGTGCGTGATGTATTCCGTCACCCGAAATTTGGTGCCATTGCAGGTTGTATGGTAACTGAAGGTATCGTGAAACGTAACAATCCAATCCGTGTATTGCGTGACAACGTCGTGATTTTTGAAGGGGAGTTAGAATCCCTCCGCCGTTTCAAAGATGACGTGAGCGAAGTGCGTAACGGTATGGAATGTGGTATCGGTGTGAAGAACTACAATGATGTCAAAGTGGGCGACCAAATTGAGGTCTTTGAAGTGGTCGAAATTAAACGTTCGATCTAAACTTAGAATTTCCGTTTAATCGGAAAAACAAGCGGTTCGATTTTGCAAAATGTTTGTCAAAATCGACCGCTTGTGTTGTATCTGGAAGGGTGAAAATTGACATTTTTTGATGTTTTTTTACCGTTTCTTGACTCATCACTTACTCGGATAAATTAGGCTAATGCAGAAATGCAGAAATGCAGAAATGCAGAAATGCAGAAATGCAGAAATGCAGAATTATCCCTTATTGGAGAACAGCTATGTTAGATTATCTGGCATTATTTTTGGGGCTGTCCTAGATAACGACTAAAAACTCGATTTGGGTTAAGATAGTCAAATGAGAAAAAGTCGTTTAAGTCAGCACAAACAAAATAAACTCATTGAACTATTTGTTGCAGGAGTTACTGCGAGAACTGCTGCTGAACTAGTGAATGTAAACAAGACAACTGCCGCTTACTATTTTCATCGCTTGCGATTTCTTATCTATCAAAACAGCCCACATTTGGAGATGTTTGATGGGGAAATAGAAGCCGATGAAAGCTATTTTGGTGGTACACGCAAAGGCAAGCGTGGACGTGGTGTAGCGGGTAAAACTGCGGTATTCGGGCTGTTGAAACGCAATGGCAAAGTTTATACTGTTGCCGTACCGAACACGCAATCCGCCACGTTGTTACCGATAATTCGAGAACAAGTTAAGCCTGATAGCATTGTTTACACGGATTTCTATCGAAGTTATGATGTACTTGATGTGAGTGAATTTAATCATTTTCGTATCAACCATAGTACGCACTTTGCAGAAAAACAAAATCACATTAACGGAATTGAGAATTTCTGGAACCAAGCAAAACGCCATTTACGCAAATTTAATGGTATTCCCAAAGCTCATTTTGGGCTGTATTTGAAAGAATGTGAATGGCGTTTTAATCACAGTAACTTAAAGTCTCAAATTTCCTTTCTAAAACAATTAGTTAAAGAGAGTTTGGTCTAGTTATCTAGGACAGCCCCTTATTTTTTCTTATCTTTGCGTGTATCGCCATTTTTTACAGCGTGATTGCGATTCACGATATTCCCTACGAAATTGCGAAAAAGCGTAACCATCCTCATCTTGAAGCCATCCACTACGCAGGTTGGGTCAGCTTATTTACCCTCCACGTGATTTGGCCTTTCCTTTGGATTTGGGCAACCCTGTGGGACAGTGAAAAAGGCTGGAATCGTCAAGATCATCAACAACTGTTGAAGTTACAAGATATGAGCAATCAGATTCCGCAACTTGAACATCAACATCAGCAATTAGAGCAAGAAGTCAGCGCCCTTCGTCAGCAAGTGGCTCAACTTTCCGCTCAACTTGCACAGCTTAATGTCAAACAGGAGGCATAAAAATGGAATTGATGATCTTAGTCGTTTATGCCTCTCTCTGTGTCGGTATTTTTAAACTCTTCCGCATTCCATTAAATAAATGGAGTGTGCCAACGGCGATTTTAGGTGGCGTGGTGTTATTAGGTTCAATGCTGTTATTTATGAACTACAACCACCCTCACACCAAATTAGCCACGCAATATTATGTTTCCACGCCGTTGATCCCCAATGTTGGCGGAAAAGTCATTGAAGTGAAACAAACGAAGCCAAATGAACTGGTGAAGAAAGGGGACGTGCTATTTCGTATCGACCCAACACCTTTCCAAGCAGTGGTCGATTTAAGACAAGCCCAACTGGCAGAGGCGCAGCAGAGTGTGAATTCTCTTGAAGCGGATTACCAAGCCTCGAAAGCGAAAGTCCAAGAGGGCGATTTGGTCATGAAGCAGGCGCAAAAAGAGTATGAACGTTACCGCCAATTAGTGAAAACGAACAGCGTGAGCCAACAAGAGTTTGAAGTTAAGGAGCGTCAATATCAGGTGGCCAAAGCAACGCATCAAGCAAACTTAGCTAACCTTGATAAGGTGGAAGGCTTATATAAAGCAAAAATCAATGGCGAGAGTGTCGCTGTGGCACAAGCTCAAGCGAATTTAAAGCAAGCACAATTTGATTTAGATTCCACCGTGATGACCGCACCAACGGACGGCTTTATTTCACAAAATTTCCTGAAAGAGGGCATGAAAGCCACCACATTAGCACTTCGTCCTGTGATGACATTCACCCACGTTCAAGACAAATTATTTATGGCAGCCTTCCGCCAAAACTCGTTACTTCGCTTACAAGTGGGTAACGAAGCGGAATTGGCCTTTCCTTCGATTCCAGGAAAAGTGTTTCAAGCCAAAGTCGTGGATATTTTACCCACTATCGGGAAGCATGAAGTTCAACCTAACGGCTCGCTTTATACCAAAAGATTTATTGATGAAAACGCAATGCCATTGGTTCTGCTGAAAATCACGAGCGATATGTCTGAATATGATTTACCCTACGGCACAACCGCAGAGGTAGCGATTTACACCGAACACGCTCACCATTTAGCGATGATGCGGAAAATCCTCCTACGGATGAATAGCTGGAAAAATTACCTCTATTTAGATCACTAATTGCAAATTTGCACCAGATAAAGCAAGCCTTAGGCTTGCTTTTTTTGTGGCAAAATGTTTGTCAAAATCGACCGCTTGTGTTGTATCTTCCCACCAAGTGTAGGCGTTTTATTTTGATACAGTAGTATCAAAAATAGAGAAAAAAAGCTATAATTTGATATTACTGTATCAAATTTCGGTGTTATGCAATGAAACTTTCTCTCTATTCTAGCTATGATATTCAACAATTATTGGCTCAATATTTGCGTGAAAAACGGAAAGCGCGGGGCTTTTCTCGTAAAGTGTTGGCGGAACGTTGCTTAGTGCCAGAAGCGACGATTCGTAAGTTTGAAGAAACCGGGCAAATTTCATTACGCCAATTATTGATGATCTGGCAAATTTTAGATGATTTAACCCGTTTTCAGGCACTGACAAAAACAGAATCGCCATTGCCTAAAAGTATTGCAGAGGTGTTAAATGGCTAATTTTTTGAATGTGCGTGATTAAGCGAATTAGTGCAAATTTCCACAAAAAAACGACCCTTTGTCGCCTTTTCTCAAATATTCCCCCATTCTGTTTAATTTCCGTTATAATGTCGGGCTTTTCTGTCGGAATTCCGACGTTGATTTATAGAGAAAATTATGTCAAGAGAATTTAAACGGAGCGACCGTGTCGCCCAAGAGTTGCAAAAAGAGATTGCAGTGATTTTGCAACGTGAAGTGAAAGACCCTCGCATTGGTATGGTGACGGTGTCTGATGTCGAGCTAAGCCGTGATTTAGCTTATGCCAAAGTGTTTGTGACTTTTTTATTTGATAACGACCCTGAAGCCATTAAGCAAGGGTTACTCGGGTTGGAAAAAGCCAGCCCTTATATTCGTACCTTAGTGGGTAAGGCGATGCGATTACGCATTGTGCCGGAGTTACGTTTCTTCTACGATGAATCCTTAGTGGAAGGTATGAGAATGTCTAACTTAGTGAGTAATGTGATCCGTGACGATCAGGCTCGCCATAAGCCGGAAAACGATAATTAACGATGGGCAGACGACCGAAAAAACGAGGACGCGATATTCACGGCGTTTTTTTGTTGGATAAATCGCAGGGTGTAAGCTCTAACGATATTATGCAAAAGGTAAAACGCCTGTTTAATGCCAACAAAGCGGGGCATACGGGGGCGTTAGATCCATTGGCAACGGGAATGTTGCCGATCTGTTTAGGTGAAGCGACCAAGTTTTCCCAATTCTTATTGGATTCGGATAAACGCTACCGTGTGACGGCAAAATTAGGCGAACGGACGGATACTTCCGATGCCGAAGGGCAAGTGATACAAACGCGCCCCGTGTCAGTGAGCGAAGAAGTAATCCTCAATGCCCTTGACGCTTTTCGGGGGGATATTTTGCAAGTGCCAACGATGTTTTCTGCCCTTAAACATCAAGGCAAACCGTTGTATGAATATGCACGAGCAGGCATTACGGTAGAAAGAGAAGCGCGCCCGATAACCATTTTTGAGCTGACATTTATTGCCTATGATGCCCCTTATTTAACCCTTGAAGTGCATTGCTCGAAGGGAACTTATATCCGTACCTTAGTGGATGATTTAGGCGAAGCCTTAGGGTGTGGTGCGCATGTGACGGTACTTCATCGCCTTGCAGTGGCGGATTTTCCTCAGGATAAAATGATGAGTTTAGCGGATTTACAAAATCTTGCTGAAAATCAACCGCTTGATGAATTAGATAAGATCTTGTTGCCAATGGATAGTGCCGTTTCTCGCTTACCTGCTTTTAGGTTAAATGCAGAGCAGAGTAGAGCCGTGCGTTTTGGGCAACGTTTAAAATTAACCGATAACCACCTCCTTGGCGAAGTGCGAATCTTTACACCCGAGGGGCTTTTTCTCGGCGTAGCAGAGATTACCGCAGATAATGTGCTACGCCCTGCGAGAATGGTGGTTTATTCCGAAGATAACTAAATAGAAATGACAATGAAAAAAACACTCTCTCTTACTTTGGCGTGCTTATTGCTCGCCAGTTGTGGTACACCACAACATCAATATCAAGGCATCGCCTTAGATGCGAAATATCCAAATCCTCGCACGGTTAATCATTTTAATGATTATGTGAATTTCTTAAAGAAAAAAGCCGCCGCAGAAGGGGTTTCAAGTCAGGTATTAAATCAGCAATTTAATATCAATTATATTGCCCGTGCCGTGGAGTTGGATCAGCAACAAATGGCTCGCCGCCGTGATCCGAATTCTCCACCCCCGCCCCCAAATCCAAACGGCGTCACGAATTATCTCAATAAAGTGCTGACACAAACTAAAGTAAATATGGCGGCAAACCGTTGGCATGAATACCAAGTGCCATTAAATAAAGCCAGCCAACAATTTGGCGTGCCGAAGGAATATATTATGGCGTTGTGGGGGATGGAGAGCGGTTTTGGGCGTTATCAAGGGAATTTTGATGTGCTTTCAGTCTTAGCGACCCTCGCTTTTGATGGCCGTCGTGAAAAACTTTTCACCCAAGAGTTCGTCAATGCGATGAAAATGTTACAAGCACAAACGATTTCCCGTCATGAAATGAAAGGATCGTGGGCAGGCGCAATGGGGCAAACGCAATTTATGCCGACATCTTATTTGAAATATGCTCAAGATGGCGATAAAGATGGCAAAAAAGATATTTGGAAAAACCATTACGATGCCTTTGCCTCGATTGCGGCATACCTCTCCACTGTGGGCTGGGATAAAAATGTCCCTTGGGGAGTCGAAGTCCGCTTAGCTCAACCGATTGATCTCTCTTTTGCCGGTATCGAAGAAAATAAAGCCAAAACGCTTTCTCAATGGCAAGCTTGGGGGGTGGATTTAGCCTATCCGAATGCGCAGGAGATCGAAAAACTCAATGCCCTGCGTAACACAAAACTCTGGCTTGTTCGCCCGGATAAAGAGGTCGGTAGAGCGTTTTTAGTGTCGAATAACTACCGCACTCTATTAGATTGGAATCGCTCAAATAACTTTGCCGTGAGTATTGGTAAGTTTGCAGACCGCATTTTGTTAGCCGTGCAATAGCGTAAGAAAAAGATAAAAAAACCGTTGTAAATCAACGGTTTTTTCTTTTCTGCTTTGGGCAATTCGGCAATTTCAACGGCTGTGCAAAATGTTTGCTAAATTTGACCGCTTGTAAAAGCCTTTAAACGCTCCCTTGGCTTTGGTGGAGTTTCTCTATCGCCCAAGTTAAGCCGGAATGGAAATCGTCACTTAAATGCGGTTTTAGTGAGTTCAGGATTTCCGTGATGACTTGAATATCGGGGTGGCTGATGTTGATATGCCCCAGTTTCCGACCTGCACGCACTTCTTTACCGTACCAATGAAGCTGACTAAATGGCAAGTTGAGCCATTCGTTGTGATGTTCAATGCCGATTAAATTCACCATCACACTTGGCGCAATAGGGTTAAGTGGTGGTGTGGGTAAATCAAGTAATGCCCGTAAATGCAATTCAAATTGGCTGATACTGCAACCAAGTTGCGTCCAGTGTCCGCTGTTATGCACACGGGGAGCAAGTTCGTTAATAAGCAATTTATCACCCACCACAAAACATTCCATCGCCATGACGCCCACATAATTGAGTTTGTGCATAATTGCACGGAGCATTTCCTCTGCCTGTTGTTGATAGAGCGCTTGATTTGGCAAGGCGGTATTCATCACACTGTAACGTAAAATGCCGTTTTGTTGTAAGTTATGAGTGACGGGATAGAAACGGGTTTCACCTTGGGGAAAACGTGCGCCGACGAGGGAGATTTCGCCGTCAAAGGGGATAAATTTTTCGGCAATGACGTCACCGAAAAGATCTTCTGTGATCTGGTCGGTGCTGTCGGGGGTAACAATCCATTGCCCACGCCCGTCATAGCCCCCAGTTCGGCGTTTCACAACGACTTTTTCCCCCACTTGGCTAAATACTTGTTGCCATTGGCTTGGGCTTTTGAGTAATTGCCACGGTGAGGTGGCGAGGTGGAGTTCATCTAAAAGAGCCTTTTGAGTGAGGCGATCGGCAAGTCGTGAGAAGACCGGCAAATTCACAAAATGCGGATGATTTCCAAGGAGTGTGGTTAAAGGCGTTTCTGCCCAACGTTCAATTTCTGCGGTAATGAGGGAGTGTTGTTCCAGTTCAAAAATCTCGCCGTCAAAGGCGAGGGGATGTACCTCAATATCAAGGGGCGCACCTGCATAGCGTAACATTCTGCCAAGCTGTCCGTTGCCAAGCACATAAATTGGGGGATAAAGGGCACTTTTTTGCATAGAAAATCCTTTGGGTTTAATCAATTTGGTTTATTACGTTGCCTATTGGATAGGGCATGGCTAAAAATAGTCGGCAAGGGGGCGATTCAGCGACTGATTAAGCAATACTAAGAGCTTAATTCGCGCTTTTTGACCGCTTAAGCCGGTGGTAAAAATCACGCCTTGTTGTTTTAGTTGCTTGCCACCGCCGAGATAGTCATACACATCTTGGGTGACGCCGTTAAAGGCGCGGGAAACGAGTACAACGGGAATATCAGCACGCAGTAGTGCAGACACCCCTGCCAAGCAAGAAGGCGGTAAATTGCCAGCGCCCAAAGCTTCTAGCACCACGCCGTCACATTGACTTAGGGCAAGTTGTTCAAGGAGAAAACTATCCATACCGGCATAGGTTTTGATTACTTGCACATTAGATTTGGCAATCTTTTCCACAGGGTAGCGTTCATATTGGTCAAGATGTTGAAAATAGATCACGCGATTTTTGGCAATCAATCCACAGGGGCCAAAGGTGGGCGTTTGGAAGGTCGCCACATTGGTGGTATGCGTTTTTGTTACAAATTTTGCGTTGTGGATTTCATCATTCATCACCACCATGACGCCTTTCCCTTGGCTTTCAGGGCAGAGTGCCACCAAAATCGCACTTTGGAGGTTAATTAAGCCGTCCGCCCCTAATTCATTACTTGAACGCATCGCCCCAGTAATCGCGACAGGGACATCCACCTTCAGGGATAAATCGAGAAAATATGCCGTTTCTTCGAGGGTGTCTGTGCCGTGGGTAATGACCACGCCATCAAATTGTTCCGCTTTGACCGCTTTTTCAATGCGATTTTTCAATAAAAGCCAATGGCTTAGTGTGATATGCGGAGAGGGAACATTTAAAATCGCCTCTTGATGAAGTGTTGCCGGATGGTTGAGCTTCTCAAGAGCGAGTAACAGTGGATTTTTTGCCGAAGGCGAAACTCTACCATCTTCCCCTTCACTCATGGAAATCGTCCCCCCCGTATGCAGAATTAACAGTTTTTTATTCATGGCTATCCACGTGGGTCAGGGTTATCTAACACGATTTGGGTTTGGGCTTGGCGGAATTGCTGGACTTTTTCCGCAAGGTTAGCATCGAAAGCGGATAAGATTTGTGCTGCAAGCAAGCCTGCGTTTGCCGCCCCCGCAGGGCCGATGGCTAATGTACCGACGGGAATGCCCTTTGGCATTTGTACGATAGAATAAAGGCTATCAACGCCACTTAACATAGAACTTTTGACCGGCACGCCTAACACCGGCACAAGGGTTTTGGCGGCAATCATGCCGGGTAAGTGGGCAGCGCCACCTGCGCCAGCGATAATCACTTTATAGCCTTTGGCTTGGGCGGTTTCGGCAAATTCAAACAGTTTATCGGGGGTACGGTGGGCGGAAACGACTTCCACATGATGTGGAATCGCAAATTGTTCTAAAATTTCGACCGCTTGTGACATGGTTTCCCAATCACTTTTTGAGCCCATTACCACGGCAACTTCAGTTTTTGTTGTCATATTTAACCTTTTTGTTAGTTCTATAGTGAGTTCAATAAAATAGGCGAAAGCATAGCATAAAAGGCAATCGTTTGCTTAGATTTTCTAATTGATTTGAGATGGAAAATAAAGCGATCTAACAGGAAGGAATTGTGAGCGAGTTAACATTTCAAAATCGTCTAAATAGACAAAAACGGTGGTTTTTGTTATCTTAGCGCGAAAATTTATCTACATATTTTCAACAAGTTTTTAATTTCATAAAAAGTTGTTAAAAATCAATGGGATACACGATGCCAAATTGGTATGTTTAGTATTTGTGCAAGACGTTTTGCTGATGATTTTGATCTAGAACAAATGTAAACAGGGCTTTTTTGGTGGGAATTTCAGCAGTTAGCGAAGTTGTTAAAACTTTGTTGTAACATTCATTCACTCATTTATAAGGAAAAAACTATGTCAGATATTTTACGCAATGACGTAGATCCAATCGAAACTCAAGATTGGTTAGAAGCCGTAGATTCACTCGTTCGTGAAGAGGGAATTGAACGTGCGCAATTTATCATTGATCAAGTGATGCAAAAAGCACGTGGTAATGGCGTGGCGATTCAATCTGGTGTGACCACAGATTATGTGAATACCATTCCTGTTTCGGAGCAACCAGCTTATCCAGGGAATAAAGAAATTGAACGCCGTATCCGTTCTGCGGTGCGTTGGAATGCCATTGCAATGGTATTGCGTAGCCAGAAAAAAGATTTAGATTTAGGTGGTCATATCTCTACTTTCCAATCTGCGGCAACGATGTATGAAGTTTGTTACAACCACTTCTTCAAAGCAGCGACAGAGAAAAACGGCGGCGATTTAATCTATTCACAAGGTCACGCTGCACCGGGTATTTATGCCCGTGCTTTCGTGGAAGGTCGTTTAACCGAAGAGCAGTTAGATAATTTCCGTCAAGAAGCCTTTGTTGATGGGCTTTCTTCTTACCCTCACCCGAAATTGATGCCTGAATTCTGGCAATTCTCTACCGTTTCAATGGGTTTAGGCCCAGTAAATGCGATTTATCAAGCGCGTTTCTTAAAATACCTTGAAAACCGTGGATTAAAAGACACCAAAGATCAAAAAGTTTATGCCTTCCTTGGGGACGGCGAAATGGACGAAATCGAGTCCAAAGGTGCATTAACCGTTGCGGGGCGTGAAAAACTCAATAACTTAATCTTTGTGATTAGCTGTAACTTACAACGCTTAGACGGCCCAGTAAATGGTAACGGTAAAGTCGTTCAAGAGTTTGAAGGTCTATTCAACGGTGCAGGCTGGGAAGTGATTAAAGTATTATGGGGTAGCGGTTGGGATAAACTCTTCGCCAAAGATACCTCTGGCAAACTTGCACAGTTAATGATGGAAGTGGTTGATGGTGACTACTTAACCTTTAAATCGAAAGACGGTGCTTATGTTCGTGAACATTTCTTCGGTCGTTACCCTGAAACAGCGGCATTAGTTGCGGATATGACAGACGATGAAATCTGGCATTTACGTCGTGGTGGTCACGATTCTGAGAAAATGTTCGCTGCCTTTGAACGTGCACAAAAATCAGATAAACCTGTTGTGATCTTAGCTCACATGGTTAAAGGTTATAAAATCCCAGAAGCAGAAAGTAAAAACACGGCTCACCAATCGAAAAAAATGTCCCTTGAGAGCTTAAAAGGCTTCCGTGATTATTTCCATTTACCATTAACGGATGAGCAAGTGGAGAATTTAGAGTACATCAAATTCCCAGAAGGTTCAGAAGAGTACAACTACATCCACGGTCAACGTAAAGCCTTAAATGGTTATGTGCCAGCGCGTAAGCCAAAATTTGATGTGGAATATCAAGTCCCTGCACTTTCTGACTTCCAAGCGTTATTAGATGCACAACCTCGTGGTATTTCAACCACAATGGCATTTAGCCGTGTGTTAAACACTTTATTAAAAGATAAAAACATCGGTAAAACCATTGTGCCAATTATTGCCGATGAAGCGCGTACTTTCGGTATGGAAGGTCTATTCCGTCAAATCGGTATTTACAACCCATTCGGTCAGAACTATGTACCGTCAGACCGTGATTTAGTGGCGTATTACCGTGAAGCAACAGATGGCCAAGTATTACAAGAAGGGATTAACGAATTAGGGGCAACAGCCTCTTGGGTTGCGGCGGCGACATCTTATTCCGTGAGCAATCAGCCAATGATTCCATTCTTCATCTACTACTCCATGTTCGGTTTCCAACGTGTTGGGGATATGATGTGGTTAGCTGGTGACCAATTAGCCCGTGGCTTTATGATTGGTGGTACATCAGGTCGTACAACCTTAAACGGCGAAGGATTACAACACGAAGATGGTCATAGCCATATTCAAGCAGGCGTAATTCCAAACTGTGTGACTTACGACCCAGCGTTTGCCTTTGAAGTTGCTGTTATCGTTCAAGACGGTATTAACCGTATGTACGGTGAAAAACAAGAAGATGTGTTCTACTACATCACCACCTTAAACGAAATCACCGAGCAACCAGCAATGCCAGAAGGGGCGGAAGAGGGTATCCGTAAAGGTTTATATAAATTTGAAACCGTGAAAGGCAAAGGCAAAGGTCACGTTCAATTATTAGGTTCAGGTGCGATTTTACGTCACGTACGTGAAGCAGCTCAAATTCTTGCCAATGACTATGGTGTTACCGCAGATGTCTTCTCTGCACCGTCATTTAATGAATTAGGTCGTGATGGTAACGATGTTGCACGTTGGAACTTATTACACCCAACCGAAACGCCACGTGTGCCATACGTTGCCCAAGTGTTAGCGGATTTACCAACCGTTGCGTCAACAGACTATATGAAACTCTACGCTGAACAGATCCGTGCTTTCGTACCGAGCAAACACTACCATGTATTAGGTACAGACGGTTTCGGTCGTTCAGATAGCCGTGCGAATTTACGTGAGCATTTTGAGGTTGATGAGCATTATGTCGTTGTCGCGGCATTAACGCAGCTAGCGAATGAAGGCACTATTGAGCGTAAAGTCGTGGCTGAAGCCATTGCAAAATTTGGCTTAAATGTTGATCGTATTAACCCGTTATATGCGTAATATGAATTGGGCAGGGTAACCTGCCCAATGAGACAAGCGGTCAAATTTTATCAAAAATTTGCAAAGCATATCTAAGATCATCATGAAGAAATATTATCTTATTGCTTTTATGAGCTTTAATTTAGCCGGTTGCGGAACAATATGGAGTTTATCTTCCCCTGCTCCTCAACCGTATTCGGGGGTAAGAGCTGATCTGAATATGTTAGAAACCAACGAGGCATTTCCCTTTAATCTATTAGCGATTATTGATTTACCGTTAAGTTTCTTAGCAGATACCTTATTTTTACCCTATACCTTGAGAAATTAAAGCGTAACAAGCGGTGTGATTTTATTAAAAATTTGCAGATGAGATAGTGGGTTTCCCCACTTACAGAAAAGGAATAAATAATGTCAAAACAAATTCAAGTGCCAGATATTGGCAGTGATGAAGTGACTGTTACAGAAGTCATGGTCAAAGTTGGCGACACTATCAGTGTTGATCAATCAATTATCAATGTGGAAGGGGATAAAGCTTCCATGGAAGTGCCTGCCCCAGAAGCGGGTGTGGTAAAAGAAGTGTTAGTGAAAGTCGGGGATAAAGTTTCCACCGGCTCACCAATGCTTGTTTTAGAAGCAGGCGAAACCGTTGTAGCAGAAAAAGCACCAGAAGCGACAGTTGCTCCAGCACCTGTGGCAACGGCAACAAGTGTTGTGGATGTGAATGTCCCCGATATCGGTGGCGATGAAGTCAATGTCACTGAAATTATGGTGAAAGTTGGCGATACTGTTGAAGTTGATCAATCTATCATTAACGTGGAAGGGGATAAAGCTTCCATGGAAGTGCCTGCCCCAATCGCTGGTGTGGTAAAAGAAATTTTAATCAAAGTCGGAGATAGCGTTGCGACCGGTAAATTGATTATGCGTTTTGAAGTCGCAGGATCAGCACCAAGTGCTTCTGCGCCGGTTGCAGAAAGCGCCCCAGCACCAGTGGCAACAGCCTCAGCGATTCAAGAAGTGAATGTCCCCGATATCGGTGGCGATGAAGTCAATGTCACTGAAATTATGGTGAAAGTTGGCGATACTGTTGAAGTTGATCAATCCATTATCAACGTCGAAGGGGATAAAGCTTCCATGGAAGTGCCTGCCCCTATCGCCGGTACAGTGAAAGAGATCCTCATTAAAGTGGGGGATAAAGTCTCCACTGGCTCGCTTATTATGAAATTTGAAGTGGCAGGTGCTGCCCCTGTTGCAACACCATCAGCACCGGCACAAGTGCAATCTGCTCCTGCGCCACAAGCCCAAGCAACTCACGGTAATGTTTCTGGTTTAAGCCAAGAACAAGTCACTGCAAGTGCAACTTACGCCCACGCAACGCCTGTTATTCGTCGTTTAGCGCGTGAATTCGGTGTTAATTTAGATAAAGTTGCAGGGACAGGTCGTAAAGGTCGTATCGTTAAAGAAGATATCCAAGCCTATGTGAAAAATGCAGTTCAAGTCTTTGAAGACGTGAAAGCAGGCAAAGCGCCAGCAGGAACAGGTGTGGCAAATGGTGCAGGCTTAGGCTTATTACCGTGGCCAAAAGTGGATTTCAGCAAATTTGGTGAAATCGAAGAAGTTGAATTATCTCGTATCAACAAAATTTCTGGGGCAAACTTACACCGTAACTGGGTAATGATCCCACACGTTACACACTTCGACCGTACAGACATTACTGAGCTTGAAAACTTCCGTAAAGAGCAAAACAAACTAGCAGAAAAACAGAAGTTAGACGTAAAAATCACCCCTGTGGTCTTTATTATGAAAGCGGTGGCAAAAGCCCTCGAAGCCTTCCCACGTTTCAATAGCTCACTATCAGAAGATGGTCAGAAATTAACGATCAAAAAATACATCAATATTGGTGTGGCAGTGGATACGCCGAATGGCTTAGTTGTGCCAGTCTTCAAAAATGTCAATAAGAAAGGCATTATCGAACTTTCTCGTGAATTGATGGAAGTGTCGAAGAAAGCCCGTGACGGTAAATTAACAGGCTCTGATATGCAGGGTGGTTGTTTCACCATTTCAAGTTTAGGCGGTATTGGTACAACCCACTTCACGCCAATCGTGAATGCACCAGAAGTCGCGATTTTAGGTGTGTCAAAATCTGAAATGCTTCCAGTTTGGAACGGTAAAGAGTTTGCGCCACGCTTAATGCTTCCGCTTTCATTATCATTCGACCACCGTGTCATTGATGGTGCAGACGGTGCACGTTTCCTCTCATACATCAATGGTGTATTAGCGGATATTCGTCGTTTAGTGATGTAATAGACGGTCCCTTTGCCTCCTCTTAAGAAGGGGGCATTTTCAAAAGGAAAAAACTATGAGCAAAGAAATTAAAACACAAGTTGTCGTATTAGGGGCTGGTCCTGCGGGTTACTCAGCAGCATTCCGTTGTGCAGACTTAGGCTTAGAAACCGTGATTGTTGAACGTTACTCAACACTCGGTGGGGTCTGCTTAAACGTGGGTTGTATTCCGTCTAAGGCGTTATTACACGTTGCTAAAGTATTAGAAGAAGCACGTAATGCAGAGCACAATGGGATCACTTTTGGTGAACCAACGATTGATTTAGATAAAGTACGTACAGGGAAAGAAGCAGTCGTATCGAAATTAACTACCGGTTTAGCTGGCATGGCAAAAGCACGTAAAGTGACGGTAGTAGAAGGTCTTGCAACATTTACCGACTCACATACCTTGGTAGCTCGTGATCGTGACGGTAACCCAACGACAATTAAATTCGATAACGCGATTATCGCCGCCGGTTCTCGCCCAATTCAATTACCTTTCATTCCTCATGAAGATCCGCGTGTTTGGGATTCAACCGATGCCCTTAAATTAAAAGAAATCCCGAAAAAATTACTCATCATGGGGGGCGGTATTATCGGTCTTGAAATGGGAACGGTTTATCAAGCCCTCGGTTCAGAAGTTGAAGTGGTTGAAATGTTCGACCAAGTGATCCCAGCCGCAGACAAAGATATTGTTCAAATCTTCACAAAACGTATTGAGCAAAAATTCAAATTAATGCTTGAAACCAAAGTAACCGCAGTTAAAGCAGAAGACGATGGTATCTATGTCTCCATGGAAGGTAAAGCCTGCAACGATACAAAACGTTATGATGCAGTCTTAGTCGCCATCGGTCGTGTGCCAAATGGTAAATTACTTGATGCCGGTAAAGCTGGTGTAGAAGTTGATGATCGTGGCTTTATCCACGTTGATAAACAGATGCGTACTAACGTGCCACACATTTTCGCGATTGGAGATATTGTTGGCCAGCCAATGTTAGCCCATAAAGGCGTACATGAAGGTCACGTTGCCGCAGAAGTGATCGCAGGACAAAAACACTACTTTGATCCAAAAGTGATTCCATCTATCGCTTATACCGAGCCAGAAGTTGCTTGGGTCGGTAAAACAGAGAAAGAGTGTAAGCAAGAAGGCTTAAACTACGAAGTGGCGAAATTCCCATGGGCAGCCTCTGGCCGTGCGATTGCTTCTGAATGTGCAGATGGTATGACGAAGTTAATCTTCGATAAAGATACCCACCGCGTATTAGGGGGTGCGATTGTCGGCACAAATGGTGGTGAATTATTAGGTGAAATCGGCTTAGCGATTGAAATGGGCTGTGATGCTGAAGATATTGCCTTAACTATTCATGCCCACCCAACATTACATGAATCGGTTGGTTTAGCCGCTGAAGTGTTTGAAGGCTCGGTCACCGACCTACCAAACCCAAAAGCGAAAAAACGTTAATCTTGCGTAATTCATAAAACAAAAGCACTCAATAAAATGATCTGACCCCAAAAAGTTAGACGACTTTAATTTAAGGACTGAGCTCGGTATTCCACAGGACTCAGTCCTTTTAGCTTACTTTGAATACGTTTTTGTTGTAGTAATAAATGTATTCGTGGAGTCTCTTCTCCAGTTGCTCGAAGGTATCAAAGTGTTCATCAACACCACATTCTGTTTTCAACCGCCCGAAAAAACTTTCCATCGCCGCATTATCCAAGCAATTTCCCTTTCTTGACATACTTTGCTGAATGCCATTTTCTTTGAGCAGATTTTGATACCCTCTCATTTGATATTGCCAACCTTGATCGGAATGAAGAATCGGGTGTTCGCCATTCAGTTTAGTCATCGCTTGATTCATCATTTGGATAATTTGTTCAAAATTGGGGCTTCGTGAAAGAGAATAAGCGATAATTTCACCGTTAAAAAGGTCTTTAATCGGCGACAAATAGACTTTACCCTCAGCACATTTGAACTCACTCACATCGGTTACCCATTTCTCATTCGGTTTGCTGGCGTGAAAATCCCGTTGCAATAAGTTCTCGGCAATGTTGCCTATCTGACCTTGATAAGAACGGTATTTACGTTTCTTACATTTTCCTTTTAAATCAAGCTGTTGCATGATATTTTGTACGCGTTTTTTATTCACACATTCGGCTTTACGCAATTCCTCTGCCACACGACGGTAGCCATAATTCCCTTTATGTTCGTGGTAAATTTGGCTAATTTTCTGCCTGATTTCTGCATTTTTATCCGCCTTAGGCTGCCGATGGTAAAAGAAGGTACTCCGCTTTAAATCAAGCAAATTAAGCAAGATGTCGAGCGGAAAATCCCCCCTTAACGCGTTGACGATTTCGGTTTTTTTGCCATTTTTTGTTGGTTTAACTCCCGCAACTTTTTTAGCACAGCCACCTCCGCTTCAAGCTCTAAAATACGATAGCGTAAGCGTTCTTCTTCGGTTTTAAACCTAGGCATTTTAGGGGATTTCGATTTCATCACTGGACGACCTTTTGGTTTGGGTAATAATCCGTTTATACCTTGTTTTTCAAAGGCTTGCAACCATTGGCTAATGATACCCGAAGGGCAATCCAACGGTTCAATGTTCTCTTGTTAAGATGAAAATGTTGGCGAGTGAATGACCGATTTTTATGTTGTTGAAGATAAAACTCGATCACCTGTTGTTTGAAAAGTGAATTATATTTAGTCATAAAAAATCTGCTCCTTAGTTAGTTGGTTGTTTAGTCCAACTTTTGGGGGGCAGATCAAAATGAGTGCTTTTTTTATGCTTTTTACAAAACGTCAGACTTTGCAAAATGTCTACAAAATCTGACCGCTTGTAAAAGGCTATTGCCAGTGTTTTTTCTTTGAGGTTTGTCCAATGCCTACGTTAAAGCTGTTGGTTGGATCAAGCTGTTGATAGAACTGGCGTAGTTCAGGTTTCGCTTGGTATAGATGCCCAACATTATGTTCCGCAGGATATTGCGCACCACGTTGGTCAAGTAGATCGTGCATTTGATGTTCTAATTCAACACAATCAACCCCTTTTTTCACAATGTAATCTTGATGAAAAACGTGGCATAGGAAATGCCCACAATAGACTTTATGAATGATTTTTTCTGCCATTTCAGGGGGCAATGTTTCAAACCAATTTTTCTCATTACGAGGTAACGCAATATCTAAGGCAACAATATCCTCCACCTCTGCTTGATGAATGGTGCGATAACGAATACTTGCCGAACCTACGGCAAAGCGGTGTAACATTGCCGCTTCTGCTTCAACAGTATTACATTCAAAATAGCCCCCTTTTTCTTTTTCGCTAAAATAGCTTGAGAGATAATCTCGCGCCTCTTGTATGCCTTCGCCTCCCATTTTGAGAATAAGATGATGCTCATATTGATCACGATATTGACGTAATTTCTCGGGTAAATGTTGGGGAAGAATTTTAGAAATAAGCTGTAAAGTTTTATCACTAAAATGATTCGGTAAAAAGCGGACTTTTTTTGCCCATCGATCGACTGTTGCTTTTAAGGCAAAGAGTGTGGGTAAACGGTGTGTGCCAAGTGCTTTAATTGCCCAGAAGGTATCTTTTCCATAGCGGGCGGTTACATCAAAGGCTTCTCGATGGATATACTCCCCTGAAATTGGTAAATGCTGAAAATCGGCAAGCATAGTGCGACGAATATCATTAAATACATCGGTGCTGTTTGTGCCTAAATAGAACACGGCGGTTTCACTTTCGAGGGGGAAGGTGTCTAATCGCACCGCAAAAATCGCCAATTTACCGGCAGAGCCAGAGGCTTCGTAGTGGCGTTTGGGGTCGGCATTAAAGCGAGCAGGGGAGTCTTCATCCACTTGACGAACGTGTTGGCAATAGGTGTGGTCATGCCCTTTGCCACTGTCTAAGGTAATGTCTTTCCGTTGATAGCGGTTTTCTTGCAAGTTTTGCAAAATTTCTTCCGGCGTGTCGCCTAAATCAATGCCTAAATGGTTATGTAATTCCAATTCCCCTTCGGCATTAAGTTGTGCGTAGAGCGCCATTTCCGTATAGGCAGGCCCGCGTTGAACTAACGCGCCACCGGAATTGTTGCACACGCCCCCAACCACAGAGGCGCCAATGCAGGAAGAGCCAATCACTGAATGGGGTTCTCGTCCGTGAGGTTTGAGAAGCAGTTCAAGCTCGTTGAGGGTTGAGCCGGGTAGGCAAACGACTTGTTCGGCATTTTGAATCAGCTGAATCCCCCCAATTCGCATGGCATTGATGATCACAATATCGCGGTCATAATCATCGCCATTGGGCGTTGAGCCCCCCGTTAGCCCCGTATTGGCTGCTTGGGTAATAATGATGACATCGGCCTTCACACAAGCATTCAGCACTCGCCAAAACTCCACGAGCGTCCCCGGACGAACCACCGCAAGGGCTTTCCCCGTACCAAAGCGATAACCACTGCGATAGGGTTCGGTTTTTGCGGTATCCGTCAGAATATATTTTTCCCCGACAATCTGGGTAAGTTGTTGAATTAATGGAGTAGTCATATCGGTTTCCTTGTGAAAATGGCTATACAAGCGGTCGAATTTTTTTGACAATTTGTAAAGAGGGTGAATCGTAAAATGTATTATAAAATAGGAAGAACTCGCGTTTTAGGATAAATTATATGTTATAAAAAAACGCCCTCTTAAAGAGGGCGTTTCTATTCAAAAATTACTGTGTCGCTTGAATTGCCGTTAATGCAATGGTATAGACAATATCATCAACGAGCGCACCGCGAGAGAGGTCATTGACTGGCTTACGCATACCTTGGAGCATTGGGCCAATAGAAACGAGGTCAGCAGAACGCTGTACCGCTTTATACGTGGTGTTACCCGTGTTTAAATCTGGGAATACGAATACCGTTGCTTTACCTGCGACTGGGGAATTTGGCGCTTTAGAACGTGCAACATCTTCCATAATCGCCGCATCGTATTGTAATGGGCCGTCGATGATTAAATCAGGGCGTTTCTCTTTAGCAATACGCGTTGCTTCGGCAACTTTTTCCACATCTGCGCCTGAGCCTGATGTGCCGGTAGAGTAGGAGATCATCGCCACGCGTGGGTCAATCCCGAAGGATTTTGCTGACTCCGCAGATTGAATCGCGATTTCTGCTAATTGCTCTGCATTTGGATCTGGATTTACCGCACAGTCACCATAAACAAGCACTTGGTCAGGTAATAACATAAAGAAGATAGAAGAGATAATGGAATTACCTGGGGCAGTTTTAATGATCTGCATTGGTGGGCGAATGGTATTTGCCGTGGTATGTACCGCACCAGAAACTAAGCCATCCACTTCGTTGGCTTCTAACATCATCGTACCAAGCACCACCGTATCTAAAAGCTGTTCGCGGGCAACAACTTCTGTCATACCTTTGTTTTTACGCAATTCAACTAAGCGAGCTACATAATTTTCGCGTACCGCTTCTGGGTCAATTACCGTAATACCCGCACCGAGTGTCACACCTTGAGCTTCAGCGACACGTTGCACTTCGGCAGGGTTAGCTAAGAGGATACATTCTGCAATGCCACGCTCTGCACATAATGCAGCCGCTTTAATGGTACGAGGTTCATCACCTTCAGGAAGAACAATGCGTTTTTTCGCTGCACGGGCTAATTCTGTTAATTGATAACGGAAAGCCGCAGGAGAGAGGCGACGAGAACGTACCGCACCTTTGGAAATTTCAGTCATGAAATTATCGCTAAATTGTGCAGAAACGTAATCTTTAATCTGGCTGATACGCTCTTTATCATCCACAGGTACTTCTAGGCTGAAACTTTGTAAGTTCAGTGCAGTTTGCCAAGTTGTACCTTCCACACGGAAGATTGGCAAGCCGGTTTCAAAGGCTTTTTCACACATTTTCGCGATTTGGCTATCTAATTTGTAACCACCGGTTAAGAGTAATGCACCAAGTTCTACACCATTCATCGCTGAAAGGGCAGCTGCAACAATAACATCAGGACGGTCAGCCGAGGTCACAATGAGGCTACCGGCTTTAAAATGCTCAACCATATTCGGTAAGCTACGGGCACAGAATGTGACGCCACGAATACGGCGTTTATTCAGTTCGCCCTCTTTAATAATCGCACCACCTAAGTGTTTGACTAAATCCGTCACACGCGGTGCACCGAGTTCTGCTTTCCATTGAATACAGGCTAATAATTTAATCGGGCCAGTTTTAAAGAGATTTTCAACTTCGGTCACATTGTTTGAACTGTGTTGGAAAGAGTCAAAAATTTCAGCTAAATCAGGACGTGTTCTGCCAGATTCATCGACAGGGGCATTAAATTTGTTAATGACGACACCGAGGAGGTTTTTATTGTGACGGCCACCGTATTGCGATGCCGCGGTATCAACGCGTTCTTTTAATTGCGCTGGCGTATCCGCAGAAGGCGCGGCAACTAATACGATTTCGGCATCTAAGGTTTGGGCAATTTCGTAGTTAATTTTAGGCGCGTAGGAGTTTTTACGCGTTGGGATTAACCCTTCAATTACAATAATATCGTTGTTTTTAGTTAATTTTTGATGACGTTCTACCACTTTCTCAAGGAGAACATCGGTTTGATTTTGACCAATTAAAGCTTCCGCCGCACTTAACATAAACGGCTCGCCGACTTCGGTCGTATTAGAAGTGCGGACGATAGAAGTAGAGCGGTCGAGGGTATCTTCGCCACTAATAGGCTGGGCAATAGGCTTTAAAAAACCGACTTTAGCGCCTTTTTGTTCTAATGCATGAACAAAACCAAGGCTCACACTCGTTAAGCCTACGCCGGTGCTAATAGGAATAAGAATAATCGTTCTTGACATATGAAATATCCGTAAAGAGTAAAGCAAAAAACCTGCCACAGGGGCAGGTTAGGGGATTATAACGCTAAGCGAGCGGTATCTTGTGCGATAACAAGTTCTTCATTCGTTGGAATAACGAAAGCTCGGTAAGCGGAGTCTGAGGTAGTAATTTCGCCTGATTTACCGAAACGTGCTGCGGTATTTTTGTCTGAATCAACTTTGATACCAAAGAGTTTGAGGTAGTTAAGGGTTAATTCACGCACAGGGCCAGCATTTTCACCGATACCACCGGTAAAGACGATAGCGTCTAAACGATCACCAATGACAGCCATATAAGAACCGATATATTTCGCTAAACGGTAGCAGAAATTATCCATCGCACGTTTTGCATCGGCGTGAGTGTCGTAGTTATCTTCTGCATAACGGCAGTCGCTTGTTACTTCGGTTAAGCCTAATAAACCGGATTTTTTCACGAGGGTATCTTCAATCTCTTTGACAGACATCCCTAAAGTATTGTGCATAAAGAAGATGATTGCAGGGTCGATATCTCCTGAACGTGTTCCCATCACTAAACCTTCTAATGGCGTAAAGCCCATTGAAGTATCGATACATTGACCATCACGAATAGCTGCCACAGAAGCACCATTACCTAAATGGCAAGTAATTACATTCACTTTATCTGCATCAACGCCCACTGTTTTTGCCACTTCACGGCTCACATAATAGTGGCTTGTACCGTGGAAACCATAGCGACGTACGCCGTGATCTTTGTAAAGCGAGTAGGGAAGTGCATAGAGGTAAGCTTCCTCTGGCATTGTTTGGTGGAATGCAGTATCAAAAACCGCAACATTTTTTGCTTTTAATTCAGGGAAGGCTTTGAACGCTTCTTCAATACCAATTAAATGTGCAGGGTTATGAAGTGGTGCATAAGCTGCAGCTGCTTTGATGCCCTCGATAACTTCATCCGTAATCACAATAGATGAAGTGTATTTCTCACCGCCATGAACGATACGGTGGCCAATAGCGCCAATACTCGCTTTTAATTCTGCACTTAAAATTTGAGAAACGATATAGTTTAACGCTTCGCTATGTGCTGCACCTGCACCAAGACTTGCTTCGCCTTTTTCACCGTTCAGCTTCCATTTAATACGGGCATTTTCAAGGTGAAAATTTTCCGCTAAACCGGATAATTTTTCATCACCCGAAACAGGATCAAGGATAGCAAATTTTAATGATGAGCTACCGCAATTAAGAATAAGAATATTTTTTGACATTGTCGAAACACCTATTGTGATAAGTAAAAATAAACACGTTTATGCAAACGTGGAAACTTGCTTATGATACGCTTTTCAACGCTAAAAATAAATTGTTAAAAAGAAAAGGGGATAAAAAAGCAACGAAACAGACTTTTTTACTATGTCTTCTGTATTATATTTAACATAATCTACGTTATGCGAAATTAGATCATCAAAGCAAAACAAATCAAATTTTTAGACCCGTGAAATCAATCACAAGCACGTTATTTTAATTTAGTTAGGGGCTGTCCTAGATAACGACTAAAAACTCGATTTGGGTTAAGATAGTCAAATGAGAAAAAGTCGTTTAAGTCAGCACAAACAAAATAAACTCATTGAACTATTTGTTGCAGGAGTTACTGCGAGAACTGCTGCTGAACTAGTGAATGTAAACAAGACAACTGCCGCTTACTATTTTCATCGCTTGCGATTTCTTATCTATCAAAACAGCCCACATTTGGAGATGTTTGATGGGGAAATAGAAGCCGATGAAAGCTATTTTGGTGGTACACGCAAAGGCAAGCGTGGACGTGGTGCAGCGGGTAAAACTGCGGTATTCGGGCTGTTGAAACGCAATGGCAAAGTTTATACTGTTGCCGTACCGAACACGCAATCCGCCACGTTGTTACCGATAATTCGAGAACAAGTTAAGCCTGATAGCATTGTTTACACGGATTTCTATCGAAGTTATGATGTACTTGATGTGAGTGAATTTAATCATTTTCGTATCAACCATAGTACGCACTTTGTAGAAAAACAAAATCACATTAACGGAATTGAGAATTTCTGGAACCAAGCAAAACGCCATTTACGCAAATTTAATGGTATTCCCAAAGCTCATTTTGGGCTGTATTTGAAAGAATGTGAATGGCGTTTTAATCACAGTAACTTAAAGTCTCAAATTTCCTTTCTAAAACAATTAGTTAAAGAGAGTTTGGTCTAGTTATCTAGGACAGCCCCTTTAGTTATATCATCGTCAGGTTCTAGCAAAAATCACGCTATGAGCGTTTTAGGCACGATTATCAGATAATCTCGTTTTGTTTGGTTTTGCAGGAGGCGTAAACGTTCATCAAAACATTAACAACGGTGATCGCCAGGCATATTCATCAGAACACCAACATCGCAGTTATCCCATAGGGGACAAGTCCCCTATGTACCCCTGTTTCATTCAGCAAAAACTAACCCCCGTCTCCTCGTTACCTGCGGGGACGGGGGTTAGCCTTTGCTTCTCGTTAAGTGGGCGACAATTAGCCCTTATGATTGGCACCATTAGTTTTTATGCCGCAGCTATTGTACCTATCATGAATTGGAAATCTGGGGCTTATAAATGTATTTTTCGGAATATGATTTTGCCGTGGTTGATACCTATACTGTTTTATAAAATCCTCTAAATCAACAGGAACTGATGAATTTGTCAGTTCCTTTAAAAATTCCCCTAAATGTTCTATTTTCTCAAATCTTGCCTGTGTCTGCTCTGCCTTTTCTAATCTACCAAAAATAAAACGGATCTCAACTGTATCATAACTAAATCTGATGTGATATCCTGTTTTAAGCAGTTTAACGGCTTTTCTTATACGGTCAGAAATTGTACCGCACTTCGAATTTTAAGCAATGACATTATGCGAAACATTTGCTCAAAAGCTGTTTTAAAGACTTTATTTTTTACACTTAAGTAGATAAAATGGTCGCCATACTTTTTCATCTATTCTCTTTTATATGCCATTATTATCTGTCGAGTTTTTGCTCTTTTTTTTGTTGTTTTTTCCTCTTTATTGGGCATTTAAGTCCTTCCCTAAATTCCAAAATTTTTTACTTTTACTTGCAAGCATTACTTGGTTAGCATCCATTAGCTTATGGATGGTTGCGGTAATTCTTATATTCTCAACAATAATTTATTTTGTTGGAAATAAAATAAATCATACATCTTCTATTTTAGGGAAAAAAGTATGGTTAAATGTTGGAATTTTACTTGTTATCGGACATCTTTCTTTTTTTAAATTCTTTGATTTTTTCCGCCCTGCTTTACAAGAGGTCTTTAATGGCGATGTTATTGATATTTTAATGCCTTTAGGCTTATCATATTATTCTTTCCAAGCTATTTCTTATCTTGTTTCACTTTATCGTAATGAAAATGCTTATTTGAAATGGAATAATTTATTATTGCATTTCAGTTTTTTCCCAACAATTACTTCTGGCCCTATTTTTAGAGCAAATTATAACGGTAAAGATGCCCCTATTGGAGCTACGCAACAAATTAATATAAAAACTCGCCAAATTATTGCTCCAGCACTTGCGATTAGTTTAATTTTATTAGGCATTGCAAAAAAATGGTGGTTGGCAAGTCTATTAGCTGATGACTTTGTTAATCCTATATTTGAAAGCCCAGCACAATATCATGGTTTAGATATTTTAACCTCTATTTATGGATATACTTTTCAACTATTTTTAGATTTTTCTGGCTATACAGAATTAGTCATTGGTTTAGCGATGTTACTTGGTTTCCAATTGCCAAAAAATTTTAATGCACCATTATTAGCATATAATATTCGCGATTTCTGGGGAAAATGGCATATTTCTTTATCAACTTGGATTCGTGATTATATTTATATTCCTTTAGGCGGTAGCCGTGTAGGATTTTTTCGCACACAGCTTAATTTACTGATTGCAATGACTTTATCAGGTATTTGGCATGGCTCTGGCATTAATTTTTTACTTTGGGGTGCTTTGCACGGTATTGCTCTTGTGTTACTTAATATCGGTGACAAAATTTTTGGAAAACGAAATGTTTTTTCACACTCTTCATATACGGGATATTTTCTTAGTGTTTTAATTACTTTTCATTTTGTTTGTGTTACTTTCGTTATATTTAGAACATCTTCCCTACAGGAAGTTGAGCTTATTTTTTCTTCGCTCTATCAAAATATGACTATGACACAATTTGAATTAAAGCCAATTCTAACATTAGCTATTTTTTCCTTAATAATGATTTTTTACCCGTTAATGCGAAAAGGTTTTAATCTATTTGTGACTGTATTAGAAAAATTACCGATAATTTTGTGGGTAATTCCTTTAGTAATAAGTTTTATTATTATTTATATATTCGCCCCGTCAGGTATTCCTGGCTTTATTTACGCTAATTTTTAATATCAAGGAATGATAAATGTTTAAATCATTGCTATCTATTTATACCGCATTACTTGGTAGTACTGCCCTATGTGCTTGGTTCTCCCAATCTTCTATTAATGCATATTGGGAACAAACTTACCATGAAGAAAGCCCTTTAACAAAACTCAATAGTTATCCACTTTGGACAAAAGGAAAAGAATTAAAGGACTATATTGAAAGTTACCGCCTAACATTAAATTCCTTATATACAGATTACAACCAACAATTTGTATCTTTGTTGAATTTGCCTTTGCCAAATGAAAATATTGAATCAACGGAGAATATCCCTTTACCTGAACAAGAAAGTACATTCTCAGAATCACCCTTAAAAATTGAAAATGCGACTTCGCAAGTAGCTTTAGAGCAACCGATTGAATTAAATAAAACGGTTGAAATTTCAAAAGAAATACAACAACCTGTTAAATCGGAAATAGCGTCGTCATCTCCTTTACCAGAAAAGAAAAAAATTAATGAGAATTATAATAAAACTAAAAAAGTTATTTTGGAAAAAGGTGATAAAGTTTTTTTTGCTGGAGACTCTTTAATGCAAGGTGTTGCTCCCCTTGTACAAAAGTTACTATCATCTCATTATCATATTAATTCGATTAATCTAAGTAAACAAAGTACAGGGTTGTCTTATCCAAGCTTTTTTGATTGGCCTAAGACAATTGAAACCACATTACGGCAAGATAAGCAAATCAAATTACTGGTTGTCTTTTTAGGCCCTAATGATCCTTGGGATTTCCCTAACCCCGAAAAACGCAGTAAATATTTAAAATTTCAAACTGCTGAATGGGAACAAGTTTATCGTAATCGTATTCAACGTATATTAAATATTGCTAAAGAAACAAATACTCAAGTTATTTGGCTTGGTGTACCTTTAATGAAAAAGAAAAAACTAAATCAGCAAATGCTTTATTTAGAACAAGTTTTTCATAGTGAACTTTCTTCTAAAGTGATTTTTCTTCCAACCGCTGAACTTCTCAGTCAAGGAAGTAATCATTATGTTGATAGTATTATGATTAATGGAAAATCTGTAAGAATACGAAGTAAAGATGGCATTCATTTTTCAACTGGTGGCGTTAAATATCTAGCAGATTACATTTTTAAACATATTGACTATCAAGCAAATTAATTATTTAAGGACGATTTATGCGCCATTTTCGGAAAAATTTATTTTTTTCAACCATGAGTTTAGTTTTTTTAGTGAGTTGCAGTTCTCGTATAAATTCTGAATCATCTTTGCATTATGGCAAAGGAAATCTAGCTTATTATGAAAAAACAAATCATTGGCAAAAAAAATTAAAACAATTAGCTCAAGGTAAAAATGTAAAATTTAGAATTCTACAATTAGGTGATTCACATACTGCAGGTGCTATATTTACTGATGAATTACGTTCAAGATTACAACAACGTTTAGGAAATGGTGGTATTGGTTGGATAGCCCCCTCCCCTGTTGCGGGTCAATCGACACCTCAAGTTGAATATTTTTCTCAAGGGTGGCAAACACTAACGAGTCGAAAAGATCAAGATAGCTTTCCTCTCGGTGGTGTTTTAGCGCGGAGTCAATTCGGTGGAAATTCTATGGTGATTTCGCCTCGAATTGGCATCAGTGGGAAACAGCGAATCACATTTACTGTAAATCCAATAAGTACGACTGCTCAACTTGCTATTCGTAGTGGTAATGAAAATGTTACGTTAACAAAACGTAGCGCAAATAAATGGCAATCGGTAAGAATGGAGATCGGGTTGCCACTTATTTATCAAACCATATCGGAACAGTGGCGCATTGGACAAATCAATATTGAAAATAGTAAGCCAGGAATTGTTGTTTCAGGGATGGGGATCAATGGTGCTCAATTTAGCCACTGGTTGAAATGGCAGGCTAATTGGGAACATAATTTAAAAGAAACTCAAGCCGATCTTATCATCCTCGCTTATGGTACAAATGAGGCATTCAATGATAATTTAGATATTTCCGAAATGAAACAAATTTGGGTTAATCAGATTCGCCGTATTCGTAAATCTCTGCCAAATGCGGCAATCCTAATTATTGGTGCTCCAGAATCTTTACGTTCTAAAGTAGGTCAATGTGGTACACGTCCTTTAATGCTCGATGCAGTACAAAATATGCAAAAAGTTATTGCAAAACAAGAGCATACTCTTTTTTGGTCTTGGCAGGATGCTATGGGTGGGCGATGCAGTATGAATAAATGGTTCAATCAAGGTTTAGCCGCCAAAGACCGCGTTCATTTTACTGCTTCAGGTTATCGTTTAGCAGCATCACAACTTGCTAATGTCTTACTTCAAGCAAGTAAATAGGAAAATATAAAAGGGGATTCCAATCCCCTTTTCTCAATTCTCAATGCATTAGTATTGCCTCAACAAGCGGTCGAATTTTTTCTATTTTTTGTAAACGGCTATCGAAGCATTTTTCTATACGAGAATAAATCTCAATAGGTGTGTTATGTGCTTTTTGAGCAACTTCTTCAATATTTTGCGCTAATAAACTGACAACTAAATCGTGGTGTTCTTGTGGAACATAACGAGGGTTTAAGCCTTGTTCTTGTTGAGCTTCTGCTCTTTCCAACGTACTGCTCCAACTTTGCTTTTGATCACAAGTACAAATTAAAATTTGAGTTTGATAACCATTTTCCTCAAAATGTTGAATTTCTTGTAAAGGCAATTCTGCTCGGCGAAATGTTCCTTCAATTAAGAGATTAAAACGCTGTTTAATTCCCTCATTGCGGATCATTTCTACCATTTTTCCTGAAAACTCCCCGGTATATTTTGAAAATTCCTTACCATAAAGGGCATAAATTTCATCAAAATAGTGATGATAAGGACGAAATTCATCGCCATTAATAATTAAAACATTATGTTGAAATTGCTCTAACACGCGTTTTGTGCCTGCTGATTTCCCAGCACCTGGTTGCCCGCCAAGTAAGGTCGCACAAGGATTTTCAACGGCTGAAATTGTTTTACCTGCCATTAAATTTGCCCAAACAAGGGGAAATTTTTGATGAACATCTTGTTCAACATCATATTGGGCTAAATCGACCTTTTCTGCTTTCGCAGAAGGAATCAATAATGGAGAAATAGCACGGATGTGTTGAGAAAGTTGCTGATAATCTAACACTTCTGGAGCAGATTGATAAATTTGTTGCCGTAATTGGGCTAATTTATGCTGTTCATCAGGAAGCATATTCCCACTACAACTTAGCCTTGCTTGTACGGTTGCTAATAGTTCAATTAAAACATCTTTTTGCATTAGTGTTGCCATATTTTCTCCTTATAAAATTTCTTGCAGACTAAAATCATAAACATCATATTGCTCTTGGGTGAGGAGTTTTTGTTGAAGAAGCATTTCAGCTACCCATTTCCAATCCACACAAGGACGATGAAAACGACAATTGAGCTTTTGAGTCCCTAGGGCGATATCATCAATCAATAAATCACCGTAGGCTTTTGGAGACGTAGTGAACTTAGATTGTTCGGGATTAACATTTACGCCATAAAGTGGAATTTCTCGTTCCTTAAACCAATCTAGTGCTTCATTAAGATAACAATCTTCTGCCCTCATGGTAAATAAAATCAGCTGATGCCCATTCTTTACTAAATCTCGTAAAACTTGAGTTGCGCCAATCTCTTGTCCAACATAAGGAAATTCGTGGGTTACACAGGTTCCATCGAAATCAATCAAAATATTCATATAACCTCCTTTAACTCGTTTTAAAAACAAAAAATGAGGCTTATCACCTCATTTTTATTCGTTATTTTTCAATCCATTGCATAAAATCTGCCACGGTATGGAAAGAGCCAAATACAAGGATTAAATCTTTTTCCGTTGCTCGCTGAAATAACGGCAAGCACGCCTTCGGCACATCTTCTGCAACAAAAACGGTGGCAGTCGGCAATTGAGCTTTCAATTTTTCG
Organism: Pasteurellaceae bacterium Macca; assembly: GCA_023101485.1. Taxonomy (GTDB): domain Bacteria; phylum Pseudomonadota; class Gammaproteobacteria; order Enterobacterales; family Pasteurellaceae; genus LVZB01. The sequence continues at coordinate 115,155 of LVZB01000030.1, read as the reverse complement.
GCAACCATGGTGCCACTTTGACCTCGATAACCTTGTAATCCTGCGCAATGCCATTCATCAATCATATTAGATAAAGGCTCGACAATTCCTGAAAGATCTTTGTCGATCAAGGCGCTAAATACGCAATAAATGTGCTGATAATTCGCCTTTAACTGCTGTAATTGAGTGGCCAAATAGCGTGCGGCGTGGGGGTTATGCCCAACATCTACAATCACTTCTGCAAGCGGTCGTTTTTTTGAGAATTTTGCAAAGTCCGCCTCGCCTAACCGCTGGAATCGCCCTGTCATTTGCGTTTGGGCAAAGGCATCATGGATAGCCTTTTCACTAACTGCAAAGGGTAATAATTGCAGAACCGCTAACACGGTTGCACTGTTGGCAGTCGGAATTTTCGGTATCGGCATCGCCCATGTTTTGGCGTTGCTTTGCCAGAACAAGCGGTCGTTTTTAAGCGAAAATTGCCAATCGACACCCCGCCTAAAAACGTGACAATTTAACGAATTGGCCTGTGCTAATACACTCTGTGGGCAATCCGGTTCGCCAATAACAACGGGAATATTCGGGCGGAAAATCCCTGCTTTTTCAACACCAATCTGTTCGCGGTTGTCACCGAGGAATTCCACATGGTCAATATCAATAGAGGTAATGACTGCCATATTCGGATCAACGATATTCGTCGCATCAAGACGCCCCCCTAGCCCGACTTCTAAAATCACGACATCAAGGTTAGCCCGTTTAAAGAGGTCTAATGCACTTAATGTGCCAAATTCAAAATAGGTTAAGGATTGGCATTTATGTTGCTCAATATGGGCAAAAGTATGGATAAACTCGGCATCTTCCACCACCTGGCCTTGAATACGAACACGTTCGTTATAGCGAATTAAATGGGGGGAAGAATAGACCCCGACTCGCATACCTGCATTCAATAATACCGCTTCAAGCAATTTACAGGTTGAGCCTTTTCCATTCGTCCCACCGACCGTAATCACATAAGGGGCAGGTTTGAGTAAATCGAGGGCTTGGGCGACTTCTCGAATGCGATCAAGTCCCATATCAATGGGTTTAAAATGGCTCTGTTCTAAATAGGAAAGCCACGTTTCCAATGAATCCGTGGCTTTTGGGCTAATCAATTTTTCCATTAGGCGTTTTGCTCAACTTCCTCTGCTGGGGCTTCTTCCTCAGCGGTAATTAATTCCCCTGTTTTAAAAGGGCTAGCTTGATGGGTTAATTTCGCCACTAAACGAGCCAGGGTATCACGCATCTCTTTACGAGAAACAATCATATCCACGGCGCCTTTTTCCAGTAAGAATTCACTCCGCTGGAAGCCTTCGGGTAATTTTTCCCGTACCGTCTGCTCAATCACGCGTGGGCCGGCAAAACCGATTAACGCTTTTGGTTCAGCGATATTGATATCCCCAAGCATAGCTAAACTTGCGGAAACCCCACCGAGGGTTGGGTCTGTCATCACGGAAATAAACGGCACGCCTTTTTCACGCATTTTGGCAAGCACTGCGCTGGTTTTCGCCATTTGCATTAAGGAGAATAACGCCTCTTGCATACGCGCGCCTCCTGATGCGGAGAAGCAGATAAAGGGGATATTTTCACTTAATGCTTTTTCAGCCGCACGAACGAATTTCGCGCCCACCACAGAACCCATTGAGCCCCCCATAAACTCGAAGTTAAAGGAAGCGACCACCACCGGCATATCGTAGAGTTTGCCGTACATCACGATGAAAGAGTCCTTCTCTCCAGTCTGTTTTTGGGCGGCAGAAAGACGATCTTTATATTTTTTCAGATCTTTAAATTTCAGCACATCTTGGGGTTCAAGTTCTGGGGCTAATTCTTCAGCGCTCTCTTGATCCAATAAATTTAATAAACGAGTACGGGCATCAATACGCATATGGTGATCGCACTTCGGGCAAACCTGCATATTTCGTTTTAATTCGTCACTATATAAAATCTGTTCGCAGCCGCTACATTTTGTCCAAACCCCTTCTGGGATTTTGGATTTACTGCTCGATGAGGAAGCATTTTTCCCCAAGATTTTTTCAATCCAGCTCATTTTTACACCTTCTTTTGTGTCAGAAAAATTGTGCCTATTAAAACACAAAACCAATACTTTATAAATGATGATTTTTCGCTAATAAAATCCATCGATTACAGGTCAGATTTGTCATTAAAAGCACATTTTTAGCCTTTAAGAACAAATTTTCCTCTTTTTTTGACCGCTTGTTTTAGCGAAAACAGCGCTCACACAGCACTTTACCAAAGGGTTCTCGCCAGCTTTTTAGCAATTCAGGCAATTTTTCTGGCGATTGCCCTTTCTGATGCCATTTAAATAGCTGATTTAATTGCCGTTTGCTCGCCAACAGTTCAACGGCAAGATTGGGTGGCTTAATTTCATTCAGTACCGTTTGTAAGGCTTTTAACGTGATTTTATACCCTTTTTCATCCACTAAACGCGTGATTTCCAAAGGGTAATTTTCTGGCGGAATCGCTCTCCCCTGCTCCACTAGCCATAATAATTTTTTGCCGTGAAGGCGGACTTCATTCGGGTGCATAAAGTCTAATAATTCGGAGGTGTGTTTAGGTTGCGTTTTCGCAATCTGCCATAGGCTCTGCTCTTTAACGACAAAATTTACCGCTAAATCTCGCTTTTGTGCCTCCAAGTAACGCCACTTGGCGATCACTTGCAACACCGCTAACTGTTGGCGATTTAACTGCCAAGCGTTACCAATCTCTTTATAAGCGTTATCGGGGTGGCTTTCCACTCGCCGTTTATCAATTTGCCCTTGGCATTCGGCTTGCACCGCAGATTGCCACGGCGTTTGGGCTAAGGCTTCACTTAATTGCTGATAAATCGGCAGTAAGTACCACACATCCGCTGCGGCATATTGTAATTGTTGGGCTGAAAGGGGGCGGGCAAGCCAATCTGTGCGGGAAGCACCTTTATCAAGCTCAATGGCAAGATAATGTTGCACTAATTTTGCAAACCCCATTGAAACGCCAATGCCCGCAAATCCTGCCATAATTTGGGTGTCGAGCATCGGTTCCGGCATTTGTTGAAAACGGTGTTGGAAAACTTCTAAATCTTCCCCACAGGCGTGGAGAACTTTCAGCACCTTCGGGTTAGCAAGTAACGCCACAAAGGGGCTGAAATCAGAGATTGTGAGAGGGTCAATCAGAGAAACCTGTTGCCCGTCAAAAAGCTGAATGAGCCCTAGTTTCGGGTAAAAGGAACGAATCCGAACAAATTCCGTATCTAAGGCAATCACGTTTTGTTCACTCGCTTGGCGACAAACTTCCCCAAGCTGTTCGTTCGTCTGAATCCATTGGTATTGAATGCGTTGATTCATAGCTTAGCATTACTCAAAGTGTTGGTATGGCGATTTTTCGCCCATTTAATTTAAAAAATAAAATAATTTTGTGAAGTCACTCGCATTATTGAGTGAAAGCGTTTGCCATTCTACTTAAAGTCCGCAAAATAAAGAAATTATCTTTTGGAGTAATATGCAAATTTAGGAGTTCTGCTATGAAAATGACCTCTACTGACCACAAATATCACCATTTAGGTTCGGTTTATCGCTTAGTTGAGCAGTTTGAACTCATTTCGCGCACCGATTTAGCGAAACTGGCTGGTGTTGCGCCGGCTTCTATGACAATGCTCACGAAAGCCTTAATCGATCATAAATTGATCCTCGAACGCACCTCACAAAACTTACCGTCACGGGGGCGTCCTGCGGTTGGGCTTTCCGTTTCCACCTTCCATTGGCATTACCTTTGCTTAACGATTACGCCAAATAAACTTTCTATCGCTTTGTGTGATTTAACCGGCAATGCCGTACATCAACTCAATTATACTTTTAGCGCATCGGAATATCCGACGTTTGATGCCTATCTCCTAGCTTGCTTAAATAATTTTACTCGCCATATGCCCCTTGATTCTCGGGAACTGATTGCCGTTTCTGTCAGTGTGGTAGGCAAAGTTAATAAAGAGAAAACGGCGATCACCCAGTTAGGTAATGTGCCACTGCATTGCCCCTTAACGGACACACTCTCCACCCTCTTCTCTCAACCGATTTTACTTAACGAACATTTTCAGCTTTGGTTTTTGCTTGAATCGACCCTCGGGAGCTTAATTGGCGATGACAATGTGATTTTCTTACAGCTTGATGATACGGTAGAACTCAGCGTATTACTCAAAGGGGCGTTGTTGCACCAAAATGAACATAAACGAATGAATGTGGATAAGATGATTATGCCGAAATTCAGCCCCCTGAGTTTAGAGATTGCCGATGAGTTTGATGAAATCCATCGCTATCAGCTCGCAAACCAAATTACCTTCCCCGCTTTAGTTAAACTGATAGACCGCTATTTACCCAATGAATTAGAAGAACAGTCCGCCAAAATCCACTTTTTCTGCCAGCAAGTTGAAGCAGAGAATTTGAATGCCTTGCGGATTTTAAATCATATTAGCGATAACCTTGCCTATATGTTGATGAATTTGATCAATATTTTTTCCACAGAAAAAATTATGATTAACTCGCCCTTGCTACAAATCAAACAAGCACTTTTTGCCCAACTGCACACGAAATTAGCGCAAAATCTTCTCCTTGATGATTTACATATTGATTTAGTCACTAGCCACTCTGCTTGGGATAATCCGCAAATTCCAGCAGTCGCCATTAAATTGGGCTTATACGATGGGCATTTGTTGAGATCTATCATGGAAAGGTAAATTAAACGAGGCTTTCTCACGGAAATTTGATCAAAGACAGTATTTGCTTTTGGTCTATTGGGTAGAATATCTCACAATTTTAACCGTTTATTAACATTGAGAAGCCCATGACCTGCTTATTTATCACCGGCACGGACACGAACGTTGGCAAAACGATTGTCACCCGTGCCTTACTTCAAACGCTCGCCCAATATGAAATCCCCATTGTCGGCTATAAGCCCATTGCCTGCGGTGGAGATGATTCCCTCCCCACGGAACCCAATTTAGACGACTATGCCTGCGAAGATAACGAAGATGTGCTTATTATCCAAAAAAGTTGTCCTCGCCCCGTTCATTATCGGGAGATCAATAGCTACTCTTTCGTCCATTCCAGCACGCCGGTTTTCGCCGCCTTAGATGCGGTTCGGCATATTTCTGTGGATAAACTCAACAAAGATCTACAACGCCTCAAACAGAGTGATCATAATGTGTTGGTGGAAGGCACTTACGGCTGGCTTACGCCGATCAACAAAGATCTCAGCTTTGCCGATTGGGTCAAGAAAAATCAAATGCCGGTGGTGCTTGTGGTCGGCATTAAAGAAGGTTGTGTCAATCACGCCCTCCTCACTGCCCTAGCCATTCAACAGCAAGGCGTGGAATTGGTCGGCTGGGTAGCGAACCGTGTCAACCCCGGTTTACGCCACTATGCGGAATTGATTGAACTGCTCAGCCAAAAAATCAATGCTCCCCTCCTCGGTGAAATTCCCTACATTGGTCGCCCAAGTGAAAAAGAATTAGCCAGCTATATCACCAACCCAGAGCAATTATTGCGTTATTTCCGTAAGTAAAAAAGTCAAAAAAAAACGACCGCTTGTGTGATTCAAGCGGTCTGTTTTCTTAAATAAATTACTTATCTGATTTTCTGCGATTACACGCTTTACACAACATTTGCCCATTTCCTAAATCTGTTTTACCGCCTTGTGACCAAGGCATAATATGATCGGCTTCCATCTCGTTTAATCCAAATGTTTCTTTGCAATGTGGGCAAATTCCATTTTGGCGTTCAAATAAAATACGTTTGTCTTTATCGGTAAAAGCTCTTAAATTTAAATAGCGCTCATCTTTTGTTAAAACATAAGCATAAATTCCCGATTTTTTACTCACCTCATCATCTTCCATTAACTTTTTGATTTCAATTTCTAGGGTCTTAGGGTTTAAATCAGCTTCTTTAAATTGATTATAAAGCAAGCCCCAATCTAAACCTTTCATCTCTTTACGATATTCAGTAAACGTATTTTTTACCCAATTTATCACACTTTCAAAATATGCCCATAATTTGGTCGCATGTTCATCTTGTTGATGTAATGCCATATAACTTTCAATACTTTGATGGGGATTACCCTGTCTGTCTTTTTCGGTTGGAAAAATCCAAGATAAAACCGTTTCTAATAATTCTTGGCGAATCGGTGAGCCTTTTACATATTTATCCCCTAAACTTGATGCAATACAACCTGTTTTAGAAAATTTGCGTTTTGCATCGGATAACCAAGTGCCAGCATAAACAGCATTACGCAATTCTTGCTCCGTCAGTTTTTCGCCTGCAATATTGATGGTTTTAAACCACTCTAATTTTTCGCTATCGGTGCCTTCACATTGATAAACGGTAAGAGAATAATCCAAAATTTGCACTTGTTTATCTTGGGGTAAATTATGGAAATATTGATAGTTAACCGAAAAATCGCCCTTTATAAATTGGCAGATCGAAATAGTGCGTTGTTGACCATCCAATACTTCAAATGTGCCATCTTCACGTTTAACCCAATACATAATATTTAGCGGAAAACCTTTCATCACCGTATCAATCACAGCATTACGCTGTTTTTCTTTATAGACAAATTCACGTTGATATTGAGGGCGAATATCAAGTTTACCGCCAAAACCCTTAACGCCATCTTCTGCGGTATCTTTATAACCATTATATAAATCACGGATTGTAATGTTTGTTAATTCAATTTGCATAAGTAATTACCTTTTGTGTCTAATAAGAATACGCACATAAGTTGGTTTACCATTAATGGAACCATCTTTATCTTTAATTAAGCCATGAGCTTTAAATGGAACATCTTCATTTTTTCTAAAGTCATTTGAACTTAAAATCTCAAATTGTTCAGGGTTATATTTATCCAAAAAGGTAATTGGTACCCCCATAGCTCCTTGCCAATCTTTAGGAATATCTTTGACTTTGCTGACTTCAATCGCATCATAATTATCATAATGTGGATATTTTTCAGGATCATAATTTGCCCATAAATCTAATTCAGTATGGCGCTTACTATGGTCTAAATTAGTAAACCAATGACAATTTCTAAATTTCACTAATCCTGAGTGTTCATCATAAACGCCTTTAGCATATTGATGAATCGCATAATCAGGAATGCTAAAATAGGCATTTCCAGAATTAAATCCATTTCCTAACCATAATTTGTTATTTTTTATTAATTGGAAAATCTCTTTATAAGTAATTGCATTTTGATTACCAATAATTAAAAACTGTTTTTCATACTCTATTAATTGAGCAATATATTCACGAAATAAAGAAAATGGCGGATTAGTTACCACAATATCAGCAGATTTTAAAATCTCTATACACTCAGGCGAGCGGAAATCACCATTTTGCTGTAATGGAATCCGTTGAATATCCGCAAAATCAATTTTACCGTCTAAATTGAGATCTAACTCACGATCAATTTCTAATTTATAGGTCGGCTTTTCTGCATCAAAATGCGTAGCAATGAGCTTTTGAATTCCTAAATGTTCAAAATTAAGGGCAAAATAACGGAAAAAATTACTCTCTTCTGGATCATCACAATTACAGAAAATAATTTTATCTTTGAAGTGGTGGGTATAGTGCTTTAATTCGTTTTCAATATCAGCAAGTTGAGTATAAAACTCATCATTTTTTTCACGGTTTGCACGGTGGAGATTACGATTACCTGCCATTATGCACCACCTTGAAAAAGGGGGCTTGACAGATAGAGAGGATTTTTTAGATTAGTGCGTGCGTGCGTGCGTGCGTGCGTGCGTGCGTGCGTGCGTGCGTGCGTGCGTGCGTGCGTGCGTGCGTGCGTGCGTGCGTGCGTGCGTGCGTTTAGCATTATGAAACTCCCAAAATAATACGGTCAATCACTTATTTCACAAAATAACGAACATTTTTGACCGCTTGCATAACATAAAATTAAAAGGAAAATGATAGTGTATTGAGCTTAGCTTGGCAATATTTCCGTTTTACTCCAAAAATAAAAATCCCCATGGACATGAAAAGCCATGGGGATTCTCTATTCGTGGTTTATTAGTGCGCTTCATCCCAATTCGCGCCGATACCCACTTCGGCAATTAACGGTACGTTTAGAGTAATGGCTTTTTCCATTTCAGCTTTAATAAGGGCGGTATAATGCTCGACTTTTTCTGCCTTGACTTCAAAGACCAATTCATCATGCACCTGCATAATCATCTTAATCTCATCACAATGGCGAATGGCACGATCGATGCCGATCATCGCCACCTTGATAATATCCGCTGCTGTGCCTTGCATTGGGGCATTGATGGCTACCCGTTCAGCGGCTTTTCGGCGGATTTGATTACTCGATTTGATATCCGGCAGATATAAACGGCGACCAAAGAGCGTTTCCACATACCCTTGGGCGGCGGCTTTTTCGCGAATATCGAGCATAAATTGCTGTACCGCTGGGTAGCGTTCAAAGTAGCGATCCATATATTTTTGTGCATCATTACGGGAGATACCGAGCTGATTGGCTAATCCAAAAGAGGACATCCCGTAAATCAAGCCAAAGTTAATCGCTTTGGCACTTCGGCGTTGTTCGCTTGTGACCGCCTCTAAGCCCACACCAAAGATTTCCGCTGCGGTGGCACGGTGAATATCTTTCCCTTCGGCAAAGGCGCGGATCATGGTTTCGTCATTGGCTAAATGCGCCATAATGCGAAGCTCAATTTGTGAATAGTCCGCCGCCACAATCACATAACCGTCACGGGCAATAAAGGCTTGGCGAATACGTCTGCCCTGTTCATTGCGAATCGGGATATTTTGTAAATTGGGATCGCTTGATGATAATCGCCCCGTCGCCGTCACTGCTTGGTGGTAAGAGGTATGCACACGCCCTGTGTGAGGGTTAATCATTTGGGGGAGTTTATCCGTATAGGTCGATTTTAATTTACTCAACCCACGGTGTTCTATCAGTAAAACCGGTACTTGATGCCCCATTTGTGCCAACTCTTCTAGCACTTCTTCATTCGTTGAAGGCGCGCCCTTCGGGGTTTTTTTCAACACCGGGAGAGCAAGTTTCTCAAAGAGAATTTCCTGTAATTGCTTGGTTGAAGCGAGATTAAATACCGCACCGGCTTCGGCATGGACTTGTTCTTCTAAGGTCTGCAAGCGTTGCTCAATCTCGGCGGAATGGGCAAGTAAGCGTTGGGGATCAATCAACACGCCATTACGCTCCACATGGGACAGTACACTCACAAGGGGCATCTCAATTTCGGTAAAGAGTTTTTTCAAGCTCGGCGTCTTGTCTAATTCTTGACTTAATACTTGGTGGAGCTTCATGGTAATATCCGCATCTTCGGCGGCATATTCCGTGGCTTTTTCTAGTTCAATTTGGTCAAAGGTTTTCTGATTTTTGCCTTTTCCGGCAAGGGCTTCAAAGGGAATCGTTTCATAGCCGAGATAACGTTGGGCAAGCTCATCCATATTGTGTCGCCCTGTACTATTGAGGGTGTAGGATTCCAACATCGTATCAAACGCAACGCCCGCCAATTCAATCCCATAGCGTGCAAACATGGTTAAATCATATTTGATATTCTGTCCGATCTTCAAAATTTCAGGATTTTCTAAAATCGGTTTGAGTTGGGCAAGGCAATCATTTCGGTCAAGCTGATTCGGCAATATCGCATCACCACTCTCCTCTTCTTCGCCAAACAAATCGCCCTGATCGGCAGGTACTTTCCCCCGATGAATAAAAGGAATATAGCAGGCTTCCCCCGTTTCAAGGGCAAAGGAGATCCCCACTAAATTCGCCACCATATTATCGAGGTTATCGGTTTCCGTATCCACCGCAATGATGTTGTTTTGGGTTAATTTCGCCAGCCATTGAGTGAAAAGAGCGGGGTTATTCACACATTGGTAACGGCTACGATCAATCTCGATCTTCGGTGCAAAATTTGACTCAAAAACGACCGCTTGTTTTCCTTGAAAAGCGTTAGGCATTTTTTCAGGGGCGGTTTGGGTGACCGGATTCGTGTTATCCATCACTTCATTAAGCCAACGTTTAAATTCATAACGCCCAAAGAGTTCAACAAGCTGATCCCGTTGCTGAGGCTCGGCAAGGAGTTCATCGTGGCGTAGCGGTAATTCAACGTCGGTTTTAATGGTCGCAAGAAGGTAAGAGAGATCCGCACTGGCTTTTTCGGCTGCTAATTTCGGCGCAAAATTTTTCGCCCCACGGAAACCTAATTCCGCCACTTTCTCTAAATTCGCGTAGATTGTCGCCATTGAGCCAATGCCCTGTAATAGCGCAAGGGCAGTTTTCTCCCCAACACCTTTTACCCCGGGAATATTATCACTGGCATCGCCTAGCAAGGCGAGGTAGTCGATAATCAGCTCCGGCGGAATACCATATTTTTCCACCACACCGTCATGGTCAAGCAAGGTATTATTCATGGTGTTAATCAGCATAATATGATCATTCACCAGTTGCGCCATATCCTTATCGCCGGTGCTGATTAACACGTCTTTCCCATCCTTTGCCGCTTGGACAGCCAAAGTCCCAATCACATCATCAGCCTCTACCCCTTCAATGGAAAGTAGCGGAATACCTAAGGCTTTAATCATTGCATGAAGGGGAGCAATTTGGGCGCGAAGCTCATCGGGCATGGGCGGACGGTGGGATTTATACTGCTCAAAAAGTTCATCACGGAAGGTTTTTCCTTTGGCATCAAACACCACGGCAATATGGCTCGGTTCAACCTGTGCGATCAAACTCTTTAACATATTCAACACGCCATACATCGCCCCCGTGGGTTCGCCTAACTTATTCGTTAAAGGGGGAAAAGCGTGGAATGCACGGTAAAGATAGGACGAGCCGTCCACCAAAACGAGGGGATTTTTTGCGATGGTTGCCATAATTTTTTGCTCAATGAAATAAAGGAAAAGCCCTTTCAATAAGAAAGGGCGAGATGATTTAGAAAAATTAACAGGATTAAACCACCATAGGCGGTAAAAAGCAACAGACGAAGAGATTATCGTTGTGATTATCTTGTTACACAAAACAAGCGGTCGAATTTTGGAGTAATTTTGCTTTGTGTTTATTGCTATTCATCTTCAAGAAATAACGGCCCTAAGCGCCCTTGTGGAATCGCAAAGTGTTCAGGGTAAATTACATCGACAAGATATAGCCCTTCTGCCTTTGCCGTCGCTGCCGCCAATGTGCGATCTTTTTGTGCTAGAAGCCAGCTTATCCATTCGATCTCTTGTCTTCCCTGCCCGACTTCAATCAAGCTCCCTACAATATTACGCACCATATGATGTACGAAGGCATTAGCTTGAATATCAACCACAATATAATCTTGAATACGGCTGACTTTCAAATGATGTACATTCCGCCACGGTGTGTGGGATTGGCAATGCGCAGCCCTAAAGGCACTAAAATCTTGCTCCCCTAACAGAAACTGCCCAGCTTGGTGCATTTTTTGTTCATCAAGCGGATGGTAGTAGTGAGAAACCCCACGGGGTAAGATTGCTGAACGCAATTTGCTGTTATAGATAATATAGCGATAACGGCGGGCAGTAGCACTAAAACGGGCATGAAAGTCATCAGGTACTTCAACAGCCCACTTCACTGCCACATCCGCAGGCAAATGAGCGTTTGTACCAAAACACCAACTTTGCAACGGGCGATAACACTCTGTTTCAAAATGAATCACCTGCCCCGTGCCATGAACACCGGCATCAGTACGCCCAGCACAAAATACTTCCACAGGGGCATTCGCAATTTTAGACAATGCCATTTCAAGCTGTTGTTGTACTGAATCCACGTTCTGTTGCCGTTGCCAGCCGAAATATCGGCTACCGTCATACTCAATCCCTAAGGCAATTTTCATTATTTCTGGATCAACGCTAAAAATTCTTTACGGGTATCCCGATCTTGGAGGAAAACACCGCCATAAGCAGAGGTGATTGTTTGGCTATTGGTATCCTTAACCCCTCGACATTTCACACAAAAGTGGGTCGCTTTCACATAAACGGCAACGTCTTCAGTTTCTAAAATGGTTTGGAATGCGGTGAGAATTTGCTCAGTAAAACGTTCCTGCACTTGCGGACGTTGGGCAAAAAATTGCACAACACGGTTAATTTTCGATAAGCCAATCACCCAATCTTTTGGGTAATAAGCCACCGCCACTTTACCGTCAATGGTCACAAAATGATGTTCGCAAGTACTTGTTAGGGTAATGTCATCGACTAGCACCATTTCACTGACTTTCATCCGATTTTTGATCTTCGTGATCTTAGGGAAGGTTTGATAATCTAACCCACTGAAAATCTCATCAACATACATTTTCGCCAAACGGTGAGGAGTTTCTTCTAGGCTATCGTCCGATAAATCTAATCCTAAAAGTTCTAATACAGCACGCAAATGTTGCTGGATTTCACTACGACGACTGTCTTTATCTTTAAATAATTCAATTGTGGGGGTTTCAATGCCTTTGTTAAATAAGGCATCGCGCACACTTTGGGCTTCAGGAGAGATGTGGCTCATGTATTTTCCTCTAATAATTGATGTTATGGATTCTATCAAAACACTTAAAAATTATAAACATAGGTCAGCAAAATCCTATACAATTACTAAAATTGAGAGCGGCTATCAACAATTTAAACGGCTTATGTATTACTACCAATTTAACCCCAAACTTGTACCCGAACATACACAACCGTTGGTTGTCCAACTTCTTGATCACAAAAACCTTAACTCTCGCCTATTAGGGCAATCAAAAGGGCGAGGAATTACCTATTTCCTCTATACTGAAACAGAGCTGGGAGTAAATAGCGTATTAAGGCACTACTACCGTGGAGGGTTATTTGGTAAATTCGTTAAAGATCGCTACGCCTTTCAAAGCTACGAACAGACTCGTGCGGTTAAAGAGTTTGAATTATTACAACAACTGCACCGTTGGGGCTTACCAACACCGCGCCCGATAGGATTAAAAATCACACGGCAATTCGGTTGCTATCAAGGAGATATTTTGATTGAAAAAATCGAAAATACTCAAGATCTTAGCCAATATCTGCAAAAACAGCCCCTTACATATCAACAATATGAACAACTTGGCATATTAATTCGCCAACTTCACAATTATCAAGTACAACACACCGATTTAAATATTCATAATATCCTGATAGACAACACGGGAAAATTTTGGCTTATTGATTTTGATAAATGTGCTATTACGGAAGGCGATAGTTGGAAAAAGCAAAATTTAGACCGCCTGTTACGCTCCTTTCATAAAGAAGTGGGAAGATTAGCGATTCAATTCCAAGCTGAAAATTGGGCAGCGTTAATGGCTGGATATAAACAAGTCTCTCCATTAAAATAATGTTTTTTGAAACTATGATAGAATAAAATATTCCAAATAAGGATAATAAATTATGATCAATCAATCAGATTATCCCCTCATATCTGTCATTATGCCTATCTATAATAGAGAAAAATATTTAAATGAGGCAATTCAAGCTGTCATAAATCAAACTTATCAAAATCTTGAAATTATTCTAATTAATGATGGTTCTTCCGATAATTCCGCGCAAATAATGGAATGTTGGGCAAAAAAAGATCCCCGCATTATTACAATTCATAATGAACATAATCTTGGCTTAATTAAAACGTTAAATAAAGCAATTCAATTTGCGAAAGGTGAATTCATTGCCCGAACGGATTCAGATGACATTGTTTTCCCGCATTGGATTAGCTCAATTCTCAAAAAAATGCTAAGTGATCCAAAGATATTAGTTTGTGGCGCACAAATGATCACCATGGGTAATGAAGGCATTCTCAGTAAAAATTTTAGAGATGGATATAAATTTGAATTTCCTAGTGAACACCAAGATATTGTATTAAGTTTTCAATTCAGAAATGTAATATCTCATTCTTGTGTTCTTATCCATAAATCAGTATTTACACTCCATCAATTACGATATGATGAAAATTATCCCCATGCAGAAGATTTTAAATTATGGCTCGAAGTCGTTAAAATTGGAGGGAAATTAGCAAATGTACAAGATTATTTACTCTATTATCGACTGCATGAAAACCAAGTTTCTTCTTTATTTAACCAACCACAACAAAATGTTGGAAAAAAAGTTCGAGTCGAAGTAATAAATATGCTGTTGAAAAATTCAGGGATTGAGTATGAACTCAACTATCCCATTACCCAAGAAGATATATTACAAGTTTGGTTAAACACAATGCAGATAAAGATGAGCACAGAAATACAAAAAGCCATCATTAAAGTGCTCCATTACAATTTATAACAGACAGAAACAACAGCGTTTATTCACATAAATCGCTGTTGTTCTATCATACAAAAAGTCACAAAAAAACGACCGCTTGCTAATGACGGCAAATCGGTCTCATTATTTTTGTAGCAAAATAGCGTAAATTTAATGACCCTTTTTCTTGCTTTGGTTCGTTAAACACTTGTTTTGCATCTAAAAACTGAGAGTTTAATCTCATAATTTCAAATTGAGAGAATGGCTTTTTATAACGATCAAACAATTTAAAACGTTTATTCCCCAATTTACGTAAATAAACGGTATCCGTATCATAAAGGCGATAACTGCCGTCCTTATAGTTGCAAGTATAATCGTAGATTTTCACGACTCCATTAGGTTGAAATTTCAACACTCGGTGCTGCCCATTGAACGGGTACATAGCCCAATAACCTTGATAAAGCTGAGAAGGCAAGTTCCCCTTTGGCGTGCTACTACAAGCGGTCAAAATCGCAGTGAAAAATGTGATAGAAAAAATTTTTACTTTCATTAGGTTTAAATCCGACAATCAAAAAGGGGATTGGCCTGTTTTTATCCAATCCCCTCTGATAACTATATTAATTAGCTCATACGATAATTTGGGGCTTCTTTGGTGATCGTCACATCATGGACGTGGCTCTCCTTAATACCCGCACCACTGATACGCACAAACTGTGCCTTAGTGCGAAGTTCATCAATAGTGGCACAGCCCGTTAAGCCCATGCAAGAACGTAATCCGCCCATTTGTTGATGAATAATCTCTTTTAAGAAACCTTTATAAGGGATACGCCCTTCGATACCTTCTGGCACGAGTTTATCCGCCGCATTATCCGATTGGAAATAACGATCCGAAGAACCTTTACTCATCGCACCAAGGGACCCCATACCACGGTAAGACTTAAATGCACGCCCTTGATAAAGCTCAATCTCTCCAGGGGCTTCTTCTGTGCCAGCAAACATTGAACCGACCATCACGCAATTCGCACCAGCGGCGATGGCTTTGGCAATATCTCCTGAATAACGAATACCACCGTCTGCAATCACCGGAATACCCCGATCTTTTAAGGCTTCTGCGGCATCCGCAATCGCTGTAATTTGTGGCACACCCACACCGGTGACAATACGAGTCGTACAAATTGAACCTGGCCCGATACCAATTTTCACGGCACTTGCACCTGCATCGGCTAACGCAATCGCCCCTTCCGCTGTTGCCACATTTCCAGCAACAATCGGTAAGTTTGGATATTTCGCACGGGTTTCACGCACACGTTGTAACACCCCTTCGGAATGACCGTGAGAGGAGTCAATCAGCAACACATCTACACCGGCTTTCACTAAAGCGTCAATACGCTCTTCATTCCCTGCACCTGCACCCACCGCAGCACCTACGCGTAAGCGACCAAATTCATCTTTACAAGCATTCGGTTTTTGCTCTGCTTTTTGGAAATCTTTTACCGTAATCATGCCTTTGAGTTTGAAGCTATCGTCCACCATTAGCACTTTTTCAACACGGTGATCGTGCATCAGGGCTAAAATTTCTTCACGCGTTGCGCCCTCTTTTACCGTTACTAAACGCTCTTTGGTGGTCATTACTTCTGCCACCGTTTTGTTTAAATCTTTCACAAAACGGGTATCACGGCCGGTGATAATCCCCACGAGGTTATCTGCTTGATCCACCACTGGATAGCCCGCAAAACCATTTTTAGCCACTAATTGGGCTAATTCCGCTAAGGTTAAATCAGGGGAAACCGTAACGGGTTCAGAAACAATACCACTTTCAAATTTTTTCACTCGGCGAACACGATCCGCTTGGCGTTCAATGGACATATTTTTATGAATAAAGCCAATGCCACCTTCTTGGGCTAAGGAGATCGCTAATTTCGTTTCGGTCACCGTATCCATTGCTGCAGAAAGCATTGGGATATTTAATCGAATCTCTTTTGTCAGTTGGGTGGAAAGGTTGGCGGTGTTTGGGAGTACCGTAGAATGGGCTGGGACAAGAAGAACGTCGTCAAACGTCAGGGCTTCCTTAATGACTCTTAGCATTGCAATAGTTCCTTAAAAAATAAAAAATTGAGTTGGAAAAATTGCGAGGGGATTATACAGAGGTCAAGGCGGTTTGTAAATTTGCAAGGGGTCGGATTTTGCAAAGATTTTGTAAAATCTAACCCCTTGTACAGACTAGACAATCTCTTGATAAAGACTTTGATACTGTTGTGCTACTTTACCCCAACCAAAATCTTGGGCAAGGGCATTTTGCCGAACGCTAGACCACAATTTATTTTTCTTCCATAAATTGATACTACGCATCACGGCTTCTAAGAAATCCTGCGGATCAGGATAACGGAAAACAAAGCCCGTCGCCGTGCGGTTTTCAATGCTCTCTTTGTGGCTATCATTAACCGTATCCGCTAATCCCCCTGTTTGGCGAACTAACGGCAATGTACCATATTTCAAGCCATAAAGTTGTGTTAAACCACAAGGCTCAAAACGGCTTGGCACGAGGATGACATCCCCCCCCGCAATAATTTGATGAGAAAGCGCTTCATCGTAGCCAATTTTCACACCAATTTTGTGAGGATAACGAGCGGCTGAATCACGCAATGCCTGCTCTAATTCAGGCGCACCACTGCCAAGCACAACGAGTTGCACATTGTATTGCATCATCTGATCAATATTGGCAAGTAGGAAATCTGCGCCTTTTTGCTCGGTTAAACGGGTAACCATTACAAACAACAGGGCATCTTTATCCTCTGGTAAACCAAATTGACGTTGCAATTCTGCCTTATTCTTTGCCTTGCCGTGCATATAGTTTGCTCGATAAGGCGCAATGATATTGCCATCGGTTTCAGGGTTCCATACGGCTTCATCAACACCGTTTAAAATGCCCTTTAAACGCCCCTCAGCTTGGCGAATTTGTAATAAACCGTGCATTCCTGCACCGGCAATTTCTTCGGTAATTTCTTGAGCATAGGTTGGGCTCACAGTGGTAATACGATCAGCGAAATACAACCCAGCTTTAAGATAAGACATTTCGCCATAAAACTCTAAGCCATTCGGGTGGAAAAATTCCCACGGCAACCCTAATTCAGGCAAATGATAGGCTTGGAAACGCCCCGTATAGGCGATATTGTGAATCGTAAAAACACTTTTTACTGGGCTATGCCAACTTTTGAGATAAGCACAGGCTAAGCCACCTTGCCAGTCGTGGGCGTGAAGCACTTCGACTCTCCCCCACCAATGATCTAACCCCTCAGCAATCTGCGCCCCAAGATAACCTAATAACGCAAAGCGTTTGTAGTTATCCATATAGTCTTGGTAGTTATCATCATAATAAGGCAGACGGCGGTCAAAGAGATGGGGTGCATCAATCACATACACCCCTAAACCGTTAAATTGCGCAAAACGAAGTGTCACGACCCCCGCAAAAGTACCAAGGGTGGCTACCTCTACGGTTTCCCCCAATTTTTCACGCACTTGGGGATAATAAGGCAACAACACACGCACATCATTACCCATTTCTTGCTGTGCATAGGGTAATGCGCCCATCACATCGGCTAATCCACCCGTTTTAATCAGCGGGTACATTTCCGAGCAAATATGTAAAATTTTCATTGAGTATCCGTTATAACAGTGAAATTCTCCTTTATACCGGAGTGCAAATTTTCATTAAAATTCGACCGCTTGTATAAAGGAGAATGGAATGATTAAGGGTGATCTTTGACGAATTTTTCTAACATTTTCTCACAAACAAGCACCACGCCCCCTTTACTGATGCGGAAATATTTTGCATCTTGTTCAGGATCAACCCCAATGGTTAAGCCATCGGGAATATGACAATGGCGATCAATTACGGCACGTTTAATCACACAATTCTTACCAATATTCACTTGTGGCAGAATCACAGATTCTTCAATAATGGAATCTTCTTCCACATGGACGCGGTTAAAGAGTACAGAATTACTGATTTCCGCATCGTTAATCACACAACCCCCTGCGATTAAGGAGTTATCTAAGGTGTGAGCTCTTGCTTTTTTATAGAAGAATCGAGCCGGCGCCGTCTGCTGTGGGCGACCATGAATCGGCCAAGATTCATCATAAAGATCGAGTTGTGGTTTTTCACTCACGAGATCCATATGCGCTGCCCAATAGCTGTCAATTGTTCCCACATCACGCCAGTAAATCGCCCCTGTCGTGTTACGCCCTTCGCAAGAACGTTCAAATGGGTGAGCATAAATAACCCCTTGCTCCACCGCTTTTGGAATAATATCTTTACCAAAATCGTGGGAAGTGTCTGGGTTACTGACCTCTTTTTCTAACATCTCATAGAGGTAGTCGGCATCAAATACATAGATGCCCATAGAAGCTAATGAGGACTCTGGTTTATCTGGCATTGCCGGTGGGTTACTTGGTTTTTCCACAAAGGCTTGTACTTTTAATTTTTCATTGACCGCCATAACACCAAATTCTGACGCTTGCTCCCGCGGCACTTCAATACAGCCTACGGTACATTTCGCCCCTGAATCAACGTGATCTTCAAGCATGCGATTGTAGTTCATTTTATAGATATGATCGCCTGCCAAAATAATCACATATTTTGGACGATAGTGACTTTTCATCATTTCCATATTTTGATAAACGGCATCGGCTGTACCACGATACCATGTATTTTCATCAATTTGCTGACGTGCTGGCAACATATCAATATATTGGTTACGCTCATAGGGTAAGAATGACCAGCCCCGTTGTAAATGGCGTAGCAATGAGTGGGCAGCGTATTGAGTAATGACGCCCACTTTCAATAAATTGGAATTGATACAATTTGATAAGGCAAAATCAATGATTCGGCGACTTCCACCAAAATAAACGGCTGGTTTCGCCCGTTTATCGGTGAGTTCATAAAGTCGTGAGCCACGACCGCCCGCAAGAATAAGAACCAAAGTTTGTGCGGTAAGATTACGTCTGTCTGTAGAGGCTTCCTGTTTTAACATATTATTTTCTCCAAGAGGGGTTAATTTTCGTTCCTTTGAAGTACGCATACCCCCAGTGTGTTGAGAGTAACCGCAAGCGTATCAATCATTAGAGTCGCCTTTTCCTTGCCCACGAGAGGTTGCCACTCTCCCACAGGCAATAAAAACTGTTGTGCTGTTTGTTTGGCATTCACTAAGATAAGCCATTTTTCTTGTAGTCGAATTTGTAAGGCTTTTCCTTGGCGATCTTGCCAATCGTGCTCCTGAAAAACTTGCCCATCGGGGCGTAGCCATTGAACATCTTGTTGATTCCACCACTGATTTTGCAAAGAAAGTAGCGGAATTTGTTTGCGTAAAGCGATAAGTTGGGCGGTGTAATCAATCAGCGATTGATCTGCATTTTCCCAATCTAGCCAAGTGATTTCATTATCTTGGCAATAGCTGTTGTTATTACCTTGTTGGCTGTGACCTAACTCATCACCACTAAGTAACATCGGCGTACCGCCCGAAAGTAATAAAATCGCGAGTAAGGCTCGGCGAGCGTTATCACGTTGGACGAGAATCTCGGTATCCGCAGTTTGCCCCTCTACGCCATAGTTATTGCTGAGATTATCCCCATGCCCATCGTGGTTCTCTTCGCCATTTGCCCAGTTATGTTTTTCTGCATAACTCACCAGATCCTGCAGGGTAAAGCCATCGTGTGCTGTTATATAGTTAATGCTATGATTCGGTAAGCGGTTATGGGCAAAGAGATCGTCACTAGCCGCAAAACGGCGGACAAAAGCCGCAATATCACCACTCTCTTTTAAAAAGAATTTCCGCATATCATCGCGGTAGCGATCGCTCCACTCCGCAAAAGGTTTTGGAAATCCCCCTAGTTGGTAGCCGTTAGGACCAATATCCCAAGGCTCGGCGATGAGTTTCACATCAGCTAAAATGGAATTACTTGCCACGGCAGTAAAAAAGGCAGATTGTTCAGAAAATGTCGGCGTTCTGCCAAGCACCGCGCCTAAATCAAAGCGGAATCCATCCACATGGCAAGTTTGCACCCAATAGCTCATCGAATCAATGACCCAACGTAAAGTGACCACATCACCGGACACTTTGACTGTATTGCCACAGCCACTCCAATTTAAGTAATCATTTTCTTCGGAAAGCCAATAATAGGCACGATTATCAATCCCTCGCTGGGATAGCATTGGGCCATCTTTTCCCGCTTCGGCAGTGTGGTTAAACACCACATCTAAAATAACTTCAATACCCGCTTGATGAAGGGTCTTAACGAGCTGTTTAAATTCCGCCAACGGGGCTTGTTTATTTGACGCTAATTTTGTATCAACCGCAAAATGCCCTAATACGTTATAGCCCCAATAATTACATAAGCCTATTTTCTGCAAATGGGGTTCATCAATATGATAAGTAATGGGCAGAAGCTCCACTGCCGTGACCCCAAGGCGTTTGAAATGAGCAATAGAACAACGATGTGCCATGCCTGCAAAAGTTCCCCGAAGAGACGCTGGTACTTGGGGATTTTGTTGGCTAAACCCTTTTACATGGGCTTCGTAGATAATTGTTTCTGACCAAGGCGTGAAAGGTTTTTGGTCATCTTCCCAATCAAAGGTTTCATCAACCACAAGGGATTTCGGCGCAAGATGTGCATTATCCCGTGGGTCATTCCAAACAAACCAATCACAGGCTTCTTGGCAACTTAAATCAGGCGTGCCAACAATGCCTTTAGCATAAGGATCAACGAGGAGTTTATTCGGATTAAAGAGATCACCCTCTGCCTCATTACTCTGCCCCTCTACCCGATAACCATATTCTGTTCCTATCGGTAAATTAGGCACAAATAAGTGCCAAACCTCATCGGTTTTGACCATAGGAAGACGTACCTCTTTCCCTTGACAAAAAATGCAGAGAAAAACACCGCTTGCACGGCGAGAAAAGAGGGCAAAATTCACGCCTTCAACGCCATTTACACAAGTGCGATGACTACCAAGGGGAAAAGCTTTACCGGATAAATATTGCATCATGACCTCACCACACCCAAACTAACCGCGTTTTGTTTTTTTCTTCTTCGCGACTTTACCTTTTCCTTTCATCACTTTTGGAGCCACATTTTCTCCCTCGTGGAGTAAAAAAAGGGTAGCAAGGGGCGGAATGGTCACACTAATCGAATAAGGCTTACCATGGGAAGGCGTTTCTTCAGCACAGATTTGCCCAAAGTTGCCCACATTACTTCCCATATAGTAGTTAGCATCTGAATTTAGTACCTCTTTATATTCCCCAAGAGAATGGACGCCGATGACATAATTTTCCCGTACCACCGGGGTAAAGTTACTGATAACAATCACACTCGCCCCTTTTTTGCCTTTACGTTCAAATGCAAAGACAGAACGTTGTGCATCATCAACAACAAGCCATTCAAAGCCCTCTGGGGAGTAGTCAAGTTCATAGAGTGCAGGGGTGCTGGTATAAAGTTTATTGAGATCGCGTACCCAATTAAGCATACCTTTATGCCAACCGCCATGCTCTTCATTAAGTAAGAACCAATCCAAACTCTCTTGGAAATTCCACTCCCGACCCTGTGCAAATTCATTACCCATAAAGAGTAATTTTTTACCCGGATAGCCCCACATATAACCATAGTAAGCACGCAAATTAGCAAATTGTTGCCAACAATCACCGGGCATTTTACCGAGCATAGAACCTTTCCCATGGACGACTTCATCATGCGAAAGTGGCAACATAAACTGCTCACTGTATTGATACATCATCCCGAAAGTCATCAAGTCATGATGATATTGGCGATGAATAGGATCTTTTTGCATATAGCGTAAAGTGTCATTCATCCAGCCCATATTCCATTTGTAATTAAAGCCTAAGCCATTTTGTTCGGGGGAATGGGTCACGCCCGCAAAGGAGGTGGATTCCTCGGCAATCGTCACGCCACCCAAATTCGCTTTGGCTAGCATCACATTGGTGCCACGGAGAAAATCAATGGCTTCGAGGTTTTCACGCCCACCGTAGCGATTCGGAATCCACTCACCATCCTGACGAGAATAGTCACGATAAATCATCGAAGCCACCGCATCGACCCGTAAGGCATCAATGCCAAAGCGTTCAATCCAATACAACGCATTGCCGGTTAAGTAATTACGAACTTCATTACGCCCGTAGTTATAGATCAAGGTATTCCAATCTTGGTGGAAACCCTCTTTTGGATCTTCATGTTCATAAAGATGTGAGCCGTCAAAATAGCCCAAGCCGTGATCGTCTGTTGGAAAATGCCCAACAACCCAATCTAACACTACGTTAATCCCTGCTTCGTGGGCTTTTTCAATGAAATGGCGTAATCCATCAGGGCGACCAAAACGGCTAGTCGGTGCATAAATTCCCGTCGGCTGATAACCCCAAGAGCCATCAAAAGGAAATTCTGAAATAGGCAGTAATTCAATGTGTGTGAAGCCCATCTCTTTCACATAAGGGATAAGCTCCCTAGCAATTTCCTCGTAATCCAGCCAATAGTTATTCTCTAAATTGCGACGCCAAGAGCCAAGATGTACTTCATAAATGGAGATGGGTTGATCAGGATCATTTGCACGACGGCGAGCTTCACTGCCTTCTACAATGGCGGGCAAGCCCGATGCAACGGAGGCGGTATCCGGGCGGAATTGTGCCGAGAAGGCATAAGGGTCAGATTTCAAACGGAGGTTGCCATTTTTATCTAAAATTTCAAATTTATAGAGTGCACCTTTTTCCACATTCGGAATGAAAATATCCCAAATACCACTATTTGGATGATAACGCATACTATGCCGACGACCATCCCATAAATTGAAATCCCCCACCACAGAAACACGCTCAGCGTTCGGTGCCCAAAGGCTGAAATGAATCCCACCAACGCCATTTTGGGTCACTAAATGTGCCCCGAGTTTTTCATAAGGGCGAATATGCGAACCTTCAGAGAGAAGCCAAGTATCAAAATCAGAAAAATGGGATTGGAAGCGGTAAGGATCTTCAATATCAAGGGAGGTATGGGCGTAATGGACGAAGAAACGATAGGAAAGTTGAATGCTTTGCAAAGCCAATTCACAGGTAAAAAATCCGCGGAAATCAATTTCCACCATTGGCGCGATGTGATTACCCTGTTCATCAATCACATCAACCCTTAACGCCTCTGGCAAATAGGCTCGAATAATAACGCCACCAGACTCATTATGATGAATACCAAGGTAAGCAAAAGGATCACGACACCGCCCTAATATTAATTGTTCAATAAAAATGCGGTCGTACTCTGACGGGAATGGCGTTTGGGGTACGTCTTTCATGCTACTCTCCTTGTTTGAAAGAAAATCATTGATGACGATTAAACGATTGCGCTGACTTTATCAAAAAATTTTTTACAAAACAATAGTGATATTTGATATAAATCACATTTCTTCCATATAAAGAATTTCGTATTATAAATCAAACAGTTAATTAACAAGTAAGTATAAAAAAAGCCATAACCTGAATCAGATGATGGCTTTTTAGTGAAAAAAACAGGCTAAAAATGTCAAGAATGTAAAATCAACGGCGGAAACCTTTCACTAAAACAAAAATTGCGAATAAATAGACCGCTTGTAACCCAATACCTTCCCACGAAGCATAAAACCCGATCATCGGTATATTACTTACCTCTTCAATATAATGGCGTGGCAATACTTGTGTAAGTTGGAGCGCATTCACGCTGACTCCTAAAATCTTAAAGCCGAGCAAATAAATGAGCCCTGTCATTACTCTAAAGAGTAAATGGATCGGCAAACGGTGGGCAAAACGGCGGAGAAGCAGTGCAATAAGAGATAACAATCCTAAGGCTAATCCAATACCAAGAAGAAAATCCGCCATGTCAATCAAGGGCAACATACCGGCATAAAATAAAATGGTTTCAGCCCCTTCACGGAAAACAGAGAGAAAGCTCAACGAAAACATCGAGATTAAACTCCCCGTGGCAAGCGATTTACTTACCTGCTTATCCATAAAGCGTTTCCAGCCTTGTACGGACGATTTACTGTGTAGCCACGCCCCGACAAAGAGCATCATAACAACCGCAACGATCCCCACGCCCCCTTCCAAAATCTCACGGTTTGTGCCAGCACTCACAAGCGGGAAAAATTGATGTAGGGCAAATGCGCCCGCAAAACTCGCTACGCCCCCAACAATCGCTCCCCCATAAACCCAATATTGTGCGCGAGGTTGTTGAGCCACTTTTAAGGTCGTCAATAACGCCATAATAATGAGTAAGGCTTCGACGCCCTCACGGAGCAAAATCAACATCGCATCTAACGCACTATACTGCCCACTCGCATCAAGGGCTTTTAAATCTGTGATCAAGCGGTCAAAATTTTGTAAGTTTTTGCTTTCGTTGCCTTTGGCGAGAATCACGGGTAATTCACTTTCAACACGATGATAAAGTGTAGCATCTCGGGTTCGCACTTCTCCCTCAAAAATTGCCCATTGTTGAATGAAAAGGCGGATGTTGCTCTGTGCTTCTGCCATTTCTCCCTGTTGCAGTTGTTGATAACTTTTCTCTAAAAATGCCACACCAGCAATGAGTGTTTCAGGTGCATTGTTTGAAACCGATTTTTGTACTTGCAGTACATTTCCAGCAATAAAATCCGTCAACGCATCGCCTAAAACTTGGGCTTGATGACGCATTTCAGGCTGATTAATTGGTTCGGCTAACATCGCAATGCGCAGGAAAGTCATCGCCGTTTCAATTTGCCCATAATGCCCAAGGCTTGTTTCTCGCACCACTTTTTCATTCGCCGACCAAGTAGCATTAAAACGGCTATAAGCACTTTGCATTGCTTCTAAAGATTGCTCTTCAATAGCTTTATTTAATTGCTGATAAATCGGCAACACACGTTTAGCAAATTGCTGACGTTTTTGAGTGTAATCTACGGGGTTTTGCTCCTTTTCAAAGGCGTATAACGCTTTGGAAAGAGCTTCAAATTCCGCTAGATTCGGGGTTTCCATCGCCGATTTTAAGGCTAAATCAACGCTTTTCCCTGCCACCGAAGTATGATTTTCAAGGGCATAAAAATCTGTTTTGATCGCTTGAAGATAGGGCTGTGCTTTCTCACTTTCGCCCTGTTTGACCATTGCCATTGCATCAGAAAGTTGAACAAACAGATGCCCCGTTTCGACTTTCGCAAAAGCACAAACGCTCAGCCAAAAGCTGAGCGTAATACAAGCGAAAACAGAATTAAAGTTGGTCAAATAACGCTTTGCCCAAATAATCGTTTTCATTTTTCACTCCTGAAAAACAGGCAAATAACCCACTGCCAATATGCGTGATATATTCATTCATTTTGTCAATATTGCCTAAATTATTTTGAATTGTAATAAATTGGTTTGGATCACGTTGAAAGGAAATAAATAACAAACCTGCATCAAACTGACCAGTTTTTGCATCGATACCGCTAGCGTAGGAGAAAGAACGTCGAAAAATCTTTTTACCGGTGTGCTTAGCTAAATGCAAATGAGAAATTTCAGAAATATGCGGTTTACCTTCACTATCTAGCTTATTGAGATCAACAGTATCAAATTCTTGTTTCATTCCTAAAGGTGCGCCAGAATCACGATGACGACCAAAAGTTTCTTCCTGACCATTTAAATTTGTACGATCCCACGTTTCTAAATGCATTTGGATACGGCGAGCAACAAGGTAAGAACCACCATTTAACCAATCATTTTCTTGACACCATATTGCTTCTTTCAACTCTTTACCCTGTGGATTACCGGTTCCATCTTTAAACCCAAAAAGATTTCGAGGTGTATCACTACCTTCAAAAGAATTAAAACCAGCTTGGCTCCAACGCATTGTGATGAGTGAACGAGCCACACGGACAAGATTGCGGACAGCATGGAAAGCGACTTGTGGATCATCAGCACATGCTTGAATACAAATATCCCCGCCTGTGTACTGCTCTTTTAGTTGATCCCGAGGAAAATGAGGCAATCCTACTAAGGCTTTTGGTTTTAAGTGAGTAATATTTAATTTCTCAAAAAAAGTTGGGCTCACACCAAAAGTCAGAGTCAAATTAGCACTATTTAAACTATCTGCTTCACCCGTATCAATCGTAGGCACATGCGCATTTTCACCATAAGGCTTCACATTTTTACTAGAGGTTAAATTCGCTGCATATGCAGTCCATGTTTTAAACATCTCTTTGATTTTAGCAATCTCTGTGGTATGCAGATCTAATACGATGAAATAAATATGTTTTTGAGCAGGCGTTTCAATACCTTGTTGATGTTCATTATAAAATGGATAATGATTTATTTGAGATGCACGCTGACGTGGTTCTAAGCCGTATACAATGGTGCTAGCTAATGAGCTAGCACCAATGACGGTAGCTTTTTTGAGAAAATCACGACGTGCAGAAGGACAATCGTTTTGCATATTTTCCCCTATTTTTCTAAAATGATGCCCATTTGTGCTAATGGCTCACCTAATTTATTCACTGCTTCTGCTAAGGCTTTAATATCAGCTTGTGTTAATTTATCATAACCTACATAGTCATAACCTGATTTCACTTTATTATGTTTAGCCAATAAAGCATTGACTTCAGCAAAACGCTCACCAATTTCTTTTACCAATTTTTCGGATTTTTTTGCTAACTGCGGTTTGAAAATTTCATAGATTTTTTCTGCCCCTTCAATGTTCGCTTTAAAATCATAGAGGTCAGTTTTAGAGAAAATCTCTTCTTCACCCGTTACTTTAGTTGTTGAAACTTCATTAAGAAGATCGACAGCACCTGTAATCATTAACTCAGCAGTCACTTCCGCAGTTGGAATTTTAGCTCGCAATTCTTTAACATCTTTTAATAACTGAACTGCTGTTGCCTCTGTTCCTTTAGTGGTATTTTGTTCCCAAAGTACTTTTTCAATTTTATGGAAACCCGACCAATCTTTTTCGTTTTTACCTTCTTCAGCAAGATCAGCTAAACGGGCATCAATTTTTGGATCCAAATCGCCAAAACTTTCTGCAATCGGTTCAGAACGCTCAAAGTACATTCTTGCAAGGGGATAGATTTGCTTAGCTTTTTGTACATCACCATCTTTTAAATAAGTAACGAATTTTTCGGTATCTGCTACAAGGGCATCAATTTGTTCTACAACAAATGCTTTGTAGCCGGCAGTCTCTTTAGATAAGTCTGCAGCGATTACATTTGAGGCTAAAAATAAACCAGAAATTGCCATTGCTAATGAAGTTAAACGCATAAAAGCTCCTTAAAAAGATAAATTAAATAAGATGTATTCTCAATATACTATTCTTAACCTATTCCTAAATCAACTTAAATTTAGTAAATAATCAGCATAATGCCCTTTTTTTAATCAATTAAATTTATTAACTAAAATAAAGATTTGACAACAAAACAAAAAAACGTAGAATGCACCTCGTTTTAAACAACAAGTCAAATGCGGGAATAGCTCAGTTGGTAGAGCACGACCTTGCCAAGGTCGGGGTCGCGAGTTCGAGCCTCGTTTCCCGCTCCAAATTTCTTCTCTAATGGCGTGTTAGCAAAGCGGTTATGCACTGGATTGCAAATCCATGTAGCTCGGTTCGACTCCGGGACACGCCTCCATTTTCCTTACATAAATGACTAATCTAATTACCTTTCCAACTTAACTACATATCCAACTTAACTACATACTAAAACACTATCCAATAAAAATTACTGATCTTTATTGAAATCCATCAAGATTGGCTTTCATAATACAACGCAATGAAAAAGCTCCCTAAATTTTCATTTAGAGAGCTTTATAATACAGATAGTTTCGATGAAAAATGCGTTTAAAGCAAAATTACACGCGTTTAAAATCTAAGTGAACTAATTTTGGTTTAGTTGGGTGACGTTGAATCGCTTGTACTTTAACTTGCTCTTCTTTACCCGCTACAACGATAGTTAAAACTTCGTTATAGAACGCATCGTGGACTTGTGCGTTATTCACTTTATCGTGATCTAAGATGATAGATACTGGCTCTGCGTTACCACCGTAGATGATTGCAGGCACTTGACCATTGTGACGCAGGCGGCGGCTCGCACCCTTACCTTGCGCAGAACGAACTTCAGCTTCAAATTTGAATGACATGGTGAGTTTCTCATAAAAAGAGAACCTTGACGGTTCTTTGTTAATCTAAAAATAGCAGGCGACCCAGCTATTTCCCTTTAATTTCACGGCAAAAAGCCGAAAGCGCATTCTAAGCATTTTTCGTTAAAAATCAATCCTAATTTTGGAAAAAAATGATCTCCGTAAAGCCCGTAGCATATTTTCGTCAATCAACGTAATTTTTGTCTAATTCGCTGAATTTGAAATCAGATTTAAGGTAAAATGCGAGCGTTTTTTTCTTTAAATTACAAATCTGTCTTAGGAGTAATCAATGGCAAACACTCAGCCAACCATTCATCTTAGCCCTGAGCATATTCAAGATGCTAAAAAAGCGATTTTGCATAAACTCGTCTTTGCCTTAGGTGTAGAACCCCGTGAAGCGAGCAAACGTAACTGGTTAAATGCCGCCCTTCGGGTTGTTCGGGATCTCTCAACCGAATCGTGGTTACAAACTCGCCGTAGCCAAGCTGCCAATACCAGTCGCCGTGTTTATTATCTCTCTATGGAATTTTTAATGGGGAGAACCTTCAGTAATGCGATGATCGCCGAAGGCGTGTATGAACTCATGAGCGCCGCTTTTGATGAGTTGGGTTTAGATCTGGAAGATATTATCAATGAAGAGGGCGACCCGGGTTTAGGTAACGGCGGTTTAGGGCGTTTAGCCGCTTGTTATATGGATAGCCTTGCGGCAATGAAAATCCCAGCGATTGGTTACGGTATTCGTTATGAATACGGCATGTTCCGCCAAGAGATCAAAAATGGCGAACAGGTTGAGCATCCGGATTATTGGTTAGATAAAGAATTTGCTTGGCCATATACCCGAGCCAGTAAATGTTTCCCAATCCGTTTTGGTGGAAAAACATGGCAAGAGGGTAAAAAAACGGTGTGGCAAGCCGATGAAGAGATCCTCGCCCAAGCCCACGACCAATTAGTCCCTGGCTTTGAAACCGCGGCAACGAATAGCCTCCGTTTATGGTCTGCTCATGCTGGCGAAAAAGTATTTGGCTTAGCAGATTTCAACCGAGGCGATTATTTCTCTGCAATGAGCCAACAAAACAGCTCGGAGAATGTTTCTCGGGTTCTCTACCCTGATGATTCCACCTATAACGGGCGTGAATTGCGTTTAAGACAAGAATATTTCCTCTGTTCGGCTTCCGTACAAGATATTATCCGCCGTCACGAAGTGGAATCAGGGTCTTGCTTGAATCTTGCTGACAAAGTGGCGATTCATCTTAACGACACCCACCCTACCCTCGCTATTCCTGAATTGATGCGTATCTTAATTGATGATAAAGGATATAGCTGGGAACAAGCGTGGCACACGACACGCAAAACCTTCTTCTACACCAATCACACCTTAATGAGTGAAGCCCTAGAAACGTGGCCGGTGGAAATGGTTGCCCGTGTTTTACCCCGTCATCTACAAATTATTTTTGAGATCAACGACTGGTTCTTACAAGAAGTGCGGGAAAAATTCCCCACTGATGATGAATTGATTCGTCGTGTATCTATTATTGATGAATCTGGTGAACGCCGTATCCGCATGGCATGGTTAGCAGTAATCGCCTCAGGAAAAGTGAATGGCGTTGCCAAAATCCACTCAGATTTAATGGTGGAATCTATTTTTGCTGATTTTGCGCGTATCTATCCAGATCGCTTTACCAATGTGACCAATGGCGTCACCCCACGCCGTTGGATTCAAATTGCTAACCCGGGTTTAACTAGCATTTTAGATAAATATATCGGTAAAACGTGGCGAACAGAATTAACCCAGCTTGAAAAGCTCAATACCTTTGCCGATAACGCTGAAGTACAAGCTGAAATTGCGGCAGTGAAAGTGGAAAATAAACGCAAACTCGCCGATTATATCCAACAAACTCAAGGGATCACGCTCAATCCAGAAGCGATTTTTGACGTCCAGATCAAACGTATTCACAAATACAAACGCCAACAACTGAACGTGTTACACATTATCGCCCTGTATAACCGCATCTTAAAAAATCCAAATGGCGATTGGCAACCCCGCGTATTCCTCTTTGCTGGTAAAGCCGCCAGTGCTTATTATGCGGCGAAAAAAGTCATTCGCTTGATTAACGATGTGGCGAAGGTGATCAACAACGATCCTCGCATTCGTGATTTAATTAAAGTGGTCTTTATCCCGAATTACAGCGTCAGCCTTGCTCAACTGATCATCCCTGCGGCGGACATTTCGGAACAAATTTCCCTCGCTGGCACAGAAGCCTCTGGTACGTCTAATATGAAATTTGCCCTTAATGGTGCATTAACAATTGGCACATTAGACGGCGCAAATGTGGAGATTTTAGACCGTGTCGGACGTGATAATATTTTCATCTTCGGCAATACAGTGGAACAAGTTGAAGAGTTACGTCGTCACGGCTATTCGCCTTACAGCTACTATGAAACAGACGGCGAATTAAACCTCGCGATTTCTCAGATCTTAAATGGGCATTTCTCCCCAGATGACCCATACCGCTACCAAGATTTAATTCTCTCTTCGGGGGATTATTATCAAGCCTGTGCAGATTTCCGTGCCTATGTGGAAGCCCAAGAGAAAGTTGCCCACTACTTCCAAAATAAGAAAGCATGGACACGCTCTGCCATTATCAATATTGCGAATATGGGGTATTTCTCCTCGGATCGCTCCGTCCTCGATTACGCCAAAGAGATTTGGAATATTGAGCCAATGAGCGAAACTCAGCTTTGCAACCAACCGAAGGTGGCGGAGTTAATGGTGGATTCAGGCAAACTCTATAACCTGAAATAATCCTCCCCTTTCAACGTAAAAAGTCGGCATTTAGCCGACTTTTTTATCCCCAACAAGCGGTCGAATTTTGTGATCATTTTGCTTTCTCACCCATTAGCCCCCTTTTAGCTACTTTTGGGGGAAGCGTGCAAAAAAGTGAAAAAATTTGACCGCTTGTCTTTGCGCTTATTTCACAAAAACCGCGTCCAAACCGCTGGTATCTGAAATGTAGTAGCCTTTCGCCTCATCATATTCAATACGAATATGGCTAAAAGACAGTAAATTACCGTTATCCGTATCAAGCATTAGCAACACCTCTTTGGTCAAGCCCAACAAGACTTCATAGGGCTGTTTTACCCTTGGATCTAACTGATGGGCTTTAAAAATTTGGTGGAGTCTATCCTCTAAAGAAAGACAGAAATTTGCCTCCTCAACGGTGTAACAAAAAGGCTGATGAGGAATAACCGGAATGACTTTGCTCAAACGCACAAACTTTTTGTAATGCTGAATATCATAGACCCTATCTGGCGCGATTTCGGATTGGTGGAAGATAAATCTTCCTGCCAAGTGTGCTTGAGTATTGTCCTCATTTGACGGGGTCAATTCTGCCGTCACCGCCATATTGCTATCCTTCTTATCGAATGGCACAATCTTTTTCCCTTCATACTCAATAACTTGCTCATAGTCATTAAAAGATAATCCTAAAATTCGCTTTATCCCTTCACCGTATCGCGCCACCATTTTCTGCTCAAGGATTTGACTCTCCTCTTCTTCTATCATTGAAAGACGAGTGTTTAGGTAACTTGCCATTTTCATCAGTTTTTCATACTGCTGAAATTGTGCCATGGTGATCTTTTTTAACGCCATGTCAGGTTGGAAATCACTGCGGATTTTTCCCTCTGAATTGAGTAATTTCATCTCATCCAGTAACGCAATAAAACGCCCCTCTTGATTTTGATAGGCGATTTTTTCAGGGGAGAGAATCATCGTTATTAAGCTAACGCCCGTGATAATCACCACCGCCCAATAGCGGAATTGGCGTAACCTTTTCCACCATAGCACCCCATAACAGAGGGCTAACATCACCCCGAGGGCAATGAGGTAGACACGCTCAACGGTTAAACCATATTGGGCGACACGTTGTTCAATACTGATCGCAAATAGCCCTAACGGCACGAGGGCGAAGTAAGGGAATAAGCGGAAAAAGCCTGCCCAACGTGGTTTTTCACACAGTATTTGCAACGCATAGATCACCAAACCGCTGATTAAATAAGGTATCACCATGGTTGCAATAATCCCTTTCGGCAATTCGCCTAAGACGATAATTTTCCCCGTATAGAGAAAGAGAATCAGGGTGTAGATCATCAAGGCAAGGGAGAAAATGAAATGCTGGATAGTGTCAAATAACAGGCTTGAAATGCCCATTTCTTGATTTCGCTGTTGGAAAATTAAAAGCAACAATGGGAAGAAAGTAAAATGGCTAAATAAGATAAGGCGAGGATAAGTTTCTCCGTGAAAAGCGAGATCAAAGAGTGCTTCAAAGCTGAATAATAGCACGCTTAAAATGCCAATAATGACCCAATTCAGCAGATAAGCATATATCCCGTGGAAAACGGTATAAAAAGCACGGAGGACAAAGCGATGATTATCCTTTTCAAAAGGAAAAGCACATAGGGTGACAAACGCAATCAATAATCCGCCCCAATAGGCTGGAAATTCAAAATAGCTTTCAAATGGCAAATCGGAAAAAGCGATCCACGCTGACCCCAATAACGGCAAAAATAGCGAAAGCCCGTAGGGTATTTTCCAAGGGCGAGTTAAATAGCTCACCACAAAATAGAAAGGCGTAAATAGCCAATATTTAAAATAATCGTGGCTATCTAGCGAGAGCCACATTAGCGGTAAGGAAAAAAGCGTAATAAGCAAAATTTCGACAGGACGGCTCACCACCGCCGATTTTGCCTGTTGATACCACTGGGAAAAAAGATCGAGTTTCATCAAACCTCCGTGAATAAATTATGCTTGCCATTTTAGCATCAATATGTGCTTAATCGCGTAACATCGTTATTCGCCATTGGTCATTATGAAATGATGAAATTGAAGGGGAATCCGTTTTATCGGATATAAAATCGCCCCAAATGATGGGGCGACTGTGGGATTACTTCTCAGAATCTAAAAGTTCGTGATTGTGTTCTACTTCACGTGCTTTTAAATAACTTTCGATTAAAAGTTGATATTCTGGGAACACGGCACTGTACGCATCAGCCCATTCTTGTGCATCAGGGCGATTCCAAGTGCCTTGAATTTCTGAACAAACGGCAGCGGTATCCATTGGTACTGCACCTGCTTGTACGACACGAGCAAGGGTGATTTCTTGTGCCATTTTAGAATAAGTACCCGAAGCGTCAATCACGACAAAAACTTGGTAGCCTTCGGCAATCGCAGAAATGGCTGGGAAAGCCATGCAAACGCTTGTAATTGTACCCGCAATAATGAGTTGTTTTTTGCCCGTAGCTTTAACGGCGGCAACAAAATCAGGGTTATCCCAAGAGTTAATTTGCCCTGTGCGTGCAACATATTGTGCGTGAGGGGCATATTTGTGAATCTCTGGGATAAGCGGACCATTTGGACCTTGTGGTACAGAGGCTGTAGTAATCACAGGCATTTTTGCCAATGTGGCTACTTTGGCTAATGTGGTAGCATTTGCACGTAGTTCTAAAAGAGGAATATCACGAACGGTATTAAATAAACCACTTTGGTGGTCAATTAATAACATCACGGCATTTTCTGGATCGATGCGAGGAATTGCACCGTTAAAGTTTGCAGGTTGGCTCATTTGCTTTTCCTTATTCATAAAATTGATAAAATAAACATAATGCTTTGATTACCAGCCCTTAATTTCGCACTAGTACTCAAAAGCGAAATTAGTATAAAATAAAACAGTCAGCTCAAATAGTACCTAATTTTGACCACTCTGTTCCAATTTTGAAACAGCTATCTCTGTAAAACCGCGATGAACCAGCAATACTGTATTGATTTAAACGAACTCTATCTCTTTGCCCAAGTGGTCGATGCCCATGGGTTTAGTGCCGCTAGCCGTAAATTAAATATCTCTAAGGCAACTATTAGTCGCCGAATAGCGAAACTTGAACAGCGTTTAGGGGTTAAGTTGATCCAACGTAATACCTACCAATTTAAAATCACCCATATTGGCGAGCTTTACTACCGCCACTGCGTCGCCTTAGCCACAGAAGCCGAAGCGGCACAAGAGCTTATTGATCAACATAGCAGTGAGCCACAGGGAATGGTGCGGTTTAGTTGCCCAAAAGAGTTGATGGATATGTTTGTGGGCAAAATGGTGGTGGCTTTTATGCAACGCTACCCTAAGGTCAAAATTCATGTCGAAAATACCAATCGCCGTGTTGATGTGGTGCAAGAAAGATTGGATTTTGCTATCCGTGTTCGCCCCTTCCCACTACCCAATAGCGATTTAGTGGTAAAAACCTTTATGGATTCTCGATTAGTGTTAGTCGCTAACCCTAATTTGGTGGCAAAACCCGTTGAAACCCTCGCCGATCTCGCACAATACCCAAGTTTAAGTGGGCAAACGGCGGAGCATTTCTGGCTTTTTTATCATGATGAAAGCCAGCAGATACAGAAAATCCACCATGATCCTTCACTTTCCACAGAAAATCTCTATCTACTCACCGAAGCGACCTTAAATAGCATTGGTATTGTTGCTATTCCCTATGTTTGTGTAAAAAACGAACTTGCTCGGGGGGATTTAATTGAAGTTTTGCCCCAAGGCTGGCGAATGGAACAAGGTAAAATTCATGCGGCTTATCCTTCACGGCGAGGAATGCTGCCTGCGGTAGCGCTATTACTAGATTATCTAGCGGATCAATTCGCATTAATAAACATTGAATAATGGAACAGCCTGTTTCATTATTGGCACTAGCAAATTGGTTTTAACAAGCTACAATGCCCGCGCTTTATAGCACAATACTTCTTGTTTATTTTTTAAAGGAAAGCAAATGACTAAAAAATATGTTCGTTTAGATAAAAACGATGCGGCAATGCTCCTCGTGGATCACCAAACTGGCTTACTCTCCCTCGTGCGTGATATTGACCCCGATAAATTCAAAAACAATGTCCTCGCAACCGCTGATCTCGCGAAATACTTCAAGCTTCCAACCATTTTAACCACCTCTTTTGAAGAAGGTCCAAACGGCCCATTAGTGCCTGAGTTAGTTGAAATGTTCCCTGATGCGCCTTATATCGCACGCCCGGGTAATATCAATGCATGGGATAACGAAGATTTTGTCAAAGCGGTTAAAGCAACAGGCAAAAAACAGCTCATTATTGCAGGCGTCGTGACGGAAGTGTGTGTGGCATTCCCTGCCCTTTCTGCGATTGAAGAAGGCTTTGATGTGTTCGTGATTGCCGATGCTTCAGGTACATTCAACGCCATGACGCGGGATGCGGCGTGGAGTCGTATGCAAGTGGCTGGCGTGCAGATGATGACGTGGTTCGGTGCAGCTTGTGAATTACACCGTGACTGGCGAAATGATATTGAAGGTTTAGGTGCATTGTTCTCTAACCACATTCCAGATTACCGTAATTTAATCACAAGCCACACGAAATTAACCCAAGCAAAATAAGGTAACAATAGTGTAGTTTAACAAAGCCTTGAAGTTTGAGCTTTGATCTGCCCCCCAAAAGTTGGACTAAACAACTAACTAAGGGGCAGATTTTTATGACTAAATACAATTCACTTTTCAAACAACAGGTGATCGAATTTTATCTTCAACACCATAAAAATCGGTCATTCACTCGCCAACATTTTCATCTTAACGAGAGAATATTAAACCGTTGGATTGCCCAATTTAATCGTTATGGTTTCCCTGGCTTGGCGGTGCGAGGTAAAAAACAAGCCTATTCGCCTGAGTTCAAATTATCGGTGGTACAAGCGGTCATAAATAGGCAATTTTCTGCAGAATCGGCTTGCCTTCATTTTGACATTGCCAATT
Source organism: Pasteurellaceae bacterium Macca (assembly GCA_023101485.1). GTDB lineage: Bacteria > Pseudomonadota > Gammaproteobacteria > Enterobacterales > Pasteurellaceae > LVZB01. The sequence continues at coordinate 78,920 of LVZB01000030.1, read as the reverse complement.
CGGGTATCATTAGCCAATGGTTGCAAGCCTTTGAAAAACAAGGTATAAACGGATTATTACCCAAACCCAAAGGTCGTCCCGTGATGAAATCGAAATCCCCTAAAATGCCTACGTTTAAAACCGAAGAAGAACGCTTACGTTATCGTATTTTAGAGCTTGAAGCGGAGGTGGCTGTGCTAAAAAAGTTGCGGGAGTTAAACCAACAAAAAATGGCGAAAAAACCGAAATCGTCAACGCGTTAAGGGGGGATTTTCCGCTCGACATCTTGCTTAATTTGCTTGATTTAAAGCGGAGTACCTTCTTTTACCATCAAGCGATGACTAAACTGAATGGCGAACACCCAATTCTTCATTCCGATCAAGGTTGGCAATATCAAATGAGAGGGTATCAAAATCTGCTCAAAGAAAATGGCATTCAGCAAAGTATGTCAAGAAAGGGAAATTGCTTGGATAATGCGGCGATGGAAAGTTTTTTTGGGCGGTTGAAAACAGAATGCGGTGTTGATGAACAATTTGATACCTTCGAGCAACTGGAGAATAGACTCCACGAATACCTTTATTACTACAACAATAAACGTATTCAGAGTAAGCTAAAAGGACTGAGTCCTGTGGAATACCGAGCTCAGTCCTTAAATTAAAGTCGTCTAACTTTTTGGGGTCAGATCAAAAGCGGTACTTAGAAAAAGGTGAGTTGGTCGATAAGCCGAGTTCTGTCGTGGACAATCATTCATCTAGACTTGCATTTGCACACAAGTTCAAGCAACCTACCCGAACTCTGAGCGGGCACACCCATTGAGTTCCTATTTGGTCTTGCTACGAGTGGAGTTTACCGTGCCGTGAACTGTTACCAGCCACGCGGTGCGCTCTTACCGCACCCTTTCACCCTTACCAGCCGAAACTGGCGGTCTGCTCTCTGTTGCACTAGTCGTAGGCTCGCGCCTCCCAGACGTTATCTGGCACTCTGCCCTGTGTAGCTCGGACTTTCCTCTCGTTTACTTGTCCCCTAGTTTACGCTTACGCGAAGTTAAAGGCTTCAATAAACCAGCGATTGCCTAACCAACTCAGGGGACGAAGTATAACTATATTTCACATAATTTGCAAAAAAAGACCGCTTGTTTTAGCTAAATTAAGTCGATACAAATTTAGTATAGCCCCTTTTCATTGACAATTTGGTTAATATTTTGAACAAGTTGATCGCCATAGCGGATATTACTTAGGAGTAATTCGCTTGATTTGGTATAGCGGTGTTCAACTCGAATTGTATAAGATTTTAATACCCAACTTAAAAAACCAGTTCGATAGCTTGCTCCGCTAATATCTCGCCAGTTAATACCATAACTTCCTTTATTCCAAGGGAAAATACCCGAATAGACCCAAACGCCCTGATCGTCAAGATAAACTTTGAATACCAAACGTTCTAAAAGGCGAACAATAAAAAATGCGCTCCATAACACATCAATGGCTAAGAAAACCCAAAAATAGGGAGAGTTAGATTTATTACTGAAAGTAAAAACGACTAAGAAAAGTAAAACAACAAGAAAAATAGCGATAAGGCGAAGATAAGATTCCCAAGAAAGTTTATAGATTGTTGAATCAATCGTTACACTATTTTGGTTGGTTGGTTGGTTGGTTGGTTGGTTGGTTGGTTGGTTGGTTGGTTGGTCATTTTAAGCTCCTTATTTATGATAACCAAAATAAAAATTTGGGGGCGTTTCTTCCCCCAAAGTAGTTATAGATAAAATTTCTCAACAAAATTTAATTTGTCATCGAGTTTTAACACTAACGGCTGACCGGTTGGGATTTCAAAATCCATAATATCTGCATCAGAAATGCCGATAATGTGTTTCGCTAAGGCACGGAGTGAGTTACCGTGGGCAGTGACAAGCACACGTTTGCCTGAAAGTAATGCTGGGGCAATTTGATCTTCCCAGAATGGTAATACACGCTCAAGGGTAATTTTTAAGTTCTCTGCATTTGGCACCACATCACTTGGTAAATGCGCATAACGGCGGTCGTTATGGGCAGAATTTGGATCCGCTGGGTCAAGATCCGGTGGAGAAATATCATAAGAACGACGCCAAATATGCACTTGCTCATCACCATATTTTTCAGCGGTCTCTTTTTTATCTAAACCTTGTAATGCACCGTAGTGACGCTCATTTAAACGCCAGTTTTTCACTTGTGGAATCCAAAGTTGGTTAGACTCTTCTAACACGATATTACAGGTTTTGATTGCACGAGTTAGTACAGAAGTGAATGCGATATCAAATTCATAGCCTGCTTCAAGTAATTTTTTACCCGCAGATTTGGCTTCTTCAATACCACGTTCTGTTAAGTTCACATCACGCCAACCAGTGAATAAATTTTTAGCATTCCATTCGCTAAAACCGTGGCGGATAAAGACTAATTCCATAAATTGCTCCTATGGGAAGTTAATGATAAAAACGTTGCACTTTATAGCAAAAAATCGCCCTTTTTGAAAGTTAAACTGCGATTGTGAAGGATAAATATCAAATTTTTTTGAACTTAATCAGAATTCACCAGTCTGACTTCACGTTACGCAAATGCTAGCAAGTTTTTTTCATTCCTTAGGTAAGACCTCATCCCCATACGCCTTTTGTATGGGGATTTTTTTATCCGCCAAACGGCAAATATTCGATAAAAAACCGCTTGTAGTTGAATACAAGCGGTCTGATTTTTAGCACTTTTTGCTTTGGGTAAAGGGAATTATTGTCCGCTTCCCATGACACCCATCATCATTAACATAAAGAGTACGCTTTCAATCTCTTCATTGGATACTTCACGTCCGTTCAAAGTCATTTTGCCATTTTCAGCCTTTAAGGTCACACTTGCATCGGTATTATTGACCACAACATAATCCCTAGCTTGTTTAAGCATGCCGACAAACTCTGCCATCCGTGCTTTCGCTTGGGTGGTTGCTTCTTCTGGGTTTAAGCCATCAGAAAGGGCAAATTGGGTTAATAGCTGTTCGGTGAAAGCCAAATCAACCTTTACATTGAGAGAAGAGTCACTTAATAGATCAAGGGCTTTTTGCACGCTATTTACTTGCTCTACGTTACCTTCTTTTAAATTTAGCACTAACGAAAGCGCGCTTTTGCCTTTTTTATTTTCAAGGCTAAACTCGCTTTTCGGCAATTTCGGTGCTTTATTTAATATTTTCAATAATAAAGGCATCACCTCTTCATTCGTTAAGTTATCAGATTTTGACATTTTTTCAGTGAGTTCATTCGTGCTTCTAGCATCAAGATCAAATTTCATCTCACTTTTGAATTTACCGAGTTTGATTTCCTTGCATTCTTTTTGGCTAACAAGCGTCAGATCCCCAATAAACTCGCCGTTGGATAATAAACGCTCGCTTTTTACTTCCCCTTCACTTTTTACTTGCAGATCTTGAATATTAAACGCTAACTGGCTCTGTTTTGAGCTAAAAGAAAATTTATTGGCTTTAAGGTCATAATGACCTAAGCCGAGGTGGGGATAATCGATGGTGGCAACGGGTTTTGACTCATATTTCAGCCCTTCAACTCTCATCTGTTCGCCATTATTATCCGCGAGATCAATCTGATCAATCTCGGTTTTGAAGGCGTAGGTTTTCGGGTCAAAATCTGCCAACTTAATTTTCATTGCGCGACTTTTCAGCCCGTTATCTTCAATAGTAAAAGCGGGAATCGCAAATTCACCTTCCATTTTCCCACCATAGGTAAGCGTACTCTGCCCTTTGAATGGTTCAGTAGCTACAATCTTAGTAGCAAACTCAGCGGGCAAGGTGATGTGATTATCCATCGACATCAACACTGGTTTCAGATTCCCTTCACGCAGACGATTCAATGGCAGTGGACCGTGGTAAAGGGTGTCATTCCCTTTAAATTGGTAACTTCCCTCTGGCAGTGCCACTTCGAAAATATAAGAAGCATCGGTACTAAACAAATGGCGAGTTAATTTCACCTCTTTGATTTGTGCTTTAGCCTCATAGCCATTGAATGTTTGCAAGCGTTGATTTGTTGAGTCAATCATCTCTTGATAACGCGCTTCCACTTGCTTACCCGTGTACCAACTCCCCGCACCAACAGCGACACCCGCAACGACTAGCACTGAAAGTGCGATTTTTGTTAATTTCATTATTAATTTCCTCTTATAAATTAGACGACAAATTCTGATAAAAATTTGACCGCTTGTTAATGTTTATCTGCTTGTTTAACTAGCCAATCACAGGGCGTAAAGCGCTCTCCATAACGTTGGCTATGAAGGTGTAATTGGCGCAAGATCTCTTTCGCTCCAATTTTCTCAATATAGGCATAAATACCGCCACGGAAATCAGGGAAATCAACTCCCAACACCGATGCCACATTCCCTTCATCCGTGGAACGAATAATGTTATCTTGCAAGCACCAACAGGCTTCGTTGAGCATTCGCAAGACACAACGGCGGGCAATATCTTCTCCCTCTAAATCATTATGAATGATCGTTTCCATGACATGGTAAATACTTTTATCTTCCTGAGTGCGTTTGCCTTTGGAATCATAAAGATAGAAGCCCCGTTTATTTTTGCGTCCTTTACGATCATTGGTGATCAAGTGTTCTACGCTTTTAGGCAATGTAAACCGCTCACCCAGTTCAGCGACCATAGCGGGATTTGATTTCACTAATACATCTAAGCCAATATCATCAATCATCGCTAAAGGCCCACGCTTAAAGCCGAACTCTTGGAGGGAGCGGTCGATAAATTCAATACTCTCCCCTTCTACTAGGCACTCAATCGCCTCTAATAAGTAAGGTGTGAGAATACGGTTAATGAAAAAGCCTTCCTGATCAGCGACTAAAATCGGCACTTTGCCTTGCTGAATAGCAAAATGTACCGCCGTGGCAATCGCCTTTTGGCTCGTGTTTTCGTGGGGAATAATCTCCACAAGGGCACGTTTCGTCACTGGGCTAAAATAGTGAAAGCCGATCACATTTTCAGGGCGTTTGGCTTTGGCGGCAATATCACGCACCGCTAAGGTGGAGGTATTCGTGGCGAAAATTGTTTTCTCGCCGTAGTAACACTCACTCTCTTGCACCATTTGCTGTTTTAAGGCGAGGTTTTCATACACCGCTTCAACAATAAAATCGGTGGATTGTGCCGCCACAAGGCGATCGCCACCGGTGATTAAATTCATTCGTTGAATCATTTCCCCGTGGCTTAACGCCTTATTCTGCACCGCTTTTTCCATGAGTTGATAGCAGGTATTTAATGCTTTTTGGATTTCTGCGGGATGAATATCTTTAATCCGCACCGGAATTTGCGCATTATTTGCCGTCAAATAAGCAATTCCTGCCCCCATAAAACCACTGCCTAGCACGGTGACTTGTTGCACATCTTGCACATTGCCAAGGTGCTGATACTGATCTTTCATTGCCCGTTCGGTCTGTTTAAGATCAACCAACACTTGGGCTTCTTCTGTTTGGAATAAAGACACCAACGCCTCTTGTTCTAAGGCTAAACCGGCTTTGAAATGCGGTTCTTTTAGCAAGGTGAGTAACGTTGGTACGGCAGGATAGTTACCAAAGGCTTTATCCCACACTCGATTTTCGATATGGTCGAGGTATTTGCCCCGAATAAACGGCGTGCCTTCAAGCTGTTTTCGCCATTTTTTAAAGCGATCAAGGGGGCGTTTATGGTCAATTTTTTGCACTTGATTATTCAGCAACAAATTATACGCGGTTTCAAATAAGTTACTGGCGGGGATCAGTTTATCCACTAAGCCAATGTTGTACGCCTCCTCTGCCCGAATTTTTTGTCCAGAGAGAATCATCGTACAGGCTTTAGGTAAGCCGATTAAACGCGGTAACCGTTGTGTTCCCCCCGCAAAGGGCAAAATACCCGAACGAATTTGAGGCATGGCAAAACGGGTATCACTCTCTTCACTTGCAATACGGTAATCACACGCCAATGCCAATTCCAACCCTAAGCCGAAACAATCGCCGTTAATGACTGCCACCACGGGCATATTCAGGGAGTTAATTTCCCGCATCACCAGCTGAGCATGATGAGAAAATGCCGTGAGTTCGCTCTCGCTTTTTCCTCTTAAACCGTCTAATTTATAGCCTTTAATAAAGGATTTCGGCTTATTTGATACTAAAATGACACCCCGAGCTTGTTGGTAAATAATTGTGCCAATCGCATCACGCAGATCGTCAACAAAGCTATTCGGTAGCCAGTTATCCGGGGAATTGGGGGCATCAATCCGCATTATCGCAATGCGGTTCTCATCAATTTCGACTTGAAAGGTCGATGCGACTTCCCGTTGTTCTATCATAAACTGTTCCTTATTCACTTTCTAATACCATTGCTGCCCCAAGCCCACCTAAACCGCTAGAAGCCACAAGGGATAAACCGCCCCCTTGGCGTTTTAAGGCATTGAGAGATTGAATTAAAATCCGCAAGCTCGTTGCGGCCCGAGGGTTCCCAAAGGCAATCGAACCGCCTAAATGGTTGAGTTTTTCAGGGTCAATTTCCCCTAAACAAGCGGTGCGATTTAGTTGATTTTTTGCAAACTCATTAGAAGCAAAAAGTTGTTGATTCACCAGCATTTGGCTTGCGGAAGTTTCGTGAATATCGATGAAATCCACATCCTGTAACTGAAGATTCGCCCGTTCTAAGGCTAAATGGCTTGCCACAGTTGCTCCCATAAACATATTTTGCCAAATATCATTGCCGGTAATGGCATAGCTTTTAATGTATCCTAACGGGCTTAAACCTAACTCTTTGGCACGATTTTCTCGCATTAACAACACCGTTGCCGCACCATCAACCGCTAAGGGCATATTGGCACTGGTCACTGTGGCGTAATTTTTACTCATAATCGGGGTGGCACGCTCATAATAAGCGGGTTTGGCGGCTGCAGGAATGAGCGTATCAGAAATAACAAAGTCAGTATAAGGTCGAGGAAAGGACGGCATCACTTCATTTTTTAATAAGCCTAATTTCCACGCATTTTGGGCTTTAATGTGTGATTGGCGCGCGTATTCATCTTGCGCTTCACGGTTGATATGGTATTGCTGTGCCATCTGTTCGGAGATTTCCGCCACGGACATCTGCGTCATATAATCTTTTAAATTCACGCCGTGGGGTTTGAAATCTCGCCAAGAGAGTTGGCGAAAACGGTGATATTTTTCTTCTAAGGAAGGTGCTTTCCACATCTCTTTAAATTGATGCACAACCCTTGCACTAATACTAAATGGTGCGTTAGAAATAGAATCTACGCCGCCTGCAATCCCTGTGGAAATAGAACCACTAACGATACTCCCTGCCACATTGACTAACGCTTGTAGCCCCGATAAACAGGAGCTACTTAAGGTATAGGCTTGCACATAGGGCATATTTAATGCCAAGGCAATTTCTCGGGAAGGATTGGGAATATCCGGTTGTTGAATCACTTGCCCAAAAACAAGTTGCTCAATCTCTTGCCGATTTATCGCCACTCGGCTGAGTAACTCATTCGTTACCATTGTGCCAAGATCCGTTGCATAGGAGGATTTAAACCCCGTATCACGATGTACAAAGGGGCTACGAAGACCTGCAACAATCGCTACCCGTTCGCCTGTTGCGGTCAGTAGATTCTGTTTTGCCACACGATGTCCTTAATTTTTTACTGAAAAATGCCGAGATTCTAGCACGTTTATGCCAAGAGAAGAGAAAAATGCACAAGAAATCCTACGAAAAAGAAGGGGAAAGCCGGTGCAAATTACGCCTAAAAAACGACCGCTTGTCATAAAAAAGCCGTTCATCGGAACGGCTAATTAATGAGGCAAGATTATTCATTATGGATTTCTAAATTAGTCGCTTGCTTGGCTTGCCGTGCTTTGGCTTTATCATTTCGCGCGCAAGCAATCGCATTCAAATAAGCTTGATCCACATCACCGGTGATGTACTCCCCGGTAAAGACCGAAGCATCAAAATGGTGAATAGCTGGGTTTTCCATCTGGACTGATTGGAATAAAGCACTGAGATCTTGGAAAATTAAACGATCCACGCCGATAATTTCCGCCACTTCTTCCACACTGCGGTTATAAGCCACAAGTTCCTCACAGGTTGGCATATCAATTCCATAAACGTTTGGATAACGCACTTCTGGCGCAGCCGAGGCAAAGAAAACTTTTTTCGCCCCGGCAGAACGTGCCATTTCGACGATCTGTTCAGACGTCGTGCCACGGACGATAGAGTCATCCACTAACAACACATTTTTGCCCTTAAATTCGGTCGCAATGGCATTGAGCTTACGGCGAACGGAGCTTTTTCGCTGTGCTTGCCCTGGCATAATAAAGGTGCGTGCGACATAACGGTTTTTCACAAAACCTTGGCGATAAGGCTTATTCAGCACATTCGCAATTTGCAAGGCAATATCCGTGGAGGTTTCAGGAATTGGGATGACTACATCAATTTCATCTAACACATCGGCCCACGCTTTGGCGATTTTCTCACCAAGGAAACGCCCCATATGCACACGGGCGGCATAAACAGACACGCCATCGATCACAGAATCCGGTCGCGCAAAATAGACATACTCAAAAATACACGGATTCAGTTTGGCATTTTCGGTACAAATTGCCGAATGGAACTGACCGTCTAAAGTAATGTAAATGGCTTCACCGGGTTGCACATCTCGCACATAATCAAAGCCCACCACATCAAGGGCAACGCTTTCGGAGGCAAACATATATTCGGTTTTGCCTTCCACTTCACGCTGACCTAATACCAATGGACGAATACCGTGAGGGTCACGAAATGCCACCATACCGTGGCCAATGATCATCGCTAAACAAGCATAACCGCCTTTGATAATGGCATTGGTTTTGCGGACGGTTTCAAAAATATTGTCTGCACTTAACTGTTCATACTGATCAAGATAGTGCGCAAAAATATTCAGTAATGACTCGGAATCCGAATTGGTATTCACATGGCGTTTTGCCAAAGTAAAGAGTAGCTGTTTTAGCGCCGCATTATTGGTTAAATTCCCATTATGAACGAGGGTTAAGCCATAAGGTGAATTCACATAAAAAGGCTGGGCTTCTGAAACGCTTGAACTGCCTGCCGTTGGGTAACGCACATGCCCGATACCGATCTTGCCTTGTAAGCGAAGCATATGCTCTTGGCGAAACACATCACTGACCAACCCATTTGCTTTACGCAAGCGGAAGCGATTTTCATCATCAATCGTCACAATGCCCGCAGCATCTTGCCCACGGTGCTGTAACAGCGTCAGCCCATCATAAATTGCCTGATTAACAGGTGTGTTGCCGATAATGCCGACAATTCCGCACATAATAACCCCTTAATTTGTCGATTTTAATAAACTAGAATTCGCTTGAAGTTGCTCAAAAAACCACTTCACAATGAAATCAAAATGAGGAATCAATTTTGACTCTTTCCATAATTCACTTTGATTAAAGGTCGTGAACGTATCTAAGAAGAACAGAATCGCTGCCACAATAAAGATACCGCGTAGCACGCCAAAGGCCGCACCCAGTACGCGATCTGTGCCACTTAACCCTGTTTTTGTCACTAACTGCCCTAATAACGCATTGATAATGGCACTGACAATAATTACCGCGAGGAATAAGATCCCCGCTGCCACGCCATTACGTAAATATTCAGAATTTTGTAAATACGGTGAATCGACTTGCAACAAATAACCACTTAAATAAGGGTAGAATTTACTCGCAATAAAAAATGCTACCACCCAACCGGCTAACGACATCACCTCTTGAATAAAGCCTCGCCATAAGCTCACTAACAATGAAAAAACAATAATGCCGAGAATAAATGCATCAATCATAAGAACCTCAATAAAAAAAACGGTGTGTATTCTACAAAAAAAGAAAACGTTTGCGTAGCGTTAATTTTGCCTTTACAAGCGTTAAGGGGCGAACCATAAAGCAAGGCACGCCATTTTGCAAATTTTCTGTAAAATTCTACCGCTTGTGAAACAAAATAGAGGGAAAATTAAGGCACAAAAGCCCGATACCAAGGGCTAAACGGTGTGCGCGTGGAGAGAATTTGATAATGATGGTCAAAAAATTGAATCCGAATCATACCCTGCTCCGCCGTCTTTAAAGGGCTGACTTGCCACGTTTTTAAACGGGATAAGACGGTAAAATGGGGCATTCCCCACGGGTTCCAACGCCCACTTGAAATAATGCCCCATTGAGGACGAGTTAAACGTAATAAGGCTTCACTTGTGCTATTTTTACTCCCATGATGCCCGATTTGTAGAAAATCGAGTTTGCCGATTTGGTGGGCATATTCACGCTCCTCGCGCATACCGCTATCTCCCGTTAAAAGAAAACGGTATGTTTCGGCTTTCTCATCTTTATTCTTCTTTCTCTCAATTTCCCCGATAATAACGCAAGAATCCCGATTTTTCGCTCGTTGAACAACGCTTTCGGGGTAAATTGCCTTAAATGTCAAACTGCCGAAATGCCATCTTTTCCCTGCTACACAAGGTTCAACAGGTTGATTGCCATACTGTTTTCGCCCTGATTGTACTAGCCTTACTTCGGGGTAAGCCTGTAATAAAGGCAGAACACCACCGGCGTGATCGTTATCTTCATGGCTAATAAAAATAGCCGTCAAAGGCAAGCCGTGGCGTTTTAAATAGGGCAGAATTTCTAATTCCGCCATACTCCCACCAGCCCAACTTGCGCCAGTATCATACAGCACTACTTTTCTTTTTCCGTCATCGCCTTCATAGACAAAGCCCATTGCCAGCCCTTGCCCGACATCAAAATGAATCCACTCTATTTTCGGTTTTTCGGGAAAATGGAACAGACCATAATAAATACCACTCAACCCGACTACCGCCAATCCAATTCCCCCAAGCCCCAAACGCCAAGCGTCTTGCCTTAAACGCAGATGTAAAACGAGATACAACACAAGCAACAGCAGTAAATCCACCGCCACCACGGCATACTGCATTTTATGCGTTAAGCCCTGCCAACTGCCCTCAAAAAGGGTTAAAAAATCAAGGCTAAGGGAGATAAGTTCCGCCACAAATTGCCAAGTGTGGAACAGATTATCCGTTAATAAACTCAATAGAATCAACGGCACAACGAGCAAGCTATACCAAGGCACAATCACAAGATTAGCGAAAAAAGATCCCCAGCTAATGCCTTCAAAAAAAGCGATCTGAATGGGGGTAAAACAGAGCAAAATCCCCAGCTGTAAATGGCAAAGTTGATATAACAAGCGGTCATATTTTTTCCTCTTTTTGCACCGCCCGTTTAGGGTTGCTTTTTTTGTAAAACGCCGTCAATCAACGATAACGGGAAATGTTGATACCAAAAGATCAACCCTACTACGCTTAAAATCGAGAGCCAAAAACTATCAGAAATCAGATTCAACGGTTCAATGCCAAGGAGCAACGCTACGCACCTTAGCCACATCTGCCAAGGAGTGTAGTGACGGCGACTAAATCGGCAGGCAAGAACAAGGCTAATCGCCACTACTGCCCGTAATGTCGGCACAGAAAAGCCTGCAAGAAAGCTATACCCCAACGCCAATAGCCAGCCCACCACAAGGGGCAAGCGGTAGGATAAACCATACAAATTACTTGGAAAGATCCGTAAAATTCCCCACTGCCCCAACTTGGCAAGCCAAAACCCCACCCCAAAAGCGAGGGCAATGTGTAGCCCTGAAATAGCAATCAAATGGGCAGTCGCACTTTGCTGAAATTTTTTCCAACTCTCCCCATTCAGCCATGCCCGTTCCCCAAAAGCTAAGGCTAATAGCACGCCTTGATGAGACAAATCGGCGGTTTGATGTGTGACACAGTTTAGCCACTGAGTTCTTAACGTTACATTCTGCCCAAGATAATCAGCTTTCTTGACCGTTGCCAAATGGGTTAAACGCTGGGCAAATAGCCACCGTTGGCGATCAAAATTGCCCTCATTCAACCTTGCGGAAATTGGGCGGATTTTGGCATCTATTTGATAACGCCCATTTAGAACTAACAGCGTGTCGCTTTGCCAATTCAAATAAAAACGCTCACCTTGGGTATTTTGTGCGATGGCACGTTGGTAATCTTGCTGTTTTAGGATGTGCAAAATCGCCACTTTTTCTGACCGCTTGTTTGCCTGCACACTTTCTGCGAAGGTACGTAACTGATGTACATTGTGATAACTGACCATCACCAACAAGCCCACAACGGCATAAAGCCAATGGCGAGGCACAAATAAACAGAAGCATAGCCCTACAAGCCACCCGAGACCAAGCCATTGTGGTGGCAGGATCAAAATAGGTAACAAGGCAAGGCAAAATAGCCCACAGGCACGGTCAAGCGTCATGATCGGATTTAGTCAAAAATAAAAGGAGTATCGACTGAATAGGGAGAAAAAGAGAGGAAAAAGGGGCAGTTTTTTCGATGACGATCACAAAAATAAAGGCAACCTTTTGGCTGCCTTTGACTATTTCACGCTAAATGCTGAGATTATCTTTCATCACCCATACTGACCGCAGCGGTAAAGAGCACGTCCGTAGAGGAGTTTAATGCCGTTTCGGCGGAGTCTTGGATCACCCCAATGATAAAGCCAACACCAATGACTTGGGCTGCCACATCATTTGGAATGTTAAATAAACTACACGCTAAGGGGATTAACAGTAATGAACCGCCAGCCACACCCGATGCACCACAGGCACAAATCGATGCGACAAAACTTAATAAAATAGCGGTCGCAAAATCCGGCTGAATACCTTGGGTATAAGCGGCAGCAAGGGTTAATACGGTAATGGTAATCGCCGCCCCTGCCATATTGATATTCGCACCCAGTGGAATCGCCACAGAATAGATTTCTTCTTTTAAGCCTAAACGTTTTGCTAAGCCCATATTTACTGGGATATTCGCTGCTGAACTGCGGGTAAAGAATGCAGTAACACCACTTTCACGCAAACAAGTAAAGGTTAATGGGTATGGATTACGGCGAATTTTGCTATATACAATTAACGGATTAATGATAAACGCCATAATCGCCATTGAGCCAAGTAATACTGCCAGTAATTTACCGTAACCTTCAAAAGCATTAATACCATTAACTGCCACGGTTTCTGCCACTAAACCGAATACGCCAATAGGCGCAAAAGCGATAACCACTTTCACTACTGCCGTCACCGCATCAGACATATCATTTAAGAATAATTTCGTGCTAGGTGCGCCGTGACGTAACGCCACGCCTAAACCGATAGACCAAGCCAGAATACCGATAAAGTTCGCATTAGTGATAGCACTTAATGGGTTATCCACGACATTAAAAATTACCGTTTTTAAGACTTCACCTACACCTTGTGGCGGTGCTAGACCGTCTGGGCTAACCACTAGCTCTAAGGTTGTCGGAAAAATAAAACTTAAAATAACCGCAATTAGCGATGCAGAAAATGTGCCTAATAGATATAACACTAAAATCGGTTTTAAGCGGCTATCACTGCCGACTTCTTTATTCGCAATCGAAGCAATAACTAAAATAAACACCAAAATCGGTGCAATCGCCCGTAACGATTTTACGAAAAATTGCCCTAAAACGCCCACGGAGGTCGCCCATTCTTTACTGATTAATGCTAAAACCACGCCTAGCACTAACCCCGTGGCAATGCGTAATACTAAATTGCCACCGAGGATTTTTGAACTTAATGAAGTACTCATATTATTTCCTGTATAAAAAAGATAAACCGCTTAGCCATCTATCCACCTAAAAAGGTCTTAAAGAGTAGCCTAGAATAGTTTAATTGGGAATAGTGAAATGATAATTTCTATTTATAATTTACGGAAATTTAACTTTTTATACGCATTTTTCGGTTAAAAGATAAATTTGTTACTAAAACCGCCAAAAGAGGCTTTTTATTAGTAGAATTTTCGGTAAAATACTGCCAATTTTTACTTTAATTAAACTCTATGAAACCTGAAAATAAAGCCAGTTTCCACCGCGTTATTCGAGCCGCTGGATTTTCCATGAAAGGCCTAAAAGCCGCCTATATTTACGAAGCCGCTTTCCGTCAAGAAGTTTGGCTTGCTCTTGTAATCCTGCCCCTTGGACTTTACCTTGGCAATGGTGCGGTCGAAAAAGTGCTACTGACCGGCACAGCCTTGTTGGTGCTTATCGTCGAACTGCTTAACAGTGCCGTGGAAAATGTGGTTGATCGCATTGGATCGGAATACCACGAGCTCTCTGGCAGAGCTAAGGATATCGGATCTGCAGCGGTGTTTATGGCAATGGTGCTCATGGGGCTAACGTGGTTACTCATTCTCTTTTTTTAACGGATCGCTTGTAGAATAAGACTTACAAGCGGTCTTTTTTTTGGGCTTTTTTGCAAAGCCTATTCGCCAAGGGCGGTTGTTTCGCCATCATTTAAAAGGTACTTTTATGAAATTTAACAAAACTCTCCTTTCTGTTGCTCTTCTCTCTGCAACAACCGCTATGGCTTATGAAGCGGACAAAACCTACAAATTTACCGTCTTACATATTAACGATACCCACGGTCATTTCTGGAAAAATGACAAAAACGAATACGGTTTTGCCGCCCAAAAAACCGCTATTGACAATATTCGTAAAGAAGTGGAAGCCAAAGGCGGAGAAGTGATCTTCCTCCACGCAGGGGATTTCAACACTGGTGTGCCTGAATCCGATATGCAAAATGCCAAACCCGATGTAGAAGGCTTAAATATGCTCGGCGTGGAAGCCTTAGTTTTAGGTAACCACGAATTTGACTCTCCGTTGCAAGTCCTTGATATGCAAGAAAAATGGGCAAAATTCCCGTTCTTATCGGCTAACGTGATTAACAAAAAAACGGATAAAACCCTCGTTAAACCTTACACCCTACTCAACAAACAGGGCTTAAAAGTGGCAGTGGTAGGCTTAACCACCGAAGATACCGCGAAACTCGGTAACCCAGAAGTCACCGGCAACGTGGTATTCAACAACCCGATTGCCACCGCAAAAGCGACATTAGCGGAAATCAACGAAAAAGAGAAACCGGACGTGCGTATCGCCTTAACCCATATGGGCTACTATTTCAATGCGCAACATGGTATGAATGCCCCAGGGGATGTTTCCCTCGCGCGTACCTTAGAGAAAGGGGCGTTTGATGTTATCGTTGGGGGGCATACCCACGATACCGTCTGCTTAAATGAAGACGGCACATTCAATGCCAAATACAAACCAACGGAAAAATGTCGCCCCGATTTCCAAAATGGCACTTGGATCGTCCAAGCCGGCGAATGGGGGAAATATTTAGGCCGTGCTGATTTTGAATTCAAAAATGGTGAAACCAAATTAGTGGATTACCACCTCATTCCAATGAATTTAAAACAGAAAATCAAACTCGCAGACGGTAAGAGCGAATACAAACTCTATCAAGATGAAATCGCCGAAGACAAAGCCGTTTATGACCACTTGAAAAAATACCAAGACGAAGGGGATAAACTCCTCGGCGTAAAAGTGGGTGAAGTGAAGGGGAAATTAGTCGGAGATCGTGAAATCGTCCGCTTCCACCAAACCAATCTCGGTCGTTTAATTGCCCAATCCCAAATGGAACGTGTGAAAGCGGATATCGGTATCGTCAACTCCGGTGGCGTACGTGCTTCCATTGATGAGGGCGATGTTACCTATAAAAGTATCCTGACGGTACAACCGTTCGGCAATATGATTGCGACCATTGATCTCACCGGACAAGAACTTCTTGATTACCTCAATGTTGTGGCATTAAAAGAAGTAGATATGGGGGCTTACCCACAATTTGCTGGAATTTCAATGGTCGTTGATCGCAGCGCGAAGCAAGTGTCGGAGGTGAAAATCGGTGGAAAAGCCCTCGATTTAGGCAAAAAATATAAAGTGTCTATCCCTGATTACTGTGCCGCAGGTGGTGATGGCTACCCAGTGATGAAAAAACACCCAAGTTACGTGAATACCGGCTTTATTGATGCGGAAATGCTAAAAGCATTCTTTGAAGAGAATAAAGTCATTGATGCGTCAAAATTCGATCCGAAAAACGACATCATCTACAAATAATTTGGCTGGGGGCATTCGCCCCCATTTTTCTGCCGAACAAATTTTCCCTTTTTTTCGACCGCTTGTACTATGAATGCCGATCTCCTCAAAGCCGAATTAGCCCACTTTAACGCCCAACAAAAAAGCGATTTTCCCCACCACGACGTCCATCAGCTGATTTTACAACGTAGCCAATTTTATGACGGCTTACTCCTCAAACTCTGGCAGACCTTCGGCTTCGATCAACGCAGCGATTTAGCCTTAATCGCCGTGGGGGGCTATGGGCGAAGAGAGATGTTCCCCCTCTCGGATCTGGATATTCTTGTCCTTTGCGAAAATCCCCTCGATGAACAAACCCACACGCAACTCAACCAACTGTTTAATCTCTTGTGGGATTGCAAATTACAATTAGGCTCTGCCATCCGAACCCTTGATGAGTGCCTGAGCGTGGGGAAAGAAGAGCTTTCTGTTGCCACCAACCTGTTTGAAAGTCGGCTGATTACGGGTAACAAAAGCCTTTGGCAACAACTGATGGAACGGCTTTATCAGGCAGATTTTTGGGCTATTTCTGATTTCTTCACGGCAAAAATGGCAGAAAAAGCCAGCCGTTACGCCCGTTATCACAATACAAGCTACAACCTTGAACCCGATTTAAAGCACAGCCCCGGTGGGTTGCGGGATCTGCATTTAATGCAGTGGATTATCCTTCGTCAATATGGTGTCTATTCTGTGGAACAGATCTTTGAGAAAGGGCTACTCTCCCCCGAGGAATACCACGAATTAAAACACGCCCAAGGGCTACTCTTTCAAATGCGTTTTGCCCTGCATTTACAGCTAAAACGCTACGATAACCGCCTGAGATTTGATCGCCAACTGCAACTTAGCGAACAACTGGGCTACACAGGGGAAGGGAATCAACCTGTTGAAAAGATGATGAAGGCGTTTTTCCAAGCCACACAGTCGATTTCCCAACTTAGCCAACTTGTGTTAGAGAGTTTTCAGCAAACACAGCTTAACGCTTTGCAAAATAAAGCCGAAAAACGCCCCCTTGATGACGGCTTTTACCTGAGAGGCAATACGTTACATTGTGAAAATCCACAACAATTTGCCCGCCAACCGCACCGCATTTTGGATCTTTTTTTCCACCTCACTCAATTTGAGGGGGTAAAAATCGCCCTCTCCACCCTCCGTCCTCTGCGGTTTGCTTTAAAAAGTTTGGCACAACCGCTGTGTGAATTCCCCCTTGCACGGCAACGCTTTCTCGCCATTTTCCAACAACCGAAAATGGTCGAACGGGCGATTATTCCCATGCACCAACTCGGCGTGCTAACGGCTTATCTTCCCCAGTGGAAAAATATTGTCGGCTTAATGCAGTTCGATCTTTTTCACCTCTACACGGTGGATGAACATAGTATCCGTGTGATGCAGAAAATTGAACAATTCCTCGAGCCCACAAGCCGAGAACGCTACCCTCTTTGTAGCCAACTGTTCCCTAAGATGGAAAATAAACACCTTCTCTACCTCTCGGCGCTCTTTCACGATATCGCCAAAGGACGAGAAGGGGATCACGCCCAAAATGGTGCGGTGGATATGGCTGAATTTGCCCAATTACACGGTTTTTCCCCAGATCAGCAAGCCTTTATGGCTTGGCTTGTAGCGGAGCATTTAACCCTCTCCATTACCGCTCAACGGCGAGATATTCACGATCCTGACATCGTCAAAACATTTGCCCATACCGTCGGGGATGCCACACATTTAGAGGCATTGATGTGCCTGACCGTTGCCGATATTTGTGCCACGAATGAAAATTTATGGAATGATTGGAAACGCTCTCTCTTTACCAAGCTCTATCAATTTACCCTTCAACAGCTCCGACTTGGTCAAGAAGTTCGCCTTGATTATCAACAACTTGGCAAGAATCACAAGGCGGAAGCCCTTGAACAGCTCAAACTGATTTTAAGCCCTGCACAGCACCAGCAACTCCAGCAATTTTGGCAGCCTTGCCCTGAAAGTTATTTTGTACGCAATAGCCCAACACAACTGCTTTGGCACGCCCTGCACTACCTCAAAAAACCTGAACTGCCAATGGTGCTGATTAGTAATCAATATGCGAGGGGGGCGACGGAAATTTTCGTCCATTGTGGCGATCAGCCCCAACTTTTTGCCCGGATTGCCCACACCCTAAGTCAGAAAAAAGTCAGTATTCACGATGCGCAGATCATCACAGGGGAAAACGGCTTGGTATTTGATAGTTTTATCATTACCGAAAGCAACGGTCAGCCGTTGAACACCGTGCGGAGTCAGCAGATCCAGCACGATCTCGACCACCGCTTACGCACTCAAGCCCCCTTTACCTTCCGCCCGAAACCGCGTAAGCCTCAGCCTTTTCACTACCCAACACGGCTACGCTGGATTCCCCATTTCCACCCGAATCAAAGTGCCTTTGAAGTCTTTACCCTTGACCGTGAAGGGCTATTGGCACACATTAGCCACTTTTTCCAACAGCAGAAACTCAATTTAATTGATGCCAAAATCACCACCATTGGCGAACGAGTGGAGGATTTTTTCGTCCTTCAACACCAAAACGGGATGCCCTTAACAGAAGAAGAGAAGGCACAATTAAGCACGGCGTTAATTGCGGAATTAGATCGCTAATGCACTCTGAGCAATCAACAGGGGCGATTCGATGCTATTTACACAATCCGCCCCTTGTTTTTAGACTTTGCTTTGCCATTCGGCGACTTTACTTTATACTTTGGCTTTCTTTCTTGAACAGAGAACCGTGATGAAAAAATCCCTTAAATTGCTGATGCTAAGTTCAGCCTTTGCCCTAAGCCTAACGAGCTGTACTTCCGTCCTTGATGCCCCAACGGAAGTGGCAAAACCCGCAGTAGAAATTCCCCATAATGATCCCCAATGGCAACAACATCTTGAACGCCTCAAACAGATCAACGCTTACGCCGCCAAAGGTCAATTTGGCTATATCTCCCCCGAAGAACGCTTCTCTTCCCATTTCGATTGGCAATATAAAACCCCGACGAATTTCGCCTTTACAATGTCATCTAACCTCTCGAGTAAATCCTTAAAATTACAACGCAATGCACGAGGTATGACCATTTCCGATAGCGAAGGGCGTTCCCGTACCGAAGCCGATATTGATGCCCTCATGGAAGAAATTATTGGTGTGTCCTTTCCTATCGACCAATTTGCCTATTGGGTAAAGGGGCAACCTGAACAGCAGGGGCAGTATGTGGTGAATGAAAAACGCCAGCTTTCGCAATTTGACTACCCGGTCAATGGGGCAATTTGGAAAGCCCGTTTTATTGAATACCACGAAGATCGCACGCCGAATTTACCGAAGCTGATCGTCCTTGAAAACGGCACACAAACACTGAAAATTCGTATTGACCAGTGGGCTTATTAATATGATTTACCCCTTTCCAAGCCCAGCGAAACTCAACTTGTTTTTATACATTACAGCCAAGCGGGCGGACGGTTATCACGAATTACAAACCCTATTCCAATTTTTAGATTTTGGCGATGAGATCCGGATTGAACCTACACGCTCCTCGGAAATTACGCTTCTCGATCACCTTGATGGCGTCCCTCAAGAACAGAACCTCATCTACCGCGCAGCAAAATTGTTGCAAAAAAAGACCGCTTGTTCCCAAGGGGCAAACATTGGTTTGATAAAACGCCTGCCGATGGGCGGTGGCGTAGGCGGTGGTTCGTCTAACGCGGCTACCGTTTTAGTGGCGTTAAATCATCTGTGGAAAACGGGGCTTAGCCTGCCCCAACTGGCTGAATTGGGTTTAACCCTCGGGGCGGATGTGCCGATTTTCGTGCAAGGCTTTTCCGCCTTTGCCGAAGGTGTGGGGGAAAAACTGACCCCTTGCTCAGTGGCGGAGAAGTGGTATCTCGTCTTAAAGCCTAAAGTATCGATTTCTACCGCACTTATTTTTAATCATCCCGATTTACCCCGCAACACGCCAAAGCGGAAACTCGCCGAATTACTCACCACCCCTTGGGCAAACGATTGCGAAAAAATTGTAAGAGATCAATATCTAGAGGTTGATGATCTCCTCAATTGGTTGATACAATACGCGCCGTCTCGGCTAACGGGCACTGGTGCCTGTATTTTTGCTGAATTTGACCATGAAGAAGAGGCACGCCATGTCTTTGCTCTCAAACCTGACCATGTGGAAGGCTTTGTGGCACAAGGTCAAAATAAATCTCCCTTACACCAAACAATGAATTTATCTTAGAGGTCCTCTGAAATGCCTGATATTAAACTCTTCGCAGGAAACGCAACCCCCGAATTAGCAAAACGAATTGCTGAACGCTTATATACTTCACTTGGTGATGCCACGGTTGGTCGTTTTAGTGATGGAGAAATTCAAGTGCAAATTAATGAAAATGTGCGCGGTGGCGACATTTTTATTGTGCAATCTACCTGTGCGCCAACAAATGATAATCTGATGGAATTGATTGTGATGGTTGATGCACTCCGCCGTGCCTCTGCAGGTCGTATTACGGCGGTAATTCCTTATTTTGGTTATGCACGTCAAGATCGCCGTGTGCGTTCTGCCCGTGTACCGATTACTGCCAAAGTTGTTGCGGACTTCCTTTCTAGCGTTGGCGTGGATCGTGTGCTGACCTGTGATCTCCACGCCGAACAGATTCAAGGCTTCTTTGATGTGCCGGTGGATAACGTTTTTGGCTCACCGGTGCTTATTCACGATATTTTAAAGAAAACCGATTTAACCAATCCGATTGTCGTTTCCCCTGATATTGGTGGTGTGGTGCGTGCCCGTGCAATTGCGAAATTACTCAACGATTCAGATATGGCGATTATCGACAAACGCCGTCCAAAAGCGAACGTTGCCCAAGTTATGCACATTATCGGCGATGTGGCTGACAGAGATTGTATCTTAGTGGATGACATGATCGATACCGGTGGCACGCTGGTGAAAGCCGCTGAAGCCCTAAAAGAGCGTGGTGCTCGCCGTGTGTTTGCCTATGCTACTCACGCCGTCTTCTCCGGATCTGCGGCTAAAAATCTTGCCAATGATGCCCTTGATGAAGTGATTGTTACCGATACCATTCCCCTCTCCGCTGAAATTCGTGCATTAAATAAGGTGCGAACATTGACCCTATCGGGCATGCTTGCCGAAGCGATTCGCCGTATTAGTAACGAAGAATCCATTTCTGCCATGTTTAGCCACTAAACGGAAAGCCCAATCACTGATTGGGCTTTTTTATGCTTGAAATTGACACCCAACAAGCGGTCTTTTTTTCACAACAATTTGCCAATATGTACTCAATCATCAAAAAAGGGCTTTTTTCGCTGGATACCGAACAAGCCCACCAGCTTAGCCTTCATGTCCTCAAACTGCTCGGCAAACTGCCCTTTTCTTTTTCTCACCATCTTCATCATCAACCTGTTGAAGTGATGGGGCTGACCTTCAAAAATCCTATCGGTTTAGCCGCCGGGGCTGATAAAAATGGGGAAGCCATTGACGGTTTTGCCAAGCTCGGCTTTGGTTTTATTGAGGTCGGCACGGTCACGCCACTGCCCCAAGAAGGCAACCCGAAACCACGCCAATTTCGCTTACTGGAATCAGAAGGGATCATCAATCGCAACGGCTTTAATAATCTCGGTGTGGATGTGTTAATCGAAAATGTCAAAAAAGCCCGTTATGACGGCATTTTAGGCATCAATATCGGCAAAAATGCCCTCACCCCGATTGAACGAAGTATTGATGATTACCTCATCTGCCTACGCAAAGTGTATCCTTACGCCAGCTATATCACGGTTAATATCTCCTCCCCGAATACGCAAAACCTCCGCACGCTCCAATATGGCGAAGCCTTAAATGCCTTACTGGCACAACTTAAACAAGAACAGCAACGTCTTACTCAACACGCTGGCGAATACAAACCGCTGGTGCTGAAAATCGCCCCTGATCTAAGCCCCGATGAAATCGCCGCCGTTGCCGATAGCCTGATTCGCTACCAAATTGATGCCGTGATCGCCGGCAATACCACCCTTTCTCGCCCTATTCCAACGCAACAACGTCACGCAAATGAACAAGGGGGATTAAGTGGAAAACCGCTTGATACGTTAAGCACCGCCCTTATCCGCCAACTGTCACAGGAACTGAATGGCAAAATACCGATTATCGGTAGCGGTGGGATTCACTCCCCCAATCCGCCCAAGACAAAATCACCGCAGGGGCTTCATTACTGCAACTCTACTCTGGGATGATTTATCAAGGCCCACAGCTGATTCGCCGATTAGTCAATGAAGTCAAAATTCCTCAAAACAAGCGGTCGAATTTTTAACACAATTTGCACGCATTGCCCCCTTTGCTTCTTTTAGTGCTAAAATTCGCAAAATCAATTTTTAAGTGTGGGAATCAATATGAATAGTGTGGAATTATTAGTCAATGTTACCCCCAGTGAAACCCGAGTGGCGCTGCTGGAAAACGGTATTTTAAAAGAGCTTCATTTAGAGCGTGAAACCAAGCGTGGCATTGTTGGGAACATTTATAAAGGACGTGTAATGCGTGTGTTGCCGGGGATGCAGTCGGCATTTGTGGATATTGGCTTAGAAAAAGCGGCTTTTTTGCACGCATCGGATATCGTTTCCCACACCGAATGTGTCGATGAAAACGAAAAAAAGCAATTTGTGGTGAAAAACATCAGCGAATTAGTGCGAGAGGGGCAAGATATTGTGGTGCAGGTGGTCAAAGATCCCCTCGGCACCAAAGGCGCGCGCTTAACCACAGATATTACCCTCCCTTCTCGCTATTTGGTGTTTATGCCCGAAAATAGCCACGTTGGGGTATCACAGCGGATCGAAAGTGAAGAGGAACGTAACCGTCTCAAAGCCCTTGTTGAACCATTTTGCGATGAACTGGGGGGCTTTATTGTGCGAACCGCTTCGGAAGATGTGTCTGAGGTGAGCTTACAGCAGGACGTTATCTTCCTCAAACGCCTCTGGCGTAAAGTATTAGAACGCAAAGCAAAATATCCACCTCGTTCAATGCTATACGGCGAATTAGCCCTCGCACAGCGTATTTTGCGGGATTTTGTCGGCACGCATATCAACGCCATTCAAATTGATTCTAAAACCACTTATGAACACGTTAAAGAGTTCCTCTCGGAGTTTATGCCCGAACTCACCGACAGTGTGACCCTCTATTCTGGTACTCAACCTCTTTTTGACACCTACCGTGTTGAAGACAGTATTCAAAAAGCCTTGGATAAACGGGTAGATCTGAAATCTGGGGGGTATTTAATTATCGAACAGACAGAAGCAATGACCACCATTGACATCAATACGGGGGCGTTTGTCGGGCATCGCAACCTCGCCCATACCATCTTTAATACCAACATCGAAGCCACACAAGCTATCGCCCACCAACTGCAACTTCGCAACTTGGGGGGAATTATCATTATTGATTTTATCGATATGCAGGAAGAAGAGCATCGTCAGCGCGTGTTGGAATCCTTAGGGGAGGCGTTAAAAGGCGACCGTGTGAAAACCAATATCAACGGCTTTACCCAACTCGGCTTAGTGGAGATGACCCGCAAACGCACCCGAGAAAGCCTTGAACGCATTTTGTGTTGCGACTGCCCTTCCTGCAAAGGGCGTGGCACGATCAAAACCGTAGAAACCGTCTGCTATGAAATTATGCGTGAAATTGTTCGTGTTCATCATCTCTACCGTGCGGAACGCTATGTCGTTTATGCGGCAAAGAGTGTCGGAGAGTATTTGATCAACGAGGAATCCCACGCATTATTAGCCGAATTAGAAGTATTTTTAGGCAAAAAAGTGGAGATCAAAATCGAACCTTACTACCACCAAGACCAATTTGATGTGGTCATGATGTAGCGGGCATTCAACAGTCTAAAAAAACATCAATTTTCTGATAAATTTCTTGCAAAATATAGGGGGGGGCTTAGAATGCCCCCCGTCTTTACATAAAGGCGATTTTGGAGCGGAAACGCTTCCTTTTTATTATCTACGGAGAAAACTTCAATGAAAAAACTAGCAGGGTTATTTGTGGCAGGCTTAGTGACCGCCGCATTAACAGGTTGTAACGATGAAAATAAAACAGCAGAAGCGAAAAAAGCCCCCGAAGCCCAAGCTGATAATGGTACGGTTCACCTTTATACTTGGACAGAATATGTGCCAGAAGGTCTTCTTGAACAATTTACCAAAGATACGGGGATTAAAGTCGTCGTATCAAGCCTTGAATCTAACGAAACACTTTACGCCAAACTGAAAATTCAGGGTAAAGACGGTGGTTATGATGTGATTGCACCAAGTAACTACTTTGTATCCAAGATGAGCCGTGAAGGGATGTTAATGCCCCTTGATCACAGTAAATTACCTGTCATAGCAGAACTCAATAAAGATTGGTTAGATAAACCTTACGATAAAGGGAATAAATATTCTCTACCACAGCTTCTAGGTGCACCAGGTATCGCCTTTAATACGACTAATTACAACGGCTCGGAATTTACTAGCTGGGGTGACTTATGGAAAGACGAATTTAAAGGCAAAGTCCAATTATTAGATGATGCCCGTGAAGTCTTCAATATCGCCTTATTAAAAATGGGGCAAAACCCGAATACCACTGATCCAAGCGTCATCAAAGCCGCTTATGAAGAGTTATTGAAATTACGCCCAAATATTCTTTCATTTAGCTCAGATAACCCAGCGAACTCTTTTATTTCAGGTGAAGTCGAAGTAGGCCAATTATGGAACGGTTCTGTTCGCATTGGTAAGAAAGAAGGTGCGAAATTAAACATGGTATTCCCGAAAGAAGGGCCTGTACTTTGGGTTGATACACTTGCGATTCCAAGCACCGCAAAAAACCCTGACGGCGCACATAAATTAATTAACTACTTACTCAGTGCCCCTGTTGCAGAAAAATTAACCCTCGCTATCGGTTATCCAACTTCAAATGTGAAAGCGTTAGAAGTGTTACCGAAAGAGATCACCCAAGATCCAGCGATTTACCCAACCTCTGATGTGCTACAAAAAAGCCAATGGCAGGATGATGTGGGCGATGCGATTGAACTCTATGAAAAATACTACCAAGAGTTAAAAGCAGCGAAATAATCGTTTAACTTAGTA
Source organism: Pasteurellaceae bacterium Macca (assembly GCA_023101485.1). Taxonomy (GTDB): domain Bacteria; phylum Pseudomonadota; class Gammaproteobacteria; order Enterobacterales; family Pasteurellaceae; genus LVZB01. The sequence goes on along the minus strand of LVZB01000030.1, from coordinate 53,738 downwards.
CAACTAACGGGCGGATTTGTGAAGAGATTTGCAAATCCGCTTTTTACTTTATTGTGGAAAGTTTTGATACGACAAAAAATCCCTTACTACTACAAGGGATTACAAAAACTCAATTATTTTTGACCGCTTGTCTGCTAAACAAGCGGTCATTTTTTCAAGCAAAATTACACTTCATCAATAATGCGATAGAGCCAATTTTCAAGGGGATCATTTAACCGCTTCATTTCGGCGTGCATCTCTTTGAGCATCTCTTTTTTAATTGCTTGATACTTTTCATCATAGAACAGATTGTGCATCTCTTCGGGGTCTTGACGAATATCGTAGAGTTCACATAAATCAGTGGCATTAAACACTAATTTATAATCTTTTCGCCGCCACATTCGTTGCTCAAAATAGACGAAATGCCCTGCAAGCTGTCCAAGCAAGCCTTTGCGTTGATTGGATTGATGTTGACGGGTAATCGGTAAAATAGTTTCCCCTTGAAACGCATCAGGCACGTTCTGCCCTGCAATATCAAATACGGTTGAGGTAAGATCGTGTAAGTAAACCAGATTATCATCTTCTTGATTGATTCTATCCGATCGCGGATCTTTGATAATCAATGGAATGTTATAGGTGGTGTCAAACATAAACTCACCTTTTTCAATCATTCGGTGTGCCCCCATTGCATCGCCGTGATCCGCTGTTGCCACAAGAAAAGTGTTATCGTACAAATTATTCTCTTTTAAGAAAGTAAAGAGTTCGCCGATAGCATCATCAATCATTGTGATGTAGCCCCAAAATTTTGAGATCACTTCCCGCCAGCGTTCTTCACTCGCTTCCCACATTCCCCACATTTTTGAGATTGTGCGGAAATGCCCCGGTTTATTTTCAAGGGGTTGGAAAAAACTCTTATCTAGCACAATCTCTTTGGGATCGTACATAGAATAGTACGGTTCTGGCACGACACAAGGGGTATGAGGCCCCCAGAAATTTACCCACGCAAAAAATGGTTTTCCTTCGCTGAGCGATTCTTGAATATAGCGTTTGGCTTCATCAATAATAAAAAACTCAATAGTTTCTTCACGACTCCCCGAAAGCAAACCGCATAACTCTTGTACTCGTAAATGTGGATTCTCGCCAAAATAGGCATTACTTACAGTCGGCGCTTCGTACCCTTTTTCGTCTAACCACGCTTTATAACGATTGGAATGTGTAGGCGGCTGGTTGAAAACTAGATTTTTATACACACCACTACCGGGGTAACCATAGCCGTCAAAATTATGCCCTTTAATGCCATAATTTTCAGGCACTGATTTTGTTCCAACGTGCCATTTGCCCACAACATAGGTGTTATATCCGTCTAATTTACCAATATTAGGGGCAGATTGGCTAATCTCCCCTGTTCCACCCTTTTCACCATTTTTGATAATGCCGTGGCTAGACGGCATTAACCCAGTAAAAAGTGATGTTCGTGCTGGCCCACATACCGAAGCCGGGGTAAAAGCATTATTAAAACGAATGCCGTCTTGAGCCAAGCGGTCTAAATTTGGTGTTTTAACCACTTGATGCCCATAAGTCCCCAACATATCTTTGCGAACCTGATCTAAAAGAATATAGATAATATTATTCATATTTCATTTAAGCCTTTTGTTTACGACCAAAGAGAACGATGATAATCACCTGCAACACTGCCCAACCCCCTAAAATAACCGTCGTATTTCCTTCTGGTGAAGCAAGTCCGAGTGGAGATAATACTGCATAAAGGGTGACTAAGCCGAGTACTAATGATGCTACCGTAACTTTGGCGTATTCCCAGTTACTTAAATCTACATTAGCGTGATTTACGGAGTTGTCTTCGTATGGTGTTGCACGTTTTAAGAATTGTCCTAACACAAGCATTAACACCACATCAAAGACGAACAGTGATGCCATTACATACACAAAGTTCCATTTTACTTGGAAAACCCAAACAATGCAGAAATAGAGAATAACGTGGGCTAATAAAGCGATACGCGCTGCTAAACCTGAAACAGTTTTATTGAATAAGCCCACCGCAAATAAGGCGACAATCGGAATATTCACAAAGCCAGCAAAACGTTTCGTTACAAGGAAAATACCATCTGTTCCGAACATCAATAATGGCGCAATAATAATGGTCACTACCGCCATTACGGCTGAGATTTTTTTCGCAAAGAGAATTAACTCTGCATCTGAACGCGTTTTTTGGCTAATAGAAGGTAACAAATCTTTACAGAAAATTGTTGCGGCTGAATTGAGGAAAGAGTTGAATGTACTTAATACCGCTCCAAATAATGCAGCCACAAAGAAGCCTTGCAATGCCGTTGGTAAGACTTTATTGACTAATTGTGGATAAGAAACATCAATCGGTTTTAAGCCATCACCTAAAATATGGAAACTTAATAAGCCTGGTAAATTTAAAATAATTGGCAATAAGAGTAAAAATAATGCCGCAATTAAGATTCCTTTTTGACCCGATTTTAAATCCCTTGCTCCTAACGCCCGTTGCACAATCGCTTGGTTGGTTGTCCAGTAGAAGAAATTAACAATTAAAATCCCCGTAAACATCGCCGGCCAAGGCACTGCATCAGTTGCACTACCAATTGCATTAAATTTCTCAACGTGCGTTGTGGTAATTATTTTAATCCCTTCGGAAATACTACCATCACCAAGATAACTCAATGCAAAGAATGGCACTAATAAAGCGCCAATTACTAAGATCACCGCATTCCAAGTATCAGACACCGCAACAGCTTTTAAACCGCCGAAAATAGCATAAATTGCTCCGACAATCCCGATTGTCATCACGGTATAAACAATGGCTTGCCCATAACTTAAACCAAAGACTGCTTCTAAATTAAAGACTTTATTAAATGCAATCGCCCCGGTATAAAGTGCCGTTGGAATAACAATGAATAGGTAGAAAATTAAGAAAAGCGTGGACATAATTAAACGAGTTTGACGGTCAAAACGATTTTCAAAAAATTCTGGAATGGTGGTATATCCATTACGGATATATTTCGGTAGAAGATAAAGGGCTAAAAAACAGAGCGGAATAACAGATTGTACCGTCCAAGCAATAATGGAAAAATTCCCCTTATAAGAATTGGCATTTACCCCAATTAACTGTTCAGTTGAAAGAGAGGTTAATACCATTGAACAACCAATCACGGTGGCACTTAAACCACGCCCTGCTAGAAAATAGCCTTTTGATGTACTTAAATCATCATTTCTGGTTTTATACCAAGAAATCCCCGCAACAAAAGCGGTTACGACTAAAAAACTGACTATGGTTAGAAACATATAGTCCTCCTGTATGTAATACAATTCACTTTACTCGCCATTACTGCCGATATTTTTACAAAAGCCGATTCTAATAAACAGCCATTAGAACTCTTTTAGAATAGTATGATTACTCGCATGCTCATTATGATAATAATCATAGAGAAAAAGTGATCTTGATCACATTTTAGAAAAATGTTTTAACTTATAAATATAAATAAATATTCAAATTTCCTCCTACTATATTGATATAAACCGCCTTTATACCCCAATCTCAAAAAATTTACTTTTAAAAACTATCACAATGTACTGACAAGCGGTCAAAATTTTATAAAAAAATGCAAGACCGTTATCATTTTCATTCGAATTCAACAATAAAAACATTCGTGACTAAAATGATTTCAACGAAATAAAAAAGCTAAGTTCAACCATATCGAACTTAGCCTTTAAGAAAAGAGAGCACTTAGAAGATAATAGGCTCTTTAGAAGAGTATCATTTATCAATGATGTATTAGTGCCCTTTAAACAACTCACCATAAAAGATCGTTTTTCATTTTGAAGATTGATAGCCCTCATCCTCCAACGTTGGATTTGTAGCACCTGCCTTTGCCAGTTCATCACAAATTTCATTTTCACGATGTCCTGAATGCCCCTTTACCCATTGCCAATGAATCTGATGTCGGCTAATGGCACTGTCTAAGGCAATCCATAAATCTTGATTTTTAACGGGAGTTTTATTACTCGTTTTCCAGTTATTTTTTTTCCAATTAAAAATCCACTTCTGAATACCATTTTTCATATATTGGCTATCACTATAAAGTTTCACTTCACAAGGCTCTTTCAGCAGATTGAGGGCTTCAATCACGGCACGCAGTTCCATACGGTTATTCGTGGTGAGAAAATAGCCTTTGCTAACCGTTTTTTCACGCCCTTGATAACGCAATAAAATGCCGATTCCCCCTTTACCCGGATTGCCCAAACAAGACCCGTCCGTAAAAATTTCAACCAATTTCATCATTTAGCATCATTCCAATCGCAGGGCGAAAATCGCTATGTGCCATTTTCGCCTCTCTTTTAAAGCACAATGGTCTTATTTTGATAGACAAAAACCCGATCAGCTAAAACAAACTCTAACGCTCGGCTTAAGACCGTTTTTTCGACATCTCGCCCCGCACGCATCATCGCATCCGCGGTATAAGTATGATCAACGTTAATCACATTTTGCATAATGATAGGCCCTTGATCGAGTTCATTATTAATAAAATGTGCCGTTGCACCAATGATTTTTACCCCTCTCTCATAGGCTTGTTGATACGGTTTCGCACCAATAAATGCGGGGAGAAAAGAGTGATGAATATTGATAACCCGATTTGGATAGCGTTCCACAAATTCAGGATTCAATACACGCATATATTTGGCAAGGACAATATAATCCGGTGCATATTCATCAATTTTAGCGGCAAGCTGGGCATCGTGCTCCACTCGGCTTAACCCCTCGTGGCTCACTAAATGGAAAGGGACGTCAAACCGTTCTGCTAGATTTCGTAACGTATCGTGATTGCCAATAACACCTGCAATCTCAACATCTAAACCACCATAGTAGGTTTTCATGAGAATATCGCCTAAACAATGGGCTTCTTTGGTGACTAAAATCACAATCCGCTTACGTTGTGGTGAAACTAATCGATAATGTGACCCTTCAGGTAATGTGAAAGCTAAATCAGCAAGGAGCGTTTTATCATTAAAAATTCCCTTTAATTCTGTACGCATAAAAAAACGCCCAGTTTCGCTATCCACAAACTCACTATTTTTAATAATATTTAATTGATGTTTGTAACAAATATTGGTGATTTTTGCCACTAAGCCTTTATCATCGGGGCATTCTGTTAATAGTACTTTATTCTCAATCATGATAAATCCTGTATAAGAAAGAAAAAGAGAATCCATATGGATTCTCTTTTTTAATACATTAAAAGATTAAATTTCAAAATCAGCTAATGATTTACCTGCTTTAAGTGCATGCTGTAATGTTAATGGCATTCTACCTTGACCCGTCCAAGTTTTCTCGTTGCCTTGTTCATCAACAAATTTATATTTTGCTGGGCGTGGTTCACGTTTTTTACTTTCAACGGTCGCACCATTATTGCCTAATAAAAGCGCTAATTCGTCGGCAGAAATACCATCCTGTGCTAATAACTCTTTATATTTATTTAAACGCTCTAAACGTTGTTGATTTTCAAACTCTTGAGCTTTAATAGCTTCGCGTTTTTCTTCTACAACAATTGTTAATTTTTCAAGCATGGATTCCATTGATTCTAATGAATTTTCACGTGCAATCACACGAAGACTACGAATATTAGAAAGTGCTTTGACTAATTCGGACATTTTACTCTCCTATAAATGATGAGATAAAGAAATTAAATAAATTTAGGTGACATTTTCACTTCTGTGAAATCGTTAAACATATTAACGGAATATTTTTCACTGGTAAATACAAAAATGGGATATATTCTATATTTTCACTGACAAGCGGTGAAATTTTACAATAAATTTACGGAAAACTATTGGCAATATACTTTTCTTATTGTACTCTACTACGGTCCTTCAAATTGTAGAGGTGCAAATCCGATAAGTATTCTTTTAGAGTGGAAAACGATGAAGAAAGAAGAAAGGCGTATTTGCCGAAATCAATTAAGCGTCATCTTAATTGGTTGGTATCGTTATCGAAAGGAACGATACTGTCATAGCATCAGCTATGGAGTGCTACTGTTAGGCTGGGTTTTCTTTCTATTATTCCCTTCCTTTTAATTTTATACAAAATTTAGTGTAATTTTATTCAGTAGATCTCTTTCTTTGTTTGGCAAATAAATTTCAGACACAACAATCTTAGAGGTTTTATGAATTTAGTCGATTATTCCAATTCTATATGGTCCCTTGTGCCCGCTTTATTGGCACTGTTTTTAGCGATCCTCACCCGTAAAGTGATTATTTCATTAAGTATTGGGATTATTGTCGGAGCAATCATGCTTGCCGGTGGTAATCCTGTTGATGCCCTCACTCATCTGACCAATAAAGTCGTTTCTCTTGTTTATGCCGAAGGTGGGGTGAATTATAACAATGTGAATATTGTATTATTCCTCGTATTATTAGGCATTTTAACCGCATTGCTCAGTATTTCAGGCAGTAATCAAGCCTTCGCTAACTGGGCGCAAGAGCGGATTAAAGGCAAACGCGGTGCAAAACTAATGGCTGCATCTTTAGTTTTTGTGACCTTTATTGATGACTACTTCCACAGCCTTGCCGTCGGTGCGATTGCACGCCCCGTAACAGATAAATTCCAAGTTTCACGGGCAAAACTTGCTTATATTTTAGACTCTACCGCAGCACCAATGTGTGTGCTAATGCCAATTTCAAGCTGGGGAGCTTACATCATCACACTGATTGCTGGCTTACTGGCTACCCACGGCATTACTGAATACTCTCCTCTTGGTGCATTTATGGCCATGAGTGCAATGAATTTCTATGCTATTTTTAGTTTATTATTAGTTTTCTTTGTTGCTTATTTTGTGATTGATATTGGTTCTATGCGACGCTTTGAGACTCATTCACAAATTAACCATGATGTTGAAGAAAATGAAGAGGAGAATACTGTAAAAGGGCAAGTGATAAACCTTGTTTTACCTATTTTAACCTTAATTATTGCGACTATTGCAATGATGATTCACACAGGTAATCAAGCCTTAGCAGCAGATGGTAAAGCCTTCTCCATTCTTGGTGCCTTTGAAAATACTACCGTTGGTATTTCCCTTGTTACTGGTGGCGTGAGTGCATTAATTGTGGCAACAATTTGTATTTTAATCAGTGCTAAAATTCGTTTTGCTGACTATGTCAAAGCTTATGGCATAGGCGCAAAATCAATGCTCGGTGCAATTATTATTCTCTGTTTTGCTTGGACAATTAATGGCATCGTTGGGGATATGCAAACGGGTAAATACCTCTCGACCTTAGTTGCGGGAAACATTAATCCAGCATTCTTACCTGCCATTTTATTTATCCTCGGTGCATCAATGGCATTCTCAACGGGAACAAGCTGGGGTACTTTTGGGATTATGCTTCCAATCGCTGCATCAATGGCTGCCAATGCTGAGCCGGCATTACTTTTACCTTGCCTATCTGCGGTAATGGCGGGAGCGGTTTGCGGTGACCACTGCTCTCCTATTTCAGATACGACAATTTTATCCTCTACTGGCGCCCAATGTAACCATATGGACCATGTTACTTCGCAACTGCCTTATGCGATAAGTGTAGCGACAGCCTCAATAGTAGGTTATCTCGTCCTTGGTTTTACTCACTCGGCTCTACTCGCTTTTGCAATTACAGCCATTACTCTCGCTGGGATTATCTTTATACTAAAAGGTAAAAAATAGCGTTTGATACTACTGTAAAATCTACTTGATTTTTAAAAAGCGGAGTTCAGAAAAAATCTGACTCCGCTTTTTTAAGCACTATATATTATTAAATTCATTTCAAAGCAATATCAAAAAATAAGAATAGATTACGAAGTAATTAAAGATATTGATTAGTTACTAAAATAGCATAAACCCAAGTTTGAGTATTTAAGCAGAAAAACTAATTATTTCTTTACATTTTCTACAATTTTAGAGGGGGCTAAGGTTGTTGCTTCCTGTCCTGCTAATAATTTTAATACCATTGCAGTACGAGCAAAAAATTCTCGAAAACGAACTCGATAATGGGATTCGGGATGTTTTGCGGTAAAACAAATTGCATCAATATTGTGATATTGTGCAATAAATAATGCACGCTCACAGTGAAAAGGTTGGGAAATTAAAGTAAAAGGTTTTAAATGGAATACTCTATCCGCCCGAATAACTGAATCAAACGTATTATAACCAGCATAATCTTGCTTTAATTTTTCGCTGGCAATTCCTGCTTTATGCAAATCTTCAGTCATCATTTTAGGCTCATTATAATAAGGTGTTTGATTATCCCCACTTAATAATAGATATTTGGCTTTATGGGCAGAAAGCACGGCTTCGGCGGCTTCTAAGCGATTTTTATAGTAGAGATTCGGCACGCCGGCAGAATAATATTTCGCCGTGCCTAACACCACGGCATATTCCCGTGCGGGAAGAGTATTCACATCGGAATAAATTTTATCCCGTGCAAGATAGCTGACGGTGAGATCCACCGTCAGCATACCCACAAAAAGTAGCCAACAACTTGCCAGCACCCATTTTAAAAAAAGCCATGGGCGCTTTTGCTTTGTTTGGTTTTTAGGACGCTTTTCCTGCATAAGATTTTAACTGTTTCGCTTGTTTTGCTTCGGCTTGGGTAATGTATAAGGTTGCCCCAATAATAATGGCAGCCCCGAGCCATAACTTACCCGGTGGCACCCAGTTAAAGACCAACCAACCGGCTAAAACGTTCAATGGTAATTTAATAAAATCGAAAGGTTGAATATAAGAAGCATCGGCTAAATTGTACGCTTTTGCCACGGCAAGTTGTGCCAATGCGGTAAAAAAGCCAAGTAAAATCAGAAAGCCGAAATCACTAAATGAGATCATACTAAACCCCGATGGGCTTAAATTCGTTAAAGCAATCAATAAGTTAAATGGCGTAATTAAGATAAACAGATAAGCCACCATTGTGGTCGGGGAATCATCCGTAGAGAGTTTTTTCACCATTAAAGAATAACCCGCCCAAAAGAAAGCCGCCGCCACAGGGAGTAACACCACCCAATCAAAGGTATCTGACCACGGTTCTAGAATAATCATTGCCCCAATAAAACCAAGAAGTGTCGCTATCCAACGCTTGCCATCGACCTTTTCTTTTAAGAATAAGCCTGAACCAATGGTGACAAACAGTGGCGAAGTCATTAACAAAGCGATGCCTTGCCAAATCGGAATCGGGTGGGCTAATGCCATTGTCCAACATTGAATCCCCACCGCGGATAAAAACACACGGAAACAGTGTTGCCCAAAGTGGCGTGTTTTCAGTGATTGAATGAAGCCCACATTGGTCATACTTGGGACTAAAAAAACAAAAGCAACAAGATACTGCACTAAGGCGATAACACTGGCATCAATAGAGGAAATGGAGGTTAATTTTGGCACGAGGGTATTAACACAAGCAAATAGCACGCCAGCAATCACAATCGCCAACGCGCCTTTTAAAGGTTGGTGCGACATAACATTCTCTTGATAATGAAAAGCATATAGCATAACGAAGTAGGCAGAAATTGCAACTCTATTCTCATTTATTTAGCCGTTTAAAAATCTAGACGTTTAGACGGCTAAAATTGCTTGACAAAGGACATCTTGCTCGGTAATTTACTGCCTTATTTCCGTACAAGCGGTTGATTTTTTTCTGTTTTTTGCAATGTAGGTTCGATATGGCACAATTTCTTACTCTTTTTGAAGATCGCCCCCTTACCCTCGCCTTAGGGGGAACACTTGCATCAATTACCGTTGCCTATCAAACCTACGGCACACTCAATGCAGCGAAAAATAATGTGATTCTACTCTGCCACGCCTTAACCGGCGATGCAGAACCCTACAAAGCACCTCCAGAAGAGAAAGGCTGGTGGCAAGACTTTATTGGCTCGGGCCTAGCCTTTGATACTGACCGCTATTTTTTTATCTGCTCAAATGTTCTTGGCGGATGTAAAGGCACAACGGGCCCGGCCTCAATAAACCCCGAAACAGGCAAGCCCTACGGCAGTCAATTTCCAATTATCACAGTGCAAGATATTGTGACCCTCCAAAAAGCCCTCATCAATGCCCTTGGGATTTCGCAACTCCATGCCGTGGTGGGAGGATCTTTTGGTGGCATGCAAGCCACCCAATGGGCAATTAGCTACCCAGATAAAGTGAAAAACGTGGTTAATCTCTGCTCTTCCCTCACCCTAAGTGCCGAAGCCATTGGTTTTAACCATGTCATGCGTCAAGCGGTGATTAACGATCCCCATTTTAACCACGGGGATTACTACCACGGCACGCCCCCACATAATGGTTTAAAAATTGCCCGAATGTTAGGTATGCTCACTTATCGCACGGATGCCCAACTCACTCGCGCCTTTGGACGGGAAGAAAAACAGTCCGGCAGTATTTGGGGAGATCACTTTCAGGTCGAATCCTATCTCAGCTATCAAGGGGTCAAATTTCTTGATCGCTTTGATGCTAATAGTTACCTCTATCTGCTTCGCGCCTTGGATCTCTATGATCCTGCTTTCGGCTTTGACAATGAACACCAAGCCCTCTCTCGCATTCAGGCACGCTATACGCTCATCGGCGTAACAAGCGATCAGCTCTTTAAACAAGCTGATGTCCATAAAAGTCGCCAACGATTAGAAAATGCCGGCGTGCAAGTGCAATATGATGAGTTCTACTCAATCTTTGGGCATGACTCTTTTCTTGTCGATTACGACTTCTTTGCCGAGATGATCCGCAAAGGGCTTGCCTAACAAGCGGTCAAATTTTTCCAACAATTTGCACCGCCTTCACTTATCTAAGCTAAGTGCCTTTTAATCGGTGGGGTAAAATCTGCTGGAAGAGTTCTCGACTTTTCAGCGGCGCCGAGCCGAGGTAGGGTTTAAGCGCCATTCGGGTAAAACGTTTTGCGGCTTGGAGAGTCGATTTTTCCCGAAAATCTAAGGCATCAAAAGCCAATAAATCTTGCCCGATAAAGGTCTGATTATTCTGCAAAAGAGAGGCAATAAAGCCTTCATTTTCACGAAATTGGTAGGTCATTTTGGGGGAAATCGCCTCCCCTGTCGCTGCACATTGGCAAAAATTCACGGCATAACCAAGGGCTTTTAAGGTTTGAAATTCAAAGGTGCGTAAAATCGGCTCAACCTCTGCTCCCCTTGCAAGGTGGGTAATGCAGTGTAGATATTGGCTAAATAATTCAGGGTAAGGGGTGTGATTTTCTAGCACTCTGGCAAGCACTTCATTCACATAAAAACCGCTATATAGGGAAATATTACCCATTGGTAACGTTAAAGAAGCCGGTTCAGCTTTGGTCAGAATTTTCAGATCCCCTTTTCCACTCCAACGCAGTAGCAGTGGTGTAAAAGGTTGTAACACAGCTTTTAAGGGAGAACGCACTCGCCTTGCTCCCTTGGCAAGTAGTGTGATACGCCCGTAATGTTCTGTAAAGAAATCGACTAACAGGCTTGTTTCACTATATTCTCGGCGGTGCAGAACAAACCCCCGTTGCCACTGTTCCATCATATCAACTGTTACCTAACCCAATGAAAGAAAAAAGGGAAATGCAAAGCGATTCCCTTTTTCTGATTTAACGGCTACTCATCAATATAGCCTAAGCTACGCAGCGCGCGTTCATCATCTGCCCAGCCGGCTTTCACTTTCACCCATAATTCAAGATGGACTTTATTATCAAACAGTTTTTCCATATCAAGGCGCGCTTCTGTACCAATCACTTTGATTTTTTGCCCTTGATGCCCGATAACCATTTTCTTCTGTCCGTCACGTTCAACCAGAATTAACCCGTTGATTTCATAAGTGCCACGTTCGTTGGTCTTAAACTGCTCAATTTCAACCGTAACAGAGTAAGGTAGCTCTTCCCCCATAAAACGCATCAGTTTTTCACGGATAATTTCTGATGCCATAAAACGTTGGGAACGGTCAGTCACATAATCTTCTGGGTAGTGGTGCGTACCTTCACGGAGGGAATCACGGACAAATTTTTCAAGAATATGCACGTTTTTCCCCCGCTGACCCGAAATTGGCACAATCTCTTTAAAGGGGAATTTTTCACTCAATGCGATAATGTGAGGTAACAGTTCATCTTTCTCTTTCACATTATCAATTTTGTTAATAGCTAACACCACAGGGGCTTTGGTTGCGCGTAATTTATTCAGTACCATTTCATCATCGTCGGTCCATTTTGTTCCCTCGACCACGAAGATCACCATATCCACATCCCCAATGGCACTACTCGCCGCTCGGTTCATTAAACGGTTAATCGCCCGTTTTTCTTCAATATGTAGCCCCGGGGTATCGACATAAATTTCCTGATATGCCCCTTCGGTTTTAATTCCCAAAATACGATGACGTGTCGTTTGTGCTTTTCGGGAAGTAATGGAAATTTTTTGCCCTAAAATTTTGTTGAGCAAGGTCGATTTACCCACATTGGGGCGGCCAACAATGGCGATAAAGCCACAATATGTTTTTTGTTCTGTCATAGGATTCTCTATTCTTTTTTTCAGTGAATTTCCCCAGTGAAAGGCGGGAAATTTTATTTTAAATTTAACGCGACAATCACTTGTTGTGCCGCGTTTTGTTCTGCTTTACGGCGGCTTGTGCCAGTACCGATAATTGCTTCATCTAACAATTTTTCAATGCGGCAACTGACCTTAAAGGTTTGATTATGGGCTTCGCCTTTAATATCAATCACTTCATACTCCGGCAGTTTTAGTTTTCGCCCTTGTAAAAATTCCTGCAAACGGGTTTTGGGATCTTTCTGTGCTTCCCCAGGTTTCATCTGATTGAGTAGATCGGCATACCAGCGATACACCTGTTCTAGCGTCTTATCAATACAGCCGGAATCTAAATAGACGGCAGCGATAATCGCCTCCACACAGTCAGAGAGAATGGACTCACGGCGATGTCCGCCACTTTTTAATTCCCCTGCGCCCAATTTGAGGTATTCGCCAAGGTTAAATTGGCGAGCCACTACCGCCAAAGTCTGTTCCTTCACTAACGCCGCACGCATACGGCTTAACTCCCCTTCATTCGATTTAGGGAATTTTTCATAGAGTGCTTTGCCGATGGCGAAATTCAAAATGGAGTCGCCCAAAAATTCAAGACGTTCATTATTGTGTGCCGCGGCACTGCGGTGGGTAAGAGCCTGTTCTAAATAATCTAAATTGGCAAATTGGTAGCCAAGTTTTTTTTGTAATCGTTCTAAGTACATCATAGGTTAAACAATGCCCCGAATTGGGGCATTTTCAAAGTTATTATTGAATTTTAGTAAACATTCTTTCAAAGCGTAACCCTTTCGGAAATTCATTCGGCTTTTTATCTAAACTTAACCACACAAAGGTGGCTTTGCCGACCATATTCCGTTCTGGAACAAAGCCCCAAAAACGGCTATCTTCGCTGTTATCACGGTTATCGCCCATCATAAAATAATGCCCCTCTGGAACACGCCACTCGCCCGCTGGCAAGCCATCTTGCTGATAGAAATAAGGTGCATAATTAAAAGGTTGTGGATTATTTAAAATTTGATGAGTCACATCCCCTTTTTCTGTGCGTTCTATCTGCATATCGCCGTGGTAAAAATAGGTTGGGTTTGGCTTGCCTTCGCTATATTGGAACACCTCAACCTTACCGGAACGCCCATCGGTAACTTCAATTTGTTGAGTCGCAAAATCATATTTCACTTTATCGCCACCCACTGCAATGACTCGTTTAATATAATCAATATGGGGGTGTGTTGGTGCTTTGAACACAGCCACATCACCACGCTTAGGCTTGCCTGTTGGGATTAACGTGCTTTGAAAAATCGGATCTTTAATCCCATAGGCATATTTTTCGACTAAGATAAAATCCCCCACTCGTAATGTTGGCTCCATTGAACCACTTGGAATTTGGAAAGGCTCAAATAAGAAGGAGCGCAACACCGTTACCACAAATAACACGCCAAAAAGTGAAGCGAAAAACTCACCGATAGCAGAACGAGGCTGAATCTCTTTGCATTCTTCTTCACTTAACTCTCTGCCTAAGCGTTTTTGCTCACGGGCAATGGCTTTACGACGACGGGGCTCTGCGCTGAATTTGTAAAATGCCCAAAAGCTGCCACAAATAACGACTAAACTCACTAAGATAATGGAAATAGTATTCGGTAATTGCAAGCTATCTAATAATTTCCAAGCACCAAAAAGTAGAGCGATAAAAATAATCGAAATGAAATTTCCCATAAACTCCTCTCACATGGGTGAGTTGCCCCACCTTGCAAATTGTTGTTAAAAACTCACCGCTTGTACGGTGAGTATAGCCAATTAATCTTTACCAACGTGTAAGATGGCTAAGAATGCCTCTTGTGGTACTTCCACATTCCCGAGGGATTTCATCCGTTTTTTACCCTCTTTCTGTTTCTGTAACAGTTTTTTCTTACGGCTGACATCACCACCATAACATTTTGCCAAGACGTTTTTACGCAACTGTTTTACCGTTGAACGGGCAATAATGTGGTTACCAATAGCGGCTTGAATCGCAATATCAAATTGCTGACGTGGAATTAACTCTTTCATTTTTTCCACTAACTCACGCCCACGATAAGGGGCATTATCTTTATGTACGATAAGGGCTAAGGCATCGACACGGTCGCCATTGATCATAATATCCACACGCACCATATCCGCTGCTTGGAAACGTTTAAACCCATAATCCAATGAGGCATAACCCCGAGAGGTGGATTTTAAGCGGTCAAAGAAATCAAGTACCACTTCGCCCATTGGGATTTCATAAGTGAGGGCGATTTGGTTACCGTGATAAACCATATTGGTTTGCACACCGCGTTTCTCGACACAAAGGGTAATCACGTTGCCGAGATACTCCTGTGGCACAAGCATATTACACTCTGCAATCGGCTCACGAATTTGAGCAATATTACTGATCGGCGGTAATTTTGACGGGCTATCGACATAGATCACCTCGCCATTAGTTTGCTCCACTTCATAGACTACGGTTGGGGCAGTCGTAATAAGGTCAAGATCATACTCTCGCTCTAAACGCTCTTGAATGATCTCCATATGGAGCAAGCCAAGGAAACCACAACGGAAACCAAAACCTAACGCCGTTGAGTTTTCTGGTTCATAGAAAAGCGAAGCATCATTTAAACTTAATTTTCCTAAGGCATCACGGAAGGCTTCATAATCATCTGAGCTAATTGGGAATAAACCGGCATAAACCTGCGGTTTGACTTTTTTAAAGCCCGGTAATGCAGAGGTTGCCGAGTGATGATGAGAGGTTAAGGTATCCCCTACTGGCGCGCCTAAAATATCTTTAATCGCACAGACTACCCAACCCACCTCGCCGGTTTTAAGTTCTGTGGTATCCACTTGTTTTGGAGTAAAAATACCAAGGCGATCCACGTTATAGGACTGCCCAGTGGACATCACTTTAATCTTATCGCCTTTTTTGATAGAACCATTTTTAACCCGAACAAGGGAAACGACACCAAGGTAGTTATCAAACCAAGAGTCAATAATCAACGCTTGTAGCGGTGCGTCTGGGTCGCCCTCTGGCGCAGGAATTTTGGCGACAATCTCTTCTAATACGAGATCAACCCCTAAGCCGGTCTTCGCTGAACAGCGAACCGCTTCCATGGCATCAATCCCCACAATATCTTCAATCTCTTCTGCAACACGCTCAGGCTCGGCGGCAGGTAAGTCGATTTTGTTGAGAATCGGCACAACTTCCAAATCCATTTCAATCGCTGTATAACAGTTTGCTAAAGTTTGGGCTTCAACGCCTTGACCGGCATCCACCACTAATAACGCCCCTTCACAAGCAGCAAGGGAGCGAGAAACCTCATAGGAAAAATCCACGTGTCCCGGTGTATCAATGAAGTTAAGTTGGTAGGTTTCACCATTTTTTGCAGTGTAGTTTAAGGTGACACTTTGGGCTTTAATTGTGATACCACGCTCACGCTCTAAGTCCATCGAATCGAGAACTTGCGCCTCCATTTCACGATCCGACAAACCGCCACAGGTTTGAATTAAACGATCAGAAAGGGTGGATTTACCGTGATCAATGTGAGCAATAATAGAAAAGTTACGAATATTCTGCATTTTCATAAGGGCAAAAATTGTCCTTTTTGTTAAAAG
Source organism: Pasteurellaceae bacterium Macca (assembly GCA_023101485.1). Classification (GTDB taxonomy): domain Bacteria; phylum Pseudomonadota; class Gammaproteobacteria; order Enterobacterales; family Pasteurellaceae; genus LVZB01. The sequence continues at coordinate 37,582 of LVZB01000030.1, read as the reverse complement.
TCATAGGGGAAAAATAATCGGCGAATTGTACCCGATCTTGCTAAGAAAAGAAAAGGAAAGCGATGTAAATCAACCATTTTGCAAAAAATTCATAAAATTCGACCGCTTGTTAAAACAAAAAAGGCGGAAACCTGTTCCGCCTTACTGAGAATTAAACTAAATTAAGCCTTTGGCGCTTTCCAAATTAACGGATCAACACCACGGCGAATTAACTCTGGGTGTTCATCAATATTGAACGTTGGCTGCTCTACCCCCGCTTTCACCTGTTTTTGGTAATCTTTTAAGATCACCCAAACAATCGGCGCAAGAAGCACAATCGCCACTAAGTTAATCATTGCCATGGATGCCATCACTGTATCCGCAAACGCCCAGACGATACCGCCGTCCCGCACCGCCCCGAAATACACAAAGAACAGTACCACTAAGCGGAAAGCTAGCACAAAACCCGGTTTGTTACGAATATAACGGATATTGGTTTCCGCATAGGCATAGTTACCAATAATAGAAGTGTAGCAAAAGAGCAATAAGATAAAGGCTAAGAAATGGACACCAAATTCCCCCACATGGAACTCTAAAGCTTTTTGTGTCAGGGAAACGCCTCGTAAGGTTTCGCTACCATAATCATTTGACATTAAAATAATGACCGCAGTACAGGTACAAACCACAATAGTATCCACAAATACACCCAACATTTGGATTAAACCTTGTGTGGCAGGGTGCTTGGCATCGGAAGTCGCTGCCGAGTTTGGTGCAGAACCCATACCCGCTTCATTGGAGAATAAGCCCCGTTTGATTCCCATTAACATTGCTTTGGAGAAAATCGCCCCAAACATACCGCCTGCCATTGCGGAGAAATCAAAGGCACTGTGGACGATGTTGCTTAATACAGCAGGCACTTTCTCAATATTCATACCGAGAATAATCACCGCCATAATCAAATAGAATAACGCCATGGTTGGCACGACTTTAGAAGAAACCTGTGCGACACGTTTGATTCCCCCGAAAATGATTGCCGCCGTTAAGACCACCAAGCCAATACCGACATAATTGGCATCCCATTCCCAAGCATTACGGGTTGCTTCCACAATGGAGTTCGCTTGCACTGCATTGAAGGCAAAACCAAAAGTAAAGATCAAGGTAACGGCAAAGGCAATCGCTAACCACGGCGCTTTTAAGCCTTTGGTAATATAATAAGCAGGGCCACCACGGAACATACCGTCTGGATCACGCACTTTAAAGGCTTGGGCAAGGCTTGATTCAGCAAAAGCACTACTCATCCCAATTAAAGCGGTTATCCACATCCAAAAGACAGCCCCCGGGCCACCTAAGGCAATCGCGGTTGCCACACCACCAATGTTACCGACACCAACACGGCTTGCAAGCCCCGTTGCAAAGGCTTGGAAAGGGGTAAGGGAATCGCCTTCGCTACTGCGACCGCCCCACATTTCCCGCATACTTCTTGGTAATAAGCGAAGTTGGATTAAGCCTGTGGTAATCGTAAAAAACAGCCCCACACCAAGGAGGGTAATGACCGTAATATCCCACAATGGACCGTCAACCGTTTCCACGACCCAAGTGAGCATTTTTTCAAAAAGAGCAACTATACTGTCCATTATAAACCTCAAACTTTATATTGATATGGCAAGGAAAGGGGGCATTTTAATGATTTTTTAACGTTTTTGAAGATTTTTTTATGCTTTTGATAAAAAAAAGTAATTTGCGCAAACGTTTGCTTGGTGTTTTGCAGGCAAAAAACAGTTAAAGCAAAAAGTGATAAAAAAACGACCGCTTGTTACCGCTTAAATAATAAGCTTTGGCTGGTTTCAAGAAGACTGCTATGCAGTAGAAGCAACCCAAATACGATCAAGGCTAACCCCACAGCACATTTCACTCCACGTTGTAATTGGTGGCGAGTTTGTGTGGAAAAATACCATTTCCCAACCTTTAGCGCTCTCTCACGGGCAAACAGCACCAGGCAAGCAAAAAGACTTAAAGTCAGCCCTGTCCCCACCGCCATTGCAAGGGCGGAGAAAACGCCCCAAAGGTAGAGATCTAAGGTATAAGCTAAAAACAGCACGAGAATTGCCCCAGAACAAGGGCGGAGTCCAATACTCAAAATCACCATCCATTGAGATTTCCAATCCTCTGCTTGCGTAATTTCAGCTTTATTCGGGAGATGTTTATGCCCACAGCCACAATTTGGTGAATGTGTATGAGAAGGCGATACGGGGCGGAATGTCGTCAAAGAGGAGGAAGATTGAATCCCCCGAATTTTAAACCCATTAGCGATTTTTTTCGGTCTCGCTTGGTAACACCAATATAGCCCGAAAAGAATCATACAAAGAAAACTGCCCCGCTCCACCCATTTTAATGTCAAATTAAAATAACTACGGGAAAGAGTGAAGATCGCCACAATCACTGACACCAACGCCACAGCAACTAAACCTTGCACTAAAGCGGAGGTTAACGTGAGTTTCATTGCTTTGGGGAAATGCGTTCGTTCTAAGGATAAATAGCTACTTAATACAAATTTGCCATGCCCCGGGCCAACGGCGTGGAAAACGCCATAGAGAAAACTCACCGCAATCAGCGTGAATCCAGCTTGCTGTTGATGCCCCTGCAAGGCTTTTAAAGAAGCGGTTAAGACTAAATTAAAATGGCGTTGCCACTCCCCAACTTGAAAAAGCAGATAGGGATATGCCTGATAAATGCCCCAAGCAACCCCAATAAATAGCAATAGACTTAATGTACGTTTTAATGCGCTAGACATAGAATATTGACCTTTTGTGCAAACTGTGCGCCAAGGGAGAGTGAACCACTTGGGAGATCAGGCTTTTCACTTTTATCTAATTTAGAGGCATAAAGTTTTAGCGATTGATTGATCTTCGCCTCTTCCATTTTTACGCTACAAAGCGGTTGAGGCGTTTGGGTAACATCCTCAGCACTGGCATAGCTCATATACAAATAGTAGCTTGGTTCAAAGGTAAATAGCCGAAAAGATTGCCCCGTGACAGCTTGAGGATGAGCAAGTTTCAAAGTGAAGTGGTAAATAATGCGATTATCTTTAATTTCAATCGAAGATTGACTTGGTTGAGCTTGAAATTTAATCGCTTCATCACGTTGGTTATAAAGTTCACTAAAATAGTGATTTTGCACCGTGGATTGATCAAGTTCTTTAGTCAATTTAGCTAAAGCAGCAGCCTTATTATTACTACTACGCAATTCATAAATCAATTCAGCAGAAGAAATCTCATCAAGTTGCCAGCTCATCTTAAATCCAGTTAGTGTATCGCCTTCAAATTGCACTTGATTCTTCATATCCAAAAAAGAATGAGGATGGGCTATCAACATAACTGGAAAAAGCGCAAAGAGTGTAATCATCAATCTAGATAACATTGCCTTTCCTTTTTTCATATTCATGTAAAAAAACAAGGGGTCAAATTTTGCAAACATTTTGCCAAAATCGACCCCTAGTCCATACTTAGCGAATAATTCCTCGCGTTGAGCGTTTGAAGAATGCCAAAAATAAGCTGACTGCTGCTTCACTTTTGGCATATTGTTCAATTTCAGGCATCGCTTCCTCTAAGGTTTTACCACTACGATAGATGAGTTTATAAACATTGCGAATGGCATGCATCGTTGCTTTTTCAAAGCCACGGCGTTTTAACCCTTCTAAATTCACGCCAAAAGGGCGAGCGTGATTGCCTTGTGCCATCACATAAGGTGGCACATCTTGGCTGACCATTGAACCGCCCCCTAACATCACGTGGGAACCGATAACGACAAATTGATGAATCGCCGACATTCCCCCAACAATCACAAAATCATCAAGGGTCACATGTCCTGCTAATGTGCCGTTATTGGCGATAATACAGCGGTTACCAATCCGACAATCGTGAGCGATATGGCAATTAATCATAAAGAGATTATCATCGCCAACTTGCGTTATGCCCCCACCTTGGACTGTGCCACGATGAATAGTCACACTTTCGCGGATACGGTTACGGTGACCGATGATGGTTTTTGTTGGCTCGCCTTGATATTTGAGGTCTTGGTTAATTTCACCGATGCTTGCAAATTGGAAAATTTGGTTATCTTCGCCAATTTCCGTCACACCTTGAATGACCACATTGGAGTGGATTTTCGTTCCTGCGCCAATTTTTACATCCTTGCCAATCACACAGAAAGGCCCGATCTCGACATTCGCGCCAATTTGAGCACCCTCTTCAACCACCGCAAGGGGGCTGATTTTTGCAGAAGAATCAATAAGTTGCATAATTTTCCCCTTTTGGGTTATTTCCGTGCACACATTAAGTCGGCTTCACACACGACATTGCCATTCACATAGGCTTTACCCGTAAATCGAGTCACACCACGACGTTCTTTAATGAATGTCACCTCGATAGACATTTGATCCCCAGGCACAACAGGGCGTTTAAAGCGAGCATTATCAATAGCAGCAAAATAGTAAAGTTCATTCTCTTTTAACTTGCCATAACTTTTAATTGCCAACACGCCTGTAGCTTGCGCCATTGCTTCAAGAATCAACACCCCCGGGAAAATCGGTTTACTTGGGAAATGCCCTGTAAAACAAGGCTCATTTGCAGTCACATTTTTTACCGCTTTTAGCCACTGCCCTTCTTCAAAATCCACGACACGATCCACCAGTAAAAATGGATAGCGATGGGGGAGCATCTCCATGATCTCATCCACTTCAATAATTCTTGGTGTTCTGTTTTCACTGTTTACTTCTACCACGTTAGACCTCTTAAAAATAAATATATTAAGTTGTTGTATTTTCGCGATTTTTTTCTAATGCTTTGAGGCGTTTGTTCATATCATCAATATTCATCACTAAGGCTGCCGTTTTACGCCACGCCTTATTTTTTTGTAATGGAATACCCGATGAGTAGATCCCTTTTTCCGTAATCGGACGCATCACCATACCCATTCCTGTGATAATCGCACCATCGCAAATTTCCATATGCCCATTAATTACACTTGCCCCACCAATTTGACAGAAACGCCCGACTTTTAGGCTACCTGCCATAATCACACCACCGGCAATGGCTGTGCCAAAGCCAATATGAACGTTATGGGCAATTTGGCAGAGATTATCAATGATGACATTATCTTCGATAACTGTCGGATCAAGCGCACCACGGTCAATACAAGTACAGGCACCAATTTCTACCCGATCACCAATAATTACACCGCCCGTTTGGGGAATTTTAATCCATTGACCTTTGTCATTCGCATAACCAAAGCCATCACTGCCAATGACAGCGGAAGATTGAATTAAACAATGGCTACCGATCTTGACGTTGTGATAAACAGAAACATTTGCCCAAAGCTGAGTACCAGCGCCTAGGGTGCTATTTTTGCCAATAAAGCAACCGGCACCAATCACGACGTTATCACCAAGTTCCACACCACTTTCAATCACGGCATTCGCACCGATAGAAACATTATTGCCAAGTTTTACATCCTCGGCGATAACGGCACTTGGATGAATATTGTGTGCAGCCTTAGGCGTACTATCCATATATTGTGCTAATAACGCATAGGCAAGATAAGGATTGGCAACCACAATAATATTCTGTTGCGCATGACAAAACGGCATATCTTCTGCATTAACAATAATCGCCCCTGCTTGGCTTTGGCTTAATTTATCTCGAAATTTTGCATTTGAAATAAAGGTAATTTGCTCGGAGGTTGCTTTATCTAAAGGGGCAATACTGGAAATAGCCAAATCGGCGTTACCCCGTAGAGTACCGCCGATCTGTTCCGCCAAGTCAATTAAACGGAATGTTCTCATCATTATTTCGCCGCTGGTTGAGCTACATCAGCTGCTTTTTCTGCTGGCTTTTCAGCCTCTTTGGTATCGGCTGTTTTCTCGCTTTTTGCTGGCTCGATTTTAATTTCAGGATGCTTCGCTTTCAGTGCATCTAACACTGCATTAGTAATATCCTTACTTTCATCTTCAGCATAAAGTGCAATACCTGGCTGTAATACTAAAGTGTAACCTTTCGCTTTAGCAATTTCTTTAATTGCTGCATTGACCTCTTCAATCGCTTGTTTTTGTAGCGTTGCAGGATCGACACCACCTGCTGCTTGCTGTTCTTGATTAATTTTATTTTGGAACGCCGTAGCTTTTTTCTGGAAAGCATCTGCTTTTTTCTTGAAGGCTTCTTCACGTTTTTGAATTGCCGTCACTTTATTTTGGAAAGCCTTTGCTTCAGCATTAATTGCATCTTGACGTTTTTTAATATCACCACTACGTAAACGCGGTGCTTCTTTTTCTAACGCAGCAATTTTATTTTTCATTGATGCTTCAACTTTTTTCTGCTCTTCACCTAATTTTTTAGCATCACTTTCTAACTTATTACGTTCAGCAACAAGTGCTTCATTCTCTTTAGTTAATGCTTTATCTTCTGCTGCAAATTTTGCTTGGCTTTCTTTCATAAATTTCTCAAATTTATGACTCGCATCAATCACAACTGGGTGATTTTGTAATAAGAAATTTGCATCTGCAAATCCTAAGTTATCCGCCGCTGTTGCAAATCCAGCAGTAGCAAATGCGGCAGAAAGTGTTGCAATTTTAAATAAATTTTTCATTTTGTGTTCCTTATTAATGAATAAATTGGCAGTTTTACAAAATTAATTATAAAACCGACCGCTTGTTAAAATTTAGAATGAGCTACCAATACTGAATTGGAATTGCTCAATTTCATCATTTGCATATTTTTTAATTGGTTTCGCATAAGAGAATACCAATGGACCAATTGGTGAATTCCATTGGAAACCAATCCCCGCTGATGCTCTGATTTTCTTATAATCTTTAAAGTTCTCAAGACCCAGATCTTTGAAAGTCACTGGCTCTCTATTATTATTTAAACCGATAACGGCATTTTCTTTCCATTTTGTATTCCAAACACTCGCGGCATCTACAAATAATAACGTTCTGACATTATTTTGATATTTATCACTGATAAATGGTGTTGGCATAATTAATTCAAGGCTTGCACTAGCAATTGCATTACCACCAACAACATCATTACTCAGTGCAGTAAATGTACCATTTTGGCTATTACGATAAATTGCTTTTGGACCAACAGCACCATATGCAAATCCTCTTAATGAACCAATCCCACCCGCTGAATAAGTTTGATAGAACGGTAGTTTTTTACCACCAAAACCATCAGCATAAGCAACGCTTGCTTTAGTCGCGATAACCCAACGTTGCTCACGATTAAGCGGGAAATAATTTTTAAAATCGGCACTTAATTTATAGTACTTATTATCAGATCCTGGAATAGTGACTTTACCACCAATATTAGCAATCGTACCTTTAGTTGGTAAAAAGCCTCTATTTAAGGTGTTATAATTCCATCCGAAAGAGAAATCAAAATCATCCGACTTAATTCTTGGATAAGTATCTAAACTTTCGTCGATTTTATAGTTCATTGACTTCACATATAACTCACGATTATATTCCCGTTGAGCATTCTTAATAACATCGTGGGTATAACCTAAGCCTAAATAATAAGAGTTATTTTCATCGACTGGAAAACCAAGATTTCCATTTAAACCATAAGTACGACGTTTATAACTTGCTGTACTATTATTTTTGGAATTATCATAATCTTCATAAAAAACGTTTCCACCAAGACTAACACCATCTTTTGTGAAATACGGTTCGGTATAACCAAGATTAATTGTTGTTCCATAATCATTTCGGGAACCATTTAAGCTAATAGTCGATCCTGTTCCTAAGAAATTGTCTTGCTTAATCCCAGCTTGATAACTAAACCCACCCTCTGTGCCATAACCAATACCAAAATTGATACTACCTGTATTACGCTCTTTAATTTTATATACCACATCAACTTGGTCATTACTATTTGGTACGGCAGGGAATGTCATTTCTACGCTATCGTAAAAACCTGTACGTTCTAAACGTGCTTTACCTAAATTTGCTAAACTTGATGAGAACCATGCCCCTTCTTGCTGACGCATTTCACGACGGAGAGTTGAATCGGCAGTAACATCATTTCCCTCAAAACGAATCTTACGCACATAAACGCGTGAACCCGCTTCTACAACGAAAGTCACTTTTACTGTTTTATTAGCATCATCAAAGATTGGATGTAACTCAACTTTAGCAAGCGCAAAACCATTATTACCTAAAACATCTTTAATACCTTCTTCAATGCTAGTTAGATCATCTTTACGAAATAACTGTCCTGGCTTGAAATCTTTTAAGAGCTTATTCAGCTCATTTGCTTGATCAGCAGTATTTCCAACAATTCGGATTTCACTAATATTATAAGTTTCACCTTCATGTATTTTAAAGGTAATATCAACATCTTTTTTATCTTCACTAAATTGTGCATGTGTATTCTCAAGCATAAATTTTGCATAACCATGATTGAGATAAAAATCACGTAAAATTTGTTGATCTCGTTGATACGGTTGTTGTTCAAATTTACTACTTTGAAAAATATTCCACCAACTTACATCTGGCTGAATTTCAAGTTGCTTAATTAATTCTTTACTACTAAATGCTTGATTACCTTCAAAATTAATATGCTTCACATAGGAGACATCTCCTTCGGTAATATCCAATGTTACATTTATTGTTCCATTTGTCGTTTTGGTCGTAATCAAATCAATTTTTGCATTGTAACGCCCTATACTACGATAATGTTCTAATAATCCTTCTTTAAAAGCCTCTAATTTTGTAGCGTTATAAATTTCACCTTTACTAATTAAATTTGCTTTTAAATTTTGCTCAAGAGGTTCTTTTGGGATTGCTTTATTCCCTTTAATTTCAACCGTGTTTAAAAGAGGAAATTGTACAACTTTAATCACTAAAGTATTACCTTCACGGCTTGCACGGACATCTTCAAAACGGTTTTGCACAAATAATTGACGCACTACATTCGCGACATCATTATCCGTCGCCGTTTGTCCAACTTTGACCGGTAAATTTGCAATAATGCTTGCACTCGTTGCCGACTGAACGCCGTCAACACGAATATCTTTCACCACAAATGGGGCAGCAACTGCCACACCATTGGCGAGTAAAAGGCTAGAAAGTAATAGTTTTTTCATCGAAATGATCCTATTAGAGTAAAAAGAGATTCCAGTCGAAACTAGAAATGAATTAAATCGTTCAATAAGGCAAAGACCATTAAGCTCAACACTAAAGCGACACCAATTTGTTGAAAACGTTGCTGAATTTTTTCAGATAATGGTTTGCCTCGCACACCTTCAAGGCTTAACAGCACCAGTTGCCCCCCATCTAATGGCAACAATGGAAAGAGATTCATCACCCCTAAATTCACACTGATCAACGCCATAAAGCCGAGGTAATAGACTAAACCAATTTCTGCACTTGCTCCTGCGCCCTTCGCCATTGAGATAGGTCCGCCCATATTTGAGAGAGAAAGCGAGCCACTTAATAATTTGCCGATAAATTGTAAAATGGTTTCAATAAGCGAGCCTACTTTTTGCAAGCTCTTTTCAAAAGCCGTAAGAATATCATACTTTAATTCTGTACGATATATCTGCCCCAAAGGCTGATAACGTGGGGAAATACCAATAAGATAACGATCGTCTTTATGCGATTTTTCAGGAATCAGCTCAACAAGGCGTTCCTGCCCTTCGCTTTTGACAAGCATTGCAATTTTTTTGCCCGCTTGTACTTGTTCAATTAACCTTGCCCAATCAAAGGGTTGCTGATTTACACTGAGGATTTCATCCCCTGTTTTTAGCCCTGCTCGGTAGGCAACGGAATTTTCGACTACACGCGCAATAAATGGTTCAATCTGACCACTTTTCGGCTTAATGCCCAACGTTGTCAGGGGATTTTCCTTTGCACCCTCCACTTTCCATGCCCTTAAATCGAGGGTGTAAGATTGTGGAAAATCGCTAGGAACAAAATGTCCTTCAATAACGACCGCTTGCGCCCCCGTTTTACCAACTAAGGCTAAGGTCGTATCTTCCCAATCGAAGACTTCTCGCCCATCAACACGCTTAATTTCAAACTCTGGCTGAATATTCGCTTGTGCGGCGATACTTTGAGGAAGAACTTCGCCAACCACCGGTTTTAGCGTTGGCATGCCATAAACAAAGACCACCCAATACGCCAAAATCGCAAACAGCAAATTCGCCACAGGGCCGGCAAGCACAATAAAAGTGCGCTGCCAAACCGTTTTACTCATCAACGATGTTTCTGCTGGGAGTTGATGCTCTGCTTCGCCGTTGTGCATCTGCACATAGCCCCCGAGGGGAATCAATGAAAAGGCGAATTCGGTGCCTTGTTTATCTTTCTTACGCCATAGCACTTTGCCAAATCCAATGGAAAAACGCAGTACATGAACACCACATCGCCGTGCCGCCCAGAAATGCCCATATTCATGAACAAATACTAATAAACAGATTAAGAAAAAAAACGCCAAGGTTGATAACACAATGATGCCCTATAACAGAAAGAAAAAGCCAATCGCAAAGACGGGAATCGCCGCAGTCAAGCTATCAATACGGTCTAAAATACCACCATGGCCTGGAATCAAATGACTGCTGTCTTTAATACCCGCTTGGCGTTTAAACATACTCTCCGACAAATCGCCTAAAATTGATACAGCAACCGTCACCACCGATAACATAATAAAAGGAAAGAGATCTAATTCTCTCCCAAAAACATTTGCAGGTGTGGTTTTTAAGAAAATTACCGCAATAATGGCAGAAGTCACAATGCCACCGATTGCGCCTTCCCAAGATTTACCCGGGGAAACTTTAGGTGCAAGTTTATGTTTTCCTAACGCTCGTCCAACAAAATAAGCACCAGAATCCGCCCCCCAAACAAGTAAACAGACATAAAGAACTAAGAATGTGCCTTGTAGTTCATTACCTGCACTATATTTATAAAAACGTAACGCCAAAATACCGATGAAAAAAGGCAAAAGGGTGCAAAAACCAAAAATAAATTTTGCACTGACTGATTTCTGCCACAAGGTCGCAGAACGGGGATAAGTGACCACTAAACCTAAAGTGACAAGCCACCAAACGCCCCCAACAAACAGAATTGGGGTAGTTTCATCTGTTAAAAAGCGCCCTGCTTGAATATAATTTGTGCTTGCGATAATAGGAAAAAAGAGCAAAGCGGCGGTCACTAGCCCGACAATAGCTCGCGCGACAGGGCGTTTAAAGCCAGCAAATTGCGCCCATTCCCACATTCCTAATACAACGATGAGTGCCACTGCAAGGGTAAATGGCAAAGGTGATAATACGAAAAAAGCGATTAATACCGCGATAATCATCACAATTGCTGATAATACACGTTCTTTGAGCATGTTTTCCTCTCTTAACTCCCGCCAAATCGGCGATCACGTTGTTGGTAAGCGATGATTGCTTCCATAAAAACATCATCATTAAATTCAGGCCATAAAATAGGGGTAAAAAACAGCTCTGCATAGGCAATTTGCCAGAGCAAAAAGTTGCTAATCCGCTGTTCGCCACTGGTACGAATCAGAAGATCCACTTGAGGCTGTTCTTCTGTTGAAAGGGTTTGTTGAAACAAATGTTTGGTGATCTGTTCGGGCTCAATCTGCCCCGCTTTAACCCCTTGGGCGAGGCGTTGTACCGCTTGGACAATATCCCAATCGCCCCCATAATTCACGGCGATATTTAAAATTAACCCACTGTTTTGTGCGGTTAATTTTTCTGCTTCAATAATACGTTGTTGTAGGTTGTCATTTAAAGCGTGAATATTCCCAATGATTTTTAAGCGGATATTATTTTTATGTAGTTTTTTCACTTCCGAATCTAACGCTTTAATAAATAATGCCATTAATGCCGAAACTTCACTTTCCGGGCGACTCCAATTTTCACTACTGAATGCGTACAAGGTGAGTACTTTGATCTGATGCTTAGCGGCAAAACTCACTGCATTTCTGACCGCTCGCACCCCATTTTGATGCCCAAAAATGCGTAACTTACCTTGCTGTTTCGCCCATCGCCCATTGCCATCCATAATAATGGCTACGTGCTGCGGCATATTTGTTGGATCAACCTTCACAGAAATTCTCTTAATATTATCAATAATGATAGGGGTAATAAGGGCGCAATCATACCACAATGGTGTTTTTTGGGAAATCCTAGAAAACCAAAGCTGACTCGAATTCCCCTTTAATCTTCCCTTTAATATCATTTATCACAAGAAAAAAGTTGGCACAAAAGCGCCAACTTTTTCTTTTTATCTTTCTCTGACTTAAACGGCTAATTTATTTTTTCCGTTCAATCCATTTGCCATCAAGGTAATCTACGATCCATTTCGTGCTTTTTCCCTCTTTTTCGGAAGTCACATATTGGCGTTTTTCTTTCCGACTAAAACGGATAATCGCCTCATTACCTTCAGGATCAGCCTGCGGTGCATCGGCTAAATATTGCAATTTCTCTGGCAAACGCTCACGGAATTGAGCTAATTCTGCCACTCTCGGCGCACGGCTCTCCCTTGATTTCGGGAAATTGTGGGCGGACATAAATACCCCACTGGCACCGTCACGGAGAACAAAATAGGTATCGGACTTCTCACATTTTAACTCTGGGAATGCCACCGGTTCTTCTCTTGGGGGAGCAACTTCGCCATTTTTGAGAATTTTACGCGTGTTATCACACTGGGTACACCCCATATATTTGCCAAAACGCCCTAATTTCAGGTGCATATCGCTACCGCATTTATCACACTCCACCACAGGTCCGTCATAGCCTTTGATCTTGAAACTCCCCTCTTCGATAACATACCCTTCGCAATTTGGATTGTTTCCACAAATATGAATTTTACGTTGTGGATCAATGACATAACTATCCATCGCGGTATCACATTTCGGGCAACGTTTGCGTTTTAACAACGCATTGGTTTCTGAATCTTCATCAAGTACATTCAGTAATTCCGCTTCGGGAATGAGGTTAATAGTCGTTTTACACCGCTCTTTTGGGGATAACGCATAGCCCGAACAGCCTAAAAACACCCCCGTGCTTGCCGTGCGGATCGCCATTTTCCGCCCACAGGTTGGGCAAAGAATATCGGTTTCCACCAAATGATTCGGGCGCATTCCCCCTTCTAACTCATTGAGTTCTGCGGTGGTGAGTTTTTCTGAAAAATCGCCAAAGAAACGATTAAGCTCCACTTTCCAATTACTATTACCAGAGGCGATTTGGTCGAGGGTATCTTCCATATTGGCGGTGAAATCGTAGTTCATTAAATCCTTGAAGGATTCGTTTAACCGATCCGTCACAATCTCCCCCATTTTTTCAGCGTAGAAACGGCGATTTTCGACTCGCACATACCCTCGCTCTTGAATGGTTGAAATAATCGCCGCATAGGTAGAAGGGCGACCAATGCCCCGTTTTTCCAACTCTTTCACTAACGCCGCTTCACTATAACGTGCTGGCGGTTTGGTGAAATGTTGCTTCGGCTGAATCTCATCAAGGGCAAGCACTTCATTCAGCGATACTTCCGGTAATTCTTGATCTTCTGCACTTTTGCCTTGAATAGGAAGCACTTTCGTCCAACCGTCAAAACGCAATACACGCCCTTTGGTTTTCAATTCATAATCGCCGGCTTGAATGGTTAAACTAGTGGAGTCATACTCCGCTGCTGTCATTTGACACGCAAGGAATTGTCGCCAAATCAAGTCATAAAGGCGTTCGGCATCTTTTTCCATACCATTGAGATCCCCCATTTTGACTTTAACATCGGAAGGGCGGATCGCCTCATGCGCCTCTTGGGCTTTCTCTTTACTGGCGTAAAAATTCGGTTTAGTCGGCAAATAAGGCATACCAAATTGCTGTTCAATATAACCACGCGCCATATTTAACGCATCTTGGCTAAGGTTGGTGCTATCGGTACGCATATAAGTGATATAACCCGCTTCGTACAATCGTTGGGCGAGCATCATCGTTTTCTTCACACTAAAACCTAAACGGGTACTCGCTGCTTGCTGCAAAGTAGAAGTAATAAAAGGGGGTTTTGCTCGGGAAGAGGTGGGCTTTTTATCAATTTCTGACACAGAAAAGACCGCTTGTTGTAAGGCATTAACCGCCACTTCGGCTTGTTTTTGATTCTTCGCGGAGAATTTTTTGCCCTTAACGTGAGTAAGCTCTAAGTTTAATGCGCCTTTCTTCGCTGTGGTACGCGCTAGAATCTCCCAAAACTCTTCCGGCTGGAAGGCTTTGATTTCACGCTCACGTTCAACGAGTAACTTCACGGCAACGGATTGCACACGTCCTGCCGATAAGCCTCTGGCCACTTTTTTCCATAATAAAGGCGACACCATAAAGCCAACGACACGGTCAAGGAAACGGCGTGTTTGCTGGGCATTTACTCTATCCATATTCAGATGTTCAGGCTTTTCAAAGGCGGATTTGATCGCATTTTTGGTGATCTCATTAAACACCACACGGCTAAAACGATCGTCTTCGCCCCCAATCACTTCCCGTAAATGCCAAGCAATAGCTTCTCCCTCTCTATCCAAATCCGTTGCGAGGTAGATATGATCGGCTTTTTTCGCCAGATTTTTCAGCTCTGACACGACTTTTTCTTTACCGGGTAAAATTTGGTAATTCGCTTTCCAATCGTGGTAAGGATCGATCCCCATACGTTTTACTAAGGCGTTACGCTCTTTCTCTGCCTTCACTTGGGCTTTTTCCTCAGGGGAGAGCCCCTTCGTGGAAATGGCTTTGGCTTTTTCTGCTTTCTCACCACCACTTGTGGGCAAATCACGAATATGCCCCACGCTGGATTTCACTACAAAATCGCTGCCTAAATATTTATTAATTGTTTTCGCTTTGGCTGGCGACTCGACAATGACTAATGATTTTCCCATTGATACACCTATTGAAAGAATAAAAGAAATAACCTGTTGATTATTTCTTTTTAATTGACAATGCTTGGGGAATGTCCCAAAATTCCGCTAACAATAGCAAGCCATTACCTAAAAGACAAGAGATCCCGAGAAGTATGGACAAACTAAATGCAATTACGCTCTTCTGCCGAGTGATTGAAGCACAAAGTTTTACCGCTGCTGCACAGCAGGAAAAAATCTCCCTCGCTATGGCGAGTAAATTAGTGGCACAGCTTGAAGAACACCTCAATGTTCGCCTACTACAACGCACCACACGCAAAATTACGCCAACGGAAGCAGGCTTACTTTTTTATCAACGTTGCCACCCTCTCTTAAATGAACTCCAAGAGGCAGAAAATTGTGTGTCCGATATTAGCGCGGAATTACAAGGCAAACTCTCCCTCTCTTTTCCCCTTGATTTTGGCTCTCGTTTTATTGCCCCCCATTTAGGCAAATTTGCCGAGCAATACCCCCTTTTAGAGTTAGATCTGGATTTCAGCGATCGCCGAGTGGATGTCATTGCCGAAGGTTATGATCTCGTGCTACGCATTGGTAAATTGGAAGATAGCTCCATTGTGGCACGGCGTATCGGCAACATTTCCCAACACATTGTTGCCAGCCCACACTATTTAGCTCAACACGGCACGCCAAAAACACTCCCTGACCTTGAACAACACAACTGCCTTTGCTATGCCAATAATCCAATATGGCTATTGCGAGAGGAAGGGCAAGAAGTAAAATTCAAACCCCAAGGGAAGTTATTCAGCAATAACGGCTATGCCTTAGTACAAATGGCAAAAGCCGGGCTAGGGATTATCAATAGCCCCAAATTTCTGATTCAAGAAGCCATTGAGAAAGGAGAACTTGTGCCAATTCTCACTCACCTTACCCATTCCCCGATTGATATTAGCCTACTCTACCCTCATCGCCGTTATCTTTCCCCGAAGGTGAAAGTAATGATCGAGTTTTTAGCCCAGCTCATGGTCGAATAACAAGAAACGATTTAATTATCCCATTCCACGAGCAAATAAGTTTAATTTCTAAAATAAATTTGACTATTATTTAGCCTGATTTTTAAACAAAAAGAGTAGCTGTTTTAAACAACTACTCCTATTTGCTCATAAGACTGATGCATCAATATAAATCATCAATCTAATGGTTTTCCTTTGCACGCTACTATCTAAAATAGAATTCGATATAGATTTAACAATAAGATTAAAAATCTAATAACTCTTTCTCTTTATCCGCTAACACTTCATCCACTTTTTTGATGAAATTGTCAGTGATTTTTTGGATTTCATCTTGTGCTTTACGTTCTTCATCTTCGCTAATGGCTTTATCTTTAAGCAACGCTTTAATTTTATCATTCGCATCACGACGAACATTACGAATCGCCACTTTGCCTTGCTCCCCTTCGCTTTTTACGATTTTAATTAAATCACGGCGACGCTCTTCCGTTAATGGAGGTAAAGGTACGCGAATCGTTGTTCCCGCAGAAGACGGATTTAAGCCTAAATCGGAAGTTAAAATCGCTTTTTCTACTGCACCAATTAAAGAACGGTCAAATACGCTCACCGCTAAGGTACGAGCATCTTCTGCCACCACGTTTGCCACTTGGCGAAGCGGTGTTGGAGAACCGTAATATTCCACTTGGATACCATCAAGTAGGCTTGGTTGCGCACGCCCCGTACGGATTTTGGCGATATGCCCTTTTAAAGCGTCTAAACTTTTTTCCATACGCTCTTGCGTATCTTTTTTGATGTCGTTAATCATTTTTGATCCTTTTATGGGTAATAAAACGGGGCAATTCTACTAAAAATTTCCCCTTTTTCCTAGTTCTAGTGTATAAGCCGTATCGTTATGATAAAATCTTGCCAATTTTTCGGCGGACAAGCGGTCGAAAAAAGACAACATTTTACTTACGGAGGTTTTAATGTATCAACAACAAATTTTAGCGGAATTAAATGAAGCAGCAGAGGTATTAAATGCCTTTATCCATGATGAGAACAATCTCGCCTTAATTCAGCAAGCTGCTTTGTTGATTTCTGACAGCTTTAAACAGGGCGGTAAAGTGCTTTCTTGCGGTAATGGCGGTTCTCACTGTGATGCCATGCACTTTGCTGAAGAGCTGACCGGTCGTTACCGTGAAAATCGCCCGGGCTACCCTGCCATTGCGATTTCCGATGTAAGCCATTTAAGCTGTGTGAGCAATGATTTTGGCTATGATTATGTCTTCTCTCGTTATGTTGAAGCCGTGGGGCAAAAAGGCGATGTGCTGTTTGGATTATCCACTTCGGGCAATTCAAAAAACGTACTCAATGCCATCAAAGCCGCCAAAGAAAAAGGTATGAAAGTGATTGCGATGACCGGTAAAGACGGCGGTCAAATGGCAGGTTTAGCGGATGTGGAAATCCGTGTTCCTCACTTCCGTTATGCCGACCGTATCCAAGAGATCCATATTAAAGTGATTCACATTTTGATGATGTTAATTGAGTTTGAAATGGCTAAAACGGCTTAATATAAACAATTTATACAAAAGGGCGTCTTTTCTAAGACGCCCTTTTATTGAGCAAAATTCACGAAAAATTTGACCGCTTGTTGAGTCTAATTACAACTGACAAACCGCTGGATTGCCTGATTGTAAACCTCGGCGGAACGCATTTAAGCGTTGGGCGGAAGAGCCGTGGGTAAAGCTATCGGGGATGGCATAACCTCGGCTATTTTTTTGTAAGCGATCATCCCCCACGGCTTCTGCGGCGAGGAAGGCTTCTTCAATATCCCCGACTTCTAATTTATTCTCCCGTTGCATTTGGTAGCCCCACACGCCGGCAAAACAATCTGCTTGTAGCTCCACGCTCACGGAAATTTGATTCGCTTCTGCTTGGGAGCGGGCGGTTCTTTGTGCTTGTTGGGTTTTCTGGCTAATGCCAAGGCGGTTTTGAATATGGTGACCGACCTCGTGGGCAATCACATAGGCAAAAGCAAAATCCCCCTCAGCTTTTAGCTGTTTGCGCATATCATCATAGAAGGATAAATCGAGGTAGATTTTCTCATCCGCAGGGCAATAAAAAGGCCCCATGGCTGATTGCCCGGTGCCACAGGCAGACGGTGTTACGCCACGATATAGCACTAAGGTCGGGGCTTGATAACGCAATCCATTTTGGCTGAAATAGTTGCCCCACACTCGTTCTGTGGTGGCAAGCACTTTGCGAGAAAAGGTATTGAGCTCTCCTTCTTCTTGATGGCTCAAGGATGACGATGTTTGGCTATACCCTTGCTCTTGCCCTAAGCCGACAATCCCAGAGAGATCCACCCCATAATACGCTCCCACTAGCACGATGATAAAGCCGAGAATACCGCCCTTGCCACGTCCAATGAGCGAACCGGAGGAGAAGCGTTGCCCACGGCGATCTTCAACATTGCGGCTCTCTTTTTCGTTATCTAAACGCATACTTTTCCTTATTGATCAAATTGTGAAAGAAATTTGACCGCTTGTATTGCCTACAAACGGTCGATTTTTAAGACTTTAACGGCTTAAAAGTTCGCGTTTTCCACGGTTATCTGGGGAAGATAAAATCCCCTGCTCTTCAAGCTGATCGATAATCCGTGCCGCACGGTTAAAGCCAATGGAAAAACGCCGTTGAATACCACTAATGGACGTCGCCCCACCGTCTAACATAAATTGCGTGATCTCATCAAAAAGCGGGTCAAGATCACTGCTATCACGTTCTCCACTGCCCCCCTCTTCCTCGTGGGATGTGACGATACTTTCAATATAGTCAGGCTTGCCCCTTGCTCGCCAGTTATCGGCAACATTCTGCACATCGTCATCACTCATAAAAGCCCCATGGACACGGATGATTTCCGCATTCCCTGCCCCAGAATAGAGCATATCCCCTCGTCCGAGAAGGGATTCCGCACCGCCTTTATCTAAAATGGTGCGAGAATCAATTTGGCTTGCCACTGTAAAGGCAATTCGGCTTGGGATATTGGCTTTAATCACCCCAGTAATGACATCCGTCGAAGGGCGTTGTGTAGCGAGAATTAAGTGAATACCCACCGCACGCGCTTTCTGCGCAATACGCATAATATGATCTTCCACCTGTTTTCCTGCAGACATCATTAAATCGGCAAACTCATCGACGATCAGCACAATGTAGCTCATTTTCTCTAATGGCGGCGGTAAGGCATCCATTGTATCCCCCGGTCGCCAAAGTGGATTCGGGATAGGGAGATTCATCTCCATCGCTTGATCAATTTTCGCGTTATAACCCTCAATATTACGCACTTGCAAGCTACTCACTAATAGGTAACGGCGTTCCATCTCTTCTACTGCCCAACGGAGGGCATTTTCGGCTTTTTTCATATCCGTCACGACGGGCGTTAAGAGGTGAGGAATATCGTTATAAATGGATAGCTCCACCACTTTCGGGTCAATCATGATAAAGCGTAACTCTGCCGGTGTGAGCTTATAAAGCAAACTTAAAATCATGGTATTCACCCCCACCGATTTACCGCCCCCGGTTTGACCGGCGACCAGTAAATGAGGCATTTTTGCCATATCCACCACGACAGGGTTACCACTAATATCTTTGCCCAGCGCCATCGGTAAAATAGCTTTGCTGTGGCGAAATTCAGGGCTATCTAACACATCTCTTAGCCATACCGTTTCTCGATAAGAGTTCGGCGTTTCAATCCCCATATACGGCTTGCCGGGGACAACTTCGGTGATCCGAATGGCTTGAAAGACCATTGCGCGGGCAAGATCGTTCTCTAACCCGGTAATTTTAGAGGCTTTTACGCCCGCAGCAGGTTTGATTTCATAGCGTGTCACCACAGGGCCGACTAACACATCCTCCACCGTCGCTTTCACATTAAAATTTGCCAGCTCTTGTTCAATCCGCATGGAGGTATTCACAATTTCTTGCTCTGTAATTTGCTGGCTACTCGCAGGGTGCGCCTCTAATAAATCCAGCGTCGGCAACGGCGTGGCGGGTTTTTCAAGCGTTTTTTTACGCTGTAATAAAGGATGAATCAAGCTATCGCCATAACCTTTCGGGTAACTCACGGAGCTAGTTGGCTGTTTTAGCGAAGTTTCCTTCTCGGCTCTCGGCTCAGGCTCAATTGGTTCGAGGGCGATTTTCGGCTCACTTTGCAAAAATTTTGGCTCATTATGGCTGACAGGCGGTAAGGTCACCTCCTTCACAGCATATTCTTCTTGTGGCAACTGATCCCACTCTTCATCTTTTACCTCATCTTCAGTCGCAACTTCCGCTGTTTCGGCTAGCTTCTCACTGACCATTTTAGGCGAGGCAACTCTTTCTTGAGGGGCGTTATTTAAACGCACCGTTGGCATGGCAGGCATATCAATTGCAAAATCAACTTCATTTTCTTGCTCGGTTTCTGGCTCGATGTCAACCGCAGAACGATAGTGCTGAATTTTTGGTGAATTTGTTGGCGAGGGAGGCGAAACTCGGGGAGAGGCCACCTCATCCGCCACCGTCACTTTCGGTAGCGGTGTCGAATTTTCAACCTTAAAGCCTGAAATATCGGTTAATGGTAAAGCCACCTCCGGCGTCGGTTGAGTGGTTTCTAGAGAAACGTCAGGGCGTTTTAACCCTGTGATATTCGGGCGACTAAAGGCGGAAACATCGGTAAATCCTGATTTTTTGGGCGTTGGCGCTGAATCCGTCGCCATTTCTTCTGCCGTTGCTTCGGGCATTTCTGCAGTTGTGGTCTCTTCTTCCTGTTCTATCGAGGAAACGTTGGTACTGCCCTCCATAATCCACGTATAACCTTGGTTAAAGAGTTGCAATAAAATTTGCCCTGAGCAGAAATAAAAACCAACAGCAGTCAGTAATAACCCGACAAGGGAAACCCAAATGGATGAGCCTAACCACATCTCTAACCCTGCACCGACAAAGCCTCCCGACAAATAATAAGGCGAGTTCGCCAATAGACTGTTCGCCAGCCCGGCCAGCCCGATTAACAGCAAAATAAAACTCCCCATCCAACCGAGGATTTTTTTCACTGAAAAGGTCGCTTGGCGAGCAATCAAAAGATAAATCGCCGTAAAAGTCATACCAAAAGGCAACACAAAAGCCACTTTCCCCCACATTGCAAAGAGTAAATCCGCCCACCAAGCACCAATATACCCAAGGCGGTTTAGAGGTTCTTCCGTGGCGCTACTTGCCACAGACCAACCGCTATCTAAAGGGCTATAACTTGCCCAAGCGATAATTAACCCAATGCCCAATAACGCAAGCAAGCCAAGGGCGAACTGCGTTACTTTCTGTCTTTCTTTTAAACGTTGAATCACTGAAAATCCTTATTTTAATAAGAGGTAATTAGTCTGTTTGACTTCTTCCATTACCACATAGGTTCGCGTGTCATTCACTCCTGGTAAGCGGAGTAAGGTCGTGCCGAGTAATTTCCGATAAGCCGCCATATCCGCCACACGGGTTTTTAAGAGGTAGTCAAAATCGCCCGAAACAAGATGACACTCTTGAATTTCATCTAACTGCTGAACCGCTCGATTAAACTCCTCAAATACGTCGGGTTTGCCACGCACTAAGGTGATCTCAACAATCACTAATAACGGTGCTTCAAGTAGTTCAGGGTTAAGCAAGGCACGGTAGCCCATAATCACATTTTGCTTTTCAAGGCGTTTTACCCTTTCTAAGCACGGTGTTGGCGACAGCCCGACCCGCTTAGACAACTCAATATTAGAAATTTTCCCATTGCGTTGTAATTCGTTAAGAATTTTTAAGTCAATGGCATCAAGGGCTTTTGTTAGTTTTTTATTTTCCATTTTAATCTCTTTTTAGCGTTTTATTCTGAGCGTTATTCTAACCGCTTCTCTTTTTGGGGTCTAAGACTATTTGCAAAAAAGCATAAAAAAAAGACCGCTTGCAAAATACAAGCGGTCTGATTTTTCATACTTTTTGCTAAAAGCCTTAACCCGCAACGGCAGGTAAAATGCCTTTTTCAATCAATACGGGGATCACCATAATCACGACACCCATAATAAGTGCGAGAAGTAAGCCTACATTGCCCCCTGCCACACGATAAGGCAAGTTTGGATGCAGTTGGCGAACACGCCAGGCTAAGCCAATCGGTAAAATTAAACCGTAAAACGCAAAAAGCAAGCCAGCATAACCCAACGCCGCAATAAATCCATTTGGATAGAATAACGCAAACGCTAAAGGTGGCACGAAGGTTAATAAGGTTAATACCGGGCGGTTATTCGGTAAGTTAAAGCGTTTAAGCAGATCGCCCATTCCTTCAAAAATCCCCATCGCAACCCCAAGGAAAGAGGTGATTAACGCTAAAGAAGAGAAAATCCGCACTACTTCCCCTAAAATCGGGCTGCCGGTAATTTGGCTAGTGGCTTTAACTAAGCCATTTAAGGTCGGATCTTGTCCTAACAGGCTCACAAACTCATTTTGGCTTAACACCCCGTGGGTGGCGAATTGCCAGAGAAGATAAGCGGTGAGTGGAATTAACGTCCCAATCAGCACAGCAATGCGAATCTTGCGAATATCGGCTTCAAGGTAGCTATTGATACTCCCCATGATCACATGGAAACCAAAAGAGGTAAAAAAGATAGGGATCGCCGAAATCACCAATAAATTATCCAAAGGCACGGCGGTTAAATTTTCGAGCTTCGCTTTCGGCAACATCATCAATAATACAAAGAAAAACGCCACGATCTTGCCCATAAATAGCACACGGGTTAAGCCATCCACGCCTTTTACCCCAATCACGACGAAAGCGCCGAGAACTAAGGTAAAGAGCAGAACGGCTATTTTACTTGTGCTTTCTGCATCACCTACCGTTGGCAATACGCCTGAAAGTAACGAACCACCGCCCGTAATATAAGCCGCCAACAAGGCATACAATAAAACTAACAAACTCACGGTGGCTAATACACGCCCTGTCATGCCGAAATATTGCTCTGCAAGGCTTGCTACGCCAACATCTTTCACCTTTGCCGTTTGGTAGGCTTCCATAAATAAAAGCCCCGTATAGGTTAAGAGTAGCCATAAGCTGACAAGTAAGAATACCGTCATACCAAACCCCATACCAGCAGAAGTCAACGGCATGGCTAACATCCCCGCCCCAATTGTTGTGCCTGCAATCATTAAGGCACTACCTAAAATTCGATTTTTCATTCTAAACTCCACATCAAAAAACGATGTGGTATTTTAATAAATCCAAATAAAATCGTAACGATTTATTTTCATTGTAAACATTTTATTACAATTTCTGTATAGATTTTTGATACAAACGCCTATATTGATGATCGTCATTCCCAAAATTAAACTCATTGCCAATATCAAATCACATGTGATGATCTCTTAAATCAACTCATCGTTTTTTCTTTATGTCGCTATGAGGATAACTTCTATAAAAATTCTCTATGAATCGATTTATTCAGGAAAAGCCTTTTAAGATAATAACCACTTTTTGGGGGCAGATCATTCCAGCATCCTACCAATTTTCTGCTTCGTTTTATCCATTAAATCTTGATTGTTGGCGTGCCATTCCAGCCACTTCAAAGCAAAATCATCAAGCATCATACTTTGCTTCTCTACTATTTGCGCTTGTTCGGCTAAATATTCTTGCGGATCAAGGTTTTCATTTAATAAGGCGTGATATTCCCTTGCTTTTTCCCTCGCTCTACTAAGTGAAATATGGGGATATTTCCCAAAACTCACTTTTACTCGTTTTTTCGTTTTGGGGTGGGTGTAGGAAAAACGCCAAAGTTTTGAACCATTCGGTTTGATCGTTAAGTTTAAATTGTCGCCATCTCCGATTGAATATTCTGTTTCTTTCACCTCTAAATTTTGAATTTTTCTATCAGTAAGCATTATTTTCGCCATAGCAAATCCTTGTAAGCATTGGTACATAAGGGTTTAAGGCGTTTACCGTTCCCCAAAATTGCCTGTTTTCAGTTTGTGGAACAAATGGGGAACAAAAAACGCTGGATTTTAGCGAACGAATGAACACGCATAGAACGTATAAAAGGGGATAATCTATTGATTTTATTAGGTTTTTGAACGGTTGCGAACGTATAAAAACTTGTAGGTGGTCCCCCTGCCGGCTCTGATCTTTGATGTTAAAGCATTGATAAATAAGGATTTTTGGATTTTAATTTTTTCTCTGTGTTCCTAACTGTGTTCCTAAAATCTAGAATCAGTCATCAAATTAGCAACGAGGTGTTAGGGTATTCATGAGGGGAAAAATCAGGGATTTTGAGTTGGCAAAACAGTATAAAAAATTTGTAGAAAAAAAATAAAACTTTTTTTGCGTTTTTAGTCACTTTTTCACTGAATCAGGAAAGCCTTGTGGCACAAGGGTTTCAGAGAGTGATTAAAAATTTCAGTGAATTTGATTTTATCACTTGCTTGTTTTTCACGCATTTTTGGCAATAAAAAAGGCACTCATTGCTGAATGCCTTGGTTTCCCAAATTTGAGGGGATTAGCTTTCCCATTGCTTGATACTGGCAAGATAGTCTTTCCAATGTAGATTTAACATCGTGTAACCATCTCTGATCCCTTTTTCGTGTAGCTTTTCTTTCTCGCCCGTTTCTCTTAGGGCATCAGGTAAAGCCGTTTTGAACGTGTTGAGATTTAATGGGGTTTGATTCACACACTCACAATAAAACAGATAAGCCTTGTAAATTGCTTCTCGTGTGTTTTTCTTTGTTCGGCTACTGCCCCACATCATTTCAGCCTTTTTGCGATTATCCACATAAAAGGCGGTGGCAAAATCAATTAAATGATTGCCTTCTCGTTTGATTTCTATGGCATCGCCTTTTTGTTGTTGATAGCTTTCAAGGGTTTGACGCGCTGTTTCAGGATTAGGGAAACAAGCAAGCAGTTTATTGACTATGCCGTAAATTTCGCTCTTCACTTTATCAATGAAATGCACATCTTTCTTCTCTGCGGGTACGGCTCGGTCAAAGTAGATAATCACACGTCGTCTTGCCAGCCCGCCGTTGCGATCTGTAAAAACCATGGGATAGTTTGTACTCATCACAAAAACACAAGGCACAACGGTTGAAAACTCATCAACGTAAAGGAATTTGACAGTCGTTTGATCTCCCCCAGTAACCGCTTTGAAATCATCTGCTGACCCCTTGTAAGGCGCTTGATCTGGGCTATATGCTAAGGTTTTGCCAACTAATACGCTCCTTGACGTGGCACTCTCAAATGATTTAAGGCTGATAATCGCTGTGCTGGATCTGCCATTTAAAATCGTGGCGACTTCACCAAAAACAGATTTACCTGCACCGCCTACGCCGGTGGCTTCTAAGAATAAATGCCATTCGTGGCGATTTGTTAGCACCATATAAAGCCCCGCTAAAATCGCTTGGCGCTTTTCCTCGTTACCATTGCTGATAAATGCTATCCAGTCATCAAAATAAGGGGTGGCTAATTCTGTGGGTTTGCACTCGAAATCATCAATCCCCCGTAAATAATGGTCGGCTTGGTGGGGCAAAAACTCCCCCGTTTTCTTATTGATTACGCCATTTCTCAACCCTAAATAATCAGCGTTGGTACTGGGGATTGGCTGCATTTTCAGCATAGCCAATTCCGCCATTTTCTTAATTTTACTAATAGAATAGTCGCCATTATGCTCATCAAAGAAAGCCATCACCAATCGGGAGATTTCTTCTTCGTTGATCTCTTCCCAGTATAAGCCATTGTAAGCATAGGTTTTTGCTACTCTCACATCTCGGCGTAAAGGTCGTTTGCTCCATTTCAGAAAAGCAGTTGCAATCTCCTTTTGTTTGACCTCTTTTTGAGAGAGGTCTAAGGGCTGGGGCTTTTTCTCTAAAACTTCCGCAACCGTGAATTGCTTATTGCGAATACTGACTAATTCTGGATAGATATTCTTTCCTTGCATTGCATTATCAACCCATTCAATAGCAACGATTTTCGGGTTGTGTTTAGCTAAATTCATCAGCAAGCGTGTGCGCAAGTCATCTTTATCTTTGTGCATCGTGGGGATTTCCCCCACTTGAAAGATTTTGATGCTTGTCTGCTCTTCGGGTGCAAGGTGCAAGCGGTCAATTTGATTAAACTGTTTGCTATCAAGAATAACCGGGTATCGTTCATTGGGGATTCTGTAAGCAAGCTGAAATAGTCGCCATTCCTCGGCTTGCCCTGCGGTTTCTTCTTTGCCATTTTTGAAGTAGGCAAAGCGGGCTTTATCGCCCACTAAAATCACCCAATCATTAAAGCCGTTACAGTGGCTGGCTTGTTTATCAAAATAAGGGGATTTAATTCGCTGCGCCATAATGCCCCTCCTCAATACCATGCTCTAATTCATTGAACCGCATATCCGCCAATTTCGCCAAGTGCAACAATTTCCCAGCAAGAAATATCACCATACTCGATTTAAGTATTTGGTCTGAAATTGCTTCACTTGTGATTGCGTTAGCCGCTTCTTCGGAATCCAATGCCAAGGGTTTAGGGAATAATTCAATCAAATGCTTTACAATCACCGATAATTCATTATGCAGAGATTTCAAGCCACTTTTTGACTCTACCGGGGCAAATTCAATCAACTCACCGAATAGATCAAATGTGTCTGCGAAATAGGGATAAATCGGTAAATTTGTGCCATTTTGTGAGTTTTGCCAGTTAATCGAAATCGCCTGAATCTCTGTACTATTCAGGAATGAATAATCCATTTTCTTATTTTCCATGCTTTTCTTCCTCTAATAACTTCTCGGCTTGATTGATGAAATAATTGAGCTTCTCGGCTTTATGGGCCAGCACGTCTAAATAGGCCTCTTGCTCCTCTAAATGCCACTGTAAAACGCTAATTGCGCATTTAAAGACTTCACCCGTGTAAGCCGTTGGATTATCCGCCATCATCGCCAACTGGGATTTCATTCGGGCTTGGTCGTGCAGTAATCGGCTAATCATTGTCGGGTTGATTTTTAACCGGTGCATTGGGCTAGACATTTTCACCCCCTTTTATCGCTTTACGATATTGTGTAACGGCTTCGGAAAGCTCTTCGTATTTGACTTTACTGCTAGTCAGTAAGTCGCTAATCGTCCATAGCATACCGCCAACAATTTCAATGCTTGGAGTAAAGTTTTGGCTGTTGTTTTCGCATAAATCTACGCTTAAATATTCAATTAGAGCGGAAGCTTGGCTGATTTTGGCGTGTAACTCATCGCTGGCATCAAGGTAGTTTGAAAGCGCTTGTTCAGCTGTTAAATTACGCATCTTTGCCCCCTTTGCTAAGGCTATCCATTAAGTCTTGAACACGCTCCAAGCCATTGAATAAATCAAGGCTGATTCTTTTTAGAGCAAGGTTGAGCGAACCTTGGTTGAGTGATACAAATTCATTATCAGGATCAACACTCGCCAAGCATTCAATCATTGTGCCCAAGCTATAAAGCGTGTCCATTTCCTGTTTTAATTTGTCTTGTAAGTTTGGGGTTGGGTGGGAATTACGCATCACTTCTGCCCTCCATTGCTGAATTGAAAACAATAGGGTAAGCAAGGCATAAGCCGGTGGTGATAGGGTGTTTCATTTTGAAGGTTCTCGTAAGTTTGTGATTAAAACTTACCGCTTCAATAGGGAGCGGTAAGGGTTCAACTACTGCCTTCAAACAGTCCGCATTATTCGTACGGTTGCCCGTCTTATTTCTGCGTGTCGCCCTTACCGCAAATTGAGATACGCCTTGATTAAATAGATCAAGGGTAGGAATTTGAGATAAAAAAATACCGCTTAAATAACGCTTGCGGTCTGCGTTGAAGGTTGTAGTACTTTGAATACTACCGCCAGCAACGGCATTTAGCAAGCTGTGATTTTGTTCAGTATATGAAAATGAATTACGCATACATCCCCCCTTGGCTCGCTAAACAAGCGGTCTGATTTTGGGAACATTTTGCTACCGGCAAGCGTTTAATCAGCAATGGCGGTTGGCTCGGGTTGAATGCCTGTAATTTGCTTTTGGCTTCGGTGAAATTGCGGGCGTAAAAGGTGATGTTGAGGCGTTTTTCGCCTTGACGGGTAAGATAGGTGTAAAGCATTTTGCGTAACTCCGTTGAATATTTTCTAAGAGCTACCGCTGAAAGTTTCGAGGCTTGCTGGCGGTAACGTGTAACGGGCTCGAAAACTGCGATCAACGGAACACAGCAAAGGGCAAAACCTTTCCCGCTACACGCTACCATAGATTGACGCTCGGGGCGTTCTTGGGGTGTGCGTGTGCTACGAATAAAAAAACACGCTTTGGGCGTGCTATTCGCCGTTGATAAATCATTCGAGTTTCGAGGCTCGGCAATCGATTTTGCGACTGCGGTGCAAAATTTAGGGAAAATCCGACCGTTTGTCAAGGCGTTGATGTTCAGCAAGTTTGCCGAAATGTGTAGGATATTCGCCAATATGTCGCGATTTGTTGGTAAGTTGTGGCTATTTTCGGTAAAATAGTGCGGTAAAATTTTTTTCATCTTTTTGATTCCTTCGCCCTTTCGTATTGTTGAAAGGGCTTTTTGTTAGGGACGCTCCCGAAAAATCGGGAGAGCTGGCTGGGTTAAGCCTGTTGGCGTAAAACATAAAGGGCGGATTGCTCTAATTTGATTTTGCGTTCGGAGTAAGGCATTCCTAGCTTAATCATTACGGCGTTTTCTGTGGTTAATTCATCAAGCAATTTCAACGTGTTTTCACTTAAATGCTGGCGAATATCGTCATCATCGGGGTAACCGTTTTCTGATAGCCATTGCTTGCCCGTTTGCCCTAGTGCTACTCGATAAATTAAATTGTTCTCTTGGCTGTAAGCGTATTTATTGAGTTTGCCCGTCTGGTCTTGGCGGTATTTAATCGCATCATTTAAACGGCGTTGGTCGTGTTTAATCTGCTCCCGTGCATCAATCCAATCTCTCATTTTGTTAAATTGTTTAATGTACGCTTCTTTAAATTCTGCCGCCTTTTTGCCCCGAAAGCCCATTACGAGAAAGGTAAAGCCGTCTTGAGTCATTCTGACCATTGGCTGGCGTTTGTTCTGTTCATTGAGGTAATAGGACAATCCAAAATTGGAGCGTCTAAATTCGGCTGAACAATCTAAATTTTCAATCGCTCTTAAAATATGCCCGTGCTGTTTGCCGAATACCTCCGCCACTTTTCGACTATCGGTCATTGCCGTTAATTCTTGGCGGAATAGGTGAGCAATTACGGCTTGGTGTTCAATCATTGGGTTAATCATTGTTACCCCCTAATCCATTTCGCTCCGCTTCTTTACCCATCATCCATTGACGAATTTCAGATAGATTCCAACGAATATGATTGCGAGAAAGGCGAATCGGCTGTGGGAAGGTTTTATCCTCTTGCATCATCGTGTAAAGTTTGGTGCGTTTAATGCCAATCATCGTCATCACATCTTGGGTCGCACCCCATACAGCTTCTGCACCGCTTGGCTTATTGATTGCTGTCATTTTGCTCTCCCTAAACTCGTGTAGCTTTTTGTTCTTCAATCCAGCTATTCACCTCTTCTAAATCCCATCGGATAAAATTTTGTGAAAAACGGATCGGCTGTGGGAATTGATTAGCTTTAACGAGTAAATTTAGCTTTGTACGACCAAAGCCAATAAGAGCTGTTACTTCTTTACCTGTAATGAGTTTTTTAGGTTGGTTCATAAAAATACCTATCGTTTGTTTAACTATGTAAAACACTGTCGTGCTTCGTTGGGTTGTTCGAACGATAGCTATTTAAAACTATATGGGCGGGGTTATAACAATGGGGTAATAGCAAATTTCACTATTACCCCTTACTATCATAGTAATAAAATCAATTACTTACGATTGATTGGACAAGCAACAATTTCTATTGCTTGGGCTTGTTTTTGGGATAGGTTATAAGTATCTTGAATTTCTTTTGCTGTTGCATCTGCTTTTGGAGCATTATCTAAATCAGGATTGTAGTTGCTCCAATATTTTTTTCTTGCTTGAATTGCTAATGCTAATCGGTCATTTTCCATAAACTCACTTAACATTATTGGTAAATTTCTTTCATCAAGTTGCTGCTTTAGCCTTGTGATTTGAGTTTCTTTTTCGACTAATTCAGATTTTAAATCATCAATTTCTTTGCGTAGTTCCTCTACGTTATTTTTGGTTTCGTCACTGATTCCTAAGAATCTCATTAAATCACTATGTAAAATTTCAATATCTTTAAAATGAACCCCGATAGGTCGTACTATTCCTGTGCTTATAGCTAAATTAATAAATATATTTTCCTTATTTGTATTCTCCAATAGATAGAAAGAATCATCCGCGAAATCTATTGAAATGATATGATCATTTAACAAACTCGTGCTTGTATTATAAACATCTCTAGGCAAATAGAAATTTGCTGAGAATACAAAAGAAAATTTTTCGGGCATTAATAACAATTGATATTCATATTTAGGAAATATGAATGATTGTTCAATAAATTCATTAATGTTAGTTTTTGCTTTCATTATTGCTGAATTGTAGTCTAAATTACCCTGTTGAATTTCTTTATAGATAGAATCAACTAAAGATACTCTGGCTCCCAATATGGCATTTGCATCTTCTAAATGTAAGTCATTTGGAAGAAATGATTTTTTAACTGTTGAATTGAAAAATACGGATGTAGGTGGGTAGCAAACAGGGATTAGGTTTTGTTCATCTAATTTTATTCTACCTACAGAATATAAACCTTTAGCATTTCCTTCTAGTCTAATGCAGGTTCTTAATTTATTTTCTCTTGCGTACACAATAAGATCATCATATGATAAATCTAATTGATATGTTTTTGCTAAATATTCTGGTAGTTCATCTAAAGAATATGCTCTCTTTTTTGGTAGTGATACTTTCATAAAACGCTCCTTTCGCATTTGCCCTTATGGGAGGAACGCACCCACAAGATAAGGTTTCTTGCTTTCGGAGATCAGCCTAGGTGCGTTTGATTGGTTATTTAAGATTAATTTTAATATCCGCTATTTTGGTTTCTTTTCCATTCGGGGCTACATAATTCACTGAACCATTAATAAAATCTTTAACTTCAATCGGTTTATTTTGTTGTTTAAATAGCCTTTCTTTAATAATAGGGCGTGATAATTCTTTATCTAGCTTTGCCATATATTCGTTATAGCGTTGTTCTTCATGGTTATTTTTTGCTTTTCTATCTTCCCATATAATACAAATAACACTGAAAAGTACTAGCAAAGAAAAGCCCAAGACTACTTTTAGCCAGCCAATCTTATTAAATACCACAAAAGCAAACAAAGCAAAAAAAGGTGTCGCAAATAAAATCCCTAAACGGAATGAAAACTTAATAAAATCTAACACATTCCCCCCTAATTGAACGGATACATGATTATTTTATAGCAATTCATTGCCAAAATTTCAAGCCTATAAATCAATGCCGGTAAATGTGGCAAGTTGTTGTTTGTAGTCATCGCTCATTTCAAAGGCAAGATCGCCATATTCAAGCTGATACGTTCCCAACGCCATTAAAAAAGCGACTGCGGGGTCAATTTTATTGGCTGATTTCTTTTTGTTTGGTTTGATGTTGGCATTGGCATCGCTTTCCATCACCACATTTGACAACGCCCACGATAAAACCGGGTCGCCGTTATGCTCTATCATTTGTCGGTTGATCAGTACTTCGGCAGATTTGGCGACGGGGCTATAACGTTGATACGTTTGCGGGAATGGCTCAACCTCTAAGCCGTAGCCTTGTAATTGGGTTCTAAGGTGAGTGGCATTCCAGACGTCAAAGCCAATCATCTTGATCTCAAATGTTTCGGCATCCTTGAAAATATCATCTCGGATACGGTCGTAATCGATACAATCTCCCTTAGTTACGCGTAGCCAGCCCATACGTTCCCAGTTGCGATAAATGGCTCGGTTTTTATTGGCCACGTTTTGCAGTTGGTATTCGGGAATGTAATGGCGTGTCAGCAATCGGACTTTATTCCCCTGCGGAAAGGCGTAGCATAGGCTGGTAATATCGTTAGTTGAGGATAAATCAAGCCCCATATAGCACGCTTGCCCTTGTAATTCTTGCTCGTGATATTGGCGCTCACACTGTTTCCAGTTACCTTCCCCTAGCCACGGGGTCGCACCATTGCACCACACATTAAAGCGTTTGGTGAGCATTTCGACCCATTCGGACGGAATACCTCGGGCTTTGGTTATGGTGTTCTCAAAATCTTTGTAGGGAATGGATTTGCCGATATTGGGGTTTGCTTTGATCCAGTTGTTCGGGTCATCCACTTCATTTTCGTCATCAAGCTCATAAATCAGAATGAAGATAGATTCGTTCTTTTCTGTGCCGTCTAGGATTTGGCAGCAGTAATCATAGTGCTGTTTGCAGGCTGAAATGGTGTTACTGCCGGCGGTGGTAATGGCAAAGAGTAGTCCTTCGGGCCGTGCGCCTTGCCCCAATTCTAAGGCGGAATAAACCGAATTATCGGGGTGTAGGTGGTATTCATCGACAATAGCAAGGCTTGGGTTTGTGCCTTCAATGGTGGAAGATTTCGCCGCAAGCGGTCGCATTAGGCTGTTTTTTTGCGTGAATAGCATCTTATGTTGCTGAATAGTGAGCCGACTGCGTAGGGGCTTGGATAAGGTCGCCATTTTCTTGGCATCATCAAAGACGATTCGGGCTTGATCTCGGCTAACGGCAGCAGTGTAAATATCTTGCTGACCTTGTTCCATCACCAAAAACCAATTCGCTAAAATTGCCGCAATGGTGCTTTTCGCATTCTTCCTAGCGACTTGAACATAGGCAGAACGATATTTCCGCAAGCCATTTTCACGGTATTTAAAGCCTAAAATATTGGCAAAAAGAAAGATTTGCCAGTCGGATAGCTCAATCGGCTTGCTATAAAGATGCCCTTTCACATGGGGGCAAAGGCGTGAGAATTTGATAAATCGCTCAACGGTTGCCACATCGAACACATAAGCGGGGTTTTCAAGGTCATTATAGTAACGCTCAACCGCTTGTTTAATGCGCTTACAGGCGTTGATTTCACCACTTCTCACGCTTTCCGCATAGGTGTGCCACGGTTGCATTTTAGCCCGCCATAATGTTGTCGAGTTCGTCTGCTTCCTCCGTATCAATCGGGGTCTTTCTACGGCTAACAGGATCAAAGCCCAGCAAAGACGACATTTTGATGATGATTTTCTCGGCTTCACTTTTGGCTGTTAGCGCTGGATTACGCGCTTCTGTGCCTTGGGTGTTGGTAATGCTAAAACCACGCTCTGCAATGTTTTGAACCGCTTGGCGATAAAGGGAATAATTCACGCAATAAAGCTCTAAGTTGGTGTAGTCTTCGCTGGTAATATCGCCACGCTCGGCTAATACTTTGATTTTGCTTTGCCACTGACTTTTTGCGATTTCGTCTAAATAATCAGGGGCTTTGGGGAGTTTCTTTTTTGTCATTGGTTTTCCTTATGTATTTAACGGGCTCAATTTTGAGCTGGTTCAGTCGTGTACATATGTACATAGTTAAAGTGTTGTGTTATCGCAACAGTTCAGCCGAACCAAAATTGGATTGGTTAAATTCTTCAGCTATCAGGGAAATTTTCACTATACAGGTTAAGGTCATAGCGACCGCACCTATATTTTCTGAAAAATTACTGTGCGTAAAAATTGAGTTGGGGGGGCGGTTCTTAGCGGTTAGGCTTTTCTTTCCAAAACTCCCCCACCTCTGTTTATTTTTCAATCTCCTGATTTTTCGGGAGATTAACTCATTGATTTATAAGTGAAATTTAGATTTAGACTTTGAACGTTACTTCTTCGCACCATAACCACGTTTATCAATCTCTCGTGTCTTGTAGCTGTGACAATCTCGACAAAGGGATTGATGATTGCTCTCAACCCAAAATAGCGGATCGGCTTGTCCATTCTCTACGGGCTTGATATGGTCTATCACTGTTGCGGGTGTGTAGATACCCTTATCTAAGCACATCACACATAAGGGATGATGGGCTAAATAACCTTGACGGTATTTGCTCCACCTATGGTCATAACCTCGCTTACTGGCACTGATTCGAGTATCCTTTGGCTTATGCTCATCACATCTGCCAGACTTCACACGGTTTCTGCAACCTGGAAAGGTGCAACGTCTTAATGGGTGATTTGGCATTGGTTATCTCTAATAAATCGCTAGGTTACGGTAAGGATTCCATAACGCTTTAATCGTCATTGGCACTTCATAAAGCTGAACATCACTTACGCTTTCACGGTTAGCATAAAGATGACCAATAAACATCAAGCACCCTACTTTAATTCCCTTGGTAAAGCGGACTGTGGTATCGCTATGTTCATCACCCCACACTTTGCCTATATGATTGCTTGCTGCTTCCAGTGCTGCATCAGCATAGACTTCTAAGAGTTCATCATCTAAATCGTGTTCAATGCGTAAGTGGGCTTTGATTTCATCTAGCTCTATTCTTGGTTTAGCCATTATGTGCTTCTCCTTCTTTACACATCAGTTGCAATTCTTCGTGGCGTTCTTTGCTGTCAATAACAGAATAAATATCTAAAAACTGATCACCATATTTCACTCGCATTTTGCGATTAACAGTTAAGTCTGGTTGGTATCGGATGCGAACCCTTGTGATGTTCTCACCCATCTGAAATGGACCACTGAAATATTCCCGTCCTTGTAAAGGCTCAATACTTGCTCTAATTGTGGCTAAATCTTCCCAACTTTGAACAACGCTGCCATAATTATTTAATTTGGTTGTTTGTCGTTGGATTTTGACAACCTTATCGAATTTCCCAGCCCTAACCATCCTTGCCATTTTCTGCCCCTTTCTTCACTTCAACAGTCTGCTTCCAGGCTTGACTAAACTCATCACCGCCGGCATAAGGCAATAATCCCTCACGCTTTCTCGCTTCATTCGGGCTTAAAATCCCACATTTGATAGCGGTGTCATAGCTACTGAATCGGTCTTGCTGATTGGTGCGTAATAAGTCGCTTGTATCAAATTCAATCACATAACGCTTACGGCTTTTGCTGGTGAGATCAATCATCAACGCATCTTTGAGTTGTTGCTCAAAATTGACTAAATGTGGCCGTAATGTTTGCCCTAAAAATGCCCGACTGGCTTCACTAAAATTCGCATAGCTGGAATGGGAATAATCTTGCAGGAAGATAGGGCTAATATTGAAAATGCGGGCAATATCTTCAATAGTGAATTTTCGGCTAGCTAACCACTCGGCATCTTGGTTACTCATCCCTAACTGCTTGTAATCCATTCCGCCTTCAAGAATTGGTGTCTTACCCGCGTTCTTTGCCCCTTGATAACGCTCTAAGGCTTGCATCGCTTTTTGCCCTTTGGCTTGGTCGAACCATTCAGGCGACGTTACAATGCCCCCAGCCATTAGCCCGTTTTTCATCACGCTGGCACCGTGCCGTTGTTGAGCCATTCCAAGCCCCACGGCTTCACGGCAGACGGCAATCGGTGATCGCCCCATAAAGCCATCATTTGAAGCATGGCGTAAATGCAATACTTCATCTTGCAAGTAAGTGTGGAGTTTGCCGTTTAAATCCGTGATCTGATAAATATAATCACCGGCATAGGTGCGTTGTACATTCACGGCATAAGGCGGGTATGGAATCAGGCTTTCAGCTTGCCCTTGTGCATTCCAACCAATCACCGCATAAGCATTGCCATTAAGCAAAACGTGTCGCATCATCACTTCTTTAAATTGATAAGGCGTTTGGTTTCGATTCGGCATTTCATTGAGTAGATACTCTACGGAATGATTTTCTACCCTTTTACGCCCCTCGGCATTCACCTCAAAGAGATAGCACGGCATACTGGCAACTGCTTGGGCAATTACATTGACGGCATTTAATACGGCGGGCAAAGCTTCTGCCGTGTAAGGGCTAACAAATTCCCCCGCGCCGGTATTGCTTGCACCCATTGCAGCAAAAACATCCTCAATCGTCAGGCTCCGGGTTTCCGCCTTTTTCTTGAATAATCCGAACATCTACGCCCCCATTGCTTGCAACCATTTACGGCGATTGTCATCTTGCCAGTGGGCAAAGTTTTCTCCTTTTGCGACCGCTTGTGAGCGCTTTAATACTTCAAGGCTTGAATCAGGATAAGCGGGAATGCTTGTTACCGTGATCTCAATCAACTCCGCTTGCTCAACAGTGCGTAAATTCGGCTCTACGTTAAAATCCCAACTGTTTTTCAACGTGCGAAAGCCAAAACTCATCCCTTGAATATCCCCACGCTCAACACTCACCAATAAATCACGCCCTAATTGCGTATCCGGTGGCATAAGTTCAAAGCGTAAGCCAATGGCATCTTCTTCAAGCTTTAATGTGCCACTTGATGTTCGCCCTAGCAGTTTTGTGTGGTCGTGTTCAAATAGCGCTCGCACATCCTGTCCGCTGGCTAAACTCTGCTGAAACGCATTCGGGGCAAATTGCTCAATATATTCCCCCATAGCACTTCGCTGTTTCTGTTCCATTGCACCACATAGCCCACTAGCTTTTTGCTTTCGCTATCGGTTTCTAAGGTGGTGGAACGGATTTCAATATCTTTTTTCATCATCATCCCTCTTTGGCAAAAAAGGGGCAAAATGCCCCTTTTATTCGGTTGAAATACTACTTACCTTCTAACACTTTAATTGCATTGGAATCCACCACGCCACCGCCAAGATATTTATCAGTATGAACCTTATAAAAACCTGGCTCGGTAATCGCATCTGGTTTCGTGCGTGTGCCAGTTTCGTGATCGGCAATGGTATAACCACGTTTAAAATCACCCACCGCTAGGAAAGGTTGATTTGCACCAACATCTGGCATCGTTTCAAGATAATAAACCGGTAAGCCTAAAAGGGTTGCTGGGCTACCGACTTGTAGTCCATCACGCCAAATATAATCACCGTTACCATTTTTGAGTTTCTGCAATGTGCCAGCTGTTTGTGAGTTCATCACCCATACGGCATTTTTGCGATATTTGCTTTTTAGGGTGAATAACAAATCAATCAAAGTGTCTGCCGTCAATTTCGCAACCGGCACTTCCATTTTTTGCAGGGTGCCGAATGCACGGGTTTTATCTTTATCAGCAGAGCGAGAGTAGGTTAAAAAGCCTTTTGCTTGTTTTGTGCCTGTGCCATTGGTTAAGGTCGATTCTTCGGTTTCCGTAAAGGTGTCTGCAATTTCATCTGTCAGCCAGCCTAAAATATCCACGCCACCAAAATCTAAAATCTCTTGGGTCGTTTTCGGATAAGCGTAAATGTTGTGAAGCGTAATCGTCACTTCATTTAATGTTGGCGTGCCTGTTTCTGTACGCTTTTCCCTTCACCAATATGGCCAACGGCTGCACCACCATTTGAAACGAGTTTTTTATACTCTTTTGCGCCAATCGGTAAGCGTACTACGTTACAAATTGAACGCATTACACTGTCATCTGAAAGACGCTTCATCACATCACGATCAAGCTGTGGAATAACCGAATAGCCACCATCTGCCCCGTTATTCGTATTTGTCGCCAATGAACGTAATTCACCGGTTTTAATCCAATGGCGCAATTCATCATTGCTCACGTCTTTACTCGCTGTTTCTGACGCCGCACCGGCTTGATTACGTTGCTCATCCGTTAGCGCTTCATAACGAGCAATCTCTTTCTCTAAGCTACCAACTTGAC
>LVZB01000029.1 GCA_023101485.1 Pasteurellaceae bacterium Macca | reverse complement strand
TACGTTACAAATTGAACGCATTACACTGTCATCTGAAAGACGCTTCATCACATCACGATCAAGCTGTGGAATAACCGAATAGCCACCATCTGCCCCGTTATTCGTATTTGTCGCCAATGAACGTAATTCACCGGTTTTAATCCAATGGCGCAATTCATCATTGCTCACGTCTTTACTCGCTGTTTCTGACGCCGCACCGGCTTGATTACGTTGCTCATCCGTTAGCGCTTCATAACGAGCAATCTCTTTCTCTAAGCTACCAACTTGACTACGTAATTCATCAAATTTCGCCCCTTCGGCTTCGGTAGTGGAACGTTGCTCTTTATCTGCGGTTTCCATAATGGCGCGCATTTCTGCTTGAATTTGTGCCTTTTGCTGGCGTAGTTCTAATAATTTCTTAAACATCAGATTCTCCTAAGTTAATGTAAGTTTTGGGTTGATAAATAATGCGATAAGTTAGGGAAGAACTTGCCCAAGCATTATTTTCCGTATCATATTCGTAGGCGTATCCCATTTCATAACTTGGATCTAGCTGGAAATTCTGGAAATCACCGCTTTGCAGAATGGTTTGATTTAAAATTTCAGCAATACGGTCTAAGGTTGCTTCCCCTTCACCGAAAGAAACATAGGTCAAAATATTAAGCTCTGCGAACCAATCAATACCACCATCACCAAATCTTACCGGTCGCCCCTCCGCATCATTCAAATAAACAGCAATCATCGGCAAAACACTGTCACCTTGATAAATACGTGGCAAGCCGTTGTGGTAATGTTTCACATCGGGCATATTCTCGGCTAATCGCTCAATAACCTCATTTCTGATTGAATTATGAATAAGCATTCGCACCTCTTAAAAAACAAATATTTTCACAATATATAGCCTTTTATCTGGTTGTAAATACAGTGTCTTTCACTTGAAAAGCTACGCAAGAAAACAACGGCAAAATTTACATAAGAGAGGATCAGTAGCCTTTTCTTATCCCCCTAGATTTTCAGAATGTCCCTACTTTATTGAGGTAGCTATTGGGCATATTTTTTAACTAGCGGCTAGTTTTAATCACTTATCACTGACTATTCACTCTATTACTCACTCTATATTTCTTTTTTCTTTTCAATAACTTAAATAAAAAATAAAGTAGATAAGTGAATAAGTGACTAAATTTCTAAAAGTTGGAAAAATTTTAAGGGGGTGGGAGGTTGAGTATAAAAAGCCTAGCGAATGGCTAGGCAGTAGAGCAGTAGCGGATGAATTAAGATGTTGGGTAAGTTAATGCAGAAAAGGTTGAGCATTGTTCAACATAGTCGCCCCAGGCTTGCATAATGGCTTTTCTTCGCTCTAAATAAGAACCGCGGAAATAAGCATTGCGAACACTATCTCCGCCAACGTGGGCTAAACAAGCCTCTATAACGTGGGGTTCTTCTGTAAAAGTATCATTGAGATAAGTGCTAGCGATACTCCGTAAGCCATGGGCCGTCAATAGCCCTTATAACGACCATTTGCAATCCGTTTAATCGCATTATTCGGTGTTTGTGAGCACATTGCTTCATTAGGCTTGCTGTAATGCGGGAAAACATATTTCTGCCCCTTGTTAATTGCCTTCATTTGTAACAGTATCGCCATAGCCTGGCGAGATAATGGCACATCATGCTGGCGTTTCTCATTTTTCCGACCTTTCATCTTTTCGGCTGGAATGCGCCAAATAGCTTGCTCAAAGTCAATCTCGCTCCATTCCACGCTAACTGCTTCCGCCGTTCTTACCATTGTTAATAACAGCCATTGCACAAGCATTTTTGTGATGTAATCCCTATTGGAATGGTGTAGTGCTGCAAGAAATTCGCCCAGCTTCTCTGGTGGTAAGCTAGGTTGGTGCTTATTCGATTTCAAAGTAAATGCACTGCTGACTTTATGACACGGATTAAACTCAATCACGCCGATATTGACTGCATGATCTAAAATGTTATTGGCCAATCGAATCAAGCGGAAAACCGTATCATTCTTGCCCTCATTATCAATCGGTCTCAATGTTTCTACGAGCAGAGCAGGTTTAATACTGCCAATAAAAAGCCCGCCTATCTTAGGAAATAAATGCTTTTCTAACCTTGCCCAATTTTTGGTAGCCGTTGTTTCTATTACTGTTTTCTTATACTTGGATTGATACCAGTCTAAGGCTATATGCTGAAAGGTGTTTTGGTTATCTTTCTGTCGTTGAGATTTGATTTCTTCCAAATGAATTTGAGGATCAATATCTTGAGCCAATAAAGCCCGCCATTCCTCCCGTTTATTCCGTGCTTGCATCAAAGAAATCGCAGGGTAGTTCCCTATGCCTAAATTGGTTCGCTTATTGGTAAGCGGTCGATAATAATTAAACAACCACGATTTCACGCCATTCGCTTTAACCCGCAAGAAAAGCCCGCCACCATCCATTAAGCTGTAATCTTTTTCTTTGGGTTTTGCTTTCTCAACTTCAGTATTTGTCAGCGGTTTTGTGATACGTGCCATATATTTATCCTTTTAGGAACATAAAGTGCAGAAAAATAAAAATGCTACGAGCCTTGCTTTGCAACCCTTCCCGAGTTTTTAGGAACACAGAATTTTGCGCATTATAGCCTGTGTTCCTAACTGTGTTCCTAAAATCTGCGGTTAGAAACGAAAAAAGGCGAACAACTATGAACAGTAAAAACTCTTAAAATCGTTGCTAGACAAGGCTTTAAGAGGTTTTTTTGAATGATTACGAAAGGCGATGAAAGCTAGGGTGGTCCCCCCTGCCGGCTCTGATCTTTGATGTTAAAGCATTGATAAATAAGGATTTTTGGATTTTAATTTTTTCTCTGTGTTCCTAACTGTGTTCCTAAAATCTAGAATCAGTCATCAAATTAGCAACGAGGTGTTAGGGTATTCATGAGGGGAAAAATCAGGGATTTTGAGTTGGCAAAACAGTATAAAAAATTTGTAGAAAAAAAATAAAACTTTTTTTGCGTTTTTAGTCACTTTTTCACTGAATCAGGAAAGCCTTGTGGCACAAGGGTTTCAGAGAGTGATTAAAAATTTCAGTGAATTTGATTTTATCACTTGCTTGTTTTTCACGCATTTTTGGCAATAAAAAAGGCACTCATTGCTGAATGCCTTGGTTTCCCAAATTTGAGGGGATTAGCTTTCCCATTGCTTGATACTGGCAAGATAGTCTTTCCAATGTAGATTTAACATCGTGTAACCATCTCTGATCCCTTTTTCGTGTAGCTTTTCTTTCTCGCCCGTTTCTCTTAGGGCATCAGGTAAAGCCGTTTTGAACGTGTTGAGATTTAATGGGGTTTGATTCACACACTCACAATAAAACAGATAAGCCTTGTAAATTGCTTCTCGTGTGTTTTTCTTTGTTCGGCTACTGCCCCACATCATTTCAGCCTTTTTGCGATTATCCACATAAAAGGCGGTGGCAAAATCAATTAAATGATTGCCTTCTCGTTTGATTTCTATGGCATCGCCTTTTTGTTGTTGATAGCTTTCAAGGGTTTGACGCGCTGTTTCAGGATTAGGGAAACAAGCAAGCAGTTTATTGACTATGCCGTAAATTTCGCTCTTCACTTTATCAATGAAATGCACATCTTTCTTCTCTGCGGGTACGGCTCGGTCAAAGTAGATAATCACACGTCGTCTTGCCAGCCCGCCGTTGCGATCTGTAAAAACCATGGGATAGTTTGTACTCATCACAAAAACACAAGGCACAACGGTTGAAAACTCATCAACGTAAAGGAATTTGACAGTCGTTTGATCTCCCCCAGTAACCGCTTTGAAATCATCTGCTGACCCCTTGTAAGGCGCTTGATCTGGGCTATATGCTAAGGTTTTGCCAACTAATACGCTCCTTGACGTGGCACTCTCAAATGATTTAAGGCTGATAATCGCTGTGCTGGATCTGCCATTTAAAATCGTGGCGACTTCACCAAAAACAGATTTACCTGCACCGCCTACGCCGGTGGCTTCTAAGAATAAATGCCATTCGTGGCGATTTGTTAGCACCATATAAAGCCCCGCTAAAATCGCTTGGCGCTTTTCCTCGTTACCATTGCTGATAAATGCTATCCAGTCATCAAAATAAGGGGTGGCTAATTCTGTGGGTTTGCACTCGAAATCATCAATCCCCCGTAAATAATGGTCGGCTTGGTGGGGCAAAAACTCCCCCGTTTTCTTATTGATTACGCCATTTCTCAACCCTAAATAATCAGCGTTGGTACTGGGGATTGGCTGCATTTTCAGCATAGCCAATTCCGCCATTTTCTTAATTTTACTAATAGAATAGTCGCCATTATGCTCATCAAAGAAAGCCATCACCAATCGGGAGATTTCTTCTTCGTTGATCTCTTCCCAGTATAAGCCATTGTAAGCATAGGTTTTTGCTACTCTCACATCTCGGCGTAAAGGTCGTTTGCTCCATTTCAGAAAAGCAGTTGCAATCTCCTTTTGTTTGACCTCTTTTTGAGAGAGGTCTAAGGGCTGGGGCTTTTTCTCTAAAACTTCCGCAACCGTGAATTGCTTATTGCGAATACTGACTAATTCTGGATAGATATTCTTTCCTTGCATTGCATTATCAACCCATTCAATAGCAACGATTTTCGGGTTGTGTTTAGCTAAATTCATCAGCAAGCGTGTGCGCAAGTCATCTTTATCTTTGTGCATCGTGGGGATTTCCCCCACTTGAAAGATTTTGATGCTTGTCTGCTCTTCGGGTGCAAGGTGCAAGCGGTCAATTTGATTAAACTGTTTGCTATCAAGAATAACCGGGTATCGTTCATTGGGGATTCTGTAAGCAAGCTGAAATAGTCGCCATTCCTCGGCTTGCCCTGCGGTTTCTTCTTTGCCATTTTTGAAGTAGGCAAAGCGGGCTTTATCGCCCACTAAAATCACCCAATCATTAAAGCCGTTACAGTGGCTGGCTTGTTTATCAAAATAAGGGGATTTAATTCGCTGCGCCATAATGCCCCTCCTCAATACCATGCTCTAATTCATTGAACCGCATATCCGCCAATTTCGCCAAGTGCAACAATTTCCCAGCAAGAAATATCACCATACTCGATTTAAGTATTTGGTCTGAAATTGCTTCACTTGTGATTGCGTTAGCCGCTTCTTCGGAATCCAATGCCAAGGGTTTAGGGAATAATTCAATCAAATGCTTTACAATCACCGATAATTCATTATGCAGAGATTTCAAGCCACTTTTTGACTCTACCGGGGCAAATTCAATCAACTCACCGAATAGATCAAATGTGTCTGCGAAATAGGGATAAATCGGTAAATTTGTGCCATTTTGTGAGTTTTGCCAGTTAATCGAAATCGCCTGAATCTCTGTACTATTCAGGAATGAATAATCCATTTTCTTATTTTCCATGCTTTTCTTCCTCTAATAACTTCTCGGCTTGATTGATGAAATAATTGAGCTTCTCGGCTTTATGGGCCAGCACGTCTAAATAGGCCTCTTGCTCCTCTAAATGCCACTGTAAAACGCTAATTGCGCATTTAAAGACTTCACCCGTGTAAGCCGTTGGATTATCCGCCATCATCGCCAACTGGGATTTCATTCGGGCTTGGTCGTGCAGTAATCGGCTAATCATTGTCGGGTTGATTTTTAACCGGTGCATTGGGCTAGACATTTTCACCCCCTTTTATCGCTTTACGATATTGTGTAACGGCTTCGGAAAGCTCTTCGTATTTGACTTTACTGCTAGTCAGTAAGTCGCTAATCGTCCATAGCATACCGCCAACAATTTCAATGCTTGGAGTAAAGTTTTGGCTGTTGTTTTCGCATAAATCTACGCTTAAATATTCAATTAGAGCGGAAGCTTGGCTGATTTTGGCGTGTAACTCATCGCTGGCATCAAGGTAGTTTGAAAGCGCTTGTTCAGCTGTTAAATTACGCATCTTTGCCCCC
Organism: Pasteurellaceae bacterium Macca; assembly: GCA_023101485.1. Taxonomy (GTDB): domain Bacteria; phylum Pseudomonadota; class Gammaproteobacteria; order Enterobacterales; family Pasteurellaceae; genus LVZB01. The sequence goes on along the minus strand of LVZB01000029.1, from coordinate 6,828 downwards.
TTTGCTAAGGCTATCCATTAAGTCTTGAACACGCTCCAAGCCATTGAATAAATCAAGGCTGATTCTTTTTAGAGCAAGGTTGAGCGAACCTTGGTTGAGTGATACAAATTCATTATCAGGATCAACACTCGCCAAGCATTCAATCATTGTGCCCAAGCTATAAAGCGTGTCCATTTCTGTTTTAATTTGTCTTGTAGATTTGGGATTGGGTGGGAATTACGCATAAATCCCCCCTTGGCTCGCTAAACAAGCGGTCTGATTTTGGGAACATTTTGTTACCGGCAAGCGTTTGATAAATAGCGGTGGCTGGTTTGGGCTGAATGCCTGTAATTTGCTTTTGGCTTCGGTGAAATTGCGGGCGTAAAAGCTGATATTTAGGGTACGGGTCGTTTCCCCTGCTCCCCGTTGAGCTCGGTAGGTGTAAATCATTGGTGATAATTCCTTGTAGATATTTTGAGGAATTACCGCTAAATCTTTCCACGGATTTTGGCGGTAACACTTAACGGGGTGGAAAACCGTCCTACAAGGTCTAACGGCAAAGGGCGAACCTTTCCCATTAAGTGCTACCATTGAAAATAGATCCGCCATTGGTTGCGGTCTATATGGTGAAATAGTCCCCATAGCTCGAACGTATGGCGGATCTATTTTGGGGTTAGCAACAGATAATAAAAAACACGCTAAGGGCGTGCTATAATCTGCCTTGTAGTCTCTCAATAAAGGGTTTCCACGCCCTTTTGCTTTATTGAAAGCGGTAAAATCATACCGTCTTAATGGTTCATAATCAATCATAATCATTCTTAACGCTCCATTTATTCTAATTTAGAAAGAGTTAAAACAAAAAGCCCAATATTTTTCATCATGGTGAAAGAATATCGGGCTTTGTTTTGAGGTGTTGAGTTAATTAGTTGTCTTGTTGCTGGTAAATCTTTGTTAATCGTGCCTGCTGATTTTCAAGTGTATGAATGGTGATTAAATCATTGCTTGGATGTGGGCTTTCTTCTCGCGCTTGTTTTAGTGCTTCAATCCGCCAATTTAAGACGATAAGCAATTCCGCCAAGGGGTAAGGCTCGCATTCGCTATAAAGGCTCTCAAAAGTGAATAGGGGCGTTGCTGTGCGTGCTTTTCGATTGAGATAATGGCGGATAGCGGTATTCATTAAAACGGGGTTTTGTTTGGCGGTTTGGCATTGCATCGAGCTTTCTCCATAAAATCTGTGGGGCGATATTCTAGCCGATTTCTTGCCCTCTCGCTTTTGCCGCGCACGCGCGTACTGCTCCGAAAATTCAGTCTTTTACTGTTCCAGAATGGAAAAATCAGATACCAAAAAGGAGAATAAACATTCTCAACTTTTCTCTACGATCTTTCGTGGTTCATTCGCAAAATCTCCGCCAAAATTGACCGCTTGTTATGGAGATACTTAGTCTAATATTACCCGATCTTTAAATATAAACACTACCGTAAAAGTACCCAATCTTTGATTACCACACTTTACGCTTTTTTATCACTCCACGTTGTCGGGCGAAAGTGAGGGATAACCTCGCCACGCTCTCGCATTTCCGTCAAAATTTCATCTACTCGCTCGACTACCTTGTAATTATTCTTTAACTCATTGGCTCTTGCTCTTAGGCTGTGCGGTTGCATTCTTTCCGCTCGCTCATTGCCTAAAACGGCTTTAAGGGCGTGGGTAGCGTTGCCTAGTCGGGCATAGTGTTGCGCAAATTGCTCTTGGCGGTCGTTGGTTAAGGTCGGCATTTAATCTTCTCCTAGGGTGAATTTGGGGAATGTGTTAGGCGGTGCGCATTGTTCTACATAATCCCCCCATAATTGCATCACTGGCTTGCGGTGTTCTAAATAGTTTGAGCGATTATACGCCCTGCGAACCTGTGAGCCTATGACGTGGGATAGGCAAGCCTCAATAACGTCAGAATTTATCATTGGCTCGTATTCGTTGAGGTAAGTGCTTGCGATTGAGCGTAAGCCGTGGGCAGTGAGGCGGTTTCTAAAGACTGTTGCACTGATAGCTTGCCCTTGCGTTCTTGAACTTGGGGGCTTGTTTTTTCTCTTAATGCTAGGGAAAACATAAGAGCTATTATGTGAAAATTGCCACTCAAACCGCAAAAGGCTGATAGCTTGTGTTGATAGCGGTATTATATGCTCTTTGCCCATCTTCATTCGACTGGCGGGAATTGTCCACGTTTTAGCGGTTAAATCAATCTCCGCCCATTTTGCCCCCGCTGCCTCGCTTGGTCGGGTCATTGTCAGCAGTTGCCACAAAATCAACGTTTTCACCCTGCCTAATGCCTTGTAGTTGTGTAATACATTGAGAAAATCAGGCAATTCTTCGGGGCGGATTGTTGCTAAATGTTGCCTCTTATGTTGGGTAAAGGTTTTTGAAAGAGAAATGCAACGGTTCGTCTCAATTAGTCCGCTATTGATAGCAAATGACATTATCTCATTAAGCAACGATAAAATGCGGTGTATGGTTAGGGTTGCCTTTCGCTTTTCTAAAGGTTGTAATATCGTTTTAATGATCGGTGGTAAAATCTCATTTATCGGAATGTATCCGCTTTTTGGAAATAAATGATTATTGAGCATTCTCCAATAGCCGTTTAGTGTGTTTGGTTTAATTTGAGTTTCCTTTAGTTTGTACCACTGTTGAGCCATTTCAAAAAGTGTAGGGATTTTAGCCTTTAGCTTTTCCTGTTGGCGGTGCGTTTGTGGGTCGATATTCTCCGCCAATAATGCTCGGTATTCTGCTCGCTTGTCTCTAGCCTGTTTCAGTGATACTTCAGGAAATCGCCCTAAGCTAATTTCAGTTCGTTTTTTGGTGAATGGTTTACAATAATTAAACCGCCATAATTTCGCCCCTGTTGCTTTCACAATTAAAAATAAGCCTTGCCCGTCTGCTAACTTGTAGTCCTTTGCTTTGGGTTTCGCATTGCTTATCTCGGTGTGATTAAGACTATATGTTCGTCTTGCCATTTTGAAAAATCCTCTATTTTTTTCCTACAAATTACTACAAAAAATACTCCTAAAAATGTGATTTATTGTGGGTGATTGTGGTGTTTTGAGATTTGCTCAAAATCAAAGAATGCTTGATATTCAAGGCTTTTTGGGGTGTTGTGGGTGGTTTAGATTTTTTATGTGCGGTTTGGCGTTGTAATTGTATTTAAAAGCATAACCTATTGATTTATTTGAAAATAAATTGATATTCAAGGCTAAAAAATTCATAAAGATACTACTAAAATAATTTCGGTAGGTATTTGTGGCGGTAGCTCTCCTCAAAATTAAGGGGGCGGTTCAATTATTCGGCTAGTTTGTGCCTTTTTCGGATAGATTTCCGAAAATTCCGCAATAAAGGTGTGTTGCTGAATATCCCTAGATTTTCTGAATCTTCCCTAGAATATAGGGAGTTTATTTGTAAAGGTACTCCCGACGGGGTGGGGCTTCCACGGGGTTGTGGGAGCGTGGTGTTCGGCTCATTTTTCGGGGTTAAGGCATCATCATCTTCTTGCCATTTTTTAAAGGCTATTCCGTTATGTGATAAGGGTTTAGTGATGATAGTAGTTGTCGGTCGTCTTTGGTATTTTTAAGGGGTTAACCTGCGGTCTATGATCAGGCTTGTAAGCCTTATATGCCAACGGGTTTTACTCAAAAATGGCTTTGTTTGATCAAGGTAAACTGCGGGCTTGGCGGTGTCTCTATCTGCTTGAATATGGCGTTTTGTGAGGTCGTTTCAGGTTTCTTCAAGTTGTTAGTGATAGGCAAATAAAAACGCTCCTGTAATTTGAGGAGCGTGGAATGTAGGTTAAGCGTGGGTAGGCTGAATTAAAATCTCTGCCCCAATGCCTAGCTTGCTGTGAAGTTGGCGGATCATATTCAGGCTTAGCGGTCGGGTTTTATTGAGGATTTCATACACTCGATTAGGCTTGCCGATAATACCGTCTAGGTCTTTAATCTCTATGCCCTGTTGCTCCATTCTAAATTTGATTGCCTCGATTGGGTCGGGTAGGTCAATCGGGTAATGCTTTGCCTCATAGTTTTCAATCAAGGTAAGCATCACCTCAAAAAAATCTTCTTCCTCTGGGGGCAATACTTCCTTGTCAAATAATGGCTCTATGGCTTTCAGGGCGTTTTGGTAGTCTTGCTCGGTTCTGATTGGTTTGATGTTCATTGCTTAGTTCTCCACGGTGTCTGCGTTGATTTGGTCGTATTCTTTATGCGTGCCAATAAACTTGATATAAACCGCTCCCATTTTGAAAGCGATTGCTACGATTAAGCGGTGGTCGTTGCCTTTGATGTTGAATACTACTCTGCGATTTTTGAGAATACTCGCATTGCGATATTGGGCTTTGATTTCATGAACATTCTGCCATTGTGCTTTGCGAACCTCGGCAATCCACGCTTTCAGCGGTTGCTCTGTGTCGGGGTGTTTCTGCCAATAAGCGGTCAAGGTTGAGGTAGCGATTATTCTCATTTGTCATAGTCCTGTTTGGGATTAATTCTATTATATCCCATTCAGGGACTATTGCAATAGGCAAAATGGGGGCTATCGCTCACTCTACCGCTTATAATTTCGATTTTTTGATAAGTAATTTTTACTTATGTGATAAGTAAATTTTACTTAGAATCGTTTGAAATTTAATCTTAAATTGTCTATTTTTTCTTTTTGATAAGTAAAAATTACTTTAAAAACGGCTATTTTTAGGTTTTTTGATAAGTAAAATTTACTTACCTATTAATATATTAGCCATAGGCAGTGTTTTTAATTTGCGTGTCAAAGAGAAAAATAGGGTTAAAATAGGCGTGCGGTCAATTTTGGTCGAAACAGTGAAAAATTAGTCTGAAAAAATCGCCCTCATTGCGAAAATGAAAGGCGATATTGTTAAGCGGTTGGCGGTCTATGTTTTTTCCATTTATCGCTTGGCTTTGATGTGGGTCTTAAATCTATCTTGCCGCCAAAATCCCCGATAGGGTAACAAGTCAAGGCGTAAAGCGTACACTGTGATTTAAAGCCTTGTTTGCTGACTTCAAGGAATTCACGCTCTACCAATTCTTTTAAAGCTCGCTGTAAGGTTTTATCTGACATTCCGAACCGCTCATAAGATTGCGGTAAGGGGCGGATAAATTCCCGTTGTTGTTAGGTTCAGTCGTATGCGTGCCGATTAGAATTGTGAGTACCTTGTTTGCCGAGGGGATAGGTTGATAAATTCAGGGCTTTTGACAAGATCGTGCCGTAACATTGAGAACGTCCCTCCGCCTGTTACGGCTTTGTATCGTGCCAGTTTCCCACGTCTGCCTTTCGCATTACTCATTCTTCGCCTTAGTCTGCTAAATTGCCGTAAGCATCTTGTGAGGGGATTTCGCCATTGCTGATAGCTTGTAAACGCCTCATTTCGCAAGCTAAGCCGATACCGATAAAATGGTGGAATAAGTCGTTAATCGCAAGCCCTGACAATCCTTTGTAAACTTGCCTATGGCTTGCGCCTTTGAAGAATAAATTTGTTATGTCTTCGGGTAGTGGCTCAATGCTCTTAGCAGTCCGCTTGTAATGGTGTGTAATTCACGCCCTAGCAGTAACACGGTTTCCGTATCTGTCTGTTTTGGATCTTCTAACTGCGTAGCAATTTGCTCAAAAGAGCGGTAAGCTGTGGGAAATATCGCCCATTTCTGCTTTGGCAATGCCTTCAATCGCTCGCTTAATCGCTTCTTGCTCGTGTTGTGGTAAATCGGTGATAGTGGAATAATCGATAAACTTTGATTTTTTCATTTTCGTATCCTGTGTTATTCGGTTTCTTCGTGGTTAAACCTTGCCAAAATCGCTTTAATCTCTGCCTGCGTGAATGCTGTGCGGTGATACCTTTCGGCTTTGTGGTTCGCATAGGTTAATAGCTTTTGGGCGGTTTGGCGGTCTGCCACGGTGTAGCGATAATACAATCCGCCATTTTGGGCTTGCTCTTTCTCTCGGTGGAATTTCACGCCTAAATGCCGTTCTAAAGTGCTGATGTAATTGCGACCACTGGTGAAATGATGTTTGAGTACGCTTTCCATTTCAGAGAATCCGCCTTGTAGCGTAGCTTTAATAACGATTTCTTCATGGGGGATTTTTGGCTCGTTTTTTTCCATATTGCCCCCTAATTTGAATGGCTATCTTGTTGCATTGTTGGATAAACTCCGCCACGGCTTCCGCTGAAAAGCGAACAGAACGCCTAATTTGATTTTTTTAAGTTTGCCCATAGCGACATAACGGTCAATGCTTGTCTTACTGCCAAAAATGCCACATTCGATTAAATCTTCTTTGCTGTAATAACGGGTCAAGCCGTTGGCGGTTGTCATTTCAAGGGTGAAGGCTTGGGTTGCTGTTGATGTGTTCTCGGTTTGTTTTTCGGTTAAAGTCATGTTAATCATCCTTTTTCGGTTGAATTTGCGATTAAGGGCAAAATTAGAGGCTCTCGCGCGTTTTTTATTCTTTGCCCTTGTGATTTATTAGATTTAAGTGAAAGTTGCGTTAATCGCTTTTTAGAGCGGTTTTACAAGCGGTCTGATTTTGATGATTTTTTGCCTCACTCCATTGGGTTAAAAAATGCTTCACTTGGGCAAGGGCAGAAAAGGCTTCGGCTTGGATTTCCGTGTCCGTTAATAGTGTGCCGTTTTCCCTTAATACATTTCCGCCTTGATGAAGAGCAGTGAATAGCTCTCCGCCAAAGTAACAAGGTAAGTCATATCAGCAATAGCTTGCGTGTCCCTTACCTGTGGAGCGGTGTCCGTTATCTCATTTTGCCGTTGAGCCGTTTTTACACTGCCAGCTAAGGCGTAAAGTTGCCCGAT
>LVZB01000028.1 GCA_023101485.1 Pasteurellaceae bacterium Macca | reverse complement strand
CCTTGGCTCGCTAAACAAGCGGTCTGATTTTGGGAACATTTTGTTACCGGCAAGCGTTTGATAAATAGCGGTGGCTGGTTTGGGCTGAATGCCTGTAATTTGCTTTTGGCTTCGGTGAAATTGCGGGCGTAAAAGCTGATATTTAGGGTACGGGTCGTTTCCCCTGCTCCCGTTGAGCTCGGTAGGTGTAAATCATTGGTGATAATTCCTTGTAGATATTTTGAGGAATTACCGCTAAATCTTTCCACGGATTTTGGCGGTAACACTTAACGGGGTGGAAAACCGTCCTACAAGGTCTAACGGCAAAGGGCGAACCTTTCCCATTAAGTGCTACCATTGAAAATAGATCCGCCATTGGTTGCGGTCTATATGGTGAAATAGTCCCCATAGCTCGAACGTATGGCGGATCTATTTTGGGGTTAGCAACAGATAAAAAAAACACGCTAAGGGCGTGCTATAATCTGCCTTGTAGTCTCTCAATAAAGGGTTTCCACGCCCTTTTGCTTTATTGAAAGCGGTAAAATCATACCGTCTTAATGGTTCATAATCAATCATAATCATTCTTAACGCTCCATTTATTCTAATTTAGAAAGAGTTAAAACAAAAAGCCCAATATTTTTCATCATGGTGAAAGAATATCGGGCTTTGTTTTGAGGTGTTGAGTTAATTAGTTGTCTTGTTGCTGGTAAATCTTTGTTAATCGTGCCTGCTGATTTTCAAGTGTATGAATGGTGATTAAATCATTGCTTGGATGTGGGCTTTTCTTCTCGCGCTTGTTTTAGTGCTTCAATCCGCCAATTTAAGACGATAAGCAATTCCGCCAAGGGGTAAGGCTCGCATTCGCTATAAAGGCTCTCAAAAGTGAATAGGGGCGTTGCTGTGCGTGCTTTTCGATTGAGAAATGGCGGATAGCGGTATTCATTAAAACGGGTTTTGTTTGGCGGTTTTGGCATTGCATCGAGCTTTCTCCATAAAATCTGTGGGCGATATTCTAGCCGATTTCTTGCCCTCTCGCTTTTGCCGCGCACGCGCGTACTGCTCCGAAAATTCAGTCTTTTACTGTTCCAGAATGGAAAAATCAGATACCAAAAAGGAGAATAAACATTCTCAACTTTTCTCTACGATCTTTCGTGGTTCATTCGCAAAATCTCCGCCAAAATTGACCGCTTGTTATGAGATACTTAGTCTAATATTACCCGATCTTTAAATATAAACACTACCGTAAAAGTACCCAATCTTTGATTACCACACTTTACGCTTTTTTATCACTCCACGTTGTCGGGCGAAAGTGAGGGATAACCTCGCCACGCTCTCGCATTTCCGTCAAAATTTCATCTACTCGCTCGACTACCTTGTAATTATTCTTTAACTCATTGGCTCTTGCTCTTAGGCTGTGCGGTTGCATTCTTTCCGCTCGCTCATTGCCTAAAACGGCTTTAAGGGCGTGGGTAGCGTTGCCTAGTCGGGCATAGTGTTGCGCAAATTGCTCTTGGCGGTCGTTGGTTAAGGTCGGCATTTAATCTTCTCCTAGGGTGAATTTGGGGAATGTGTTAGGCGGTGCGCATTGTTCTACATAATCCCCCATAATTGCATCACTGGCTTGCGGTGTTCTAAATAGTTTGAGCGATTATACGCCCTGCGAACCTGTGAGCCTATGACGTGGGATAGGCAAGCCTCAATAACGTCAGAATTTATCATTGGCTCGTATTCGTTGAGGTAAGTGCTTGCGATTGAGCGTAAGCCGTGGGCAGTGAGGCGGTTTCTAAAGACTGTTGCACTGATAGCTTGCCCTTGCGTTCTTGAACTTGGGGCTTGTTTTTTCTCTTAATGCTAGGGAAAACATAAGAGCTATTATGTGAAAATTGCCACTCAAACCGCAAAAGGCTGATAGCTTGTGTTGATAGCGGTATTAATGCTCTTTGCCCATCTTCATTCGACTGGCGGAATTGTCCACGTTTTAGCGGTTAAATCAATCTCCGCCCATTTTGCCCCCGCTGCCTCGCTTGGTCGGGTCATTGTCAGCAGTTGCCACAAAAATCAACGTTTTCACCCTGCTAATGCTTGTAGTTGTGTAATACATTGAGAAAATCAGGCAATTCTTCGGGGCGGATTGTTGCTAAATGTGCCTCTTATGTTGGGTAAAGGTTTTTGAAAAGAAATGCAACGGTTCGTCTCAATTAGTCCTATTGATAGCAAATGACATTATCTCATTAAGCAACGATAAATGCGGTGTATGGTTAGGGTTGCCTTTCGCTTTTCTAAAGGTTGTAATATCGTTTTAATGATCGGTGGTAAAATCTCATTTATCGGAATGTATCCGCTTTTTGGAAATAAATGATTATTGAGCATTCTCCAATAGCCGTTTAGTGTGTTTGGTTTAATTTGAGTTTCCTTTAGTTTGTACCACTGTTGAGCCATTTCAAAAAGTGTAGGGATTTTAGCCTTTAGCTTTTCCTGTTGGCGGTGCGTTTGTGGGTCGATATTCTCCGCCAATAATGCTCGGTATTCTGCTCGCTTGTCTCTAGCCTGTTTCAGTGATACTTCAGGAAATCGCCCTAAGCTAATTTCAGTTCGTTTTTTGGTGAATGGTTTACAATAATTAAACCGCCATAATTTCGCCCCTGTTGCTTTCACAATTAAAAATAAGCCTTGCCCGTCTGCTAACTTGTAGTCCTTTGCTTTGGGTTTCGCATTGCTTATCTCGGTGTGATTAAGACTATATGTTCGTCTTGCCATTTTGAAAAATCCTCTATTTTTTTCCTACAAATTACTACAAAAAATACTCCTAAAAATGTGATTTATTGTGGGTGATTGTGGTGTTTTGAGATTTGCTCAAAATCAAAGAATGCTTGATATTCAAGGCTTTTTGGGTTTGTGGTGGTTTAGATTTTTTATGTGCGGTTTGGCGTTGTAATTGTATTTAAAAGCATAACCTATTGATTTATTTGAAAATAAATTGATATTCAAGGCTAAAAAAATTCATAAAAGATACTACTAAAATAATTTCGGTAGGTATTTGTGGCGGTAGCTCTCCTCAAAATAAGGGGGGTTCAATTATTCGGCTAGTTTGTGCCTTTTTCGGATAGATTTCCGAAAATTCCGCAATAAAGGTGTGTTGCTGAATATCCCTAGATTTTCTGAATCTTCCCTAGAATATAGGAGTTTATTGTAAAGGTACTCCCGACGGGGGGGCTTCCACGGGTTGTGGGAGCGTGGTGTTCGGCTCATTTTTCGGGGTTAAGCATCATCATCTTCTTGCCATTTTTTAAAAGCTATTCCGTTATGTGATAAGGGTTTAGTGATGATAGTAGTTGTCGGTCGTCTTTGGTATTTTTAAGGGGTTAACCTGCGGTCTATGATCAGGCTTGTAAGCCTTTATATGCCAACGGGTTTTACTCAAAAATGGCTTTGTTTGATCAAGGTAAACTGCGGGCTTGCGGTGTCTCTATCTGCTTGAATATGGCGTTTTGTGAGGTCGTTTCAGGTTTCTTCAAGTTGTTAGTGATAGGCAAATAAAAACGCTCCTGTAATTTGAGGAGCGTGGAATGTAGGTTAAGCGTGGTAGGCTGAATTAAAATCTCTGCCCCAATGCCTAGCTTGCTGTGAAGTTGGCGGATCATATTCAGCTTAGCGGTCGGGTTTATTGAGGATTTCATACACTCGATTAGGCTTGCCGATAATACCGTCTAGGTCTTTAATCTCTATGCCCTGTTGCTCCATTCTAAATTTGATTGCCTCGATTGGGTCGGGTAGGTCAATCGGGTAATGCTTTGCCTCATAGTTTTCAATCAGGTAAGCATCACCTCAAAAAAATCTTCTTCCTCTGGGGGCAATACTTCCTTGTCAAATAATGGCTCTATGGCTTTCAGGGCGTTTTGGTAGTCTTGCTCGGTTCTGATTGGTTTGATGTTCATTGCTTAGTTCTCCACGGTGTCTGCGTTGATTTGGTCGTATTCTTATGCGTGCCAATAAACTTGATATAAACCGCTCCCATTTTGAAAGCGATTGCTACGATTAAGCGGTGGTCGTTGCCTTTGATGTTGAATACTACTCTGCGATTTTTGAAATACTCGCATTGCGATATTGGGCTTTGATTTCATGAACATTCTGCCATTGTGCTTTGCGAACCTCGGCAATCACGCTTTCAGCGGTTGCTCTGTGTCGGGGTGTTTCTGCCAATAAGCGGTCAAGGTTGAGGTAGCGATTATTCTCATTTTCATAGTCCTGTTTGGGATTAATTCTATTATATCCCATTCAGGGACTATTGCAATAGGCAAAATGGGGGCTATCGCTCACTCTACCGCTTATAATTTCGATTTTTTGATAAGTAATTTTTACTTATGTGATAAGTAAATTTTACTTAGAATCGTTTGAAATTTAATCTTAAATTGTCTATTTTTTCTTTTTGATAAGTAAAAATTACTTTAAAAACGGCTATTTTTAGGTTTTTTGATAAGTAAAATTTACTTACCTATTAATATATTAGCCATAGGCAGTGTTTTTAATTTGCGTGTCAAAGAAAAAATAGGGTTAAAATAGGCGTGCGGTCAATTTTGGTCGAAACAGTGAAAAATTAGTCTGAAAAAATCGCCCTCATTGCGAAAATGAAAGGCGATATTGTTAAGCGGTTGGCGGTCTATGTTTTTTCCATTTATCGCTTGGCTTTGATGTGGGTCTTAAATCTATCTTGCCGCCAAAATCCCCGATAGGGTAACAAGTCAAGGTAAAGCGTACACTGTGATTTAAAGCCTTGTTTGCTGACTTCAAGGAATTCACGCTCTACCAATTCTTTTAAAGCTCGCTGTAAGGTTTTATCTGACATTCCGAACCGCTCATAAGATTGCGGTAAGGGCGGATAAATTCCCGTTGTTGTTAGGTTCAGTCGTATGCGTGCCGATTAGAATTGTGAGTACCTTGTTTGCCGAGGGGGATAGGTTGATAAATTCAGGGCTTTTGACAAGATCGTGCCGTAACATTGAGAACGTCCCTCCGCCTGTTACGGCTTTGTATCGTGCCAGTTTCCCACGTCTGCCTTTCGCATTACTCATTTCTTCGCCTTAGTCTGCTAAATTGCCGTAAGCATCTTGTGAGGGGATTTCGCCATTGCTGATAGCTTGTAAACGCCTCATTTCGCAAGCTAAGCCGATACCGATAAAATGGTGGAATAAGTCGTTAATCGCAAGCCCTGACAATCCTTTGTAAACTTGCCTATGGCTTGCGCCTTTGAAGAATAAATTTGTTATGTCTTCGGGTAGTGGCTCAATGCTCTTAGCAGTCCGCTTGTAATGGTGTGTAATTCACGCCCTAGCAGTAACACGGTTTCCGTATCTGTCTGTTTTTGATCTTCTAACTGCGTAGCAATTTGCTCAAAAAGAGCGGTAAGCTGTGGGAAATATCGCCCATTTTCTGCTTTGGCAATGCCTTCAATCGCTCGCTTAATCGCTTCTTGCTCGTGTTGTGGTAAATCGGTGATAGTGGAATAATCGATAAACTTTGATTTTTTCATTTTCGTATCCTGTGTTATTCGGTTTCTTCGTGGTTAAACCTTGCCAAAATCGCTTTAATCTCTGCCTGCGTGAATGCTGT
>LVZB01000027.1 GCA_023101485.1 Pasteurellaceae bacterium Macca | reverse complement strand
ATGGCAATACCCATGCCAACGAGGGATAACATACTGATATCATTGAAGTTATCGCCAAAGGCAATGGTTTTTTCTGGGGAAATGCCTTCTCGTTGCAGTAGTTCGGCTAAACAAGCTCCTTTACTATTGCCTTTGCGGGTAATATCAACACGATCAATCCAAGACCACTCCGCACTAATTCATCTGGGGAGAGGCTATCCACATAGCGTTGCATTTTGGTGAGAGCGGGATCGCTAATCAGAATTTTCCAAATAGTCGTACCATTTTCAATAAATTGGTGGAAGTTTTCGACTTGATGTACCGCTGGACGCACTGACTCAGGGCAACTTTCGACCCATTTGAGTAGTTTGGTAAAATGCGGATTGAGAGTTTCGTAGGTCATTGCATCCCGCGTATAAACGGAAAGGTGGATATTTTCAGCTTTGGCAGCGTTAATTAAGCGTTCTGCTTGTTCATTACTGAGTGGATTGGCGCTGAGGACTTGATCATTTTTAAAATCATAGAGATAAGTACCATTACAGCAGACCACAGGGGTATCTAAACCTAATTGTGCATAATAAGGACGAACTGCAGTGTGGTGGCGACCAGTGACTATAAACACTTTTAGCCCTTTTTCACGAGCTTGTTGAATGGCTTGTTTGCTAGATTCTAAAATTGTTGCTTGGGAAGAGAGTAGGGTACCGTCTAGATCAAAGGCGATAGCTTGATAAGGCATAACTTTGCTCCATGAAAAAAGAAAGGGTAATTACTTACCCTTTCTATTTTACTATGCTTAGTGCATTAAATCAGTAAATTATTTACCTGAATTGTACGCAGGCGTTTGGTAAAGTGGCGCTGGACCGTTAGGACCTGCAACGTTACCACCTTCGTTTTGTTTTATTACACCACCGTTAGCAAAAATTTCTACACGACGGTTTGGACGTAAACAATCACGTAATGCTTGACCAGACTCACCATCACAAGCTTTAACTTGATTCGCTTTACCGTAACCTACTGCGTCCATTTGAGCAGTGACGCCTTGTTGTGCTAAGCGAGCTTTAACCATGTTTGCACGACGTTGTGAAAGGTCGAGATTATATTTTTCTGAACCTAAACGGTCTGTGTAACCAGCAATTTTCACTTGTTGTGCACCCGAGGCTTTTAATTGACTTGCTACGTTATCAACAACTTCTTTACCTTTTGCGGTTAAGATATCTTTATCGAAATCAAATAAGAAGTCACCACTTAAGTTGAATGATGAGTTGCCATTACAGCCGTTTGGATACCATAGGAAAGTTTGTGCATTCATATTTTTGTCAAATAAGATTTTGAATTGACAAATTTTATGAACACCGTTCTCACGGTAGTTAAAGGCATAATCCCACTCACGAACGCCGTATAAGCCTTCTTCAAAGTGTGGGCGACCAATGAGGTAGTAAAGTTGGTCTTTGTTCATACCACGTTCGATTTGACGAACGTTTTCCCAGTTTGGCCAAGAACCAAATTGTGAGCCGTCATGGTTAAATTCAGCTTCAGAGATTTTTGGGAATACTGGGTTATCAGTTGTGCCTTCATCAGATACTTTGCTTAAATTGCCACACGCAGCAACAGCTAATGCAACACCTGATAATAACAAGCCACGAAAAACAGTCGTTTTTTTCATCTTTGGTTGTTCCTTGAATATAAAAAGAGTCTTTTTAAAACTATAAGCGAAAAGAATAGCCCAAAATGGCAAAATTCGCTGATGGATTCTACAATAGAGAGTCGGTAAATTCTAGTTCTTTGTCACAAATTTATGCTTTTTTTATACAAAATTGCTCGATAAATGTTCAATAAAAAGCTGAATATTGCGGTTTCCTCGAAATTCATTGATATCTAATTTGTACACAATATGGGCATCTTTAATTGATAGATCGGGAAATTGGCGAAGATCGACATTAAACCAGATCGCATCAAGCAACATACCTTGACTATTTTCTACCATCATTTTTAAATGCTTTCCGCCAACTAATTTTTGTTGCAAAATGCGGAATTTTCCTTCAAAAACAGGCTCAGGAAAGTGCTGTCCCCAAGGGCCTGATTGACGTAATAATTCTGCTGTTTGGAGGTTAAACTCCGCAGGTTGTAATTCGCCATCAGTATAGATCACACCTTGTAGAAGCTCGGGTTCGGCAAATTCTTCCACGACATCGTCAAACGCTTTTTGGAAACGTTGAAAATTATCTTGATGAATGGTCAGACCAGCCGCCATCGCATGGCCACCAAATTTGATGATGAGATTGGGGTGAAGATTGTCGATCCGTTCAAGCAGATCTCGCATATGTAATCCTGCAATAGATCGTGCCGATCCTTTGAGATATTCGCTTTCATCACTCTCTTGAGCAAAGGCAATGACAGGACGATGAAATTGATCTTTAATTCGTGAGGCGAGAATGCCAATTACGCCTTGATGCCAATCACTTTGATAAAGCACGATGCCGTGGGCTTGCTGTTGTTGCGTGAGCTTAGGTAGTTTTGCACAAATAGCAAGGGCTTCTGTTTTCATCTCTTGCTCGAACTCTTTACGAGTTTGGTTGAGTTCATCGAGTTCAAGGGCGAACTGGCGAGCTAGTTGAATATCTTCACAGATCAGTAATTCCACGCCGAGGGACATATTTTCTAACCGTCCAGCGGCATTTAAACGTGGAGCAATCGCAAAGCCAAGATCGCTTGCCTGTAAATTAGTTAGATCTCGTTTGGCGACTTCGGCAAGGGCTTGGATACCCACTCGGCAATTTCCTGATCGAATACGGTTTAGCCCTTGATGGACTAAAATGCGGTTGTTGTAATCTAGCGGTACGACATCCGCCACCGTGCCAAGGGCAACAAGATCTAGCCATTCTGCGATATTCGGCTCTGTATCTTGGAATAAGTTTGCCTGACGAAACGCCATTCTTAACGCCATCATCAGGTAAAAAATCACCCCAACGCCGGCTAAGGATTTAGAGGGAAAGGCACATTCCGTGAGATTCGGATTGACCATGGCATCGGCGTTTGGCAGTTGTTCTGCGGGTAAGTGGTGATCGGTGACTAATACTTTGATGCCGTGGGATTTGAGCAAGTCAATCCCTTCAAAAGAAGAGATACCGTTATCCACAGTCAGCACAAAATCCGCCCCTTTGGCAATCACCATTTCTGCCACAGCGATACTTAGCCCATAGCCTTGGGAAAAGCGATCGGGGATCAAATAATCAATATGCTGAAAGCCAAACGCTCGCAATGCGAGTATGGCAAGGGCTGTGCTAGTTGCGCCATCGGCATCGAAATCCCCCACAATCACAATACGGTGTTGCTGTTGAAAGGCGTCAATGAGCAATTCGCAAGCCGGTTCAATATTGGCTAACTGTTTGGGGTGGAGTAGCCCTTGTAAGCTTAAATTTAATTCTTGCACCGATTGCACATTACGCCCTTGGTAGAGGCGGTTGAGTAGCGGATGATCGGACAGTTGTACCGTTGTTAAGGGTAAACGGCGTTTGATGAGTTTATTCACGGCAATTTATTGTTGAGTTAGACACAAGCGGTCGATTTTGTGCAAAAAAGTGTTTAAAAATGACCGCTTGTAAGGTGGTTAGTTGTTAAGCATGGAGAGTAATTCCTTCGGCTCGACATAGCCAGGAATCAATTCGCCCTCTTTGGTCACAATATTCGGTGTGCCATTTACACCGAATTTGATGCCTAATTCATAATGTTTTTTCACGATATTGGGTGTTTTCACATTTTTCGGGAGCTTGCCATTTTCCGCTTCATTTAACGCGAATACTTTATCCGCTGAGGTCCAGATTGCTTCCATCTGTTTTGCTGTTTGCGTATTCATACCACCACGGGGGAAGGCGAGGTAACGAATGGTAATGCCTAGATCGTTATACTCTTTGATCTTTGTGTGTAAAATGTGGCAATAGTGGCAAGTAATATCCATAAAAATGGTGACAACATGTTTCTCATTTTTCGCAGGATAGATAATCATTTCATTCTCTAAAGCATTAAGTTGAGAGAGAAGAGCACGATTGGTAATATCCACGGCTTTACCGTCTTTTAATTCATAAACTTGACCTTGAATCACATAGCGCCCGTCATTGGTAATCTGCACGACACCTTGATCGGAAACGGCGGTTTTAAAGCCCGGTAACACGGAGTCGGAAAGTTTAACATTTGTCGCGCCCATTTTTTCTAATTGCTGTTGCAAATGGCTGCTTGCCATGGCGTGACCCGTTAATAAAGAGAGTGCTAAGAGTGTGAAGGTGCTTTTTTTCATGAAATGTTCCTCATTAAAGTTTTAGTTTCGCTTCCACATTTTTTGCTTTGACAAGAAATGCTTTACGTTCGTTAGTTGGCATACTGGATCCTGTCCCCGGGAGTTTTACCGTCATTGGATTGACGGGGTGACCGTTAATATGAAATTCATAGTGTAAATGTGCTCCCGTTGAGCGTCCAGTATTACCTGAAATAGCAATGTGATCACCTTTTTTTACATTTTGACCAACACGGACGAGTTGTTGGTTTAAGTGCATATAAACAGTCGTGTATTGTCCACCATGGCGAATTTTAAGGTATTTTCCTGCACCATTTGCTTGGTAAGCAACCCGTTCGACAATGCCATCCGCAGGTGCAATAACTAATGTACCCGCAGGGACGGCGAGATCGACGCCTTTATGTGGGGATATCCGGTGTGTGACTGGATGTAAACGCCGAGGGTTAAAAGGAGAGGATGTCCGTGGTATAAATTGTAATGGATAACGGGCAAAACCTTTACCGAGAGTTTCTCCATGACGGCTGTAATAACGTCCGTTATCCGCTTGAATAGCGTAGTAACTTTTATTGCCACTGATAATATGGATTGCTTCTACATTACCTAAATCCGTCACCTTTCCATTGAGGTACTCTCGCTTGACTAAAATGGCAAAACGGTCTCCTTTCTTCAATTTATTGGTAGAAATTTGCCACTGTAAACCATTCGCTAATTGATTAATTTGTCGTTGAGATAAGCCAACTTCTTTTAAACTGGAATTAAAGTCATTATTGATAGTGCCATGTACCACATCTTGTTGCCAGATACCTTTTTTTTGAATGGTTTGAACCGCAAATTGATTTTTATTTGTACGCTCAAAGATTTTTTCTTCTTTTTCTGAAACTAACCAATTCATGTATTCCAATTCGCCGTGGCTGTCTAAAATCCAATAAAATTGTTGCCCTGATTGTAAAGACGCTAATTGTGGAAAATGCTTTTCTAAAGCATGAGCAGTCGCATTACTCACGCCGGACTGTTCTAAGACATCTTTTAATGTATCTCCACGAGTGACGGTATAACTAAACTGGTTTTGAATACGGATTGCCTGATCGGCAACGGATAAAAAATCATTCAACGCATTTTCTGCTTCTGGTGGAAGTGGTTCACCATTATTTGTTGAATGGCTTATTTCATTTGTTGGATTTTGGGCTAAGGTTGTATTTTCTGTGCTGTTTTTTGTGTTTTCTGTCGCTGTATTGTTATTTGTTTCGAAGGTATCGTCTTCATCAAGATCATCTTCATAAGAAGTTGCGGTTTCATCCACATGTTGGGCATGAGAGCTATCTTCTTTTTCAGAGGCTAAAACATCAATATCGATATAAGTGGGCTCATGATGAAGCGCATTTTCCTCTTGTTTAGATGCTACTTCTGTAGGAGATTGTTCTTGTACGTTTGTTAGACGATTTTTCTCCGTAACATTTTTATCATCTTCGTGGTTATCTTGATTATCCTTTGCCTGTGTATTTTCAGATTCTTCAGAAAGTATGGTCGAATGTTGTGGTGGAAGCGCATCAATCTTTTCCTTCGCTATAGGAAGGCTCTTCCCAGAGCGTGGTGAAGTAGGAAAAACCGTATTTTGGCTTTTTAAAACCATCACGATGCCGAGGAAGAGCGATAGTAATGCCAATAAAAAGATAAAGGCTTTCAGACGGTTTTTTTTCCGTTTACGGTCGCGGGCAAAAATAACGTATTTCAAATTATTATCCTATTATTATTGATATTTTTTATAGTATAGCGAACATAGACTGTTACTATGGCGAAAAATTCAATGAGATTTCTTGTCAAATCGGGAAAAATAGGCTACTTTGCCGAACTTAATTCCCTTAATTTTTTTATTGTCATGCAAATTCAGCAGATCCGACCTTGGCAACGGGCAAAATCCACTTTACCTCCCCTTATTGAACTGTCACAAATTAACGTGGTGTTTAATCGGCAAAATGTCTTACAGAATATCCATTTACGCATTTATCCGAATACGATTACCACGATTGTGGGCCCAAATGGCGGGGGCAAATCAACCTTGCTGAAAGTCTTGCTGAAATTACTCAAACCGACCTCCGGCAAAGTAGTGCATCAAAAGGGCTTAAAAATCGGCTATGTGCCACAAAAATTGCACCTCGATCCCTCTATTCCGGTCACTGTTGAGAAATTTCTGTCACTGAAACCGAAAGTGGAGAAAGCCGATATTGATCAAGCCTTAACCCTTTTTTCTATTCGCCATTTAGTGGGAAATAGTATGCAAAAACTCTCCGGCGGAGAGTTACAACGGGTGCTGTTAGCGCGGGCGATTCTCGATAAACCGCAACTGCTTGTGCTTGATGAGCCAATGCAAGGGGTAGATATTACAGGGCAAACGGAACTCTATCAACTGTTAAATCAAACCCGAAGCTGGCTGAATTGTGCAATTTTAATGGTTTCCCACGATCTGAATATCGTAATGGCAAATACCGATGAAGTGCTTTGTATTAACCGCCATATCTGTTGTGCCGGCACGCCGGAAGCGGTTTCTGCCGATCCCAGTTTTATTCACTTTTTTGGCGATCAATTTGCCAATAATGTGGCGTTTTATTCCCATCGCCATAATCATCATCACGATCTCCACGGCGATGTCTGTCAATGTAGTCAAGGAAAGCACTAATGTTTGAAATCATTTTCCCTGCGTGGTTGGCAGGTTCGTTATTAACTTTTATTACTGCGCCCTTAGGGGCTTTTGTGGTGTGGCGAAAAATGGCGTATTTTGGCGATACCCTTGCCCATTCGGCGTTATTAGGGGTTGCCTTGGGGATCTTCTTACAACTCGATCCCTATATCACCGTGATTGGAATGACCGTGCTTCTCGCCCTCGCGTTGGTTTGGTTAGAGCAACGTTCTCACCACGCGGTGGATACCATTCTTGGTATCGTCGCTCATTGTAGCCTTTCCCTTGGGGTTATTACGATTAGCTTGCTCGATAACGTGCGTGTGGATTTAATGTCCTACCTCTTTGGTGATCTCCTCGCCTTGGATTTTCAAGATGTGGGCTTGATTGCAGCAGCGGTGGTGGCGATTGCCAGCGTGCTTCTCGTTTTTTGGCAAAAACTGTTGGCGATAACCATTAGCCCTGAATTGGCACAGATTGAAGGGTTGAATGTTTCACGGTTACGTTTGTTGTTAATGTTATTAACTGCCGTGACGATTGCGTTGAGTATGAAATTCGTGGGAGCGTTGATTATTACGTCATTGCTGATTATCCCCGCTGCCACGGCACGCCGTTTTGCGCGTACCCCTGAAATGATGGTGATTTATGCCATTTTGGTTAGCCTCTTAGCGATCAGTGGTGGGCTGTTTTTCTCCGCGATGAAAGACACGCCGGCAGGGCCTTCGGTGGTGGTTTGTGCGGGGGGGCTGTTTTTCCTTTCACTCGTTAAAAAAGCCCCGAATTAAAAGGCGAGAAGCCTTACAAAATTTTGCATTTGTACTCTTGATATTTGTGCAAAATTTCGTTTAAATTTGACCGCTTGTCGGGGCATTTTGGGGCTTTGCAAGCGGTCGTTTTTTCGCAACATTTTGCACAGCCAGTGCTGGCTCTGCCTTTAATTAAAAAGAAGTCTATTATGTGTCAATTATTAGGAATGAATTGCAACACCCCAACGGATATTACCTTTTCCTTTGAGGGCTTTCGTCGTCGTGGTGGGCTAACGGATCACCATACTGACGGTTTCGGTATCGCGTTTTTTGAGGGCAAAGGGGTGCGTATTTTCCGTGATAATCGCCCCGGGGCTTCGTCACCCATGGCTGATTTGGTCAATCAATACCGTATTAAGTCTTTTAACGTGATTGCCCATATTCGTAAAGCGACACGAGGGGATGTGAATCTTGAAAATACACACCCATTTATTCGGGAAATTTGGGGCGAAAATTGGGTTTTTGCCCATAATGGCACTTTAGAGGGCGTTACCGTTTGCCCGAATAATCATTATCAACCCATTGGTAGCACGGATTCCGAAGCCGCTTTTTGTTGCCTTGCGGCCAGTTTGAAAGCCCGTTTTCCGCAAAAACCCAGTGAAAAAGCGATCTTTGATGCCATTATTGAATTTACCAGTGAGCTTGCCCAATCTGGCGTGTTTAATTTTATCCTTTCCAATGGCGAATGGATGATCGCTCGCTGTTCCACGAATTTACACTATGTCACCCGTAAAGCCCCTTTTGGCACGGCATTGCGGGATGATGATGTGGTGATTGACTTCCGTGAATATACCCAAGAACAGGATAAAGTGACCATTATTACCACGCAACCACTGACAAAAAATGAGCAATGGACAAAAATGAAAAACGGTGGTTACGTCTTTTTTAAAGAGGGGGAAGTCTTGTACGAAATCGAGGGAACATTACCAGAGTGTAAGCCCCACGTTTAAGCCCTAAATGGGGAGAAAACGTGTTTTTTCTCCCTGCATAAATCCCTTAAAAATACTCAGTGAAGCCCTTTGCTGAGTATTTTTCTTATAGCAAAAATGCCGAATTTCAGGCATAATGCGCCATTTTTTAACGGTTGGAAAAAAGACGTCATGAACAACATTCATCAACATAAAATCCTTATTTTGGACTTCGGTTCCCAATATACTCAACTGATTGCGCGCCGTGTGCGTGAAATTGGCGTTTATTGCGAACTTTGGGCGTGGGACGTAACAGAAGCACAAATTCGCGAATTTAACCCAACAGGGATTATTCTTTCTGGTGGCCCAGAAAGTACCACAGAAGCCAATAGCCCTCGTGCGCCAGAATATGTCTTTAACGCAGGCGTGCCGGTATTGGGTATCTGTTATGGTATGCAAACAATGGCGATGCAACTTGGCGGTTTAACGGAAACTTCCGACCACCGTGAATTTGGCTACGCCTCGGTGGATCTCACCGCAACGGATAGCCTGTTTGCTAACCTCAATGATCATTTAACCTCAAATCAGCCACAACTAGATGTTTGGATGAGCCACGGGGATAAAGTGACCCGCCTACCTGAAAATTTCCAAATTACCGGTATCACCCCAACTTGCCCGATTGCGGCGATGTCTGATGAAAACCGCCGTTTCTATGGCGTGCAATTCCACCCCGAAGTGACTCACACCAAAAGTGGCTTGGCTTTATTGAAAAACTTTGTGGTTGGCATCTGTGGCTGTGAAACAAAATGGACAGCAGAAAATATTATTGAAGATGCCGTCGCACGCATTAAAGCCCAAGTCGGCGATGATGAAGTCATTTTAGGCTTATCTGGTGGCGTGGATTCTTCCGTAACGGCATTATTATTACACCGTGCTATCGGCAAAAATCTACACTGCGTTTTCGTGGATAACGGCTTACTTCGTTTAAACGAAGGGGATCAAGTCATGGAAATGTTTGGCGATAAATTCGGCTTAAACATTATTCGTGTGGATGCGGAAGACCGTTTCCTCTCCGCCCTTGCTGGCGAAAGCGAACCCGAAGCCAAACGTAAAATCATTGGTAAAGTGTTCGTGGATGTCTTTGACGATGAATCGAAAAAACTCACCAACGTGAAATGGTTAGCCCAAGGCACAATTTACCCTGATGTGATTGAATCTGCTGCTAGCAAAACTGGTAAAGCCCACGTCATCAAATCTCACCACAATGTGGGGGGATTGCCTGATTATATGAAACTCGGTTTAGTTGAACCCCTTCGCGAACTCTTTAAAGATGAGGTGCGTAAAATCGGCTTAGCCCTTGGTTTACCCGCTGAAATGCTTAACCGCCACCCATTCCCAGGGCCGGGTTTAGGTGTGCGCGTGCTTGGCGAAGTGAAAAAAGAGTACTGTGAATTAGTCCGCCGTGCAGACGCCATTTTTATGGAAGAGCTACACGCTGCCGATTGGTATTACAAAGTTAGCCAAGCATTCACCGTCTTTCTCCCCGTAAAATCGGTGGGCGTGATGGGTGACGGCCGTAAATATGACTGGGTTGTTTCTCTCCGTGCAGTTGAAACCATTGACTTTATGACCGCACATTGGGCGCATTTACCTTACGATTTGTTAGGTAAAATCTCCAACCGCATTATCAATGAAGTTAATGGCATTTCCCGCGTGGTGTATGACGTCAGCGGAAAGCCCCCAGCAACGATTGAATGGGAATAAAATTCTTGGGGCTGTCCTAGATAACTAGACCAAACTCTCTTTAACTAATTGTTTTAGAAAGGAAATTTGAGACTTTAAGTTACTGTGATTAAAACGCCATTCACATTCTTTCAAATACAGCTCAAAATGAGCTTTGGGAATACCATTAAATTTGCGTAAATGGCGTTTTGCTTGGTTCCAGAAATTCTCAATTCCGTTAATGTGATTTTGTTTTTCTGCAAAGTGCGTATTATGGTTGATACGAAAATGATTAAATTCACTCACATCAAGTACATCATAACTTCGATAGAAATCCGTGTAAACAATGCTATCAGGCTTAACTTGTTCTCGAATTATCGGTAACAACGTGGCGGATTGCGTTTCAACAGCCCGAATACCGCTGTTTTACCTACTGCACCACGTCCACGCTTGCCTTTGCGTGTACCACCAAAATAGCTTTCATCGGCTTCTATTTCCCCATCAAACATCTCCAAATGTGGGCTGTTTTGATAGATAAGAAATCGCAAGCGATGAAAATAGTAAGCGGCAGTTGTCTTGTTTACATTCACTAGTTCAGCAGCAGTTCTCGCTGTAACTCCTGCAACAAACAGTTCAATAAGTTTATTTTGTTTGTGCTGACTTAAACGACTTTTTCTCATTTGACTATCTTAACCCAAATCGAGTTTTTAGTCGTTATCTAGGACAGCCCCAAATTCTTTTAAGAGGAATATAAATCTATCTATTGGATGGAAGCGTAGCTATTTTTATTTTGTAAAAATTAGCTACGCTTTTTATTTAAAGGAGCTTTTAAACGCACAATTTTATACGCTTTGATCAAGTCATTATGAACTAATAGATTCTTTAAAATTTCACCAATGCATTGTAATCATTGATTTTTCCACGCTGAAAAAATGTTGATGATCAAATGGAGTTTGATGAAAGCTATTTTTGTGGCTATTGTAAGGAGAATGTAGAATTTAATTAGATAAAAGATTAGATTTACGTTAGTCTCTTATTTTTTTATCAACAAAGCGACCGCTTCACAGGCAATACCTTCCCCTCGTCCTGTGAATCCAAGTTTTTCTGTTGTCGTAGCCTTAACATTGACACATTGAATATCACATTGTAGATCTTCAGCGATTGCTTGACGCATTTGATCAATATAAGGGCGCATTTTTGGGGCTTGGGCGATAATGGTGACATCAACATTACCAACTTTATAACCTGTTTCTTGGACTTGGCGATAGGCTTCAATAAGTAATCCACGACTATTTGCACCTTTATAAGCCATATCGGTATCAGGAAAGAGTTTACCAATATCGCCTAGGGCAACAGCACCAAGGAGTGCATCGGTCAGTGCATGAAGGGCAACATCACCATCTGAATGAGCAATAAAGCCTTTTTCATAGGGAATCGTAATGCCACCGATAATAAGTGGCCCTTGTTCGCTAAATGCGTGTACGTCAAAACCGTGTCCAATTCGTATCATTTTATAATCCTTGTCGTCTTGTTAAGTAAAAATCGGCGAGAGCCAGATCTTCTGGGCGTGTGATTTTGAGGTTATCACTACGCCCTAGAATAAGTTGAGGGTGATAACCGGCTAATTCCATAGCAGAGGCTTCATCGGTCACATTTAGCCCTTTTTGAAACGCATTTTGAAGCGCATTTTGAAGGTTTACCACGGGAAAAAATTGAGGAGTCAGCGCATGCCAAAGCGTACTGCGATCTTCAGTAAAAGCAATTGTGGTTCCATTTGCTCGTTTCATGGTATCAATAGCAGGTGTGGCAAGAATTGCGCCGTTTGTATCTTCTATCAACAATAGTTTATCAATATCTTCCTTGGTTAGGCAGGGGCGCGCTGCATCATGCACGAGTACCCAAGCCTCATTTTCCACAGCGTGTAGCGCATTAAAAACGGAGTCTGCCCGTGTTTCCCCACCAAAAACGATTTGGATTTTCGGTGAGTGGAGTAGCTTAATCTCTTGATAATAGGGATCGGCAGGCGAAACAGCGACTACAATGCGTTCTACTTTAGGATGTGTTAAAAAAAGAGAGAGCGTGTGTTCTAAAATCGTTTTACCCTGTAATTTAAGGTATTGCTTTGGTCGTGACGCATTCATTCGACTCCCTACCCCAGATGCAGGAATAACGGCAATAATCTTACGTGAACTCATTATTTTCTCTTAGTTTTTTGGCACAATACGATAAAAAACTTCATCACTTTTGACCATCTCGCGTTCTAGGCGAGCCCGTTCTTCAAGGGCATTTACACCGTGTTTTAAATCAGCAATTTCTGCAGAAATGAGTTGATTACGGGAGCTTAATGCTGTGTGTTCTGCTTTTAACGCCTCAACTTGGTTTTGGGCACTATGGTAGTCGTTCCAACTGTTTTGTCCAAACCATAATAAGTATTGAAAGTAGCACAGCACAAAGGCTAAAAAGAGGTTCAGTAGGCGCATTTTCTTTTCCTTATAGCCTAAAAAAAGCGACATTTTACCTGAAAAAATGAAGAGGATGTCTATCTTTATAAATTTTTTAATGAATGTTCAAAAATTTGAAGTATGTAACATTTTTTTTGAGCATAAAAATTTATAATCCATCTCATATTCCAGTTTGATTTTTTAATTTAACAACAAAATGAGGTGATTTATGTTAAACCGTGTTGAAAAAGAACTTGCGTTATTAGGCATTACTAACGTGAAAGAAATTGTTTATAACCCGAGTTATGAACAACTCTTTGAAGAAGAAATGAATCCTAATTTAACAGGGTATGAAAAAGGTACGCTCACTACATCAGGTGCAGTGGCTGTAGATACGGGTATTTTCACGGGGCGTTCGCCAAAAGATAAATACATCGTGCTAGATGAAACAAGCAAAGAGCACGTTTGGTGGACAAGTGATGCCGTTAAAAATGATAACAAACCAATGAATCAAACGACTTGGCAAAGTTTAAAAAACTTGGTGACAGGTCAGCTTTCGAATAAACGTTTATTTGTGGTGGATGCTTTCTGCGGTGCAAATAAAGATAGCCGTTTAGGCGTGCGTATTATTACTGAAGTTGCGTGGCAAGCTCACTTTGTAAAAAATATGTTTATCCGCCCAAGTGAAGAAGAACTTAAAACATTCAAACCTGATTTTGTGGTCATGAACGGCTCAAAAGTGACTAATCCAAATTGGAAAGAGCAAGGCTTAAATTCTGAAAACTTCATTGCGTTTAATATCACTGAAGGCATTCAGCTGATTGGCGGTACTTGGTATGGTGGTGAAATGAAAAAAGGGATGTTCTCTATGATGAACTACCTCTTACCATTAAAAGGTATTGCTTCTATGCACTGTTCTGCCAACGTGGGTAAAGACGGCGATGTGGCAGTCTTCTTCGGTTTATCTGGTACAGGTAAAACAACACTTTCAACCGATCCAAAACGTCAGCTTATTGGTGATGATGAGCATGGTTGGGATGATGATGGCGTATTTAACTACGAAGGTGGTTGTTATGCGAAAACAATCAATCTTTCACCAGAAAATGAGCCAGATATTTATGCGGCTATTCGCCGTGATGCACTTCTTGAAAATGTGGTGGTGCGTGCAGACGGTTCGATTGATTTTGCAGATGGTTCAAAAACCGAAAATACGCGCGTTTCTTACCCGATCTACCATATTGATAATATTGTAGAGCCTGTATCAAAAGCTGGCCATGCGAAGAAAGTAATTTTCTTAACGGCTGATGCATTTGGCGTATTACCGCCTGTTTCTAAACTCACGCCAGCGCAAACCAAATATTACTTCTTGTCTGGTTTTACAGCGAAATTAGCAGGAACAGAGCGTGGTATTACTGAGCCAACCCCAACCTTCTCAGCGTGCTTTGGTGCGGCATTCTTATCACTTCACCCAACAAAATATGCGGAAGTGTTAGTAAAACGAATGGAAGCCGCGGGTGCAGAAGCTTACCTTGTGAATACAGGTTGGAACGGTACTGGCAAACGCATTTCAATTAAAGACACTCGGGGTATCATTGATGCAATTTTAGATGGCTCGATTGAACAATCTGAAACAAAAACCTTGCCAATCTTTGATTTAGCTGTGCCAACATCATTACCAAATGTTGACCCTGCAATTTTAGATCCGCGTGATACTTATGCAGATAAAGCGCAATGGCAAGCAAAAGCAGAAGATCTCGCTGGTCGTTTTGTGAAAAACTTTGAAAAATATACGACTAATGAGGAGGGTAAATCTTTAGTAGCAGCTGGTCCTAAATGCTAAGTTCATAGATATTAAACGATTAAAGATGAAAGAGGCTAATTCTGAAAAGAGTTAGCCTTTTATATTAGGAAAATAGTATAGATTTACTCTAAAAATAAACGGTCAGATAAGGGGGCAAAAAGTTCCCTAAATCTGACCGCTTGTTGATGCCTTAATTAGAGGTGTGAGGCGGCAATAAGGCGTTTAGTGTACGCCTCTTTCGGCTGTTCAAAGATTTGTTGAACATTGCCTGCTTCGACCACTTCCCCTTTGCTCATTACGATAACACGGTCACTTAATGCACGAATGACGGAGAGATCGTGGCTGATGAAGATATAGCTTAAGCCATATTTTTTCTGCAATTTATTTAACAGTTCTACTACGGTAATTTGGGTAGAGCGGTCAAGAGCAGAGGTTGGTTCATCAAGTAACACGAACTTAGGTTCGAGGATAATCGCCCGTGCAATCGCAATCCGCTGGCGTTGCCCACCAGAAAATTCGTGAGGGTAGCGGTTGATCATCGCTGGAGAGAGGTTTACCTCTTCAAGCATTTTCATCACTTTAGCACGGCGGTCGGTAGCACTCATATTTGGATAATGAACAGAAAGCCCCTCGCCGATAATTTCGCCCACGGTTAAACGTGGTGAAAGGGAGTTAAACGGATCTTGGAATACCATCTGCATATCTTTTTTCAGCACTTTGCGTTCTGCTTTGGAAAGATTCGCAATATTTAGCCCATTAAAAGCAATGTTTCCACGGTATTCGAGGATTTGCATAATCGCACGCCCAAGGGTGGATTTACCTGAACCCGATTCCCCCACAATACCTAAGGTTTCGCCTACTTTGAGGTGGAGAGAGATATCTTTCACGGCATTGAACACTTTTTTCGGTCTGCCGAAAAGAGAGCGTTTTAATACATAGTCAATATCAACATTATCTGCTTGGATAATTTTCGCCACATCATCGCCTAATGGTTGTTTTAAATCAGATGGAATTGGGGTAAGCAATTCGATAGTGTAAGGGTGTTTTGGCTGATTAAAGACTTGCTGTGTTTCACCTTCTTCCACAATTTTCCCATTTTGCATGACACATACGGCATCACTGTATTTTTGCACTAGGCGTAAGTCGTGGGAAATGAGGATAATCGCCATGCCCATATCGGCTTGAATGTCGTGCATCAGATCTAAAATCTCTGCCTGCGTTGTCACATCAAGGGCAGTAGTCGGCTCATCAGCAATCAATAAATCGGGTTTATTGATAATGGCCATTGCGATCATAATACGTTGTAGCTGACCGCCGGAGAACTCGTGGGGGTAGCAACGCATTTTCTTTTCTGCATCGGGAATTTTCACCACGTTGAGGGTTTCTAGGGCGAGTTTATCCGCCTCTGCTTGGCTCATTTGTGGATTATGAATCAGTACCGCTTCGCTGACCTGTTCGCCAATTCGCATAAAGGGATTGAGGGAGGTCATCGGCTCTTGGAAGATCATCCCAATACGGTCACCACGGATACTTTGTAACTCCGATTCGGATAAATTGAGAATGGATTTATTCTCAAAAACGATGGAGCTTCCTTCCCCATAGCGGACGATATTTTTAGGTAAAAGTTGCATGATTGCCATTGAGGTAACGGATTTCCCTGAACCCGATTCCCCGACAATAGCGAGGGTCTGTCCTTTATTTACGGTAAAGGATACGGAGCGTACGGCATGTACCAGTTGTTCATCTGTTTTGAGATGAACATTTAAATTCTTCACTTCAAGTAATTTCATTGTTCATCTCCTATTTATCTTTTGGATCGAGGGCATCACGTAAGCCATCGCCGATAAAGTTAAAGCAAAAGAGGGTTAAGCATAAGAAAAATGCAGGGAAAGCAAGTAACCATGGTGAACTTTCCATTTGTGCTGCACCATCACTTAATAACGCTCCCCAACTACTCATGGGTTCTTGTGTACCTAAACCTAAGAAACTTAAAAAGGATTCAAACAAAATGAGCGATGGAACTTCAAGGGAAGCATAGACCACCACAATGCCGAGAACATTAGGAATAATGTGTTTCCAAATGATTTGGCGACGTGGTACGCCACAAACGACAGCCGCTTCGACGAACTCTTTATTTTTTAAGCTCAATGTTTGTCCACGAACAATCCGCGCTAAACCTAACCAAGCAATTAAGCCAATGGCAAAGAATATAAGGATAATGTTTCGTCCAAAGAGGGTGACTAATAAGATCACGAAGAACATGAATGGAAATGAGCCTAAAATTTCGAGTAAACGCATCATGACTGAATCCGTTTTACCACCCACATAGCCTGAAATCGCGCCATAAATGGTTCCAATGATGACGGCAATTAATGCACCAACAATTCCGACCATAAGAGAGATCCGCCCACCAATAGCAACTCGCACGAGTAGGTCACGCCCAGAAGAATCGGTGCCAAAATAGTGTCCTGATGCGAAATCAGGAGATGCGCTCATCATATTCCAGTCAGTATCTTCATAGCTAAAAGGCATAATCATGGGCACAAAAGTAATAAATAATACAATAAGAAAAAGCGTAATTAAGCTTGCCACAGCTGCTTTATTACGGAAAAAACGGCGGCGAGCATCCTGCCAAAGGCTACGACCTTCAATATCATGCGTTGCAGAATTTGCTAATTTTTCGACCGCTTGTTGATTTTTATTATTTAACATTCACACACTCCTATGAATAACGAATTTTCGGGTCAATCACGGCGTAGAGAATATCTACGATAGCATTAAAGAAGATAGTCAATGAACCGACTAAAATCGTTAGGCTTAATACGAGAGAATAATCACGGTTTAACGCACCATTGACGAATAGTTGTCCAATACCGGGTAATCCAAAGACACTTTCAATGACCATTGAACCTGTAATAATCCCGACAAATGCAGGCCCTAAATAAGTCACCACTGGAAGGAGTGCGGGGCGTAGAGCATGTTTGAAAATAATACGGCGCATAGGCAGCCCTTTTGCTTTAGCGGTTCGGATAAAGTTAGAGTGTAGTACTTCAATCATTGAGCCCCGAGTAATCCGGGCAATCCCTGCCACATAACCGATAGTTAAAGAGATCACCGGTAAAACCATATAGTAAAGTTGCCCACCGTTCCAACCGCCAGCAGGTAACCATTTAAGATGAATAGCAAAAAAGAGAACGAGCAGTGGGGCGAAAACGAAACTTG
>LVZB01000026.1 GCA_023101485.1 Pasteurellaceae bacterium Macca | reverse complement strand
TGATCGCTTAGTAGGCGATCAGGCTTCAACTACCAACGTAAGATGGCGGAACTTATTTCCTTTGCAGGTATTTTATTAGGTTCTCTCGACCCGATCATAACCGATCTGTAACTAAAATTTAGGTACAAAAAAACCGCTTGCTGTCGGGGGCGGATAACCGCTTACGTTGTATAGTGCGGTTATCTTAATCCGAAAGGGCGGGGTGTCAATTATCAACTCTCCGATTTCTCAAGAGTTTCTAACTCGGCATACTGCTCTTGCGTGAATTCGTAGCCATTATCACAAAGGTCTTGGAGAGTCGTTTCACCGTTGAGAATTTTTGCTTACACTGCTCAAAGACCTGCTGGCTGACGGTCAATTTGGTATATTCTGCATCTTGAATTTCATTATCAGGGTAGCCAAATTCACCTTTTTCAGCATCTTTAACAACAGCTTGATCGGCAAGCACGGCTTGTTGCATTTCCACAGAAAGCGGGGCTTGCTTGGAGAGTAACAACTTCATCACCGTTTTGAGAGCCATGGCTTCAAAGTTATCAGCCCATACGCTGGACGCATACTCGCCTTTGGACTTTTTCTTTAAGTAAGAGCGATAAGTTTGGCTATATCGTTGGGCGTGTGCATCAATTTCAAATGTCGTCATATAGAGTTCTGCGGTGAAATCATTGAGTAGTTTGAAATAAGCGTAATAGCCTATGGGTTTCTCACCTTGTTCCGGCTTCTGCTTCCAGTCAAACTCGTAACCGTTGATAGGTCTTCGGCAAGGAGTTGCTTCTCATAAACAGGAACGGCGACTAATCGTTGAAATTGTCCGCTACGTTGGGCAAGCTGAATTAAACCTTTATAACCTAACTGAAACTGGGCTTCGTATCTGTTCGTGTTGTTATTTTTATAAGGTACGATATAGGCAAAGCCTAAGCCATTTTGTAATGGAAGATTGAGTGTTGCAGCCATCAATGCAGCGTTGAATACAGTCATTGGGACAGCATTTTTTAAGAGCTGATTACTATTGACAATTTGCAGTACGCTCGTGGTAAATGAGCCGGCATTTTTATTGAGTAACGCTTCAATCTTGCCTTTAATAGCTGGTCGGTCAAAGAATTCTTTGACGGGGAATGAAACAGACTTTTGTTGCTGATTGTTTTGTTGTACTTGGTTTGTCATTTTGTTCTCCTAATAATTATCTTCTGCCATTTTGGGCATCTTCATATTCATCAATCGCCCGTTCTTCTCGGGCGCGTCTGCGGGCTTCGGCTTGTTGGCGGAAATACTCTTCATCCTCGGCAGTGTCAAAGCCACTTTCATAGGGGCTGAGATAGGGGCTAATCATGGGGTTTTGCTCCTCAATTAAAGGGATGTTCAACCGCTTTTTCTTATTCCAGTAGCGGATACGGCGATTGAGGTGGGCGAGGGCATTGGGTCTGGAAAAGGCGGGGGCGGTTTTTTCAAGGCATTTTGCACCACAGTAGATATATCCCCGATATTGTCCGCTACTGAATCTGAATTCGGCTCTATCATTCATCTTGTACCTCCTGCTGTCAGGCGTTGTAATTGTATTTAAAAGCATAACCTATTGATTTTATTTGAAAATAAATTGATATTCAAGGCTAAAAAATTCATAAAGATACTACTAAAATAATTTCGGTAGGTATTTGTGGCGGTAGCTCTCCTCAAAATTAAGGGGGCGGTTCAATTATTCGGCTAGTTTGTGCCTTTTTCGGATAGATTTCCGAAAATTCCGCAATAAAGGTGTGTTGCTGATATCCCTAGATTTCTGAATCTTCCCTAGAATATAGGGAGTTTATTTGTAAAGGTACTCCCGACGGGGTGGGGCTTCCACGGGGTTGTGGGAGCGTGGTGTTCGGCTCATTTTTCGGGTTAAGGCATCATCATCTTCTTGCCATTTTTTTAAAGGCTATTTCCGTTATGTGATAAGGGTTTAGTGATGATAGTAGTTGTCGGTCGTCTTTGGTATTTTTTAAGGGGTTAACCTGCGGTCTATGATCAGGCTTGTAAGCCTTATATGCCAACGGGTTTTACTCAAAAATGGCTTGTTTGATCAAGGTAAACTGCGGGCTGGCGGTGTCTCTATCTGCTTGAATATGGCGTTTTGTGAGGTCGTTTCAGGTTTCTTCAAGTTGTTAGTGATAGGCAAATAAAAACGCTCCTGTAATTTGAGGAGCGTGGAATGTAGGTTAAGCGTGGGTAGGCTGAATTAAAATCTCTGCCCCAATGCCTAGCTTGCTGTGAAGTTGGCGGATCATATTCAGGCTTAGCGGTCGGGTTTTTATTGAGGATTTCATACACTCGATTAGGCTTGCCGATAATACCGTCTAGGTCTTTAATCTCTATGCCCTGTTGCTCCATTCTAAATTTGATTGCCTCGATTGGGTCGGGTAGGTCAATCGGGTAATGCTTTGCCTCATAGTTTTCAATCAAGGTAAGCATCACCTCAAAAAAATCTTCTTCCTCTGGGGCAATACTTCCTTGTCAAATAATGGCTCTATGGCTTTCAGGGCGTTTTGGTAGTCTTGCTCGGTTCTGATTGGTTTGATGTTCATTGCTTAGTTCTCCACGGTGTCTGCGTTGATTTGGTCGTATTCTTTATGCGTGCCAATAAACTTGATATAAACCGCTCCCATTTTGAAAGCGATTGCTACGATTAAGCGGTGGTCGTTGCCTTTGATGTTGAATACTACTCTGCGATTTTTGAGAATACTCGCATTGCGATATTGGGCTTTGATTTCATGAACATTCTGCCATTGTGCTTTGCGAACCTCGGCAATCCACGCTTTCAGCGGTTGCTCTGTGTCGGGGTGTTTCTGCCAATAAGCGGTCAAGGTTGAGGTAGCGATTATTCTCATTTGTCATAGTCCTGTTTGGGATTAATTCTATTATATCCCATTCAGGGACTATTGCAATAGGCAAAATGGGGGGCTATCGCTCACTCTACCGCTTATAATTTCGATTTTTTGATAAGTAATTTTTACTTATGTGATAAGTAAATTTTACTTAGAATCGTTTGAAATTTAATCTTAAATTGTCTATTTTTTCTTTTTGATAAGTAAAAATTACTTTAAAAACGGCTATTTTTAGGTTTTTTGATAAGTAAAATTTACTACCTATTAATATATAGCCATAGGCAGTGTTTTTAATTTGCGTGTCAAAGAGAAAATAGGGTTAAAATAGGCGTGCGGTCAATTTTGGTCGAAACAGTGAAAAATTAGTCTGAAAAAATCGCCCTCATTGCGAAAATGAAAGCGATATTGTTAAGCGTTGGCGGTCTATGTTTTTTCCATTTATCGCTTGGCTTTGATGTGGGTCTTAAATCTATCTTGCCGCCAAAATCCCCGATAGGGTAACAAGTCAAGGCGTAAAGCGTACACTGTGATTTAAAGCCTTGTTTGCTGACTTCAAGGAATTCACGCTCTACCAATTCTTTTAAAGCTCGCTGTAGGTTTTATCTGACATTCCGAACCGCTCATAAGATTGCGGTAAGGGGGCGGATAAATTCCCGTTGTTGTTAGGTTCAGTCGTATGCGTGCCGATTAGAATTGTGAGTACCTTGTTTGCCGAGGGGGATAGGTTGATAAATTCAGGGCTTTTGACAAGATCGTGCCGTAACATTGAGAACGTCCCTCCGCCTGTTACGGCTTTGTATCGTGCCAGTTTCCCACGTCTGCCTTTCGCATTACTCATTTCTTCGCCTTAGTCTGCTAAATTGCCGTAAGCATCTTGTGAGGGGATTTCGCCATTGCTGATAGCTTGTAAACGCCTCATTTCGCAAGCTAAGCCGATACCGATAAAATGGTGGAATAAGTCGTTAATCGCAAGCCCTGACAATCCTTTGTAAACTTGCCTATGGCTTGCGCCTTTGAAGAATAAATTTGTTATGTCTTCGGGGTAGTGGCTCAATGCTCTTAGCAGTCCGCTTGTAATGGTGTGTAATTCACGCCCTAGCAGTAACACGGTTTCCGTATCTGTCTGTTTTGGATCTTCTAACTGCGTAGCAATTTGCTCAAAAAGAGCGGTAAGCTGTGGGAAATATCGCCCATTTTCTGCTTTGGCAATGCCTTCAATCGCTCGCTTAATCGCTTCTTGCTCGTGTTGTGGTAAATCGGTGATAGTGGAATAATCGATAAACTTTGATTTTTTCATTTTCGTATCCTGTGTTATTCGGTTTCTTCGTGGTTAAACCTTGCCAAAATCGCTTTAATCTCTGCCTGCGTGAATGCTGTGCGGTGATACCTTTCGGCTTTGTGGTTCGCATAGGTTAATAGCTTTTGGGCGGTTTGGCGGTCTGCCACGGTGTAGCGATAATACAATCCGCCATTTTGGGCTTGCTCTTTCTCTCGGTGGAATTTCACGCCTAAATGCCGTTCTAAAGTGCTGATGTAATTGCGACCACTGGTGAAATGATGTTTGAGTACGCTTTCCATTTCAGAGAATCCGCCTTGTAGCGTAGCTTTAATAACGATTTCTTCATGGGGGATTTTTGGCTCGTTTTTTTCCATATTGCCCCCTAATTTGAATGGCTATCTTGTTGGCATTGTTGGATAAACTCCGCCACGGCTTCCGCTGAAAAGCGAACAGAACGCCCTAATTTGATTTTTTTAAGTTTGCCCATAGCGACATAACGGTCAATGCTTGTCTTACTGCCAAAAATGCCACATTCGATTAAATCTTCTTTGCTGTAATAACGGGTCAAGCCGTTGGCGGTTGTCATTTCAAGGGTGAAGGCTTGGGTTGCTGTTGATGTGTTCTCGGTTTGTTTTTCGGTTAAAGTCATGTTAATCATCCTTTTTCGGTTGAATTTGCGATTTAAGGGCAAAATTAGAGGCTCTCGCGCGTTTTTATTCTTTGCCCTTGTGATTTATTAGATTTAAGTGAAAGTTGCGTTAATCGCTTTTTAGAGCGGTTTTACAAGCGGTCTGATTTTGATGATTTTTTGCCTCACTCCATTGGGTTAAAAAATGCTTCACTTGGGCAAGGGCAGAAAAGGCTTCGGCTTGGATTTCCGTGTCCGTTAATAGTGTGCCGTTTTCCCTTAATACATTTCCGCCTTGATGAAGAGCAGTGAAATAGCTCTCCGCCAAAGTAACAAGGTAAGTCATATCAGCAATAGCTTGCGTGTCCCTTACCTGTGGAGCGGTGTCCGTTATCTCATTTTGCCGTTGAGCCGTTTTTACACTGCCAGCTAAGGCGTAAAGTTGCCCGATTAGGTAGGTTTTGGCGGTGTCATCGCCTTGCTTTAATCCCTCCGCCAAAGCTCTACACTCTTTGGCTAACTGCGCCTTGTAGTGGAATTTATCGGGGTATTGCGTAAAGCACCGCATCACACTTTCTCGGGCAAGCCAAAATTGGCGGTTAAGCTGGGGAAAATCTTTTATTCTTGGCGGTTTTGCCCCTTGTTGAGCTTGCTGTGTGGTTTTCTTCGGTGAACGGGTATCTTTACTTGGCTTTTCGGTTAAATCGCTCTCTGGCTGTTTTGTGGCGTTTTTGCGGTGGTTCGCTTTCCACGCTTTTAAAGCATCCATCGGGTTTTGTGGTTGGCGGTTTGGGTTAGTCATTGTCTGCCTCCGTGATCTCGGTTTCCTGTGTGAAAATAACGGCTTTTGCCTGTTTGGTTTGGGTGAACCTATCCATCACTGCTTGATGAAAAGCCAGCCAGATTTCCGCTTGCTCCTTAATGGCTTTGGCTTGTTCGCCTATGTGTAAAATCGCATTGGCAAGGACGGTTTCATCAGGGATTAAATTCTCTTTATCGGTCTGAATTTTTATCGCCATTCTTGCCTCGTCGATTTCGGCTAAATGGTCGCCGATAAGGCTCGCAAGGGTGTCGATAGTGTCCGCATAGTTTCGGCTAAGGTGTCGCATGTTCTCCCCCTGTTGTGAATTTTTTCAATGTGAATGCGTGGTAGTGTGGATTCGCTTTTACCGCTTGCTTGATGGCGGTCATGGCTTTGTTTAGCTCGGTTTCACTCCCGACAATAACGGGCTTTTGTTGCCCTTGTGGGTAGGCGATAATCTGCCAGTAGGTGTGTTCCATTGTCATAGTTCCCCCAAGTGATTTAAGCCCTCATTCATTAAGGCAGAAATACCGTTTAATGCTGAAATAATCGTGTGTGGGTCGCTATTGCTTTGGATACCGTTAGCCGTCATTTGAAGAAGTGAATAAGCCTGCCAAAATGCTTTGCTCGCTTCGTTTAAATGCTCGGCTTGGGGTTGGGTCGAGTTACGCATCTTTGCCCCCTTTGCTAAGGCTATCCATTAAGTCTTGAATACGCTCTAAGCCATTGAATAAATCAAGGCTGATTCTTTTTAGGGCAAAGTTGAAAGAACCTTCATTAAGCGGTACAAATTCATTATCAGGAACGACACTCGCCAAGCATTCAATCATCGTGCCTAAGCTGTAAAGCGTGTCCATTTCTTGTTTTAATTTGTCTTGTAGATTTGGGATTGGGTGGGAATTACGCATAAATCCCCCCTTGGCTCGCTAAACAAGCGGTCTGATTTTGGGAACATTTTGTTACCGGCAAGCGTTTGATAAATAGCGGTGGCTGGTTTGGGCTGAATGCCTGTAATTTGCTTTTGGCTTCGGTGAAATTGCGGGCGTAAAAGCTGATATTTAGGGTACGGGTCGTTTCCCCTGCTCCCGTTGAGCTCGGTAGGTGTAAATCATTGGTGATAATTCCTTGTAGATATTTTGAGGAATTACCGCTAAATCTTTCCACGGATTTTGGCGGTAACACTTAACGGGGTGGAAAACCGTCCTACAAGGTCTAACGGCAAAGGGCGAACCTTTCCCATTAAGTGCTACCATTGAAAATAGATCCGCCATTGGTTGCGGTCTATATGGTGAAATAGTCCCCATAGCTCGAACGTATGGCGGATCTATTTTGGGGTTAGCAACAGATAATAAAAAACACGCTAAGGGCGTGCTATAATCTGCCTTGTAGTCTCTCAATAAAGGGTTTCCACGCCCTTTTGCTTTATTGAAAGCGGTAAAATCATACCGTCTTAATGGTTCATAATCAATCATAATCATTCTTAACGCTCCATTTATTCTAATTTAGAAAGAGTTAAAACAAAAAGCCCAATATTTTTCATCATGGTGAAAGAATATCGGGCTTTGTTTTGAGGTGTTGAGTTAATTAGTTGTCTTGTTGCTGGTAAATCTTTGTTAATCGTGCCTGCTGATTTTCAAGTGTATGAATGGTGATTAAATCATTGCTTGGATGTGGGCTTTCTTCTCGCGCTTGTTTTAGTGCTTCAATCCGCCAATTTAAGACGATAAGCAATTCCGCCAAGGGGTAAGGCTCGCATTCGCTATAAAGGCTCTCAAAAGTGAATAGGGGCGTTGCTGTGCGTGCTTTTCGATTGAGATAATGGCGGATAGCGGTATTCATTAAAACGGGGTTTTGTTTGGCGGTTTGGCATTGCATCGAGCTTTCTCCATAAAATCTGTGGGGCGATATTCTAGCCGATTTCTTGCCCTCTCGCTTTTGCCGCGCACGCGCGTACTGCTCCGAAAATTCAGTCTTTTACTGTTCCAGAATGGAAAAATCAGATACCAAAAAGGAGAATAAACATTCTCAACTTTTCTCTACGATCTTTCGTGGTTCATTCGCAAAATCTCCGCCAAAATTGACCGCTTGTTATGGAGATACTTAGTCTAATATTACCCGATCTTTAAATATAAACACTACCGTAAAAGTACCCAATCTTTGATTACCACACTTTACGCTTTTTTATCACTCCACGTTGTCGGGCGAAAGTGAGGGATAACCTCGCCACGCTCTCGCATTTCCGTCAAAATTTCATCTACTCGCTCGACTACCTTGTAATTATTCTTTAACTCATTGGCTCTTGCTCTTAGGCTGTGCGGTTGCATTCTTTCCGCTCGCTCATTGCCTAAAACGGCTTTAAGGGCGTGGGTAGCGTTGCCTAGTCGGGCATAGTGTTGCGCAAATTGCTCTTGGCGGTCGTTGGTTAAGGTCGGCATTTAATCTTCTCCTAGGGTGAATTTGGGGAATGTGTTAGGCGGTGCGCATTGTTCTACATAATCCCCCCATAATTGCATCACTGGCTTGCGGTGTTCTAAATAGTTTGAGCGATTATACGCCCTGCGAACCTGTGAGCCTTATGACGTGGGATAGGCAAGCCTCAATAACGTCAGAATTTATCATTGGCTCGTATTCGTTGAGGTAAGTGCTTGCGATTGAGCGTAAGCGTGGCAGTGAGGCGGTTTCTAAAGACTGTTGCACTGATAGCTTGCCCTTGCGTTCTTGAAC
>LVZB01000025.1 GCA_023101485.1 Pasteurellaceae bacterium Macca | reverse complement strand
AAGGCGTGTTATCATTTCCGCCCGCTTTTACTTTCTGTCAAGAGACCAATCCCGACTTTCTGTTGAAAGTGGGGCTAGTTTAGTCCGAAAGGGGCGGGGTGTCAATATTGATAATTATTATATTAAATAGTTAGGATATATATTTTTTTGCGTAACCTGTAAATGTACTTGATAATACGACAGTTACAAAAATGCACTTAATTTATCAAGCTGTTCAGCTTTTAAAAAGTGCATTCTAAGTATAGGGCAGCCATTCCAAGTAACGTATTCTGGTGTAACTAAATGCCAAAAATAGACGAGTCCAGCAATAAGGGCTGCTGATAAAAAAGCACGAATAAACCAAATGATCCAGTTGTGCAATTCATCTTTTACAGTTTCTTGGCGATTATGTTCATTTTCTCTTGCTTGAACAATATATTGCTCTTCTCTCTCATTTGGTTCACTTGTTGTTTCAGGTGATTGCCCTCGTGTTAAATCCGAATCAAACGATTCCATTTAGCATTTCCTTATCAGTAATAACTGTGCCCAATGAATTCATTGCCCAAGCACCTTTTCATTATGAGTCATTTCAGATAATTGCCAACCGCTAAATGCTCCGTAAGTATTAATAATACGATTCAGAAATATTTCATCAGTATTATCTAAATTTGGGTCGATCACACCGAAAGCATCTTTAGCAAGAGAGCTAATCACCGAACCCCCATTACGTGCAAATTCATAGTAAACAGACTGGATAACAGGACCATATCGCCAACGAACGAATTCATCATTAAATAATCGGCAACCTTGATTTCGTAAGTACCAAGATTGAGCAAAAAACATCAGTTTTTGTAGTTTCATTGGAGTCAGGGCTGGAATTTTGCCCTCTTGTGCCTTTTGAATAAAGGCATTCGCTATTTGCATTGCTGAATAAGCCATACAATTCTCCTTAAATAAACAGTTTAAGGTACAAAAATAGCCTATGTAATGAAATGTTTACATAGGCTTTCAAAGATCAATTTATAACTTGATTCCATTATGTCATAAATTTTCTTATTTAAAAATACCATATATTCAAAAGTCAAGTAAATTGCTTAAAAAGCCCACCTGTTACAGTGGGCAGAGTGGAGTGTCTCGACTAATGGCTATTAGTCTTGTTATTGCCATTCAAAACCGCACTTTCTGACATTTCTCGCAATGAATACCGAGCTTGGTAATTAAAAATCACCTTGCGGAGTGTTGATTTTGGTGCTTTGTAAATGCGGTTTTGAATGCCCTTTAGAAAAGGGCGGTATCAGTCGCCTATGCTTCACGATTCATTGCCGTTGCTAAACTTGTGACGCTGATACTTCACACTGCTTTGAAATTGGCTTCTGTCCAGAGGTGTTCGGCAGTTTGCATTGGTTCAACAGTGACTTTGCCCATTGGTACGGGGGCAGGAGGTGGGTTGCAACTTGATAGGGAGAAGGTGACGGCAAGAATGAGGAATAGGCTCACTACTGCACCTAAGAAAAAGCCTTGAAAGGCGGTTTTGAAGTAAGATTTGAAGTTCATTTTTTGCTCCATTAAATAAAAAGCCCCAAACGGGGCTTGAGTTACAACTATCGAACAACTAAGCGAGTAGAGAGTTTTGATTGAAAATTCTCATCAAGTACGATGTTGCGCAGCGCGTTGAAATCGACTGGGAAATTTGGCTGTCCGCTATTTAAAACGAACTGCAGTAAATAACTGCCGTCATCTTTCAGCACAAGCTCAAATTCACCGTTGATGATGTTTTGTTTTTCAGTTTCTGTGAGTTGGTTCATGTGGATTTTCCTTATAAAAAAGCCCACCGGTTACAGTGGGCAGAGTGGAGTGTCTCGACTAATAGCTATTAGTATCGTTATTGCCATTGAGAGCCACATTCAAGGCTTGAATAAAGGTAGTTAAACAATTTAACGGATACCCCAAATGTGGCTTTCAATGGCTGCCTTTCTTATCCTTGTAATGTTTTAAAAAAATATCCATTTGATTTTATTAGTGTTTATATACTATTTAGGGCTAATAAACTGCGTGAGATACTACTAAAATAATTTCGGTGGGTATTTGTGGCGGTAGCTTTCCTCAAAATTGAGGGGGACTATTGCCTAATTCCCGTGTAACCGTTCTTTCCCCTTCTTGCTGAACTGTTCGGAATTTCCGAACGGTTGAGAGGTAGCTCTCCTCAAAATTAAGGGGGCGGTTCAATTATTCGGCTAGTTTGTGCCTTTTTCGGATAGATTTCCGAAAATTCCGCAATAAAGGTGTGTTGCTGAATATCCCTAGATTTCTGAATCTTCCCTAGAATATAGGGAATTTATCCTTGCAAGGCTCAAGGCTTGTTATTGCCATTCAAAACCGCACTTTCTGACATTTCTCGCAATGAATACCGAGCTTGGTAATTAAAAATCACCTTGCGGAGTATTGATTTTGGTGCTTTGTAAATGCGGTTTTGAATGCCCTTTAGAAAAGGGCGGTATCAGTCGCCTATGCTTCACGATTCACTGCCGTTGCTAAACTTGTGACGCTGATACTTCACACTGCTTGGTTCGGGCTTTCTTCCGTCCTGTTGATACCATCTCACCATTGGCAAGCGGTGTGTTTTTATCAATGATTTGTTAAAGAGCATTCCCACGTTTTCGGTGGGTGGTTTGTTTTGATGGGTGTATATTACCTTTGATAATATTATATGTAAATACCGCAAGTTATTTAATTTGATTATTTGCGGTTATTTATTTCTAACTTGTTGATTTATAAGAAATGAGGTGATGATTAAATGCGTATTTTTTAATCAGCAAAACAAGGAAGATCGGGGCAAAATTGCAAAAAATTAGTGAAAAGTGGCCGCTTGTTGTCTGCCATTTATGTGAGACAAATTAGGTTTTGAACCCAAAAGGGGCTAAAACGGGGAACAAATCGGGGGTTAGAGTAGTAAGGGATGTAGATTTGGGGAAAAAGAAAAAGCCCGCTTGGTGCGGGCAATCTTAAAGAATAGTGAGTAGAGTGGTTTTTTGTAGGCGTCCTTTTTCTTATTGATGTAGAGATCTTGCCCTTTACATATAACTGTTTTTCGGTTTTATGAGCTTCGGTTGCTGTTTGGTATTGCTCTGGGGTGAGATCAATCCGAATTTCAACGGTTTTGTTATCGACCTTACAAGGTACTTGAATATAGCCACCTTCAGAAAGGTTTCTCGAATGTAGGCCAACAATTTTTCCAATCACTTCGTAGTATGGTAAGGTATATTCACCCTGATAGTATTTTGACGCAGTTTCAACCACGGCAATTTCGGCAGGGGTAAAAGAGATTTTGAAATCAGACGTAGTAATAGAATCGTCTTTAATTGGCCCAGCTTGTAGGCTAATTTCTACGGTGCGTTGCTTTTGAATGCCACTTAAACCCACGATAGCATCACATAGATTATGGCTTACTCCTTCGGGAATCAGTGATGCAAAAACAGTAGGGTCTTGATCGTAATTTTGAGCCTTTTCTTTTAGCTTATTTAAGCTATTTAATAAATTATGCGTTACGCTCCGAGAAAACGAAATCGCTTCAATTATCTCGTTTTGTTTTCCCACTTCAATATTTTCAACAGGATAGCAGAGATTGATGATATAGCTGCCAACCTGTGTTTGCCCAAGACGAATTTGATCCATAAACGAGAGAACATCTTTACCTCCTGAACCATTGCTAAATAATGATTTTTTCTTTTGGCGGAAAGAGCGAGGGCATGGATAAGATTTTTCGTCTTTTCAAAGAGTTTACACCATCATTTAATGGAATGGTACCATCTTGGACACTTTTCCCTACAACACGAATAGAAATGAGATCATTATGTTGATTCATAATTTTACTCAACATAAGGTTAGGAGAAATATTTTCGTATTCTGCAAGACGTTGCAATGCCCGTGTGAGGCTTTCTTCTTTGTCTACGGTTTCTTCTTTGGGGAGTGTAATTTCCCCTAGAAATTGATTACCTTTAAATTTCCGCCAAATCACACTATAAGGATGTTCAAAGTCAATACACCAACCGTGTGTTTCTAAATAGCGAGCAAAGTCAGTAATTGACAAGTTATGCAGTGCTTTCTTGTTCATAAACTCTCCTTGTTCTCGCTTTTTCAAGCATTTTGGTTAAGGTATCAAGCGTTAAACGCTGTGTAGCAAGGATATGTACGGTAACGCTATTTTGTTTTTCTTGTTGGGGAAATTGGCTAATGATAGCCAATAACAGTGTCTTTTTAAAGCCATAAATTTCTTTTTATGGCAGAGCCATTGTGTTGGAGACGGGGGAAGATCAAGGACGAGTAGATAGCGTGGGAATTGATACCCCATTCGCCGCAAGTCGTCATAATTTTTCTTTTTCAAGTTAAAGGCGGCTTTGCCATTTTCGAATTTTAACCCGCTTGTTGATTTTAGTTGAAAACAGACACGCGGATCGATGACAGCTTGTGGCTTCTTCGGGTCGTAAGGAAATAGCGTATGTGCTTCAATATCGACACTATGATCATCTACTTTTGGGGGAGAATAATTAAACCCACAGACAGCAATCATTGCTTGAATATAAGCGATATTAAACTCTTCCATTTGCTGAGTAATATGCATATTTTCCCCTGTTTTAATTTGGTGTAACGCCAACTAATTAGATTTACCCAATAAAATTCAACTTCTGGCTTTGGTGAACTTTGACTTTCCCGTGGATGAAAACAGTTCTTCGTGGGTGATTTTCCATTCTTTGTATTGTTCGTTATCGGATATGACGAGCAAGACTCTTCCTGCTTTTTGTAAGCGCTTAATGTAAGTATGCCCATCATAAGTGAATACATAAACACCATCGCCATCAAAGCTGGTTATAGTAATATCCACAAAGGCTAAATCACCGTGCGAGAAGGTCGGAAACATTGAATCGCCTTTTATATTAACGATCTTCATATTGTCAGGATTTAACCCGCTATATATTTCATAAAATTGTGCGGGGTTATAGCGTACTTGCCGAATAACTTCGGTGAGATCTGTTGTTACTCCAAAACCGGCACTCACCTCAACATCAAGTACATCAATAGCAACAGCATCATCAACAAGCTGGATAGCGTATTTATTCATCTCATCTTCATTGATCATCGTTGCCATTTCAGCAATTTCTAATGCCAAACGTTCACTAAATTCTCCTACGGTAACGTGTAATAGTTTTGCGAATTTCGTTGCAATAGAAGCATTTAATGAA
This sequence comes from Pasteurellaceae bacterium Macca, assembly GCA_023101485.1. Lineage (GTDB taxonomy): Bacteria > Pseudomonadota > Gammaproteobacteria > Enterobacterales > Pasteurellaceae > LVZB01. The sequence continues at coordinate 256 of LVZB01000025.1, read as the reverse complement.
TTTGTTCTGTCAGGTAGTGATTACTGCGCCTTGGCTAATGCCGAAATTTTCAGCAACGCTCGCTTGCTTAATTTCAGTCACTTTTCTTAGCATCAAAAATTTCTTTCAATTTTTCACATTCGAGCTTTTGCTCTTCCGTTAGTTCTTTTTCTTTTGTACAGACATAAATACCTCTTTTTAGCAATCCTATAACTTACGGTTATAAAAGTAAAACAACCGCAAGTATTTACAAATAAATTATTTAAGGTAATATATA
>LVZB01000024.1 GCA_023101485.1 Pasteurellaceae bacterium Macca | reverse complement strand
GTTATGGGTTACGTACTGATTTCCAAGCCGAACTTTTTGAAGGTAGCCGTTATTTATTAGCTTGGGCAGATCAGCTTGAAGAGCTAAAAACAATCTGCTATTGCGGAAAAAAAGCCAATTTTGTGATTCGTATGAATGAAAAGGGCGAGGCCGTCTGTGATGGTGAGCAAATTCAAATTGGTGGCAATGACACCTATTTATCAGTCTGTCGTCAGCATTATAAAGAAAAAACGAAATGCTAAATTAACGCCCAGTGCAAAAAAGACAAAAAATTCGACCGCTTGTAAGGGGACAGAACCGCAATGAGCGGTCTTTTTTTACTCATTTTTACCTTGTTTTTTATTTTTGTCTATACGATAATTCTCACAAGGAGCGTAATTAATGAGTAAATCGCTAACGTGGGATGAGAAAAAACGCCTTACGAATTTGGCAAAACACGGGCTTGATTTTCAGCAGGCACATTATGTATTGGATTCTCAACTACGGCTTGATACCGCAAGTATGAGAAATAATGAATTACGCATACAGTCTTTTGCTTATGTGTTCAATTATTTAACAACGCTTTCTTTGGTTTATCTTGAACAAGAAAATTGTTATCGAATTATTAGCTTTCGTCATGCTAGCCAAGTAGAAAAAGAGCAATATAATCAGTGGCTTGCGAATGAATTTAACGGAGACATGAATGATGTATCCACACAAAAATCAACACTTAGCCCTACGGAGCTTGAAGCTGAACGTCAAAAAATCCTATTAGCACTAGCCAATTCTGACTCTTCCTTTGATTATGTTTGGATGGGCGAGGATGAAGATGATCGCCCATTGACGGCTGAAGAATTTCAGCAAAATTACCACTTTGCTCAACAACTGAAACGACGTGGTCGGCTAGCTAATTCTGCTCAAAAAGAGAAAATAGCGATTCGGCTTGATCATCATATTTTGGAGCAATTCCGTAAAACGGGGAAAGGTTGGCAAACACGTATTAATCAAGCACTTTCAGAATGGCTTGCGACTCACACGCTTTAAGTCTTAGAGTAAAGCAACAAACGATATTTGTGTAAAAAGACAAAAATTCGACCGCTTGTAAGGGAAATAACCTCGACAAGCGGTCGTTTTTTTGAGACTTTTTGTTCAATGAGAAAATCGTCAAGATTTAGGTTTTAAGCTGTAACTCCAACTCATCAATGCAAGCTGGCATTTGCTTTTGCGGTATTCCGTTTCTTGAATTTGCGTGAGGTAGGCTTCTCGTTCCGAATCGGGCATAAATAACTCTGTTCACTTAGCCACAAAATTTTTTCATTCAATGCGCGTAGTGCTTTGTGATATTCCTGCAACCGCTTACGAACAGGTAATTGATGAACATGGCGAGGAAAACGGTATGAACTTTGGTATTGTGCTTTGGGGGCTGTGGACATTTTTGCCACAGCATGCTGTAAAGCATCAAATTGTGTAATCAATTTTTGTGTATGAATTTCTAAATAATCGCTTTTGATTATCTCTTTCTGCTTGTTGAATGAGTGTAATCGTTTGTCCCATTTCATCAATAAAATCTGCCACAGTGCCTTCAAAGCGAACAAAAACGGAGGTTCGTAACATGACTTTTTTATGTAAAAAAGGCTGAAAAATAGCAAGTTTTTCAAAAAATAATGGAGAAATTGGCTCATAGCGATATTTAACAAAAAAAGAGTCGCCATTATAACGGTGAAAAAAGCCCTTTCAAGGCAATTTTTTTTTAGAATGAATTGCTGAAAAATTTATCAGAAATCAAAGTGTTTTTTAAAAATGTGAAATAGTTCACGTTTTTTGTAAAAAAAAATTGTAATTTTCCTTTAGTCTAAAAAATCTTTTAAAAACAATGGGTTAATTGTTATTTGGGGATTGACGTAATACTCCAAATATACCTTTTAAAATACTGTGTTAAGAATCAAAAATAATGTAACTTATTGATTGTAAATGGTTTTTTTTAACAAAAAAGAAATCATTACAGATATTGACAGTTTATGCCGATTTTGAGAGTATGCCATCGCAAGTTGTACTGACTTTGATTTTTATAGAGTGAGTACAAAATGGAGAATTGCTCTTATACCTTAACGAGAGTAATTTTTTACTAAACTAAAAATTTAAGGTGAACATCATGAAAAAAACACTCGTAGCATTAGCAGTAACAGCCTTCGCAGCATCATCTGCATCAGCATTAACCGTTTATGAACAAGATGGTACAAAAGTCGATTTTGACGGTTCTGTTCGTTTATTATTAGAAAAACAAGGTAAAAAAGAAAATGATGCCACGAAACAACGTGCGCACTCTAATTTACATAATGATGGTACTCGTTTCGGTGTAAAAGTGAAGCATGATATTGCAGAAGATCTTTACGCTTTTGGTCGTTTAGAGTTCCGTTTCGATGGTATTCAAAAACAAGTGACAAATTTGGTGATTTATATGCTAAACGTGCTTATGTTGGTCTTGGTAGCAAACAGTACGGTGAAGTGAGTTTCGGTCGTCAAGTGACTATCGGTGATGACATCGCACAATCTGGTTTTGATAATGCTTATGGGGCATGGATAGTGCATTAGCAACATCAGGTAAATCAGTTGTTCGTTATGACTATAAAGGTATTGAAGGTTTACACCTTGGTGTAGATTACCGTTTTGCAGAAGAACGTGATGGTAATAATGAAGTAAAAGCTCCTTATACTAAACCAAATGGTGATGATGTATATCCAATTAAAAATGGTTATGGCGTAGGTGCAGTATATACTTTTGGTGATGCAACAGTTGCAGCAGGTTATACTCGTGATAACTATAAATCTGAAACAAATGCTAAACATCATAAAGATGCATGGGCTTTAGGTGGAAAATATAAAATTGATGCTTTAACTTTAGCTGCAGATTATACTGGTTCTTTTGAGAAAGATGATGGTGGAAAAACTCGCTTAAATGCATTCCGTGTTGGTGCAAAATATCAAGTAACCGATAAAGTAGCCGTATATGGTAACTATGCATATGGTGTTGAGAAAAGCAAATCTGATTCTATGACAACAGAAGAAGTAGTATATAATAAATTTATGCTAGGTTCAGAATACCAAATTCATAAATCTGTCTTTACTTATGTTGAAGGTGGTTTATTCAAAACTAAAACAACTAAGTATGGCGCACCAAGCAATACTGTGAAAAAAGAAACCGAGAAAAATATCGGTGTAGGTTTACGCGTTTACTGGTAATTTAAAGCCAATAAGTGAATATTAATCACAAATAGAGCGAGCAATTTAGATTGCTCGCTTTTTTTATAAGCTATGGCGCTATTTTACTTAATATTACCAATATTAAACGCCCCTAATTGGGGCGTTTTCTCTTTTTATCAATTTAACTTATTCTACAGTTCTTCCCTTTAATAAATGCCGTAGCCAAGTGCGATTGGGGCTAAGGGCATGGAGAATATCTTGCCTTAAAGGTATCGGCTCGCCACACATCTGGCTGGCAAGTACTTCGCCAAGTAAAGGGGCGGTAGTTAGCCCTCGTGAACCAAGCCCGGCAATAAGATACAGATGCGGATAATAGCAAGCGCTCTCTACTGCTTCTTTACGCCGAAGTTGATTATATAAATTGCGATATTGTGCTTTTTGTTGTGTAAAATTGGGGACAGAACCCACCATTGGCACACGATCTCTTAAGGCTGATCGCACGCCAACTTTAGCGGAATTGGCGGATAAATCAATCCCTGCCGTCCATTGACAAGGGGTTAGATTTTGCTGAAATTTGGCTAAATTTTGTTGATGTTCTTCAACGCTAAAATCAAGGCTTGCGTCATCTCGAATATGGCTTGCACCAAGGCAATGGCTATGATTCGCCATTGGCGTGATATAACCATCAAAGCAAAGCACGCATTTAAGTTGGCTTAGGGCTTCCGTTGTCGGAATATGGCTCACTTGCCCTCGAACAGGGTAAAGCGGAATGCCTTCTGTTTGAGAGAAATCCGTAATGGTATGCCCATTTGCTAAGATGACCACTTCATGAGAAATCGTTTGTCCTTGATGTTGCCACTGCCACTTTTCGCCATGATGTTGAAGATCTTGAATAGTGTGATTAAGCACAATTTTCAAGCCTTTTTTTGCCAACGCTTGAAAACCTTGTTGCACGAGTTGTTGTGGTGAAAGCCAACCGCCTTGGGCGATAAAAGCACCGCCATTCGGAACAGGTAGCCCGATTTTTTCACTCAATGCTTGAGCATTGAGTAGTTGAAAAAGATCTTCTCCCCAGCCGTCTTCAGCGATTTTCGCCAGTTTTTTGCTCGTTTTATCGTTATAAGCATAAAGGGCAACACCACTTAAATCCTGTTCAATCTCAATCTCTTGAGAGAGTAGGGCAAGACGTTGTAACGCATAATCAAAACTATGCACATAAAATCGCACATTGCGTTCATCATCATCACTGAATTGAGGGTAAATTGCCCCTTGTCGATTGCCAGAGGCATTTTGTGCAAGTTCTGTATCTTTGCAATAGAGGGTAACTTTTTTGCCTCGTTCGAGTAAAGCAAGCGCAGCAAATAGGCTCGCCACTCCGCCACCGATAATAGCAATATCTTGATAAGCGGCACTGTTGCCTTGTTGATAATAAGGAAATTGCGGGCAAGGCATTTCATGTTGATATGGTTTTTCGCCCCATAACATTTCCCGTTTTTTGCCAAAACCTTTGCGTTTAAAAACCTGAAAACCGGCTTGTTGTAAGCCTTTGCGTACCGCACTGGCAGCCGTGAAGGTGGCAAATGAAGCGCCATTTTGGCTTAAACGGAACATCTGCTGATAAAGCTGATCGTTCCACATTTCGGGGTTTTTATCGGGGGAGAAACCGTCTAGAAACCAACAGTGGATACTGTTGTGGTAGCTATCGCCAAGTTGAGGCAAATTTTCAGCCATATCGCCAAACCAGAGATCTAAATAGACTGCGCCAAAGTGATAACGCTGGCAGCCCTTTTGATGTGGGTGCCAACAAGCGGTCAAATTTTTTGCTTTTTTTGCAAAGGGCGTGGTGGCATGAACGCTTTGTAAATCTTCTGCAGTTAAAGGGAATTTTTCAAAGGAGATAAAATAGAGCCGTTTGAGTGGATGTTGGGGCTGCTCTGCTAAAAAGCGTTCAAATTCCGTAGCGACGGCAAAAAAATTCAAGCCCGTACCAAACCCCGTTTCAGCGATAACAAAATGTGCTTGGGTGTGAGCCTGCCATTTTTGCCAGAGTTGATTGCCTTCAAAAAAGACATAATGAGTTTCTGCCAATCCGTCTTGGGTGGAGAAGTAAATATCATCAAAAGCGGTTGAAATGGGTGTTTGTGTCGGGTTAAAAGTGAGTGCTGCAAAAGTGAGTTTAGCCATAGTGATTCCGAAAAAAGCAATAAAAAAGGTGAGCTAGTTGCCTAACTCACCGTTTTGATTTTTCTGATTAGAAAATGTTGTATGCGAAAGTAACAATCATACCTAATGCACCACAAACTGTTAGCATTGCGTAACCAAATGTACCCATTTTTCACTCCTTTAAGATTAATAAAAAACGGGGCTATTTTAAAAGGATTGTATAAAAAAGCAAATAGCAGATTTTGTCATTTTTCTTTTTATAGAAATTTTGATACTTGAAAATGTCTTTCTTACAAAGATAACAAGTAAAGAGAAAACTTGATGTTTAGTTTTTTCAATTAGTGTTTTGTGAGATAATTTGCAGTAAGGGCGAATGCTAAACCAATGAGAGCAAAAATGATTAAGCCGAATGTCAGTTCCATTAAGTGTATTCCTCCGCTTTTTTTCTAAATAGCTTTCCACCAATAAGAAATAAATAGACAGCAATGGTCAGAAGAGATGTATTGAGTAGTTTTACCCAAAATGGGTCTTTGCCGTAAAGCATAACAGGTACCGCTAAAATTGCAACTTTAGCAATATCATCTGCAATTTTTGCCCAAGATTCAAACGATGATTTTTCAATAGGCTGTCTGAATAAATTAAACATTTTAAACCCCAATTTGAGAAATGCCCTTGAAAATAAAAGAAAAATAAAAGTAAGTCAAGGCTAGATCATATAACCTATTGTACAATGTTAAAAATATGGTTTATTTCGGCTATAATATTCACAATTTTTGCTAGAAGGAAGGGTTATGGCTACGATTAAAGATGTGGCGAAAATGGCTGGGGTTTCAACGACTACCGTTTCCCATGTGTTAAATAAAACACGTTTTGTTGCAGAGGACACCACGCAAGCAGTGTGGAATGCAGTACAAGCGCTGAATTATTCTCCAAGTGCAGTTGCTCGAAGTCTAAAAATTAATACCACTAAGTCTATCGGTATGATTATTACCACTAGCGAAGCACCTTATTTTGCAGAGATCGTGCTGGCAGTGGAGGAGTATTGTTATCGTTTGGGCTATTCACTTTTTTTGTGTAATACGCAAAACGAATCGGAAAAAATTCAAAACCATTTAGATATGCTGATTAATAAGCGAGTAGATGGTATTTTAGTTATGTGTTCCGAATATGTTGAGGGATCATTGACATTATTAAATCGTGTGAATGTTCCTATGGTAGTGATGGATTGGGGACCGAATGATGGCAAAAGTGATCGTATTCTTGATCACAGTTTTGACGGCGGTTATTTAGCGACTCGTTATTTAATTGATAATGGGCATAAAGATATTGCTATTATTGCCGGAGATTTATATAAAACCATTGCCAAAGCTCGTTATGAGGGCTTTGTTAAAGCGATGACTGAAGCGGGATTATTAATTCGTAAAGAATGGATTTTTGAAAATGACTTTGAACCCGAAGGTGGTTATGAGAGTGCAAATAATCTGTTAAAGCTCGATCATCTACCAACGGCTATTGTCTGTGGTTGTGATGCAATGGCATTAGGTGTGATTTCTGCGATTACCGAAAAAGGATTACATGTACCGCAGGATATTTCGGTGATTGGCTATGATAATATTCACAGTTCTCGCTTTTATGCTCCGCCATTGACGACCATTCATCAATCCAAAACCCGTTTAGGGCAAATGGCAATGGAAGTGTTATTAGAACGTATCAAAGCACACGCTGATGATAGTAAAAGTGAACCGAAAGTGTTAGAGATTTACCCTGAGCTAGTTGTTCGGAGTTCAGTCAAAAATCTTAATCAACAATAAGGATATACATGGAATTTTTGATTGCATTTTTCAGTAGTTACGGCTACTGGGCTGTTTTTTTAGTCTTATTGGCTTGTGGATTTGGCGTGCCAATTCCTGAGGATATTACCCTCGTTTCTGGTGGCGTAATTTCTGGATTAGGCTATACCAATGTACATTGGATGTTGCTTGTCAGTATGTTAGGTGTTTTAGTAGGGGATAGCACCATGTATTGGCTTGGGCGTATTTATGGCGAGAAAATTTTGCAATTTCCGCTTATCCGTAAAGTAGCTACGCCGGCACGTTTTGAGCAAGTTCAAGAACGTTTTGAAAAACAGGGTTGGAAATTACTTTTTGTTGCTCGTTTTTTACCGGGGTTAAGAGCAGTAGTGTACTTAGTGTCGGGTATTACCCGTAAAGTGAGCTTTACGCGTTTTGTCTTAGTCGATTTTTGTGCCGCAATTATCTCCGTGCCAATTTGGGTCTATTTAGGCGATTTTGGTGCGAAAAACTTGGATTGGCTACAGGCACAGATTCATAAAGGACAGATGGCCATTTGGATTGTTCTACTTATGGGTGGGCTTTTCGTATTCTGGAAATGGAAGAAAAAATCCGCTAAATAACGGTAATATAATCAAAAAAGAAGGGGAAATGGTTGAGCATTTCCCCTTTTTCTTTATTTGTGTTACTCAAAAAGTTCGGCATGTAACGCACGGATGATGTCATCTGCTTCGCTGTTTTTCACTAAGGTGCAGATATTATTGGTGCTTGCGCCATAGCTGATTAAACGCACATTATAAGGCGATAAGGTATTAAAGAGGCTTTTTGCAATGCCGGCTTGGGTGTGCATATGGTTACCGATTACCGCAATGAGTGCTAAATCAGTTTCAACTTGGACGTTACAATATTGACGTAATTCATTGAGTAGATCTTGCGAAAGTATCGCTGCTCCCGATGAAGTTGAGCCTGTTTTATCTAAGGTTAAGGCAACACTGACTTCCGAGGTGGTAATGACATCCACGGAGATTTTGTGCTTCGCTAGAATGGCAAAGACATTCGCTAAAAAGCCTTGAGCATGGAGCATGCTTAGGCTAGATAACGTGAGTAAAATTTGATTGCGACGTAGGGCGAGCGCGCGATACGTTGGGCGAGGTTGAGGATCGCGAGTTACCCATGTGCCACCTTGTTCTGGGGCTTTACTTGAGCCGACATAAACGGGAATATTGCTTCTTACTGCAGGCAGTAAGGTAGCAGGGTGTAGCACTTTTGCGCCAAAGGTTGCTATTTCGGCGGCTTCATTAAAGCTCATGGTATCAATGCGTTTAGCTGCACTCACAATGCGAGGATCAGTTGTATAAATGCCTGCAACATCCGTCCAAATGAGCACATCATTGGCATTGAGAACCTCGGCAAGTAGTGCGGCGGAATAATCGCTTCCACCACGACCAAGAGTGGTGGTTTTGCCTTCTTCATCACGTCCGATAAAGCCTTGAGTGATTACAACCGATCCTTGAGCGATTAATGGTTTGATTATCGTATTAGCTTGTTGTTGTGTTTTTTCATCATGAGGTTGTGCTTTACCAAAATGACTATTGGTTGCCACAATTTCTCTCACATCGAGCCAAACAGCAGGGTAACCTCTTTCTTGTAATAATTGGGTAAAGATCTTGGTGGACATCATTTCCCCATGGCTAATTAGCTCATCGGTTAGGGCGGGAGAAGTGGCAAGGCTGGCGGATTCTGCAAGGGCTGAAACATGGGCTAAAAGCTGTTCAATTTCAAGGGTGACGCCTTCCGGTTGTTGTAATTTTTCAATAATCTCGAATTGAATGCCTCGAACAGCAGCTAAAATTTCTTCACGGCGAGTCGATTCACAACCATTGGCTAACTCCACTAAATAGTTAGTCACCCCTGCAGAGGCGGAAAGTACCACCACTCGGGTTTGTGGATCTGCAGTAATAATATTGGCACATAGATTCATGGATTCAAAATTGGCGACACTCGTGCCACCAAATTTTGCGACAGAAAGATAAGACATAAGCATTCCTATATAAATCAAGATGTTGTGTGTTTAAAAAAAGGGAGAACGGTGGGTACTGTTGAGGTTTGCAAGACACTTTTAGAGCACTCCATTTAAAGAAGACTTTAAACGACAGTCAGTAGGATTCAACCTAGATGACCGATGAAGATTCTAAACTAGAGAATATTCACCTCGGCAATCACTCCCATCATTTATCTTCTAACAGGCTAGCCCCCTAAGATAAGTTACCTGAGTGTTGCGCCTCTCCCGCAGCAAAATTGCGTTTTTCTTTGCGTATAGCAAAAAACGTGAATAGAAATACCCTTTAATGAGATTTAAGTCAAATAAAAATTAGTGAGGTCAGTGAAAAGGCAAAAATACAAGGTCATTTTTAGGGAGGATTTTGCAATTATTGTGTCATTGCTCTACAATGCCGAGCAATTTTGACCCTCTTTTAGGAAAGCTTATGATACTGCTAAAAAGCACACTTCTTACTGGTTTATTGACCCTCTCAAGTCTTAGCCTTGCAACACAATGGGAGCAAATTCGCACCCCTGTGGCAGGGAAAGTCCAATCCATTGGCGGATATAGCAACGGCTGTATTATCGGCGCTCAACCCCTTGCGTTAAAAGGGGAAGGCTATCAAGTGATCCGTTCTGCTAGGAATCGTTACTATGGACACCCTCAATTATTAAGCTACTTACAAAATCTGGCTAAACGGGCGAAGGCATCGGGTATTCCACCGATTTTAATTGGTGATATGGGAATGCCGGCAGGTGGTCGATTCTCTTCTGGACATGCGAGCCATCAAACGGGATTAGATGCGGATATTTGGCTTCGTTTCGGTCCGATGGATGATGATACCGCCCGAAATCCGGCTGGCTTAGCGACGGTTATGGTCAATCATGAGGCGAATGTGGTTGATGAGCGTTTATGGACGGAAAATCACACTAAATTACTGAAATTAGCCGCCACGGATGGTCGTGTGGATCGGATTTTCGTTAACCCAGCGATTAAAGTGAAACTCTGTCATACCGCTGGAGCGGATCGTGAATGGTTACGCAAAATTCGCCCGTGGTATGCCCACGATTCCCACTTCCACGTCCGCCTCTCTTGCCCTACCGATGCGCCAAATTGTGAAAATCAAGCCCCCGTACCTGCGGGTGATGGCTGTGGTGCAGAGCTTTACTCTTGGTTTGAACCGGCTAAACCATCAAACACAGCTAAGCCCAAAATCCTCCCTCAGCCACCACAGCTTTGTCAGATGATTTTATCTTCCCAAGGTTTGCAATAGACGAAAACAAGCGGTCGATTTTTAACAACAGTTTGTAATATGCGTCTATTTATTGCCGAAAAACCGAGCCTTGGGCGAGCGATTGCCGATGTTCTCCCCAAACCGCATCAACGAGGGGAGGGCTTTATTCAATGTGGCGAAGGCAATGTGGTGACTTGGTGTATTGGTCACTTACTTGAACAAGCCGAACCGGATGCCTATGATGAACGCTTTAAAATGTGGCGCATGGAGCATTTACCCATTGTCCCTAGCCAATGGAAACTCATTCCTAAAAAAGAGACGCTTAAACAGTTTAAAGTAGTGGAACGCTTGGTAAAGCAAGCGGATACCCTTGTGAATGCCGGCGACCCGGACAGAGAGGGGCAGTTGCTCGTTGATGAAGTGTTTGGTTACTTGAATTTGCCTGCGGAGAGGCGAGGGCAGATCCAACGTTGTTTAATTAGCGATCTCAACCCCAGTGCAGTAAAAAAAGCTATTGAGAAACTGCAATCAAACCAAGATTTTATTCCCCTTGCAACTTCTGCCTTAGCCCGAGCCCGAGCCGACTGGCTTTATGGCATCAATATGACGCGATCTTACACATTACAGGGGCGTTGGGCAGGTTATAAAGGGGTGCTTTCAGTCGGGCGAGTGCAAACCCCTGTGCTAGGGCTGATTGTTCGCCGAGATCTAGAAATTGAGCATTTTGTGCCAAAGGATTATTTCGAGGTGCTTGCCCATATCCGTGTGCCAGAAACGGGGGAACAATTTAAAGCGCAGTGGCAACCAAGTAAAGCCTGTGAAGATTACCAAGACGAAGAGGGGCGAGTGCTTTCTCGCCCGCTGGCAGAAAATGTCGTCAAACGCATTACACAACAACCGGCATTGGTCACGGAATATCAAGACAAAATTGAGAAAGAAAGCTCCCCATTGCCTTATTCTCTTTCGGTTTTACAAATTGATGCTGCACGCCGTTTTGGGCTATCAGCCCAAGCTGTTTTAGATATTTGTCAGCGACTTTATGAAACCCATAAACTGATTACCTACCCCCGTTCGGATAATCGCTATCTTCCTAAGGAGCATTTTGCTGAACGGTTTAAAGTGATGAGTGCTATTGCCCATCATTTAACGGAGTATGCACAAAAGCCCGACGTGGTGAATCCTGAATTGAAAAGCCGTTGCTGGAATGACAGTAAAGTGGAAGCCCACCACGCGATTATTCCTACCGCACGGCAAGGGCAGGTGCAATTAAGTGACAATGAACGTCGAGTTTATCAGCTCATTGCACGGCAATATTTAATCCAATTTTGCCCCGATGCGGAGTATCGCAAAGGGAAAATTGCCCTTGAGATTGCCGGCGGTGTTTTTACTGCCCAAGCGCGAAATTTGATTGTGGCAGGTTGGAAGGCTTTATTAGGCAAAGAAGATAGCGATGAAGTTCTTGAACCGCTTTTACCCGTCGTGCAAAAAGGTCAACAACTGCACTGTGAGGCTGGGGAGATTGTCAGCAAAAAAACACAACCGCCACGCCATTTTAGTGATGCCACACTTCTTTCAGCAATGACAGGTATTGCGCGTTTCGTGCAAGACAAACAACTGAAAAAAGTGCTACGCGAAACAGATGGCTTAGGCACAGAAGCAACCCGTGCAGGGATTATTGAATTGTTGTTTAAGCGTGGTTTTCTCATCAAAAAAGGGCGTACCATTCACAGCACCGAAGCAGGGCGAACCTTAATTATGGCATTACCCGAAAGTGCCACCTTGCCAGATATGACCGCCCATTGGGAAATGCAACTCACGGATATCAGCAAAAAGCAAGCAAGCTATTGGCAATTTATGGCGGATTTAACCCAACGTTTGCCGGAACTGTTGCATTCACCAAATCGGCAGGTGTTGCAAAATTTAGCCAAAATTCGACCGCTTGCAGGGGCAAAAAAAGCGAAGAATTGGCGTAAAACAGCACAAGATGTTGAAAATTAAAGCATTTGACAAAATTTTGCTAAAATCCACTTGCACGATAAACGGAAATCCCTATAATGCGCCCTATCGAAACGAACGCTACTCTGTGTAGCGTTTAATTTTGAATAGAATTAAAGAGAGAGCAATGTTAATTAATTTACTTACAATTGCCTATCTCGTTGTTGCAATCTTCTTAGTTGGATTTATTTTAATGCAACAAGGTAAGGGTGCAGATGCAGGTGCATCATTTGGTGCAGGCGCAGCAGGAACTGTATTCGGTTCGGCAGGTTCTGCAAACTTCTTATCAAGAACAACAGCGATTTTAGCGATTATTTTCTTCACAATTAGTTTAGTGATTGGTAACTTGAATTCACACAAAGCTGCACCCAAAAGTCAATTTGATGATTTAAGCGGTGTAGAGCAAAAACAAGTTGTACCAGCAAAAATAGAAAATAACGATATTCCTCAGTAATAATTTAAGTGTCAAATACGCTCTGGTGGTGGAATTGGTAGACACGCTATCTTGAGGGGGTAGTGTCCATAGGATGTGCGAGTTCGAGTCTCGCCCAGAGCACCATTTGACCTTTCGCAACGTTTTGTAACTTATCGAAAAAATCAAACAAAGCCTTGAAGCACAACGTTTCAAGGCTTTTTTCTTATCTTAACCATTCGTAATTTATCGTAGCTAACCACAAATTTTAGTAACCAAAATAGTAACCACGATTTAAAATGGTTACATCTATTCATTTGTTCAGTATAAAAGGTGGATTATGGCTAAGCCGGTTAAACCATTAACAAACACACAAATAGACAAAGCTAAGCCCAAAAAACAAGAATATACCTTGCCAGATGGTCAAGGAATGTTCTTGCTTATTCTTCCTAGTGGTAATAAGAGCTGGCGGTTTAATTATGTTAGTCCAATAACAAATAAAAGGACTAAATATTCATTGGGAAGGTATCCTGAAATTTCACTTGCTCAAGCCCGTGCTAAACGAGAAAAATGTAGAGCTTTATTAGCCCAAGGAATAGATCCACAAGCTGAGAAGCAACGGCAACAAGAAGAAGCTGATAGTCAAATTCGAGATACTTTCTACAACTTGGCAGAAAGCTATTTCAATGGAATTTATCAGCAAAAAGCCAAGAACCCCGAAACCCGTGAAAAGAATTGGGCAAGACTCGAAAATCATATTTTCCCTTATATTCGCGATCTTCACGTTTCAAATATCAAAGTAAAGCTATTGGTTGATGTTTATGATAAAGTTTCAGACCGTAGTAACACATTGAAAAAACTGCATCAACTTGTTACGGCGATTATGGATCACGCTATCACCAAGGGCGTTATAGAAAGTCATAACTGCCATTTAGCTGTAAAAAGTTTTCATTTGAAACCATCCAAACCTAACCCAACAATTAAAATTGATGAGTTGGCACAATTATTTAATGATCTGAATAATGCCAAATTATCCAGTCAAACCTACCTTTTAATTTGTTGGAGCTTTCTCACCGCCTTACGCCCTAACGAAGCAGTAAATGCCCAATGGGCAGAAATAGATTTTAGCGAGAGATTGTGGCATATCCCAAAGGAGAGAATGAAAGGGCAAGCAGACAAGAAACGTCCGCATACTGTGCCGTTGTCCTCCCAAGCATTGCAATTACTAGTCTTGATGAAATCCTTAAATGGGAAATATAGCTATGTGTTCACAGGCAGAAATGACACCGACAAGCCAATGAGCAAAGCAACGGTAAACACTGCCTTGAAACGAAATGGCTATAAAGATCGCTTAACAGGTCACGGCATACGGGCATTTATTAAAACCTTTTTAGCATCTCAAAAGGTAGATCGCAATGTATCGGAAACCGTACTATCACACCTATTGGCAGGAGGAGATGATTTAGAGAATACCTATAACCGCTATGACTACCTAGAAGAACGCAAGCCCGTAATGCAGATGATAGGAGATTACTGCGAACAATGCGGAATGCAGCTCAACTTATAATCTTCTAGCCCCGTATTCATGGGGCTTTTTTATACCTTTCTTTTCTATAAAAATTTCCTTTTATATATTACTCACTTTCTCACTTTTCTACTTATAAAAGAAATAAATAATTGATATATAAAGAAAAAAGATGAAGTGGATAGCAAGTGAAAAAGTGTAAAAATAATTATTCAGTGCTAGCCATTAAACTTGCCAACATTCTTGCTATAAAAAGTTTTGTAAATTTTGCTGTTGTTTTCTTGCGTAGCTGTTCAAGTGAAAGGTGCTGTATTTACAACCAGTTAAAAGGCTATATATTGTGAAGATATTTGTTTTTTTAACCAAAAGGAAACGCAGAATGATTTTACTTAATGCCATTCGGGAAGAGGTTATTTCTGTATTAAATAACCGACTGGAAGGAATTAAATATATTCATAATGGACGAGCAACCTTTACTGATACTAGCGAGCAGTTGCCAGCTATTGCTGTTTATATTGATGATGCGGAATTCTCTCCCGAAACGGTATGTCATAGTGATTGCCTAGCAGATTTAAAAATTGGGATTTATTTGCCATTAGAGGCATCAGAAGCGGAATTAGACGAGGTCGCAAAAGCGATTGGTATGTTGATAGGAACTGCACAACTAAATACTGTGGATGAGTGTGAGCTATCAAAATACAGTTATGACTATGATCCGAATGATTCAGCTTGGGTGACCGCTACTTTAAATTACCGTATCTCTTTTTTCATTTAACCAAAGGATTTTTATATGTTTAAGAAATTATTAGAACTACGCCAGCAAAAGACACAAATTCAAGCAGAAATGCGCGCCATTATGGAAACCGCAGATAAAGAGCAACGTTCCACTACCGAAGCCGAAGGGGCGAAATTTGATGAATTACGCAGTCAAGTTGGCAGCTTAGAGAAAGAGATTGCTCGTTATGAAGCACTAACGGATGAGCAACGTAATCAAGCCGGTGCGGGGTCAGAAACAGCGAGTAAAGACGTGAGCAATGATGAATTGCGCCATTGGATTAAAACGGGTGAATTACGTTCATTGGCGACAAATACGAATAACGGGGCAGATGGTGGCTATTCGGTTATTCCACAGCTTGATCGTGATGTGATGAAACGCCTTTCAGATGACAGTGTAATGCGTTCAATTTGTAATGTAGTACGCTTACCGCTTGGCGCAAAAGAGTATAAAAAACTCGTTTCAAATGGTGGTGCAGCCGTTAGCCATATTGGTGAAGAGGAAAAGCGTACAGAAACAGGCACGCCAACATTAAATGAAGTGACGATTACACTTCACAACATTTACGCTTATCCGAAAACGACCCAAGAGATTTTAGATTTTGGTGGCGTGGATATTTTAGGCTGGCTGACAGATGAAATTGCAGACACCTTTACGGAAACCGAAGAATCGACCTTAACCAATGGCACAGGTACAAAACAAGCAAAAGGCTTTTTAACCTACCCTCGCTCTGCTGATAAAGATAAAACCCGTGCATTCGGCACCCTGCAAAAAATGGAAGTGCCGGTTGCGAAATTGACGGCGGACACTTTGATTGATTTGTTATTCACCCTAAAAAGCAAATATCGCAAAAATGCCGTATGGGTGATGAACTCACAAACAGCTGGCACATTGCAGAAACTCAAAAATGGTAACGGTGATTATATTTGGCGTGATGGACTACAAGTCGGTAGCCCAGCAACCCTTTTAGGCTTACCGGTTTATTATCTTGAAACGATGCCAGATGTTGGTGCAAATCAACCTTTCCTTGCGGTGGGCGATTTCAAACGTGGCTATACCATTGCCGATCACGAAACTGGCACACGCACGAAACCAGATGCGATTACCGAGCCAGGTTTTTATAAGGTTCATACTGATAAATATCTTGGCGGTGGCGTGGTGGATTCCAACGCAATTAAAGTGTTAGAAGGTAAGTAGTATTTCAACCGAATAAAAGGGGGGGCATTTTGCCCCTTTTTTGCCAAAGAGGGCTGATGATGAAAAAAGATATTGAGATCCGTTCCACCACCTTAGAAACCGATAGCGAAAGCAAAAAGCTAGTGGGCTATGTGGTGCAATGGAACAGAAACAGCGAAGTGCTATGGGGGGAATATATTGAGCAATTTGCCCCGAATGCGTTTCAGCAGAGTTTAGCCAGCGGACAGGATGTGCGAGCGCTATTTGAACACGACCACACAAAACTGCTAGGGCGAACATCAAGTGGCACATTAAAGCTTGAAGAAGATGCCATTGGCTTACGCTTTGAACTTATGCCACCGGATACGCAATTAGGGCGTGATTTATTGGTGAGTGTTGAGCGTGGGGATATTCAAGGGATGAGTTTTGGCTTTCGCACGTTGAAAAACAGTTGGGATTTTAACGTAGAGCCGAATTTACGCACTGTTGAGCAAGCGGAGTTGATTGAGATCACGGTAACAAGCATTCCCGCTTATCCTGATTCAAGCCTTGAAGTATTAAAGCGCTCACAAGCGGTCGCAAAAGGAGAAAACTTTGCCCACTGGCAAGATGACAATCGCCGTAAATGGTTGCAAGCAATGGGGGCGTAGATGTTCGGATTATTCAAGAAAAAGGCGGAAACCCGGAGCCTGACGATTGAGGATGTTTTTGCTGCAATGGGTGCAAGCAATACCGGCGCGGGGGAATTTGTTAGCCCTTACACGGCAGAAGCTTTGCCCGCCGTATTAAATGCCGTCAATGTAATTGCCCAAGCAGTTGCCAGTATGCCGTGCTATCTCTTTGAGGTGAATGCCGAGGGGCGTAAAAGGGTAGAAAATCATTCCGTAGAGTATCTACTCAATGAAATGCCGAACCGAAACCAAACGCCTTATCAATTTAAAGAAGTGATGATGCGCCACGTTTTGCTTAATGGCAATGCTTATGCGGTGATTGGTTGGAATGCACAAGGGCAAGCTGAAAGCCTGATTCCATACCCGCCTTATGCCGTGAATGCACAACGCACCTATGCCGGTGATTATATTTATCAGATCATGGATTTAAACGGCAAGCTCCACACTTACTTGCAAGATGAAGTATTGCATTTACGCCACGCTTCAAATGATGGCTTTATGGGGCGATCACCGATTGCCGTCTGTCGTGAAGCCGTGGGGCTTGGAATGGCTCAACAACGGCACGGTGCCAGCGTGATGAAAAACGGGCTAATGGCTGGGGGCATTGTAACGTCGCCTGAATGGTTCGACCAAGCCAAAGGGCAAAAAGCGATGCAAGCCTTAGAGCGTTATCAAGGGGCAAAGAACGCGGGTAAGACACCAATTCTTGAAGGTGGAATGGATTACAAGCAGTTAGGGATGAGTAATCAAGATGCCGAGTGGTTAGCTAGCCGAAAATTCACTATTGAAGATATTGCCCGCATTTTCAATATTAGCCCTATCTTCCTGCAAGATTATTCCCATTCCAGCTATGCGAATTTTAGTGAAGCCAGTCGGGCATTTTTAGGGCAAACATTACGGCCACATTTAGTCAATTTTGAGCAACAACTCAAAGATGCGTTGATGATTGATCTCACCAGCAAAAGCCGTAAGCGTTATGTGATTGAATTTGATACAAGCGACTTATTACGCACCAATCAGCAAGACCGATTCAGTAGCTATGACACCGCTATCAAATGTGGGATTTTAAGCCCGAATGAAGCGAGAAAGCGTGAGGGATTATTGCCTTATGCCGGCGGTGATGAGTTTAGTCAAGCCTGGAAGCAGACTGTTGAAGTGAAGAAAGGGGCAGAAAATGGCAAGGATGGTTAGGGCTGGGAAATTCGATAAGGTGATCACGTTGCAACAGATTGCTAAGCCAAAGCTAAATGAGAAGGGAAAAACAGTTAATAGCGGTTCTCTCTCTCGTTTTCAGTGGGAGGATGTAAAGACTGTTCGAGCCAGCATTGAGCCTTTACAAGGACGGGAATATTTCAGTGGTCCATTTCAGATGGGTGAGAACATTACAAGGGTTCGCATCCGATACCAACCAGGCTTAACTGTTAATCGCAAAATGCGAGTGAAATACGGTGATCAGTTTTTAGATATTTATTCCGTCATTGATAGCAAAGAACGCCACGAAGAATTGCAACTGATGTGTAAAGAAGGAGAAGCACATAATGGCTAAACCAAGAATAACGTTAGAGGAAATCAAAGCCCACTTACGCATTGAACATGATTTAGATGATGAACTCTTAGAAGTCTATGCCGATGCAACACTGGAAGCGGCAAGCAATCATATCGGCAAAGTGTGGGGTGATGAACATAGCGATACCACAGTCCGCTTTACCCAAGGGATTAAAGTGGGGTGCTTAATGTTTATTGGTCATCTTTATGCTAACCGTGAAAGCGTGAGTGATGTTCAGCTTTATGAAGTGCCAATGACGATTAAAGCGTTATGGAATCCTTACCGTAACCTAGCGATTTATTAGAGATAACCAATGCCAAATCACCCATTAAGACGTTGCACCTTTCCAGGTTGCAGAAACCGTGTGAAGTCTGGCAGATGTGATGAGCATAAGCCAAAGGATACTCGAATCAGTGCCAGTAAGCGAGGTTATGACCATAGGTGGAGCAAATACCGTCAAGGTTATTTAGCCCATCATCCCTTATGTGTGATGTGCTTAGATAAGGGTATCTACACACCCGCAACAGTGATAGACCATATCAAGCCCGTAGAGAATGGACAAGCCGATCCGCTATTTTGGGTTGAGAGCAATCATCAATCCCTTTGTCGAGATTGTCACAGCTACAAGACACGAGAGATTGATAAACGTGGTTATGGTGCGAAGAAGTAACGTTCAAAGTCTAAATCTAAATTTCACTTATAAATCAATGAGTTAATCTCCCGAAAAATCAGGAGATTGAAAAATAAACAGAGGTGGGGGAGTTTTGGAAAGAAAAGCCTAACCGCTAAGAACCGCCCCCCCAACTCAATTTTTACGCACGGCAATTTTTTAGAAAATATAGTTAGAAACCAACCGAAAGAGAAAACCAATGACAAAAAAGAAACTCCCCAAAGCCCCTGATTATTTAGACGAAATCGCAAAAAGTCAGTGGCAAAGCAAAATCAAAGTATTAGCCGAGCGTGGCGATATTACCAGCGAAGACTACACCAACTTAGAGCTTTATTGCGTGAATTATTCCCTTTATCGCCAAGCGGTTCAAAACATTGCAGAGCGTGGTTTTAGCATTACCAACACCCAAGGCACAGAAGCGCGTAATCCAGCGCTAACAGCCAAAAGTGAAGCCGAGAAAATCATCATCAAAATGTCGTCTTTGCTGGGCTTTGATCCTGTTAGCCGTAGAAAGACCCCGATTGATACGGAGGAAGCAGACGAACTCGACAACATTATGGCGGGCTAAAATGCAACCGTGGCACACCTATGCGGAAAGCGTGAGAAGTGGTGAAATCAACGCCTGTAAGCGCATTAAGCAAGCGGTTGAGCGTTACTATAATGACCTTGAAAACCCCGCTTATGTGTTCGATGTGGCAACCGTTGAGCGATTTATCAAATTCTCACGCCTTTGCCCCCATGTAAAAGGGCATCTTTATAGCAAGCCGATTGAGCTATCCGACTGGCAAATCTTTCTCTTTGCCAATATTTTAGGCTTTAAATACTGTGAAAATGGCTTGCGGAAATATCGTTCTGCCTATGTGCAAGTCGCTAGGAAGAATGCCAAAAGCACCATTGCGGCGATTTTAGCGAATTGGTTTTTGGTGATGGAACAAGGTCAGCAAGATATTTACACTGCTGCCGTCAGTCGTGATCAAGCCCGAATCGTCTTTGATGATGCCAAGAAAATGGCGACCTTATCCAAGCCCTACGCAGTCGGCTCACTATTCAGCAACACAAGATGCTATTCACGCAAAAAAACAGCCTAATGCGACCGCTTGCGGCGAAATCTTCCACCATTGAAGGCACAAACCCAAGCCTTGCTATTGTCGATGAATACCACCTACACCCCGATAATTCGGTTTATTCCGCCTTAGAATTGGGGCAAGGCGCGCGGCCCGAAGGACTACTCTTTGCCATTACCACCGCCGGCAGTAACACTATTTCAGCCTGCAAACAGCATTATGATTACTGCTGCCAAATCCTAGACGGCACGGAAAAGAACGAATCTATCTTCATTCTGATTTATGAGCTTGATGACGAAAACGAGGTGGATGACCCGAACAACTGGATCAAAGCAAACCCCAATATCGGCAAATCCATTCCTTACAAAGATTTTGAGAACACCATAACCAAAGCCCGTGGCATTCCGTCTGAATGGGTGGAAATGCTCACCAAACGCTTTAATGTGTGGTGCAATGGTGCGACCCCGTGGCTAGGGGAAGGCAACTGGAAACAGTGTGAGCGTCAATATCACGAGCAAGAATTACAAGGGCAAGCGTGCTATATGGGGCTTGATTTATCCTCAACTAACGACATTACCAGCCTATGCTACGCCTTTCCGCAGGGGAATAAAGTCCGATTGCTGACACGCCATTACATTCCCGAATACCAACTGCAAAACGTGGCCAACAAAAACCGAGCCATTTATCGCAACTGGGAACGTATGGGCTGGCTACGCGTAACTAAGGGGGATTGTATTGATTACGACCGCATCCGAGATGATATTTTCAAGGATGCCGAAACCTTTGAGATCAAGATGATTGGCTTTGACGTCTGGAATGCCACTCACCTTAGAACCCAGTTACAAGGCTACGGCTTAGAGGTTGAACCATTCCCGCAAACGTATCAACGTTATAGCCCCGTCGCCAAATCTGCGGAAGTGCTAATCAACCGACAAATGATAGAGCATAACGGCGACCCCGTTTTATCGTGGGCGTTGTCAAATGTGGTGATGGAAAGCGATGCCAATGCCAACATCAAACCAAACAAAAAGAAATCAGCCAATAAAATTGACCCCGCAGTCGCTTTTTTAATGGCTCTCGGCACTTATCAGCTTGAATATGGCGATCTTGCCTTTGAAATGAGCGATGACTACAAACAACAACTTGCCACATTTACCGGCATTGATTTATAGGAGAAAAGCAAATGGCAGCGACTATTACAGGACTAAAACAGATTGAAGCAAATATGCGAAAAATGCAAAAAGAGCTTGAAAAGAAAGCGAAAAAGGCAATCCGAACATCACTTAATGCAGGCGCAAAAGAAGCCAAAAGAATCATGAAACCGCACATTCCAGTATTAGGTTCAAGCACGAATTTCAGACAAAAAGGCACGGTTAAAAATAACCTACGTCATACCACCAAAGTTAGCAAAAATGAGTTGAAAGGCATCACGATTATTCGCATTAAAAGAGCGGGTAAGAAGCGAATGGCGAGAGTTGGAGAAAATACCCGAGACCGCACCGACCCTTTCTATTGGTTTATGGTTGATCAAGGTACAAGCAAGATGAGAGGACGACATTTTATGCAGAAAGGTGCTAATGCAGCAAAGGCAAAAGCCTTGAAAGTTGTTGCGCAAACTTTTGAAGCAGAGATGAAAAAATAACGATATTCCCGCTTATTTGACAAGCGACTAAAACGCCCTAAAATGATAAGTTACGAACAGCAAATTACAACCACCGAAAGCGATTGCATTCGCTATATTCTGCACTGCTAGCCTAATTTAAAATGGAGCAAGCTATGGAAAATGAAAAACTGAATAAATGGATTGAGAAAGAGTTAAAACGTCCATCTATTCAAGAGAAGTTACGCTATATACCTGAAAATGATGTTGATATTGATGACGATGATGAAATCAGCGTCACAGGCACAGGTAAAGTAAGTTGGATAAATAAGGACGGGGAAACGAAAGACCTTTTTGATATTAACATAAACATCAAATTCAAATAACCGAATAAATACGCCTAGGCTGATCACCGAAAACTAGACCCTTACTAGCTGGCGTATTCCTACCATAAGGGCAATTAAAATAATATATGAAGGGGTATTATGGATAAATTTAAAAAAACATTAAGTTCATTATCGGAAATATTTGATGAAGCATATTCAGATAAAAATAAATTGATAGAAATTGCGAAAAAACAAATAGAAGAAAATAAGAATCCAATTAACAAAGAGTATATCATTGAGATTTTAGATGAAACAATAAACAATCTAAGGCAAAGTGTTGATATCTATTCGAAAATTTTAAATATGCTCAATGTAAAGGCTATTGCTAATGATGATATTACAGATGAAATCAATGCACTAAAAAATCTAGAATTTTTATTAACCCCTTTAATTGAAATCAATTTGAATATGATGATAAGGTCACAGATAAACAGAATGGTTTATATTTCTGATGAATTACCAACGATAGAAAGAAGTATAAAAGCTAAAAAACCTAAAAGAAAAAAGCCCGAACAACTGAAAGCGGAAGAATATGCAAAAGATATATGGGGAAAAGACCCAACAATCAGTCAAGAAAATATGGCTTACCAACTTAAAGATAAATTAGATTTATCACAAAGCATCCAAACTATAATCCGCTGGATTAGACCACATCAACCGGCTAAATAGTTAAAGCTATGATCAAAAGCAACTTATTCACTATGAAAAGTTGCTTTTGTACTTTTATAAGTAGCTTATGCGTTTTTCAGCCTTTCAAAATTCCCTTTAAATATCCCCCGAAAAGTTACAACAAACCTTAAACCTTAACGAACGGGAGCGATAAATGAAACCTACCAACCCAAAACAAGCCCTCCAAGAATGGAAGGCTAACCACAAAGCAAAAACGAAACCTGAACAAGCATCACCAAGTAAAGCGTTGAATCAAAAACCACGCCCTACGCAGAAAAAACAGCTCACCGCAGTGTTACATAAGCCGGCGGAATCTTCTGTGCAAGCGGTCGAAATTCTGCCTAATTTTCCACAATTACGCCGTCAATTTTGGTTGGTCCGGGATAGCGTAGCAAATTGCTTTGAACATAACCCAGCGCATTTCCACCTAAAAAAACAGTTAGCCGCAGAATGCCAAGCCTTAGCTGAGGCGTTAAAGCAAGGTAAAAGCGAACAGAACCCAGCTTTAAATCACGCCATTGATTTTCTGATTGGGCAATTTAAAGGCGTAGTCAGAGAAGTCAATGCCGTGCAACAGGAGGGTAAAGATGACTGCAATCAATAAGCCAAGCGGTGCAGAAGCCGTATGGGGTGCGACCCAAGATGTGATGACGATGATTGGCATTAAACGCACCAAACTTTACACGATGATGCAAGAGGATAAAACCTTCCCACAGCCGATTCGCCTTTCTCGCAATCATATTCGTTGGAATCTATCTGAAATTCGCCAATGGATGATGGGTAAAGAAGCGGAGCGAAATGGATCAGGGGGTAACAATGATTAACTCAATGATTGAACATCAAGCTGTTATTGCTCACCTATTTCGCCAAGAATTAACGGCAATGACTGATAGCCGAAAAGTGGCGGAGGTATTCGGCAAACAGCATAAGAACATTTTACAAGCGATTGAAAATTTAGATTGCTCAACTGAATTTAGACGGCTGAATTTTCAGCAGTCCTATTACCTCAATGAACAGAACAAACGCCAGCCAATGGTCAGAATGACTCAAGACGGCTTTACCTTTCTCGTAATGGGCTTTCGAGGCAAAAAGGCGGCGGAATTTAAAGAAGCGTACATTAAACAATTTAACAAAATGAGAGATTGGATTGATGCACGGGAGCAGATTAAACATGACCAACGCCGTTTAAATGATGCGATTAAATACCGCCAAGACCAGACGGGCAAGCTCAATAAATACGCTTACAGCCAAGAGAACAATTTAATTTATCGAGTAGCACTAGGGGCAAACGGGCAAGCAATGGCTATCAGAAAACGGTTACCCCGATGATGACGATATTCGCCAGCATTTAAGTGAAAACACATTGAAATTGCTTGATGAATTAACCACAGAAAACGCCGTAATGATTAAGCTAGGAATGCCTTACTCCGAACGCAAAATCAAATTAGAGCAATCCGCCCTTTATGTTTTACGCCAACAGGCTTAACCCTGCAAACCTCTCCCGATTTTTCGGAGTGCCCCAACAAAAAGCCCTTTCAACAATACGAAAGGGCGAAGGAATCAAAAAGATGAAAAATTTTTACTGCACTATTTTACCGAAATTAGCCACAACTTACCAACAAATCGCCACCTATTAGCGAATATCCTACACATTTCGGCAAACTTGCTGAACATCAACGCCTTGACAAGCGGTCGGATTTTCCCTAAATTTTGCACCGCAGTCGCAAAATCGATTGCCGAGCCTCGAAACTCGAATGATTTATCAACGGCGAATAGCACGCCCCCAGCGTGTTTTTTATTCGTAGCACACGCACACCCAAAGAAACTAACCCATCCAATATTGGATTGGTTAAACTTCTCTCAATGGTAGCGTGTAACGGGAAAGGTTCGCCCTTTGCTGCGTTCCACTGGTTGCAGTTTTCGACCCCCGTTACACGTTACCGCCCAAATCGTCGAAAATTTAGCGGTAACTCTCGGAAAATTATCCAGTGGAGTTACGCAAAATGCTTTACACCTATCTCACCCAGCAAGGCGAAAAACGCCTTAATATTACTTTTTTACGCCCGCAATTTCACCGAAGCCAAAAGCAAATTACAGCATTCAACCCAAGCCAGCCCCCGCTAATTTATCAACGCTTTGCCGAGTGCAAAATGTTCCCAAAATCAGACCGCTTGTTTAGCGAGCCAAGGGGGATTTATGCGTAATTCATTTTCATATACTGAACAAAATTACAGCTTGTCAAACTAGCCGTAGCTTGTAGCATTCATACCGTTGCAACACTAATTGCAACAATACTACAACAGTTACCGGCTACCGCACCCGTCAGACTTGCGGATTTTTTGTACCTCAAATTCCTGCCCTTGATCTACTCAATCGAGGTAAAGCCGAATTTGTGGCAAGGTCTATACGTCGAAATAAGGTGGAGCATATCCGCACGAATAAGGCGAGCCGTGTAACTGCGGTAGTTGAAGCCTTGCCACACCTATTACAGGTCGGCAAATCATTTACTAAACACAGTTACGAGAAATCCACAATGAAACACCCTATCACCACCGGCTTATGCCTTGCCTGCCCTATTGTGTTCAATTCAGCAATGGAGGGCAGAAGTGATGCGTAATTCCCACTCAATCCCAAATCTACAAGACAAATTAAAACAAAAATGGACACGCTTTACAGCTTAGGCACAATGATTGAATGCTTGGCGAGTGTGGATCCTGATAATGAATTTGTATCACTCAATCAAGGTTCGCTCAACCTTGCTCTAAAAAGAATCAGCCTTGATTTATTCAATGGTTTGGAGCGTGTTCAAGACTTAATGGATAGCCTTAGCAAAGGGGGAAAAGATGCGTAATTTAACAGCTGAACAAGCGCTTTCAAACTACCTTGATGCCAGCGATGAGTTACACGCCAAAATCAGCCAAGCTTCCGCTCTAATTGAATATTTAAGCGTAGATTTATGCGAAAACAACAGCCAAAACTTTACTCCAAGCATTGAAATTGTTGGCGGTATGCTATGGACGATTAGCGACTTACTGACTAGCAGTAAAGTCAAATACGAAGAGCTTTCCGAAGCCGTTACACAATATCGTAAAGCGATAAAAGGGGGTGAAAATGTCTAGCCCAATGCACCGGTTAAAAATCAACCCGACAATGATTAGCCGATTACTGCACGACCAAGCCCGAATGAAATCCCAGTTGGCGATGATGGCGGATAATCCAACGGCTTACACGGGTGAAGTCTTTAAATGCGCAATTAGCGTTTTACAGTGGCATTTAGAGGAGCAAGAAGCCTATTTAGACGTGCTGGCCCATAAAGCCGAGAAGCTCAATCATTTCATCAATCAAGCCGAGAAATTATTAGAAGGGGGAAATAATGGCTGATGAAAACAACAAAATCGACTGGGGCAATTTCAACGAAACAGAACAAGAAGCCATTGCAATTCATTATGACAATGTCGCCAACGTAATAACCCCATTTATTCTGCGGCGGTATTTGAAGAATTGGCGGAAAACTTGGCAAGCATTGCCATCATTAAACCTAATTCAGCGTTGAGAATGGTGGCTGAACTCCAAGCAATCAATGA
>LVZB01000023.1 GCA_023101485.1 Pasteurellaceae bacterium Macca | reverse complement strand
CACATCGGCGGACACTATCTCTACAATCTCCACCGCCCAGCAGAAAATGCCCTAGATAAAGCAAAAAAATACATCCAAGCGAAAAGCGAACGGATTAGCTTTGTGCGGGGAATGTTGAGCCTACTTGACGGCTTACCAAGCCATTAACAAATTTCCCCCTAAATCCGACCGCTTGTGCCCGTGCAAGCGGTCTTTTTTCGCTAAAAAAATGAATACAACTGGCTAATCACATTCTCATCGGTGGTATTGCCGAAAACGTGCTTTAATGCAGCGTTGATCAAAGCGGAATAGCACTGCTCAAATTCATCCTGTTCCATATTGCCGTAAGCAAGGCTTTTCGGCTCAATCCGTACTTCGCCCTTGATGTTCCACGTCTGTTCGTAAAAGCCAGCCAGCACGGTTAAATGCTTGCGGAACGTTTCAAACTGCGACCGCTCGTCTTGAAACTGCAAGGCTGAATGTTCAGCCGTCCAGTGTGAAAAGCAGAAATTAAAAAAGGCAAACACCTTGCGATGAAATTGCGGATTGCGTGAGCGTTTAATCTCAACGGAGTACATCTCCCCCGTCTTAAACCCTTGCAGCGCCGGCAAGTCCATTTCAAAGGCGGGAGCAAAAACCCCGTCTGCCCCTTTAATCATTTGGATTTGCATTTTTGCCTCTCAAAAATCGCCCGAAATGTCGATTAAATGCCGCTTTACGTTGTTCTGGGGTCAGTCTTACTCTCACTGATTTGGGTAATTCCGCCGTTTCAGGGGGCGCATAAATCACACCGGACTTAATTTTGTCGAGCATGGCATCTAACGCCGAGGCAATCTCTTTTTCCAATCGCTCGGGCTTCCAAAAGCCCCTTTTCTGCCCTTGCTCCAATCCTGAAAGCAACCAGTATTCCGCATTGGAACGGTAGTCCATCGGCTTAAACTCTCTGATTCGAAAGCGAGCTAATAACCCGGGTACTTCCGCGGGTTCTGGCAAGCCGTGAGCGTGATAGTCAGAACCTTTGCACCAAGAGATAAATTTGCCCACGCTAGGTAAAAAGGGATCCGTGGCGTTTTTCGCTTTGTTCAACCCACCTCTAAGCTGTGTTGGCGTGATGCGTTCTTCCACCAATTTTTCCAACCAAATTTGCTTGGCTCGTTCAAATTCGGCTAAGGTTTCAAAAGCGTGTTTCCAAGCTGGGAAAGTGGCTTTAAGCTCTTCAAATACTTCATCAATCATCGATTCGGCACGTTCAGCACGCTCTGCGGAAAGCGTCGCGAGAACAGTATTTTGAGGAATTACTCTACCTGGCATTGTTGCCCCCGATATTCAGAATTCGCCCTTTCAGCCAACCTTTTTGGCTTTGTCCAATACGCTCACGCTCCCCAGGGGATTGCTGAGCACCCGACACTTGCGATTGGCGTTTCATCACAAGCTGATCCCATTTTTCACGCAGTTTGCGAGGGCTGAGGATATTGGCTTGCCAAAACGAATCACGGTTAGCCCACTGGAACAATTCGCAGATTTCACGGTGGGTGCATTTATCCACCTCTCGCAGTAAGCGAACGTCCTTTGCCCAGGTTTCTAGGTTCGGTTTTTTGGCGTTGGGGTTGAGATTTTGGATTAACCCGAAAATCCACTGGGCGGTTTTCAGGTCATCATCAGAAAATTTCTGTTTGGGTTTTTCCGCCGTTGCAACTTGTTGCGACGAAGAAGTATGGTTAAATGACTGGTTAAAAGAGTGACTGGTTATGGGTGCAGATTCTGCACTAGGGGTAGTGCAAATTTCAGCATTTTGCGGTGCAGATTCTGCACTAGGTGGTGCAAATTCTGCACCACCCTTTTCAAGATGTAAGTAGTACAAATTGGACTGGTTTCCATCCTGATTTTTACGCATTTTCTTACTGACCAAGCCCATTTCAATCAGTGCCTTGATATGCTCTTTTGCACTACGCAAACTAATCTCACAAGCATCAGCAATATATTGATAGCTTGGAAAGCAAACGCCCTGATCGTTAGCGTTATCCGCTAACTTTAATAGCACTAATTTACGAGCAGGATTACCAATTTTAAGGCTCATTGCCTTAACCATTAAAAGCATACTCATAGCCCCACCGCCTTATCTTGTGTAAATTCACCGTTCCAATTTGCTTTCATCGTTAACTTGCCTTGCGTGTACCATTCATAAAGTTTTGCTGCACCTTTTTTGAGTAAGGTTGGCTTATACTTGATAATTGGATCTTTACCGTGAGCACTAATCTCACTGGTTTCTTCGGTCATATAGCGATCTCTTGCATAAGACGACACTCGCCAATCTCCCGTAGAATCTTTATATAACCACTTAACTTGACGTAAATGTTCATTGATTTGTTGAGAATTAACGCCATTCAAGCCTTTGGCAAATTGAGGTGCGGTTATACCGTTTCGGAAATAACTCTCCATTGAAGTGATTTGTGAAGAAAGTTGCTGATTTTGCTCCACGGTATCCGCAAGCTGACGTAATGCCATTGCATAATTTTGCGGTAAAGCGACCTCTTGTTTGCCTTTTTCCAATTCATCTAAGCGATCAATAATTTTGGCCCGCAGGTCAATACGATAACCCGACACCAAAATCATTGTTTCTCGCTTAGGGAGATAAAAACAAGGATAGGTGCGACCTTTACTGTCAATGTAATCTCCTGAAAAATCAGGAGATTGAATTTTGAGCGTTTCAAGCATAATGCGAATATCCGCCATCACATTGTCGTGGCGTTTTTCACACAACTGCGCAATTTCAATGCTACTCATCACAACGCTTGCATTTTCTTTCCGATTAGTAGATAATAATTCCGTTTTTTGCATTATTTTTTACCTTGAATTACCACCGTTACAGCGGTGGTTTTTTTATGCTAAAAATAACCACACCAGTAACATTACTGCTACAATGTGAACATATATAAATTGATCGCCGAGATAAAAATCTCTCAGTTGTTCTAAAAGTTTCTTCATAGGTCACCTAATGTTATTTGCACTCATTCGAGATCTCTTTGCTTAAATTCTTTAAGAAAGATTGAGCTACTAGCCACCGCCCTAACAGTGGTTTTTTATTTACTGTGCAAAGCGATAGTCGCTTCAATGGTTTTACCGGTGGCGGTTTGTGAGCGGTGCAATAACTTGCGGAGAATGCTCGTTTCCACGCCCGTCAAAACGCCGTCTGCCAAAAACTCATTCAGCTTTTCAAATAACATTCCACGAGATGCCAGCTCTTGCAGTTGCAAGGTAGAAAGCTCCGTATGGTCGAACTCGTCCATATTCGGCACGGCAAAGCTCACCTTACCTAACCGGCGATTGATTTCGTCCGACCAATCACTCACGCCATATTCTTGTTCAATCGCAATCAGCTCTTCATCCGTAAAGCGTTGTCCTTTGGTTTGATACAAGCGGTTATTCAATGCTTGCTCCGTCAAGCCCAGAAAGCCCGCCACCGCTGGCTTGCCCCCTGTGCATTTTTCTATCATTCCGATAATCGTTTGTTTCATCGCCATTATTTCCTATGGGATTTTGTGGTTTTCTTTTTGGGTGGTAGGAGTAAATTATTTTTGCTGGTGCGGAAAAGGTCTGATTTCTTCTCCTCGAATAACAGAACCTGCACTATCAACAAAAATATGAATGTTCCGTTTAGCTTGTAAGGCTTTGCAAATTGCTGCTTGTGTAACATTTAAGTCCCTTGCAGTTTTGCCTTGCCCGTGTGTTTTAGCGTATTCATCAAGTGAAATGCGTTTCATAAAACCTCACAGTGGATAAATAGAGCTATATATTACCTTAAATAATTTATTTGTAAATACTTGCGGTTGTTTTACTTTTATAACCGTAAGTTATAGGATTGCTAAAAAAGAGGTATTTATGTCTGTACAAAAGAAAAAAGAACTAACGGAAGAGCAAAAGCTCGAATGTGAAAAATTGAAAGAAATTTTTGATGCTAAGAAAAGTGAGCTGAAATTAAGCCAAGCGAGCGTTGCTGAAAATTTCGGCATTAGCCAAGGCGCAGTAAATCACTACCTGACAGGAACAAATTCATTAAATGCTTCTATTGCAACGAAATTCGCAAAACTATTACACGTTACCGTAGGAGAATTTAGTGAACGTTTGGCATTAGAAATTGCTGAAATGGCAACGATGATCAATGAAGATGAGATGAATAAATACGCTATCCAGCTTGTTGATGATGCTGTTGCTATTGATGTACTTGATGTTGAGGTGAGTGCCGGTTTTGGAGTAACAACAGATCTCACCGAAGTTATTCGGCAAGTACGCTATAACCCCGCACAATTTTATGAAATATATAGCGGGTTAAATCCTGACAATATGAAGATCGTTAATATAAAAGGCGATTCAATGTTTCCGACCTTCTCGCACGGTGATTTAGCCTTTGTGGATATTACTATAACCAGCTTTGATGGCGATGGTGTTTATGTATTCACTTATGATGGGCATACTTACATTAAGCGCTTACAAAAAGCAGGAAGAGTCTTGCTCGTCATATCCGATAACGAACAATACAAAGAATGGAAAATCACCCACGAAGAACTGTTTTTCATCCACGGGAAAGTCAAAGTTCACCAAAGCCAGAAGTTGAATTTTATTGGGTAAATCTAATTAGTTGGCGTTACACCAAATTAAAACAGGGGAAAATATGCATATTACTCAGCAAATGGAAGAGTTTAATATCGCTTATATTCAAGCAATGATTGCTGTCTGTGGGTTTAATTATTCTCCCCCAAAAGTAGATGATCATAGTGTCGATATTGAAGCACATACGCTATTTCCTTACGACCCGAAGAAGCCACAAGCTGTCATCGATCCGCGTGTCTGTTTTCAACTAAAATCAACAAGCGGGTTAAAATTCGAAAATGGCAAAGCCGCCTTTAACTTGAAAAAGAAAAATTATGACGACTTGCGGCGAATGGGGTATCAATTCCCACGCTATCTACTCGTCCTTGATCTTCCCCCGTCTCCAACACAATGGCTCTGCCATAAAAAGAAATTTATGGCTTTAAAAAGACACTGTTATTGGCTATCATTAGCCAATTTCCCCAACAAGAAAAACAAAAATAGCGTTACCGTACATATCCTTGCTACACAGCGTTTAACGCTTGATACCTTAACCAAAATGCTTGAAAAAGCGAGAACAAGAGAGAGTTTATGAACAAGAAAGCACTGCATAACTTGTCAATTACTGACTTTGCTCGCTATTTAGAAACACACGGTTGGTGTATTGACTTTGAACATCCTTATAGTGTGATTTGGCGGAAATTTAAAGGTAATCAATTTCTAGGGGAAATTACACTCCCCAAAGAAGAAACCGTAGACAAAGAAGAAAGCCTCACACGGGCATTGCAACGTCTTGCAGAATACGAAAATATTTCTCCTAACCTTATGTTGAGTAAAATTATGAATCAACATAATGATCTCATTTCTATTCGTGTTGTAGGGAAAAGTGTCCAAGATGGTACCATTCCATTAAATGATGGTGTAAAACTCTTTGAAAAGACGAAAAATCTTATCCATGCCCTCGCTCTTTCCGCCAAAAAGAAAAAATCATTATTTAGCAATGGTTCAGGAGGTAAAGATGTTCTCTCGTTTATGGATCAAATTCGTCTTGGGCAAACACAGGTTGGCAGCTATATCATCAATCTCTGCTATCCTGTTGAAAATATTGAAGTGGGAAAACAAAACGAGATAATTGAAGCGATTTCGTTTTCTCGGAGCGTAACGCATAATTTATTAAATAGCTTAAATAAGCTAAAAGAAAAGGCTCAAAATTACGATCAAGACCCTACTGTTTTTGCATCACTGATTCCCGAAGGAGTAAGCCATAATCTATGTGATGCTATCGTGGGTTTAAGTGGCATTCAAAAGCAACGCACCGTAGAAATTAGCCTACAAGCTGGGCCAATTAAAGACGATTCTATTACTACGTCTGATTTCAAAATCTCTTTTACCCCTGCCGAAATTGCCGTGGTTGAAACTGCGTCAAAATACTATCAGGGTGAATATACCTTACCATACTACGAAGTGATTGGAAAAATTGTTGGCCTACATTCGAGAAACCTTTCTGAAGGTGGCTATATTCAAGTACCTTGTAAGGTCGATAACAAAACCGTTGAAATTCGGATTGATCTCACCCCAGAGCAATACCAAACAGCAACCGAAGCTCATAAAACCGAAAAACAGGTTATATGTAAAGGGCAAGATCTCTACATCAATAAGAAAAAAGGACGCCTACAAAAAACCACTCTACTCACTATTCTTTAAGATTGCCCGCACCAAGCGGGCTTTTTCTTTTTCCCCAAATCTACATCCCTTACTACTCTAACCCCCGATTTGTTCCCCGTTTTAGCCCCTTTTGGGTTCAAAACCTAATTTGTCTCACATAAATGGCAGACAACAAGCGGCCACTTTTCACTAATTTTTTGCAATTTTGCCCCGATCTTCCTTGTTTTGCTGATTAAAAAATACGCATTTAATCATCACCTCATTTCTTATAAATCAACAAGTTAGAAATAAATAACCGCAAATAATCAAAATTAAATAACTTGCGGTATTTACATATAATATTATCAAAGGTAATATACACCCATCAAAACAAACCACCCACCGAAAACGTGGGAATGCTCTTTAACAAATCATTGATAAAAACACACCGCTTGCCAATGGTGAGATGGTATCAACAGGACGGAAGAAAGCCCGAACCAAGCAGTGTGAAGTATCAGCGTCACAAGTTTAGCAACGGCAGTGAATCGTGAAGCATAGGCGACTGATACCGCCCTTTTCTAAAGGGCATTCAAAACCGCATTTACAAAGCACCAAAATCAATACTCCGCAAGGTGATTTTTAATTACCAAGCTCGGTATTCATTGCGAGAAATGTCAGAAAGTGCGGTTTTGAATGGCAATAACAAGCCTTGAGCCTTGCAAGGATAAATTCCCTATATTCTAGGGAAGATTCAGAAAATCTAGGGATATTCAGCAACACACCTTTATTGCGGAATTTTCGGAAATCTATCCGAAAAAGGCACAAACTAGCCGAATAATTGAACCGCCCCCTTAATTTTGAGGAGAGCTACCTCTCAACCGTTCGGAAATTCCGAACAGTTCAGCAAGAAGGGGAAAGAACGGTTACACGGGAATTAGGCAATAGTCCCCCTCAATTTTGAGGAAAGCTACCGCCACAAATACCCACCGAAATTATTTTAGTAGTATCTCACGCAGTTTATTAGCCCTAAATAGTATATAAACACTAATAAAATCAAATGGATATTTTTTTAAAACATTACAAGGATAAGAAAGGCAGCCATTGAAAGCCACATTTGGGGTATCCGTTAAATTGTTTAACTACCTTTATTCAAGCCTTGAATGTGGCTCTCAATGGCAATAACGATACTAATAGCTATTAGTCGAGACACTCCACTCTGCCCACTGTAACCGGTGGGCTTTTTTATAAGGAAAATCCACATGAACCAACTCACAGAAACTGAAAAACAAAACATCATCAACGGTGAATTTGAGCTTGTGCTGAAAGATGACGGCAGTTATTTACTGCAGTTCGTTTTAAATAGCGGACAGCCAAATTTCCCAGTCGATTTCAACGCGCTGCGCAACATCGTACTTGATGAGAATTTTCAATCAAAACTCTCTACTCGCTTAGTTGTTCGATAGTTGTAACTCAAGCCCCGTTTGGGGCTTTTTATTTAATGGAGCAAAAAATGAACTTCAAATCTTACTTCAAAACCGCCTTTCAAGGCTTTTTCTTAGGTGCAGTAGTGAGCCTATTCCTCATTCTTGCCGTCACCTTCTCCCTATCAAGTTGCAACCCACCTCCTGCCCCCGTACCAATGGGCAAAGTCACTGTTGAACCAATGCAAACTGCCGAACACCTCTGGACAGAAGCCAATTTCAAACAAGCCGAAATTGACCCATTAGATGTGGCTTACAACGTTATCGAACCCCACCTACCGCCACCGGATAACGTGGTGGAGGAAGATGCCGAGCTGATTAAAACCCATACCCAAAAGCAATTACAACGCCTGACAGCAGGAGGTACAAGATGAATGATAGAGCCGAATTCAGATTCAGTAGCGGACAATATCGGGGATATATCTACTGTGGTGCAAAATGCCTTGAAAAAACCGCCCCCGCCTTTTCCAGACCCAATGCCCTCGCCCACCTCAACCGCCGGATTCGCTACTGGAATAAGAAAAAGCGGTTGAACATCCCTTTAATTGAGGAGCAAACCCATGATTAGCCCCTATCTCAGCCCCTACGAAAGTGGCTTTGATTGCAGGGAAGATGAAGAGTATTTCCGAAAGCAAGCAGAAGCCCGCAGACGAGTCAGAGAAGAGCGGGCGATTGATGAATATGAACAAAGCCAAGGAGGTTGATCGTGAAAACGACCGAAGAAACCATTGAATCCCTAGTTGCCGATTTACCCAAAATTCGCCAACTCAAAAAAGAGGGTTGCATTCTTCACATTGAGCGATTACTCGATGTGCTGGAATACCACGAAATTATCGAACTGCTGGATAAGGTTCACTATCAGCGATTTGTTAAAGGCGAAATCGCCAACCACCACACCGAAATCCAAGCCCAACAAATGATAGGAGCGTTTTAATGAAACTGTACGAAATCACCACCGCTTATCAAAACATTGCCGACTTGATGTCTGACCCCGAACTTGCCACCAGCGATGAAGTTATCCACGCCTTAGAGCAAGTGTCCGATAATTTCAACGACAAAGCCGTAAATATCATCAAGCTAGTTAAACACAGTGAAGGTGATATTGAGATTTTAGATGGCGAAATTAAACGCCTACAAACGCTTAAAAAAGTCCGCCAGAACAACATCGAACGGGTAAAAAACTACCTCAAACAGAATATGTCTGCCACGGGAATTCTGAAAATTGAAAGCCCGCTATTTAAAATCACCTATAACGAACGAAAAGAGGCTGCGGTGGAATTAGATGAAGAAATCTTCCTTGCCAACAATGTGGATGAAGATTTAGTCACCGTTACCGTCAAACCCAATAAAACCGAAATCAAAAATGCCCTAAAACGAGGGGCAGATATTCTCGGCGCAAAATTGGTGGATAGCCAAGTGCTGACGATTAGTTAGGAGAAAAAAATGAGTATTGCAACCCTAATTTTAGGTGAAAGTGGCACGGGCAAATCGACCAGCTTACGCCATTTCGATCCGGCAAAAGTGCTACTAATTCAAGTCATCAGCAAACCGTTACCATTCCGCCCAACAGGGTGGAATTATGTAAGCAAAGAAAACCCAGAGGGGGCAATTTTTGTCAGCGACAACAGCCAGAAAATATGTGCAGCAATGCAACGTACATCGAAAGAAATCATCATTATTGACGATTTTCAATACTTAATGGCGAATGAATTTATGCGTCGCTCCACTGAAAAAGGCTACGACAAATTCACCGACATTGGGCGCAATGCTTGGAATGTATTTGACTTAGCCGGCAGATTGCCCCACCACAAGCGGGTTTATATTCTCGCTCACACGCAACACGATGAATTCGGGCGAACCAAGCTCAAAACGTTGGGCAAAATGCTTGATGACAAAATCACCCTAGAAGGAATTGTTACCGTTTGCCTACGCACCCAAGTGAGCGATGGCAACTACACTTTCGCCACTCAAAACAACGGTAATGACACCGTAAAAAGCCCAATGGGCTTATTTGAAACGAGTTATATTCCCAATGATTTAGCCTTAGTAGATAAGGCAATTTGTGAGTATTGGGACATTCAACCACAAGGAGAACCACAATGACAGCGATTTTTACTTATGATCAAACCCAAGCCGTGAAAGCGGGGCAATCGAGCTTTATCAACGAAACCGGTGCCTACATTGGCAAAATTTTGACTGCCAAATGGACAAAATCCCAAGGTGGTGCGAAAGCCTTAGAGCTTTCCTTTGAAACGGATGACGGATTAAAAGCAGATTATCTTTCCATTTACTATACCACTAAAACAGGCGAACCCATTCAAAACGGTCATAATATGATTCAAGCGATTATGGGCTGCACAGGGGTAAAACAACTGACCTCGGTTTCCTATAAAGACTTTTTGGTTGCCCCTGAATTGACTGAAAAACGGCTTGGGTTATTTTTACAGAAAGTGCTACGCTTAAAACAAGATGGGACAGAAACCCACAACTTCCAGATTCAATGCCCATTCTCTGCACAAAGCCGTAAAACGCTTGCAGAATTTATTGAAAATCGCCCCGCCGAACGAATTGATTGGCTAGTAGCGCATACAAAAGATAAAGATGAGCGAGCCAAACAAACGCAGCAGAACGGCTACGGTACTTATAACCAAGCCTATGGACAAGCCGTTGGTGGATCGCAAAATCAACCGTGGGATGGCTACGCCGATAATGAACGCCCAGCAGGCAACCCACCGCCAGCGGATTTTGATGACGATATACCGTTCTGAATTACGCCCCGAAAGGGGCTTTTTAACACCCAAAGGATAATTTATGACCTGGAACATTTTCAAGCTACGAAAGGAATATCGCACCCTTTTGCAAGCGCACTCAAAAAACGTCTTAAAAACGGAATCGCTACTCAAAAAAGTGAAATCGCTAGAAGATTCTGCGATGCAATCTGCTCTACAAATTAAGAGCCTGACCCAAGAGAATGTGAAGCTGAAAACTGAAAATGCCGAACTGCAAAGCAAGCTCAATCAGTATGAAGTAGAGAAACAGTGTAGTTTCCTCACGTTGCCCCGTAAAGTAAAGCGAAAACGCAAATAACCGACCGCCTAACAAGCGGTCTTTTTTTACCTGAAATTTGTAAAAGGACACCCAATGAACATTACAGAAACCCTCAATCAACGTGGAAAAAACTACGGAAACTTCAATCAACTCGCCTTTATCAATCGCAAACTTGATAATGTGATAGATGAACACGGAACTCACCTTGATGCCACCCAGCGTAAAGCCCTTGAAATGATTCTTCACAAGGTAAGTAGAATTCTCAACGGCAACGCCCATTATGCGGATAATTGGGTCGATATTGCCGGATACGCTCATTTAGGTGGGCGGTTGTATGAAGAAGAAACCACCGCCGAAACGGTGGATAATCTTACTGGTGAGATTGCTTAAACTGCTGAAAAGCTTGAATAATCAACTGATTTTGCGGAATACCAAGCGTTTTGCTTAATTGCTCAATTTCCTCAATGACCGTAATGGGCAGTTTAAAGGCTTTGAGTTTAATGCCGTGTTTGGTTTCACTACGTTTAACAATTTCAGTTCTTGATAATGCCATTGGACTTTTCCTCTTGCATCAAATCAACGTTTGATCTATATTGTTTGAAGTCTCGGGGGAGCGGTAACTCCCCCTTGAACTAGTCTAGTAAGCTGGCAGGCTTACGGTTAATCCGACTAGCAGGATAATGATGATAGCTAAACGAACATTCATCACTATTCTCCTCTTCAAGCGTAAGGATTAAGCCTCACACTCACTTTCAACCTGTCCGTTGAAAGTGAGATTATTTTAAGTTAGTTAACTAATAAAATCAAGCATTCTTTAAGAAAGCCTACAATTTATTTTGTGGGCTTTTTTGTTTGACAAGAAAAGGAAATTTGTTAAGATACCTTTACCTATTCAAGGTTGATTGGTGAAAGCAATCATTGTACTTTTAATCAATTAAAGAGGAAAAACAATGAAAGGTTTAAATGAAGGTTGGGATGGTTTTTAATGGACGAAACAGCGCGATTTCTAGGTGAAAGTTATGGCTTCTGGATACAAACAGGAGCCATAATTTTATCTGCAGTAATGGCAGTAATTGCTATTGCCCATAACGGGCGAATGGCAAGAAAACGCACCACCATTGATGTACTGCTTCAAGAAAACCAAGATAACGCCCTGATCTCCGCAAAATTCTCCGTCTTTAACTTAATCAAAGACAACAACAATTCCTTTGTTGAAATCTACTTCAAAGAAAAAGAGAAACAGAGCGACACCTATAAGCAGATCACAATGCTGTTAAACCGCTATGAATTTATCGCCCAGAGTATCCGCAATAAAGCTTTTGAAGAAAAAATTTACAAACAAATGCAATACGCCAATATCACTCGAATGTGGGATCGGGTTTGCCCCCTTATCTATGAAATCCGCCAACGCCAAAATGCCCCAACTTTCTACCAAGAATTTGAATGGCTTGCGACTCGTTGGAAGAAAAAACCACTTAAAACAAACAAATAATTTTATTTGACACCCCCGCCCCTTTCGGATTAAGATAATCGCTCTACAAGCCGTTTTAAACGGCTTTTTTTGTATCTATTTTATAAGGAATGCCTATGTGGAAAATCGAAAATGCGGAAGAATTATTAAATCTCGTCGAAAGATTGAAAGATAACGACAAAGTAGAACTTGAACAGATTGAATTCAACTTTCTAAAACAAGTCAAAATAAAAATTCAAGGCGATCCACTACGTTATAATGGCAGTATCAATTACGCTATCTGCAAAGGTATCTGTGAGTTTCAAAATGAAATTTGGCGGACTTACGCAGAAGTAAAATCAGGAAAGCCACACATCACACTTCTTACTCAAGAAGAAAAAGATGCACTAGAAGTTATCTTTACTGTTAATGAAGGTTGCACCGAAATCATTGCAGATTTAACCGATATGTTTAATGCAATGCGTAAATTATTTAAAGAGGTTACAAATGGTATGACTGGTGGGCAAAAAGCATTCACTTGTACTGCATTAGCAATAGGTATTGGTGGTGCAGTTGTTGGAGCTAAATGGTTCGACTATCAGGCAGAGATTGAACTCGCTAATATTCAATCATCTGAAAACCAAGCTATACAACAGAGCGAAAGTGAAGTATTAAAGCAAGCATTTCAAACTATTCAAGCCGTTGCGAATGAAAGTAATAATCCACGCTTCAAGCAATCCATTCAAGCGATTGAACAACACACTGATAAAGCATATAGTGAAATTGCACGCTCCGTAAGTGATGCTGAAACTGTAACGATATCCCAGGGTAATACAACTAAAATTAAGCTCAAACAACCACAATTACAACAAATTGTGAATGAGTTAAACGCCCAAGAAAAAGCAACCACAGAACCTGAAACTCTTGATTTATACATCGATGGCGTTAAACGCCAAGAAGGAAAAATTTCTATCTTTGCCCGTACTATTTCAGGCGAAACATTCACCGCAAATATCGACCCTGATATGCTCGGCGATGAAGGCGTCAATGAAATTGTCGACCGTATTAAAGACATCAATACGATTAAACTCAGCGGAATGGTAAAACGCAGAGCAGGAAAAGTTGAACAAGCGACCTTTTCTGCAATTATCACTGACGAATAAACTAAACTTGACACCACCGCCCCTTTCGGATTAAGATAACCGCACTTACAACTTAAAGCGGTCTTCCGCATCCGAAAGCATAGCGGTTTTTTTATGCCTAAAATTTAGATCTGCAAATTTGCAGATCACAATGATCGGGGCGAGAGAGCGATATACAAGACATCTGAATAAGCTCCGCCGACTTTAAGCGGTAAGTTGAACCCCGATCACCCTACTTAAGTGATCGGATTGATTTACTTAATTCTTAAAGGGCATAAAAATGTCAAATTTAACCATTCTTAAAACATTCATCCGTGAACATAACGGTTTACTCTCATTAAATGATCTTCATCAAGCTAGTGGTTCAGATAAAAACCATCAGCCATCTTTCTTTATCCGCAATGAAAAAACTCAAGATTTAATCAAAGAAATTCAAGGCGAAGATAAAACTACACAAATTTATCTTTCACTTCGAACAGGTATGAATAAAGGCAGTTGGGCTTGCGAAGAATTAGCTATTGCTTATGCAGCGTGAATTGACCCCAAATTCCATTTAGTTGTATTAAGAGCCTTTATCGCAATGCACAAAGGCGAAGTGCAAAATCTTCCTGAAAATCGACCGCTTGCAATCCCCGAACTAACATTCACAGTAGAAATGAGCGAAGACAACCGCAACGTATTACTGAGCAACTGGTTTGCTTTACACAATACCCTTGAATTATTGGCAGAGCTAGAACCACCTTTGCGAGCCTTAAATTCTCCCTTTGCCTCAAAGGTTTATACCCACGTTACCGAGTATCGCAACAATTTAGGCTACACCAAAGCAATGTTAGCCCCCTTATTCGCAGATGTCGCCTTTGACAGACGACAAGACCCTCACGAATATATCGCAATGCAAGCCTTTAATGCCTTTCAAGCAAGAGGCTTTAAACCAAGAGTGGCGCTAAAACTGTTGGCTTAGCAAGCCCTTTCTTCACTCACAAAAAACTTATTCAATCCGACCGCTTGCAACTCCAAGCGGTCTTTCTGCTACCTAAAATTTAAGGAAACCCAATAAAATGAAATCAATGACAGGATAATCACAAAAGTTAAGAATGGTGCGAAAATCACCCGATTATAGACTTTCGCTTAATAATGAAATGAACCAACCCCACTGATGTGGGGTTTTGTTTTGGAGGAAATATGGAATTAAACAACAAAATCATCTTATCTGAGAAAGCCGAGAAAGAAATTATCAATGCTGCTCGTTTGGGAGCTTTAGCGAATTTAACTGAAAACAGTCCCGCATTATTAAGCATAAATGACATTGCTATATTGCTCAATCGCTCCTACAACTATACTGTGCGGAATATCATTTCACGCCCAGATTTTCCTCGTGCGGTAACAGTTGATCAAGACAAAAACAGTAATAAATTTTATCAAGCCTGTGATTTTCTAAAATGGCGTAAAGCTAATTTACGCCGAATAAATTAGCCTAATAAATTTGCGACATCACTCATATTCGGAGCATAGTA
The DNA here is from genome assembly GCA_023101485.1 of Pasteurellaceae bacterium Macca. Classification (GTDB taxonomy): domain Bacteria; phylum Pseudomonadota; class Gammaproteobacteria; order Enterobacterales; family Pasteurellaceae; genus LVZB01. The sequence continues at coordinate 19,762 of LVZB01000023.1, read as the reverse complement.
AGTGTTTTGCAAAATTCGCAAGTCCCGATGCCCTGATATTTTTGCCAATGTCATCACATCCACCTTGCGAGATAATCTCGTCAATGCTTCTCTTCTTGTATCGTGAAAATGGAGATGTTCTAGCCCTACTTGTTTTTTCAAACGGCGAAATGTCGTACTTAACACATCCGCATCCATTTGAAAAACAAGGTCTCCATTTTTCACGCCTTCCAACTGCTTTAATAAACGAATTGCCTCAGACGATAAGGGAACATCTCTCGCATAACCGTTCTTACTTGTCGGCAAATGGGCAATCCGTTTTTCAAAGAAAACATTTTCCCACGTTAAACTCGCAATTTCACCAGCCCGCATTGCGGTTTCAATCGCAAATAACATAGCCATCGCTACACGTTGATAATTATCGTTAATTTCAGTTTCTTTTGTATAAGCAGCTGCTTCAAGGATTTTATCTATTTCCACTTGTGAATAACGCTGAGTACGTTCCACAGAGTTTTTAGGTTTATCAATACCTAATAACGGACTTTTAGAAAGCAATCCCCACTTATTCATCGCTGTGGTAATCACAGAAGAAATCGTCACTAGTTCACGCCTTACACTTGCCGAAGAAACTTCTGTTAAACGCTTCGCAATCCAAGCCTCAAAATCTTCCTTCCGGACATCTCGAATATAGAGATCGGCAATATCATATTTTAGAAAACGACCAAGTCTTAATATTTCGCTTCTAGCCCCTTTCTTTGTTACCGATATTTCATTTTGATAGCGGATAATAACATCACGAAAAAGAACATCAGGAGCAATACCTTTGGCTAGACTCTCAATCTTCCGTTCTTCATCAACCGCCCAAGCATTAGCTTCTGATTTTGTTTTGAATGTTGCTGATTTTCTTATCCCATTTTTGCTGATTTCTACCCGATAAGAGCTTCCACGTTTTCTTATTGTTGCCATTTTTGACCTCTCTTTTTGGCGTAAATTTGGCGTAATTGAACGACAATATTTAACAACAAATAACAAAAGATTTCAAAATAAGAATTCTCAGACACACTTACAAAACCCGATAAGTCATTGATTTAACAGCAAATAAAACAATATAACAATAAAAAAAGGCAAGTCCTAAAACTTGCCTTTTATTTATATGGTGCTCTGGGCGAGAAAAATAAATCAAATAAAATCAAATAATTATAATAATTTTGGTGTAAAAATGGCGTAACAAACAAAATTGTAATACCATCATATAAATTAACTTAAGTAAAGGCATACGCAGCGTTTTAGCCGGTGCGGTTATAGCCACCAAGCTTCATTTCCGCACCACTGTTTACATCTCAACATTCTTGACTTTGCCGCTCGCAAACATATAAGGGTTCACATAACCTGCATACGTTTCGGGCACAAAATCTTCAGGCTCTGCTTTCACGAGTTCTGACAAAGCCCATTCATACGGAATTTGTTCCCATGACGGCACCGATGGAATCGTGAAAGTATTAATTGATAGCGATTCCTTACCTTCGTTTTTTTTCTCTTTTGAGACAAACGATGAGATCGTGATAAATGTGCTGTGGTTGGTATAATCAACCTGCAGTCCTGTGACTTCGTGATAAACCGCTAGTGCGCCAGTACGACTGTCTTCGAGTTTTTTTTCAATATATTTCATAACATTTCCTTCTGTGAATCTGAATAATAAAAAACTGCACCGAAATGCAGTTTGTTAAAAATGGTATTAATTGTGTCCACCAGAACCAATACAATTTTGACCTGGAGCTTGTTCTTGAGATGAGAGCTGGTAACAAAACACGGGTTTAGTCGTGTAATTTGGTTTATATTGGGTCATACAAGCCGTTAAGCTTAATACCATTGATAATAAATAAATTTTTTTCATGATTGCTCCTTGAATTAACCTGTCTGAGATAAATAAGAATTGGAGGATACTCCAATAGAAGAGCATCCTATCATGCTAGATATGCCATTATGCCCCTCTACTCGGTACTGAACTATAACGGTGGTGTTTTTAGGAATTTTTGCTGTCCCATTATGAATTTGAACTGCGGGGATATATGATACGCCAACATCAGTTCGATATGAAATATCTGGATTAAAAAATCTATCAATAGGACTACTTCCTATTCTGACGGTAGCGGTCCACTCAAATATATCAATATTAGATGTTTGAGTTTCCCATTTCTTAATTGTACCAACACTCCCACCAATCCAAATATCTTTTTGAACTTGATATGTTTTACCCTCAGTCCTTAATTTTCTTCCTTTTCGTAACGATACACTAAGAAAATCTGCTAAGTTTGCACCAATAATATTAGTTGCCTGAACCGTTCCTGCGAATGTCCCCGTTGCTCCATTTAAAGAACCACTAAATATTCCACTTTTAGCAGTTAGATTTCCTTTATTATCCACAACAAATTTTCCATTACCTATATTTAATGAACCGCCATTAATTATCGGTGACGAAAGGGTTTGGTTTGCCTTAAGGTGTTTGCCCAAAATTGAATTTTGAACAATTAAGTCACCATGGATACCAACCTGACCATTCACGACACTAAACACTGGCTTAACGTGACTATCATTCGTATTAGCCACAACCCCAAACTTATCCGCCATGACAATTACCGAGCTCTCTGCTGTTCTGCCGTCACTCTCAGCACCAAATGCAATACCCGCTATGGCCTTATGCCCTCCCGATACCGTTTGGGTCTTCAAGGTATGAGTTGCTTTTAATTTACCATCAAGTGAAGCCACAACTTGTTTGCTTTCTGTAATACTAGCATCTAATTTCTTCAAGCTAGATTGAGGAGTAAATTTGGTATCATATCGGATGGGTGATATGGATTGGTTCCTCAATTGATGTCCTTTCGTTTTCAAGCTCACTTCAATATATGCGGGAGATAACACATCATACTTCGCCCCGCCCCGTAAATAACAATACTCAGTTGAAGAGTTTGTCATTTGTCCTATGTTTAACAAGGGAGATTTCCCATCCTTGACAAAAGCATACTCAAATTCATGTATATTCCGTGATATTGGAATTGCCCCCCAATCATTTCCATTGGCCGTCCATTCGCAAAGTAATGAAAATGAATGAGAATTATGCGATGACCAAGTAGGATTATGCACCCCATAATTAAGTTCTTGGGAAACCCTAAATCGGGTAACTTGATCGCGTTTTAAGCCAGTAAAAATGATAGGGTACCATGTGTCTTGATCTAATTTAGTTAAATCAACCTCGACTTTAACTAGCCCCTCAACTCTTTCATTGATACTACCAATTGTTGCACGTAACGTTGATATCTCTGTTGCTGTCGATTGTTTTTCTGCAGAAAGTGTTTTAGCCACAGTATCAATACGAGCAGAAGAGAATCTATTTGCTTCTTCGATTGCGTGATTCTTCGCATTATCAGAGAGAGACTGTGCATCTTTGCGCCATACAGCTTGCAAACTCTGTTGTGCAATCGCAGAAACTTCAGCCTTACTGGCCTTTGCCGACTGTAAATGAGCAATGGCACTTTCTGCCTGCCCCATCCGAGCCGTTATCCCAGTAATTTTCTCCGCATTGGCGTTATCCCCTTCCACTCTCGCTCTTTGCTCAGCCTGAATGCCTGATAAGGCACTTTCTGCTTTGGCCGTTATCGTTGAGATCTTTTCTGATTGCTTAGCATCCGATTTTTTGAGCTCATTGATTGCTGTACCAGTAGTTTGTGCCTGAGCAGTGATTTGTGAAAGCGCATTCGCAACAGCAGCTTGACGAACTTTTGCTTCTTCACTGACAGCCTCATTCACATCCGCTTTTAAGGAATGAATAAGTTCTTGACCGAGTTGGGATTGCGTAATTTTACCTTCCAGTGCATGAAGTAATGTGTCTGGGTTATGGTCAGCTTCACCGAAGACACCTTCCGTAAATTCACCTTTATTTCCAGCTTTATCACAACATCTCGCAAAAAAGTAATAATGCTCACTCAACCCTACACCATTAATTGTGTGGCTATTGAGTGGGTATGGTAAAGTTGCAATTTTTGTCGCGTTCCCCACGACATTATCAACACTCCGCCAAATCTCAACATAGTTGCCCACGGTGGCTGTTTTCGGCAACGTCCAATTCAGCTCAATCGCGAATAGGAGCGATTTTGTCACAAAGCGCGAGATCGTGAGATTGATTTCAAACTGACGTGTTACTGGATTTGATAGTTGACCATAGGTATTTCTCGCTCGAATTTCAGCGATATAATGCCCATTAGGTAGATTTTCAAAAGTGTACTCAGGAGAGATTAACTCAAGATACGTTTTGTAGAGCTTTCCATTACGGTAAAGACGAATCTCATACTTAACCGAACCAACAGTCGCCGGCATGTTCCAACTCAATTTCACTCCATCTTCACTAAAGTTAATATCAGTATTCGCAACGGATGGCACAGATCCTGAATGTAGTGTGTTTGTTGATTGAACAAAGCTTGCACTACCATCGACAATCGCCTCTTTCTGTGGCTCATGTTGCAATGCGGTAATTACATAGCTACCATCATCATTCTCAGAAATGCCGATTGCGCGATAAAGTTGAGCTGAGAGAGTTGGTGTTTTCAATACCCAGTCAGACATAACATTAAGTCCAATGGGATCACGCTCAAGTGTAACTATGGCTTTGTTTTTACTATCTACATTCGAAATGCTGATTTTTACTATCTGCATTTCATTATTGAGGTAACTCAAATAACTGTTGCTTGATACTTCAATTGGCTGATCAAGTGTAACAATTCTACCCTGAACATCGAGAACTCTTCCAGCAAGAGTTTGTCCTGCATAATCATTATCGGCCACCTCAATAATATCGCCAGGCAAGTGCATCAGCCCTTGTCGCCCAACACTAAAATTAATTGTACATTGCTCAAGGCGTGAAGTTTCTAGCACCCACTTACCATAACGGCGAGCCTGCCCGCGGCTCGTACAGGCAAATGCGGTAATCTTCTTAACGTTGTATCCATAGCGTGCGATCATCAGGTCATCCGCCACATATTCAATCGCTTTTTGATATTGATTTCGTTCATCAATATATTCGACTTCTACAGCAGTATATATGGCTTTTTGTGCTGCAAATTGGCGAGTAAATTTGCCACCAATAACATTAGACTGGCTATAAGTACAAACTGGATCAGATGGTCTATCTTGGATCGCGGTAAATTGCGTACCATTCCACACTGCAATGGCACGGAAAACAGAAGCCATATCAGACACAACTGAATAAGCCTCTCGCTGAGAGGTCATCCAAATATGTGAGGTCATACGTGGTTCTTTTCCGCCATACCCATCATCAACCAATTCATCACAATATTTTGCAATTTGATAAAGTTGGAATTTATCCAAGCCATAATCGCCAAGGCGTTTACCTAAACCCGAAAGCTGATCGGTTAAAAGATGGTAAAAGTGCCATGCGGGATTATCCGTCCAAGCACGCTTAAAGCCACCTTTCCAAATTCCATCTTCATACTGGCGTGTTTGTGGGTTATAGCTATCAGGTACAAGGACTTCGGCACCATGTAATAAAATATTCACATTGGGGAAATTAGGCGTATATCTCGAGTCTAAACGCAAGCCAATCAGCGCCATATTAGGGTAAGATAATTTTGTATCAATTATCTCAGTATAACTGATCCAATGTGTGGAATTTTGTAAACGTTGGCTTTTAGAATCTTCAGTAATACGCTTAACTGTCACCGTAAATGGGACTGGAGGGAGCTTGTCTATAATGTAACTACGAAAAAAACGTGAGCTCGATTTTCCCTTAATGCTCTGCCCTTGAATATAACGACCATTAACTAAAATCTCAAAGTCAACCTGTGAACCATAGGTATCACCTTGATCATTTTGGCTAAACAGAGCATTTACACCAATCGTCAATCTAAGGCGTGTAACATCTGCATCAATAACAGTACGCGTAATTTGGGCTTTTTGTTTAACTTCAGCATTGACCGTCACTTCACGCTCTGAATAATCAAAACCTTTAAGTGGAGTTTGATCTTGTGTCCCAAGTCGATATTCTGCTTCAACATTTGGGAAATTAAATGACCCGTCTTCATTTTGAACTGGCGTATTATCAAAATAGAGCTCTTTAAAAGTAGGGACGCCATTTATCCCCCCTTTTATTGGACCTAGCGAAATAAGTCCTATTGCCCGTAAATACTGGCCTGACTTCAGATTGTCTGGTTCTTCGTAAGGCGTATGGCCGCCTCCGCCAGATTTGCCACCCATGATTTTTCTCCAATAAAAAAAGCCCCTGATACTAAGGGACTTATATAGCGCGAATTAATAATGAAAATTTCAGATTGTGTCTAACACTTATTCCCATCTAATAATTTAGATGCACCTTTTATTTACACATTTATTCAATACTCGAATTTATTCCATTTACTATGATTTGATCATTTTTCTAATTTCTCTTCTAAATTATCATCGAAAGCCTCAACCCCCTGTGAAATCAACACAATGCTTGTCATCATCTTGCCAAGAAGAATAGGAATAGGACGACCTTGTGGAGTAAGATTACGTAAATTAGAGAAAGCGGTACTTTGCTTCTTTTCACTGTTTTCATAATGGTTTGATATGTCTGGCGGTTTTGCCAAAAGCGTAATTGCACCTGAAAGCGCCATTGACGCTCCCGTAAACCCCACTGCTAACGCTGTCGCAGTGCTCCACCCTAACGGATTCCACCATGCCGCAGCAATTAGAGCAACACCTGCAACAACTTGAATAATACCGCCAGCCTTACCTGCTCCTGAAATGACCGGTGTAAAATGGACTATGCAATCTTTACTGAGCGAGAGTGGACTTGTTTTAATTTTATCCTCATTTAAGTATTTTGATCCAATACGGACTTTATAATAGCCTTGTCGTAAATATTGGATTAACCCTTTAATTTGGGTAAGTAAGCCACTCATTAACTCTTTAAAAGAAGTTACTTCAAGCTCGAACGGTTTATCTGCAAATCGTTTAAGATCGCCGTGAAATGTAATTTTTGCCATTGTGAATGTCTCCAAATTGAATGTGTAGCATTTAGCCAAAAACCATCATAGGGCACACGAGCTGATAAACGGCTTTCGCTATGATGTATCATCATTTGCTCCCCAAGATAAACGCCTGCGTGATTAGCAACATCTGCTCCCACTTTAATTAAAACAACATCGCCAAGCTGAGGCGTTTCATCAAAAGGCAATTTTTCGAAACCGCAACGTATTAAGCCTTCTTCGTATAAATTAGCCGATTCAAACCAATTAAATTCATAGGTGGAATGATCGGGCAATTCAATGCCGGATAGCGCATAGCAATCAAGCAGAATATTTCGGCAGTCTTGCTTGTTGTTCTCAAACTTGCGCCCTAATAACGGTGGTATAGCACGGAAACATCGAATTTCACCACTCACAACAAGCCAAAAATCTAATCCCGTACGTAATTGGCATTCACGGTCTGCTGTGGAGAGATAAGGTAAACCAAGTGCATGTTCAGAATCAGGGTGTGAATGAACTAAGGCAACGATGCGCCCTAGCCCTTCAGCTTGAATAAATTCATCAGGCGAGATTTCAAAGTAATTCACGGGGTCATCTGCCACATTATTACAAGGGAAATAATACAATCCATCAGCAATAGAAATAACAAAACCGCAAGATTCTTGCGGTTCTGATTGTCTAGCGTGAGCTAGAATTTCTTTTCTTGTTTGGTCGTCTATTTTCATTTTAATTTCCGTATTGTGTCGTACTCGGGAAACCGCCAAATGGTAATGTGGCATTTTCGCCAAAGCGTAGCTTACAGCCACGAATGCAATGTGAGCATTTGTCTTTTTTACGATCTTTAGTGGGTTTATCAAATTCATCTGCCACAGGTCCACCTGTGTATCCACATTGTGCAGAACGATATTGCCAAATGCACACATCTGAGGTGATCATTAAAAGTGGAATTCTGGCATTATCCGTTTCCGCTGGTGAAGCAAGTTCGAAAGTAGCTTGTTCATCATCAAGGTTTTTTAATTGCTCAATAACGAAATAACTCACCGCTTCTTGTGTAGAATCGGCTTGACTGTTTTTCCCGTTGGGAAAATTTTTAGCATCTAAAAATTGGGCATAAACTAAGCGGCGCGTCACTTTACCACCGACGCCTTGTCCCAGATTCGCGGCTATCCCAGTAATGAGCCCATAAAGATTAGACACTGTCAATGTAGGGCGAGAACTGGGACCTTGCCCTGATATTTCAAATCCCTCAGCTTTAATTGGATAGGCTTGGTACTCTTGCCCTTGCCACCAGATATTCGTTCGGCTTTGATTTAAGCCATCATGAAAGCGATATAATTCGCCCTTTTTTTCTGGATTCTGATTGTGTGAAATATGGCGTAGATCAATCTCCCATAATTCAATCAATGCATCTTGCTCTAATTTAGGCAATTTCTGAACCATTTTTGTTGGAAGATCTTTTGGCATCAAACCACTTCCTCAAATTCACAATTAAACGTCGTATGTGTTTTAGTTATTGAACGAGGGAATTTAGTGCAGATCACCTTAACTAATTCCCCTCCAAGTGCTACATCTCTAAAGTAAAAGGCACGAATTCCACCATGTTCTTTCATAAAGTTACGGAATTGCACAGATTCGTTATGACGAATTTTGAAGGTAACAGAATATTTCCGAAGAAGTGTATTGATCCCTGATTCTATTCTCTGTTGATAGCCATTACCGAAATTAAGCACTTTACGCCGTGGCTCTTCTTCCACTGAGTACCCTGGTTGTGGACACCAAGGTAATGTTTTTAATGACATTACATTCTCCTATGCAAGCAAACCACCAGGGCGACGTTGCTTTCTCAACACTTCAATAACATTCGCTTGAATTGCTGCAGCAAGCTCTTTACCTTGAGCGGCTTTTTGTTCTACTGTAGTTTCTTCATTGCCATTACTATCAATGTTGATTGTGATCGTAACTTCATTATTTTGTCCACTTGTATCACCATTAAATAAACCAGTGTAACTCGGAGAACGTCCACCAACATGCCCTCCATTTGCAAATTTAGGCAAACGTCGCTGATTGAGTGCATTCAAAAAGCCAATACCGTAGTGATCGACAGTACGAGATGTCATGACAAATTCATTGTTAGACAACCTGGCAAGAATTGAATCACTTGTGCCAGTTCCTGCCCCCTGTACATGTCCACCTTTCGCAAAAGCAACACTGGTAATCTGAGAAATCACATTTGCTCCGGCGGATGCAACTGCTGCCATATTGGCAAATTTCTGCACGGGAGTAAGAGAATCGGGCGCCGCCATTGCTTGAGCAATCGCTTGAGAAAGTTTTACTGTCGCTTCAGCAATCGCAAAGGCTTTTGATACGGCGAACATTGCTTTGTAAGCAGCCGATTGTTTTCCGGCAGATTGCTCAACAGCAGAAGCGAGAGTACCAAAAGCACCACCTAGATCATTAAGCCCTGTCGCGTATTGCGTCATTTCTTTTTGCCAGCGTTCATTTTCATAATTCGCAATGAGTTGTTGTTTACGTTTTTGGAATTCTTCTTCAGTCATTAACTTTTGATCGTAAAATGATTGAAGTTGTGCCAATTCTCGTGTTTGCTGATTTTTTGCCTCTTGTTCAGAATCATAAATACCTCGCACTTGATCTGACGGCGTAATAGCTTGCTGTGATTTATTTTGAGCATAATCAAATTTTAATTGCTGTTCTGCAATTTGATATTCGCTGTCAGTTAATTGGCCGGCTTTACGTAATTCCTGAATAGTCGCTAATTCATCTTTTAAATTTGCGGAGAGTAGCTTTTCAGGGGCGTATTTACCCGCTAATTCCAAGCGTTCTTTCGCAAATTTTTGTGTGATCGCGGTTTTAGCCGTCTCATATTCGATATGTGAAACCACACCTTTTTTCATATGTTCTTCAAGGCGTTGGAACATGCGATTTTCTTCAAGATTGATTTCATTCAGACTTGAACCGCTTTTTTTGCGTAATTCATCATAGAATGAAAGCCAATTTTCACGCGCATTTTCGCCACTATTTTTTGATTTTTTCTGTTTAGGTAATTTTGTTTTTTTAGTGCTCAACGCCTTTTCTTTAATCTCTGCTTCAACCTTGATTGTCTTTTGCTCAACATCAAATAACTGTTCAATTTGTTTTCCCATGTTAAGCATGGTTTGCAGTTGTTCCGCAGAAAGATTAATAGCGGTCGCCGCACTTTGAGCGGCTGCGACATCACCCTGCGCAATCGCATTGAGAACCTTTGAATACTCCGCACCTTTTTCACCAAGAAGATTGTAAAGTCCAGCAAGAACGTAAGAAGCTTTGGCATGCCCTTTATTCTTTAAAGTAAGCACTTCAAGACGCACTCGTAAATCATCAGATTTCTCTTGTAACGCTTTTTGTGCTTTTGCAAAATCAATCGTGGCTTGAGCCGCGGTATTCGCACTACTTGAAGTATTCTCTAGTACCGTAGGAAGGCCTGCAATAATCCATTCCGTTTCGTTAGAATCAATGCCTAACAACTTAAATTTCTCTCTGACGTCTTCAATACTCTTGCCACTGGAAATCATCGCTTTAGCTAAGGCATCAAGTTGATTCTCAAGTACAGAAAAATCAATGTTGGCATTTTCTTTTAAAATGGCAATTTTATCCGTCAACTCTCCAATTTCTTTCTTCACACTTTCGGGAATAGGCAAGCCTGATGTAAACCAGTTGGATTCTAATGAAGAAATATCAGCCTGAAGTTGTTGAATTTGTTTTTGATAATTCTCCAACGCTGATTGCTGTTCAGTAATTCTAAGCGATAACGCTGCAGCGCTCAGCCCCTCATAACTTTCTTTTAAACGGTCATTTGCTCCTGCGGTATCTAGAGCTTTCTGTCTTGCTGCATCGGCTTGGCTTGAAAAATAAAATAATGCGCTTGCTGCAATTGTTACCACGCCAACAGGCCCTCCAAGCAATGCCATTGCACTTTCCAACCCTCGTGCAGCTTTACTCGCTAAATTCGTTGCCGCAGCTAAATTACGTTTTGCGGTAGCTTCTGCCTCTGCTAAAGCAATAATCTGTGCCGACTGAACTTTCATTTGCTCACGCAAAACATATCGTGTCTTCTCCGATTGAGCTAATTGTAATTGAGCCGCAAGACTTGCCATTTCTGTTTGTGCCGCCTGGCGTAAAGCAACGGCATTCGCATAAATAGCCTGTGTTTCTCGTGTAACAGCAATCGTGTTTTGTGCGTGTTGGATACCCTTCTTAGCAAGTTCGACAGTATATTTGCTGATATGCCCAATCGCTAAGGCACCGACAAATGCAGTAGAAACTTTAATTAAATCTTCAAGATTGTCGGCAACAAATTCAACACCTTCGGCAAGTTTTTGAGTCACACCATAAGCCGTATCTACTTGCCCTACAAATTGAATCATTGATGTTTCGAGATTCGTGAAAGACATTGATAATGTTTTGACTCGTTTCTCGAAATCTGAATCAACGGACGATTTAACTTTTTGGAGAGCATCAATAACTTTTGAAATTTGAAGCTCCCCATTTTTCCCCATCTCTTTTAATGCACCAACCGATACACCAAGACCATCAGCAATCGCTTGTGCCAATGCAGGCGTTTGTTCCATCACAGAATTAAGTTCAGCTCCACGCAGCTCGCCACTTGCCATCGCTTGCCCAAATTGCATCAGAGCTGCTTCAGCAGAGGCGGCACTTGCACCAGACATTGCAACGGCTTTTGATACCGTTTCGGTTAATTCCGCCACCTGTTGTTGGTTAATTTTGAGTGTTTCAGCATTTTTTGCAAAACGTTGATAAACTTCTGATGTAGCCCCGACCGCTTGATTGGTCCTCAATGAAATATCAAAGACAATATTCGTTGCCGTGACCATGTCATTTTGAGTATCGGTAACTAACCGCATACGATTTTGTAATTCGGTGTAACTATCCGCATATTGAAGTGTTTGAGTGATAGCAGAAGATAGATTATTACCTGCAAAATTAGCAATACTCGCCCAAAAAGTCTTATTAGTCGTTTTATTTATAGCAATCGCAGCACGTTCAATATTATTCAAATATTGGGTTGTACGTTCGGAAAATTGTCTTACTCTATTTTGTGCAGCAGAGAAATTAGCCTCAAATTGGCGAGCAAATTTTTGTGATTGATAAGCGGATTTATTCAATCCTTGCTGAAATTGAACTGTTTCTAAGTTCAAACTAATATTCAAACCACCTAATGATGACATATTCCCCCAATAAAAAAGCCCGCAACAATGCGGGCTTATTTGGAATTTATTATTTTATTTAATAATGACGTATTTTACACGAGCTTTTTCTTTTTCTGCTTTTTCTAAATTGTCATAATACTTATTAGTTTGCATAACAACTATTGTTAAACGTACTAAGAAAAATACGGCAAACACACTGAAAAAAGCAAGAATATAACTGAAATCAATAGAGAATAATAAGAATATAGCTCCCAATGAAATGAGCATTATAAAAAAGAATTTTGCCCAAAATTTAATGAAATCAAGCATTTTATATTCCTTATATCCAATAATATTGGGATTGATTATATTACTTACAAAACGATTCATCAATACTAATTTACCTATTTGCTAGATAGGATTCTGAGCCGTCATCTTCATCATTTTCAACGCTATTCTTATCGTCAAAGAATGGCATTAAATCATTGAGTGTAATTGCTTTTTGCTTAGGAACACGATGAATTGCCGACAGCAAATGCGAAATCTGTGCTGTACGGTAATCTTCACGCCACAAGCCGAAAGGCTGTTCTTCATAAAACAGCATATACTCTTGGAAATGTGATTCGGGCATCTCTTCGATTTCATTTAATGTTTTGCCCAACGCAAGGCTTAATATGATTTGGAACTTGCGTCGGTCTGTGAGTTTTTTGGCTGTTCTTCCATCAATGCACGGCTTAATTCTTCTGAAACAGATTTATCAAGGCATGATAAGGCTTCCAAATCTTCTGTATTTTCAAAATCAAAGAGGTTATTGCCATTTTCGTCACATAAACGAATCGCTAAGTTACGAGCTAAACGATATGGATCATAGACTTTACTCAGCTGTTTTACTAATTCTTCAGGATCATCATAATTTAATTCAATTCCCTGTGCTTCAGCGAGTTCACACATGACTTTTTGCTGACCATACAAACTGCGGTTCATATCACCAACATTAAATTCACGGATAAAATATTCCGCATTGCCAATGGTCATTTTTTTTAATTTTGGCTTATTTTCTGCCAATAATGATTCACGAGTACCAATAGTCATTTTACACTCTCTTTATATTTAAGAAGGAAGACCGCCTAACAAGCGGTCTGCTTTTATGAAAATTATGCTGAAACAGGCAAATGATAATCACGTTTCGATTTTTTTATCGTTACGCCGGATTCAAATTTACCTTTTACTTCACCACTCCAGTTTGGTGAGGTTTGAATGAACCCCGTGCCGTATAACGAGCCTTGGGCATTTTTTAACACCATCATCCACGGGAAGGTTTCTTTCGCAAAGAATTTTTTGCGAAGATCTGACTGCATGGACGTTGCTGGCGCATAGAAGAATGTGAGTTTAATTGAGCCGTACTCAATTTCGCCCGCTTCGGTTTCTGTGCCTTCGGAACACATTGTAGTGACATCTTCTTCACTTAATGTATCACCATCACCTTCAATGTTTTTAATCGCACAAAAGTTTGACGACCATTTCACTACGGAGACTTTCGCCGTGGTGAAATTAGTGGGTTTATCTTGAGCTGTCCAATCTACTTCACTTGCCAATGTCAAAACATCGCTAGCAACAGATTTAACAGGGTAAAAGCCATCGAGTGAGCCTAAGCCAGTGATTTTTACAAAATCGCCAGCTTTCGCACCGTGTCCAGCGGCGGTAATGGTTGCATTAGGCGAAACAGTACAAGCAGTAATGGCTTTTTCAGCGGTTAAGCCTGTGCCTAAATAGAATTTTGTTCCTTGAAATGGGGTAGTTTTTGTTGCCATAGTGGTTATTCTCCGTAAGCAATTTGATAAGTTATGACCCGACGATGTAGCTTGGTGTCAGGTTCATAATCACTAAAATCATTTTCACGTTCAGCAAAATCAAAATTTTCCGCAAGGGCGGTAAAAATTTGCTTGCGTAGTGCAAAAATATCGTCTGGATTTGGGCTGTAAATATCAATTTGGACTGTAAAATCATCTAAATCACCGTCTTCTAAGGCGGAATTAGGCAAAATAGTCGGGAATTGATACACAATAACAGGGTATGTCTGATTAGTATCAGGAATGACTTCATAAAAACAACGCCCTGAAACCAACTGCTTCAAGGCGTTAAATAATTGTTGCTGAATCATTTTTTAGCTTCCCGTAATATGTCATCACGCAAAGTCGTGAGAATTTCTCGCGATGCCTGTTCTTTTTTAGACTTAAAAGCAGGCTGTAAGAATGGCTTAGCCGGTGTTTTGCTTGTGCCAAATTCAACAAACCGCCAATAAAAGGGATCATTTGGGTTATACGTGCCACTTTTTCCTGTTTTCCCCTTAAATTCAATAATCTTATTGGTTTTAAGAGTTCGAACAAAAATAATCGTACGAACAGATCCATCTTTATTTGGCTTAGTGCTTGCTACAATCGACTTTCTTAGAGTACCACGTTTACGATGTGGCAATTTTTCTTTCAATACTGGTGCGTTAGCTCTTGCCTGATCTCGAATTATTGCCCCACCTTTACGCATCGCTTTAGCTGCAAGTTTATTCGTTGTTTTCCGACCTAATCCTTGCATTGCTTGCTCCAATTCCTTCAAGCCAGCAATTTTTACCGTTAAATTAGCCATAAGCTATTTCCTTACACATCAATTGAAGTGCTTTATTTAACCCTTGGTAATTTAATACCGAAATAATTTCATAGTGCTTGCCGTTGTGTTCAATTCGCATTGTTGGAACAATACCTTTACGGTACCGAATCCAAATTTGCGTGCTGACTTCTGACTGCACCTGTTGAGCTGAGAAATATTCTCGCCCCGAAATTGGCTTGATTTCTGCCCATACGGTCGAGACATCTTGCCACGTTGTGACGAATGCGCCGTAATCATTTTGGGTCTCGAATGGTTGCTGTAATGTGATGCGGTGACGTAATTTTCCGATGTGCATTAAACCCCCATAATTCGATAGGGTTGAATCAATCGCCAAGTGCCAAATTCAATTTCCTTGGTAATAGCCCCCGTAAATACCGCTTCACGATTCTCATACCAATGTGCAATAGTCATCAACATTGCTTGGCGAATAGGACCGTTAATCACTATGCCATTAAGATCATCATCAGGCACTCGTTCCTCATACAAACCACGATTAAGTTGCGATTGTATAAAGCCCGTCGCTGAATTAATGAATGATTTCAATAATTCATCATCCTCATCGCCATCCACCCGACAATGTAGCTTTACCAGTCTTAAATCTAACATTTCGAACCTTAAAAAAGAAAAACCCCGATTTACACGGGGGTTTAAGATACTAAGCTTTTGCTGCTAAGCTTCCTTTCACAAAAGCATCCGGCCGATAAATTGCTAAAGCTAAACGCTCCTCACAAAGAATTGTCACTAAGTTTTTCACGAAGTCATCTTCATTTTCTGTTGCCACTGCGATACCTAAACTTTGTCGATCAAAAATTTGGGCAGCTAAATTAAATGCACCCGTTAAAAAAGTCCCAGCAGCCATCGCTTGAGTCTGCACAACTGGCACTCCCCATAATGTAGGTTGCGCCAAACTTTGTGGATTACCGATGATATGGCGACCAATCGTATCTTTTTCCAACTCAATCTTAGCCCAATCAACGGGATTTAATACAAAACCACTTGCGGGATATTCAGCCATAATCACTTGTAGCTGTGCTAAGCGTAGCTGATCAATAATTGAGTAAGTTTTTAGTTTAGCGGGGTCGGCAAAAGATTTAGCGGCATTCATAATACCTGTTAATCCGCCACTTGAACCGTCACCGTTTAACAACTGGCGATCTTCAACAAGTTTTAGCCCATAAGCCAATCGACCGTTAATATAACTTTGCAACATTGACGCATCATCAAGAATTTGACGAGATGCTTTAACGAAATGCGCTAAGGTTTTTACTCCTGTTGTAACTTCTTCAAACTGAAGATCAGACTGTGCCTTTTTAGCGCCTTCAGAGGCTTGGGCTGCAGCACTGTTTGTAAATAATTTCTCACGAACATAAGTAATTGCATTACTATCTGTTGATCCTGACATTAACAAATCACGAATAGTTAATTGCTGATTTGGGGGGCGACAATACCAGGTACTCGCTGCTCAACAACTAATGCACCCGCAGAACCTGCTGCATCCGTTGTTAAGCTTGTAATTGTGGCTTTTACTGATAATTTTGCTGATTTCCCAGAACGAGGATCTTCTGCAAACTGTTTGAATTGTTCAGTTTCAATTAATCGCTGAGCTAATGACTTCTCTGATGTTGAACCACCACCTCGTCGTGTTATTTTCTGCTCGATTTCATCTAAGCGTGTTTTTGTTTCATTTAGACTGGTTAGCGCTTCATCTACACGACCTTTCAAATCGCCCAATCCTTTTTCACCGTTCGCCATTTTTCCTTTCAGCTCTTCTCCTAAGGCATTGACTGAATCCGTGGCTTTTTTCAACTCAGTGGCAAGCTGTTCTACATTTTTCTCTTGTTCAGACATGGTTAATGTTCTCCATTGATTGATTTTAAAATGTTTAATGCGTTGCTAATTTGTTCTTTTTCAGGCTCGCCCTGAATCAATTTGCGCAAGCCGTGACTAGCAACAATCGTTGCTTGCGTTTTTGAAAACCCTAAATCTCTCAGGGCTTTTTCAAATTCCGATAATGTTGGCAAACTACCTCTAGATAAGGCTGATTTAACCACCTCTACTCGACTTTCTTCATTCGCTGGGAAGGTAACGATTGAGATCTCTCTCAAGTCGATTTCAAGCAGTTCTAAGGCATCATCTTTCTCTTCATATCTCCACTTATTCAAACGGTAACCGATAGATAAGCCGTCAATTGCACCGGCAACCATCAGCGCATGAACTTCTTTAGCGCGTGCCACTTCGTTGACAAGTAAGCGACCTTCACCGTAAAGCCCTTTTTCATCTTCTTTAAGTGAGATCCACACACCGATTGGCTGATTCCAATCATGATTCCAAAGCACCGGTGGCATTTTGTTTTGTGCATTCCAACCCTGAATTGAGTTTAAAAATGCCCCTTTTTTACTATATCCCCATAGCTATCTTTCACATTAAATGTATTACAATAGCCACAAAAAAAGCCGTCTTCTTGGACGGCTTCTGCCTTGAAAAAAAGGTCTTTTGTTTTAAATGTCATTTTCTTCTTTTCCAATTTTGTCAATAGACGTGAGATTTAGCTGTACTGTTAGCTGATCTGCACCATCAATTGGCGGTAGATTTTCAAGTGCTCTAACTTCATTTCTTGTCATTACACCATTTTGCAGCAATGCGGTATAAAAACTGGCTCTTCCTGCACTATCGGCTCGAAGTAAACCTTCAACGATAAAAATTGGATAATATTTATCACGATCTTCGGGCTTAAGTAATTTCCGCGAAATTGTCTGTTCAATACGCTTTAATGTAGGATTGAGCGAATAAGTCAGGAAATTCTGATTAATCTGCTCAGCGCTAGAAGCCCATGAAGACGATTTATCTGTGCTATAAATCAACTGAGGAGGAACGCCAAAAGCACGGCAGATTTCTTCGATTCCAAAATAACGGCTCTCTAATAACTGGGCATCTTGTGGATTTATCCAAGCACCTGACATATTAGCGGGCTCCATCCCCGCTTCTAGTATCATCCACTTGCCCGCATTTTCGGGACTGCCAAATTCCGACAAGGCTTCCCGATCATTTTACGCTGTTCCAGTATTTAGAATTCTTTCTCCCGTTTAAGGAAACCTCCCGCTTTCAAATTATTTCTAAATGCTTTTGAGGCCGCATTGTTCGCATCAATTTGCATCCCATACAGTGTGCTTGATAACTGATTGGTGATAGACCTGTTAGCCCATCCAGTGGTAAACCCTCTGAAATGAAGAATGTCATACTCAGAATATTCTCCACTATCGCATTCTCTTTGTGTAGATATACGTAATCTCACCGTTATTATTCGCTTAACTCTCATATATTGAGGATCAAGAATATCAAGCGAAATAACACGACTGCCAATTCTATTTATTCTGCTGTACGAATTGCCCCACAAATCGAGATTGGCAATTTGTGCTTCCCAAAACTCACTTGAACACATATCTGCGTTTGGGGAGTCATGAATAATCTTGTACAGTTCATGCTTTAGGGCAATTTGACGATCTTGGCCTTTTAAATGGAGAGAGAGTGATGCGATAGTTTGGCTTCGAATCCGAATGCAAGCCCATACCGCAGAGAGTTTAATGCTTTTTCGGCATCAATAGTAGTGCCTGTCCCGGTTGACTGACTGATAAAAGGTTCAATAGATGTGCCTTTATCTAACCGCTTCCCACCACTAAAAATGCGATCATAAAATCGAGACCACCAGTTTTTATCATTTAAAGTTGTCATGCAATGATGATGTCCTGTAAAAATAAATCAATATTTTGCGGTGCTTCCGCTGTTTCAGATATGCCACGGGCCATAGCTAAAGCCACCATTCCGTCAATTCTTCCTGTTGCCTTGTGTTTCTCAAATTTTCTGTTACCTGCCGGATCTTTGGTAATAACGGTGTTTGCCGCACACATTGTTAAAACAGGGTTCATTCCATGGCATAACTGTCCATTGAGCAAATCACTTTCCAAAGCATCGCTTGGAGACATAAAGCCTCCAAATGGGACTAAGGGCAAATTGACGCCTTGAAGTTCCATCTCCTTTTTGAAAATATCAATCCGCCAACGGTCAAAAGCGATTGCAGCAATATCAAAATCACTTAAAATTTCCGCAATATCTCGCACGACGTGCCCATAATCGACAGTTGCACCCGTGTTGTTCGAATAAAACCTTTTTGCCCAAACATCATAATGAGCACGATCCCGCTTAGCTCTATCTTCTAAACCTTGTTCTGGCGTCCAAAATACGAATAAACATTGACTTTTCCGTTAAAATCCTTCGCCGTAAGAATTAACGCTGTTAAATCGGTACGAGCAGACAAATCAAGACCACCATAAACAGTTAAACCATCAGGGTTTTGCTGTTCGTTACCATTCTCTTTCCAAACATCAAATACTGACGAATGTTGAAACTGTACTCACTCGCTGATTAAGATTTAGATTTCGAAATGTATTTTCAAAACTTGGCATGCGATTGGCTTTGTCTGCGAGTTTACGAATATCTTCTTCACTACGAAAAACACCTAAGGCGGGATTTGCTTGTTTCCATGCTTTCGGTTCGGTAATCTTTAAATCTTTATCGGCACTATAAACATGGCAAACGGTATGGGGATCATTACTGTTTTTTGCATCATCAATCCAAATCGACAGCAAATCGCCATCGTTTGCTGCCTGTGTACTGATTGTGAGTAAAAGCGGATTTTTATGTGCACCTTGTGCGGTAGTAATTGCATCGACGAACGCAGATTGGCTACCTTGGACCTGTCCAACTTCATCCAAAATCGCAAGAACTGGCGATAACCCTTGAGCCGTTTTTCCGTCTGCGGCTAAGGCTTTGTATTCAACATTCATTGGTAAACCAATAAGACGTTTACCACTTGGTTTAATTGATACATGTTTAGCAAGAGCAGGA
>LVZB01000022.1 GCA_023101485.1 Pasteurellaceae bacterium Macca | reverse complement strand
ACTTCGATATGTCCATTCTCAAATTTAAAGGTTAATCGCCAGTTGCCATTGACTTTAATTGACCAATGATCTTTTAGATTACCTTTTAGGCGGGTGCAAATCCCAATCAATGACCTGGATGTCAGAGAGGGATTTTGCCGCATCTAGAAAGGATAACTGTAAATTTAAACGGTTTGCATGCTTGGCTTGAATGTCTGCTGTTGAACCCGTTTTAAAGAATTTTTTCGAGCCCTTTATGCCTAAAAGATAAAATCATTTTTGCTCCTGACTGTATAGAGAACTATACACTAAATAACAAATTTGTAAAGAGTAACGATACAATGAAAAACTATGACTACTTCAATGCCACGCCCGAAACCGCAACAGATGCTCAAATTGAGCAAGCTCAGAAACAAATCCACACGGCATTGCCAGCTAAAGTGGTGACCTTTAACCCAGCTAATCAAACGGTCACACTTGCAGTGCAGATTAAGCAACTCTTAATGGATAATCAGAAAGTCGATATTCCTCCCCTTGTCGATGTGCCGGTGAGCTACCCTCGGGGTGGTGGTTTTTGTGTGACATTTCCTTTACAAGCGGGAGATGAAGGTATGGTGATTTTTAGTGAACGCTGTATTGATGGCTGGTGGCAATCGGGGCATGCCAGTGAGCCGTTAGATATTCGATTTCATGATCTCTCCGATGGGATGTTTATCCCAGGAATTTGTTCAGTGCCGAATGCGGTTAAAGGCTTTTTTACAAACGGTCTGTCTTTACAAACACTTGATGGTGCCACGTTCATTCGGCTAGAAGGGCAAAATCACGATTCAAGGCGATATTGTTCATACTGGTAATACCAATCAACAGGGTTCAACTACCGTCAAGTGATGGCAAAAAAATATTATTGGTTCGGTAGATGTAACTGCCGGAGGAATTTCTGGAAAATCCCATACCCATAGCGGTGTAGAGAGTGGTAATAAACAAACAGGAACCCCACTATGAGAGTAAGACGATTAGATGCAGAACATGATTGGACTTTTGGGCAAGGCTTGGGGAATTATGCCTCACAGTCTGAAAGTGTTGCTCAGCGAGTGAAAAGTCATTTGAGGGTGATTGGTTTTTAGATCTTGAACATGGATTGCCGTGGTTCGAGATGATGGAACGGATTGATTGGGCAAGAATTGAGCGAGAGGTTAAAGGGTGCGTACTGCAAACGGAAGGTGTACAGCAATTACAAATTATCACGCTACACTGACCAATACCCGTATTTTACTGATTGAAGTTAGCTACCTCGATGAATATCAACAATCCCACCAAGTCAGCTATCAAGGAAATTGAGTATGAGTGAAATTAACGAAAATTGATCGTCTTGATGAAGTCGTCGAGCGTATCAGCCAAGGCTTTCGACAAATCTACGGGCAGAATATTGATCTCTCCCCAGATAGCCCAGATGGCCAATTAGTCGGGTTGTTAGCACAAATGGTCATGGATCAGAATGAATTATTAGAAAACGCTTACCGTCAAATTGACCCCGATTTAGCTTCCGGCGCTTGGCTTGAGCAGCGAGTGGCTTATGCGGGGCTAGTGCGTGGAAAAGCAAAATATAGCTATTTACCTGCGGTCGTTTTAACAGGCGAGCCACTCGCCACTATTCCGGCTGGGGTCATTATTTCGGACACGACCAAAACACGCTGGGTATTACAAAATAGCGTGACGCTCAATGCCCAAGGTTCAGCGAAAGCGGACTTTCGCAGTGAAGAATTGGGAGCATTTAATGTTCCCGTCCACACAGCAATGACAATAGAAACGATCACTTTTGGTTTACATTCAGTTACTACTCAAACAGAAAGTCAAATTGGGGCGGAAGAAGAGAGCGATATCGAATTACGCCAACGTTTTTTTCTAAGCCGTTCTCGTAATGCCACAAACTCTGTTTCATCACTCGAAGGAAAAATTCGCCAAGTCAGCATTCTGGAAAATAATTTAGCAGAGACAGATAAAAATCAACTTCCCCCGCATTCGATTAATGTCATTGTTTTAGGTGGCGATGAACAGCAAATTGCCCAGGTAATTTATCATAACAAAGGTGGTGGCACAGGAATGAAAGGCGAGACAGAAATTCGCATTCGACATAATGAAAAAGAACGCCTGATTCGTTTTGACAAAGCCAAACAAGTTGATATTCATCTGAGTACTGTAGTTGTGAGAGATAAGGATTTTACTGAAATCGATCACGAAGGCGTTAAACAGGCAATTAGTGCACTCCCTTTTAAGATTGCGAGAATGTGAATTTATCTCGTCTTTATACGCCAATTAATACGGTTGGGGGATTTTGGGTGCAATCACTAAAAATTGGGCGAAACAGCCATTCCTTGGTGGAAAGGCAATATTGCATTATCTCCCGAGAAATTGCGCGCTTTTTGCCTGAAAATATCCATATTGAGGTGCGTTAATGGCGTATTCTGATTTATTAATTTGGCAATACCAAAAAAACTAAGGCGTTAGCGACCATTCAATTGTTAGAGGTGGCTTTTGCTGGGCCTTTTCAGCTTTTATCTACCTTGCCAGATGTGCTAAATATTGAGACAGCAACGGGGAAAATTTTAGATGTGATCGGTCGCCATATCGGGCAATTTCGCGTATTAAATGGTTTATGCGCTAAGGAAATTCTTTGGATTTAAAGACAGCCCATTGGCGTTGAGTTTTAGCCGACAACGGCAAGGGGGTGGTGAGTGGTATCGTCGGGCGTGATCCACTAGCGGATTCAGTGCGATTAAGCGATGAGGATTACCGATTTTTAATAAAATGCCGAATTTTGAAGAATTACCAAACGGGCACGCTACCGAATATTATCGAAGCGGCCGTTTTTTATTTGGAGAAAACAGCAATGCAGAAGATAACTACGATATGACCGTTTCGATTTACATTTCCGCTAATACTCTTAACGCCTTTAAGCGTTATGCCATTGAGCATTTAGATATACTCCCTCGTCAAGCAGGGGTAAATTTTCACTATGTTATAGGATGAGACTATGCCCGTAATGAAAAGACCTGATGAGCAGATCTTCGCAAGTTCTGCCAAAGATAACGAAGTTCAAACATTCCCCAATCTTACCAGAGGTTGGGGAATTTCTTTTGAGCAAACCCAAGGTATTCCACCAATGGAATGGTTTAATTTTCTGTTTAAACGCCTAGATGAGGCATTGTTATACCACCTCCAACGCGGTTTGCCAGAGTGGAGCGCCAATACAGATTACCCACAGCATGCATTTGTTCAACATCAAGGTAAAACTTATCGTGCATTAAGAGCGAATAAGAAAAAATCCCCAGACATCGCAATGTCTGCCGACTGGGTTCAATGGGCGGGTGATTACAGCTTGGCGAGTTTGACCCAAAAAGGCATTGTGCAACTTAGTTCTGAAACTGGGAGCAATGCAGAAGATAAAGCAGCAACCCCCAAGCGGTTAAGACAGTGAAGGATTTAATCGATGCACTGAACCGAAATTTGAGCAACTATATTCCGAATAGTAAAAAGTCCTCGGCGACAAATTCGGCAAGTAACGATACCGTGGCGACATCAGCGGCAGTGAAGGCGGTGAATGACAATGCGAATAGCCGGTTTTCTAAACAAGGTGGGGAAGTTTCGGGCAGAATAACAATTCGAAATGGGGATTATTCTGGGATTGACCTGATGAATGATGCAAAGTATCGATTCATTTTGGAAACGAAGCCCCATAATAACAATGATATTGGTACCATAATTTATCGTAATAGCGCTTGGGAAAATGAAGCGCAAATCAAGATACCTAAAAAGACGGGCACATTGGCTATTTTTGAAGAAGTTCTTTCCCAACAAGGCGGGACGTTACGGGGTATTTTAGAAATCGATACAACCAACAGTTTCTTAAGAGGTAAACGCAAGGGCAATCATGGTTGGTATATCGGTTTTCAGAATAGTGAATCAGATGACGCCTATTTTTATCATTACATTTATGAAACTTATGTCGCACTAAAACAGAATGCTGCAGAATTCAATAAGAATGTTATTGCACCGGATTTTCAAACCAACAAAGGGAAGCGTTTAAGCAGTGCATTACAAAAAAGTGATATTGCCGTGATTTCAGGTTCCCTCACTAATGGCGCGACCCTTCCTCTTCCATCAGGATTTAATCAAAACCAATGTCGTTGGTTAGTTTCAATTAAAGCGGATGTGAATATTGACCGAGTGAAAAAATCGGATTTAGAAAATACGCGTACAGAGTGTTATGTTGATAATAATCGCCGAGTTGTGGCAAGAGTGATTAGTCGAGGGGGAACACATACCGAATCGAAAACAGGCATACGTTATGATAATTCGGAAGCAAATTATATTGTGATTGGGATTAAATAGGAGGGGAGCGTATGTATTATTTATTTGATAAACAAGGTCATTATTTAGGGAATTGCGACCTTTCCCCTAACCTTGATGATCTTGCTAGTCGTGAAGAAGTGGCTGTCGAGTGTGATCAAGTTTTCATTCGCCCTGTGTTAACACAAGGAAAAATCATAGAGCAAGGTTTGCCTCCAAGTGATTTTCATGAATGGAATGGCAATAAATGGGTGCTTTCCAAAGACAAGCAAGCGGACATGTTAGCCCAAGCGAAGGCGAATAAACTCGCGGACATCAATCGTCAAGCCCAAGTCTTTGTGGATGCGATTGCTGATACCAACACCACCCCCGACTTTGAGCGGGAAACTTGGCAGGAACAAGCCAACGAAGCGAAGGCGTGGAAAGCGGATGCCACAAGCCCGACGCCAGTGTTAGAGACGATTGCCAGCGCCCGAGGCATTCCCCTTGATATTTTGCGGGAAAAAGCCTACGAAAAAGCCATCGGTTATCAGCTTTTAGGCGCCACAGTGGCTGGGCAACGGCAAGCCTTAGAAGACCGGTTAAAGCAAGCAAATACGCTTGAAACGGTAGCGGCAATTGAGGTGGCATTCTTTTTACCTACTGCGAACAAGGAGAATGTAAATGACGTTTAAACAGTGGTTAAAACAGGTTTTTATCGGGCTTGACCAATTTATCAATACCCTTGCTTTTGGTTATGCGGATGAAACGATTTCTAGCCGTTGTTACCGTAAGTACATTTTGCAAGGCGACAAAAAGTGGCGCTGGAAAATTCTCTATCATGTTGTTAATGGGCTATTTTTCGATAAAAACCATTGCAAAGAAGCCTATGAAAGTGAGATTGAGCGCAAGCAGTACCCTGAGTTTTATCGCCAAGGAGGTCAGGAATGAAAATCACCCGAAAGAATATTCAACTCAAGCAAGGGGGTGATATTTCCCTTGTTGTTAAGCTCCGTCAACGTAATGAAGAAGGTGTAGAAATCCCTTTTGATTTAACGCAGGTTGAGCGATTAGACCTACACGCCGTCAGCCGAGGTGAACGGGTGTTAGCCCTTTCGAGTGTGGCGCAAAATATCGAAATCTCAGACCGTGAACAAGGGGTATTGGTATTGCATTTTTCGGCGAGAAGCACCCAGGAGGCGGGGTGGTTAGAAGCGGAATATGATCTGCAGATGATGATTGCTGGGAAGGTGCGAACAGTACTGGAAGGCGCGATTCAACTCTCCCCTGATGTTACTCGGCTATGAATAAGCTATGAATGACAACATTATTGCCACCCTAGAAACACCTCAACCACTCGTGGTAGAAATCGCCTCCCTCATTGAAATCACTGCGATAGTGGAAATGGGGAATCCAATAAAACAGGAGGAAGAGGTGGACTTTTTAACTTTATATAATCTTTCTAAAATTTAAGGAAACACAATGACTAAACAAAATAACTTAATCTTAACTTTTGAGCAGATCGGACGAGATATTAAAGCGTTAAATCAAGCGCAAACTCAAAGCGGAAGAGCTTTGGGGGTGGTAAAATCCGAATTGCAGAAAGCCATTTTTAAGGCAAAACAGGAGTTAAAAGTCGAGATTTTAGGTGTCGATGTGGATGCTGCTCTTGATACACTTCGAGAAATCGGAGATAAACTCAAAGAAGGATCTAGCGTACCTGAGGCAATTACTCAGAAGTTGAGTGACATTACGAACAAACTCAACGAACAGGAAGAGAAATTAAATGATCTCGCTAAAACTGATTACCTCGGCACATACAACCAGGCGAAGGGTGAATAGTATGGCGAAAAAGAATACGTCGAATTTAAATGAAACCATTGCCAGAATTGGCAAAGATATTGGTGAGATTCAAAAGAACCTTGACAAAGTGAATCGTAAACTCGGCATAGAACAGCATAGTAAAACACAATCGACAGGGACTGAGAAACGGAAACCAAAATAGATGGCTTAGAGAGAACAGCGGTGCGGAAATGATACTTGGTATTGGTTACCGCACCGATGTTAAAATCGTAGGATGTGATGAAAGGATGAGTAACTGAAATGATGTGCAACAATAATGTTAAGTGTAGTGCTTCGGAGGAGGATTGTTGATGCGGTAAATAGCATTGATACCGAATAAAATCAGAGCAATAATAGCCTTGGAGACTTAGTTTAACAAACCTTTTTCTATTGACGGTATAAATGACGGTATTTTATAAGAGGTTATTTTTATCTTGTTGATTTATAAAGATAAAAATATCTTTGATATGATTGAATGGGAATAAAAAACCGACGTTTCAGAACGTTTCATAACATTTCAAAATAGCCTCAAATCCCCGTATTTAGGGGCTTTATTCATTTCATAACGTTTCATAGCATTTCATAGTATTTCAAATTTTTGACGGTGTTTTTGACGGTATCAACTTGCATTAAGCCAAAAATATAGTGAAAATACCGTCAGGTGAATGACGGTACTTTTAGCGGTATGATATGCTTACAGATACAAAAATTAAATCCTTGAAACCAAAGGAAAAAATTTATAAGGTTGCTGATCGTGATGGGCTCTATGTCGCAGTGCTTACATCAGGTTCGGTGGTATTCCGTTATGATTATAGAATTAACGGCAGACGAGAAACCCTCACTATTGGTAAGTATGGCTCGGATGGAATTAACTTGGCTGAAGCCCGTGAGCGGTTAATGATCGCTCGTAAGCAAGTGAGTGAAGGGATTTCCCCAGCCGGTGAAAAACGCAATACGAGAAATCAAATTCGCAATGCCGAGCGTTTTTCTGTCTTTGCGGAAAAATATTTGGCAGATGTTCAGTTGGCGGAAAGCACTAAGGCATTGCGTGTTGCAACCTATGAACGAGATATTAAAGAGACTTTTGGTAATCGTTTGATGATGGAAATTACCACTGATGAAATTCGTCGCCATTGTGAAAAAATCAAAGATCGTGGCGCACCTTCAACAGCTATTTTTGTACGAGACTTAATTGCTAACGTTTATCGCTATGCGATTGCTCGTGGGCATAAATATGCTAATCCAGCTGATGAAATTTCGAATTCTTCCATTGCCACATTCAAAAAACGCGAGCGAGTGTTATCACCAAGGGAAATCCATTTATTCTTTAATGCCCTAGATGAAATGCAGTCTGATTTTGCCTTACGCAAGGCGGTAAAATTTATTTTGCTGACCCTGGTAAGGAAGGGTGAGTTGATCCATGCAACTTGGGATGAAGTAGATTTCAAAAATAAGGTGTGGACTATTCCTGCGGAAAGGATGAAAGCGAAAAGGGCGCATAATGTCTACCTGTCAGAACAGGTGCTTGATTTAATAGTAGCGTTTCAAATTTATTCGGAAGGTTCGCCATACTTGTTACCTGGGCGAACGAATAGAGGGAAACCCATTGCGAATAGCTCAATTAACCGGGTGATTGATCATTGCATTAAGTACATCAACCGTGAAAAGCCGTTAATTGATGATTTCACCGTTCACGATTTACGTAGAACTGGCTCAACGCTATTACATGAAATGGGTTTTAATAGTGATTGGATTGAGAAATCCCTCGCCCACGAGCAACAAGGCGTGCGAGCTGTATATAACAAGGCTGAGTACGAAACTCAAAGACGAGAGATGATGCAAGCTTGGGCGGATAAGGTAGATGAATGGATTAAAGGCGAGGGAATTTAATATTAAGCCCTTTCTGAAAGCCATTGCTCTATGTCCTTTGCGAACCAAGCTACACGACGGTTTGAGGCACTGACACTTTTGGGGAATGTGCCTTTTTTCATCATTCGCCAAATGGTAGGGTAGCTTAGGCTTGTCATATTGATGACTTTTTCTTTACTTAGTAGAGTAATTTGATTTTCCATATTTCCTCCAAAACAAAACCCCACATCAGTGGGGTTGGTTCATTTCATTATTAAGCGAAAGTCTATAATCGGGTGATTTTCGCACCATTCTTAACTTTTGTGATTATCCTGTCATTGATTTCATCTTATTGGGTTTCCTTAAATTTTAGGTAGCAGAAAGACCGCTTGGGGATACAAGCGGTCGGATTGGGTGAATTTTTTGCAATTAGATGCGGACGATTGCCCCTAAGCCTTTGGGTTGGTATTCTCTGAGAGTGCGTAAGGCTCGGTAGTAGTGGGCTTCTTGTCGTGGATCGACATCAAACTCTGCAAGCAATGGCACGAGTAGGCGTTGCAATGCTCCGAGCGTAGTTTGGTACTCGGTAGCGTGGGTGTAAGCAGTTACGCCGTAGGGTGAACCGAGAGCTTCAAGGGGTTTGTAGATTTTGCCGAGTAGTTCAAGATTGTTGTAACAGGCGAACCAGAGACTGGCGAGTTTTAGCCATTGGCGTTCGGTTAGTTCTCGACTGTATTTTGGCTCTGGGTCGGGTAGGGCGATTTGCTCGGCTTGATAGCGTCCCGTTTTACGAATTTGCGGTAAAACTTCTTCAAATACCCAGTTTTGAAATTCGACTGCTTCGGCTTTGTTTGATCTGAATATGATCCGATATAAATTCGGTTCGTTGATGAATGTGATTTCTTGTTTTCCACCGTTTGTAAGGGTTGCAATTTTATTGCATCCCTTTTCATTCAATCGGAATGCTTCACTACTTCTACGATTTACATTAAGCACATCACAAACATCTGATAAACAGAAGTACGGTTCATTGTTAATTGATTGAATACGGACAGGGTTTGATTTGAAGTTGAATGTAGAGATTTGATTTGACATTTTTGTACCTTGTATTTATTAGTTAATTCAGACGATCACTTAGTAGGCGATCAGGCTTCAACTACCGAATACAAGTACGGCGGAACTTATTTCCCTTTCGGGTATTATATTAGGTTCTCTCGACCCGATCATAAATGAGCGACCTGAATTTCAGGCACAAAAAAACCGCTATTTGTTCGGAGCGAATAAACCGACTTGTATTTGGTAGTGCGGTTATCTTAATCCGAAAGGGGCGGGGTGTCAAATATATCTTAAAAACTAGCTATTTTTATTTTCATCAATCCACTTAGTCGCAAGCCATTCAAACTCACAAAAAAGTTTGTTGTTATTGTTATTGATACGACGAAGTTCCATTACATAAGGTTTTAGGGTATTCCAGTCTTTTACTACACTACTACCGCTCATTCTTTTGTAAACCGCTTCATCAAATAAATTTTCTTTAATGCCTACGCAAATAAATTCTATGGAATTAAGTACATCAAGCACAATAAAATTTTGTTTTTGTTGCTCTGTGTTAGGATTACTTTCCGTTAAGGCACAAGCGAGCGTAGTAAAGTTAATCCCACTATCTCTCATCTTCATATAAGTCTTGCGACGTTTTTGGTAATAAGCATTATTACTGTTGCTGATAAGAAGCTCAATAGTTGCTTTTTGTTTATGCTGGCTACGTTGTTCTTTGATTTGAAACCACGCAAAAAAGGCTAGGTAACCTGTGAATAAACACGTTCCTAGCCCTGCTATTGCATTAAAATCCAGCTGTTTTAAGAAGCTAGATAGTTGCTCCAAACTCATTAAACTTCCCAACCTTCATTTAAACCTTTCATTGTTTTTCCTCTTTAATTGATTAAAAGTACAATGATTGCTTTCACCAATCAACCTTGAATAGGTAAAGGTATCTTAACAAATTTCCTTTTCTTGTCAAACAAAAAAGCCCACAAAATAAATTGTAGGCTTTCTTAAAGAATGCTTGATTTTATTAGTTAACTAACTTAAAATAATCTCACTTTCAACGGACAGGTTGAAAGTGAGTGTGAGGCTTAATCCTTACGCTTGAAGAGGAGAATAGTGATGAATGTTCGTTTAGCTATCATCATTATCCTGCTAGTCGGATTAACCGTAAGCCTGCCAGCTTACTAGACTAGTTCAAGGGGGAGTTACCGCTCCCCCGAGACTTCAAACAATATAGATCAAACGTTGATTTGATGCAAGAGGAAAAGTCCAATGGCATTATCAAGAACTGAAATTGTTAAACGTAGTGAAACCAAACACGGCATTAAACTCAAAGCCTTTAAACTGCCCATTACGGTCATTGAGGAAATTGAGCAATTAAGCAAAACGCTTGGTATTCCGCAAAATCAGTTGATTATTCAAGCTTTTCAGCAGTTTAAGCAATCTCACCAGTAAGATTATCCACCGTTTCGGCGGTGGTTTCTTCTTCATACAACCGCCCACCTAAATGAGCGTATCCGGCAATATCGACCCAATTATCCGCATAATGGGCGTTGCCGTTGAGAATTCTACTTACCTTGTGAAGAATCATTTCAAGGGCTTTACGCTGGGTGGCATCAAGGTGAGTTCCGTGTTCATCTATCACATTATCAAGTTTGCGATTGATAAAGGCGAGTTGATTGAAGTTTCCGTAGTTTTTTCCACGTTGATTGAGGGTTTCTGTAATGTTCATTGGGTGTCCTTTTACAAATTTCAGGTAAAAAAAGACCGCTTGTTAGGCGGTCGGTTATTTGCGTTTTCGCTTTACTTTACGGGGCAACGTGAGGAAACTACACTGTTTCTCTACTTCATACTGATTGAGCTTGCTTTGCAGTTCGGCATTTTCAGTTTTCAGCTTCACATTCTCTTGGGTCAGGCTCTTAATTTGTAGAGCAGATTGCATCGCAGAATCTTCTAGCGATTTCACTTTTTTGAGTAGCGATTCCGTTTTTAAGACGTTTTTTGAGTGCGCTTGCAAAAGGGTGCGATATTCCTTTCGTAGCTTGAAAATGTTCCAGGTCATAAATCTTCCTCTTTAACAAATACGCCGTCTATCATTTTGCCTTTACGGTCTTTAATTTGGTTGTAAGCGTGCTCTACGCAGTCGATGAAGTCAATTTGATTAAATAATGCGATGAGAATTAAATTCATATATAACAGCTCAAAATACTCTGTGGTTACTTTCCAGCCTTTTAAGGCTGGAAGTGAAAAACCGCCAATATGATGCATTGCTTCAATGGTTTGTTCGTTAACAGAAGAGTACTCATATTTCTTTTCGTTGAATTCTGCAATGATGTCATTTAATACTTTACCTGTAATAGCTGGTTTGCAAGTAAACCTTAGCTGTTTGCTCAAGATTATCATTACTACATAACAATCCCCAATGCTGTCTTTAATCACATCAGGTTTATTCTTGGCAATGCCGCCGCATAATTCGCCGAATTCTTCCATCAGTTTAAGCATTTGCTTTTGTGGGGTTGAGCCTTGAATTAAGTTACGGTCATTTGCCCAATCAATAATTCGATTGGTTAATTTGTTGAATTTGTTCATTGTTACTTCTCCAAATATTGAATAATTCGCTGACCAATCCATTTAATCACTGGCACAGCCATTGAGTTTCCAATTGCTTTATAACGAGGACTATCAGGGCAATTCTCAATGGGCTTGTTACGGTAGGGGATTTTTGTCCAATTATCTGGAAATCCTTGCAATCGCTCACATTCTTTAGGGGTTAGTTTTCGTATGGTGTGATTATGTACTATTCCGTGGACATCTGAGGTAGTCAGCGTGTACATGACACCATCATCTTTTGCGCCTACGCCATTTCCGCCCGAAGTGTCACTCCTGCCTATCACATTACCCGCAATAGATACGCAAGGAACATTATTACCGCCTGTTCCCATTCTTGCTTTTAACGTTGGACTGACTGGCTGTTCGTGAATGCGGATAGCCTCTGCACCTTTCACTTCAAAGAGTACGTTTTTTTGCATTGTTTGGAAATATTGTCCAAAGCTACTTTCAGCAAAGGCGGTAACACTTTTCCTCTGCGTTCGGCTCTTCTCAGAATTCCCTCGCAAGCTTTTTTGCTCAAGGAGTATTTCTGCGACACTTCGGCTTCTAGCACTTGCCACAAGGAACACTCGTTTGCGTCGTTGGGGCACTCCGAAATATTGAGCATCAAGGATTCGCCATGTAATGGTTCTTTTAGTATGCACATAACCAGCGTTTGTCCATTTTCTCCCTGTTGGTTGTAGTGGCTCTGATTCTTGAGCCAGTCCAGCCAAAAGGTGTCCGAATGCGTTGTCCTTGGTGGATAAGACACCGGGAACGTTTTCCCAAAGTAAAATGCAAGGCGGTTTTCTGTCTTGATGTCTGACATAATCAATAGCCTCTAAAATGTGAATAAGAACAAGTGTGAGATTACCTCTCTCGTCATTTAGTGAGAGCCTTTTGCCAGCTACGGAAAAAGCTTGACAAGGCGTACCACCAACAAGCACATCAGGCGCTAGGATTTCACGATTGAGGATTCTTTCGGGAAGGGAAGTCATATCACTCAAGTTAGGAATGTTGGGATAATGATGAGCCAAGATGGCAGATGGGAACGGTTCAATTTCGCTAAACCAGAGTGGTGTCGCCATATTATCCCAAGCTACACTGACTGCTTCAATGCCCGAACAAACGGAGCCATAAGTAAACGACATACAATCTCCTT
Source organism: Pasteurellaceae bacterium Macca (assembly GCA_023101485.1). Lineage (GTDB taxonomy): Bacteria > Pseudomonadota > Gammaproteobacteria > Enterobacterales > Pasteurellaceae > LVZB01. The sequence goes on along the minus strand of LVZB01000022.1, from coordinate 6,117 downwards.
TAAAAAGCCCTGACTTGCAGGGCTCATCTTAATTAAATGCAAACAGTACCAATATTTACAGTGATGCTCGTTTCAGCTAATGCATCAGTGAGCTTGCTGGCAAATTCTTGGGCAACTTCCTCTTGAAGTTGCTCAGCCTTGATTAAACGAGCGATAAGGATTGGCTCATTCCCACCAGTTAGAATAGAAAGGCGTAAAGTAAATGCTTGTGCTGATAAACCTTTATAGGTATGCGTATTGAAAACGAAGTATTTTGGTAAAGTCAGTTTGTGCTGAATTTGAACAGATGGGTTGTCGCTATCCATTTTCTTTAAGCTAAATTCCACTTATAAATAAGGTTTGGCGATTTGCTGGAAGTAATCTTGCGCAGCGGTGATTCGCTCTTTGATTTCCCCGATGATTTTCTCATCTCGCTTAATTGTGAGTGTGGTGATGCGTTTTTCTTGTGGGATTTGCTCGACAAGATCAACTAGCTTATTACTGTCTTCATAGGCAGGAATCAGGTCAAGCGGGTGGGGAATAGTACAAAATCAATTTGGGCTTCTTCGGCTTCCCAAAGCCACATATAGCCTTGCATTTGGTAGTCGTAGCCCGATTTTTTGGCTTTCTCTTCGGCTTCTTCGGGGAAAAATGGGTGTGAGCCAATATCCCACGAACATTTGGTGTCGATAATCAGCTTTCGGCTTGGTACATAAATATCGCACTCGCCACTTACCCAATCATTTTCCTTGCGTTCGCTGTTCTTTTTTAGTACAAGCCCTCGGCTAAAACCACTTAATTTGATTGCTTGCTCTTCAAGTTGATTGCCCTTGGCGGTGTATTTGTTGCCGTCAAAGTTTTCATATCCAAAGAGATGAAAACGGGCAAGTTCTCTTACTGCTGTTTTTGCGCCTTCCGAAATTTTGTTGTTGCCTTTGGGTTTGGTCATAAATTTACTGATTGATGAACATCGGACTTTCATTTGATGATTTCCTTTTTTCTTGAATTTAGGGTAGCAGAAAGACCGCTTGGGGTTGCAAGCGGTCGGATTGAATAAGTTTTTTGCGAGTGAAGAAAGGGCTTGCTAAGCCAACAGTTTTACTGCCACTCTTGGTTTAAAGCCTCTTGCTTGAAAGGCGTTAAAGGCTTGCATTGCAATATATTCGTGAGGGTCTTGTCGTTTGTCAAAGGCGACATCTGCGAATAAGGGGGCTAACATTGCTTTGGTGTAGCCTAAATTGTTGCGATACTCGGTAACGTGGGTATAAACCTTTGAGGCAAAGGGAGAATTTAAGGCTCGCAAAGGTGGTTCTAGCTCTGCCAATAATTTAAGGGTGTTATGTAAAGCAAACCAGTTGCTCAGTAATACGTTGCGGTTGTCTTCGCTCATTTCTACTGTGAATGTTAGTTCGGGGATTGCAAGCGGTCGATTTTCGGGAAGATTTTGCGAATATTGCCCTGTTTTGCGAATTTGCGGTAGCACTTCTTCAAATACCCACGCTTCGAAGGGTTCGGCTTCTGGCTTGCGGGATTTGATGATTAAGCGGTATAAGTTAGGTTCGTTAATAAATGTAAGTTCTTGATTTCCGCCTTTTGTAGGGGAGTAGCGTTTCGCTACCCCCTTTGGTTTGCAATGTTTTTTCAATGCGTCTGTATCATTTACATAGCCTAAAACATCACAAACATCTTTGGCACAAAACCAAAATTCTTGATTGGGATCTGTGATCACACGAACAGCGGATGAATGAAAATTGAATGATTGGAATTGAACTAGATTTGACATTTTTTGTACCTTACGTTTTAGATTAGTTAATTGATCGCTTAGTAGGCGATCAGGCTTCAACTACCAACGTAAGATGGCGGAACTTATTTCCTTTGCAGGTATTTTATTAGGTTCTCTCGACCCGATCATAACCGATCTGTAACTAAAATTTAGGTACAAAAAAACCGCTTGCTGTCGGGGGCGGATAACCGCTTACGTTGTATAGTGCGGTTATCTTAATCCGAAAGGGGCGGGGTGTCAATTATCAACTCTCCGATTTCTCAAGAGTTTCTAACTCGGCATACTGCTCTTGCGTGAATTCGTAGCCATTATCACAAAGGTCTTGGAGAGTCGTTTCACCGTTGAGAATGTTTTGCTTACACTGCTCAAAGACCTGCTGGCTGACGGTCAATTTGGTATATTCTGCATCTTGAATTTCATTATCAGGGTAGCCAAATTCACCTTTTTCAGCATCTTTAACAACAGCTTGATCGGCAAGCACGGCTTGTTGCATTTCCACAGAAAGCGGGGCTTGCTTGGAGAGTAACAACTTCATCACCGTTTTGAGAGCCATGGCTTCAAAGTTATCAGCCCATACGCTGGACGCATACTCGCCTTTGGACTTTTTCTTTAAGTAAGAGCGATAAGTTTGGCTATATCGTTGGGCGTGTGCATCAATTTCAAATGTCGTCATATAGAGTTCTGCGGTGAAATCATTGAGTAGTTTGAAATAAGCGTAATAGCCTATGGGTTTCTCACCTTGTTCCGGCTTCTGCTTCCAGTCAAACTCGTAACCGTTGATAGGGTCTTCGGCAAGGAGTTGCTTCTCATAAACAGGAACGGCGACTAATCGTTGAAATTGTCCGCTACGTTGGGCAAGCTGAATTAAACCTTTATAACCTAACTGAAACTGGGCTTCGTATCTGTTCGTGTTGTTATTTTTATAAGGTACGATATAGGCAAAGCCTAAGCCATTTTGTAATGGAAGATTGAGTGTTGCAGCCATCAATGCAGCGTTGAATACAGTCATTGGGACAGCATTTTTTAAGAGCTGATTACTATTGACAATTTGCAGTACGCTCGTGGTAAATGAGCCGGCATTTTTATTGAGTAACGCTTCAATCTTGCCTTTAATAGCTGGTCGGTCAAAGAATTCTTTGACGGGGAATGAAACAGACTTTTGTTGCTGATTGTTTTGTTGTACTTGGTTTGTCATTTTGTTCTCCTAATAATTATCTTCTGCCATTTTGGGCATCTTCATATTCATCAATCGCCCGTTCTTCTCGGGCGCGTCTGCGGGCTTCGGCTTGTTGGCGGAAATACTCTTCATCCTCGGCAGTGTCAAAGCCACTTTCATAGGGGCTGAGATAGGGGCTAATCATGGGTTTGCTCCTCAATTAAAGGGATGTTCAACCGCTTTTTCTTATTCCAGTAGCGGATACGGCGATTGAGGTGGGCGAGGGCATTGGGTCTGGAAAAGGCGGGGGCGGTTTTTTCAAGGCATTTTGCACCACAGTAGATATATCCCCGATATTGTCCGCTACTGAATCTGAATTCGGCTCTATCATTCATCTTGTACCTCCTGCTGTCAGGCGTTGTAATTGTATTTAAAAGCATAACCTATTGATTTATTTGAAAATAAATTGATATTCAAGGCTAAAAAATTCATAAAGATACTACTAAAATAATTTCGGTAGGTATTTGTGGCGGTAGCTCTCCTCAAAATTAAGGGGGCGGTTCAATTATTCGGCTAGTTTGTGCCTTTTTCGGATAGATTTCCGAAAATTCCGCAATAAAGGTGTGTTGCTGAATATCCCTAGATTTTCTGAATCTTCCCTAGAATATAGGGAGTTTATTTGTAAAGGTACTCCCGACGGGGTGGGGCTTCCACGGGGTTGTGGGAGCGTGGTGTTCGGCTCATTTTTCGGGGTTAAGGCATCATCATCTTCTTGCCATTTTTTAAAGGCTATTCCGTTATGTGATAAGGGTTTAGTGATGATAGTAGTTGTCGGTCGTCTTTGGTATTTTTAAGGGGTTAACCTGCGGTCTATGATCAGGCTTGTAAGCCTTATATGCCAACGGGTTTTACTCAAAAATGGCTTTGTTTGATCAAGGTAAACTGCGGGCTTGGCGGTGTCTCTATCTGCTTGAATATGGCGTTTTGTGAGGTCGTTTCAGGTTTCTTCAAGTTGTTAGTGATAGGCAAATAAAAACGCTCCTGTAATTTGAGGAGCGTGGAATGTAGGTTAAGCGTGGGTAGGCTGAATTAAAATCTCTGCCCCAATGCCTAGCTTGCTGTGAAGTTGGCGGATCATATTCAGGCTTAGCGGTCGGGTTTTATTGAGGATTTCATACACTCGATTAGGCTTGCCGATAATACCGTCTAGGTCTTTAATCTCTATGCCCTGTTGCTCCATTCTAAATTTGATTGCCTCGATTGGGTCGGGTAGGTCAATCGGGTAATGCTTTGCCTCATAGTTTTCAATCAAGGTAAGCATCACCTCAAAAAAATCTTCTTCCTCTGGGGCAATACTTCCTTGTCAAATAATGGCTCTATGGCTTTCAGGGCGTTTTGGTAGTCTTGCTCGGTTCTGATTGGTTTGATGTTCATTGCTTAGTTCTCCACGGTGTCTGCGTTGATTTGGTCGTATTCTTTATGCGTGCCAATAAACTTGATATAAACCGCTCCCATTTTGAAAGCGATTGCTACGATTAAGCGGTGGTCGTTGCCTTTGATGTTGAATACTACTCTGCGATTTTTGAGAATACTCGCATTGCGATATTGGGCTTTGATTTCATGAACATTCTGCCATTGTGCTTTGCGAACCTCGGCAATCCACGCTTTCAGCGGTTGCTCTGTGTCGGGGTGTTTCTGCCAATAAGCGGTCAAGGTTGAGGTAGCGATTATTCTCATTTGTCATAGTCCTGTTTGGGATTAATTCTATTATATCCCATTCAGGGACTATTGCAATAGGCAAAATGGGGGCTATCGCTCACTCTACCGCTTATAATTTCGATTTTTTGATAAGTAATTTTTACTTATGTGATAAGTAAATTTTACTTAGAATCGTTTGAAATTTAATCTTAAATTGTCTATTTTTTCTTTTTGATAAGTAAAAATTACTTTAAAAACGGCTATTTTTAGGTTTTTTGATAAGTAAAATTTACTTACCTATTAATATATTAGCCATAGGCAGTGTTTTTAATTTGCGTGTCAAAGAGAAAAATAGGGTTAAAATAGGCGTGCGGTCAATTTTGGTCGAAACAGTGAAAAATTAGTCTGAAAAAATCGCCCTCATTGCGAAAATGAAAGGCGATATTGTTAAGCGGTTGGCGGTCTATGTTTTTTCCATTTATCGCTTGGCTTTGATGTGGGTCTTAAATCTATCTTGCCGCCAAAATCCCCGATAGGGTAACAAGTCAAGGCGTAAAGCGTACACTGTGATTTAAAGCCTTGTTTGCTGACTTCAAGGAATTCACGCTCTACCAATTCTTTTAAAGCTCGCTGTAAGGTTTTATCTGACATTCCGAACCGCTCATAAGATTGCGGTAAGGGGGCGGATAAATTCCCGTTGTTGTTAGGTTCAGTCGTATGCGTGCCGATTAGAATTGTGAGTACCTTGTTTGCCGAGGGGGATAGGTTGATAAATTCAGGGCTTTTGACAAGATCGTGCCGTAACATTGAGAACGTCCCTCCGCCTGTTACGGCTTTGTATCGTGCCAGTTTCCCACGTCTGCCTTTCGCATTACTCATTTCTTCGCCTTAGTCTGCTAAATTGCCGTAAGCATCTTGTGAGGGATTTCGCCATTGCTGATAGCTTGTAAACGCCTCATTTCGCAAGCTAAGCCGATACCGATAAAATGGTGGAATAAGTCGTTAATCGCAAGCCCTGACAATCCTTTGTAAACTGCCTATGGCTTGCGCCTTTGAAGAATAAATTTGTTATGTCTTCGGGGTAGTGGCTCAATGCTCTTAGCAGTCCGCTTGTAATGGTGTGTAATTCACGCCCTAGCAGTAACACGGTTTCCGTATCTGTCTGTTTTGGATCTTCTAACTGCGTAGCAATTTGCTCAAAAAGAGCGGTAAGCTGTGGGAAATATCGCCCATTTTCTGCTTTGGCAATGCCTTCAATCGCTCGCTTAATCGCTTCTTGCTCGTGTTGTGGTAAATCGGTGATAGTGGAATAATCGATAAACTTTGATTTTTTCATTTTCGTATCCTGTGTTATTCGGTTTCTTCGTGGTTAAACCTTGCCAAAATCGCTTTAATCTCTGCCTGCGTGAATGCTGTGCGGTGATACCTTTCGGCTTTGTGGTTCGCATAGGTTAATAGCTTTTGGGCGGTTTGGCGGTCTGCCACGGTGTAGCGATAATAC
>LVZB01000021.1 GCA_023101485.1 Pasteurellaceae bacterium Macca | reverse complement strand
TTACCACGATTGTGGGCCCAAATGGCGGGGGCAAATCAACCTTGCTGAAAGTCTTGCTGAAATTACTCAAACCGACCTCCGGCAAAGTAGTGCATCAAAAGGGCTTAAAAATCGGCTATGTGCCACAAAAATTGCACCTCGATCCCTCTATTCCGGTCACTGTTGAGAAATTTCTGTCACTGAAACCGAAAGTGGAGAAAGCCGATATTGATCAAGCCTTAACCCTTTTTTCTATTCGCCATTTAGTGGGAAATAGTATGCAAAAACTCTCCGGCGGAGAGTTACAACGGGTGCTGTTAGCGCGGGCGATTCTCGATAAACCGCAACTGCTTGTGCTTGATGAGCCAATGCAAGGGGTAGATATTACAGGGCAAACGGAACTCTATCAACTGTTAAATCAAACCCGAAGCTGGCTGAATTGTGCAATTTTAATGGTTTCCCACGATCTGAATATCGTAATGGCAAATACCGATGAAGTGCTTTGTATTAACCGCCATATCTGTTGTGCCGGCACGCCGGAAGCGGTTTCTGCCGATCCCAGTTTTATTCACTTTTTTGGCGATCAATTTGCCAATAATGTGGCGTTTTATTCCCATCGCCATAATCATCATCACGATCTCCACGGCGATGTCTGTCAATGTAGTCAAGGAAAGCACTAATGTTTGAAATCATTTTCCCTGCGTGGTTGTTCGTTATTAACTTTTATTAGGGGCTTTTGTGGTGTGGCGAAAAATGGCGTATTTTGGCGATACCCTTGCCCATTCGGCGTTATTAGGGGTTGCCTTGGGGATCTTCTTACAACTCGATCCCTATATCACCGTGATTGGAATGACCGTGCTTCTCGCCCTCGCGTTGGTTTGGTTAGAGCAACGTTCTCACCACGCGGTGGATACCATTCTTGGTATCGTCGCTCATTGTAGCCTTTCCCTTGGGGTTATTACGATTAGCTTGCTCGATAACGTGCGTGTGGATTTAATGTCCTACCTCTTTGGTGATCTCCTCGCCTTGGATTTTCAAGATGTGGGCTTGATTGCAGCAGCGGTGGTGGCGATTGCCAGCGTGCTTCTCGTTTTTTGGCAAAAACTGTTGGCGATAACCATTAGCCCTGAATTGGCACAGATTGAAGGGTTGAATGTTTCACGGTTACGTTTGTTGTTAATGTTATTAACTGCCGTGACGATTGCGTTGAGTATGAAATTCGTGGGAGCGTTGATTATTACGTCATTGCTGATTATCCCCGCTGCCACGGCACGCCGTTTTGCGCGTACCCCTGAAATGATGGTGATTTATGCCATTTTGGTTAGCCTCTTAGCGATCAGTGGTGGGCTGTTTTTCTCCGCGATGAAAGACACGCCGGCAGGGCCTTCGGTGGTGGTTTGTGCGGGGGGCTGTTTTTCCTTTCACTCGTTAAAAAAGCCCCGAATTAAAAGGCGAGAAGCCTTACAAAATTTTGCATTTGTACTCTTGATATTTGTGCAAAATTTCGTTTAAATTTGACCGCTTGTCGGGGCATTTTGGGGCTTTGCAAGCGGTCGTTTTTTCGCAACATTTTGCACAGCCAGTGCTGGCTCTGCCTTTAATTAAAAAGAAGTCTATTATGTGTCAATTATTAGGAATGAATTGCAACACCCCAACGGATATTACCTTTTCCTTTGAGGGCTTTCGTCGTCGTGGTGGGCTAACGGATCACCATACTGACGGTTTCGGTATCGCGTTTTTTGAGGGCAAAGGGGTGCGTATTTTCCGTGATAATCGCCCCGGGGCTTCGTCACCCATGGCTGATTTGGTCAATCAATACCGTATTAAGTCTTTTAACGTGATTGCCCATATTCGTAAAGCGACACGAGGGGATGTGAATCTTGAAAATACACACCCATTTATTCGGGAAATTTGGGGCGAAAATTGGGTTTTTGCCCATAATGGCACTTTAGAGGGCGTTACCGTTTGCCCGAATAATCATTATCAACCCATTGGTAGCACGGATTCCGAAGCCGCTTTTTGTTGCCTTGCGGCCAGTTTGAAAGCCCGTTTTCCGCAAAAACCCAGTGAAAAAGCGATTCTTTGATGCCATTATTGAATTTACCAGTGAGCTTGCCCAATCTGGCGTGTTTAATTTTATCCTTTCCAATGGCGAATGGATGATCGCTCGCTGTTCCACGAATTTACACTATGTCACCCGTAAAGCCCCTTTTGGCACGGCATTGCGGGATGATGATGTGGTGATTGACTTCCGTGAATATACCCAAGAACAGGATAAAGTGACCATTATTACCACGCAACCACTGACAAAAAATGAGCAATGGACAAAAATGAAAAACGGTGGTTACGTCTTTTTTAAAGAGGGGGAAGTCTTGTACGAAATCGAGGGAACATTACCAGAGTGTAAGCCCCACGTTTAAGCCCTAAATGGGGAGAAAACGTGTTTTTTCTCCCTGCATAAATCCCTTAAAAATACTCAGTGAAGCCCTTTGCTGAGTATTTTTCTTATAGCAAAAATGCCGAATTTCAGGCATAATGCGCCATTTTTTAACGGTTGGAAAAAAGACGTCATGAACAACATTCATCAACATAAAATCCTTATTTTGGACTTCGGTTCCCAATATACTCAACTGATTGCGCGCCGTGTGCGTGAAATTGGCGTTTATTGCGAACTTTGGGCGTGGGACGTAACAGAAGCACAAATTCGCGAATTTAACCCAACAGGGATTATTCTTTCTGGTGGCCCAGAAAGTACCACAGAAGCCAATAGCCCTCGTGCGCCAGAATATGTCTTTAACGCAGGCGTGCCGGTATTGGGTATCTGTTATGGTATGCAAACAATGGCGATGCAACTTGGCGGTTTAACGGAAACTTCCGACCACCGTGAATTTGGCTACGCCTCGGTGGATCTCACCGCAACGGATAGCCTGTTTGCTAACCTCAATGATCATTTAACCTCAAATCAGCCACAACTAGATGTTTGGATGAGCCACGGGGATAAAGTGACCCGCCTACCTGAAAATTTCCAAATTACCGGTATCACCCCAACTTGCCCGATTGCGGCGATGTCTGATGAAAACCGCCGTTTCTATGGCGTGCAATTCCACCCCGAAGTGACTCACACCAAAAGTGGCTTGGCTTTATTGAAAAACTTTGTGGTTGGCATCTGTGGCTGTGAAACAAAATGGACAGCAGAAAATATTATTGAAGATGCCGTCGCACGCATTAAAGCCCAAGTCGGCGATGATGAAGTCATTTTAGGCTTATCTGGTGGCGTGGATTCTTCCGTAACGGCATTATTATTACACCGTGCTATCGGCAAAAATCTACACTGCGTTTTCGTGGATAACGGCTTACTTCGTTTAAACGAAGGGGATCAAGTCATGGAAATGTTTGGCGATAAATTCGGCTTAAACATTATTCGTGTGGATGCGGAAGACCGTTTCCTCTCCGCCCTTGCTGGCGAAAGCGAACCCGAAGCCAAACGTAAAATCATTGGTAAAGTGTTCGTGGATGTCTTTGACGATGAATCGAAAAAACTCACCAACGTGAAATGGTTAGCCCAAGGCACAATTTACCCTGATGTGATTGAATCTGCTGCTAGCAAAACTGGTAAAGCCCACGTCATCAAATCTCACCACAATGTGGGGGGATTGCCTGATTATATGAAACTCGGTTTAGTTGAACCCCTTCGCGAACTCTTTAAAGATGAGGTGCGTAAAATCGGCTTAGCCCTTGGTTTACCCGCTGAAATGCTTAACCGCCACCCATTCCCAGGGCCGGGTTTAGGTGTGCGCGTGCTTGGCGAAGTGAAAAAAGAGTACTGTGAATTAGTCCGCCGTGCAGACGCCATTTTTATGGAAGAGCTACACGCTGCCGATTGGTATTACAAAGTTAGCCAAGCATTCACCGTCTTTCTCCCCGTAAAATCGGTGGGCGTGATGGGTGACGGCCGTAAATATGACTGGGTTGTTTCTCTCCGTGCAGTTGAAACCATTGACTTTATGACCGCACATTGGGCGCATTTACCTTACGATTTGTTAGGTAAAATCTCCAACCGCATTATCAATGAAGTTAATGGCATTTCCCGCGTGGTGTATGACGTCAGCGGAAAGCCCCCAGCAACGATTGAATGGGAATAAAAAACCGACGTTTCAGAACGTTTCATAACATTTCAAAATAGCCTCAAATCCCCGTATTTAGGGGCTTTATTCATTTCATAACGTTTCATAGCATTTCATAGTATTTCAAATTTTTGACGGTGTTTTTGACGGTATCAACTTGCATTAAGCCAAAAATATAGTGAAAATACCGTCAGGTGAATGACGGTACTTTTAGCGGTATGATATGCTTACAGATACAAAAATTAAATCCTTGAAACCAAAGGAAAAAATTTATAAGGTTGCTGATCGTGATGGGCTCTATGTCGCAGTGCTTACATCAGGTTCGGTGGTATTCCGTTATGATTATAGAATTAACGGCAGACGAGAAACCCTCACTATTGGTAAGTATGGCTCGGATGGAATTAACTTGGCTGAAGCCCGTGAGCGGTTAATGATCGCTCGTAAGCAAGTGAGTGAAGGGATTTCCCCAGCCGGTGAAAAACGCAATACGAGAAATCAAATTCGCAATGCCGAGCGTTTTTCTGTCTTTGCGGAAAAATATTTGGCAGATGTTCAGTTGGCGGAAAGCACTAAGGCATTGCGTGTTGCAACCTATGAACGAGATATTAAAGAGACTTTTGGTAATCGTTTGATGATGGAAATTACCACTGATGAAATTCGTCGCCATTGTGAAAAAATCAAAGATCGTGGCGCACCTTCAACAGCTATTTTTGTACGAGACTTAATTGCTAACGTTTATCGCTATGCGATTGCTCGTGGGCATAAATATGCTAATCCAGCTGATGAAATTTCGAATTCTTCCATTGCCACATTCAAAAAACGCGAGCGAGTGTTATCACCAAGGGAAATCCATTTATTCTTTAATGCCCTAGATGAAATGCAGTCTGATTTTGCCTTACGCAAGGCGGTAAAATTTATTTTGCTGACCCTGGTAAGGAAGGGTGAGTTGATCCATGCAACTTGGGATGAAGTAGATTTCAAAAATAAGGTGTGGACTATTCCTGCGGAAAGGATGAAAGCGAAAAGGGCGCATAATGTCTACCTGTCAGAACAGGTGCTTGATTTAATAGTAGCGTTTCAAATTTATTCGGAAGGTTCGCCATACTTGTTACCTGGGCGAACGAATAGAGGGAAACCCATTGCGAATAGCTCAATTAACCGGGTGATTGATCATTGCATTAAGTACATCAACCGTGAAAAGCCGTTAATTGATGATTTCACCGTTCACGATTTACGTAGAACTGGCTCAACGCTATTACATGAAATGGGTTTTAATAGTGATTGGATTGAGAAATCCCTCGCCCACGAGCAACAAGGCGTGCGAGCTGTATATAACAAGGCTGAGTACGAAACTCAAAGACGAGAGATGATGCAAGCTTGGGCGGATAAGGTAGATGAATGGATTAAAGGCGAGGGAATTTAATATTAAGCCCTTTCTGAAAGCCATTGCTCTATGTCCTTTGCGAACCAAGCTACACGACGGTTTGAGGCACTGACACTTTTGGGGAATGTGCCTTTTTTCATCATTCGCCAAATGGTAGGGTAGCTTAGGCTTGTCATATTGATGACTTTTTCTTTACTTAGTAGAGTAATTTGATTTTCCATATTTCCTCCAAAACAAAACCCCACATCAGTGGGGTTGGTTCATTTCATTATTAAGCGAAAGTCTATAATCGGGTGATTTTCGCACCATTCTTAACTTTTGTGATTATCCTGTCATTGATTTCATCTTATTGGGTTTCCTTAAATTTTAGGTAGCAGAAAGACCGCTTGGGGATACAAGCGGTCGGATTGGGTGAATTTTTTGCAATTAGATGCGGACGATTGCCCCTAAGCCTTTGGGTTGGTATTCTCTGAGAGTGCGTAAGGCTCGGTAGTAGTGGGCTTCTTGTCGTGGATCGACATCAAACTCTGCAAGCAATGGCACGAGTAGGCGTTGCAATGCTCCGAGCGTAGTTTGGTACTCGGTAGCGTGGGTGTAAGCAGTTACGCCGTAGGGTGAACCGAGAGCTTCAAGGGGTTTGTAGATTTTGCCGAGTAGTTCAAGATTGTTGTAACAGGCGAACCAGAGACTGGCGAGTTTTAGCCATTGGCGTTCGGTTAGTTCTCGACTGTATTTTGGCTCTGGGTCGGGTAGGGCGATTTGCTCGGCTTGATAGCGTCCCGTTTTACGAATTTGCGGTAAAACTTCTTCAAATACCCAGTTTTGAAATTCGACTGCTTCGGCTTTGTTTGATCTGAATATGATCCGATATAAATTCGGTTCGTTGATGAATGTGATTTCTTGTTTTCCACCGTTTGTAAGGGTTGCAATTTTATTGCATCCCTTTTCATTCAATCGGAATGCTTCACTACTTCTACGATTTACATTAAGCACATCACAAACATCTGATAAACAGAAGTACGGTTCATTGTTAATTGATTGAATACGGACAGGGTTTGATTTGAAGTTGAATGTAGAGATTTGATTTGACATTTTTGTACCTTGTATTTATTAGTTAATTCAGACGATCACTTAGTAGGCGATCAGGCTTCAACTACCGAATACAAGTACGGCGGAACTTATTTCCCTTTCGGGTATTATATTAGGTTCTCTCGACCCGATCATAAATGAGCGACCTGAATTTCAGGCACAAAAAAACCGCTATTTGTTCGGAGCGAATAAACCGACTTGTATTTGGTAGTGCGGTTATCTTAATCCGAAAGGGGCGGGGTGTCAAATATATCTTAAAAACTAGCTATTTTTATTTTCATCAATCCACTTAGTCGCAAGCCATTCAAACTCACAAAAAAGTTTGTTGTTATTGTTATTGATACGACGAAGTTCCATTACATAAGGTTTTAGGGTATTCCAGTCTTTTACTACACTACTACCGCTCATTCTTTTGTAAACCGCTTCATCAAATAAATTTTCTTTAATGCCTACGCAAATAAATTCTATGGAATTAAGTACATCAAGCACAATAAAATTTTGTTTTTGTTGCTCTGTGTTAGGATTACTTTCCGTTAAGGCACAAGCGAGCGTAGTAAAGTTAATCCCACTATCTCTCATCTTCATATAAGTCTTGCGACGTTTTTGGTAATAAGCATTATTACTGTTGCTGATAAGAAGCTCAATAGTTGCTTTTTGTTTATGCTGGCTACGTTGTTCTTTGATTTGAAACCACGCAAAAAAGGCTAGGTAACCTGTGAATAAACACGTTCCTAGCCCTGCTATTGCATTAAAATCCAGCTGTTTTAAGAAGCTAGATAGTTGCTCCAAACTCATTAAACTTCCCAACCTTCATTTAAACCTTTCATTGTTTTTCCTCTTTAATTGATTAAAAGTACAATGATTGCTTTCACCAATCAACCTTGAATAGGTAAAGGTATCTTAACAAATTTCCTTTTCTTGTCAAACAAAAAAGCCCACAAAATAAATTGTAGGCTTTCTTAAAGAATGCTTGATTTTATTAGTTAACTAACTTAAAATAATCTCACTTTCAACGGACAGGTTGAAAGTGAGTGTGAGGCTTAATCCTTACGCTTGAAGAGGAGAATAGTGATGAATGTTCGTTTAGCTATCATCATTATCCTGCTAGTCGGATTAACCGTAAGCCTGCCAGCTTACTAGACTAGTTCAAGGGGGAGTTACCGCTCCCCCGAGACTTCAAACAATATAGATCAAACGTTGATTTGATGCAAGAGGAAAAGTCCAATGGCATTATCAAGAACTGAAATTGTTAAACGTAGTGAAACCAAACACGGCATTAAACTCAAAGCCTTTAAACTGCCCATTACGGTCATTGAGGAAATTGAGCAATTAAGCAAAACGCTTGGTATTCCGCAAAATCAGTTGATTATTCAAGCTTTTCAGCAGTTTAAGCAATCTCACCAGTAAGATTATCCACCGTTTCGGCGGTGGTTTCTTCTTCATACAACCGCCCACCTAAATGAGCGTATCCGGCAATATCGACCCAATTATCCGCATAATGGGCGTTGCCGTTGAGAATTCTACTTACCTTGTGAAGAATCATTTCAAGGGCTTTACGCTGGGTGGCATCAAGGTGAGTTCCGTGTTCATCTATCACATTATCAAGTTTGCGATTGATAAAGGCGAGTTGATTGAAGTTTCCGTAGTTTTTTCCACGTTGATTGAGGGTTTCTGTAATGTTCATTGGGTGTCCTTTTACAAATTTCAGGTAAAAAAAGACCGCTTGTTAGGCGGTCGGTTATTTGCGTTTTCGCTTTACTTTACGGGGCAACGTGAGGAAACTACACTGTTTCTCTACTTCATACTGATTGAGCTTGCTTTGCAGTTCGGCATTTTCAGTTTTCAGCTTCACATTCTCTTGGGTCAGGCTCTTAATTTGTAGAGCAGATTGCATCGCAGAATCTTCTAGCGATTTCACTTTTTTGAGTAGCGATTCCGTTTTTAAGACGTTTTTTGAGTGCGCTTGCAAAAGGGTGCGATATTCCTTTCGTAGCTTGAAAATGTTCCAGGTCATAAATCTTCCTCTTTAACAAATACGCCGTCTATCATTTTGCCTTTACGGTCTTTAATTTGGTTGTAAGCGTGCTCTACGCAGTCGATGAAGTCAATTTGATTAAATAATGCGATGAGAATTAAATTCATATATAACAGCTCAAAATACTCTGTGGTTACTTTCCAGCCTTTTAAGGCTGGAAGTGAAAAACCGCCAATATGATGCATTGCTTCAATGGTTTGTTCGTTAACAGAAGAGTACTCATATTTCTTTTCGTTGAATTCTGCAATGATGTCATTTAATACTTTACCTGTAATAGCTGGTTTGCAAGTAAACCTTAGCTGTTTGCTCAAGATTATCATTACTACATAACAATCCCCAATGCTGTCTTTAATCACATCAGGTTTATTCTTGGCAATGCCGCCGCATAATTCGCCGAATTCTTCCATCAGTTTAAGCATTTGCTTTTGTGGGGTTGAGCCTTGAATTAAGTTACGGTCATTTGCCCAATCAATAATTCGATTGGTTAATTTGTTGAATTTGTTCATTGTTACTTCTCCAAATATTGAATAATTCGCTGACCAATCCATTTAATCACTGGCACAGCCATTGAGTTTCCAATTGCTTTATAACGAGGACTATCAGGGCAATTCTCAATGGGCTTGTTACGGTAGGGGATTTTTGTCCAATTATCTGGAAATCCTTGCAATCGCTCACATTCTTTAGGGGTTAGTTTTCGTATGGTGTGATTATGTACTATTCCGTGGACATCTGAGGTAGTCAGCGTGTACATGACACCATCATCTTTTGCGCCTACGCCATTTCCGCCCGAAGTGTCACTCCTGCCTATCACATTACCCGCAATAGATACGCAAGGAACATTATTACCGCCTGTTCCCATTCTTGCTTTTAACGTTGGACTGACTGGCTGTTCGTGAATGCGGATAGCCTCTGCACCTTTCACTTCAAAGAGTACGTTTTTTTGCATTGTTTGGAAATATTGTCCAAAGCTACTTTCAGCAAAGGCGGTAACACTTTTCCTCTGCGTTCGGCTCTTCTCAGAATTCCCTCGCAAGCTTTTTTGCTCAAGGAGTATTTCTGCGACACTTCGGCTTCTAGCACTTGCCACAAGGAACACTCGTTTGCGTCGTTGGGGCACTCCGAAATATTGAGCATCAAGGATTCGCCATGTAATGGTTCTTTTAGTATGCACATAACCAGCGTTTGTCCATTTTCTCCCTGTTGGTTGTAGTGGCTCTGATTCTTGAGCCAGTCCAGCCAAAAGGTGTCCGAATGCGTTGTCCTTGGTGGATAAGACACCGGGAACGTTTTCCCAAAGTAAAATGCAAGGCGGTTTTCTGTCTTGATGTCTGACATAATCAATAGCCTCTAAAATGTGAATAAGAACAAGTGTGAGATTACCTCTCTCGTCATTTAGTGAGAGCCTTTTGCCAGCTACGGAAAAAGCTTGACAAGGCGTACCACCAACAAGCACATCAGGCGCTAGGATTTCACGATTGAGGATTCTTTCGGGAAGGGAAGTCATATCACTCAAGTTAGGAATGTTGGGATAATGATGAGCCAAGATGGCAGATGGGAACGGTTCAATTTCGCTAAACCAGAGTGGTGTCGCCATATTATCCCAAGCTACACTGACTGCTTCAATGCCCGAACAAACGGAGCCATAAGTAAACGACATACAATCTCCTTTAAAAAGCCCTGACTTGCAGGGCTCATCTTAATTAAATGCAAACAGTACCAATATTTACAGTGATGCTCGTTTCAGCTAATGCATCAGTGAGCTTGCTGGCAAATTCTTGGGCAACTTCCTCTTGAAGTTGCTCAGCCTTGATTAAACGAGCGATAAGGATTGGCTCATTCCCACCAGTTAGAATAGAAAGGCGTAAAGTAAATGCTTGTGCTGATAAACCTTTATAGGTATGCGTATTGAAAACGAAGTATTTTGGTAAAGTCAGTTTGTGCTGAATTTGAACAGATGGGTTGTCGCTATCCATTTTCTTTAAGCTAAATTCCACTTATAAATAAGGTTTGGCGATTTGCTGGAAGTAATCTTGCGCAGCGGTGATTCGCTCTTTGATTTCCCCGATGATTTTCTCATCTCGCTTAATTGTGAGTGTGGTGATGCGTTTTTCTTGTGGGATTTGCTCGACAAGATCAACTAGCTTATTACTGTCTTCATAGGCAGGAATCAGGTCAAGCGGGGTGGGGAATAGTACAAAATCAATTTGGGCTTCTTCGGCTTCCCAAAGCCACATATAGCCTTGCATTTGGTAGTCGTAGCCCGATTTTTTGGCTTTCTCTTCGGCTTCTTCGGGGAAAAATGGGTGTGAGCCAATATCCCACGAACATTTGGTGTCGATAATCAGCTTTCGGCTTGGTACATAAATATCGCACTCGCCACTTACCCAATCATTTTCCTTGCGTTCGCTGTTCTTTTTTAGTACAAGCCCTCGGCTAAAACCACTTAATTTGATTGCTTGCTCTTCAAGTTGATTGCCCTTGGCGGTGTATTTGTTGCCGTCAAAGTTTTCATATCCAAAGAGATGAAAACGGGCAAGTTCTCTTACTGCTGTTTTTGCGCCTTCCGAAATTTTGTTGTTGCCTTTGGGTTTGGTCATAAATTTACTGATTGATGAACATCGGACTTTCATTTGATGATTTCCTTTTTTCTTGAATTTAGGGTAGCAGAAAGACCGCTTGGGGTTGCAAGCGGTCGGATTGAATAAGTTTTTTGCGAGTGAAGAAAGGGCTTGCTAAGCCAACAGTTTTACTGCCACTCTTGGTTTAAAGCCTCTTGCTTGAAAGGCGTTAAAGGCTTGCATTGCAATATATTCGTGAGGGTCTTGTCGTTTGTCAAAGGCGACATCTGCGAATAAGGGGGCTAACATTGCTTTGGTGTAGCCTAAATTGTTGCGATACTCGGTAACGTGGGTATAAACCTTTGAGGCAAAGGGAGAATTTAAGGCTCGCAAAGGTGGTTCTAGCTCTGCCAATAATTTAAGGGTGTTATGTAAAGCAAACCAGTTGCTCAGTAATACGTTGCGGTTGTCTTCGCTCATTTCTACTGTGAATGTTAGTTCGGGGATTGCAAGCGGTCGATTTTCGGGAAGATTTTGCGAATATTGCCCTGTTTTGCGAATTTGCGGTAGCACTTCTTCAAATACCCACGCTTCGAAGGGTTCGGCTTCTGGCTTGCGGGATTTGATGATTAAGCGGTATAAGTTAGGTTCGTTAATAAATGTAAGTTCTTGATTTCCGCCTTTTGTAGGGGAGTAGCGTTTCGCTACCCCCTTTGGTTTGCAATGTTTTTTCAATGCGTCTGTATCATTTACATAGCCTAAAACATCACAAACATCTTTGGCACAAAACCAAAATTCTTGATTGGGATCTGTGATCACACGAACAGCGGATGAATGAAAATTGAATGATTGGAATTGAACTAGATTTGACATTTTTTGTACCTTACGTTTTAGATTAGTTAATTGATCGCTTAGTAGGCGATCAGGCTTCAACTACCAACGTAAGATGGCGGAACTTATTTCCTTTGCAGGTATTTTATTAGGTTCTCTCGACCCGATCATAACCGATCTGTAACTAAAATTTAGGTACAAAAAAACCGCTTGCTGTCGGGGGCGGATAACCGCTTACGTTGTATAGTGCGGTTATCTTAATCCGAAAGGGGCGGGGTGTCAATTATCAACTCTCCGATTTCTCAAGAGTTTCTAACTCGGCATACTGCTCTTGCGTGAATTCGTAGCCATTATCACAAAGGTCTTGGAGAGTCGTTTCACCGTTGAGAATGTTTTGCTTACACTGCTCAAAGACCTGCTGGCTGACGGTCAATTTGGTATATTCTGCATCTTGAATTTCATTATCAGGGTAGCCAAATTCACCTTTTTCAGCATCTTTAACAACAGCTTGATCGGCAAGCACGGCTTGTTGCATTTCCACAGAAAGCGGGGCTTGCTTGGAGAGTAACAACTTCATCACCGTTTTGAGAGCCATGGCTTCAAAGTTATCAGCCCATACGCTGGACGCATACTCGCCTTTGGACTTTTTCTTTAAGTAAGAGCGATAAGTTTGGCTATATCGTTGGGCGTGTGCATCAATTTCAAATGTCGTCATATAGAGTTCTGCGGTGAAATCATTGAGTAGTTTGAAATAAGCGTAATAGCCTATGGGTTTCTCACCTTGTTCCGGCTTCTGCTTCCAGTCAAACTCGTAACCGTTGATAGGGTCTTCGGCAAGGAGTTGCTTCTCATAAACAGGAACGGCGACTAATCGTTGAAATTGTCCGCTACGTTGGGCAAGCTGAATTAAACCTTTATAACCTAACTGAAACTGGGCTTCGTATCTGTTCGTGTTGTTATTTTTATAAGGTACGATATAGGCAAAGCCTAAGCCATTTTGTAATGGAAGATTGAGTGTTGCAGCCATCAATGCAGCGTTGAATACAGTCATTGGGACAGCATTTTTTAAGAGCTGATTACTATTGACAATTTGCAGTACGCTCGTGGTAAATGAGCCGGCATTTTTATTGAGTAACGCTTCAATCTTGCCTTTAATAGCTGGTCGGTCAAAGAATTCTTTGACGGGGAATGAAACAGACTTTTGTTGCTGATTGTTTTGTTGTACTTGGTTTGTCATTTTGTTCTCCTAATAATTATCTTCTGCCATTTTGGGCATCTTCATATTCATCAATCGCCCGTTCTTCTCGGGCGCGTCTGCGGGCTTCGGCTTGTTGGCGGAAATACTCTTCATCCTCGGCAGTGTCAAAGCCACTTTCATAGGGGCTGAGATAGGGGCTAATCATGGGTTTGCTCCTCAATTAAAGGGATGTTCAACCGCTTTTTCTTATTCCAGTAGCGGATACGGCGATTGAGGTGGGCGAGGGCATTGGGTCTGGAAAAGGCGGGGGCGGTTTTTTCAAGGCATTTTGCACCACAGTAGATATATCCCCGATATTGTCCGCTACTGAATCTGAATTCGGCTCTATCATTCATCTTGTACCTCCTGCTGTCAGGCGTTGTAATTGTATTTAAAAGCATAACCTATTGATTTATTTGAAAATAAATTGATATTCAAGGCTAAAAAATTCATAAAGATACTACTAAAATAATTTCGGTAGGTATTTGTGGCGGTAGCTCTCCTCAAAATTAAGGGGGCGGTTCAATTATTCGGCTAGTTTGTGCCTTTTTCGGATAGATTTCCGAAAATTCCGCAATAAAGGTGTGTTGCTGAATATCCCTAGATTTTCTGAATCTTCCCTAGAATATAGGGAGTTTATTTGTAAAGGTACTCCCGACGGGGTGGGGCTTCCACGGGGTTGTGGGAGCGTGGTGTTCGGCTCATTTTTCGGGGTTAAGGCATCATCATCTTCTTGCCATTTTTTAAAGGCTATTCCGTTATGTGATAAGGGTTTAGTGATGATAGTAGTTGTCGGTCGTCTTTGGTATTTTTAAGGGGTTAACCTGCGGTCTATGATCAGGCTTGTAAGCCTTATATGCCAACGGGTTTTACTCAAAAATGGCTTTGTTTGATCAAGGTAAACTGCGGGCTTGGCGGTGTCTCTATCTGCTTGAATATGGCGTTTTGTGAGGTCGTTTCAGGTTTCTTCAAGTTGTTAGTGATAGGCAAATAAAAACGCTCCTGTAATTTGAGGAGCGTGGAATGTAGGTTAAGCGTGGGTAGGCTGAATTAAAATCTCTGCCCCAATGCCTAGCTTGCTGTGAAGTTGGCGGATCATATTCAGGCTTAGCGGTCGGGTTTTATTGAGGATTTCATACACTCGATTAGGCTTGCCGATAATACCGTCTAGGTCTTTAATCTCTATGCCCTGTTGCTCCATTCTAAATTTGATTGCCTCGATTGGGTCGGGTAGGTCAATCGGGTAATGCTTTGCCTCATAGTTTTCAATCAAGGTAAGCATCACCTCAAAAAAATCTTCTTCCTCTGGGGGCAATACTTCCTTGTCAAATAATGGCTCTATGGCTTTCAGGGCGTTTTGGTAGTCTTGCTCGGTTCTGATTGGTTTGATGTTCATTGCTTAGTTCTCCACGGTGTCTGCGTTGATTTGGTCGTATTCTTTATGCGTGCCAATAAACTTGATATAAACCGCTCCCATTTTGAAAGCGATTGCTACGATTAAGCGGTGGTCGTTGCCTTTGATGTTGAATACTACTCTGCGATTTTTGAGAATACTCGCATTGCGATATTGGGCTTTGATTTCATGAACATTCTGCCATTGTGCTTTGCGAACCTCGGCAATCCACGCTTTCAGCGGTTGCTCTGTGTCGGGGTGTTTCTGCCAATAAGCGGTCAAGGTTGAGGTAGCGATTATTCTCATTTGTCATAGTCCTGTTTGGGATTAATTCTATTATATCCCATTCAGGGACTATTGCAATAGGCAAAATGGGGGCTATCGCTCACTCTACCGCTTATAATTTCGATTTTTTGATAAGTAATTTTTACTTATGTGATAAGTAAATTTTACTTAGAATCGTTTGAAATTTAATCTTAAATTGTCTATTTTTTCTTTTTGATAAGTAAAAATTACTTTAAAAACGGCTATTTTTAGGTTTTTTGATAAGTAAAATTTACTTACCTATTAATATATTAGCCATAGGCAGTGTTTTTAATTTGCGTGTCAAAGAGAAAAATAGGGTTAAAATAGGCGTGCGGTCAATTTTGGTCGAAACAGTGAAAAATTAGTCTGAAAAAATCGCCCTCATTGCGAAAATGAAAGGCGATATTGTTAAGCGGTTGGCGGTCTATGTTTTTTCCATTTATCGCTTGGCTTTGATGTGGGTCTTAAATCTATCTTGCCGCCAAAATCCCCGATAGGGTAACAAGTCAAGGCGTAAAGCGTACACTGTGATTTAAAGCCTTGTTTGCTGACTTCAAGGAATTCACGCTCTACCAATTCTTTTAAAGCTCGCTGTAAGGTTTTATCTGACATTCCGAACCGCTCATAAGATTGCGGTAAGGGGGCGGATAAATTCCCGTTGTTGTTAGGTTCAGTCGTATGCGTGCCGATTAGAATTGTGAGTACCTTGTTTGCCGAGGGGGATAGGTTGATAAATTCAGGGCTTTTGACAAGATCGTGCCGTAACATTGAGAACGTCCCTCCGCCTGTTACGGCTTTGTATCGTGCCAGTTTCCCACGTCTGCCTTTCGCATTACTCATTTCTTCGCCTTAGTCTGCTAAATTGCCGTAAGCATCTTGTGAGGGGATTTCGCCATTGCTGATAGCTTGTAAACGCCTCATTTCGCAAGCTAAGCCGATACCGATAAAATGGTGGAATAAGTCGTTAATCGCAAGCCCTGACAATCCTTTGTAAACTTGCCTATGGCTTGCGCCTTTGAAGAATAAATTTGTTATGTCTTCGGGGTAGTGGCTCAATGCTCTTAGCAGTCCGCTTGTAATGGTGTGTAATTCACGCCCTAGCAGTAACACGGTTTCCGTATCTGTCTGTTTTGGATCTTCTAACTGCGTAGCAATTTGCTCAAAAAGAGCGGTAAGCTGTGGGAAATATCGCCCATTTTCTGCTTTGGCAATGCCTTCAATCGCTCGCTTAATCGCTTCTTGCTCGTGTTGTGGTAAATCGGTGATAGTGGAATAATCGATAAACTTTGATTTTTTCATTTTCGTATCCTGTGTTATTCGGTTTCTTCGTGGTTAAACCTTGCCAAAATCGCTTTAATCTCTGCCTGCGTGAATGCTGTGCGGTGATACCTTTCGGCTTTGTGGTTCGCATAGGTTAATAGCTTTTGGGCGGTTTGGCGGTCTGCCACGGTGTAGCGATAATACAATCCGCCATTTTGGGCTTGCTCTTTCTCTCGGTGGAATTTCACGCCTAAATGCCGTTCTAAAGTGCTGATGTAATTGCGACCACTGGTGAAATGATGTTTGAGTACGCTTTCCATTTCAGAGAATCCGCCTTGTAGCGTAGCTTTAATAACGATTTCTTCATGGGGGATTTTTGGCTCGTTTTTTTCCATATTGCCCCCTAATTTGAATGGCTATCTTGTTGGCATTGTTGGATAAACTCCGCCACGGCTTCCGCTGAAAAGCGAACAGAACGCCCTAATTTGATTTTTTTAAGTTTGCCCATAGCGACATAACGGTCAATGCTTGTCTTACTGCCAAAAATGCCACATTCGATTAAATCTTCTTTGCTGTAATAACGGGTCAAGCCGTTGGCGGTTGTCATTTCAAGGGTGAAGGCTTGGGTTGCTGTTGATGTGTTCTCGGTTTGTTTTTCGGTTAAAGTCATGTTAATCATCCTTTTTCGGTTGAATTTGCGATTTAAGGGCAAAATTAGAGGCTCTCGCGCGTTTTTATTCTTTGCCCTTGTGATTTATTAGATTTAAGTGAAAGTTGCGTTAATCGCTTTTTAGAGCGGTTTTACAAGCGGTCTGATTTTGATGATTTTTTGCCTCACTCCATTGGGTTAAAAAATGCTTCACTTGGGCAAGGGCAGAAAAGGCTTCGGCTTGGATTTCCGTGTCCGTTAATAGTGTGCCGTTTTCCCTTAATACATTTCCGCCTTGATGAAGAGCAGTGAAATAGCTCTCCGCCAAAGTAACAAGGTAAGTCATATCAGCAATAGCTTGCGTGTCCCTTACCTGTGGAGCGGTGTCCGTTATCTCATTTTGCCGTTGAGCCGTTTTTACACTGCCAGCTAAGGCGTAAAGTTGCCCGATTAGGTAGGTTTTGGCGGTGTCATCGCCTTGCTTTAATCCCTCCGCCAAAGCTCTACACTCTTTGGCTAACTGCGCCTTGTAGTGGAATTTATCGGGGTATTGCGTAAAGCACCGCATCACACTTTCTCGGGCAAGCCAAAATTGGCGGTTAAGCTGGGGAAAATCTTTTATTCTTGGCGGTTTTGCCCCTTGTTGAGCTTGCTGTGTGGTTTTCTTCGGTGAACGGGTATCTTTACTTGGCTTTTCGGTTAAATCGCTCTCTGGCTGTTTTGTGGCGTTTTTGCGGTGGTTCGCTTTCCACGCTTTTAAAGCATCCATCGGGTTTTGTGGTTGGCGGTTTGGGTTAGTCATTGTCTGCCTCCGTGATCTCGGTTTCCTGTGTGAAAATAACGGCTTTTGCCTGTTTGGTTTGGGTGAACCTATCCATCACTGCTTGATGAAAAGCCAGCCAGATTTCCGCTTGCTCCTTAATGGCTTTGGCTTGTTCGCCTATGTGTAAAATCGCATTGGCAAGGACGGTTTCATCAGGGATTAAATTCTCTTTATCGGTCTGAATTTTTATCGCCATTCTTGCCTCGTCGATTTCGGCTAAATGGTCGCCGATAAGGCTCGCAAGGGTGTCGATAGTGTCCGCATAGTTTCGGCTAAGGTGTCGCATGTTCTCCCCCTGTTGTGAATTTTTTCAATGTGAATGCGTGGTAGTGTGGATTCGCTTTTACCGCTTGCTTGATGGCGGTCATGGCTTTGTTTAGCTCGGTTTCACTCCCGACAATAACGGGCTTTTGTTGCCCTTGTGGGTAGGCGATAATCTGCCAGTAGGTGTGTTCCATTGTCATAGTTCCCCCAAGTGATTTAAGCCCTCATTCATTAAGGCAGAAATACCGTTTAATGCTGAAATAATCGTGTGTGGGTCGCTATTGCTTTGGATACCGTTAGCCGTCATTTGAAGAAGTGAATAAGCCTGCCAAAATGCTTTGCTCGCTTCGTTTAAATGCTCGGCTTGGGGTTGGGTCGAGTTACGCATCTTTGCCCCCTTTGCTAAGGCTATCCATTAAGTCTTGAATACGCTCTAAGCCATTGAATAAATCAAGGCTGATTCTTTTTAGGGCAAAGTTGAAAGAACCTTCATTAAGCGGTACAAATTCATTATCAGGAACGACACTCGCCAAGCATTCAATCATCGTGCCTAAGCTGTAAAGCGTGTCCATTTCTTGTTTTAATTTGTCTTGTAGATTTGGGATTGGGTGGGAATTACGCATAAATCCCCCCTTGGCTCGCTAAACAAGCGGTCTGATTTTGGGAACATTTTGTTACCGGCAAGCGTTTGATAAATAGCGGTGGCTGGTTTGGGCTGAATGCCTGTAATTTGCTTTTGGCTTCGGTGAAATTGCGGGCGTAAAAGCTGATATTTAGGGTACGGGTCGTTTCCCCTGCTCCCCGTTGAGCTCGGTAGGTGTAAATCATTGGTGATAATTCCTTGTAGATATTTTGAGGAATTACCGCTAAATCTTTCCACGGATTTTGGCGGTAACACTTAACGGGGTGGAAAACCGTCCTACAAGGTCTAACGGCAAAGGGCGAACCTTTCCCATTAAGTGCTACCATTGAAAATAGATCCGCCATTGGTTGCGGTCTATATGGTGAAATAGTCCCCATAGCTCGAACGTATGGCGGATCTATTTTGGGGTTAGCAACAGATAATAAAAAACACGCTAAGGGCGTGCTATAATCTGCCTTGTAGTCTCTCAATAAAGGGTTTCCACGCCCTTTTGCTTTATTGAAAGCGGTAAAATCATACCGTCTTAATGGTTCATAATCAATCATAATCATTCTTAACGCTCCATTTATTCTAATTTAGAAAGAGTTAAAACAAAAAGCCCAATATTTTTCATCATGGTGAAAGAATATCGGGCTTTGTTTTGAGGTGTTGAGTTAATTAGTTGTCTTGTTGCTGGTAAATCTTTGTTAATCGTGCCTGCTGATTTTCAAGTGTATGAATGGTGATTAAATCATTGCTTGGATGTGGGCTTTCTTCTCGCGCTTGTTTTAGTGCTTCAATCCGCCAATTTAAGACGATAAGCAATTCCGCCAAGGGGTAAGGCTCGCATTCGCTATAAAGGCTCTCAAAAGTGAATAGGGGCGTTGCTGTGCGTGCTTTTCGATTGAGATAATGGCGGATAGCGGTATTCATTAAAACGGGGTTTTGTTTGGCGGTTTGGCATTGCATCGAGCTTTCTCCATAAAATCTGTGGGGCGATATTCTAGCCGATTTCTTGCCCTCTCGCTTTTGCCGCGCACGCGCGTACTGCTCCGAAAATTCAGTCTTTTACTGTTCCAGAATGGAAAAATCAGATACCAAAAAGGAGAATAAACATTCTCAACTTTTCTCTACGATCTTTCGTGGTTCATTCGCAAAATCTCCGCCAAAATTGACCGCTTGTTATGGAGATACTTAGTCTAATATTACCCGATCTTTAAATATAAACACTACCGTAAAAGTACCCAATCTTTGATTACCACACTTTACGCTTTTTTATCACTCCACGTTGTCGGGCGAAAGTGAGGGATAACCTCGCCACGCTCTCGCATTTCCGTCAAAATTTCATCTACTCGCTCGACTACCTTGTAATTATTCTTTAACTCATTGGCTCTTGCTCTTAGGCTGTGCGGTTGCATTCTTTCCGCTCGCTCATTGCCTAAAACGGCTTTAAGGGCGTGGGTAGCGTTGCCTAGTCGGGCATAGTGTTGCGCAAATTGCTCTTGGCGGTCGTTGGTTAAGGTCGGCATTTAATCTTCTCCTAGGGTGAATTTGGGGAATGTGTTAGGCGGTGCGCATTGTTCTACATAATCCCCCATAATTGCATCACTGGCTTGCGGTGTTCTAAATAGTTTGAGCGATTATACGCCCTGCGAACCTGTGAGCCTATGACGTGGGATAGGCAAGCCTCAATAACGTCAGAATTTATCATTGGCTCGTATTCGTTGAGGTAAGTGCTTGCGATTGAGCGTAAGCCGTGGGCAGTGAGGCGGTTTCTAAAGACTGTTGCACTGATAGCTTGCCCTTGCGTTCTTGAACTTGGGGGCTTGTTTTTTCTCTTAATGCTAGGGAAAACATAAGAGCTATTATGTGAAAATTGCCACTCAAACCGCAAAAGGCTGATAGCTTGTGTTGATAGCGGTATTATATGCTCTTTGCCCATCTTCATTCGACTGGCGGGAATTGTCCACGTTTAGCGGTTAAATCAATCTCCGCCCATTTTGCCCCCCGCTGCCTCGCTTGGTCGGGTCATTGTCAGCAGTTGCCACAAAATCAACGTTTTCACCCTGCCTAATGCCTTGTAGTTGTGTAATACATTGAGAAAATCAGGCAATTCTTCGGGGCGGATTGTTGCTAAATGTTGCCTCTTATGTTGGGTAAAGGTTTTTGAAAGAGAAATGCAACGGTTCGTCTCAATTAGTCCGCTATTGATAGCAAATGACATTATCTCATTAAGCAACGATAAAATGCGGTGTATGGTTAGGGTTTGCCTTTCTTTTCTAAAGGTTGTAATATCGTTTTAATGATCGGTGAAAATCTCATTTATCGGAATGTATCCGCTTTTTGGAAATAAATGATTATTGAGCATTCTCCAATAGCCGTTTAGTGTGTTTGGTTTAATTTGAGTTTCCTTTAGTTTGTACCACTGTTGAGCCATTTCAAAAAGTGTAGGGATTTTAGCCTTTAGCTTTTCCTGTTGGCGGTGCGTTTGTGGGTCGAT
>LVZB01000020.1 GCA_023101485.1 Pasteurellaceae bacterium Macca | reverse complement strand
TTTAAGGTATTTTCCTGCACCATTTGCTTGGTAAGCAACCCGTTCGACAATGCCATCCGCAGGTGCAATAACTAATGTACCCGCAGGGACGGCGAGATCGACGCCTTTATGTGGGATATCCGGTGTGTGACTGGATGTAAACGCCGAGGGTTAAAAGGAGAGGATGTCCGTGGTATAAATTGTAATGGATAACGGGCAAAACCTTTACCGAGAGTTTCTCCATGACGGCTGTAATAACGTCCGTTATCCGCTTGAATAGCGTAGTAACTTTTATTGCCACTGATAATATGGATTGCTTCTACATTACCTAAATCCGTCACCTTTCCATTGAGGTACTCTCGCTTGACTAAAATGGCAAAACGGTCTCCTTTCTTCAATTTATTGGTAGAAATTTGCCACTGTAAACCATTCGCTAATTGATTAATTTGTCGTTGAGATAAGCCAACTTCTTTTAAACTGGAATTAAAGTCATTATTGATAGTGCCATGTACCACATCTTGTTGCCAGATACCTTTTTTTGAATGGTTTGAACCGCAAATTGATTTTTATTTGTACGCTCAAAGATTTTTTCTTCTTTTCTGAAACTAACCAATTCATGTATTCCAATTCGCCGTGCTGTCTAAAATCCAATAAAATTGTTGCCCTGATTGTAAAGACGCTAATTGTGGAAAATGCTTTTCTAAAGCATGAGCAGTCGCATTACTCACGCCGGACTGTTCTAAGACATCTTTTAATGTATCTCCACGAGTGACGGTATAACTAAACTGGTTTTGAATACGGATTGCCTGATCGGCAACGGATAAAAAATCATTCAACGCATTTTCTGCTTCTGGTGGAAGTGGTTCACCATTATTTGTTGAATGGCTTATTTCATTTGTTGGATTTTGGGCTAAGGTTGTATTTTCTGTGCTGTTTTTTGTGTTTTCTGTCGCTGTATTGTTATTTGTTTCGAAGGTATCGTCTTCATCAAGATCATCTTCATAAGAAGTTGCGGTTTCATCCACATGTTGGGCATGAGAGCTATCTTCTTTTTCAGAGGCTAAAACATCAATATCGATATAAGTGGGCTCATGATGAAGCGCATTTTCCTCTTGTTTAGATGCTACTTCTGTAGGAGATTGTTCTTGTACGTTTGTTAGACGATTTTTCTCCGTAACATTTTTATCATCTTCGTGGTTATCTTGATTATCCTTTGCCTGTGTATTTTCAGATTCTTCAGAAAGTATGGTCGAATGTTGTGGTGGAAGCGCATCAATCTTTTCCTTCGCTATAGGAAGGCTCTTCCCAGAGCGTGGTGAAGTAGGAAAAACCGTATTTTGGCTTTTTAAAACCATCACGATGCCGAGGAAGAGCGATAGTAATGCCAATAAAAAGATAAAGGCTTTCAGACGGTTTTTTTTCCGTTTACGGTCGCGGGCAAAAATAACGTATTTCAAATTATTATCCTATTATTATTGATATTTTTTATAGTATAGCGAACATAGACTGTTACTATGGCGAAAAATTCAATGAGATTTCTTGTCAAATCGGGAAAAATAGGCTACTTTGCCGAACTTAATTCCCTTAATTTTTTTATTGTCATGCAAATTCAGCAGATCCGACCTTGGCAACGGGCAAAATCCACTTTACCTCCCCTTATTGAACTGTCACAAATTAACGTGGTGTTTAATCGGCAAAATGTCTTACAGAATATCCATTTACGCATTTATCCGAATACGATTACCACGATTGTGGGCCCAAATGGCGGGGGCAAATCAACCTTGCTGAAAGTCTTGCTGAAATTACTCAAACCGACCTCCGGCAAAGTAGTGCATCAAAAGGGCTTAAAAATCGGCTATGTGCCACAAAAATTGCACCTCGATCCCTCTATTCCGGTCACTGTTGAGAAATTTCTGTCACTGAAACCGAAAGTGGAGAAAGCCGATATTGATCAAGCCTTAACCCTTTTTTCTATTCGCCATTTAGTGGGAAATAGTATGCAAAAACTCTCCGGCGGAGAGTTACAACGGGTGCTGTTAGCGCGGGCGATTCTCGATAAACCGCAACTGCTTGTGCTTGATGAGCCAATGCAAGGGGTAGATATTACAGGGCAAACGGAACTCTATCAACTGTTAAATCAAACCCGAAGCTGGCTGAATTGTGCAATTTTAATGGTTTCCACGATCTGAATATCGTAATGGCAAATACCGATGAAGTGCTTTGTATTAACCGCCATATCTGTTGTGCCGGCACGCCGGAAGCGGTTTCTGCCGATCCCAGTTTTATTCACTTTTTGGCGATCAATTTGCCAATAATGTGGCGTTTTATTCCCATCGCCATAATCATCATCACGATCTCCACGGCGATGTCTGTCAATGTAGTCAAGGAAAGCACTAATGTTTGAAATCATTTTCCCTGCGTGGTTGGCAGGTTCGTTATTAACTTTTATTACTGCGCCCTTAGGGGCTTTTGTGGTGTGGCGAAAAAATGGCGTATTTTGGCGATACCCTTGCCCATTCGGCGTTATTAGGGGTTGCCTTGGGGATCTTCTTACAACTCGATCCCTATATCACCGTGATTGGAATGACCGTGCTTCTCGCCCTCGCGTTGGTTTGGTTAGAGCAACGTTCTCACCACGCGGTGGATACCATTCTTGGTATCGTCGCTCATTGTAGCCTTTCCCTTGGGGTTATTACGATTAGCTTGCTCGATAACGTGCGTGTGGATTTAATGTCCTACCTCTTTGGTGATCTCCTCGCCTTGGATTTTCAAGATGTGGGCTTGATTGCAGCAGCGGTGGTGGCGATTGCCAGCGTGCTTCTCGTTTTTTGGCAAAAACTGTTGGCGATAACCATTAGCCCTGAATTGGCACAGATTGAAGGGTTGAATGTTTCACGGTTACGTTTGTTGTTAATGTTATTAACTGCCGTGACGATTGCGTTGAGTATGAAATTCGTGGGAGCGTTGATTATTACGTCATTGCTGATTATCCCCGCTGCCACGGCACGCCGTTTTGCGCGTACCCCTGAAATGATGGTGATTTATGCCATTTTGGTTAGCCTCTTAGCGATCAGTGGTGGGCTGTTTTCTCCGCGATGAAAGACACGCCGGCAGGGCCTTCGGTGGTGGTTTGTGCGGGGGGGCTGTTTTTCCTTTCACTCGTTAAAAAAGCCCCGAATTAAAAGGCGAGAAGCCTTACAAAATTTTGCATTTGTACTCTTGATATTTGTGCAAAATTTCGTTTAAATTTGACCGCTTGTCGGGGCATTTTGGGGCTTTGCAAGCGGTCGTTTTTTCGCAACATTTTGCACAGCCAGTGCTGGCTCTGCCTTTAATTAAAAAGAAGTCTATTATGTGTCAATTATTAGGAATGAATTGCAAACCCCCAACGGATATTACCTTTTCCTTTGAGGGCTTTCGTCGTCGTGGTGGGCTAACGGATCACCATACTGACGGTTTCGGTATCGCGTTTTTTGAGGGCAAAGGGGTGCGTATTTTCCGTGATAATCGCCCCGGGGCTTCGTCACCCATGGCTGATTTGGTCAATCAATACCGTATTAAGTCTTTTAACGTGATTGCCCATATTCGTAAAGCGACACGAGGGGATGTGAATCTTGAAAATACACACCCATTTATTCGGGAAATTTGGGGCGAAAATTGGGTTTTTGCCCATAATGGCACTTTAGAGGGCGTTACCGTTTGCCCGAATAATCATTATCAACCCATTGGTAGCACGGATTCCGAAGCCGCTTTTTGTTGCCTTGCGGCCAGTTTGAAAGCCCGTTTTCCGCAAAAACCCAGTGAAAAAGCGATCTTTGATGCCATTATTGAATTTACCAGTGAGCTTGCCCAATCTGGCGTGTTTAATTTTATCCTTTCCAATGGCGAATGGATGATCGCTCGCTGTTCCACGAATTTACACTATGTCACCCGTAAAGCCCCTTTTGGCACGGCATTGCGGGATGATGATGTGGTGATTGACTTCCGTGAATATACCCAAGAACAGGATAAAGTGACCATTATTACCACGCAACCACTGACAAAAAATGAGCAATGGACAAAAATGAAAAACGGTGGTTACGTCTTTTTTAAAGAGGGGGAAGTCTTGTACGAAATCGAGGGAACATTACCAGAGTGTAAGCCCCACGTTTAAGCCCTAAATGGGGAGAAAACGTGTTTTTTCTCCCTGCATAAATCCCTTAAAAATACTCAGTGAAGCCCTTTGCTGAGTATTTTTCTTATAGCAAAAATGCCGAATTTCAGGCATAATGCGCCATTTTTTTAACGGTTGGAAAAAAGACGTCATGAACAACATTCATCAACATAAAATCCTTATTTTGGACTTCGGTTCCCAATATACTCAACTGATTGCGCGCCGTGTGCGTGAAATTGGCGTTTATTGCGAACTTTGGGCGTGGGACGTAACAGAAGCACAAATTCGCGAATTTAACCCAACAGGGATTATTCTTTCTGGTGGCCCAGAAAGTACCACAGAAGCCAATAGCCCTCGTGCGCCAGAATATGTCTTTAACGCAGGCGTGCCGGTATTGGGTATCTGTTATGGTATGCAAACAATGGCGATGCAACTTGGCGGTTTAACGGAAACTTCCGACCACCGTGAATTTGGCTACGCCTCGGTGGATCTCACCGCAACGGATAGCCTGTTTGCTAACCTCAATGATCATTTAACCTCAAATCAGCCACAACTAGATGTTTGGATGAGCCACGGGGATAAAGTGACCCGCCTACCTGAAAATTTCCAAATTACCGGTATCACCCCAACTTGCCCGATTGCGGCGATGTCTGATGAAAACCGCCGTTTCTATGGCGTGCAATTCCACCCCGAAGTGACTCACACCAAAAGTGGCTTGGCTTTATTGAAAAACTTTGTGGTTGGCATCTGTGGCTGTGAAACAAAATGGACAGCAGAAAATATTATTGAAGATGCCGTCGCACGCATTAAAGCCCAAGTCGGCGATGATGAAGTCATTTTAGGCTTATCTGGTGGCGTGGATTCTTCCGTAACGGCATTATTATTACACCGTGCTATCGGCAAAAATCTACACTGCGTTTTCGTGGATAACGGCTTACTTCGTTTAAACGAAGGGGATCAAGTCATGGAAATGTTTGGCGATAAATTCGGCTTAAACATTATTCGTGTGGATGCGGAAGACCGTTTCCTCTCCGCCCTTGCTGGCGAAAGCGAACCCGAAGCCAAACGTAAAATCATTGGTAAAGTGTTCGTGGATGTCTTTGACGATGAATCGAAAAAACTCACCAACGTGAAATGGTTAGCCCAAGGCACAATTTACCCTGATGTGATTGAATCTGCTGCTAGCAAAACTGGTAAAGCCCACGTCATCAAATCTCACCACAATGTGGGGGGATTGCCTGATTATATGAAACTCGGTTTAGTTGAACCCCTTCGCGAACTCTTTAAAGATGAGGTGCGTAAAATCGGCTTAGCCCTTGGTTTACCCGCTGAAATGCTTAACCGCCACCCATTCCCAGGGCCGGGTTTAGGTGTGCGCGTGCTTGGCGAAGTGAAAAAAGAGTACTGTGAATTAGTCCGCCGTGCAGACGCCATTTTTATGGAAGAGCTACACGCTGCCGATTGGTATTACAAAGTTAGCCAAGCATTCACCGTCTTTCTCCCCGTAAAATCGGTGGGCGTGATGGGTGACGGCCGTAAATATGACTGGGTTGTTTCTCTCCGTGCAGTTGAAACCATTGACTTTATGACCGCACATTGGGCGCATTTACCTTACGATTTGTTAGGTAAAATCTCCAACCGCATTATCAATGAAGTTAATGGCATTTCCCGCGTGGTGTATGACGTCAGCGGAAAGCCCCCAGCAACGATTGAATGGGAATAAAAAACCGACGTTTCAGAACGTTTCATAACATTTCAAAATAGCCTCAAATCCCCGTATTTAGGGGCTTTATTCATTTCATAACGTTTCATAGCATTTCATAGTATTTCAAATTTTTGACGGTGTTTTTGACGGTATCAACTTGCATTAAGCCAAAAATATAGTGAAAATACCGTCAGGTGAATGACGGTACTTTTAGCGGTATGATATGCTTACAGATACAAAAATTAAATCCTTGAAACCAAAGGAAAAAATTTATAAGGTTGCTGATCGTGATGGGCTCTATGTCGCAGTGCTTACATCAGGTTCGGTGGTATTCCGTTATGATTATAGAATTAACGGCAGACGAGAAACCCTCACTATTGGTAAGTATGGCTCGGATGGAATTAACTTGGCTGAAGCCCGTGAGCGGTTAATGATCGCTCGTAAGCAAGTGAGTGAAGGGATTTCCCCAGCCGGTGAAAAACGCAATACGAGAAATCAAATTCGCAATGCCGAGCGTTTTTCTGTCTTTGCGGAAAAATATTTGGCAGATGTTCAGTTGGCGGAAAGCACTAAGGCATTGCGTGTTGCAACCTATGAACGAGATATTAAAGAGACTTTTGGTAATCGTTTGATGATGGAAATTACCACTGATGAAATTCGTCGCCATTGTGAAAAAATCAAAGATCGTGGCGCACCTTCAACAGCTATTTTTGTACGAGACTTAATTGCTAACGTTTATCGCTATGCGATTGCTCGTGGGCATAAATATGCTAATCCAGCTGATGAAATTTCGAATTCTTCCATTGCCACATTCAAAAAACGCGAGCGAGTGTTATCACCAAGGGAAATCCATTTATTCTTTAATGCCCTAGATGAAATGCAGTCTGATTTTGCCTTACGCAAGGCGGTAAAATTTATTTTGCTGACCCTGGTAAGGAAGGGTGAGTTGATCCATGCAACTTGGGATGAAGTAGATTTCAAAAATAAGGTGTGGACTATTCCTGCGGAAAGGATGAAAGCGAAAAGGGCGCATAATGTCTACCTGTCAGAACAGGTGCTTGATTTAATAGTAGCGTTTCAAATTTATTCGGAAGGTTCGCCATACTTGTTACCTGGGCGAACGAATAGAGGGAAACCCATTGCGAATAGCTCAATTAACCGGGTGATTGATCATTGCATTAAGTACATCAACCGTGAAAAGCCGTTAATTGATGATTTCACCGTTCACGATTTACGTAGAACTGGCTCAACGCTATTACATGAAATGGGTTTTAATAGTGATTGGATTGAGAAATCCCTCGCCCACGAGCAACAAGGCGTGCGAGCTGTATATAACAAGGCTGAGTACGAAACTCAAAGACGAGAGATGATGCAAGCTTGGGCGGATAAGGTAGATGAATGGATTAAAGGCGAGGGAATTTAATATTAAGCCCTTTCTGAAAGCCATTGCTCTATGTCCTTTGCGAACCAAGCTACACGACGGTTTGAGGCACTGACACTTTTGGGGAATGTGCCTTTTTTCATCATTCGCCAAATGGTAGGGTAGCTTAGGCTTGTCATATTGATGACTTTTTCTTTACTTAGTAGAGTAATTTGATTTTCCATATTTCCTCCAAAACAAAACCCCACATCAGTGGGGTTGGTTCATTTCATTATTAAGCGAAAGTCTATAATCGGGTGATTTTCGCACCATTCTTAACTTTTGTGATTATCCTGTCATTGATTTCATCTTATTGGGTTTCCTTAAATTTTAGGTAGCAGAAAGACCGCTTGGGGATACAAGCGGTCGGATTGGGTGAATTTTTTGCAATTAGATGCGGACGATTGCCCCTAAGCCTTTGGGTTGGTATTCTCTGAGAGTGCGTAAGGCTCGGTAGTAGTGGGCTTCTTGTCGTGGATCGACATCAAACTCTGCAAGCAATGGCACGAGTAGGCGTTGCAATGCTCCGAGCGTAGTTTGGTACTCGGTAGCGTGGGTGTAAGCAGTTACGCCGTAGGGTGAACCGAGAGCTTCAAGGGGTTTGTAGATTTTGCCGAGTAGTTCAAGATTGTTGTAACAGGCGAACCAGAGACTGGCGAGTTTTAGCCATTGGCGTTCGGTTAGTTCTCGACTGTATTTTGGCTCTGGGTCGGGTAGGGCGATTTGCTCGGCTTGATAGCGTCCCGTTTTACGAATTTGCGGTAAAACTTCTTCAAATACCCAGTTTTGAAATTCGACTGCTTCGGCTTTGTTTGATCTGAATATGATCCGATATAAATTCGGTTCGTTGATGAATGTGATTTCTTGTTTTCCACCGTTTGTAAGGGTTGCAATTTTATTGCATCCCTTTTCATTCAATCGGAATGCTTCACTACTTCTACGATTTACATTAAGCACATCACAAACATCTGATAAACAGAAGTACGGTTCATTGTTAATTGATTGAATACGGACAGGGTTTGATTTGAAGTTGAATGTAGAGATTTGATTTGACATTTTTGTACCTTGTATTTATTAGTTAATTCAGACGATCACTTAGTAGGCGATCAGGCTTCAACTACCGAATACAAGTACGGCGGAACTTATTTCCCTTTCGGGTATTATATTAGGTTCTCTCGACCCGATCATAAATGAGCGACCTGAATTTCAGGCACAAAAAAACCGCTATTTGTTCGGAGCGAATAAACCGACTTGTATTTGGTAGTGCGGTTATCTTAATCCGAAAGGGGCGGGGTGTCAAATATATCTTAAAAACTAGCTATTTTTATTTTCATCAATCCACTTAGTCGCAAGCCATTCAAACTCACAAAAAAGTTTGTTGTTATTGTTATTGATACGACGAAGTTCCATTACATAAGGTTTTAGGGTATTCCAGTCTTTTACTACACTACTACCGCTCATTCTTTTGTAAACCGCTTCATCAAATAAATTTTCTTTAATGCCTACGCAAATAAATTCTATGGAATTAAGTACATCAAGCACAATAAAATTTTGTTTTTGTTGCTCTGTGTTAGGATTACTTTCCGTTAAGGCACAAGCGAGCGTAGTAAAGTTAATCCCACTATCTCTCATCTTCATATAAGTCTTGCGACGTTTTTGGTAATAAGCATTATTACTGTTGCTGATAAGAAGCTCAATAGTTGCTTTTTGTTTATGCTGGCTACGTTGTTCTTTGATTTGAAACCACGCAAAAAAGGCTAGGTAACCTGTGAATAAACACGTTCCTAGCCCTGCTATTGCATTAAAATCCAGCTGTTTTAAGAAGCTAGATAGTTGCTCCAAACTCATTAAACTTCCCAACCTTCATTTAAACCTTTCATTGTTTTTCCTCTTTAATTGATTAAAAGTACAATGATTGCTTTCACCAATCAACCTTGAATAGGTAAAGGTATCTTAACAAATTTCCTTTTCTTGTCAAACAAAAAAGCCCACAAAATAAATTGTAGGCTTTCTTAAAGAATGCTTGATTTTATTAGTTAACTAACTTAAAATAATCTCACTTTCAACGGACAGGTTGAAAGTGAGTGTGAGGCTTAATCCTTACGCTTGAAGAGGAGAATAGTGATGAATGTTCGTTTAGCTATCATCATTATCCTGCTAGTCGGATTAACCGTAAGCCTGCCAGCTTACTAGACTAGTTCAAGGGGGAGTTACCGCTCCCCCGAGACTTCAAACAATATAGATCAAACGTTGATTTGATGCAAGAGGAAAAGTCCAATGGCATTATCAAGAACTGAAATTGTTAAACGTAGTGAAACCAAACACGGCATTAAACTCAAAGCCTTTAAACTGCCCATTACGGTCATTGAGGAAATTGAGCAATTAAGCAAAACGCTTGGTATTCCGCAAAATCAGTTGATTATTCAAGCTTTTCAGCAGTTTAAGCAATCTCACCAGTAAGATTATCCACCGTTTCGGCGGTGGTTTCTTCTTCATACAACCGCCCACCTAAATGAGCGTATCCGGCAATATCGACCCAATTATCCGCATAATGGGCGTTGCCGTTGAGAATTCTACTTACCTTGTGAAGAATCATTTCAAGGGCTTTACGCTGGGTGGCATCAAGGTGAGTTCCGTGTTCATCTATCACATTATCAAGTTTGCGATTGATAAAGGCGAGTTGATTGAAGTTTCCGTAGTTTTTTCCACGTTGATTGAGGGTTTCTGTAATGTTCATTGGGTGTCCTTTTACAAATTTCAGGTAAAAAAAGACCGCTTGTTAGGCGGTCGGTTATTTGCGTTTTCGCTTTACTTTACGGGGCAACGTGAGGAAACTACACTGTTTCTCTACTTCATACTGATTGAGCTTGCTTTGCAGTTCGGCATTTTCAGTTTTCAGCTTCACATTCTCTTGGGTCAGGCTCTTAATTTGTAGAGCAGATTGCATCGCAGAATCTTCTAGCGATTTCACTTTTTTGAGTAGCGATTCCGTTTTTAAGACGTTTTTTGAGTGCGCTTGCAAAAGGGTGCGATATTCCTTTCGTAGCTTGAAAATGTTCCAGGTCATAAATCTTCCTCTTTAACAAATACGCCGTCTATCATTTTGCCTTTACGGTCTTTAATTTGGTTGTAAGCGTGCTCTACGCAGTCGATGAAGTCAATTTGATTAAATAATGCGATGAGAATTAAATTCATATATAACAGCTCAAAATACTCTGTGGTTACTTTCCAGCCTTTTAAGGCTGGAAGTGAAAAACCGCCAATATGATGCATTGCTTCAATGGTTTGTTCGTTAACAGAAGAGTACTCATATTTCTTTTCGTTGAATTCTGCAATGATGTCATTTAATACTTTACCTGTAATAGCTGGTTTGCAAGTAAACCTTAGCTGTTTGCTCAAGATTATCATTACTACATAACAATCCCCAATGCTGTCTTTAATCACATCAGGTTTATTCTTGGCAATGCCGCCGCATAATTCGCCGAATTCTTCCATCAGTTTAAGCATTTGCTTTTGTGGGGTTGAGCCTTGAATTAAGTTACGGTCATTTGCCCAATCAATAATTCGATTGGTTAATTTGTTGAATTTGTTCATTGTTACTTCTCCAAATATTGAATAATTCGCTGACCAATCCATTTAATCACTGGCACAGCCATTGAGTTTCCAATTGCTTTATAACGAGGACTATCAGGGCAATTCTCAATGGGCTTGTTACGGTAGGGGATTTTTGTCCAATTATCTGGAAATCCTTGCAATCGCTCACATTCTTTAGGGGTTAGTTTTCGTATGGTGTGATTATGTACTATTCCGTGGACATCTGAGGTAGTCAGCGTGTACATGACACCATCATCTTTTGCGCCTACGCCATTTCCGCCCGAAGTGTCACTCCTGCCTATCACATTACCCGCAATAGATACGCAAGGAACATTATTACCGCCTGTTCCCATTCTTGCTTTTAACGTTGGACTGACTGGCTGTTCGTGAATGCGGATAGCCTCTGCACCTTTCACTTCAAAGAGTACGTTTTTTTGCATTGTTTGGAAATATTGTCCAAAGCTACTTTCAGCAAAGGCGGTAACACTTTTCCTCTGCGTTCGGCTCTTCTCAGAATTCCCTCGCAAGCTTTTTTGCTCAAGGAGTATTTCTGCGACACTTCGGCTTCTAGCACTTGCCACAAGGAACACTCGTTTGCGTCGTTGGGGCACTCCGAAATATTGAGCATCAAGGATTCGCCATGTAATGGTTCTTTTAGTATGCACATAACCAGCGTTTGTCCATTTTCTCCCTGTTGGTTGTAGTGGCTCTGATTCTTGAGCCAGTCCAGCCAAAAGGTGTCCGAATGCGTTGTCCTTGGTGGATAAGACACCGGGAACGTTTTCCCAAAGTAAAATGCAAGGCGGTTTTCTGTCTTGATGTCTGACATAATCAATAGCCTCTAAAATGTGAATAAGAACAAGTGTGAGATTACCTCTCTCGTCATTTAGTGAGAGCCTTTTGCCAGCTACGGAAAAAGCTTGACAAGGCGTACCACCAACAAGCACATCAGGCGCTAGGATTTCACGATTGAGGATTCTTTCGGGAAGGGAAGTCATATCACTCAAGTTAGGAATGTTGGGATAATGATGAGCCAAGATGGCAGATGGGAACGGTTCAATTTCGCTAAACCAGAGTGGTGTCGCCATATTATCCCAAGCTACACTGACTGCTTCAATGCCCGAACAAACGGAGCCATAAGTAAACGACATACAATCTCCTTTAAAAAGCCCTGACTTGCAGGGCTCATCTTAATTAAATGCAAACAGTACCAATATTTACAGTGATGCTCGTTTCAGCTAATGCATCAGTGAGCTTGCTGGCAAATTCTTGGGCAACTTCCTCTTGAAGTTGCTCAGCCTTGATTAAACGAGCGATAAGGATTGGCTCATTCCCACCAGTTAGAATAGAAAGGCGTAAAGTAAATGCTTGTGCTGATAAACCTTTATAGGTATGCGTATTGAAAACGAAGTATTTTGGTAAAGTCAGTTTGTGCTGAATTTGAACAGATGGGTTGTCGCTATCCATTTTCTTTAAGCTAAATTCCACTTATAAATAAGGTTTGGCGATTTGCTGGAAGTAATCTTGCGCAGCGGTGATTCGCTCTTTGATTTCCCCGATGATTTTCTCATCTCGCTTAATTGTGAGTGTGGTGATGCGTTTTTCTTGTGGGATTTGCTCGACAAGATCAACTAGCTTATTACTGTCTTCATAGGCAGGAATCAGGTCAAGCGGGGTGGGGAATAGTACAAAATCAATTTGGGCTTCTTCGGCTTCCCAAAGCCACATATAGCCTTGCATTTGGTAGTCGTAGCCCGATTTTTTGGCTTTCTCTTCGGCTTCTTCGGGGAAAAATGGGTGTGAGCCAATATCCCACGAACATTTGGTGTCGATAATCAGCTTTCGGCTTGGTACATAAATATCGCACTCGCCACTTACCCAATCATTTTCCTTGCGTTCGCTGTTCTTTTTTAGTACAAGCCCTCGGCTAAAACCACTTAATTTGATTGCTTGCTCTTCAAGTTGATTGCCCTTGGCGGTGTATTTGTTGCCGTCAAAGTTTTCATATCCAAAGAGATGAAAACGGGCAAGTTCTCTTACTGCTGTTTTTGCGCCTTCCGAAATTTTGTTGTTGCCTTTGGGTTTGGTCATAAATTTACTGATTGATGAACATCGGACTTTCATTTGATGATTTCCTTTTTTCTTGAATTTAGGGTAGCAGAAAGACCGCTTGGGGTTGCAAGCGGTCGGATTGAATAAGTTTTTTGCGAGTGAAGAAAGGGCTTGCTAAGCCAACAGTTTTACTGCCACTCTTGGTTTAAAGCCTCTTGCTTGAAAGGCGTTAAAGGCTTGCATTGCAATATATTCGTGAGGGTCTTGTCGTTTGTCAAAGGCGACATCTGCGAATAAGGGGGCTAACATTGCTTTGGTGTAGCCTAAATTGTTGCGATACTCGGTAACGTGGGTATAAACCTTTGAGGCAAAGGGAGAATTTAAGGCTCGCAAAGGTGGTTCTAGCTCTGCCAATAATTTAAGGGTGTTATGTAAAGCAAACCAGTTGCTCAGTAATACGTTGCGGTTGTCTTCGCTCATTTCTACTGTGAATGTTAGTTCGGGGATTGCAAGCGGTCGATTTTCGGGAAGATTTTGCGAATATTGCCCTGTTTTGCGAATTTGCGGTAGCACTTCTTCAAATACCCACGCTTCGAAGGGTTCGGCTTCTGGCTTGCGGGATTTGATGATTAAGCGGTATAAGTTAGGTTCGTTAATAAATGTAAGTTCTTGATTTCCGCCTTTTGTAGGGGAGTAGCGTTTCGCTACCCCCTTTGGTTTGCAATGTTTTTTCAATGCGTCTGTATCATTTACATAGCCTAAAACATCACAAACATCTTTGGCACAAAACCAAAATTCTTGATTGGGATCTGTGATCACACGAACAGCGGATGAATGAAAATTGAATGATTGGAATTGAACTAGATTTGACATTTTTTGTACCTTACGTTTTAGATTAGTTAATTGATCGCTTAGTAGGCGATCAGGCTTCAACTACCAACGTAAGATGGCGGAACTTATTTCCTTTGCAGGTATTTTATTAGGTTCTCTCGACCCGATCATAACCGATCTGTAACTAAAATTTAGGTACAAAAAAACCGCTTGCTGTCGGGGGCGGATAACCGCTTACGTTGTATAGTGCGGTTATCTTAATCCGAAAGGGGCGGGGTGTCAATTATCAACTCTCCGATTTCTCAAGAGTTTCTAACTCGGCATACTGCTCTTGCGTGAATTCGTAGCCATTATCACAAAGGTCTTGGAGAGTCGTTTCACCGTTGAGAATGTTTTGCTTACACTGCTCAAAGACCTGCTGGCTGACGGTCAATTTGGTATATTCTGCATCTTGAATTTCATTATCAGGGTAGCCAAATTCACCTTTTTCAGCATCTTTAACAACAGCTTGATCGGCAAGCACGGCTTGTTGCATTTCCACAGAAAGCGGGGCTTGCTTGGAGAGTAACAACTTCATCACCGTTTTGAGAGCCATGGCTTCAAAGTTATCAGCCCATACGCTGGACGCATACTCGCCTTTGGACTTTTTCTTTAAGTAAGAGCGATAAGTTTGGCTATATCGTTGGGCGTGTGCATCAATTTCAAATGTCGTCATATAGAGTTCTGCGGTGAAATCATTGAGTAGTTTGAAATAAGCGTAATAGCCTATGGGTTTCTCACCTTGTTCCGGCTTCTGCTTCCAGTCAAACTCGTAACCGTTGATAGGGTCTTCGGCAAGGAGTTGCTTCTCATAAACAGGAACGGCGACTAATCGTTGAAATTGTCCGCTACGTTGGGCAAGCTGAATTAAACCTTTATAACCTAACTGAAACTGGGCTTCGTATCTGTTCGTGTTGTTATTTTTATAAGGTACGATATAGGCAAAGCCTAAGCCATTTTGTAATGGAAGATTGAGTGTTGCAGCCATCAATGCAGCGTTGAATACAGTCATTGGGACAGCATTTTTTAAGAGCTGATTACTATTGACAATTTGCAGTACGCTCGTGGTAAATGAGCCGGCATTTTTATTGAGTAACGCTTCAATCTTGCCTTTAATAGCTGGTCGGTCAAAGAATTCTTTGACGGGGAATGAAACAGACTTTTGTTGCTGATTGTTTTGTTGTACTTGGTTTGTCATTTTGTTCTCCTAATAATTATCTTCTGCCATTTTGGGCATCTTCATATTCATCAATCGCCCGTTCTTCTCGGGCGCGTCTGCGGGCTTCGGCTTGTTGGCGGAAATACTCTTCATCCTCGGCAGTGTCAAAGCCACTTTCATAGGGGCTGAGATAGGGGCTAATCATGGGTTTGCTCCTCAATTAAAGGGATGTTCAACCGCTTTTTCTTATTCCAGTAGCGGATACGGCGATTGAGGTGGGCGAGGGCATTGGGTCTGGAAAAGGCGGGGGCGGTTTTTTCAAGGCATTTTGCACCACAGTAGATATATCCCCGATATTGTCCGCTACTGAATCTGAATTCGGCTCTATCATTCATCTTGTACCTCCTGCTGTCAGGCGTTGTAATTGTATTTAAAAGCATAACCTATTGATTTATTTGAAAATAAATTGATATTCAAGGCTAAAAAATTCATAAAGATACTACTAAAATAATTTCGGTAGGTATTTGTGGCGGTAGCTCTCCTCAAAATTAAGGGGGCGGTTCAATTATTCGGCTAGTTTGTGCCTTTTTCGGATAGATTTCCGAAAATTCCGCAATAAAGGTGTGTTGCTGAATATCCCTAGATTTTCTGAATCTTCCCTAGAATA
Source organism: Pasteurellaceae bacterium Macca (assembly GCA_023101485.1). Taxonomy (GTDB): domain Bacteria; phylum Pseudomonadota; class Gammaproteobacteria; order Enterobacterales; family Pasteurellaceae; genus LVZB01. The sequence continues at coordinate 27,353 of LVZB01000020.1, read as the reverse complement.
TAGGGAGTTTATTTGTAAAGGTACTCCCGACGGGGTGGGGCTTCCACGGGGTTGTGGGAGCGTGGTGTTCGGCTCATTTTTCGGGGTTAAGGCATCATCATCTTCTTGCCATTTTTTAAAGGCTATTCCGTTATGTGATAAGGGTTTAGTGATGATAGTAGTTGTCGGTCGTCTTTGGTATTTTTAAGGGGTTAACCTGCGGTCTATGATCAGGCTTGTAAGCCTTATATGCCAACGGGTTTTACTCAAAAATGGCTTTGTTTGATCAAGGTAAACTGCGGGCTTGGCGGTGTCTCTATCTGCTTGAATATGGCGTTTTGTGAGGTCGTTTCAGGTTTCTTCAAGTTGTTAGTGATAGGCAAATAAAAACGCTCCTGTAATTTGAGGAGCGTGGAATGTAGGTTAAGCGTGGGTAGGCTGAATTAAAATCTCTGCCCCAATGCCTAGCTTGCTGTGAAGTTGGCGGATCATATTCAGGCTTAGCGGTCGGGTTTTATTGAGGATTTCATACACTCGATTAGGCTTGCCGATAATACCGTCTAGGTCTTTAATCTCTATGCCCTGTTGCTCCATTCTAAATTTGATTGCCTCGATTGGGTCGGGTAGGTCAATCGGGTAATGCTTTGCCTCATAGTTTTCAATCAAGGTAAGCATCACCTCAAAAAAATCTTCTTCCTCTGGGGGCAATACTTCCTTGTCAAATAATGGCTCTATGGCTTTCAGGGCGTTTTGGTAGTCTTGCTCGGTTCTGATTGGTTTGATGTTCATTGCTTAGTTCTCCACGGTGTCTGCGTTGATTTGGTCGTATTCTTTATGCGTGCCAATAAACTTGATATAAACCGCTCCCATTTTGAAAGCGATTGCTACGATTAAGCGGTGGTCGTTGCCTTTGATGTTGAATACTACTCTGCGATTTTTGAGAATACTCGCATTGCGATATTGGGCTTTGATTTCATGAACATTCTGCCATTGTGCTTTGCGAACCTCGGCAATCCACGCTTTCAGCGGTTGCTCTGTGTCGGGGTGTTTCTGCCAATAAGCGGTCAAGGTTGAGGTAGCGATTATTCTCATTTGTCATAGTCCTGTTTGGGATTAATTCTATTATATCCCATTCAGGGACTATTGCAATAGGCAAAATGGGGGCTATCGCTCACTCTACCGCTTATAATTTCGATTTTTTGATAAGTAATTTTTACTTATGTGATAAGTAAATTTTACTTAGAATCGTTTGAAATTTAATCTTAAATTGTCTATTTTTTCTTTTTGATAAGTAAAAATTACTTTAAAAACGGCTATTTTTAGGTTTTTTGATAAGTAAAATTTACTTACCTATTAATATATTAGCCATAGGCAGTGTTTTTAATTTGCGTGTCAAAGAGAAAAATAGGGTTAAAATAGGCGTGCGGTCAATTTTGGTCGAAACAGTGAAAAATTAGTCTGAAAAAATCGCCCTCATTGCGAAAATGAAAGGCGATATTGTTAAGCGGTTGGCGGTCTATGTTTTTTCCATTTATCGCTTGGCTTTGATGTGGGTCTTAAATCTATCTTGCCGCCAAAATCCCCGATAGGGTAACAAGTCAAGGCGTAAAGCGTACACTGTGATTTAAAGCCTTGTTTGCTGACTTCAAGGAATTCACGCTCTACCAATTCTTTTAAAGCTCGCTGTAAGGTTTTATCTGACATTCCGAACCGCTCATAAGATTGCGGTAAGGGGGCGGATAAATTCCCGTTGTTGTTAGGTTCAGTCGTATGCGTGCCGATTAGAATTGTGAGTACCTTGTTTGCCGAGGGGGATAGGTTGATAAATTCAGGGCTTTTGACAAGATCGTGCCGTAACATTGAGAACGTCCCTCCGCCTGTTACGGCTTTGTATCGTGCCAGTTTCCCACGTCTGCCTTTCGCATTACTCATTTCTTCGCCTTAGTCTGCTAAATTGCCGTAAGCATCTTGTGAGGGGATTTCGCCATTGCTGATAGCTTGTAAACGCCTCATTTCGCAAGCTAAGCCGATACCGATAAAATGGTGGAATAAGTCGTTAATCGCAAGCCCTGACAATCCTTTGTAAACTTGCCTATGGCTTGCGCCTTTGAAGAATAAATTTGTTATGTCTTCGGGGTAGTGGCTCAATGCTCTTAGCAGTCCGCTTGTAATGGTGTGTAATTCACGCCCTAGCAGTAACACGGTTTCCGTATCTGTCTGTTTTGGATCTTCTAACTGCGTAGCAATTTGCTCAAAAAGAGCGGTAAGCTGTGGGAAATATCGCCCATTTTCTGCTTTGGCAATGCCTTCAATCGCTCGCTTAATCGCTTCTTGCTCGTGTTGTGGTAAATCGGTGATAGTGGAATAATCGATAAACTTTGATTTTTTCATTTTCGTATCCTGTGTTATTCGGTTTCTTCGTGGTTAAACCTTGCCAAAATCGCTTTAATCTCTGCCTGCGTGAATGCTGTGCGGTGATACCTTTCGGCTTTGTGGTTCGCATAGGTTAATAGCTTTTGGGCGGTTTGGCGGTCTGCCACGGTGTAGCGATAATACAATCCGCCATTTTGGGCTTGCTCTTTCTCTCGGTGGAATTTCACGCCTAAATGCCGTTCTAAAGTGCTGATGTAATTGCGACCACTGGTGAAATGATGTTTGAGTACGCTTTCCATTTCAGAGAATCCGCCTTGTAGCGTAGCTTTAATAACGATTTCTTCATGGGGGATTTTTGGCTCGTTTTTTTCCATATTGCCCCCTAATTTGAATGGCTATCTTGTTGGCATTGTTGGATAAACTCCGCCACGGCTTCCGCTGAAAAGCGAACAGAACGCCCTAATTTGATTTTTTTAAGTTTGCCCATAGCGACATAACGGTCAATGCTTGTCTTACTGCCAAAAATGCCACATTCGATTAAATCTTCTTTGCTGTAATAACGGGTCAAGCCGTTGGCGGTTGTCATTTCAAGGGTGAAGGCTTGGGTTGCTGTTGATGTGTTCTCGGTTTGTTTTTCGGTTAAAGTCATGTTAATCATCCTTTTTCGGTTGAATTTGCGATTTAAGGGCAAAATTAGAGGCTCTCGCGCGTTTTTATTCTTTGCCCTTGTGATTTATTAGATTTAAGTGAAAGTTGCGTTAATCGCTTTTTAGAGCGGTTTTACAAGCGGTCTGATTTTGATGATTTTTTGCCTCACTCCATTGGGTTAAAAAATGCTTCACTTGGGCAAGGGCAGAAAAGGCTTCGGCTTGGATTTCCGTGTCCGTTAATAGTGTGCCGTTTTCCCTTAATACATTTCCGCCTTGATGAAGAGCAGTGAAATAGCTCTCCGCCAAAGTAACAAGGTAAGTCATATCAGCAATAGCTTGCGTGTCCCTTACCTGTGGAGCGGTGTCCGTTATCTCATTTTGCCGTTGAGCCGTTTTTACACTGCCAGCTAAGGCGTAAAGTTGCCCGATTAGGTAGGTTTTGGCGGTGTCATCGCCTTGCTTTAATCCCTCCGCCAAAGCTCTACACTCTTTGGCTAACTGCGCCTTGTAGTGGAATTTATCGGGGTATTGCGTAAAGCACCGCATCACACTTTCTCGGGCAAGCCAAAATTGGCGGTTAAGCTGGGGAAAATCTTTTATTCTTGGCGGTTTTGCCCCTTGTTGAGCTTGCTGTGTGGTTTTCTTCGGTGAACGGGTATCTTTACTTGGCTTTTCGGTTAAATCGCTCTCTGGCTGTTTTGTGGCGTTTTTGCGGTGGTTCGCTTTCCACGCTTTTAAAGCATCCATCGGGTTTTGTGGTTGGCGGTTTGGGTTAGTCATTGTCTGCCTCCGTGATCTCGGTTTCCTGTGTGAAAATAACGGCTTTTGCCTGTTTGGTTTGGGTGAACCTATCCATCACTGCTTGATGAAAAGCCAGCCAGATTTCCGCTTGCTCCTTAATGGCTTTGGCTTGTTCGCCTATGTGTAAAATCGCATTGGCAAGGACGGTTTCATCAGGGATTAAATTCTCTTTATCGGTCTGAATTTTTATCGCCATTCTTGCCTCGTCGATTTCGGCTAAATGGTCGCCGATAAGGCTCGCAAGGGTGTCGATAGTGTCCGCATAGTTTCGGCTAAGGTGTCGCATGTTCTCCCCCTGTTGTGAATTTTTTCAATGTGAATGCGTGGTAGTGTGGATTCGCTTTTACCGCTTGCTTGATGGCGGTCATGGCTTTGTTTAGCTCGGTTTCACTCCCGACAATAACGGGCTTTTGTTGCCCTTGTGGGTAGGCGATAATCTGCCAGTAGGTGTGTTCCATTGTCATAGTTCCCCCAAGTGATTTAAGCCCTCATTCATTAAGGCAGAAATACCGTTTAATGCTGAAATAATCGTGTGTGGGTCGCTATTGCTTTGGATACCGTTAGCCGTCATTTGAAGAAGTGAATAAGCCTGCCAAAATGCTTTGCTCGCTTCGTTTAAATGCTCGGCTTGGGGTTGGGTCGAGTTACGCATCTTTGCCCCCTTTGCTAAGGCTATCCATTAAGTCTTGAATACGCTCTAAGCCATTGAATAAATCAAGGCTGATTCTTTTTAGGGCAAAGTTGAAAGAACCTTCATTAAGCGGTACAAATTCATTATCAGGAACGACACTCGCCAAGCATTCAATCATCGTGCCTAAGCTGTAAAGCGTGTCCATTTCTTGTTTTAATTTGTCTTGTAGATTTGGGATTGGGTGGGAATTACGCATAAATCCCCCCTTGGCTCGCTAAACAAGCGGTCTGATTTTGGGAACATTTTGTTACCGGCAAGCGTTTGATAAATAGCGGTGGCTGGTTTGGGCTGAATGCCTGTAATTTGCTTTTGGCTTCGGTGAAATTGCGGGCGTAAAAGCTGATATTTAGGGTACGGGTCGTTTCCCCTGCTCCCCGTTGAGCTCGGTAGGTGTAAATCATTGGTGATAATTCCTTGTAGATATTTTGAGGAATTACCGCTAAATCTTTCCACGGATTTTGGCGGTAACACTTAACGGGGTGGAAAACCGTCCTACAAGGTCTAACGGCAAAGGGCGAACCTTTCCCATTAAGTGCTACCATTGAAAATAGATCCGCCATTGGTTGCGGTCTATATGGTGAAATAGTCCCCATAGCTCGAACGTATGGCGGATCTATTTTGGGGTTAGCAACAGATAATAAAAAACACGCTAAGGGCGTGCTATAATCTGCCTTGTAGTCTCTCAATAAAGGGTTTCCACGCCCTTTTGCTTTATTGAAAGCGGTAAAATCATACCGTCTTAATGGTTCATAATCAATCATAATCATTCTTAACGCTCCATTTATTCTAATTTAGAAAGAGTTAAAACAAAAAGCCCAATATTTTTCATCATGGTGAAAGAATATCGGGCTTTGTTTTGAGGTGTTGAGTTAATTAGTTGTCTTGTTGCTGGTAAATCTTTGTTAATCGTGCCTGCTGATTTTCAAGTGTATGAATGGTGATTAAATCATTGCTTGGATGTGGGCTTTCTTCTCGCGCTTGTTTTAGTGCTTCAATCCGCCAATTTAAGACGATAAGCAATTCCGCCAAGGGGTAAGGCTCGCATTCGCTATAAAGGCTCTCAAAAGTGAATAGGGGCGTTGCTGTGCGTGCTTTTCGATTGAGATAATGGCGGATAGCGGTATTCATTAAAACGGGGTTTTGTTTGGCGGTTTGGCATTGCATCGAGCTTTCTCCATAAAATCTGTGGGGCGATATTCTAGCCGATTTCTTGCCCTCTCGCTTTTGCCGCGCACGCGCGTACTGCTCCGAAAATTCAGTCTTTTACTGTTCCAGAATGGAAAAATCAGATACCAAAAAGGAGAATAAACATTCTCAACTTTTCTCTACGATCTTTCGTGGTTCATTCGCAAAATCTCCGCCAAAATTGACCGCTTGTTATGGAGATACTTAGTCTAATATTACCCGATCTTTAAATATAAACACTACCGTAAAAGTACCCAATCTTTGATTACCACACTTTACGCTTTTTTATCACTCCACGTTGTCGGGCGAAAGTGAGGGATAACCTCGCCACGCTCTCGCATTTCCGTCAAAATTTCATCTACTCGCTCGACTACCTTGTAATTATTCTTTAACTCATTGGCTCTTGCTCTTAGGCTGTGCGGTTGCATTCTTTCCGCTCGCTCATTGCCTAAAACGGCTTTAAGGGCGTGGGTAGCGTTGCCTAGTCGGGCATAGTGTTGCGCAAATTGCTCTTGGCGGTCGTTGGTTAAGGTCGGCATTTAATCTTCTCCTAGGGTGAATTTGGGGAATGTGTTAGGCGGTGCGCATTGTTCTACATAATCCCCCCATAATTGCATCACTGGCTTGCGGTGTTCTAAATAGTTTGAGCGATTATACGCCCTGCGAACCTGTGAGCCTATGACGTGGGATAGGCAAGCCTCAATAACGTCAGAATTTATCATTGGCTCGTATTCGTTGAGGTAAGTGCTTGCGATTGAGCGTAAGCCGTGGGCAGTGAGGCGGTTTCTAAAGACTGTTGCACTGATAGCTTGCCCTTGCGTTCTTGAACTTGGGGGCTTGTTTTTTCTCTTAATGCTAGGGAAAACATAAGAGCTATTATGTGAAAATTGCCACTCAAACCGCAAAAGGCTGATAGCTTGTGTTGATAGCGGTATTATATGCTCTTTGCCCATCTTCATTCGACTGGCGGGAATTGTCCACGTTTTAGCGGTTAAATCAATCTCCGCCCATTTTGCCCCCGCTGCCTCGCTTGGTCGGGTCATTGTCAGCAGTTGCCACAAAATCAACGTTTTCACCCTGCCTAATGCCTTGTAGTTGTGTAATACATTGAGAAAATCAGGCAATTCTTCGGGGCGGATTGTTGCTAAATGTTGCCTCTTATGTTGGGTAAAGGTTTTTGAAAGAGAAATGCAACGGTTCGTCTCAATTAGTCCGCTATTGATAGCAAATGACATTATCTCATTAAGCAACGATAAAATGCGGTGTATGGTTAGGGTTGCCTTTCGCTTTTCTAAAGGTTGTAATATCGTTTTAATGATCGGTGGTAAAATCTCATTTATCGGAATGTATCCGCTTTTTGGAAATAAATGATTATTGAGCATTCTCCAATAGCCGTTTAGTGTGTTTGGTTTAATTTGAGTTTCCTTTAGTTTGTACCACTGTTGAGCCATTTCAAAAAGTGTAGGGATTTTAGCCTTTAGCTTTTCCTGTTGGCGGTGCGTTTGTGGGTCGATATTCTCCGCCAATAATGCTCGGTATTCTGCTCGCTTGTCTCTAGCCTGTTTCAGTGATACTTCAGGAAATCGCCCTAAGCTAATTTCAGTTCGTTTTTTGGTGAATGGTTTACAATAATTAAACCGCCATAATTTCGCCCCTGTTGCTTTCACAATTAAAAATAAGCCTTGCCCGTCTGCTAACTTGTAGTCCTTTGCTTTGGGTTTCGCATTGCTTATCTCGGTGTGATTAAGACTATATGTTCGTCTTGCCATTTTGAAAAATCCTCTATTTTTTTCCTACAAATTACTACAAAAAATACTCCTAAAAATGTGATTTATTGTGGGTGATTGTGGTGTTTTGAGATTTGCTCAAAATCAAAGAATGCTTGATATTCAAGGCTTTTTGGGGTGTTGTGGGTGGTTTAGATTTTTTATGTGCGGTTTGGCGTTGTAATTGCTTTTGGGTATGGGTTTTAATCAGCTCGGCATCTTCCTCCACCACGTTATCCGGTGGCGGTAGGTGGGGTTCGATAACGTTGTAAGCCACGTCCAGCGGGTCAATTTCGGCTTGTTTGAAATCGTCCTCTGTCCAGATTTTCTCGGCAGTTTGCACTGGCTCAACAGTGACTTGCTTGCCCATGGGTACGGGCTTTGGTTCGCAACTGTTGAGGGAGAAGGTGACGGCAAGAATGAGGAATAGGCTCACTACTGCACCTAAGAAAAAGCCTTGAAAGGCGGTTTTGAAGTAATGTTTGAGGTTCATTTTTTGCTCCATTTGCTGAAAAAAGGTTGCAGAAAGCCCCTGCCGAATTTCTAAAGGGAAATAGCAGTCAGGGGTGGGTTAGGTTAATTAAATCGGGTTGTTGAGTTTGCCTTTACGCAGTTCGGGGAGAACACGTTGCCAGTGATTGCGAGAATCGTTGGGGTGGCATTCTACGTCTGCGGTCATTCTGGTAAGCAGTTTTTGGCACTCGTCTAGGCTTAGTTTGTATTCTCGACTTGCCCCATAAACACAAGCCGAGTAGCGTGAGCCGAGTTTTTCGAGTGGGTCGTTGAGAGCGTAGAGAATGTTTCGCATTCTTTCGGCAATCTTCCATAGCCACGCTAATTTTCGCAGTTCGTATTCTGTTAGCGTGAAGGTGTAGGTTTTTTCGGGGATTGCAAGCGGTCGATTTTCTTCGTTTTTTTGTTTGGCTTGTCTTTCGCATTCAATAAAGTATTTGCGGATTTGTCTGCCTTTTTCGTTGCGTTCGACCATGGCGAGTTCTTTGCCCATATCAAGGGTGATGTGGTATTCCTTGCGTGGGCGTCCGTTGGTGCGTTCGGTAACGATGATGTAGTCTTCGTTTTCGGTGAAGCCGTAGTCTTTGATCCGTTCAGAAATCCAATTTGCATATTGACGTTGGCTTTCTAAGAAAGAATGAAGCTCACGAGCGTTACAAAGTTGAACTGATTGATGGGCGATTTGACCATTGAATATGGCAATAAGATTTGAATTTGTCATTTTGACATTCTCCGCTTTTAAGTTTTTAAAACTCATCACCGCAGAGACCAATCATTGGTGATGAACTGAATAGAATTGGTCTTACCGTAAAAGCGGGTACGGCGGATTTTGCAATCCTCCTATTCAGCTCATCATTGGACTTTTTAACAAATTTGTTAAAAAGGTAGATTTACTATTTTGCAGATATAAAAAAACACGCTTAAAGGCGTGTTATCATTTCCGCCCGCTTTTACTTTCTGTCAAGAGACCAATCCCGACTTTCTGTTGAAAGTGGGGCTAGTTTAGTCCGAAAGGGGCGGGGTGTCAATATTGATAATTATTATATTAAATAGTTAGGATATATATTTTTTTGCGTAACCTGTAAATGTACTTGATAATACGACAGTTACAAAAAATGCACTTAATTTATCAAGCTGTTCAGCTTTTAAAAAGTGCATTCTAAGTATAGGGCAGCCATTCCAAGTAACGTATTCTGGTGTAACTAAATGCCAAAAATAGACGAGTCCAGCAATAAGGGCTGCTGATAAAAAAGCACGAATAAACCAAATGATCCAGTTGTGCAATTCATCTTTTACAGTTTCTTGGCGATTATGTTCATTTTCTCTTGCTTGAACAATATATTGCTCTTCTCTCTCATTTGGTTCACTTGTTGTTTCAGGTGATTGCCCTCGTGTTAAATCCGAATCAAACGATTCCATTTAGCATTTCCTTATCAGTAATAACTGTGCCCAATGAATTCATTGCCCAAGCACCTTTTTCATTATGAGTCATTTCAGATAATTGCCAACCGCTAAATGCTCCGTAAGTATTAATAATACGATTCAGAAATATTTCATCAGTATTATCTAAATTTGGGTCGATCACACCGAAAGCATCTTTAGCAAGAGAGCTAATCACCGAACCCCCATTACGTGCAAATTCATAGTAAACAGACTGGATAACAGGACCATATCGCCAACGAACGAATTCATCATTAAATAATCGGCAACCTTGATTTCGTAAGTACCAAGATTGAGCAAAAAACATCAGTTTTTGTAGTTTCATTGGAGTCAGGGCTGGAATTTTGCCCTCTTGTGCCTTTTGAATAAAGGCATTCGCTATTTGCATTGCTGAATAAGCCATACAATTCTCCTTAAATAAACAGTTTAAGGTACAAAAATAGCCTATGTAATGAAATGTTTACATAGGCTTTCAAAGATCAATTTATAACTTGATTCCATTATGTCATAAATTTTCTTATTTAAAAATACCATATATTCAAAAAGTCAAGTAAATTGCTTAAAAAGCCCACCTGTTACAGTGGGCAGAGTGGAGTGTCTCGACTAATGGCTATTAGTCTTGTTATTGCCATTCAAAACCGCACTTTCTGACATTTCTCGCAATGAATACCGAGCTTGGTAATTAAAAATCACCTTGCGGAGTGTTGATTTTGGTGCTTTGTAAATGCGGTTTTGAATGCCCTTTAGAAAAGGGCGGTATCAGTCGCCTATGCTTCACGATTCATTGCCGTTGCTAAACTTGTGACGCTGATACTTCACACTGCTTTGAAATTGGCTTCTGTCCAGAGGTGTTCGGCAGTTTGCATTGGTTCAACAGTGACTTTGCCCATTGGTACGGGGGCAGGAGGTGGGTTGCAACTTGATAGGGAGAAGGTGACGGCAAGAATGAGGAATAGGCTCACTACTGCACCTAAGAAAAAGCCTTGAAAGGCGGTTTTGAAGTAAGATTTGAAGTTCATTTTTTGCTCCATTAAATAAAAAGCCCCAAACGGGGCTTGAGTTACAACTATCGAACAACTAAGCGAGTAGAGAGTTTTGATTGAAAATTCTCATCAAGTACGATGTTGCGCAGCGCGTTGAAATCGACTGGGAAATTTGGCTGTCCGCTATTTAAAACGAACTGCAGTAAATAACTGCCGTCATCTTTCAGCACAAGCTCAAATTCACCGTTGATGATGTTTTGTTTTTCAGTTTCTGTGAGTTGGTTCATGTGGATTTTCCTTATAAAAAAGCCCACCGGTTACAGTGGGCAGAGTGGAGTGTCTCGACTAATAGCTATTAGTATCGTTATTGCCATTGAGAGCCACATTCAAGGCTTGAATAAAGGTAGTTAAACAATTTAACGGATACCCCAAATGTGGCTTTCAATGGCTGCCTTTCTTATCCTTGTAATGTTTTAAAAAAATATCCATTTGATTTTATTAGTGTTTATATACTATTTAGGGCTAATAAACTGCGTGAGATACTACTAAAATAATTTCGGTGGGTATTTGTGGCGGTAGCTTTCCTCAAAATTGAGGGGGACTATTGCCTAATTCCCGTGTAACCGTTCTTTCCCCTTCTTGCTGAACTGTTCGGAATTTCCGAACGGTTGAGAGGTAGCTCTCCTCAAAATTAAGGGGGCGGTTCAATTATTCGGCTAGTTTGTGCCTTTTTCGGATAGATTTCCGAAAATTCCGCAATAAAGGTGTGTTGCTGAATATCCCTAGATTTTCTGAATCTTCCCTAGAATATAGGGAATTTATCCTTGCAAGGCTCAAGGCTTGTTATTGCCATTCAAAACCGCACTTTCTGACATTTCTCGCAATGAATACCGAGCTTGGTAATTAAAAATCACCTTGCGGAGTATTGATTTTGGTGCTTTGTAAATGCGGTTTTGAATGCCCTTTAGAAAAGGGCGGTATCAGTCGCCTATGCTTCACGATTCACTGCCGTTGCTAAACTTGTGACGCTGATACTTCACACTGCTTGGTTCGGGCTTTCTTCCGTCCTGTTGATACCATCTCACCATTGGCAAGCGGTGTGTTTTTATCAATGATTTGTTAAAGAGCATTCCCACGTTTTCGGTGGGTGGTTTGTTTTGATGGGTGTATATTAAGAAATCTTAATATCACAAGCAAGAGTTATTTTAATAAATCTTAAATATAAATTTAAGATTGCTTTAATTTCAAAGAGTTAGATATTTTCGATTGCTTGTTTTTTGAGCTTTAAGGAAAGGCAAGTAGGGCAAAATTGCAAAAAATTAGTGAAAAGTGGCCGCTTGTTGTCTGCCATTTATGTGAGGCAAATTCGATTGCGAACAAAAAAAGGTAAAAATGGGGAATAAATTAGGGGTTTAGAATAGTAAGGGGTAGTTAAGAGTAGATTTTAGGCAAGAAAAAGCCCGCTTGGTGCGGGCGATGTTATTTTTTAGGGGTGAAATTTTGATCTGAAAATTTTTCCAGAAATTCAAAGAGTGTAACAACTTTGATATTGTGAGCTTGGGCGACGTTCGGAATCATAATGCGTCTTTTTGCCGCTGGGTTAAAGCTTTCGTGAGTGATAAGGGTAAAACCTTGTTCAAGGGCGTGTGCTAATAGCCAAGCATCTGCATTCTCTTGTTTTGCAAAGTCATCTTTAGCAATTTGCTTTACATCTAACCCTTGCGCATAGTTCATCAATGTAGCGTAGCTCGCTGCTGATTGATAGTGATCTTCAAAAAAAGTGTCAGGTTGTGCATTCACCCAATCTTTCAAGCTGTCGTTTTGTCGCAGCATTTCTTGCTTAACGGCTTGAATGCTAAATACGATGCCTTTTTGGTGCATTGTGGCTAAAAAATCCCAAAAGGCTTGGCAAAAGCCAAATTGATAATAGAGATTTTTTGCGGTGATAAAGATATTTGCATCAATCAGGAAGCGTTCCATAATTTCTTCCTTTTATAGCGAGAGTAGACAACCACGGTATCAGCGTGAACATTGAGCAATTTACCTGCTTCTCTCAAGGGTAAATTTAGGCTCATTGCTTGATTAACGACGGCATCAGTAAAGCGACGACTGTTTTTTACAGGAAACATATTGTAAAAATGTCCGCCAGCGCTGGAGTCTTGCGGTTGTGCTTTAAGTTGTCTTCTCGCTTTCTCAATCGCTTCCTGTGGCAATAGGTCAAGTTGAACGGCTTTTACTACAGCAGCAAGCAGACTTACTTTGAAATAGCTCGCCACATATTCGGTGTGGTTTTCATCGCACTCTGCCCACTTGGTTAAAAATGTGACTTCGGGCATTAGAAATTCAGCGGCGACTTTATTGCAAAAGGATTCGACCGCTCTGTCTTGGTTCCAAGAGGATACCCCATTTTGACCAATCCAAATATGTGCCACTTCGTGCAGTAAAGTAAATAGCTGCGCAGATGGGTGATCGGCGTTATTGATGAATATAGCTGGGGCTAAGTTGTCGATCAGTGCAAAGCCACGAAATTCTTCTACATTCAATTTGCGCTTATTATTGTTGCCTACTACGCCATTTTTAAAAATTAGAATACCAATTTGCTCAAAGCGAGCGGATAATTCACGGTAGTATCCTTCTCGAGAAATGTTCGGTAGATCTTTCTCAATGGAAAAGTGGATAATTTTTGCTATATCTTGAGCGACCTCATAATGACTGAGTGCAGAAGAATATGGGAATTTATTCACAAAATGAAGCGGTGTGTCATTGCCATTCTCAAGCAAAAATTCTTTATACCAACCCACTTTATTTTCAATATCTTTGAGCACATCGGTAAAATCTTTGCTCAATGGCTCTGCGCCGACCGTTTGGCGCAAGTCAGGGATTTTAGGATTATCGATAACGGGCGGCTTAGAAAGGAATAAATAGCCAAATGGAATATCAGCCAGTTTTGCTAGTTTTTCGGCAATACTTTTACTGATTAAGCCAGAGAGGAATTGATCAACTTTTTTAGGGGCGAGTTGCTCTGCCAAGCTTTTTGGCTCGGTATTTTCTCGTTCTGCAATCCAGCTAATCATAGCTGGAGAGATTTGAAATTCAGTTGCTCGTCCCATAATGCTTTATATTCTAAGATAACTTTCTTATTCTGGTCAATTCAAAATAATTCGCAATTATTAAATTTACTTAAAAATCCCAACTTCTAACCCGCTACAAATACGCCCTATGCTCAACTGCCACACCGATAATTCAGATTTCTTGGGTTTTACTACTCGGCTTGTCAAGTTAGGACTCAAAATGGACTACCGCTTTCTGCGATAAATCCGATGTTCTATCATTGTGCCGATAATCTGAATTTCCTGTTTGCTGGAACACATTTTTGGATAATCAGGATTGAGGGCGATTAACTCAAAGTGTGCTCGTCCAAATTCATCAATTTCACCGGTTTCTCTGTATTTTTTGAACGTTGCCTGATAATCGCCATTCACAGCGACAACAAATTCCCCCGTTAAAGGCTTTTCATCAGGATCAATAATAATGTAATCCCCTTCTTTAAAATCGGGTTCCATTGAATCCCCTGTGATTTCAAGGGCGAACGCATTGTCTGAGATTTCTAAATCGGTCATTAGATATTCGTAGCCGGTGGAATCTTCTCTATTGCATACCTCATTCCATCCGCCAGCTTGTACATAGCTAATAATTGGCACTTTTTTTCCTTGTGTTGCAGGGGTTGCTTTGGAGCGATTTCCCTCTCCTTTTAATAACCAAACTAAATCACATTCTAAGGCGATAGCGAGATCAAAAATATTTTCAGCATTTGGTTTAGTGGTATCCGATTCCCATTGCGAAATTGCTACGTTTGAAATGCCTTTAATCGCTTTGGCAATTTGTTGTTGAGTTAATCCAAGTTCTTTTCTACGGGCTTTAATTCGTTGCCCTATCGTTTCTAACATCATAGAGAGTTCCTTTATTTTGTTAAGTTATCTTAACGCTTATTGCAATAAGTTTCCTTAAATGATAATATTTAAAGAAGTCTTAAAATAATAAGGTGCTGATATGTATAAAAAAGAGGTTATTGCTTATTTCGGCTCGTTGGGCGAAGTAGCAAAAGCATTAGGTGTTTCCTCATCCGCAGTTTCTCAATGGCGAGAGGTTATTCCTGAGAAAAATGCTTATCGATTGCAGATTTTGACAGAGAACAAATTGCAAGTAGATGAGCGTTTATACCGTCAAGCTAAATCGCTTGGTGAGTAATTTACTCCTACCACCCAAAAAGAAAACCACAAAATCCCATAGGAAATAATGGCGATGAAACAAACGATTATCGGAATGATAGAAAAATGCACAGGGGGCAAGCCAGCGGTGGCGGGCTTTCTCGGTTTAAGTGAGCAAGCATTGAATAACCGCTTGTATCAAACCAAAGGGCAACGCTTTACGGATGAAGAGCTGATTGCGATTGAACAAGAATATGGTGTGAGTGATTGGTCGGACGAAATAAATCGCCGGTTAGGCAAGGTCAGTTTTGCTGTGCCAAATATGGACGAGTTCGACCATACGGAGCTTTCTACTTTGCAACTGCAAGAGCTGGCATCTCGTGGAATGTTATTTGAAAAGCTGAATGAATTTTTGGCGGACGGCGTTTTGACGAGCGTGGAAAAGAGCATTCTCCGCAAGTTATTGCACCGCTCACAAACCGCCACCGGTAAAACCATTGAAGCGACTATCGCTTTGCACAGTAAATAAAAAACCACCGCTGGAACGGTGGTAATTTGAGGTAAAAATAATGCAAAAAACGGAATTATTATCTACTAATCAGAAAGAAGATGCAAGCATTACGATGAGTAGTCGTGAAATTGCGGAATTGGTCGAATCACGACACGACCATGTTAAACGTTCAATCGAACGCTTGGCAGATAAAGGGGTAATCCAACTTCCCCCAATGGAGGAAGTTAAAAATCACTTAGGGCAACTCGTTTCAGAGTACCGTTTGATTAAACGAGATACTTATGTGGTTGTTGCTCAACTTAGCCCTGAATTTACAGCTCGCTTGGTTGATCGCTGGCAAGAGCTTGAAAGCCAACAAAAGCCAACCGTTCTTTTACCTGATTTTACTAATCCTGCTGAAGCAGCTCGTGCGTGGGCCGAGCAGTTTGAACAAAAGCAGGCGTTGCAGTTAGAAAATCAACAGCAATCTATTCATATTCAGTCAATGGAAAGTTATTTCCGTAACGGTATAACTGCACCTCAATTTGCCAAAGGCTTGAATGGCGTTAATTCTCAACAAATCAATGAGCATTTACGTCAAGTTAAGTGGTTATATAAAGATTCTACGGGAGATTGGCGAGTGTCGTCTTATGCAAGAGATCGCTATATGACCGAAGAAACCAGTGAGATTAGTGCTCACGGTAAAGATCCAATTATCAAGTATAAGCCAACCTTACTCAAAAAAGGTGCAGCAAAACTTTATGAATGGTACACGCAAGGCAAGTTAACGATGAAAGCAAATTGGAACGGTGAATTTACACAAGATAAGGCGGTGGGGCTATGAGTATGCTTTTAATGGTTAAGGCAATGAGCCTTAAAATTGGTAATCCTGCTCGTAAATTAGTGCTATTAAAGTTAGCGGATAACGCTAACGATCAGGGCGTTTGCTTTCCAAGCTATCAATATATTGCTGATGCTTGTGAGATTAGTTTGCGTAGTGCAAAAGAGCATATCAAGGTATTGATTGAAATGGGCTTGGTCAGTAAGAAAATGCGTAAAAATCAGGATGGAAACCAGTCCAATTTGTACTACTTACATCTTGAAAAGGGTGGTGCAGAATTTGCACCACCTAGTGCAGAATCTGCACCGCAAAATGCTGAAATTTGCACTACCCCTAGTGCAGAATCTGCACCCATAACCAGTCACTCTTTTAACCAGTCATTTAACCATACTTCTTCGTCGCAACAAGTTGCAACGGCGGAAAAAACCAAGCCGAAATTTTCTGATGATGACCTGAAAACCGCGCAGTGGATTTTTGGGTTAATCCAGAATCTCAATCCCAATGCCAAAAAACCGAGCATGGAAACCTGGGCAAAGGACGTTCGCTTACTGCGAGAGGTGGATAAACGCACCCACCGTGAAATCTGCGAATTGTTCCAGTGGGCTAACCGTGATTCGTTTTGGCAAGCCAATATCCTCAGTCCTCGCAAACTGCGTGAAAAATGGGATCAGCTTGTGATGAAACGCCAATCGCAAGTGTCGGGTGCTCAGCAATCCCCTGGGGAGCGTGAGCGTATCGGACAAAGCCAAAAAGGTTGGCTGAAAGGGCGAATTCTGAATATCGGGGGGCAACAATGCCAGGTAGAGTAATTCCTCAAAATACGGTTCTCGCTACGCTTTCCGCAGAGCGTGCTGAACGTGCCGAATCGATGATTGATGAAGTATTTGAAGAGCTTAAAGCCACCTTTCCAGCTTGGAAACACGCTTTTGAAACCTTAGCCGAATTTGAACGAGCCAAGCAAATTTGGTTGGAAAAATTGGTGGAAGAACGCATCACGCCAACGCAGCTTAGAGGTGGGCTGAACAAAGCGAAAAACGCCACGGAGCCGTTTTTACCTAGCGTGGGCAAATTTATCTCTTGGTGCAAAGGCTCTGACTATCACACTCACGGCTTGCCAGAACCCGCGGAAGTGCCCGGGTTATTAGCTCGCTTTCGAATCAGAGAGTTTAAGCCGATGACCTACCGTTCCAACGCGGAATACTGGTTGCTTTCAGGATTGGAGCAAGGGCAGAAAAGGGGCTTTTGGAAGCCAGAGCGATTGGAAAAAGAGATTGTCTCGGCGTTAGATGCCATGCTCGATAAGCTCAAGTCAGGTGTGATTTATGCGCCCCCTGAAACGGCGGAATTACCCAAATCAGTGAGAGCAAGACTGACCCCAGAACAACGTAAAGCGGCATTTAATCGACATTTAGGACGATTTTTGAGAGGCAAGAATGCAACAGCCAGAGTTTGATAAAGATACCTATCGCACACCAGCTTATTTCACTTACTGGGCAAAGAAAGCCTTTGGGGTGAATGTAGATGGTTGTGCCACGGAAACTAACGCGATTTGCTCCTTGTATATCGGCAAAGAGAGTGAGATCGGCGAGGACTTTTTAGCGGATTTTAGAATGGATTATTTGCTCGCCGACTTATGCGGTGAAGAGCCGAAGTTTTGGGTGAATCCGCCATACAGCAATCCTTTGCCCTTCGTAAAACGGGCGGCTGAGCTTAAAGCGCAAGGTTATTTGGTGGTGATGTTATTGCCGGCGGATAAATCGACCAAGTGGTATCGAGTGATTAAAGAGCACGCCACAGCGGTTATCGACATTATCGGCGGACGAATCAATTTTGTGCATCCGGTGACAGGTAAGGAAGCCAAAGGCAATAACAAAGGCTCAATGGTGGCGGTGTTTGACCCGAATATGCAAGGGTTTGTTACTCGGCAGGTTGAACTCGGTTTTATTAAGGAAAAGGGATTATCCAAATGACAGATAAAAATATTGAATTGGTTAAAAAGTTATTAACAGACAGTGGGGCGAAAATTCACCCTATGACCAAAGAGGTGATTGTTTATGCCTATAAAGGGAATAAGACTTTTGTATGCAGTCTGTTTGGACGTGGGCTCACCGTTTCAATTTCAGTGAATGGTAAAGCTAATTTAGATATTGCCCAGAAGTCAGTGAGAAAAGTTTTCGGTAAAAGATTTACTATCACACGCTTAGTGGAATTCCCGATGGATAATGTACAGGCAAATTATTTCGGACTTACTCTGGTTCATTGATTGGGGGATGCAATGCAAATCCAAATGATTAAAGGGGCAAACGGGGTTTTTGCTCCCGCCTTTGAAATGGACTTGCCGGCGTTGCAAGGCTTTAAAACAGGGGAGATGTACCCTGTGGAGATTAAACGCTCTCGCAATCCGCAATTTCATCGCAAGGTGTTTGCCTTTTTTAATTTCTGCTTTGCTCATTGGTCAGCGGATAAAACGGAATGGAAGCACTTTGACGAAAGGAAACAGTTCGACACCTTTCGGAAAAATCTGACGGTGTTAGCAGGGTTTAAGGCAGTGAGCTATACCATTGACGGCAGAATGCGAGTAGAAGCCGAGAGTTTGAGTTACGGCAATATGGAGCAGAATGAATTTGAGCGGTGCTATTCCGCTTTGATCAACGCGGCATTAAAGCACGTTTTCGGCAATACCACCGATGAGAATGTGATTAACCAGTTGTATTCATTTTTTTAGCGAAAAAAGACCGCTTGCACGGATACAAGCGGTCGGATTTAGGGGGAAATTAAAACGGGTTGTTGAGTTTGCCTTTACGCAATTCGGGGAGAACACGTTGCCAGCTGTTGCGAGAATCGTTAGGGTGGCATTCTACGTCTGCGGTCATTCTGGTAAGCAGTTTCTGGCATTCGTCTAGGCTCATTTTGTAATCGTGGCTTGCCCCGTAAACGCAGGCAGAATAACGTGAACCGAGCTTCTCAAGCGGTTCGTAAAGTGCGTGAAGCATATTCCGCATTCTTTCTGCAATCTTCCATAGCCACGCTAATTTTTGCAGTTCGTATTCTGTCAGCGTGAAAGTGTAGGTTTTTTCAGGGATTGCAAGCGGTCGATTTTCTTCGGTTTTTTGCCCTTCGCCTTTGTGCATTGCGATAAAGGCTCTCAATACGACTAAATGGAATTTGGGGGAAATCCAAGTGGCATAGGCAAGGGCTAATTCTTCGCAAGCCCAAGTGCCTTGAAGTGAAATATCTTTACCACCCCTGATTGTTTTTAAAGCGAAGATCGTTTTTGTGCTTCGGGTATTACCGATGTGAGAATTTGCACATTGCTCAGATTCAATTTCTTTTATCAGCTCTTTGGTCTGTTCATTACGAACAAATAAACTAGGGCGATGTTTTGGATCATTACCGCTAATGGCGTGGAGATCGTTAAGAGAATAAAGATTATCGAGTGAACGGACAGAAGTGTTGAGAATGGTTAAGTTTGACATAGCTAGTATCCTTTTTGATAGGAATATTCCCTAAATATTAGGGCGGTCGAGAGCTCAAAACCACTACTAGTATGGCGGACGTATTTCTCGAAAGAGTGTTGTATTAGTCGCACTCTCGACCATTGATTAAATTTTTACCTTTGATGTAAAACAAAATTTTTTGGCAATAACAAATTTTGGGTACAAAAAAAACGCAAGGATTTTCGGTTGCGGATTACCGCTA
Source organism: Pasteurellaceae bacterium Macca (assembly GCA_023101485.1). GTDB lineage: Bacteria > Pseudomonadota > Gammaproteobacteria > Enterobacterales > Pasteurellaceae > LVZB01. Next base: position 7,734 of record LVZB01000020.1, on the reverse strand, counting down.
GTAGATGCTTTTTGAGAGCAGAAAAAGAGTAAACAAAAAGCCCCTTGGTGTCAAGGGTAAGGAGTAAAAATGCACAATGTAAAATTTAGATTAGTGTTTGAAATTGACGATCAAGCCTTGGCAGATCATCAAGTGGAATTTCAAGCCGACAGTTGCAAAATGACGGATGACACAGAATTCGATTTTGCCGATGACCGAAAAAAAGCAATGGAACTTATCCATTGCCTAGAATGTTGGAAGTCAGAGCGGACTGTTTGGCATAAAGTTAAGCGTGAGATTAAGCCTTTTTCGCAAAGTACTGAATAAAGAATTTAGCATAATCTTCAAGCAGTTCTGCGGTTTCTTGTGGGGATAATCCCCGAGGAACAAAATGGGCTGCCAAAGTAAGGGCGTCTTGGTTTGATAAATCGACTCGAAAAGGTGGTTTTGAATTGGGGTTGTAATAAGGCATTGTTTTTATCCTATAAGTAGTTAAAGAGATTTATAGGATACCACGATAGCCGTGAGTGGTTAAATAATCGGCTTATGAAAAAAGCCCCTTGGTGTCAAGGGGCAGGTGGTTAGCCTTGATAAGGCTGGGTTGAAAAACCATAGACTTTGTCGGCGGCAATTCGGCTTAAAAAACTACTGCGGTTTTTATATTCGGGATTGCCTGCGACAAATTGGTCGATTTTATGCAGTAAGTGGCGTGGTACAGTGATGTTGATTTTTTCCGCTTTGCCAAGCAAGTGGGTGATGTCCACATCGACCATTGAGAACATAAAATCATCGCCCACAAAATCAGGATTGGCTCGGTGGTTTTCAAGTGATGTAGGTAATGGCACTTCTTCGCCATCTTCCACCATTAAGCCAATGTGCGATTTAATCGCAATTTGGGTATTCGTAAAGGCTTCATCTAAGGTGTTGCCTGCGGAAAAACAACCTGGGACATCAGGGATAGCACAAACATAGCCGTCTGACACGGCTTGAAGAACGATTGGGTATAGCATAAAACTCCTATAAGGGGGCTTATAGCCCCGCTTGTTTTCTAATTTGTTTTTCAAGGAAACCTAAATCTTTCCTTGGGTGGGGAATGGTTACTTTCCCCTTTTTCGTGTGATGTTTGAAATGGTGGTGGCTACCGTTGGCTTCAACAAAGTACCAGCCGTCCTTTTCAACAATTTTAATCATCGTTTTGCTGTCCACTGTGTCCTCTTGGTTGTTGTTAATGGTGGTTATTATAACTCTATTTTTAAGAGGTGCAAGTATTTTATCTATATAATCTCTACTTTTTAGGAGCAATATGACAAAAAAACAACCCAAATGCCCCGCTTGTGGGGCGGATATGTCGGATTGGCGGTCTTTTCCAGAGAAAACGGCGATAGACAAAGCCAGGCCGTTTGAATGTTCGGGCTTTCGTTGTGGTAAGCGGTGGAGTGAGGAGGAGATTATTAACTTACAAGATTTTAGTAAAGGAGAAAATGAATGAATTGGGAATTGATCGTGGCTTTGTTGGGATGTGCTTTTTTCTGGGCGTTTATGGCTTGGCTGATTTGTATGGGGGTATAAATGGCTGATTTAAGAAAAGAAGCCAAAGGGCGGGAATGTCAGGTGCGGTTAGCCGGTATCTGCAACGGCAATTTAGACACAGTGGTTTTGGCACATTACCGTATGGCGGGGCTCAATGGAATGGGTATAAAGCCCAATGATATTTTCGGTGCTTGGGCTTGTAGCTCTTGCCACGATGAGATAGATCGTCGCACTCGTCATTTAGACACAGATGAAGCTCGCTTAGCCCATGCCGAAGGTGTGTTCCGCACGCAGGCGATTTTAAAACGGGAAGGGAAGTTATGAGCGAGTTCGTAGAAATTGAATTACCGTACCCTCCTAGCGTAAATCATTATTGGAAGCATACGAAACAAGGGCGACATTATATTTCACCCAAAGGTAAAGCTTACCAAAGTCAAGTATTTGTAGCATGCTTGGGGCATTTACCCTTTCAGAAACCCGTAGCAATTAGCGTAGATGTTTACTTGCCTGATAATCGTAAGCGGGATTTAGATAATCTGTGGAAAGTACTGCTTGATAGTCTTGTAAATGCTCAGATTGTCGCAGACGACTGTTGGCAATATTTACCGAAGCTCAGTATAGAAGCCAAAGGAATAGAAAAGGGAGGGAGGATTGTTGTTAGAATGGAGGAATGTAAAAATGAGCAGTGTATTGAGCGATGAGAAAAAGGAATGGGTGCAAACTCGGTTGAATGAATGGGGTGCTTGGGCGTACAGTGGGTTAGATTTTGAAAGTCGTACGAATATGATTGCTCGCTTAATGCAACAGGCAGATGCGGAAGCCGTGGTTGAACCCGTCAGAGAGCGTTGTGATGATGAGCTAGGGTTAGTGATTAGTTCGGTGGTGGGATATTGCATTAAGAACCCGTGTCCGCAAGATTATAAATACCTTGAAGCGAAGTATGTTTATGGCTGTTCAGTGTATGCGATTGCGAAATATCAGTGGGCAAGGGATAAGTCGGTTTCGCGTAATGGGTGGTATAAAAGGGTGATCCAAAGTCTTGAAGCTAGTGAGTGGGTTGTGGCTAAATTTCTCGATCTTGCTATTAAAAATCACAAAAATGTAAGCAAGTTGCAAAAATTTGCATTTTTCTCTTGAAATTGGTGTGCTTTCATATATTCTGTCAGCAATGGTGGTCGTCGTATAAGTATGTCACCGAATAAATTTCACAGCCCTGATCGGAAACGGTCGGGGCTTTTTGTTAGCAAAAAATAACCCCCAACAACGGCAAATTGCTGGGGGTTTTCATTAACCATTGAATCGGAATGATTAACGAAGATGATGAAGTATAACCCAAAACATCAAGTAAAGGTAGATGGAAAAATGAGTACAGAAGCAGCAAATACAGTTGGGAAAATGTTAGCGAGTGCGGCGATTATCGCCTCAATGGGGTTTGCAATTGGCTTTGTGTTGATCGGCTTGGGTGTTTATTTGAATTAGAATTTAAGGGCATCATCTAACGGAAAGATAGCGGTCTCCAAAATCGTCAATGGGGGTTCAAATCCCTCTGCCCTTGCCAATTTCAGCTCACGCATTGCGTGGGCTTTTTTTATACCTCAAATCTGGGGTGGAGTATGAATTTTATGCCGGAGAAGAATCCTGATATTTGGATGCAAATTGCGGCGTGGTGGGCAACCCATCACAACTCCCTGTGCGGTTTTACGGCGGGGTTTGTCGTCGCACTAGGGCGTTCGTTTCTTTATGGTAAAGGGTCGTGGCGGAAAAAATCTATCGAGGCGATTTTGTGTGGGATTCTTGCCTACACCGCTCGTCCGATATTGCTGTATTTCCAATTAAGCGAAGAGTGGATTACGCCAATTGGTGCCATGCTTGGCTTGGTAGGGATTGATTTTATTCGTGCCACATTTTTAAAAATCATTAATAAGAGGGTCGAAAATGAGTAATTTTCAATTAAGCGACGTGAGCAAGAAAAATTTGCAAGGGGTGAATGCTCGTTTAGTGGCTGTGGTTAAGCGTGCTTTGGCGATTTCCGCTGTTGATTTTCGGGTTATCGAAGGTGTGCGAACTAAAGAGAGACAACAGCAACTCTTTAAGCAAGGAGCGACGAAGACATTAAACAGTCGTCATTTAACTGGTCATGCGGTAGATATTGTGCCTTTACCCGTAGATTGGAAAAATAAATCGGCGTTTAAACAGGTTGCGAATGCGATGTTCACTGCAGCAGATGAATTAGGCATTGCGATTCGTTGGGGTGGCGATTGGAATCGTAACGGGAAGAGCGAAGACGAACGTTTTTATGACGGTCCGCATTTTGAGTTGTTGGAGAGATGATGTATTGGCGCAACCTTAGTGTCTGGCTTGCATTATTGATTTTGAGCTTGGGCAGTTGGAGTTGGTATCAGTCCAGTGTGATAGATAGCTTAAAAGCCGATAATCACGCCCAAGCTCAAACCATTACTGAGCAACAGCAAGCTAATAGCAAGTTGCAACAGGCGTTAAGAGTGGAACAACAAGCGGTCGAAAATCAGCGAAAGTTTGCTACGACCTTGCGTAAGCAGACGGAGAATAAACGTGAACAGATTAAGACGGTATTGGTTAAAGAGCCGTGCGGTGTTACTGCTTTGCCTGACTCTGTGCGGGATAGCATTAAGCGGTTGCACAAATAAGGTCATCACAAAAACGGAATACTTATTCCCACCACAGGCTTATTTAACGGCGTGTGAACGAACAGAGTTCAAGGGTAAAACCTACGGTGATGTGGTGGACTATCTCATTGTGGTAATGGGAGAAAGAGACCTTTGTGCCGGTCAAGTCGATAGTATTCGAGAATGGCAAGCACAAGCAAAGGCAGGATTTAAATCGCGTTAATGAATAGCGTGCCATTTGATAGGGGGCGTGTTGAATACTGCCCCTATCAAGATTATTTTGCTTTGTTCTTATTGAGGGCAAAGCAAAGTGATTTTGTAAACGAGAATGTAATAGATAATGAGAAATGATAAAAGAGCATCTTGGCACTACTTGTACAATCGGAATGCTTGGAAGCAGTTAAGGCTAGATCATCTTGCTAAGGAACCTTTGTGTGTTTTCTGTCTTGTAGATGGGAAGATAACGCCAGCGACCGTAGTTGACCATATTAAAGCGCACAAGGGAGATTTAACGTTATTTTTCTCTACTCATAATCTTCAATCGCTTTGCAAGTTGCACCATGACAGTACAAAACAAAAAGCAGAATTGAAACAAGTTAGTTACATTGGTTGCGATGTAAACGGGTTCCCAATCGATTCAGAACACCCATTTAACTTAGGGAGGGGGGAGTGAAAAGTTCAGCGAAAAGGTATCAAATACCGCTTGGAGAACACTGCTGAATCGCTATTCCAGTTTTTTGACCTTTTTTAACACTTTAGGAAAGTTATTTATGAGCGGAAGAAAACCCCGAAGTGATAGTACTTCGGCAAGAATACAAGCTTCAATTTCTGCGCAATCTCAGATCTTGCCGCCACAAAAACTCACAAAAAAAGAAATGCGATATTGGGAAAGTATTGTCACAAGCCGTGATAATTGGACCCCCATTGATTTAGAGCGCGCGGTGAAACTTGCGAGGCTTTATATTGAAATTGAAGAGTATGAGAAAGAGTTGCAGAGTACTAAAAGATGGTTCCTCAGTGAAAATGGATTACCAAAATTGCATCCGCTTCATGTGGTTGTAAAGGATCTTTGGGCTTCGGAAATTCAAATGTGTCGGAGTTTACAGATTCACAGTAGAGCAACACACGGTGAGAGTCGTGATCAAGTTAATAAAAATAAACTTTACCAAGAAGCAAGAGCAAATATGCAGGAAGATGACGGATTAATTGCAAGGTTGAATTAATGACGAGAGCGGAAAAGGTAATAGCGTTTATTGAAAAATATTGCCTAGTTCCTGAAGGTGCTTTAGTTGGGCAGCCGATAAAGCTAGAGAAATTTCAAAAGGATTTCATTATCAGCGTTTATGATAATAAGCAAGTGACTAACCATGGTATTTTATCTATCGGTCGTAAGAATGGGAAGACAGCATTAATTGCTTGTTTGTTATTAGCCCATTTGATTGGGCCAGTTGCTGAATTAAATAGCCAAATTGTGAGTGGCGCACTAAGTCGTGAACAGGCTTCTTTAGTTTTTAATCTAGCGGTAAAGATGGTTCAGCTCAATCCTGCTCTTGCTAAACATGTATCAATTAAACCAAGTGGTAAACGTCTTATTGGTTTACCAATGAATGTTGAATACAAAGCCTTAGCCGCAGACGGAAAAACGGCTCAAGGGTTATCGCCAGTTCTTGCGATTTTGGATGAAGTTGGACAGGTCCAAGGTAGCCAATCTGCGTTCGTCGATGCAATTACTACCGCACAAGGTGCACATAAAAATCCGCTTTTACTCACAATCAGTACACAGGCAGCAAACGATGGCGATTTGCTGTCGATTTGGATTGATGATGCAAAAAACAGTAATGATCCCCATACCGTTTGCCATGTTTATAGTGCCGATAAAGATTTAAAGATTACCGAACCGAAAGCATGGAAACAAGCAAATCCCGCCTTAGGTGTTTTTCGTAGTGAAGAAGATATTCGTAAACTCGCAGACAAAGCCAATCGCATGCCAAGTTTTGAAAATACATTTCGAAATCTAAATCTTAATCAGCGAGTGAGTACAGTTTCAACATTCGTCAGTATTGATGTTTGGAAAGAGAATGGTAACGAACAGCAAAACCCTGATGGTTTAACTGTTTATGGTGGTCTTGATTTGTCTGCTCGTACCGATTTAACAGCGTTAATTCTTACGGCGAAGGATTTTAACGGAAAAGTCAATGTTTATTCGTATTTTTGGACGCCAGAACAAGGTTTAGAAGATAGAGCTAAGCGGGATCGTGCTCATTATGATGTTTGGGCAAAACAAGGTTTTATTCGAACAACACCGGGTGCAACTGTCGATTATGGGCACGTCGTGCGAGATATTGCGGAAATTTTAAGTGATTTTGATATTGCTGCAATCGCTTTTGACCGTTGGCGGATTGATATTTTCAAAAAGGAGATGGAACTTCAAGGCGTCAATTTGCCCTTAGTCCCATTTGGACAAGGCTTTAAAGATATGTCTCCAGCAATCGATGCTTTGGAAAGTGATTTGCTCAATGGACAGTTATGCCATGGAATGAACCCTGTTTTAACAATGTGTGCGGCAAACACCGTTATTACCAAAGATCCGGCAGGTAACAGAAAATTTGAGAAACACAAGGCAACAGGAAGAATTGACGGAATGGTGGCTTTAGCTATGGCCCGTGGCATATCTGAAACAGCGGAAGCACCGCAAAATATTGATTTATTTTTACAGGACATCATCATTGCATGACAACTTTAAATGATAAAAACTGGTGGTCTCGATTTTATGATCGCATTTTTAGTGGTGGGAAGCGGTTAGATAAAGGCACATCTATTGAACCTTTTATCAGTCAGTCAACCGGGACAGGCACTACTATTGATGCCGAAAAAGCATTAAAACTCTCTGCGGTATGGGCTTGCATTCGGATTCGAAGCCAAACTATCGCATCACTTCCTCTCCATTTAAAAGGCCAAGATCGTCAAATTGCACTAAAGCATGAACTGTACAAGATTATTCATGACTCCCCAAACGCAGATATGTGTTCAAGTGAGTTTTGGGAAGCACAAATTGCCAATCTCGATTTGTGGGGCAATTCGTACAGCAGAATAAATAGAATTGGCAGTCGTGTTATTTCGCTTGATATTCTTGATCCTCAATATATGAGAGTTAAGCGAAATAATAACGGTGAGATTACGTATATCTACACAAAAGAGAATGCCGATAGTGGAGAATATTCTGAGTATGACATTCTTCATTTCAGAGGGTTTACCCTGGATGGGCTAACAGGTCTATCACCAATCAGTTATCAAGCACACTGTATGGGGATGCAAATTGATGCGAACAATGCGGCCTCAAAAGCATTTAGAAATAATTTGAAAGCGGGAGGTTTCCTTAAAACGGGAGAAAGAATTCTAAATACTGAACAGCGTAAAATGATGCGGGAAGCCTTGTCGGAATTTGGCAGTCCCGAAAATGCGGGCAAGTGGATGATACTAGAAGCGGGGATGGAGCCCGCTAATATGTCAGGTGCTTGGATAAATCCACAAGATGCCCAGTTATTAGAGAGCCGTTATTTTGGAATCGAAGAAATCTGCC
>LVZB01000019.1 GCA_023101485.1 Pasteurellaceae bacterium Macca | reverse complement strand
CTCAAACCGCAAAAGGCTGATAGCTTGTGTTGATAGCGGTATTATATGCTCTTTGCCCATCTTCATTCGACTGGCGGGAATTGTCCACGTTTTAGCGGTTAAATCAATCTCCGCCCATTTTGCCCCCGCTGCCTCGCTTGGTCGGGTCATTGTCAGCAGTTGCCACAAAATCAACGTTTTCACCCTGCCTAATGCCTTGTAGTTGTGTAATACATTGAGAAAATCAGGCAATTCTTCGGGGCGGATTGTTGCTAAATGTTGCCTCTTATGTTGGGTAAAGGTTTTTGAAAGAGAAATGCAACGGTTCGTCTCAATTAGTCCGCTATTGATAGCAAATGACATTATCTCATTAAGCAACGATAAAATGCGGTGTATGGTTAGGGTTGCCTTTCGCTTTTCTAAAGGTTGTAATATCGTTTTAATGATCGGTGGTAAAATCTCATTTATCGGAATGTATCCGCTTTTTGGAAATAAATGATTATTGAGCATTCTCCAATAGCCGTTTAGTGTGTTTGGTTTAATTTGAGTTTCCTTTAGTTTGTACCACTGTTGAGCCATTTCAAAAAGTGTAGGGATTTTAGCCTTTAGCTTTTCCTGTTGGCGGTGCGTTTGTGGGTCGATATTCTCCGCCAATAATGCTCGGTATTCTGCTCGCTTGTCTCTAGCCTGTTTCAGTGATACTTCAGGAAATCGCCCTAAGCTAATTTCAGTTCGTTTTTTGGTGAATGGTTTACAATAATTAAACCGCCATAATTTCGCCCCTGTTGCTTTCACAATTAAAAATAAGCCTTGCCCGTCTGCTAACTTGTAGTCCTTTGCTTTGGGTTTCGCATTGCTTATCTCGGTGTGATTAAGACTATATGTTCGTCTTGCCATTTTGAAAAATCCTCTATTTTTTTCCTACAAATTACTACAAAAAATACTCCTAAAAATGTGATTTATTGTGGGTGATTGTGGTGTTTTGAGATTTGCTCAAAATCAAAGAATGCTTGATATTCAAGGCTTTTTGGGGTGTTGTGGGTGGTTTAGATTTTTATGTGCGGTTTGGCGTTGTAATTGTATTTAAAAGCATAACCTATTGATTTATTTGAAAATAAATTGATATTCAAGGCTAAAAAATTCATAAAGATACTACTAAAATAATTTCGGTAGGTATTTGTGGCGGTAGCTCTCCTCAAAATTAAGGGGGCGGTTCAATTATTCGGCTAGTTTGTGCCTTTTTCGGATAGATTTCCGAAAATTCCGCAATAAAGGTGTGTTGCTGAATATCCCTAGATTTTCTGAATCTTCCCTAGAATATAGGGAGTTTATTTGTAAAGGTACTCCCGACGGGGTGGGGCTTCCACGGGGTTGTGGGAGCGTGGTGTTCGGCTCATTTTTCGGGGTTAAGGCATCATCATCTTCTTGCCATTTTTTAAAGGCTATTCCGTTATGTGATAAGGGTTTAGTGATGATAGTAGTTGTCGGTCGTCTTTGGTATTTTTAAGGGGTTAACCTGCGGTCTATGATCAGGCTTGTAAGCCTTATATGCCAACGGGTTTTACTCAAAAATGGCTTTGTTTGATCAAGGTAAACTGCGGGCTTGGCGGTGTCTCTATCTGCTTGAATATGGCGTTTTGTGAGGTCGTTTCAGGTTTCTTCAAGTTGTTAGTGATAGGCAAATAAAAACGCTCCTGTAATTTGAGGAGCGTGGAATGTAGGTTAAGCGTGGGTAGGCTGAATTAAAATCTCTGCCCCAATGCCTAGCTTGCTGTGAAGTTGGCGGATCATATTCAGGCTTAGCGGTCGGGTTTTATTGAGGATTTCATACACTCGATTAGGCTTGCCGATAATACCGTCTAGGTCTTTAATCTCTATGCCCTGTTGCTCCATTCTAAATTTGATTGCCTCGATTGGGTCGGGTAGGTCAATCGGGTAATGCTTTGCCTCATAGTTTTCAATCAAGGTAAGCATCACCTCAAAAAAATCTTCTTCCTCTGGGGGCAATACTTCCTTGTCAAATAATGGCTCTATGGCTTTCAGGGCGTTTTGGTAGTCTTGCTCGGTTCTGATTGGTTTGATGTTCATTGCTTAGTTCTCCACGGTGTCTGCGTTGATTTGGTCGTATTCTTTATGCGTGCCAATAAACTTGATATAAACCGCTCCCATTTTGAAAGCGATTGCTACGATTAAGCGGTGGTCGTTGCCTTTGATGTTGAATACTACTCTGCGATTTTTGAGAATACTCGCATTGCGATATTGGGCTTTGATTTCATGAACATTCTGCCATTGTGCTTTGCGAACCTCGGCAATCCACGCTTTCAGCGGTTGCTCTGTGTCGGGGTGTTTCTGCCAATAAGCGGTCAAGGTTGAGGTAGCGATTATTCTCATTTGTCATAGTCCTGTTTGGGATTAATTCTATTATATCCCATTCAGGGACTATTGCAATAGGCAAAATGGGGGCTATCGCTCACTCTACCGCTTATAATTTCGATTTTTTGATAAGTAATTTTTACTTATGTGATAAGTAAATTTTACTTAGAATCGTTTGAAATTTAATCTTAAATTGTCTATTTTTTCTTTTTGATAAGTAAAAATTACTTTAAAAACGGCTATTTTTAGGTTTTTTGATAAGTAAAATTTACTTACCTATTAATATATTAGCCATAGGCAGTGTTTTTAATTTGCGTGTCAAAGAGAAAAATAGGGTTAAAATAGGCGTGCGGTCAATTTTGGTCGAAACAGTGAAAAATTAGTCTGAAAAAATCGCCCTCATTGCGAAAATGAAAGGCGATATTGTTAAGCGGTTGGCGGTCTATGTTTTTTCCATTTATCGCTTGGCTTTGATGTGGGTCTTAAATCTATCTTGCCGCCAAAATCCCCGATAGGGTAACAAGTCAAGGCGTAAAGCGTACACTGTGATTTAAAGCCTTGTTTGCTGACTTCAAGGAATTCACGCTCTACCAATTCTTTTAAAGCTCGCTGTAAGGTTTTATCTGACATTCCGAACCGCTCATAAGATTGCGGTAAGGGGCGGATAAATTCCCGTTGTTGTTAGGTTCAGTCGTATGCGTGCCGATTAGAATTGTGAGTACCTTGTTTGCCGAGGGGGATAGGTTGATAAATTCAGGGCTTTTGACAAGATCGTGCCGTAACATTGAGAACGTCCCTCCGCCTGTTACGGCTTTGTATCGTGCCAGTTTCCCACGTCTGCCTTTCGCATTACTCATTTCTTCGCCTTAGTCTGCTAAATTGCCGTAAGCATCTTGTGAGGGGATTTCGCCATTGCTGATAGCTTGTAAACGCCTCATTTCGCAAGCTAAGCCGATACCGATAAAATGGTGGAATAAGTCGTTAATCGCAAGCCCTGACAATCCTTTGTAAACTTGCCTATGGCTTGCGCCTTTGAAGAATAAATTTGTTATGTCTTCGGGGTAGTGGCTCAATGCTCTTAGCAGTCCGCTTGTAATGGTGTGTAATTCACGCCCTAGCAGTAACACGGTTTCCGTATCTGTCTGTTTTGGATCTTCTAACTGCGTAGCAATTTGCTCAAAAAGAGCGGTAAGCTGTGGGAAATATCGCCCATTTTCTGCTTTGGCAATGCCTTCAATCGCTCGCTTAATCGCTTCTTGCTCGTGTTGTGGTAAATCGGTGATAGTGGAATAATCGATAAACTTTGATTTTTTCATTTTCGTATCCTGTGTTATTCGGTTTCTTCGTGGTTAAACCTTGCCAAAATCGCTTTAATCTCTGCCTGCGTGAATGCTGTGCGGTGATACCTTTCGGCTTTGTGGTTCGCATAGGTTAATAGCTTTTGGGCGGTTTGGCGGTCTGCCACGGTGTAGCGATAATACAATCCGCCATTTTGGGCTTGCTCTTTCTCTCGGTGGAATTTCACGCCTAAATGCCGTTCTAAAGTGCTGATGTAATTGCGACCACTGGTGAAATGATGTTTGAGTACGCTTTCCATTTCAGAGAATCCGCCTTGTAGCGTAGCTTTAATAACGATTTCTTCATGGGGGATTTTTGGCTCGTTTTTTTCCATATTGCCCCCTAATTTGAATGGCTATCTTGTTGGCATTGTTGGATAAACTCCGCCACGGCTTCCGCTGAAAAGCGAACAGAACGCCCTAATTTGATTTTTTTAAGTTTGCCCATAGCGACATAACGGTCAATGCTTGTCTTACTGCCAAAAATGCCACATTCGATTAAATCTTCTTTGCTGTAATAACGGGTCAAGCCGTTGGCGGTTGTCATTTCAAGGGTGAAGGCTTGGGTTGCTGTTGATGTGTTCTCGGTTTGTTTTTCGGTTAAAGTCATGTTAATCATCCTTTTTCGGTTGAATTTGCGATTTAAGGGCAAAATTAGAGGCTCTCGCGCGTTTTTATTCTTTGCCCTTGTGATTTATTAGATTTAAGTGAAAGTTGCGTTAATCGCTTTTTAGAGCGGTTTTACAAGCGGTCTGATTTTGATGATTTTTTGCCTCACTCCATTGGGTTAAAAAATGCTTCACTTGGGCAAGGGCAGAAAAGGCTTCGGCTTGGATTTCCGTGTCCGTTAATAGTGTGCCGTTTTCCCTTAATACATTTCCGCCTTGATGAAGAGCAGTGAAATAGCTCTCCGCCAAAGTAACAAGGTAAGTCATATCAGCAATAGCTTGCGTGTCCCTTACCTGTGGAGCGGTGTCCGTTATCTCATTTTGCCGTTGAGCCGTTTTTACACTGCCAGCTAAGGCGTAAAGTTGCCCGATTAGGTAGGTTTTGGCGGTGTCATCGCCTTGCTTTAATCCCTCCGCCAAAGCTCTACACTCTTTGGCTAACTGCGCCTTGTAGTGGAATTTATCGGGGTATTGCGTAAAGCACCGCATCACACTTTCTCGGGCAAGCCAAAATTGGCGGTTAAGCTGGGGAAAATCTTTTATTCTTGGCGGTTTTGCCCCTTGTTGAGCTTGCTGTGTGGTTTTCTTCGGTGAACGGGTATCTTTACTTGGCTTTTCGGTTAAATCGCTCTCTGGCTGTTTTGTGGCGTTTTTGCGGTGGTTCGCTTTCCACGCTTTTAAAGCATCCATCGGGTTTTGTGGTTGGCGGTTTGGGTTAGTCATTGTCTGCCTCCGTGATCTCGGTTTCCTGTGTGAAAATAACGGCTTTTGCCTGTTTGGTTTGGGTGAACCTATCCATCACTGCTTGATGAAAAGCCAGCCAGATTTCCGCTTGCTCCTTAATGGCTTTGGCTTGTTCGCCTATGTGTAAAATCGCATTGGCAAGGACGGTTTCATCAGGGATTAAATTCTCTTTATCGGTCTGAATTTTTATCGCCATTCTTGCCTCGTCGATTTCGGCTAAATGGTCGCCGATAAGGCTCGCAAGGGTGTCGATAGTGTCCGCATAGTTTCGGCTAAGGTGTCGCATGTTCTCCCCCTGTTGTGAATTTTTTCAATGTGAATGCGTGGTAGTGTGGATTCGCTTTTACCGCTTGCTTGATGGCGGTCATGGCTTTGTTTAGCTCGGTTTCACTCCCGACAATAACGGGCTTTTGTTGCCCTTGTGGGTAGGCGATAATCTGCCAGTAGGTGTGTTCCATTGTCATAGTTCCCCCAAGTGATTTAAGCCCTCATTCATTAAGGCAGAAATACCGTTTAATGCTGAAATAATCGTGTGTGGGTCGCTATTGCTTTGGATACCGTTAGCCGTCATTTGAAGAAGTGAATAAGCCTGCCAAAATGCTTTGCTCGCTTCGTTTAAATGCTCGGCTTGGGGTTGGGTCGAGTTACGCATCTTTGCCCCCTTTGCTAAGGCTATCCATTAAGTCTTGAATACGCTCTAAGCCATTGAATAAATCAAGGCTGATTCTTTTTAGGGCAAAGTTGAAAGAACCTTCATTAAGCGGTACAAATTCATTATCAGGAACGACACTCGCCAAGCATTCAATCATCGTGCCTAAGCTGTAAAGCGTGTCCATTTCTTGTTTTAATTTGTCTTGTAGATTTGGGATTGGGTGGGAATTACGCATAAATCCCCCCTTGGCTCGCTAAACAAGCGGTCTGATTTTGGGAACATTTTGTTACCGGCAAGCGTTTGATAAATAGCGGTGGCTGGTTTGGGCTGAATGCCTGTAATTTGCTTTTGGCTTCGGTGAAATTGCGGGCGTAAAAGCTGATATTTAGGGTACGGGTCGTTTCCCCTGCTCCCCGTTGAGCTCGGTAGGTGTAAATCATTGGTGATAATTCCTTGTAGATATTTTGAGGAATTACCGCTAAATCTTTCCACGGATTTTGGCGGTAACACTTAACGGGGTGGAAAACCGTCCTACAAGGTCTAACGGCAAAGGGCGAACCTTTCCCATTAAGTGCTACCATTGAAAATAGATCCGCCATTGGTTGCGGTCTATATGGTGAAATAGTCCCCATAGCTCGAACGTATGGCGGATCTATTTTGGGGTTAGCAACAGATAATAAAAAACACGCTAAGGGCGTGCTATAATCTGCCTTGTAGTCTCTCAATAAAGGGTTTCCACGCCCTTTTGCTTTATTGAAAGCGGTAAAATCATACCGTCTTAATGGTTCATAATCAATCATAATCATTCTTAACGCTCCATTTATTCTAATTTAGAAAGAGTTAAAACAAAAAGCCCAATATTTTTCATCATGGTGAAAGAATATCGGGCTTTGTTTTGAGGTGTTGAGTTAATTAGTTGTCTTGTTGCTGGTAAATCTTTGTTAATCGTGCCTGCTGATTTTCAAGTGTATGAATGGTGATTAAATCATTGCTTGGATGTGGGCTTTCTTCTCGCGCTTGTTTTAGTGCTTCAATCCGCCAATTTAAGACGATAAGCAATTCCGCCAAGGGGTAAGGCTCGCATTCGCTATAAAGGCTCTCAAAAGTGAATAGGGGCGTTGCTGTGCGTGCTTTTCGATTGAGATAATGGCGGATAGCGGTATTCATTAAAACGGGGTTTTGTTTGGCGGTTTGGCATTGCATCGAGCTTTCTCCATAAAATCTGTGGGGCGATATTCTAGCCGATTTCTTGCCCTCTCGCTTTTGCCGCGCACGCGCGTACTGCTCCGAAAATTCAGTCTTTTACTGTTCCAGAATGGAAAAATCAGATACCAAAAAGGAGAATAAACATTCTCAACTTTTCTCTACGATCTTTCGTGGTTCATTCGCAAAATCTCCGCCAAAATTGACCGCTTGTTATGGAGATACTTAGTCTAATATTACCCGATCTTTAAATATAAACACTACCGTAAAAGTACCCAATCTTTGATTACCACACTTTACGCTTTTTTATCACTCCACGTTGTCGGGCGAAAGTGAGGGATAACCTCGCCACGCTCTCGCATTTCCGTCAAAATTTCATCTACTCGCTCGACTACCTTGTAATTATTCTTTAACTCATTGGCTCTTGCTCTTAGGCTGTGCGGTTGCATTCTTTCCGCTCGCTCATTGCCTAAAACGGCTTTAAGGGCGTGGGTAGCGTTGCCTAGTCGGGCATAGTGTTGCGCAAATTGCTCTTGGCGGTCGTTGGTTAAGGTCGGCATTTAATCTTCTCCTAGGGTGAATTTGGGGAATGTGTTAGGCGGTGCGCATTGTTCTACATAATCCCCCATAATTGCATCACTGGCTTGCGGTGTTCTAAATAGTTTGAGCGATTATACGCCCTGCGAACCTGTGAGCCTATGACGTGGGATAGGCAAGCCTCAATAACGTCAGAATTTATCATTGGCTCGTATTCGTTGAGGTAAGTGCTTGCGATTGAGCGTAAGCCGTGGGCAGTGAGGCGGTTTCTAAAGACTGTTGCACTGATAGCTTGCCCTTGCGTTCTTGAACTTGGGGGCTTGTTTTTTCTCTTAATGCTAGGGAAAACATAAGAGCTATTATGTGAAAATTGCCACTCAAACCGCAAAAGGCTGATAGCTTGTGTTGATAGCGGTATTATATGCTCTTTGCCCATCTTCATTCGACTGGCGGGAATTGTCCACGTTTTAGCGGTTAAATCAATCTCCGCCCATTTTGCCCCCGCTGCCTCGCTTGGTCGGGTCATTGTCAGCAGTTGCCACAAAATCAACGTTTTCACCCTGCCTAATGCCTTGTAGTTGTGTAATACATTGAGAAAATCAGGCAATTCTTCGGGGCGGATTGTTGCTAAATGTTGCCTCTTATGTTGGGTAAAGGTTTTTGAAAGAGAAATGCAACGGTTCGTCTCAATTAGTCCGCTATTGATAGCAAATGACATTATCTCATTAAGCAACGATAAAATGCGGTGTATGGTTAGGGTTGCCTTTCGCTTTTCTAAAGGTTGTAATATCGTTTTAATGATCGGTGGTAAAATCTCATTTATCGGAATGTATCCGCTTTTTGGAAATAAATGATTATTGAGCATTCTCCAATAGCCGTTTAGTGTGTTTGGTTTAATTTGAGTTTCCTTTAGTTTGTACCACTGTTGAGCCATTTCAAAAAGTGTAGGGATTTTAGCCTTTAGCTTTTCCTGTTGGCGGTGCGTTTGTGGGTCGATATTCTCCGCCAATAATGCTCGGTATTCTGCTCGCTTGTCTCTAGCCTGTTTCAGTGATACTTCAGGAAATCGCCCTAAGCTAATTTCAGTTCGTTTTTTGGTGAATGGTTTACAATAATTAAACCGCCATAATTTCGCCCCTGTTGCTTTCACAATTAAAAATAAGCCTTGCCCGTCTGCTAACTTGTAGTCCTTTGCTTTGGGTTTCGCATTGCTTATCTCGGTGTGATTAAGACTATATGTTCGTCTTGCCATTTTGAAAAATCCTCTATTTTTTTCCTACAAATTACTACAAAAAATACTCCTAAAAATGTGATTTATTGTGGGTGATTGTGGTGTTTTGAGATTTGCTCAAAATCAAAGAATGCTTGATATTCAAGGCTTTTTGGGGTGTTGTGGGTGGTTTAGATTTTTTATGTGCGGTTTGGCGTTGTAATTGTATTTAAAAGCATAACCTATTGATTTATTTGAAAATAAATTGATATTCAAGGCTAAAAAATTCATAAAGATACTACTAAAATAATTTCGGTAGGTATTTGTGGCGGTAGCTCTCCTCAAAATTAAGGGGGCGGTTCAATTATTCGGCTAGTTTGTGCCTTTTTCGGATAGATTTCCGAAAATTCCGCAATAAAGGTGTGTTGCTGAATATCCCTAGATTTTCTGAATCTTCCCTAGAATATAGGGAGTTTATTTGTAAAGGTACTCCCGACGGGGTGGGGCTTCCACGGGGTTGTGGGAGCGTGGTGTTCGGCTCATTTTTCGGGGTTAAGGCATCATCATCTTCTTGCCATTTTTTAAAGGCTATTCCGTTATGTGATAAGGGTTTAGTGATGATAGTAGTTGTCGGTCGTCTTTGGTATTTTTAAGGGGTTAACCTGCGGTCTATGATCAGGCTTGTAAGCCTTATATGCCAACGGGTTTTACTCAAAAATGGCTTTGTTTGATCAAGGTAAACTGCGGGCTTGGCGGTGTCTCTATCTGCTTGAATATGGCGTTTTGTGAGGTCGTTTCAGGTTTCTTCAAGTTGTTAGTGATAGGCAAATAAAAACGCTCCTGTAATTTGAGGAGCGTGGAATGTAGGTTAAGCGTGGGTAGGCTGAATTAAAATCTCTGCCCCAATGCCTAGCTTGCTGTGAAGTTGGCGGATCATATTCAGGCTTAGCGGTCGGGTTTTATTGAGGATTTCATACACTCGATTAGGCTTGCCGATAATACCGTCTAGGTCTTTAATCTCTATGCCCTGTTGCTCCATTCTAAATTTGATTGCCTCGATTGGGTCGGGTAGGTCAATCGGGTAATGCTTTGCCTCATAGTTTTCAATCAAGGTAAGCATCACCTCAAAAAAATCTTCTTCCTCTGGGGGCAATACTTCCTTGTCAAATAATGGCTCTATGGCTTTCAGGGCGTTTTGGTAGTCTTGCTCGGTTCTGATTGGTTTGATGTTCATTGCTTAGTTCTCCACGGTGTCTGCGTTGATTTGGTCGTATTCTTTATGCGTGCCAATAAACTTGATATAAACCGCTCCCATTTTGAAAGCGATTGCTACGATTAAGCGGTGGTCGTTGCCTTTGATGTTGAATACTACTCTGCGATTTTTGAGAATACTCGCATTGCGATATTGGGCTTTGATTTCATGAACATTCTGCCATTGTGCTTTGCGAACCTCGGCAATCCACGCTTTCAGCGGTTGCTCTGTGTCGGGGTGTTTCTGCCAATAAGCGGTCAAGGTTGAGGTAGCGATTATTCTCATTTGTCATAGTCCTGTTTGGGATTAATTCTATTATATCCCATTCAGGGACTATTGCAATAGGCAAAATGGGGGCTATCGCTCACTCTACCGCTTATAATTTCGATTTTTTGATAAGTAATTTTTACTTATGTGATAAGTAAATTTTACTTAGAATCGTTTGAAATTTAATCTTAAATTGTCTATTTTTTCTTTTTGATAAGTAAAAATTACTTTAAAAACGGCTATTTTTAGGTTTTTTGATAAGTAAAATTTACTTACCTATTAATATATTAGCCATAGGCAGTGTTTTTAATTTGCGTGTCAAAGAGAAAAATAGGGTTAAAATAGGCGTGCGGTCAATTTTGGTCGAAACAGTGAAAAATTAGTCTGAAAAAATCGCCCTCATTGCGAAAATGAAAGGCGATATTGTTAAGCGGTTGGCGGTCTATGTTTTTTCCATTTATCGCTTGGCTTTGATGTGGGTCTTAAATCTATCTTGCCGCCAAAATCCCCGATAGGGTAACAAGTCAAGGCGTAAAGCGTACACTGTGATTTAAAGCCTTGTTTGCTGACTTCAAGGAATTCACGCTCTACCAATTCTTTTAAAGCTCGCTGTAAGGTTTTATCTGACATTCCGAACCGCTCATAAGATTGCGGTAAGGGGGCGGATAAATTCCCGTTGTTGTTAGGTTCAGTCGTATGCGTGCCGATTAGAATTGTGAGTACCTTGTTTGCCGAGGGGGATAGGTTGATAAATTCAGGGCTTTTGACAAGATCGTGCCGTAACATTGAGAACGTCCCTCCGCCTGTTACGGCTTTGTATCGTGCCAGTTTCCCACGTCTGCCTTTCGCATTACTCATTTCTTCGCCTTAGTCTGCTAAATTGCCGTAAGCATCTTGTGAGGGGATTTCGCCATTGCTGATAGCTTGTAAACGCCTCATTTCGCAAGCTAAGCCGATACCGATAAAATGGTGGAATAAGTCGTTAATCGCAAGCCCTGACAATCCTTTGTAAACTTGCCTATGGCTTGCGCCTTTGAAGAATAAATTTGTTATGTCTTCGGGGTAGTGGCTCAATGCTCTTAGCAGTCCGCTTGTAATGGTGTGTAATTCACGCCCTAGCAGTAACACGGTTTCCGTATCTGTCTGTTTTGGATCTTCTAACTGCGTAGCAATTTGCTCAAAAAGAGCGGTAAGCTGTGGGAAATATCGCCCATTTTCTGCTTTGGCAATGCCTTCAATCGCTCGCTTAATCGCTTCTTGCTCGTGTTGTGGTAAATCGGTGATAGTGGAATAATCGATAAACTTTGATTTTTTCATTTTCGTATCCTGTGTTATTCGGTTTCTTCGTGGTTAAACCTTGCCAAAATCGCTTTAATCTCTGCCTGCGTGAATGCTGTGCGGTGATACCTTTCGGCTTTGTGGTTCGCATAGGTTAATAGCTTTTGGGCGGTTTGGCGGTCTGCCACGGTGTAGCGATAATACAATCCGCCATTTTGGGCTTGCTCTTTCTCTCGGTGGAATTTCACGCCTAAATGCCGTTCTAAAGTGCTGATGTAATTGCGACCACTGGTGAAATGATGTTTGAGTACGCTTTCCATTTCAGAGAATCCGCCTTGTAGCGTAGCTTTAATAACGATTTCTTCATGGGGGATTTTTGGCTCGTTTTTTTCCATATTGCCCCCTAATTTGAATGGCTATCTTGTTGGCATTGTTGGATAAACTCCGCCACGGCTTCCGCTGAAAAGCGAACAGAACGCCCTAATTTGATTTTTTTAAGTTTGCCCATAGCGACATAACGGTCAATGCTTGTCTTACTGCCAAAAATGCCACATTCGATTAAATCTTCTTTGCTGTAATAACGGGTCAAGCCGTTGGCGGTTGTCATTTCAAGGGTGAAGGCTTGGGTTGCTGTTGATGTGTTCTCGGTTTGTTTTTCGGTTAAAGTCATGTTAATCATCCTTTTTCGGTTGAATTTGCGATTTAAGGGCAAAATTAGAGGCTCTCGCGCGTTTTTATTCTTTGCCCTTGTGATTTATTAGATTTAAGTGAAAGTTGCGTTAATCGCTTTTTAGAGCGGTTTTACAAGCGGTCTGATTTTGATGATTTTTTGCCTCACTCCATTGGGTTAAAAAATGCTTCACTTGGGCAAGGGCAGAAAAGGCTTCGGCTTGGATTTCCGTGTCCGTTAATAGTGTGCCGTTTTCCCTTAATACATTTCCGCCTTGATGAAGAGCAGTGAAATAGCTCTCCGCCAAAGTAACAAGGTAAGTCATATCAGCAATAGCTTGCGTGTCCCTTACCTGTGGAGCGGTGTCCGTTATCTCATTTTGCCGTTGAGCCGTTTTTACACTGCCAGCTAAGGCGTAAAGTTGCCCGATTAGGTAGGTTTTGGCGGTGTCATCGCCTTGCTTTAATCCCTCCGCCAAAGCTCTACACTCTTTGGCTAACTGCGCCTTGTAGTGGAATTTATCGGGGTATTGCGTAAAGCACCGCATCACACTTTCTCGGGCAAGCCAAAATTGGCGGTTAAGCTGGGGAAAATCTTTTATTCTTGGCGGTTTTGCCCCTTGTTGAGCTTGCTGTGTGGTTTTCTTCGGTGAACGGGTATCTTTACTTGGCTTTTCGGTTAAATCGCTCTCTGGCTGTTTTGTGGCGTTTTTGCGGTGGTTCGCTTTCCACGCTTTTAAAGCATCCATCGGGTTTTGTGGTTGGCGGTTTGGGTTAGTCATTGTCTGCCTCCGTGATCTCGGTTTCCTGTGTGAAAATAACGGCTTTTGCCTGTTTGGTTTGGGTGAACCTATCCATCACTGCTTGATGAAAAGCCAGCCAGATTTCCGCTTGCTCCTTAATGGCTTTGGCTTGTTCGCCTATGTGTAAAATCGCATTGGCAAGGACGGTTTCATCAGGGATTAAATTCTCTTTATCGGTCTGAATTTTTATCGCCATTCTTGCCTCGTCGATTTCGGCTAAATGGTCGCCGATAAGGCTCGCAAGGGTGTCGATAGTGTCCGCATAGTTTCGGCTAAGGTGTCGCATGTTCTCCCCCTGTTGTGAATTTTTTCAATGTGAATGCGTGGTAGTGTGGATTCGCTTTTACCGCTTGCTTGATGGCGGTCAT
Organism: Pasteurellaceae bacterium Macca; assembly: GCA_023101485.1. Lineage (GTDB taxonomy): Bacteria > Pseudomonadota > Gammaproteobacteria > Enterobacterales > Pasteurellaceae > LVZB01. The sequence goes on along the minus strand of LVZB01000019.1, from coordinate 6,404 downwards.
GGCTTTGTTTAGCTCGGTTTCACTCCCGACAATAACGGGCTTTTGTTGCCCTTGTGGGTAGGCGATAATCTGCCAGTAGGTGTGTTCCATTGTCATAGTTCCCCAAGTGATTTAAGCCCTCATTCATTAAGGCAGAAATACCGTTTAATGCTGAAATAATCGTGTGTGGGTCGCTATTGCTTTGGATACCGTTAGCCGTCATTTGAAGAAGTGAATAAGCCTGCCAAAATGCTTTGCTCGCTTCGTTTAAATGCTCGGCTTGGGGTTGGGTCGAGTTACGCATCTTTGCCCCCTTTGCTAAGGCTATCCATTAAGTCTTGAATACGCTCTAAGCCATTGAATAAATCAAGGCTGATTCTTTTTAGGGCAAAGTTGAAAGAACCTTCATTAAGCGGTACAAATTCATTATCAGGAACGACACTCGCCAAGCATTCAATCATCGTGCCTAAGCTGTAAAGCGTGTCCATTTCTTGTTTTAATTTGTCTTGTAGATTTGGGATTGGGTGGGAATTACGCATAAATCCCCCTTGGCTCGCTAAACAAGCGGTCTGATTTTGGGAACATTTTGTTACCGGCAAGCGTTTGATAAATAGCGGTGGCTGGTTTGGGCTGAATGCCTGTAATTTGCTTTTGGCTTCGGTGAAATTGCGGGCGTAAAAGCTGATATTTAGGGTACGGGTCGTTTCCCCTGCTCCCCGTTGAGCTCGGTAGGTGTAAATCATTGGTGATAATTCCTTGTAGATATTTTGAGGAATTACCGCTAAATCTTTCCACGGATTTTGGCGGTAACACTTAACGGGGTGGAAAACCGTCCTACAAGGTCTAACGGCAAAGGGCGAACCTTTCCCATTAAGTGCTACCATTGAAAATAGATCCGCCATTGGTTGCGGTCTATATGGTGAAATAGTCCCCATAGCTCGAACGTATGGCGGATCTATTTTGGGGTTAGCAACAGATAATAAAAAACACGCTAAGGGCGTGCTATAATCTGCCTTGTAGTCTCTCAATAAAGGGTTTCCACGCCCTTTTGCTTTATTGAAAGCGGTAAAATCATACCGTCTTAATGGTTCATAATCAATCATAATCATTCTTAACGCTCCATTTATTCTAATTTAGAAAGAGTTAAAACAAAAAGCCCAATATTTTTCATCATGGTGAAAGAATATCGGGCTTTGTTTTGAGGTGTTGAGTTAATTAGTTGTCTTGTTGCTGGTAAATCTTTGTTAATCGTGCCTGCTGATTTTCAAGTGTATGAATGGTGATTAAATCATTGCTTGGATGTGGGCTTTCTTCTCGCGCTTGTTTTAGTGCTTCAATCCGCCAATTTAAGACGATAAGCAATTCCGCCAAGGGGTAAGGCTCGCATTCGCTATAAAGGCTCTCAAAAGTGAATAGGGGCGTTGCTGTGCGTGCTTTTCGATTGAGATAATGGCGGATAGCGGTATTCATTAAAACGGGGTTTTGTTTGGCGGTTTGGCATTGCATCGAGCTTTCTCCATAAAATCTGTGGGGCGATATTCTAGCCGATTTCTTGCCCTCTCGCTTTTGCCGCGCACGCGCGTACTGCTCCGAAAATTCAGTCTTTTACTGTTCCAGAATGGAAAAATCAGATACCAAAAAGGAGAATAAACATTCTCAACTTTTCTCTACGATCTTTCGTGGTTCATTCGCAAAATCTCCGCCAAAATTGACCGCTTGTTATGGAGATACTTAGTCTAATATTACCCGATCTTTAAATATAAACACTACCGTAAAAGTACCCAATCTTTGATTACCACACTTTACGCTTTTTTATCACTCCACGTTGTCGGGCGAAAGTGAGGGATAACCTCGCCACGCTCTCGCATTTCCGTCAAAATTTCATCTACTCGCTCGACTACCTTGTAATTATTCTTTAACTCATTGGCTCTTGCTCTTAGGCTGTGCGGTTGCATTCTTTCCGCTCGCTCATTGCCTAAAACGGCTTTAAGGGCGTGGGTAGCGTTGCCTAGTCGGGCATAGTGTTGCGCAAATTGCTCTTGGCGGTCGTTGGTTAAGGTCGGCATTTAATCTTCTCCTAGGGTGAATTTGGGGAATGTGTTAGGCGGTGCGCATTGTTCTACATAATCCCCCATAATTGCATCACTGGCTTGCGGTGTTCTAAATAGTTTGAGCGATTATACGCCCTGCGAACCTGTGAGCCTATGACGTGGGATAGGCAAGCCTCAATAACGTCAGAATTTATCATTGGCTCGTATTCGTTGAGGTAAGTGCTTGCGATTGAGCGTAAGCCGTGGGCAGTGAGGCGGTTTCTAAAGACTGTTGCACTGATAGCTTGCCCTTGCGTTCTTGAACTTGGGGGCTTGTTTTTTCTCTTAATGCTAGGGAAAACATAAGAGCTATTATGTGAAAATTGCCACTCAAACCGCAAAAGGCTGATAGCTTGTGTTGATAGCGGTATTATATGCTCTTTGCCCATCTTCATTCGACTGGCGGGAATTGTCCACGTTTTAGCGGTTAAATCAATCTCCGCCCATTTTGCCCCCGCTGCCTCGCTTGGTCGGGTCATTGTCAGCAGTTGCCACAAAATCAACGTTTTCACCCTGCCTAATGCCTTGTAGTTGTGTAATACATTGAGAAAATCAGGCAATTCTTCGGGGCGGATTGTTGCTAAATGTTGCCTCTTATGTTGGGTAAAGGTTTTTGAAAGAGAAATGCAACGGTTCGTCTCAATTAGTCCGCTATTGATAGCAAATGACATTATCTCATTAAGCAACGATAAAATGCGGTGTATGGTTAGGGTTGCCTTTCGCTTTTCTAAAGGTTGTAATATCGTTTTAATGATCGGTGGTAAAATCTCATTTATCGGAATGTATCCGCTTTTTGGAAATAAATGATTATTGAGCATTCTCCAATAGCCGTTTAGTGTGTTTGGTTTAATTTGAGTTTCCTTTAGTTTGTACCACTGTTGAGCCATTTCAAAAAGTGTAGGGATTTTAGCCTTTAGCTTTTCCTGTTGGCGGTGCGTTTGTGGGTCGATATTCTCCGCCAATAATGCTCGGTATTCTGCTCGCTTGTCTCTAGCCTGTTTCAGTGATACTTCAGGAAATCGCCCTAAGCTAATTTCAGTTCGTTTTTTGGTGAATGGTTTACAATAATTAAACCGCCATAATTTCGCCCCTGTTGCTTTCACAATTAAAAATAAGCCTTGCCCGTCTGCTAACTTGTAGTCCTTTGCTTTGGGTTTCGCATTGCTTATCTCGGTGTGATTAAGACTATATGTTCGTCTTGCCATTTTGAAAAATCCTCTATTTTTTTCCTACAAATTACTACAAAAAATACTCCTAAAAATGTGATTTATTGTGGGTGATTGTGGTGTTTTGAGATTTGCTCAAAATCAAAGAATGCTTGATATTCAAGGCTTTTTGGGGGTGTTGTGGGTGGTTTAGATTTTTTATGTGCGGTTTGGCGTTGTAATTGTATTTAAAAGCATAACCTATTGATTTATTTGAAAATAAATTGATATTCAAGGCTAAAAAATTCATAAAGATACTACTAAAATAATTTCGGTAGGTATTTGTGGCGGTAGCTCTCCTCAAAATTAAGGGGGCGGTTCAATTATTCGGCTAGTTTGTGCCTTTTTCGGATAGATTTCCGAAAATTCCGCAATAAAGGGTGTGTTGCTGAATATCCCTAGATTTTCTGAATCTTCCCTAGAATATAGGGAGTTTATTTGTAAAGGTACTCCCGACGGGGTGGGGCTTCCACGGGGTTGTGGGAGCGTGGTGTTCGGCTCATTTTTCGGGGTTAAGGCATCATCATCTTCTTGCCATTTTTTAAAGGCTATTCCGTTATGTGATAAGGGTTTAGTGATGATAGTAGTTGTCGGTCGTCTTTGGTATTTTTAAGGGGTTAACCTGCGGTCTATGATCAGGCTTGTAAGCCTTATATGCCAACGGGTTTTACTCAAAAATGGCTTTGTTTGATCAAGGTAAACTGCGGGCTTGGCGGTGTCTCTATCTGCTTGAATATGGCGTTTGTGAGGTCGTTTCAGGTTTCTTCAAGTTGTTAGTGATAGGCAATAAAAACGCTCCTGTAATTTGAGGAGCGTGGAATGTAGGTTAAGCGTGGGTAGGCTGAATTAAAATCTCTGCCCCAATGCCTAGCTTGCTGTGAAGTTGGCGGATCATATTCAGGCTTAGCGGTCGGGTTTTATTGAGGATTTCATACACTCGATTAGGCTTGCCGATAATACCCTAATCTCTCTATGCCTGTTGCTCCATTCTAAATTGATTGCCTCGATTGGGTCGGGTAGGTCAATCGGGTAATGCTTTGCCTCATACAATCAAGGTAAGCATCACCAAAAAAATCTTCCTCTGGGGGCAATACTTCCTTGTCAAATAATGGCTCTATGGCTTTCAGGGCGTTTTGGTAGTCTTGCTCGGTTCTGATTGGTTTGATGTTCATTGCTTAGTTCTCCACGGTGTCTGCGTTGATTTGGTCGTATTCTTTATGCGTGCCAATAAACTTGATATAAACCGCTCCCATTTTGAAAGCGATTGCTACGATTAAGCGGTGGTCGTTGCCTTTGATGTTGAATACTACTCTGCGATTTTTGAGAATACTCGCATTGCGATATTGGGCTTTGATTTCATGAACATTCTGCCATTGTGCTTTGCGAACCTCGGCAATCCACGCTTTCAGCGGTTGCTCTGTGTCGGGGTGTTTCTGCCAATAAGCGGTCAAGGTTGAGGTAGCGATTATTCTCATTTGTCATAGTCCTGTTTGGGATTAATTCTATTATATCCCATTCAGGGACTATTGCAATAGGCAAAATGGGGGCTATCGCTCACTCTACCGCTTATAATTTCGATTTTTTGATAAGTAATTTTTACTTATGTGATAAGTAAATTTTACTTAGAATCGTTTGAAATTTAATCTTAAATTGTCTATTTTTTCTTTTTGATAAGTAAAAATTACTTTAAAAACGGCTATTTTTAGGTTTTTTGATAAGTAAAATTTACTTACCTATTAATATATTAGCCATAGGCAGTGTTTTTAATTTGCGTGTCAAAGAGAAAAATAGGGTTAAAATAGGCGTGCGGTCAATTTTGGTCGAAACAGTGAAAAATTAGTCTGAAAAAATCGCCCTCATTGCGAAAATGAAAGGCGATATTGTTAAGCGGTTGGCGGTCTATGTTTTTTCCATTTATCGCTTGGCTTTGATGTGGGTCTTAAATCTATCTTGCCGCCAAAATCCCCGATAGGGTAACAAGTCAAGGCGTAAAGCGTACACTGTGATTTAAAGCCTTGTTTGCTGACTTCAAGGAATTCACGCTCTACCAATTCTTTTAAAGCTCGCTGTAAGGTTTTATCTGACATTCCGAACCGCTCATAAGATTGCGGTAAGGGGGCGGATAAATTCCCGTTGTTGTTAGGTTCAGTCGTATGCGTGCCGATTAGAATTGTGAGTACCTTGTTTGCCGAGGGGATAGGTTGATAAATTCAGGGCTTTTGACAAGATCGTGCCGTAACATTGAGAACGTCCCTCCGCCTGTTACGGCTTTGTATCGTGCCAGTTTCCCACGTCTGCCTTTCGCATTACTCATTTCTTCGCCTTAGTCTGCTAAATTGCCGTAAGCATCTTGTGAGGGGATTTCGCCATTGCTGATAGCTTGTAAACGCCTCATTTCGCAAGCTAAGCCGATACCGATAAAATGGTGGAATAAGTCGTTAATCGCAAGCCCTGACAATCCTTTGTAAACTTGCCTATGGCTTGCGCCTTTGAAGAATAAATTTGTTATGTCTTCGGGGTAGTGGCTCAATGCTCTTAGCAGTCCGCTTGTAATGGTGTGTAATTCACGCCCTAGCAGTAACACGGTTTCCGTATCTGTCTGTTTTGGATCTTCTAACTGCGTAGCAATTTGCTCAAAAAGAGCGGTAAGCTGTGGGAAATATCGCCCATTTTCTGCTTTGGCAATGCCTTCAATCGCTCGCTTAATCGCTTCTTGCTCGTGTTGTGGTAAATCGGTGATAGTGGAATAATCGATAAACTTTGATTTTTTCATTTTCGTATCCTGTGTTATTCGGTTTCTTCGTGGTTAAACCTTGCCAAAATCGCTTTAATCTCTGCCTGCGTGAATGCTGTGCGGTGATACCTTTCGGCTTTGTGGTTCGCATAGGTTAATAGCTTTTGGGCGGTTTGGCGGTCTGCCACGGTGTAGCGATAATACAATCCGCCATTTTGGGCTTGCTCTTTCTCTCGGTGGAATTTCACGCCTAAATGCCGTTCTAAAGTGCTGATGTAATTGCGACCACTGGTGAAATGATGTTTGAGTACGCTTTCCATTTCAGAGAATCCGCCTTGTAGCGTAGCTTTAATAACGATTTCTTCATGGGGGATTTTTGGCTCGTTTTTTTCCATA
>LVZB01000018.1 GCA_023101485.1 Pasteurellaceae bacterium Macca | reverse complement strand
CTTCGGAAAGCTCTTCGTATTTGACTTTACTGCTAGTCAGTAAGTCGCTAATCGTCCATAGCATACCGCCAACAATTTCAATGCTTGGAGTAAAGTTTTGGCTGTTGTTTTCGCATAAATCTACGCTTAAATATTCAATTAGAGCGGAAGCTTGGCTGATTTTGGCGTGTAACTCATCGCTGGCATCAAGGTAGTTTGAAAGCGCTTGTTCAGCTGTTAAATTACGCATCTTTGCCCCCTTTGCTAAGGCTATCCATTAAGTCTTGAACACGCTCCAAGCCATTGAATAAATCAAGGCTGATTCTTTTTAGAGCAAGGTTGAGCGAACCTTGGTTGAGTGATACAAATTCATTATCAGGATCAACACTCGCCAAGCATTCAATCATTGTGCCCAAGCTATAAAGCGTGTCCATTTCCTGTTTTAATTTGTCTTGTAAGTTTGGGGTTGGGTGGGAATTACGCATCACTTCTGCCCTCCATTGCTGAATTGAAAACAAAGGGTAAGCAAGGCATAAGCCGGTGGTGATAGGGTGTTTCATTTTGAAGGTTCTCGTAAGTTTGTGATTAAAACTTACCGCTTCAATAGGGAGCGGTAAGGGTTCAACTACTGCCTTCAAACAGTCCGCATTATTCGTACGGTTGCCCGTCTTATTTCTGCGTGTCGCCCTTACCGCAAATTGAGATACGCCTTGATTAAATAGATCAAGGGTAGGAATTTGAGATAAAAAAATACCGCTTAAATAACGCTTGCGGTCTGCGTTGAAGGTTGTAGTACTTTGAATACTACCGCCAGCAACGGCATTTAGCAAGCTGTGATTTTGTTCAGTATATGAAAATGAATTACGCATACATCCCCCTTGGCTCGCTAAACAAGCGGTCTGATTTTGGGAACATTTTGCTACCGGCAAGCGTTTAATCAGCAATGGCGGTTGGCTCGGGTTGAATGCCTGTAATTTGCTTTTGGCTTCGGTGAAATTGCGGGCGTAAAAGGTGATGTTGAGGCGTTTTTCGCCTTGACGGGTAAGATAGGGTGTAAAGCATTTGCGTAACTCCGTTGAATATTTTCTAAGAGCTACCGCTGAAAGTTTCGAGGCTTGCTGGCGGTAACGTGTAACGGGCTCGAAAACTGCGATCAACGGAACACAGCAAAAGGGCAAAACCTTTCCCGCTACACGCTACCATAGATTGACGCTCGGGGCGTTCTTGGGGTGTGCGTGTGCTACGAATAAAAAAACACGCTTTGGGCGTGCTATTCGCCGTTGATAAATCATTCGAGTTTCGAGGCTCGGCAATCGATTTTGCGACTGCGGTGCAAAATTTAGGGAAAATCCGACCGTTGTCAAGGCGTTGATGTTCAGCAAGTTTGCCGAAATGTGTAGGATATTCGCCAATATGTCGCGATTTTTGGTAAGTTGTGGCTATTTTCGGTAAAATAGTGCGGTAAAATTTTTTTCATCTTTTTGATTCCTTCGCCCTTTCGTATTGTTGAAAGGGCTTTTTGTTAGGGACGCTCCCGAAAAATCGGGAGAGCTGGCTGGGTTAAGCCTGTTGGCGTAAAACATAAAGGGCGGATTGCTCTAATTTGATTTTGCGTTCGGAGTAAGGCATTCCTAGCTTAATCATTACGGCGTTTTCTGTGGTTAATTCATCAAGCAATTTCAACGTGTTTTCACTTAAATGCTGGCGAATATCGTCATCATCGGGGTAACCGTTTTCTGATAGCCATTGCTTGCCCGTTTGCCCTAGTGCTACTCGATAAATTAAATTGTTCTCTTGGCTGTAAGCGTATTTATTGAGTTTGCCCGTCTGGTCTTGGCGGTATTTAATCGCATCATTTAAACGGCGTTGGTCGTGTTTAATCTGCTCCCGTGCATCAATCCAATCTCTCATTTTGTTAAATTGTTTAATGTACGCTTCTTTAAATTCTGCCGCCTTTTTGCCCCGAAAGCCCATTACGAGAAGGTAAAGCCGTCTTGAGTCATTCTGACCATTGGCTGGCGTTTGTTCTGTTCATTGAGGTAATAGGACAATCCAAAATTGGAGCGTCTAAATTCGGCTGAACAATCTAAATTTTCAATCGCTCTTAAAATATGCCCGTGCTGTTTGCCGAATACCTCCGCCACTTTTCGACTATCGGTCATTGCCGTTAATTCTTGGCGGAATAGGTGAGCAATTACGGCTTGGTGTTCAATCATTGGGTTAATCATTGTTACCCCCTAATCCATTTCGCTCCGCTTCTTTACCCATCATCCATTGACGAATTTCAGATAGATTCCAACGAATATGATTGCGAGAAAGGCGAATCGGCTGTGGGAAGGTTTTATCCTCTTGCATCATCGTGTAAAGTTTGGTGCGTTTAATGCCAATCATCGTCATCACATCTTGGGTCGCACCCCATACAGCTTCTGCACCGCTTGGCTTATTGATTGCTGTCATTTTGCTCTCCCTAAACTCGTGTAGCTTTTTGTTCTTCAATCCAGCTATTCACCTCTTCTAAATCCCATCGGATAAAATTTTGTGAAAAACGGATCGGCTGTGGGAATTGATTAGCTTTAACGAGTAAATTTAGCTTTGTACGACCAAAGCCAATAAGAGCTGTTACTTCTTTACCTGTAATGAGTTTTTTAGGTTGGTTCATAAAAATACCTATCGTTTGTTTAACTATGTAAAACACTGTCGTGCTTCGTTGGGTTGTTCGAACGATAGCTATTTAAAACTATATGGGCGGGGTTATAACAATGGGGTAATAGCAAATTTCACTATTACCCCTTACTATCATAGTAATAAAATCAATTACTTACGATTGATTGGACAAGCAACAATTTCTATTGCTTGGGCTTGTTTTTGGGATAGGTTATAAGTATCTTGAATTTCTTTTGCTGTTGCATCTGCTTTTGGAGCATTATCTAAATCAGGATTGTAGTTGCTCCAATATTTTTTTCTTGCTTGAATTGCTAATGCTAATCGGTCATTTTCCATAAACTCACTTAACATTATTGGTAAATTTCTTTCATCAAGTTGCTGCTTTAGCCTTGTGATTTGAGTTTCTTTTTCGACTAATTCAGATTTTAAATCATCAATTTCTTTGCGTAGTTCCTCTACGTTATTTTTGGTTTCGTCACTGATTCCTAAGAATCTCATTAAATCACTATGTAAAATTTCAATATCTTTAAAATGAACCCCGATAGGTCGTACTATTCCTGTGCTTATAGCTAAATTAATAAATATATTTTCCTTATTTGTATTCTCCAATAGATAGAAAGAATCATCCGCGAAATCTATTGAAATGATATGATCATTTAACAAACTCGTGCTTGTATTATAAACATCTCTAGGCAAATAGAAATTTGCTGAGAAATACAAAAGAAAATTTTTCGGGCATTAATAACAATTGATATTCATATTTAGGAAATATGAATGATTGTTCAATAAATTCATTAATGTTAGTTTTTGCTTTCATTATTGCTGAATTGTAGTCTAAATTACCCTGTTGAATTTCTTTATAGATAGAATCAACTAAAGATACTCTGGCTCCCAATATGGCATTTGCATCTTCTAAATGTAAGTCATTTGGAAGAAATGATTTTTTAACTGTTGAATTGAAAAATACGGATGTAGGTGGGTAGCAAACAGGGATTAGGTTTTGTTCATCTAATTTTATTCTACCTACAGAATATAAACCTTTAGCATTTCCTTCTAGTCTAATGCAGGTTCTTAATTTATTTTCTCTTGCGTACACAATAAGATCATCATATGATAAATCTAATTGATATGTTTTTGCTAAATATTCTGGTAGTTCATCTAAAGAATATGCTCTCTTTTTTGGTAGTGATACTTTCATAAAACGCTCCTTTCGCATTTGCCCTTATGGGAGGAACGCACCCACAAGATAAGGTTTCTTGCTTTCGGAGATCAGCCTAGGTGCGTTTGATTGGTTATTTAAGATTAATTTTAATATCCGCTATTTTGGTTTCTTTTCCATTCGGGGCTACATAATTCACTGAACCATTAATAAAATCTTTAACTTCAATCGGTTTATTTTGTTGTTTAAATAGCCTTTCTTTAATAATAGGGCGTGATAATTCTTTATCTAGCTTTGCCATATATTCGTTATAGCGTTGTTCTTCATGGTTATTTTTTGCTTTTCTATCTTCCCATATAATACAAATAACACTGAAAAGTACTAGCAAAGAAAAGCCCAAGACTACTTTTAGCCAGCCAATCTTATTAAATACCACAAAAGCAAACAAAGCAAAAAAAGGTGTCGCAAATAAAATCCCTAAACGGAATGAAAACTTAATAAAATCTAACACATTCCCCCCTAATTGAACGGATACATGATTATTTTATAGCAATTCATTGCCAAAATTTCAAGCCTATAAATCAATGCCGGTAAATGTGGCAAGTTGTTGTTTGTAGTCATCGCTCATTTCAAAGGCAAGATCGCCATATTCAAGCTGATACGTTCCCAACGCCATTAAAAAAGCGACTGCGGGGTCAATTTTATTGGCTGATTTCTTTTTGTTTGGTTTGATGTTGGCATTGGCATCGCTTTCCATCACCACATTTGACAACGCCCACGATAAAACCGGGTCGCCGTTATGCTCTATCATTTGTCGGTTGATCAGTACTTCGGCAGATTTGGCGACGGGGCTATAACGTTGATACGTTTGCGGGAATGGCTCAACCTCTAAGCCGTAGCCTTGTAATTGGGTTCTAAGGTGAGTGGCATTCCAGACGTCAAAGCCAATCATCTTGATCTCAAATGTTTCGGCATCCTTGAAAATATCATCTCGGATACGGTCGTAATCGATACAATCTCCCTTAGTTACGCGTAGCCAGCCCATACGTTCCCAGTTGCGATAAATGGCTCGGTTTTATTGGCCACGTTTTGCAGTTGGTATTCGGGAATGTAATGGCGTGTCAGCAATCGGACTTTATTCCCCTGCGGAAAGGCGTAGCATAGGCTGGTAATATCGTTAGTTGAGGATAAATCAAGCCCCATATAGCACGCTTGCCCTTGTAATTCTTGCTCGTGATATTGGCGCTCACACTGTTTCCAGTTACCTTCCCTAGCCACGGGGTCGCACCATTGCACCACACATTAAAGCGTTTGGTGAGCATTTCGACCCATTCGGACGGAATACCTCGGGCTTTGGTTATGGTGTTCTCAAAATCTTTGTAGGGAATGGATTTGCCGATATTGGGGTTTGCTTTGATCCAGTTGTTCGGGTCATCCACTTCATTTTCGTCATCAAGCTCATAAATCAGAATGAAGATAGATTCGTTCTTTTCTGTGCCGTCTAGGATTTGGCAGCAGTAATCATAGTGCTGTTTGCAGCTGAAATGGTGTTACTGCCGGCGGTGGTAATGGCAAAGAGTAGTCCTTCGGGCCGTGCGCCTTGCCCCAATTCTAAGGCGGAATAAACCGAATTATCGGGGTGTAGGTGGTATTCATCGACAATAGCAAGGCTTGGGTTTGTGCCTTCAATGGTGGAAGATTTCGCCGCAAGCGGTCGCATTAGGCTGTTTTTTGCGTGAATAGCATCTTATGTTGCTGAATAGTGAGCCGACTGCGTAGGGGCTTGGATAAGGTCGCCATTTTCTTGGCATCATCAAAGACGATTCGGGCTTGATCTCGGCTAACGGCAGCAGTGTAAATATCTTGCTGACCTTGTTCCATCACCAAAAACCAATTCGCTAAAATTGCCGCAATGGTGCTTTTCGCATTCTTCCTAGCGACTTGAACATAGGCAGAACGATATTTCCGCAAGCCATTTTCACGGTATTTAAAGCCTAAAATATTGGCAAAAAGAAAGATTTGCCAGTCGGATAGCTCAATCGGCTTGCTATAAAGATGCCCTTTCACATGGGGGCAAAGGCGTGAGAATTTGATAAATCGCTCAACGGTTGCCACATCGAACACATAAGCGGGGTTTTCAAGGTCATTATAGTAACGCTCAACCGCTTGTTTAATGCGCTTACAGGCGTTGATTTCACCACTTCTCACGCTTTCCGCATAGGTGTGCCACGGTTGCATTTTAGCCCGCCATAATGTTGTCGAGTTCGTCTGCTTCCTCCGTATCAATCGGGGTCTTTCTACGGCTAACAGGATCAAAGCCCAGCAAAGACGACATTTTGATGATGATTTTCTCGGCTTCACTTTTGGCTGTTAGCGCTGGATTACGCGCTTCTGTGCCTTGGGTGTTGGTAATGCTAAAACCACGCTCTGCAATTTTGAACCGCTTGGCGATAAAGGGAATAATTCACGCAATAAAGCTCTAAGTTGGTGTAGTCTTCGCTGGTAATATCGCCACGCTCGGCTAATACTTTGATTTTGCTTTGCCACTGACTTTTTGCGATTTCGTCTAAATAATCAGGGGCTTTGGGGAGTTTCTTTTTTGTCATTGGTTTTCCTTATGTATTTAACGGGCTCAATTTTGAGCTGGTTCAGTCGTGTACATATGTACATAGTTAAAGTGTTGTGTTATCGCAACAGTTCAGCGAACCAAAATTGGATTGGTTAAATTCTTCAGCTATCAGGGAAATTTTCACTATACAGGTTAAGGTCATAGCGACCGCACCTATATTTTCTGAAAAATTACTGTGCGTAAAAATTGAGTTGGGGGGCGGTTCTTAGCGGTTAGGCTTTTCTTTCCAAAACTCCCCCACCTCTTTATTTTTCAATCTCCTGATTTTTCGGGAGATTAACTCATTGATTTATAAGTGAAATTTAGATTTAGACTTTGAACGTTACTTCTTCGCACCATAACCACGTTTATCAATCTCTCGTGTCTTGTAGCTGTGACAATCTCGACAAAGGGATTGATGATTGCTCTCAACCCAAAATAGCGGATCGGCTTGTCCATTCTCTACGGCTTGATATGGTCTATCACTGTTGCGGGTGTGTAGATACCCTTATCTAAGCACATCACACATAAGGGATGATGGGCTAAATAACCTTGACGGTATTTGCTCCACTATGGTCATAACCTCGCTTACTGGCACTGATTCGAGTATCCTTTGGCTTATGCTCATCACATCTGCCAGACTTCACACGGTTTCTGCAACCTGGAAAGGTGCAACGTCTTAATGGGTGATTTGGCATTGGTTATCTCTAATAAATCGCTAGGTTACGGTAAGGATTCCATAACGCTTTAATCGTCATTGGCACTTCATAAAGCTGAACACTTACGCTTTCACGGTTAGCATAAAGATGACCAATAAACATCAAGCACCCTACTTTAATTCCCTTGGTAAAGCGGACTGTGGTATCGCTATGTTCATCACCCCACTTTGCCTATATGATTGCTTGCTGCTTCCAGTGCCATCAGCATAGACTTCTAAGAGTCATCATCTAAATCGTGTTCAATGCGTAAGTGGGCTTTGATTTCATCTAGCTCTATTCTTGGTTTAGCCATTATGTGCTTCTCCTTCTTTACACATCAGTTGCAATTCTTCGTGGCGTTCTTTGCTGTCAATAACAGAATAAATATCTAAAACTGATCACCATATTTCACTCGCATTTTGATTAACAGTTAAGTCTGGTTGGTATCGGATGCGAACCTTGTGATGTTCTCACCCATCTGAATGGACCACTGAAATATTCGTCCTTGTAAAGGCTCAATACTTGCTCTAATTGTGGCTAAATCTTCCCAACTTTGAACAACGCTGCCATAATTATTTAATTTGGTTGTTTGTCGTTGGATTTTGACAACCTTATCGAATTTCCCAGCCCTAACCATCCTTGCCATTTTCTGCCCCTTTCTTCACTTCAACAGTCTGCTTCCAGCTTGACTAAACTCATCACCGCCGGCATAAGGCAATAATCCCTCACGCTTTCTCGCTTCATTGGCTTAAAATCCACATTTGATAGCGGTGTCATAGCTACTGAATCTTGCTGATTGGTGCGTAATAAGTCGCTTGTATCAAATTCAATCACATAACGCTTACGGCTTTGCTGGTGAGATCAATCATCAACGCATCTTTGAGTTGTTGCTCAAAATTGACTAAATGTGGCCGTAATGTTTGCCCTAAAAATGCCCGACTGGCTTCACTAAAATTCGCATAGCTGGAATGGGAATAATCTTGCAGGAAGATAGGGCTAATATTGAAAATGCGGGCAATATCTTCAATAGTGAATTTTCGGCTAGCTAACCACTCGGCATCTTGGTTACTCATCCCTAACTGCTTGTAATCCATTCCGCCTTCAAGAATTGGTGTCTTACCCCGTTCTTTGCCCCTTGATAACGCTCTAAGGCTTGCATCGCTTTTTGCCCTTTGGCTTGGTCGAACCATTCAGGCGACGTTACAATGCCCCCAGCCATTAGCCCGTTTTTCATCACGCTGGCACCGTGCCGTTGTTGAGCCATTCCAAGCCCCACGGCTTCACGGCAGACGGCAATCGGTGATCGCCCCATAAAGCCATCATTTGAAGCATGGCGTAAATGCAATACTTCATCTTGCAAGTAAGTGTGGAGTTTGCCGTTTAAATCCGTGATCTGATAAATATAATCACCGGCATAGGTGCGTTGTACATTCACGGCATAAGGCGGGTATGGAATCAGGCTTTCAGCTTGCCCTTGTGCATTCCAACCAATCACCGCATAAGCATTGCCATTAAGCAAAACGTGTCGCATCATCACTTCTTTAAATTGATAAGGCGTTTGTTTCGATTCGGCATTTCATTGAGTAGATACTCTACGGAATGATTTTCTACCCTTTTACGCCCCTCGGCATTCACCTCAAGAGATAGCACGGCATACTGGCAACTGCTTGGGCAATTACATTGACGGCATTTAATACGGCGGGCAAAGCTTCTGCCGTGTAAGGGCTAACAAATTCCCCCGCGCCGGTATTGCTTGCACCCATTGCAGCAAAAACATCCTCAATCGTCAGGCTCCGGGTTTCCGCCTTTTTCTTGAATAATCCGAACATCTACGCCCCCATTGCTTGCAACCATTTACGGCGATTGTCATCTTGCCAGTGGGCAAAGTTTTTCTCCTTTTGCGACCGCTTGTGAGCGCTTTAATACTTCAAGGCTTGAATCAGGATAAGCGGGAATGCTTGTTACCGTGATCTCAATCAACTCCGCTTGCTCAACAGTGCGTAAATTCGGCTCTACGTTAAAATCCCAACTGTTTTTCAACGTGCGAAAGCCAAAACTCATCCCTTGAATATCCCCACGCTCAACACTCACCAATAAATCACGCCCTAATTGCGTATCCGGTGGCATAAGTTCAAAGCGTAAGCCAATGGCATCTTCTTCAAGCTTTAATGTGCCACTTGATGTTCGCCCTAGCAGTTTTGTGTGGTCGTGTTCAAATAGCGCTCGCACATCCTGTCCGCTGGCTAAACTCTGCTGAAACGCATTCGGGGCAAATTGCTCAATATATTCCCCCCATAGCACTTCGCTGTTTCTGTTCCATTGCACCACATAGCCCACTAGCTTTTTGCTTTCGCTATCGGTTTCTAAGGTGGTGGAACGGATTTCAATATCTTTTTTCATCATCATCCTCTTTGGCAAAAAAGGGGCAAAATGCCCCCTTTTATTCGGTTGAAATACTACTTACCTTCTAACACTTTAATTGCATTGGAATCCACCACGCCACCGCCAAGATATTTATCAGTATGAACCTTATAAAAACCTGGCTCGGTAATCGCATCTGGTTTCGTGCGTGTGCCAGTTTCGTGATCGGCAATGGTATAACCACGTTTAAAATCACCCACCGCTAGGAAAGGTTGATTTGCACCAACATCTGGCATCGTTTCAAGATAATAAACCGGTAAGCCTAAAAGGGTTGCTGGGCTACCGACTTGTAGTCCATCACGCCAAATATAATCACCGTTACCATTTTTGAGTTTCTGCAATGTGCCAGCTGTTTGTGAGTTCATCACCCATACGGCATTTTTGCGATATTTGCTTTTAGGGTGAATAACAAATCAATCAAAGTGTCTGCCGTCAATTTCGCAACCGGCACTTCCATTTTTTGCAGGGTGCCGAAATGCACGGGTTTTATCTTTCAGCAGAGAGAGTAGGTTAAAAAGCCTTTGCTTGTTTTGTGCCTGTGCCATTGGTTAAGGTCGATTCTTCGGTTCCGTAAAGGTGTCTGCAATTTCATCTGTCAGCCAGCCTAAAATATCCACGCCACCAAAATCTAAATCTCTTGGGTCGTTTTCGATAAGCGTAAATGTTGTGAGCGCGTAATCGTCACTTCATTTAATGTTGGCGTGCCTGTTCTGTACGCTTTTCCCCTTCACCAATATGCCAACGGCTGCACCATTTGAACGAGTTTTTTATACTCTTTTGCGCCAATCGGTAAGCGTACTACGTACAAATTGAACGCATTACACTGTCATCTGAAAGACGCTTCATCACATCACGAAGCTGTGGAATAACCGAATAGCCACCATCTGCCCCGTTATTCGTATTTGTCGCCAATGAACGTAATTCACCGGTTTTAATCCAATGGCGCAATTCATCATTGCTCACGTCTTTACTCGCTGTTTCTGACGCCGCACCGGCTGATTACGTTGCTCATCGTTAGCGCTTCATAATAACGAGCAATCTCTTTCTCTAAGCTACCAACTTGACTACGTAATTCATCAAATTTCGCCCCTTCGGCTTCGGTAGTGGAACGTTGCTCTTTATCTGCGGTTTCCATAATGGCGCGCATTTCTGCTTGAATTTGTGCCTTTTGCTGCGTAGTTCTAATAATTTCTTAAACATCAGATTCTCCTAAGTTAATGTAAGTTTTGGGTTGATAAATAATAATAAGTTAGGGAAGAACTTGCCCAAGCATTATTTCCGTATCATATTCGTAGGCGTATCCCATTTCATAACTTGGATCTAGCTGGAAATTCTGGAAATCACCGCTTTGCAGAATGGTTTGATTTAAAATTTCAGCAATACGGTCTAAGGTTGCTTCCCCTTCACCGAAAGAAACATAGGTCAAAATATTAAGCTCTGCGAACCAATCAATACCACCATCACCAAATCTTACCGGTCGCCCTCCGCATCATTCAAAACAGCAATCATCGGCAAAACACTGTCACCTTGATAAATACGTGGCAAGCCGTTGTGGTAATGTTTCACATCGGGCATATTCTCGGCTAATCGCTCAATAACCTCATTTCTGATTGAATTATGAATAAGCATTCGCACCTCTTAAAAAACAAATATTTTCACAATATATAGCCTTTTATCTGGTTGTAAATACAGTGTCTTTCACTTGAAAAGCTACGCAAAAAAACAACGGCAAAATTTACATAAGAGAGGATCAGTAGCCTTTTTATCCCCCTAGATTTTCAGAATGTCCCTACTTTATTGAGGTAGCTATTGGGCATATTTTTTAACTAGCGGCTAGTTTTAATCACTTATCACTGACTATTCACTCTATTACTCACTCTATATTTCTTTTTTCTTTTCAATAACTTAAATAAAAAATAAAGTAGATAAGTGAATAAGTGACTAAATTTCTAAAAGTTGGAAAAATTTTAAGGGGGTGGGAGGTTGAGTATAAAAAGCCTAGCGAATGGCTAGGCAGTAGAGCAGTAGCGGATGAATTAAGATGTTGGGTAAGTTAATGCAGAAAAGGAGCATTGTTCAACATAGTCGCCCCAGGCTTGCATAATGGCTTTTCTTCGCTCTAAATAAGAACCGCGGAAATAGCATTGCGAACACTATCTCCGCCAACGTGGGCTAAACAAGCCTCTATAACGTGGGGTTCTTCTGTAAAAGTATCATTGAGATAAGTGCTAGCGATACTCCGTAAGCCATGGGCCGTCAATAGCCCCTTATAACGACCATTTGCAATCCGTTTAATCGCATTATTCGGTGTTTGTGAGCACATTGCTTCATTAGGCTTGCTGTAATGCGGGAAAACATATTTCTGCCCCTTGTTAATTGCCTTCATTTGTAACAGTATCGCCATAGCCTGGAGATAATGGCACATCATGCTGGCGTTTCTCATTTTTCCGACCTTTCATCTTTTCGGCTGGAATGCGCCAAATAGCTTGCTCAAAGTCAATCTCGCTCCATTCCACGCTAACTGCTTCCGCCGTTCTTACCATTGTTAAATAACAGCCATTGCACAAGCATTTTTGTGATGTAATCCCTATTGGAATGGTGTAGTGCTGCAAGAAATTCGCCCAGCTTCTCTGGTGGTAAGCTAGGTTGGTGCTTATTCGATTTCAAAGTAAATGCACTGCTGACTTTATGACACGGATTAAACTCAATCACGCCGATATTGACTGCATGATCTAAAATGTTATTGGCCAATCGAATCAAGCGGAAAACCGTATCATTTGCCCTCATTATCAATCGGTCTCAATGTTTCTACGAGCAGAGCAGGTTAATACTGCCAATAAAAAGCCCGCCTATCTTAGGAAATAAATGCTTTTCTAACCTTGCCCAATTTTGGTAGCCGTTGTTTCTATTACTGTTTTCTTATACTTGGATTGATACCAGTCTAAGGCTATATGCTGAAAGGTGTTTTGGTTATCTTTCTGTCGTTGAGATTTGATTTCTTCCAAATGAATTTGAGGATCAATATCTTGAGCCAATAAAGCCCGCCATTCCTCCCGTTTATTCCGTGCTTGCATCAAAGAAATCGCAGGGTAGTTCCCTATGCCTAAATTGGTTCGCTTATTGGTAAGCGGTCGATAATAATTAAACAACCACGATTTCACGCCATTCGCTTTAACCCGCAAGAAAAGCCCGCCACCATCCATTAAGCTGTAATCTTTTTCTTTGGGTTTTGCTTTCTCAACTTCAGTATTTGTCAGCGGTTTTGTGATACGTGCCATATATTTATCCTTTTAGGAACATAAAGTGCAGAAAAATAAAAATGCTACGAGCCTTGCTTTGCAACCCTTCCCGAGTTTTTAGGAACACAGAATTTTGCGCATTATAGCCTGTGTTCCTAACTGTGTTCCTAAAATCTGCGGTTAGAAACGAAAAAAGGCGAACAACTATGAACAGTAAAAACTCTTAAAATCGTTGCTAGACAAGGCTTTAAGAGGTTTTTTTGAATGATTACGAAAGGCGATGAAAGCTAGGGTGGTCCCCCTGCCGGCTCTGATCTTTGATGTTAAAGCATTGATAAATAAGGATTTTTGGATTTTAATTTTTTCTCTGTGTTCCTAACTGTGTTCCTAAAATCTAGAATCAGTCATCAAATTAGCAACGAGGTGTTAGGGTATTCATGAGGGGAAAAATCAGGGATTTTGAGTTGGCAAAACAGTATAAAAAATTTGTAGAAAAAAATAAAACTTTTTTTGCGTTTTTAGTCACTTTTTCACTGAATCAGGAAAGCCTTGTGGCACAAGGGTTTCAGAGAGTGATTAAAAATTTCAGTGAATTTGATTTTATCACTTGCTTGTTTTTCACGCATTTTTGGCAATAAAAAAGGCACTCATTGCTGAATGCCTTGGTTTCCCAAATTTGAGGGGATTAGCTTTCCCATTGCTTGATACTGGCAAGATAGTCTTTCCAATGTAGATTTAACATCGTGTAACCATCTCTGATCCCTTTTTCGTGTAGCTTTTCTTTCTCGCCCGTTTCTCTTAGGGCATCAGGTAAAGCCGTTTTGAACGTGTTGAGATTTAATGGGGTTTGATTCACACACTCACAATAAAACAGATAAGCCTTGTAAATTGCTTCTCGTGTGTTTTTCTTTGTTCGGCTACTGCCCCACATCATTTCAGCCTTTTTGCGATTATCCACATAAAAGGCGGTGGCAAAATCAATTAAATGATTGCCTTCTCGTTTGATTTCTATGGCATCGCCTTTTTGTTGTTGATAGCTTTCAAGGGTTTGACGCGCTGTTTCAGGATTAGGGAAACAAGCAAGCAGTTATTGACTATGCCGTAAATTTCGCTCTTCACTTTATCAATGAAATGCACATCTTTCTTTCTCTGCGGGTACGGCTCGGTCAAAGTAGATAATCACACGTCGTCTTGCCAGCCCGCCGTTGCGATCTGTAAAAACCATGGGATAGTTTGTACTCATCACAAAAACACAAGGCACAACGGTTGAAAACTCATCAACGTAAAGGAATTTGACAGTCGTTTGATCTCCCCCAGTAACCGCTTTGAAATCATCTGCTGACCCCTTGTAAGGCGCTTGATCTGGGCTATATGCTAAGGTTTTGCCAACTAATACGCTCCTTGACGTGGCACTCTCAAATGATTTAAGGCTGATAATCGCTGTGCTGGATCTGCCATTTAAAATCGTGGCGACTTCACCAAAAACAGATTTACCTGCACCGCCTACGCCGGTGGCTTCTAAGAATAAATGCCATTCGTGGCGATTTGTTAGCACCATATAAAGCCCCGCTAAAATCGCTTGGCGCTTTCCTCGTTACCATTGCTGATAAATGCTATCCAGTCATCAAAATAAGGGGTGGCTAATTCTGTGGGTTTGCACTCGAAATCATCAATCCCCCGTAAATAATGGTCGGCTTGGTGGGGCAAAAACTCCCCCGTTTTCTTATTGATTACGCCATTTCTCAACCCTAAATAATCAGCGTTGGTACTGGGGATTGGCTGCATTTTCAGCATAGCCAATTCCGCCATTTTCTTAATTTTACTAATAGAATAGTCGCCATTATGCTCATCAAAGAAAGCCATCACCAATCGGGAGATTTCTTCTTCGTTGATCTCTTCCCAGTATAAGCCATTGTAAGCATAGGTTTTTGCTACTCTCACATCTCGGCGTAAAGGTCGTTTGCTCCATTTCAGAAAAGCAGTTGCAATCTCCTTTTGTTTGACCTCTTTTTGAGAGAGGTCTAAGGGCTGGGGCTTTTTCTCTAAAACTTCCGCAACCGTGAATTGCTTATTGCGAATACTGACTAATTCTGGATAGATATTCTTTCCTTGCATTGCATTATCAACCCATTCAATAGCAACGATTTTCGGGTTGTGTTTAGCTAAATTCATCAGCAAGCGTGTGCGCAAGTCATCTTTATCTTTGTGCATCGTGGGATTTCCCCCACTTGAAAGATTTTGATGCTTGTCTGCTCTTCGGTGCAAGGTGCAAGCGGTCAATTTGATTAAACTGTTTGCTATCAAGAATAACCGGGTATCGTTCATTGGGGATTCTGTAAGCAAGCTGAAATAGTCGCCATTCCTCGGCTTGCCCTGCGGTTTCTTCTTTGCCATTTTTGAAGTAGGCAAAGCGGGCTTTATCGCCCACTAAAATCACCCAATCATTAAAGCCGTTACAGTGGCTGGCTTGTTTATCAAAAAAGGGGATTTAATTCGCTGCGCCATAATGCCCTCCTCAATACCACTAATTCATTGAACCGCATATCCGCCAATTTCGCCAAGTGCAACAATTTCCCAGCAAGAAATATCACCATACTCGATTTAAGTATTTGGTCTGAAATTGCTTCACTTGTGATTGCGTTAGCCGCTTCTTCGGATGCAAGGTTTAGGGAATAATTCAATCAAATGCTTTACAATCACCGATAATTCATTATGCAGAGATTTCAAGCCACTTTTTGACTCTACCGGGGCAAATTCAATCAACTCACCGAATAGATAGAATGTGTGTGAAATAGGATAAATAAATTGTGCCATTTTGTGAGTTTTGCCAGTTAATCGAAATCGCCTGAATCTCTGTACTATTCAGGAATGAATAATCCATTTTCTTATTTTCCATGCTTTTCTTCCTCTAACTTCTCGGCTTGATTGATGAAATAATTGAGCTTCTCGGCTTTATGGGCCAGCACGTCTAAATAGGCCTCTTGCTCCTCTAAATGCCACTGTAAAACGCTAATTGCGCATTTAAAGACTTCACCCGTGTAAGCCGTTGGATTATCCGCCATCATCGCCAACTGGGATTTCATTCGGGCTTGGTCGTGCAGTAATCGGCTAATCATTGTCGGGTTGATTTTTAACCGGTGCATTGGGCTAGACATTTTCACCCCCTTTTATCGCTTTACGATATTGTGTAACGGCTTCGGAAAGCTCTTCGTATTTGACTTTACTGCTAGTCAGTAAGTCGCTAATCGTCCATAGCATACCGCCAACAATTTCAATGCTTGGAGTAAAGTTTTGGCTGTTGTTTTCGCATAAATCTACGCTTAAATATTCAATTAGAGCGGAAGCTTGGCTGATTTTGGCGTGTAACTCATCGCTGGCATCAAGGTAGTTTGAAAGCGCTTGTTCAGCTGTTAAATTACGCATCTTTGCCCCCTTTGCTAAGGCTATCCATTAAGTCTTGAACACGCTCCAAGCCATTGAATAAATCAAGGCTGATTCTTTTAGAGCAAGGTTGAGCGAACCTTGGTTGAGTGATACAAATTCATTATCAGGATCAACACTCGCCAAGCATTCAATCATTGTGCCCAAGCTATAAAGCGTGTCCATTTCCTGTTTTAATTTGTCTTGTAAGTTTGGGGTTGGGTGGGAATTACGCATCACTTCTGCCCTCCATTGCTGAATTGAAAACAATAGGGTAAGCAAGGCATAAGCCGGTGGTGATAGGGTGTTTCATTTTGAAGGTTCTCGTAAGTTTGTGATTAAAACTTACCGCTTCAATAGGGAGCGGTAAGGGTTCAACTACTGCCTTCAAACAGTCCGCATTATTCGTACGGTTGCCCGTCTTATTTCTGCGTGTCGCCCTTACCGCAAATTGAGATACGCCTTGATTAAATAGATCAAGGGTAGGAATTTGAGATAAAAAATACCGCTTAAATAACGCTTGCGGTCTGCGTTGAAGGTTGTAGTACTTTGAATACTACGCCAGCAACGGCATTTAGCAAGCTGTGATTTTGTTCAGTATATGAAAATGAATTACGCATACATCCCCCCTTGGCTCGCTAAACAAGCGGTCTGATTTTGGGAACATTTTGCTACCGGCAAGCGTTTAATCAGCAATGGCGGTTGGCTCGGGTTGAATGCCTGTAATTTGCTTTTGGCTTCGGTGAAATTGCGGGCGTAAAAGGTGATGTTGAGGCGTTTTTCGCCTTGACGGGTAATAGGTGTAAAGCATTTTGCGTAACTCCGTTGAATATTTTCTAAGAGCTACCGCTGAAAGTTTCGAATTGTAAGGTAAAACTGCGAAAACTCAACGGAACACAGCAAAGGGCAAAACCTTTCCCGCTACACGCTACCATAGATTGACGCTCGGGCGTTCTTGGGTGTGCGTGTGCTACGAATAAAAAAACACGCTTTGGGCGTGCTATTCGCCGTTGATAAATCATTCGAGTTTCGAGGCTCGGCAATCGATTTTGCGACTGCGGTGCAAAATTTAGGGAAAATCCGACCGTTTGTCAAGGCGTTGATGTTCAGCAAGTTTGCCGAAATGTGTAGGATATTCGCCAATATGTCGCGATTTGTTGGTAAGTTGTGGCTATTTTCGGTAAAATAGTGCGGTAAAATTTTTTTCATCTTTTTGATTCCTTCGCCCTTTCGTATTGTTGAAAGGGCTTTTTGTTAGGGACGCTCCCGAAAAATCGGGAGAGCTGGCTGGGTTAAGCCTGTTGGCGTAAAACATAAAGGGCGGATTGCTCTAATTTGATTTTGCGTTCGGAGTAAGGCATTCCTAGCTTAATCATTACGGCGTTTTCTGTGGTTAATTCATCAAGCAATTTCAACGTGTTTTCACTTAAATGCTGGCGAATATCGTCATCATCGGGTAACCGTTTTCTGATAGCCATTGCTTGCCCGTTTGCCCTAGTGCTACTCGATAAATTAAATTTTTCTTGGCTGTAAGCGTATTTATTGAGTTTGCCCGTCTGGTCTTGGCGGTATTTAATCGCATATTTAAACGGCGTTGGTCGTGTTTAATCTGCTCCCGTGCATCAATCCAATCTCTCATTTTGTTAAATTGTTTAATGTACGCTTCTTTAAATTCTGCCGCCTTTTTGCCCGAAAGCCCATTACGAGAAAGGTAAAGCCGTCTTGAGTCATTCTGACCATTGGCTTTGTTCTGTTCATTGAGGTAATAGGACAATCAAAATTGGAAAATTTAAATCTAAATTCTGCTCTAAAATATGCCCGTGCTGTTTGCCGAATACCTCCGCCACTTTTCGACTATCGGTCATTGCCGTTAATCTTGGCGGAATAGGTGAGCAATACGGCTTGTGTTCAATCATTGGGTTAATCATTGTTACCCCCTAATCCATTTCGCTCCGCTTTTACCCATCATCCATTGACGAATTTCAGATAGATTCCAACGAATATGATTGCGAGAAAGGCGAATCGGCTGTGGAAGGTTTTATCCTCTTGCATCATCGTGTAAAGTTTGGTGCGTTTAATGCCAATCATCGTCATCACATCTTGGGTCGCACCCCATACAGCTTCTGCACCGCTTGGCTTATTGATTGCTGTCATTTTGCTCTCCCTAAACTCGTGTAGCTTTTTGTTCTTCAATCCAGCTATTCACCTCTTCTAAATCCCATCGGATAAAATTTTGTGAAAAACGGATCGGCTGTGGGAATTGATTAGCTTTAACGAGTAAATTTAGCTTTGTACGACCAAAGCCAATAAGAGCTGTTACTTCTTTACCTGTAATGAGTTTTTTAGGTTGTTCATAAAAATACCTATCGTTTGTTTAACTATGTAAAACACTGTCGTGCTTCGTTGGGTTGTTCGAACGATAGCTATTTAAAACTATATGGGCGGGGTTATAACAATGGGGTAATAGCAAATTTCACTATTACCCCTTACTATCATAGTAATAAATCAATTACTTACGATTGATTGGACAAGCAACAATTTCTATTGCTTGGCTTGTTTTTGGGATAGGTTATAAGTATCTTGAATTTCTTTTGCTGTTGCATCTGCTTTTGGAGCATTATCTAAATCAGGATTGTAGTTGCTCCAATATTTTTTCTTGCTTGAATTGCTAATGCTAATCGGTCATTTTCCATAAACTCACTTAACATTATTGGTAAATTCTTTCATCAAGTTGCTGCTTTAGCCTTGTGATTTGAGTTTTTTTTCGACTAATTCAGATTTTAAATCATCAATTTCTTTGCGTAGTTCCTCTACGTTATTTTTGGTTTCGTCACTGATTCCTAAGAATCTCATTAAATCACTATGTAAAATTTCAATATCTTTAAAATGAACCCCGATAGGTCGTACTATTCCTGTGCTTATAGCTAAATTAATAAATATATTTTCCTTATTTGTATTCTCCAATAGATAGAAAGAATCATCCGCGAAATCTATTGAAATGATATGATCATTTAACAAACTCGTGCTTGTATTATAAACATCTCTAGGCAAATAGAAATTTGCTGAGAATACAAAAGAAAATTTTTCGGGCATTAATAACAATTGATATTCATATTTAGGAAATATGAATGATTGTTCAATAAATTCATTAATGTTAGTTTTTGCTTTCATTATTGCTGAATTGTAGTCTAAATTACCCTGTTGAATTTCTTTATAGATAGAATCAACTAAAGATACTCTGGCTCCCAATATGGCATTTGCATCTTCTAAATGTAAGTCATTTGGAAGAAATGATTTTTTAACTGTTGAATTGAAAAATACGGATGTAGGTGGGTAGCAAACAGGGATTAGGTTTTGTTCATCTAATTTTATTCTACCTACAGAATATAAACCTTTAGCATTTCCTTCTAGTCTAATGCAGGTTCTTAATTTATTTTCTCTTGCGTACACAATAAGATCATCATATGATAAATCTAATTGATATGTTTTTGCTAAATATTCTGGTAGTTCATCTAAAGAATATGCTCTCTTTTTTGGTAGTGATACTTTCATAAAACGCTCCTTTCGCATTTGCCCTTATGGGAGGAACGCACCCACAAGATAAGGTTTCTTGCTTTCGAGATCAGCCTAGGTGCGTTTGATTGGTTATTTAAGATTAATTTTAATATCCGCTATTTTGGTTTCTTTTCCATTCGGGGCTACATAATTCACTGAACCATTAATAAAATCTTTAACTTCAATCGGTTTATTTTGTTGTTTAAATAGCCTTTCTTTAATAATAGGGCGTGATAATTCTTTATCTAGCTTTGCCATATATTCGTTATAGCGTTGTTCTTCATGGTTATTTTTTGCTTTTCTATCTTCCCATATAATACAAATAACACTGAAAAGTACTAGCAAAGAAAAGCCCAAGACTACTTTTAGCCAGCCAATCTTATTAAATACCACAAAAGCAAAAAAAGCAAAAAAAAAAGTGTCGCAAATAAAATCCCTAAACGGAATGAAAACTTAATAAAATCTAACACATTCCCCCTAATTGAACGGATACATGATTATTTTATAGCAATTCATTGCCAAAATTTCAAGCCTATAAATCAATGCCGGTAAATGTGGCAAGTTGTTGTTTGTAGTCATCGCTCATTTCAAAGGCAAGATCGCCATATTCAAGCTGATACGTTCCCAACGCCATTAAAAAAGCGACTGCGGGGTCAATTTTATTGGCTGATTTTTTTTTTTTGGTTTGATGTTGGCATTGGCATCGCTTTCCATCACCACATTTGACAACGCCCACGATAAAACCGGGTCGCCGTTATGCTCTATCATTTGTCGGTTGATCAGTACTTCGGCAGATTTGGCGACGGGGCTATAACGTTGATACGTTTGCGGGAATGGCTCAACCTCTAAGCCGTAGCCTTGTAATTGGGTTCTAAGGTGAGTGGCATTCCAGACGTCAAAGCCAATCATCTTGATCTCAAATGTTTCGGCATCCTTGAAAATATCATCTCGGATACGGTCGTAATCGATACAATCTCCCTTAGTTACGCGTAGCCAGCCCATACGTTCCCAGTTGCGATAAATGGCTCGGTTTTTATTGGCCACGTTTTGCAGTTGGTATTCGGGAATGTAATGGCGTGTCAGCAATCGGACTTTATTCCCCTGGAAAGGCGTAGCATAGGCTGGTAATATCGTTAGTTGAGGATAAATCAAGCCCCATATAGCACGCTTGCCCTTGTAATTCTTGCTCGTGATATTGGCGCTCACACTGTTTCCAGTTACCTTCCCTAGCCACGGGGTCGCACCATTGCACCACACATTAAAGCGTTTGTGAGCATTTCGACCCATTCGGACGGAATACCTCGGGCTTTGGTTATGGTGTTCTCAAAATCTTTGTAGGGAATGGATTTGCCGATATTGGGGTTTGCTTTGATCCAGTTGTTCGGGTCATCCACTTCATTTTCGTCATCAAGCTCATAAATCAGAATGAAGATAGATTCGTTCTTTTCTGTGCCGTCTAGGATTTGGCAGCAGTAATCATAGTGCTGTTTGCAGGCTGCTGAAATGGTGTTACTGCCGGCGGTGGTAATGGCAAAGAGTAGTCCTTCGGGCCGTGCGCCTTGCCCAATTCTAAGGCGGAATAAACCGAATTATCGGGTGGTGGTATTCATCGACAATAGCAAGGCTTGGGTTTGTGCCTTCAATGGTGGAAGATTTCGCCGCAAGCGGTCGCATTAGGCTGTTTTTTTGCGTGAATAGCATCTTATGTTGCTGAATAGTGAGCCGACTGCGTAGGGGCTTGGATAAGGTCGCCATTTTCTTGGCATCATCAAAGACGATTCGGGCTTGATCTCGGCTAACGGCAGCAGTGTAAATATCTTGCTGACCTTGTTCCATCACCAAAAACCAATTCGCTAAAATTGCCGCAATGGTGCTTTTCGCATTCTTCCTAGCGACTTGAACATAGGCAGAACGATATTTCCGCAAGCCATTTTCACGGTATTTAAAGCCTAAAATATTGGCAAAAAGAAAGATTTGCCAGTCGGATAGCTCAATCGGCTTGCTATAAAGATGCCCTTTCACATGGGGGCAAAGGCGTGAGAATTTGATAAATCGCTCGCGGTTGCCACATCGAACACATAAGCGGGGTTTTCAAGGTCATTATAGTAACGCTCAACCGCTTGTTTAATGCGCTTACAGGCGTTGATTTCACCACTTCTCACGCTTTCCGCATAGGTGCCACGGTTGCATTTAGCCCGCCATAATGTTGTCGAGTTCGTCTGCTTCCTCCGTATCAATCGGGGTCTTTCTACGGCTAACAGGATCAAAGCCCAGCAAAGACGACATTTTGATGATGATTTTCTCGGCTTCACTTTTGGCTGTTAGCGCTGGATTACGCGCTTCTGTGCCTTGGGTGTTGGTAATGCTAAAACCACGCTCTGCAATGTTTTGAACCGCTTGGCGATAAAGGGAATAATTCACGCAATAAAGCTCTAAGTTGGTGTAGTCTTCGCTGGTAATATCGCCACGCTCGGCTAATACTTTGATTTTGCTTTGCCACTGACTTTTTGCGATTTCGTCTAAATAATCAGGGGCTTTGGGGAGTTTCTTTTTTGTCATTGGTTTTCCTTATGTATTTAACGGGCTCAATTTTGAGCTGGTTCAGTCGTGTACATATGTACATAGTTAAAGTGTTGTGTTATCGCAACAGTTCAGCCGAACCAAAATTGGATTGGTTAAATTCTTCAGCTATCAGGGAAAATTTTCACTATACAGGTTAAGGTCATAGCGACCGCACCTATATTTTCTGAAAAATTACTGTGCGTAAAAATTGAGTTGGGGGGCGGTTCTTAGCGGTTAGGCTTTTCTTTCCAAAACTCCCCCACCTCTGTTTATTTTTCAATCTCCTGATTTTTCGGGAGATTAACTCATTGATTTATAAGTGAAATTTAGATTTAGACTTTGAACGTTACTTCTTCGCACCATAACCACGTTTATCAATCTCTCGTGTCTTGTAGCTGTGACAATCTCGACAAAGGGATTGATGATTGCTCTCAACCCAAAATAGCGGATCGGCTTGTCCATTCTCTACGGCTTGATATGGTCTATCACTGTTGCGGGTGTGTAGATACCCTTATCTAAGCACATCACACATAAGGGATGATGGGCTAAATAACCTTGACGGTATTTGCTCCACCTATGGTCATAACCTCGCTTACTGGCACTGATTCGAGTATCCTTTGGCTTATGCTCATCACATCTGCAGACTTCACACGGTTTCTGCAACCTGGAAAGGTGCAACGTCTTAATGGGTGATTTGGCATTGGTTATCTCTAATAAATCGCTAGGTTACGGTAAGGATTCCATAACGCTTTAATCGTCATTGGCACTTCATAAAGCTGAACATCACTTACTTTCACGGTTAGCATAAAGATGACCAATAAACATCAAGCACCCTACTTTAATTCCCTTGGTAAAGCGGACTGTGGTATCGCTATGTTCATCACCCCACACTTTGCCTATATGATTGCTTGCTGCTTCCAGTGCTGCATCAGCATAGACTTCTAAGAGTTCATCATCTAAATCGTTCAATGCGTAAGTGGGCTTTGATTTCATCTAGCTCTATTCTTGGTTTAGCCATTATGTGCTTCTCCTTCTTTACACATCAGTTGCAATTCTTCGTGGCGTTCTTTGCTGTCAATAACAGAATAAATATCTAAAAACTGATCACCATATTTCACTCGCATTTTGCGATTAACAGTTAAGTCTGGTTGGTATCGGATGCGAACCCTTGTGATGTTCTCACCCATCTGAAATGGACCACTGAAATATTCCCGTCCTTGTAAAGGCTCAATACTTGCTCTAATTGTGGCTAAATTCCCAACTTTGAACAACGCTGCCATAATTATTTAATTTGGTTGTTTGTCGTTGGATTTTGACAACCTTATCGAATTTCCCAGCCCTAACCATCCTTGCCATTTTCTGCCCCTTTCTTCACTTCAACAGTCTGCTTCCAGGCTTGACTAAACTCATCACCGCCGGCATAAGGCAATAATCCCTCACGCTTTCTCGCTTCATTCGGGCTTAAAATCCCACATTTGATAGCGGTGTCATAGCTACTGAATCGGTCTTGCTGATTGGTGCGTAATAAGTCGCTTGTATCAATTCAATCACATAACGCTTACGGCTTTTGCTGGTGAGATCAATCATCAACGCATCTTTGAGTTGTTGCTCAAAATTGACTAAATGTGCCGTAATGTTTGCCCTAAAAATGCCCGACTGGCTTCACTAAAATTCGCATAGCTGGAATGGGAATAATCTTGCAGGAAGATAGGCTAATATTGAAAATGCGGGCAATATCTTCAATAGTGAATTTCGGCTAGCTAACCACTCGGCATCTTGGTTACTCATCCCTAACTGCTTGTAATCCATTCCGCCTTCAAGAATTGGTGTCTTACCCGCGTTCTTTGCCCCTTGATAACGCTCTAAGGCTTGCATCGCTTTTTGCCCTTTGGCTTGGTCGAACCATTCAGGCGACGTTACAATGCCCCCAGCCATTAGCCCGTTTTTCATCACGCTGGCACCGTGCCGTTGTTGAGCCATTCCAAGCCCCACGGCTTCACGGCAGACGGCAATCGGTGATCGCCCCATAAAGCCATCATTTGAAGCATGGCGTAAATGCAATACTTCATCTTGCAAGTAAGTGTGGAGTTTGCCGTTTAAATCCGTGATCTGATAAATATAATCACCGGCATAGGTGCGTTGTACATTCACGGCATAAGGCGGGTATGGAATCAGGCTTTCAGCTTGCCCTTGTGCATTCCAACCAATCACCGCATAAGCATTGCCATTAAGCAAAACGTGTCGCATCATCACTTCTTAAATTGATAAGGCGTTTGGTTTCGATTCGGCATTTCATTGAGTAGATACTCTACGGAATGATTTTCTACCCTTTTACGCCCCTCGGCATTCACCTCAAAGAGATAGCACGGCATACTGGCAACTGCTTGGGCAATTACATTGACGGCATTTAATACGGCGGGCAAAGCTTCTGCCGTGTAAGGGCTAACAAATTCCCCCGCGCCGGTATTGCTTGCACCCATTGCAGCAAAAACATCCTCAATCGTCAGGCTCCGGGTTTCCGCCTTTTTCTTGAATAATCCGAACATCTACGCCCCCATTGCTTGCAACCATTTACGGCGATTGTCATCTTGCCAGTGGGCAAAGTTTTCTCCTTTTGCGACCGCTTGTGAGCGCTTTAATACTTCAAGGCTTGAATCAGGATAAGCGGGAATGCTTGTTACCGTGATCTCAATCAACTCCGCTTGCTCAACAGTGCGTAAATTCGGCTCTACGTTAAAATCCCAACTGTTTTTCAACGTGCGAAAGCCAAAACTCATCCCTTGAATATCCCCACGCTCAACACTCACCAATAAATCACGCCCTAATTGCGTATCCGGTGGCATAAGTTCAAAGCGTAAGCCAATGGCATCTTCTTCAAGCTTTAATGTGCCACTTGATGTTCGCCCTAGCAGTTTTGTGTGGTCGTGTTCAAATAGCGCTCGCACATCCTGTCCGCTGGCTAAACTCTGCTGAAACGCATTCGGGGCAAATTGCTCAATATATTCCCCCCATAGCACTTCGCTGTTTCTGTTCCATTGCACCACATAGCCCACTAGCTTTTTGCTTTCGCTATCGGTTTCTAAGGTGGTGGAACGGATTTCAATATCTTTTTTCATCATCATCCCTCTTTGGCAAAAAAGGGGCAAAATGCCCCCTTTTATTCGGTTGAAATACTACTTACCTTCTAACACTTTAATTGCATTGGAATCCACCACGCCACCGCCAAGATATTTATCAGTATGAACCTTATAAAAACCTGGCTCGGTAATCGCATCTGGTTTCGTGCGTGTGCCAGTTTCGTGATCGGCAATGGTATAACCACGTTTAAAATCACCCACCGCTAGGAAAGGTTGATTTGCACCAACATCTGGCATCGTTTCAAGATAATAAACCGGTAAGCCTAAAAGGGTTGCTGGGCTACCGACTTGTAGTCCATCACGCCAAATATAATCACCGTTACCATTTTTGAGTTTCTGCAATGTGCCAGCTGTTTGTGAGTTCATCACCCATACGGCATTTTTGCGATATTTGCTTTTTAGGGTGAAAACAAATCAATCAAAGTGTCTGCCGTCAATTTCGCAACCGGCACTTCCATTTTTTGCAGGGTGCCGAATGCACGGGTTTTATCTTTATCAGCAGAGCGAGAGTAGGTTAAAAAGCCTTTTGCTTGTTTTGTGCCTGTGCCATTGGTTAAGGTCGATTCTTCGGTTTCCGTAAAGGTGTCTGCAATTTCATCTGTCAGCCAGCCTAAAATATCCACGCCACCAAAATCTAAAATCTCTTGGGTCGTTTTCGGATAAGCGTAAATGTTGTGAAGCGTAATCGTCACTTCATTTAATGTTGGCGTGCCTGTTTCTGTACGCTTTTCCCCTTCACCAATATGGCCAACGGCTGCACCACCATTTGAAACGAGTTTTTTATACTCTTTTGCGCCAATCGGTAAGCGTACTACGTTACAAATTGAACGCATTACACTGTCATCTGAAAGACGCTTCATCACATCACGATCAAGCTGTGGAATAACCGAATAGCCACCATCTGCCCCGTTATTCGTATTTGTCGCCAATGAACGTAATTCACCGGTTTTAATCCAATGGCGCAATTCATCATTGCTCACGTCTTTACTCGCTGTTTCTGACGCCGCACCGGCTTGATTACGTTGCTCATCCGTTAGCGCTTCATAACGAGCAATCTCTTTCTCTAAGCTACCAACTTGACTACGTAATTCATCAAATTTCGCCCCTTCGGCTTCGGTAGTGGAACGTTGCTCTTTATCTGCGGTTTCCATAATGGCGCGCATTTCTGCTTGAATTTGTGCCTTTGCTGGCGTAGTTCTAATAATTTCTTAAACATCAGATTCTCCTAAGTTAATGTAAGTTTTGGGTTGATAAATAATGCGATAAGTTAGGGAAGAACTTGCCCAAGCATTATTTTCCGTATCATATTCGTAGGCGTATCCCATTTCATAACTTGGATCTAGCTGGAAATTCTGGAAATCACCGCTTTGCAGAATGGTTTGATTTAAAATTTCAGCAATACGGTCTAAGGTTGCTTCCCCTTCACCGAAAGAAACATAGGTCAAAATATTAAGCTCTGCGAACCAATCAATACCACCATCACCAATCTTACCGGTCGCCCCTCCGCATCATTCAAATAAACAGCAATCATCGGCAAAACACTGTCACCTTGATAAATACGTGGCAAGCCGTTGTGGTAATGTTTCACATCGGGCATATTCTCGGCTAATCGCTCAATAACCTCATTTCTGATTGAATTATGAATAAGCATTCGCACCTCTTAAAAAACAAATATTTTCACAATATATAGCCTTTTATCTGGTTGTAAATACAGTGTCTTTCACTTGAAAAGCTACGCAAGAAAACAACGGCAAAATTTACATAAGAGAGGATCAGTAGCCTTTTCTTATCCCCCTAGATTTTCAGAATGTCCCTACTTTATTGAGGTAGCTATTGGGCATATTTTTTAACTAGCGGCTAGTTTTAATCACTTATCACTGACTATTCACTCTATTACTCACTCTATATTTCTTTTTTCTTTTCAATAACTTAAATAAAAAATAAAGTAGATAAGTGAATAAGTGACTAAATTTCTAAAAGTTGGAAAAATTTTAAGGGGGTGGGAGGTTGAGTATAAAAAAGCCTAGCGAATGGCT
>LVZB01000017.1 GCA_023101485.1 Pasteurellaceae bacterium Macca | reverse complement strand
ATTTTTCACTGTTTCGACCAAAATTGACCGCACGCCTATTTTAACCCTATTTTTCTCTTTGACACGCAAATTAAAAACACTGCCTATGGCTAATATATTAATAGGTAAGTAAATTTTACTTATCAAAAAACCTAAAAATAGCCGTTTTTAAAGTAATTTTTACTTATCAAAAAGAAAAAAATAGACAATTTAAGATTAAATTTCAAACGATTCTAAGTAAAATTTACTTATCACATAAGTAAAATTACTTATATCAAAAAATCGAAATTATAAGCGGTAGAGTGAGCGATAGCCCCCATTTTTGCCTATTGCAATAGTCCCTGAATGGGATATAATAGAATTAATCCCAAACAGGACTATGACAAATGAGAATAATCGCTACCTCAACCTTGACCGCTTATTGCACCCCGACACAGAGCAACGCTGAAAGCGTGGATTGCCGAGGTTCGCAAAGCACAATGGCAGAATGTTCATGAAATCAAGCCCAATATCGCAATGCGAGTATTCTCAAAAATCGCAGAGTAGTATTCAACATCAAAGGCAACGACCACCGCTTAATCGTAGCAATCGCTTTCAAAATGGGAGCGGTTTATATCAAGTTTATTGGCACGCATAAAGAATACGACCAAATCAACGCAGACACCGTGGAGAACTAAGCAATGAACATCAAACCAATCAGAACCGAGCAAGACTAACCAAAACGCCCTGAAAGCCATAGAGCCATTATTTGACAAGGAAGTATTGCCCCCAGAGGAAGAAGATTTTTTTGAGGTGATGCTTACCTTGATTGAAAACTATGAGGCAAAGCATTACCCGATTGACCTACCCGACCCAATCGAGGCCAATCAAATTTAGAATGGAGCAACAGGGCATAGAGATTAAAGACCTAGACGGTATTATCGGCAAGCCTAATCGAGTGTATGAAATCCTCAATAAAACCCGACCGCTAAGCCTGAATATGATCCGCCAACTTCACAGCAAGCTAGGCATTGGGGCAGAGATTTTAATTCAGCCTACCCACGCTTAACCTACATTCCACGCTCCTCAAATTACAGGAGCGTTTTTATTTGCCTATCACTAACAACTTGAAGAAACCTGAAACGACCTCACAAAACGCCATATTCAAGCAGATAGAGACACCGCCAAGCCCGCAGTTTACCTTGATCAAACAAAGCCATTTTTGAGTAAAACCCGTTGGCATATAAGGCTTACAAGCCTGATCATAGACCGCAGGTTAACCCCTTAAAAATACCAAAGACGACCGACAACTACTATCATCACTAAACCCTTATCACATAACGGAATAGCCTTTAAAAAATGGCAAGAAGATGATGATGCCTTAACCCCGAAAAATGAGCCGAACACCACGCTCCCACAACCCCGTGGAAGCCCCACCCCGTCGGGAGTACCTTTACAAATAAACTCCCTATATTCTAGGGAAGATTCAGAAAATCTAGGGATATTCAGCAACACACCTTTATTGCGGAATTTTCGGAAATCTATCCGAAAAAGGCACAAACTAGCCGAATAATTGAACCGCCCCTTAATTTTGAGGAGAGCTACCGCCACAAATACCTACCGAAATTATTTTAGTAGTATCTTTATGAATTTTTTAGCCTTGAATATCAATTTATTTTCAAATAAATCAATAGGTTATGCTTTTAAATACAATTACAACGCCAAACCGCACATAAAAAATCTAAACCACCCACAACACCCAAAAGCCTTGAATATCAAGCATTCTTTGATTTTGAGCAAATTCAAAACACCACAATCACCCAATAAATCACATTTTTAGGAGTATTTTTTGTAGTAATTTGTAGGAAAAAAATAGAGGATTTTTCAAAATGGCAAGACGAACATATAGTCTTAATCACACCGAGATAAGCATGCGAAACCCAAAGCAAAGGACTACAAGTTAGCAGACGGGCAAGGCTTATTTTTAATTGTGAAAGCAACAGGGGCGAAATTATGGCGGTTTAATTATTGTAAACCATTCACCAAAAAACGAACTGAAATTAGCTTAGGGCGATTTCCTGAAGTATCACTGAAACAGGCTAGAGACAAGCGAGCAGAATACCGAGCATTATTGGCGGAGAATATCGACCCACAAACGCACCGCCAACAGGAAAAGCTAAAGGCTAAAATCCCTACACTTTTTGAAATGGCTCAACAGTGGTACAAACTAAAGGAAACTCAAATTAAACCAAACACACTAAACGGCTATTGGAGAATGCTCAATAATCATTTATTTCCAAAAAGCGGATACATTCCGATAAATGAGATTTTACCACCGATCATTAAAACGATATTACAACCTTTAGAAAAGCGAAAGGCAACCCTAACCATACACCGCATTTTATCGTTGCTTAATGAGATAATGTCATTTGCTATCAATAGCGGACTAATTGAGACGAACCGTTGCATTTCTCTTTCAAAAACCTTTACCCAACATAAGAGGCAACATTTAGCAACAATCCGCCCCGAAGAATTGCCTGATTTTCTCAATGTATTACACAACTACAAGGCATTAGGCAGGGTGAAAACGTTGATTTTGTGGCAACTGCTGACAATGACCCGACCAAGCGAGGCAGCGGGGGCAAAATGGGCGGAGATTGATTTAACCGCTAAAACGTGGACAATTCCCGCCAGTCGAATGAAGATGGGCAAAGAGCATATAATACCGCTATCAACACAAGCTATCAGCCTTTTGCGGTTTGAGTGGCAATTTTCACATAATAGCTCTTATGTTTTCCCTAGCATTAAGAGAAAAAACAAGCCCCCAAGTTCAAGAACGCAAGGGCAAGCTATCAGTGCAACAGTCTTTAGAAACCGCCTCACTGCCCACGGCTTACGCTCAATCGCAAGCACTTACCTCAACGAATACGAGCCAATGATAAATTCTGACGTTATTGAGGCTTGCCTATCCCACGTCATAGGCTCACAGGTTCGCAGGGCGTATAATCGCTCAAACTATTTAGAACACCGCAAGCCAGTGATGCAATTATGGGGGGATTATGTAGAACAATGCGCACCGCCTAACACATTCCCCAAATTCACCCTAGGAGAAGATTAAATGCCGACCTTAACCAACGACCGCCAAGAGCAATTTGCGCAACACTATGCCCGACTAGGCAACGCTACCCACGCCCTTAAAGCCGTTTTAGGCAATGAGCGAGCGGAAAGAATGCAACCGCACAGCCTAAGAGCAAGAGCCAATGAGTTAAAGAATAATTACAAGGTAGTCGAGCGAGTAGATGAAATTTTGACGGAAATGCGAGAGCGTGGCGAGGTTATCCCTCACTTTCGCCCGACAACGTGGAGTGATAAAAAAGCGTAAAGTGTGGTAATCAAAGATTGGGTACTTTTACGGTAGTGTTTATATTTAAAGATCGGGTAATATTAGACTAAGTATCTCCATAACAAGCGGTCAATTTTGGCGGAGATTTTGCGAATGAACCACGAAAGATCGTAGAGAAAAGTTGAGAATGTTTATTCTCCTTTTTGGTATCTGATTTTTCCATTCTGGAACAGTAAAAGACTGAATTTTCGGAGCAGTACGCGCGTGCGCGGCAAAAGCGAGAGGGCAAGAAATCGGCTAGAATATCGCCCCACAGATTTTATGGAGAAAGCTCGATGCAATGCCAAACCGCCAAACAAAACCCCGTTTTAATGAATACCGCTATCCGCCATTATCTCAATCGAAAAGCACGCACAGCAACGCCCCTATTCACTTTTGAGAGCCTTTATAGCGAATGCGAGCCTTACCCCTTGGCGGAATTGCTTATCGTCTTAAATTGGCGGATTGAAGCACTAAAACAAGCGCGAGAAGAAAGCCCACATCCAAGCAATGATTTAATCACCATTCATACACTTGAAAATCAGCAGGCACGATTAACAAAGATTTACCAGCAACAAGACAACTAATTAACTCAACACCTCAAAACAAAGCCCGATATTCTTTCACCATGATGAAAAATATTGGGCTTTTTGTTTTAACTCTTTCTAAATTAGAATAAATGGAGCGTTAAGAATGATTATGATTGATTATGAACCATTAAGACGGTATGATTTTACCGCTTTCAATAAAGCAAAAGGGCGTGGAAACCCTTTATTGAGAGACTACAAGGCAGATTATAGCACGCCCTTAGCGTGTTTTTTATTATCTGTTGCTAACCCCAAATAGATCCGCCATACGTTCGAGCTATGGGGACTATTTCACCATATAGACCGCAACCAATGGCGGATCTATTTTCAATGGTAGCACTTAATGGGAAAGGTTCGCCCTTTGCCGTTAGACCTTGTAGGACGGTTTTCCACCCCGTTAAGTGTTACCGCCAAAATCCGTGGAAAGATTTAGCGGTAATTCCTCAAAATATCTACAAGGAATTATCACCAATGATTTACACCTACCGAGCTCAACGGGGAGCAGGGGAAACGACCCGTACCCTAAATATCAGCTTTTACGCCCGCAATTTCACCGAAGCCAAAAGCAAATTACAGGCATTCAGCCCAAACCAGCCACCGCTATTTATCAAACGCTTGCCGGTAACAAAATGTTCCCAAAATCAGACCGCTTGTTTAGCGAGCCAAGGGGGGATTTATGCGTAATTCCCACCCAATCCCAAATCTACAAGACAAATTAAAACAAGAAATGGACACGCTTTACAGCTTAGGCACGATGATTGAATGCTTGGCGAGTGTCGTTCCTGATAATGAATTTGTACCGCTTAATGAAGGTTCTTTCAACTTTGCCCTAAAAAGAATCAGCCTTGATTTATTCAATGGCTTAGAGCGTATTCAAGACTTAATGGATAGCCTTAGCAAAGGGGGCAAAGATGCGTAACTCGACCCAACCCCAAGCCGAGCATTTAAACGAAGCGAGCAAAGCATTTTGGCAGGCTTATTCACTTCTTCAAATGACGGCTAACGGTATCCAAAGCAATAGCGACCCACACACGATTATTTCAGCATTAAACGGTATTTCTGCCTTAATGAATGAGGGCTTAAATCACTTGGGGGAACTATGACAATGGAACACACCTACTGGCAGATTATCGCCTACCCACAAGGGCAACAAAAGCCCGTTATTGTCGGGAGTGAAACCGAGCTAAACAAAGCCATGACCGCCATCAAGCAAGCGGTAAAAGCGAATCCACACTACCACGCATTCACATTGAAAAAATTCACAACAGGGGGAGAACATGCGACACCTTAGCCGAAACTATGCGGACACTATCGACACCCTTGCGAGCCTTATCGGCGACCATTTAGCCGAAATCGACGAGGCAAGAATGGCGATAAAAATTCAGACCGATAAAGAGAATTTAATCCCTGATGAAACCGTCCTTGCCAATGCGATTTTACACATAGGCGAACAAGCCAAAGCCATTAAGGAGCAAGCGGAAATCTGGCTGGCTTTTCATCAAGCAGTGATGGATAGGTTCACCCAAACCAAACAGGCAAAAGCCGTTATTTTCACACAGGAAACCGAGATCACGGAGGCAGACAATGACTAACCCAAACCGCCAACCACAAAACCCGATGGATGCTTTAAAAGCGTGGAAAGCGAACCACCGCAAAAACGCCACAAAACAGCCAGAGAGCGATTTAACCGAAAAGCCAAGTAAAGATACCCGTTCACCGAAGAAAACCACACAGCAAGCTCAACAAGGGGCAAAACCGCCAAGAATAAAAGATTTTCCCCAGCTTAACCGCCAATTTTGGCTTGCCCGAGAAAGTGTGATGCGGTGCTTTACGCAATACCCCGATAAATTCCACTACAAGGCGCAGTTAGCCAAAGAGTGTAGAGCTTTGGCGGAGGGATTAAAGCAAGGCGATGACACCGCCAAAACCTACCTAATCGGGCAACTTTACGCCTTAGCTGGCAGTGTAAAAACGGCTCAACGGCAAAATGAGATAACGGACACCGCTCCACAGGTAAGGGACACGCAAGCTATTGCTGATATGACTTACCTTGTTACTTTGGCGGAGAGCTATTTCACTGCTCTTCATCAAGGCGGAAATGTATTAAGGGAAAACGGCACACTATTAACGGACACGGAAATCCAAGCCGAAGCCTTTTCTGCCCTTGCCCAAGTGAAGCATTTTTTAACCCAATGGAGTGAGGCAAAAAATCATCAAAATCAGACCGCTTGTAAAACCGCTCTAAAAAGCGATTAACGCAACTTTCACTTAAATCTAATAAATCACAAGGGCAAAGAATAAAAACGCGCGAGAGCCTCTAATTTTGCCCTTAAATCGCAAATTCAACCGAAAAAGGATGATTAACATGACTTTAACCGAAAAACAAACCGAGAACACATCAACAGCAACCCAAGCCTTCACCCTTGAAATGACAACCGCCAACGGCTTGACCCGTTATTACAGCAAAGAAGATTTAATCGAATGTGGCATTTTTGGCAGTAAGACAAGCATTGACCGTTATGTCGCTATGGGCAAACTTAAAAAAATCAAATTAGGGCGTTCTGTTCGCTTTTCAGCGGAAGCCGTGGCGGAGTTTATCCAACAATGCCAACAAGATAGCCATTCAAATTAGGGGGCAATATGGAAAAAAACGAGCCAAAAATCCCCCATGAAGAAATCGTTATTAAAGCTACGCTACAAGGCGGATTCTCTGAAATGGAAAGCGTACTCAAACATCATTTCACCAGTGGTCGCAATTACATCAGCACTTTAGAACGGCATTTAGGCGTGAAATTCCACCGAGAGAAAGAGCAAGCCCAAAATGGCGGATTGTATTATCGCTACACCGTGGCAGACCGCCAAACCGCCCAAAAGCTATTAACCTATGCGAACCACAAAGCCGAAAGGTATCACCGCACAGCATTCACGCAGGCAGAGATTAAAGCGATTTTGGCAAGGTTTAACCACGAAGAAACCGAATAACACAGGATACGAAAATGAAAAAATCAAAGTTTATCGATTATTCCACTATCACCGATTTACCACAACACGAGCAAGAAGCGATTAAGCGAGCGATTGAAGGCATTGCCAAAGCAGAAAATGGGCGATATTTCCCACAGCTTACCGCTCTTTTTGAGCAAATTGCTACGCAGTTAGAAGATCCAAAACAGACAGATACGGAAACCGTGTTACTGCTAGGGCGTGAATTACACACCATTACAAGCGGACTGCTAAGAGCATTGAGCCACTACCCCGAAGACATAACAAATTTATTCTTCAAAGGCGCAAGCCATAGGCAAGTTTACAAAGGATTGTCAGGGCTTGCGATTAACGACTTATTCCACCATTTTATCGGTATCGGCTTAGCTTGCGAAATGAGGCGTTTACAAGCTATCAGCAATGGCGAAATCCCCTCACAAGATGCTTACGGCAATTTAGCAGACTAAGGCGAAGAAATGAGTAATGCGAAAGGCAGACGTGGGAAACTGGCACGATACAAAGCCGTAACAGGCGGAGGGACGTTCTCAATGTTACGGCACGATCTTGTCAAAAGCCCTGAATTTATCAACCTATCCCCCTCGGCAAACAAGGTACTCACAATTCTAATCGGCACGCATACGACTGAACCTAACAACAACGGGAATTTATCCGCCCCCTTACCGCAATCTTATGAGCGGTTCGGAATGTCAGATAAAACCTTACAGCGAGCTTTAAAAGAATTGGTAGAGCGTGAATTCCTTGAAGTCAGCAAACAAGGCTTTAAATCACAGTGTACGCTTTACGCCTTGACTTGTTACCCTATCGGGGATTTTGGCGGCAAGATAGATTTAAGACCCACATCAAAGCCAAGCGATAAATGGAAAAAACATAGACCGCCAACCGCTTAACAATATCGCCTTTCATTTTCGCAATGAGGGCGATTTTTTCAGACTAATTTTTCACTGTTTCGACCAAAATTGACCGCACGCCTATTTTAACCCTATTTTTCTCTTTGACACGCAAATTAAAAACACTGCCTATGGCTAATATATTAATAGGTAAGTAAATTTTACTTATCAAAAAACCTAAAAATAGCCGTTTTTAAAGTAATTTTTACTTATCAAAAAGAAAAAATAGACAATTTAAGATTAAATTTCAAACGATTCTAAGTAAAATTTACTTATCACATAAGTAAAAATTACTTATCAAAAAATCGAAATTATAAGCGGTAGAGTGAGCGATAGCCCCCATTTTGCCTATTGCAATAGTCCCTGAATGGGATATAATAGAATTAATCCCAAACAGGACTATGACAAATG
Source organism: Pasteurellaceae bacterium Macca (assembly GCA_023101485.1). Lineage (GTDB taxonomy): Bacteria > Pseudomonadota > Gammaproteobacteria > Enterobacterales > Pasteurellaceae > LVZB01. Next base: position 7,610 of record LVZB01000017.1, on the reverse strand, counting down.
AGAATAATCGCTACCTCAACCTTGACCGCTTATTGGCAGAAACACCCCGACACAGAGCAACCGCTGAAAGCGTGGATTGCCGAGGTTCGCAAAGCACAATGGCAGAATGTTCATGAAATCAAAGCCCAATATCGCAATGCGAGTATTCTCAAAAATCGCAGAGTAGTATTCAACATCAAAGGCAACGACCACCGCTTAATCGTAGCAATCGCTTTCAAAATGGGAGCGGTTTATATCAAGTTTATTGGCACGCATAAAGAATACGACCAAATCAACGCAGACACCGTGGAGAACTAAGCAATGAACATCAAACCAATCAGAACCGAGCAAGACTACCAAAACGCCCTGAAAGCCATAGAGCCATTATTTGACAAGGAAGTATTGCCCCCAGAGGAAGAAGATTTTTTTGAGGTGATGCTTACCTTGATTGAAAACTATGAGGCAAAGCATTACCCGATTGACCTACCCGACCCAATCGAGGCAATCAAATTTAGAATGGAGCAACAGGGCATAGAGATTAAAGACCTAGACGGTATTATCGGCAAGCCTAATCGAGTGTATGAAATCCTCAATAAAACCCGACCGCTAAGCCTGAATATGATCCGCCAACTTCACAGCAAGCTAGGCATTGGGGCAGAGATTTTAATTCAGCCTACCCACGCTTAACCTACATTCCACGCTCCTCAAATTACAGGAGCGTTTTTATTTGCCTATCACTAACAACTTGAAGAAACCTGAAACGACCTCACAAAACGCCATATTCAAGCAGATAGAGACACCGCCAAGCCCGCAGTTTACCTTGATCAAACAAAGCCATTTTTGAGTAAAACCCGTTGGCATATAAGGCTTACAAGCCTGATCATAGACCGCAGGTTAACCCCTTAAAAATACCAAAGACGACCGACAACTACTATCATCACTAAACCCTTATCACATAACGGAATAGCCTTTAAAAAATGGCAAGAAGATGATGATGCCTTAACCCGAAAAATGAGCCGAACACCACGCTCCCACAACCCCGTGGAAGCCCCACCCCGTCGGGAGTACCTTTACAAATAAACTCCCTATATTCTAGGGAAGATTCAGAAAATCTAGGGATATTCAGCAACACACCTTTATTGCGGAATTTTCGGAAATCTATCCGAAAAAGGCACAAACTAGCCGAATAATTGAACCGCCCCCTTAATTTTGAGGAGAGCTACCGCCACAAATACCTACCGAAATTATTTTAGTAGTATCTTTATGAATTTTTTAGCCTTGAATATCAATTTATTTTCAAATAAATCAATAGGTTATGCTTTTAAATACAATTACAACGCCAAACCGCACATAAAAAATCTAAACCACCCACAACACCCCAAAAAGCCTTGAATATCAAGCATTCTTTGATTTTGAGCAAATCTCAAAACACCACAATCACCCACAATAAATCACATTTTTAGGAGTATTTTTTGTAGTAATTTGTAGGAAAAAAATAGAGGATTTTTCAAAATGGCAAGACGAACATATAGTCTTAATCACACCGAGATAAGCAATGCGAAACCCAAAGCAAAGGACTACAAGTTAGCAGACGGGCAAGGCTTATTTTTAATTGTGAAAGCAACAGGGGCGAAATTATGGCGGTTTAATTATTGTAAACCATTCACCAAAAAACGAACTGAAATTAGCTTAGGGCGATTTCCTGAAGTATCACTGAAACAGGCTAGAGACAAGCGAGCAGAATACCGAGCATTATTGGCGGAGAATATCGACCCACAAACGCACCGCCAACAGGAAAAGCTAAAGGCTAAAATCCCTACACTTTTTGAAATGGCTCAACAGTGGTACAAACTAAAGGAAACTCAAATTAAACCAAACACACTAAACGGCTATTGGAGAATGCTCAATAATCATTTATTTCCAAAAAGCGGATACATTCCGATAAATGAGATTTTACCACCGATCATTAAAACGATATTACAACCTTTAGAAAAGCGAAAGGCAACCCTAACCATACACCGCATTTTATCGTTGCTTAATGAGATAATGTCATTTGCTATCAATAGCGGACTAATTGAGACGAACCGTTGCATTTCTCTTTCAAAAACCTTTACCCAACATAAGAGGCAACATTTAGCAACAATCCGCCCCGAAGAATTGCCTGATTTTCTCAATGTATTACACAACTACAAGGCATTAGGCAGGGTGAAAACGTTGATTTTGTGGCAACTGCTGACAATGACCCGACCAAGCGAGGCAGCGGGGGCAAAATGGGCGGAGATTGATTTAACCGCTAAAACGTGGACAATTCCCGCCAGTCGAATGAAGATGGGCAAAGAGCATATAATACCGCTATCAACACAAGCTATCAGCCTTTTGCGGTTTGAGTGGCAATTTTCACATAATAGCTCTTATGTTTTCCCTAGCATTAAGAGAAAAAACAAGCCCCCAAGTTCAAGAACGCAAGGGCAAGCTATCAGTGCAACAGTCTTTAGAAACCGCCTCACTGCCCACGGCTTACGCTCAATCGCAAGCACTTACCTCAACGAATACGAGCCAATGATAAATTCTGACGTTATTGAGGCTTGCCTATCCCACGTCATAGGCTCACAGGTTCGCAGGGCGTATAATCGCTCAAACTATTTAGAACACCGCAAGCCAGTGATGCAATTATGGGGGATTATGTAGAACAATGCGCACCGCCTAACACATTCCCCAAATTCACCCTAGGAGAAGATTAAATGCCGACCTTAACCAACGACCGCCAAGAGCAATTTGCGCAACACTATGCCCGACTAGGCAACGCTACCCACGCCCTTAAAGCCGTTTTAGGCAATGAGCGAGCGGAAAGAATGCAACCGCACAGCCTAAGAGCAAGAGCCAATGAGTTAAAGAATAATTACAAGGTAGTCGAGCGAGTAGATGAAATTTTGACGGAAATGCGAGAGCGTGGCGAGGTTATCCCTCACTTTCGCCCGACAACGTGGAGTGATAAAAAAGCGTAAAGTGTGGTAATCAAAGATTGGGTACTTTTACGGTAGTGTTTATATTTAAAGATCGGGTAATATTAGACTAAGTATCTCCATAACAAGCGGTCAATTTTGGCGGAGATTTTGCGAATGAACCACGAAAGATCGTAGAGAAAAGTTGAGAATGTTTATTCTCCTTTTTGGTATCTGATTTTTCCATTCTGGAACAGTAAAAGACTGAATTTTCGGAGCAGTACGCGCGTGCGCGGCAAAAGCGAGAGGGCAAGAAATCGGCTAGAATATCGCCCCACAGATTTTATGGAGAAAGCTCGATGCAATGCCAAACCGCCAAACAAAACCCCGTTTTAATGAATACCGCTATCCGCCATTATCTCAATCGAAAAGCACGCACAGCAACGCCCCTATTCACTTTTGAGAGCCTTTATAGCGAATGCGAGCCTTACCCCTTGGCGGAATTGCTTATCGTCTTAAATTGGCGGATTGAAGCACTAAAACAAGCGCGAGAAGAAAGCCCACATCCAAGCAATGATTTAATCACCATTCATACACTTGAAAATCAGCAGGCACGATTAACAAAGATTTACCAGCAACAAGACAACTAATTAACTCAACACCTCAAAACAAAGCCCGATATTCTTTCACCATGATGAAAAATATTGGGCTTTTTGTTTTAACTCTTTCTAAATTAGAATAAATGGAGCGTTAAGAATGATTATGATTGATTATGAACCATTAAGACGGTATGATTTTACCGCTTTCAATAAAGCAAAAGGGCGTGGAAACCCTTTATTGAGAGACTACAAGGCAGATTATAGCACGCCCTTAGCGTGTTTTTTATTATCTGTTGCTAACCCCAAAATAGATCCGCCATACGTTCGAGCTATGGGGACTATTTCACCATATAGACCGCAACCAATGGCGGATCTATTTTCAATGGTAGCACTTAATGGGAAAGGTTCGCCCTTTGCCGTTAGACCTTGTAGGACGGTTTTCCACCCCGTTAAGTGTTACCGCCAAAATCCGTGGAAAGATTTAGCGGTAATTCCTCAAAATATCTACAAGGAATTATCACCAATGATTTACACCTACCGAGCTCAACGGGGAGCAGGGGAAACGACCCGTACCCTAAATATCAGCTTTTACGCCCGCAATTTCACCGAAGCCAAAAGCAAATTACAGGCATTCAGCCCAAACCAGCCACCGCTATTTATCAAACGCTTGCCGGTAACAAAATGTTCCCAAAATCAGACCGCTTGTTTAGCGAGCCAAGGGGGGATTTATGCGTAATTCCCACCCAATCCCAAATCTACAAGACAAATTAAAACAAGAAATGGACACGCTTTACAGCTTAGGCACGATGATTGAATGCTTGGCGAGTGTCGTTCCTGATAATGAATTTGTACCGCTTAATGAAGGTTCTTTCAACTTTGCCCTAAAAAGAATCAGCCTTGATTTATTCAATGGCTTAGAGCGTATTCAAGACTTAATGGATAGCCTTAGCAAAGGGGGCAAAGATGCGTAACTCGACCCAACCCCAAGCCGAGCATTTAAACGAAGCGAGCAAAGCATTTTGGCAGGCTTATTCACTTCTTCAAATGACGGCTAACGGTATCCAAAGCAATAGCGACCCACACACGATTATTTCAGCATTAAACGGTATTTCTGCCTTAATGAATGAGGGCTTAAATCACTTGGGGAACTATGACAATGGAACACACCTACTGGCAGATTATCGCCTACCCACAAGGGCAACAAAAGCCCGTTATTGTCGGGAGTGAAACCGAGCTAAACAAAGCCATGACCGCCATCAAGCAAGCGGTAAAAGCGAATCCACACTACCACGCATTCACATTGAAAAAATTCACAACAGGGGGAGAACATGCGACACCTTAGCCGAAACTATGCGGACACTATCGACACCCTTGCGAGCCTTATCGGCGACCATTTAGCCGAAATCGACGAGGCAAGAATGGCGATAAAAATTCAGACCGATAAAGAGAATTTAATCCCTGATGAAACCGTCCTTGCCAATGCGATTTTACACATAGGCGAACAAGCCAAAGCCATTAAGGAGCAAGCGGAAATCTGGCTGGCTTTTCATCAAGCAGTGATGGATAGGTTCACCCAAACCAAACAGGCAAAAGCCGTTATTTTCACACAGGAAACCGAGATCACGGAGGCAGACAATGACTAACCCAAACCGCCAACCACAAAACCCGATGGATGCTTTAAAAGCGTGGAAAGCGAACCACCGCAAAAACGCCACAAAACAGCCAGAGAGCGATTTAACCGAAAAGCCAAGTAAAGATACCCGTTCACCGAAGAAAACCACACAGCAAGCTCAACAAGGGGCAAAACCGCCAAGAATAAAAGATTTTCCCCAGCTTAACCGCCAATTTTGGCTTGCCCGAGAAAGTGTGATGCGGTGCTTTACGCAATACCCCGATAAATTCCACTACAAGGCGCAGTTAGCCAAAGAGTGTAGAGCTTTGGCGGAGGGATTAAAGCAAGGCGATGACACCGCCAAAACCTACCTAATCGGGCAACTTTACGCCTTAGCTGGCAGTGTAAAAACGGCTCAACGGCAAAATGAGATAACGGACACCGCTCCACAGGTAAGGGACACGCAAGCTATTGCTGATATGACTTACCTTGTTACTTTGGCGGAGAGCTATTTCACTGCTCTTCATCAAGGCGGAAATGTATTAAGGGAAAACGGCACACTATTAACGGACACGGAAATCCAAGCCGAAGCCTTTTCTGCCCTTGCCCAAGTGAAGCATTTTTTAACCCAATGGAGTGAGGCAAAAAATCATCAAAATCAGACCGCTTGTAAAACCGCTCTAAAAAGCGATTAACGCAACTTTCACTTAAATCTAATAAATCACAAGGGCAAAGAATAAAAACGCGCGAGAGCCTCTAATTTTGCCCTTAAATCGCAAATTCAACCGAAAAAGGATGATTAACATGACTTTAACCGAAAAACAAACCGAGAACACATCAACAGCAACCCAAGCCTTCACCCTTGAAATGACAACCGCCAACGGCTTGACCCGTTATTACAGCAAAGAAGATTTAATCGAATGTGGCATTTTTGGCAGTAAGACAAGCATTGACCGTTATGTCGCTATGGGCAAACTTAAAAAAATCAAATTAGGGCGTTCTGTTCGCTTTTCAGCGGAAGCCGTGGCGGAGTTTATCCAACAATGCCAACAAGATAGCCATTCAAATTAGGGGGCAATATGGAAAAAAACGAGCCAAAAATCCCCCATGAAGAAATCGTTATTAAAGCTACGCTACAAGGCGGATTCTCTGAAATGGAAAGCGTACTCAAACATCATTTCACCAGTGGTCGCAATTACATCAGCACTTTAGAACGGCATTTAGGCGTGAAATTCCACCGAGAGAAAGAGCAAGCCCAAAATGGCGGATTGTATTATCGCTACACCGTGGCAGACCGCCAAACCGCCCAAAAGCTATTAACCTATGCGAACCACAAAGCCGAAAGGTATCACCGCACAGCATTCACGCAGGCAGAGATTAAAGCGATTTTGGCAAGGTTTAACCACGAAGAAACCGAATAACACAGGATACGAAAATGAAAAAATCAAAGTTTATCGATTATTCCACTATCACCGATTTACCACAACACGAGCAAGAAGCGATTAAGCGAGCGATTGAAGGCATTGCCAAAGCAGAAAATGGGCGATATTTCCCACAGCTTACCGCTCTTTTTGAGCAAATTGCTACGCAGTTAGAAGATCCAAAACAGACAGATACGGAAACCGTGTTACTGCTAGGGCGTGAATTACACACCATTACAAGCGGACTGCTAAGAGCATTGAGCCACTACCCCGAAGACATAACAAATTTATTCTTCAAAGGCGCAAGCCATAGGCAAGTTTACAAAGGATTGTCAGGGCTTGCGATTAACGACTTATTCCACCATTTTATCGGTATCGGCTTAGCTTGCGAAATGAGGCGTTTACAAGCTATCAGCAATGGCGAAATCCCCTCACAAGATGCTTACGGCAATTTAGCAGACTAAGGCGAAGAAATGAGTAATGCGAAAGGCAGACGTGGGAAACTGGCACGATACAAAGCCGTAACAGGCGGAGGGACGTTCTCAATGTTACGGCACGATCTTGTCAAAAGCCCTGAATTTATCAACCTATCCCCCTCGGCAAACAAGGTACTCACAATTCTAATCGGCACGCATACGACTGAACCTAACAACAACGGGAATTTATCCGCCCCCTTACCGCAATCTTATGAGCGGTTCGGAATGTCAGATAAAACCTTACAGCGAGCTTTAAAAGAATTGGTAGAGCGTGAATTCCTTGAAGTCAGCAAACAAGGCTTTAAATCACAGTGTACGCTTTACGCCTTGACTTGTTACCCTATCGGGGATTTTGGCGGCAAGATAGATTTAAGACCCACATCAAAGCCAAGCGATAAATGGAAAAAACATAGACCGCCAACCGCTTAACAATATCGCCTTTCATTTTCGCAATGAGGGCGATTTTTTCAGACTAATTTTTCACTGTTTCGACCAAAATTGACCGCACGCCTATTTTAACCCTATTTTTCTCTTTGACACGCAAATTAAAAACACTGCCTATGGCTAATATATTAATAGGT
>LVZB01000016.1 GCA_023101485.1 Pasteurellaceae bacterium Macca | reverse complement strand
TTGATTTCATGAACATTCTGCCATTGTGCTTTGCGAACCTCGGCAATCCACGCTTTCAGCGGTTGCTCTGTGTCGGGGTGTTTCTGCCAATAAGCGGTCAAGGTTGAGGTAGCGATTATTCTCATTTGTCATAGTCCTGTTTGGGATTAATTCTATTATATCCCATTCAGGGACTATTGCAATAGGCAAAATGGGGCTATCGCTCACTCTACCGCTTATAATTTCGATTTTTTGATAAGTAATTTTTACTTATGTGATAAGTAAATTTTACTTAGAATCGTTTGAAATTTAATCTTAAATTGTCTATTTTTCTTTTTGATAAGTAAAAATTACTTTAAAAACGGCTATTTTTAGGTTTTTTGATAAGTAAAATTTACTTACCTATTAATATTAGCCATAGGCAGTGTTTTTAATTTGCGTGTCAAAGAGAAAAATAGGGTTAAAATAGGCGTGCGGTCAATTTTGGTCGAAACAGTGAAAAATTAGTCTGAAAAAATCGCCCTCATTGCGAAAATGAAAGGCGATATTGTTAAGCGGTTGGCGGTCTATGTTTTTTCCATTTATCGCTTGGCTTTGATGTGGGTCTTAAATCTATCTTGCCGCCAAAATCCCCGATAGGGTAACAAGTCAAGGCGTAAAGCGTACACTGTGATTTAAAGCCTTGTTTGCTGACTTCAAGGAATTCACGCTCTACCAATTCTTTTAAAGCTCGCTGTAAGGTTTTATCTGACATTCCGAACCGCTCATAAGATTGCGGTAAGGGGGCGGATAAATTCCCGTTGTTGTTAGGTTCAGTCGTATGCGTGCCGATTAGAATTGTGAGTACCTTGTTTGCCGAGGGGATAGGTTGATAAATTCAGGGCTTTTGACAAGATCGTGCCGTAACATTGAGAACGTCCCTCCGCCTGTTACGGCTTTGTATCGTGCCAGTTTCCCACGTCTGCCTTTCGCATTACTCATTTCTTCGCCTTAGTCTGCTAAATTGCCGTAAGCATCTTGTGAGGGGATTTCGCCATTGCTGATAGCTTGTAAACGCCTCATTTCGCAAGCTAAGCCGATACCGATAAAATGGTGGAATAAGTCGTTAATCGCAAGCCCTGACAATCCTTTGTAAACTTGCCTATGGCTTGCGCCTTTGAAGAATAAATTTGTTATGTCTTCGGGGTAGTGGCTCAATGCTCTTAGCAGTCCGCTTGTAATGGTGTGTAATTCACGCCCTAGCAGTAACACGGTTTCCGTATCTGTCTGTTTTGGATCTTCTAACTGCGTAGCAATTTGCTCAAAAAGAGCGGTAAGCTGTGGGAAATATCGCCCATTTTCTGCTTTGGCAATGCCTTCAATCGCTCGCTTAATCGCTTCTTGCTCGTGTTGTGGTAAATCGGTGATAGTGGAATAATCGATAAACTTTGATTTTTTCATTTTCGTATCCTGTGTTATTCGGTTTCTTCGTGGTTAAACCTTGCCAAAATCGCTTTAATCTCTGCCTGCGTGAATGCTGTGCGGTGATACCTTTCGGCTTTGTGGTTCGCATAGGTTAATAGCTTTTGGGCGGTTTGGCGGTCTGCCACGGTGTAGCGATATACAATCCGCCATTTTGGGCTTGCTTTCTCTCGGTGGAATTTCACGCCTAAATGCCGTTCTAAAGTGCTGATGTAATTGCGACCACTGGTGAAATGATGTTTGAGTACGCTTTCCATTTCAGAGAATCCGCCTTGTAGCGTAGCTTTAATAACGATTTCTTCATGGGGGATTTTTGGCTCGTTTTTTTCCATATTGCCCCCTAATTTGAATGGCTATCTTTGTTGGCATTGTTGGATAAACTCCGCCACGGCTTCCGCTGAAAAGCGAACAGAACGCCCTAATTTGATTTTTTTTAAGTTTGCCCATAGCGACATAACGGTCAATGCTTGTCTTACTGCCAAAAATGCCACATTCGATTAAATCTTCTTTGCTGTAATAACGGGTCAAGCCGTTGGCGGTTGTCATTTCAAGGGTGAAGGCTTGGGTTGCTGTTGATGTGTTCTCGGTTTGTTTTTCGGTTAAAGTCATGTTAATCATCCTTTTCGGTTGAATTTGCGATTTAAGGGCAAAATTAGAGGCTCTCGCGCGTTTTTATTCTTTGCCCTTGTGATTTATTAGATTTAAGTGAAAGTTGCGTTAATCGCTTTTTAGAGCGGTTTTACAAGCGGTCTGATTTTGATGATTTTTTGCCTCACTCCATTGGGTTAAAAAATGCTTCACTTGGGCAAGGGCAGAAAAGGCTTCGGCTTGGATTTCCGTGTCCGTTAATAGTGTGCCGTTTTCCCTTAATACATTTCCGCCTTGATGAAGAGCAGTGAAATAGCTCTCCGCCAAAGTAACAAGGTAAGTCATATCAGCAATAGCTTGCGTGTCCCTTACCTGTGGAGCGGTGTCCGTTATCTCATTTTGCCGTTGAGCCGTTTTTACACTGCCAGCTAAGGCGTAAAGTTGCCCGATTAGGTAGGTTTTGGCGGTGTCATCGCCTTGCTTTAATCCCTCCGCCAAAGCTCTACACTCTTTGGCTAACTGCGCCTTGTAGTGGAATTTATCGGGGTATTGCGTAAAGCACCGCATCACACTTTCTCGGGCAAGCCAAAATTGGCGGTTAAGCTGGGGAAAATCTTTTATTCTTGGCGGTTTTGCCCCTTGTTGAGCTTGCTGTGTGGTTTTCTTCGGTGAACGGGTATCTTTACTTGGCTTTTCGGTTAAATCGCTCTCTGGCTGTTTTGTGGCGTTTTTGCGGTGGTTCGCTTTCCACGCTTTTAAAGCATCCATCGGGTTTTGTGGTTGGCGGTTTGGGTTAGTCATTGTCTGCCTCCGTGATCTCGGTTTCCTGTGTGAAAATAACGGCTTTTGCCTGTTTGGTTTGGGTGAACCTATCCATCACTGCTTGATGAAAAGCCAGCCAGATTTCCGCTTGCTCCTTAATGGCTTTGGCTTGTTCGCCTATGTGTAAAATCGCATTGGCAAGGACGGTTTCATCAGGGATTAAATTCTCTTTATCGGTCTGAATTTTTATCGCCATTCTTGCCTCGTCGATTTCGGCTAAATGGTCGCCGATAAGGCTCGCAAGGGTGTCGATAGTGTCCGCATAGTTTCGGCTAAGGTGTCGCATGTTCTCCCCCTGTTGTGAATTTTTTCAATGTGAATGCGTGGTAGTGTGGATTCGCTTTTACCGCTTGCTTGATGCGGTCATGCTTTGTTAGCTCGGTTTCACTCCGACAATAACGGGCTTTTGTTGCCCTTGTGGGTAGGCGATAATCTGCCAGTAGTGTGTTCCATTGTCATAGTTCCCCAATGATTTAAGCCCTCATTCATTAAGGCAGAAATACCGTTTAATGCTGAAATAATCGTGTGTGGGTCGCTATTGCTTTGGATACCGTTAGCCGTCATTTGAAGAAGTGAATAAGCCTGCAAAATGCTTTGCTCGCTTCGTTTAAATGCTCGGCTTGGGTTGGGTCGAGTTACGCATCTTTGCCCCTTTGCTAAGGCTATCCATTAAGTCTTGAATACGCTCTAAGCCATTGAATAAATCAAGGCTGATTCTTTTAGGGCAAAGTTGAAAGAACTTCATTAAGCGGTACAAATTCATTATCAGGAACGACACTCGCCAAGCATTCAATCATCGTGCCTAAGCTGTAAAGCGTGTCCATTTCTTGTTTTAATTTGTCTTGTAGATTTGGATTGGGTGGGAATTACGCATAAATCCCCCCTTGGCTCGCTAAACAAGCGGTCTGATTTTGGGAACATTTTGTTACCGGCAAGCGTTTGATAAATAGCGGTGGCTGGTTTGGGCTGAATGCCTGTAATTTGCTTTTGGCTTCGGTGAAATTGCGGGCGTAAAAGCTGATATTTAGGGTACGGGTCGTTTCCCCTGCTCCCCGTTGAGCTCGGTAGGTGTAAATCATTGGTGATATTCCTTGTAGATATTTTGAGGAATTACCGCTAAATCTTTCCACGGATTTTGGCGGTAACACTTAACGGGTGGAAAACCGTCCTACAAGGTCTAACGCAAAGGGCGAACCTTTCCCATTAAGTGCTACCATTGAAAATAGATCCGCCATTGGTTGCGGTCTATATGGTGAATAGTCCCCATAGCTCGAACGTATGGCGGATCTATTTTGGGTTAGCAACAGATAATAAAAAACACGCTAAGGGCGTGCTATAATCTGCCTTGTAGTCTCTCAATAAAGGGTTTCCACGCCCTTTTGCTTTATTGAAAGCGGTAAAATCATACCGTCTTAATGGTTCATAATCAATCATAATCATTCTTAACGCTCCATTTATTCTAATTTAGAAAGAGTTAAAACAAAAAGCCAATATTTTTCATCATGGTGAAAGAATATCGGGCTTTGTTTTGAGGTGTTGAGTAATTAGTTGTCTTGTTGCTGGTAAATCTTTGTTAATCGTGCCTGCTGATTTTCAAGTGTATGAATGGTGATTAAATCATTGCTTGGATGTGGCTTTCTTCTCGCGCTTGTTTTAGTGCTTCAATCCGCCAATTTAAGACGATAAGCAATTCCGCCAAGGGTAAGGCTCGCATTCGCTATAAAGGCTCTCAAAAGTGAATAGGGGCGTTGCTGTGCGTGCTTTTCGATTGAGATAATGGCGATAGCGGTATTCATTAAAACGGGTTTTGTTTGGCGGTTTGGCATTGCATCGAGCTTTCTCCATAAATCTGTGGGGCGATATTCTAGCCGATTCTTGCCCTCTCGCTTTTGCCGCGCACGCGCGTACTGCTCCGAAAATTCAGTCTTTTACTGTTCCAGAATGGAAAAATCAGATACCAAAAAGGAGAATAAACATTCTCAACTTTTCTCTACGATCTTTCGTGGTTCATTCGCAAAATCTCCGCCAAAATTGACCGCTTGTTATGGAGATACTTAGTCTAATATTACCCGATCTTTAAATATAAACACTACCGTAAAAGTACCCAATCTTTGATTACCACACTTTACGCTTTTTTATCACTCCACGTTGTCGGCGAAAGTGAGGGATAACCTCGCCACGCTCTCGCATTTCCGTCAAAATTTCATCTACTCGCTCGACTACCTTGTAATTATTCTTTAACTCATTGGCTCTTGCTCTTAGGCTGTGCGGTTGCATTCTTTCCGCTCGCTCATTGCCTAAAACGGCTTTAAGGGCGTGGGTAGCGTTGCCTAGTCGGGCATAGTGTTGCGCAAATTGCTCTGGCGGTCGTTGGTTAAGGTCGGCATTTAATCTTCTCCTAGGGTGAATTTGGGGAATGTGTTAGGCGGTGCGCATTGTTCTACATAATCCCCCATAATTGCATCACTGGCTGCGGTGTTCTAAATAGTTTGAGCGATTATACGCCCTGCGAACCTGTGAGCCTATGACGTGGGATAGGCAAGCCTCAATAACGTCAGAATTTATCATTGGCTCGTATTCGTTGAGGTAAGTGCTTGCGATTGAGCGTAAGCCGTGGGCAGTGAGGCGGTTTCTAAAGACTGTTGCACTGATAGCTTGCCCTGCGTTCTTGAACTTGGGGGCTTGTTTTTTCTCTAATGCTAGGAAAACTAAGACTATTATGTGAAAATGCCACTCAAACCGCAAAAGGCTGATAGCTTGTGTTGATAGCGGTATTATATGCTCTTTGCCCATCTTCATTCGACTGGCGGAATTGTCCACGTTTTAGCGGTTAATCAATCTCCGCCATTTTGCCCCCGCTGCTCGCTTGGTCGGGTCATTGTCAGCAGTTGCCACAAAATCAACGTTTTCACCTGCCTAATGCCTTGTAGTTGTGTAATACATTGAGAAATCAGGCAATCTTCGGGCGGATTGTTGCTAAATGTTGCCTCTTATGTTGGTAAAGGTTTTTGAAAGAGAAATGCAACGGTTCGTCTCAATTAGTCCGCTATTGATAGCAAATGACATTATCTCATTAAGCAACGATAAAATGCGGTGTATGGTTAGGGTTGCCTTTCGCTTTTCTAAAGTTTAATATCGTTTTAAATATCGTGGTAAAATCTCATTTATCGGAATGTATCCGCTTTTTGGAAATAAATGATTATTGAGCATTCTCCAATAGCCGTTAGTGTGTTTGGTTTAATTTGAGTTTCCTTTAGTTTGTACCACTGTTGAGCCATTTCAAAAAGTGTAGGGATTTTAGCCTTAGCTTTTCCTGTTGCGGTGCGTTTGTGGGTCGATATTCTCCGCCAATAATGCTCGTATTCTGCTCGCTTGTCTCTAGCCTGTTTCAGTGATACTTCAGGAAATCGCCCTAAGCTAATTTCAGTTCGTTTTTTGGTGAATGTTTACAATAATTAAACCGCCATAATTTCGCCCCTGTTGCTTTCACAATTAAAAATAAGCCTTGCCCGTCTGCTAACTTGTAGTCCTTTGCTTTGGGTTCGCATGCTTATCTCGTGTGATTAAGACTATATGTTCGTCTTGCCATTTTGAAAAATCCTCTATTTTTTTCCTACAAATTACTACAAAAAATACTCCTAAAAATGT
>LVZB01000015.1 GCA_023101485.1 Pasteurellaceae bacterium Macca | reverse complement strand
GACCATTTAACCAAGATTTTAAGCGGTGCAGCCGGAAAAGCCGTGAGCATTAAACCGTTGCCGTCTAACTATGGTGAACTTGTCACAGACGGCAAACACCGTGCGATAGCGTATGTGAAAGATGCCAACTATGTGGTGATGGATATTCCACAATCCCCAACCGTATTAGGTGCGGCGAAAAAAGGGTTGATGACCTACGAATCGGGCTTAAAAATGGTCTTTGGTGGGGTAACCTTCAAAGAGCCGGAATCTGCCCTTTATGTCGATTATTAGGAGCAACAATGCTAACACCCCAAGATTTTTTAAGCCGTTATCCGCAATTTGAAGAAAAAAAGCTCGATGATAATCTCATTGAGCTTTTTTTATCGGATGCCAAAACAGAAATCAGCGAAAGCCGTTGGGGTAAGCACTATGCTCGGGGCGTGTTAGCCTTAACCGCCCATTTTGCAACCGTGCACCTTTGGGGATAGGAAGCGAAGGCGACCCTCATCGCCTGACGGCTTCTGAGAGTGTAGGGGAGTTATCGGTGAGTTATACCGCCCCCACGCTTAAAGCTGGCGAAGAGAGTTACCACACCACTGCTTTTGGGCAAGAGTACCTCCGCCTACGCAAATTAGTGAGCGTAGGCGTGATGGTGGCTTAGGAGAAAGAGAACGGCAAAATGCGATAAAGTTTAAGCCAACAGTTTTACTGCCACTCTTGGTTTAAAGCCTCTTGCTTGAAAGGCGTTAAAGGCTTGCATTGCAATATATTCGTGAGGGTCTTGTCGTCTATCAAAGGCGACATTTGCGAATAAGGGAGCTAACATTGCTTTGGTGTAGCCTAAATTGTTGCGATACTCGGTAACGTGGGTATAAACCTTTGAGGCAAAGGGAGAATTTAAGGCTCGCAAAGGTGGTTCTAGCGTTGCCAATAATTCAAGGGTGTTGTGTAAAGCAAACCAATTGCTCAGTAATACGTTGCGGTTGTCTTCGCTCATTTCTACTGTGAATGTTAGTTCGGGAATTGCAAGCGGTCGATTTTCTGCGTTTTTTTGCCCTTCTCCTTTGTGCATAGCTAAAAACGCTCTTAGCACAACAAGGTGGAATTTTGGGGAAATCCAAGTGGCATAGGCGAGGGCTAATTCTTCGCAAGCGTATGTGCCACGATAACGCCCACCATTGATTGAATTAACCAGTCTAGGAATTTCTAGACTGCTTTCTTTATGTAATTCTTCGATCAATTCTTGGGTTTGTTTGTTAGCAAGAAATAAAGACGGTTGATGACGAGGTTCATTTCCACCGATTTTATGAAGGTCATTTAAGGAATAGAGATTATCAAGCGTACGAATAGTAGTGTTGAGAATAGTTAAGTTTGTCATAAAGACCTCTGATGATTTAGTTAATAGAGATGATCACTTAGTGGGTGATCGGGCTTCAACTACCGCATCAGACGGCGGAACTTATTTCCCGAAGGTATTTTATTAAGTTCTCTCGACCCGATCATAGATCGCACTATGATTTTTCTAATGGCAGGAAAAAATCACAGATTTTAGGTACAAAAAAACCGCTTGCTGACGGGTGCGGATTTCCGCTGATGTTTAGTAGTGAAAAAAGATTAAACAAAAAGCCCCTTGCTGTCAAGGGGCTTGGAGAGATTAAGCAACGCCTAACTGTAATTGTTTGCCTAGCGAACGTAGGGCATTGTGGATAGTGTCAATTTTCGTGTTGTGGTGAATGTTGGTAACTCGTTGCATTTCTTGCGGTTTAACGCCGATTCTTCGGGCTAATTCGCTTTGGGAAACCCGTTGAGCCACCATTTCATTTAGTAACAAAACTTTGGCAAAGACACTTGCTGGCAATTCGATAAGTTGTTCATCTGCCATTGGTTCGCTAGGCATTGGCACAGTGCGGAAATCTTCAAAGTAGAACTCCATTGCGGTGATGAGTGCATCTTTTGCCATTGCTTGGGCTTCGGTGAGATTGTCGCCACAGGTAATCGCTTCGGGAATATCTCGAAAGGTAACAGCGTATAGACCGTTTTCATCTTGTTCAAATTTTGCGGGATAAAACATTTTTGCTCCTTAAAATGCCCCCTTTCAGGGGCATTGGTTAGATTAAACCAAGTTGCTTTTTAATCGCTATCTCTGTTGGCTTGGGAATTTCTTGCCCTTTATGCTTTGAGAGAGTGGATTGCTTGCCGTTGTAGTAGAGTTTGAGGTGGTTACTGCCTGCTTTTACTTCAACGCCTTGCCGTTGCAACCATCTTAAAAGTTCACTTTGTTTCACTGTGCCTCCGTGTTGTTTTAAGATGCGAGTATTGTAAACAAAAATGTTTAAGATGGCAAGAAAAATCAACAAAAATGTTTAAAATATTTCAAAGAGAAGGGAAACAATGCCAATCACACTTGAACAGCGTGGCAACGGGCTAGAAGCCTTGTTGCAACAACTTCAACAGCTCAAAGCCCAAGCGGTTTATGTGGGCGTACCAGATTCTGCGAACCCTACCGTAGAAGGTACTTCACTCAATCTAGCAACGCTGGCGGCGATTTTAGAGCTTGGCAATGAACGTATCCCTTCTCGCCCTTTTTTACGGCAAACCTTGGCAGACAATCAGCAAAAATATGTTGAATTTTTTGCTGAACAATACCAATCCGGCGTGGAGATTCCATTGATTTATCAACGCTTAGCGTTAATGGTGCAAGGTGATGTGCAAGAAAATATTGCCAACGGAGACTGGACAGCCAATGCCCCAAGTACCATTAAACGCAAAAAATCCAGCCGACCGTTAATTGATACGGGGCATTTACGGCAGTCTATTATTGGAGTTGTCAGATGAGATTACTGAATCAATCAGCCCGTTTTCGCAATCGGCGATTTCGTCAGACCATACAAGTCAAACGGCTTGCCGGTCAGCATTCAGTGTCGGGGTTTAAGGCGGAATACGTTGAAGAGCGTTTGACGGCTATCGTTATCCCCACGACACCGCAAGATATGTTGTTATTGCCAGAACAAGAGCGGTATTTGCCGTCAATTAAAGTCTTGACCTTGGTTGCCCTGAATATTGGGGATTTGGTTTTGCACCAAGGGATAGAATACAAAATCCAAACCAAAGCACACTGGGGAGATTATGGATACCATCACCAAATCGCAGTTCGACATAGCCCAACTGCGAAAGTGGATTCAACAGGCTTTGCAACTGCCTGAACAAGCGGTGATTTCTGCGGGATTACCTGAAAATGCGTTGTCAGCGTTTATTACGGTAGATGTGGCATTTAGCCGTGAAATCGGCAGTAGTGTTCGGCGATTTACAGGGAGCGAGGAGTGGATTTACACCGCTTTGCTTTCCACGGTTAGCTTGTCGGCGTATGGTAAAAATGCCTATTTCGTGGCGAATAAACTCCGCACGCTATTACAAAGCTCAGCGGCTTTGTCGTTTTTCAAAGCCCAGAAAGCAGGCATTGTGAGCTTTTCGGATGTGCGTAATCTCACCGCTACCGTGGGGGCAGATTATGAAGAGCGTGGGCAGTTCGATATGGTGATTTCCCATTCACATGTTGTCGCTGTGCCGTTGGATGCTATCGCCCAAGTCGATATTCACACCCAAACTTTTTCCCATTCATCTATTCAACCGATTACAGAGGAGTAATCATTATGGCAATGTCCATTCAAAATGTGGTCAATGTGCAGATTAATACCACGCCGAAATCCGCCGTGCGTAAATCTTTTGGCATTGTAGCCCTTTTTACGATTGAGCGAGGTCAGGCATTTAATGATGCCAAAACCCGTTATGTCTATGTGAACAGTCAGCAAGAAGTGGAACAGCTTTTTGGCGCAACTTCCGAAACCGCAAAAGCGGCACTGCCGTTTTTTGCTCAATCGCCCCGTGCTAAACAGTTGGTGATTGTTCGTTGGAACAAAAATGAAACCACGCTCCCCGCCCAAGCGAATCAGTTAGCTGGCGTGCCGATTAACAGCTTAATTGATGAGTTTAAACGCATTACCAGCGGTCAATTTTCACTGCCTGTGGGCGAGAAAGTCATTCAAGTCAGTGGTTTAAATTTAACTGAGTGTGCAGATTTCACCGCGGTTGCCACTAAAATCAATGCGGAATTTACCAAGCAGAAACTAGGCATTACGGCAAGTTTTGATACCACGGGTAGTCGTTTTCTGTTTACCAGTGATACCGTCAATGCACATCCGAGTACTGTATTGGGCTTTGTCAGTGAAGGGAATGGCAGTGGGCAGAATATCGGGAGTATGCTGAAACTCCAAGCAGGGCAAGCCTTTCAAACCTTGGGCAAAGCCGCCTTAACCATTCAAGCGGAAACGGTAGGCGAGGCGTTATTAAGCGTGAGCGAAGTGAATAATGACTGGTACGCCTTTACCTTTTCCACGCAATTAACCGATGAACAACTGGAAACGGCGGCGAAATTTGCCCAAGCCAACGACAAACTTTTTGGTGCTAATGTGATTTTACCAGCTCACCTGGAATGGTCGCCAAATAATATCTACAAAAAAATGTACGATGCAGGTTTATTCCGTGTGTTGCCGATGTTTGATAAAAACGATCTCTATCCGTGTTCTTCGGCGTTGGCACGACTGCTTTCGATGAACTTTGCAGCGAACAACTCCACCATTACGTTGAAATTCAAAACGCAGCCAACGATTACCGCAGATGAGATCACCGCAACCGAACACGCCAAAGCCAAACGATTAGGGATTAACACCTACACCTACTATGATGATGTGGCTATGATTGCCGAAGGAACGGTGCTGGGTGGGCGATTTGCTGATGAAATTGTGATTCTTGATTGGTTTCGAGATGCGGTGCAAAAAGAGGTCTTCGCTCGACTATATAAATCACCAACCAAAATCCCTTTAACAGATGCCGGTCAAGCCATTTTAATGGCCGCCGTGGAGAAAGTCTGCCTAGAAGGCGTTTATAACGGGGCATTCGCACCGGGCGTTTGGACGGGCGACAGCTTCGGGAATTTACACACCGATGACTACCTTGAAAAAGGCTTTTATGTCTATGCCGCGCCGATGTCTACCCTCTCGGATAGCGACCGAGAACAGCGTAAAGCCACGCCGATTCAAGTGGCCGTGAAACTCGCCGGAGCGATTCATCACGTGGATGTGTTAGTGAATTTTAATCGCTAATGTTCGATAGCCGACTTTGAGAAAAGTCGGTTTTTCTTTCTGATTATTAAGGAATTTTCTATGGCAACATTCGATCCAAAACAAGTTATTGTGCTATTAGACGGGCGTGAAATCAATGATTGGTCTGATGGCAGTGATGTGATTAACGCCACAAACCAAGTGGATGCAGGTTCTATGGTAATAGGCGCAGATGGACGGGGAATTTTTATTGCTAACCCTGATAAATCGGGCAAGTTAGTGTTAAAAACGAAACAGCATTCGGCGGATAACGCTTTTTTAAGCAAATTATTCAATCAACAGAAAAACGACATCAAAAGTTATACGCCGGTCACGTTGGTGATTCGTGATTTGCTTAATGATGATGTATTAAGTGCCACCAAAGGTTATTTCACCACCCCACCGACTTTTGTGCGTGGCAATGGACACAATGCCCAAACCTGGACGTTGGTCTTTGAGCAAATGACGATGACGTTTGAAAAAGGAGTGCAGTAATGGACGCACAGAAAAAAATTGAAATCGATAATGTCGATTATGTGATGACCCCTGCGAATGCCATGTCCTCTTGGGTGGCGTTAAAAAATGCGTTTAAATTAGTGCAAGGGGTCGATTTATCGGCAAATTCTGGCAACGATAAACAAGCCGTGGGGATGGCATTACTCACCCGCTTACTCGGCTCACTAGGAAGTGAAGAAGTTCGTGCATTGGAAACCATTGTGTTAAAACACACTTCTGCTCGCTTGTTGGATGGCACAACCTATCGCTTATCGGAGAAATTTGATGAGCACTTCAATCAACACCGCTCGCATCTTTTACGGATTTTAACTGAGGGGGTGATTTATCAATTTGCGGATTTTTTCAAAGGTGGGAGCGCATTGCTCAGCGCTATGCCACAGCTGAAAGCAACACCCAATCTCAATTAACGACAGGTAGTGTCGTTGATTGGTTTATCTTCACCCCGATTACTAAACATTACTGCACCTTAAACGAATTGAGAACAGTCTATTCATTGGCTGACTTGTTGTCTTTCCACGAGGTGATCGCCGAATTACACGAAATGGAAGCCCACAATGCTACTGAACGAACTGCTCATCAAAATTGGCATCGATACCGATAGTGATGCCTTTGCTCAGCTCAACACCTTTGTCGAACAGGTTGGCAATTCCGCCGAACAAGCGGTCGATTTTTTAGGGAATTTTGCTGACACAGCAGAAAACGTGAGCCAGACTGTGAGTGAGCGTTTAGGTGATGTGCAAGTTGAATTGCCTGATACACCCCTTGATACGCAAGCCATTGAGCAGTGGCTAACGGGTATCGGTCAGGCATCTGACGTATTAGGCAATTTAACGGAAGAAATCAGCCAATTTGAACAACGCTCGGAAACCATGACCCCAGAAGCGGCGTTAAATGGTTGGTTGGATAAACTCGTTCAATCTGAGCATGTGTTTGCCGAAATGGGTATTTCCATGGAAGATCGGGGGCAGGCGCTTGCTGACATGCTGTTAGAAATGGGGGCAAGTGCCGAGCAATCAGAATCGGTGTTACTTGCGCTTTCAGAACAGCTTAATAAAAATACCCAACAGCAAGAAATTGCTCAGCAATCTTTATCCTCTCAGCAACAAGTCCTTGAAAAAGATAATCACCAACGTATTCAACAAACACAAACGCTAGGAAAGCAAACTCAGTCCATTGAAAAGCAGACTCAAGCGTTGGAAAAACAGTCCCAAGCCGAAAAAGAAAATGCTGTTCAAACTCAAAGTTTAACAAAGTCCATTATTAGCCTTGCGGCAACAAAAGTGGGACTTGATGGGCTGGGTGACAGTTTTGAGAAATTTGGTGGCAAACTGGGGAAATCACTCACATTAGGCAAGGCAATCGCTGGACTTACTGCAGCAATCGGTGCAGCCGCTGTCGGGTTAGTGGCTTTTACTAAATCACAGCTTGAAGCGTTAGATGCAGTGCATCAACTGGCGAATGTAACCGGGGAATCTGCGGAGCGGATTTATCAACTGGGTAAAGTCGCCGAAGTGAATGGTTCTTCGATAGAAGCCGCGCAGTCAAGTATTGAGGGGTTATCTAAAACAATTGGTGAAGCTGCATCGGGAATTGGTCGAGGCGCAAAAACCTTTGAGCAGTATGGCTTGAAAGCGAAAAATGTGCGTGGTGAGGTTAAAAGCACCACAGAAATTATGGGCGACGTTGCCGACAAAATGGAAAAAATGTCCAAAGCCGAGCAAATGGCGATGTTGTCTAAACTGGGCATTGATAGCTCTATGATTCAAACTTTACGTCTTGGGCGTAAAGCTTTAGAAGAGGAGATGGAAAGAAGAAAAGCGCTGACTTTTGGCGTAGGGACGGCAGAAAATGCCAAAACTGCCGCGGATTTTAATGATGCGATGACCACACTTTCTCAAATCTTTAAAAGTTTAGGGGAATATCTTGCCCTCCGTCTTGCCCCGATTATCACCGAGATTGCCGAAGCCTTTGCGGATTTTGCTGCCGAAAACGGCGATTTATTTACGGGATTTTTAGATGTCATTGGTAGCGTGCTGGGCTTTTTATTCGATTTTATTCGCGCTATTGGTCGTGTTATTGAGGGGGTTTTTGGCTGGAAGGTGGCGTTGGGCATTTTGGGGGCGGCCTTGTTATGGGTCAGTAAAGGAATGTTGCTGGCATTTGCCACGAGTCCAATTGCTTGGTTGATTGCGGCTCTTGTCGGTTTAATTCTCCTCGTTGAAGATTTTATGGTTTACTTAGACGGTGGGGAAAGTGCCTTAGGGGATTTTTGGGAACCCTTCAAACAAGCATTGATTTGGGTGAAAACAAAATGGAATGAGCTGATGCAAGCCTTTGAAGATAACCCCATTGAAGCCACATTTAGCTTGATAACCGATTTAATCTTACTGCCGTTTAAATTAGCGTTTGAAGCTGTTGTGGCGGCGTGGGAATTACTCACGGGGCAGAAAATCAATCTTGATGGCATTCGTAAAACCTTTGAAAAAATCAAAGAGCTGATTATGAATGCCTTCCGCAAGGCCTTTGATTGGGCGATTGAGCTTTGGAATAGCATTGTCACCAAATTCGGCGGTGAACCGATTGAAATCAAAGCCCAAGTGAAAACAGAAGCATTGGATGACACTTTACAAGCGGTCAGCAGTGTCGCTAATTTTGCAACAGGCATTGCGGGTATTGCTCAAGCTCCGACAATAGCCCAACAAGGGGCAACCAGCAATACACAAAACACGGATAATCGCCAAACTAACAGTAACAACAAAATCACCAACCACTACACTATCAACGAGGCAAAAGATGCCAAAGCGACAGCGCGAGAAATTGACGTCAATCAACGTGCGATGTTGAATGCACAATCGACTGTGGTGGGGTAACTTCAGGTAATCATTATGTTCAACCAAACCCAACTCTCTAACCGTACGATTGGCACCATTATTTTAGATGCCACCACGAGTGAAGATCACACCTCTGAATTGGCGATTTCTGAAAACCCGATTGAAAGCGGGGCAATGATTGCCGATCATGCCGTGTTAAAGCCGAAAAGTATTACGATTTCAGGGGTAGTGGTGGATCATGACCATGGTAAAAGCCCCTTAGAGCAGTTAGGTGTACCACACATTCGAGGGGTAACAGATTTTTTAGATAAAGTCCCTTTGCCGTTTAAAGTGGTTACACAAACCCAACAAGCGATAGCACGGGCAAATCGTTTACTTAATCAAGGTAGTTATCTACTAAAACAAGCCGTAAATGGCTACGAACAGGCACGAAGTCTTGCCCCTTTCTTGCCTGATTTCGGTTTAGGGGGACAAGATAATTCCGCTAGTCTCGGGCGAGTGCAAAAATGTTATGCCGATTTAGTGGCTTGTCAAAAGTCGGGGCAGACAATTGAGATTCAGACAGGCATTCATCTTTATAAAAATATGTTGATCGAGAGTGTTTCTGTACGACAAGGAATGGAAGGGAGTGCTGAATTTACAATCTCAGCCAAAGAAGTTGTTATCGTAGAAACCCAAACGACCGCGAGTCGTAACACAGGGCGTTCATCTTCAAATAAGAAGGGGAAGTCAAGAGGTCCTATGGGTAAAAAGAAAAGTGGTCGAGCGGCAAACCAATCTGCCCCGAAAACACAGCGTGGTCATACTCAAACAAAGCCTGTATCAGAGAATAAACGTTCAGTTTTAGCGAAGATCTTTCATTAATGGAAAAAATTAATTTAACTATTGCCCCATATCAAGAGCAAACGATAGTCTTTAACAGCTTTACCTTGCGCATTACTGTCCGATTAAACAGCCTTGGGCAGTTTTTTGCGTTAGATGTTTATGATGTGATTGCACAGCGTTATTTCTGCCAGGGTTTAGCGATAGCGTGTGGCGTCCCTCTGTGTTGGCGAGGCACTCAGCCGTTCTGTTTTTGGCTGAATGATGACAGCAATTTTGGGCTTGACCCCGTTTCTGTGGCAGATTTAGCCCGTTGTTCCTTATTTATTTTGCATAAAAGTGAGATTCAACAATGAAACAATTTGGCAGACAACTACGATTAACGCTATCCGGTAAAGGACAAAGCCTGATTATTGATAATTTGCGTGTTGCCTTTGAAATTGAAAAGACTATTAACGAAAAACCGAACCCCGCTTCTATTCATATTTGGAATCTCAATCGCAACCATCTCAACCAATTATTAAGTAAACAGCTCAATGAGGTGAGCCTTGATGTTGGCTATGGTGAATTACGGATGATTTACCAAGGCGAAATCCTACAAGCCAAAATCAAGCGAGATGGGCTTGATTTTGTGATGTCGTTAGAATGTGCAGATGGTTACACGGATTATTCCACCGCACGATCAGCCGTGACACTTAAAGCTGGCTCAACGGATGAACAGATCGTTACAGAAATCCAAAAAACCTTGAAAAAGACCCAAAAGGGGGCAATGGCATTTACCTCTCAACGACAACTTCCTCGGGTAAAGTGCTCAGTGGTGATAGTCGAGAAATTCTCAATCGGATTGCGAAAAATCATCAAGCCGATTGGTCGATTCAAGACGGCAAGCTCATTTTCTTACCGAAAGCATACACTCTCCATGAAGAAGCAGTATTACTCTCCCAGCAAAGCGGGATGATAGGAATGCCAGAGCATACGGACGAAGGGTTAGAAGTAAAATGCTTATTAAATCCCGCTTTACAAATTGGTGGGGTAATTCAAGTTGATTCAATTATCGACCATTTTGACGGGGAATACAAAATCGTCAAACTCGCCCACAGTGGTGATAATTACCAAGGCGATTGGCTTTCTAAAATGACAGTGGTTGGGGGGAAATTTCAGAAAGTGGAGAAGAAAAGTGAGAAAAAAGAAAAAGGGGATACTTCCCCTTCTCATTAAGCGAATACCGGTGTGAGGTGTAAAAGCGTTGTGTCTTGCTTTTGCTCTGCTTGCCATAAATCGTAATTGGCTTGCATGGCAAGCCACGTTTCTGCGTTGATATTGAGTACTCTTTCTAGCCTTAGCGCCATTTCAGCGGTGACAGCAGACTTGCCGTGAATAATACGAGAAAGCGTTACCCGTGTAATATCAAGGTGTTTAGCAAGGGTTGTTACGCTTATTTCAGCACGGTCTAAATAATCTTGAATAAGTCTGCCTGGGTGGGCGGGGTTGTGCATACGCATTGTCTTCTCCTAGTGATAATCTTGATAGTCCAGCACTTCGATATGTCCATTCTCAAATTTAAAGGTTAATCGCCAGTTGCCATTGACTTTAATTGACCAATGATCTTTTAGATTACCTTTTAGCGGGTGCAAATCCCAATCAATGACCTGGATGTCAGAGAGGGATTTTGCCGCATCTAGAAAGGATAACTGTAAATTTAAACGGTTTGCATGCTTGGCTTGAATGTCTGCTGTTGAACCCGTTTTAAAGAATTTTTCGAGCCCTTTATGCCTAAAAGATAAAATCATTTTTGCTCCTGACTGTATAGAAGAACTATACACTAAATAACAAAATTTGTAAAGAGTAACGATACAATGAAAAACTATGACTATCTCAATGCCACGCCCGAAACCGCAACAGATGCTCAAATTGAGCAAGCTCAGAAACAAATCCACACGGCATTGCCAGCTAAAGTGGTGACCTTTAACCCAGCTAATCAAACGGTCACACTTGCAGTGCAGATTAAGCAACTCTTAATGGATAATCAGAAAGTCGATATTCCTCCCCTTGTCGATGTGCCGGTGAGCTACCCTCGGGGTGGTGGTTTTTGTGTGACATTTCCTTTACAAGCGGGAGATGAAGGTATGGTGATTTTTAGTGAACGCTGTATTGATGGCTGGTGGCAATCGGGGCATGCCAGTGAGCCGTTAGATATTCGATTTCATGATCTCTCCGATGGGATGTTTATCCCAGGAATTTGTTCAGTGCCGAATGCGGTTAAAGGCTTTTTTACAAACGGTCTGTCTTTACAAACACTTGATGGTGCCACGTTCATTCGGCTAGAAGAGGGCAAAATCACGATTCAAGGCGATATTGTTCATACTGGTAATACCAATCAACAGGGTTCAACTACCGTCAGTGAGCAAGTGATGGCAAAAAATATTATTGGTTCGGTAGATGTAACTGCCGGAGGAATTTCTGGAAAATCCCATACCCATAGCGGTGTAGAGAGTGGTAATAAACAAACAGGAACCCCACTATGAGAGTAAGACGATTAGATGCAGAACATGATTGGACTTTTGGGCAAGGCTTGGGGAATTATGCCTCACAGTCTGAAAGTGTTGCTCAGCGAGTGAAAACGGCGCTTTGGTCATTTGAGGGTGATTGGTTTTTAGATCTTGAACATGGATTGCCGTGGTTCGAGATGATGGAACGGATTGATTGGGCAAGAATTGAGCGAGAGGTTAAAGGGTGCGTACTGCAAACGGAAGGTGTACAAGCAATTACAAATTATCACGCTACACTGACCAATACCCGTATTTTACTGATTGAAGTTAGCTACCTCGATGAATATCAACAATCCCACCAAGTCAGCTATCAAGGAAATTGAGTATGAGTGAAATTAACGAAAATGGGCTTCAAATTGATCGTCTTGATGAAGTCGTCGAGCGTATCAGCCAAGGCTTTCGACAAATCTACGGGCAGAATATTGATCTCTCCCCAGATAGCCCAGATGGCCAATTAGTCGGGTTGTTAGCACAAATGGTCATGGATCAGAATGAATTATTAGAAAACGCTTACCGTCAAATTGACCCCGATTTAGCTTCCGGCGCTTGGCTTGAGCAGCGAGTGGCTTATGCGGGGCTAGTGCGTGGAAAAGCAAAATATAGCTATTTACCTGCGGTCGTTTTAACAGGCGAGCCACTCGCCACTATTCCGGCTGGGGTCATTATTTCGGACACGACCAAAACACGCTGGGTATTACAAAATAGCGTGACGCTCAATGCCCAAGGTTCAGCGAAAGCGGACTTTCGCAGTGAAGAATTGGGAGCATTTAATGTTCCCGTCCACACAGCAATGACAATAGAAACGATCACTTTTGGTTTACATTCAGTTACTACTCAAACAGAAAGTCAAATTGGGGCGGAAGAAGAGAGCGATATCGAATTACGCCAACGTTTTTTTCTAAGCCGTTCTCGTAATGCCACAAACTCTGTTTCATCACTCGAAGGAAAACTCCTTGCTTTGCCTGATGTTCGCCAAGTCAGCATTCTGGAAAATAATTTAGCAGAGACAGATAAAAATCAACTTCCCCCGCATTCGATTAATGTCATTGTTTTAGGTGGCGATGAACAGCAAATTGCCCAGGTAATTTATCATAACAAAGGTGGTGGCACAGGAATGAAAGGCGAGACAGAAATTCGCATTCGACATAATGAAAAAGAACGCCTGATTCGTTTTGACAAAGCCAAACAAGTTGATATTCATCTGAGTACTGTAGTTGTGAGAGATAAGGATTTTACTGAAATCGATCACGAAGGCGTTAAACAGGCAATTAGTGCACTCCCTTTTAAGATTGGCGAGAATGTGAATTTATCTCGTCTTTATACGCCAATTAATACGGTTGGGGGATTTTGGGTGCAATCACTAAAAATTGGGCGAAACAGCCATTCCTTGGTGGAAAGCAATATTGCATTATCTCCCCGAGAAATTGCGCGCTTTTTGCCTGAAAATATCCATATTGAGGTGCGTTAATGGCGTATTCTGATTTATTAATTTGGCAATACCAAAACAAACCTAAGGCGTTAGCGACCATTCAATTGTTAGAGGTGGCTTTTGCTGGGCCTTTTCAGCTTTTATCTACCTTGCCAGATGTGCTAAATATTGAGACAGCAACGGGGAAAAATTTAGATGTGATCGGTCGCCATATCGGGCAATTTCGCGTATTAAATGGTTATGCGCTAAGGAAATTCTTTGGATTTAAAGACAGCCCATTGGCGTTGAGTTTTAGCCGACAACGGCAAGGGGGTGGTGAGTGGTATCGTCGGCGTGATCCACTAGCGGATTCAGTGCGATTAAGCGATGAGGATTACCGATTTTTAATAAAATGCCGAATTTTGAAGAATTACCAAACGGGCACGCTACCGAATATTATCGAAGCGGCCCGTTTTTTATTTGGAGAAAACAGCAATGCAGAAGATAACTACGATATGACCGTTTCGATTTACATTTCCGCTAATACTCTTAACGCCTTTAAGCGTTATGCCATTGAGCATTTAGATATACTCCCTCGTCAAGCAGGGGTAAATTTTCACTATGTTATAGGATGAGACTATGCCCGTAATGAAAAGACCTGATGAGCAGATCTTCGCAAGTTCTGCCAAAGATAACGAAGTTCAAACATTCCCCAATCTTACCAGAGGTTGGGGAATTTCTTTTGAGCAAACCCAAGGTATTCCACCAATGGAATGGTTTAATTTTCTGTTTAAACGCCTAGATGAGGCATTGTTATACCACCTCCAACGCGGTTTGCCAGAGTGGAGCGCCAATACAGATTACCCACAGCATGCATTTGTTCAACATCAAGGTAAAACTTATCGTGCATTAAGAGCGAATAAGAAAAAATCCCCAGACATCGCAATGTCTGCCGACTGGGTTCAATGGGCGGGTGATTACAGCTTGGCGAGTTTGACCCAAAAAGGCATTGTGCAACTTAGTTCTGAAACTGGGAGCAATGCAGAAGATAAAGCAGCAACCCCCAAAGCGGTTAAGACAGTGAAGGATTTAATCGATGCACTGAACCGAAATTTGAGCAACTATATTCCGAATAGTAAAAAGTCCTCGGCGACAAATTCGGCAAGTAACGATACCGTGGCGACATCAGCGGCAGTGAAGGCGGTGAATGACAATGCGAATAGCCGGTTTTCTAAACAAGGTGGGGAAGTTTCGGGCAGAATAACAATTCGAAATGGGGATTATTCTGGGATTGACCTGATGAATGATGCAAAGTATCGATTCATTTTGGAAACGAAGCCCCATAATAACAATGATATTGGTACCATAATTTATCGTAATAGCGCTTGGGAAAATGAAGCGCAAATCAAGATACCTAAAAAGACGGGCACATTGGCTATTTTTGAAGAAGTTCTTTCCCAACAAGGCGGGACGTTACGGGGTATTTTAGAAATCGATACAACCAACAGTTTCTTAAGAGGTAAACGCAAGGGCAATCATGGTTGGTATATCGGTTTTCAGAATAGTGAATCAGATGACGCCTATTTTTATCATTACATTTATGAAACTTATGTCGCACTAAAACAGAATGCTGCAGAATTCAATAAGAATGTTATTGCACCGGATTTTCAAACCAACAAAGGGAAGCGTTTAAGCAGTGCATTACAAAAAAGTGATATTGCCGTGATTTCAGGTTCCCTCACTAATGGCGCGACCCTTCCTCTTCCATCAGGATTTAATCAAAACCAATGTCGTTGGTTAGTTTCAATTAAAGCGGATGTGAATATTGACCGAGTGAAAAAATCGGATTTAGAAAATACGCGTACAGAGTGTTATGTTGATAATAATCGCCGAGTTGTGGCAAGAGTGATTAGTCGAGGGGGAACACATACCGAATCGAAAACAGGCATACGTTATGATAATTCGGAAGCAAATTATATTGTGATTGGGATTAAATAGGAGGGGAGCGTATGTATTATTTATTTGATAAACAAGGTCATTATTTAGGGAATTGCGACCTTTCCCCTAACCTTGATGATCTTGCTAGTCGTGAAGAAGTGGCTGTCGAGTGTGATCAAGTTTTCATTCGCCCTGTGTTAACACAAGGAAAAATCATAGAGCAAGGTTTGCCTCCAAGTGATTTTCATGAATGGAATGGCAATAAATGGGTGCTTTCCAAAGACAAGCAAGCGGACATGTTAGCCCAAGCGAAGGCGAATAAACTCGCGGACATCAATCGTCAAGCCCAAGTCTTTGTGGATGCGATTGCTGATACCAACACCACCCCCGACTTTGAGCGGGAAACTTGGCAGGAACAAGCCAACGAAGCGAAGGCGTGGAAAGCGGATGCCACAAGCCCGACGCCAGTGTTAGAGACGATTGCCAGCGCCCGAGGCATTCCCCTTGATATTTTGCGGGAAAAAGCCTACGAAAAAGCCATCGGTTATCAGCTTTTAGGCGCCACAGTGGCTGGGCAACGGCAAGCCTTAGAAGACCGGTTAAAGCAAGCAAATACGCTTGAAACGGTAGCGGCAATTGAGGTGGCATTCTTTTTACCTACTGCGAACAAGGAGAATGTAAATGACGTTTAAACAGTGGTTAAAACAGGTTTTTATCGGGCTTGACCAATTTATCAATACCCTTGCTTTTGGTTATGCGGATGAAACGATTTCTAGCCGTTGTTACCGTAAGTACATTTTGCAAGGCGACAAAAAGTGGCGCTGGAAAATTCTCTATCATGTTGTTAATGGGCTATTTTTCGATAAAAACCATTGCAAAGAAGCCTATGAAAGTGAGATTGAGCGCAAGCAGTACCCTGAGTTTTATCGCCAAGGAGGTCAGGAATGAAAATCACCCGAAAGAATATTCAACTCAAGCAAGGGGGTGATATTTCCCTTGTTGTTAAGCTCCGTCAACGTAATGAAGAAGGTGTAGAAATCCCTTTTGATTTAACGCAGGTTGAGCGATTAGACCTACACGCCGTCAGCCGAGGTGAACGGGTGTTAGCCCTTTCGAGTGTGGCGCAAAATATCGAAATCTCAGACCGTGAACAAGGGGTATTGGTATTGCATTTTTCGGCGAGAAGCACCCAGGAGGCGGGGTGGTTAGAAGCGGAATATGATCTGCAGATGATGATTGCTGGGAAGGTGCGAACAGTACTGGAAGGCGCGATTCAACTCTCCCCTGATGTTACTCGGCTATGAATAAGCTATGAATGACAACATTATTGCCACCCTAGAAACACCTCAACCACTCGTGGTAGAAATCGCCTCCCTCATTGAAATCACTGCGATAGTGGAAATGGGGAATCCAATAAAACAGGAGGAAGAGGTGGACTTTTTAACTTTATATAATCTTTCTAAAATTTAAGGAAACACAATGACTAAACAAAATAACTTAATCTTAACTTTTGAGCAGATCGGACGAGATATTAAAGCGTTAAATCAAGCGCAAACTCAAAGCGGAAGAGCTTTGGGGGTGGTAAAATCCGAATTGCAGAAAGCCATTTTTAAGGCAAAACAGGAGTTAAAAGTCGAGATTTTAGGTGTCGATGTGGATGCTGCTCTTGATACACTTCGAGAAATCGGAGATAAACTCAAAGAAGGATCTAGCGTACCTGAGGCAATTACTCAGAAGTTGAGTGACATTACGAACAAACTCAACGAACAGGAAGAGAAATTAAATGATCTCGCTAAAACTGATTACCTCGGCACATACAACCAGGCGAAGGGTGAATAGTATGGCGAAAAAGAATACGTCGAATTTAAATGAAACCATTGCCAGAATTGGCAAAGATATTGGTGAGATTCAAAAGAACCTTGACAAAGTGAATCGTAAACTCGGCATAGAACAGCATAGTAAAACACAATCGACAGGGACTGAGAAACGGAAACCAAAATAGATGGCTTAGAGAGAACAGCGGTGCGGAAATGATACTTGGTATTGGTTACCGCACCGATGTTAAAATCGTAGGATGTGATGAAAGGATGAGTAACTGAAATGATGTGCAACAATAATGTTAAGTGTAGTGCTTCGGAGGAGGATTGTTGATGCGGTAAATAGCATTGATACCGAATAAAATCAGAGCAATAATAGCCTTGGAGACTTAGTTTAACAAACCTTTTTCTATTGACGGTATAAATGACGGTATTTTATAAGAGGTTATTTTTATCTTGTTGATTTATAAAGATAAAAATATCTTTGATATGATTGAATGGGAATAAAAAACCGACGTTTCAGAACGTTTCATAACATTTCAAAATAGCCTCAAATCCCCGTATTTAGGGGCTTTATTCATTTCATAACGTTTCATAGCATTTCATAGTATTTCAAATTTTTGACGGTGTTTTTGACGGTATCAACTTGCATTAAGCCAAAAATATAGTGAAAATACCGTCAGGTGAATGACGGTACTTTTAGCGGTATGATATGCTTACAGATACAAAAATTAAATCCTTGAAACCAAAGGAAAAAATTTATAAGGTTGCTGATCGTGATGGGCTCTATGTCGCAGTGCTTACATCAGGTTCGGTGGTATTCCGTTATGATTATAGAATTAACGGCAGACGAGAAACCCTCACTATTGGTAAGTATGGCTCGGATGGAATTAACTTGGCTGAAGCCCGTGAGCGGTTAATGATCGCTCGTAAGCAAGTGAGTGAAGGGATTTCCCCAGCCGGTGAAAAACGCAATACGAGAAATCAAATTCGCAATGCCGAGCGTTTTTCTGTCTTTGCGGAAAAATATTTGGCAGATGTTCAGTTGGCGGAAAGCACTAAGGCATTGCGTGTTGCAACCTATGAACGAGATATTAAAGAGACTTTTGGTAATCGTTTGATGATGGAAATTACCACTGATGAAATTCGTCGCCATTGTGAAAAAATCAAAGATCGTGGCGCACCTTCAACAGCTATTTTTGTACGAGACTTAATTGCTAACGTTTATCGCTATGCGATTGCTCGTGGGCATAAATATGCTAATCCAGCTGATGAAATTTCGAATTCTTCCATTGCCACATTCAAAAAACGCGAGCGAGTGTTATCACCAAGGGAAATCCATTTATTCTTTAATGCCCTAGATGAAATGCAGTCTGATTTTGCCTTACGCAAGGCGGTAAAATTTATTTTGCTGACCCTGGTAAGGAAGGGTGAGTTGATCCATGCAACTTGGGATGAAGTAGATTTCAAAAATAAGGTGTGGACTATTCCTGCGGAAAGGATGAAAGCGAAAAGGGCGCATAATGTCTACCTGTCAGAACAGGTGCTTGATTTAATAGTAGCGTTTCAAATTTATTCGGAAGGTTCGCCATACTTGTTACCTGGGCGAACGAATAGAGGGAAACCCATTGCGAATAGCTCAATTAACCGGGTGATTGATCATTGCATTAAGTACATCAACCGTGAAAAGCCGTTAATTGATGATTTCACCGTTCACGATTTACGTAGAACTGGCTCAACGCTATTACATGAAATGGGTTTTAATAGTGATTGGATTGAGAAATCCCTCGCCCACGAGCAACAAGGCGTGCGAGCTGTATATAACAAGGCTGAGTACGAAACTCAAAGACGAGAGATGATGCAAGCTTGGGCGGATAAGGTAGATGAATGGATTAAAGGCGAGGGAATTTAATATTAAGCCCTTTCTGAAAGCCATTGCTCTATGTCCTTTGCGAACCAAGCTACACGACGGTTTGAGGCACTGACACTTTTGGGAATGTGCCTTTTTTCATCATTCGCCAAATGGTAGGGTAGCTTAGGCTTGTCATATTGATGACTTTTTCTTTACTTAGTAGAGTAATTTGATTTTCCATATTTCCTCCAAAACAAAACCCCACATCAGTGGGGTTGGTTCATTTCATTATTAAGCGAAAGTCTATAATCGGGTGATTTTCGCACCATTCTTAACTTTTGTGATTATCCTGTCATTGATTTCATCTTATTGGGTTTCCTTAAATTTTAGGTAGCAGAAAGACCGCTTGGGGATACAAGCGGTCGGATTGGGTGAATTTTTTGCAATTAGATGCGGACGATTGCCCCTAAGCCTTTGGGTTGGTATTCTCTGAGAGTGCGTAAGGCTCGGTAGTAGTGGGCTTCTTGTCGTGGATCGACATCAAACTCTGCAAGCAATGGCACGAGTAGGCGTTGCAATGCTCCGAGCGTAGTTTGGTACTCGGTAGCGTGGGTGTAAGCAGTTACGCCGTAGGGTGAACCGAGAGCTTCAAGGGGTTTGTAGATTTTGCCGAGTAGTTCAAGATTGTTGTAACAGGCGAACCAGAGACTGGCGAGTTTTAGCCATTGGCGTTCGGTTAGTTCTCGACTGTATTTTGGCTCTGGGTCGGGTAGGGCGATTTGCTCGGCTTGATAGCGTCCCGTTTTACGAATTTGCGGTAAAACTTCTTCAAATACCCAGTTTTGAAATTCGACTGCTTCGGCTTTGTTTGATCTGAATATGATCCGATATAAATTCGGTTCGTTGATGAATGTGATTTCTTGTTTCCACCGTTTGTAAGGGTTGCAATTTTATTGCATCCCTTTTCATTCAATCGGAATGCTTCACTACTTCTACGATTTACATTAAGCACATCACAAACATCTGATAAACAGAAGTACGGTTCATTGTTAATTGATTGAATACGGACAGGGTTTGATTTGAAGTTGAATGTAGAGATTTGATTTGACATTTTGTACCTTGTATTTATTAGTTAATTCAGACGATCACTTAGTAGGCGATCAGGCTTCAACTACCGAATACAAGTACGGCGGAACTTATTTCCCTTTCGGGTATTATATTAGTTCTCTCGACCCGATCATAAATGAGCGACCTGAATTTCAGGCACAAAAAAACCGCTATTTGTTCGGAGCGAATAAACCGACTTGTATTGGTAGTGCGGTTATCTTAATCCGAAAGGGCGGGGTGTCAAATATATCTTAAAAACTAGCTATTTTATTTTCATCAATCCACTTAGTCGCAAGCCATTCAAACTCACAAAAAGTTTGTTGTTATTGTTATTGATACGACGAAGTTCCATTACATAAGGTTTTAGGGTATTCCAGTCTTTTACTACACTACTACCGCTCATTCTTTTGTAAACCGCTTCATCAAATAAATTTTCTTTAATGCCTACGCAAATAAATTCTATGGAATTAAGTACATCAAGCACAATAAAATTTTGTTTTTGTTGCTCTGTGTTAGGATTACTTTCCGTTAAGGCACAAGCGAGCGTAGTAAAGTTAATCCCACTATCTCTCATCTTCATATAAGTCTTGCGACGTTTTTGGTAATAAGCATTATTACTGTTGCTGATAAGAAGCTCAATAGTTGCTTTTTGTTTATGCTGGCTACGTTGTTCTTTGATTTGAAACCACGCAAAAAAGGCTAGGTAACCTGTGAATAAACACGTTCCTAGCCCTGCTATTGCATTAAAATCCAGCTGTTTTAAGAAGCTAGATAGTTGCTCCAAACTCATTAAACTTCCCAACCTTCATTTAAACCTTTCATTGTTTTTCCTCTTTAATTGATTAAAAGTACAATGATTGCTTTCACCAATCAACCTTGAATAGGTAAAGGTATCTTAACAAATTTCCTTTTCTTGTCAAACAAAAAAGCCCACAAAATAAATTGTAGGCTTTCTTAAAGAATGCTTGATTTTATTAGTTAACTAACTTAAAATAATCTCACTTTCAACGACAGGTTGAAAGTGAGTGTGAGGCTTAATCCTTACGCTTGAAGAGGAGAATAGTGATGAATGTTCGTTTAGCTATCATCATTATCCTGCTAGTCGGATTAACCGTAAGCCTGCCAGCTACTAGACTAGTTCAAGGGGGAGTTACCGCTCCCCCGAGACTTCAAACAATATAGATCAAACGTTGATTTGATGCAAGAGGAAAAGTCCAATGCATTATCAAGAACTGAAATTGTTAAACGTAGTGAAACCAAACACGGCATTAAACTCAAAGCCTTTAAACTGCCCATTACGGTCATTGAGGAAATTGAGCAATTAAGCAAAACGCTTGGTATTCCGCAAAATCAGTTGATTATTCAAGCTTTTCAGCAGTTTAAGCAATCTCACCAGTAAGATTATCCACCGTTTCGGCGGTGGTTTCTTCTTCATACAACCGCCCACCTAAATGAGCGTATCCGGCAATATCGACCCAATTATCCGCATAATGGGCGTTGCCGTTGAGAATTCTACTTACCTTGTGAAGAATCATTTCAAGGGCTTTACGCTGGGTGGCATCAAGGTGAGTTCCGTGTTCATCTATCACATTATCAAGTTTGCGATTGATAAAGGCGAGTTGATTGAAGTTTCCGTAGTTTTTTCCACGTTGATTGAGGGTTTCTGTAATGTTCATTGGGTGTCCTTTTACAAATTTCAGGTAAAAAAAGACCGCTTGTTAGGCGGTCGGTTATTTGCGTTTTCGCTTTACTTTACGGGGCAACGTGAGGAAACTACACTGTTTCTCTACTTCATACTGATTGAGCTTGCTTTGCAGTTCGGCATTTTCAGTTTTCAGCTTCACATTCTCTTGGGTCAGGCTCTTAATTTGTAGAGCAGATTGCATCGCAGAATCTTCTAGCGATTTCACTTTTTTGAGTAGCGATTCCGTTTTTAAGACGTTTTTTGAGTGCGCTTGCAAAAGGGTGCGATATTCCTTTCGTAGCTTGAAAATGTTCCAGGTCATAAATCTTCCTCTTTAACAAATACGCCGTCTATCATTTTGCCTTTACGGTCTTTAATTTGGTTGTAAGCGTGCTCTACGCAGTCGATGAAGTCAATTTGATTAAATAATGCGATGAGAATTAAATTCATATATAACAGCTCAAAATACTCTGTGGTTACTTTCCAGCCTTTTAAGGCTGGAAGTGAAAAACCGCCAATATGATGCATTGCTTCAATGGTTTGTTCGTTAACAGAAGAGTACTCATATTTCTTTTCGTTGAATTCTGCAATGATGTCATTTAATACTTTACCTGTAATAGCTGGTTTGCAAGTAAACCTTAGCTGTTTGCTCAAGATTATCATTACTACATAACAATCCCCAATGCTGTCTTTAATCACATCAGGTTTATTCTTGGCAATGCCGCCGCATAATTCGCCGAATTCTTCCATCAGTTTAAGCATTTGCTTTTTGGGGTTGAGCCTTGAATTAAGTTACGGTCATTTGCCCAATCAATAATTCGATTGGTT
>LVZB01000014.1 GCA_023101485.1 Pasteurellaceae bacterium Macca | reverse complement strand
AAGGGCGTGCTATAATCTGCCTTGTAGTCTCTCAATAAAGGGTTTCCACGCCCTTTTGCTTTATTGAAAGCGGTAAAAATCATACCGTCTTAATGGTTCATAATCAATCATAATCATTCTTAACGCTCCATTTATTCTAATTAGAAAGAGTTAAAACAAAAAGCCCAATATTTTTCATCATGGTGAAAGAATATCGGGCTTTGTTTTGAGGTGTTGAGTTAATTAGTTGTCTTGTTGCTGGTAAATCTTTGTTTAATCGTGCCTGCTGATTTTCAAGTGTATGAATGGTGATTAAATCATTGCTTGGATGTGGGCTTTCTTCTCGCGCTTGTTTTAGTGCTTCAATCCGCCAATTTAAGACGATAAGCAATTCCGCCAAGGGGTAAGGCTCGCATTTCGCTATAAAGGCTCTCAAAGTGAATAGGGGCGTTGCTGTGCGTGCTTTTCGATTGAGATAATGCGGATAGCGGTATTCATTAAAACGGGTTTTGTTTGGCGGTTTGGCATTGCATCGAGCTTTCTCCATAAAATCTGTGGGGCGATATTCTAGCGATTTCTTGCCTCTCGCTTTTGCCGCGCACGCGCGTACTGCTCCGAAAATTCAGTCTTTTACTGTTCCAGAATGGAAAAATCAGATACCAAAAAGGAGAATAAACATTCTCAACTTTTCTCTACGATCTTTCGTGGTTCATTCGCAAAATCTCCGCCAAAATTGACCGCTTGTTATGGAGATACTTAGTCTAATATTACCCGATCTTTAAATATAAACACTACCGTAAAAGTACCCAATCTTTGATTACCACACTTTACGCTTTTTTATCACTCCACGTTGTCGGGCGAAAGTGAGGGATAACCTCGCCACGCTCTCGCATTTCCGTCAAAATTTCATCTACTCGCTCGACTACCTTGTAATTATTCTTTAACTCATTGGCTCTTGCTCTTAGGCTGTGCGGTTGCATTCTTTCCGCTCGCTCATTGCCTAAAACGGCTTTAAGGCGTGGGTAGCGTTGCCTAGTCGGGCATAGTGTTGCGCAAATTGCTCTTGGCGGTCGTTGGTTAAGGTCGGCATTTAATCTTCTCCTAGGGTGAATTTGGGGAATGTGTTAGGCGGTGCGCATTGTTCTACATAATCCCCCCATAATTGCATCACTGGCTTGCGGTGTTCTAAATAGTTTGAGCGATTATACGCCCTGCGAACCTGTGAGCCTATGACGTGGGATAGGCAAGCCTCAATAACGTCAGAATTTATCATTGGCTCGTATTCGTTGAGGTAAGTGCTTGCGATTGAGCGTAAGCCGTGGGCAGTGAGGCGGTTTCTAAAGACTGTTGCACTGATAGCTTGCCCTTGCGTTCTTGAACTTGGGGGCTTGTTTTTTCTCTTAATGCTAGGGAAAACATAAGAGCTATTATGTGAAAATTGCCACTCAAACCGCAAAAGGCTGATAGCTTGTGTTGATAGCGGTATTATATGCTCTTTGCCCATCTTCATTCGACTGGCGGGAATTGTCCACGTTTTAGCGGTTAAATCAATCTCCGCCCATTTTGCC
Source organism: Pasteurellaceae bacterium Macca (assembly GCA_023101485.1). Taxonomy (GTDB): domain Bacteria; phylum Pseudomonadota; class Gammaproteobacteria; order Enterobacterales; family Pasteurellaceae; genus LVZB01. Next base: position 22,637 of record LVZB01000014.1, on the reverse strand, counting down.
CCCGCTGCCTCGCTTGGTCGGGTCATTGTCAGCAGTTGCCACAAAATCAACGTTTTCACCCTGCCTAATGCCTTGTAGTTGTGTAATACATTGAGAAAATCAGGCAATTCTTCGGGGCGGATTGTTGCTAAATGTTGCCTCTTATGTTGGGTAAAGGTTTTTGAAAGAGAAATGCAACGGTTCGTCTCAATTAGTCCGCTATTGATAGCAAATGACATTATCTCATTAAGCAACGATAAAATGCGGTGTATGGTTAGGGTTGCCTTTCGCTTTTCTAAAGGTTGTAATATCGTTTTAATGATCGGTGGTAAAATCTCATTTATCGGAATGTATCCGCTTTTGGAAATAAATGATTATTGAGCATTCTCCAATAGCCGTTTAGTGTGTTTGGTTTAATTTGAGTTTCCTTTAGTTTGTACCACTGTTGAGCCATTTCAAAAAGTGTAGGGATTTTAGCCTTTAGCTTTTCCTGTTGGCGGTGCGTTTGTGGGTCGATATTCTCCGCCAATAATGCTCGGTATTCTGCTCGCTTGTCTCTAGCCTGTTTCAGTGATACTTCAGGAAATCGCCCTAAGCTAATTTCAGTTCGTTTTTTGGTGAATGGTTTACAATAATTAAACCGCCATAATTTCGCCCCTGTTGCTTTCACAATTAAAAATAAGCCTTGCCCGTCTGCTAACTTGTAGTCCTTTGCTTTGGGTTTCGCATTGCTTATCTCGGTGTGATTAAGACTATATGTTCGTCTTGCCATTTTGAAAAATCCTCTATTTTTTTCCTACAAATTACTACAAAAAATACTCCTAAAAATGTGATTTATTGTGGGTGATTGTGGTGTTTTGAGATTTGCTCAAAATCAAAGAATGCTTGATATTCAAGGCTTTTTGGGGTGTTGTGGGTGGTTTAGATTTTTTATGTGCGGTTTGGCGTTGTAATTGTATTTAAAAGCATAACCTATTGATTTATTTGAAAATAAATTGATATTCAAGGCTAAAAAATTCATAAAGATACTACTAAAATAATTTCGGTAGGTATTTGTGGCGGTAGCTCTCCTCAAAATTAAGGGGGCGGTTCAATTATTCGGCTAGTTTGTGCCTTTTTCGGATAGATTTCCGAAAATTCCGCAATAAAGGTGTGTTGCTGAATATCCCTAGATTTTCTGAATCTTCCCTAGAATATAGGGAGTTTATTTGTAAAGGTACTCCCGACGGGGTGGGGCTTCCACGGGGTTGTGGGAGCGTGGTGTTCGGCTCATTTTTCGGGGTTAAGGCATCATCATCTTCTTGCCATTTTTTAAAGGCTATTCCGTTATGTGATAAGGGTTTAGTGATGATAGTAGTTGTCGGTCGTCTTTGGTATTTTTAAGGGGTTAACCTGCGGTCTATGATCAGGCTTGTAAGCCTTATATGCCAACGGGTTTTACTCAAAAATGGCTTTGTTTGATCAAGGTAAACTGCGGGCTTGGCGGTGTCTCTATCTGCTTGAATATGGCGTTTTGTGAGGTCGTTTCAGGTTTCTTCAAGTTGTTAGTGATAGGCAAATAAAAACGCTCCTGTAATTTGAGGAGCGTGGAATGTAGGTTAAGCGTGGGTAGGCTGAATTAAAATCTCTGCCCCAATGCCTAGCTTGCTGTGAAGTTGGCGGATCATATTCAGGCTTAGCGGTCGGGTTTTATTGAGGATTTCATACACTCGATTAGGCTTGCCGATAATACCGTCTAGGTCTTTAATCTCTATGCCCTGTTGCTCCATTCTAAATTTGATTGCCTCGATTGGGTCGGGTAGGTCAATCGGGTAATGCTTTGCCTCATAGTTTTCAATCAAGGTAAGCATCACCTCAAAAAAATCTTCTTCCTCTGGGGGCAATACTTCCTTGTCAAATAATGGCTCTATGGCTTTCAGGGCGTTTTGGTAGTCTTGCTCGGTTCTGATTGGTTTGATGTTCATTGCTTAGTTCTCCACGGTGTCTGCGTTGATTTGGTCGTATTCTTTATGCGTGCCAATAAACTTGATATAAACCGCTCCCATTTTGAAAGCGATTGCTACGATTAAGCGGTGGTCGTTGCCTTTGATGTTGAATACTACTCTGCGATTTTTGAGAATACTCGCATTGCGATATTGGGCTTTGATTTCATGAACATTCTGCCATTGTGCTTTGCGAACCTCGGCAATCCACGCTTTCAGCGGTTGCTCTGTGTCGGGGTGTTTCTGCCAATAAGCGGTCAAGGTTGAGGTAGCGATTATTCTCATTTGTCATAGTCCTGTTTGGGATTAATTCTATTATATCCCATTCAGGGACTATTGCAATAGGCAAAATGGGGGCTATCGCTCACTCTACCGCTTATAATTTCGATTTTTTGATAAGTAATTTTTACTTATGTGATAAGTAAATTTTACTTAGAATCGTTTGAAATTTAATCTTAAATTGTCTATTTTTTCTTTTTGATAAGTAAAAATTACTTTAAAAACGGCTATTTTTAGGTTTTTTGATAAGTAAAATTTACTTACCTATTAATATATTAGCCATAGGCAGTGTTTTTAATTTGCGTGTCAAAGAGAAAAATAGGGTTAAAATAGGCGTGCGGTCAATTTTGGTCGAAACAGTGAAAAATTAGTCTGAAAAAATCGCCCTCATTGCGAAAATGAAAGGCGATATTGTTAAGCGGTTGGCGGTCTATGTTTTTTCCATTTATCGCTTGGCTTTGATGTGGGTCTTAAATCTATCTTGCCGCCAAAATCCCCGATAGGGTAACAAGTCAAGGCGTAAAGCGTACACTGTGATTTAAAGCCTTGTTTGCTGACTTCAAGGAATTCACGCTCTACCAATTCTTTTAAAGCTCGCTGTAAGGTTTTATCTGACATTCCGAACCGCTCATAAGATTGCGGTAAGGGGGCGGATAAATTCCCGTTGTTGTTAGGTTCAGTCGTATGCGTGCCGATTAGAATTGTGAGTACCTTGTTTGCCGAGGGGGATAGGTTGATAAATTCAGGGCTTTTGACAAGATCGTGCCGTAACATTGAGAACGTCCCTCCGCCTGTTACGGCTTTGTATCGTGCCAGTTTCCCACGTCTGCCTTTCGCATTACTCATTTCTTCGCCTTAGTCTGCTAAATTGCCGTAAGCATCTTGTGAGGGGATTTCGCCATTGCTGATAGCTTGTAAACGCCTCATTTCGCAAGCTAAGCCGATACCGATAAAATGGTGGAATAAGTCGTTAATCGCAAGCCCTGACAATCCTTTGTAAACTTGCCTATGGCTTGCGCCTTTGAAGAATAAATTTGTTATGTCTTCGGGGTAGTGGCTCAATGCTCTTAGCAGTCCGCTTGTAATGGTGTGTAATTCACGCCCTAGCAGTAACACGGTTTCCGTATCTGTCTGTTTTGGATCTTCTAACTGCGTAGCAATTTGCTCAAAAAGAGCGGTAAGCTGTGGGAAATATCGCCCATTTTCTGCTTTGGCAATGCCTTCAATCGCTCGCTTAATCGCTTCTTGCTCGTGTTGTGGTAAATCGGTGATAGTGGAATAATCGATAAACTTTGATTTTTTCATTTTCGTATCCTGTGTTATTCGGTTTCTTCGTGGTTAAACCTTGCCAAAATCGCTTTAATCTCTGCCTGCGTGAATGCTGTGCGGTGATACCTTTCGGCTTTGTGGTTCGCATAGGTTAATAGCTTTTGGGCGGTTTGGCGGTCTGCCACGGTGTAGCGATAATACAATCCGCCATTTTGGGCTTGCTCTTTCTCTCGGTGGAATTTCACGCCTAAATGCCGTTCTAAAGTGCTGATGTAATTGCGACCACTGGTGAAATGATGTTTGAGTACGCTTTCCATTTCAGAGAATCCGCCTTGTAGCGTAGCTTTAATAACGATTTCTTCATGGGGGATTTTTGGCTCGTTTTTTTCCATATTGCCCCCTAATTTGAATGGCTATCTTGTTGGCATTGTTGGATAAACTCCGCCACGGCTTCCGCTGAAAAGCGAACAGAACGCCCTAATTTGATTTTTTTAAGTTTGCCCATAGCGACATAACGGTCAATGCTTGTCTTACTGCCAAAAATGCCACATTCGATTAAATCTTCTTTGCTGTAATAACGGGTCAAGCCGTTGGCGGTTGTCATTTCAAGGGTGAAGGCTTGGGTTGCTGTTGATGTGTTCTCGGTTTGTTTTTCGGTTAAAGTCATGTTAATCATCCTTTTTCGGTTGAATTTGCGATTTAAGGGCAAAATTAGAGGCTCTCGCGCGTTTTTATTCTTTGCCCTTGTGATTTATTAGATTTAAGTGAAAGTTGCGTTAATCGCTTTTTAGAGCGGTTTTACAAGCGGTCTGATTTTGATGATTTTTTGCCTCACTCCATTGGGTTAAAAAATGCTTCACTTGGGCAAGGGCAGAAAAGGCTTCGGCTTGGATTTCCGTGTCCGTTAATAGTGTGCCGTTTTCCCTTAATACATTTCCGCCTTGATGAAGAGCAGTGAAATAGCTCTCCGCCAAAGTAACAAGGTAAGTCATATCAGCAATAGCTTGCGTGTCCCTTACCTGTGGAGCGGTGTCCGTTATCTCATTTTGCCGTTGAGCCGTTTTTACACTGCCAGCTAAGGCGTAAAGTTGCCCGATTAGGTAGGTTTTGGCGGTGTCATCGCCTTGCTTTAATCCCTCCGCCAAAGCTCTACACTCTTTGGCTAACTGCGCCTTGTAGTGGAATTTATCGGGGTATTGCGTAAAGCACCGCATCACACTTTCTCGGGCAAGCCAAAATTGGCGGTTAAGCTGGGGAAAATCTTTTATTCTTGGCGGTTTTGCCCCTTGTTGAGCTTGCTGTGTGGTTTTCTTCGGTGAACGGGTATCTTTACTTGGCTTTTCGGTTAAATCGCTCTCTGGCTGTTTTGTGGCGTTTTTGCGGTGGTTCGCTTTCCACGCTTTTAAAGCATCCATCGGGTTTTGTGGTTGGCGGTTTGGGTTAGTCATTGTCTGCCTCCGTGATCTCGGTTTCCTGTGTGAAAATAACGGCTTTTGCCTGTTTGGTTTGGGTGAACCTATCCATCACTGCTTGATGAAAAGCCAGCCAGATTTCCGCTTGCTCCTTAATGGCTTTGGCTTGTTCGCCTATGTGTAAAATCGCATTGGCAAGGACGGTTTCATCAGGGATTAAATTCTCTTTATCGGTCTGAATTTTTATCGCCATTCTTGCCTCGTCGATTTCGGCTAAATGGTCGCCGATAAGGCTCGCAAGGGTGTCGATAGTGTCCGCATAGTTTCGGCTAAGGTGTCGCATGTTCTCCCCCTGTTGTGAATTTTTTCAATGTGAATGCGTGGTAGTGTGGATTCGCTTTTACCGCTTGCTTGATGGCGGTCATGGCTTTGTTTAGCTCGGTTTCACTCCCGACAATAACGGGCTTTTGTTGCCCTTGTGGGTAGGCGATAATCTGCCAGTAGGTGTGTTCCATTGTCATAGTTCCCCCAAGTGATTTAAGCCCTCATTCATTAAGGCAGAAATACCGTTTAATGCTGAAATAATCGTGTGTGGGTCGCTATTGCTTTGGATACCGTTAGCCGTCATTTGAAGAAGTGAATAAGCCTGCCAAAATGCTTTGCTCGCTTCGTTTAAATGCTCGGCTTGGGGTTGGGTCGAGTTACGCATCTTTGCCCCCTTTGCTAAGGCTATCCATTAAGTCTTGAATACGCTCTAAGCCATTGAATAAATCAAGGCTGATTCTTTTTAGGGCAAAGTTGAAAGAACCTTCATTAAGCGGTACAAATTCATTATCAGGAACGACACTCGCCAAGCATTCAATCATCGTGCCTAAGCTGTAAAGCGTGTCCATTTCTTGTTTTAATTTGTCTTGTAGATTTGGGATTGGGTGGGAATTACGCATAAATCCCCCCTTGGCTCGCTAAACAAGCGGTCTGATTTTGGGAACATTTTGTTACCGGCAAGCGTTTGATAAATAGCGGTGGCTGGTTTGGGCTGAATGCCTGTAATTTGCTTTTGGCTTCGGTGAAATTGCGGGCGTAAAAGCTGATATTTAGGGTACGGGTCGTTTCCCCTGCTCCCCGTTGAGCTCGGTAGGTGTAAATCATTGGTGATAATTCCTTGTAGATATTTTGAGGAATTACCGCTAAATCTTTCCACGGATTTTGGCGGTAACACTTAACGGGGTGGAAAACCGTCCTACAAGGTCTAACGGCAAAGGGCGAACCTTTCCCATTAAGTGCTACCATTGAAAATAGATCCGCCATTGGTTGCGGTCTATATGGTGAAATAGTCCCCATAGCTCGAACGTATGGCGGATCTATTTTGGGGTTAGCAACAGATAATAAAAAACACGCTAAGGGCGTGCTATAATCTGCCTTGTAGTCTCTCAATAAAGGGTTTCCACGCCCTTTTGCTTTATTGAAAGCGGTAAAATCATACCGTCTTAATGGTTCATAATCAATCATAATCATTCTTAACGCTCCATTTATTCTAATTTAGAAAGAGTTAAAACAAAAAGCCCAATATTTTTCATCATGGTGAAAGAATATCGGGCTTTGTTTTGAGGTGTTGAGTTAATTAGTTGTCTTGTTGCTGGTAAATCTTTGTTAATCGTGCCTGCTGATTTTCAAGTGTATGAATGGTGATTAAATCATTGCTTGGATGTGGGCTTTCTTCTCGCGCTTGTTTTAGTGCTTCAATCCGCCAATTTAAGACGATAAGCAATTCCGCCAAGGGGTAAGGCTCGCATTCGCTATAAAGGCTCTCAAAAGTGAATAGGGGCGTTGCTGTGCGTGCTTTTCGATTGAGATAATGGCGGATAGCGGTATTCATTAAAACGGGGTTTTGTTTGGCGGTTTGGCATTGCATCGAGCTTTCTCCATAAAATCTGTGGGGCGATATTCTAGCCGATTTCTTGCCCTCTCGCTTTTGCCGCGCACGCGCGTACTGCTCCGAAAATTCAGTCTTTTACTGTTCCAGAATGGAAAAATCAGATACCAAAAAGGAGAATAAACATTCTCAACTTTTCTCTACGATCTTTCGTGGTTCATTCGCAAAATCTCCGCCAAAATTGACCGCTTGTTATGGAGATACTTAGTCTAATATTACCCGATCTTTAAATATAAACACTACCGTAAAAGTACCCAATCTTTGATTACCACACTTTACGCTTTTTTATCACTCCACGTTGTCGGGCGAAAGTGAGGGATAACCTCGCCACGCTCTCGCATTTCCGTCAAAATTTCATCTACTCGCTCGACTACCTTGTAATTATTCTTTAACTCATTGGCTCTTGCTCTTAGGCTGTGCGGTTGCATTCTTTCCGCTCGCTCATTGCCTAAAACGGCTTTAAGGGCGTGGGTAGCGTTGCCTAGTCGGGCATAGTGTTGCGCAAATTGCTCTTGGCGGTCGTTGGTTAAGGTCGGCATTTAATCTTCTCCTAGGGTGAATTTGGGGAATGTGTTAGGCGGTGCGCATTGTTCTACATAATCCCCCCATAATTGCATCACTGGCTTGCGGTGTTCTAAATAGTTTGAGCGATTATACGCCCTGCGAACCTGTGAGCCTATGACGTGGGATAGGCAAGCCTCAATAACGTCAGAATTTATCATTGGCTCGTATTCGTTGAGGTAAGTGCTTGCGATTGAGCGTAAGCCGTGGGCAGTGAGGCGGTTTCTAAAGACTGTTGCACTGATAGCTTGCCCTTGCGTTCTTGAACTTGGGGGCTTGTTTTTTCTCTTAATGCTAGGGAAAACATAAGAGCTATTATGTGAAAATTGCCACTCAAACCGCAAAAGGCTGATAGCTTGTGTTGATAGCGGTATTATATGCTCTTTGCCCATCTTCATTCGACTGGCGGGAATTGTCCACGTTTTAGCGGTTAAATCAATCTCCGCCCATTTTGCCCCCGCTGCCTCGCTTGGTCGGGTCATTGTCAGCAGTTGCCACAAAATCAACGTTTTCACCCTGCCTAATGCCTTGTAGTTGTGTAATACATTGAGAAAATCAGGCAATTCTTCGGGGCGGATTGTTGCTAAATGTTGCCTCTTATGTTGGGTAAAGGTTTTTGAAAGAGAAATGCAACGGTTCGTCTCAATTAGTCCGCTATTGATAGCAAATGACATTATCTCATTAAGCAACGATAAAATGCGGTGTATGGTTAGGGTTGCCTTTCGCTTTTCTAAAGGTTGTAATATCGTTTTAATGATCGGTGGTAAAATCTCATTTATCGGAATGTATCCGCTTTTTGGAAATAAATGATTATTGAGCATTCTCCAATAGCCGTTTAGTGTGTTTGGTTTAATTTGAGTTTCCTTTAGTTTGTACCACTGTTGAGCCATTTCAAAAAGTGTAGGGATTTTAGCCTTTAGCTTTTCCTGTTGGCGGTGCGTTTGTGGGTCGATATTCTCCGCCAATAATGCTCGGTATTCTGCTCGCTTGTCTCTAGCCTGTTTCAGTGATACTTCAGGAAATCGCCCTAAGCTAATTTCAGTTCGTTTTTTGGTGAATGGTTTACAATAATTAAACCGCCATAATTTCGCCCCTGTTGCTTTCACAATTAAAAATAAGCCTTGCCCGTCTGCTAACTTGTAGTCCTTTGCTTTGGGTTTCGCATTGCTTATCTCGGTGTGATTAAGACTATATGTTCGTCTTGCCATTTTGAAAAATCCTCTATTTTTTTCCTACAAATTACTACAAAAAATACTCCTAAAAATGTGATTTATTGTGGGTGATTGTGGTGTTTTGAGATTTGCTCAAAATCAAAGAATGCTTGATATTCAAGGCTTTTTGGGGTGTTGTGGGTGGTTTAGATTTTTTATGTGCGGTTTGGCGTTGTAATTGTATTTAAAAGCATAACCTATTGATTTATTTGAAAATAAATTGATATTCAAGGCTAAAAAATTCATAAAGATACTACTAAAATAATTTCGGTAGGTATTTGTGGCGGTAGCTCTCCTCAAAATTAAGGGGGCGGTTCAATTATTCGGCTAGTTTGTGCCTTTTTCGGATAGATTTCCGAAAATTCCGCAATAAAGGTGTGTTGCTGAATATCCCTAGATTTTCTGAATCTTCCCTAGAATATAGGGAGTTTATTTGTAAAGGTACTCCCGACGGGGTGGGGCTTCCACGGGGTTGTGGGAGCGTGGTGTTCGGCTCATTTTTCGGGGTTAAGGCATCATCATCTTCTTGCCATTTTTTAAAGGCTATTCCGTTATGTGATAAGGGTTTAGTGATGATAGTAGTTGTCGGTCGTCTTTGGTATTTTTAAGGGGTTAACCTGCGGTCTATGATCAGGCTTGTAAGCCTTATATGCCAACGGGTTTTACTCAAAAATGGCTTTGTTTGATCAAGGTAAACTGCGGGCTTGGCGGTGTCTCTATCTGCTTGAATATGGCGTTTTGTGAGGTCGTTTCAGGTTTCTTCAAGTTGTTAGTGATAGGCAAATAAAAACGCTCCTGTAATTTGAGGAGCGTGGAATGTAGGTTAAGCGTGGGTAGGCTGAATTAAAATCTCTGCCCCAATGCCTAGCTTGCTGTGAAGTTGGCGGATCATATTCAGGCTTAGCGGTCGGGTTTTATTGAGGATTTCATACACTCGATTAGGCTTGCCGATAATACCGTCTAGGTCTTTAATCTCTATGCCCTGTTGCTCCATTCTAAATTTGATTGCCTCGATTGGGTCGGGTAGGTCAATCGGGTAATGCTTTGCCTCATAGTTTTCAATCAAGGTAAGCATCACCTCAAAAAAATCTTCTTCCTCTGGGGGCAATACTTCCTTGTCAAATAATGGCTCTATGGCTTTCAGGGCGTTTTGGTAGTCTTGCTCGGTTCTGATTGGTTTGATGTTCATTGCTTAGTTCTCCACGGTGTCTGCGTTGATTTGGTCGTATTCTTTATGCGTGCCAATAAACTTGATATAAACCGCTCCCATTTTGAAAGCGATTGCTACGATTAAGCGGTGGTCGTTGCCTTTGATGTTGAATACTACTCTGCGATTTTTGAGAATACTCGCATTGCGATATTGGGCTTTGATTTCATGAACATTCTGCCATTGTGCTTTGCGAACCTCGGCAATCCACGCTTTCAGCGGTTGCTCTGTGTCGGGGTGTTTCTGCCAATAAGCGGTCAAGGTTGAGGTAGCGATTATTCTCATTTGTCATAGTCCTGTTTGGGATTAATTCTATTATATCCCATTCAGGGACTATTGCAATAGGCAAAATGGGGGCTATCGCTCACTCTACCGCTTATAATTTCGATTTTTTGATAAGTAATTTTTACTTATGTGATAAGTAAATTTTACTTAGAATCGTTTGAAATTTAATCTTAAATTGTCTATTTTTTCTTTTTGATAAGTAAAAATTACTTTAAAAACGGCTATTTTTAGGTTTTTTGATAAGTAAAATTTACTTACCTATTAATATATTAGCCATAGGCAGTGTTTTTAATTTGCGTGTCAAAGAGAAAAATAGGGTTAAAATAGGCGTGCGGTCAATTTTGGTCGAAACAGTGAAAAATTAGTCTGAAAAAATCGCCCTCATTGCGAAAATGAAAGGCGATATTGTTAAGCGGTTGGCGGTCTATGTTTTTTCCATTTATCGCTTGGCTTTGATGTGGGTCTTAAATCTATCTTGCCGCCAAAATCCCCGATAGGGTAACAAGTCAAGGCGTAAAGCGTACACTGTGATTTAAAGCCTTGTTTGCTGACTTCAAGGAATTCACGCTCTACCAATTCTTTTAAAGCTCGCTGTAAGGTTTTATCTGACATTCCGAACCGCTCATAAGATTGCGGTAAGGGGGCGGATAAATTCCCGTTGTTGTTAGGTTCAGTCGTATGCGTGCCGATTAGAATTGTGAGTACCTTGTTTGCCGAGGGGGATAGGTTGATAAATTCAGGGCTTTTGACAAGATCGTGCCGTAACATTGAGAACGTCCCTCCGCCTGTTACGGCTTTGTATCGTGCCAGTTTCCCACGTCTGCCTTTCGCATTACTCATTTCTTCGCCTTAGTCTGCTAAATTGCCGTAAGCATCTTGTGAGGGGATTTCGCCATTGCTGATAGCTTGTAAACGCCTCATTTCGCAAGCTAAGCCGATACCGATAAAATGGTGGAATAAGTCGTTAATCGCAAGCCCTGACAATCCTTTGTAAACTTGCCTATGGCTTGCGCCTTTGAAGAATAAATTTGTTATGTCTTCGGGGTAGTGGCTCAATGCTCTTAGCAGTCCGCTTGTAATGGTGTGTAATTCACGCCCTAGCAGTAACACGGTTTCCGTATCTGTCTGTTTTGGATCTTCTAACTGCGTAGCAATTTGCTCAAAAAGAGCGGTAAGCTGTGGGAAATATCGCCCATTTTCTGCTTTGGCAATGCCTTCAATCGCTCGCTTAATCGCTTCTTGCTCGTGTTGTGGTAAATCGGTGATAGTGGAATAATCGATAAACTTTGATTTTTTCATTTTCGTATCCTGTGTTATTCGGTTTCTTCGTGGTTAAACCTTGCCAAAATCGCTTTAATCTCTGCCTGCGTGAATGCTGTGCGGTGATACCTTTCGGCTTTGTGGTTCGCATAGGTTAATAGCTTTTGGGCGGTTTGGCGGTCTGCCACGGTGTAGCGATAATACAATCCGCCATTTTGGGCTTGCTCTTTCTCTCGGTGGAATTTCACGCCTAAATGCCGTTCTAAAGTGCTGATGTAATTGCGACCACTGGTGAAATGATGTTTGAGTACGCTTTCCATTTCAGAGAATCCGCCTTGTAGCGTAGCTTTAATAACGATTTCTTCATGGGGGATTTTTGGCTCGTTTTTTTCCATATTGCCCCCTAATTTGAATGGCTATCTTGTTGGCATTGTTGGATAAACTCCGCCACGGCTTCCGCTGAAAAGCGAACAGAACGCCCTAATTTGATTTTTTTAAGTTTGCCCATAGCGACATAACGGTCAATGCTTGTCTTACTGCCAAAAATGCCACATTCGATTAAATCTTCTTTGCTGTAATAACGGGTCAAGCCGTTGGCGGTTGTCATTTCAAGGGTGAAGGCTTGGGTTGCTGTTGATGTGTTCTCGGTTTGTTTTTCGGTTAAAGTCATGTTAATCATCCTTTTTCGGTTGAATTTGCGATTTAAGGGCAAAATTAGAGGCTCTCGCGCGTTTTTATTCTTTGCCCTTGTGATTTATTAGATTTAAGTGAAAGTTGCGTTAATCGCTTTTTAGAGCGGTTTTACAAGCGGTCTGATTTTGATGATTTTTTGCCTCACTCCATTGGGTTAAAAAATGCTTCACTTGGGCAAGGGCAGAAAAGGCTTCGGCTTGGATTTCCGTGTCCGTTAATAGTGTGCCGTTTTCCCTTAATACATTTCCGCCTTGATGAAGAGCAGTGAAATAGCTCTCCGCCAAAGTAACAAGGTAAGTCATATCAGCAATAGCTTGCGTGTCCCTTACCTGTGGAGCGGTGTCCGTTATCTCATTTTGCCGTTGAGCCGTTTTTACACTGCCAGCTAAGGCGTAAAGTTGCCCGATTAGGTAGGTTTTGGCGGTGTCATCGCCTTGCTTTAATCCCTCCGCCAAAGCTCTACACTCTTTGGCTAACTGCGCCTTGTAGTGGAATTTATCGGGGTATTGCGTAAAGCACCGCATCACACTTTCTCGGGCAAGCCAAAATTGGCGGTTAAGCTGGGGAAAATCTTTTATTCTTGGCGGTTTTGCCCCTTGTTGAGCTTGCTGTGTGGTTTTCTTCGGTGAACGGGTATCTTTACTTGGCTTTTCGGTTAAATCGCTCTCTGGCTGTTTTGTGGCGTTTTTGCGGTGGTTCGCTTTCCACGCTTTTAAAGCATCCATCGGGTTTTGTGGTTGGCGGTTTGGGTTAGTCATTGTCTGCCTCCGTGATCTCGGTTTCCTGTGTGAAAATAACGGCTTTTGCCTGTTTGGTTTGGGTGAACCTATCCATCACTGCTTGATGAAAAGCCAGCCAGATTTCCGCTTGCTCCTTAATGGCTTTGGCTTGTTCGCCTATGTGTAAAATCGCATTGGCAAGGACGGTTTCATCAGGGATTAAATTCTCTTTATCGGTCTGAATTTTTATCGCCATTCTTGCCTCGTCGATTTCGGCTAAATGGTCGCCGATAAGGCTCGCAAGGGTGTCGATAGTGTCCGCATAGTTTCGGCTAAGGTGTCGCATGTTCTCCCCCTGTTGTGAATTTTTTCAATGTGAATGCGTGGTAGTGTGGATTCGCTTTTACCGCTTGCTTGATGGCGGTCATGGCTTTGTTTAGCTCGGTTTCACTCCCGACAATAACGGGCTTTTGTTGCCCTTGTGGGTAGGCGATAATCTGCCAGTAGGTGTGTTCCATTGTCATAGTTCCCCCAAGTGATTTAAGCCCTCATTCATTAAGGCAGAAATACCGTTTAATGCTGAAATAATCGTGTGTGGGTCGCTATTGCTTTGGATACCGTTAGCCGTCATTTGAAGAAGTGAATAAGCCTGCCAAAATGCTTTGCTCGCTTCGTTTAAATGCTCGGCTTGGGGTTGGGTCGAGTTACGCATCTTTGCCCCCTTTGCTAAGGCTATCCATTAAGTCTTGAATACGCTCTAAGCCATTGAATAAATCAAGGCTGATTCTTTTTAGGGCAAAGTTGAAAGAACCTTCATTAAGCGGTACAAATTCATTATCAGGAACGACACTCGCCAAGCATTCAATCATCGTGCCTAAGCTGTAAAGCGTGTCCATTTCTTGTTTTAATTTGTCTTGTAGATTTGGGATTGGGTGGGAATTACGCATAAATCCCCCCTTGGCTCGCTAAACAAGCGGTCTGATTTTGGGAACATTTTGTTACCGGCAAGCGTTTGATAAATAGCGGTGGCTGGTTTGGGCTGAATGCCTGTAATTTGCTTTTGGCTTCGGTGAAATTGCGGGCGTAAAAGCTGATATTTAGGGTACGGGTCGTTTCCCCTGCTCCCCGTTGAGCTCGGTAGGTGTAAATCATTGGTGATAATTCCTTGTAGATATTTTGAGGAATTACCGCTAAATCTTTCCACGGATTTTGGCGGTAACACTTAACGGGGTGGAAAACCGTCCTACAAGGTCTAACGGCAAAGGGCGAACCTTTCCCATTAAGTGCTACCATTGAAAATAGATCCGCCATTGGTTGCGGTCTATATGGTGAAATAGTCCCCATAGCTCGAACGTATGGCGGATCTATTTTGGGGTTAGCAACAGATAATAAAAAACACGCTAAGGGCGTGCTATAATCTGCCTTGTAGTCTCTCAATAAAGGGTTTCCACGCCCTTTTGCTTTATTGAAAGCGGTAAAATCATACCGTCTTAATGGTTCATAATCAATCATAATCATTCTTAACGCTCCATTTATTCTAATTTAGAAAGAGTTAAAACAAAAAGCCCAATATTTTTCATCATGGTGAAAGAATATCGGGCTTTGTTTTGAGGTGTTGAGTTAATTAGTTGTCTTGTTGCTGGTAAATCTTTGTTAATCGTGCCTGCTGATTTTCAAGTGTATGAATGGTGATTAAATCATTGCTTGGATGTGGGCTTTCTTCTCGCGCTTGTTTTAGTGCTTCAATCCGCCAATTTAAGACGATAAGCAATTCCGCCAAGGGGTAAGGCTCGCATTCGCTATAAAGGCTCTCAAAAGTGAATAGGGGCGTTGCTGTGCGTGCTTTTCGATTGAGATAATGGCGGATAGCGGTATTCATTAAAACGGGGTTTTGTTTGGCGGTTTGGCATTGCATCGAGCTTTCTCCATAAAATCTGTGGGGCGATATTCTAGCCGATTTCTTGCCCTCTCGCTTTTGCCGCGCACGCGCGTACTGCTCCGAAAATTCAGTCTTTTACTGTTCCAGAATGGAAAAATCAGATACCAAAAAGGAGAATAAACATTCTCAACTTTTCTCTACGATCTTTCGTGGTTCATTCGCAAAATCTCCGCCAAAATTGACCGCTTGTTATGGAGATACTTAGTCTAATATTACCCGATCTTTAAATATAAACACTACCGTAAAAGTACCCAATCTTTGATTACCACACTTTACGCTTTTTTATCACTCCACGTTGTCGGGCGAAAGTGAGGGATAACCTCGCCACGCTCTCGCATTTCCGTCAAAATTTCATCTACTCGCTCGACTACCTTGTAATTATTCTTTAACTCATTGGCTCTTGCTCTTAGGCTGTGCGGTTGCATTCTTTCCGCTCGCTCATTGCCTAAAACGGCTTTAAGGGCGTGGGTAGCGTTGCCTAGTCGGGCATAGTGTTGCGCAAATTGCTCTTGGCGGTCGTTGGTTAAGGTCGGCATTTAATCTTCTCCTAGGGTGAATTTGGGGAATGTGTTAGGCGGTGCGCATTGTTCTACATAATCCCCCCATAATTGCATCACTGGCTTGCGGTGTTCTAAATAGTTTGAGCGATTATACGCCCTGCGAACCTGTGAGCCTATGACGTGGGATAGGCAAGCCTCAATAACGTCAGAATTTATCATTGGCTCGTATTCGTTGAGGTAAGTGCTTGCGATTGAGCGTAAGCCGTGGGCAGTGAGGCGGTTTCTAAAGACTGTTGCACTGATAGCTTGCCCTTGCGTTCTTGAACTTGGGGGCTTGTTTTTTCTCTTAATGCTAGGGAAAACATAAGAGCTATTATGTGAAAATTGCCACTCAAACCGCAAAAGGCTGATAGCTTGTGTTGATAGCGGTATTATATGCTCTTTGCCCATCTTCATTCGACTGGCGGGAATTGTCCACGTTTTAGCGGTTAAATCAATCTCCGCCCATTTTGCCCCCGCTGCCTCGCTTGGTCGGGTCATTGTCAGCAGTTGCCACAAAATCAACGTTTTCACCCTGCCTAATGCCTTGTAGTTGTGTAATACATTGAGAAAATCAGGCAATTCTTCGGGGCGGATTGTTGCTAAATGTTGCCTCTTATGTTGGGTAAAGGTTTTTGAAAGAGAAATGCAACGGTTCGTCTCAATTAGTCCGCTATTGATAGCAAATGACATTATCTCATTAAGCAACGATAAAATGCGGTGTATGGTTAGGGTTGCCTTTCGCTTTTCTAAAGGTTGTAATATCGTTTTAATGATCGGTGGTAAAATCTCATTTATCGGAATGTATCCGCTTTTTGGAAATAAATGATTATTGAGCATTCTCCAATAGCCGTTTAGTGTGTTTGGTTTAATTTGAGTTTCCTTTAGTTTGTACCACTGTTGAGCCATTTCAAAAAGTGTAGGGATTTTAGCCTTTAGCTTTTCCTGTTGGCGGTGCGTTTGTGGGTCGATATTCTCCGCCAATAATGCTCGGTATTCTGCTCGCTTGTCTCTAGCCTGTTTCAGTGATACTTCAGGAAATCGCCCTAAGCTAATTTCAGTTCGTTTTTTGGTGAATGGTTTACAATAATTAAACCGCCATAATTTCGCCCCTGTTGCTTTCACAATTAAAAATAAGCCTTGCCCGTCTGCTAACTTGTAGTCCTTTGCTTTGGGTTTCGCATTGCTTATCTCGGTGTGATTAAGACTATATGTTCGTCTTGCCATTTTGAAAAATCCTCTATTTTTTTCCTACAAATTACTACAAAAAATACTCCTAAAAATGTGATTTATTGTGGGTGATTGTGGTGTTTTGAGATTTGCTCAAAATCAAAGAATGCTTGATATTCAAGGCTTTTTGGGGTGTTGTGGGTGGTTTAGATTTTTTATGTGCGGTTTGGCGTTGTAATTGTATTTAAAAGCATAACCTATTGATTTATTTGAAAATAAATTGATATTCAAGGCTAAAAAATTCATAAAGATACTACTAAAATAATTTCGGTAGGTATTTGTGGCGGTAGCTCTCCTCAAAATTAAGGGGGCGGTTCAATTATTCGGCTAGTTTGTGCCTTTTTCGGATAGATTTCCGAAAATTCCGCAATAAAGGTGTGTTGCTGAATATCCCTAGATTTTCTGAATCTTCCCTAGAATATAGGGAGTTTATTTGTAAAGGTACTCCCGACGGGGTGGGGCTTCCACGGGGTTGTGGGAGCGTGGTGTTCGGCTCATTTTTCGGGGTTAAGGCATCATCATCTTCTTGCCATTTTTTAAAGGCTATTCCGTTATGTGATAAGGGTTTAGTGATGATAGTAGTTGTCGGTCGTCTTTGGTATTTTTAAGGGGTTAACCTGCGGTCTATGATCAGGCTTGTAAGCCTTATATGCCAACGGGTTTTACTCAAAAATGGCTTTGTTTGATCAAGGTAAACTGCGGGCTTGGCGGTGTCTCTATCTGCTTGAATATGGCGTTTTGTGAGGTCGTTTCAGGTTTCTTCAAGTTGTTAGTGATAGGCAAATAAAAACGCTCCTGTAATTTGAGGAGCGTGGAATGTAGGTTAAGCGTGGGTAGGCTGAATTAAAATCTCTGCCCCAATGCCTAGCTTGCTGTGAAGTTGGCGGATCATATTCAGGCTTAGCGGTCGGGTTTTATTGAGGATTTCATACACTCGATTAGGCTTGCCGATAATACCGTCTAGGTCTTTAATCTCTATGCCCTGTTGCTCCATTCTAAATTTGATTGCCTCGATTGGGTCGGGTAGGTCAATCGGGTAATGCTTTGCCTCATAGTTTTCAATCAAGGTAAGCATCACCTCAAAAAAATCTTCTTCCTCTGGGGGCAATACTTCCTTGTCAAATAATGGCTCTATGGCTTTCAGGGCGTTTTGGTAGTCTTGCTCGGTTCTGATTGGTTTGATGTTCATTGCTTAGTTCTCCACGGTGTCTGCGTTGATTTGGTCGTATTCTTTATGCGTGCCAATAAACTTGATATAAACCGCTCCCATTTTGAAAGCGATTGCTACGATTAAGCGGTGGTCGTTGCCTTTGATGTTGAATACTACTCTGCGATTTTTGAGAATACTCGCATTGCGATATTGGGCTTTGATTTCATGAACATTCTGCCATTGTGCTTTGCGAACCTCGGCAATCCACGCTTTCAGCGGTTGCTCTGTGTCGGGGTGTTTCTGCCAATAAGCGGTCAAGGTTGAGGTAGCGATTATTCTCATTTGTCATAGTCCTGTTTGGGATTAATTCTATTATATCCCATTCAGGGACTATTGCAATAGGCAAAATGGGGGCTATCGCTCACTCTACCGCTTATAATTTCGATTTTTTGATAAGTAATTTTTACTTATGTGATAAGTAAATTTTACTTAGAATCGTTTGAAATTTAATCTTAAATTGTCTATTTTTTCTTTTTGATAAGTAAAAATTACTTTAAAAACGGCTATTTTTAGGTTTTTTGATAAGTAAAATTTACTTACCTATTAATATATTAGCCATAGGCAGTGTTTTTAATTTGCGTGTCAAAGAGAAAAATAGGGTTAAAATAGGCGTGCGGTCAATTTTGGTCGAAACAGTGAAAAATTAGTCTGAAAAAATCGCCCTCATTGCGAAAATGAAAGGCGATATTGTTAAGCGGTTGGCGGTCTATGTTTTTTCCATTTATCGCTTGGCTTTGATGTGGGTCTTAAATCTATCTTGCCGCCAAAATCCCCGATAGGGTAACAAGTCAAGGCGTAAAGCGTACACTGTGATTTAAAGCCTTGTTTGCTGACTTCAAGGAATTCACGCTCTACCAATTCTTTTAAAGCTCGCTGTAAGGTTTTATCTGACATTCCGAACCGCTCATAAGATTGCGGTAAGGGGGCGGATAAATTCCCGTTGTTGTTAGGTTCAGTCGTATGCGTGCCGATTAGAATTGTGAGTACCTTGTTTGCCGAGGGGGATAGGTTGATAAATTCAGGGCTTTTGACAAGATCGTGCCGTAACATTGAGAACGTCCCTCCGCCTGTTACGGCTTTGTATCGTGCCAGTTTCCCACGTCTGCCTTTCGCATTACTCATTTCTTCGCCTTAGTCTGCTAAATTGCCGTAAGCATCTTGTGAGGGGATTTCGCCATTGCTGATAGCTTGTAAACGCCTCATTTCGCAAGCTAAGCCGATACCGATAAAATGGTGGAATAAGTCGTTAATCGCAAGCCCTGACAATCCTTTGTAAACTTGCCTATGGCTTGCGCCTTTGAAGAATAAATTTGTTATGTCTTCGGGGTAGTGGCTCAATGCTCTTAGCAGTCCGCTTGTAATGGTGTGTAATTCACGCCCTAGCAGTAACACGGTTTCCGTATCTGTCTGTTTTGGATCTTCTAACTGCGTAGCAATTTGCTCAAAAAGAGCGGTAAGCTGTGGGAAATATCGCCCATTTTCTGCTTTGGCAATGCCTTCAATCGCTCGCTTAATCGCTTCTTGCTCGTGTTGTGGTAAATCGGTGATAGTGGAATAATCGATAAACTTTGATTTTTTCATTTTCGTATCCTGTGTTATTCGGTTTCTTCGTGGTTAAACCTTGCCAAAATCGCTTTAATCTCTGCCTGCGTGAATGCTGTGCGGTGATACCTTTCGGCTTTGTGGTTCGCATAGGTTAATAGCTTTTGGGCGGTTTGGCGGTCTGCCACGGTGTAGCGATAATACAATCCGCCATTTTGGGCTTGCTCTTTCTCTCGGTGGAATTTCACGCCTAAATGCCGTTCTAAAGTGCTGATGTAATTGCGACCACTGGTGAAATGATGTTTGAGTACGCTTTCCATTTCAGAGAATCCGCCTTGTAGCGTAGCTTTAATAACGATTTCTTCATGGGGGATTTTTGGCTCGTTTTTTTCCATATTGCCCCTAATTTGAATGGCTATCTTGTTGGCATTGTTGGATAAACTCCGCCACGGCTTCCGCTGAAAAGCGAACAGAACGCCCTAATTTGATTTTTTTAAGTTTGCCCATAGCGACATAACGGTCAATGCTTGTCTTACTGCCAAAAATGCCACATTCGATTAAATCTTCTTTGCTGTAATAACGGGTCAAGCCGTTGGCGGTTGTCATTTCAAGGGTGAAGGCTTGGGTTGCTGTTGATGTGTTCTCGGTTTGTTTTTCGGTTAAAGTCATGTTAATCATCCTTTTTCGGTTGAATTTGCGATTTAAGGGCAAAATTAGAGGCTCTCGCGCGTTTTTATTCTTTGCCCTTGTGATTTATTAGATTTAAGTGAAAGTTGCGTTAATCGCTTTTTAGAGCGGTTTTACAAGCGGTCTGATTTTGATGATTTTTTGCCTCACTCCATTGGGTTAAAAAATGCTTCACTTGGGCAAGGGCAGAAAAGGCTTCGGCTTGGATTTCCGTGTCCGTTAATAGTGTGCCGTTTTCCCTTAATACATTTCCGCCTTGATGAAGAGCAGTGAAATAGCTCTCCGCCAAAGTAACAAGGTAAGTCATATCAGCAATAGCTTGCGTGTCCCTTACCTGTGGAGCGGTGTCCGTTATCTCATTTTGCCGTTGAGCCGTTTTTACACTGCCAGCTAAGGCGTAAAGTTGCCCGATTAGGTAGGTTTTGGCGGTGTCATCGCCTTGCTTTAATCCCTCCGCCAAAGCTCTACACTCTTTGGCTAACTGCGCCTTGTAGTGGAATTTATCGGGGTATTGCGTAAAGCACCGCATCACACTTTCTCGGGCAAGCCAAAATTGGCGGTTAAGCTGGGGAAAATCTTTTATTCTTGGCGGTTTTGCCCCTTGTTGAGCTTGCTGTGTGGTTTTCTTCGTGAACGGGTATCTTTACTTGGCTTTTCGGTTAAATCGCTCTCTGGCTGTTTTGTGGCGTTTTTGCGGTGGTTCGCTTTCCACGCTTTTAAAGCATCCATCGGGTTTTGTGGTTGGCGGTTTGGGTTAGTCATTGTCTGCCTCCGTGATCTCGGTTTCCTGTGTGAAAATAACGGCTTTTGCCTGTTTGGTTTGGGTGAACCTATCCATCACTGCTTGATGAAAAGCCAGCCAGATTTCCGCTTGCTCCTTAATGGCTTTGGCTTGTTCGCCTATGTGTAAAATCGCATTGGCAAGGACGGTTTCATCAGGGATTAAATTCTCTTTATCGGTCTGAATTTTTATCGCCATTCTTGCCTCGTCGATTTCGGCTAAATGGTCGCCGATAAGGCTCGCAAGGGTGTCGATAGTGTCCGCATAGTTTCGGCTAAGGTGTCGCATGTTCTCCCCCTGTTGTGAATTTTTTCAATGTGAATGCGTGGTAGTGGTGGATTCGCTTTTACCGCTTGCTTGATGGCGGTCATGGCTTTGTTTAGCTCGGTTTCACTCCCGACAATAACGGGCTTTTGTTGCCCTTGTGGGTAGGCGATAAATCTGCAGTAGGTGTGTTCCATTGTCATAGTTCCCCCAAGTGATTTAAGCCCTCATTCATTAAGGCAGAAATACCGTTTAATGCTGAAATAATCGTGTGTGGGTCGCTATTGCTTTGGATACCGTTAGCCGTCATTTGAAGAAGTGAATAAGCCTGCCAAAATGCTTTGCTCGCTTCGTTTAAATGCTCGGCTTGGGGTTGGGTCGAGTTACGCATCTTTGCCCCCTTTGCTAAGGCTATCCATTAAGTCTTGAATACGCTCTAAGCCATTGAATAAATCAAGGCTGATTCTTTTTAGGGCAAAGTTGAAAGAACCTTCATTAAGCGGTACAAATTCATTATCAGGAACGACACTCGCCAAGCATTCAATCATCGTGCCTAAGCTGTAAAGCGTTCCATTTCTTGTTTTAATTTGTCTTGTAGATTTGGGATTGGGTGGGAATTACGCATAAATCCCCCCTTGGCTCGCTAAACAAGCGGTCTGATTTTGGGAACATTTTGTTACCGGCAAGCGTTTGATAAATAGCGGTGGCTGGTTTGGGCTGAATGCCTGTAATTTGCTTTTGGCTTCGGTGAAATTGCGGGCGTAAAAGCTGATATTTAGGGTACGGGTCGTTTCCCCTGCTCCCCGTTGAGCTCGGTAGGTGTAAATCATTGGTGATAATTCCTTGTAGATATTTTGAGGAATTACCGCTAAATCTTTCCACGGATTTTGGCGGTAACACTTAACGGGGTGGAAAACCGTCCTACAAGGTCTAACGGCAAAGGGCGAACCTTTCCCATTAAGTGCTACCATTGAAAATAGATCCGCCATTGGTTGCGGTCTATATGGTGAAATAGTCCCCATAGCTCGAACGTATGGCGGATCTATTTTGGGGTTAGCAACAGATAATAAAAAACACGCTAAGGGCGTGCTATAATCTGCCTTGTAGTCTCTCAATAAAGGGTTTCCACGCCCTTTTGCTTTATTGAAAGCGGTAAAATCATACCGTCTTAATGGTTCATAATCAATCATAATCATTCTTAACGCTCCATTTATTCTAATTTAGAAAGAGTTAAAACAAAAAGCCCAATATTTTTCATCATGGTGAAAGAATATCGGGCTTTGTTTTGAGGTGTTGAGTTAATTAGTTGTCTTGTTGCTGGTAAATCTTTGTTAATCGTGCCTGCTGATTTTCAAGTGTATGAATGGTGATTAAATCATTGCTTGGATGTGGGCTTTCTTCTCGCGCTTGTTTTAGTGCTTCAATCCGCCAATTTAAGACGATAAGCAATTCCGCCAAGGGGTAAGGCTCGCATTCGCTATAAAGGCTCTCAAAAGTGAATAGGGGCGTTGCTGTGCGTGCTTTTCGATTGAGATAATGGCGGATAGCGGTATTCATTAAAACGGGGTTTTGTTTGGCGGTTTGGCATTGCATCGAGCTTTCTCCATAAAATCTGTGGGGCGATATTCTAGCCGATTTCTTGCCCTCTCGCTTTT
>LVZB01000013.1 GCA_023101485.1 Pasteurellaceae bacterium Macca | reverse complement strand
TGAAAGTATTAATTGATAGCGATTCCTTACCTTCGTTTTTTCTCTTTTGAGACAAACGATGAGATCGTGATAAATGTGCTGTGGTTGGTATAATCAACCTGCAGTCCTGTGACTTCGTGATAAACCGCTAGTGCGCCAGTACGACTGTCTTCGAGTTTTTTTTCAATATATTTCATAACATTTCCTTCTGTGAATCTGAATAATAAAAAACTGCACCGAAATGCAGTTTGTTAAAAATGGTATTAATTGTGTCCACCAGAACCAATACAATTTTGACCTGGAGCTTGTTCTTGAGATGAGAGCTGGTAACAAAACACGGGTTTAGTCGTGTAATTTGGTTTATATTGGGTCATACAAGCCGTTAAGCTTAATACCATTGATAATAAATAAATTTTTTTCATGATTGCTCCTTGAATTAACCTGTCTGAGATAAATAAGAATTGGAGGATACTCCAATAGAAGAGCATCCTATCATGCTAGATATGCCATTATGCCCCTCTACTCGGTACTGAACTATAACGGTGGTGTTTTTAGGAATTTTTGCTGTCCCATTATGAATTTGAACTGCGGGGATATATGATACGCCAACATCAGTTCGATATGAAATATCTGGATTAAAAAATCTATCAATAGGACTACTTCCTATTCTGACGGTAGCGGTCCACTCAAATATATCAATATTAGATGTTTGAGTTTCCCATTTCTTAATTGTACCAACACTCCCACCAATCCAAATATCTTTTTGAACTTGATATGTTTTACCCTCAGTCCTTAATTTTCTTCCTTTTCGTAACGATACACTAAGAAAATCTGCTAAGTTTGCACCAATAATATTAGTTGCCTGAACCGTTCCTGCGAATGTCCCCGTTGCTCCATTTAAAGAACCACTAAATATTCCACTTTTAGCAGTTAGATTTCCTTTATTATCCACAACAAATTTTCCATTACCTATATTTAATGAACCGCCATTAATTATCGGTGACGAAAGGGTTTGGTTTGCCTTAAGGTGTTTGCCCAAAATTGAATTTTGAACAATTAAGTCACCATGGATACCAACCTGACCATTCACGACACTAAACACTGGCTTAACGTGACTATCATTCGTATTAGCCACAACCCCAAACTTATCCGCCATGACAATTACCGAGCTCTCTGCTGTTCTGCCGTCACTCTCAGCACCAAATGCAATACCCGCTATGGCCTTATGCCCTCCCGATACCGTTTGGGTCTTCAAGGTATGAGTTGCTTTTAATTTACCATCAAGTGAAGCCACAACTTGTTTGCTTTCTGTAATACTAGCATCTAATTTCTTCAAGCTAGATTGAGGAGTAAATTTGGTATCATATCGGATGGGTGATATGGATTGGTTCCTCAATTGATGTCCTTTCGTTTTCAAGCTCACTTCAATATATGCGGGAGATAACACATCATACTTCGCCCCGCCCCGTAAATAACAATACTCAGTTTGAAGAGTTTGTCATTTGTCCTATGTTTAACAAGGGAGATTTCCCATCCTTGACAAAAGCATACTCAAATTCATGTATATTCCGTGATATTGGAATTGCCCCCCAATCATTTCCATTGGCCGTCCATTCGCAAAGTAATGAAAATGAATGAGAATTATGCGATGACCAAGTAGGATTATGCACCCCATAATTAAGTTCTTGGGAAACCCTAAATCGGGTAACTTGATCGCGTTTTAAGCCAGTAAAAATGATAGGGTACCATGTGTCTTGATCTAATTTAGTTAAATCAACCTCGACTTTAACTAGCCCCTCAACTCTTTCATTGATACTACCAATTGTTGCACGTAACGTTGATATCTCTGTTGCTGTCGATTGTTTTTCTGCAGAAAGTGTTTTAGCCACAGTATCAATACGAGCAGAAGAGAATCTATTTGCTTCTTCGATTGCGTGATTCTTCGCATTATCAGAGAGAGACTGTGCATCTTTGCGCCATACAGCTTGCAAACTCTGTTGTGCAATCGCAGAAACTTCAGCCTTACTGGCCTTTGCCGACTGTAAATGAGCAATGGCACTTTCTGCCTGCCCCATCCGAGCCGTTATCCCAGTAATTTTCTCCGCATTGGCGTTATCCCCTTCCACTCTCGCTCTTTGCTCAGCCTGAATGCCTGATAAGGCACTTTCTGCTTTGGCCGTTATCGTTGAGATCTTTTCTGATTGCTTAGCATCCGATTTTTTGAGCTCATTGATTGCTGTACCAGTAGTTTGTGCCTGAGCAGTGATTTGTGAAAGCGCATTCGCAACAGCAGCTTGACGAACTTTTGCTTCTTCACTGACAGCCTCATTCACATCCGCTTTTAAGGAATGAATAAGTTCTTGACCGAGTTGGGATTGCGTAATTTTACCTTCCAGTGCATGAAGTAATGTGTCTGGGTTATGGTCAGCTTCACCGAAGACACCTTCCGTAAATTCACCTTTATTTCCAGCTTTATCACAACATCTCGCAAAAAAGTAATAATGCTCACTCAACCCTACACCATTAATTGTGTGGCTATTGAGTGGGTATGGTAAAGTTGCAATTTTTGTCGCGTTCCCCACGACATTATCAACACTCCGCCAAATCTCAACATAGTTGCCCACGGTGGCTGTTTTCGGCAACGTCCAATTCAGCTCAATCGCGAATAGGAGCGATTTTGTCACAAAGCGCGAGATCGTGAGATTGATTTCAAACTGACGTGTTACTGGATTTGATAGTTGACCATAGGTATTTCTCGCTCGAATTTCAGCGATATAATGCCCATTAGGTAGATTTTCAAAAGTGTACTCAGGAGAGATTAACTCAAGATACGTTTTGTAGAGCTTTCCATTACGGTAAAGACGAATCTCATACTTAACCGAACCAACAGTCGCCGGCATGTTCCAACTCAATTTCACTCCATCTTCACTAAAGTTAATATCAGTATTCGCAACGGATGGCACAGATCCTGAATGTAGTGTGTTTGTTGATTGAACAAAGCTTGCACTACCATCGACAATCGCCTCTTTCTGTGGCTCATGTTGCAATGCGGTAATTACATAGCTACCATCATCATTCTCAGAAATGCCGATTGCGCGATAAAGTTGAGCTGAGAGAGTTGGTGTTTTCAATACCCAGTCAGACATAACATTAAGTCCAATGGGATCACGCTCAAGTGTAACTATGGCTTTGTTTTTACTATCTACATTCGAAATGCTGATTTTTACTATCTGCATTTCATTATTGAGGTAACTCAAATAACTGTTGCTTGATACTTCAATTGGCTGATCAAGTGTAACAATTCTACCCTGAACATCGAGAACTCTTCCAGCAAGAGTTTGTCCTGCATAATCATTATCGGCCACCTCAATAATATCGCCAGGCAAGTGCATCAGCCCTTGTCGCCCAACACTAAAATTAATTGTACATTGCTCAAGGCGTGAAGTTTCTAGCACCCACTTACCATAACGGCGAGCCTGCCCGCGGCTCGTACAGGCAAATGCGGTAATCTTCTTAACGTTGTATCCATAGCGTGCGATCATCAGGTCATCCGCCACATATTCAATCGCTTTTTGATATTGATTTCGTTCATCAATATATTCGACTTCTACAGCAGTATATATGGCTTTTTGTGCTGCAAATTGGCGAGTAAATTTGCCACCAATAACATTAGACTGGCTATAAGTACAAACTGGATCAGATGGTCTATCTTGGATCGCGGTAAATTGCGTACCATTCCACACTGCAATGGCACGGAAAACAGAAGCCATATCAGACACAACTGAATAAGCCTCTCGCTGAGAGGTCATCCAAATATGTGAGGTCATACGTGGTTCTTTTCCGCCATACCCATCATCAACCAATTCATCACAATATTTTGCAATTTGATAAAGTTGGAATTTATCCAAGCCATAATCGCCAAGGCGTTTACCTAAACCCGAAGCTGATCGGTTAAAAGATGGTAAAAGTGCCATGCGGGATTATCCGTCCAAGCACGCTTAAAGCCACCTTTCCAAATTCCATCTTCATACTGGCGTGTTTGTGGGTTATAGCTATCAGGTACAAGGACTTCGGCACCATGTAATAAAATATTCACATTGGGGAAATTAGGCGTATATCTCGAGTCTAAACGCAAGCCAATCAGCGCCATATTAGGGTAAGATAATTTTGTATCAATTATCTCAGTATAACTGATCCAATGTGTGGAATTTTGTAAACGTTGGCTTTTAGAATCTTCAGTAATACGCTTAACTGTCACCGTAAATGGGACTGGAGGGAGCTTGTCTATAATGTAACTACGAAAAAAAACGTGAGCTCGATTTTCCCTTAATGCTCTGCCTTGAATATAACGACCATTAACTAAAATCTCAAAGTCAACCTGTGAACCATAGGTATCACCTTGATCATTTTGGCTAAACAGAGCATTTACACCAATCGTCAATCTAAGGCGTGTAACATCTGCATCAATAACAGTACGCGTAATTTGGGCTTTTTGTTTAACTTCAGCATTGACCGTCACTTCACGCTCTGAATAATCAAAACCTTTAAGTGGAGTTTGATCTTGTGTCCCAAGTCGATATTCTGCTTCAACATTTGGGAAATTAAATGACCCGTCTTCATTTTGAACTGGCGTATTATCAAAATAGAGCTCTTTAAAAGTAGGGACGCCATTTATCCCCCTTTTATTGGACCTAGCGAAATAAGTCCTATTGCCCGTAAATACTGGCCTGACTTCAGATTGTCTGGTTCTTCGTAAGGCGTATGGCCGCCTCCGCCAGATTTGCCACCCATGATTTTTCTCCAATAAAAAAAGCCCCTGATACTAAGGGACTTATATAGCGCGAATTAATAATGAAAATTTCAGATTGTGTCTAACACTTATTCCCATCTAATAATTTAGATGCACCTTTTATTTACACATTTATTCAATACTCGAATTTATTCCATTTACTATGATTTGATCATTTTTCTAATTTCTCTTCTAAATTATCATCGAAAGCCTCAACCCCCTGTGAAATCAACACAATGCTTGTCATCATCTTGCCAAGAAGAATAGGAATAGGACGACCTTGTGGAGTAAGATTACGTAAATTAGAGAAAGCGGTACTTTGCTTCTTTTCACTGTTTTCATAATGGTTTGATATGTCTGGCGGTTTTGCCAAAAGCGTAATTGCACCTGAAAGCGCCATTGACGCTCCCGTAAACCCCACTGCTAACGCTGTCGCAGTGCTCCACCCTAACGGATTCCACCATGCCGCAGCAATTAGAGCAACACCTGCAACAACTTGAATAATACCGCCAGCCTTACCTGCTCCTGAAATGACCGGTGTAAAATGGACTATGCAATCTTTACTGAGCGAGAGTGGACTTGTTTTAATTTTATCCTCATTTAAGTATTTTGATCCAATACGGACTTTATAATAGCCTTGTCGTAAATATTGGATTAACCCTTTAATTTGGGTAAGTAAGCCACTCATTAACTCTTTAAAAGAAGTTACTTCAAGCTCGAACGGTTTATCTGCAAATCGTTTAAGATCGCCGTGAAATGTAATTTTTGCCATTGTGAATGTCTCCAAATTGAATGTGTAGCATTTAGCCAAAAACCATCATAGGGCACACGAGCTGATAAACGG
This sequence comes from Pasteurellaceae bacterium Macca, assembly GCA_023101485.1. Lineage (GTDB taxonomy): Bacteria > Pseudomonadota > Gammaproteobacteria > Enterobacterales > Pasteurellaceae > LVZB01. The sequence continues at coordinate 195,609 of LVZB01000013.1, read as the reverse complement.
CTTTCGCTATGATGTATCATCATTTGCTCCCCAAGATAAACGCCTGCGTGATTAGCAACATCTGCTCCCACTTTAATTAAAACAACATCGCCAAGCTGAGGCGTTTCATCAAAAGGCAATTTTTCGAAACCGCAACGTATTAAGCCTTCTTCGTATAAATTAGCCGATTCAAACCAATTAAATTCATAGGTGGAATGATCGGGCAATTCAATGCCGGATAGCGCATAGCAATCAAGCAGAATATTTCGGCAGTCTTGCTTGTTGTTCTCAAACTTGCGCCCTAATAACGGTGGTATAGCACGGAAACATCGAATTTCACCACTCACAACAAGCCAAAAATCTAATCCGTACGTAATTGGCATTCACGGTCTGCTGTGGAGAGATAAGGTAAACCAAGTGCATGTTCAGAATCAGGGTGTGAATGAACTAAGGCAACGATGCGCCCTAGCCCTTCAGCTTGAATAAATTCATCAGGCGAGATTTCAAAGTAATTCACGGGGTCATCTGCCACATTATTACAAGGGAAATAATACAATCCATCAGCAATAGAAATAACAAAACCGCAAGATTCTTGCGGTTCTGATTGTCTAGCGTGAGCTAGAATTTCTTTTCTTGTTTGGTCGTCTATTTTCATTTTAATTTCCGTATTGTGTCGTACTCGGGAAACCGCCAAATGGTAATGTGGCATTTTCGCCAAAGCGTAGCTTACAGCCACGAATGCAATGTGAGCATTTGTCTTTTTTACGATCTTTAGTGGGTTTATCAAATTCATCTGCCACAGGTCCACCTGTGTATCCACATTGTGCAGAACGATATTGCCAAATGCACACATCTGAGGTGATCATTAAAAGTGGAATTCTGGCATTATCCGTTTCCGCTGGTGAAGCAAGTTCGAAAGTAGCTTGTTCATCATCAAGGTTTTTTAATTGCTCAATAACGAAATAACTCACCGCTTCTTGTGTAGAATCGGCTTGACTGTTTTTCCCGTTGGGAAAATTTTTAGCATCTAAAAATTGGGCATAAACTAAGCGGCGCGTCACTTTACCACCGACGCCTTGTCCCAGATTCGCGGCTATCCCAGTAATGAGCCCATAAAGATTAGACACTGTCAATGTAGGGCGAGAACTGGGACCTTGCCCTGATATTTCAAATCCCTCAGCTTTAATTGGATAGGCTTGGTACTCTTGCCCTTGCCACCAGATATTCGTTCGGCTTTGATTTAAGCCATCATGAAAGCGATATAATTCGCCCTTTTTTTCTGGATTCTGATTGTGTGAAATATGGCGTAGATCAATCTCCCATAATTCAATCAATGCATCTTGCTCTAATTTAGGCAATTTCTGAACCATTTTTGTTGGAAGATCTTTTGGCATCAAACCACTTCCTCAAATTCACAATTAAACGTCGTATGTGTTTTAGTTATTGAACGAGGGAATTTAGTGCAGATCACCTTAACTAATTCCCCTCCAAGTGCTACATCTCTAAAGTAAAAGGCACGAATTCCACCATGTTCTTTCATAAAGTTACGGAATTGCACAGATTCGTTATGACGAATTTTGAAGGTAACAGAATATTTCCGAAGAAGTGTATTGATCCCTGATTCTATTCTCTGTTGATAGCCATTACCGAAATTAAGCACTTTACGCCGTGGCTCTTCTTCCACTGAGTACCCTGGTTGTGGACACCAAGGTAATGTTTTTAATGACATTACATTCTCCTATGCAAGCAAACCACCAGGGCGACGTTGCTTTCTCAACACTTCAATAACATTCGCTTGAATTGCTGCAGCAAGCTCTTTACCTTGAGCGGCTTTTTGTTCTACTGTAGTTTCTTCATTGCCATTACTATCAATGTTGATTGTGATCGTAACTTCATTATTTTGTCCACTTGTATCACCATTAAATAAACCAGTGTAACTCGGAGAACGTCCACCAACATGCCCTCCATTTGCAAATTTAGGCAAACGTCGCTGATTGAGTGCATTCAAAAAGCCAATACCGTAGTGATCGACAGTACGAGATGTCATGACAAATTCATTGTTAGACAACCTGGCAAGAATTGAATCACTTGTGCCAGTTCCTGCCCCCTGTACATGTCCACCTTTCGCAAAAGCAACACTGGTAATCTGAGAAATCACATTTGCTCCGGCGGATGCAACTGCTGCCATATTGGCAAATTTCTGCACGGGAGTAAGAGAATCGGGCGCCGCCATTGCTTGAGCAATCGCTTGAGAAAGTTTTACTGTCGCTTCAGCAATCGCAAAGGCTTTTGATACGGCGAACATTGCTTTGTAAGCAGCCGATTGTTTTCCGGCAGATTGCTCAACAGCAGAAGCGAGAGTACCAAAAGCACCACCTAGATCATTAAGCCCTGTCGCGTATTGCGTCATTTCTTTTTGCCAGCGTTCATTTTCATAATTCGCAATGAGTTGTTGTTTACGTTTTTGGAATTCTTCTTCAGTCATTAACTTTTGATCGTAAAATGATTGAAGTTGTGCCAATTCTCGTGTTTGCTGATTTTTTGCCTCTTGTTCAGAATCATAAATACCTCGCACTTGATCTGACGGCGTAATAGCTTGCTGTGATTTATTTTGAGCATAATCAAATTTTAATTGCTGTTCTGCAATTTGATATTCGCTGTCAGTTAATTGGCCGGCTTTACGTAATTCCTGAATAGTCGCTAATTCATCTTTTAAATTTGCGGAGAGTAGCTTTTCAGGGGCGTATTTACCCGCTAATTCCAAGCGTTCTTTCGCAAATTTTTGTGTGATCGCGGTTTTAGCCGTCTCATATTCGATATGTGAAACCACACCTTTTTTCATATGTTCTTCAAGGCGTTGGAACATGCGATTTTCTTCAAGATTGATTTCATTCAGACTTGAACCGCTTTTTTTGCGTAATTCATCATAGAATGAAAGCCAATTTTCACGCGCATTTTCGCCACTATTTTTTGATTTTTTCTGTTTAGGTAATTTTGTTTTTTTAGTGCTCAACGCCTTTTCTTTAATCTCTGCTTCAACCTTGATTGTCTTTTGCTCAACATCAAATAACTGTTCAATTTGTTTTCCCATGTTAAGCATGGTTTGCAGTTGTTCCGCAGAAAGATTAATAGCGGTCGCCGCACTTTGAGCGGCTGCGACATCACCCTGCGCAATCGCATTGAGAACCTTTGAATACTCCGCACCTTTTTCACCAAGAAGATTGTAAAGTCCAGCAAGAACGTAAGAAGCTTTGGCATGCCCTTTATTCTTTAAAGTAAGCACTTCAAGACGCACTCGTAAATCATCAGATTTCTCTTGTAACGCTTTTTGTGCTTTTGCAAAATCAATCGTGGCTTGAGCCGCGGTATTCGCACTACTTGAAGTATTCTCTAGTACCGTAGGAAGGCCTGCAATAATCCATTCCGTTTCGTTAGAATCAATGCCTAACAACTTAAATTTCTCTCTGACGTCTTCAATACTCTTGCCACTGGAAATCATCGCTTTAGCTAAGGCATCAAGTTGATTCTCAAGTACAGAAAAATCAATGTTGGCATTTTCTTTTAAAATGGCAATTTTATCCGTCAACTCTCCAATTTCTTTCTTCACACTTTCGGGAATAGGCAAGCCTGATGTAAACCAGTTGGATTCTAATGAAGAAATATCAGCCTGAAGTTGTTGAATTTGTTTTTGATAATTCTCCAACGCTGATTGCTGTTCAGTAATTCTAAGCGATAACGCTGCAGCGCTCAGCCCCTCATAACTTTCTTTTAAACGGTCATTTGCTCCTGCGGTATCTAGAGCTTTCTGTCTTGCTGCATCGGCTTGGCTTGAAAAATAAAATAATGCGCTTGCTGCAATTGTTACCACGCCAACAGGCCCTCCAAGCAATGCCATTGCACTTTCCAACCCTCGTGCAGCTTTACTCGCTAAATTCGTTGCCGCAGCTAAATTACGTTTTGCGGTAGCTTCTGCCTCTGCTAAAGCAATAATCTGTGCCGACTGAACTTTCATTTGCTCACGCAAAACATATCGTGTCTTCTCCGATTGAGCTAATTGTAATTGAGCCGCAAGACTTGCCATTTCTGTTTGTGCCGCCTGGCGTAAAGCAACGGCATTCGCATAAATAGCCTGTGTTTCTCGTGTAACAGCAATCGTGTTTTGTGCGTGTTGGATACCCTTCTTAGCAAGTTCGACAGTATATTTGCTGATATGCCCAATCGCTAAGGCACCGACAAATGCAGTAGAAACTTTAATTAAATCTTCAAGATTGTCGGCAACAAATTCAACACCTTCGGCAAGTTTTTGAGTCACACCATAAGCCGTATCTACTTGCCCTACAAATTGAATCATTGATGTTTCGAGATTCGTGAAAGACATTGATAATGTTTTGACTCGTTTCTCGAAATCTGAATCAACGGACGATTTAACTTTTTGGAGAGCATCAATAACTTTTGAAATTTGAAGCTCCCCATTTTTCCCCATCTCTTTTAATGCACCAACCGATACACCAAGACCATCAGCAATCGCTTGTGCCAATGCAGGCGTTTGTTCCATCACAGAATTAAGTTCAGCTCCACGCAGCTCGCCACTTGCCATCGCTTGCCCAAATTGCATCAGAGCTGCTTCAGCAGAGGCGGCACTTGCACCAGACATTGCAACGGCTTTTGATACCGTTTCGGTTAATTCCGCCACCTGTTGTTGGTTAATTTTGAGTGTTTCAGCATTTTTTGCAAAACGTTGATAAACTTCTGATGTAGCCCCGACCGCTTGATTGGTCCTCAATGAAATATCAAAGACAATATTCGTTGCCGTGACCATGTCATTTTGAGTATCGGTAACTAACCGCATACGATTTTGTAATTCGGTGTAACTATCCGCATATTGAAGTGTTTGAGTGATAGCAGAAGATAGATTATTACCTGCAAAATTAGCAATACTCGCCCAAAAAGTCTTATTAGTCGTTTTATTTATAGCAATCGCAGCACGTTCAATATTATTCAAATATTGGGTTGTACGTTCGGAAAATTGTCTTACTCTATTTTGTGCAGCAGAGAAATTAGCCTCAAATTGGCGAGCAAATTTTTGTGATTGATAAGCGGATTTATTCAATCCTTGCTGAAATTGAACTGTTTCTAAGTTCAAACTAATATTCAAACCACCTAATGATGACATATTCCCCCCAATAAAAAAGCCCGCAACAATGCGGGCTTATTTGGAATTTATTATTTTATTTAATAATGACGTATTTTACACGAGCTTTTTCTTTTTCTGCTTTTTCTAAATTGTCATAATACTTATTAGTTTGCATAACAACTATTGTTAAACGTACTAAGAAAAATACGGCAAACACACTGAAAAAAGCAAGAATATAACTGAAATCAATAGAGAATAATAAGAATATAGCTCCCAATGAAATGAGCATTATAAAAAAGAATTTTGCCCAAAATTTAATGAAATCAAGCATTTTATATTCCTTATATCCAATAATATTGGGATTGATTATATTACTTACAAAACGATTCATCAATACTAATTTACCTATTTGCTAGATAGGATTCTGAGCCGTCATCTTCATCATTTTCAACGCTATTCTTATCGTCAAAGAATGGCATTAAATCATTGAGTGTAATTGCTTTTTGCTTAGGAACACGATGAATTGCCGACAGCAAATGCGAAATCTGTGCTGTACGGTAATCTTCACGCCACAAGCCGAAAGGCTGTTCTTCATAAAACAGCATATACTCTTGGAAATGTGATTCGGGCATCTCTTCGATTTCATTTAATGTTTTGCCCAACGCAAGGCTTAATATGATTTGGAACTTGCGTCGGTCTGTGAGTTTTTTGGCTGTTCTTCCATCAATGCACGGCTTAATTCTTCTGAAACAGATTTATCAAGGCATGATAAGGCTTCCAAATCTTCTGTATTTTCAAAATCAAAGAGGTTATTGCCATTTTCGTCACATAAACGAATCGCTAAGTTACGAGCTAAACGATATGGATCATAGACTTTACTCAGCTGTTTTACTAATTCTTCAGGATCATCATAATTTAATTCAATTCCCTGTGCTTCAGCGAGTTCACACATGACTTTTTGCTGACCATACAAACTGCGGTTCATATCACCAACATTAAATTCACGGATAAAATATTCCGCATTGCCAATGGTCATTTTTTTTAATTTTGGCTTATTTTCTGCCAATAATGATTCACGAGTACCAATAGTCATTTTACACTCTCTTTATATTTAAGAAGGAAGACCGCCTAACAAGCGGTCTGCTTTTATGAAAATTATGCTGAAACAGGCAAATGATAATCACGTTTCGATTTTTTTATCGTTACGCCGGATTCAAATTTACCTTTTACTTCACCACTCCAGTTTGGTGAGGTTTGAATGAACCCCGTGCCGTATAACGAGCCTTGGGCATTTTTTAACACCATCATCCACGGGAAGGTTTCTTTCGCAAAGAATTTTTTGCGAAGATCTGACTGCATGGACGTTGCTGGCGCATAGAAGAATGTGAGTTTAATTGAGCCGTACTCAATTTCGCCCGCTTCGGTTTCTGTGCCTTCGGAACACATTGTAGTGACATCTTCTTCACTTAATGTATCACCATCACCTTCAATGTTTTTAATCGCACAAAAGTTTGACGACCATTTCACTACGGAGACTTTCGCCGTGGTGAAATTAGTGGGTTTATCTTGAGCTGTCCAATCTACTTCACTTGCCAATGTCAAAACATCGCTAGCAACAGATTTAACAGGGTAAAAGCCATCGAGTGAGCCTAAGCCAGTGATTTTTACAAAATCGCCAGCTTTCGCACCGTGTCCAGCGGCGGTAATGGTTGCATTAGGCGAAACAGTACAAGCAGTAATGGCTTTTTCAGCGGTTAAGCCTGTGCCTAAATAGAATTTTGTTCCTTGAAATGGGGTAGTTTTTGTTGCCATAGTGGTTATTCTCCGTAAGCAATTTGATAAGTTATGACCCGACGATGTAGCTTGGTGTCAGGTTCATAATCACTAAAATCATTTTCACGTTCAGCAAAATCAAAATTTTCCGCAAGGGCGGTAAAAATTTGCTTGCGTAGTGCAAAAATATCGTCTGGATTTGGGCTGTAAATATCAATTTGGACTGTAAAATCATCTAAATCACCGTCTTCTAAGGCGGAATTAGGCAAAATAGTCGGGAATTGATACACAATAACAGGGTATGTCTGATTAGTATCAGGAATGACTTCATAAAAACAACGCCCTGAAACCAACTGCTTCAAGGCGTTAAATAATTGTTGCTGAATCATTTTTTAGCTTCCCGTAATATGTCATCACGCAAAGTCGTGAGAATTTCTCGCGATGCCTGTTCTTTTTTAGACTTAAAAGCAGGCTGTAAGAATGGCTTAGCCGGTGTTTTGCTTGTGCCAAATTCAACAAACCGCCAATAAAAGGGATCATTTGGGTTATACGTGCCACTTTTTCCTGTTTTCCCCTTAAATTCAATAATCTTATTGGTTTTAAGAGTTCGAACAAAAATAATCGTACGAACAGATCCATCTTTATTTGGCTTAGTGCTTGCTACAATCGACTTTCTTAGAGTACCACGTTTACGATGTGGCAATTTTTCTTTCAATACTGGTGCGTTAGCTCTTGCCTGATCTCGAATTATTGCCCCACCTTTACGCATCGCTTTAGCTGCAAGTTTATTCGTTGTTTTCCGACCTAATCCTTGCATTGCTTGCTCCAATTCCTTCAAGCCAGCAATTTTTACCGTTAAATTAGCCATAAGCTATTTCCTTACACATCAATTGAAGTGCTTTATTTAACCCTTGGTAATTTAATACCGAAATAATTTCATAGTGCTTGCCGTTGTGTTCAATTCGCATTGTTGGAACAATACCTTTACGGTACCGAATCCAAATTTGCGTGCTGACTTCTGACTGCACCTGTTGAGCTGAGAAATATTCTCGCCCCGAAATTGGCTTGATTTCTGCCCATACGGTCGAGACATCTTGCCACGTTGTGACGAATGCGCCGTAATCATTTTGGGTCTCGAATGGTTGCTGTAATGTGATGCGGTGACGTAATTTTCCGATGTGCATTAAACCCCCATAATTCGATAGGGTTGAATCAATCGCCAAGTGCCAAATTCAATTTCCTTGGTAATAGCCCCCGTAAATACCGCTTCACGATTCTCATACCAATGTGCAATAGTCATCAACATTGCTTGGCGAATAGGACCGTTAATCACTATGCCATTAAGATCATCATCAGGCACTCGTTCCTCATACAAACCACGATTAAGTTGCGATTGTATAAAGCCCGTCGCTGAATTAATGAATGATTTCAATAATTCATCATCCTCATCGCCATCCACCCGACAATGTAGCTTTACCAGTCTTAAATCTAACATTTCGAACCTTAAAAAAGAAAAACCCCGATTTACACGGGGGTTTAAGATACTAAGCTTTTGCTGCTAAGCTTCCTTTCACAAAAGCATCCGGCCGATAAATTGCTAAAGCTAAACGCTCCTCACAAAGAATTGTCACTAAGTTTTTCACGAAGTCATCTTCATTTTCTGTTGCCACTGCGATACCTAAACTTTGTCGATCAAAAATTTGGGCAGCTAAATTAAATGCACCCGTTAAAAAAGTCCCAGCAGCCATCGCTTGAGTCTGCACAACTGGCACTCCCCATAATGTAGGTTGCGCCAAACTTTGTGGATTACCGATGATATGGCGACCAATCGTATCTTTTTCCAACTCAATCTTAGCCCAATCAACGGGATTTAATACAAAACCACTTGCGGGATATTCAGCCATAATCACTTGTAGCTGTGCTAAGCGTAGCTGATCAATAATTGAGTAAGTTTTTAGTTTAGCGGGGTCGGCAAAAGATTTAGCGGCATTCATAATACCTGTTAATCCGCCACTTGAACCGTCACCGTTTAACAACTGGCGATCTTCAACAAGTTTTAGCCCATAAGCCAATCGACCGTTAATATAACTTTGCAACATTGACGCATCATCAAGAATTTGACGAGATGCTTTAACGAAATGCGCTAAGGTTTTTACTCCTGTTGTAACTTCTTCAAACTGAAGATCAGACTGTGCCTTTTTAGCGCCTTCAGAGGCTTGGGCTGCAGCACTGTTTGTAAATAATTTCTCACGAACATAAGTAATTGCATTACTATCTGTTGATCCTGACATTAACAAATCACGAATAGTTAATTGCTGATTTGGGGGGGCGACAATACCAGGTACTCGCTGCTCAACAACTAATGCACCCGCAGAACCTGCTGCATCCGTTGTTAAGCTTGTAATTGTGGCTTTTACTGATAATTTTGCTGATTTCCCAGAACGAGGATCTTCTGCAAACTGTTTGAATTGTTCAGTTTCAATTAATCGCTGAGCTAATGACTTCTCTGATGTTGAACCACCACCTCGTCGTGTTATTTTCTGCTCGATTTCATCTAAGCGTGTTTTTGTTTCATTTAGACTGGTTAGCGCTTCATCTACACGACCTTTCAAATCGCCCAATCCTTTTTCACCGTTCGCCATTTTTCCTTTCAGCTCTTCTCCTAAGGCATTGACTGAATCCGTGGCTTTTTTCAACTCAGTGGCAAGCTGTTCTACATTTTTCTCTTGTTCAGACATGGTTAATGTTCTCCATTGATTGATTTTAAAATGTTTAATGCGTTGCTAATTTGTTCTTTTTCAGGCTCGCCCTGAATCAATTTGCGCAAGCCGTGACTAGCAACAATCGTTGCTTGCGTTTTTGAAAACCCTAAATCTCTCAGGGCTTTTTCAAATTCCGATAATGTTGGCAAACTACCTCTAGATAAGGCTGATTTAACCACCTCTACTCGACTTTCTTCATTCGCTGGGAAGGTAACGATTGAGATCTCTCTCAAGTCGATTTCAAGCAGTTCTAAGGCATCATCTTTCTCTTCATATCTCCACTTATTCAAACGGTAACCGATAGATAAGCCGTCAATTGCACCGGCAACCATCAGCGCATGAACTTCTTTAGCGCGTGCCACTTCGTTGACAAGTAAGCGACCTTCACCGTAAAGCCCTTTTTCATCTTCTTTAAGTGAGATCCACACACCGATTGGCTGATTCCAATCATGATTCCAAAGCACCGGTGGCATTTTGTTTTGTGCATTCCAACCCTGAATTGAGTTTAAAAATGCCCCTTTTTTTACTATATCCCCATAGCTATCTTTCACATTAAATGTATTACAATAGCCACAAAAAAAGCCGTCTTCTTGGACGGCTTCTGCCTTGAAAAAAAGGTCTTTTGTTTTAAATGTCATTTTCTTCTTTTCCAATTTTGTCAATAGACGTGAGATTTAGCTGTACTGTTAGCTGATCTGCACCATCAATTGGCGGTAGATTTTCAAGTGCTCTAACTTCATTTCTTGTCATTACACCATTTTGCAGCAATGCGGTATAAAAACTGGCTCTTCCTGCACTATCGGCTCGAAGTAAACCTTCAACGATAAAAATTGGATAATATTTATCACGATCTTCGGGCTTAAGTAATTTCCGCGAAATTGTCTGTTCAATACGCTTTAATGTAGGATTGAGCGAATAAGTCAGGAAATTCTGATTAATCTGCTCAGCGCTAGAAGCCCATGAAGACGATTTATCTGTGCTATAAATCAACTGAGGAGGAACGCCAAAAGCACGGCAGATTTCTTCGATTCCAAAATAACGGCTCTCTAATAACTGGGCATCTTGTGGATTTATCCAAGCACCTGACATATTAGCGGGCTCCATCCCCGCTTCTAGTATCATCCACTTGCCCGCATTTTCGGGACTGCCAAATTCCGACAAGGCTTCCCGCATCATTTTACGCTGTTCAGTATTTAGAATTCTTTCTCCCGTTTTAAGGAAACCTCCCGCTTTCAAATTATTTCTAAATGCTTTTGAGGCCGCATTGTTCGCATCAATTTGCATCCCCATACAGTGTGCTTGATAACTGATTGGTGATAGACCTGTTAGCCCATCCAGGGTAAACCCTCTGAAATGAAGAATGTCATACTCAGAATATTCTCCACTATCGGCATTCTCTTTTGTGTAGATATACGTAATCTCACCGTTATTATTTCGCTTAACTCTCATATATTGAGGATCAAGAATATCAAGCGAAATAACACGACTGCCAATTCTATTTATTCTGCTGTACGAATTGCCCCACAAATCGAGATTGGCAATTTGTGCTTCCCAAAACTCACTTGAACACATATCTGCGTTTGGGGAGTCATGAATAATCTTGTACAGTTCATGCTTTAGTGCAATTTGACGATCTTGGCCTTTTAAATGGAGAGGAAGTGATGCGATAGTTTGGCTTCGAATCCGAATGCAAGCCCATACCGCAGAGAGTTTTAATGCTTTTTCGGCATCAATAGTAGTGCCTGTCCCGGTTGACTGACTGATAAAAGGTTCAATAGATGTGCCTTTATCTAACCGCTTCCCACCACTAAAAATGCGATCATAAAATCGAGACCACCAGTTTTTATCATTTAAAGTTGTCATGCAATGATGATGTCCTGTAAAAATAAATCAATATTTTGCGGTGCTTCCGCTGTTTCAGATATGCCACGGGCCATAGCTAAAGCCACCATTCCGTCAATTCTTCCTGTTGCCTTGTGTTTCTCAAATTTTCTGTTACCTGCCGGATCTTTGGTAATAACGGTGTTTGCCGCACACATTGTTAAAACAGGGTTCATTCCATGGCATAACTGTCCATTGAGCAAATCACTTTCCAAAGCATCGATTGCTGGAGACATATCTTTAAAGCCTTGTCCAAATGGGACTAAGGGCAAATTGACGCCTTGAAGTTCCATCTCCTTTTTGAAAATATCAATCCGCCAACGGTCAAAAGCGATTGCAGCAATATCAAAATCACTTAAAATTTCCGCAATATCTCGCACGACGTGCCCATAATCGACAGTTGCACCCGGTGTTGTTCGAATAAAACCTTGTTTTGCCCAAACATCATAATGAGCACGATCCCGCTTAGCTCTATCTTCTAAACCTTGTTCTGGCGTCCAAAAATACGAATAAACATTGACTTTTCCGTTAAAATCCTTCGCCGTAAGAATTAACGCTGTTAAATCGGTACGAGCAGACAAATCAAGACCACCATAAACAGTTAAACCATCAGGGTTTTGCTGTTCGTTACCATTCTCTTTCCAAACATCAATACTGACGAATGTTGAAACTGTACTCACTCGCTGATTAAGATTTAGATTTCGAAATGTATTTTCAAAACTTGGCATGCGATTGGCTTTGTCTGCGAGTTTACGAATATCTTCTTCACTACGAAAAACACCTAAGGCGGGATTTGCTTGTTTCCATGCTTTCGGTTCGGTAATCTTTAAATCTTTATCGGCACTATAAACATGGCAAACGGTATGGGGATCATTACTGTTTTTTGCATCATCAATCCAAATCGACAGCAAATCGCCATCGTTTGCTGCCTGTGTACTGATTGTGAGTAAAAGCGGATTTTTATGTGCACCTTGTGCGGTAGTAATTGCATCGACGAACGCAGATTGGCTACCTTGGACCTGTCCAACTTCATCCAAAATCGCAAGAACTGGCGATAACCCTTGAGCCGTTTTTCCGTCTGCGGCTAAGGCTTTGTATTCAACATTCATTGGTAAACCAATAAGACGTTTACCACTTGGTTTAATTGATACATGTTTAGCAAGAGCAGGATTGAGCTGAACCATCTTTACCGCTAGATTAAAAACTAAAGAAGCCTGTTCACGACTTAGTGCGCCACTCACAATTTGGCTATTTAATTCAGCAACTGGCCCAATCAAATGGGCTAATAACAAACAAGCAATTAATGCTGTCTTCCCATTCTTACGACCGATAGATAAAATACCATGGTTAGTCACTTGCTTATTATCATAAACGCTGATAATGAAATCCTTTTGAAATTTCTCTAGCTTTATCGGCTGCCCAACTAAAGCACCTTCAGGAACTAGGCAATATTTTTCAATAAACGCTATTACCTTTTCCGCTCTCGTCATTAATTCAACCTTGCAATTAATCCGTCATCTTCCTGCATATTTGCTCTTGCTTCTTGGTAAAGTTTATTTTTATTAACTTGATCACGACTCTCACCGTGTGTTGCTCTACTGTGAATCTGTAAACTCCGACACATTTGAATTTCCGAAGCCCAAAGATCCTTTACAACCACATGAAGCGGATGCAATTTTGGTAATCCATTTTCACTGAGGAACCATCTTTTAGTACTCTGCAACTCTTTCTCATACTCTTCAATTTCAATATAAAGCCTCGCAAGTTTCACCGCGCGCTCTAAATCAATGGGGGTCCAATTATCACGGCTTGTGACAATACTTTCCCAATATCGCATTTCTTTTTTTGTGAGTTTTTGTGGCGGCAAGATCTGAGATTGCGCAGAAATTGAAGCTTGTATTCTTGCCGAAGTACTATCACTTCGGGGTTTTCTTCCGCTCATAAATAACTTTCCTAAAGTGTTAAAAAAGGTCAAAAAACTGGAATAGCGATTCAGCAGTGTTCTCCAAGCGGTATTTGATACCTTTTCGCTGAACTTTTCACTCCCCCCTCCCTAAGTTAAATGGGTGTTCTGAATCGATTGGGAACCCGTTTACATCGCAACCAATGTAACTAACTTGTTTCAATTCTGCTTTTTGTTTTGTACTGTCATGGTGCAACTTGCAAAGCGATTGAAGATTATGAGTAGAGAAAAATAACGTTAAATCTCCCTTGTGCGCTTTAATATGGTCAACTACGGTCGCTGGCGTTATCTTCCCATCTACAAGACAGAAAACACACAAAGGTTCCTTAGCAAGATGATCTAGCCTTAACTGCTTCCAAGCATTCCGATTGTACAAGTAGTGCCAAGATGCTCTTTTATCATTTCTCATTATCTATTACATTCTCGTTTACAAAATCACTTTGCTTTGCCCTCAATAAGAACAAAGCAAAATAATCTTGATAGGGGCAGTATTCAACACGCCCCCTATCAAATGGCACGCTATTCATTAACGCGATTTAAATCCTGCCTTTGCTTGTGCTTGCCATTCTCGAATACTATCGACTTGACCGGCACAAAGGTCTCTTTCTCCCATTACCACAATGAGATAGTCCACCACATCACCGTAGGTTTTACCCTTGAACTCTGTTCGTTCACACGCCGTTAAATAAGCCTGTGGTGGGAATAAGTATTCCGTTTTTGTGATGACCTTATTTGTGCAACCGCTTAATGCTATCCCGCACAGAGTCAGGCAAAGCAGTAACACCGCACGGCTCTTTAACCAATACCGTCTTAATCTGTTCACGTTTATTCTCCGTCTGCTTACGCAAGGTCGTAGCAAACTTTCGCTGATTTTCGACCGCTTGTTGTTCCACTCTTAACGCCTGTTGCAACTTGCTATTAGCTTGCTGTTGCTCAGTAATGGTTTGAGCTTGGGCGTGATTATCGGCTTTTAAGCTATCTATCACACTGGACTGATACCAACTCCAACTGCCCAAGCTCAAAATCAATAATGCAAGCCAGACACTAAGGTTGCGCCAATACATCATCTCTCCAACAACTCAAAATGCGGACCGTCATAAAAACGTTCGTCTTCGCTCTTCCCGTTACGATTCCAATCGCCACCCCAACGAATCGCAATGCCTAATTCATCTGCTGCAGTGAACATCGCATTCGCAACCTGTTTAAACGCCGATTTATTTTTCCAATCTACGGGTAAAGGCACAATATCTACCGCATGACCAGTTAAATGACGACTGTTTAATGTCTTCGTCGCTCCTTGCTTAAAGAGTTGCTGTTGTCTCTCTTTAGTTCGCACACCTTCGATAACCCGAAAATCAACAGCGGAAATCGCCAAAGCACGCTTAACCACAGCCACTAAACGAGCATTCACCCCTTGCAAATTTTTCTTGCTCACGTCGCTTAATTGAAAATTACTCATTTTCGACCCTCTTATTAATGATTTTTAAAAATGTGGCACGAATAAAATCAATCCCTACCAAGCCAAGCATGGCACCAATTGGCGTAATCCACTCTTCGCTTAATTGGAAATACAGCAATATCGGACGAGCGGTGTAGGCAAGAATCCCACACAAAATCGCCTCGATAGATTTTTTCCGCCACGACCCTTTACCATAAAGAAACGAACGCCCTAGTGCGACGACAAACCCCGCCGTAAAACCGCACAGGGAGTTGTGATGGGTTGCCCACCACGCCGCAATTTGCATCCAAATATCAGGATTCTTCTCCGGCATAAAATTCATACTCCACCCCAGATTTGAGGTATAAAAAAAGCCCACGCAATGCGTGAGCTGAAAATTGGCAAGGGCAGAGGGATTTGAACCCCCATTGACGATTTTGGAGACCGCTATCTTTCCGTTAGATGATGCCCTTAAATTCTAATTCAAATAAACACCCAAGCCGATCAACACAAAGCCAATTGCAAACCCCATTGAGGCGATAATCGCCGCACTCGCTAACATTTTCCCAACTGTATTTGCTGCTTCTGTACTCATTTTTCCATCTACCTTTACTTGATGTTTTGGGTTATACTTCATCATCTTCGTTAATCATTCCGATTCAATGGTTAATGAAAACCCCCAGCAATTTGCCGTTGTTGGGGGTTATTTTTTGCTAACAAAAAGCCCCGACCGTTTCCGATCAGGGCTGTGAAATTAATTAAGGTGATTTACTTACACTACGACCACCATTACAGATATTCTATGGAAATTGGGAAATGATTTCAAGAAAAACTTTTAAGAAAATGCAAATTTCCGTAACTTAACCGCATTTTTATGATTTTTAATGGCAGAATCGAGAAATTTAGCGACAATCCATTCACTTGCTTCTAGACTTTGGGATATTCGATTACGCCACGTTCTTTGTGTGACTGACTTATCCCTTGCCCACTGATATTTCGCAATCGCATACACTGAACAGCCATAAACATACTTCGCTTCAAGGTATTTATAATCTTGCGGACACGGGTTCTTAATGCAATATCCCACCACCGAACTAATCACTAACCCAAGCTCATCATCACAACGCTCTCTGACGGGTTCGACCACGGCTTCCGCATCTGCCTGTTGCATTAAGCGAGCAATCATATTCGTACGGCTTTCAAAATCTAACCCACTGTACGCCCAAGCGCCCCATTCATTCAACCGAGTTTGCACCCATTCCTTTTTCTCATCGCTCAATACACTGCTCATTTTTACATTCCTCCATTCTAACAACAATCCTCCCTCCCTTTTCTATGCCTTTGGCTTCTATACTGAGCTTCGGTAAATATTGCCAACAATCGTCTGCGACAATCTGAGCGTTTACAAGACTATCAAGCAGTACTTTCCACAGATTATCTAAATCCCGCTTACGATTATCAGGCAAGTAAACATCTACGCTAATTGCTACGGGTTTCTGAAAGGGTAAATGCCCCAAGCATGCTACAAATACTTGACTTTGGTAAGCTTTACCTTTGGGTGAAATATAATGTCGCCCTTGTTTCGTATGCTTCCAATAATGATTTACGCTAGGAGGGTACGGTAATTCAATTTCTACGAACTCGCTCATAGTTTCCCTTCCCTCTTTAAAATCGCCTGCGTGCGGAACACACCTTCGGCATGGGCTAAGCGAGCTTCATCTGTGTCTAAATGACGAGTGCGACGATCTATCTCATCGTGGCAAGAGCTACAAGCCCAAGCCCCGAAAATATCATTGGGCTTTATACCCATTCCATTGAGCCCCGCCATACGGTAATGTGCCAAAATCACAGTTTCTGAATTGCCGTTGCAAATACCGACTAACCGCACCTGACATTCCCGCCCTTTGGCTTCTTTTCTTAAATCAGCCATTTATACCCCCATGCAAATTAGCCAAGTCATAAATGCCCAGAAAAAAGCACATCCCAACAAAGCCACGATCAACTCCCAATTCATTCATTTTCTCCTTCACTAAAATCTTGTAAGTTAATAATCTCCTCCTCACTCCACCGCTTACCGCAACGAAATCCAGAACATTCAAACGGCCTGGCTTTGTCTATCTCGGTTTTCTCTGGAAAAGACCGCCAATCCGACATATCCGCTCCACAATCGGGGCATTTGTATTTCTCTGCCATTTTTACTCCTTACCCTTGACACCAAGGGGCTTTTTGTTTACTCTTTTCTTCAAGGTGTCGTAGCCTTATAAACAAAGCGGAAATCCGCACCCGTCAGACTAGCGGTTTTTTTGTATCTAAAATTTGTTATTGCCAAACAAAATTAAGATCAAAAAAGAAATTTTTATCAATGTCGAGTGGGCGACTAATACAATACCCGAAAGGGGAATACGTCCAGCTGTCTTTGTTCAGCCTACGAACCACTCGACTACCCAATTCTTTTCGTAGAGGAACAAAGCAATGTCAACTCAAATTCAATTCCAATCATTCTGTTTTAAATCTTCCCAAGTTCGTGTCGTTACCGATCCAAATCAAGAATACTGGTTCTGCGGTAAAGATGTCTGCGATATTCTCGGCTATACAAATGACAGTAAAGCACTAAAAGATCATTGCAAAGAGAAGGGGGTAACGAAACGTTACTCCCTTACGGAAGGCGGAAAACAAGAGCTAACGTTCATCAACGAACCCAACCTTTACCGCTTAATCATCAAATCACGCAAGCCAGAAGCCGAACCCTTTGAAGCGTGGGTATTTGAAGAAGTGTTACCACAAATCCGTAAAACGGGACAGTACTCGCAAAATCTTCCCGAAAATCGACCGCTTGTTGAAGCCGAAGAAGAAGCCCTACAAATTATCGTCAGCCTTTATCATTCTCTTAACGGCGGACACGAAATGGCTAGCAAGATATTTACCCAAGATTATCAATGGCTTGCCCGAGATATTGATAAGCACATCGGCGGACACTATCTCTACAATCTCCACCGCCCAGCAGAAAATGCCCTAGATAAAGCAAAAAAATACATCCAAGCGAAAAGCGAACGGATTAGCTTTGTGCGGGGAATGTTGAGCCTACTTGACGGCTTACCAAGCCATTAACAAATTTCCCCCTAAATCCGACCGCTTGTGCCCGTGCAAGCGGTCTTTTTTCGCTAAAAAAATGAATACAACTGGCTAATCACATTCTCATCGGTGGTATTGCCGAAAACGTGCTTTAATGCAGCGTTGATCAAAGCGGAATAGCACTGCTCAAATTCATCCTGTTCCATATTGCCGTAAGCAAGGCTTTTCGGCTCAATCCGTACTTCGCCCTTGATGTTCCACGTCTGTTCGTAAAAGCCAGCCAGCACGGTTAAATGCTTGCGGAACGTTTCAAACTGCGACCGCTCGTCTTGAAACTGCAAGGCTGAATGTTCAGCCGTCCAGTGTGAAAAGCAGAAATTAAAAAAGGCAAACACCTTGCGATGAAATTGCGGATTGCGTGAGCGTTTAATCTCAACGGAGTACATCTCCCCCGTCTTAAACCCTTGCAGCGCCGGCAAGTCCATTTCAAAGGCGGGAGCAAAAACCCCGTCTGCCCCTTTAATCATTTGGATTTGCATTTTTGCCTCTCAAAAATCGCCCGAAATGTCGATTAAATGCCGCTTTACGTTGTTCTGGGGTCAGTCTTACTCTCACTGATTTGGGTAATTCCGCCGTTTCAGGGGGCGCATAAATCACACCGGACTTAATTTTGTCGAGCATGGCATCTAACGCCGAGGCAATCTCTTTTTCCAATCGCTCGGGCTTCCAAAAGCCCCTTTTCTGCCCTTGCTCCAATCCTGAAAGCAACCAGTATTCCGCATTGGAACGGTAGTCCATCGGCTTAAACTCTCTGATTCGAAAGCGAGCTAATAACCCGGGTACTTCCGCGGGTTCTGGCAAGCCGTGAGCGTGATAGTCAGAACCTTTGCACCAAGAGATAAATTTGCCCACGCTAGGTAAAAAGGGATCCGTGGCGTTTTTCGCTTTGTTCAACCCACCTCTAAGCTGTGTTGGCGTGATGCGTTCTTCCACCAATTTTTCCAACCAAATTTGCTTGGCTCGTTCAAATTCGGCTAAGGTTTCAAAAGCGTGTTTCCAAGCTGGGAAAGTGGCTTTAAGCTCTTCAAATACTTCATCAATCATCGATTCGGCACGTTCAGCACGCTCTGCGGAAAGCGTCGCGAGAACAGTATTTTGAGGAATTACTCTACCTGGCATTGTTGCCCCCCGATATTCAGAATTCGCCCTTTCAGCCAACCTTTTTGGCTTTGTCCAATACGCTCACGCTCCCCAGGGGATTGCTGAGCACCCGACACTTGCGATTGGCGTTTCATCACAAGCTGATCCCATTTTTCACGCAGTTTGCGAGGGCTGAGGATATTGGCTTGCCAAAACGAATCACGGTTAGCCCACTGGAACAATTCGCAGATTT
This sequence comes from Pasteurellaceae bacterium Macca, assembly GCA_023101485.1. Lineage (GTDB taxonomy): Bacteria > Pseudomonadota > Gammaproteobacteria > Enterobacterales > Pasteurellaceae > LVZB01. The sequence continues at coordinate 176,214 of LVZB01000013.1, read as the reverse complement.
CACGGTGGGTGCATTTATCCACCTCTCGCAGTAAGCGAACGTCCTTTGCCCAGGTTTCTAGGTTCGGTTTTTTGGCGTTGGGGTTGAGATTTTGGATTAACCCGAAAATCCACTGGGCGGTTTTCAGGTCATCATCAGAAAATTTCTGTTTGGGTTTTTCCGCCGTTGCAACTTGTTGCGACGAAGAAGTATGGTTAAATGACTGGTTAAAAGAGTGACTGGTTATGGGTGCAGATTCTGCACTAGGGGTAGTGCAAATTTCAGCATTTTGCGGTGCAGATTCTGCACTAGGTGGTGCAAATTCTGCACCACCCTTTTCAAGATGTAAGTAGTACAAATTGGACTGGTTTCCATCCTGATTTTTACGCATTTTCTTACTGACCAAGCCCATTTCAATCAGTGCCTTGATATGCTCTTTTGCACTACGCAAACTAATCTCACAAGCATCAGCAATATATTGATAGCTTGGAAAGCAAACGCCCTGATCGTTAGCGTTATCCGCTAACTTTAATAGCACTAATTTACGAGCAGGATTACCAATTTTAAGGCTCATTGCCTTAACCATTAAAAGCATACTCATAGCCCCACCGCCTTATCTTGTGTAAATTCACCGTTCCAATTTGCTTTCATCGTTAACTTGCCTTGCGTGTACCATTCATAAAGTTTTGCTGCACCTTTTTTGAGTAAGGTTGGCTTATACTTGATAATTGGATCTTTACCGTGAGCACTAATCTCACTGGTTTCTTCGGTCATATAGCGATCTCTTGCATAAGACGACACTCGCCAATCTCCCGTAGAATCTTTATATAACCACTTAACTTGACGTAAATGTTCATTGATTTGTTGAGAATTAACGCCATTCAAGCCTTTGGCAAATTGAGGTGCGGTTATACCGTTTCGGAAATAACTCTCCATTGAAGTGATTTGTGAAGAAAGTTGCTGATTTTGCTCCACGGTATCCGCAAGCTGACGTAATGCCATTGCATAATTTTGCGGTAAAGCGACCTCTTGTTTGCCTTTTTCCAATTCATCTAAGCGATCAATAATTTTGGCCCGCAGGTCAATACGATAACCCGACACCAAAATCATTGTTTCTCGCTTAGGGAGATAAAAACAAGGATAGGTGCGACCTTTACTGTCAATGTAATCTCCTGAAAAATCAGGAGATTGAATTTTGAGCGTTTCAAGCATAATGCGAATATCCGCCATCACATTGTCGTGGCGTTTTTCACACAACTGCGCAATTTCAATGCTACTCATCACAACGCTTGCATTTTCTTTCCGATTAGTAGATAATAATTCCGTTTTTTGCATTATTTTTTACCTTGAATTACCACCGTTACAGCGGTGGTTTTTTTATGCTAAAAATAACCACACCAGTAACATTACTGCTACAATGTGAACATATATAAATTGATCGCCGAGATAAAAATCTCTCAGTTGTTCTAAAAGTTTCTTCATAGGTCACCTAATGTTATTTGCACTCATTCGAGATCTCTTTGCTTAAATTCTTTAAGAAAGATTGAGCTACTAGCCACCGCCCTAACAGTGGTTTTTTATTTACTGTGCAAAGCGATAGTCGCTTCAATGGTTTTACCGGTGGCGGTTTGTGAGCGGTGCAATAACTTGCGGAGAATGCTCGTTTCCACGCCCGTCAAAACGCCGTCTGCCAAAAACTCATTCAGCTTTTCAAATAACATTCCACGAGATGCCAGCTCTTGCAGTTGCAAGGTAGAAAGCTCCGTATGGTCGAACTCGTCCATATTCGGCACGGCAAAGCTCACCTTACCTAACCGGCGATTGATTTCGTCCGACCAATCACTCACGCCATATTCTTGTTCAATCGCAATCAGCTCTTCATCCGTAAAGCGTTGTCCTTTGGTTTGATACAAGCGGTTATTCAATGCTTGCTCCGTCAAGCCCAGAAAGCCCGCCACCGCTGGCTTGCCCCCTGTGCATTTTTCTATCATTCCGATAATCGTTTGTTTCATCGCCATTATTTCCTATGGGATTTTGTGGTTTTCTTTTTGGGTGGTAGGAGTAAATTATTTTTGCTGGTGCGGAAAAGGTCTGATTTCTTCTCCTCGAATAACAGAACCTGCACTATCAACAAAAATATGAATGTTCCGTTTAGCTTGTAAGGCTTTGCAAATTGCTGCTTGTGTAACATTTAAGTCCCTTGCAGTTTTGCCTTGCCCGTGTGTTTTAGCGTATTCATCAAGTGAAATGCGTTTCATAAAACCTCACAGTGGATAAATAGAGCTATATATTACCTTAAATAATTTATTTGTAAATACTTGCGGTTGTTTTACTTTTATAACCGTAAGTTATAGGATTGCTAAAAAAGAGGTATTTATGTCTGTACAAAAGAAAAAAGAACTAACGGAAGAGCAAAAGCTCGAATGTGAAAAATTGAAAGAAATTTTTGATGCTAAGAAAAGTGAGCTGAAATTAAGCCAAGCGAGCGTTGCTGAAAATTTCGGCATTAGCCAAGGCGCAGTAAATCACTACCTGACAGGAACAAATTCATTAAATGCTTCTATTGCAACGAAATTCGCAAAACTATTACACGTTACCGTAGGAGAATTTAGTGAACGTTTGGCATTAGAAATTGCTGAAATGGCAACGATGATCAATGAAGATGAGATGAATAAATACGCTATCCAGCTTGTTGATGATGCTGTTGCTATTGATGTACTTGATGTTGAGGTGAGTGCCGGTTTTGGAGTAACAACAGATCTCACCGAAGTTATTCGGCAAGTACGCTATAACCCCGCACAATTTTATGAAATATATAGCGGGTTAAATCCTGACAATATGAAGATCGTTAATATAAAAGGCGATTCAATGTTTCCGACCTTCTCGCACGGTGATTTAGCCTTTGTGGATATTACTATAACCAGCTTTGATGGCGATGGTGTTTATGTATTCACTTATGATGGGCATACTTACATTAAGCGCTTACAAAAAGCAGGAAGAGTCTTGCTCGTCATATCCGATAACGAACAATACAAAGAATGGAAAATCACCCACGAAGAACTGTTTTTCATCCACGGGAAAGTCAAAGTTCACCAAAGCCAGAAGTTGAATTTTATTGGGTAAATCTAATTAGTTGGCGTTACACCAAATTAAAACAGGGGAAAATATGCATATTACTCAGCAAATGGAAGAGTTTAATATCGCTTATATTCAAGCAATGATTGCTGTCTGTGGGTTTAATTATTCTCCCCCAAAAGTAGATGATCATAGTGTCGATATTGAAGCACATACGCTATTTCCTTACGACCCGAAGAAGCCACAAGCTGTCATCGATCCGCGTGTCTGTTTTCAACTAAAATCAACAAGCGGGTTAAAATTCGAAAATGGCAAAGCCGCCTTTAACTTGAAAAAGAAAAATTATGACGACTTGCGGCGAATGGGGTATCAATTCCCACGCTATCTACTCGTCCTTGATCTTCCCCCGTCTCCAACACAATGGCTCTGCCATAAAAAGAAATTTATGGCTTTAAAAAGACACTGTTATTGGCTATCATTAGCCAATTTCCCCAACAAGAAAAACAAAAATAGCGTTACCGTACATATCCTTGCTACACAGCGTTTAACGCTTGATACCTTAACCAAAATGCTTGAAAAAGCGAGAACAAGAGAGAGTTTATGAACAAGAAAGCACTGCATAACTTGTCAATTACTGACTTTGCTCGCTATTTAGAAACACACGGTTGGTGTATTGACTTTGAACATCCTTATAGTGTGATTTGGCGGAAATTTAAAGGTAATCAATTTCTAGGGGAAATTACACTCCCCAAAGAAGAAACCGTAGACAAAGAAGAAAGCCTCACACGGGCATTGCAACGTCTTGCAGAATACGAAAATATTTCTCCTAACCTTATGTTGAGTAAAATTATGAATCAACATAATGATCTCATTTCTATTCGTGTTGTAGGGAAAAGTGTCCAAGATGGTACCATTCCATTAAATGATGGTGTAAAACTCTTTGAAAAGACGAAAAATCTTATCCATGCCCTCGCTCTTTCCGCCAAAAAGAAAAAATCATTATTTAGCAATGGTTCAGGAGGTAAAGATGTTCTCTCGTTTATGGATCAAATTCGTCTTGGGCAAACACAGGTTGGCAGCTATATCATCAATCTCTGCTATCCTGTTGAAAATATTGAAGTGGGAAAACAAAACGAGATAATTGAAGCGATTTCGTTTTCTCGGAGCGTAACGCATAATTTATTAAATAGCTTAAATAAGCTAAAAGAAAAGGCTCAAAATTACGATCAAGACCCTACTGTTTTTGCATCACTGATTCCCGAAGGAGTAAGCCATAATCTATGTGATGCTATCGTGGGTTTAAGTGGCATTCAAAAGCAACGCACCGTAGAAATTAGCCTACAAGCTGGGCCAATTAAAGACGATTCTATTACTACGTCTGATTTCAAAATCTCTTTTACCCCTGCCGAAATTGCCGTGGTTGAAACTGCGTCAAAATACTATCAGGGTGAATATACCTTACCATACTACGAAGTGATTGGAAAAATTGTTGGCCTACATTCGAGAAACCTTTCTGAAGGTGGCTATATTCAAGTACCTTGTAAGGTCGATAACAAAACCGTTGAAATTCGGATTGATCTCACCCCAGAGCAATACCAAACAGCAACCGAAGCTCATAAAACCGAAAAACAGGTTATATGTAAAGGGCAAGATCTCTACATCAATAAGAAAAAAGGACGCCTACAAAAAACCACTCTACTCACTATTCTTTAAGATTGCCCGCACCAAGCGGGCTTTTTCTTTTTCCCCAAATCTACATCCCTTACTACTCTAACCCCCGATTTGTTCCCCGTTTTAGCCCCTTTTGGGTTCAAAACCTAATTTGTCTCACATAAATGGCAGACAACAAGCGGCCACTTTTCACTAATTTTTTGCAATTTTGCCCCGATCTTCCTTGTTTTGCTGATTAAAAAATACGCATTTAATCATCACCTCATTTCTTATAAATCAACAAGTTAGAAATAAATAACCGCAAATAATCAAAATTAAATAACTTGCGGTATTTACATATAATATTATCAAAGGTAATATACACCCATCAAAACAAACCACCCACCGAAAACGTGGGAATGCTCTTTAACAAATCATTGATAAAAACACACCGCTTGCCAATGGTGAGATGGTATCAACAGGACGGAAGAAAGCCCGAACCAAGCAGTGTGAAGTATCAGCGTCACAAGTTTAGCAACGGCAGTGAATCGTGAAGCATAGGCGACTGATACCGCCCTTTTCTAAAGGGCATTCAAAACCGCATTTACAAAGCACCAAAATCAATACTCCGCAAGGTGATTTTTAATTACCAAGCTCGGTATTCATTGCGAGAAATGTCAGAAAGTGCGGTTTTGAATGGCAATAACAAGCCTTGAGCCTTGCAAGGATAAATTCCCTATATTCTAGGGAAGATTCAGAAAATCTAGGGATATTCAGCAACACACCTTTATTGCGGAATTTTCGGAAATCTATCCGAAAAAGGCACAAACTAGCCGAATAATTGAACCGCCCCCTTAATTTTGAGGAGAGCTACCTCTCAACCGTTCGGAAATTCCGAACAGTTCAGCAAGAAGGGGAAAGAACGGTTACACGGGAATTAGGCAATAGTCCCCCTCAATTTTGAGGAAAGCTACCGCCACAAATACCCACCGAAATTATTTTAGTAGTATCTCACGCAGTTTATTAGCCCTAAATAGTATATAAACACTAATAAAATCAAATGGATATTTTTTTAAAACATTACAAGGATAAGAAAGGCAGCCATTGAAAGCCACATTTGGGGTATCCGTTAAATTGTTTAACTACCTTTATTCAAGCCTTGAATGTGGCTCTCAATGGCAATAACGATACTAATAGCTATTAGTCGAGACACTCCACTCTGCCCACTGTAACCGGTGGGCTTTTTTATAAGGAAAATCCACATGAACCAACTCACAGAAACTGAAAAACAAAACATCATCAACGGTGAATTTGAGCTTGTGCTGAAAGATGACGGCAGTTATTTACTGCAGTTCGTTTTAAATAGCGGACAGCCAAATTTCCCAGTCGATTTCAACGCGCTGCGCAACATCGTACTTGATGAGAATTTTCAATCAAAACTCTCTACTCGCTTAGTTGTTCGATAGTTGTAACTCAAGCCCCGTTTGGGGCTTTTTATTTAATGGAGCAAAAAATGAACTTCAAATCTTACTTCAAAACCGCCTTTCAAGGCTTTTTCTTAGGTGCAGTAGTGAGCCTATTCCTCATTCTTGCCGTCACCTTCTCCCTATCAAGTTGCAACCCACCTCCTGCCCCCGTACCAATGGGCAAAGTCACTGTTGAACCAATGCAAACTGCCGAACACCTCTGGACAGAAGCCAATTTCAAACAAGCCGAAATTGACCCATTAGATGTGGCTTACAACGTTATCGAACCCCACCTACCGCCACCGGATAACGTGGTGGAGGAAGATGCCGAGCTGATTAAAACCCATACCCAAAAGCAATTACAACGCCTGACAGCAGGAGGTACAAGATGAATGATAGAGCCGAATTCAGATTCAGTAGCGGACAATATCGGGGATATATCTACTGTGGTGCAAAATGCCTTGAAAAAACCGCCCCCGCCTTTTCCAGACCCAATGCCCTCGCCCACCTCAACCGCCGGATTCGCTACTGGAATAAGAAAAAGCGGTTGAACATCCCTTTAATTGAGGAGCAAACCCATGATTAGCCCCTATCTCAGCCCCTACGAAAGTGGCTTTGATTGCAGGGAAGATGAAGAGTATTTCCGAAAGCAAGCAGAAGCCCGCAGACGAGTCAGAGAAGAGCGGGCGATTGATGAATATGAACAAAGCCAAGGAGGTTGATCGTGAAAACGACCGAAGAAACCATTGAATCCCTAGTTGCCGATTTACCCAAAATTCGCCAACTCAAAAAAGAGGGTTGCATTCTTCACATTGAGCGATTACTCGATGTGCTGGAATACCACGAAATTATCGAACTGCTGGATAAGGTTCACTATCAGCGATTTGTTAAAGGCGAAATCGCCAACCACCACACCGAAATCCAAGCCCAACAAATGATAGGAGCGTTTTAATGAAACTGTACGAAATCACCACCGCTTATCAAAACATTGCCGACTTGATGTCTGACCCCGAACTTGCCACCAGCGATGAAGTTATCCACGCCTTAGAGCAAGTGTCCGATAATTTCAACGACAAAGCCGTAAATATCATCAAGCTAGTTAAACACAGTGAAGGTGATATTGAGATTTTAGATGGCGAAATTAAACGCCTACAAACGCTTAAAAAAGTCCGCCAGAACAACATCGAACGGGTAAAAAACTACCTCAAACAGAATATGTCTGCCACGGGAATTCTGAAAATTGAAAGCCCGCTATTTAAAATCACCTATAACGAACGAAAAGAGGCTGCGGTGGAATTAGATGAAGAAATCTTCCTTGCCAACAATGTGGATGAAGATTTAGTCACCGTTACCGTCAAACCCAATAAAACCGAAATCAAAAATGCCCTAAAACGAGGGGCAGATATTCTCGGCGCAAAATTGGTGGATAGCCAAGTGCTGACGATTAGTTAGGAGAAAAAAATGAGTATTGCAACCCTAATTTTAGGTGAAAGTGGCACGGGCAAATCGACCAGCTTACGCCATTTCGATCCGGCAAAAGTGCTACTAATTCAAGTCATCAGCAAACCGTTACCATTCCGCCCAACAGGGTGGAATTATGTAAGCAAAGAAAACCCAGAGGGGGCAATTTTTGTCAGCGACAACAGCCAGAAAATATGTGCAGCAATGCAACGTACATCGAAAGAAATCATCATTATTGACGATTTTCAATACTTAATGGCGAATGAATTTATGCGTCGCTCCACTGAAAAAGGCTACGACAAATTCACCGACATTGGGCGCAATGCTTGGAATGTATTTGACTTAGCCGGCAGATTGCCCCACCACAAGCGGGTTTATATTCTCGCTCACACGCAACACGATGAATTCGGGCGAACCAAGCTCAAAACGTTGGGCAAAATGCTTGATGACAAAATCACCCTAGAAGGAATTGTTACCGTTTGCCTACGCACCCAAGTGAGCGATGGCAACTACACTTTCGCCACTCAAAACAACGGTAATGACACCGTAAAAAGCCCAATGGGCTTATTTGAAACGAGTTATATTCCCAATGATTTAGCCTTAGTAGATAAGGCAATTTGTGAGTATTGGGACATTCAACCACAAGGAGAACCACAATGACAGCGATTTTTACTTATGATCAAACCCAAGCCGTGAAAGCGGGGCAATCGAGCTTTATCAACGAAACCGGTGCCTACATTGGCAAAATTTTGACTGCCAAATGGACAAAATCCCAAGGTGGTGCGAAAGCCTTAGAGCTTTCCTTTGAAACGGATGACGGATTAAAAGCAGATTATCTTTCCATTTACTATACCACTAAAACAGGCGAACCCATTCAAAACGGTCATAATATGATTCAAGCGATTATGGGCTGCACAGGGGTAAAACAACTGACCTCGGTTTCCTATAAAGACTTTTTGGTTGCCCCTGAATTGACTGAAAAACGGCTTGGGTTATTTTTACAGAAAGTGCTACGCTTAAAACAAGATGGGACAGAAACCCACAACTTCCAGATTCAATGCCCATTCTCTGCACAAAGCCGTAAAACGCTTGCAGAATTTATTGAAAATCGCCCCGCCGAACGAATTGATTGGCTAGTAGCGCATACAAAAGATAAAGATGAGCGAGCCAAACAAACGCAGCAGAACGGCTACGGTACTTATAACCAAGCCTATGGACAAGCCGTTGGTGGATCGCAAAATCAACCGTGGGATGGCTACGCCGATAATGAACGCCCAGCAGGCAACCCACCGCCAGCGGATTTTGATGACGATATACCGTTCTGAATTACGCCCCGAAAGGGGCTTTTTAACACCCAAAGGATAATTTATGACCTGGAACATTTTCAAGCTACGAAAGGAATATCGCACCCTTTTGCAAGCGCACTCAAAAAACGTCTTAAAAACGGAATCGCTACTCAAAAAAGTGAAATCGCTAGAAGATTCTGCGATGCAATCTGCTCTACAAATTAAGAGCCTGACCCAAGAGAATGTGAAGCTGAAAACTGAAAATGCCGAACTGCAAAGCAAGCTCAATCAGTATGAAGTAGAGAAACAGTGTAGTTTCCTCACGTTGCCCCGTAAAGTAAAGCGAAAACGCAAATAACCGACCGCCTAACAAGCGGTCTTTTTTTACCTGAAATTTGTAAAAGGACACCCAATGAACATTACAGAAACCCTCAATCAACGTGGAAAAAACTACGGAAACTTCAATCAACTCGCCTTTATCAATCGCAAACTTGATAATGTGATAGATGAACACGGAACTCACCTTGATGCCACCCAGCGTAAAGCCCTTGAAATGATTCTTCACAAGGTAAGTAGAATTCTCAACGGCAACGCCCATTATGCGGATAATTGGGTCGATATTGCCGGATACGCTCATTTAGGTGGGCGGTTGTATGAAGAAGAAACCACCGCCGAAACGGTGGATAATCTTACTGGTGAGATTGCTTAAACTGCTGAAAAGCTTGAATAATCAACTGATTTTGCGGAATACCAAGCGTTTTGCTTAATTGCTCAATTTCCTCAATGACCGTAATGGGCAGTTTAAAGGCTTTGAGTTTAATGCCGTGTTTGGTTTCACTACGTTTAACAATTTCAGTTCTTGATAATGCCATTGGACTTTTCCTCTTGCATCAAATCAACGTTTGATCTATATTGTTTGAAGTCTCGGGGGAGCGGTAACTCCCCCTTGAACTAGTCTAGTAAGCTGGCAGGCTTACGGTTAATCCGACTAGCAGGATAATGATGATAGCTAAACGAACATTCATCACTATTCTCCTCTTCAAGCGTAAGGATTAAGCCTCACACTCACTTTCAACCTGTCCGTTGAAAGTGAGATTATTTTAAGTTAGTTAACTAATAAAATCAAGCATTCTTTAAGAAAGCCTACAATTTATTTTGTGGGCTTTTTTGTTTGACAAGAAAAGGAAATTTGTTAAGATACCTTTACCTATTCAAGGTTGATTGGTGAAAGCAATCATTGTACTTTTAATCAATTAAAGAGGAAAAACAATGAAAGGTTTAAATGAAGGTTGGGATGGTTTTTAATGGACGAAACAGCGCGATTTCTAGGTGAAAGTTATGGCTTCTGGATACAAACAGGAGCCATAATTTTATCTGCAGTAATGGCAGTAATTGCTATTGCCCATAACGGGCGAATGGCAAGAAAACGCACCACCATTGATGTACTGCTTCAAGAAAACCAAGATAACGCCCTGATCTCCGCAAAATTCTCCGTCTTTAACTTAATCAAAGACAACAACAATTCCTTTGTTGAAATCTACTTCAAAGAAAAAGAGAAACAGAGCGACACCTATAAGCAGATCACAATGCTGTTAAACCGCTATGAATTTATCGCCCAGAGTATCCGCAATAAAGCTTTTGAAGAAAAAATTTACAAACAAATGCAATACGCCAATATCACTCGAATGTGGGATCGGGTTTGCCCCCTTATCTATGAAATCCGCCAACGCCAAAATGCCCCAACTTTCTACCAAGAATTTGAATGGCTTGCGACTCGTTGGAAGAAAAAACCACTTAAAACAAACAAATAATTTTATTTGACACCCCCGCCCCTTTCGGATTAAGATAATCGCTCTACAAGCCGTTTTAAACGGCTTTTTTTGTATCTATTTTATAAGGAATGCCTATGTGGAAAATCGAAAATGCGGAAGAATTATTAAATCTCGTCGAAAGATTGAAAGATAACGACAAAGTAGAACTTGAACAGATTGAATTCAACTTTCTAAAACAAGTCAAAATAAAAATTCAAGGCGATCCACTACGTTATAATGGCAGTATCAATTACGCTATCTGCAAAGGTATCTGTGAGTTTCAAAATGAAATTTGGCGGACTTACGCAGAAGTAAAATCAGGAAAGCCACACATCACACTTCTTACTCAAGAAGAAAAAGATGCACTAGAAGTTATCTTTACTGTTAATGAAGGTTGCACCGAAATCATTGCAGATTTAACCGATATGTTTAATGCAATGCGTAAATTATTTAAAGAGGTTACAAATGGTATGACTGGTGGGCAAAAAGCATTCACTTGTACTGCATTAGCAATAGGTATTGGTGGTGCAGTTGTTGGAGCTAAATGGTTCGACTATCAGGCAGAGATTGAACTCGCTAATATTCAATCATCTGAAAACCAAGCTATACAACAGAGCGAAAGTGAAGTATTAAAGCAAGCATTTCAAACTATTCAAGCCGTTGCGAATGAAAGTAATAATCCACGCTTCAAGCAATCCATTCAAGCGATTGAACAACACACTGATAAAGCATATAGTGAAATTGCACGCTCCGTAAGTGATGCTGAAACTGTAACGATATCCCAGGGTAATACAACTAAAATTAAGCTCAAACAACCACAATTACAACAAATTGTGAATGAGTTAAACGCCCAAGAAAAAGCAACCACAGAACCTGAAACTCTTGATTTATACATCGATGGCGTTAAACGCCAAGAAGGAAAAATTTCTATCTTTGCCCGTACTATTTCAGGCGAAACATTCACCGCAAATATCGACCCTGATATGCTCGGCGATGAAGGCGTCAATGAAATTGTCGACCGTATTAAAGACATCAATACGATTAAACTCAGCGGAATGGTAAAACGCAGAGCAGGAAAAGTTGAACAAGCGACCTTTTCTGCAATTATCACTGACGAATAAACTAAACTTGACACCACCGCCCCTTTCGGATTAAGATAACCGCACTTACAACTTAAAGCGGTCTTCCGCATCCGAAAGCATAGCGGTTTTTTTATGCCTAAAATTTAGATCTGCAAATTTGCAGATCACAATGATCGGGGCGAGAGAGCGATATACAAGACATCTGAATAAGCTCCGCCGACTTTAAGCGGTAAGTTGAACCCCGATCACCCTACTTAAGTGATCGGATTGATTTACTTAATTCTTAAAGGGCATAAAAATGTCAAATTTAACCATTCTTAAAACATTCATCCGTGAACATAACGGTTTACTCTCATTAAATGATCTTCATCAAGCTAGTGGTTCAGATAAAAACCATCAGCCATCTTTCTTTATCCGCAATGAAAAAACTCAAGATTTAATCAAAGAAATTCAAGGCGAAGATAAAACTACACAAATTTATCTTTCACTTCGAACAGGTATGAATAAAGGCAGTTGGGCTTGCGAAGAATTAGCTATTGCTTATGCAGCGTGAATTGACCCCAAATTCCATTTAGTTGTATTAAGAGCCTTTATCGCAATGCACAAAGGCGAAGTGCAAAATCTTCCTGAAAATCGACCGCTTGCAATCCCCGAACTAACATTCACAGTAGAAATGAGCGAAGACAACCGCAACGTATTACTGAGCAACTGGTTTGCTTTACACAATACCCTTGAATTATTGGCAGAGCTAGAACCACCTTTGCGAGCCTTAAATTCTCCCTTTGCCTCAAAGGTTTATACCCACGTTACCGAGTATCGCAACAATTTAGGCTACACCAAAGCAATGTTAGCCCCCTTATTCGCAGATGTCGCCTTTGACAGACGACAAGACCCTCACGAATATATCGCAATGCAAGCCTTTAATGCCTTTCAAGCAAGAGGCTTTAAACCAAGAGTGGCGCTAAAACTGTTGGCTTAGCAAGCCCTTTCTTCACTCACAAAAAACTTATTCAATCCGACCGCTTGCAACTCCAAGCGGTCTTTCTGCTACCTAAAATTTAAGGAAACCCAATAAAATGAAATCAATGACAGGATAATCACAAAAGTTAAGAATGGTGCGAAAATCACCCGATTATAGACTTTCGCTTAATAATGAAATGAACCAACCCCACTGATGTGGGGTTTTGTTTTGGAGGAAATATGGAATTAAACAACAAAATCATCTTATCTGAGAAAGCCGAGAAAGAAATTATCAATGCTGCTCGTTTGGGAGCTTTAGCGAATTTAACTGAAAACAGTCCCGCATTATTAAGCATAAATGACATTGCTATATTGCTCAATCGCTCCTACAACTATACTGTGCGGAATATCATTTCACGCCCAGATTTTCCTCGTGCGGTAACAGTTGATCAAGACAAAAACAGTAATAAATTTTATCAAGCCTGTGATTTTCTAAAATGGCGTAAAGCTAATTTACGCCGAATAAATTAGCCTAATAAATTTGCGACATCACTCATATTCGGAGCATAGTAAGTGTTTTGCAAAATTCGCAAGTCCCGATGCCCTGATATTTTTGCCAATGTCATCACATCCACCTTGCGAGATAATCTCGTCAATGCTTCTCTTCTTGTATCGTGAAAATGGAGATGTTCTAGCCCTACTTGTTTTTTCAAACGGCGAAATGTCGTACTTAACACATCCGCATCCATTTGAAAAACAAGGTCTCCATTTTTCACGCCTTCCAACTGCTTTAATAAACGAATTGCCTCAGACGATAAGGGAACATCTCTCGCATAACCGTTCTTACTTGTCGGCAAATGGGCAATCCGTTTTTCAAAGAAAACATTTTCCCACGTTAAACTCGCAATTTCACCAGCCCGCATTGCGGTTTCAATCGCAAATAACATAGCCATCGCTACACGTTGATAATTATCGTTAATTTCAGTTTCTTTTGTATAAGCAGCTGCTTCAAGGATTTTATCTATTTCCACTTGTGAATAACGCTGAGTACGTTCCACAGAGTTTTTAGGTTTATCAATACCTAATAACGGACTTTTAGAAAGCAATCCCCACTTATTCATCGCTGTGGTAATCACAGAAGAAATCGTCACTAGTTCACGCCTTACACTTGCCGAAGAAACTTCTGTTAAACGCTTCGCAATCCAAGCCTCAAAATCTTCCTTCCGGACATCTCGAATATAGAGATCGGCAATATCATATTTTAGAAAACGACCAAGTCTTAATATTTCGCTTCTAGCCCCTTTCTTTGTTACCGATATTTCATTTTGATAGCGGATAATAACATCACGAAAAAGAACATCAGGAGCAATACCTTTGGCTAGACTCTCAATCTTCCGTTCTTCATCAACCGCCCAAGCATTAGCTTCTGATTTTGTTTTGAATGTTGCTGATTTTCTTATCCCATTTTTGCTGATTTCTACCCGATAAGAGCTTCCACGTTTTCTTATTGTTGCCATTTTTGACCTCTCTTTTTGGCGTAAATTTGGCGTAATTGAACGACAATATTTAACAACAAATAACAAAAGATTTCAAAATAAGAATTCTCAGACACACTTACAAAACCCGATAAGTCATTGATTTAACAGCAAATAAAACAATATAACAATAAAAAAAGGCAAGTCCTAAAACTTGCCTTTTATTTATATGGTGCTCTGGGCGAGACTCGAACTCGCACATCCTATGGACACTACCCCCTCAAGATAGCGTGTCTACCAATTCCACCACCAGAGCGTATTTGACACTTAAATTATTACTGAGGAATATCGTTATTTTCTATTTTTGCTGGTACAACTTGTTTTTGCTCTACACCGCTTAAATCATCAAATTGACTTTTGGGTGCAGCTTTGTGTGAATTCAAGTTACCAATCACTAAACTAATTGTGAAGAAAATAATCGCTAAAATCGCTGTTGTTCTTGATAAGAAGTTTGCAGAACCTGCCGAACCGAATACAGTTCCTGCTGCGCCTGCACCAAATGATGCACCTGCATCTGCACCCTTACCTTGTTGCATTAAAATAAATCCAACTAAGAAGATTGCAACAACGAGATAGGCAATTGTAAGTAAATTAATTAACATTGCTCTCTCTTTAATTCTATTCAAAATTAAACGCTACACAGAGTAGCGTTCGTTTCGATAGGGCGCATTATAGGGATTTCCGTTTATCGTGCAAGTGGATTTTAGCAAAATTTTGTCAAATGCTTTAATTTTCAACATCTTGTGCTGTTTTACGCCAATTCTTCGCTTTTTTTGCCCCTGCAAGCGGTCGAATTTTGGCTAAATTTTGCAACACCTGCCGATTTGGTGAATGCAACAGTTCCGGCAAACGTTGGGTTAAATCCGCCATAAATTGCCAATAGCTTGCTTGCTTTTTGCTGATATCCGTGAGTTGCATTTCCCAATGGGCGGTCATATCTGGCAAGGTGGCACTTTCGGGTAATGCCATAATTAAGGTTCGCCCTGCTTCGGTGCTGTGAATGGTACGCCCTTTTTTGATGAGAAAACCACGCTTAAACAACAATTCAATAATCCCTGCACGGGTTGCTTCTGTGCCTAAGCCATCTGTTTCGCGTAGCACTTTTTTCAGTTGTTTGTCTTGCACGAAACGCGCAATACCTGTCATTGCTGAAAGAAGTGTGGCATCACTAAAATGGCGTGGCGGTTGTGTTTTTTTGCTGACAATCTCCCCAGCCTCACAGTGCAGTTGTTGACCTTTTTGCACGACGGGTAAAAGCGGTTCAAGAACTTCATCGCTATCTTCTTTGCCTAATAAAGCCTTCCAACCTGCCACAATCAAATTTCGCGCTTGGGCAGTAAAAACACCGCCGGCAATCTCAAGGGCAATTTTCCCTTTGCGATACTCCGCATCGGGGCAAAATTGGATTAAATATTGCCGTGCAATGAGCTGATAAACTCGACGTTCATTGTCACTTAATTGCACCTGCCCTTGCCGTGCGGTAGGAATAATCGCGTGGTGGGCTTCCACTTTACTGTCATTCCAGCAACGGCTTTTCAATTCAGGATTCACCACGTCGGGCTTTTGTGCATACTCCGTTAAATGATGGGCAATAGCACTCATCACTTTAAACCGTTCAGCAAAATGCTCCTTAGGAAGATAGCGATTATCCGAACGGGGGTAGGTAATCAGTTTATGGGTTTCATAAAGTCGCTGACAAATATCTAAAACAGCTTGGGCTGATAGCCCAAAACGGCGTGCAGCATCAATTTGTAAAACCGAAAGAGAATAAGGCAATGGGGAGCTTTCTTTCTCAATTTTGTCTTGATATTCCGTGACCAATGCCGGTTGTTGTGTAATGCGTTTGACGACATTTTCTGCCAGCGGGCGAGAAAGCACTCGCCCCTCTTCGTCTTGGTAATCTTCACAGGCTTTACTTGGTTGCCACTGCGCTTTAAATTGTTCCCCCGTTTCTGGCACACGGATATGGGCAAGCACCTCGAAATAATCCTTTGGCACAAAATGCTCAATTTCTAGATCTCGGCGAACAATCAGCCCTAGCACAGGGGTTTGCACTCGCCCGACTGAAAGCACCCCTTTATAACCTGCCCAACGCCCCTGTAATGTGTAAGATCGCGTCATATTGATGCCATAAAGCCAGTCGGCTCGGGCTCGGGCTAAGGCAGAAGTTGCAAGGGGAATAAAATCTTGGTTTGATTGCAGTTTCTCAATAGCTTTTTTTACTGCACTGGGGTTGAGATCGCTAATTAAACAACGTTGGATCTGCCCTCGCCTCTCCGCAGGCAAATTCAAGTAACCAAACACTTCATCAACGAGCAACTGCCCCTCTCTGTCCGGGTCGCCGGCATTCACAAGGGTATCCGCTTGCTTTACCAAGCGTTCCACTACTTTAAACTGTTTAAGCGTCTCTTTTTTAGGAATGAGTTTCCATTGGCTAGGGACAATGGGTAAATGCTCCATGCGCCACATTTTAAAGCGTTCATCATAGGCATCCGGTTCGGCTTGTTCAAGTAAGTGACCAATACACCAAGTCACCACATTGCCTTCGCCACATTGAATAAAGCCCTCCCCTCGTTGATGCGGTTTGGGGAGAACATCGGCAATCGCTCGCCCAAGGCTCGGTTTTTCGGCAATAAATAGACGCATATTACAAACTGTTGTTAAAAATCGACCGCTTGTTTTCGTCTATTGCAAACCTTGGGAAGATAAAATCATCTGACAAAGCTGTGGTGGCTGAGGGAGGATTTTGGGCTTAGCTGTGTTTGATGGTTTAGCCGGTTCAAACCAAGAGTAAAGCTCTGCACCACAGCCATCACCCGCAGGTACGGGGGCTTGATTTTCACAATTTGGCGCATCGGTAGGGCAAGAGAGGCGGACGTGGAAGTGGGAATCGTGGGCATACCACGGGCGAATTTTGCGTAACCATTCACGATCCGCTCCAGCGGTATGACAGAGTTTCACTTTAATCGCTGGGTTAACGAAAATCCGATCCACACGACCATCCGTGGCGGCTAATTTCAGTAATTTAGTGTGATTTTCCGTCCATAAACGCTCATCAACCACATTCGCCTCATGATTGACCATAACCGTCGCTAAGCCAGCCGGATTTCGGGCGGTATCATCATCCATCGGACCGAAACGAAGCCAAATATCCGCATCTAATCCCGTTTGATGGCTCGCATGTCCAGAAGAGAATCGACCACCTGCCGGCATTCCCATATCACCAATTAAAATCGGTGGAATACCCGATGCCTTCGCCCGTTTAGCCAGATTTTGTAAGTAGCTTAATAATTGAGGGTGTCCATAGTAACGATTCCTAGCAGAACGGATCACTTGATAGCCTTCCCCTTTTAACGCAAGGGGTTGAGCGCCGATAATACAGCCGTTGCTATATCCGCCAATGGATTGGACTTTCCCTGCCACAGGGGTGCGAATTTGCTCCCATTGTGTTGCAAGGCTAAGACTTGAGAGGGTCAATAAACCAGTAAGAAGTGTGCTTTTTAGCAGTATCATAAGCTTTCCTAAAAGAGGGTCAAAATTGCTCGGCATTGTAGAGCAATGACACAATAATTGCAAAATCCTCCCTAAAAATGACCTTGTATTTTTGCCTTTTCACTGACCTCACTAATTTTTATTTGACTTAAATCTCATTAAAGGGTATTTCTATTCACGTTTTTTGCTATACGCAAAGAAAAACGCAATTTTGCTGCGGGAGAGGCGCAACACTCAGGTAACTTATCTTAGGGGGCTAGCCTGTTAGAAGATAAATGATGGGAGTGATTGCCGAGGTGAATATTCTCTAGTTTAGAATCTTCATCGGTCATCTAGGTTGAATCCTACTGACTGTCGTTTAAAGTCTTCTTTAAATGGAGTGCTCTAAAAGTGTCTTGCAAACCTCAACAGTACCCACCGTTCTCCCTTTTTTTAAACACACAACATCTTGATTTATATAGGAATGCTTATGTCTTATCTTTCTGTCGCAAAATTTGGTGGCACGAGTGTCGCCAATTTTGAATCCATGAATCTATGTGCCAATATTATTACTGCAGATCCACAAACCCGAGTGGTGGTACTTTCCGCCTCTGCAGGGGTGACTAACTATTTAGTGGAGTTAGCCAATGGTTGTGAATCGACTCGCCGTGAAGAAATTTTAGCTGCTGTTCGAGGCATTCAATTCGAGATTATTGAAAAATTACAACAACCGGAAGGCGTCACCCTTGAAATTGAACAGCTTTTAGCCCATGTTTCAGCCCTTGCAGAATCCGCCAGCCTTGCCACTTCTCCCGCCCTAACCGATGAGCTAATTAGCCATGGGGAAATGATGTCCACCAAGATCTTTACCCAATTATTACAAGAAAGAGGTTACCCTGCTGTTTGGCTCGATGTGAGAGAAATTGTGGCAACCAATAGTCATTTTGGTAAAGCACAACCTCATGATGAAAAAACACAACAACAAGCTAATACGATAATCAAACCATTAATCGCTCAAGGATCGGTTGTAATCACTCAAGGCTTTATCGGACGTGATGAAGAAGGCAAAACCACCACTCTTGGTCGTGGTGGAAGCGATTATTCCGCCGCACTACTTGCCGAGGTTCTCAATGCCAATGATGTGCTCATTTGGACGGATGTTGCAGGCATTTATACAACTGATCCTCGCATTGTGAGTGCAGCTAAACGCATTGATACCATGAGCTTTAATGAAGCCGCCGAAATAGCAACCTTTGGCGCAAAAGTGCTACACCCTGCTACCTTACTGCCTGCAGTAAGAAGCAATATTCCCGTTTATGTCGGCTCAAGTAAAGCCCCAGAACAAGGTGGCACATGGGTAACTCGCGATCCTCAACCTCGCCCAACGTATCGCGCGCTCGCCCTACGTCGCAATCAAATTTTACTCACGTTATCTAGCCTAAGCATGCTCCATGCTCAAGGCTTTTTAGCGAATGTCTTTGCCATTCTAGCGAAGCACAAAATCTCCGTGGATGTCATTACCACCTCGGAAGTCAGTGTTGCCTTAACCTTAGATAAAACAGGCTCAACTTCATCGGGAGCAGCGATACTTTCGCAAGATCTACTCAATGAATTACGTCAATATTGTAACGTCCAAGTTGAAACTGATTTAGCACTCATTGCGGTAATCGGTAACCATATGCACACCCAAGCCGGCATTGCAAAAAGCCTCTTTAATACCTTATCGCCTTATAATGTGCGTTTAATCAGCTATGGCGCAAGCACCAATAATATCTGCACCTTAGTGAAAAACAGCGAAGCAGATGACATCATCCGTGCGTTACATGCCGAACTTTTTGAGTAACACAAATAAAGAAAAAGGGGAAATGCTCAACCATTTCCCCTTCTTTTTTGATTATATTACCGTTATTTAGCGGATTTTTTCTTCCATTTCCAGAATACGAAAAGCCCACCCATAAGTAGAACAATCCAAATGGCCATCTGTCCTTTATGAATCTGTGCCTGTAGCCAATCCAAGTTTTTCGCACCAAAATCGCCTAAATAGACCCAAATTGGCACGGAGATAATTGCGGCACAAAAATCGACTAAGACAAAACGCGTAAAGCTCACTTTACGGGTAATACCCGACACTAAGTACACTACTGCTCTTAACCCCGGTAAAAAACGAGCAACAAAAAGTAATTTCCAACCCTGTTTTTCAAAACGTTCTTGAACTTGCTCAAAACGTGCCGGCGTAGCTACTTTACGGATAAGCGGAAATTGCAAAATTTTCTCGCCATAAATACGCCCAAGCCAATACATGGTGCTATCCCCTACTAAAACACCTAACATACTGACAAGCAACATCCAATGTACATTGGTATAGCCTAATCCAGAAATTACGCCACCAGAAACGAGGGTAATATCCTCAGGAATTGGCACGCCAAATCCACAAGCCAATAAGACTAAAAAAACAGCCCAGTAGCCGTAACTACTGAAAAATGCAATCAAAAATTCCATGTATATCCTTATTGTTGATTAAGATTTTTGACTGAACTCCGAACAACTAGCTCAGGGTAAATCTCTAACACTTTCGGTTCACTTTTACTATCATCAGCGTGTGCTTTGATACGTTCTAATAACACTTCCATTGCCATTTGCCCTAAACGGGTTTTGGATTGATGAATGGTCGTCAATGGCGGAGCATAAAAGCGAGAACTGTGAATATTATCATAGCCAATCACCGAAATATCCTGCGGTACATGTAATCCTTTTTCGGTAATCGCAGAAATCACACCTAATGCCATTGCA
Source organism: Pasteurellaceae bacterium Macca (assembly GCA_023101485.1). Classification (GTDB taxonomy): domain Bacteria; phylum Pseudomonadota; class Gammaproteobacteria; order Enterobacterales; family Pasteurellaceae; genus LVZB01. The sequence continues at coordinate 155,648 of LVZB01000013.1, read as the reverse complement.
TCACAACCACAGACAATAGCCGTTGGTAGATGATCGAGCTTTAACAGATTATTTGCACTCTCATAACCACCTTCGGGTTCAAAGTCATTTTCAAAAATCCATTCTTTACGAATTAATAATCCCGCTTCAGTCATCGCTTTAACAAAGCCCTCATAACGAGCTTTGGCAATGGTTTTATATAAATCTCCGGCAATAATAGCAATATCTTTATGCCCATTATCAATTAAATAACGAGTCGCTAAATAACCGCCGTCAAAACTGTGATCAAGAATACGATCACTTTTGCCATCATTCGGTCCCCAATCCATCACTACCATAGGAACATTCACACGATTTAATAATGTCAATGATCCCTCAACATATTCGGAACACATAACTAAAATACCATCTACTCGCTTATTAATCAGCATATCTAAATGGTTTTGAATTTTTTCCGATTCGTTTTGCGTATTACACAAAAAAAGTGAATAGCCCAAACGATAACAATACTCCTCCACTGCCAGCACGATCTCTGCAAAATAAGGTGCTTCGCTAGTGGTAATAATCATACCGATAGACTTAGTGGTATTAATTTTTAGACTTCGAGCAACTGCACTTGGAGAATAATTCAGCGCTTGTACTGCATTCCACACTGCTTGCGTGGTGTCCTCTGCAACAAAACGTGTTTTATTTAACACATGGGAAACGGTAGTCGTTGAAACCCCAGCCATTTTCGCCACATCTTTAATCGTAGCCATAACCCTTCCTTCTAGCAAAAATTGTGAATATTATAGCCGAAATAAACCATATTTTTAACATTGTACAATAGGTTATATGATCTAGCCTTGACTTACTTTTATTTTTCTTTTATTTTCAAGGGCATTTCTCAAATTGGGGTTTAAAATGTTTAATTTATTCAGACAGCCTATTGAAAAATCATCGTTTGAATCTTGGGCAAAAATTGCAGATGATATTGCTAAAGTTGCAATTTTAGCGGTACCTGTTATGCTTTACGGCAAAGACCCATTTTGGGTAAAACTACTCAATACATCTCTTCTGACCATTGCTGTCTATTTATTTCTTATTGGTGGAAAGCTATTTAGAAAAAAAGCGGAGGAATACACTTAATGGAACTGACATTCGGCTTAATCATTTTTGCTCTCATTGGTTTAGCATTCGCCCTTACTGCAAATTATCTCACAAAACACTAATTGAAAAAACTAAACATCAAGTTTTCTCTTTACTTGTTATCTTTGTAAGAAAGACATTTTCAAGTATCAAAATTTCTATAAAAAGAAAAATGACAAAATCTGCTATTTGCTTTTTTATACAATCCTTTTAAAATAGCCCCGTTTTTTATTAATCTTAAAGGAGTGAAAAATGGGTACATTTGGTTACGCAATGCTAACAGTTTGTGGTGCATTAGGTATGATTGTTACTTTCGCATACAACATTTTCTAATCAGAAAAATCAAAACGGTGAGTTAGGCAACTAGCTCACCTTTTTTATTGCTTTTTTTCGGAATCACTATGGCTAAACTCACTTTTGCAGCACTCACTTTTAACCCGACACAAACACCCATTTCAACCGCTTTTGATGATATTTACTTCTCCACCCAAGACGGATTGGCAGAAACTCATTATGTCTTTTTTGAAGGCAATCAACTCTGGCAAAAATGGCAGGCTCACACCCAAGCACATTTTGTTATCGCTGAAACGGGGTTTGGTACGGGCTTGAATTTTTTTGCCGTCGCTACGGAATTTGAACGCTTTTTAGCAGAGCAGCCCCAACATCCACTCAAACGGCTCTATTTTATCTCCTTTGAAAAATTCCCTTTAACTGCAGAAGATTTACAAAGCGTTCATGCCACCACGCCCTTTGCAAAAAAAGCAAAAAATTTGACCGCTTGTTGGCACCCACATCAAAAGGGCTGCCAGCGTTATCACTTTGGCGCAGTCTATTTAGATCTCTGGTTTGGCGATATGGCTGAAAATTTGCCTCAACTTGGCGATAGCTACCACAACAGTATCCACTGTTGGTTTCTAGACGGTTTCTCCCCCGATAAAAACCCCGAAATGTGGAACGATCAGCTTTATCAGCAGATGTTCCGTTTAAGCCAAAATGGCGCTTCATTTGCCACCTTCACGGCTGCCAGTGCGGTACGCAAAGGCTTACAACAAGCCGGTTTTCAGGTTTTTAAACGCAAAGGTTTTGGCAAAAAACGGGAAATGTTATGGGGCGAAAAACCATATCAACATGAAATGCCTTGCCCGCAATTTCCTTATTATCAACAAGGCAACAGTGCCGCTTATCAAGATATTGCTATTATCGGTGGCGGAGTGGCGAGCCTATTTGCTGCGCTTGCTTTACTCGAACGAGGCAAAAAAGTTACCCTCTATTGCAAAGATACAGAACTTGCACAAAATGCCTCTGGCAATCGACAAGGGGCAATTTACCCTCAATTCAGTGATGATGATGAACGCAATGTGCGATTTTATGTGCATAGTTTTGATTATGCGTTACAACGTCTTGCCCTACTCTCTCAAGAGATTGAGATTGAACAGGATTTAAGTGGTGTTGCCCTTTATGCTTATAACGATAAAACGAGCAAAAAACTGGCGAAAATCGCTGAAGACGGCTGGGGAGAAGATCTTTTTCAACTACTCAATGCTCAAGCATTGAGTGAAAAAATCGGGCTACCTGTTCCGAATGGCGGTGCTTTTATCGCCCAAGGCGGTTGGCTTTCACCACAACAACTCGTGCAACAAGGTTTTCAAGCGTTGGCAAAAAAAGGCTTGAAAATTGTGCTTAATCACACTATTCAAGATCTTCAACATCATGGCGAAAAGTGGCAGTGGCAACATCAAGGACAAACGATTTCTCATGAAGTGGTCATCTTAGCAAATGGGCATACCATTACGGATTTCTCTCAAACAGAAGGCATTCCGCTTTACCCTGTTCGAGGGCAAGTGAGCCATATTCCGACAACGGAAGCCCTAAGCCAACTTAAATGCGTGCTTTGCTTTGATGGTTATATCACGCCAATGGCGAATCATAGCCATTGCCTTGGTGCAAGCCATATTCGAGATGACGCAAGCCTTGATTTTAGCGTTGAAGAACATCAACAAAATTTAGCCAAATTTCAGCAAAATCTAACCCCTTGTCAATGGACGGCAGGGATTGATTTATCCGCCAATTCCGCTAAAGTTGGCGTGCGATCAGCCTTAAGAGATCGTGTGCCAATGGTGGGTTCTGTCCCCAATTTTACACAACAAAAAGCACAATATCGCAATTTATATAATCAACTTCGGCGTAAAGAAGCAGTAGAGAGCGCTTGCTATTATCCGCATCTGTATCTTATTGCCGGGCTTGGTTCACGAGGGCTAACTACCGCCCCTTTACTTGGCGAAGTACTTGCCAGCCAGATGTGTGGCGAGCCGATACCTTTAAGGCAAGATATTCTCCATGCCCTTAGCCCCAATCGCACTTGGCTACGGCATTTATTAAAGGGAAGAACTGTAGAATAAGTTAAATTGATAAAAAGAGAAAACGCCCCAATTAGGGGCGTTTAATATTGGTAATATTAAGTAAAATAGCGCCATAGCTTATAAAAAAAGCGAGCAATCTAAATTGCTCGCTCTATTTGTGATTAATATTCACTTATTGGCTTTAAATTACCAGTAAACGCGTAAACCTACACCGATATTTTTCTCGGTTTCTTTTTTCACAGTATTGCTTGGTGCGCCATACTTAGTTGTTTTAGTTTTGAATAAACCACCTTCAACATAAGTAAAGACAGATTTATGAATTTGGTATTCTGAACCTAGCATAAATTTATTATATACTACTTCTTCTGTTGTCATAGAATCAGATTTGCTTTTCTCAACACCATATGCATAGTTACCATATACGGCTACTTTATCGGTTACTTGATATTTTGCACCAACACGGAATGCATTTAAGCGAGTTTTTCCACCATCATCTTTCTCAAAAGAACCAGTATAATCTGCAGCTAAAGTTAAAGCATCAATTTTATATTTTCCACCTAAAGCCCATGCATCTTTATGATGTTTAGCATTTGTTTCAGATTTATAGTTATCACGAGTATAACCTGCTGCAACTGTTGCATCACCAAAAGTATATACTGCACCTACGCCATAACCATTTTTAATTGGATATACATCATCACCATTTGGTTTAGTATAAGGAGCTTTTACTTCATTATTACCATCACGTTCTTCTGCAAAACGGTAATCTACACCAAGGTGTAAACCTTCAATACCTTTATAGTCATAACGAACAACTGATTTACCTGATGTTGCTAATGCACTATCCCATGCCCCATAAGCATTATCAAAACCAGATTGTGCGATGTCATCACCGATAGTCACTTGACGACCGAAACTCACTTCACCGTACTGTTTGCTACCAAGACCAACATAAGCACGTTTAGCATATAAATCACCAAATTTGTCACTTGTTTTTGAATTACCATCGAAACGGAACTCTAAACGACCAAAAGCGTAAAGATCTTCTGCAATATCATGCTTCACTTTTACACCGAAACGAGTACCATCATTATGTAAATTAGAGTGCGCACGTTGTTTCGTGGCATCATTTTCTTTTTTACCTTGTTTTTCTAATAATAAACGAACAGAACCGTCAAAATCGACTTTTGTACCATCTTGTTCATAAACGGTTAATGCTGATGCAGATGATGCTGCGAAGGCTGTTACTGCTAATGCTACGAGTGTTTTTTTCATGATGTTCACCTTAAATTTTTAGTTTAGTAAAAAATTACTCTCGTTAAGGTATAAGAGCAATTCTCCATTTTGTACTCACTCTATAAAAATCAAAGTCAGTACAACTTGCGATGGCATACTCTCAAAATCGGCATAAACTGTCAATATCTGTAATGATTTCTTTTTTGTTAAAAAAAACCATTTACAATCAATAAGTTACATTATTTTTGATTCTTAACACAGTATTTTAAAGGTATATTTGGAGTATTACGTCAATCCCCAAATAACAATTAACCCATTGTTTTTAAAAGATTTTTTAGACTAAAGGAAAATTACAATTTTTTTTTACAAAAAACGTGAACTATTTCACATTTTTAAAAAACACTTTGATTTCTGATAAATTTTTCAGCAATTCATTCTAAAAAAAATTGCCTTGAAAGGGCTTTTTTCACCGTTATAATGGCGACTCTTTTTTTGTTAAATATCGCTATGAGCCAATTTTCTCCATTATTTTTTGAAAAACTTGCTATTTTTCAGCCTTTTTTACATAAAAAAGTCATGTTACGAACCTCCGTTTTTGTTCGCTTTGAAGGCACTGTGGCAGATTTTATTGATGAAATGGGACAAACGATTACACTCATTCAACAAGCAGAAAGAGATAATCAAAGCGATTATTTAGAAATTCATACACAAAAATTGATTACACAATTTGATGCTTTACAGCATGCTGTGGCAAAAATGTCCACAGCCCCCAAAGCACAATACCAAAGTTCATACCGTTTTCCTCGCCATGTTCATCAATTACCTGTTCGTAAGCGGTTGCAGGAATATCACAAAGCACTACGCGCATTGAATGAAAAAATTTTGTGGCTAAGTGAACAGAGTTATTTATGCCCGATTTCGGAACGAGAAGCCTACCTCACGCAAATTCAAGAAACGGAATACCGCAAAAGCAAATGCCAGCTTGCCATTGATGAGTTGGAGTTACAGCTTAAAACCTAAATCTTGACGATTTTCTCATTGAACAAAAAGTCTCAAAAAAACGACCGCTTGTCGAGGTTATTTCCCCTTACAAGCGGTCGAATTTTTTGTCTTTTTTACACAAATATCGTTTGTTGCTTTACTCTAAGACTTAAAGCGTGTGAGTCGCAAGCCATTCTGAAAGTGCTTGATTAATACGTGTTTGCCAACCTTTCCCCGTTTTACGGAATTGCTCCAAAATATGATGATCAAGCCGAATCGCTATTTTCTCTTTTTGAGCAGAATTAGCTAGCCGACCACGTCGTTTCAGTTGTTGAGCAAAGTGGTAATTTTGCTGAAATTCTTCAGCCGTCAATGGGCGATCATCTTCATCCTCGCCATCCCAAACATAATCAAAGGAAGAGTCAGAATTGGCTAGTGCTAATAGGATTTTTTGACGTTCAGCTTCAAGCTCCGTAGGGCTAAGTGTTGATTTTTTGTGTGGATACATCATTCATGTTCTCCGTTAAATTCATTCGCAAGCCACTGATTATATTGCTCTTTTTCTACTTGGCTAGCATGACGAAAGCTAATAATTCGATAACAATTTTCTTGTTCAAGATAAACCAAAGAAAGCGTTGTTAAATAATTGAACACATAAGCAAAAGACTGTATGCGTAATTCATTATTTCTCATACTTGCGGTATCAAGCCGTAGTTGAGAATCCAATACATAATGTGCCTGCTGAAAATCAAGCCCGTGTTTTGCCAAATTCGTAAGGCGTTTTTTCTCATCCCACGTTAGCGATTTACTCATTAATTACGCTCCTTGTGAGAATTATCGTATAGACAAAAATAAAAAACAAGGTAAAAATGAGTAAAAAAAGACCGCTCATTGCGGTTCTGTCCCCTTACAAGCGGTCGAATTTTTTGTCTTTTTTGCACTGGGCGTTAATTTAGCATTTCGTTTTTTCTTTATAATGCTGACGACAGACTGATAAATAGGTGTCATTGCCACCAATTTGAATTTGCTCACCATCACAGACGGCCTCGCCCTTTTCATTCATACGAATCACAAAATTGGCTTTTTTTCCGCAATAGCAGATTGTTTTTAGCTCTTCAAGCTGATCTGCCCAAGCTAATAAATAACGGCTACCTTCAAAAAGTTCGGCTTGGAAATCAGTACGTAACCCATAACATAGCACGGGAATGTTGAGTTTATCCACCACTTCGGTAAGCTGATAAACCTGTGTTTTAGTCAGAAATTGGCATTCATCAATTAAAATGCAATGTAATGCTTGGTTTTGATGCTGTTGCTGAATTTCATTAAATAGATCGCTTTTTTCATGAAAAAGTTGCGCTTCTTGGGAAATACCAATGCGAGATGCCACTTTGCCGATGCCGTAGCGATCATCAATGGCAGCGGTATAAACAAGGGTGTTCATTCCCCGTTCTTGGTAATTGTAGGACGATTGGAGCAAGGTGGTGGATTTCCCTGCATTCATAGAAGAATAGTAGAAATAGAGCTTTGCCATAATATTACTTAAATAAAAAACGGCTAAATGATTAGCCGTTTAAAAAAGAGAATTAAACATTAAACGTTGTCAATTTGACCTAAAAGTGAGCGTAACCGTTCTTGGAACGTTTGGTGTTCAGTTTTAAGTTGTTCATGTTCTTGACGTAACGCGTCATTGGCACGGTTGGCTTCCTCATTTTTGCCCTTTAACTCTTCCACTTCTAATTGAAGTAATTGAATGGTTTCAACGGCTTGTTTAATTTTGTCTTCAAGTTGATCTAAGATACTCACTGACATAGTATATTCCTTTTGAATTGTAAGATAGTGCGAAGATTCTACCTTAATCAGATACTTTTTTCACGTTAAAGTTCAACTGATAAGCATAAAAAATCCTCTAACAAGTAGAGGATTTTTCAATATTATTTCACACGGGAAACATATTCGCCAGAACGCGTATCTACACGAATAACTTCGCCGATTTGGACGAAAAGTGGCACACGCACAACCGCACCAGTGCTTAATGTTGCTGGTTTACCGCCTGTTCCTGCCGTATCCCCTTTTAAGCCTGGGTCGGTTTCAACAACTTCTAATTCTACAAAGTTAGGTGGCGTTACAGAAATCGCAGAACCATTCCATAAAGTAATGATACATTCTGCTTGATCAACGAGCCATTTGTCGTTATCGCCTAAGGCTTTTGCATCCACAGAGATTTGCTCAAAAGTTTCTGGGTGCATAAAGTACCAGAAATCTTCATCTTTGTAAGAGTAGTTATAGTTGTAATCCACAACGTCAGCGGCTTCCACAGAAGTGCCTGATTTGAAGTTAATTTCTAACACTTTGCCAGAAATTAATTTACGGATTTTTGTACGGGTGAAGGCTTGACCTTTACCTGGTTTAACAAATTCGTTTTCCACGATGACACAAGGTTCGCCATCTTGAATAAATTTTAAACCGGGTTTGAAATCATTGGTGCTGTAACTAGCCATTGTTATCCTCAAAGATATATTGATTGCCCGAAGGCGGAATATAAAAAGGTGTATATGATACACGAAAATCATATAAGATTTAAAATTTTTTCAATACCCTAGCGCATATTTGCTTTTTCGGTATAATTCGATTTTTCTTATTTCAGACAATCAAGGAAATTGCTATGAAAAAAGCCCTTATACTCGGTACTCTTCTCGCCCTCACGGTTTCTGCTGTAGAAGCGAAACGTGGCGGTTCATTTAAAATGGGTTCGTCTAAAACAAGCATCACCAAAAGCCAAGCTCAACCGAAAACGCATCAACAAGATGCTACCTTTGCTAACACCCCAAATCAGCCGTTGCCGAATAACACCGTCAATCAAGGTGCTAATGGCAATCGCTTAAACAATTTTGTGACGGGTGCTGCCGCAGGTTATCTCTTAAGCAATGCTCTCGCACCAAGCGAAGCCCAAGCTCAAACGCAAACCACATCGGCGGAAAAACCGATGGAACAGCTTTCTCAACAGGTTCAACAAAATGTGCCGACCATTCCAGCCTTTAAAGCCGTTGATCCACAAAATGACCCGCACTTAATTGAGCGTACGCCGGGCTATTTACGCTACTGTTTAAATGGCGTGCAATATCTCGTTGGTGCAGGGAATACCCAACTCGCCCCAACGTTAATGGTGGATAAAAACAACACACCAGTGCAATGTGTGATCACACAATAAATAAATGATGACAAAGGCATTAAGTCACCGTATTTCTACGATTTCTATCGTGGAAAATCAGGCAGAACAACCCGTTGAAAAAGCCCAATGGCTTCAAGAGTTAGCGAGCGCATTCAAAGATCCTAATGAGTTGTTGCACTACCTCGAATTGGATACATCGGATTTTTCACAAGCGGTCAAAGCCCGCCAACTTTTTGCCTTGCGTGTGCCTCGTGCCTTTGCGGAAAAAATGCAAAAAAGGGATTGTCATGATCCCCTTTTTCTCCAAAGTATGTCTGCGGCGGCGGAGTTTTTATCCGCTGAGGGATTTGTGAAAGACCCTCTTGAAGAACAGCACTCCCCAGCGCCCAATATTCTGCATAAATACCATAATCGTTTGCTATTTATGTTCAAAAATAGCTGTGCGATTAACTGCCGTTACTGCTTTCGCCGTCACTTTCCTTATCAAGACGTCAAAAGTGGTAAAGCCAGCTGGCAACAAAGCCTTGCCTATATTGCTGAACATCAAGAATTAGAAGAAGTCATCCTCTCTGGTGGCGATCCTTTAATGGCAAAGGAGAGTGAAATCGATTGGTTAATGAGCGAACTCGAAGCCCTCCCCCACATTAAAACCCTACGCATTCATAGCCGTTTGCCGGTGGTAATCCCAAGCCGTATCACGGAAGAACTCTGCCAACGCGTTGCCAATTCTCGATTAAATGTCGTGCTAGTCACCCACATCAATCACGCCAATGAAATTGATGATGTCTTTAAGCATAAAATGCAGCTGCTTAAAAAAGCAGGGGTTACGTTACTCAACCAGTCGGTACTGCTCAAAGGGGTCAATGACAACGCTCAAACCCTCAAAGCGCTCAGTGATAAGCTCTTTGACTACGGCATTCTCCCCTACTATCTCCATTTACTCGATAAAGTTGAAGGGGCAAGTCATTTCTACATTGACGATAAACAAGCCTTAGCGATTTATCGGGAACTGCAACGCATAACCTCGGGCTACCTCGTGCCCAAACTTGCCCGAGAAATCGCCGGCGAACCGAATAAAACCTTAATGGGCTAATCCCTCAATCTCTCCCATAAAAAAGGGTCAAATTTTGCAAAAAATCAACAAAATTTGACCGCTTGTCATAAGGCAATTTCTCTGAAAACCGTTATTTGGTCGTCGCCACCAACATAATCATCACAAAACTCACCACCGCAAGAATGAAATGTTTCAACGAAAAACCGCGTGTTTTACTAAATGCTTTCACCCCGTAAAAAATATACATGATGAGGAAGAACAGTTTAGCAATTAACCACGCTTCAATCCCATAACCGACTAACACAAAAAGCCCAATGCCCGAAACAAGGAGTACGGTATCGACAATATGAGGGGCGATTTTCAAGATTTTATAGGCGCGCCAATCGACCTGTTTTGCCGATAATACGCCCCGCAATAACAGCAGGGCAAGGCTTAAATACGCAACCCCAAGATGGGTATAAAAAAGTGTGATCATCATTTATCCTTGTTGTTCAATAATAACGGATTTGAGATATTGGAAAATTTCGCGGTAATTCTTCGGCGGTTTATTTCCCGCTTTCTCTTTTTGCGCGCCACGAATGAGGTTTCTCAAATGCTGGCGATCTAAATTCGGGTATTCTTCAATCAATGGGTTTAAAGCGTTGTCTGCTTGTTCTACCAACTGATCTCGCACTTGTTCCAGTTTATGCAGTAACGCCTGTTGCTGATTATGGCGATTTTCTACTTTATCCAAAGCTTCTTGAATCGGTTCAGGATCAACGTTACGCAATAATTTGCCGATATACTGCACCTGACGGCGACGGGCTTCCAAACGGAGTTTTTGGGCAAGCTTAATCGCTTCGCGGATATTCTCGTCGAGGGGGATTTTCTCTAAATTGACCGCATTTAGCTCAATTAAACTCGCCCCTAATTTCTTTAATTGTTCAGCATCGCGTTTAATTTCACTCTTGCTGACCCAAATAATCTCTTCGTCTTCATCGGTCCAATCAATTTCGTTCTTCCGTGGTTTTCTTGCCATGGTCTTCTCACCCTTAGTCATAAAAAGTTGCATAGTTTAGCAGAAATTTAAGGTAAAATGCGGACTATCTTTTTACTCCAACGGATTAAATATTCGGGGCAAAAATTGCAAAAATGCCCCAGCAAGGAACAATCATGGCATTTATTACTCAACAAGAACTCCAACAGCAACAACAGCAATTACAACAAGCGGTAGAAATCGCCCTCAATTTAGCCCAAAAAGCCGGTGCGACTGCCGAAGTAGGGGTCACCAAAGTCGCGGGATTATCTGTTTCCACACGTTTAGAACAGACCGAAAATATCGAGTTTAACAATGATGGTTCACTTGGCATTTCCGTCTATCTTGGGCAACGTAAAGGTAATGCCTCAACCTCAGATCTACAACCACACTCCATTCAACAAGCCGTCGAATCCGCCCTTGCGATAGCGAAATACACTTCCGAAGATGAATTTTCAGGCTTGGCAGATAAAGCCTTAATGGCATTTAACCCACCGGATTTACAGCTCTATCACGAGGCGGAGATCAGCGTGGATCAAGCCGTTGAATTAGCGATTGAGGCGGAGCATCACGCCCTGCATAGCGATGAGCGAATTGTCAATAGTGAAGGGGCAACCTTTAATTCCCACAGCGGTATCCGTGTTTATGGCAATACGCATGGCATGGTGCAGAGCTATTTATCTAGCCGTTATTCCCTCTCTTGTAGTGTGATTGCCGCTCACGGTGAACAGTTAGAGCGTGATTATGAATACACGATCTCTCGTGATTTTCAACAATTAGCTTCCCCCCAATGGGTTGGGCGACAAGCTGGGATTAAAACTGTTGAGCGTTTGAATCCACAGAAATTAGCCACAGGAGAATTTCCCGTTATTTTCTACAACGATGTTGCAACTGGCTTAATTGGGCATTTAGCTGGTGCAATTAGTGGCGGCGCGTTATACCGCAAAGCCAGTTTTCTACAAGATAAACTCGGGGAGCAGATTCTACCAAATTGGTTTGAGATTGCAGAACGTCCACATATTTTAAGTGGCTTAGCGTCTTCACCTTTTGATAGCGAAGGGGTCTATACACGGGATCACCAAATCATCAAAGCTGGTGTGTTAGAAACCTATCTTCTTACCACATACAGTGGCAAAAAACTCGGTATGCAAACCACCGGTCACGCCGGCGGTATTCACAATTGGCTTGTTAAACCAAACCGTCAGGGTGGATTAACCTCGTTGCTCAAAGAGATGGGAACAGGGCTACTCGTCACGGAAATGTTAGGCAGTGCCATCAATGGCGTAACGGGAGAATATTCCCGTGGTGCTGCCGGCTTCTGGGTTGAAAATGGCGAAATCGCCTACCCAGTGGCAGAAATTACCATTGCGGGGCAACTACAAGATATGTTTAAAAATATGGTCGCTGTTGGGGACGATATTGAACACCGTTCTAATATTCAAACAGGGTCTATTTTGCTCGATAAATTGAAAATTTCAGGGGAATAGCCGTTTAATTTACGCGGAGCAAATTGTGATAAAAATTTGACCGCTTGTAATAAAGAATGCAAGCCTTTAAATAAAGATATGATGGATTTAACTATCCATCATATTCTGTAAAAAATTAGGTTTCCATTCACTATTTAAATCTAGGCTTTTTTCTGCCTCTTCATTTTAAATAGAAAAAGCATGTTCACTTATAATAGTAAACATGCTTTTATTCACATTACCGTCAATTATAAATCATCAATTAAGAGATAGATTTTCGATACGGGGCCATGCACTCCAACGACTTTGATTAACTCAATATCTGCCGTAGCACTTGGGCCGGAAATGATATTCACACAAGAAGGCATCCGCTCCCCTTGCTTCGCTTTTTGATCTAATACTGCTGCAAGCTGGGCGACACGCGGTAACACGGCACTTTTACGCAACACCACCACCGATTTTTCTGGCAATAAGCTCACCGAGCGACCAAATGCTTTATCTGAAAACAGCACAATGCCACCCGACTCGGTTAAGCCATATTCTGCATGCACAATGCCGATATTGGCTTTTTCGGCTTGATGAATATTTTCCTGATCTTGGGCATTGTGATCCCAAACATAGGTTTCGTAGTGGGCTTGCACTCCTTGCAAAATCCCTAAATTTTCTAACCGCTTGTCCGCATTTAAAATAATGCTACCGCCACCATATTTCTCACAGATATTGAGCATCGCTTCAACGACATCGGCTTCCTTGGCAATCACCACATCTGCCATCATCACACGAGCAAAATTCACAAATTCTTCACAAAGCTGTTCTTGGGTGCGGTCGGTTAAACGTGTTGTTGGGTATTGATTCACTAATTCAGGCATTGGTGCCGGCACAGTTTGGAGTTCTTTACCCATTCTTTGCGCCAATTTATTTAAAAAATTCTCACGATTTTGATTCATTTTATTCCCCTCTCTTGTTAAACCATTCGCGGAAACTTTCGCCTTCGGCAGACGGTAAATCACGCGCTTTTGTCCATTCAGCTAATGCCCCCACTTGGATAGGTGCTTTGCCGTTTTTAATGAATTTACTTGCTACTTTAGCACCGATATTCACCCCCACTTTCCATAAAGTTGGATGCGAGTTGGCAAAGTTGAAACCGAAAATAGACAAACGTTCTACCGCCGGTGTCATGCCATTTTGGGCGATATGCTCACGGTGTTTGAGAATTAACTGTGCTAATGGAATCTTCACTGGGCAAACCGAGTTACACGCAGTACAAAGTGAACAAGCGTATGGCAACTCTTTAAACTCTTCATAGCCACCGAGTAATGGCGAAATCACCGAGCCAATCGGACCTGGATAAATAGAACCATAACCATGTCCACCGATTTGGCGATATGCTGGGCAAGTATTTAAACAAGCCCCACAGCGGATACAGCGAAGCACTTCTTGAAATTCGCTTTCTAAGATTTTTGAACGACCGTTATCCACCACCACTAAGTGAAATTCCTCTGGTCCGTCGGTTTCGCCCTCTAAACGAGGTCCGGTCAGCCAAGTATTGTAAGCGGTCAGTTTTGCCCCTACGGCACTGCGTGCAAGCATTGTAATTAACACATCCACTTCTTTAAAGGTTGGGGCAAGACGCTCCATTCCCATTACCGCAATATGTGTTTTAGGCACGGTAGTCGCTAAACGTAAATTCCCTTCATTGGTTACTAAACAGACAGTTCCTGTTTCTGCCACAGCAAAGTTACAACCACTGATGCCAATATCCGCTTCAAGGAAATCTTGACGAATTTTTTGACGCACAAAAGCAGTCATCTCTTCTGGTGTTTCTGAGCCGTTATAGCCGAGTGTATCGTGTAACTCTTGACGGATTTTATGACGGTCTTTATGGATAGCCGGCACCACGATATGGGAAGGTTTATCCCCAACGATTTGGAGTAAATATTCCCCTAAATCGGTTTCCACCACATTCATGCCTTCTTTTTCCAGCACTTCGTTTAAGCCAATTTCTTCCGTGACCATGGATTTGGATTTCACGATTTTCTTGGCATTTTTTTCTAAAGCAACTTGGCGAATATAAGCGGTTGCCTCTTCGGCAGTTTCAGCAAAATAGATTTTTCCACCATTTTGTTGGACTTTTTCACTTAATTGATAGAGATAGGCATCTAAATTCGCTAGCACATGGTTACGAATTTGTTTAGATAAATCACGCCACTCTTCCCAGTTGCCAAGTTCATCAACCATTTTTTGGCGATTTGCCCCAATGGTTTCTTGAGCTTTGATGAGAGCTTTACGCACTATCTCGTTTTGAATTTGGTTATCTACGCGTGTTTTAAAGGCAAGATTACTGGTTTTTAATGACATCTTATTTGCCCTCCTGCATTAACACTTCCGCAATGTGCATCACTTTGACCTTTTTCCCTTCACGGCTTAAACGTCCGCCAATATTTAATAAACAGCTCACATCAGCGCCGATTAAATAATCCGGCTCAACCTCCGTCACATGGGCAACTTTTTCCGTGACCATTTCCCCTGAAATTTCTGCCATTTTGACCGAGAACGTGCCCCCAAAACCACAACAAGTTTGTTGATTATGGATAGGTAATAACTCCAAGCCTTTCACATTTTCTAAAAGCGTAATCGGTTCATTGACAATGCCTAACTTACGGGAAAGGCTACATGAGGGGTGATAAACTGCGCGACCTTTTAAACTCGCCCCAACATCTTTTACGCCTAATTTATTCACAATAAAATCTGTCAGATCACAAAAGCGTTCCGCTACTTTTTTTGCCCGTTCAGCCCAATCATTCTCGCCAAAACGTGCAAAATATTCCGGATAGTTTTTAATCGCATACACACAAGAACCTGCTGGGGCAACAATGGGATAATCATTTACCTCAAAGGTTTCCACTAAATTTTTCATCCCCGCAAGGGCTTGTTTGGCATAGCCACTATTGATTGCAGGCTGTCCGCAACACCCTTGTTTTTCTAAAAAGGTAATTTGGCAGCCTAATTTTTCGAGCAATAATACGCTATTTTTTGCTACCCCGGCTTTCACGACATCAGCGATACAGGTGACATAAAAATTCACGTTCATAATAACCCCACTTTAAAAATACAAATAAAAATCAAAATCAAATAAAACCGCTTAAAACGAAACAAGCGGTGGATTTCTCAATCCACCGCTTGTTGCTATTTTGTGTGATTATTATACCGCATAGAAAATCGGAATAATAAACACGGCGACTAAAGCAGCAATAATGCCGTAAACAAACATAGGCACGACAGTACGTTTAATAATCGCACCTTCTTGTTTATCCATATTTAATACAGAGCTCACTGCCACGATGTTGTTAATACAAACCATGTTACCCATTGCACCACCCACAGATTGTAGCGCAAGGATAAGACCTGCCGATAAGCCGGTTAATTCTGCAGTGGATAACTGCACACTACCGAAAGTTAAATTCGATACCGTGTTAGACCCCGAGAAGAATGCGCCGACAGCACCGAGGTAAGAGGCGAAGAATGTCCAATATTCACCCGTTGCCGCAGCAAAACTTTTACCGATGATTTTCACCATAGAACCGTCACCGCCAACAAGCATTAAATTTACCATGATCAATGCACCCACAAGAGCAATGAACGGGTTACGGGTCTGTTTGAAGCTACCGACAAAGACATCCTTCACTTTGCTACCCGAAAGGGCAAATACCGGAATCGCAATCAATACCGTCACAACAAATGGAATAAACGCTGGCACATAAAGGAATTTATAACCCGCTGAAATTGATGTGCCGAAAATATTTTTCAAGCTAATGATTAAACCATGACTAATATCAAAAGTACCTAAAGAGCCTAATTGTACGCTGATCCATGAAGTCGCATCATTCATCATTGCCTTAAATGGTAACTGTTTAATCCGTGTGATAATTAAGATCGCAATCAATAACCCCGTTGGGAATAAGGCTTTCGCGACTTGACCAAAAGGCACGCCTTCGTCAAAGGTATTTTCAACTTTGGCTAAACCAATGCCTTTATTCGCCACAAATACGGAAACGAATAAACCAATCGCACCACCCACAAGTGACGGGAATTCATAGTTTACTTGGGCAAGGAAGAAGTAAGGCACGACACAGGCAAAAACACTGATATAGATAAAGAGAAGATTTTTACGGATTTCTTCCCAAGTTACAATTAAACGCAATGCCATCAATGGAATAACCAACGCAGCTATGGCGTGGATTAACGCTGTCATTGAGCCGATTTGGAGAATTTGCTCCTCGCCTAATTGTAATGGACCGAAACCAAACCACGTTGGTGTACCTACCGCACCGAAGGAAACTGGCACAGAGTTCATCACTAAGGCTAACATCGCTACTTTAAGTGGGTGAAAACCTAAGCCCACAAGAATTGGGGCGGCAATCGCTGCCGGCGTACCAAAACCACTTGCGCCTTCAATCATAAACGCAAATGCCCAACCGATAATCATAATCTGCGCCACTGGGTTTGGGTTAATGGTACCTAACCATTTACGGAACGTATTGGTAATGCCTGAAACTTCGGAGAAACGGTTAAAAAGAATCGCCCCGAAAATAACCGTAATTGGTGTTTGTACTGCAATAATCGCTGACATAATATTGGCACTGACGGTAGAAATATCTGTACCAAAGAAAATCAATTGGATCATGATGACAACCACCGCAATCCATGGCAATGCCACATAAGACGGAAGCGCATTACGTTTTACCATTAGATAGATCAGTAAAACGATAGGAAAAATGCTTAAAAATAAAGCCATAAAGCCCTCAATTCAAAAAGTTTAACGAATGTTGGCATTTTAGGCAAAGAATGTAAATAAAAAAGCACCATGTTATGAAATTGTGAAACTGATCACACTCTCTTATTTTATTCGCTTAAAAAAATAGCATAATGCCCCTATTCTAAACGTGCCCATTGCATAAAATGACACCGATAGGCATTCTCGGCATCAATTTCCGACCAACTCTCCTGCACGATTTTCCACTGTGACTCATCAAATTCAAAAGTGGTATCGCCTTCAATTTCCGCCTGAATCTCCGTTAAATAGAGTTTTGTGGCAAAGGGTAATGCTTGCCGAAAAAGCGCTCCCCCACCAATAAGCATAATCTCGCCATCCTGAGCAAATTGTTGTGCAATTTCGACCCCTTGTTCAAGGGAATTGGCACGATAAGCCCCTTCAACCTCAAAGCCTGAGCGAGATAAAATAATATTCGGGCGTTTTGGTAACAGTCGCCCGATAGATTCATACGTTTTCCGCCCCATAATCACCGGCTTCCCAAGGGTATTTTGCCGAAACCACGCTAAATCCTTAGGCAAGTGCCACGGCATATCATTGTCTTTACCGATCACATTATTCAGTGTGCGTGCCACAATAATACTCAAATTTTTCATCTCGTTATTCTCCAAATGAAGTGCTTTAAAGGAAATTTTCCTCGAATTTTCGCCATTATACACGCCTTACTTTTTAAAAATGGCATTTTAGGCGATAATGCCTCCCTTTTTAACCCACTTCGCTCAGCCTCTTATGGAATTAGGATTTGATCTTATCGCTTTGCTTTTTATCGCCGCGCTTGTCGCAGGCTTTATTGATGCCATTGCCGGTGGCGGTGGGTTAATTACCATTCCCCTACTCCTTTCCGCCGGCATTCCCCCCGCCATGGCATTAGGTACGAATAAATTACAAGCCTGTGGCGGTTCATTCTCCGCTGCGCTCTATTTTATTCGTAAAAAAGCAGTCAATTTACAAGATATGTGGCTGATGATTCTGCTGACCTTTGTCGGTGCTTGTGGTGGGGCATACTTGGTGCAACAAATTGATGTCAATGCCCTGAAAATTGCCTTGCCTTTTTTAGTGATGGCAATCGGCTTATACTTTCTTTTTAGCCCGTCAATTGGCGAGGAAGATCGTCGCCAACGCCTTTCTTATCCTCTTTTTGCCTGCTCGGCGGCGATGGGTATCGGCTTTTATGACGGCTTATTCGGCCCTGCAACCGGTTCTTTTTTGACCCTTGCCTTTGTGCTGTTACTCGGTTTTAACCTCACCAAAAGTATCGCCCACGCCAAAGTGCTGAACTTTACCTCTAATATTGCCTCTCTACTGATTTTTACCCTTGGTGGGGCGATTTTATGGAAAGTGGGGTTGATTATGCTAGTCGGGCAAGCGATTGGTGGCACATTGGGGGCAAAGGTGGCATTAACTAAAGGTCAAAAACTGATTCGCCGATGTATTGTGGTGATGTCCTTTATTATGATAGGAAAAATGTTACAAGGTTATTTTTAAAATGAATCAACAAAAACGCATTGAAATTTTAACTCGGCTACGGAATGAAAACCCTCACCCGACTACCGAACTGCAATATAGCTCCCCTTTTGAGCTGCTGATTGCAGTGATTTTATCTGCCCAAGCCACCGATGTTGGCGTCAATAAAGCTACGGCGAAGCTCTTCCCCGTTGCCAATACCCCTCAAGCGATTTACGATCTCGGCGTCGAAGGGCTAAAAAGCTACATCAAAACCATTGGGCTGTTTAATAGCAAAGCGGAAAACATTATCAAAACCTGTCGAGATCTCCTCGATAAACACCAAGGGCAAGTGCCACAAACCCGTGAGGAATTAGAAGCCCTCGCCGGTGTAGGGCGTAAAACGGCAAATGTCGTGCTTAATACCGCCTTTGGACACCCAACTATTGCGGTAGATACCCACATTTTCCGCGTCTCCAACCGCACCAATTTCGCCCCGGGGAAAGATGTGGTGAAAGTGGAAGAGAAGCTCCTCAAAGTCGTGCCAGCGGAATTTAAAGTCGATGTGCATCACTGGCTCATTCTCCATGGGCGTTATACTTGCATTGCTCGCAAACCTCGCTGTGGCTCGTGCATTATTGAAGATTTATGCGAATATAAAGAGAAAAGTGATATTTAGGCACAATACAAGCGGTCGAATTTAGGGAAGAATTTGCGCTCTATGTAAATACCTGAGCAAATAACATGCATTATTTATACACTTCAATACACAAGTGTAAGTTAACGTAAAACATCTTGCCCCCAAATATTATCTGCATAGAATGCGCCGTTCGTGCACGTTGTGCACGCAAAATTGTTTGCTGTGCCTATTTTAATGTCAATCATTATAGGAACAAATGATGAAAAAAATCCTTCCTTTACTTGCTATTGCAAGTTTTTCTTCTGTCGCGATGGCAGATAACTTCACAGGTTTTGGCGTTGGTTTAGAAGTTCAGAAGAACAAATACACCCTCAAATCAGGCAACGATGAAGTTCGCCTTGTAGGAAAACGCCCAACTAGCCTTAATCTTCCTCTTTCTTACGGTTTCCGTTTCGGTAGTAGTAACTTTATCGGTAATGCCGAATTAAAACCTTTACTTTCAGGTGGTAAATTCTTTGAAGGCAAAGATATTAACGGTAATAAATTGACTGGTAAATTCAAATACTTAGGTAACATCAACTATGCG
This sequence comes from Pasteurellaceae bacterium Macca, assembly GCA_023101485.1. GTDB lineage: Bacteria > Pseudomonadota > Gammaproteobacteria > Enterobacterales > Pasteurellaceae > LVZB01. The sequence goes on along the minus strand of LVZB01000013.1, from coordinate 135,760 downwards.
CAGGGCTACCAACTCGGTAACTTCTTACCTTATGTCAAAGTTGGTGTCATTTCAGGTAAATGGAAAATCGGTAATGAAACAGGTAAAGTTCGCGGTGCACATTATGGCTTAGGCACAAAATACGCCTTAACGAATAACCTTGAATTAGGTTTAGAATTTATGCGTGGGCATCTTAAAGATAAATCCGATAAAACAGCCAAAATTCGTGTCAATGAGTTTTCAACAAATCTAACTTATCGATTCTAATTTAAAAGGGGCTAATCTAACTTAGCCCCTTTTCTCGTTATAGCCAATATCGCCCCAAAACAAAAAGTTCGCAAAATCAGACCGCTTGTTTAGCCATTTTTCTAAGCCATTAAATGGCGATGGCTTCGGATCATTCGCTTTTCAATATAATCACAGCTCGCTTTAACGACCAAACCTTCCTGTTGCACAAACTCAATCAGTGCAGAATACAACATGCCCGCAATCCCCTTACCTTGAAATTGCGGATCAACACGGGTAGAAAAAACATCAATTTTCGTTGGGGATAACAAGCGATAACGGAGCTTCGCGATAACCGCCCCCTCCTCATTCACATAATCAAATTGTTGGTGAGCAATATCGTGTAGAACTGGCATACATTCTCCTAATTAAACGGATAAAATTTGGCTATTCGACGATTTTCGTCACTTCACTTAGGACATACCCCTTCGCCAAACGTGTCGTGAGTTGTTCCCCAAGGGCAACTTGTTGAGGCGTAGTAATGGCAACACCTTGGGCGTTTTGGGTAACAGAATAGCCCCGTGCAAGTATTTTCAATGGACTTAGGCCTTCTAACTGCACACAGAGTCGTCCAAAGGCTTGTTGCCGTTGGTTGAAGGTTTTTTCCATCGCAAAAATCAGCCGTTGTTCCAACTGCCCCCACTGCTGTTGCTGTTGTTGAATATGATGTGGAAGGGGGTTGCGGTAGAGCTTGTCTTTCGCCCGTTGCCAACGTTGCTCACGCCGTAACCAGAGTTGCATGACGGCATTTTTGCTCCGTGTTTCAAGGCGTTGAAGCTGTTCCCATTGGCGAGCTAATTGACGGCTTGGATGTTGGCTTTGCAGGCGTTGGCTTAACTGTTCTAAACGGTGCTGACGATAAAAAAGCAAACTTTGCATTGCCCGTTGGGCTTGTTGTTGAACCTGTGCTAAACGCTGTTGGCGATGTTGCAGTTGCCGTGCCGGATGTTGGGCATTTAAACGAAGGCGAAGGCGCGCAAAGTGGTTGGTCTTTTCCGTCCACAAGCGGTCAAAAGCGAGGTTAATTTTGTCGAATTGATGTTGTAGTTGTCGAATTAGCTCTTGCTGATCTCGGCTGACTAACTCCGCCGCTGCCGAAGGCGTGGGGGCGCGTAAATCGGCAACAAAATCGCTAATTGTTACGTCCGTTTCATGCCCAACGGCACTAATAATTGGAATTTGTGAGGCAAAAATCGCTCGTGCGAGGGCTTCTTCATTAAAGCACCAGAGATCTTCTAATGATCCGCCACCACGCCCCAGAATCAGCACATCACACTCCTGCCGTGCATTGGCTAGGGCTAACATCGCAATAATTTCTGCCGTGGCTTCTTTGCCTTGCACCATCGTAGGGTAAATCACGACATTCAAGCTCGGGTCACGCCGTTTGAGAATATTGAGCATATCTTGCAATGCCGCCCCACTTGATGAGGTGATAATCCCCACGCGTTTTACGAAATCAGGAATGGGCTTTTTCGCCGATTGGGCAAAAAGTCCTTCACTCGCCAGCTTCATTTTTAGCTGTTCAAACTGCTGTTGGAGCAAGCCATCCCCCGCCGGCTGCATACTCTCAATGATAACTTGATAATCCCCACGGGGTTCATAGAGGGAAACCGTCGCGCGCACCAACACTTGCATGCCGTTTTGTGGGCGGAAATTAACACGCTGATTTTTCATTCTAAACATCGCACAGCGAACTTGGGCTTGCTCATCTTTTAAGGTGAGATACCAATGCCCCGAAACAGGCTGGCTAAAATTGGAGATCTCCCCCACAAGCCAAACATGCCCAAATTCAATTTCCAAAACCGTTTTGACACTGCGGTTTAGCTGGGCGATCGTTAATACCCGATTTTCCATACCTACTCCACTAAATGCCCGTTATCTAAGCGGTAAATGCGGTCAAACGCTGTTAAACCGTGCTGACGATGGGTAATCATCACCAGTGTTTTGCCTTTGGTGTGATCGAGTATCAATTTAAGAATCTGCTGTTCGGTTTCACGATCTAACCCTTCTGTGGGCTCATCAAGGAGGAGAATGTCCCCCTCACTCAGTAATAAACGGGCTAAGCCTAAACGCCGTTGTTCGCCACCGGATAACGGTCTGCCACCTTCGCCAAGCCAGAGATCTAAGCCCTCTTCTTCGGTCAGATAACTCAAACCAATTTGCGCTAACACCGCAAGAAGAGCTTCATCACTCGCCGTTGGATTACCAATATGCAGATTCCCCCTTAGGGTATCGCTAAAAATATGCACCCGTTGGCTTAAGGTGACAATTCGTTGGCGGAGCGTGGATTCCGCAAAGGTTTCTATCGGGCAATTATTCAGCCAAATTTGCCCTGCGGTCGGGTCATAATTACGCGTAAGGAGCTGAAAAATGGTGGATTTACCACTCCCCGTTTTCCCCATAATGGCAACTCGTTGTTGGGGCATTATCTCAAAAGAGATACCGTTTAAGACCTGTTGATCTCGATTTGGGTAGTGAAAAGCGACCTGTTCAAAGCGTACAAGCGGTCGATTTTTTTCAACATTTTGCCACGGGGCATTACCTTGAAACTGAACGCTTGGTTGCTGTTGCATAATCTCATTAAGACGCTCTCCGGCGGTGACCACCTGCCCTAAATGCAAAAAAGCCACACCAATCGGGGTCAAAATTTCCAAAGATGCCAAAACACAGAAAACCACTAACGCAATCAGTGCTTCTGGGTTTTCCGCATTTGGAGCGGTAATTGCCGTTGCCGAAAGGTAAAGCACTACAGTCACTAACACACCATTCATCAAGACAAGTAAGGCATTAGACAGCCCACCCCATTGGCTTTCCACACTCTGTGCCGACAGCCACGCCCGCTCTGTTTGATGTAATTCAGCGCGTTTACTTTTCGCCACGCCAAAGAGAGCAAATTCAGCATTGAGCTGAATCCACTCAATAAATTGGCTACGATAATTGGCTCGGGCTTGCACCACTTGGCGACCCGAGCGTTGCCCTAAGCGGTAGAAAATCAGCGGTAGTGCAAACAATAACAAGGTGAGCGTGCCACAGATGACCCACGCTAGGGTGCTGGAAATAAAGGAAATACCAATCCCCATAAAGAGAATGACCATCACCGCACTGATAAAGGGTGAGATGAGGTTAAGGTAAAGTGTGTCTAAGGTATCCACATCCGCCACTAAACGGTTGAGCAATTCGCTGTTGCGATAACGATTTAAACCACTTGGACTTAAGGGAATGAGCTTGCTAAAGACGGCAACGCGTAAATTGGCTAATACGCGGAAAGTGGCGTCATGGGTCACTAAGCGTTCAAAATAGCGAGAGAGGGTTCGCCCAATGGCTAAGCCCCGAACCCCTGATGACGGGTAGAAAAAGTTAAACAACACGCTCGATGCAACTAACGCAGATGCCGATAAAAACCACCCGGATAAACTCAATAAACCGATACTGGCAGACAAGCTCGTAATGGCTAAGATCACGCCGAGTAATAAACGCCCCCAATGCTGGCGATAAAGGGCTAAGAAAGGGAAAAGTCCTCGCATATCACGCTCCCTGATTTAATAATTCGGCAAAAAAATCCGTCGTAGATAACTGGCTAAATGCCCCTCGTTGGACAATTTGCCCCTTTTTCATCACCCAAATTTCATCACAATCGGCTAAATCTTCAATGCGGTGGGTGATCATCAAGCTCGTTTGTGTGCCTTTTAACTGTTGCAATGCACTTAGCACTTGCTGTTCCGATTGTAAATCCAGACTAGCGGTAGGCTCATCCAGGAATAAACACTGCGATTGGCGTAATAATGCCCGAGCAATGGCAATCCGCTGTGCCTGCCCCCCCGATAGCCCGAGGTTACCGTCCTGCACTTCACTCTCTAAGCCAAGACGATAAACAAACTCATCCGCTTTGGACTGTGCCAAGGCACGTTGTAAATCGGCTTCACTCACATTTTCCACCCCAAGGAGCAGATTTTCCCGTAATGTGCCACGCACGAGTTGAGGATTTTGCCCCACCCACGCCAACATTTTTCGCCATTGGCTCATCTCCACATCACGCAATTCTACGCCATTGATCTTCACACTGCCTTCATAGGGAAGAAACCCAAGGAGCATATTCATCAAGGAGCTTTTCCCCGCACCACTTTGCCCAACAAGGGCGATCTGCTGTTGAGGACGGAGATGAAAATCAAGGGGCTTAGTTAAAGGCACACCTTGGGCAGAAAGCACAACGCAATCCTTGGCAATAATTTCCACGGGGAGATCGGCGATCTTGGTGTTGCCTTGATGTTCTGCCACCACTGTTTCTGTTAAAAATTGTTCTAAACTATCGGCAGCGCCCACAGCGGCGGCTTTATCGTGGTAATAAACCCCTAGTTCCCGCAAGGGTTGATAAAATTCTGGGGCAAGCATTAAGCAGAAAAAGCCAATAAAAAGGCTTACTGGCAGATTGTAATTGCCAAAATCAATATCCCCTAAATAGGTAAAACCGAAATAGACCGCCATCACTGCCACGGAAATCGCGGTAAAAAATTCCAACACGGCGGAGGAGAGAAATGCCATTTTCAGCACATCCATCGTACTCAGGCGGAAATCTTCCGTTCGCTGATAAATCTGCGCCCGTTGGCGTTCCCCTTGCCCGAAAAGACGAATGGTTTCCAAGCCCCTTAAACTATCTAAAAACTGCCCACTTAAACGGGAAAGGACACCAATATTCCGTTGATTTGCTTCGGTAGCTTTTATTCCCGCTAATGCCATAAACAGCGGTAACAGTGGTAGTGTGGCAAATAGAATTAAGCCAGCTGCCCAGTTATAAGGGAACACTGCGCAGAGAATCAGCATCGGAACAAGGAGGGAGAGATACTGCTGTGGCAGATAACGGGCGTAGAAATTATGGATATTTTCAATCTGCTCTAACATCAAGGTTGCCCAGCTCCCTGTTGGGCGTTGCTGAATCGTCATTGGCCCGACTTGGGCTAATTTATCCATCACCGCTTGGCGTAAATGCAAACGTAGCCTCTGCCCTGCCCGAAAACCAGTACGCTCACGCAAAGCAATCAGCACCGCTCTTCCAACAAAACAGCCGAAGAGTAACGCAAATTCCCCTAAAAATTGTTGGGGAGATTGGTGTGCCATAATCAATTTATGCAACATACTTGCAAGTAGCCACATCTGCCCAAGCATGAAGAGGGTGCTTAATGTCCCAAGTAGCACATTAAGGTAGAGCCATTTCTTCACGACTTTTTGTTGTTGTCGTAGCCACTTTTGTAACTGTTTCTGGCGTTGTTTATTCACTGATTTCTTGTCCTTTTAATCAAATTCAAAACGATACAATAAATCCACCGCTTGATTCACACTCGATACCCATTGTAAATAAAGGCTTGGTGCAAGACGGTAACGGAGCGTCAGTTCTGTTAATGGAGCAAAAATTCCGACACCATATTTCACTCTAAATTTTGGGGTGAGGCTACCGCTCACCACCACTTTGGTATTATCGCCAATCCCTGCGGTAGTGACATTTAAATCACTAATCCCAAAAGCACCACCGACTTTCCCGACTGTTTTACTTCCCTTAGAAAGGCTCATACCAATAAGAGCAGCTGCAATAGAATTACTTGATCCAGCATCTCCACTGTTATCTAAGCCTCGCCCTGTCAAGATATAAGAGAGAATTTCATCTTGAGATTTTGCCGGTGAAGAAAAGAGTTTCACTTCCGGCGAATCCGCAATGCCGGTTACCTTCACCCCAGCGGTCACCTTACTGTCTTCCATCGCTTCGGGGTTACGAATCGCTTCAAAATCAATCGTTGGCTGAGAAGGTGAGCCAGTAAAGGAGATCAACCCCTTACGAATCAATAGATCTTGACCAAAAGAGGCAAATGTCCCCTCTTTTAAATTCACCTGCCCATATAAGCCTAGCCCTTTGCTTCCTTGGCGAACCTTGATCGTACCTTGTAGTTCAGTTTTTAATCCGTAAGCTTCAAGTTTGACATCATTCCCCACGTTAATGGCAATATCCGCTTTAATCGCCATCCCTGCTCCATTTTGGGGAAGATTTTTCGTAGATAATAGGGAGGCTTTTTTCGTGGCAATTTGATGTGCATTGCGATCGAGAATAATCACTTCATCACCACTCACACTCACTGCACTTTCAGGCAATTCCTCCACGGCAATTCTTGCCCATGGAATATCGATTTTACCCCCTAAAATTAACTCTTTCGGCGTCGCTTTCACCTCTATATTTGGGCTTACATCTACTTTAGCTAACCCCGGAAGTTCCACACGAAAACGCTCCGCTTGGGCTTTAATTCGGGTATGCCAAGCATCCAGTTTTTTCCAATCTGCATCCCCTTCCAACAATAAGTTGCTCTGATCGGTTTTCACATTGCCCCTAAGGGTCGAATTTGTGCCATTAAAGTTCATTGCGAGGTTGCCCCCTGTAACATCAAAGGGCATTAAATTCGCTTTCGCTTTTAAGTCGGATAAATTCAAATGACCGAATAACAGTGGCGCAAGGGCAGTACCTCCCACTTTTAAACGGGCATTGATTTCGCCACTCACACGTTCGCCGTTACTTAAAAGGGGCTGAATGACGGCAAGCGTTAATTTATCAAGATTGATATTGCCCGATAAGGCACGGCGATTGCTTAAATCCTTCATTGTGAGATCACTTGTCAAACGCCCATTATTTTCAAGACGAATATCGGTATCCAATTTGAGGTTATTCTCCGCCAACTTCGCATTGATCTTGACGGGCGTGAAATGAAGCGGAAAGGTTTTTCCGTCTAAATTTTGCTTCACCTTAATGGAATTTGAACTCAATGCCACATTCACTTGAGGCGCTTTATTAGCAAACCACGCGGCATCCCCTTTGGCATGAACTAAGCCTTGGAGTTGCGTATTCTTATCTAAAAATTCCTGTGCGACACTTAAATCAAACTGTTTAATTTCAAAGGGAACTTTGCCCTCTTTGCCGACACTAAATGCCTGCGGTAAGCAGACTTCCACCTTCGGATTGCGCCAACAGTGGGCAGAAATATCCGCTTTGATGAGCTTATTTTGATAGGCGACATTGATCGCTTTATCGTTCTTCCATTGCCCTACAGGGGAATCGACGACAATTTGGCTTAACTCCCCTTGCCAACGCTGTTGTGAGCGGTCAAATTTTCCGACAATTTGTAACGATGCACCAACCGGCTCGCCTTTGGCATTGAGTTTCAGAGTATGATTACTTTCACCCCCTTTGGCACTTAAGGTCGCTTCACTGAGTTTTACTTCCCCATAGCTAAACTGACGTAAGCCAATCTCAACATCCCCTTGGATATTTTCCTTGGTTGTGATTTTACCCTTAGCGGTTAAATGGTTCAGTTTTAACTGTTCATAACTCACATTTTTAGCGGTGAGATCGAGATCAAGGCTTGGTTCAGTTACCTTCCCCAACAGTTTCACTTTACCTTGAATATTGGCGTTTAAATTCGGCACAAGCCCCCGTAAATTTGGGGCATTGATATTGGCATTAAAATCTGATTGTTCGCCAATAATACCGTTCATTGCAATGGTATTTTCGCCGTAGATAAGCTGGGCATGAGGAACATTCAACAGCGTTTTAGAATCAGCCGTTAATGCCCCTTTCAGCTGTAATTTTTTCTGTTGTAATGTGCCGTTTAGATCCATTTCAGATAAATTCACTGCCCATTGCTCGCCCTTTTCTCCACGCCCAGCAAAACCCGTGGTATTCAATTTCCCCGAAAGCAGTGCTTGCCATTCAGGAGTAAGGGATTTGCTGTTAATACCGTCTAAATTCAACGCCGATTGCCACTCCACGCCCTTTTCCCAATCGACTTTTCCGACCATTTGGGCGCTTCCTTCAAGGGCATTGATTTTAAGCTGTTCCACTTCAAATGCCGTCAGCCCCCCTTTACCGGCAAGCTGTAAAGCTATTGGCGGTAAGCCCATTCCCTTCGCTTTGGCTTGGGTATTGAGTTGATAATTCAGTAAATCGCCTTTTAAGTGGAGTTTTACATCCTCCACATTCATGCCCTCTTCGCCCTTCACGGGGAGAAAAGGATAACGAATCTGATCACTTTTAATGGTGAGATCAAGGGGCGTTTTAGGTTCAGCCAGTTGTACCTTGCCTTCAATCTCCGCTTTGACTGCACCTGCCGTTTGCACCTTTAATGCCGTTGTACCAAAGAGTTCGCCGGAAAGTGAAACCTCAGCTTGGCTGGCAGGTATTTTTAACTCCGCCAATGCAGGCGCATTTGCCGTCAGTTGCCAATTTAGGGGGTAATTATCCGCTAAGGTGAGCTCCCCGACACCTGCCACATTGCCTTTATCACTCTCAACTTTCAGTTCCGCCAGCTTAACGCCTTGTTCATTCATTTCGCCCTTCAACTGAACGAGGGGAATCTTGATAAGGGCGGTGTCTTCCCCTTTTAGCTGTTTTTGGTTGATGTGAATATTCGTTGCTTTGAAATCTATCACATCGAGATTAAGGGGAAATTTAATCGGATCAAGTTTGGTTAAAATCGGTTGAGATAATTTCGCTTTAATCCCTTGCCAATCTATCGCTTCCGCTTTTTGAGCCGGTTTAGGCGTTTTTTCCGCTTTCGGCGCAGACGCGGGGAGGGAAACATTCACGCCATCAATTAAGGTCGGTGCAAGGGCGAGATTTTTCCCCTGCCCTGAAATGGCAGTGTGGAAATGCTTGAGATGCACTGCCATTTCATCAACTTCCGCCTCAATGTTATCCAAAGAGAGGGATTTTAATGAAACGGGCACAGGTAAGTTAAACTCGCCCTGCTTTTGGGGTTCTGCATTTTTTTGAGAGGCGGGGAGCTTACTGGTATCGACCTTGATCTTGGCATCTTTAAGGGCGATATTTTCCACACAAGCGGACTTTTCCAGCAAGCACGCCATATCCAAATGGAGATCTGCGCCTCCGATGTCCGCATCCACACCCGCCATTTGGTAACGCACACCTTGTAAATGAAGCCCCTCTTGTAAGCTACCGTCAATCTTCTCAATCGTCAGTTCGTCAAGAAATTTATCCGCTAAGGCAAGGGCGGTTCGTTGCCCAACGCCCGTGGCTAAAAAAATAATTGGGCTAATGGCGAGAACGGCAAATCCCGCGCCAATACGCCAACATTTCCCTTTAGCAAATTTCTTCTTTTTTTTGACCGCTTGTTCGCTCTCTTGTTGGTTCTCTTCTTCGGCGATGTCGGTCTGTTGTTGCTCTTGCTGTTCCATTTTGCGTTGCTCCTACAACTCTGCGCCTAAGCCAATGTAAAACTGGACATTTTTCGACTTAGACGGGGATTTCACAGGGGTGGCAATATCGAATTTAATTGCTCCAATTGGAGAAACCCAACGAACACCGACACCCACGCCAGAATGTAATTGTTGGGAGTTAAAATTCCGCGCAGAAAAGCCGGTATCATAAAATACGGCACTCCACCAATTAGAGATAAACTGATAATCATACTCGACCGATCCCGTTACTAAATGCGATCCCCCGGTTAATTTGCCATTTTTATCCTTCGGAGAAATATCTTTATAACCAAAACCACGGATACTCATATCCCCACCAGCAAAATAGCGTAATGCCGGTGGAATACGCTCAAACTCCCCGGCTTTTAAATACCCCACTTCGGCACGAGCCACAAAGCGATGATTATTTGCCAAGGTATGAACCAAAGTAGAAGAAGCCTTTGCCGTGTAGAAATTGACATCTGACCCCCACACTTTGCTCCCCCAATTCACGGTAAATTTATGAGATTGCCCCCAAAGAGGGAAACGATTGCCATCAGTTTTAGTGTAATTTAATGAAGAAGTTGGATAAAGTAAGAAAGTCTTAAATTTATCTTCTGCTTGTTGGAAAGCATCATAACGGGCCTTTACCCCTAAAGAAAAAGACCAACCACTTTCGGCATTCCAAAAACGTTGAAAACCCAGATGCGCCCCAGTGAATTTGGTGTCATTTTGATCTTCATGCTGTAAGCCACCAGAAATTTCGTGGTACTGAAATAACGGGCTGGCTTTAACCGGCATTTTGTAACCAAATTCAATGTTCTGTTCTGGCTTAGAGACATAACTATTCATCTCAAAGTTATGACCTCTGTCATTGATCCACGGCTTTTTCCAGTTCAACTGTAAACGAGGTCCAACTTCGGTCGCAAAACCGATCCCCACTTCCATCTCATTTTTGCGTTTTGGCTTGAATAACAGATTGAGATCAACCGTTTTACTCTCTTCATTTAACTCAGGTTCAATTAACACTGAGGAGAACCAATTACTACCGGAATAGTCACTCGTCATTTTAGAGAGATCGTTAATGTGGTAAAAATCCCCCTCTTTGACACGGAGAATATTCACCAAGTAATCTTCCCGAATTTGACTATCTTTAAAGCTGATTTTGCCTAATCTATAACGTTCACCGCTCTCATAACTTAAACGCCAATCGGCAAGATGCTCCCGAGGGAAGACTTCTAAACGATGATAGAGCCATTTTCCGTCAAAATAGCCCTTAGATTGGGCAAGTTTTTCCAAACTACTTTTAAAATTATCGTAAGTCTCGTGGTTTAACACCGTGCCTTTTTTCGGAATGTCTTTGCTGAGCAGTTTTTCAAAATCGCTGTCTTTTTTCGCTTCCCCGCTTAACGTGACCTCTCTATTATCTAATAGGGTCGGTTTATCGAGCTGTACCGTCAGAGTAAGCAGATCTTTAGCCGGACGTTTCCGTGGAGTCAAATCCCAATGATATTGAGAGAGATAATACCCTTTGGCGCGTAAGGCTTTATCGACCGTTTCTTGCACTCGATTGCGGTAACGTTCCGATCCATCGGCTTCATCATTACTCACTTGAGAAAGATAAATTCGTACATTTTGGGTAAGATCTTTATCCTTTATTCCTTCAATTTTCAGTAATACAGTCTGTTCTGCCAGCGCAACACTGCTTAGAACAAGCAAGACTAAAGGAAAGCGTTTTATCTTCATGGGTATCACTCTTAAAACGAAAACAAGCGGTCAAATTTACGCTGTTTTTTGCAATTTTTACTCTTTCGGTACACCACGTAACAGGGGCACACCTTGATAAGGGGCAATTGAAGTCAATGCAGGTTCAACCTCAAATACCATAATAAACGGTTTAATTGGGCGTTGTGATTCGCTTTTCCAAAGCTGGCTTATCGGCACAAGCTCAATATCCTTTGGCAGTTGAGCAATGCCTCGTTCAAGCACGGCAATACTATTTTTACGCGGATGACCAATCATCACTACCGAACCATGGGTTCGAGCATATTTTACAGCAGACTGAAACTGACGTTCCACATCAGCTAAAACATCACTGCTATCTAAAAAGATATGCCGTTCAAGGGCTTTTATCCCAAAATCTTGAGCGGTACGATAAGCGACACTACTGCCCGCCGTTTTACTATCTAAGAAAAACAACTGTGCCTGTTTAAGGCTTATCATCAACTTTTCCATCGTGGCTTTATCACTTGTCGCTCGGCTGCCCATATGGTTATTTAAGCCAATGGCGTGGGGTACTTGTTGTTGCGCTTGGGCAATCAAGTTCGCCACTTTCTCTGCCTCCATGCCCACCATTAACGCACCTTGCTCAACGGGGTGATTGCCCTGGGGTTGCATCGGCAAGTGAATCAACACATCACGCTGTTGTTCGTGGGCTTTCTTCGCCCGATCCGTTGCGTGGGGGGAAACAGGGATGATCGCCACACTCACCGCCTGAGGAAAGGCATAAATCGCACTATCTTCTTTATTACGGTAACCAATATCGTCAATCACAATGGCTAATTTACCGATTTTTTCTGCCTGAACCGACCACGATATCAAGAGCAAAAAAAGAGTAAAAAAAGACCGCTTGATCCCGCTCTTTTTCATTATTTAATCCAACGTGACGGGTTCATCGCTACACCTTTACGGCGAATTTCAAAATAAAGCCCTGTCCGGCTTTGTCCCCCGGTGTTCCCCACACTGGCAATGGTTTGTCCAGCTTGAACTCTCGCGCCTTTACGCACGGAAACAGACTGGTTATAACCATAAAGGGACATATCGCCGTTACCGTGATCTATCGCCACAACCTGACCATAACCTTGCAACCAATCGGCAAGAATGACTTTACCGCTCGAAATCGCACGTACAGGCGAACCTGACGGCGCTTGAATAACGATGCCACTCCATTTGATTTCCCCCATTTGGGTAGAACCAAAGCGATTGACCACTTTACCTGCCACCGGCAAATTAAATTTGCCATTACCTAAACCGCTACCGGCACGCACTTGCTGTTTCTCTTGCTCCGTCGCACTGCGTTTTTCTTCGTTATTTTTCTGTTTCTCTAACCGAGCAATTTCTTGCTTCTCTCTGGCTGCGGCTTCACTTGCTGCCCGAGCGATTTGATTACGCAACGCCAGTTCATTTGCTTTTAAGGCTTCTAGGCGGTTTTGATCCTGTTCGAGGGTTTTATCTAAGGAACGAATCGTGCTTTCCCGTTCGTTTTTTACTTTTTGCAGATCTTTTTCTTGTTTTTTCTGCTCATTAAGCTGTGTTTGTTGCCCTTTTTGTTGCCCTTTTAACTCATCACGACGCGCTTTAAGCTCTTCTTGGGTACGGCGTAAATCGAAAATGGCATCAATGCGAACTTGGTTGATATGTTCATAATAAGCACCCATTCGGTCAGCATTTTTGGCTGATTCCGATAATAGGCGTTCTAAAACAGACGGGTGAATCCCCGAACGGTAGGCGGAATCCAACTGCTCTTTTAAACGCTCTTTCTGCTCTTTTTCTTGCTTTTCAAGGCGTTTAATTTCCTGCTCTGTACGTTGAATGGCTTGGCGGGTTTCGGTGAGGGTGACTTGGGTTTTCTTTAAGGTATTCAACACCTTACCCATTTCAATCTCTTGGTTTTTAAGGGTGGATTGCAAAGAATCACGCTTTCTTTTCTGTTCTGCAATTTTGCTCTGCTGTTGTTTGATTTTTTGTTGAATTTGGCTCAAATCATTTGCTTTGCTTGGGGTGCTCATACCAAGCCCCAGACAACCTAGTGCAATGAAAAACGAAAAAGAGTAAGTCGGTTTCACAGAAAATCCTCTGCAATCAAAGAAATAAGTCGCGTATTTTACCCCAAATTTCAGCAAAATGGCGATTTTAATCACAGCTTCTTAGGGAATCCGCAAAATGGGAGAAAAGCCAAGAAATGTGAACTGTATCACAATATTTTTTAGCAAATTCCGTTAAAGTACGCCCACTTTTTTTCACCAAGGACGATACTATGAAATTAAAAAATCTCTCTCTTGCCCTCTCTTCACTCTTTTTAGGCTCTCTGATTGCTAGCCAAGCCAACGCGGCTGGGCGTTTAGTGGTTTATTGCAGTGCCACCAATTTAATGTGCGAACAAGAAACCCAAGCCTTCGGCAAAAAACACGATGTCAAAGTCTCTTTTATTCGTAACGGTTCAGGCAGTACCCTCGCCAAAATTGAAGCCGAAAAAAATAACCCACAGGCGGATGTGTGGTACGGTGGCACGCTTGACCCGCAATCCCAAGCGGGCGAAATGGGCTTACTGCAAGCCTATCAATCACCTAATCTCGCACAAATTGCCGAGCCTTTCCGTGACCCTGCCAAGCTAAAAGGTAACTACTCCTCAGCGGTTTATATGGGCATTTTAGGCTTTGGTGTGAATACGGATCGCTTAGCTAAACTCGGTATTGAAAAAGTCCCAACAACGTGGGAAGACCTACTCGATCCTCGCCTTGCTGGGGAAATTCAAATCGCCGATCCACAAAGCTCCGGCACGGCTTACACCGCGATAGCCACTTTCGTACAACTTTGGGGAGAGGAAAAAGCCTTCCAATATTTCAAAAAGTTACATAAAAATATCTCTCAATACACAAAATCAGGCATCACCCCTTCCCGTAACACCGCTCGTGGCGAAACGGCGATTGGTATCGGCTTCTTGCACGATTATGCCATGGAGAAGAAAAACGGTGCCAAAATTGAGATCGTTGCACCAACAGACGGCACAGGTTATGAGCTAGGTGGCGTGAGTATTCTAAAAGGGGCGCGTAATTTAGATAATGCGAAATTATTTGTCGATTGGGCGCTCTCCAAAGAAGCCCAAGAGCTTTCGTGGCAAAAAGGCGAAGCCTTCCAAGTTCTCACCAATACGACGGCTGAATCCTCGCCATTCTCCCTCGATCCGAAAAAACTCAATCTGATCAATTATAATTTTGAGAAATTTGGTTCAAGCGATGAACGGAAACGCTTAATCGAAAAATGGGTTAATGAGGTCAAACTCGCCCAATAATCTCAATAAAACGCGCCAAAGAGGCACACTTTGGTTTAAAATTCCGTGCCTCTTTTGACAAAAACTGACCTAAAAAAGACCGCTTACTTATGGAAAAACAAGCCCTTTCTGCCTTTCTTCGCCCCCCCTTTTGGGTGCTGATTGCCCTCCTTGGCTTTGCCTTTTTACCCGCCAAAGCCCTTGATTACGGTTTATTTGATTCCACTTCAGAGGAAATTTTTGCCTCAATGGGGTGGGCAAGTTTTGGATTACCCACGCTGTGGTTCTTGGCATTTCTGCTCTTTTTAATTCCCCACAACAGCAATAACCCTCGCCATAACAAGCTCATTTTGGCAGGCTGTGGTGGGCTTTTTGCCTTTATTTTCTTATCCGCGATTTTAGCGAAAATCAGCTTAGGTTATGGCGTCATGGCGCTCATTGTGGCGTTAATCGCCATTGCGACCTACGCCTTAGGTAATCTCAAAATAATGCAGGGGGATCGCTTTGTACTCGCGGGGCTGATTAGCATTGTGTTGCTGATTTTCTTTTTTATCGTCTATCCAACCCTGGCGATTTTTATCTCCATGTTCTATGACGGTAGTGAATTTGTACCCCAACAAGTCTTTCGTATTGTGCAACAACCCTATGTGTTACGCGTGATTGGCAACTCTTTGAGCGTTGCCGGTACGGTGGGTATTCTTTCAACCCTCTTTGGTTTAGCCTTTGCCCTTTATACCACCCGCATCGCCAAGCGAACCGCTTTTATCGGCAAAATTTTCTCCATTCTACCGATTGTAACGCCACCGTTTGTGGTGGGGCTTGGGGTAACGTTGATGCTCGGTCGTTCGGGCTATGTAACGGGTTTTTTAGTCGAATATTTCGGTTTTCAAAGTAACTGGCTCTATGGTTTTACTGGGATTGTGATCGCCCATACCTTAGCCCTGACGCCGATGTCTTTTATGATCTTAGAAGGGGCGTTAAAATCGATTCATCCTTCCATTGAAGAAGCCGCCTACACGCTACGATCTAACCGTTATCAAGCCTTTTGGCATATTATTTTCCCGCTGTTAAAACCCGCTTTGGCAAACTCCTTCTTAGTGGTGGTAATTCAATCCCTCGCCGATTTTAGTACTCCCCTTGTATTGGGAGGCAGTTTTGATGTCATCGCCACCCAAATCTATTTCTATATTGCCGGCTCACAGTTAGATTACGCCTCTGCCAGTACCCTTGGGGCAATCTTGTTGATTTTCTCCCTTGCGATTTTTGTGGTGCAGTATCTTTGGATCGGTAATCGCTCCTATGTTACCGTTTCCGGAAAATCCTACCGTGGAGATGTACAAGATCTTCCGAAAGCGATGAAAGGGGGCATTATCTTTACCCTCGGTTTTTGGGTGGTGTTTAATCTCGTGCTGTACGGCAGTATTTTCTATGGCAGTTTCACGGTAAATTGGGGCGTAGATTACACCCTCACTTTTGATAACTACATCAACCTTTTCGGACGTGGATTTAGCGATGGGGCTTGGCCTTCACTGATTCAAACGGTTATTTTTGCCGCCGCAGCAGCACCAATTACCGCACTCTTTGGGCTGTTGATTGCTTATATCACTGTTCGCCGAGAGTTTAAGGGGAAGAAAACCCTCGAATTCTTAACCCTACTCTGCTTTGCCGTCCCCGGCACGGTGGCAGGCGTTTCTTACATTCTTGCCTTTAACAATGCACCGATTTATCTTACCGGCACCGGGCTGATTATCATTTTATCAATGGTAATGAGAAATATGCCCGTGGGAATGCGTGCCGCCATTGCCGGCTTAGGGCAGTTGGATAAATCCTTAGATGAAGCCTCCCTCTCTCTGAAAGCCGGCTCTTTGCGAACGGTATGTTTTATCGTCTTACCTCTTTTAAAACCGGCACTCCTTTCGGCGTTAGTGACGAGCTTTGTTCGTGCCATGACAACAGTGAGTGCGATTGTCTTTCTCGTTACGGCTGATACCCGTGTTGCTACCTCCTATATTCTTAACCGTGTGGAAGACGGAGAATACGGTATCGCCATTGCCTACGGCTCCATTTTAATTGTGGTGATGATGGCAATTATCTTCTTATTTGACTGGCTTGTGGGGGATACTCGTATCGCTCGCTCCAAAGCGAAAAAAATGTCCTAGTAGGATAAAAGGAATCGAAAATGCAACAGAAAAAAGAATTTCTCGTCTTAAAAAATGTGACCAAATCCTTTGGTAAAGCCGTGGTCATTGATAATCTCAACCTCACTATCCCCCAAGGCTCAATGGTAACACTCCTTGGGCCTTCCGGCTGTGGGAAAACGACCGTATTACGCTTAGTCGCTGGCTTAGAAAACCCAACCTCAGGGCAAATCTTTATTGACGGCGAAGATGTTACCCACAATTCCATTCAACAACGGGATATTTGTATCGTCTTTCAGTCCTACGCCCTATTTCCCCACATGTCGATTGGGGATAACGTTGGATATGGTTTGAAGATGCAAGGCGTGCCAAAAGCGGAACGCCAACAACGCGTAAAAGAAGCATTAGAACTGGTGGATTTAGCCGGCTTTGAAGATCGTTATGTGGATCAAATCTCCGGTGGTCAGCAACAGCGTGTTGCCCTCGCCCGAGCCTTAATTCTCAAGCCCAAAGTGCTTCTCTTTGATGAGCCATTAAGTAACCTTGATGCCAATTTACGCCGTTCTATGCGGGAAAAAATTCGTGAATTACAGCAACGTTTGAATATTACCTCCCTCTATGTGACCCACGATCAAACTGAAGCCTTTGCCGTGTCGGATCAGGTGATCGTGATGAATAAGGGGCATATTATGCAACAAGACACCGCTAAAATGCTCTATTTGCAACCGAACTCCCTCTTTTTGGCGAACTTTATGGGGGAATCCACAATTCTAGACGCTAAACGCCAAGAAGATGAGATTCACATCGGCGACTTCCACTTTACCCTTGAAAATGCTGAACGTTTTGCCGTGCCAAATGGCGACTGCCTAGTCGGCGTTCGCCCCGAAGGCATCAGCCTTAGCCCACAGGGTATGCTATCACAGCGTTGTGAAATCAAACAGGTTGTTTATATGGGTAACCATTGGGAAATTAACGTTCAATGGCAAGGAAAAGAACTGCTGGTTAATCTCAACCCCGAGGAGTATGACGAAGGGCAAAGTGAGTATTACGTTAATATCAAACAAAAAGGGGTCTTCTTATTAGCCCCAACACCGTTGAATAGCGGAATATAACGTGCTATATAACGCCCTTTATATTAATCAGAAAGGAGAATGAGATGCCCAATCAAGCAACCACTTTTGTCCATGCAGGACGTAAAAAACGTTACGCCCAAGGAGCAGTCAATAGTGTGATTCAACGCGCATCGTCGCTGATTTTTGAGAGTGTTGCGGAAAAAAAACACGCCACCGCAAACCGCTATAAAGGGGCGTTATTTTATGGCAGACGCGGTACGCTCACTCACTTCGCCCTCCAAGATGCACTTTGTGAATTAGAAGGGGGGGCAGGTTGTTACCTCTACCCTTGTGGTGCGGCAGCAATTAGCAATAGCATTTTAGCCTTTGTCGAACAGGGCGATCATATCCTGATGACAGGGGCTGCCTATGAGCCAACGCAAGATTTCTGCCGTGTCATACTCAACAAAATGGGCGTCACAACAAGCTATTACGACCCTTTAATTGGCGAGGGAATCGGTAAGCTGATTCAGCCGAATACCAAAGTGCTTTTCTTAGAATCCCCAAGCTCGCTGACAATGGAAGTTCCCGATATTCCGACCCTTGTCAAAACGGCACGAAGTGTGAATCCGGATATTGTGATTATGATTGATAACACTTGGGGAGCGGGAGTGCTTTTTCCTGCCTTGGAATATGGTATTGATATTTCCATTCAAGCCGGCACGAAATATCTTGTTGGTCATTCGGATGGGATGATTGGCACAGCAGTTGCCAATGATCGTTGTTGGGATCAGCTTCGTGAGCAATCTTATTTAATGGGGCAAATGGTGGATGCTGATACCGCCTACACCACCGCACGGGGGCTACGCACCTTAGGTATTCGCCTAAAACAGCACGAAGAAAGTAGCCTCGCCGTTGCCAAATGGTTAAGCCAACAACCCGAAGTCAAAGCCGTTTATCACCCCGCCTTAGCAAGTTGTCCAGGGCATGAATTTTTCCAACGGGATTTCCGCGGTGCAAGCGGTCTTTTTTCCTTCGAACTTTGCAAGACGTTAAATGACAAGGAGTTAGCCCACTTCCTCGATCACTTTGAGATTTTCACCATGGCATACTCTTGGGGCGGTTTTGAATCTCTGATTTTAGCTTATCAACCAAACGAAATTACCCCCATTCGCCCAGCCATTGAACGTACTCTTTCGGGGACATTAGTGCGTGTGCATATCGGTTTTGAAGCCGTAGAAGATTTAATTGATGATCTTGCCAAAGGACTTGCCCGTCTAAACCGTGAATAACATAACCCCCTTATCTGCTAGTGGTAAGCCACTTGGCTAATAAGGGGGTTATCTTTTACTGCCTTAACCGGCTTCCTTCATCGATTTCTTAACCCAAAGTACTTAACCTAAGGTGCTTTGCTTCATCCGTTTCACAAAATCAGCCAATTCGGCTAATAAGGCAGGCTGATTATCAAGATGGCGTTCAATAATCTTCACAATCGCAGAGCCTGAAATCGCCCCGGCAGCCCCTAAGCGTAACGCCTCTTTGACTTGCTCCGGTTGTGCAATACCAAAGCCTTGCAAAATCGGTGGGGCATTAGCTTCTTTTAAACGCACAATTAAATCATCTAAATTGCCCGCTTGTTGCTGATTTTCCGCACTGGTAACACCGGAGCGAGAAACGAGATAAGTATATCCCTCACTGGCTTTTGCCACCGCTTCAATGGTTTTTTGTGAGGCATTCGGTGGGCAGATAAACACCGGTGCAATGGCATATTTTTTTGCCACTTGGCTAAATTCATCGGCATACTCCACCGGCACATCCGCCACGAGTACCGCATCCACGCCGACAGCTTGGCAACGTTGGTAAAAGACCTCCGCTGTCGGCACAAAAATCAAGTTCGCACACAGAAGCAAACTGATGGGGATTTCAGGGTATTTTGCCCTCACTTTGGCAAGTAACTCAAAACAGGCATCGGTGCTATAACCTGCCTCTAAGGCACGTTTATTCGCCCCTTGAATGACTGGCCCGTCAAGGAGGGGGTCAGAAAATGGAAAGCCTAATTCCAACGCATCTGCCCCATTGGCGACTAAGGTATCAATAATGGCTAAGGAGCGATCAAAATCCGGATCACAGAGGGTCACAAAGGGAACAAATGCCCCTTGATTTTGAGCCTTTAAACGTTGAAAACAGCGATCAAAACGGTTACTCATGATTTCCCCCATTGAGAATTTTATCGACGGTAAAAATATCCTTATCACCACGACCGGACAGATTCACGACTAATAATTGCGGTTTATCTGGATTTTGTTGAATCAGCTTCAAAGCATAGGCAAGCGCATGGGAAGACTCCAACGCAGGGATAATCCCTTCGTGCTTGGCAAGTGCTTGGAAAGCGTTGAGGGCTTCTTCATCGGTAATGGACACATACTCCCCTCGACCAGTAGCATTCAGGTAAGCGTGTTGTGGCCCAACGGATGGAAAATCTAGCCCTGCGGAGATGGAATAGGATTCCTCAATCTGCCCGTCTTTATCTTGCATAATCGGGGCTTTCATCCCGAAGTAGATCCCCACTGTGCCATGTTTAAGGGGCGCGCCATGCTCGCCAGTTTCAATCCCTTTACCTGCCGGTTCAACGCCAATCAGTTTGACTGATTTTTCCTCAATAAAATCATTAAACATACCAATCGCATTTGAGCCACCGCCTACAGCGGCAATCACCGCATCGGGCAGGCGGTTTTCTCTTGCTAAAATTTGCCGTTTGGTTTCTTCGCCAATCATCTTTTGAAATTCGCGAACAATCGTCGGGAAAGGGTGAGGGCCGGCAGCTGTCCCGAGGAGATAGTGCGTTGTGTCATAATTCGCCGCCCAATCTCGCATCGCTTCACAGCAGGCATCTTTTAAGGAGCAAGAACCTTTTTCAACGGGAATAACCGTTGCGCCCATTAATTTCATACGAAAAACATTGGGGGATTGACGCTCCACATCTTTTGCCCCCATATACACCACACAAGGCATATCCAACATGGCACAAGCCAATGCTGTTGCCACGCCATGTTGCCCGGCTCCCGTTTCCGCAATGATGCGTGTTTTGCCCATCCGTTTAGCGAGGAGAATCTGCCCTAACACTTGGTTGGTCTTATGGGCGCCACCGTGGAGGAGATCTTCCCGTTTTAAATAGAGTTTCGTTTGCGTGCCTTTGGTTAAATTACGACAGAGTGTCAATGCTGTTGGGCGACCAGCGTAGTTTTTCAATAAATCGAGAAATTCTGCTTGGAATGTCGGATCCGACTGTGCTTCAACAAAAGCGGTTTCAAGCGCTTTTAACACTGGAACAAGAATTTCGGGAACATACATTCCCCCAAATTCACCAAAATAGGGATTAAGCCGTGTATTCATCATTCATTGCCTTTTAAAAATCAGTGGCGAAAGTGTACTATTAAACTAGTACAAAAGGAAGAGCAAAGGGGCATTTTTCTGTGACTTTTTGCAAAATGCCCCTTCGATTAAAAGGGTGTTTCACCGCAAAGTGGGTTAATTCCCTTTCGCCACCGATAATGGCGAGAAACTTTGTGCCACAGGCATCACTTCAATGCGGTTGATATTGACATGAGGTAGTTGCTGATTTAGCCACAGCACGATATCTGCAATATTTTCAGGTTGTACCGATTGCACGTTTTCATAAACCTTAGCCGCTTTCTCATCATCGCCTTTAAAACGTACATTAGAAAACTCCGTGCCACCGCATAAACCCGGCTCGACATTACTCACACGCACCGCCGTACCGGCTAAATCCGCCCGTAAATTCAGGCTGAACTGTTTCACAAAGGCTTTTGTGCCACCATAAACATTACCACCGGGGTAGGCATAATTCCCAGCAATTGAGCCGATATTGATGATATGCCCACGATTATTGGCTACCATTTCCGGCAGAATTAGGCGAGTGACGGTGACTAACCCCTTGATATTCGTATCGATCATTTGATACCAATCCTGTAAATCTGTTTTATGCGCTGGCTCTAAACCTAATGCTAAGCCAGCATTATTGACCAGAAGATCAATGCCCTGCCACGCCTGCGGACGGCTTGCTAATGCCTTTTCTACCTCTTCAAGTTGGCTCACATCAAAGCATAAGGGAAGAAAATTCGCCCCCCACTCTGCTTGCAAGGAGGCTAAACGTTCAGCACGTCTGCCCGTGCCGATAACCCGATACCCTGCCTCTAATAAGGTGCGACAAATCGCTAAACCAAAACCGGCTGTTGCTCCGGTAACAAGTGCAATTTTCATTCTTTCCTCCTAAGTTGAGATTTTCTCGTTCAGTTCTGCGTGCAAATTTTCAATAAAATTCGACCGCTTGTTAGACGTCATCAATCACAAATTCAAACCAATCAATGACCTCTTTCTCGTGAATACCTTGGGTAATCAGCACACCGGCTTTGGCGGGGGAGTGAGGGTCTCCCGAAATTAGCGGATGCCAATCAAATAACGGTTTGCCTTCAAAAATTAAACGGTAAGCACAGGTCTTTGGCAACCAACCAAAATCCGGCAAATTCTTTTTGGTGAGCTTAGTGCAATCACTTTCAAGCTGAAAACGTTGAGGGTAATTGCCACATTTTCCCGTTTCTAGATTAAGCAAATTACACGCCACGGAGGTGTAATAGAGCCGTTCTTTTCGCCCTCTGCCCTGAATATATTTGCGGTAACAGCATTTACCACAGCCATCACACAGGGCTTCCCACTCCGCCTCATTCATTTCAAGAAGTGATTTCTCTTGCCAAAAATTGGGGGTGATTGCGGAACTTGGCATTAACGTAGCACCACGGCAGTCCCCGTTGCCACCACAATAAACATACTTTTATTGCCTCCGAGGGATTGATACTCAAAAGAAACGCCCACCACGGCATTCGCACCTAATCGGTTTGCTTCCCGTTCGAGTTCTTGGAGGGCATCTTTCCGCGCGCTGTTTAATTTTTCTTCATAAGTGCCAGAACGACCGCCGATAATATCCGTAATGCTCGCAAAAAAGTCACGGACAATATTTGCCCCCACAACTACTTCGCCAAAAACTAAACCTTTATATTCGCTGATTGAACGCCCTTCAATGGTCGGCGTTGTTGTGATAATCATGCTTTACCTCTTAACTGTTGTTGTAATACCTTCAATGCGCTTGCTCGATGAGAGAGGGATTTCTTTTCTGCCGTATCTAATTCGGCAAAGGTTGCCTGTTTAGGGGGGTAGAAAAACAGAGGATCATAACCAAAACCGTTGTCACCACGCTCTTCTTGCAAAATTTCGCCCTCACATTCGCCAATCGCAATCAAGGGCGTGGGGTCAGTGTCGTTTTGTAATAACACGATACAGCTGACAAATTTTGCTTTGCGATTAGATTCATTTTGCATTTCGCGTAATAATTTTTGCCGATTGGCCACATCATTGCCCTCTTCGCCAGCATAACGGGCGGAATAAAGCCCCGGCGCACCGCCAAGAGCTTCCACCGCTAAACCTGAATCATCGGCAATCGCCGGTAATCCCGTCATTTTGGCGGCATAACGCGCCTTAATCAGAGCATTTTCCACAAAGGTTAGCCCCGTTTCCTCTGGGCTTTTTAGACCAAATTCACTTTGAGCCACCACTTCAAGCCCAAATTGTGCCAGGACATCCGCCATTTCACGGACTTTCCCAGCATTACCTGTTGCTAAAACCACTTTCATCACTGTTATTCCTCTTTGGTGCAAGGTGCAAAATCTTCAAAAAATTCGACCGCTTGTTAAGCATATAAACTGCGGTCATGCTCGTTAGGGCGTGTTTTAAAACGGCGGTGAAGCCACATATATTGGCTCGGGGCGAGCATAATTTCCCCCTCCACAACTTGATTCATTAAAGTTGCCGTATCCACCTCATTCTCACAGTGGCTAAAATCCACCATAGGGCTAATTTTTACCGTATAACCGGAAAAATCACGATGACGAATCGGGCTAAATGGCACGACCACGCTATTCAACGCAGAACGGAGTAACATTCTCGAACCCGCGGTAGTGCAGGTTTCTTCTACGGCAAAAAACGGCACAAAAACGCTATTTTTCCGCCCATAATCGTGATCTGGCGCATACCAAATAGTTTCCCCAGCACGCAGGGATTTAATCATTCCACGGAGATCTTTACGATCTAACATCCCTTTGTTGGAACGCACACGCCCACGGTATTGAATCCAATCCAGAAGGGGGTTGTCATTCGGACGATAAACGCCGATGCCTTGATGATGTAAGCCGACAATTCTTGCCCCTAATTCAAGGGTCAGAAAATGTACGCCAACAAAAATAATCCCCGTCCCTTCTGGTTGATTTTTGAGATGTTCTAAGCCTTCAATCTTCGACCATTTGAGAATACGGCGGTCAGACCAAAACCATGCCATGCCGGTTTCGATAATCGCCATTCCCACGGATTCCACATTCTCCGCCAAGATTTTTTTACGTTCGGTTTCAGCTAAATGGGGAAAACAGAGAGCTAAGTTACGTTCCGCAATCGCAATGCGTCTTTTACCGAAAGAAAGACGTGCAAACAGTTGCCCTAGCCCTCGCCCAAGGCGAACTAACAGGGGATAAGGTAAGCAAAGCACAAGGCGAAAAATCCCCAAGGCAAGCCACAGCCCCCAATATTTCGGGTGCAAAAAGGCGATTTGAAAAGGGGGAAGCGATTTTTCGGTCATTATTTTATCCCTATAAAAAATTTCCTGTACTATACCACAAGAACCCGCCGCACATAAACCGAGGGTAGAAGAAGCTACAAGTAGAACACGCAAATCAACTTGCCCAAATAATCGGCAAAGAAAGCAAAAAAATGTTAACTAGATCAAATTTTTACACATTCCTTGCCCCTTTTTCTTGAATTTTGACGGGGAAAGACATAGTTTTAAGCCATCCATTCACAGACAGACAGTCTAAACTAAGAGGTAAATGCGATGACTATCAATATTTCAAGCAAACAAATGGACGTGACTCCCGCAATTCGTGCACATATTGAGGAGCGATTAGCGAAGTTGAATAAATGGCAAACACAACTGATTAATCCGCATTTTATGATCCACAAACAGCCAAAGGGCTACGAAGTGGAAGCCTCCATTGGCACGCCCGTGGGTGATCTCTTCGCCAAAGCAGAAGATGCTGATCTGTATAAAGCCATCAATGAGGTGGAAGTGAAACTCGAAACCCAATTAAATAAACAGAAGCACAAAGGGGAAGCTCGCCGTGCCGATGACAGTATCAAAAAAGCGAACGAAGCTATCAGTTAGCCGTTAAAAAAGAAATTGGTGGGGAAACCCACCAATTTTTTATGCTTTGTGTTGGTAACAAGCGGTCAAATTTTTCTGACTTTTTGCTCACCTATTTTGCCAACTTCACTTCGGAAACCCATTTATCAACTAAGCGTTTTCCCTCTTCACTTGAACCGAAACGGTCATAATTTACTTCCACCAATTTCACATTATCAATGCGAGCAGAAAGGGGCGAAACCTCCGCATTGATGTTCGCCGGCGTTTGATAAGCACCATCTTTACGCCACGGGATCTCTTGCACTTCTTTTGAAAGTACCCAATCCATAAAGCGCTTCGCATTCTCTACATTACGCGCCCCCTTAATAATACTCACGCCCCCTAAAGCATAGCCTACGCCATCGGCAGGTAACACGCTATCCACCGGTGCACCCTTCTCTTTTTCAGCGGAATAGCCATGCACAAAGCCGACAGTCACGGCACTTTCGCCACGGGAAAGGTTCGAGGTGACCAGCGTACTTTTCACATATTGAGAGATGTTTTTATCGAGTTTTTTCAAATACTCAAAAGTTTTTTCTTCTCCCCACATTTCGATTAAGGTCGCGATAAGCGTGTAGGTTGTACCAGAACTGCGAGGATCAGGGAGTTGCACTTCGCCTTTTAAGCGTGGGTCAAGCAGATCTGCCCATTTTTTAGGTGGCTCAACGCCGAGTTGTTTGAGTTTTTCGGTATTTACCCCAAAACCTAGCACCATCACATAAGCAATGGAGGTAAATTTCCCTTTATCGCTCTCCATTAAGGCTTTAAAGCGGGGTAAAATTTCCCCTTGGCGAGGAGAACGGTAGGCTTCAAGTAAGCCAAGTTGCCCTGCTTGGAAGTGTGGTTCAATCGTGCCACCGTACCAAATGTCCGCCTGCGGATTCTCTTTTTCTGCCTTGATTTTGCCTAAAATCGTGCCTGTGCCTCCATGTACGAATTGCGTATCAATATGATACTGCTTGGAAAAGCGTTTAGTGAGATCCTCACAGACTTTATTTTGCACCGTACAATAAACGGTGAGTTTACTGTCTGTTTGTGCGAGTGCGAAGTTTGAAGAAAAAGGGAGTGCCACAAGACCAATGGCTAGCGAAATCGATTTTAAAAGAGGAATTTTCATTGAAATTAACTTTTTGAGTTTGCAAAAAATACCGAGTTTAACATTTATATAACACATTGCAAATATGATTTCAGAGGCACTTTATGCTAGTATCTCATCAATTATTCCCACCCTTTTCCATAAAATGAATTTACTCTCGCAAATCCAAATTATTCTTATCGAAACCTCCCACAGTGGCAATATTGGCTCCGCGGCCAGAGCAATGAAAACAATGGGCTTAAACCAACTACGATTAGTCGCTCCAAAACAAGCTATTGATGAACAAGCTATCGCCCTTTCCGCTGGGGCAAAAGACGTGCTTGAACAGGCACAATATTTCCAAACCTTTGATGATGCCATTGCCGATTGCCAACTTGTCATCGGCACAAGCGCAAGGCTACGCCATTTACAAAGTAGCTTGATTGAACCTCGCCGTTGTGGAGAACTTGCCCTAGAAAGGGCGAATCTTGGAAAGGTTGCGATTATTTTTGGACGGGAACGGGTCGGGCTTACCAATGAAGAGCTGTTGAAATGCCACTACCATTTAAACTTCCCCACCAATCCAGATTATGGCTCACTGAATTTAGCCATGGCGGTGCAGTTAGCCTGCTATGAAATTCGAATGGCATGGCTTGCGTGGCAAAATACGGCAGAAAGCACAATACCGAATATGGAAACAGATTTCCCTTCGGCTGAAGCTCTTGAACACTTTTTTACGCATACTGAACGCCTTTACCGTGACGTGGGCTTTATTCGCAATGAGTCGGTAATGCGTAAGCTACGGCGTTTATACCAACGAGCACACCTCGAAACCAATGAATTAAATTTATTACGAGGCATGCTCACTGCGGTGGAAAAATCTCGCCATCTATAAGCATTCTTACTGTTTTAAAAAAATTTTCTCCGACAACCCTACTCGCTCATCAATAAGTGAGTTTTCAGTTGTTGTAATTTATCACGGGTGGCGGCTGCTTTTTCAAATTCGAGATTTTGCGCAAATTCTCGCATCTGTTGTTCAAGCTGTTTCAGCTCTTTTTCTAAGGCTTTGCGTGATTTTGGCGTGTAGCTGGCAAGATCTTCACTCACTTTGGCACGCTGTTTGCCCCGTTTTGGTTTATCACTCTGCCCGATATCGAGCAATTCCCCGACTTTTTTATTCAAGGCTTGGGGAACAATGCCGTGTAGGCGGTTATGTTCTTGCTGTTTTTCCCGACGCCGTGCTGTTTCCGTGATGGCTTTATTCATCGAATTGGTTACCCGATCACCATATAAAATCGCTTTGCCGTTCAGGTTTCGAGCTGCACGCCCAATGGTTTGAATCAAGGAGCGTTCCGAACGTAAAAAGCCCTCTTTATCGGCATCAAGAATCGCCACAAGGGAAACTTCTGGCATATCCAGCCCTTCCCGTAATAAGTTGATGCCCACCAATACGTCAAACATTCCCATACGGAGATCGTGGATAATCTCCACCCGTTCTACGGTGTCAATATCACTGTGGAGATAACGTACCCGCACGCCGTGTTCATCGAGGTAATCGGTGAGATCTTCCGCCATTTTTTTGGTCAGTGTGGTTACCAGAACCCGTTCATTCACTGCCACACGTTGATGAATTTCAGAGAGCAGATCATCCACTTGGGTTGCCACAGGGCGAACTTCAATAATCGGATCGAGTAGCCCCGTTGGGCGTACCACTTGGTCGATCACCTCGGGATTTTTTTCTAACTCATAAGCCCCGGGGGTGGCGGAAACGTAGATCGTTTGGGGCGAAAGGCGTTCAAACTCTTCAAATCGCAAGGGGCGATTATCTAACGCCGAAGGCAAGCGGAAGCCATATTGCACTAAGGTTTCTTTCCTTGCGCGGTCGCCTCGGTACATCCCTCCAATTTGTGGCACGGTGACGTGGGATTCATCAATAATCAGCAAGCCGTCTGAAGGCATATAGTCAAACAGGGTAGGCGGTGGTTCGCCCTCTTTTCGCCCCGACAGATAACGGGAGTAGTTTTCAATGCCTGAACAGTAGCCAAGTTCGTTCATCATCTCAATATCAAATTGAGTGCGTTGCGCAAGGCGTTGTTCTTCAAGCAATTTATGTTCTTGAATAAAATAGGTTCGGCGGTCGGCAAGCTCCACTTTGATGCCCTCAATCGCTTCTAAAATACGCTCCCGAGGGGTGACATAGTGGCTTTTTGGATAGACGGTATAACGTGGCACACGCCCTAAACTATGCCCTGTGAGGGGGTCAAAGAGGGAGAGATTTTCAATTTCATCATCAAACAGCTCAACCCTTAATGCCACTTCATCAGATTCCGCGGGGAAAATATCAATGACTTCGCCACGCACCCGAAAGGTAGAACGCTGAAAGGCTTGGTCATTGCGGGTATATTGCAACTCCGCAAGGCGTGTGAGGATCTCCCGTTGCCCCATTATCGCCCCGATTTGCAGGTGTAACATCATCTGCATATAGGCATCCACATCCCCTAAGCCGTAAATCGCCGATACAGAAGCCACCACAATGGTATCTCGCCGTTCGAGGAAGGATTTTGTCGCGGAAAGACGCATTTGTTCGATCTGCTCGTTAATGGAGGCGTCCTTTTCGATGAAGGTATCACTACTCGGCACATAGGCTTCGGGTTGATAGTAATCGTAGTAAGAAACGAAATATTCCACCGCATTTTCAGGGAAAAAGGCTTTCATTTCGGCATAAAGTTGAGCCGCGAGGGTTTTGTTCGGCGCTAATAACATGGCAGGGCGGTTGAGGGTGGCGATCACATTGGCAATGGTAAAAGTTTTCCCTGAACCGGTTACCCCCAGTAACGTTTGGTGGGCTAATCCGTCATTAAGCCCCTCAACTAGCTTGGCAATCGCGGTAGGCTGATCGCCTGCGGGTTTAAAAGGAGAATGGAGAATAAAAGGTTTGCCTTGTTTCATAAATCTATCCGAGGGGAAAAGTGGCGGTACAAGCGGTCGTTTTTTGCGTACATTTTGCCCCTTTCCAACGAGCTTGCTGAAAAGGGGGAAAAGGGTTAGAGGGCTTTATTTTCGGTTTGATTAAGTTCATTTCCCTCAGTTTGTGGGGGCTGAATTTGTGGTTCAATCCGGCTTTTCGTGCTTTCGGCTTTTGGTTTTATTTCCGCTTTTGGTTCACGGGAGCAACGGATTAACACGCTAAAAAAGAATAAGCCGAAAAGCAGATCTCCAGCACCGTAATATTGTAATACAAAGGCAAGGGTTTGATGTTGGCTAGCAATTTGGGGCAGGCTATCGCTGTGGTTAAAGAGCCAAAATGCCCAAGCACTAACATAGAGTAGTTTTTGCACAAAGAAAACGAAAATCAATTTTGGAACTTGATAAAAAGAGAAAGAAACTGCCCAATAAGCCAAGCCCCACAAAAGGATTGTGCCTCGCCCAATGAGTGAAAACACGGCAGGGTCAAGGGCGGAGAGGGTTTGATCGGTAAAAAAGCGCGTAGCATAGAGAATACCTGCCACATTATATAAGCCAGCGAGTAAAAAGAAGAACGTAATCACGTTATCGAAAAAAGGGCGTTTTGTCATAGAAACCTCTGTCTGAAAAGAAGGCGGTATGATACTAAATGAAAGCCAAAAGGACAAAAGGTTTATCGAAATTGATTGCTAAGGTAATGATTTAAAAAGGAAATTTGAAGAAAGGCATCAGAGATAAGAATTGGTTGCGGGGGCTGGATTTGAACCAACGACCTTCGGGTTATGAGCCCGACGAGCTACCAAGCTGCTCCACCCCGCGTCTGAATGAGGTGCATCATAGCGATTTTTGCCAGAAGGTCAAGGAATCATAAATAAAAAATGTTTATATGCCGTTATTCTCAACAATTCGATAATAAAAAAAGCGATTCTCGCCGTTTTTTAAGGCAAACATTTCAGTATCTCTTTGAGAGGATTTTTGCTATTCTAGCGACCTTTTTTCCCCTAATCCTTTTATTTCATCATAGGAATTTTTATGACTTGGAAAGTATCCCAAAAACTTGCTCTGATTACGGGCATTGCGTTATTCGTCGCGAGTTGTTCTACCACCAACAAAAGCCCAAAAGTGAGTGCAAATAATCATAGTTATAATGCTGAAACCGCGAAATTTGGCGCGCAATTTAAAGGTCGCCAATATATCCCCGCCGGCACACACTTTACATATAATGCACGTCCTGATGTAAACGGCAAAATCGTCAATGCCCAAGATTACTACCGCCAAGTAGCAAATGTTCGTGCCTACTCAACCAACTTAACTAATCGCTATGCCGGTGCCTACGGTAAAATTACCTCTTGGCTAAATGCTGGAGGCAAATTAGATGAGCTTTCTCGTTATGGCATTCGTCCTCTGAAAATGCGTGGTCAAGATGGTTTTCAAAATGTGATGATGACAGGCTACTATATTCCAGTGATTAAAGCCCGAATGAGCCCGCAGGGTGAATTCCAACACCCGATTTATGCGATTCCCCAAGGGAATAAAAAATTCAGCCGTGCAGAAATTTATGCTGGGGCATTGCGCGGTCGTGGATTGGAACTGGCTTATAGTAACTCCATGTTAGATAACTTCTTAATGGAAGTGCAAGGCAGTGGCTTCGTGGATATTGGCGGCGGCAACCTACGCCATTTCGCCTACGGCGATAAAAACGGCTATAGCTATACTGCTATTGGGCGTTTACTTGTGGAGTCAGGAGAAGTTCCAAAGGAGAAAATGTCCATTCAAGCGATTAAGCAATGGGCAGCCCGTAACCCTTCTCGTGTTCAAGCCTTGCTTGAACAAAATCGTTCCTTCGTTTATTTTCGCCTCGATCCAACACTTGATATAAAAGGCTCAGCAGGTGTGCCACTAGTCGCATTAGCTTCAGTTGCTTCGGATAGAAATGTCGTCCCATCAGGGAGTACCTTACTTGTCGAAATGCCAATTATTGATGGTCAAGGTAATTGGACGGGTCGCCATGAGCTTCGTTTAATGGTCGCCCTTGATGTGGGCGGTGCAGTAAAAGGTCACCACTTTGATATTTACCAAGGCATCGGCGATAAAGCCGGCCACCAAGCCGGACATATGAAACACTATGGACGCGTTTGGGTCTTGAACTAATTTTGCTGTCCTCATAAAAGCGGTCGGATTTACAAAATCTTGGTAAAATCCGACCGCTTGTTTTTGTGGGTTGTTAAACCCCCCTCAGTCGCTTCGCGACAGCTCCCCCCGCAAGCAGAGGGAGCGGGAGTATGGTTTATTTGAGAGAATATTTCCCTTCCCCCTGCTTGCGGGGGGAAGTCCCCGAAGGGGGATGGGGGGCAGAACCCCTAATATCTACGGCATTTTTCTTAATTTAAAGTAAAAGAAAATACTGGTAATCAGCATACTCAACCCTGCCAACGCATAAATGATCAATTCATTACTGTAGCTTTTTAAGAGATACCCCGAAAGAATAGACGCTGGGGGAATGGCGAGATACGAGATTAAGCGAGTAATAGAGATCACTTTTCCCAAAATCGGTTGAGGGGTAATTTTTTGCCGATAGGTAAAATACGTCACGACAATAAACATCGAAAGCATCGACACGATTCCCCAAGTGATAGTTAATAAAAGAGGGTGGGAATAGCACATCAAACTTAATGTCAGCACGGAAATACCGAAAAATGACGCAAGAATAATGGTGGTGTTTTTATATTTATTGACCAAATATTTCCCGGCGATTTTCGCCCCGATAATCGACATGATACCAATCACAATAAAATGATAAGCCACCTCGCTATTGTCTAAATGAAATCGGGTGGAATAGATCCAAATTAAATTTACAAAGATCATTTTTAAACCAAAATTAGCAAAGAAGAAGAGATAAGAGAAATATTTGAGCTGTGATTCTTGACGAACAAATGCCCAACTCTCTTTCATACCTTCAATAATATTTTGATGTTGAGTATTCGGTTGATAGTGATGTTTAACGGAAAGAAAAGTGAAAAAAGAGAGTAAATAGCAAAAAATCATCACCATCAAAATTTCTCTTTCAGAGACAAAAGATAATGCCCCAGCAATTACTAAGGGAGCAAGAATGCCCGTCATACTTGATATAGAGGCAATATTGGCATTGACTGTGGGTAATTTATCTGGGGCATAAAGCTCCGGTAAGATGGATTGGAAAATCGGGTGATGAAGGGCAGAAAATGTGGAGATCATCGCCCCCAGTAATATCAATAAATAGATAAACTCGGGTTGATAAGGGAGAATAAAAATCAAAAAGGACAAAATTAAACAAGATAATTCACCAAATAAAATAATTTTTTTCTTATTATATTTATCGCCTAGCCAACCAATAAAAGGGGTAAATAAAAGATAGGGAATGACATCTAAGGCGTAGGATAATGACACTAATAACGGAGAGCCTGTTGTCTTTAATATCAGCATGGGAATCAGCAATAATGAAATGCTGTATCCTAAAGAAGTCCCTAAAAAAGAAAAATTAATTTTATCATTCACCGATTCGCTCCTTAATAAAATTTGAGATTTGCCATTGTTACATTTTTGTTAATTAAGTGTATATATTTCACCACTATTCTCAATATTTTTTGTAAGAAACTGTGATACCCTTCACACTTTCCCTCTCACTTTTCTGCCTATTTATTCTGCTTCTTGCTCTTTTTATCCCGTAAACAAGTTGAGTATTGCGCGAATTAATCCGTGATTTTCTACTCCGCATAGGGTAAAATCCGCCAAATTTTCCCCTTTGGGGTAGCCTATGGAATTGTTAATTTATTGGAGATAGATCTATGGCAATGAATAATATTTTAGGATTATTCGCTCAATCGCCGCTTAAACCTCTGCAGAAACACTCAAGAAAGGTCACGGAATGTTGTGGATTACTCGTGCCTTTTTTTAATGCCTCTTTTCAACAAGATTGGGAAAAAGCTGAAGAGTTTCGCCATCAAATTATTGATCTAGAACATCGTGCAGATAGCTTAAAACGTGAAATTCGTTTGAAATCGCCTCGTGGCTTATTTATGCCCGTAGAACGGAGTGATCTACTCGAACTAGTGACACAGCTTGATAAACTCGCTAACTATGCAAAGGATATTTCTGGTCGAGTAATCGGTCGTCAATTAGTCATTCCCACAGAAATTCAACCTGAATTTATGCAATTTTTAAGCCGTAGCCTAGATGCCACAATACATGTAGGTAAAGTAATTAATGAAATGGATCACTTACTTGAAACGGGCTTTCGTGGTCGCGAATTAACTTTTGTAAATACCATGATTATGGATCTTGATTCCATTGAGGATGATACTGATCAACTGCAAATTGTTTTGCGTAAGGCGATGTTAGATATTGAACAGAGCCACAACCCGATTGATATTATGTTCTTGTATAAAATTATTGAATGGGTTGGCGTACTTGCTGACCAAGCGCAACGTATTGGTTCGCGCATTGAATTGATGTTGGCTCGCTCATAAAGGAGAAAACAATGGAACTTATCCATCAATATGGTTTTATCATTGTCTGTATTACAGCGGCACTCGGTTTTTTTATGGCATTGGGCATTGGTGCAAATGATGTATCGAATGCAATGGGAACATCTGTCGGTTCAGGCATTATTACGGCTAAACAAGCCATCTATATTGCACTTATCTTTGAATTTGCGGGGGCTTATCTTGCGGGGGGTGAAGTCGCTGAAACCATTAAAAGTGGCGTCATCCAATCTGGCGCTTTCGCTGGCCGTCCTGATACCCTCGTTTTAGGAATGATGTCCGCATTATTTGCCGCCGGTGCGTGGTTACTGATTGCTTCTCGTATGGGGTGGCCTGTTTCTACTACTCATACCATTATTGGGGCAATTATCGGCTTCTCTTGCATTACCATTGGTACAGAAGCGATTCAATGGTCTCAACTAGGGGGCATCGTAGGTAGTTGGTTTATTACCCCCGTGATTGCGGGCTTTGTCGCTTATTTGATTTTCGTTTCAACTCAAAAATTGATCTTTGATACAGAAAGTCCTCTCAAAAATGCACAAAAATATGCCCCCTACTATATGGCATTAACGATTTTTATTATCTGTTATATTACTATTCAGAAGGGCTTAAAACACGTTGGTTTAACGCTCAGTAGTTCGGAAACCTTCATTTTTTCTTTCGTTCTTGCTTTGATCTCTGGCATTGGCTGTTTCTTCTATTTACGTACACAACGTTTTTTAAACAGTTTAACAAGCAAAGGATTCAGCGGTGTAGAACGTGTATTTAGTATCTTAATGTTGCTCACCGCCTGTGCAATGGCTTTTGCCCATGGTTCAAATGACGTTGCTAATGCTATCGGGCCATTAGCTGGTGTCGTGTCTATCGTTGATAATGGCGGGGTCATTGATGGCAAAACCGTTATGGCTCCTTGGGTACTTCCCCTTGGTGCAGTGGGTATTGCTGTTGGTTTAGCGGTAATGGGGCATAAAGTGATGGGCACAATTGGTTCAGGGATTACTGATCTCACCCCAAGTCGTGGTTTTGCATCACAGTTTGCTTGTGCAACTACGGTCGTGTTAGCGTCAGGTACAGGCTTACCCATTTCAACAACGCAAACCCTTGTAGGTGCTATCCTTGGTGTTGGTTTTGCGCGCGGTATTGCCGCATTAAACTTAGGAGTTATCCGTAACATTGTTGCTTCCTGGGTTATTACTTTACCGGCTGGGGCAATACTCTCCGTTGCAATCTACTTTTTCTTCGAATTTATTTTCAAATAACGCTTATCAGGAAACGGTAAAATGTTTATCGTTTCCTTTTCATTTATCTTCTCAATTTTAGGCAATATGCTATGCGAAAATTACTGACACTTTCTCTCTTTGCTCTCTCATTTTCAGCTACCGCACAAACTCAATATGTCACCGAAAATCTAAATACTTATCTTCGTAAAGGTCCAAGTGATCAATTCAAAATTTCTGGCACGATTCAAGCTGGTGAAAAAATTACGCTACTTGATCGTAAAGATCGCTATGCTTTAATTCGCGATAATAAAAACCGCGAAGGTTGGATATTAATTCAAGAACTTACCGATACACCTAGTGCAAAGGAAAAAACACCCCAATTGCAACAGCAAGTGCTAGAACTGACGACGAAATTAAATAATCTTGATAAAGATTGGCAACAGCGCACAGCAGAAATGCAACGTCGCACTCAACAAGCCACACAGCAAAGCAGCGAACTACTTGATCAAAACGCTCAACTTAAACGAGAAATTGATATTCTTAAAAGTAAAAATCGTGATTTAGAAGCTATACAAAGCGCTGAATCTCGAGAAATTATGATCCAATATTTTATTTATGGCGGATCAGTTCTTTTCGTTGGATTATTACTGGGCTTAATTCTCCCTTTATTTATTCCTCGCCGTAAACGAAATAATGGTTGGTCGTAATTTCTGCTTTACAAGCGGTCAAATTTTACAAAGATTTTGCACCGCTTTCTTGCTTGCCCCAATGAATAGTCTAAACAAAGAAAATAGCAAATATGCAAGAAAGCACTAATTTTCTCTTCAATCGATTAAATAACACAACATGAATATGGAAAATATCAACATTCTCTTCGCGACGAATCTCAACTATTTGCCCTATCTTGATATTGCTTTGAAATCTTTATTTGTACATCATCGCAATTTAACGATTTTTGTCATGCATACCGGAGATATTCCAAAGGAATGGTTCAATTATCGTAATCAATTCCTTGCCCGCCGAAATAGTGTGATATATTCCGTTAAAATGGCTCATTCCCTTTTAGATTGTTACCCTCAATCGGGCTATATTTCCTCCGAAACTTATCTCCGTTACTACATTGAAGATCTCTTTCAACATAGTCAAAGCCCTTATTGGATCTACTTAGATTGTGATATTGTCATTAATGGCAACATTACTCTTCCCTTTTATGAGTATTCAACCCGCACATTGTTGGCTGTAACTGATCCTTATGTTCATTCTCTCCCCGAGCATCGTTATAAAACCGGTCATAGCTACTTTAATGCAGGGGTACTTTATATTCATGCAGAACATTGGAAAAATCATAAAGAGAATCTTATTTCCCTGACTAAAGAATTAGAGAAAGAATTGCTTTTTGGCGATCAAGATGTATTAAATCTCTATTTTGCCAATCAATGGACGGAATTACCCACCCAATATAACTATCAACTCAATCACATGCTAATCATACCACAGCATATTACCCCGACCATATTTCATTTCACGGGTCCACGAAAACCATTAGCAGAAAAACCAGACGGAAAAAATATTCCTCCAACCGTTCAACAAGTTATTTCATGGTTTAAACTTTACCACCAAATCGGCTGGCAAGAACTCGCTCTTCTGCCCCTTGGATTTTTAACCTTATCGTTATTTGATTAAAACGAAAAAAGGGAGCTTAACTCCCTTTTAGTGATTTGACTTAACATGACGTGAGAAAACTTACTCACTTTTTTGTAATGGTGGCACGTCTT
Organism: Pasteurellaceae bacterium Macca; assembly: GCA_023101485.1. Taxonomy (GTDB): domain Bacteria; phylum Pseudomonadota; class Gammaproteobacteria; order Enterobacterales; family Pasteurellaceae; genus LVZB01. The sequence goes on along the minus strand of LVZB01000013.1, from coordinate 99,177 downwards.
TACCAATACGTTGATAAAATTCCACAACGAACTCATCAAAACGGTCATCTTCAATCGACTGACGAATTTCTGCCATTAAACGTTGGTAATAACGTAAATTGTGAATGGTATTTAAACGCGCGCCCAAAATTTCATTACATTTATCAAGATGATAAAGATAGGCTTTCGTATAATTTTTACATGTATAGCAATCACATTCCGCATCAAGAGGGCTGGTATCACTTTTGTATTTCGCATTGCGAATTTTCACCACGCCCTCGGTCACAAAAAGATGACCATTGCGTGCATTACGGGTTGGCATCACACAATCAAACATATCAATACCACGGCGAACGCCTTCGACTAAGTCTTCCGGTTTCCCAACGCCCATTAAGTAACGCGGTTTATCCTGTGGCAGAAGTGGCGTCACAAATTCCAAAATACGGTGCATCTCTTCTTTTGGCTCGCCAACGGCTAACCCACCAACAGCATAGCCATCAAAACCGATATTCACTAACCCTTCTACGGAAATTTGACGCAATTCTTCATACACACCACCCTGCACAATACCAAAAAGCGCATTCGGATTTTGTAATTCATCAAAGCGATCTCTGCTCCGTTTTGCCCAACGGAGGGACATCTCCATGGAATTTTTCGCATAATCGAAGGTTGCTGGATAAGGCGTACATTCATCGAAAATCATCACAATATCAGAACCTAGGTCGTATTGGATTTCCATGGATTTTTCCGGTGACAGAAAAATTTTCTCTCCGCTGATTGGATTTTGGAAATGCACGCCCTCTTCTTTGATCTTGCGTAATTTGCCTAAGCTGAACACTTGGAAACCGCCAGAATCGGTTAAAATTGGGCCATGCCACTGCATAAAATCATGTAAATCACCGTGTAATTTCATAATTTCTTGCCCCGGTCTTAACCAAAGGTGGAAAGTATTCCCCAATAAAATTTGAGCGCCCGTCGCTTTCACTTCTTCGGGCGTCATCCCTTTTACTGTGCCATAAGTCCCCACGGGCATAAAGGCAGGGGTTTCAACGTGAAACTCACCCTGAGGGCGAGAAAAAGTTAAGCGGCCACGACGTGCGTTGCCACTGGTGGTTTTTAATTCGTATTTCATTTAATCCTCGAAAAAACAGTTCAAGTACCTCGCCTATTTGCGAGTAGGCTATTCTAGCCTATTTTGCCCTTGGCGAAAATTGGGAGATTTAATAAGTGTAAGTGCGATACAAAAAGGCGCAAATCAATATGACAAGCATAATGCTAATTTGGATAAGGCGTTTTTTGGTGAGTTTTTCAGCAGCCATGTAAGTTCCTGTATTCTAACTTCAAAAATGAAGTAAATAGTGTTAAAATTTGCTCCATATCAAAATTTTATGGCGAACACGAATGAAAATTGTATCTGATTTTAAACAAAATGGAAAAACAGTTTGCACAATCCACTGCCAAAATTGCAGTATTAGCCAACTTTGCTTGCCTTTTACCCTGAATGAGCATGAATTAACCCAGTTGGACAATATCATTGAACGCAAAAAGCCCGTGCAAAAATCTCAAATTATTTTCCAATCGGGAGAAGAGCTAAAATCTATCTATGCTATTCGCTCTGGTACAATTAAAAGTTATACGATTAGTGAAAATGGTGAAGAACAGATTACTGCATTCCATCTTCCAGGAGATTTGGTCGGCTTTGACGCCATTACGGATATGAAACACGTCGGCTTTGCCCAAGCCTTAGAAACCTCAATGATTTGTGAAATCCCCTTTGATATATTAGATGATCTTGCCGGCAAAATGCCTAAAATCCGCCATCAAATTATGCGTTTAATGAGTAATGAAATCAAAAGCGATCAAGAGATGATTCTCTTACTCTCTAAAATGAGTGCAGAAGAAAAACTCGCCGCATTTTTATATAACCTCTCACAACGTTATGCAGCGCGAGGCTTCTCCGCTCGAGAATTTCGCCTAACGATGACCCGTGGCGATATTGGTAACTACCTCGGACTCACAATTGAAACGATTAGCCGTTTACTGGGGCGTTTCCAAAAAAATGGCATGATCACCGTACAAAGTAAATATATCACCATCAACCGTATGGATGAATTAAGTGAAATGGCTGGGGTCACAAAATCTAAATCTGAAATTCCAATTAGTCTCGAAGCATAATTTTCTATAAAAAAGACCGCTTGTAAACTCTAAATAGTGAAATGATTATTTCAAGGACTGAATTTGAAATTCAAATTTAGTCCTTATTTTATTGCTAACTAAAAAAACTGCACCTCAACCCATTAAATAGATTGAGGTGCAGATTACAAGCGGTCTTTTTTGACTACTTTTTTGCTAGCCAAAAATTTTCAAGAATGTAGTAATTACGCCAAGATTGACAATATCTACAAAGAACGCCCCGACAAGCGGCACGATTAAGAATGCTTTGTGAGAAGGACCAAAGGTTTCTGTCACCGATTGCATATTCGCAATAGCCGTTGGTGTTGCCCCTAAGCCAAAGCCACAATGCCCTGCAGAAAGTACTGCGGCATCATAATCTTTCCCCATTACACGGAACGTAATGAAGTAGGCATAGGCAACCATTGCAAGCACTTGAACGGTTAAAATAATTAACATCGGGCCAGCTAAGCCAACTAAATCCCAAAGTTTAATATTCATTAATGCAATGGCTAAGAAAAGGCTTAAAGAAGCGTTACCGAAAACATCAATTGCACGGTCAAACATATCAAATTTAAATACTAAGGTAAGAATGTTACGTAAAATTACCCCACCTCCCAGCGTCCATACAAACTGTGGTAAACCAAGCTGAGGGAAAAGTTCAATCATAATTGATGAAAAGGCGAGACATGCCGCGAAAAGTGCCATCGTTTCAATGGCTGATGAGGCCGTAATTAAGCGAGAATGTTCTGCATCTTCGAACGTTTCACCATCATATTTTTCTACATCGTCAGTTTTCATTACATGGGAAATTTTATTACGTTTCATCCCATTAATTAAATGACGAGCAACTGGACCACCAATTAATCCCCCCGCGACTAACCCAAAGGTTGCAGCAGCGACAGCCATATCCACCGCACCAGCAATACCATGCTGCTCTTGCAAGATTTTACCCCACGCTGCTCCCGTACCATGACCACCGGTGAGAGTGATAGATCCTGTAATTAATCCAACTAACGGATCCAAACCTAATGCCGATGCCATTGCCACACCCACACCATTTTGTACAATAATTAAACCACTTACGATCACTAAGAAAATAACGAGTGGTAAACCACCTTGTTTTAAACGCGAAAAATCCGCAGCTAAACCAATAGAAGCAAAGAACACTAACATAAATGCAGTTTGCAACGATTTCTCAAATTTAAAGGTTAAGCCACCGAATTTATATAAACAGAAGATAATTAATGCGGCGACTAAACCACCCGCAACAGCTTCTGGAATATTGAAGTCTTGTAAAAATTTAATCCGATTAACTAACAACCGCCCCACTAATAACACAATAGTGGCTGCAATCAGTGTGTAATAACCATTTAAAATGATAGGTTCCATAAGACACTCCTTAGGATCTCTGTTGAAAGGAAACAAGATACTATAAAAAAATCAAAGAGTTGTCAAAAAAGTCACCACTCTTTCACCTTTTTAACAATTGAATAGCATTCCTTTACACAATTCTTTGAACTAGATCGCATTTTTCAAAAATGGCTTTTGATAGAATCCTGACTATTAATTTTAAAAGGAGTTATTATGAGTGAAATAGCATTAACTGTAGGTTTGCTTGCCTTAGTCGCTGTTATTGGGCTATGGCTTGGACATATAAAAGTTCGAGGTGTTAGCCTTGGTATTGGTGGCGTATTATTTGGTGGCATTATAGTTTCTCATTTTATGACACAATACGGCATAAAATTAGATGCTCATACACTCCATTTTATTCAAGAATTTGGCTTAATTCTATTTGTTTATACAATCGGTATTCAAGTCGGTCCTGGCTTTTTTGCTTCCCTTCGCCAATCTGGTTTAAAACTCAATGGCTTTGCCCTATTAATTATTGCTATTAGTGGTCTGCTTGTTGTATTACTACATAAACTCTTTAACATACCATTACCCGTTATTCTCGGCATTTTCTCTGGTGCGGTGACGAACACTCCTTCTCTCGGTGCAGGTCAGCAGATCCTAGCCGAACTCAGTGGCGAAGGTACCACCGCCGTCATGGGGATGGCATACGCCATCGCTTATCCTTTCGGGATTGTCGGTATTCTCCTTGCTATGTGGTTGGTTCGCATTATCTTTAAAATCAACGTGGATCACGAAGCAGACGACTTTGATAAAAATACGAATAATAAGAAAGAAGGGCTTAGCACGCTTAATATCCGTATTACTAACCCGAATATCAACGGTCTGATCTTAAAAGAGCTACCGGATTTTGAACGTCACGATGTGATCTACTCGCGTTTAAAACGGGAGGAAAATATCCTCATTCCCAAAGTCGATACCAAAATTTATGTCGGTGATATTTTGCACCTTGTGGGGGAAAAAACGGCTCTACACAAAATGCAACTAATCTTAGGAGAACAGGCTGATGTGGCGATCTCCACCAAAGGGACAATGTATCGCTCCGAACGGGCGGTGGTCACCAATGAAAAAGTCTTTGGTAAGAAAATTCGCCAACTTATGCTCAAAGGGAAGTATGACGTGGTCATTTCTCGCTTAAATCGGGCAGGGATTGAACTCGTTCCCCACGGCGAGATGACCTTACAGTTTGGTGATGTGTTAAATCTCGTGGGTCGCCAAGAAGATATTGATGCCGTTATGGCGATTATCGGCAACGCACAACAAAAACTGCAACAGGTGCAAATGTTACCGATCTTTATCGGTATCGGGCTGGGTGTTTTGCTCGGCTCTGTTCCCCTTTATATTCCGGGTTTCCCTGTGGCATTAAAATTAGGGCTTGCCGGTGGGCCATTAGTGGTTGCGTTGATTTTAGCGAGAATTGGCAGTATTGGTAAGCTCTATTGGTTTATGCCACCAAGTGCCAACCTTGCCTTGCGAGAAATCGGAATTGTGCTTTTCCTTGCCGTTGTCGGTTGGAAAGCCGGAGGTAATTTCTTAGATACACTCTTAAGTAACGATGGGCTATCTTGGATTGGCTACGGCATATTAATTACGGCAATTCCACTTATCGTAACAGGTTTAGTGGCACGCATTTACGGCAAGCTCAATTACCTCTCACTCTGTGGCTTATTAGCCGGTTCAATGACCGATCCACCGGCCCTAGCCTTTGCCAATGCAATTAAAGAGAACAACGGTGCGGCGGCACTCTCCTACGCAACGGTTTATCCCTTAGTGATGTTCTGCCGAATCATCTTGCCACAGCTACTTGCGATTTTACTGTGGGTTGCGTAAAGGCATAAAAGCAAAAAGACTGAATAAATCATTTATTCAGTCTTTTTGCTTTTATGCACCATTCGCTTTGGCTTTGGCTTCTTTCTTCTCTGCACGCCTTTTCTTAAAAAATTGGCTGATTTTTTGGCGACACGCTTGGGCCATCACCCCACCTCGAATAATCAGAAAGTGGTTCATTTTGTACTCTTCAAAAAAATGAAAACGAGAGCCAATCGCGCCAGTTTTGTAATCCGAAGCACCAAAGACCAACCGCCCAATACGGCTATGTAAAATCGCCCCAGCGCACATTGTACAAGGCTCTAAGGTAACATAGAGGGTGGTGTCAAGTAGGCGATAGTTACCCAGTTTCTGGCCTGCCATTCTAATGGCTTGAATTTCCGCGTGGGCGGTGGGGTCAGAAAGGGAAATCGAGCGATTCCAACCTTCTCCAAGAATATTGCCGTCTTTATCCACCAATACTGCCCCCACGGGGATCTCCCCTTCTCCCTCGGCATTTTCTGCAAGGCGTAAAGCGTGGTGCATAAAGTGGTGATCCTGTTGAGAAAGTTGAAGATCACAATGGGTTTGATTAGCTTGAATAAACATCAGGGATTCCATTATGGTAAAACAAGCGGTCAATTTTTTGTCACATTTTGCACAAAAGCAAATGGTGGGCTTGCACCCACCATTCTTATTTAGCGACGACCACGGTCGTTAAAACGTTTTTCCTTAAAACCGCCTTCCTTGCGATCTTTAAAGCCTTTACGTTCGCCACGACCACCGCCATTGCGGTCAAAACGGTCACGGTCACCACGCCCACGGCCTTTCCCTTCATAAGGTGTGCTATTTGTCGCACTACTAGCAGGGCCTAATAAGCTCATTTGCATCGGCTTGCTTAATACCCGTGCTTTTTGAGCAAAGTGTTGCACTAAGTGGTTCGGCATACCTTGGGGTAATTCAATAGTGGAATAGGTATCGTGTAATTTGATATGCCCGATATAACGGCTATTGATATCGCCTTCGTTGGCAATCGCCCCCACGATATGACGCACTTCAACGCCATCTTCACGCCCGATTTCAATACGATAGAGATCCATATCAACGGCATTTTCACGACCGCCACGACGTTCTGCGGAACGTGGGTTTTCACGATTATCACGGTCACGGCGACCACGTTCGCCACGCATAGAACGAATTTCAGGGTCTGGTGGCAGAATCAATTTTTGCTTCTCTTGGAGCATCATCATCATTGCCGCGGCAAGTTCTTCGTGATCTTGATCCGCCGTGAAGAGGTCTTCAAGTAATACGCGGTATTTTTCTAAATCGTGGTGTTCAAGTTGTAAGGCAATTTTCGCTTTAAACTTCTCACGGCGTTTTTCCATTAAAATTTCATGATTTGGTACAGGGACTTCATTAATCGGTTTTTTCATTAAATGTTCGATATTTCTCAATAACCGACGTTCGCGCGGTTCAACAAAGAGTAACGCACGGCCGGAACGACCCGCACGACCGGTACGACCAATACGGTGAACATAGCTTTCTGAATCAAGAGGAATATCGTAATTCACCACAAGGCTGATACGCTCCACGTCTAAACCACGCGCCGCGACGTCTGTTGCCACGAGAATATCTAAACGACCTGATTTTAAGCGGTCAAGGGTCTGCTCACGAGCTTGTTGTGTCATATCGCCGTTTAACGCCGCTGCACGGTAGCCGTTACGCTCTAAAAGTTCAGTAATATCTGTTGTGCCGGTTTTGGTACGGGTAAAGATAATCGCCGCATCAAACTCTTCCACTTCCAAGAAACGTAATAACGCATCATTTTTACGGAAACCATTTACTAACCAATAGCTTTGCGTAATATCAGGCGCAGAACGTTGTGTCGCCGCAATTTTCACTTCCTGTGGATCTTGCATAAAACGGCGAGTAATACGGCGAATCGGCTCTGGCATTGTGGCAGAGAAAAGCGCTGTTTGGTGATCTTCAGGCAATTCAGCCATGACCGTTTCCACATCTTCAATGAAGCCCATACGCAACATTTCGTCCGCTTCATCCAATACAATGGCTTTTAACGCAGAAAGATCTAAGGTGCCACGACGGATATGGTCAAGAATACGCCCCGGTGTGCCGACCACGACTTGTGCGCCATTTTTTAAGGCACGGATCTGAATATCATAACGTTGACCACCGTAAATCGTCACCACGTTAATCCCTTTCATATTTTTGGTAAATTGTTCGCAAGCATCAGCAACTTGAATCGCTAATTCGCGCGTTGGCGCCATCACCAACATTTGTGGGTGACGGGAAGCGGCATCGATTTTCGCTAAAATCGGTAAAGAGAAGGCAGCGGTTTTACCACTCCCTGTTTGTGCCATACCAAGTACGTCACGCCCTTCAAGTAAATGAGGGATACAAGCCTGTTGGATTGGGGATGGATTAACGAAACCCATATCCGTTACAGCGTCAAGAATAGATTGAGGTAAGCCTAAATCGGCAAAAGTTAAAGTGTTAGTTGTCATAAAATTCCAAATAGGAGAAGTGGCTAGGGTCAAACAACGCCAAACCACGAAGTTAAATTATATTGTTGAGTGTTTTAGGTAAGAAAAATAAAGAAGCAAATCAATGCTTGAAAACTTGTCGCCTGTTGCAAGCGGTCATTTTTTAGTAAAAATTTGACCGCTTGATCGTCCTAATATTTCCCAACAACAACGGGATCAGTTTGTTTCGCACGTAATTGTGCTAATTCAAACAATGCAAAACGATACTCAACAAAGTTATAAACTTGATTTGCAATGGCCAAACGGAAGAAGCTCACCGCTTCCTTCGGTTGATTCAATTTGAGGGTTTGTTTTGCTAAATAAAAATAAGTTTCGGTTAAAAGTTCCGCATAAGCTGCCGTATTCGGTTCAGCTTGGGCATTCATTTTCACACGAAGTTGTTCCAAGGTGAAATCACCGAGGAAATAGCCAACGATATTCGTGCCCCAAAACTCTTTTGATAAGCCTTTAGCGCGTTGAATGAGATTGGCTTTTGCCTCTTGCGGGGCAAGCTCTAACTCGTTGAAGTAGAGCCATAATGCACGGTAGGGATCGCTTTTATCTGCTTCATAAAAATGCAAGAAATCACGCTCCGCTTCCCCATAACGACCACTGTAATAGAACGATAATCCCCGATTTAAACGGGTGTAATCGTAATTCGGGTCAAGTTCGAGGACAGCATTAAACGCATCGACTGAGCTTTCATAATCATCTTCAAGCAATAAATAAAGCCCGAGATAATTATAAGCAGCTGCCATTTTAGGGGCATATTCAACGGCTTGGGTAAAATCATATCTTGCCAACGACCATAGCCCTAAACTGTCATAAATAACACCGCGTTCAAAATGTAATTCCGCTCGTTCTGCCTTGCTTAATTTTGCTTCTTGCAAGACTTGCGTTAAGCGTACCACCATGGTTTCTTGGTCAAAACGCAGTTGTGGGCTGATTTCAGCAAGGGGCAATTTCGCCGGGGCAATCATATCTGAATTGCGATTAACACAGCCACTCAAACAAAAAATTGCTAGTAAAGTCAAAAGATAGAAACGAAAGTTAAACAACTGATGACGTTGTTCCATTGATAAAACCTTAGGGTTGAAATGCTATCCTAAAAACCGAGGCTAAAACGCCTCGGCTCTTTGTTACGATGGGCTTATTCTACGCTCTCTGGCGCATCGGCTTCGCTCTGCGGGGCAACATCTTTCATGGTTAGACGAATGCGACCTTGGCGATCAATTTCCACTACACGAACAGTGACTTCTTGCCCCACTTCTAAGTAGTCAGAAACACGTTCCACACGGGCATCGGTGATTTGAGAAATATGCACTAGGCCTTCCTTCGCGCCTAAAATAGCCACAAAAGCACCGAAATCCACAACACGCGTTACTTTACCTTTGTAAATCGCATTGACTTCCACTTCAGCAACGATCTCTTCAATACGATCCATTACACGTTTTGCTGCACCGTTATCCGTTGCCGCAATTTTCACTGTACCGTCGTCATCAATATCAATCGATGTGCCAGTTTCTTCTGTTAATGCACGAATCGTTGCACCACCTTTACCAATCACATCTTTGATTTTCTTCGGATCGATCTTCATCGTGTGAATACGCGGTGCGAAATCAGAAATATCTTCACGCGGTGCAGGGAGTGCTTGCTCCATCACGCCTAAGATGTGCATACGCGCACCTTTTGCTTGATTTAACGCAATCTTCATAATTTCAGGGGTAATCCCTTCGATTTTGATGTCCATTTGTAATGCCGTGACACCTTCTCGTGTTCCTGCCACTTTAAAGTCCATATCACCAAGGTGATCTTCATCGCCAAGAATATCGGAAAGTACGACAAATTTGTCATTCTCTTTCACTAAGCCCATTGCAATACCCGCAACAGCAGCTTTAATTGGCACGCCTGCATCCATTAATGCAAGGGAAGCACCACACACAGAAGCCATCGAAGATGAACCATTTGATTCCGTGATTTCAGAAACCACACGCACCACATAAGGGAACTCTTCGGCAGTTGGCATAACCGCTAACACACCGCGTTTTGCTAAACGGCCGTGACCAATTTCACGACGTTTTGGCGAACCAATACGCCCTGTTTCACCCACAGAGTAAGGCGGGAAGTTGTAATGGAATAAGAAACGATCTGATTTTTCGCCCGTGATTTCATCAATAATTTGTGCATCACGCTCTGTCCCTAAGGTCGCCACAGCTAAGGCTTGCGTTTCGCCACGGGTAAAGAGTGCAGAACCGTGTGTGCGTGGTAATACGCCGGTACAAATATCTAAGGCACGAACGGTATCAACGGTACGTCCGTCAATACGCGGTTCGCCAGCAATGATACGGCTACGCACGATTTGGCTTTCAAGGGCAGTGATAATATCAATAATCGCGCCTTCTGAAACGCTTTCATCTTCGGCAGTTAATTGAGCAATGACTTCCGCTTTAATCGCATCAATTTGTGCATAACGCACTTGTTTTTCAACAATGCGGTACGCATCGCCAATACGCGCTTCTGCCAGTGCTTTAACTTTTTCAATTAAAGCCGTGTTTGCAGGTGGCGCAACCCAATCCCAACGTGGTTTGCCAGCTTCTTTCACAAATTCTTTAATGTTTTCAATTACAACTTGTTGTTGCTGATGACCAAACACCACCGCCGCTAACATCTGTTCTTCAGAAAGAATGTCTGCTTCTGACTCAACCATTAACACCGCTTGGTCTGTTCCGGCTACCACTAAATCTAAACGGCTAATTTTTTGTTCAGAAATAGTTGGGTTAAGGACGAATTGATCGTGAATAAAACCAACCCTCGCCGCACCAATTGGGCCATTAAATGGAACGCCTGAAAGGGAAAGTGCCGCAGAAGCACCGATCATCGCCACTAAGTCTGGGCTGATTTGTGGATTAACGGAAACTACCGTTGCAATCACTTGAATTTCATTAAAGAAACCCTCTGGGAAAAGGGGGCGAACAGGACGGTCGATTAAACGCGCCACTAAGGTTTCGCTCTCAGAAGGGCGACCTTCACGCTTAAAGAATCCACCTGGGATACGACCTGCGGCGTAAGTACGCTCTTGATAATCAACAGTTAATGGGAAGAAATCTTGCCCTTCTTTTACCTCTTTTTTAGCCACAACAGTGACTAAAACAGTGGTATCGTCCATGCTTGCCATTACCGCAGCACTTGCTTGGCGAGCAATGGCACCCGTTTCGAGGGTAACGGTATGCTGACCGTATTTAAATTGTTTTACGATTGGAGTCATAAATAGTCCTTTTAAGATAACTGTAAGTTTTATTGTTCTATTTCTTAACCTTTGCTACTTAAAAATTGCGACTAGCAAAAATGATTTCTCATTGCTGAAATCACTTTTGATAGCCGCCTCTACATCGTCAAGAAATAAAACTGGCACATTATAGCGGAGATTTAGAGAAAAATCGCTTGTTTTTTTGCATTTCCTAGCATTTTACTTGGTTAAAGGCGCGTCTTTTCTGTTCTTTCCTGACGAAAAGATAACCTTTTCAACACCTTAGGGAAGAAACAAGCGGTCGTTTTTTATAACTTTTTGCACTGTGATGTTATAACGCTTTCACTGCCTCTCGCCATAAACGGAGAAAGCAAAATCAACTTGAAAGAAAACCCTTACCCTGCTTGCGGGGGGAAGGGGGTAAAGCAAATTATCCGCAAAATCAGACCGCTTGTTTTGCTGATTTCCCCCCTCAGTCGCTTCGCGACAGCTCCCCCCGCTAGCAGGGGGAGCGGGGATTACTTGGGAGATAATACCCTTCGCCCAACAAGAAAAGCGGAAGGATAATTCCCTCAATCACATTTCTCACATAAACAGAAAAAGCGAAATCCACTTTAAAAGAAAAACCCTTCCCCCTGCTTGCGGGGGGAAGTCCCCGTAGGGGGATGGGGGGTTAAAGCAAATTGTCCGCAAAATCAGACCGCTTGTTTCGCTGATTCGCCCCCCTCAGTCGCTTTGCGACAGATCCCCCCGCTAGCAGGGGGAGCGGAGGTTACTTAGGATATAATCCCCTTCCCCCTACTCTCTCACACTCACTTTCTCAAATTCAGTGAAGAAAGTCGGGAAGGTTTTTGCCGTGCATTGTGGATCAAGAATTGTCACTGGTGTGTCAGATAACGCCACCAAGGCAAAACACATTGCCATACGGTGGTCGTTATAAGTTGCAATATCAGCGTGCTGGAATTGGCTTAATGGCAGGGGCTGAATGCGGATAAAATCCTCCCCCTCTTCGACCTCAGCGCCCACTTTGCGTAACTCGGTTGCCATTGCCGTTAAGCGGTCGGTCTCTTTTACCCGCCAGTTGTAGATATTACGGATCACCGTTTCCCCTTGGGCAAAAAGGGCGGTGGTAGCAATGGTCATTGCTGCATCGGGAATATGGTTCATATCCATATCAATGCCCTGCAATTCCCCTTTTTCGGCTTGGATAAAATCCTCCCCCCAAGTAATTTTCGCCCCCATTTTTTCTAGCACATCGGCAAACAAGCGATCCCCTTGAATTGAATTCTTACCAATCCCCGTCACTTTTACGCGACCTTTAATCGCCCCCGCGGCGAGGAAATAAGAGGCCGAAGACGCATCCCCTTCAACGAGGTAACGTGTCGGCGAGCGATAGCGTTGATTGCCTTTCACGAAAAAGGTTTGGTAATTTTGGTGAGTCACATTGACGCCAAAATCCTTCATCATCGCAAGGGTAATATCAATATAAGGCTTAGAAACAAGCTCACCGATAATTTCAATCTCCATATCCCCTTCCGCCATAGGCGCACTCATCAACAACGCGGTGAGGAATTGGGAGGAGATCGAGCCATCAATCCGTACTTTTCCCCCCGTTAAGCCATGGTTACGAATCGCAATCGGCGGATAGCCTTCATTTTCCAGATATTGCACCGTTGCCCCCACTTGGCGAAGGGCATCAACTAAATGCAAAATTGGGCGTTCTTTCATCCGTGGTTCGCCCGTTAAAATGACCTCCGCTTCACTCTGCCCTTTTAAACAAAGCGCGGCGGTAAGCGGTCGCATTGCCGTGCCAGCATTCCCTAAAAAGAGGGATAAGCCATTTTGCCACTGGAATGCACCGCCTAAGCCCTCCACCACACATTGGGATTTATCTTCCGAAAGTTGATACGCAACGCCAAGGGATTTCAAGGCATTAAGCATATGGCGAATATCGTCACTGTCTAGCAGATTGGTTACCGTTGTTGTCCCCTCTGCCAAAGCAGCGAGAAGCAACGCACGGTTAGACAGGCTTTTTGAGCCGGGTAAATTGATTTCGCCCTCCACACGGGCGATAGGTTGTAAAGTCAGTTGTTCCATAGGCTTTCCTTTGCAAAATTGTGATTAAATTTCACCGCTTGTTTGAGCAGTTGATTAAGGGTTAATCATTTCGTGTAACGCAGGGTCTTTACGGTCAAGGTAGTGGGAAGATTGGATCTTACGAATAGTGCGAGAACGCCCCCGAATCAGCAAGGTTTCAGTCGTCGCGAGATTGCCACGGCGGACAATCCCTTTTAAGAGATCACCGTGGGTAATGCCCGTTGCGGCAAACACCAGATTATCATCTCGCACCAGATCGTCTAAGATCAGCACGTCATTTACCGCCACATTTAACGCTTCACAACGCGCCAGTTCTTTTTCGGCGTGGGCAAAATTCTCCAACGTATTCCCTTTCACTTGATTGCGGGGAATTAAACGTGCCTGCATATCGCCCCCCAAAGCACGCACCGCAGCGGCTGCCACGACGCCTTCGGGTGCGCCACCAATGCCATAAAGAAGATCTAACTCAAATTCCCCTTGGGGCAAACAACACTGCACGGCAGCGGCAACATCGCCATCTGGAATCGCCATCACTCGCACACCGAGTTTCTGCATTTCACGAATAACCTCTTGATGACGCGGTTTATCTAACACCGCAACGGTCATTTGGGTGAGCAATTTACCCTTTTTAGACGCCACTCGGCGGAGGTTCTGTTCAAGGGGGAGATTCAGATCGATCATCCCCTTCGCTTCACTGCCCACGACCAATTTTTCCATATACATATCCGGTGCTTTTAAGAAGGTATTTTTCCCCCCAGCTGCCAGCACCGAAAGAGCGTTCGCTTGCCCCATGGCAGTCATTCTCGTGCCGTCAATGGGATCAACGGCAATGGTAATCTCTTCATCTTCTTCTCGCCCAAGTCCGACTTTTTCGCCAATATAGAGCATCGGGGCTTCATCAATTTCCCCTTCGCCGATGACCACTTCTCCGCGTATTTCCATTTCATTAAGAAGTAGGCGCATTGCATTCACGGCGGCTTCATCGGCGGCGGATTTATCCCCTCGTCCAATCCAATTAAAGGCAGCAAGGGCGGCGGCTTCGGTAACGCGGGAAAATTCGATAGAAAGAGATCGTTTCATAATGAATCCTTAAAGAGAAGAGAAGTGGGTTTGCAAAATGTTGAATAAAAATGACCGCTTGTGGGCAGGTTTTGTGGGCGGAAATTGTATTGCCTAACGCATTTTTCGTCAATTTTTATGAAGATTTTGAGTTAATGATGAGAAAAGTGTAGAATGTTGCGTTATTTTTCGAGGACAGAACACTATGAGCAACGAAAACACACTCCCAGAGCACGCGGATGTCCGTGCCAATTTTATTACCCATATTATTGATGAAGATTTAGCCTCGGGCAAACACGACAAGGTTTATACCCGTTTTCCGCCAGAACCTAATGGTTATTTACACATTGGTCATGCCAAATCGATCTGCTTAAATTTCGGTATTGCCGAAGATTACCAAGGCTTATGTAACCTCCGTTTTGATGATACCAACCCCGTTAAAGAAGATGTGGAATACGTTGAATCCATTAAACAAGACGTTCAATGGCTTGGCTTTAAATGGGAAGGCGAACCTCGCTACGCCTCGGATTACTTCGACCAACTTTACGGCTATGCGATTGAATTGATCGAAAAAGGCTTAGCCTATGTGTGTGAGCTTTCCCCAGAAGAGATGCGTGAATACCGTGGCACATTAACCGAAGCGGGGAAAAACAGCCCCTACCGTGATCGCACTGTTGCTGAAAACCTTGCCCTCTTTGAAAAAATGAAAAACGGTGAATTTGCCGAAGGTAAAGCCAGCCTCCGTGCCAAAATTGATATGGCATCGCCATTTATGGTAATGCGTGATCCTGTGCTTTATCGCATTAAATTTGCCAGCCACCACCAAACGGGGGAAAAATGGTGCATCTACCCAATGTACGATTTCACTCACTGTATTTCCGATGCGATTGAGCGAATCACCCACTCTCTCTGTACCTTGGAATTCCAAGACAACCGCCGTTTATACGACTGGGTGCTCGATAACATCAGCATTGAACGCCCACTACCGCATCAGTACGAATTCTCTCGTTTGAATTTAGAATATACGCTAACCTCTAAACGTAAATTATTAAAATTGGTGCAAGATAAAATCGTTGATGGCTGGAACGACCCTCGCATGCCAACCATTTCTGGCTTACGCCGTCGTGGCTATACCCCCGCTTCCTTGCGTGAATTTGCCCGCCGTATTGGGGTAACTAAGCAAGATAACGTGGTGGAATACAGCGCCCTTGAAGCCTGTATTCGCGAAGATCTCAATGAAAATGCGCCCCGTGCCATGGCAGTCATCAATCCACTGAAAATCGTGATTGAAAACTTCGGCGAGAAAGAGATCCTCACCGCACCAAATCACCCAAATCGTGAAGAAATGGGCGTCCGTGAGCTTCCTTTTACCCGTGAGCTTTACATTGATGAAGCGGATTTCCGTGAAGAAGCAAATAAACAGTACAAACGCCTTGTTCTTGGCAAAGAAGTTCGCTTGCGTAACGCCTATGTGATTAAAGCCGAACGTGTTGAAAAAGATGAGAACGGCAAAATTACCACCGTTTATTGCAGTTACGACCCCGAAACCCTCGGCAAAAACCCGTCAGACGGGCGTAAAGTCAAAGGCGTCATTCAATGGGTTTCCGCCGAAGATCATCTCCCCGCGGAATTCCGCATTTACGATAAACTCTTCACCGTTGCCAACCCAAGCGCGGCGGAAAGTTTAGAAGAAGTGCTAAATCCAAACTCCCTCGTCATTAAACACGGCGTCGTGGAAAAAAGCCTCATCAACGCCCAAGCAGAAAAAGCCTACCAATTTGAACGTGAAGGCTACTACTGCCTTGACAGTAAAGACGGTAAAGCCGATAACCTCGTCTTTAACCTCACGGTAAGTTTAAAAGAGAGTGTCGCTTTCTAATAAAACATAAAAAAACAACCGCTTGCATTATTCCAAGCGGTTGTTTTTTTACCTAAAATTTATACCTCTTAAATGTAATTATTCACTAAATATTTGGCTGGCATTTATGGTTTATCATCAACTCTCTCAGTGTATTAAACAACCTTTTTTTCAACGATTTATTTTATTTATCATTATTTTAAATGCGATTGTCATTGGTTTACAAACCGATGAATGGGTAGTTTCGCAGTTTGGTGAAATATTAGATGATGCCAATCATCTCTTTTCCATTATTTTTGTGCTTGAAATTATCTTAAAACTCATTGTCTATCGTACAAAATTTTTTCGCCGAAAATGGGATTTATTTGATTCCATTGTTATTTTAATTTCCTTGGTGCCGGAAACTTCCGTTATTTCTGCATTTCGTTTTCTACGCGTTTTCCGTATCTTACGCTTGATTTCGATTATTCCGCATATGCAATTCGTTACTCAAATTCTCCTACGCACACTCTCCTCTATTTTTAGCGTAGGAACAATTCTTATGGTTGTCTATTATATCTATGCGGTGATTGTAACAAACCTTTATGGTAAAGATTTTCCACAATGGTTCGGGGATATTGGAGAAAGTTACTACACGCTATTCCAAATTATGACCTTTGAAAGTTGGTCGATGGGAATAGTACGTCCTGTTATGGAAATTCATCCCTATGCTTGGATTATTTTTAGTAGCTTTTTAATTTTTGCTACTTATATTATTCTGAATCTTGTTATTGGTATTATTGTCGATTGTATTAATGAAATAAAAGAAGATCCTAATCAACAAGCCTGTGAAGAGTCTGAAAAATTAGCGATTCAAATCTCACAATTAGAAAATGAAATAAAAGCTCTCAAAGCCTTATTGATAGAAAAAACAAAATGTTGATAAAAAAAGACCGCTTGTAAGAAGCGGTTTTGCATTTCCCAAGAAGTGAGATGTGATCTCAAGGGCTGAACCCTTTTAATTTTATCTCATTGTAATCATGCACATATTTTGAAGCAGTCCATCTAAAGCGTTTTTTTATTACGCACCTCCTCTCTTTGCCAGTCTAGCCGCTTATACCACACTATCATTAAAAAATTCACTTATTTTCTTTGTTTTGCATTGACTTTCATTTTTTTTTTTAGAATAGGGAGGTTTCATTTAAATTTATTAAGGAGCATAAAATGAAAGAAATCACTTTAACAAGAGACTGGATCTGTGATGGCGCAACATTAAAACCTAAAAGTGGTGCAACATTGAGTAATACTTGGATTTTTGATGGTCGTGAAATCAAACCAAAAGTTGGTGCAATGTTAAGTAACACTTGGTTATTTGATGGAACCGTCTTAAAACCAAAATCAGGCGCAACATCAAGTAACAGCTGGGTTATCGAACGCAATGTGATCAAACCGCGAGTAGGTGCAAATTCTAGCAATAGCTATGATTTAGACGGCTATCCTATTCTGGTTGCCTTCGGACAACTCATTTTAAAACTATGGTAAGAAACAAGGGCAGACAATTTGGTCTGCCCTATTTTATTCACATTTAAATTAAAAGGTCTTTATGAATTATCATCAACTCTCTCGCTGTATTAAACAACCTTTTTTTCAACGATTTATTTTATTTATCATTATTTTAAATGCGATTGTCATTGGTTTACAAACCGATCCTTGGATAACCTCACACTTTGGTAAAATTTTAGAAAATGCTAATCATCTCTTTTCAATTATTTTTATCCTTGAGGTGATCTTAAAACTTATTGTTTATCGTACAAAATTTTTCCGCCGAAAATGGGATTTATTTGATTCTTTCGTCATTTTAATTTCCTTAGTACCGGAAACTTCCGTTATTTCTGCGTTTCGTTTTCTACGCGTTTTCCGTATTTTGCGCATGATTTCAATTATTCCGCATATGCAATTTATTACCCAAGTTCTCCTACGAACGCTCTCCTCGATTTTTAGCGTAGGAACAATTCTTATGGTTGTCTATTATATCTATGCGGTGATTGTGACAAACCTTTATGGTAAAGATTTTCCGCAATGGTTCGGGGATATTGGAGAAAGTTACTACACGCTATTCCAAATTATGACTTTTGAAAGTTGGTCTATGGGGCTTGTGCGACCAATCATGGAGATCCATCCTTATTCTTGGATTATTTTTATTAGCTTCTTAATTCTAGCAACTTATATCGTTTTAAATCTTGTTATTGGGATTATTGTCGATTGCATTAACGAAATAAAAGTCGATCCTAATCAACAAGCCTGTGAAGAATCTGAAAAATTAGCGATTCAAATCTCACAATTAGAAAATGAAATAAAAGCTCTCAAAGCCTTATTGATAGAAAAAACAAAATGTTGATAAAAAAAGACCGCTTGTTAAAAGCGGTCTTTTCTCTTTGCTTAACGCTTATGGGGCAACTTTTGCCACGTCACTTCATTGCGTAGATAAACAGGCTCAATCTCAAAGGCTGACTGCGTTTTGCCTTCTGCCACCGCTTTTTGTGCCAAAGGGATCATAAATTGAGCCGAAGGAAGAGTAATATCACTCAAGATGACTGCTAACTCGGCTTGGGCGAATTGAGGGTAAGCTGCCCAACCTGTGCCAACAACAAAAAGATTTTCTGCGGGTTGAATTTGGGCAATGGCACGCTCGGGGGAGCAAACTTGCTCCGCCACAACCGCTTGCCAGCCCTGATGGCCACGGTGAAATTGGGCAAAATAGACTTCATTCATCCGAGCATCAATCAATGCCACGACATTTTCTACCCCTCGTTGCTGAAAAGCCTGTTCCGCCATAGCCAGTAAATTAGACACTGCCACCACTGGCAATTCCGCCCCAAGGGCTAAACCTTGGGCAATCCCCACGCCGACACGCACGCCCGTAAAACTTCCCGGCCCACGTCCAAAGGTAAGAAGATCCACCTCTGCAAGGGTGAGATTGGCATCACTGAGGAGCTTCTCAATCATCGGCAAAATGCGTTGTGTGTGGGTGCGAGGGCTAAGTTCATCAAAATGGGTTATTTTATCTTGGTGAAACAGTGCCACGGAGCAGGCTTCTGTGGCGGTATCAAGGGCTAAAATGGTGGTCATTGGCGATTCCTGAATCGGGAAATGTGAATTTATGCTCTTTTCTCTCCCTCGCCTTTCTTTTTAACGTGACGGCAATGAGAAAAAGGGCTGACAAAAAAGACAAAAAATCTGACCGCTTGTTGCGGTCAGACATCACGAATTATAGGGTAAGGCGACGGCGTTTTTCGACAGCTTCAGCAAGTTGGAAGAGGGCTTTTTCGCTATCTTCCCAACCGATACAGGCGTCCGTGATACTTTGCCCATAAACAAGCTCTTTACCTTCTACCAGATCTTGACGACCTTCCACTAAGTGGCTTTCAATCATCACACCTGAAATAAAGTGCGAGCCAGAAGCGATTTGGGCACAAACATCGGCACACACATCCATTTGGCGTTTGAACTGTTTTTGGCTATTGGCGTGGCTGAAATCCACCATCACATGCGGACGGCGACCGGCTTTCTCAATGTCGGCACAAACGTCCGCGACTGATTGGGCATCATAGTTTGTGCCTTTATCTCCACCACGGAGAATAATATGGCAATCGGGGTTGCCTGCGGTGGAAACAATCGCCGAATGGCCAAATTTAGTCACGGATAAAAAATGGTGAGGGGATTCGGCAGAGGCAATCGCATCCAAGGCGATTTTCACTCCGCCGTTTGTGCCATTTTTAAAACCAACGGCACAGGATAAACCAGAGGCTAACTCCCGATGTACTTGGGATTCCGTCGTTCTTGCCCCAATCGCCCCCCAGCTCATAAAATCCGCCACATATTGTGGGGTAATCATATCTAAAAACTCGCCGGCAGCTGGGACGGCTAAATCGTTAATATCCGCCAACACTTTACGCGCAATTCGCAAGCCGTCATTTAAGGCGTAGGTTTCGTTGAGGTAAGGGTCGTTAATTAAGCCCTTCCAGCCCACAGTGGTACGCGGTTTTTCAAAATAAACCCGCATCACCACTTCTAAATTTTGGTTGATTTTCGGATCATTACGCAAAGCTTTAAGGCGTTTTGCATACTCAATCGCGGCTTTTGGGTCGTGAATGGAGCAAGGGCCAATAACAACTAACACACGGTCATCGACACCGTGGATAATGTTATGCACCGCTTTACGGGTTTTCTCGACCGTATCGGCGGCAATTTCGCTTGCGGGGCAGCTCTCGATAAGCGCAACCGGTGGAAGAAGTTCTTGAATACTGTTGATACGAATATCATCGTTTCTGTACATAGTGTTTGCCTCGTTATAATAAATCATTCCATTGAAAGAATCGGGTAAAGTAGAAGAAATCTCTAACCTTGTCAATGCACGCAAAAAGGGGCATTTCGGGTGGAAATTTCGGATAAAAAATGACCCCTTGGCTTATTACATCAGATGACAAGCGGTCATTTTTTGAGATCATTTTGCAAGGGGTGCTACCCTGCTTCGCCAAAACCTTTTAAGCCGACAACATGTACATACTCTTGGCTATTGGCAATTTTACGCACCAGTTTGTAGGTTGTGCCTCGCTCTGGGCTGATGTTTTCAGGGGCGGCGATAAGCAACTGCATATCCAAACGCTCACACAATTCAAATAAGGTGTTGATCGACATCGCATCTAAACGCGCCGCTTCATCAAGGAAAAGTAAGCGACACGGAAGAATATCTTTGGCACGCATTCGGCGAGATTCTTCCTCCCAACTTTGCACCACCATTAAGAGAATAGACATCCCCGTACCGATGGCTTCCCCCGTAGAAAGAGCGCTACTTTCAGCACGCATCCAGCCGTCTGCACCGCGGAAGGTTTCCACTTCAAGATCAAGATAATTGCGGTAATCAAGAAGCTCCTCCCCCACCGTTTGCGCCGTGCGTTGCCCCATATCAATATGCGGATTGACCCGTTTATAAAGGGTAGCTAAGGCTTCGGAGAAGCTCAATTTTTGGCTCTCAAAGAGATCGCTATGTTGCTCACGCTCGCTGGATAACGCATTCAGTAAAATGGCGTGAGTATCGCGAATTTTCACCACAAGGCGAACCCCTTTCACCTGACCAAAGGCGATATTTTGTAGCCCTTGATTGAGCTGTAAAATACGGTTTTGCTCACGCTGAATCGTTTTGCGTAGAATATTCGCCACGCTTTCGGCGCTGATCGCCAATTTTTTCTCACGGCTAGTCAGTTCATTGGTTAGGCGTGAAAGCTCAATTTCCATTTGCTCAATGGCATCAATTGGGTCGTCTGTGGTAATAATATCTTGGCGAATACGCTCGCGAAGATGTTGATACACGGAGATGAAAAACGCCACTTTATTTTCTGGCTTACGGCTATCTTCCGATGCCCGTAGGCTATCTCGCAGGTATTCATTATCCGCTACGGCTTGGCGTAACGCCCCGAGGGCTTTATCCGAAATAGAACGAAGCTCCTCTGCCGATTGATAAGCCAATTCACGGCGATTTAAGCGTTTTTCAACATCGCTATTTCTCGATAGTTTCAACACTAAACACCAGCTTGCTTTCGCTTGTACCACAATTTCCCGTTGGGTGTGGTAATCTCGCTCGGCTTTGCGTACCGTTTTGGTAAGATTTGCCATTTCCACTTCGATAATACCGGCTTGCTTATCAAGATAAGCATACCTCGCTCGTTGCTGGCTAAGGCGTTGTTGCAATTCATCACGCCGTAGGGTCGCTCTTTCTAAAGCACCTTCATCGTTGCGGATACCGTAGGCATTCATTTCCTGAATCAGCTCTTGTAGCATCTGATTTTTCGCTTCAAAGGCACTTTTTAACGAGGTAAGCACTTGGTTGTATTGGGCTAGTTGTGCCTGTGCTTGGCGTAATGCTTCCCGTGCCTGCTCTCTTTCTCGTTGTGCCTGTTCTAAACGTTGGCGAAGTTGTTCATTTAAGCTCGACCCTTCATTGTTGAGGGTTTCTTCGTAGCTAAAATGCAGACGGCGGTTTAAGACGTCCGCTAAGCTGAATATTTTTTGGTTGAGTAATTTTTGTTGCTCAATCGCTTGGTGGTAATCCTGTTGCAGCTGTTCAAAGTGTTGTGGATCGCTCTTTAATACCGTTGCAATCGGTTCAAGTTGTGCTAAAACGTTGCCAAATTGGCGGATAAACTGTTCGTCCTCTTGGGCTTCCAGTAACTGCTCACGGCAGATTTCAACACGCTCAATGAGGCTTTCATCATCAAGAAGTGGCAATAACGGCAACATTTTATTGATGAGCTGGCTTTGCATTTTGCTCTGCTCAATCTGATGACGTAACTGCTGTTGTAGGCTTTCGGCTTGATGAAGTTCTCGCTCAATTTCCGTGCGTTGTTGGTTGATTTCTTGCATCGCCACTTCAGGATCAGGCTGAAAGGCGAGGGCAAGATGTGTGCCGACAAACTGGCTTAAATGCTGATGTAGGCGTTGGCATTTCTGCACATCAAAAGCACGTTCAGCGTGTTTTTCTGCCGTTTCATCCCGTTCTGCATTTAATTTTTCAAGCTGTTTCTCCCGAGAAGCACGCCCAAACACGGCAAATTCCGAGAATTTAGAATAACGCCACTGACGTTGAGAAAGTTGCACCACCACGCCTTCGCCAAGTTCTTCACTGGTAAAGACATTATCATCAAAGGCATTTGGGTCGCCTTGGATAAAATAGAGGTTATCGGGGCAATCTTCGATTTGGCTAACCTGATTTTTAACGGCTTCTAAATCACGCACTACAATCGCTTGCCGTGCTTCGCCATAAAGTGCCGAGAAATAAGGCGCATCTTCAAGGGAAACATCATCATAAAGTTCAGAAAGCAATACGCCACCAAACTTCTCCGCAAGGTGATTTAAGCGATGATCTTCTGCGCCATCGGGTTGATTTAAACGGGCGATTTGCTCATCCAGTTGCTGTTCTCGGCGTGCCAATTCATCCCGTTGTAAGGTGGCTTCCCGTTCGCGGTTGAGCATCCCTTGCATAAACTGCATCACGGATTGGCTTGTGGTAAAGGTTTCCCCACACTGCTCTTGCAAACGGCTTAATGCGGATTGGGCGGTATGCCACGCCGGTGCATTGCTCATCAGTTGTTGATACTGCTGATTTAATTGCTCCCGTTGCTGGCGTTGTGTTGATCGGGCATCTAATAACTCTGCAAGTTGCCCTTCTAAATCGTCCAAACGGATTTGCTGTTCTTCGGCGTAGGCTTCTAACTGTGCTGCACTCACAAACGCTTTCTGTGCCTTTTGGTTAAATTCCCCAAGAAGACGTTGTGCGTTTTGCTGTTGATGTAAGCGTTGCTCTAATTCGGCTAATTTTTGACGCAAAATAACCGCTTGCTGTGCCTGTGCTTTTTGGTTTGGATAGGCATTGAGCAAGGTTCTGGCTTCTTCCCAGGCATCCAAGCGGTCGATTTTTCCTGAAATTTTGCACACAAGCTCATAGGCTTTATCGAATTGGCTTTTCGCCATATCCGAAACGGAGAGGCGTTGTTCAAGGTCGAATACCCGATCCGTTATCTCTTCCCCTTGGGCAGCAAATTCGCTGTGGTAATCGGCGACATTATGGAGATCAAGATGCGGTAAGCCACAAAGCTGTTTGGCTTTTTCAAGGGCGTTAATCGCTTGTTGATACTGTAAGGCACGGGTCTGTTGCGCATCTAAGGCTTGTTGATAATCCGCCATTTGGCTACGCAAGGCTTCCACCACCTCTTCGGCTTCATCAGCACGCCCTTGGGCAATTTCAACCGTTTCGGTAATCTCTTCGGTAACGATGTACTGCTCTTCTAGTCTGCCGTTTAGTTCTTCCACATCAAGTTGGTAGCGTTCCATTTTTTCTTGGTGGCGAGAGGCATTTAACACGAGATTTAAGTGATCCGAAGCGCTATTTAATTCCACTTCTAAGCCGGCTTCTGCTTCTTTCAATTCGGCGGCTTCTCGGCTAAATTCGACTAAGCGTTGCTGTTCTAGGTCAAGTTGAGATTTAGCTTGATACCACGTCCGCCGTTGTTCAAGGGCAGTTTGCACATTTCCTCGCCGTTCATTGGCGTGACGCATATAATCTGCGGAAACATAGTTGGTCGATTCTGTGATCAATTTTCTGAACATATCGCGATCAGCTTGGGTCACCTTAATCGCTTCTAAGGTCATTCGGTTTTCCCGTAGTGCCGATTCCATATCTTGGAACGCTTGGCGTACGCTGGTATTTTCCGGCAAGAGATAATCGCGCAAGGATTTCGTGATCACGCTTGAAATACCACCATAGAGGGAGGCTTCGATCAATTTGTAGAACTTACTGCGGTCGCCGTGGGTGCGTAGGCGTTTTGGAATCACGCCCAATTCAAAGAGCAAGCCGTGATAGTCGGTAATGGCATTGTACTGCTTGAAAATAACCTCACTCTCTTCAAAGCGTTCTTTGAGATCGTTTAAGGCTAACACACGGGCATTTTTCTCGCTTAATTGCTCGGTAAATACGCTAATGACAGAATTTTCCGCTGGCACATTTTGGAGGGAGAAGGCACGAATATCGACTTTTTTATCCCGTCCAGCGATTTGTTGCAAACGCACACCACTTAAAATGCGTTGCTGACGGGAGTTTTCACTCTCTAACACCGCATAACACACACCGGCTTTGAGCTTACCGTATAAACCTCTATCTCGGGAGCTCGAGGTTGAACCGGCTTCTGTTGTGTTACGGAAATTAAGCAAGGTGAGATCGGGGATTAACGCCGTGACAAAACCTGCCATAGTGGTCGATTTCCCTGCTCCATTTCCCCCTGAAAGGGTGGTGACTAGCTCATCTAAATCAAATGTCCGGGCAAAAAAACCGTTCCAGTTGATTAACGTTAAGGAACGAAATTTCCCCCTAGAAACACTTTCAGGACGTGCAAGGGGCGCTGTTAGCGTATTACTTTGTAAATTATCCATTATTCTTCCTCACCCTCGACAAGCTGTGTTGTTTCTTCTGGGTTAGTTTCCGTTGCAAAATCTTCTTCAAAATCGACCGCTTGTTCCGCCAATAATGCCGGCGTTGTGGCTTCACCGTCACGGATTAAGCGTAATTGTGCTTCTCTTGGATCATCACCACTACGCACATCGGCCCCAAAACGGAAAACTGATTCTGAAATCACAAATTTCTTGCTATTTTGATCCCCCACACGGGTAAGAATGCCGATACGTTGCAAACGGCGTAATGCACCGCCGACTTTTTCTAGCAATTTGGCTTTATCTAAATCCGACCCTGTAGAACGTGGGTTGATCGCTTTGAGTAATTTGCCTTCATCGGCAAGATTTAATAGCTCTTCATACACTTCGTCATAACTAAAAATCCCTTGTTGTGCAAGGCGTTCAGGGCTTAAATAGAGGTAGCAAAGCACTTTGCCAACCAGCATTTCCATTTCCGATAACGCACTCCGCGCAATTAAGGTTGTCGCCCGAGGACGAAGGTAGAAAAACCCTTCGGGGGCACGAATCAGCTCAACGTGGTAACGGCGGTAAAATTGTTCCAGCTCGGCTTGAAAATCCATTAAAAAGGCGTGTTCATCTAAACTTTCAAGGCTAATGTGTCGCCCCGCTCGAAGTTGGCTGTCAAGGTGCGGAAAAATCGGGTTGGCAATCGCCACCGCCAATTTCATGGGAATAAGATCTTGATTCTCTGTCATGGGGTTTTCTCTTATTAAGGCGAAGTTATCCGCCAAATGTTGAATATTTTTTATGAGATGAATTAACGCTATAAAAGTCAATATTTCTCTCTTCAAGTAAATTACGTTCTTTCGTTATTTCCATGAGTAATTCTTCTTCTGTTGGAATATATAACTTATATTTTGAAGTGAATATTTGCTGATTATTTTCAGGCAATGTATATTTCACAACATTCTCACTTTTATTAGCACAAAGAATAATCCCTAATGGTGGGTTATCTCCCTCATTCATCATTTCTCTTGTGTAATAATTAACATACATTTGCATTTGTCCAATATCTTGGTGCGTTAATCTACCCATTTTTAAGTCAATAATAACAAAGCATTTCAAAATATAATTGTAGAAGACTAAATCAATAAAATAATGCTCATTATCAAAACTAATTTTTTGTTGCCGAGAAACGAAAGAAAATCCTCTTCCTAATTCTAATAAAAATTTTTGTAAATGATCAATTAACCCTTTCTCTAAATCTTTTTCGTAGAGATTTGGCGTATGTTGCAAACCTAAAAATTCTAATACATACGGATCTCGAATAATACCCATAGGAGAAATAGGCTTTTTAGAAGTTGCTATTTCTTGACTAACTGCATTTTTATCCTGACTTGAAAGCAAACGATGATAATAAAATGTACTAATTTGCCTATCTAATTGACGAGTACTCCACATTGCTTTACTACATTCATCCAAATAAAAATAACGTTCTCTTTCATTCTCAATTTCCAATAATAAGCGAAAATGCGTCCAACTTAAATTAGTTGGGAGCTTGCTTAAATCAGGAAACGCTAAATAAAAAGCGCGCATATTTGATAAATTTCGTCGTGAAAATCCTTTTCCAAATTCAAAAGTTAATTTTTTAGCTAAATAATCTAATAATTTTTTACCGTACTCAGCTCGCTCTTCCTGATTTTGAGTTTCGACAATAATTCTTCCAACTTGCCAATAAGCTTCAACCATCGCAAAATTGACTGCTGAAAGCGATTTAGCTTTTGCGGTATCTAAAATATTACGAATAGAGAGATAAACATTATCTGTTTCTGGTAATGAATCAATATTTGGAATCACTAATGTATTCATTTCTCTCGCCCTTTCTGCCTAATCTTAAACGAGTAAGGAATTACTCACACATTTGGCACGCACTGCGTGCCAAATTCAAATTAGCGGTTATATTGGTCAATCACATTTGCCTGTACTTCCGCACCCTGTTGGTTAATGGCTTGCCATTGTGGGTAAATGGCTTGGCTGTCTTGGCTTGCCATACCGAGTTTGACCGCTTGATCAACAATAATTCTCGCCACGTCAAAATGACGAGAAAGGGGATATTTTTCCAGCTGTTCGCGTAAAATCGCACCAAGATCAATGGGCTTTCCTTCATCTCGATAAGGGGCGAGGTGGGCTTGCATCAGGGCGATAATCTGCTCCTGCACTTGGGACATCTCCTCAAATTCTAATTCATTCGGGAGTTCACCCACGGCTTCGGCTTCGTTGAATTGGGTTTCATCATCGCGTAAATCCACGAGGGGATCAGCCTTGCTAATATAGAGTTGCCACGGGTTCTCAAAATAACCTTGAATAGATTGGCGTAATCGTTGCCCAAAGACGCGGTTTTTATCCATATCAATCGCCGTACGGATAAATTTATGCACATGGCGATCATAACCAATCCAAAGGTCGATGGACTGTTGCCCCCAGCTGATAATACGGTCGAGCTTATTCTGCAAATTCACAACAAGTTGATCCACAAAATCGAGTTCAGGGCGCCCAATCAAGCACGCTTGAATCCGTAATAACTGGGCTTGGAGCTTATCCCCTGCGGCATTGAGGGTATCTTGTAGCTCCCGTAAATTGCCGGAGGTTTCATCAAGAAGCTGTTGGCAAGTGGAAATCGCTTCATGCCAGTTCTGACTTAATAATTGGGCAATACGCTCACGAATATGTTGTTGATTTTCATCCATAATCCGTTGGGAGAGGTCGATGCTGTCGAAGATCTCCGCCACGGAAAATTTTAGTGGCGCAAACACTTGGTTACGCCAGAAGCGTTCATCACCGTCTTCTTCTGCCGAAGCGGACGCCCGTTGGATTTCATCTGCCACAATAGAAAGTTGAATAGAAAGTCTAAGGGTGGAGAACTCCCGTTGGCGGATATAGTAATCTGACACACCAACGCCTAATGGAGTTAAACGGTAAATGGCAAGCCCTTCGGTAAATTCACTGCTAAAACGGTTAAGAAAACGCTGTTTGACTAAATCATTGATCGCATTATTCGCTCGTTGCGTTAAGGTGCTTTCTGATTGGGAAAATTCGTTAGAAACGTGACGGAAAATATCTTGTAAATCACTTTCAAGTAATTCGCCGTCCATTCGGTCATTGTTATAAAGAGAAATCGCCAGTAAGAAAGCCAAGCGTTCGGTGGAAAGGGAGAGTGAGAATTCACGATCTTTCGTCCAAGAAATCAATTCAGGTAGCGTTTGTGCTAGTTCGTTATACATTGCGATTGAGGGTTGAATAATGCCAAAAATAGGCGACATTCTAGCAAAAACTGCCCCTTAAGGGAAAGAAAAGGGGCGTGATTTGCAAAATTTCTTCTAAATTTGACCGCTTGTTTTAGCCTAATTGTCTTTTTTGGCAAAGTGCCTCAATCATCAAGCCTGCGATATCAACACCGCTGACCGTTTCGATCATCTCTAACCCCGGGCTGGCATTCACTTCAAGCACTAATGTACCCATTTTAGCACGAATTAAATCGACCCCCGCCACATCTAAGCCAAGGGCGCGAGTCGCTTCAACAGCAAGGCGTTGTTCCGCTTCGCTTAATTCAATGCTTATCGCTTTTCCGCCGCGGTGAATATTGGCACGGAACTCGCCGTCACACCCCAGTCGTTGCATACTTGCCACCACTCGATTTCCCACAACAAAGGCACGAATATCTTCCCCTTTGGCTTCTTGGATAAAGCGTTGTAATAGGGTTGGAATCTTGGCTTCGCTAAGCGTTTCAAGCAAACTTAACGCACTACTCTGCCCTTCGGCTAACATCACACCAACGCCCTGTGATCCTGACAGGGTTTTAATCACACTTGGCAATGGATATTGGGCAAGAGCATCATCCACAGCATAAAGCTCTCCACTGATTAACGTATCCGGTGTTGGAATACCCTTTCCTTGTAAGACTTGCAAACTTTGCCATTTATCCCGAGCAAGGATAAAAGCTTCACTGCGATTTAAGACGGCAATATTTTGCATTTCCCAATGCCGTAGCACATGACAGCCCATGGTGGTACTTGCCGTCCCAAAACGGGGCAAAATACCTTGATAGGAAGCGAGGATTTCACCCTTTGGGCGATGCTTCTGATAATGTTCGCCCTCTTGATAGTAGAGCTGAAATGTGCCACCGTTGAGCTTCAATAAAAAGCGATTCGGGTCGAGAATATCCACCCCAATGCCCCGTTTTTCGGCTGCTTGTTGTAATCGCTGACAGCTATATAAACGCGGCTCACGGCAGAGGATCAAAAATTTCATCGGCGTAAAAATCCCTGTTTTTGTAAGAAGGGGAGAATATGTGGGCGAACGGGTTCATTTAGGGCTTTTTGAATCGTTTCCGCCCAGCTAAATGTTTTATCGGAGCGAGCTTGATAGTAAGCGATCATTTCTTGTTCATAATTTGCCAACGCGGTTTGATCAAGTTCAGGATAGTGATTTTCATAGCACATCAGTGATTGCGGTAGGCGTGGTTTAAGCGGTGGATCTTGATCATGGTAGCCTAAACAGAGCCCAACGAGGGGCACACAGTGGCTAGGTAAATTAACCAGCTTCGCCACAGTTTCAATCTGATTGCGTAACGCGCCAATAAACACGCCACCAAGCCCAAAGGATTCCGCCGTCACTAACACATTTTGTGCCATTAAGCCGGTATCTAACGCACCGATTAACGTGACTTCTGCCCAATCGAGTTGAGATTGTGGGTTAATTTGTTGATGTTTGTGGAAATCCATACAAAACAGCAAAAACTCCGCACATTCCCCGACATAACGCATCCCTGAGGCTTGTTGAATCCCCTCACGAATGGCAGGATCGGTGATGCGAATAATGGAAACGCATTGAAGATTGTTTGAGGTTGAAGTTCGTCTGCCTGCTTCAATTAAAGCGTTGAAAATCGCCGAGGGAATGGGTTGATTGGTAAATTTGCGGATAGAACGGTGGGATAAAATTGTTTCAAGCACGGGTTTGCTTTGCATAAATATCTCCTTAAATATCAAAATCCCCGAGATATTACGCCCTCGGGGATTTCCGTTCAAGGGGATTTTAGAGCCGGTCTAAATAGCGTTGCCCACCGAGATTTTGAATCTGTCGCAGAATCCACGCCTGACGTTTTCGCATAATGTGGTTTGGGCGTTTTACTTGATATAAAAACGGATTCGGTAAAGAAGCAGCCAATAAAGCGGACTCTTCCAACGTCAGCTGTTTTGCCGATTTGTGAAAATAGTGCCGAGCGGCGGCTTCCACCCCAAAAATACCGTGGCCAAACTCTGCAATATTCAAATAAACCTCTAATACCCGTTGCTTATCCCACACCGTTTCCACTAAAAAAGTTAAAGGCACTTCAATGCTCTTTCTAACCCAACTTGTACCATGCCATAAATAGAGATTTTTGACCGTTTGTTGGCTAATCGTTGAAGCCCCTCGAGGCTTTTTGTTGGATTTTGCATTTCGTTTAAGAGCAATTTCAATGGCGTTTAAATCAATACCAAAATGGGAATCAAATTTTTGATCTTCCCCGGCGATTACTGCCATTTGCATCGTCCAACTAATGCGATCTAGGCTAACCCAGTGATAGTTGATCTCATAAGGTTCGTGATGAAATAGACTCTCTAACTTTTTTTGTACCATATATGCCGAAAAAGGCACGGGCAACAGCGAAAAAATCAGCGTTAAACTGAAATAGAAACTCCCCACTGCAATGCCAAGACGGCTCAATCCAAACCACGCCAACGATTTTAACGATGTGATTTCATCAGGCGTGAAAAATTGTCGGATTTTACGAAGCAACGAGGACTTTTTGCGGGATTTTTTAGACTTTGCCATTGAGTTTTAAATTGACCCAATTTAATGTCGCCGGCTCAACCGTTTTTAACATATTTGACCCACGGGTAATGGTCGCTGCACTGGTGTTGAGCTGTTGTTGAATTTCACGTTGTGAGGTTTGATTATCTAACAATGCCCGCACAATCTGTAAACGTAGCCCAAGGGCATTACGTTCGTCCACCGTGAGTAACATACTAAGCAAAGCGTCTATCCGATCTTCGGCTACTGCTTGTTTTAAAAGAGCT
Organism: Pasteurellaceae bacterium Macca; assembly: GCA_023101485.1. Classification (GTDB taxonomy): domain Bacteria; phylum Pseudomonadota; class Gammaproteobacteria; order Enterobacterales; family Pasteurellaceae; genus LVZB01. Next base: position 67,950 of record LVZB01000013.1, on the reverse strand, counting down.
AAGAACTCTTGCCACTCTTGGGGATCTCGTTGATTGTAAAGGGCTTTCATCATACTACCTCGGGGAAACGGGGGATAGCAAAATCTTGCTAAAATTGCACCGCTTGTATTTAGTTACTTTTTGCTTTTTTACGTTGATCGTCTAACTCTGCCCCTTTCGGCACGCTAAATTTAAACAGATCATTGGCTACATTCGCGGTGGAGACATTGCGTAGAACATAAAGATTACTCTGCCCATCACGCTCAATGGTGCTGAATCCTTTTAATAAGCCTTGCGCATTTACACGAATATCAAATTGCTTAATATTGCTTTTTTTCGCTTTCGGTTTTAACACAAAAGTATCCACATTTTGTGTCACATCGTATTGATCCCAATGACTTTGGTCATTACTAGTCAGCAATACAAAAGGGGTATTTGCCACGGCATCTTTTACCCAACTTGCAGTCACTTGTGATATGAAAGGGTCATAGAACCACAGAGTCGAACCATCAGAAATAATTAAATTATCCTGAGGGCTTTTGGTATCCATACGGAATAAATTCGGGCGTTTAACATAAAACTTCCCAGCCCCTTTTTGCACTTCTTTGCCTTTACTTGAACGGACAGTTTGGTCGAAATCCGCCCCATATTGGCTGGCTAATTCAAGACGTTTTTGTAACTCCGCCACGGCTTGTGGATCGGCAAATGCCCATGAGCTAAGGGAAAGTAACGCCACCGAGAAAAACGATTTTTTGATCAATGTTTTCATAAATTTCCTTAAATGAGGTAAAAGTGCGACTTTGAACAGCCAAAGCGGTAAAAGTTCACTAAAAACGGATGCCTGTACCAATCCCTAAGCCAACACCTACGCCATTTGAACCACCGCCTACCGAAGCGCCGCCATTAATTCCTGTGCAACCCACAGCGAACAAAACTAAAAAACATAATACCCATTTTTTCATTGATTTTTCCTTTCATTTACAGTGGAAACTGTTTACACTGCCTGTCTTAAAGGGAGGCATTCTACCTTGTTTATCCTCACGAAACCAACGATAAAGCGAGCCTTTATGAAAATTTTATCCAAACTCAGCATCCTCTTTTTCGCCACACTTCCACTTTTTGCCCAAGGAAACCCATTAAGCATTAGTGAGGGAGAAATTAACCACTATTTATCCACTCGCTTGAGTGAAAAAGTTCCCCTCAGCGATAGCATCGGCATTCCTGGATTATTTCAATTAGATTATCGCTTACATAATCTCTCCACTCAAATTGGACGAACAACAGAAAAACGTGTTGCGATTCTCGGTGATATTAATGGCAAATTGCGTGTTCGGGGTAAGAAATATGATGCCGATATTCGCCTTAATTTTGACACCATTCCGTTTTATGATCCTCAAACAGGTTCGCTCTATTTACGCGATATTCGCCTTAACAGTTGGCAAGCTACGCCTGAAAAATATCAAGCCGAAATGCAAACTTTTTTACCCCTCATTGTTGAAGGGCTATCTCAACTGTTAAACACCAACCCCGTTTATACTCTCGACGAAAGTAAAGCGAAAGAAGCACTCATCAAAAAATTTGGTAAAGCGGTTGTGGTTGAGAATGGAGAACTACGCCTAGAAGCCAGCATTTTTTAATGAAAAGTGCGAAATTTTGTGAACTATGTCTAAATTTTAATAAATAGCGATTGAGGCTTTTACAAATTTGACTAATATTTACAACCAGTTTATTAACAAGTTGGAGAAACTTCCCATGGAAATTGGTATCGTAAAATGGTTCAACAATGCGAAAGGCTTCGGCTTTATCACTTCTGACATTTTTGACGGCGACATTTTTGCACATTTTTCCGTCATTGAAGGTGATGGCTATCGCTCACTCAAAATGGGGCAAAAAGTTCAGTTTGAATTTTCAAACGGTGATAAAGGCGCATCCGCTTCTCGTATTATCCCTATCGTCGAATAATACTGAGTAGCTTTATCATACCAAAGCGAATAACGTCTCGTTATTCGCTTTTTTGTTTTTATAAGACGAGATAAACAACTGTGCTAGAATAGCGTGCTTTAACATGGAAGGATAAGTAGAGCATGAAACAAATTGAACGCCTTTTTGCCAATAACCACGCTTGGGCAACCCAAATGAAAGATGAACAATCCGACTATTTTAAAGAGTTAGCTGAACATCAAAAACCGACCTATCTTTGGATTGGCTGTTCCGACAGCCGAGTGCCGGCGGAAAAATTAACCGGCTTAGGGCCGGGGGAGCTTTTTGTACATCGGAATGTGGCAAATTTAGTAATTCATACGGATCTCAACTGCCTGTCCGTCGTGCAATATGCCGTTGATGTGCTTGATATTGAGCATATTATCATTTGCGGTCACACCAATTGTGGTGGGATAAAAGCGGCGATTGGTATGGAAGATCACGGTTTGATTAGTAACTGGCTACTCCATATTCGTGACCTCTGGTTCAAGCACAGCCACCTCATTGGCAAGCTCTCCCCTGATCAACGGGCGGATATGCTCGTTCGTTTAAATGTCGCCGAACAGGTGTATAACCTCGGGCGATCCTCCATTGTAAAATCCGCTTGGACAAGAGGGAAAAAACTCTCTATTCACGGCTGGGTTTATGATGTCAATGACGGTATTTTAAAAGATCAAGGGGTGATTGCCACGAGCCGAGAGACCCTTGAAATTACCTACCGCAATGCCATTGCCAAGCTCTTAACCGATGCCGATGAACTTGCCAATACCCCGCCTGCCGATACAGCATTAAAAGAAGATTTTTCTGCTGAGGTAAAAGGAATCTAAAAAAATGCTGAGAATCACTTCTCAGCATTTTCGTTATAAAGATTATTTGAGTTGAATATGCACGGTGATCTCTTCACGATCGTGATAGAGATGCTTGGCTTGAATATGAAAAGTCAGCCCCTGTTTTTGTAAGGTTTCCGCAAGGTAATCTAAACAGAGCTTCACCTCTTGATAACGTTTTTTCATCGGTAATTTGAGGTTAAAAATCGTTTCTTTACACCAACCATTGGTCAGCCATTTTGCCATTAGCTTACTGATCCGCATCGGCTGTTCCACCATATCACACACTAGCCAATCAATGGTGGTGCGTTTCGGGGGTTGGAATTTAAAACCATCTTCGGGGCAATGCTCAATACGCCCCGTATCATGTAAGCTCGCCGCCATTTTGCCGTGATCAACGGCATAAACAAATAGCCCACGTTTGACAAGCTGATAAGTCCAGCCACCGGGGCAAGCCCCTAAATCGACCCCTTTCATATTTTCATTTAAACGACGGGGAGCTTCAACCGTCGGAATAAAACTTAAAATTGCCTCTTCAAGTTTTAGGGTTGAACGGCTTGGTGCATCGGATGGGAATTTCAAACGGGGAATCCCCATTAAAAAAGGTGATCGGTTATGATTATAAGCATAGCCCACATAACATTTCCCCGATCCGATAAACAAAATATGGAGAGTAATCCCCTGTTTAGCACTGTCTTTAGTGGCAATCCATTGCGGTTTTAACCACCCTTTTGCCTTTAACGCATTACGCAGGGGGACGGTAAATTTTCGACAGAAGAGGGAAAGTTCCTTCGCTTCGTTGGTATCCGGCGTATCTACTACCACTTCTCCCGCATTTTTCGGATTCAGTGCTTGGTAGCAGTCTAAAATCGGGCTAATTCGATCCGTTTCAGGCAGCTCTTGTAATAAATCCCCCACAACTAGCATTTGCCGAACAAAAATCAACTGCGAGAGTTTTAACTCTTTGGCAAGGCGATCTGCCTCGCCAGTTTGGTAGCATTCAAAAATTACATAACCGCTATTTTCTTTCACACTCGCAAAGCCAAAAACGCCACGTTCAGCGGCTTTTTCAGTGATTTCTCCCGCCACTTCTTTTTCAAAGCCAGCTCGACAATAGAGAGCTAATTTATTCATTGATATTCCTTTCGTTACAAAAAAAGGGAAAAATTTGACCGCTTGTTTAGCGTGATTTTCCCATACTTAAATAGGCTAAAACTGCCCAACCGACTAAAAACAACACACCTCCAACAGGGGTAATCCACACCATCGCCTTACTCGCCCCGAATGCTAAGGCATACAGACTTCCACTAAAACAGCCAATCCCTAATACCCAGCTTCCACCAATCAGGTCAAAGGCTTTGGCACGGCAAGCGGGGGGATGTTGAGAGCTATTGGCAATTTGGAATAAGCCCAACGCAAGCAACGCTAAGGTATGAAACATCTGATATTTTAAGCCCGTGTCAATCCAACTCAGGGCTTGGGCATCGAGGATTTTGGCTAAGCCGTGAGCCGCAAAAGCCCCGAAAGCGATACAGAAAAAGCCACTAATCGCCCCAAGGGCAAGGAATTTGTTTTTCATCGTGATACTCCACTATTCTTGATATAAAGATCCTTAGTATAACTGCTTTTATAAAACTTTGGTTAGCTAGGCGTTTGTTACCTTGTTTTTTTATTTTTTACCCTTTACAATATTTACTTATCTCGACTACCGAGCCCCTTTTCCTAAGTCTAAGGATATGGAATAGGCGCCAGTGGCCATGCCACTCAGGGATTGCTTAGAAATGAGCCGTCCTACCCATTTTGTAAAGGTGTCAAATGCAAACTATCCCAATCCGCAATGTCGGCGAGCCAACTGGCTTAATCGACCGTTTTCAACGACAGTACGTCTATTTACGCCTGTCGATTACTGATGTATGCAACTTCCGTTGCAACTACTGCTTGCCCAATGGCTATCGCCCCCCTGAACACAAGCAACGTTTTCTGACTCTCCCCGAAATTCAGCGTGTGGCGCGTACATTCGCACACCTCGGCACGGAAAAAATCCGCTTAACCGGTGGAGAGCCCACATTACGGAAAGATTTCCTCGATATTGCCCACACCATTGCCCAAACCCAAGGCATCCGCCAACTCGCCTTAACGACCAACGGCTACCGTATGGCTCGAGATGTGGCGTTATGGAAAGAAGCCGGTATCACACATCTCAATGTGAGTGTCGATAGCCTTGACCCACGGGAATTTCACTTAATCACCGGGGAAAATAAACTCGGCGAAATCCTCAGCGGAATTGATAAAGCCTTTGAAATTGGCTACCCCAAAGTGAAAGTCAATGCGGTCTTGATGAAACAATACACGGCGAAAAATCTTGATGATTTTCTCCGTTGGATTCAACACCGCCCCATTCAAATGCGTTTTATCGAGTTAATGGAAACCGGCGAAATGGATCATTTTTTCCACCAACAGCACCTTTCAGGGCAATCTATTTTAGAACGCCTTGTGCAAGAAGGCTGGCAGTTGCAAACCCGAGATCTCACCGATGGGCCGGCAAAAATCCTCAAACACCCCGATTATCAAGGGGAAATCGGCTTAATTATGCCCTATGAAAAAAACTTCTGTGCGAGTTGTAACCGCCTTAGAGTTTCTGCTACAGGGAAATTACACCTCTGCCTATTTGGCGAAGAGGGGGTAGATCTACGGGATCTCCTGCAAGATGACAGCCAACACCTGCAACTTGAACAACGCCTGAAATCTGCCCTACAAGGCAAGCGAGAACATCACTACCTCCACCTTGGCGACAGCGGTGTTCGCAACAATTTAGCCTCCATTGGTGGCTAATTTCTTTTTCTCCACCTTTTTCAATAATGAACAAAATCATCATGAATCACTCTTTTACTCACATTAACCAACATGGCGAAGCCAATATGGTGGATGTTTCTAGCAAACAAGATACCGTACGGGAAGCCCGTGCCGAAGCCTTAATCACCATGAACCCTGAAACGCTGGCAATGATTGTCAATGGTAATCATCACAAAGGCGATGTTTTTGCCACGGCTCGCATTGCCGGTATTCAAGGCGCGAAAAAAACGTGGGAGCTCATTCCCCTTTGCCACCCTCTGCTCCTTTCCAAAGTGGAAATACAACTCCAAGCCCTCCCCGACAGCCACCAAGTTCGCATTGAATCTCTGTGCAAGCTCTCGGGAAAAACCGGGGTTGAAATGGAAGCCCTGACCGCCGTTAGCGTGGCAGCGCTGACAATTTACGATATGTGTAAAGCAGTACAAAAGGATATAGTGATCGAACATATCCGCCTACTGAGCAAAAGTGGCGGAAAATCGGGCGATTTCCACGCACCAAACCGCTAATCCCCCCAAACGCCCCAAAACAAGCGGTCGTTTTTATTTCACTTTTTGCACACGATAAGGAAAGATATGTTAAAAATTCTGTTTTTTGCCCAAACCCGTGAATTAGTCGGCGTGGCGGAGCTCACTCTCCCAGCACAATTCCCGACGGCGGAAGATCTTCGTCAGCACCTTGCAAGCCAAGGCGGAAAATGGGCGTTAGCCTTAGAGAGTAGTAAATTACTCGTTGCCATTAACCAACAGATCAGCGCCCTGAGTGATGCCCTCCATTCAGGCGATGAAATTGCTTTTTTCCCCCCCGTTACAGGAGGCTAAATGGCTGATTTAATCCGTGTTCAACACGAAAATTTTGACCAAAATGCGATCTACCAATGGCTTAGCGAAGAACACAGCGTGGGGGCGACGACTATTTTTGTCGGGAAAGTCAGGGAGATGAATCTCGGGGAAAGCGTGTCGGGCTTATATCTCGAACACTATCCTGCGATGACAGAAAAAGCCCTTGCGGACATCGTCTTCGAAGCCCGCCAACGCTGGGCATTACAACGGGTGGCAGTGATTCATCGTGTCGGGCAACTTGCTACGGGGGATGAAATTGTCCTCGTTGGCGTCAGCTCTGCCCACCGAGGGGATGCCTACCACGCCAACGAATTTATTATGGATTACCTCAAAACCCGTGCCCCTTTTTGGAAACGGGAACGCACCCCCGAGGGTGAGCGTTGGATTGAAAGCCGAGAGAGTGATCAACACGCCGCCGATAAGTGGTAACAAGCGGTCTAAAAAAGGAAACATTTTGTATGAGCCTCTATATTGATTTACAGATTGCCAGCGAAAATCACGCGAATCTGCCGAGTGAAAGCCAATTCCAACACTGGATTCACCAAGCCCTCACCCAAGAAGCCCAAACTACAGATTACCCTGAAAGTGAAATCACGGTGCGGATTGTGGATGAGGCCGAAAGCCACGAATTGAATTTCACCTATCGAGGTAAGGATAAGGCAACCAATGTCCTCTCCTTTCCCTTTGAAATGCCCGAAGGCATCGAGCTACCACTCCTTGGCGATCTGATTATCTGTCGCCAAGTGGTGGAACAAGAAGCCCAAGAACAGAATAAACCCCTTGAAGCACATTGGGCGCACCTCGCCATTCACGGCACACTCCATTTATTAGGTTACGATCACCTAACCGATGAAGAAGCCGAAGAGATGGAGAGCCTTGAAACGGCGATTATGCAATCCCTCGGCTATGAAGATCCCTATTTGAGCGAGAAAATCGCCTAACCCTATGCGAAAACTCTGCCTGATTCACGATCTCCCTCCCCACCTCCCCGACGGTGGGGTTTATCTTTCCCATCAGCCATCACAGCCGTTGCCGATCCCCACTCTGCCCTTTAACAACGCCAAAAGCCTGTTGGGGCAAGAGTTTTCCTACGCCATTTATGATATGCGAATGGAAAGGGGCGTTTCCTTGCATTTAGAGGCCTTGGCAATTCTTGCCGGCACGATTTTACGCAACGGCACGCTGTTTTTGCTCTGTGCCGATTGGCAGAATCTCGACGCACAGCCCGATGGGGATTCCCAACGTTGGAATGACGGCCACCTCATTCCAACCCCTCGTTTTTACGCCTATTTCAAAGCCCTCGTGGCCCATTTTGCTTGCCCAAATACCGAAATTCCCCCAAGACACGCAACGCCACCAACACGCCCTTTCACGCTAACCGCTGAACAGCAACGGATTCTGCAACAAATTGCCCACAATACTGAAAAAATCCACCTGATAACTGCCCCCCGAGGGCGAGGGAAATCCACCCTAGCCGGTCAGCTTGCCCATGAGCTTTCCAAAGCACATCAAGTTCTGCTGACTGCCCGTAGCAAATCGGTTTTCACCAGTTTTTGGCGACACATTGAGGAAAAAGCGATTCCATTCATCGCCCCTGATGAATTAATGCAACGAATCGCCCAACAGCAAATTTCCCCCCAACAGTGGCTATTGATTGACGAAGCCGCAAGCCTTCCCTTGCCAATACTCAACACTTTTTGCCACTTTTTTGCTGGGGTCATTCTGACCACAACCACCCAGAATTACGAAGGCACGGGCAGAGGGTTTAGCTTGAAATTTTTGCCCCAATTAACCCGCCCAGCTCGACACTGGCAACTGACCCAACCTTTACGTTGGGCAGAAAATGACCCTTTGGAAGAATTTATCACGCAATTATTGATGTTAGAGGGAAAAACGCCTCTCTTTAGGAATATTCCGCCCGCCTTACAAACGCTATGCCATTTCTATGAGCTCCTTGCCGAAGCGCACTATAAAACAACGCCGAGCGATCTACGGCGTTTATTTGACGGCGAAAATCAACATCTTGAACCACTTCACGACAAGGGCGCACTGATTGGTGGATTATGGGCGATGCGAGAAGGGGGCTTAGACGCAGACTTAACCAAAGCCATTTGGCGTGGCGAACGGCGACCAAAAGGAAATTTAGTGCCGCAATATCTCTGCTTTCAAGGCAATCTTCCCCAAGCCTGCTTACTGAAATCAGCGCGTATTTCACGCATTGCAATCACGCCAGCTTACCAGCAACAAGGCAAAGGAAAAGCCTTAGTCGCACAATTTTTAACAACGATTTCTACGCAGGTGGATTTTGTTTCCGTCAGTTTTGGGCTAACGCCCCCGCTTTTCGCCTTTTGGCAACAGTGTGGCTTTCAATTAGTGCAAATCACCCCCAAAGCCGAAGCCAGTAGCGGTTACCCGAGTGCAATGATGATCCGACCCACCTCACCACAGGGCGAAGCCTTTACCCAACAAGCCGTCACGCAATTTGAACGAGATCGCCGTTTTCACCCCCTAGCTCATGACCTTACTTTTATAATGAGCCCAAATCCTGTTGATCATCACTTTGATGAACAAGATAAACGCAACATCAACGGTTTTCTCCACGCACAACGCACCTTCTCCGCCTGCTATGCGAGCTTTCAACGCCTCTATTTAACTGCCCCCCACACCTTCGCTTTTCTAAGGAATATCCCCTTCTCCCCCTCAAAAGCCCAAATTCACCAAGTTAAACAGAAAGTTGCTTTATTACCACTTCCCACATAAAAAACAAGCGGTCAAATTTTTATAATTTTTTGACCGCTTGTTACCATTACTTTATCTACTTCACTAAGAAATTCAATAATGTTTAATATTATCCTCTTTGAATTATCTAGAACTAAATCCGATTAAATTGAGGCTTTTTAGTTGTTATTTTCCAACTATCAACACTAGGTTGCTCGCCAATAGTATAAAGTCGTAGATAGGTCTTTTTGCCATCAAAGAAATGCATTGCACAAGGGGCAATTCCCGTTGGTGCACAACTTTCAATTTCATATTGTTTATTACAATCAGCTTCACGTCCTAAAAAATCATAACAAGCCGGTTTTCCATTAGCTTTTCTATTCATTACTAAAGGCTTCCACCCACTCTTAATTAAAATGGAACGTGCCTTTTGATAATCCATTCCAACCTTGATATTAATATCTGGTTTTGCCCAAACATTATTCGTAATAAAAATAGGTAATGCTAACATTGTGATTGATAAAGTACGTTTTAAAAACATAGTATGCTCCTTCTTCTGAGATTATTAACGGCAAACACTTGATCCGTGTTTACTACCGCCCGGTAAACATTCACAAGCCTCGCCATCTTTATCACGATCTAAATAAGTTGCACCAAATTTTTCCATATAATATTGTGCCTCTGATTGAGTAGAAAAATCTGAGCATCTTTTTTTCGCGTAAACATGTGTTGATGAAAAAACAACAAATGTAGCTGTAAATAATACTGCAATTTTGGATTTCATATAAAAACCTCTTTTTAATAAATACCATAACAAATAAAATTATAAATCGCTTCGCTAATTGTATCTGGAATAACTGTTTTAGAAGGAGAAAGAGCTCTACTATAAGAATTTATTACACTGCCTTTTAAATCTCTTTTGGAATACAACACATAATCCATCAAAAAATAAGTATTATTTCTACAATGCGCAGAATATTTTCCGATACTAGACTTGCCATTTCTATAGTTAGTGGCTATCCAAGCCTTTCCATTACCATAATCATTATCGATATTACCATAGATTATATTCCCTTGATAATCAGATGCTATCTTGACATATTTTTCAGGTAATGTAGCACTACTTGAAGCAGATAGTAAAATAAGTAATAAACACAATAACTTCTTCATATTTCCTCTTATAACTCCAATAAAGATTTCAATTTATCAATATTAGATTTTTTTGTATCAATACCTTTTTCCTTCGCTTTTTCGGACCATTCTTGAGCAGCTTCATAGTCCCCCATTTCTTTTGCTATTAAGCTAAGGTATTTTTCTGACTCACCTGTATCATCACCTAATTGAATCGCTAATAAATAATAATCTTTTGCTTTTTTCAGATCAGGTTTAACACTATAACCACTATAATAAACATGCCCTAATCCCCTATAACCACAAAAAGATTTTTCTTGTGCCAATGTTGCTAATTGATAGTAATATTTCACTTTTTTATAGGTTTTAACATCATCCATATAATCCATTGCCACATTACAGTAGCCATTACCATAGCCTAGTCTACCTGCTTTCAACCATAATGCTTGAGCTTTAGCTAAGCTAGGAGGCACACCAAAACCATTCTCATACATAATTCCTAGTCGATTTATTTTTTTGCCTACATTTGAATTTTCCGCATCACCATATTTTTCAATCGCTTTTTGTATATAATAAGACTCATTAAACGTATCAATATAAGGAATAGTATGGCTGATATTTGATGAACAAGCTGACAGCATTAATAAAATTAACAATGTTAATTTCCTCATTACTATTCCTCATCCTCAAAGGTGTCTTCAACAAGATCAAGATTTGTGATGAACCCATTCCCAAAATAATGTTTATAGAGTACATTTCGGATATATTCTGACAATGAACAAGAGTGTAACTTAGCTAATACTTCTAAATCATCTTTTAACTTTTTATTACAACTTATTTTTGATGGTGTATTTTTCTTACCTAGCACTAACATTTCAATATCAATACACTTTTTTATCGCTGTTGATGAAATTGAAAAATAAATACGAGACCTTGATTTTTGATGTAATTGTTTTTTTGCAATCGCTCCGTAACAATGATCAATTAAAACATGACGAATTTCTGAGGCAACTGAAAGTTTAGAATAACTCTCACTGATATGCTCATTAATACATTCATACATAACATTCGGTAACCAAATACGTATGCTTGTATTGAGATCTTTATATAAATTGGGTAATTGATTTGCTTGCTCTTTAACCTCATCGAGACTATTGATTTGTATTTCTTTATGCCTACTTAAATAATCTGAAATACGTTGTTTGAGTGATTTTTTATCTTCATTTTTATCTGCATTAAATAGTAACCACATTGTTTTACTCCTGACTTTTTCTAAATTTTCTTAGGCAAGTATTCTAATCTAGAATATTTTAAAATTCATTAAAAATAGTAGAGACTTTATAGATTAAAAAATAGCCACAACTTTACAATAGACAGCTTATATTTATCGACCACCACGCTCGATCTCCATCCAAAAGTTAAAAACAAGCGGTCGTTTTTTTTCAACAATTTGATCAAATCGCCCCTAGAGCCTCTATAATCTCCCTCGTTTAACCGCTTCCATTTTCAGGAGAAATTATGCTTACGGCAATTCAACTCGAACACATTCTTGATACCAAACTCAACAGCAAAACGATTAGTGACTATGCACCTAATGGCTTACAAGTCGAAGGTAGATCGCAGATTCGCAAAATTATCACGGGGGTGACCGCCTCACTTCCGTTAATTGAACAGGCGATTGCCAAGGGAGCGGATGCAATTTTGGTGCATCACGGCTATTTTTGGAAAAGTGAAAACCCTTGTATTCGGGGAATGAAAGGCAAGCGTATCAAAGCCTTGTTGCAAAATGAGATTAACCTCTTTGGCTACCATTTGCCCTTAGACATTCACCCTGAATTAGGCAATAACGCCCAGCTTGCCCGTCTTATCGGGGCAACCCAATTTCAAGGTATGGAAGAGAAACCCAATTCCATTCCAGCGGTCGCCCAATTCGACACGCCAATTTCTGCCCAAACATTAAAACAACGGCTAGAAACCGGGCTTGGTCGGCGTGTGATTTTATGTGATGAATTTGTGGAAGCCTTTCCACAGAAAGCGATTCATAAAGTCGGCATTTGCTCCGGCGGCGGGCAAGGCTATATTGATTTAGCGGCGGCTTGCGGTTGTGATGCCTTTATTAGTGGCGAGATTTCAGAACAGACCACCCATTCCGCCCGAGAGCAAGGGATTTACTATTTCGCCTGCGGCCACCACGCCACAGAACGTGCCGGCGTTCAAGCCCTTGGGGAGTGGTTAAAAGCAGAATATGGTGTGGAAGTCGAATTTATTGATATTGATAACCCTGCTTAAAAATGTGATATAAAAAAACCAAAAATCGGGCAAAACGCTCGATTTTTGGTTTTATTTCCCTTTTCTCTTTAAGGCTATTTCCCCTTTCCACCAATTCCGAGTACAATAGCCCCACTCTTTTTTGAAAATGTCATCCTATGAGCAAAGATACTCTCTTTTCTGCCCCCATTGAAAAATTGGGGGATTTTACTTTTGATGAATCCGTGGCCGAAGTTTTTCCCGATATGATCCAACGCTCCGTGCCGGGCTACTCTAATATTATTACCGCGATTGGTATGTTGGCGGCCCGTTTTGTGAGTGAAAATTCCAACGTCTATGATTTAGGCTGTTCCCGCGGTGCAGGGATTCTCGCCATTCGCCGAAACATTACCCAACAAGGGGTCAACATTATTGGCGTGGATAATTCTGAACCGATGGTAGAACGCTGTCGCCGTCATTTAGAAGCCTATCACTCGGAAATTCCTGTGGAAATTTTATGTGAGGATATTCGCCAAGTGGAGATTAAAAATGCCTCCATGGTGGTGCTGAATTTTACCTTGCAATTTCTCCCCCCTGATGATCGCCTTGCTCTGTTGCGTAAAATTTACCAAGGCTTGAAGCCCAATGGCGTGCTTGTCCTCTCGGAAAAATTTACCTTCGCTGATGAGAAAATGAATGAATTGCTGATCGATCTCCACCACACCTTCAAACGAGCCAACGGTTATAGCGAATTAGAAGTCAGCCAAAAACGCACCGCCCTCGAAAATGTGATGCGGACAGACAGTATCGACACCCATAAATCTCGCCTGCAACAAGCTGGCTTTTCGCAAATTGAACTGTGGTTTCAGTGCTTTAATTTTGGCTCTATGGTGGCGGTGAAATAACCCCTTGGCGAAAACTCACGCCAAATTGCAAAATTTCATACAAAATCTACCGCTTGTCGGGGGCTTTTATGCTACTATTCGCCCCAATTTTTTACCAAGAAAACAGATATGGCTACGCAATCGAAATACCAAACGCAACAACTTGATGCGTTATTAAATGATTTAATTCTTACCCTTGAAAAACATAAAGCGCCGGTGGATCTCTCCTTAATGGCTCTCGGCAATATGGTGACGAATATTTTAGTGACTAATGTCGCGAACCCTCAACAGCGAGAACGCCTTGCGGACACCTTCGCCCATGCACTTAAAAACTCTTTAAAATCAACACAATAACTGCTTTATGCTGAAAAAGTTACGCCAACTGCTCCCCGAAAATTCACGTCAATATCGTGAAGAAACCTCACAGCGTATAACGTGGGGGCATTGGTTTGCACTGTTTAATATTGTGTTAGCGTTACTGATTGCCTCGCGCTATGCCTTTAACGCCGATTGGCCGAATACCCTTTTCGGCAAACTCTACTTTTTCATCAGTATTTTTGGGCATTTTAGCTTTGTCATTTTTGCCCTTTATTTGCTACTGCTCTTTCCATTGAGCTTTTTGATCCGCAATACGCGTACCTTCCGCAGTATTTCCGTGATTGTTGCCAGTATTGGAATGACGGTGCTACTCCTTGATACCGAAGTTTTCAAACGCTTTTATCTGCACCTTTCCCCCCTCGTGTGGGATCTCTTAGTGAATCCTGATGACGGCGAATTAACTCGCCAATGGCAACTGCTTTTTGCGCCAATGCCGTTGATTTTATTAGCGGAGATGCTCTACTCCCGTTGGTGTTGGCATAAATTACGCAGTTTCGCTCGGCAAAAATGGGGAAAATATGTCGCCTTGACGTTCTTACTCTGCTTTACTGCTACCCATTTACTCTATGCTTGGGCAGATATGGCGCTTTACCGTCCAATTACTGCGCAAAAAGCCAATTATCCACTTTCCTACCCGATGACAGCACGGAGCTTTTTAGAACGCCACGGCTTACTTGATCGTGCCTCCCTTGAACAGCAGACGGAAGAAAGTGGCAGAGCGGACAGTTTTTACCTCAACTACCCGAAAAAAGCCCTCCAATCTCAAGTTTCTACCACTACGGCAAAACCGATTAACTTGCTGTTTGTGAATATTTCGGGGCTCAGTAATGAAATGATTACCCCCGAAGAGATGCCCCAACTCACACAAATTAGCCAGCAATCTCGCCGTTTTATGCAACATTATAGCGGTGGCGATACGCCGACTACGGGCGTCGTTAGCCTGTTCTACGGGTTAAGTGGGCGTTATTTAGATGCGATTTTAAATGAGAAAATCCCCTCTGTTTTCGTGCAAACACTACAACAAAGGCACTATCAATTCGGGCTATTCTCCCACAGCGGTTTTGCAGAGCCGATTTACCATCGCGCCCTTTTTGCTGGCTTTAAACTGCCTTTTGGCAAAAGCAATTTAGATGCCATTCAGCAATGGAAAAGTTGGATCACTCAACGCCAAGAAAAACCATTTTTCAGCTATTTAGATTTACGTTTGCCAAACCTTTCTCGCCCTGAAAATCAAGGGAAAATGCTCGATTGGCAACTCAATGAAATTTGGAATACCCTCACACAGCAAGGCTTGCTCCACAACACCTTAGTGCTGATTACCGCCGATTCCGCCTATCATTCAACGCAAAATGACAATACCTTTGCTAAAAATGCCATTCAAGTGCCGTTGATGCTTTACTGGCAAGGCGATAAAAGCCGTTATGCGCCACTTTCAAGCCATTTAGATATTGTACCGACGGTATTAAGCCAATTCTTTGGTGTGACCACGCCGATTAGCGATTACGCCCAAGGGATTGATTTAACCAAGCCCAATGAGCGTAAATGGCTGATTGCCTCAAATTACCGTTGGAATGTGGCGATTTTGCCTGACGGGGAACAGTTCCATATCGACCACAAAGGCGAAGTGGCTTACTATGACGAGCAAGGCAAAAAGCAACCCCACAGTCGCCCACCTTTGGCACTGTTCTTACAGCTTATTCAGCAAAGCAATCAATTTATTGAGAAGTAATTACTCCTCTGCCATATAATGCGCCCCTAGACTTTCGGGGCGTTTTTTCATTGCTAAAATTAAAGACGAAAAAGAGATTAGCGATCAACTCTGCAAAAAATGCACTCAATTTGACCGCTTGTTTTTGATTTTATTAAGCAAAGGTCGCCCAAACAGGCGCGTGGTCGGAGGGTTTTTCCATGCCACGAATGTCTAAATCAATGCCTGTTTCGACACAACGATCCGCGAGCATTTGTGATGCCAGCACTAAATCAATCCGTAAGCCACGGTTATCATCAAAGCCTTTGGAGCGGTAATCAAACCAAGAGAATTTATCCTCTGCCGTTGGGTTCATCGCACGAAACGTATCCACTAAGCCGTATTGATGTAAGCGGGCAAGCCATTCACGCTCTTCGGGTAAGAAGGAACATTTACCATCCCGTAGCCAACGCTTACGATTCGCTTCACCAATGCCGATGTCTAAATCCGTTGGGCTGATGTTCATATCTCCCATAATGACAATCGGGTTTTCCGGTTTTAATTCGGTTTCCAAATAGTGTTGTAAATCGGCGTAAAACTTCTGTTTAGCAGGGAATTTTGTTTCGTGACTGCGGTTTTCCCCCTGTGGGAAGTAGCCATTAAGCACGGTTAATACCCCAAAAGGCGTGTCGAGATCCGCCATAATCATCCGTTTTTGGGCATCGGCTTCATCTGTTGGAAAGCCTTTACGCACAGCAAGGGGTTTCGCTTTGGTGAGTAATGCCACGCCATAATGCCCTTTCTGACCGTGGTGGAAAACGTGATAACCGAGGTGGCTGACAAGATCGTGGGGGAAATCTTCATCCGAGACTTTAATTTCTTGCAAGCCAATCACATCGGGCTGATGTTTGGCAATTAAGGCTTCAAGTTGATGAGGTCTGGCTCGTAAGCCATTAATATTAAAAGAGATAAATTTCATAAATGTTAAAAATCAATAAGTTAAAATAAAATAAGGGATTATAAGTAAAGAATTAGGCTAAATTAAACGATTTTAGAATATCAAAACCGCCACTTTACCGCCACTTTTTAGGGCTAAATTTTGCTGTTTTCTAAGGCAGCCCTTTCTTTTTTACTCATTCCGCCAAATGACCGTTGCCATTCTGCCGGTCATTTTATCTCGCCGATAGGAAAAAAATTGTGGGTCGGAGTAGGTGCAGTAATCCCCCCCTGAAATGTGTTGAATACCCAACGCATTTAAACGTTGAGTAGCAAGTTGGTAAAGATTACCGAAAAATTTGCCCTCTGTGGTTGGGTCAGGGGTGAATGCTTGTTGCGCATTAGGGTCAATGGCAACAAACTGGGCGATCACATCTTCCCCTACTTGGAATGCCTGAGGCCCAATCGCTGGCCCAAGCCAAACGGAAATTTGTGTGGGGTCACAGTCAAATTCTGCAACCGTCGCTTCTAAAATACCATCACACAACCCTCGCCAGCCGGCGTGTGCTGCGGCGATCTCTTGACCATCAAGACTGGCGAAAATCACAGGCAAACAATCTGCCGTCATCACTAAACAGGCTTGATTGGCTTGGTTGGTATAAACCGCATCGGCATTGCGATCTTCCCTTTCATAAGGCAAACGAATCACCCTTGTACTGTGGGTTTGGGTTAGATAAATCGGCGAAGCAGGCAAATTCGCCTGTTGGCGTAATCGCTCTCGATTTTCCTGCACTGCCTGTGGATCATCTTTCACATGATCGCCTAAGTTAAGGCTATCAAAAGGGGGAAGGCTCACTCCGCCGTGACGAGTGGTTGTCAAGGCATGAATATTACTCGGCACAGCCCAAGTCGGTTCAATCCACTTCATTAACGCACCGCAATCGCTTCAATTTCAATGCCAACATCTTTAGGTAGGCGCGCAACTTCAACGCAAGAACGGGCAGGAAATGTTGGGTGGGCATTTTCACGGAAAAAGGCTTCATATTCCGCATTCACGGCGGCAAAATCGTTAAGATCTTTCACAAATACCGTCGTTTTTACGATATTTGCCACACTTAAACCCGCTTGTTCAATGATTGCTTTGACATTTTCGAGTGATTGACGCGTCTGTTTTACAATCTCCGTTGGAATTTCACCTGTTTGTGGATTGACTGGGATTTGCCCCGAAGTCAGCACCATATTGCCTAAATCAACGGCTTGAACATAAGGGCCAATCGCTGCAGGGGCGTTTTCGGTATGGATAATTTGAGTCATGCGTTACTCCTTTTAAGTGAGGGAAATCAAGGAAAAGCCGATTTTGAGAGTTTTTTCTCACTTTGTAAATAGGCTATAATGACACTTAACGCATTTTGCAAAATTTTCACTAAAAACGACCGCTTGCAAGGAATCTATGTCTATTAACGTTACTGAAATTGTCCTCCACCAACTGCACCAAAGTGGTGGCGAAACACCCGAACTCACCACCATTTTACGGGAAGAACGCCTCCCAATTAGCCCCGAAGTGGAACAGATGATGCTACAACTACATCAAGCCTACCAAGGTAAAGCGAAGGCTTATGGCGTCTTTCAATCGGAATCGGTATTCGCTCAACAGCTTAATCGCTTATTAGAGGGGGAAAATGATTTCCTACCATTTAGCCAAAGCTGTGCCAAAATGTTAGCCACCGAATTGGCAAAATATCCCTTTGCTGCTGGGGGTTCATTTATTCTTTGTCGCTATACGTTTTTAGCCACGGAATATCTTTTCATCGCTTTAATTGATAGCCGTTCATCCATGTTAGTTGATGATAAATTAGAGGTAAAACGCACAGAATATCTTGAAATTAGCCAATATGATATCGCTTGTCGAATCAATCTTACGGAACTGCGTATTGATGCCCAATCAAACCGCTATCTCACCTTTATTAAAGGGCGTGTTGGGCGTAAAGTGGCGGATTTCTTTATGGATTTTCTCAGTGCCGAAGAGGGGTTAAACCCACAACTGCAAAACCAAACCCTCCTTCAAGCGGTTAGCGATTATTGCGAACAAGGTGAGCTAAACAGCAACCAAATTCAAGCGGTCAAAAAACAGGCATTTGATTACTGCAAAGGGCAAATGAACAACGGAGAAGAGATTGCTTTACACGAACTTTCCGATCATTTACCAACCTTGAATGAACAATCCTTTGCGAATTTTACTCAAACACAGGATTACGGCTTAGAAGAAAGTATTCCCCCAGTACGCAATGCCCTTAAAACCCTGACAAAATATGCCGGTTCGGGTAAAGGTGTCACCATAAGTTTTGATGCCGAACTCCTCGGACAACGTATCATTTGGGATGAACTAAATGACAGTTTAACTATCAAAGGGCTACCCGCTAATCTACGGGATCAGCTAGAACGCAATAAATAATGGCATTTTAATGGGCGTTTCGGTATGATTGCCCCCAATTTTGAACATGAAGGTATCACTATGAAAATGAAATCTCTTATGGCTATTCTGCTCTTAGCCCTCGGCGTAAGTGCTTGTTCTACGGTGAAAAAAGTGGTTTATCGTATTGATGTGCCACAAGGTAATTATCTTGAACAAGATAAAATTGACCAAGTTAAAGTCGGGATGAATAAAGAGCAGGTGCAATACCTCCTCGGCACGCCCGTGTTAAAAGACACTTTCAGTCCAAACCGTTGGGATTATGTCTTCATTCTACGGAAAGGTCATGAAGAACCGATTCAACGCACCTTATTTGTACATTTTGACAACAAAGGGTTAGTCAATAATGTTCAACTAGATCAACCGCTTCCAAGCGAAATGAAATAAATATTCGGGCACGTTTTTCCACAAAATTTGATATAGATCACACAATGTATCTCTGTTATAGTCGATGGGTTCCTCCCTCCCATCGAAAAAAGGAAAAAACGTGCTATAATTCCCACGTCTTTCTGCGAGATGCTTGAAGGAACAAATTTTGTTTAACTTTAATATAGGTGAAAAAATCTATGGCTATTAAAATTGGTATTAACGGCTTCGGTCGTATCGGTCGTATCGTATTTCGTGCAGCACAAAAACGTGATGACATTGAAGTTGTTGGTATTAACGATTTAATCGACGTTGATTACATGGCTTACATGTTAAAATACGATTCAACTCACGGTCGTTTCGATGGTACTGTTGAAGTAAAAGACGGCAAATTAGTCGTTAACGGTAAAGAAATCCGTGTTACTTCTGAACGTGATCCTGCAAACCTTAACTGGAGCGCAATTGGTGTAGATATCGCTGTTGAAGCAACGGGTTTATTCTTAGATGATGCAACAGCACGTAAACATATCACTGCGGGTGCGAAAAAAGTCGTTTTAACTGGTCCATCAAAAGATAGTACACCAATGTTTGTAAACGGTGTAAACTTTGATACTTATGCGGGTCAAGATATCGTTTCTAACGCTTCTTGTACAACTAACTGTTTAGCGCCATTAGCGAAAGTGATTCACGATAAATTCGGTATCAAAGAAGGTTTAATGACCACTGTTCACGCAACCACAGCAACGCAAAAAACCGTTGATGGTCCATCTGCCAAAGACTGGCGTGGTGGTCGTGGTGCGGCACAAAACATCATCCCATCTTCAACAGGTGCAGCAAAAGCAGTAGGTAAAGTAATCCCTGCATTAAACGGTAAATTAACCGGTATGGCGTTCCGTGTTCCTACACCAAACGTTTCTGTTGTTGATTTAACTGTAAACTTAGAAAAACCAGCAACTTATGAAGAAATCTGTGCTGAAATCAAACGTGCTTCTGAAAACGAAATGAAAGGCGTGTTAGGCTATACTGAAGATGCTGTTGTTTCAACAGACTTCAACGGTGCAACCGAAACTTCTGTATTTGATGCAGCAGCAGGTATCGCATTAACCCCTACATTCGTGAAACTTGTTTCTTGGTACGACAATGAAGTTGGCTATTCAAACAAAGTATTAGACTTAGTTGCTCACGTTTATAACTATAAAGGCTAATTCATAACAGCAATTGATGCTTTATAAATCATATTTATAAAGCATCATATAAAAAATAGCGATGAAATGCGGTATTTCCGTAATCTTCATCGCCATTTTTTTATTAATTGTATCTAGCATAGTAAATAAAAAATATCTCATCATATTGTTTTAGTATATTGATGATTTGATTTTTTTCTTTTCGCCTATCTTAGATCTTCTACATATAGCCAGCTACCTCAACGGTTTAATTCAAATATTAATAAGATTTATTTGTCAATTTTCACGTCCACGACCTTTACCTCTCTTAGAAATAATTGGCACGTTTAAGCTAGCACCCTACTCTTTGCACTAAAAGAACTAGATAGGTGGGAATACTAGAAATGGTTAAGAAATATGTTTATCTATAACGATTTTTAGAGAGATAAATTTCTTGTAAGTGATTGAAATATGATAATTTAAATGGCACGCCCTAAAGGATTCGAACCTTTGACCCACGCCTTAGAAGGGCGTTGCTCTATCCAGCTGAGCTAAGGGCGCGTTGAATTAAAAATTAAGGAAGTAAAAAAGAAATGGTCGGCGAGATAGGATTTGAACCTACGACCCACTGGTCCCAAACCAGTTGCGCTACCAAGCTGCGCTACTCGCCGACATAAGATGTGTGCTATTATAGAAATTCTGCTCGCTTCGTCAATGGCTTTTTAGCGAATTTGATTTAACTGCCTATTCTTCATGCATTCCACATTTTTCACTTACTTTTACAGGCTTTTTTTGAGAGAATAGCAAACGTTTTCGTCCTTCTCTTTTTGGCTTTTACGAGGAATTATCATGCCAGCACAAATTATTTCGGGTACTACTCTTTCAAATACGATAAAACAACAAATTGCGACACAAATTGCACAATTTATTACAGAAGGAAAACGTGCGCCAAGCCTCGCTGTTATTTTAGTTGGTGCTGATCCAGCCTCACAAGTTTATGTCAATAGCAAACGCAAAAGCTGTGCTGAAATTGGCATTCAATCTAAATCTTACGATCTGCCAGAAAATACCAGTGAAAGTGAATTATTAACCCTTATTGAGGAATTAAATCACGATGAATCCGTGGATGGAATCCTAGTGCAATTACCTCTACCAAAACAGATTGATTCAAGCAAAGTCATTGAAACGATTTCGCCGGATAAAGATGTCGATGGTTTTCACCCCTACAATGTTGGGCGATTATGCCAACGAATCCCAACATTACGCGCTTGCACGCCTTACGGTGTGATGAAGCTGTTAGAAACCACGAGCATTGATCTTTATGGCAAACACGCCGTAATTGTCGGCGCATCAAATATTGTCGGTCGCCCAATGGCGTTGGAATTATTACTTGCCGGCTGTACGGTAACCGTCACACACCGCTTTACACAAGATCTTGCCCACCACGTTCGCCAAGCAGATATTTTGGTTGTCGCTGTGGGCAAACCGCAATTTATCCCTGGCGAATGGATTAAAGAAGGAGCGATTGTCATTGATGTTGGTATCAACCGCATTGAGGGCAAATTAGTCGGCGATGTGGAATATGATGTTGCTTCCCAAAAAGCGAGCTTTATTACGCCAGTCCCGGGCGGGGTCGGTCCAATGACAGTCGCCATGCTGATGCAAAATACTCTGCAGGCTTACCAACACCATATTTAATACACTTTATATCAAAATACGGCTTACGATATTATTCGTTGAGTTTAATCTGAATTTTAAATCGTATAACATTGTTTTTATATAGGACTTCTTTCATGTCTTCCCCAAGTTCAAATAGTATTAATCATAGCCTACGACCCTTGGCTTTTGTCATTACTTCGACACAAACAGGCACGATGATTGTCAATCGTTTCGACCAACAAACTAACAGAATCGGAGAAACTTATGGCGTAGGTTATCAATATCTTAGCACTTCTGCTTTTGATCCTGATGAAATTTCCCTTGCATTAAACCTGTTACGTCTAAGACGCCATTATTTCGGTGATGGCGTTATTGCCCTCGATTGTGGTGCAAACATTGGTGCTCACACTATTCCTTGGGGAATTGAAATGACACATTGGGGAGAAGTATTAGCCTTTGAAGCACAAGAACGTGTTTATTATGCCTTAGCCGGTAATATCGCGATAAATAACTTATTCAACGTACGAGCAATGAATATTGCTCTCGGCGATGACTCTCACCAATCCCACTTAGACATTCCTATAATTGACTATAACCAGTCAGCCTCTTTCGGTAGCTTAGAGCTTAAACCGCTTGCTACCCCTGAATTTATTGGGCAAGATGTAAACTACCAACGCACTCAACCCGTACCTCTCTTAGCCCTTGATAAACTTAATCTCCAACGCTTAGATTTTATCAAAATGGATGTTGAAGGTATGGAACAAGAAGTCCTTAACAGTGGCGCCCAACTGATTGCCCGATTTAAACCGATATTACTCGTAGAGGTCTTAAAATCGGGAATTCCTGCAGTAAAGGCTATTCTCGCTCCCCTTGGCTATCAACTATTTGCTATTGGCTTAAATGTATTAGCCATTCACCAAGATGATCCTTGCTTAGAAAACGTGAATTTATCCGAGGTTTAAAATCATTTTTACTTTTATCGATTAATACAAGCGGTCGAATTTTCTAAAAACTTTGCTCAAAACAAAATTTCTGAAAAATTCGACCGCTTGTATTAATAATGAAAATCCTATCTTCTATAATAAATTAACAAAATTATGATCTTCATATTCCCAACCAAAGTATTTTCTCAATTTCTTCAAAATATCTTCCCAGCTTTCACCCTCTATAGAGTTTACAAAAATTTTTAGTTTTTCCTCTAATTCTTCAAAATTATCCAAATCTACAATAATTATTTTTTCTCCTGGTAATAATTTATCCTTTTGCACCCAATACTTTACCCAATTGATATTGACAATATGAACTAAAAAATAGTCCGAACATGGACTATTCATTTCACCTATAGATAATGATAACGTTAAACAACATACAGGTTCTAACATTACCAATTGAGCTTCATGTTTATTAGATACTGTATAAAAAGAAATATTTTTTAAATCAGCTTTTAACATAACCACTCCTAATATTATCTTTTTTACATAAGCTGCTCTTATTTAAGGTATTATTTTTCATCAGTTACCGTTATAACCTTACCTACGTTTTTATCAATAACTACTTTGATTCAATTGGTTTTATATTTGGGGCTATCCTAGATAACTAGCAAAAAGTTCCCTTAACTAATTGTTTTAAAATAGAAATTTGGTCTTTCAAGTTGGAATAATTAAAACGCCATTCACATTCCTTCAAATACAGTTCAAAATGGGCTTTAGGAATACTATTAAATTAGCGTAAATGCCTCTTGCTTCGCTCCAAAAATTCTCAATACCGTTGATATAATTTTGCTTTTCAGCAAAGTGTGTGCTGTAATTTATGCGAAAATGATTAAATTCGCTCACATCTAACGCCACTGCGGTAATAATCCGTGTAAACCTTGCCGTTATGCTTGAGAAGCCCAAACACCGCTGTTTTGCCACTGGCTCCCCAGCCCAATGACTGTTCTTACTGTTACGTCTACAACAAAAAGTTCAATGAGTTTAAATTGTTTGTGCTAGCTTAGACGACTTTTTCTCATTTAGATAGTGTATCTCCAAAATAAGAAATTTTACTGTTATCTAGGACAGCCCCTAAATTATCATATAAAATACTCATATTTTTACTAAATCATTTAAAAATATTTTACGCCTAATTCGATACATAACCAAATTTGATTAATATCTATTTCTGTAATCTACTTATTCCAATTAGATAAAAGCCATTCTTTTGACAAGCCTAGTTTTAACTAATTTTTCTATAAAAAATAATATCTTCTTCAACTGGATAGTTGGCATTAAATTTTAATAAGGACCTCTGTTTAAATAGTCAAAACTATAATCTACTATTATATCCAATTTATTCTATTTCACCTTTATATTTTACGTGTTATTTAGATAATTTAACCCTTAATAACAATATATCTCACATATGTAGTAAATAGTTAGTGCTTAAATACTCCCTTTCACAAAAACTCATATGTTAACTTAGTTTTGTTTTTGAAAAATAGCAATATCATCAATTAAATCTTCGATTTCACCTTGATATAAGATCTTATTAAAGTTTTTATTTATCATTCTTACTATTTCTTCTATATTTAGATTTTTATCAATTCTAGCGATATGCGACAAACTAACGATTGCTCCTCTAAATATTTCTGGATTTTGACTATTTAAACTAGATAAAATTACTTCTTTCACCCACTTTCTATTTTTAGAATATATTGAAATAGAAATCATGGCTTCTACAATTTTACCTACATTATTCTCATTTACAATTTCATTAAACTTACTTATAGAAATTGGGCTTAATTCTTTATATCTCATTCTATTCTTCCCTTTTTTATCTGTAATATTATTTTTCATTTCTTTGGTTAAATCCTCCCATTTCCTAACATGCTCATGATATATTATCATGTGTTTTATCAAAAAATAAATTCTTTATTGTTTTTATCAACTTAAATTCTTCTTGGAGAAGTTAATTTTATTTGGATAGATTTATTTAACGCTTCTTGTGGGTTTAATGGCGTTTTTACTTTTACAGAATTGTCTAATTTACTATGATAAGGAGCAGATTCATATATCAGATCACAACAATTCGAATTATGACCCCAAATACTAAGCTTTCCAATATGATAAGATCATGTATAAATCCTTTTCTACTATAAATCTCTTTATGAGTTTCTAAAGAATTTTTTAAGTTCATATTTGTTCTCTCCTAATTATCATATTTTTATAATTACAATACTTTTGTATAACCGAATTTTTTACTTTACCACTCCCAACAGTATAAGTTATGAAATTCCCATTCCGTAGATTCATTATGGCATTACTTTTAACTTCGGGAGAAAACGATTTATGTTGTGTCAATTCATAAATTACTTCTTGAATTGCATTATTTCTAGTATTGAACATTATTAAATGTAGGTGATATACCTCTTGTGGTATTACTGCGATATTGACTATCCTAAAGCTCAATTTCACCCATTCGTGGATTAAAAAATAAATTTCATTTTTTGTTTCTATGAGATAGACAAAGACCGCCTTACAAGCGGTCTTATTTTTAGCGTTTTTTGCACCTTAGAGAATCATCGCTGCAGCCCAACCAAAGGCAAGGAGAGGGAGATTATAGTGAATAAAGGTTGGGAGAACCGAATCCCAAATGTGGTCGTGTTTGCCATCCGCATTTAAGCCCGATGTTGGACCAAGGGTAGAGTCTGATGCCGGCGAACCTGCATCCCCGAGGGCGGCGGCAACACCGATAATCGAAACCGTTGCCAATGGCGAGAAGCCAAAGGAGATACATAACGGCACATAAATAGAGGCAATCACTGGCACGGTAGAGAACGAAGAGCCGATCCCCATGGTGATAAATAAACCCACGAGAAGCATTAACAAAGCGGCAAGGGCTTTATTATCTGCGCCAATCACGCTGTTTAAGCTCTCAACTAAGGCAGGGACGCCACCAGTCGATTTAACCACTGTGGCATAACCACTGGCGGCAATCATCACAAAGCCGATCATCGCCATGAGGCGTAAGCCGTCTTGGAAAATATCGTTCGACTGTTTTAATTTAAACACACCGCCAAGGGCAAAGATAATTAAACCGACTAAACCACCAAGCACGGTGGAATCTGTCGAAAGTTGCACAAAGCAAGTGGCGATAATCGCGACAATACTCACACCAATGTGGAAGGATTTTACCTGCGAAACACGGCTTTCTAAGTCTTCCGCCGTTGGTTCTTGGCTATTTTCGACATAAACACGCGGTTTGCGGTAGCTCACAAATAAGGCGAAAAGCAAGCCTAAAATCATCCCAAGCACGGGAATAAACATTGCTTGGGTCACTTCGGCAACATTGGTGCTTAAACCAAATTCTGCCCCAGCGGTATTGATATTTTTAACGAGAATACTCTCAATAAAGATCTGCCCGAAACCTGCTGGAATTAACATATACGTTGCGGTTAAACCGAATGTTAAGGCACAAGCAACGGCACGTCGGTCAATTTTAAGCTGATTCATCACACTTAATAGCGGTGGAACAACAATCGGGATAAAGGCGATATGCACTGGCACAACGTTTTGAGAAGCCATCGAGAAGCCGACCAACGTGAATAGCACGATATATTTAAACCAGAATACCGAACGACCACTTGGATGTTTACCAAAGGCTTGAATTACTTTATAAGCAAGGAGATCGGTGACCCCTGATTTGGATAACGCCACCGCAAAAGCGCCTAATACGGCATAGTTCATCGCCGTTTCCGCCCCCCCCCTAAGCCACCGGTAAAGGTGGTGACAGTTTTAGAGAGCGCTTCCGTTAGGCCTGCATTTTCCACGCCGTAGTTTCCTAAAATTCCGCACGTTAATGCGGCGATGATCAATGCAATTACCACGTTAATGCGTAATAAACTCAATACGAGTAACACGATAATTGAGATCACCACTTCGTTACTTAATAACATTGTGTTTACCTCCTAATAATAAAAATAATGGTATGAAATATGAATGATTTAAGCGACAACCTTAAACGGAATAATCCCGTTTTCAGCATAATCACTCTCGTCATCTTGTACCAACGGTTGTGTTGGAATCTCTGCCTTATCAAAGGCGATATCGCCTTCAACGCCGTCAATCAACTTACCCCGTTGAATATGTTTAAAATCAAAGAGATTTGGATCACACAAATGGGACGGGGTCACATTTTGCAAGGCGCTGAACATCGTTTCAATCCGCCCAGGGAATTGACGATCCCACTGCTGTAACATCTCTTTCACCACTTGGCGCTGTAAAT
Organism: Pasteurellaceae bacterium Macca; assembly: GCA_023101485.1. GTDB lineage: Bacteria > Pseudomonadota > Gammaproteobacteria > Enterobacterales > Pasteurellaceae > LVZB01. The sequence goes on along the minus strand of LVZB01000013.1, from coordinate 40,571 downwards.
TAGGTTGAGAACCGCATAGATTACAAGGAATAATCGGGAAGGCCTTAGCTTCGGCATAGCGTTCGATCTCTTTTTCCTTACAATAAGCTAAGGGGCGAATCACAATGTGTTTGCCGTCATCGCTAATCAATTTAGGGGGCATGCTTTTGAGCTTACCGCCATAAAACATATTTAAAAATAGTGTTTCAAGCATATCATCACGGTGATGACCGAGGGCAATTTTTGTCGCACCCAGTTCCGTTGCCGTGCGGTATAAGATCCCACGGCGAAGGCGTGAGCAGAGTGAGCAGGTGGTTTTCCCTTCGGGAATTTTATCCTTCACAATGGCGTAGGTATTCTCTTCTACGATTTTATACTCTACCCCTAATTCCGTGAGATAATTAGGCAAAATATGCTCGGGAAAGCCGGGCTGTTTTTGGTCGAGATTGACCGCCACAATATCAAAATGAATCGGTGCGTTAATTTTTAAATTGAGCAGAATATCTAATAGCGTATAGCTATCTTTACCACCAGATAAGCAGACCATCACCCGATCGCCTTCTTCGATCATATTAAAATCGCTAATGGCATTACCCATATTCCGGCGGAGGCGTTTTTGCAATTTATTCAAATTGTAAGCCTGCTTTTTCTCTTTTTGCGAACTCTGTTCCGTCATAAAAAATTAAATTTGTGAAAAAAATAAAGAATTCGCTATACTACCCACTTCCCTATTTTTTTCAAGCATTTACACGGTAAATTAAGGCATTTTATGGCAACTGAACGCATTATTATTGGTATTAGTGGCGCAAGTGGTTTTCAGTATGGCTACAAAGCCCTCGAACTGCTTAAACCCCTTGCACATATCGAAACCCATTTAGTGATTTCCAAAGGGGCGCAACTCACTCGCCAATATGAAACGGATATCAGTGAAGCCGATCTCCTCGCCCTTGCCGATGTGGTTCATCCTATCGAAAATCTCGGCGCAAGCATTGCCAGCGGTTCGTTTAAAACGCGTGGCATGTTGATTGCCCCCTGCTCCATGCGAACCCTTGCCTCGGTGGCCCACGGATTTAGCGATAATCTTCTTACCCGTGCTGCGGATGTGATTCTCAAAGAACGTCGCCGATTAGTGCTTATGGTGCGGGAAACCCCGCTGCATTTAACCCATTTGGATAATATGCGTAAGGTCACTGAAATGGGCGGAATTATTTTTCCTCCTGTACCAGCGCTTTATCATCAACCACAAAGTGTCGATGAAATCATCACCCACAGCACTGCCCGCGCCTTAGATCTCTTTGATATTGATTTAAATATTAAACGCTGGGAAGGAAAATAAATGCCCCTTATACCGCAAGATATTCGCACCTTTCTTCATCAACATCACGTTGTTAGCCTGGCTTGCCAAAACGAGGGCGAGATGTGGTGTGCAAGCTGTTTTTATGCCTTTGATGAACAACACAACGGCTTGATTCTCTTAACCGACACCACGACCCAACACGGTAAATTGATGTTGGAGAATAATCATATTGTCGGCACTATCGCGGGGCAACCTCAAACGGTGCGAGAAATTGAGGGCATCCAATTTCGTGCCACGGCACAGCTTCTCCACAATGAAAAAGCACGCCAACACGCTCTTGATCTCTACCTTGCCCGCCACCCTATTGCAAAATTACGCCAAAGTGATGTGTGGGCAATTCACTTTACCTACATCAAGCACACCAGCAACCGCTTTCTTTTCGCGCAAAAGCAGATTTGGCAAGCACACTAACAAAATAAGGAAAAAATTCGACCGCTTGTTCCAATTCATCACAGAAACAAGCGGTCGTTTTTAAACAAGATTTTGCACCCCGCTCTTTTTATTCCCCCTCAATTTGAGCAAAGGAGAGAAATATCGGGAGTTCGCAATTAACCCACCACTTTTGGCAAGTAGCCAGCTTGCACAAGGAAAGGCACAATCACAATCGCCACGCCAATGACTAACGCCACGACTAAAGCAATATTGCCCCCTTTCACACGGTAACTTGCATTCGGGAATTGACGGCGAAGTTTCCACACCATCGCAATGGGTAACACAATCGCATAGAACGCAAACATTTGCCCGGCATAACCGAGAGCAGCAATAAAACCTTGCGGATAGAAGAAAGCAAAGAGCATCGGGGGTAAGAAGGTCAGCACACCTAAGCCTAAACGTGGTGTGGGTAGTTTCATCCGCTTAAAGAGATCTTCAAGGGCTTCTAATAAGCCAAGTGCAACGCCTAAGAATGAGGTAATCAAGGCTAAGGCGGAGAAAATTCGCACCGTAACGCCGATGATCTCACTCCCTGTAATATGGCTTGCGGCTACGGCTAAACCGTTAAGGGTCGGATCTTTGTCTAAAATCGCTAAAAACTCCCCTTGGCTTAATACGCCGTGGGTGGCGAGTTGCCATAAAATATAGGCAACAAGGGGAATGGATGTCCCGACCAAAATGGCAGTTCGGAGGGATTTCACATTCCCTTCGAGGTATTTATTTAAGCTTGGGATCGAACCATGGAAACCAAAAGAGGTAAAGAAAATCGGGCTTGCTGAAATCAATAAGGCATTTTCAATCGGCATTTCCAATAAATTCTGTAAAGAAATATGGGGGAAAAGCAAGACTAACACCAAAATAAAGAACAGGATTTTTGAGCCGAATAGAAGGCGATTCACCGCATCAACGCTGTTTGTGCCAATCACGACAAAAGCCCCAAATACGAGGGTAAAGATGATACCCGCAATGCGACTTGTGGTTTCCGCATCGACAATCGTCGGTAAAAAGGCGCTTAATAATGAGCTACCGCCCGATACATAGGCGGATAAAATCGCATAGAGGAAAATAATTAACACTGCGGTAGAAATCACACGCCCAAAAGTGCCGTAATATTTCTCCGCTAATGTGCCGATACCCGCATCACTGTCAACCGTTTGATACAGTTCTACAAACAGTAACGCACTAAAACAGAGCAATAGCCATAAGCCAATCAATAAAGCAAGAGTAAAGCCAAAGCCAATTCCCGCAGAAGTCAGAGGCATGGCAAGCATCCCTCCGCCAATCGTTGTGCCTGCAACAATCAAGGCACTGCCAAATGTTTTGTTTTTCATACACTCTCCGTCAATAAAAGTGGACGGATTGTAATGTAAAAGGAAGAAAATGTCCTCACTTTTTACAATAAAATGGCAACTTTTTATCAAAGTGTAATATTTTATTTACGGTTATGCTTTAATAACAGAATATCACACTCTTTGACACATTCACATGCCCATGTTTTAGGCAATAAAAAACCGAGCAATCTGCTCGGCTTTTTTATTCTCTGATCAATTATTTTGCATCAGCTTCATTATTGGCAATGGTTTCGCCTAAGTTCTGCTCTTCACTCTGAGGCTTGGCTTCGCTTTCTGTGGTGTTCGACTTAGGTGGCGTGTCGCTATCTTGGCGATCATTCCAACCGGCAGGCTCACCCACTGGACGGCGATTCATTAAATCATCAATTTGCTTGCGATCTAAGGTTTCATATTTCAATAATGCCTCTTTCATCGCATGGAGAATATCCATATTGTTGATTAAGGTATCCTTCGCACGTTGGTAGTTGCGATCAATGATTTTACGCATCTCGGTATCAATGAGTTTTTGTGACTCCTCGGATACGCCTTTAATCGCCCCCATGCCGTCTTCATTTTGATAGAACAACGGGCCAAGCTCTTTAGAGAAGCCCCATTGAGTGACCATTGCACGGGCAATTTGTGTTGCGCGATGAATATCAGAAGAAGCGCCTGTGGTGATTTTGTCTTCACCGAAAATCAGCCCCTCTGCAATTCGCCCGGCAAAGAGGGTTGAAAGCTGGCTTTCTAACTTGGTGAAGGTTTCACTCACGCGATCGCCTTCAGGTAAAAACTGTGCAAAACCAAGGGCTTGCCCACGCGGAATAATGGTTACTTTATTTAACGGATCATGTTCTGGCATTAAATAACCCACAATCACATGCCCTGCTTCATGGTAAGCGGTATTGGTGATCTCTTTTTCCGTCATGGTATTTGAACGTCTTTCTGGACCCATATTTATTTTATCTCGGGCTTTTTCAAAGTCGTTCATCGTCACGGTGCGTTGGTTAGCACGCGCCGCAAAAAGTGCCGCTTCATTAACTAAGTTTGCCAACTGCGCACCAGAATACCCCGGCGTTCCACGCGCGACAAGCATTGGATCAACATCTGGCGCTAAAGGCACTTTTTTCATATGTACTTTTAGAATCTGCTCACGACCTTTCACATTTGGTAGATCAACCATCACTTGGCGGTCAAAACGTCCTGGACGTGTTAAAGCATCATCTAAAACATCCGCACGGTTAGTTGCTGCAATGATGATGATCCCTTCTGAACCTTCAAAGCCGTCCATTTCTACCAACATTTGGTTGAGGGTCTGTTCACGCTCATCATGCCCACCACTGAAACCAGCACCACCACGCTTGCGCCCTACGGCATCAATCTCATCAATGAAAATGATACAAGGGGCATTTTTCTTCGCTTGTTCAAAGAGATCTCGCACACGGGAAGCCCCTACACCGACAAACATTTCCACAAAATCAGAACCTGCCATAGTAAAGAAAGGCACTTTCGCTTCCCCTGCGATGGCTTTTGCAAGTAATGTTTTACCCGTACCCGGCGGGCCAACCATTAAGATCCCTTTTGGAATACGCCCACCTAATTTTTGGAATTTGCTTGGATCACGTAAGAAATCCACCACTTCGCCGACTTCTTCTTTCGCTTCATCGCAACCGGCTACATCGGCAAAAGAGGTTTTAATTTGGTCAGCGGCAATCATTTTTGCTTTGCTTTTCCCAAAGCTCATCGCCCCACGACCACCGCCACCTTGCATTTGGCGCATATAGAAAACCCAAAAGCCGATTAAGATGATCATCGGAAACCATGACACTAAAATTTGCGAGAGCAAGCCACGGCGTTCCGTTGGCTCACCTTTAATGGTGGCATTGGTTTTGGCTAAGTCTGCCAATAGGTATTCGTCATACATTGGCATCACGGTCTGATATTGCGAACCATCACTGCGTGTCACGTTAATCAGATCATCATTACGTTTAAAATTAACCTCTCTGATTCGGTCGCTTTTAATATCATTGAGAAAGGTGGAGTAAGGCGTGTTATTATCCCCACCGCCAAAAGCTCCATTAAAGCCTTGGAAAGCGGTCATCAATGTAATGCCCACTACAACCCAAAGCAGAATATTTTTAAACATATCGTTCAAGGCATTTACCCCTTAACTAAATTAAAACTTGGCAAGAGTACTATAAATTTAGCCCTTTCGCCACCTATCCTTTATAGCCTGTTGCCACAATATAAACTTCTCGAGAACGATCACGAGAAGCCTCTGGCTTACGCACTTTTACAGTGCTAAACATGGCACGAATTTCACGCAAATAGTCATCAAAACCTTCCCCTTGGAATACTTTGACCACAAAACTGCCCTTTGTTGCCAGCACTTGTCGGCACATATCTAAGGCTAACTCCACCAAATACATCGCTCGGGGAATATCCACCGAAGGCATCCCACTGAAATTAGGCGCCATATCAGACATCACAACATCGACTTTACCGTCCCCCACTCGCTCTAACAAGGCATTAAGCACACTCTCTTCACGGAAATCACCTTGGAGGAAATCTACCCCCACAATGGGGTTCATATCCAAAATATCACAAGCAATGACTCGCCCATGGCTACCAATTTGAGTCACCACATATTGCGACCAACCTCCGGGAGCGGCACCAAGATCGACAACCGTCATCCCCTGTTTAAAAAGACGGTCGGTTTGTTGAATTTCATCTAATTTAAAATACGCACGGGAGCGTAATTTCTGCTTATGTGCTTTCTGCACAAATTGATCCTTAAAATGTTCCGCCAACCACCGTGAGGAACTGGCACTGCGTTTTTTGCCCATTCGTTTCCCTTCTTTTTCAAAATGACCGCTTATAATAGGGTGTAAATAGCGTATTTCAAGGGAAATGTGCGCTTTTTCCTTGCTTTTGCAAAAAACTCATCAGATCAGACCGCTTGTATTTCCCGAAGGGCAGAAAATTCGCTATAATCTCGCCCGTTTTGCTCGGAAAGAGCGTTAAATTAGAGGAACTTACTATGGGCTTTTTAGCTGGAAAACGTATTTTAATTACTGGTCTTGCAAGCAATCGTTCAATTGCTTACGGGATCGCATCAGCCATGAAACGTGAAGGTGCTGAATTAGCTTTTACCTATTTAAATGATAAATTAAAAGGTCGAGTAGAAGAATTTGCCCAAGAATTTGGTTCAAATATTGTGTTACCAATGGATGTCTCTAGCGATGAAGATATCGCCCATTGTTTTGCTGAACTGGGTAAGCATTGGGAAAAATTTGATGGCTTCGTCCATTCCATCGGCTTTGCCCCTGCGGATCAATTAGACGGCGATTATGTTAATGCCGCCACTCGGGAAGGTTTCCGCATTGCCCACGACATCAGTGCCTATAGCTTTGTTGCCATGGCACAAGCAGCTCGCTCGATGTTAAATCCAAATTCAGCGTTACTGACCCTCTCTTACTTAGGGGCAGAACGTGCTATTCCAAACTACAATGTGATGTGTTTAGCCAAAGCCTCCTTAGAAGCAAGTACCCGTGTGATGGCGGCGGATTTAGGGAAAAAGGGCGTGCGTGTTAATGCCATTTCTGCTGGCCCAATTCGTACCTTAGCGGCATCCGGCATTAAAGATTTCAAAAAAATGCTCTCTAACTTTGAGAAAACCGCGCCACTTCGCCGTACAGTGACCATTGAAGATGTGGGTAACTCCGCTGCCTTCCTCTGCTCTGACTTAGCCGGTGGTATTACGGGCGAAGTTGTCCATGTTGATGCTGGTTTTAGCATCGTTGCGATGGGCGACATCACGGAATAATCCTCCTTCCCCTGTCAAAAGGGGATGACAAGCGGTCAAATTTTTAGACAATTTTGCTCGACCGAATCTCACTCCCCCTAGCCCCTTTTGCTGGGGGGAATTTTTATTTTAATTTTGAGAGAACATCATGTTTCAAAACAACCCCCTATTGGCACAATTAAAACAGCAGATTGAAGCCAATAAAGAATATGTCGAAGGCACGGTCAAAGCCTCGGATAAAAGCTACGGCTTTTTAGAATGTGATAAAACGACCTACTTCATTCCCCCGCCAGAAATGAAAAAAGTAATGCACGGCGATAAAGTCAAAGCCGTGGTAAAACGTGACGGGGATAAAGAATCGGTGGAAATCGACAGCCTCATTGAACCCATGCTTGAACGCTTTATTGCCCAAGTGAAATTTAACCGTGACGGCAAATTACAACTTTCGGTGGATCATCCAAGCATTAAAAATATGATCCCAGCAAATACGCACAAGAAAGTCAGCGAAACCCTCAACGAAAACGATTGGGTCGTTGCCCAATTAAAAACCCACCCATTAAGAGATGACCGCTTTTTCTTCGCGCAAGTGAGCCAATTTATCTGTAAAGCGGATGATAATTTCGCCCCGTGGTGGGTTACCTTAGCCCGACACGAGCAACCTCGTGAGCCGGTCACGGGAGAGAAAAGCTATACCCTTAGCGATGAGATCGAAAGAGAAGATCTCACCCACCTCTACTTCACGACCATTGATAGCCCAAGCACCCAAGATATGGACGATGCGTTGTATATTGAGCCTGTTACCCAAGAGGGCAACCAAACAGGTTGGCGTTTAGTGGTGGCGATTGCAGACCCGACAGCCTATATCCCTGAAAATTCAGACATTGAAAAACAAGCTCGCCAACGCTGTTTTACCAACTACTTACCGGGCTTTAATATTCCGATGCTCCCGCGTGAATTGTCCGATGAACTCTGCTCCCTTGTGCCAAATGAAAAGCGCCCTGCGTTAGTGGCTTATTTGGAAACCGATCTCCAGGGCAATTTAATCGGCGAAACCCGTTTTACTTCTGCGTGGGTCGAATCCAAAGCAAAACTCGCCTATAACGATGTGTCTGATTTTATTGAAAAAGTCGAAAATCATTGGCAGCCAGAAGAAGCCCAAACGGCACAGCAAATTCAATGGTTACATCAATTTACCCTAGCGCGCATTGAGTGGCGTCGTCAAAACGCCCTTCTCTTTAAAGAGAGTGGCGATTACAGCTTTGAACTGGCTGAAAATGGCGAAGTAAAAGCCATTCACTTAGATTTCCGCCGTATCGCTAACCAAATGATTGAAGAGGCGATGATTGTGGCAAATATCTGTGCGGCAAAATATCTGCAACAGCACGCCGGCACAGGGATATTTAATACCCATATCGGCTTTGATAGCAAAAACCTCGAACCAGCTCGCACCTTCCTACTCAATACCTTAGGTAATGAGCAGAACCAGGGTGAATTAAGCGAACGTTATGCCCCTGAACGCTTAGTGACCCTAGAAGGTTACTGCCAAATGCGCCGTGATGTCGATGAATTCCCCGAGAACTTCCTTGAACTTCGTCTCCGCCGTTATCTGACTTTTGCGGAATTTAAAGCGCAATCAGCCCCCCATTTAGGCTTAGGTATTGAGGAATACGCCACTTGGACTTCCCCAATTCGGAAATATGGCGATATGGTCAATCATCGTCTGATTAAGCAAATTCTAGCGAAAAAAGCACCGCTTGCAGTCGAAGAGAGTGTCTTAACTCGCCTACAAGAAGCACGCCGCCAAAATCGCTTGGTGGAGCGTGATATTGCCGATTGGCTCTACGCCCGCTATCTTGCCCCACAAGTGGAAAAAAATGTGGTGTTTGAAGGGGAAATCCACGATGTTTCCCGAGGGGGATTACGCGTACGCGTAACCGAAAATGGGGCATCAATTTTCGTCCCAGCCTCGACCCTTCACCCAAATAAAGAAGAGATACTTTTCACCCCCGAAGAGATCGCCCTCTACATTCTAGGGGAAAAACGCTACCAAATCGGGCAAGCCGTGAAAGTCAAACTCACTGATGTTCGCCTTCAAACACGCAGTATCGTGGGCGAATTAGTGCTTTAACGTCGCTAAAAACGCGGTCATCAAGATCGCGTTTTCGCCTTTATTTGCTCATAGAACAATGCCCCTTTTCTGTATTGTCGCGAACATTCTTAAATTGAGGGGCAAATTTCTCGATAAATTCGCAAAATCCATAATTTGTGCTTTCATTCCCCCCCCATTCGCTATATCATTGCAAGCTATTTTCAATGGGTAATTCTTTACCTCGCACACGCTGAATTTTTATTCAGACTTTTTGCATTTTCTCAACATACCTTAGGGGGAAGACAAAAATAAATGGAAAAGCTAACGTTAGATAAATCGGAGCAAAAGCCCATTATTGAACTACGTTCTATCACCAAACGCTACGGTGAAAAAACGATTATTGACGACCTTGATCTCACTATCAATGATGGTGAATTTTTAACAATTTTAGGGCCTTCGGGCTGTGGTAAAACCACGGTATTACGCTTAATTGCGGGTTTTGAAGAGCTGACGGGCGGTTCAATTATTCTTAACGGACAAGACGTTTCAGATGTGGATGCGGAACAACGTCCTGTGAATACGGTTTTCCAAAGTTATGCACTTTTCCCCCACATGACGATCTTTGAGAACGTGGCATTTGGTTTAAGAATGCAAAAAGTGCCCAATGATGAAATCAAACAACGTGTTATGGAAGCGTTGCGTATGGTTCGCCTTGAAGAAATGGCAAGCCGTAAGCCATCACAACTCTCGGGTGGTCAGCAACAACGTATCGCCATTGCGCGTGCTGTGGTGAATAAACCTAAAGTATTATTACTTGATGAATCCCTCTCTGCACTTGACTATAAACTCCGTAAAGAGATGCAAAATGAGCTAAAACAGCTCCAACGCCAATTAGGTATTACCTTCATTTTCGTGACCCACGATCAAGAAGAAGCCCTCACAATGTCTGACCGTATTATTCTAATGAATAAAGGTAAAGTTCAACAAGACGGCTCGCCGCGGGAAATTTATGAAGAACCGAAAAACTTATTCGTTGCTCGTTTCATTGGCGAGATTAACGTGTTTGATGCCACGGTAATTGAACGTGTCAGCGAAAAAACCGTTAAAGCTAATGTGGAAGGACGTATTTGTGAAATCCACACAGATTTACCTGTTCATCCAGCTCAAAAACTCAAAGTTTTACTTCGCCCAGAGGATATTGTCATCGAAGAACTTGATGAAAATGAAAGTTCAAAAGCGGTCATTGGACATATTAGTGATCGGACTTACAAAGGCATGACCTTAGAATCTAATGTCGTCTTAGATCACAATCAAATGAAAGTCTTGGTGAGCGAATTCTTTAACGAAGATGATCCCCACATGGACCACTCCGTCGGGCAAAAAGTGGCATTAACATGGCACGAAGGTTGGGAGGTTGTTCTCGACGATGAAGATCTCTAGTAATAAATTTCAAAATCTGATCGTGATGGTCATTTTGGGTTGGCTCATTTTCTTTGTGCTCATTCCAAATTTACTGGTCTTTTTTACCAGTTTTATGACCAAAGACAGTAGTAATTTAATCGAGTTAAGTTTTTCCCTTGATGCTTATTCTCGTTTAATCGATCCCCTTTACTCCCAAGTGCTTTGGAATTCCCTCTATATGGCAGGGATTGCAACGATTATCTGTCTCATCGTGGGCTACCCTTTTGCTTTTATCATTGCGAAACTGCCAGCAAAATATCGTCCATTTTTGTTATTCCTTGTGGTGCTACCATTTTGGACAAACTCCCTTATCCGTATTTACGGAATGAAAATTTTTCTCGGGGTTAAGGGCGTACTAAACGAAGTGCTCCTTAGTATTGGGTTAATTGATGAACCAATTCGTATTTTAAATACGGAAATCGCCGTGGTAATTGGTTTAGTTTATATCCTTTTACCCTTTATGATTTTACCGTTGTACTCCTCGATTGAAAAAATTGATGGGCGCTTGTTAGAAGCCGCCAAAGACCTCGGGGCTAATGCTTTCCAACGTTTTGTGAAAATCATTATTCCATTGACGATGCCGGGTATCGTGGCGGGCTGTTTACTCGTGTTGCTCCCTGCGATGGGGATGTTCTATGTGGCAGACCTGTTAGGCGGCGCAAAAGTACTCCTTGTAGGTAACATCATTAAGAGTGAATTCCTTATTACACGAAATTGGCCATTTGGCTCGGCAATCAGTATCGCTTTAACTGTACTGATGGCGTTAATGATTTACGTTTATTACCGTGCGAATAAACTTATGAATAAGAAGGTGGAGTTAGAATAATGAATCGCATTTTTAAAAGCCTTTTTATGTTTGTGGTGTATGCGTTCTTATACATTCCAATCGTCATCTTAGTGATTAACTCATTCAATGCAGACCGTTATGGTTTAAGTTGGAAAGGATTTAGTTGGAACTGGTATGAGCGTCTTTTCAATAACGACACCTTAATCCAAGCGGCAATCCATTCCGTCACGGTGGCATTTTTTGCTGCCACCATGGCAACAATTATTGGCGCATTAACCTCGATTGCCCTCTATCGCTACCGTTTCCGCGGTAAGCAATTTGTGGGCGGAATGCTATTTGTCGTGATGATGTCCCCGGATATTGTCATGGCTGTTTCTCTATTAGCGCTCTTTATGTTAGTCGGGGTCTCTTTAGGGTTCTGGTCGTTGCTTTTAGCCCACGTAACCTTCTGTTTGCCTTATGTGGTTGTCACCGTTTCTTCTCGCTTAAACGACTTCGATGCCAAAATGCTCGAAGCGGCGAAAGATTTAGGAGCAAGCGAATTAACCATTCTGCGTAAAATTCTCTTACCACTACTGTTACCGGCAATTATTTCAGGTTGGTTATTAAGTTTTACAATCTCGTTGGATGACGTTGTTGTTTCCTCCTTCGTGACCAGCGCAAGCTATGAAGTGCTTCCGCTTAAAATCTTCTCCCTCGTGAAAACAGGGGTCACACCGGAAGTCAATGCCCTAGCAACCATTATGATTATCTTCTCCTTAGCGTTAGTCATATTAAGCCAAGTGGTACTACGCAAGAAAGATTAACTTTCCCCTCCAAGCATAGCCCCTTTTTAGGGGCTATTTTTTATGATGAACAAAACAAGCGGTCAAATTTGGGGAAAATTTTGCAAATTCGCCCCCTTGATCTGTTATTTTATCCAGTTTTCCGCTATCCTTACGCCCTTTATAACTCTACATTAACCTTAAACTTTTATGATCGGACGACTCCACGGCACTATTCTTGAAAAATCGCCCCCTGAAATGGTACTTGATGTTCAAGGTGTAGGCTATGAACTTTTACTGCCGATGAGCAGTTTTTACAACCTCCCCGCAGTCGGCGAAAGTGCCACTATTTTTACCCATTTAGTCGTCCGTGAAGATGCCCATTTGCTCTTCGGCTTCTCGCAAAAGCAAGAACGCACCCTCTTTCGTGAGCTGATTAAAACCAACGGCGTCGGCCCAAAACTTGCCCTTGCTATTCTCTCGGCGATGTCGGTTTCGCAATTCGCCTCCGCCGTTGAGCAAGAAGAGCTTGCCAAGCTGACTAAAATCCCCGGCATTGGTCGCAAAACGGCGGAGCGTTTATTAGTCGAACTCAAAGGCAAATTTAAAGGCTTGTCACAGAGTGACCTCTTCCAAGAACAGTCCCCACACCAAATTGTCGCCAGTGAGCAATCAGACCCTGCCGATGAAGCTCGGGATGCTTTAATCGCCTTAGGCTACAAACCAGCAGATGCGGAAAAAATGATTAAGAAGATCAATAAAGCGGAGATGACAAGCGAACAACTGATCCGTGAAGCCTTGAAGAATGCTTTTTAAGCGTGGAACAAATTTTCCTTAAAAATAGACCGCTTGTTACGCCAATAAACCCAATAAAAACAAGATGATAGAAGCAGATAGAATCATTAGTGCCATACCTAAACGAGATGAAGAAGCCATTGACCGGGCTATTCGTCCGAAAATGCTCAACGATTATGTGGGGCAGGCAAATGTCCGTGAGCAGATGGATATTTTTATCCAAGCCGCAAAATTACGGCAAGATGCCCTCGACCATTTACTCATTTTTGGCCCACCGGGGCTTGGTAAAACCACTCTCGCCAACATTGTTGCTAACGAAATGGGGGTGAATATTCGCACCACATCAGGGCCGGTGCTTGAAAAAGCCGGCGATTTGGCTGCCATGCTGACGAACCTCGAACCCCACGACGTGTTATTCATTGATGAAATTCATCGTCTTTCGCCGGCGATTGAGGAAGTCCTCTACCCTGCGATGGAAGATTATCAGCTAGATATTATGATCGGCGAAGGACCAGCGGCTCGGTCAATCAAACTCGATCTTCCTCCCTTTACCCTTATCGGTGCAACCACACGAGCAGGCTCTCTGACCTCGCCACTTCGGGATCGCTTTGGCATCGTGCAACGTTTAGAATTCTATGCTGTGGCAGATCTGACTTCTATCGTCCGCCGAAGCGCCCAATGCTTGAATTTAAACCTCTCACCCGAAGGCGCTTTTGAAATTGCACGCCGTTCTCGAGGGACCCCTCGTATCGCCAATCGCTTACTGCGTCGAGTGCGAGATTTTGCCGATGTACGCAATAATGGCGTGATTTCTTCCGAAATCGCTCAACAAGCGTTAGTGATGTTAGATGTCGATGGCGAGGGCTTTGATTTTATGGATCGCAAACTCCTCGAAGCCATTATCCAACGCTTTGACGGTGGGCCTGTGGGCGTCGATAACCTTGCCGCAGCCATTGGCGAAGAGAGGGATACGATTGAAGATGTCCTCGAACCTTATCTCATTCAACAAGGCTTTCTACAACGCACGCCAAGAGGGCGAATTGCCACAGCAAGAACCTACCAACATTTAGGTTTAACAAAGCCCGAAGGGTGAGCCAATTTTCCCAGAACCTACCATCTCAAAAACACGTTCTACTCAAAAGCAATGAGCCCCCTCATTGCTTTTTTCTTGCCAATTTTACTTTTATCAGGTTTATGTCAAACAGTGTCAATAAGAAAAATGTTTTACTGATCATGTAGTAGATTAAGCAAATTTTTACGCTAATTTGACCGCTTGTTGTTGGATTTTTGTGAGATCGTCTAAAAAACATGAAAAAGTTAAGTGTAAAAGTCGGTAAAAACTTTACAAAACCACGTTTTTACGTTACTAATTGCGCCTCTTTATTCTTTTTAACGGAGATTCATTATGCAAACTACATTTACCCGTTCATTATTAGCGAGTGCCATTGCACTTGGGCTTTCTTTCTCTGCCTTTGGGGCAAGTGTCCCTGCAGGTACAGAATTAGCAGAAAAACAAGAGATTGTGATCAATAATGCCTCAGAACCGCAAAGTTTTGACCCACATAAAACTGAAGGCGTACCCGAATCTCAAGTTGCATATCAACTCTTTGAAGGTCTAGCGACTCAAGATAATGACGGTTCGCTTATCCCTGGCGTTGCAGAACGTTGGGAAAGCACCCCCGATTTCAAAACTTGGACGTTCCATCTCCGTAAAGATGCCAAATGGTCAAACGGTGAACCTGTCACCGCTCACGATTTTGTTTATGCTTGGCGTCGTTTAGCTACCCCAGCCACCGCCTCACCTTATGCAAGTTTCCTTACTTATCTTCAAGTTGGCAATGCGCAGGACATTATTGACGGTAAGAAAAAACCAGAAGAACTTACAATTAAAGCCGTTGATGATTACACTTTCGTTGTTGAACTTGAAAACCCTGTTCCTTACGCCGTGGGGTTAACCACTCATCAATCCTTATTACCTGTACCAAAATCGGTTGTTGAAAAATATGGTGAAGCGTGGGTGAAAAAAGGCAATATCGTTGGTAACGGTGCTTATGTCCTTAAAGATCATGTCATTAACGAAAAAATCGTCTTTGAACGTAATCCACTTTATTGGAACAATAAAGCCACTGTCATTGATAAAGCGACATTCCTTGCTATTGAAAATGCCACGACGGATGTGCAACGCTATCGTGCGGGCGATTTAGACATTACTGGCTCAGCGTTGCCACCAGAACAATTTACTAAATTAAAAACTGAAATTCCTAACGAAGTCTTTACCGCTCGCTCGCTAACAACTTATATGTATGAGCTTAACCACAATAAAGCGCCATTTAATGATGTTCGTGTGCGTAAAGCATTAAATCTTGCTCTAGATCGTCATGTCATTACCGATAAAGTGTTAGGTCAAGGTCAAACCCCAACTTATGTGTTTACGCCAACCTATATTAGCGAGGGAAATAAAATCCAACAGCCAGCATATTCGACTAAACCAATGGCAGAACGTTCTGCAGAAGCGGTGAAATTACTTGAAGAAGCTGGCTTTAGTAAAGATAAGCCTTTGAAATTTACTATTTTATATAACACCAGTGAAAACCATAAAAAAATCGCCATTGCCGCCTCTTCTTTATGGAAAGCCAATACCAAAGGTCTCATTGATGTGAAATTAGAAAACCAAGAGTGGAAAACTTATATCTCTAGTCGCCGTAATGGTGATTATGATGTTGCCCGTGCTGGTTGGGCGGCGGATTACAACCAAGCCTCTACATTTAGTAACTACTTCCTCTCAACATCAAGCAATAATACCGCTTTCTATAAGAACAAAGCCTATGATGATGCCGTCGCAGAATCCTACAAAGCCGCTGATGCAGAGGGACGTGCAGCAGCTTATGCAAAAGCTGAAGCAATTTTAGCGCAAGATTCCGCCTTAGTGCCTGTTTACAATTATGTTAATCCTCGCCTAGTCAAACCTTATGTCAAAGGCTATGAAGGTAAAGATCCGCAAGATCATATCTTACTCAGAAATCTTTACATTATTAAACATTAAACGGGTTGCCCCCTTTATTTCAAGGGGGCGTATTTAATATTTTTGGAGAGAATCATGCTGAAATTTATTATTAGACGGCTATTAGAGGCACTTCCTACACTTTTTATTTTAATTACCTTTTCTTTCTTTTTAATGCGTCTTGCTCCTGGTAATCCTTTTACATCAGAACGCGCCTACCCACCAGAAGTAATGGCCAATATCGAAGCGAAATACCATTTAAATGAGCCATTATATAAGCAATATTTTCTCTATCTTGAAAATCTTTCCAAAGGTGATTTTGGTCCTTCTTTTAAATATAAAGACCAAACAGTCAATGAGCTTATCGCATCAGCATTCCCAACCTCCTTTAAATTAGGGATTGTGGCATTCTTTTTTGCGGTATTGATTGGCTTAACGGCTGGGACGGTTGCCGCCTTGAAGCAGAATAGTTGGTGGGATTATTTGATAATGTCCTTTGCGATGACGGGGGTGATTATGCCAAGTTTCGTTTTCGCCCCACTGCTCGTTCTCTTTTTTGCTATTCATCTTAAATGGTTACCTGCTGGCGGTTGGAACGGTGGGCAACTTTACTATATGGTTTTACCGGTGATCTCTTTAACTATCGGTTATGTGGCAGGGATTGCCCGGATTACTCGGGGCTCAATGATTGAAGTACTACACTCTAACTTTATCCGAACCGCTAAAGCAAAAGGGCTGCCTATGCGCCGTATTATTTTCAAACATGCTCTACGCCCCGCACTCCTTCCAGTGGTGACTTATTTAGGGCCTGCATTTGTCGGGATTATTACAGGTTCAATGGTCATTGAAAGTGTCTTTGGATTACCCGGTATTGGACAACTATTCGTCAATGGTGCGTTAAACCGTGATTATTCTCTCGTATTAAGCCTAACGATTTTAGTCGGTTCATTGACTATCTTCTTTAATGCTATCGTAGATATTCTCTACGCCGTGATTGACCCGAAAATTCGTTATTCATAGGAGTGTGTGAATGTTAAATAATAAAAATCAACAAGCGGTCGAAAAATTAGCAAATTCTGCAACGCATGATATTGAAGGTCGTAGCCTTTGGCAGGATGCTCGCCGCCGTTTTTTCCGTAATAAAGCAGCTGTGGCAAGCTTAATTACGCTTTTTCTTATTGTATTATTTATTACTTTTGTGCCCATGATTATGCCTTTTAGCTATGAAGATACTGACTGGAATATGATGAGCGCATCTCCTGATTTCGCATCAGGACACTATTTTGGCACCGATTCTTCTGGGCGTGACCTACTCGTGCGAGTTGCTATTGGTGGGCGGATCTCTCTTATGGTCGGAATTGTTGGTGCATTAATTGCCGTCATCATTGGAACCATTTATGGCGCGATTTCAGGCTATGTGGGTGGTAAAACGGATTCAGTCATGATGCGTTTACTCGAAATTTTAGGCTCATTTCCATTCATGTTCTTCGTGATCTTATTAGTCACCCTCTTTGGACGAAACATTATCCTTATATTCTTTGCCATTGGCTTAATTGCTTGGTTAGGTTTAGCGCGGATTGTTCGTGGACAAACATTGAGCTTAAAAAATAAAGAGTTCGTCGAAGCGGCTGTCGTTTGTGGCGTACCACGTCGCCAAATCATTTGGAAACACATTATTCCTAATGTTCTCGGCATTGTGGTGGTCTATGCTTCCCTTGAAGTTCCATCGCTCATTTTGTTTGAATCCTTTTTAAGTTTCTTAGGTTTAGGTACACAAGAACCCATGAGTAGTTGGGGAGCGTTATTAAGTGATGGTGCAGCACAAATGGAAAGTTCACCATGGTTACTTGCTTTCCCTGCATTTTTCTTATGCTTAACCCTCTTTTGCTTTAACTTTATCGGCGATGGCTTACGTGATGCCCTCGATCCAAAAGATAAATAGGAGATGAACAATGAAATTACTTGAAGTGAAGAATTTAAATGTTCATCTCAAAACAGATGAACAACTGGTACATGCCGTACGCTCCGTATCCTTTACCGTAAATAAAGGACAGACCCTCGCTATTGTCGGGGAATCGGGTTCAGGGAAATCCGTTACCTCAATGGCAATCATGCAACTTTTACCTAAAAATATCGTCCGCTATGGGGAAGGAAGCTCCATCGTTTTTGAGAATAAATCCATTCTCAATTTATCCGAATCGGAGTTACAAAGTATCCGTGGTGACCGTATTGGGATGATCTTCCAAGAGCCGATGACCTCCCTCAATCCCTTTATGCGAATTGGCGAACAGGTCAGCGAAGCGGTACTGATTCATAATCCACAAATGAGCCAAGCAGAGGCGGATAAACTCGCCCTAGAAACCCTCAACGTGGTGAAAATTCCCGATGCAGAAAAGAAAATGCGTTGCTACCCCCACGAGTTCTCCGGCGGTCAGCTACAACGTATTATGATCGCAATGGCCATTATCAATAAACCCGATTTATTGATTGCTGATGAGCCGACTACTGCCCTTGATGTGACAACGCAGGCAGAGATTTTAGATCTGATGCACGACATTCAAGCCGATATGGGCATGGCGATTATCCTCATTTCCCACGACTTACGCCTAGTGCAAAAATACAGTGATGCCGTATGTGTCATGCAAAATGGGAAAATTGTGGAAGAAGGTGAAACACAGCAAGTCTTTAATCAGCCAAAACACCCTTACACTATCGAATTGCTTACCCCAATTCCATCTGATTTAAAACAACCATTAGGCGATGATGTGGCGAAAATTATCCAAGCAGATAATGTTGATATTGACTATGTATTAAAACGCTCTCTTTTCGGCAGACCGAAAAAAGTGTTCAATGCCGTGAAAGATATCTCTCTCCACCTCAAAGTAGGCGAAACCTTAGGTATTGTGGGGGAATCGGGTTCAGGTAAATCCACCCTTGGGCGTGCGATTATGCAAATCCTCGAATACCGTGGAAACATTGCTTTTAATGGGCTAAATATTGCGAATCTTTCCAAAGCAGAACGCAAAGTGCTGAAAAAAGATATGCAGATGGTATTCCAAGATCCGTTTAACTCCCTTTCACCACGTTTAACCGTGGGCGAAATTATCGGCGAGGGGCTTTCTGTTCATTATCCAAATATGAGTGCTACCGACCGCCGTGCTAAAGTGATGAAAATGCTTGAAGAGGTAAACCTCTCTCCAGCGATGATCAACCGCTACCCTCACGAATTTTCTGGTGGGCAACGCCAGCGGATTGCGATTGCACGGGCGATTATCCTCGAACCTAAGTTCGTGTTACTTGATGAACCAACCTCTGCTCTTGACCGCTCTACCCAAATTACCGTAGTAGAACTGTTAAATAAATTGCAGAAAAAATATGGCTTAAGCTATATCTTCATCAGCCACGATCTCTCCGTCATTCGTGCATTAAGTGACCGTGTTATCGTAATGAGCAAAGGGGAAGTGGTCGAAGCAGGCAATGTTCAACAAATCTTTGAACAGCCGAAAGAGGCGTACACTAAACGCCTTATTGCCGCCTCACACCTCTAATTAAGGCATCAACAAGCGGTCAGATTTAGGGAACTTTTTGCCCCCTTATCTGACCGTTTATTTTTAGAGTAAATCTATACTATTTTCCTAATATAAAAGGCTAACTCTTTTCAGAATTAGCCTCTTTCATCTTTAATCGTTTAATATCTATGAACTTAGCATTTAGGACCAGCTGCTACTAAAGATTTACCCTCCTCATTAGTCGTATATTTTTCAAAGTTTTTCACAAAACGACCAGCGAGATCTTCTGCTTTTGCTTGCCATTGCGCTTTATCTGCATAAGTATCACGCGGATCTAAAATTGCAGGGTCAACATTTGGTAATGATGTTGGCACAGCTAAATCAAAGATTGGCAAGGTTTTTGTTTCAGATTGTTCAATCGAGCCATCTAAAATTGCATCAATGATACCCCGAGTGTCTTTAATTGAAATGCGTTTGCCAGTACCGTTCCAACCTGTATTCACAAGGTAAGCTTCTGCACCCGCGGCTTCCATTCGTTTTACTAACACTTCCGCATATTTTGTTGGGTGAAGTGATAAGAATGCCGCACCAAAGCACGCTGAGAAGGTTGGGGTTGGCTCAGTAATACCACGCTCTGTTCCTGCTAATTTCGCTGTAAAACCAGACAAGAAGTAATATTTGGTTTGCGCTGGCGTGAGTTTAGAAACAGGCGGTAATACGCCAAATGCATCAGCCGTTAAGAAAATTACTTTCTTCGCATGGCCAGCTTTTGATACAGGCTCTACAATATTATCAATATGGTAGATCGGGTAAGAAACGCGCGTATTTTCGGTTTTTGAACCATCTGCAAAATCAATCGAACCGTCTGCACGCACCACCACATTTTCAAGAAGTGCATCACGGCGAATAGCCGCATAAATATCTGGCTCATTTTCTGGTGAAAGATTGATTGTTTTCGCATAACAACCACCTTCGTAGTTAAATACGCCATCATCATCCCAACCATGCTCATCATCACCAATAAGCTGACGTTTTGGATCGGTTGAAAGTGTTGTTTTACCTGTACCAGATAAACCGAAGAAGACTGCCACATCGCCGTCTTTACCCACGTTGGCAGAACAGTGCATAGAAGCAATACCTTTTAATGGTAAGAGGTAGTTCATCATAGAGAACATCCCTTTTTTCATTTCACCACCATACCAAGTACCGCCAATCAGCTGAATGCCTTCAGTGATATTAAACGCAATGAAGTTTTCAGAATTTAAGCCTTGCTCTTTCCAATTTGGATTAGTCACTTTTGAGCCGTTCATGACCACAAAATCAGGTTTGAATGTTTTAAGTTCTTCTTCACTTGGGCGGATAAACATATTTTTTACAAAGTGAGCTTGCCACGCAACTTCAGTAATAATACGCACGCCTAAACGGCTATCTTTATTTGCACCGCAGAAAGCATCCACCACAAATAAACGTTTATTCGAAAGCTGACCTGTCACCAAGTTTTTTAAACTTTGCCAAGTCGTTTGATTCATTGGTTTGTTATCATTTTTAACGGCATCACTTGTCCACCAAACGTGCTCTTTGCTTGTTTCATCTAGCACGATGTATTTATCTTTTGGCGAACGCCCCGTGAAAATACCCGTATCTACAGCCACTGCACCTGATGTAGTGAGCGTACCTTTTTCATACCCTGTTAAATTAGGATTCATTTCTTCTTCAAAGAGTTGTTCATAACTCGGGTTATAAACAATTTCTTTCACGTTAGTAATGCCTAATAACGCAAGTTCTTTTTCAACACGGTTTAACATAAATCACCTCATTTTGTTGTTAAATTAAAAAATCAAACTGGAATATGAGATGGATTATAAATTTTTATGCTCAAAAAAAATGTTACATACTTCAAATTTTTGAACATTCATTAAAAAATTTATAAAGATAGACATCCTCTTCATTTTTTCAGGTAAAATGTCGCTTTTTTTAGGCTATAAGGAAAAGAAAATGCGCCTACTGAACCTCTTTTTAGCCTTTGTGCTGTGCTACTTTCAATACTTATTATGGTTTGGACAAAACAGTTGGAACGACTACCATAGTGCCCAAAACCAAGTTGAGGCGTTAAAAGCAGAACACACAGCATTAAGCTCCCGTAATCAACTCATTTCTGCAGAAATTGCTGATTTAAAACACGGTGTAAATGCCCTTGAAGAACGGGCTCGCCTAGAACGCGAGATGGTCAAAAGTGATGAAGTTTTTTATCGTATTGTGCCAAAAAACTAAGAGAAAATAATGAGTTCACGTAAGATTATTGCCGTTATTCCTGCATCTGGGGTAGGGAGTCGAATGAATGCGTCACGACCAAAGCAATACCTTAAATTACAGGGTAAAACGATTTTAGAACACACGCTCTCTCTTTTTTTAACACATCCTAAAGTAGAACGCATTGTAGTCGCTGTTTCGCCTGCCGATCCCTATTATCAAGAGATTAAGCTACTCCACTCACCGAAAATCCAAATCGTTTTTGGTGGGGAAACACGGGCAGACTCCGTTTTTAATGCGCTACACGCTGTGGAAAATGAGGCTTGGGTACTCGTGCATGATGCAGCGCGCCCCTGCCTAACCAAGGAAGATATTGATAAACTATTGTTGATAGAAGATACAAACGGCGCAATTCTTGCCACACCTGCTATTGATACCATGAAACGAGCAAATGGAACCACAATTGCTTTTACTGAAGATCGCAGTACGCTTTGGCATGCGCTGACTCCTCAATTTTTTCCCGTGGTAAACCTTCAAAATGCGCTTCAAAATGCGTTTCAAAAAGGGCTAAATGTGACCGATGAAGCCTCTGCTATGGAATTAGCCGGTTATCACCCTCAACTTATTCTAGGGCGTAGTGATAACCTCAAAATCACACGCCCAGAAGATCTGGCTCTCGCCGATTTTTACTTAACAAGACGACAAGGATTATAAAATGATACGAATTGGACACGGTTTTGACGTACACGCATTTAGCGAACAAGGGCCACTTATTATCGGTGGCATTACGATTCCCTATGAAAAAGGCTTTATTGCTCATTCAGATGGTGATGTTGCCCTTCATGCACTGACCGATGCACTCCTTGGTGCTGTTGCCCTAGGCGATATTGGTAAACTCTTTCCTGATACCGATATGGCTTATAAAGGTGCAAATAGTCGTGGATTACTTATTGAAGCCTATCGCCAAGTCCAAGAAACAGGTTATAAAGTTGGTAATGTTGATGTCACCATTATCGCCCAAGCCCCAAAAATGCGCCCTTATATTGATCAAATGCGTCAAGCAATCGCTGAAGATCTACAATGTGATATTCAATGTGTCAATGTTAAGGCTACGACAACAGAAAAACTTGGATTCACAGGACGAGGGGAAGGTATTGCCTGTGAAGCGGTCGCTTTGTTGATAAAAAAATAAGAGACTAACGTAAATCTAATCTTTTATCTAATTAAATTCTACATTCTCCTTACAATAGCCACAAAAATAGCTTTCATCAAACTCCATTTGATCATCAACATTTTTTCAGCGTGGAAAAATCAATGATTACAATGCATTGGTGAAATTTTAAAGAATCTATTAGTTCATAATGACTTGATCAAAGCGTATAAAATTGTGCGTTTAAAAGCTCCTTTAAATAAAAAGCGTAGCTAATTTTTACAAAATAAAAATAGCTACGCTTCCATCCAATAGATAGATTTATATTCCTCTTAAAAGAATTTGGGGCTGTCCTAGATAACGACTAAAAACTCGATTTGGGTTAAGATAGTCAAATGAGAAAAAGTCGTTTAAGTCAGCACAAACAAAATAAACTTATTGAACTGTTTGTTGCAGGAGTTACAGCGAGAACTGCTGCTGAACTAGTGAATGTAAACAAGACAACTGCCGCTTACTATTTTCATCGCTTGCGATTTCTTATCTATCAAAACAGCCCACATTTGGAGATGTTTGATGGGGAAATAGAAGCCGATGAAAGCTATTTTGGTGGTACACGCAAAGGCAAGCGTGGACGTGGTGCAGTAGGTAAAACAGCGGTATTCGGGCTGTTGAAACGCAATCCGCCACGTTGTTACCGATAATTCGAGAACAAGTTAAGCCTGATAGCATTGTTTACACGGATTTCTATCGAAGTTATGATGTACTTGATGTGAGTGAATTTAATCATTTTCGTATCAACCATAATACGCACTTTGCAGAAAAACAAAATCACATTAACGGAATTGAGAATTTCTGGAACCAAGCAAAACGCCATTTACGCAAATTTAATGGTATTCCCAAAGCTCATTTTGAGCTGTATTTGAAAGAATGTGAATGGCGTTTTAATCACAGTAACTTAAAGTCTCAAATTTCCTTTCTAAAACAATTAGTTAAAGAGAGTTTGGTCTAGTTATCTAGGACAGCCCCAAGAATTTTATTCCCATTCAATCATATCAAAGATATTTTTATCTTTATAAATCAACAAGATAAAAATAACCTCTTATAAAATACCGTCATTTATACCGTCAATAGAAAAAGGTTTGTTAAACTAAGTCTCCAAGGCTATTATTGCTCTGATTTTATTCGGTATCAATGCTATTTACCGCATCAACAATCCTCCTCCGAAGCACTACACTTAACATTATTGTTGCACATCATTTCAGTTACTCATCCTTTCATCACATCCTACGATTTTAACATCGGTGCGGTAACCAATACCAAGTATCATTTCCGCACCGCTGTTCTCTCTAAGCCATCTATTTTGGTTTCCGTTTCTCAGTCCCTGTCGATTGTGTTTTACTATGCTGTTCTATGCCGAGTTTACGATTCACTTTGTCAAGGTTCTTTTGAATCTCACCAATATCTTTGCCAATTCTGGCAATGGTTTCATTTAAATTCGACGTATTCTTTTTCGCCATACTATTCACCCTTCGCCTGGTTGTATGTGCCGAGGTAATCAGTTTTAGCGAGATCATTTAATTTCTCTTCCTGTTCGTTGAGTTTGTTCGTAATGTCACTCAACTTCTGAGTAATTGCCTCAGGTACGCTAGATCCTTCTTTGAGTTTATCTCCGATTTCTCGAAGTGTATCAAGAGCAGCATCCACATCGACACCTAAAATCTCGACTTTTAACTCCTGTTTTGCCTTAAAAATGGCTTTCTGCAATTCGGATTTTACCACCCCCAAAGCTCTTCCGCTTTGAGTTTGCGCTTGATTTAACGCTTTAATATCTCGTCCGATCTGCTCAAAAGTTAAGATTAAGTTATTTTGTTTAGTCATTGTGTTTCCTTAAATTTTAGAAAGATTATATAAAGTTAAAAAGTCCACCTCTTCCTCCTGTTTTATTGGATTCCCCATTTCCACTATCGCAGTGATTTCAATGAGGGAGGCGATTTCTACCACGAGTGGTTGAGGTGTTTCTAGGGTGGCAATAATGTTGTCATTCATAGCTTATTCATAGCCGAGTAACATCAGGGGAGAGTTGAATCGCGCCTTCCAGTACTGTTCGCACCTTCCCAGCAATCATCATCTGCAGATCATATTCCGCTTCTAACCACCCCGCCTCCTGGGTGCTTCTCGCCGAAAAATGCAATACCAATACCCCTTGTTCACGGTCTGAGATTTCGATATTTTGCGCCACACTCGAAAGGGCTAACACCCGTTCACCTCGGCTGACGGCGTGTAGGTCTAATCGCTCAACCTGCGTTAAATCAAAAGGGATTTCTACACCTTCTTCATTACGTTGACGGAGCTTAACAACAAGGGAAATATCACCCCCTTGCTTGAGTTGAATATTCTTTCGGGTGATTTTCATTCCTGACCTCCTTGGCGATAAAACTCAGGGTACTGCTTGCGCTCAATCTCACTTTCATAGGCTTCTTTGCAATGGTTTTTATCGAAAAATAGCCCATTAACAACATGATAGAGAATTTTCCAGCGCCACTTTTTGTCGCCTTGCAAAATGTACTTACGGTAACAACGGCTAGAAATCGTTTCATCCGCATAACCAAAAGCAAGGGTATTGATAAATTGGTCAAGCCCGATAAAAACCTGTTTTAACCACTGTTTAAACGTCATTTACATTCTCCTTGTTCGCAGTAGGTAAAAAGAATGCCACCTCAATTGCCGCTACCGTTTCAAGCGTATTTGCTTGCTTTAACCGGTCTTCTAAGGCTTGCCGTTGCCCAGCCACTGTGGCGCCTAAAAGCTGATAACCGATGGCTTTTTCGTAGGCTTTTTCCCGCAAAATATCAAGGGGAATGCCTCGGGCGCTGGCAATCGTCTCTAACACTGGCGTCGGGCTTGTGGCATCCGCTTTCCACGCCTTCGCTTCGTTGGCTTGTTCCTGCCAAGTTTCCCGCTCAAAGTCGGGGGTGGTGTTGGTATCAGCAATCGCATCCACAAAGACTTGGGCTTGACGATTGATGTCCGCGAGTTTATTCGCCTTCGCTTGGGCTAACATGTCCGCTTGCTTGTCTTTGGAAAGCACCCATTTATTGCCATTCCATTCATGAAAATCACTTGGAGGCAAACCTTGCTCTATGATTTTTCCTTGTGTTAACACAGGGCGAATGAAAACTTGATCACACTCGACAGCCACTTCTTCACGACTAGCAAGATCATCAAGGTTAGGGGAAAGGTCGCAATTCCCTAAATAATGACCTTGTTTATCAAATAAATAATACATACGCTCCCCTCCTATTTAATCCCAATCACAATATAATTTGCTTCCGAATTATCATAACGTATGCCTGTTTTCGATTCGGTATGTGTTCCCCCTCGACTAATCACTCTTGCCACAACTCGGCGATTATTATCAACATAACACTCTGTACGCGTATTTTCTAAATCCGATTTTTTCACTCGGTCAATATTCACATCCGCTTTAATTGAAACTAACCAACGACATTGGTTTTGATTAAATCCTGATGGAAGAGGAAGGGTCGCGCCATTAGTGAGGGAACCTGAAATCACGGCAATATCACTTTTTTGTAATGCACTGCTTAAACGCTTCCCTTTGTTGGTTTGAAAATCCGGTGCAATAACATTCTTATTGAATTCTGCAGCATTCTGTTTTAGTGCGACATAAGTTTCATAAATGTAATGATAAAAATAGGCGTCATCTGATTCACTATTCTGAAAACCGATATACCAACCATGATTGCCCTTGCGTTTACCTCTTAAGAAACTGTTGGTTGTATCGATTTCTAAAATACCCCGTAACGTCCCGCCTTGTTGGGAAAGAACTTCTTCAAAAATAGCCAATGTGCCCGTCTTTTTAGGTATCTTGATTTGCGCTTCATTTTCCCAAGCGCTATTACGATAAATTATGGTACCAATATCATTGTTATTATGGGGCTTCGTTTCCAAAATGAATCGATACTTTGCATCATTCATCAGGTCAATCCCAGAATAATCCCCATTTCGAATTGTTATTCTGCCCGAAACTTCCCCACCTTGTTTAGAAAACCGGCTATTCGCATTGTCATTCACCGCCTTCACTGCCGCTGATGTCGCCACGGTATCGTTACTTGCCGAATTTGTCGCCGAGGACTTTTTACTATTCGGAATATAGTTGCTCAAATTTCGGTTCAGTGCATCGATTAAATCCTTCACTGTCTTAACCGCTTTGGGGGTTGCTGCTTTATCTTCTGCATTGCTCCCAGTTTCAGAACTAAGTTGCACAATGCCTTTTTGGGTCAAACTCGCCAAGCTGTAATCACCCGCCCATTGAACCCAGTCGGCAGACATTGCGATGTCTGGGGATTTTTTCTTATTCGCTCTTAATGCACGATAAGTTTTACCTTGATGTTGAACAAATGCATGCTGTGGGTAATCTGTATTGGCGCTCCACTCTGGCAAACCGCGTTGGAGGTGGTATAACAATGCCTCATCTAGGCGTTTAAACAGAAAATTAAACCATTCCATTGGTGGAATACCTTGGGTTTGCTCAAAAGAAATTCCCCAACCTCTGGTAAGATTGGGGAATGTTTGAACTTCGTTATCTTTGGCAGAACTTGCGAAGATCTGCTCATCAGGTCTTTTCATTACGGGCATAGTCTCATCCTATAACATAGTGAAAATTTACCCCTGCTTGACGAGGGAGTATATCTAAATGCTCAATGGCATAACGCTTAAAGGCGTTAAGAGTATTAGCGGAAATGTAAATCGAAACGGTCATATCGTAGTTATCTTCTGCATTGCTGTTTTCTCCAAATAAAAAACGGGCCGCTTCGATAATATTCGGTAGCGTGCCCGTTTGGTAATTCTTCAAAATTCGGCATTTTATTAAAAATCGGTAATCCTCATCGCTTAATCGCACTGAATCCGCTAGTGGATCACGCCGACGATACCACTCACCACCCCCTTGCCGTTGTCGGCTAAAACTCAACGCCAATGGGCTGTCTTTAAATCCAAAGAATTTCCTTAGCGCATAACCATTTAATACGCGAAATTGCCCGATATGGCGACCGATCACATCTAAATTTTTCCCCGTTGCTGTCTCAATATTTAGCACATCTGGCAAGGTAGATAAAAGCTGAAAAGGCCCAGCAAAAGCCACCTCTAACAATTGAATGGTCGCTAACGCCTTAGGTTTGTTTTGGTATTGCCAAATTAATAAATCAGAATACGCCATTAACGCACCTCAATATGGATATTTTCAGGCAAAAAGCGCGCAATTTCTCGGGGAGATAATGCAATATTGCTTTCCACCAAGGAATGGCTGTTTCGCCCAATTTTTAGTGATTGCACCCAAAATCCCCCAACCGTATTAATTGGCGTATAAAGACGAGATAAATTCACATTCTCGCCAATCTTAAAAGGGAGTGCACTAATTGCCTGTTTAACGCCTTCGTGATCGATTTCAGTAAAATCCTTATCTCTCACAACTACAGTACTCAGATGAATATCAACTTGTTTGGCTTTGTCAAAACGAATCAGGCGTTCTTTTTCATTATGTCGAATGCGAATTTCTGTCTCGCCTTTCATTCCTGTGCCACCACCTTTGTTATGATAAATTACCTGGGCAATTTGCTGTTCATCGCCACCTAAAACAATGACATTAATCGAATGCGGGGGAAGTTGATTTTTATCTGTCTCTGCTAAATTATTTTCCAGAATGCTGACTTGGCGAACATCAGGCAAAGCAAGGAGTTTTCCTTCGAGTGATGAAACAGAGTTTGTGGCATTACGAGAACGGCTTAGAAAAAAACGTTGGCGTAATTCGATATCGCTCTCTTCTTCCGCCCCAATTTGACTTTCTGTTTGAGTAGTAACTGAATGTAAACCAAAAGTGATCGTTTCTATTGTCATTGCTGTGTGGACGGGAACATTAAATGCTCCCAATTCTTCACTGCGAAAGTCCGCTTTCGCTGAACCTTGGGCATTGAGCGTCACGCTATTTTGTAATACCCAGCGTGTTTTGGTCGTGTCCGAAATAATGACCCCAGCCGGAATAGTGGCGAGTGGCTCGCCTGTTAAAACGACCGCAGGTAAATAGCTATATTTTGCTTTTCCACGCACTAGCCCCGCATAAGCCACTCGCTGCTCAAGCCAAGCGCCGGAAGCTAAATCGGGGTCAATTTGACGGTAAGCGTTTTCTAATAATTCATTCTGATCCATGACCATTTGTGCTAACAACCCGACTAATTGGCCATCTGGGCTATCTGGGGAGAGATCAATATTCTGCCCGTAGATTTGTCGAAAGCCTTGGCTGATACGCTCGACGACTTCATCAAGACGATCAATTTGAAGCCCATTTTCGTTAATTTCACTCATACTCAATTTCCTTGATAGCTGACTTGGTGGGATTGTTGATATTCATCGAGGTAGCTAACTTCAATCAGTAAAATACGGGTATTGGTCAGTGTAGCGTGATAATTTGTAATTGCTTGTACACCTTCCGTTTGCAGTACGCACCCTTTAACCTCTCGCTCAATTCTTGCCCAATCAATCCGTTCCATCATCTCGAACCACGGCAATCCATGTTCAAGATCTAAAAACCAATCACCCTCAAATGACCAAAGCGCCGTTTTCACTCGCTGAGCAACACTTTCAGACTGTGAGGCATAATTCCCCAAGCCTTGCCCAAAAGTCCAATCATGTTCTGCATCTAATCGTCTTACTCTCATAGTGGGGTTCCTGTTTGTTTATTACCACTCTCTACACCGCTATGGGTATGGGATTTTCCAGAAATTCCTCCGGCAGTTACATCTACCGAACCAATAATATTTTTTGCCATCACTTGCTCACTGACGGTAGTTGAACCCTGTTGATTGGTATTACCAGTATGAACAATATCGCCTTGAATCGTGATTTTGCCCTCTTCTAGCCGAATGAACGTGGCACCATCAAGTGTTTGTAAAGACAGACCGTTTGTAAAAAAGCCTTTAACCGCATTCGGCACTGAACAAATTCCTGGGATAAACATCCCATCGGAGAGATCATGAAATCGAATATCTAACGGCTCACTGGCATGCCCCGATTGCCACCAGCCATCAATACAGCGTTCACTAAAAATCACCATACCTTCATCTCCCGCTTGTAAAGGAAATGTCACACAAAAACCACCACCCCGAGGGTAGCTCACCGGCACATCGACAAGGGGAGGAATATCGACTTTCTGATTATCCATTAAGAGTTGCTTAATCTGCACTGCAAGTGTGACCGTTTGATTAGCTGGGTTAAAGGTCACCACTTTAGCTGGCAATGCCGTGTGGATTTGTTTCTGAGCTTGCTCAATTTGAGCATCTGTTGCGGTTTCGGGCGTGGCATTGAGATAGTCATAGTTTTTCATTGTATCGTTACTCTTTACAAATTTTGTTATTTAGTGTATAGTTCTTCTATACAGTCAGGAGCAAAAATGATTTTATCTTTTAGGCATAAAGGGCTCGAAAAATTCTTTAAAACGGGTTCAACAGCAGACATTCAAGCCAAGCATGCAAACCGTTTAAATTTACAGTTATCCTTTCTAGATGCGGCAAAATCCCTCTCTGACATCCAGGTCATTGATTGGGATTTGCACCCGCTAAAAGGTAATCTAAAAGATCATTGGTCAATTAAAGTCAATGGCAACTGGCGATTAACCTTTAAATTTGAGAATGGACATATCGAAGTGCTGGACTATCAAGATTATCACTAGGAGAAGACAATGCGTATGCACAACCCCGCCCACCCAGGCAGACTTATTCAAGATTATTTAGACCGTGCTGAAATAAGCGTAACAACCCTTGCTAAACACCTTGATATTACACGGGTAACGCTTTCTCGTATTATTCACGGCAAGTCTGCTGTCACCGCTGAAATGGCGCTAAGGCTAGAAAGAGTACTCAATATCAACGCAGAAACGTGGCTTGCCATGCAAGCCAATTACGATTTATGGCAAGCAGAGCAAAAGCAAGACACAACGCTTTTACACCTCACACCGGTATTCGCTTAATGAGAAGGGGAAGTATCCCCTTTTTCTTTTTTCTCACTTTTCTTCTCCACTTTCTGAAATTTCCCCCCAACCACTGTCATTTTAGAAAGCCAATCGCCTTGGTAATTATCACCACTGTGGGCGAGTTTGACGATTTTGTATTCCCCGTCAAAATGGTCGATAATTGAATCAACTTGAATTACCCCACCAATTTGTAAAGCGGGATTTAATAAGCATTTTACTTCTAACCCTTCGTCCGTATGCTCTGGCATTCCTATCATCCCGCTTTGCTGGGAGAGTAATACTGCTTCTTCATGGAGAGTGTATGCTTTCGGTAAGAAAATGAGCTTGCCGTCTTGAATCGACCAATCGGCTTGATGATTTTTCGCAATCCGATTGAGAATTTCTCGACTATCACCACTGAGCACTTTACCCCGAGGAAGTTGTCGTTGAGAGGTAAATGCCATTGCCCCCTTTTGGGTCTTTTTCAAGGTTTTTTGGATTTCTGTAACGATCTGTTCATCCGTTGAGCCAGCTTTAAGTGTCACGGCTGATCGTGCGGTGGAATAATCCGTGTAACCATCTGCACATTCTAACGACATCACAAAATCAAGCCCATCTCGCTTGATTTTGGCTTGTAGGATTTCGCCTTGGTAAATCATCCGTAATTCACCATAGCCAACATCAAGGCTCACCTCATTGAGCTGTTTACTTAATAATTGGTTGAGATGGTTGCGATTGAGATTCCAAATATGAATAGAAGCGGGGTTCGGTTTTTCGTTAATAGTCTTTTCAATTTCAAAGGCAACACGCAAATTATCAATAATCAGGCTTTGTCCTTTACCGGATAGCGTTAATCGTAGTTGTCTGCCAAATTGTTTCATTGTTGAATCTCACTTTTATGCAAAATAAATAAGGAACAACGGGCTAAATCTGCCACAGAAACGGGGTCAAGCCCAAAATTGCTGTCATCATTCAGCCAAAAACAGAACGGCTGAGTGCCTCGCCAACACAGAGGGACGCCACACGCTATCGCTAAACCCTGGCAGAAATAACGCTGTGCAATCACATCATAAACATCTAACGCAAAAAACTGCCCAAGGCTGTTTAATCGGACAGTAATGCGCAAGGTAAAGCTGTTAAAGACTATCGTTTGCTCTTGATATGGGGCAATAGTTAAATTAATTTTTTCCATTAATGAAAGATCTTCGCTAAAACTGAACGTTTATTCTCTGATACAGGCTTTGTTTGAGTATGACCACGCTGTGTTTTCGGGGCAGATTGGTTTGCCGCTCGACCACTTTTCTTTTTACCCATAGGACCTCTTGACTTCCCCTTCTTATTTGAAGATGAACGCCCTGTGTTACGACTCGCGGTCGTTTGGGTTTCTACGATAACAACTTCTTTGGCTGAGATTGTAAATTCAGCACTCCCTTCCATTCCTTGTCGTACAGAAACACTCTCGATCAACATATTTTTATAAAGATGAATGCCTGTCTGAATCTCAATTGTCTGCCCCGACTTTTGACAAGCCACTAAATCGGCATAACATTTTTGCACTCGCCCGAGACTAGCGGAATTATCTTGTCCCCCTAAACCGAAATCAGGCAAGAAAGGGGCAAGACTTCGTGCCTGTTCGTAGCCATTTACGGCTTGTTTTAGTAGATAACTACCTTGATTAAGTAAACGATTTGCCCGTGCTATCGCTTGTTGGGTTTGTGTAACCACTTTAAACGGCAAAGGGACTTTATCTAAAAAATCTGTTACCCCTCGAATGTGTGGTACACCTAACTGCTCTAAGGGGCTTTTACCATGGTCATGATCCACCACTACCCCTGAAATCGTAATACTTTTCGGCTTTAACACGGCATGATCGGCAATCATTGCCCCGCTTTCAATCGGGTTTTCAGAAATCGCCAATTCAGAGGTGTGATCTTCACTCGTGGTGGCATCTAAAATAATGGTGCCAATCGTACGGTTAGAGAGTTGGGTTTGGTTGAACATAATGATTACCTGAAGTTACCCCACCACAGTCGATTGTGCATTCAACATCGCACGTTGATTGACGTCAATTTCTCGCGCTGTCGCTTTGGCATCTTTTGCCTCGTTGATAGTGTAGTGGTTGGTGATTTTGTTGTTACTGTTAGTTTGGCGATTATCCGTGTTTTGTGTATTGCTGGTTGCCCCTTGTTGGGCTATTGTCGGAGCTTGAGCAATACCCGCAATGCCTGTTGCAAAATTAGCGACACTGCTGACCGCTTGTAAAGTGTCATCCAATGCTTCTGTTTTCACTTGGGCTTTGATTTCAATCGGTTCACCGCCGAATTTGGTGACAATGCTATTCCAAAGCTCAATCGCCCAATCAAAGGCCTTGCGGAAGGCATTCATAATCAGCTCTTTGATTTTTTCAAAGGTTTTACGAATGCCATCAAGATTGATTTTCTGCCCCGTGAGTAATTCCCACGCCGCCACAACAGCTTCAAACGCTAATTTAAACGGCAGTAAGATTAAATCGGTTATCAAGCTAAATGTGGCTTCAATGGGGTTATCTTCAAAGGCTTGCATCAGCTCATTCCATTTTGTTTTCACCCAAATCAATGCTTGTTTGAAGGGTTCCCAAAAATCCCCTAAGGCACTTTCCCCACCGTCTAAGTAAACCATAAAATCTTCAACGAGGAGAATTAAACCGACAAGAGCCGCAATCAACCAAGCAATTGGACTCGTGGCAAATGCCAGCAACATTCCTTTACTGACCCATAACAAGGCCGCCCCCAAAATGCCCAACGCCACCTTCCAGCCAAAAACCCCCTCAATAACACGACCAATAGCGCGAATAAAATCGAATAAAAAGCCCAGCACGCTACCAATGACATCTAAAAATCCCGTAAATAAATCGCCGTTTTCGGCAGCAAAATCCGCAAAGGCTTCGGCAATCTCGGTGATAATCGGGGCAAGACGGAGGGCAAGATATTCCCCTAAACTTTTAAAGATTTGAGAAAGTGTGGTCATCGCATCATTAAAATCCGCGGCAGTTTTGGCATTTTCTGCCGTCCCTACGCCAAAAGTCAGCGCTTTTCTTCTTTCCATCTCCTCTTCTAAAGCTTTACGCCCAAGACGTAAAGTTTGAATCATAGAGCTATCAATGCCCAGTTTAGACAACATCGCCATTTGCTCGGCTTTGGACATTTTTTCCATTTTGTCGGCAACGTCGCCCATAATTTCTGTGGTGCTTTTAACCTCACCACGCACATTTTTCGCTTTCAAGCCATACTGCTCAAAGGTTTTTGCGCCTCGACCAATTCCCGATGCAGCTTCACCAATTGTTTTAGATAACCCCTCAATACTTGACTGCGCGGCTTCTATCGAAGAACCATTCACTTCGGCGACTTTACCCAGTTGATAAATCCGCTCCGCAGATTCCCCGGTTACATTCGCCAGTTGATGCACTGCATCTAACGCTTCAAGCTGTGATTTAGTAAAAGCCACTAACCCGACAGCGGCTGCACCGATTGCTGCAGTAAGTCCAGCGATTGCCTTGCCTAATGTGAGTGATTTCCCCAGTTTGCCACCAAATTTCTCAAAACTGTCACCCAGCCCATCAAGTCCCACTTTTGTTGCCGCAAGGCTAATAATGGACTTTGTTAAACTTTGAGTTTGAACAGCATTTTCTTTTTCGGCTTGGGACTGTTTTTCCAACGCTTGAGTCTGCTTTTCAATGGACTGAGTTTGCTTTCCTAGCGTTTGTGTTTGTTGAATACGTTGGTGATTATCTTTTTCAAGGACTTGTTGCTGAGAGGATAAAGATTGCTGAGCAATTTCTTGCTGTTGGGTATTTTTATTAAGCTGTTCTGAAAGCGCAAGTAACACCGATTCTGATTGCTCGGCACTTGCCCCCATTTCTAACAGCATGTCAGCAAGCGCCTGCCCCCGATCTTCCATGGAAATACCCATTTCGGCAAACACATGCTCAGATTGAACGAGTTTATCCAACCAACCATTTAACGCCGCTTCTGGGGTCATGGTTTCCGAGCGTTGTTCAAATTGGCTGATTTCTTCCGTTAAATTGCCTAATACGTCAGATGCCTGACCGATACCCGTTAGCCACTGCTCAATGGCTTGCGTATCAAGGGGTGTATCAGGCAATTCAACTTGCACATCACCTAAACGCTCACTCACAGTCTGGCTCACGTTTTCTGCTGTGTCAGCAAAATTCCCTAAAAAATCGACCGCTTGTTCGGCGGAATTGCCAACCTGTTCGACAAAGGTGTTGAGCTGAGCAAAGGCATCACTATCGGTATCGATGCCAATTTTGATGAGCAGTTCGTTCAGTAGCATTGTGGGCTTCCATTTCGTGTAATTCGGCGATCACCTCGTGGAAAGACAACAAGTCAGCCAATGAATAGACTGTTCTCAATTCGTTTAAGGTGCAGTAATGTTTAGTAATCGGGGTGAAGATAAACCAATCAACGACACTACCTGTCGTTAATTGAGATTGGGTGTTGCTTTCAGCTGTGGCATAGCGCTGAGCAATGCGCTCCCACCTTTGAAAAAATCCGCAAATTGATAAATCACCCCCTCAGTTAAAATCCGTAAAAGATGCGAGCGGTGTTGATTGAAGTGCTCATCAAATTTCTCCGATAAGCGATAGGTTGTGCCATCCAACAAGCGAGCAGAAGTGTGTTTTAACACAATGGTTTCCAATGCACGAACTTCTTCACTTCCTAGTGAGCCGAGTAAGCGGGTGAGTAATGCCATCCCCACGGCTTGTTTATCGTTGCCAGAATTTGCCGATAAATCGACCCCTTGCACTAATTTAAACGCATTTTTTAACGCCACCCAAGAGGACATGGCATTCGCAGGGGTCATCACATAATCGACATTATCGATTTCAATTTTTTTCTGTGCGTCCATTACTGCACTCCTTTTTCAAACGTCATCGTCATTTGCTCAAAGACCAACGTCCAGGTTTGGGCATTGTGTCCATTGCCACGCACAAAAGTCGGTGGGGTGGTGAAATAACCTTTGGTGGCACTTAATACATCATCATTAAGCAAATCACGAATCACCAACGTGACCGGCGTATAACTTTTGATGTCGTTTTTCTGTTGATTGAATAATTTGCTTAAAAAAGCGTTATCCGCCGAATGCTGTTTCGTTTTTAACACTAACTTGCCCGATTTATCAGGGTTAGCAATAAAAATTCCCCGTCCATCTGCGCCTATTACCATAGAACCTGCATCCACTTGGTTTGTGGCGTTAATCACATCACTGCCATCAGACCAATCATTGATTTCACGCCCGTCTAATAGCACAATAACTTGTTTTGGATCGAATGTTGCCATAGAAAATTCCTTAATAATCAGAAAGAAAAACCGACTTTTCTCAAAGTCGGCTATCGAACATTAGCGATTAAAATTCACTAACACATCCACGTGATGAATCGCTCCGGCGAGTTTCACGGCCACTTGAATCGGCGTGGCTTTACGCTGTTCTCGGTCGCTATCCGAGAGGGTAGACATCGGCGCGGCATAGACATAAAAGCCTTTTTCAAGGTAGTCATCGGTGTGTAAATTCCCGAAGCTGTCGCCCGTCCAAACGCCCGGTGCGAATGCCCCGTTATAAACGCCTTCTAGGCAGACTTTCTCCACGGCGGCCATTAAAATGGCTTGACCGGCATCTGTTAAAGGGATTTTGGTTGGTGATTTATATAGTCGAGCGAAGACCTCTTTTTGCACCGCATCTCGAAACCAATCAAGAATCACAATTTCATCAGCAAATCGCCCACCCAGCACCGTTCCTTCGGCAATCATAGCCACATCATCATAGTAGGTGTAGGTGTTAATCCCTAATCGTTTGGCTTTGGCGTGTTCGGTTGCGGTGATCTCATCTGCGGTAATCGTTGGCTGCGTTTTGAATTTCAACGTAATGGTGGAGTTGTTCGCTGCAAAGTTCATCGAAAGCAGTCGTGCCAACGCCGAAGAACACGGATAGAGATCGTTTTTATCAAACATCGGCAACACACGGAATAAACCTGCATCGTACATTTTTTTGTAGATATTATTTGGCGACCATTCCAGGTGAGCTGGTAAAATCACATTAGCACCAAAAAGTTTGTCGTTGGCTTGGGCAAATTTCGCCGCCGTTTCCAGTTGTTCATCGGTTAATTGCGTGGAAAAGGTAAAGGCGTACCAGTCATTATTCACTTCGCTCACGCTTAATAACGCCTCGCCTACCGTTTCCGCTTGAATGGTTAAGGCGGCTTTGCCCAAGGTTTGAAAGGCTTGCCCTGCTTGGAGTTTCAGCATACTCCCGATATTCTGCCCACTGCCATTCCCTTCACTGACAAAGCCCAATACAGTACTCGGATGTGCATTGACGGTATCACTGGTAAACAGAAAACGACTACCCGTGGTATCAAAACTTGCCGTAATGCCTAGTTTCTGCTTGGTAAATTCCGCATTGATTTTAGTGGCAACCGCGGTGAAATCTGCACACTCAGTTAAATTTAAACCACTGACTTGAATGACTTTCTCGCCCACAGGCAGTGAAAATTGACCGCTGGTAATGCGTTTAAACTCATCAATTAAGCTGTTAATCGGCACGCCAGCTAACTGATTCGCTTGGGCGGGGAGCGTGGTTTCATTTTTGTTCCAACGAACAATCACCAACTGTTTAGCACGGGGCGATTGAGCAAAAAACGGCAGTGCCGCTTTTGCGGTTTCGGAAGTTGCGCCAAAAAGCTGTTCCACTTCTTGCTGACTGTTCACATAGACATAACGGGTTTTGGCATCATTAAATGCCTGACCTCGCTCAATCGTAAAAAGGGCTACAATGCCAAAAGATTTACGCACGGCGGATTTCGGCGTGGTATTAATCTGCACATTGACCACATTTTGAATGGACATTGCCATAATGATTACTCCTCTGTAATCGGTTGAATAGATGAATGGGAAAAAGTTTGGGTGTGAATATCGACTTGGGCGATAGCATCCAACGGCACAGCGACAACATGTGAATGGGAAATCACCATATCGAACTGCCCACGCTCTTCATAATCTGCCCCCACGGTAGCGGTGAGATTACGCACATCCGAAAAGCTCACAATGCCTGCTTTCTGGGCTTTGAAAAACGACAAAGCCGCTGAGCTTTGTAATAGCGTGCGGAGTTTATTCGCCACGAAATAGGCATTTTTACCATACGCCGACAAGCTAACCGTGGAAAGCAAAGCGGTGTAAATCCACTCCTCGCTCCCTGTAAATCGCCGAACACTACTGCCGATTTCACGGCTAAATGCCACATCTACCGTAATAAACGCTGACAACGCATTTTCAGGTAATCCCGCAGAAATCACCGCTTGTTCAGGCAGTTGCAAAGCCTGTTGAATCCACTTTCGCAGTTGGGCTATGTCGAACTGCGATTTGGTGATGGTATCCATAATCTCCCCAGTGTGCTTTGGTTTGGATTTTGTATTCTATCCCTTGGTGCAAAACCAAATCCCCAATATTCAGGGCAACCAAGGTCAAGACTTTAATTGACGGCAAATTACCGCTCTTGTTCTGGCAATAACAACATATCTTGCGGTGTCGTGGGGATAACGATAGCCGTCAAACGCTCTTCAACGTATTCCGCCTTAAACCCCGACACTGAATGCTGACCGGCAAGCCGTTTGACTTGTATGGTCTGACGAAATCGCCGATTGCGAAAACGGGCTGATTGATTCAGTAATCTCATCTGACAACTCCAATAATAGACTGCCGTAAATGCCCCGTATCAATTAACGGTCGGCTGGATTTTTTGCGTTTAATGGTACTTGGGGCATTGGCTGTCCAGTCTCCGTTGGCAATATTTTCTTGCACATCACCTTGCACCATTAACGCTAAGCGTTGATAAATCAATGGAATCTCCACGCCGGATTGGTATTGTTCAGCAAAAAAATTCAACATATTTTTGCTGATTGTCTGCCAAGGTTTGCCGTAAAAAAGGGCGAGAAGGGATACGTTCATTGCCAAGCTCTAAAATCGCCGCCAGCGTTGCTAGATTGAGTGAAGTACCTTCTACGGTAGGGTTCGCAGAATCTGGTACGCCCACATAAACCGCTTGGGCTTTGAGCTGTTGAAGTTGTTGCAACAAGGCTTCTAGCCCGTTGCCACGCTGTTCAAGTGTGATTGGCATTGTTTCCCTTCTCTTTGAAATATTTTAAACATTTTTGTTGATTTTTCTTGCCATCTTAAACATTTTGTTTACAATACTCGCATCTTAAAACAACACGGAGGCACAGTGAAACAAAGTGAACTTTTAAGATGGTTGCAACGGCAAGGCGTTGAAGTAAAAGCAGGCAGTAACCACCTCAAACTCTACTACAACGGCAAGCAATCCACTCTCTCAAAGCATAAAGGGCA
The DNA here is from genome assembly GCA_023101485.1 of Pasteurellaceae bacterium Macca. Taxonomy (GTDB): domain Bacteria; phylum Pseudomonadota; class Gammaproteobacteria; order Enterobacterales; family Pasteurellaceae; genus LVZB01. The sequence goes on along the minus strand of LVZB01000013.1, from coordinate 1,448 downwards.
AGAAATTCCCAAGCCAACAGAGATAGCGATTAAAAAGCAACTTGGTTTAATCTAACCAATGCCCCTGAAAGGGGGCATTTTAAGGAGCAAAAATGTTTTATCCCGCAAAATTTGAACAAGATGAAAAACGGTCTATACGCTGTTACCTTTCGAGATATTCCCGAAGCGATTACCTGTGGCGACAATCTCACCGAAGCCCAAGCAATGGCAAAGATGCACTCATCACCGCAATGGAGTTCTACTTTGAAGATTTCCGCACTGTGCCAATGCCTAGCGAACCAATGGCAGATGAACAACTTATCGAATTGCCAGCAAGTGTCTTTGCCAAAGTTTTGTTACTAAATGAAATGGTGGCTCAACGGGTTTCCCAAAGCGAATTAGCCGAAGAATCGGCGTTAAACCGCAAGAAATGCCAACGAGTTACCAACATTCACCACAACACGAAATTGACACTATCCACAATGCCCTACGTTCGCTAGGCAAACAATTACAGTTAGGCGTTGCTTAATCTCTCCAAGCCCTTGACAGCAAGGGCTTTTTGTTTAATCTTTTTTCACTACTAAACATCAGCGGAAATCCGCACCCGTCAGCAAGCGGTTTTTTGTACCTAAAATCTGTGATTTTTTCCTGCCATTAGAAAAATCATAGTGCGATCTATGATCGGGTCGAGAGAACTTAATAAAATACCTTCGGGAAATAAGTTCCGCCGTCTGATGCGGTAGTTGAAGCCCGATCACCCACTAAGTGATCATCTCTATTAACTAAATCATCAGAGGTCTTTATGACAAACTTAACTATTCTCAACACTACTATTCGTACGCTTGATAATCTCTATTCCTTAAATGACCTTCATAAAATCGGTGGAAATGAACCTCGTCATCAACCGTCTTTATTTCTTGCTAACAAACAAACCCAAGAATTGATCGAAGAATTACATAAAGAAAGCAGTCTAGAAATTCCTAGACTGGTTAATTCAATCAATGGTGGGCGTTATCGTGGCACATACGCTTGCGAAGAATTAGCCCTCGCCTATGCCACTTGGATTTCCCCAAAATTCCACCTTGTTGTGCTAAGAGCGTTTTTAGCTATGCACAAAGGAGAAGGGCAAAAAAACGCAGAAAATCGACCGCTTGCAATTCCCGAACTAACATTCACAGTAGAAATGAGCGAAGACAACCGCAACGTATTACTGAGCAATTGGTTTGCTTTACACAACACCTTGAATTATTGGCAACGCTAGAACCACCTTTGCGAGCCTTAAATTCTCCCTTTGCCTCAAAGGTTTATACCCACGTTACCGAGTATCGCAACAATTTAGGCTACACCAAAGCAATGTTAGCTCCCTTATTCGCAAATGTCGCCTTTGATAGACGACAAGACCCTCACGAATATATTGCAATGCAAGCCTTTAACGCCTTTCAAGCAAGAGGCTTTAAACCAAGAGTGGC
>LVZB01000012.1 GCA_023101485.1 Pasteurellaceae bacterium Macca | reverse complement strand
GGAAAGTTATTTATGAGCGGAAGAAAACCCCGAAGTGATAGTACTTCGGCAAGAATACAAGCTTCAATTTCTGCGCAATCTCAGATCTTGCCGCCACAAAAACTCACAAAAAAAGAAATGCGATATTGGGAAAGTATTGTCACAAGCCGTGATAATTGGACCCCCATTGATTTAGAGCGCGCGGTGAAACTTGCGAGGCTTTATATTGAAATTGAAGAGTATGAGAAAGAGTTGCAGAGTACTAAAAGATGGTTCCTCAGTGAAAATGGATTACCAAAATTGCATCCGCTTCATGTGGTTGTAAAGGATCTTTGGGCTTCGGAAATTCAAATGTGTCGGAGTTTACAGATTCACAGTAGAGCAACACACGGTGAGAGTCGTGATCAAGTTAATAAAAATAAACTTTACCAAGAAGCAAGAGCAAATATGCAGGAAGATGACGGATTAATTGCAAGGTTGAATTAATGACGAGAGCGGAAAAGGTAATAGCGTTTATTGAAAAATATTGCCTAGTTCCTGAAGGTGCTTTAGTTGGGCAGCCGATAAAGCTAGAGAAATTTCAAAAGGATTTCATTATCAGCGTTTATGATAATAAGCAAGTGACTAACCATGGTATTTTATCTATCGGTCGTAAGAATGGGAAGACAGCATTAATTGCTTGTTTGTTATTAGCCCATTTGATTGGGCCAGTTGCTGAATTAAATAGCCAAATTGTGAGTGGCGCACTAAGTCGTGAACAGGCTTCTTTAGTTTTTAATCTAGCGGTAAAGATGGTTCAGCTCAATCCTGCTCTTGCTAAACATGTATCAATTAAACCAAGTGGTAAACGTCTTATTGGTTTACCAATGAATGTTGAATACAAAGCCTTAGCCGCAGACGGAAAAACGGCTCAAGGGTTATCGCCAGTTCTTGCGATTTTGGATGAAGTTGGACAGGTCCAAGGTAGCCAATCTGCGTTCGTCGATGCAATTACTACCGCACAAGGTGCACATAAAAATCCGCTTTTACTCACAATCAGTACACAGGCAGCAAACGATGGCGATTTGCTGTCGATTTGGATTGATGATGCAAAAAACAGTAATGATCCCCATACCGTTTGCCATGTTTATAGTGCCGATAAAGATTTAAAGATTACCGAACCGAAAGCATGGAAACAAGCAAATCCCGCCTTAGGTGTTTTTCGTAGTGAAGAAGATATTCGTAAACTCGCAGACAAAGCCAATCGCATGCCAAGTTTTGAAAATACATTTCGAAATCTAAATCTTAATCAGCGAGTGAGTACAGTTTCAACATTCGTCAGTATTGATGTTTGGAAAGAGAATGGTAACGAACAGCAAAACCCTGATGGTTTAACTGTTTATGGTGGTCTTGATTTGTCTGCTCGTACCGATTTAACAGCGTTAATTCTTACGGCGAAGGATTTTAACGGAAAAGTCAATGTTTATTCGTATTTTTGGACGCCAGAACAAGGTTTAGAAGATAGAGCTAAGCGGGATCGTGCTCATTATGATGTTTGGGCAAAACAAGGTTTTATTCGAACAACACCGGGTGCAACTGTCGATTATGGGCACGTCGTGCGAGATATTGCGGAAATTTTAAGTGATTTTGATATTGCTGCAATCGCTTTTGACCGTTGGCGGATTGATATTTTCAAAAAGGAGATGGAACTTCAAGGCGTCAATTTGCCCTTAGTCCCATTTGGACAAGGCTTTAAAGATATGTCTCCAGCAATCGATGCTTTGGAAAGTGATTTGCTCAATGGACAGTTATGCCATGGAATGAACCCTGTTTTAACAATGTGTGCGGCAAACACCGTTATTACCAAAGATCCGGCAGGTAACAGAAAATTTGAGAAACACAAGGCAACAGGAAGAATTGACGGAATGGTGGCTTTAGCTATGGCCCGTGGCATATCTGAAACAGCGGAAGCACCGCAAAATATTGATTTATTTTTACAGGACATCATCATTGCATGACAACTTTAAATGATAAAAACTGGTGGTCTCGATTTTATGATCGCATTTTTAGTGGTGGGAAGCGGTTAGATAAAGGCACATCTATTGAACCTTTTATCAGTCAGTCAACCGGGACAGGCACTACTATTGATGCCGAAAAAGCATTAAAACTCTCTGCGGTATGGGCTTGCATTCGGATTCGAAGCCAAACTATCGCATCACTTCCTCTCCATTTAAAAGGCCAAGATCGTCAAATTGCACTAAAGCATGAACTGTACAAGATTATTCATGACTCCCCAAACGCAGATATGTGTTCAAGTGAGTTTTGGGAAGCACAAATTGCCAATCTCGATTTGTGGGGCAATTCGTACAGCAGAATAAATAGAATTGGCAGTCGTGTTATTTCGCTTGATATTCTTGATCCTCAATATATGAGAGTTAAGCGAAATAATAACGGTGAGATTACGTATATCTACACAAAAGAGAATGCCGATAGTGGAGAATATTCTGAGTATGACATTCTTCATTTCAGAGGGTTTACCCTGGATGGGCTAACAGGTCTATCACCAATCAGTTATCAAGCACACTGTATGGGGATGCAAATTGATGCGAACAATGCGGCCTCAAAAGCATTTAGAAATAATTTGAAAGCGGGAGGTTTCCTTAAAACGGGAGAAAGAATTCTAAATACTGAACAGCGTAAAATGATGCGGGAAGCCTTGTCGGAATTTGGCAGTCCCGAAAATGCGGGCAAGTGGATGATACTAGAAGCGGGGATGGAGCCCGCTAATATGTCAGGTGCTTGGATAAATCCACAAGATGCCCAGTTATTAGAGAGCCGTTATTTTGGAATCGAAGAAATCTGCCGTGCTTTTGGCGTTCCTCCTCAGTTGATTTATAGCACAGATAAATCGTCTTCATGGGCTTCTAGCGCTGAGCAGATTAATCAGAATTTCCTGACTTATTCGCTCAATCCTACATTAAAGCGTATTGAACAGACAATTTCGCGGAAATTACTTAAGCCCGAAGATCGTGATAAATATTATCCAATTTTTATCGTTGAAGGTTTACTTCGAGCCGATAGTGCAGGAAGAGCCAGTTTTTATACCGCATTGCTGCAAAATGGTGTAATGACAAGAAATGAAGTTAGAGCACTTGAAAATCTACCGCCAATTGATGGTGCAGATCAGCTAACAGTACAGCTAAATCTCACGTCTATTGACAAAATTGGAAAAGAAGAAAATGACATTTAAAACAAAAGACCTTTTTTTCAAGGCAGAAGCCGTCCAAGAAGACGGCTTTTTTTGTGGCTATTGTAATACATTTAATGTGAAAGATAGCTATGGGGATATAGTAAAAAAAGGGGCATTTTTAAACTCAATTCAGGGTTGGAATGCACAAAACAAAATGCCACCGGTGCTTTGGAATCATGATTGGAATCAGCCAATCGGTGTGTGGATCTCACTTAAAGAAGATGAAAAAGGGCTTTACGGTGAAGGTCGCTTACTTGTCAACGAAGTGGCACGCGCTAAAGAAGTTCATGCGCTGATGGTTGCCGGTGCAATTGACGGCTTATCTATCGGTTACCGTTTGAATAAGTGGAGATATGAAGAGAAAGATGATGCCTTAGAACTGCTTGAAATCGACTTGAGAGAGATCTCAATCGTTACCTTCCCAGCGAATGAAGAAAGTCGAGTAGAGGTGGTTAAATCAGCCTTATCTAGAGGTAGTTTGCCAACATTATCGGAATTTGAAAAAGCCCTGAGAGATTTAGGGTTTTCAAAAACGCAAGCAACGATTGTTGCTAGTCACGGCTTGCGCAAATTGATTCAGGGCGAGCCTGAAAAAGAACAAATTAGCAACGCATTAAACATTTTAAAATCAATCAATGGAGAACATTAACCATGTCTGAACAAGAGAAAAATGTAGAACAGCTTGCCACTGAGTTGAAAAAAGCCACGGATTCAGTCAATGCCTTAGGAGAAGAGCTGAAAGGAAAAATGGCGAACGGTGAAAAAGGATTGGGCGATTTGAAAGGTCGTGTAGATGAAGCGCTAACCAGTCTAAATGAAACAAAAACACGCTTAGATGAAATCGAGCAGAAAATAACACGACGAGGTGGTGGTTCAACATCAGAGAAGTCATTAGCTCAGCGATTAATTGAAACTGAACAATTCAAACAGTTTGCAGAAGATCCTCGTTCTGGGAAATCAGCAAAATTATCAGTAAAAGCCACAATTACAAGCTTAACAACGGATGCAGCAGGTTCTGCGGGTGCATTAGTTGTTGAGCAGCGAGTACCTGGTATTGTCGCCCCCCAAATCAGCAATTAACTATTCGTGATTTGTTAATGTCAGGATCAACAGATAGTAATGCAATTACTTATGTTCGTGAGAAATTATTTACAAACAGTGCTGCAGCCCAAGCCTCTGAAGGCGCTAAAAAGGCACAGTCTGATCTTCAGTTTGAAGAAGTTACAACAGGAGTAAAAACCTTAGCGCATTTCGTTAAAGCATCTCGTCAAATTCTTGATGATGCGTCAATGTTGCAAAGTTATATTAACGGTCGATTGGCTTATGGGCTAAAACTTGTTGAAGATCGCCAGTTGTTAAACGGTGACGGTTCAAGTGGCGGATTAACAGGTATTATGAATGCCGCTAAATCTTTTGCCGACCCCGCTAAACTAAAAACTTACTCAATTATTGATCAGCTACGCTTAGCACAGCTACAAGTGATTATGGCTGAATATCCCGCAAGTGGTTTTGTATTAAATCCCGTTGATTGGGCTAAGATTGAGTTGGAAAAAGATACGATTGGTCGCCATATCATCGGTAATCCACAAAGTTTGGCGCAACCTACATTATGGGGAGTGCCAGTTGTGCAGACTCAAGCGATGGCTGCTGGGACTTTTTTAACGGGTGCATTTAATTTAGCTGCCCAAATTTTTGATCGACAAAGTTTAGGTATCGCAGTGGCAACAGAAAATGAAGATGACTTCGTGAAAAACTTAGTGACAATTCTTTGTGAGGAGCGTTTAGCTTTAGCAATTTATCGGCCGGATGCTTTTGTGAAAGGAAGCTTAGCAGCAAAAGCTTAGTATCTTAAACCCCCGTGTAAATCGGGGTTTTTCTTTTTTAAGGTTCGAAATGTTAGATTTAAGACTGGTAAAGCTACATTGTCGGGTGGATGGCGATGAGGATGATGAATTATTGAAATCATTCATTAATTCAGCGACGGGCTTTATACAATCGCAACTTAATCGTGGTTTGTATGAGGAACGAGTGCCTGATGATGATCTTAATGGCATAGTGATTAACGGTCCTATTCGCCAAGCAATGTTGATGACTATTGCACATTGGTATGAGAATCGTGAAGCGGTATTTACGGGGGCTATTACCAAGGAAATTGAATTTGGCACTTGGCGATTGATTCAACCCTATCGAATTATGGGGGTTTAATGCACATCGGAAAATTACGTCACCGCATCACATTACAGCAACCATTCGAGACCCAAAATGATTACGGCGCATTCGTCACAACGTGGCAAGATGTCTCGACCGTATGGGCAGAAATCAAGCCAATTTCGGGGCGAGAATATTTCTCAGCTCAACAGGTGCAGTCAGAAGTCAGCACGCAAATTTGGATTCGGTACCGTAAAGGTATTGTTCCAACAATGCGAATTGAACACAACGGCAAGCACTATGAAATTATTTCGGTATTAAATTACCAAGGGTTAAATAAAGCACTTCAATTGATGTGTAAGGAAATAGCTTATGGCTAATTTAACGGTAAAAATTGCTGGCTTGAAGGAATTGGAGCAAGCAATGCAAGGATTAGGTCGGAAAACAACGAATAAACTTGCAGCTAAAGCGATGCGTAAAGGTGGGGCAATAATTCGAGATCAGGCAAGAGCTAACGCACCAGTATTGAAAGAAAAATTGCCACATCGTAAACGTGGTACTCTAAGAAAGTCGATTGTAGCAAGCACTAAGCCAAATAAAGATGGATCTGTTCGTACGATTATTTTTGTTCGAACTCTTAAAACCAATAAGATTATTGAATTTAAGGGGAAAACAGGAAAAAGTGGCACGTATAACCCAAATGATCCCTTTTATTGGCGGTTTGTTGAATTTGGCACAAGCAAAACACCGGCTAAGCCATTCTTACAGCCTGCTTTTAAGTCTAAAAAAGAACAGGCATCGCGAGAAATTCTCACGACTTTGCGTGATGACATATTACGGGAAGCTAAAAAATGATTCAGCAACAATTATTTAACGCCTTGAAGCAGTTGGTTTCAGGGCGTTGTTTTTATGAAGTCATTCCTGATACTAATCAGACATACCCTGTTATTGTGTATCAATTCCCGACTATTTTGCCTAATTCCGCCTTAGAAGACGGTGATTTAGATGATTTTACAGTCCAAATTGATATTTACAGCCCAAATCCAGACGATATTTTTGCACTACGCAAGCAAATTTTTACCGCCCTTGCGGAAAATTTTGATTTTGCTGAACGTGAAAATGATTTTAGTGATTATGAACCTGACACCAAGCTACATCGTCGGGTCATAACTTATCAAATTGCTTACGGAGAATAACCACTATGGCAACAAAAACTACCCCATTTCAAGGAACAAAATTCTATTTAGGCACAGGCTTAACCGCTGAAAAAGCCATTACTGCTTGTACTGTTTCGCCTAATGCAACCATTACCGCCGCTGGACACGGTGCGAAAGCTGGCGATTTTGTAAAAATCACTGGCTTAGGCTCACTCGATGGCTTTTACCCTGTTAAATCTGTTGCTAGCGATGTTTTGACATTGGCAAGTGAAGTAGATTGGACAGCTCAAGATAAACCCACTAATTTCACCACGGCGAAAGTCTCCGTAGTGAAATGGTCGTCAAACTTTTGTGCGATTAAAAACATTGAAGGTGATGGTGATACATTAAGTGAAGAAGATGTCACTACAATGTGTTCCGAAGGCACAGAAACCGAAGCGGGCGAAATTGAGTACGGCTCAATTAAACTCACATTCTTCTATGCGCCAGCAACGTCCATGCAGTCAGATCTTCGCAAAAAATTCTTTGCGAAAGAAACCTTCCCGTGGATGATGGTGTTAAAAAATGCCCAAGGCTCGTTATACGGCACGGGGTTCATTCAAACCTCACCAAACTGGAGTGGTGAAGTAAAAGGTAAATTTGAATCCGGCGTAACGATAAAAAAATCGAAACGTGATTATCATTTGCCTGTTTCAGCATAATTTTCATAAAAGCAGACCGCTTGTTAGGCGGTCTTCCTTCTTAAATATAAAGAGAGTGTAAAATGACTATTGGTACTCGTGAATCATTATTGGCAGAAAATAAGCCAAAATTAAAAAAAATGACCATTGGCAATGCGGAATATTTTATCCGTGAATTTAATGTTGGTGATATGAACCGCAGTTTGTATGGTCAGCAAAAAGTCATGTGTGAACTCGCTGAAGCACAGGGAATTGAATTAAATTATGATGATCCTGAAGAATTAGTAAAACAGCTGAGTAAAGTCTATGATCCATATCGTTTAGCTCGTAACTTAGCGATTCGTTTATGTGACGAAAATGGCAATAACCTCTTTGATTTTGAAAATACAGAAGATTTGGAAGCCTTATCATGCCTTGATAAATCTGTTTCAGAAGAATTAAGCCGTGCATTGATGGAAGAACAGCCAAAAAACTCACAGACCGACGCAAGTTCCAAATCATATTAAGCCTTGCGTTGGGCAAAACATTAAATGAAATCGAAGAGATGCCCGAATCACATTTCCAAGAGTATATGCTGTTTTATGAAGAACAGCCTTTCGGCTTGTGGCGTGAAGATTACCGTACAGCACAGATTTCGCATTTGCTGTCGGCAATTCATCGTGTTCCTAAGCAAAAAGCAATTACACTCAATGATTTAATGCCATTCTTTGACGATAAGAATAGCGTTGAAAATGATGAAGATGACGGCTCAGAATCCTATCTAGCAAATAGGTAAATTAGTATTGATGAATCGTTTTGTAAGTAATATAATCAATCCCAATATTATTGGATATAAGGAATATAAAATGCTTGATTTCATTAAATTTTGGGCAAAATTCTTTTTTATAATGCTCATTTCATTGGGAGCTATATTCTTATTATTCTCTATTGATTTCAGTTATATTCTTGCTTTTTTCAGTGTGTTTGCCGTATTTTTCTTAGTACGTTTAACAATAGTTGTTATGCAAACTAATAAGTATTATGACAATTTAGAAAAAGCAGAAAAAGAAAAAGCTCGTGTAAAATACGTCATTATTAAATAAAATAATAAATTCCAAATAAGCCCGCATTGTTGCGGGCTTTTTTATTGGGGGGAATATGTCATCATTAGGTGGTTTGAATATTAGTTTGAACTTAGAAACAGTTCAATTTCAGCAAGGATTGAATAAATCCGCTTATCAATCACAAAAATTTGCTCGCCAATTTGAGGCTAATTTCTCTGCTGCACAAAATAGAGTAAGACAATTTTCCGAACGTACAACCCAATATTTGAATAATATTGAACGTGCTGCGATTGCTATAAATAAAACGACTAATAAGACTTTTTGGGCGAGTATTGCTAATTTTGCAGGTAATAATCTATCTTCTGCTATCACTCAAACACTTCAATATGCGGATAGTTACACCGAATTACAAAATCGTATGCGGTTAGTTACCGATACTCAAAATGACATGGTCACGGCAACGAATATTGTCTTTGATATTTCATTGAGGACCAATCAAGCGGTCGGGGCTACATCAGAAGTTTATCAACGTTTTGCAAAAAATGCTGAAACACTCAAAATTAACCAACAACAGGTGGCGGAATTAACCGAAACGGTATCAAAAGCCGTTGCAATGTCTGGTGCAAGTGCCGCCTCTGCTGAAGCAGCTCTGATGCAATTTGGGCAAGCGATGGCAAGTGGCGAGCTGCGTGGAGCTGAACTTAATTCTGTGATGGAACAAACGCCTGCATTGGCACAAGCGATTGCTGATGGTCTTGGTGTATCGGTTGGTGCATTAAAAGAGATGGGGAAAAATGGGGAGCTTCAAATTTCAAAAGTTATTGATGCTCTCCAAAAAGTTAAATCGTCCGTTGATTCAGATTTCGAGAAACGAGTCAAAACATTATCAATGTCTTTCACGAATCTCGAAACATCAATGATTCAATTTGTAGGGCAAGTAGATACGGCTTATGGTGTGACTCAAAAACTTGCCGAAGGTGTTGAATTTGTTGCCGACAATCTTGAAGATTTAATTAAAGTTTCTACTGCATTTGTCGGTGCCTTAGCGATTGGGCATATCAGCAAATATACTGTCGAACTTGCTAAGAAGGGTATCCAACACGCACAAAACACGATTGCTGTTACACGAGAAACACAGGCTATTTATGCGAATGCCGTTGCTTTACGCCAGGCGGCACAAACAGAAATGGCAAGTCTTGCGGCTCAATTACAATTAGCTCAATCGGAGAAGACACGATATGTTTTGCGTGAGCAAATGAAAGTTCAGTCGGCACAGATTATTGCTTTAGCAGAGGCAGAAGCTACCGCAAAACGTAATTTAGCTGCGGCAACGAATTTAGCGAGTAAAGCTGCACGAGGGTTGGAAAGTGCAATGGCATTGCTTGGAGGGCCTGTTGGCGTGGTAACAATTGCAGCAAGCGCATTATTTTATTTTTCAAGCCAAGCCGATGCAGCAAGACAGAAAGCTCTAGATACCGCAGGAGCAAATGACCGTTTAAAAGAAAGTTATGAGGGGCTGAGCGCTGCAGCGTTATCGCTTAGAATTACTGAACAGCAATCAGCGTTGGAGAATTATCAAAAACAAATTCAACAACTTCAGGCTGATATTTCTTCATTAGAATCCAACTGGTTTACATCAGGCTTGCCTATTCCCGAAAGTGTGAAGAAAGAAATTGGAGAGTTGACGGATAAAATTGCCATTTTAAAAGAAAATGCCAACATTGATTTTTCTGTACTTGAGAATCAACTTGATGCCTTAGCTAAAGCGATGATTTCCAGTGGCAAGAGTATTGAAGACGTCAGAGAGAAATTTAAGTTGTTAGGCATTGATTCTAACGAAACGGAATGGATTATTGCAGGCCTTCCTACGGTACTAGAGAATACTTCAAGTAGTGCGAATACCGCGGCTCAAGCCACGATTGATTTTGCAAAAGCACAAAAAGCGTTACAAGAGAAATCTGATGATTTACGAGTGCGTCTTGAAGTGCTTACTTTAAAGAATAAAGGGCATGCCAAAGCTTCTTACGTTCTTGCTGGACTTTACAATCTTCTTGGTGAAAAAGGTGCGGAGTATTCAAAGGTTCTCAATGCGATTGCGCAGGGTGATGTCGCAGCCGCTCAAAGTGCGGCGACCGCTATTAATCTTTCTGCGGAACAACTGCAAACCATGCTTAACATGGGAAAACAAATTGAACAGTTATTTGATGTTGAGCAAAAGACAATCAAGGTTGAAGCAGAGATTAAAGAAAAGGCGTTGAGCACTAAAAAAACAAAATTACCTAAACAGAAAAAATCAAAAAATAGTGGCGAAAATGCGCGTGAAAATTGGCTTTCATTCTATGATGAATTACGCAAAAAAAGCGGTTCAAGTCTGAATGAAATCAATCTTGAAGAAAATCGCATGTTCCAACGCCTTGAAGAACATATGAAAAAAGGTGTGGTTTCACATATCGAATATGAGACGGCTAAAACCGCGATCACACAAAAATTTGCGAAAGAACGCTTGGAATTAGCGGGTAAATACGCCCCTGAAAAGCTACTCTCCGCAAATTTAAAAGATGAATTAGCGACTATTCAGGAATTACGTAAAGCCGGCCAATTAACTGACAGCGAATATCAAATTGCAGAACAGCAATTAAAATTTGATTATGCTCAAAATAAATCACAGCAAGCTATTACGCCGTCAGATCAAGTGCGAGGTATTTATGATTCTGAACAAGAGGCAAAAAATCAGCAAACACGAGAATTGGCACAACTTCAATCATTTTACGATCAAAAGTTAATGACTGAAGAAGAATTCCAAAAACGTAAACAACAACTCATTGCGAATTATGAAAATGAACGCTGGCAAAAAGAAATGACGCAATACGCGACAGGGCTTAATGATCTAGGTGGTGCTTTTGGTACTCTCGCTTCTGCTGTTGAGCAATCTGCCGGAAAACAATCGGCTGCTTACAAAGCAATGTTCGCCGTATCAAAAGCCTTTGCGATTGCTGAAGCGACAGTAAAACTTTCTCAAGCGATTGCTCAAGCAATGGCGGCGCCCGATTCTCTTACTCCCGTGCAGAAATTTGCCAATATGGCAGCAGTTGCATCCGCCGGAGCAAATGTGATTTCTCAGATTACCAGTGTTGCTTTTGCGAAAGGTGGACATGTACAGGGGGCAGGAACTGGCACAAGTGATTCAATTCTTGCCAGGTTGTCTAACAATGAATTTGTCATGACATCTCGTACTGTCGATCACTACGGTATTGGCTTTTTGAATGCACTCAATCAGCGACGTTTGCCTAAATTTGCAAATGGAGGGCATGTTGGTGGACGTTCTCCGAGTTACACTGGTTTATTTAATGGTGATACAAGTGGACAAAATAATGAAGTTACGATCACAATCAACATTGATAGTAATGGCAATGAAGAAACTACAGTAGAACAAAAAGCCGCTCAAGGTAAAGAGCTTGCTGCAGCAATTCAAGCGAATGTTATTGAAGTGTTGAGAAAGCAACGTCGCCCTGGTGGTTTGCTTGCATAGGAGAATGTAATGTCATTAAAAACATTACCTTGGTGTCCACAACCAGGGTACTCAGTGGAAGAAGAGCCACGGCGTAAAGTGCTTAATTTCGGTAATGGCTATCAACAGAGAATAGAATCAGGGATCAATACACTTCTTCGGAAATATTCTGTTACCTTCAAAATTCGTCATAACGAATCTGTGCAATTCCGTAACTTTATGAAAGAACATGGTGGAATTCGTGCCTTTTACTTTAGAGATGTAGCACTTGGAGGGGAATTAGTTAAGGTGATCTGCACTAAATTCCCTCGTTCAATAACTAAAACACATACGACGTTTAATTGTGAATTTGAGGAAGTGGTTTGATGCCAAAAGATCTTCCAACAAAAATGGTTCAGAAATTGCCTAAATTAGAGCAAGATGCATTGATTGAATTATGGGAGATTGATCTACGCCATATTTCACACAATCAGAATCCAGAAAAAAAGGGCGAATTATATCGCTTTCATGATGGCTTAAATCAAAGCCGAACGAATATCTGGTGGCAAGGGCAAGAGTACCAAGCCTATCCAATTAAAGCTGAGGGATTTGAAATATCAGGGCAAGGTCCCAGTTCTCGCCCTACATTGACAGTGTCTAATCTTTATGGGCTCATTACTGGGATAGCCGCGAATCTGGGACAAGGCGTCGGTGGTAAAGTGACGCGCCGCTTAGTTTATGCCCAATTTTTAGATGCTAAAAATTTTCCCAACGGGAAAAACAGTCAAGCCGATTCTACACAAGAAGCGGTGAGTTATTTCGTTATTGAGCAATTAAAAAACCTTGATGATGAACAAGCTACTTTCGAACTTGCTTCACCAGCGGAAACGGATAATGCCAGAATTCCACTTTTAATGATCACCTCAGATGTGTGCATTTGGCAATATCGTTCTGCACAATGTGGATACACAGGTGGACCTGTGGCAGATGAATTTGATAAACCCACTAAAGATCGTAAAAAAGACAAATGCTCACATTGCATTCGTGGCTGTAAGCTACGCTTTGGCGAAAATGCCACATTACCATTTGGCGGTTTCCCGAGTACGACACAATACGGAAATTAAAATGAAAATAGACGACCAAACAAGAAAAGAAATTCTAGCTCACGCTAGACAATCAGAACCGCAAGAATCTTGCGGTTTTGTTATTTCTATTGCTGATGGATTGTATTATTTCCCTTGTAATAATGTGGCAGATGACCCCGTGAATTACTTTGAAATCTCGCCTGATGAATTTATTCAAGCTGAAGGGCTAGGGCGCATCGTTGCCTTAGTTCATTCACACCCTGATTCTGAACATGCACTTGGTTTACCTTATCTCTCCACAGCAGACCGTGAATGCCAATTACGTACGGGATTAGATTTTTGGCTTGTTGTGAGTGGTGAAATTCGATGTTTCCGTGCTATACCACCGTTATTAGGGCGCAAGTTTGAGAACAACAAGCAAGACTGCCGAAATATTCTGCTTGATTGCTATGCGCTATCCGGCATTGAATTGCCCGATCATTCCACCTATGAATTTAATTGGTTTGAATCGGCTAATTTATACGAAGAAGGCTTAATACGTTGCGGTTTCGAAAAATTGCCTTTTGATGAAACGCCTCAGCTTGGCGATGTTGTTTTAATTAAAGTGGGAGCAGATGTTGCTAATCACGCAGGCGTTTATCTTGGGGAGCAAATGATGATACATCATAGCGAAAGCCGTTTATCAGCTCGTGTGCCCTATGATGGTTTTTGGCTAAATGCTACACATTCAATTTGGAGACATTCACAATGGCAAAAATTACATTTCACGGCGATCTTAAACGATTTGCAGATAAACCGTTCGAGCTTGAAGTAACTTCTTTTAAAGAGTTAATGAGTGGCTTACTTACCCAAATTAAAGGGTTAATCCAATATTTACGACAAGGCTATTATAAAGTCCGTATTGGATCAAAATACTTAAATGAGGATAAAATTAAAACAAGTCCACTCTCGCTCAGTAAAGATTGCATAGTCCATTTTACACCGGTCATTTCAGGAGCAGGTAAGGCTGGCGGTATTATTCAAGTTGTTGCAGGTGTTGCTCTAATTGCTGCGGCATGGTGGAATCCGTTAGGGTGGAGCACTGCGACAGCGTTAGCAGTGGGGTTTACGGGAGCGTCAATGGCGCTTTCAGGTGCAATTACGCTTTTGGCAAAACCGCCAGACATATCAAACCATTATGAAAACAGTGAAAAGAAGCAAAGTACCGCTTTCTCTAATTTACGTAATCTTACTCCACAAGGTCGTCCTATTCCTATTCTTCTTGGCAAGATGATGACAAGCATTGTGTTGATTTCACAGGGGGTTGAGGCTTTCGATGATAATTTAGAAGAGAAATTAGAAAAATGATCAAATCATAGTAAATGGAATAAATTCGAGTATTGAATAAATGTGTAAATAAAAGGTGCATCTAAATTATTAGATGGGAATAAGTGTTAGACACAATCTGAAATTTTCATTATTAATTCGCGCTATATAAGTCCCTTAGTATCAGGGGCTTTTTTTATTGGAGAAAAATCATGGGTGGCAAATCTGGCGGAGGCGGCCATACGCCTTACGAAGAACCAGACAATCTGAAGTCAGGCCAGTATTTACGGGCAATAGGACTTATTTCGCTAGGTCCAATAAAAGGGGGGATAAATGGCGTCCCTACTTTTAAAGAGCTCTATTTTGATAATACGCCAGTTCAAAATGAAGACGGGTCATTTAATTTCCCAAATGTTGAAGCAGAATATCGACTTGGGACACAAGATCAAACTCCACTTAAAGGTTTTGATTATTCAGAGCGTGAAGTGACGGTCAATGCTGAAGTTAAACAAAAAGCCCAAATTACGCGTACTGTTATTGATGCAGATGTTACACGCCTTAGATTGACGATTGGTGTAAATGCTCTGTTTAGCCAAAATGATCAAGGTGATACCTATGGTTCACAGGTTGACTTTGAGATTTTAGTTAATGGTCGTTATATTCAAGGGCAGAGCATTAAGGGAAAATCGAGCTCACGTTTTTTTCGTAGTTACATTATAGACAAGCTCCCTCCAGTCCCATTTACGGTGACAGTTAAGCGTATTACTGAAGATTCTAAAAGCCAACGTTTACAAAATTCCACACATTGGATCAGTTATACTGAGATAATTGATACAAAATTATCTTACCCTAATATGGCGCTGATTGGCTTGCGTTTAGACTCGAGATATACGCCTAATTTCCCCAATGTGAATATTTTATTACATGGTGCCGAAGTCCTTGTACCTGATAGCTATAACCCACAAACACGCCAGTATGAAGATGGAATTTGGAAAGGTGGCTTTAAGCGTGCTTGGACGGATAATCCCGCATGGCACTTTTACCATCTTTTAACCGATCAGCTTTCGGGTTTAGGTAAACGCCTTGGCGATTATGGCTTGGATAAATTCCAACTTTATCAAATTGCAAAATATTGTGATGAATTGGTTGATGATGGGTATGGCGGAAAAGAACCACGTATGACCTCACATATTTGGATGACCTCTCAGCGAGAGGCTTATTCAGTTGTGTCTGATATGGCTTCTGTTTTCCGTGCCATTGCAGTGTGGAATGGTACGCAATTTACCGCGATCCAAGATAGACCATCTGATCCAGTTTGTACTTATAGCCAGTCTAATGTTATTGGTGGCAAATTTACTCGCCAATTTGCAGCACAAAAAGCCATATATACTGCTGTAGAAGTCGAATATATTGATGAACGAAATCAATATCAAAAAGCGATTGAATATGTGGCGGATGACCTGATGATCGCACGCTATGGATACAACGTTAAGAAGATTACCGCATTTGCCTGTACGAGCCGCGGGCAGGCTCGCCGTTATGGTAAGTGGGTGCTAGAAACTTCACGCCTTGAGCAATGTACAATTAATTTTAGTGTTGGGCGACAAGGGCTGATGCACTTGCCTGGCGATATTATTGAGGTGGCCGATAATGATTATGCAGGACAAACTCTTGCTGGAAGAGTTCTCGATGTTCAGGGTAGAATTGTTACACTTGATCAGCCAATTGAAGTATCAAGCAACAGTTATTTGAGTTACCTCAATAATGAAATGCAGATAGTAAAAATCAGCATTTCGAATGTAGATAGTAAAAACAAAGCCATAGTTACACTTGAGCGTGATCCCATTGGACTTAATGTTATGTCTGACTGGGTATTGAAAACACCAACTCTCTCAGCTCAACTTTATCGCGCAATCGGCATTTCTGAGAATGATGATGGTAGCTATGTAATTACCGCATTGCAACATGAGCCACAGAAAGAGGCGATTGTCGATGGTAGTGCAAGCTTTGTTCAATCAACAAACACACTACATTCAGGATCTGTGCCATCCGTTGCGAATACTGATATTAACTTTAGTGAAGATGGAGTGAAATTGAGTTGGAACATGCCGGCGACTGTTGGTTCGGTTAAGTATGAGATTCGTCTTTACCGTAATGGAAAGCTCTACAAAACGTATCTTGAGTTAATCTCTCCTGAGTACACTTTTGAAAATCTACCTAATGGGCATTATATCGCTGAAATTCGAGCGAGAAATACCTATGGTCAACTATCAAATCCAGTAACACGTCAGTTTGAAATCAATCTCACGATCTCGCGCTTTGTGACAAAATCGCTCCTATTCGCGATTGAGCTGAATTGGACGTTGCCGAAAACAGCCACCGTGGGCAACTATGTTGAGATTTGGCGGAGTGTTGATAATGTCGTGGGGAACGCGACAAAAATTGCAACTTTACCATACCCACTCAATAGCCACACAATTAATGGTGTAGGGTTGAGTGAGCATTATTACTTTTTTGCGAGATGTTGTGATAAAGCTGGAAATAAAGGTGAATTTACGGAAGGTGTCTTCGGTGAAGCTGACCATAACCCAGACACATTACTTCATGCACTGGAAGGTAAAATTACGCAATCCCAACTCGGTCAAGAACTTATTCATTCCTTAAAAGCGGATGTGAATGAGGCTGTCAGTGAAGAAGCAAAAGTTCGTCAAGCTGCTGTTGCGAATGCGCTTTCACAAATCACTGCTCAGGCACAAACTACTGGTACAGCAATCAATGAGCTCAAAAAATCGGATGCTAAGCAATCAGAAAAGATCTCAACGATAACGGCCAAAGCAGAAAGTGCCTTATCAGGCATTCAGGCTGAGCAAAGAGCGAGAGTGGAAGGGGATAACGCCAATGCGGAGAAAATTACTGGGATAACGCTCGGATGGGCAGGCAGAAAGTGCCATTGCTCATTTACAGTCGGCAAAGGCCAGTAAGGCTGAAGTTTCTGCGATTGCACAACAGAGTTTGCAAGCTGTATGGCGCAAAGATGCACAGTCTCTCTCTGATAATGCGAAGAATCACGCAATCGAAGAAGCAAATAGATTCTCTTCTGCTCGTATTGATACTGTGGCCTAAAACACTTTCTGCAGAAAAACAATCGACAGCAACAGAGATATCAAACGTTACGTGCAACAATTGGTAGTATCAAATGAAAGAGTTGAGGGGCTAGTTAAAGTCGAGGTTGATTTAACTAAATTAGATCAAGACACATGGTACCCTATCATTTTTACTGGCTTAAAAACGCGAATCCAAGTTACCCGATTTAGGGTTCCCCAAGAACTTAATTATGGGGTGCATAATCCTACTTGGTCATCGCATAATTCTCATTCATTTTTCATTACTTTGCGAATGGACGGCCAATGGAAATGATTGGGGGGCAATTCCAATATCACGGAATATACATGAATTTGAGTATGCTTTTTGTCAAGGATGGGAAATCTCCCTTGTTAAACATAGGACAAATGACAAACTCTTCAACTGAGTATTGTTATTTACGGGGCGGGGCGAAGTATGATGTGTTATCTCCCGCATATATTGAAGTGAGCTTGAAAACGAAAGGACATCAATTGAGGAACCAATCCATATCACCCATCCGATATGATACCAAATTTACTCCTCAATCTAGCTTGAAGAAATTAGATGCTAGTATTACAGAAAGCAAACAAGTTGTGGCTTCACTTGATGGTAAATTAAAAGCAACTCATACCTTGAAGACCCAAACGGTATCGGGAGGGCATAAGGCCATAGCGGGTATTGCATTTGGTGCTGAGAGTGACGGCAGAACAGCAGAGAGCTCGGTAATTGTCATGGCGGATAAGTTTGGGGTTGTGGCTAATACGAATGATAGTCACGTTAAGCCAGTGTTTAGTGTCGTGAATGGTCAGGTTGGTATCCATGGTGACTTAATTGTTCAAAATTCAATTTTGGGCAAACACCTTAAGGCAAACCAAACCCTTTCGTCACCGATAATTAATGGCGGTTCATTAAATATAGGTAATGGAAAATTTGTTGTGGATAATAAAGGAAATCTAACTGCTAAAAGTGGAATATTTAGTGGTTCTTTAAATGGAGCAACGGGGACATTCGCAGGAACGGTTCAGGCAACTAATATTATTGGTGCAAACTTAGCAGATTTTCTTAGTGTATCGTTACGAAAAGGAAGAAAATTAAGGACTGAGGGTAAAACATATCAAGTTCAAAAAGATATTTGGATTGGTGGGAGTGTTGGTACAATTAAGAAATGGGAAACTCAAAACATCTAATATTGATATATTTGAGTGGACCGCTACCGTCAGAATAGGAAGTAGTCCTATTGATAGATTTTTTAATCCAGATATTTCATATCGAACTGATGTTGGCGTATCATATATCCCCGCAGTTCAAATTCATAATGGGACAGCAAAAATTCCTAAAAACACCACCGTTATAGTTCAGTACCGAGTAGAGGGGCATAATGGCATATCTAGCATGATAGGATGCTCTTCTATTGGAGTATCCTCCAATTCTTATTTATCTCAGACAGGTTAATTCAAGGAGCAATCATGAAAAAATTTATTTATTATCAATGGTATTAAGCTTAACGGCTTGTATGACCCAATATAAACCAAATTACACGACTAAACCCGTGTTTTGTTACCAGCTCTCATCTCAAGAACAAGCTCCAGGTCAAAATTGTATTGGTTCTGGTGGACACAATTAATACCATTTTTAACAAACTGCATTTCGGTGCAGTTTTTTTATTATTCAGATTCACAGAAGGAAATGTTATGAAATATATTGAAAAAAAACTCGAAGACAGTCGTACTGGCGCACTAGCGGTTTATCACGAAGTCACAGGACTGCAGGTTGATTATACCAACCACAGCACATTTATCACGATCTCATCGTTTGTCTCAAAAGAGAAAAAAAACGAAGGTAAGGAATCGCTATCAATTAATACTTTCACGATTCCATCGGTGCCGTCATGGGAACAAATTCCGTATGAATGGGCTTTGTCAGAACTCGTGAAAGCAGAGCCTGAAGATTTTGTGCCCGAAACGTATGCAGGTTATGTGAACCCTTATATGTTTGCGAGCGGCAAAGTCA
>LVZB01000011.1 GCA_023101485.1 Pasteurellaceae bacterium Macca | reverse complement strand
TTTGCGTTTTCGCTTTACTTTACGGGCAACGTGAGGAAACTACACTGTTTCTCTACTTCATACTGATTGAGCTTGCTTTGCAGTTCGGCATTTTCAGTTTTCAGCTTCACATTCTCTTGGGTCAGGCTCTTAATTGTAGAGCAGATTGCATCGCAGAATCTTCTAGCGATTTCACTTTTTTGAGTAGCGATTCCGTTTTTAAGACGTTTTTTGAGTGCGCTTGCAAAAGGGTGCGATATTCCTTTCGTAGCTTGAAAATGTTCCAGGTCATAAATCTTCCTCTTTAACAAATACGCCGTCTATCATTTTGCCTTTACGGTCTTTAATTTGGTTGTAAGCGTGCTCTACGCAGTCGATGAAGTCAATTTGATTAAATAATGCGATGAGAATTAAATTCATATATAACAGCTCAAAATACTCTGTGGTTACTTTCCAGCCTTTTAAGGCTGGAAGTGAAAAACCGCCAATATGATGCATTGCTTCAATGGTTTGTTCGTTAACAGAAGAGTACTCATATTTCTTTTCGTTGAATTCTGCAATGATGTCATTTAATACTTTACCTGTAATAGCTGGTTTGCAAGTAAACCTTAGCTGTTTGCTCAAGATTATCATTACTACATAACAATCCCCAATGCTGTCTTTAATCACATCAGGTTTATTCTTGGCAATGCCGCCGCATAATTCGCCGAATTCTTCCATCAGTTTAAGCATTTGCTTTTGTGGGGTTGAGCCTTGAATTAAGTTACGGTCATTTGCCCAATCAATAATTCGATTGGTTAATTTGTTGAATTTGTTCATTGTTACTTCTCCAAATATTGAATAATTCGCTGACCAATCCATTTAATCACTGGCACAGCCATTGAGTTTCCAATTGCTTTATAACGAGGACTATCAGGGCAATTCTCAATGGGCTTGTTACGGTAGGGGATTTTTGTCCAATTATCTGGAAATCCTTGCAATCGCTCACATTCTTTAGGGGTTAGTTTTCGTATGGTGTGATTATGTACTATTCCGTGGACATCTGAGGTAGTCAGCGTGTACATGACACCATCATCTTTTGCGCCTACGCCATTTCCGCCCGAAGTGTCACTCCTGCCTATCACATTACCCGCAATAGATACGCAAGGAACATTATTACCGCCTGTTCCCATTCTTGCTTTTAACGTTGGACTGACTGGCTGTTCGTGAATGCGGATAGCCTCTGCACCTTTCACTTCAAAGAGTACGTTTTTTTGCATTGTTTGGAAATATTGTCCAAAGCTACTTTCAGCAAAGGCGGTAACACTTTTCCTCTGCGTTCGGCTCTTCTCAGAATTCCCTCGCAAGCTTTTTTGCTCAAGGAGTATTTCTGCGACACTTCGGCTTCTAGCACTTGCCACAAGGAACACTCGTTTGCGTCGTTGGGCACTCCGAAATATTGAGCATCAAGGATTCGCCATGTAATGGTTCTTTTAGTATGCACATAACCAGCGTTTGTCCATTTTCTCCCTGTTGGTTGTAGTGGCTCTGATTCTTGAGCCAGTCCAGCCAAAAGGTGTCCGAATGCGTTGTCCTTGGTGGATAAGACACCGGGAACGTTTTCCCAAAGTAAAATGCAAGGCGGTTTTCTGTCTTGATGTCTGACATAATCAATAGCCTCTAAAATGTGAATAAGAACAAGTGTGAGATTACCTCTCTCGTCATTTAGTGAGAGCCTTTTGCCAGCTACGGAAAAAGCTTGACAAGGCGTACCACCAACAAGCACATCAGGCGCTAGGATTTCACGATTGAGGATTCTTTCGGGAAGGGAAGTCATATCACTCAAGTTAGGAATGTTGGGATAATGATGAGCCAAGATGGCAGATGGGAACGGTTCAATTTCGCTAAACCAGAGTGGTGTCGCCATATTATCCCAAGCTACACTGACTGCTTCAATGCCCGAACAAACGGAGCCATAAGTAAACGACATACAATCTCCTTTAAAAAGCCCTGACTTGCAGGGCTCATCTTAATTAAATGCAAACAGTACCAATATTTACAGTGATGCTCGTTTCAGCTAATGCATCAGTGAGCTTGCTGGCAAATTCTTGGGCAACTTCCTCTTGAAGTTGCTCAGCCTTGATTAAACGAGCGATAAGGATTGGCTCATTCCCACCAGTTAGAATAGAAAGGCGTAAAGTAAATGCTTGTGCTGATAAACCTTTATAGGTATGCGTATTGAAAACGAAGTATTTTGGTAAAGTCAGTTTGTGCTGAATTTGAACAGATGGGTTGTCGCTATCCATTTTCTTTAAGCTAAATTCCACTTATAAATAAGGTTTGGCGATTTGCTGGAAGTAATCTTGCGCAGCGGTGATTCGCTCTTTGATTTCCCCGATGATTTTCTCATCTCGCTTAATTGTGAGTGTGGTGATGCGTTTTTCTTGTGGGATTTGCTCGACAAGATCAACTAGCTTATACTGTCTTCATAGGCAGGAATCAGGTCAAGCGGGGGGAATAGTACAAAATCAATTTGGGCTTCTTCGGCTTCCCAAAGCCACATATAGCCTTGCATTTGGTAGTCGTAGCCCGATTTTTGGCTTTCTCTTCGGCTTCTTCGGGGAAAAATGGGTGTGAGCCAATATCCCACGAACATTTGGTGTCGATAATCAGCTTTCGGCTTGGTACATAAATATCGCACTCGCCACTTACCCAATCATTTTCCTTGCGTTCGCTGTTCTTTTTAGTACAAGCCCTCGGCTAAAACCACTTAATTTGATTGCTTGCTCTTCAAGTTGATTGCCCTTGGCGGTGTATTTTTGCCGTCAAAGTTTTCATATCCAAAGAGATGAAAACGGGCAAGTTCTCTTACTGCTGTTTTTGCGCCTTCCGAAATTTTGTTGTTGCCTTTGGGTTTGGTCATAAATTTACTGATTGATGAACATCGGACTTTCATTTGATGATTTCCTTTTTTCTTGAATTTAGGGTAGCAGAAAGACCGCTTGGGGTTGCAAGCGGTCGGATTGAATAAGTTTTTTGCGAGTGAAGAAAGGGCTTGCTAAGCCAACAGTTTTACTGCCACTCTTGGTTTAAAGCCTCTTGCTTGAAAGGCGTTAAAGGCTTGCATTGCAATATATTCGTGAGGGTCTTGTCGTTTGTCAAAGGCGACATCTGCGAATAAGGGGGCTAACATTGCTTTGGTGTAGCCTAAATTGTTGCGATACTCGGTAACGTGGGTATAATACCTTTGAGGCAAAGGGAGAATTTAAGGCTCGCAAAGGTGGTTCTAGCTCTGCCAATAATTTAAGGGTGTTATGTAAAGCAAACCAGTTGCTCAGTAATACGTTGCGGTTGTCTTCGCTCATTTCTACTGTGAATGTTAGTTCGGGGATTGCAAGCGGTCGATTTTCGGGAAGATTTTGCGAATATTGCCCTGTTTTGCGAATTTGCGGTAGCAACTTCTTCAAATACCCACGCTTCGAAGGGTTCGGCTTCTGGCTTGCGGGATTTGATGATTAAGCGGTATAAGTTAGGTTCGTTAATAAATGTAAGTTCTTGATTTCCGCCTTTTGTAGGGGAGTAGCGTTTCGCTACCCCCTTTGGTTTGCAATGTTTTTTCAATGCGTCTGTATCATTTACATAGCCCTAAAACATCACAAACATCTTTGGCACAAAACCAAAATTCCTTGATTGGGATCTGTGATCACACGAACAGCGGATGAATGAAAAATTGAATGATTGGAATTGAACTAGATTTGACATTTTTTGTACCTTACGTTTTAGATTAGTTAATTGATCGCTTAGTAGGCGATCAGGCTTCAACTACCAACGTAAGATGGCGGAACTTATTTCCTTTGCAGGTATTTTATTAGGTTCTCTCGACCCGATCATAACCGATCTGTAACTAAAATTTAGGTACAAAAAAACCGCTTGCTGTCGGGGGCGGATAACCGCTTACGTTGTATAGTGCGGTTATCTTAATCCGAAAGGGGCGGGGTGTCAATTATCAACTCTCCGATTTCTCAAGAGTTTCTAACTCGGCATACTGCTCTTGCGTGAATTCGTAGCCATTATCACAAAGGTCTTGGAGAGTCGTTTCACCGTTGAGAATGTTTTGCTTACACTGCTCAAAGACCTGCTGGCTGACGGTCAATTTGGTATATTCTGCATCTTGAATTTCATTATCAGGGTAGCCAAATTCACCTTTTTCAGCATCTTTAACAACAGCTTGATCGGCAAGCACGGCTTGTTGCATTTCCACAGAAAGCGGGGCTTGCTTGGAGAGTAACAACTTCATCACCGTTTTGAGAGCCATGGCTTCAAAGTTATCAGCCCATACGCTGGACGCATACTCGCCTTTGGACTTTTTTCTTTAAGTAAGAGCGATAAGTTTGGCTATATCGTTGGGCGTGTGCATCAATTTCAAATGTCGTCATATAGAGTTCTGCGGTGAAATCATTGAGTAGTTTGAAATAAGCGTAATAGCCTATGGGTTTCTCACCTTGTTCCGGCTTCTGCTTCCAGTCAAACTCGTAACCGTTGATAGGGTCTTCGGCAAGGAGTTGCTTCTCATAAACAGGAACGGCGACTAATCGTTGAAATTGTCCGCTACGTTGGGCAAGCTGAATTAAACCTTTATAACCTAACTGAAACTGGGCTTCGTATCTGTTCGTGTTGTTATTTTTATAAGGTACGATATAGGCAAAGCCTAAGCCATTTTGTAATGGAAGATTGAGTGTTGCAGCCATCAATGCAGCGTTGAATACAGTCATTGGGACAGCATTTTTTAAGAGCTGATTACTATTGACAATTTGCAGTACGCTCGTGGTAAATGAGCCGGCATTTTTATTGAGTAACGCTTCAATCTTGCCTTTAATAGCTGGTCGGTCAAAGAATTCTTTGACGGGGAATGAAACAGACTTTTGTTGCTGATTGTTTTGTTGTACTTGGTTTGTCCATTTTGTTCTCCTAATAATTATCTTCTGCCATTTTGGGCATCTTCATATTCATCAATCGCCCGTTCTTCTCGGGCGCGTCTGCGGGCTTCGGCTTGTTGGCGGAAATACTCTTCATCCTCGGCAGTGTCAAAGCCACTTTCATAGGGGCTGAGATAGGGGCTAATCATGGGTTTGCTCCTCAATTAAAGGGATGTTCAACCGCTTTTTCTTATTCCAGTAGCGGATACGGCGATTGAGGTGGGCGAGGGCATTGGGTCTGGAAAAGGCGGGGGCGGTTTTTTCAAGGCATTTTGCACCACAGTAGATATATCCCCCGATATTGTCCGCTACTGAATCTGAATTCGGCTCTATCATTCATTCTTGTACCTTCCTGCTGTCAGGCGTTGTAATTGTATTTAAAAGCATAACCTATTGATTTATTTGAAAATAAATTGATATTCAAGGCTAAAAAATTCATAAAGATACTACTAAAATAATTTCGGTAGGTATTTGTGGCGGTAGCTCTCCTCAAAATTAAGGGGGCGGTTCAATTATTCGGCTAGTTTGTGCCTTTTTCGGATAGATTTCCGAAAATTCCGCAATAAAGGTGTGTTGCTGAATATCCCTAGATTTTCTGAATCTTCCCTAGAATATAGGGAATTTATCCTTGCAAGGCTCAAGGCTTGTTATTGCCATTCAAAACCGCACTTTCTGACATTTCTCGCAATGAATACCGAGCTTGGTAATTAAAAATCACCTTGCGGAGTATTGATTTTGGTGCTTTGTAAATGCGGTTTTGAATGCCCTTTAGAAAAGGGCGGTATCAGTCGCCTATGCTTCACGATTCACTGCCGTTGCTAAACTTGTGACGCTGATACTTCACACTGCTTGGTTCGGGCTTTCTTCCGTCCTGTTGATACCATCTCACCATTGGCAAGCGGTGTGTTTTTATCAATGATTTGTTAAAGAGCATTCCCACGTTTTCGGTGGGTGGTTTGTTTTGATGGGTGTATATTAAGAAATCTTAATATCACAAGCAAGAGTTATTTTAATAAATCTTAAATATAAATTTAAGATTGCTTTAATTTCAAAGAGTTAGATATTTTCGATTGCTTGTTTTTTGAGCTTTAAGGAAAGGCAAGTAGGGCAAAATTGCAAAAAATTAGTGAAAAGTGGCCGCTTGTTGTCTGCCATTTATGTGAGGCAAATTCGATTGCGAACAAAAAAAGGTAAAAATGGGGAATAAATTAGGGGTTTAGAATAGTAAGGGGTAGTTAAGAGTAGATTTTAGGCAAGAAAAAGCCCGCTTGGTGCGGGCGATGTTATTTTTTAGGGGTGAAATTTTGATCTGAAAATTTTTCCAGAAATTCAAAGAGTGTAACAACTTTGATATTGTGAGCTTGGGCGACGTTCGGAATCATAATGCGTCTTTTTGCCGCTGGGTTAAAGCTTTCGTGAGTGATAAGGGTAAAACCTTGTTCAAGGGCGTGTGCTAATAGCCAAGCATCTGCATTCTCTTGTTTTGCAAAGTCATCTTTAGCAATTTGCTTTACATCTAACCCTTGCGCATAGTTCATCAATGTAGCGTAGCTCGCTGCTGATTGATAGTGATCTTCAAAAAAAGTGTC
Organism: Pasteurellaceae bacterium Macca; assembly: GCA_023101485.1. GTDB lineage: Bacteria > Pseudomonadota > Gammaproteobacteria > Enterobacterales > Pasteurellaceae > LVZB01. The sequence goes on along the minus strand of LVZB01000011.1, from coordinate 18,724 downwards.
AGGTTGTGCATTCACCCAATCTTTCAAGCTGTCGTTTTGTCGCAGCATTTCTTGCTTAACGGCTTGAATGCTAAATACGATGCCTTTTTGGTGCATTGTGGCTAAAAAATCCCAAAAGGCTTGGCAAAAGCCAAATTGATAATAGAGATTTTTTGCGGTGATAAAGATATTTGCATCAATCAGGAAGCGTTCCATAATTTCTTCCTTTTATAGCGAGAGTAGACAACCACGGTATCAGCGTGAACATTGAGCAATTTACCTGCTTCTCTCAAGGGTAAATTTAGGCTCATTGCTTGATTAACGACGGCATCAGTAAAGCGACGACTGTTTTTTACAGGAAACATATTGTAAAAATGTCCGCCAGCGCTGGAGTCTTGCGGTTGTGCTTTAAGTTGTCTTCTCGCTTTCTCAATCGCTTCCTGTGGCAATAGGTCAAGTTGAACGGCTTTTACTACAGCAGCAAGCAGACTTACTTTGAAATAGCTCGCCACATATTCGGTGTGGTTTTCATCGCACTCTGCCCACTTGGTTAAAAATGTGACTTCGGGCATTAGAAATTCAGCGGCGACTTTATTGCAAAAGGATTCGACCGCTCTGTCTTGGTTCCAAGAGGATACCCCATTTTGACCAATCCAAATATGTGCCACTTCGTGCAGTAAAGTAAATAGCTGCGCAGATGGGTGATCGGCGTTATTGATGAATATAGCTGGGGCTAAGTTGTCGATCAGTGCAAAGCCACGAAATTCTTCTACATTCAATTTGCGCTTATTATTGTTGCCTACTACGCCATTTTTAAAAATTAGAATACCAATTTGCTCAAAGCGAGCGGATAATTCACGGTAGTATCCTTCTCGAGAAATGTTCGGTAGATCTTTCTCAATGGAAAAGTGGATAATTTTTGCTATATCTTGAGCGACCTCATAATGACTGAGTGCAGAAGAATATGGGAATTTATTCACAAAATGAAGCGGTGTGTCATTGCCATTCTCAAGCAAAAATTCTTTATACCAACCCACTTTATTTTCAATATCTTTGAGCACATCGGTAAAATCTTTGCTCAATGGCTCTGCGCCGACCGTTTGGCGCAAGTCAGGGATTTTAGGATTATCGATAACGGGCGGCTTAGAAAGGAATAAATAGCCAAATGGAATATCAGCCAGTTTTGCTAGTTTTTCGGCAATACTTTTACTGATTAAGCCAGAGAGGAATTGATCAACTTTTTTAGGGGCGAGTTGCTCTGCCAAGCTTTTTGGCTCGGTATTTTCTCGTTCTGCAATCCAGCTAATCATAGCTGGAGAGATTTGAAATTCAGTTGCTCGTCCCATAATGCTTTATATTCTAAGATAACTTTCTTATTCTGGTCAATTCAAAATAATTCGCAATTATTAAATTTACTTAAAAATCCCAACTTCTAACCCGCTACAAATACGCCCTATGCTCAACTGCCACACCGATAATTCAGATTTCTTGGGTTTTACTACTCGGCTTGTCAAGTTAGGACTCAAAATGGACTACCGCTTTCTGCGATAAATCCGATGTTCTATCATTGTGCCGATAATCTGAATTTCCTGTTTGCTGGAACACATTTTTGGATAATCAGGATTGAGGGCGATTAACTCAAAGTGTGCTCGTCCAAATTCATCAATTTCACCGGTTTCTCTGTATTTTTTGAACGTTGCCTGATAATCGCCATTCACAGCGACAACAAATTCCCCCGTTAAAGGCTTTTCATCAGGATCAATAATAATGTAATCCCCTTCTTTAAAATCGGGTTCCATTGAATCCCCTGTGATTTCAAGGGCGAACGCATTGTCTGAGATTTCTAAATCGGTCATTAGATATTCGTAGCCGGTGGAATCTTCTCTATTGCATACCTCATTCCATCCGCCAGCTTGTACATAGCTAATAATTGGCACTTTTTTTCCTTGTGTTGCAGGGGTTGCTTTGGAGCGATTTCCCTCTCCTTTTAATAACCAAACTAAATCACATTCTAAGGCGATAGCGAGATCAAAAATATTTTCAGCATTTGGTTTAGTGGTATCCGATTCCCATTGCGAAATTGCTACGTTTGAAATGCCTTTAATCGCTTTGGCAATTTGTTGTTGAGTTAATCCAAGTTCTTTTCTACGGGCTTTAATTCGTTGCCCTATCGTTTCTAACATCATAGAGAGTTCCTTTATTTTGTTAAGTTATCTTAACGCTTATTGCAATAAGTTTCCTTAAATGATAATATTTAAAGAAGTCTTAAAATAATAAGGTGCTGATATGTATAAAAAAGAGGTTATTGCTTATTTCGGCTCGTTGGGCGAAGTAGCAAAAGCATTAGGTGTTTCCTCATCCGCAGTTTCTCAATGGCGAGAGGTTATTCCTGAGAAAAATGCTTATCGATTGCAGATTTTGACAGAGAACAAATTGCAAGTAGATGAGCGTTTATACCGTCAAGCTAAATCGCTTGGTGAGTAATTTACTCCTACCACCCAAAAAGAAAACCACAAAATCCCATAGGAAATAATGGCGATGAAACAAACGATTATCGGAATGATAGAAAAATGCACAGGGGGCAAGCCAGCGGTGGCGGGCTTTCTCGGTTTAAGTGAGCAAGCATTGAATAACCGCTTGTATCAAACCAAAGGGCAACGCTTTACGGATGAAGAGCTGATTGCGATTGAACAAGAATATGGTGTGAGTGATTGGTCGGACGAAATAAATCGCCGGTTAGGCAAGGTCAGTTTTGCTGTGCCAAATATGGACGAGTTCGACCATACGGAGCTTTCTACTTTGCAACTGCAAGAGCTGGCATCTCGTGGAATGTTATTTGAAAAGCTGAATGAATTTTTGGCGGACGGCGTTTTGACGAGCGTGGAAAAGAGCATTCTCCGCAAGTTATTGCACCGCTCACAAACCGCCACCGGTAAAACCATTGAAGCGACTATCGCTTTGCACAGTAAATAAAAAACCACCGCTGGAACGGTGGTAATTTGAGGTAAAAATAATGCAAAAAACGGAATTATTATCTACTAATCAGAAAGAAGATGCAAGCATTACGATGAGTAGTCGTGAAATTGCGGAATTGGTCGAATCACGACACGACCATGTTAAACGTTCAATCGAACGCTTGGCAGATAAAGGGGTAATCCAACTTCCCCCAATGGAGGAAGTTAAAAATCACTTAGGGCAACTCGTTTCAGAGTACCGTTTGATTAAACGAGATACTTATGTGGTTGTTGCTCAACTTAGCCCTGAATTTACAGCTCGCTTGGTTGATCGCTGGCAAGAGCTTGAAAGCCAACAAAAGCCAACCGTTCTTTTACCTGATTTTACTAATCCTGCTGAAGCAGCTCGTGCGTGGGCCGAGCAGTTTGAACAAAAGCAGGCGTTGCAGTTAGAAAATCAACAGCAATCTATTCATATTCAGTCAATGGAAAGTTATTTCCGTAACGGTATAACTGCACCTCAATTTGCCAAAGGCTTGAATGGCGTTAATTCTCAACAAATCAATGAGCATTTACGTCAAGTTAAGTGGTTATATAAAGATTCTACGGGAGATTGGCGAGTGTCGTCTTATGCAAGAGATCGCTATATGACCGAAGAAACCAGTGAGATTAGTGCTCACGGTAAAGATCCAATTATCAAGTATAAGCCAACCTTACTCAAAAAAGGTGCAGCAAAACTTTATGAATGGTACACGCAAGGCAAGTTAACGATGAAAGCAAATTGGAACGGTGAATTTACACAAGATAAGGCGGTGGGGCTATGAGTATGCTTTTAATGGTTAAGGCAATGAGCCTTAAAATTGGTAATCCTGCTCGTAAATTAGTGCTATTAAAGTTAGCGGATAACGCTAACGATCAGGGCGTTTGCTTTCCAAGCTATCAATATATTGCTGATGCTTGTGAGATTAGTTTGCGTAGTGCAAAAGAGCATATCAAGGTATTGATTGAAATGGGCTTGGTCAGTAAGAAAATGCGTAAAAATCAGGATGGAAACCAGTCCAATTTGTACTACTTACATCTTGAAAAGGGTGGTGCAGAATTTGCACCACCTAGTGCAGAATCTGCACCGCAAAATGCTGAAATTTGCACTACCCCTAGTGCAGAATCTGCACCCATAACCAGTCACTCTTTTAACCAGTCATTTAACCATACTTCTTCGTCGCAACAAGTTGCAACGGCGGAAAAAACCAAGCCGAAATTTTCTGATGATGACCTGAAAACCGCGCAGTGGATTTTTGGGTTAATCCAGAATCTCAATCCCAATGCCAAAAAACCGAGCATGGAAACCTGGGCAAAGGACGTTCGCTTACTGCGAGAGGTGGATAAACGCACCCACCGTGAAATCTGCGAATTGTTCCAGTGGGCTAACCGTGATTCGTTTTGGCAAGCCAATATCCTCAGTCCTCGCAAACTGCGTGAAAAATGGGATCAGCTTGTGATGAAACGCCAATCGCAAGTGTCGGGTGCTCAGCAATCCCCTGGGGAGCGTGAGCGTATCGGACAAAGCCAAAAAGGTTGGCTGAAAGGGCGAATTCTGAATATCGGGGGGCAACAATGCCAGGTAGAGTAATTCCTCAAAATACGGTTCTCGCTACGCTTTCCGCAGAGCGTGCTGAACGTGCCGAATCGATGATTGATGAAGTATTTGAAGAGCTTAAAGCCACCTTTCCAGCTTGGAAACACGCTTTTGAAACCTTAGCCGAATTTGAACGAGCCAAGCAAATTTGGTTGGAAAAATTGGTGGAAGAACGCATCACGCCAACGCAGCTTAGAGGTGGGCTGAACAAAGCGAAAAACGCCACGGAGCCGTTTTTACCTAGCGTGGGCAAATTTATCTCTTGGTGCAAAGGCTCTGACTATCACACTCACGGCTTGCCAGAACCCGCGGAAGTGCCCGGGTTATTAGCTCGCTTTCGAATCAGAGAGTTTAAGCCGATGACCTACCGTTCCAACGCGGAATACTGGTTGCTTTCAGGATTGGAGCAAGGGCAGAAAAGGGGCTTTTGGAAGCCAGAGCGATTGGAAAAAGAGATTGTCTCGGCGTTAGATGCCATGCTCGATAAGCTCAAGTCAGGTGTGATTTATGCGCCCCCTGAAACGGCGGAATTACCCAAATCAGTGAGAGCAAGACTGACCCCAGAACAACGTAAAGCGGCATTTAATCGACATTTAGGACGATTTTTGAGAGGCAAGAATGCAACAGCCAGAGTTTGATAAAGATACCTATCGCACACCAGCTTATTTCACTTACTGGGCAAAGAAAGCCTTTGGGGTGAATGTAGATGGTTGTGCCACGGAAACTAACGCGATTTGCTCCTTGTATATCGGCAAAGAGAGTGAGATCGGCGAGGACTTTTTAGCGGATTTTAGAATGGATTATTTGCTCGCCGACTTATGCGGTGAAGAGCCGAAGTTTTGGGTGAATCCGCCATACAGCAATCCTTTGCCCTTCGTAAAACGGGCGGCTGAGCTTAAAGCGCAAGGTTATTTGGTGGTGATGTTATTGCCGGCGGATAAATCGACCAAGTGGTATCGAGTGATTAAAGAGCACGCCACAGCGGTTATCGACATTATCGGCGGACGAATCAATTTTGTGCATCCGGTGACAGGTAAGGAAGCCAAAGGCAATAACAAAGGCTCAATGGTGGCGGTGTTTGACCCGAATATGCAAGGGTTTGTTACTCGGCAGGTTGAACTCGGTTTTATTAAGGAAAAGGGATTATCCAAATGACAGATAAAAATATTGAATTGGTTAAAAAGTTATTAACAGACAGTGGGGCGAAAATTCACCCTATGACCAAAGAGGTGATTGTTTATGCCTATAAAGGGAATAAGACTTTTGTATGCAGTCTGTTTGGACGTGGGCTCACCGTTTCAATTTCAGTGAATGGTAAAGCTAATTTAGATATTGCCCAGAAGTCAGTGAGAAAAGTTTTCGGTAAAAGATTTACTATCACACGCTTAGTGGAATTCCCGATGGATAATGTACAGGCAAATTATTTCGGACTTACTCTGGTTCATTGATTGGGGGATGCAATGCAAATCCAAATGATTAAAGGGGCAAACGGGGTTTTTGCTCCCGCCTTTGAAATGGACTTGCCGGCGTTGCAAGGCTTTAAAACAGGGGAGATGTACCCTGTGGAGATTAAACGCTCTCGCAATCCGCAATTTCATCGCAAGGTGTTTGCCTTTTTTAATTTCTGCTTTGCTCATTGGTCAGCGGATAAAACGGAATGGAAGCACTTTGACGAAAGGAAACAGTTCGACACCTTTCGGAAAAATCTGACGGTGTTAGCAGGGTTTAAGGCAGTGAGCTATACCATTGACGGCAGAATGCGAGTAGAAGCCGAGAGTTTGAGTTACGGCAATATGGAGCAGAATGAATTTGAGCGGTGCTATTCCGCTTTGATCAACGCGGCATTAAAGCACGTTTTCGGCAATACCACCGATGAGAATGTGATTAACCAGTTGTATTCATTTTTTTAGCGAAAAAAGACCGCTTGCACGGATACAAGCGGTCGGATTTAGGGGGAAATTAAAACGGGTTGTTGAGTTTGCCTTTACGCAATTCGGGGAGAACACGTTGCCAGCTGTTGCGAGAATCGTTAGGGTGGCATTCTACGTCTGCGGTCATTCTGGTAAGCAGTTTCTGGCATTCGTCTAGGCTCATTTTGTAATCGTGGCTTGCCCCGTAAACGCAGGCAGTAACGTGAACCGAGTTTTCGAGCGGTCGTAAGAGCGTGAGAATTTCGCATTCTTTCGGCAATCTTCCATAGCCACGCTAATTTTCGCAGTTCGTATTCTGTTAGCGTGAAGGTGTAGGTTTTTTCGGGGATTGCAAGCGGTCGATTTTCTTCGTTTTTTTGTTTGGCTTGTCTTTCGCATTCAATAAAGTATTTGCGGATTTGTCTGCCTTTTTCGTTGCGTTCGACCATGGCGAGTTCTTTGCCCATATCAAGGGTGATGTGGTATTCCTTGCGTGGGCGTCCGTTGGTGCGTTCGGTAACGATGATGTAGTCTTCGTTTTCGGTGAAGCCGTAGTCTTTGATCCGTTCAGAAATCCAATTTGCATATTGACGTTGGCTTTCTAAGAAAGAATGAAGCTCACGAGCGTTACAAAGTTGAACTGATTGATGGGCGATTTGACCATTGAATATGGCAATAAGATTTGAATTTGTCATTTTGACATTCTCCGCTTTTAAGTTTTTAAAACTCATCACCGCAGAGACCAATCATTGGTGATGAACTGAATAGAATTGGTCTTACCGTAAAAGCGGGTACGGCGGATTTTGCAATCCTCCTATTCAGCTCATCATTGGACTTTTTAACAAATTTGTTAAAAAGGTAGATTTACTATTTTGCAGATATAAAAAAACACGCTTAAAGGCGTGTTATCATTTCCGCCCGCTTTTACTTTCTGTCAAGAGACCAATCCCGACTTTCTGTTGAAAGTGGGGCTAGTTTAGTCCGAAAGGGGCGGGGTGTCAATATTGATAATTATTATATTAAATAGTTAGGATATATATTTTTTTGCGTAACCTGTAAATGTACTTGATAATACGACAGTTACAAAAAATGCACTTAATTTATCAAGCTGTTCAGCTTTTAAAAAGTGCATTCTAAGTATAGGGCAGCCATTCCAAGTAACGTATTCTGGTGTAACTAAATGCCAAAAATAGACGAGTCCAGCAATAAGGGCTGCTGATAAAAAAGCACGAATAAACCAAATGATCCAGTTGTGCAATTCATCTTTTACAGTTTCTTGGCGATTATGTTCATTTTCTCTTGCTTGAACAATATATTGCTCTTCTCTCTCATTTGGTTCACTTGTTGTTTCAGGTGATTGCCCTCGTGTTAAATCCGAATCAAACGATTCCATTTAGCATTTCCTTATCAGTAATAACTGTGCCCAATGAATTCATTGCCCAAGCACCTTTTTCATTATGAGTCATTTCAGATAATTGCCAACCGCTAAATGCTCCGTAAGTATTAATAATACGATTCAGAAATATTTCATCAGTATTATCTAAATTTGGGTCGATCACACCGAAAGCATCTTTAGCAAGAGAGCTAATCACCGAACCCCCATTACGTGCAAATTCATAGTAAACAGACTGGATAACAGGACCATATCGCCAACGAACGAATTCATCATTAAATAATCGGCAACCTTGATTTCGTAAGTACCAAGATTGAGCAAAAAACATCAGTTTTTGTAGTTTCATTGGAGTCAGGGCTGGAATTTTGCCCTCTTGTGCCTTTTGAATAAAGGCATTCGCTATTTGCATTGCTGAATAAGCCATACAATTCTCCTTAAATAAACAGTTTAAGGTACAAAAATAGCCTATGTAATGAAATGTTTACATAGGCTTTCAAAGATCAATTTATAACTTGATTCCATTATGTCATAAATTTTCTTATTTAAAAATACCATATATTCAAAAAGTCAAGTAAATTGCTTAAAAAGCCCACCTGTTACAGTGGGCAGAGTGGAGTGTCTCGACTAATGGCTATTAGTCTTGTTATTGCCATTCAAAACCGCACTTTCTGACATTTCTCGCAATGAATACCGAGCTTGGTAATTAAAAATCACCTTGCGGAGTGTTGATTTTGGTGCTTTGTAAATGCGGTTTTGAATGCCCTTTAGAAAAGGGCGGTATCAGTCGCCTATGCTTCACGATTCATTGCCGTTGCTAAACTTGTGACGCTGATACTTCACACTGCTTTGAAATTGGCTTCTGTCCAGAGGTGTTCGGCAGTTTGCATTGGTTCAACAGTGACTTTGCCCATTGGTACGGGGGCAGGAGGTGGGTTGCAACTTGATAGGGAGAAGGTGACGGCAAGAATGAGGAATAGGCTCACTACTGCACCTAAGAAAAAGCCTTGAAAGGCGGTTTTGAAGTAAGATTTGAAGTTCATTTTTTGCTCCATTAAATAAAAAGCCCCAAACGGGGCTTGAGTTACAACTATCGAACAACTAAGCGAGTAGAGAGTTTTGATTGAAAATTCTCATCAAGTACGATGTTGCGCAGCGCGTTGAAATCGACTGGGAAATTTGGCTGTCCGCTATTTAAAACGAACTGCAGTAAATAACTGCCGTCATCTTTCAGCACAAGCTCAAATTCACCGTTGATGATGTTTTGTTTTTCAGTTTCTGTGAGTTGGTTCATGTGGATTTTCCTTATAAAAAAGCCCACCGGTTACAGTGGGCAGAGTGGAGTGTCTCGACTAATAGCTATTAGTATCGTTATTGCCATTGAGAGCCACATTCAAGGCTTGAATAAAGGTAGTTAAACAATTTAACGGATACCCCAAATGTGGCTTTCAATGGCTGCCTTTCTTATCCTTGTAATGTTTTAAAAAAATATCCATTTGATTTTATTAGTGTTTATATACTATTTAGGGCTAATAAACTGCGTGAGATACTACTAAAATAATTTCGGTGGGTATTTGTGGCGGTAGCTTTCCTCAAAATTGAGGGGGACTATTGCCTAATTCCCGTGTAACCGTTCTTTCCCCTTCTTGCTGAACTGTTCGGAATTTCCGAACGGTTGAGAGGTAGCTCTCCTCAAAATTAAGGGGGCGGTTCAATTATTCGGCTAGTTTGTGCCTTTTTCGGATAGATTTCCGAAAATTCCGCAATAAAGGTGTGTTGCTGAATATCCCTAGATTTTCTGAATCTTCCCTAGAATATAGGGAATTTATCCTTGCAAGGCTCAAGGCTTGTTATTGCCATTCAAAACCGCACTTTCTGACATTTCTCGCAATGAATACCGAGCTTGGTAATTAAAAATCACCTTGCGGAGTATTGATTTTGGTGCTTTGTAAATGCGGTTTTGAATGCCCTTTAGAAAAGGGCGGTATCAGTCGCCTATGCTTCACGATTCACTGCCGTTGCTAAACTTGTGACGCTGATACTTCACACTGCTTGGTTCGGGCTTTCTTCCGTCCTGTTGATACCATCTCACCATTGGCAAGCGGTGTGTTTTTATCAATGATTTGTTAAAGAGCATTCCCACGTTTTCGGTGGGTGGTTTGTTTTGATGGGTGTATATTAAGAAATCTTAATATCACAAGCAAGAGTTATTTTAATAAATCTTAAATATAAATTTAAGATTGCTTTAATTTCAAAGAGTTAGATATTTTCGATTGCTTGTTTTTTGAGCTTTAAGGAAAGGCAAGTAGGGCAAAATTGCAAAAAATTAGTGAAAAGTGGCCGCTTGTTGTCTGCCATTTATGTGAGGCAAATTCGATTGCGAACAAAAAAAGGTAAAAATGGGGAATAAATTAGGGGTTTAGAATAGTAAGGGGTAGTTAAGAGTAGATTTTAGGCAAGAAAAAGCCCGCTTGGTGCGGGCGATGTTATTTTTTAGGGGTGAAATTTTGATCTGAAAATTTTTCCAGAAATTCAAAGAGTGTAACAACTTTGATATTGTGAGCTTGGGCGACGTTCGGAATCATAATGCGTCTTTTTGCCGCTGGGTTAAAGCTTTCGTGAGTGATAAGGGTAAAACCTTGTTCAAGGGCGTGTGCTAATAGCCAAGCATCTGCATTCTCTTGTTTTGCAAAGTCATCTTTAGCAATTTGCTTTACATCTAACCCTTGCGCATAGTTCATCAATGTAGCGTAGCTCGCTGCTGATTGATAGTGATCTTCAAAAAAAGTGTCAGGTTGTGCATTCACCCAATCTTTCAAGCTGTCGTTTTGTCGCAGCATTTCTTGCTTAACGGCTTGAATGCTAAATACGATGCCTTTTTGGTGCATTGTGGCTAAAAAATCCCAAAAGGCTTGGCAAAAGCCAAATTGATAATAGAGATTTTTTGCGGTGATAAAGATATTTGCATCAATCAGGAAGCGTTCCATAATTTCTTCCTTTTATAGCGAGAGTAGACAACCACGGTATCAGCGTGAACATTGAGCAATTTACCTGCTTCTCTCAAGGGTAAATTTAGGCTCATTGCTTGATTAACGACGGCATCAGTAAAGCGACGACTGTTTTTTACAGGAAACATATTGTAAAAATGTCCGCCAGCGCTGGAGTCTTGCGGTTGTGCTTTAAGTTGTCTTCTCGCTTTCTCAATCGCTTCCTGTGGCAATAGGTCAAGTTGAACGGCTTTTACTACAGCAGCAAGCAGACTTACTTTGAAATAGCTCGCCACATATTCGGTGTGGTTTTCATCGCACTCTGCCCACTTGGTTAAAAATGTGACTTCGGGCATTAGAAATTCAGCGGCGACTTTATTGCAAAAGGATTCGACCGCTCTGTCTTGGTTCCAAGAGGATACCCCATTTTGACCAATCCAAATATGTGCCACTTCGTGCAGTAAAGTAAATAGCTGCGCAGATGGGTGATCGGCGTTATTGATGAATATAGCTGGGGCTAAGTTGTCGATCAGTGCAAAGCCACGAAATTCTTCTACATTCAATTTGCGCTTATTATTGTTGCCTACTACGCCATTTTTAAAAATTAGAATACCAATTTGCTCAAAGCGAGCGGATAATTCACGGTAGTATCCTTCTCGAGAAATGTTCGGTAGATCTTTCTCAATGGAAAAGTGGATAATTTTTGCTATATCTTGAGCGACCTCATAATGACTGAGTGCAGAAGAATATGGGAATTTATTCACAAAATGAAGCGGTGTGTCATTGCCATTCTCAAGCAAAAATTCTTTATACCAACCCACTTTATTTTCAATATCTTTGAGCACATCGGTAAAATCTTTGCTCAATGGCTCTGCGCCGACCGTTTGGCGCAAGTCAGGGATTTTAGGATTATCGATAACGGGCGGCTTAGAAAGGAATAAATAGCCAAATGGAATATCAGCCAGTTTTGCTAGTTTTTCGGCAATACTTTTACTGATTAAGCCAGAGAGGAATTGATCAACTTTTTTAGGGGCGAGTTGCTCTGCCAAGCTTTTTGGCTCGGTATTTTCTCGTTCTGCAATCCAGCTAATCATAGCTGGAGAGATTTGAAATTCAGTTGCTCGTCCCATAATGCTTTATATTCTAAGATAACTTTCTTATTCTGGTCAATTCAAAATAATTCGCAATTATTAAATTTACTTAAAAATCCCAACTTCTAACCCGCTACAAATACGCCCTATGCTCAACTGCCACACCGATAATTCAGATTTCTTGGGTTTTACTACTCGGCTTGTCAAGTTAGGACTCAAAATGGACTACCGCTTTCTGCGATAAATCCGATGTTCTATCATTGTGCCGATAATCTGAATTTCCTGTTTGCTGGAACACATTTTTGGATAATCAGGATTGAGGGCGATTAACTCAAAGTGTGCTCGTCCAAATTCATCAATTTCACCGGTTTCTCTGTATTTTTTGAACGTTGCCTGATAATCGCCATTCACAGCGACAACAAATTCCCCCGTTAAAGGCTTTTCATCAGGATCAATAATAATGTAATCCCCTTCTTTAAAATCGGGTTCCATTGAATCCCCTGTGATTTCAAGGGCGAACGCATTGTCTGAGATTTCTAAATCGGTCATTAGATATTCGTAGCCGGTGGAATCTTCTCTATTGCATACCTCATTCCATCCGCCAGCTTGTACATAGCTAATAATTGGCACTTTTTTTCCTTGTGTTGCAGGGGTTGCTTTGGAGCGATTTCCCTCTCCTTTTAATAACCAAACTAAATCACATTCTAAGGCGATAGCGAGATCAAAAATATTTTCAGCATTTGGTTTAGTGGTATCCGATTCCCATTGCGAAATTGCTACGTTTGAAATGCCTTTAATCGCTTTGGCAATTTGTTGTTGAGTTAATCCAAGTTCTTTTCTACGGGCTTTAATTCGTTGCCCTATCGTTTCTAACATCATAGAGAGTTCCTTTATTTTGTTAAGTTATCTTAACGCTTATTGCAATAAGTTTCCTTAAATGATAATATTTAAAGAAGTCTTAAAATAATAAGGTGCTGATATGTATAAAAAAGAGGTTATTGCTTATTTCGGCTCGTTGGGCGAAGTAGCAAAAGCATTAGGTGTTTCCTCATCCGCAGTTTCTCAATGGCGAGAGGTTATTCCTGAGAAAAATGCTTATCGATTGCAGATTTTGACAGAGAACAAATTGCAAGTAGATGAGCGTTTATACCGTCAAGCTAAATCGCTTGGTGAGTAATTTACTCCTACCACCCAAAAAGAAAACCACAAAATCCCATAGGAAATAATGGCGATGAAACAAACGATTATCGGAATGATAGAAAAATGCACAGGGGGCAAGCCAGCGGTGGCGGGCTTTCTCGGTTTAAGTGAGCAAGCATTGAATAACCGCTTGTATCAAACCAAAGGGCAACGCTTTACGGATGAAGAGCTGATTGCGATTGAACAAGAATATGGTGTGAGTGATTGGTCGGACGAAATAAATCGCCGGTTAGGCAAGGTCAGTTTTGCTGTGCCAAATATGGACGAGTTCGACCATACGGAGCTTTCTACTTTGCAACTGCAAGAGCTGGCATCTCGTGGAATGTTATTTGAAAAGCTGAATGAATTTTTGGCGGACGGCGTTTTGACGAGCGTGGAAAAGAGCATTCTCCGCAAGTTATTGCACCGCTCACAAACCGCCACCGGTAAAACCATTGAAGCGACTATCGCTTTGCACAGTAAATAAAAAACCACCGCTGGAACGGTGGTAATTTGAGGTAAAAATAATGCAAAAAACGGAATTATTATCTACTAATCAGAAAGAAGATGCAAGCATTACGATGAGTAGTCGTGAAATTGCGGAATTGGTCGAATCACGACACGACCATGTTAAACGTTCAATCGAACGCTTGGCAGATAAAGGGGTAATCCAACTTCCCCCAATGGAGGAAGTTAAAAATCACTTAGGGCAACTCGTTTCAGAGTACCGTTTGATTAAACGAGATACTTATGTGGTTGTTGCTCAACTTAGCCCTGAATTTACAGCTCGCTTGGTTGATCGCTGGCAAGAGCTTGAAAGCCAACAAAAGCCAACCGTTCTTTTACCTGATTTTACTAATCCTGCTGAAGCAGCTCGTGCGTGGGCCGAGCAGTTTGAACAAAAGCAGGCGTTGCAGTTAGAAAATCAACAGCAATCTATTCATATTCAGTCAATGGAAAGTTATTTCCGTAACGGTATAACTGCACCTCAATTTGCCAAAGGCTTGAATGGCGTTAATTCTCAACAAATCAATGAGCATTTACGTCAAGTTAAGTGGTTATATAAAGATTCTACGGGAGATTGGCGAGTGTCGTCTTATGCAAGAGATCGCTATATGACCGAAGAAACCAGTGAGATTAGTGCTCACGGTAAAGATCCAATTATCAAGTATAAGCCAACCTTACTCAAAAAAGGTGCAGCAAAACTTTATGAATGGTACACGCAAGGCAAGTTAACGATGAAAGCAAATTGGAACGGTGAATTTACACAAGATAAGGCGGTGGGGCTATGAGTATGCTTTTAATGGTTAAGGCAATGAGCCTTAAAATTGGTAATCCTGCTCGTAAATTAGTGCTATTAAAGTTAGCGGATAACGCTAACGATCAGGGCGTTTGCTTTCCAAGCTATCAATATATTGCTGATGCTTGTGAGATTAGTTTGCGTAGTGCAAAAGAGCATATCAAGGTATTGATTGAAATGGGCTTGGTCAGTAAGAAAATGCGTAAAAATCAGGATGGAAACCAGTCCAATTTGTACTACTTACATCTTGAAAAGGGTGGTGCAGAATTTGCACCACCTAGTGCAGAATCTGCACCGCAAAATGCTGAAATTTGCACTACCCCTAGTGCAGAATCTGCACCCATAACCAGTCACTCTTTTAACCAGTCATTTAACCATACTTCTTCGTCGCAACAAGTTGCAACGGCGGAAAAAACCAAGCCGAAATTTTCTGATGATGACCTGAAAACCGCGCAGTGGATTTTTGGGTTAATCCAGAATCTCAATCCCAATGCCAAAAAACCGAGCATGGAAACCTGGGCAAAGGACGTTCGCTTACTGCGAGAGGTGGATAAACGCACCCACCGTGAAATCTGCGAATTGTTCCAGTGGGCTAACCGTGATTCGTTTTGGCAAGCCAATATCCTCAGTCCTCGCAAACTGCGTGAAAAATGGGATCAGCTTGTGATGAAACGCCAATCGCAAGTGTCGGGTGCTCAGCAATCCCCTGGGGAGCGTGAGCGTATCGGACAAAGCCAAAAAGGTTGGCTGAAAGGGCGAATTCTGAATATCGGGGGGCAACAATGCCAGGTAGAGTAATTCCTCAAAATACGGTTCTCGCTACGCTTTCCGCAGAGCGTGCTGAACGTGCCGAATCGATGATTGATGAAGTATTTGAAGAGCTTAAAGCCACCTTTCCAGCTTGGAAACACGCTTTTGAAACCTTAGCCGAATTTGAACGAGCCAAGCAAATTTGGTTGGAAAAATTGGTGGAAGAACGCATCACGCCAACGCAGCTTAGAGGTGGGCTGAACAAAGCGAAAAACGCCACGGAGCCGTTTTTACCTAGCGTGGGCAAATTTATCTCTTGGTGCAAAGGCTCTGACTATCACACTCACGGCTTGCCAGAACCCGCGGAAGTGCCCGGGTTATTAGCTCGCTTTCGAATCAGAGAGTTTAAGCCGATGACCTACCGTTCCAACGCGGAATACTGGTTGCTTTCAGGATTGGAGCAAGGGCAGAAAAGGGGCTTTTGGAAGCCAGAGCGATTGGAAAAAGAGATTGTCTCGGCGTTAGATGCCATGCTCGATAAGCTCAAGTCAGGTGTGATTTATGCGCCCCCTGAAACGGCGGAATTACCCAAATCAGTGAGAGCAAGACTGACCCCAGAACAACGTAAAGCGGCATTTAATCGACATTTAGGACGATTTTTGAGAGGCAAGAATGCAACAGCCAGAGTTTGATAAAGATACCTATCGCACACCAGCTTATTTCACTTACTGGGCAAAGAAAGCCTTTGGGGTGAATGTAGATGGTTGTGCCACGGAAACTAACGCGATTTGCTCCTTGTATATCGGCAAAGAGAGTGAGATCGGCGAGGACTTTTTAGCGGATTTTAGAATGGATTATTTGCTCGCCGACTTATGCGGTGAAGAGCCGAAGTTTTGGGTGAATCCGCCATACAGCAATCCTTTGCCCTTCGTAAAACGGGCGGCTGAGCTTAAAGCGCAAGGTTATTTGGTGGTGATGTTATTGCCGGCGGATAAATCGACCAAGTGGTATCGAGTGATTAAAGAGCACGCCACAGCGGTTATCGACATTATCGGCGGACGAATCAATTTTGTGCATCCGGTGACAGGTAAGGAAGCCAAAGGCAATAACAAAGGCTCAATGGTGGCGGTGTTTGACCCGAATATGCAAGGGTTTGTTACTCGGCAGGTTGAACTCGGTTTTATTAAGGAAAAGGGATTATCCAAATGACAGATAAAAATATTGAATTGGTTAAAAAGTTATTAACAGACAGTGGGGCGAAAATTCACCCTATGACCAAAGAGGTGATTGTTTATGCCTATAAGGGAATAAGACTTTTGTATGCAGTCTGTTTGGACGTGGGCTCACCGTTTCAATTTCAGTGAATGGTAAAGCTAATTTAGATATTGCCCAGAAGTCAGTGAGAAAAGTTTTCGGTAAAAGATTTACTATCACACGCTTAGTGGAATTCCCGATGGATAATGTACAGGCAAATTATTTCGGACTTACTCTGGTTCATTGATTGGGGATGCAATGCAAATCCAAATGATTAAAGGGGCAAACGGGGTTTTTGCTCCCGCCTTTGAAATGGACTTGCCGGCGTTGCAAGGCTTTAAAACAGGGGAGATGTACCCTGTGGAGATTAAACGCTCTCGCAATCCGCAATTTCATCGCAAGGTGTTTGCCTTTTTTAATTTCTGCTTTGCTCATTGGTCAGCGGATAAAACGGAATGGAAGCACTTTGACGAAAGGAAACAGTTCGACACCTTTCGGAAAAATCTGACGGTGTTAGCAGGGTTTAAGGCAGTGAGCTATACCATTGACGGCAGAATGCGAGAAGCCACAGCCTTGAAGCGCTGAATTTGAGCGGTGCTATTCCGCTTTGATCAACGCGGCATTAAAGCACGTTTTCGCAATACCACCGATGAGAATGTGATTAACCAGTTGTATTCATTTTTTTAGCGAAAAAAGACCGCTTGCACGGATACAAGCGGTCGGATTTAGGGGGAAATTAAAACGGGTTGTTGAGTTTGCCTTTACGCAATTCGGGGAGAACACGTTGCCAGCTGTTGCGAGAATCGTTAGGGTGGCATTCTACGTCTGCGGTCATTCTGGTAAGCAGTTTCTGGCATTCGTCTAGGCTCATTTTGTAATCGTGGCTTGCCCCGTAAACGCAGGCAGAATAACGTGAACCGAGCTTCTCAAGCGGTTCGTAAAGTGCGTGAAGCATATTCCGCATTCTTTCTGCAATCTTCCATAGCCACGCTAATTTTTGCAGTTCGTTTCTGTCAGCGTGAAAGTGTAGGTTTTTTCAGGGATTGCAAGCGGTCGATTTTCTTCGGTTTTTTGCCCTTCGCCTTTGTGCATTGCGATAAAGGCTCTCAATACGACTAAATGGAATTTGGGGGAAATCCAAGTGGCATAGGCAAGGGCTAATTCTTCGCAAGCCCAAGTGCCTTGAAGTGAAATATCTTTACCACCCCTGATTGTTTTTAAAGCGAAGATCGTTTTTGTGCTTCGGGTATTACCGATGTGAGAATTTGCACATTGCTCAGATTCAATTTCTTTTATCAGCTCTTTGGTCTGTTCATTACGAACAAATAAACTAGGGCGATGTTTTGGATCATTACCGCTAATGGCGTGGAGATCGTTAAGAGAATAAAGATTATCGAGTGAACGGACAGAAGTGTTGAGAATGGTTTAGTTTGACATAGCTAGTATCCTTTTGATAGGAATATCCCTAAATATTAGGGCGGTCGAGAGCTCAAAACCACTACTAGTATGGCGGACGTATTTCTCGAAAGAGTGTTGTATTAGTCGCACTCTCGACCATTGATTAAATTTTTACCTTTGATGTAAAACAAAATTTTTTGGCAATAACAAATTTTGGTACAAAAAAAACGCAAGGATTTTCGGTTGCGGATTACCGCTAGTAGATGCTTTTTGAGAGCAGAAAAAGAGTAAACAAAAAGCCCCTTGGTGTCAAGGGTAAGGAGTAAAAATGCACAATGTAAAATTTAGATTAGTGTTTGAAATTGACGATCAAGCCTTGGCAGATCATCAAGTGGAATTTCAAGCCGACAGTTGCAAAATGACGGATGACACAGAATTCGATTTTGCCGATGACCGAAAAAAAGCAATGGAACTTATCCATTGCCTAGAATGTTGGAAGTCAGAGCGGACTGTTTGGCATAAAGTTAAGCGTGAGATTAAGCCTTTTTCGCAAAGTACTGAATAAAGAATTTAGCATAATCTTCAACAGTTCTGCGGTTTCTTGTGGGATAATCCCGAGGAACAAAATGGGCTGCCAAAGTAAGGGCGTCTTGGTTTGATAAATCGACTCGAAAAGGTGGTTTTGAATTGGGGTTGTAATAAGGCATTGTTTTTATCCTATAAGTAGTTAAAGAGATTTATAGGATACCACGATAGCCGTGAGTGGTTAAATAATCGGCTTATGAAAAAAGCCCCTTTGGTGTCAAGGGGCAGGTGGTTAGCCTTGATAAGGCTGGGTTGAAAACCATAGACTTTGTCGGCGGCAATTCGGCTTAAAAAACTACTGCGGTTTTTAT
>LVZB01000010.1 GCA_023101485.1 Pasteurellaceae bacterium Macca | reverse complement strand
ACGTACTCTTTGAAGTGAAAGGTGCAGAGGCTATCCGCATTCACGAACAGCCAGTCAGTCCAACGTTTAAAAGCAAGAATGGGAACAGGCGGTAATAATGTTCCTTGCGTATCTATTGCGGTAATGTGATAGGCAGGAGTGACACTTCGGCGGAAATGGCGTAGGCGCAAAAGATGATGGTGTCATGTACACGCTGACTACCTCAGATGTCCACGGAATAGTACATAATCACACCATACGAAAACTAACCCCTAAAGAATGTGAGCGATTGCAAGGATTTCCAGATAATTGGACAAAAATCCCCTACCGTAACAAGCCCATTGAGAATTGCCCTGATAGTCCTCGTTATAAAGCAATTGGAAACTCAATGGCTGTGCCAGTGATTAAATGGATTGGTCAGCGAATTATTCAATATTTGGAGAAGTAACAATGAACAAATTCAACAAATTAACCAATCGAATTATTGATTGGGCAAATGACCGTAACTTAATTCAAGGCTCAACCCCACAAAAGCAAATGCTTAAACTGATGGAAGAATTCGGCGAATTATGCGGCGGCATTGCCAAGAATAAACTGATGTGATTAAAGACAGCATTGGGGATTGTTATGTAGTAATGATAATCTTGAGCAAACAGCTAAGGTTTACTTGCAAACCAGCTATTACAGGTAAAGTATTAAATGACATCATTGCAGAATTCAACGAAAAGAAATATGAGTACTCTTCTGTTAACGAACAAACCATTGAAGCAATGCATCATATTGGCGGTTTTTCACTTCCAGCCTTAAAAGGCTGGAAAGTAACCACAGAGTATTTTGAGCTGTTATATATGAATTTAATTCTCATCGCATTATTTAATCAAATTGACTTCATCGACTGCGTAGAGCACGCTTACAACCAAATTAAAGACCGTAAAGGCAAAATGATAGACGGCGTATTTGTTAAAGAGGAAGATTTATGACCTGGAACATTTTCAAGCTACGAAAGGAATATCGCACCCTTTTGCAAGCGCACTCAAAAAACGTCTTAAAAACGGAATCGCTACTCAAAAAAGTGAAATCGCTAGAAGATTCTGCGATGCAATCTGCTCTACAAATTAAGAGCCTGACCCAAGAGAATGTGAAGCTGAAAACTGAAAATGCCGAACTGCAAAGCAAGCTCAATCAGTATGAAGTAGAGAAACAGTGTAGTTTCCTCACGTTGCCCCGTAAAGTAAAGCGAAAACGCAAATAACCGACCGCCTAACAAGCGGTCTTTTTTTACCTGAAATTTGTAAAAGGACACCCAATGAACATTACAGAAACCCTCAATCAACGTGGAAAAAACTACGGAAACTTCAATCAACTCGCCTTTATCAATCGCAAACTTGATAATGTGATAGATGAACACGGAACTCACCTTGATGCCACCCAGCGTAAAGCCCTTGAAATGATTCTTCACAAGGTAAGTAGAATTCTCAACGGCAACGCCCATTATGCGGATAATTGGGTCGATATTGCCGGATACGCTCATTTAGGTGGGCGGTTGTATGAAGAAGAAACCACCGCCGAAACGGTGGATAATCTTACTGGTGAGATTGCTTAAACTGCTGAAAAGCTTGAATAATCAACTGATTTTGCGGAATACCAAGCGTTTTGCTTAATTGCTCAATTTCCTCAATGACCGTAATGGGCAGTTTAAAGGCTTTGAGTTTAATGCCGTGTTTGGTTTCACTACGTTTAACAATTTCAGTTCTTGATAATGCCATTGGACTTTTCCTCTTGCATCAAATCAACGTTTGATCTATATTGTTTGAAGTCTCGGGGGAGCGGTAACTCCCCCTTGAACTAGTCTAGTAAGCTGGCAGGCTTACGGTTAATCCGACTAGCAGGATAATGATGATAGCTAAACGAACATTCATCACTATTCTCCTCTTCAAGCGTAAGGATTAAGCCTCACACTCACTTTCAACCTGTCCGTTGAAAGTGAGATTATTTTAAGTTAGTTAACTAATAAAATCAAGCATTCTTTAAGAAAGCCTACAATTTATTTTGTGGGCTTTTTTGTTTGACAAGAAAAGGAAATTTGTTAAGATACCTTTACCTATTCAAGGTTGATTGGTGAAAGCAATCATTGTACTTTTAATCAATTAAAGAGGAAAAACAATGAAAGGTTTAAATGAAGGTTGGGATGGTTTTTAATGGACGAAACAGCGCGATTTCTAGGTGAAAGTTATGGCTTCTGGATACAAACAGGAGCCATAATTTTATCTGCAGTAATGGCAGTAATTGCTATTGCCCATAACGGGCGAATGGCAAGAAAACGCACCACCATTGATGTACTGCTTCAAGAAAACCAAGATAACGCCCTGATCTCCGCAAAATTCTCCGTCTTTAACTTAATCAAAGACAACAACAATTCCTTTGTTGAAATCTACTTCAAAGAAAAAGAGAAACAGAGCGACACCTATAAGCAGATCACAATGCTGTTAAACCGCTATGAATTTATCGCCCAGAGTATCCGCAATAAAGCTTTTGAAGAAAAAATTTACAAACAAATGCAATACGCCAATATCACTCGAATGTGGGATCGGGTTTGCCCCCTTATCTATGAAATCCGCCAACGCCAAAATGCCCCAACTTTCTACCAAGAATTTGAATGGCTTGCGACTCGTTGGAAGAAAAAACCACTTAAAACAAACAAATAATTTTATTTGACACCCCCGCCCCTTTCGGATTAAGATAATCGCTCTACAAGCCGTTTTAAACGGCTTTTTTTGTATCTATTTTATAAGGAATGCCTATGTGGAAAATCGAAAATGCGGAAGAATTATTAAATCTCGTCGAAAGATTGAAAGATAACGACAAAGTAGAACTTGAACAGATTGAATTCAACTTTCTAAAACAAGTCAAAATAAAATTCAAGGCGATCCACTACGTTATAATGGCAGTATCAATTACGCTATCTGCAAAGGTATCTGTGAGTTTCAAAATGAAATTTGGCGGACTTACGCAGAAGTAAAATCAGGAAAGCCACACATCACACTTCTTACTCAAGAAGAAAAAGATGCACTAGAAGTTATCTTTACTGTTAATGAAGGTTGCACCGAAATCATTGCAGATTTAACCGATATGTTTAATGCAATGCGTAAATTATTTAAAGAGGTTACAAATGGTATGACTGGTGGGCAAAAAGCATTCACTTGTACTGCATTAGCAATAGGTATTGGTGGTGCAGTTGTTGGAGCTAAATGGTTCGACTATCAGGCAGAGATTGAACTCGCTAATATTCAATCATCTGAAAACCAAGCTATACAACAGAGCGAAAGTGAAGTATTAAAGCAAGCATTTCAAACTATTCAAGCCGTTGCGAATGAAAGTAATAATCCACGCTTCAAGCAATCCATTCAAGCGATTGAACAACACACTGATAAAGCATATAGTGAAATTGCACGCTCCGTAAGTGATGCTGAAACTGTAACGATATCCCAGGGTAATACAACTAAAATTAAGCTCAAACAACCACAATTACAACAAATTGTGAATGAGTTAAACGCCCAAGAAAAAGCAACCACAGAACCTGAAACTCTTGATTTATACATCGATGGCGTTAAACGCCAAGAAGGAAAAATTTCTATCTTTGCCCGTACTATTTCAGGCGAAACATTCACCGCAAATATCGACCCTGATATGCTCGGCGATGAAGGCGTCAATGAAATTGTCGACCGTATTAAAGACATCAATACGATTAAACTCAGCGGAATGGTAAAACGCAGAGCAGGAAAAGTTGAACAAGCGACCTTTTCTGCAATTATCACTGACGAATAAACTAAACTTGACACCACCGCCCCTTTCGGATTAAGATAACCGCACTTACAACTTAAAGCGGTCTTCCGCATCCGAAAGCATAGCGGTTTTTTTATGCCTAAAATTTAGATCTGCAAATTTGCAGATCACAATGATCGGGGCGAGAGAGCGATATACAAGACATCTGAATAAGCTCCGCCGACTTTAAGCGGTAAGTTGAACCCCGATCACCCTACTTAAGTGATCGGATTGATTTACTTAATTCTTAAAGGGCATAAAAATGTCAAATTTAACCATTCTTAAAACATTCATCCGTGAACATAACGGTTTACTCTCATTAAATGATCTTCATCAAGCTAGTGGTTCAGATAAAAACCATCAGCCATCTTTCTTTATCCGCAATGAAAAAACTCAAGATTTAATCAAAGAAATTCAAGGCGAAGATAAAACTACACAAATTTATCTTTCACTTCGAACAGGTATGAATAAAGGCAGTTGGGCTTGCGAAGAATTAGCTATTGCTTATGCAGCGTGAATTGACCCCAAATTCCATTTAGTTGTATTAAGAGCCTTTATCGCAATGCACAAAGGCGAAGTGCAAAATCTTCCTGAAAATCGACCGCTTGCAATCCCCGAACTAACATTCACAGTAGAAATGAGCGAAGACAACCGCAACGTATTACTGAGCAACTGGTTTGCTTTACACAATACCCTTGAATTATTGGCAGAGCTAGAACCACCTTTGCGAGCCTTAAATTCTCCCTTTGCCTCAAAGGTTTATACCCACGTTACGAGTATCGCAACAATTTAGGCTACACCAAAGCAATGTTAGCCCCTTATTCGCAGATGTCGCCTTTGACAGACGACAAGACCCTCACGAATATATCGCAATGCAAGCCTTTAATGCCTTTCAAGCAAGAGGCTTTAAACCAAGAGTGGCGCTAAAACTGTTGGCTTAGCAAGCCCTTTCTTCACTCACAAAAAACTTATTCAATCCGACCGCTTGCAACTCCAAGCGGTCTTTCTGCTACCTAAAATTTAAGGAAACCCAATAAAATGAAATCAATGACAGGATAATCACAAAAGTTAAGAATGGTGCGAAAATCACCCGATTATAGACTTTCGCTTAATAATGAAATGAACCAACCCCACTGATGTGGGGTTTTGTTTTGGAGGAAATATGGAATTAAACAACAAAATCATCTTATCTGAGAAAGCCGAGAAAGAAATTATCAATGCTGCTCGTTTGGAGCTTTAGCGAATTTAACTGAAAACAGTCCCGCATTATTAAGCATAAATGACATTGCTATATTGCTCAATCGCTCCTACAACTATACTGTGCGGAATATCATTTCACGCCCAGATTTCCTCGTGCGGTAACAGTTGATCAAGACAAAACAGTAATAAATTTTATCAAGCCTGTGATTTTCTAAAATGGCGTAAAGCTAATTTACGCCGAATAAATTAGCCTAATAAATTTGCGACATCACTCATATTCGGAGCATAGTAAGTGTTTTGCAAAATTCGCAAGTCCGATGCCCTGATATTTTTGCCAATGTCATCACATCCACCTTGCGAGATAATCTCGTCAATGCTTCTCTTCTTGTATCGTGAAAATGGAGATGTTCTAGCCCTACTGTTTTTTCAAACGGCGAAATGTCGTACTTAACACATCCGCATCCATTTGAAAACAAGGTCTCCATTTTTCACGCCTTCCAACTGCTTTAATAAACGAATTGCCTCAGACGATAAGGAACATCTCTCGCATAACCGTTCTTACTTGTCGGCAAATGGGCAATCCGTTT
The DNA here is from genome assembly GCA_023101485.1 of Pasteurellaceae bacterium Macca. Taxonomy (GTDB): domain Bacteria; phylum Pseudomonadota; class Gammaproteobacteria; order Enterobacterales; family Pasteurellaceae; genus LVZB01. The sequence goes on along the minus strand of LVZB01000010.1, from coordinate 1,672 downwards.
TTCAAAGAAAACATTTTCCCACGTTAAACCGCAATTTCACCAGCCCGCATTGCGGTTTCAATCGCAAATAACATAGCCCATCGCTACACGTTGATAATTATCGTTAATTTCGTTTCTTTGTATAAGCAGCTGCTTCAAGGATTTTATCTATTTCCACTTGTGAATAACGCTGAGTACGTTCCACAGAGTTTTTAGGTTTATCAATACCTAATAACGGACTTTTAGAAAGCAATCCCCACTTATTCATCGCTGTGGTAATCACAGAAGAAATCGTCACTAGTTCACGCCTTACACTTGCCGAAGAAACTTCTGTTAAACGCTTCGCAATCCAAGCCTCAAAATCTTCCTTCCGGACATCTCGAATATAGAGATCGGCAATATCATATTTTAGAAAACGACCAGTCTTAATATTTCGCTTCTAGCCCCTTTCTTGTTACCGATATTTCATTTTGATAGCGGATAATAACATCACGAAAAAGAACATCAGGAGCAATACCTTGGCTAGACTCTCAATCTTCCGTTCTTCATCAACCGCCCAAGCATTAGCTTCTGATTTTGTTTTGAATGTTGCTGATTTTCTTATCCCATTTTTGCTGATTTCTACCCCGATAAGAGCTTCCACGTTTTCTTATTGTTGCCATTTTTGACCTCTCTTTTTGGCGTAAATTTGGCGTAATTGAACGACAATATTTAACAACAAATAACAAAGATTTCAAAATAAGAATTCTCAGACACACTTACAAACCGATAAGTCATTGATTTAACAGCAAATAAAACAATATAACAATAAAAAAAGGCAAGTCCTAAAACTTGCCTTTTATTTATATGGTGCTCTGGCGAGAAAAATAAATCAAATAAAAAATAATTATAATAATTTTGGTGTAAAAATGGCGTAACAAACAAAATTGTAATACCATCATATAAATTAACTTAAGTAAAGGCATACGCAGCGTTTTAGCGGTGCGGTTATAGCCACCAAGCTTCATTTCCGCACCACTGTTTACATCTCAACATTCTTGACTTTGCCGCTCGCAAACATATAAGGGTTCACATAACCTGCATACGTTTCGGGCACAAAATCTTCAGGCTCTGCTTTCACGAGTTCTGACAAAGCCCATTCATACGGAATTGTTCCCATGGACGCACCGATGGAATCGTGAAAGTATTAATTGATAGCGATTTCTTACCTTCGTTTTTTTCTCTTTTGAGACAAACGATGAGATCGTGATAATGTGCTGTGGTTGGTATAATCAACTGCAGTCCTGTGACTTCGTGATAAACCGCTAGTGCGCCAGTACGACTGTCTTCGAGTTTTTTTCAATATATTTCATAACATTTCCTTCTGTGAATCTGAATAATAAAAAACTGCACCGAAATGCAGTTTGTTAAAAATGGTATTAATTGTGTCCACCAGAACCAATACAATTTTGACCTGGAGCTTGTTCTTGAGATGAGAGCTGGTAACAAAACACGGGTTTAGTCGTGTAATTTGGTTTATATTGGGTCATACAAGCCGTTAAGCTTAATACCATTGATAATAAATAAATTTTTTTCATGATTGCTCCTTGAATTAACCTGTCTGAGATAAATAAGAATTGGAGGATACTCCAATAGAAGAGCATCCTATCATGCTAGATATGCCATTATGCCCCTCTACTCGGTACTGAACTAT
>LVZB01000009.1 GCA_023101485.1 Pasteurellaceae bacterium Macca | reverse complement strand
CTGTTATCCAGTCTGTTTACTATGAATTTGCACGTAATGGGGGTTCGGTGATTAGCTCTCTTGCTAAAGATGCTTTCGGTGTGATCGACCCAAATTTAGATAATACTGATGAAATATTTCTGAATCGTATTATTAATACTTACGGAGCATTTAGCGGTTGGCAATTATCTGAAATGACTCATAATGAAAAAGGTGCTTGGGCAATGAATTCATTGGGCACAGTTATTACTGATAAGGAAATGCTAAATGGAATCGTTTGATTCGGATTTAACACGAGGGCAATCACCTGAAACAACAAGTGAACCAAATGAGAGAGAAGAGCAATATATTGTTCAAGCAAGAGAAAATGAACATAATCGCCAAGAAACTGTAAAAGATGAATTGCACAACTGGATCATTTGGTTTATTCGTGCTTTTTTATCAGCAGCCCTTATTGCTGGACTCGTCTATTTTTGGCATTTAGTTACACCAGAATACGTTACTTGGAATGGCTGCCCTATACTTAGAATGCACTTTTAAAAGCTGAACAGCTTGATAAATTAAGTGCATTTTTTGTAACTGTCGTATTATCAAGTACATTTACAGGTTACGCAAAAAAATATATATCCTAACTATTTAATATAATAATTATCAATATTGACACCCCGCCCCTTTCGGACTAAACTAGCCCCACTTTCAACAGAAAGTCGGGATTGGTCTCTTGACAGAAAGTAAAAGCGGGCGGAAATGATAACACGCCTTTAAGCGTGTTTTTTTATATCTGCAAAATAGTAAATCTACCTTTTTAACAAATTTGTTAAAAAGTCCAATGATGAGCTGAATAGGAGGATTGCAAAATCCGCCGTACCCGCTTTTACGGTAAGACCAATTCTATTCAGTTCATCACCAATGATTGGTCTCTGCGGTGATGAGTTTTAAAAACTTAAAAGCGGAGAATGTCAAAATGACAAATTCAAATCTTATTGCCATATTCAATGGTCAAATCGCCCATCAATCAGTTCAACTTTGTAACGCTCGTGAGCTTCATTCTTTCTTAGAAAGCCAACGTCAATATGCAAATTGGATTTCTGAACGGATCAAAGACTACGGCTTCACCGAAAACGAAGACTACATCATCGTTACCGAACGCACCAACGGACGCCCACGCAAGGAATACCACATCACCCTTGATATGGGCAAAGAACTCGCCATGGTCGAACGCAACGAAAAAGGCAGACAAATCCGCAAATACTTTATTGAATGCGAAAGACAAGCCAAACAAAAAAACGAAGAAAATCGACCGCTTGCAATCCCCGAAAAAACCTACACCTTCACGCTAACAGAATACGAACTGCGAAAATTAGCGTGGCTATGGAAGATTGCCGAAAGAATGCGAAACATTCTCTACGCTCTCAACGACCCACTCGAAAAACTCGGCTCACGCTACTCGGCTTGTGTTTATGGGGCAAGTCGAGAATACAAACTAAGCCTAGACGAGTGCCAAAAACTGCTTACCAGAATGACCGCAGACGTAGAATGCCACCCCAACGATTCTCGCAATCACTGGCAACGTGTTCTCCCCGAACTGCGTAAAGGCAAACTCAACAACCCGATTTAATTAACCTAACCCACCCCTGACTGCTATTTCCCTTTAGAAATTCGGCAGGGGCTTTCTGCAACCTTTTTTCAGCAAATGGAGCAAAAAATGAACCTCAAACATTACTTCAAAACCGCCTTTCAAGGCTTTTTCTTAGGTGCAGTAGTGAGCCTATTCCTCATTCTTGCCGTCACCTTCTCCCTCAACAGTTGCGAACCAAAGCCCGTACCCATGGGCAAGCAAGTCACTGTTGAGCCAGTGCAAACTGCCGAGAAAATCTGGACAGAGGACGATTTCAAACAAGCCGAAATTGACCCGCTGGACGTGGCTTACAACGTTATCGAACCCCACCTACCGCCACCGGATAACGTGGTGGAGGAAGATGCCGAGCTGATTAAAACCCATACCCAAAAGCAATTACAACGCCTGACAGCAGGAGGTACAAGATGAATGATAGAGCCGAATTCAGATTCAGTAGCGGACAATATCGGGGATATATCTACTGTGGTGCAAAATGCCTTGAAAAAACCGCCCCCGCCTTTTCCAGACCCAATGCCCTCGCCCACCTCAATCGCCGTATCCGCTACTGGAATAAGAAAAAGCGGTTGAACATCCCTTTAATTGAGGAGCAAACCCATGATTAGCCCCTATCTCAGCCCCTATGAAAGTGGCTTTGACACTGCCGAGGATGAAGAGTATTTCCGCCAACAAGCCGAAGCCCGCAGACGCGCCCGAGAAGAACGGGCGATTGATGAATATGAAGATGCCCAAAATGGCAGAAGATAATTATTAGGAGAACAAAATGACAAACCAAGTACAACAAAACAATCAGCAACAAAAGTCTGTTTCATTCCCCGTCAAAGAATTCTTTGACCGACCAGCTATTAAAGGCAAGATTGAAGCGTTACTCAATAAAAATGCCGGCTCATTTACCACGAGCGTACTGCAAATTGTCAATAGTAATCAGCTCTTAAAAAATGCTGTCCCAATGACTGTATTCAACGCTGCATTGATGGCTGCAACACTCAATCTTCCATTACAAAATGGCTTAGGCTTTGCCTATATCGTACCTTATAAAAATAACAACACGAACAGATACGAAGCCCAGTTTCAGTTAGGTTATAAAGGTTTAATTCAGCTTGCCCAACGTAGCGGACAATTTCAACGATTAGTCGCCGTTCCTGTTTATGAGAAGCAACTCCTTGCCGAAGACCCTATCAACGGTTACGAGTTTGACTGGAAGCAGAAGCCGGAACAAGGTGAGAAACCCATAGGCTATTACGCTTATTTCAAACTACTCAATGATTTCACCGCAGAACTCTATATGACGACATTTGAAATTGATGCACACGCCCAACGATATAGCCAAACTTATCGCTCTTACTTAAAGAAAAAGTCCAAAGGCGAGTATGCGTCCAGCGTATGGGCTGATAACTTTGAAGCCATGGCTCTCAAAACGGTGATGAAGTTGTTACTCTCCAAGCAAGCCCCGCTTTCTGTGGAAATGCAACAAGCCGTGCTTGCCGATCAAGCTGTTGTTAAAGATGCTGAAAAAGGTGAATTTGGCTACCCTGATAATGAAATTCAAGATGCAGAATATACCAAATTGACCGTCAGCCAGCAGGTCTTTGAGCAGTGTAAGCAAAACATTCTCAACGGTGAAACGACTCTCCAAGACCTTTGTGATAATGGCTACGAATTCACGCAAGAGCAGTATGCCGAGTTAGAAACTCTTGAGAAATCGGAGAGTTGATAATTGACACCCCGCCCCTTTCGGATTAAGATAACCGCACTATACAACGTAAGCGGTTATCCGCCCCCGACAGCAAGCGGTTTTTTTGTACCTAAATTTTAGTTACAGATCGGTTATGATCGGGTCGAGAGAACCTAATAAAATACCTGCAAAGGAAATAAGTTCCGCCATCTTACGTTGGTAGTTGAAGCCTGATCGCCTACTAAGCGATCAATTAACTAATCTAAAACGTAAGGTACAAAAAATGTCAAATCTAGTTCAATTCCAATCATTCAATTTTCATTCATCCGCTGTTCGTGTGATCACAGATCCCAATCAAGAATTTGGTTTTGTGCCAAAGATGTTTGTGATGTTTTAGGCTATGTAAATGATACAGACGCATTGAAAAAACATTGCAAACCAAAGGGGGTAGCGAAACGCTACTCCCTACAAAAGGCGGAAATCAAGAACTTACATTTATTAACGAACCTAACTTATACCGCTTAATCATCAAATCCCGCAAGCCAGAAGCCGAACCCTTCGAAGCGTGGGTATTTGAAGAAGTGCTACCGCAAATTCGCAAAACAGGGCAATATTCGCAAAATCTTCCCGAAAATCGACCGCTTGCAATCCCCGAACTAACATTCACAGTAGAAATGAGCGAAGACAACCGCAACGTATTACTGAGCAACTGGTTTGCTTTACATAACACCCTTAAATTATTGGCAAGCTAGAACCACCTTTGCGAGCCTTAAATTCTCCCTTTGCCTCAAAGGTTTATACCCACGTTACCGAGTATCGCAACAATTTAGGCTACACCAAAGCAATGTTAGCTCCCTTATTCGCAAATGTCGCCTTTGATAGACGACAAGACCCTCACGAATATATTGCAATGCAAGCCTTTAACGCCTTTCAAGCAAGAGGCTTTAAACCAAGAGTGGCAGTAAAACTGTTGGCTTAAACTTTATCGCATTTTGCCGTTCTCTTTCTCCTAAGCCACCATCACGCCTACGCTCACTAATTTGCGTAGGCGGAGGTACTCTTGCCCAAAAGCAGTGGTGTGGTAACTCTCTTCGCCAGCTTTAAGCGTGGGGGCGGTATAACTCACCGATAACTCCCCTACACTCTCAGAAGCCGTCAGGCGATGAGGGTCGCCTTCGCTTCCTATCCCCCAAAGGTGCACGGTTGCAAAATGGGCGGTTAAGGCTAACACGCCCCGAGCATAGTGCTTACCCCAACGGCTTTCGCTGATTTCTGTTTTGGCATCCGATAAAAAAAGCTCAATGAGATTATCATCGAGCTTTTTTTCTTCAAATTGCGGATAACGGCTTAAAAAATCTTGGGGTGTTAGCATTGTTGCTCCTAATAATCGACATAAAGGGCAGATTCCGGCTCTTTGAAGGTTACCCCACCAAAGACCATTTTTAAGCCCGATTCGTAGGTCATCAACCCTTTTTTCGCCGCACCTAATACGGTTGGGGATTGTGGAATATCCATCACCACATAGTTGGCATCTTTCACATACGCTATCGCACGGTGTTTGCCGTCTGTGACAAGTTCACCATAGTTAGACGGCAACGGTTTAATGCTCACGGCTTTTCCGGCTGCACCGCTTAAAATCTTGGTTAAATGGTCAAGGGCGGTAGTATCCGTTAAGCTCTTATCACGAGTGAGCAAGCCAAGATAAGCATAATCCATTGCATCAATCGCAAAGGTATTTGGCGTGTCAATGCGGTAGGTTTTTTCCATCGCACGCAAGAACAGCTCTTCAAAGAATTTCACACTCTCTTCAAAGGTCATTGCTTTAATCGCTTTTTTCAAGGTCGGTTTGTACACTTCGACATTCGGGTTATTAAGCAACCCTTTTAAGCGAGTTTCTTGGGCGTGCCCTAAAAAAGCGACTTTCTGTAAGGTTTGATGAGCATTTTGGTTCAGTGCCATCAATTTTTGCGTATCTAAAGCAAAGCCGAGTGCGGCGGCTTTGGCGAGTTCAATGTCCTGCCATTGCACCGTTTTTGCCCAAGTCACTACTGGGGTGCGTGTGTGATTAAAACTCACACCTACTTGGTCAAAGTTATTGGTGTTGTAGGTGATTAAACCGTTATCTAAATCCCCGCTAATATCAGCGCTAAAATGGAGTTTTTCATCCATTAACGGATTGCCCGAACTATCTACCGGCACAAATTGCGGGAAGGTGATTTCAGGGTATTTGGTTTGGCTGATATTTTTACTGACTTCGGTCAGTGCCGTGCGTAGCACGTTAATATGTGGCATAACGCCTCCTTAAATAAAAGTTATAAACGGGTAATTTCAGCGAGATTGCCAGCAATGGTGATGACGGTGTAATCGGTCGCAATGCTGTCTGCACCCACCTCTTTTTGAATCTGCCCAGCAAATTTCTCACCACTGGTTTTACACAGCACGGCGACTTTATCCCCCCGTTTCAACACAACATCTTTGACGACTTCGACCCAAATACCGTCTGCGGTGCCAATGTGCATCACATCGAGCAGTTCCTCTTGTTGCCATTCATCTTTAATCACCGAACGCACTACAACGCCTGCAACGGTGTCGGTTTTAGCCGAAAGGGCTTGCACGCCTTTTTCCGATAACGCCACAAAACGCCCTGCCATCAGCGGAGTTTGTGCAGTATTGCGATAGGCAATCGTTTTTGAATTAGCTAAGCCCCCTTTGCCAATATCACCAGCGTGGGCGATTGCGGTATGTCTTGCATAAGCCATTAGTTTGCTCCTTGGTTGTAACTGTTAAAATCAAACGCTGTCGGTGTCTCTTTGCTATCCCCTAACAGCACCGCACCGAGATGTTGGTCGTTCATCTTTTTTGCTACCATTTGTGCAGTGACATAAGCGCCGTTGAGTTCGGCATCACTTAATTTCGCTGCTTCATCTTGGGCAAAAAATCCGCCCGAAACGACCGCTTGCTCTTTCTCTTGGCGAAGGACTTTGGCTTTTTCATCTCGCAGTTGTTGGTTTTCCGCTTCCAATTCGGCAATCCGTGCCGTTAAGGCTTCATCTTTCACCTTTTCTTTCTCCTTCTCTTTCGGTTGTTCTTTTGGCTTTTCAGCGGGTTTCTCCGCTTCCTTTTCCACCGCTTTATTCGGTGGAGTTTTCTCTTGGGGCGGTGTTTTTTCACTCGCTGTTTTCTCTTTTTCTTCCACTTCTTTGGCTTGTTCATCGGTCAGTTTTGTGCCGAAAACGCCTAATAAAGCATCTAAAAATTTGCGTGTTGTGGTCATTTTGGGTTTTCCTTCATCGCCTAATTTCACATTACTCCCGCAACGACCCTTAGGCACAATCGCCACGTGATTGCCGACCATCGGCAACATTTCAAAATCGGCATCGGTAAGCGTACTTGGTTGAATATCGCAACGATAACCACAAGAAAGTTCCTCAATGCCTTTATCTTGAATTAAAGAAATCGCCTCTGCGTCATAAATCCACGCTTCACCAGCGAGCATATCGCCGTCCCGTTTGACATTGCGTACATTGCCCACAGCCAACGCTTTCCAATTATGAGCATTGACATCGTCTTCAGGATGACCAAGGGTAATCGGCACGCCTTCAAAACTCTTCACCGTGCTATCGGAAAAGAGCGATTGTTCGGTACGAGCGACTTTTTTCACGCTGTTATCAGAAAGCCCCAGCTCTTTTCCGAGGTAATCAAATACGCCAAGCCGAGATAAAGTCGCTGGCACCACTAAATAACCATCACGGGTAAATGACCGCTGGCTTTGGGATTTGTCGGTAAATTTCATTGTTGATCCTATTTTTCAGGCATAAAAAAACCACTCCGAAGAGTGGTGGTTAAAGTGACACTTTTATCAAAGTACTAATTGCGGTTTTGATGGCTTCAAAAGATAAATCAAGACTTTTATTTTTCACCGTGGCTTTAATATTATTCCAGACATTATCGTGACGTATCTTATCCAGTAGCTCGTGCCCTTGCCAAGTCAGCCCCGTAGCAACAAAATTGACCTCATTCATACCAGAATAATCTATCGCCTCGATCAGCCCCGCCTCTTTCATTAACTTGTAATGATAAGAAACGGTTTCAGGTAAAAAGCCCACGATGTCACTATCTTGTAGATAACATTTTGCTTCCGCTTGGGCTTCCAATTTAAACAGAATACGGCGGATTAAGTCCCAGTCTCGTTTCATAATTTTTCTCGAACAAACCAAAGTAGCGATTTTAACCAATAACTTATTCCTAGCTTATATTCTTCTTTTGATAAACCATCTGAGATTTTGTGATTATAAAGAAAAGTAAGCCAAGATTTTGCTTCTTTTGCGGTATTGATTTCAAATAAAGGATTGCCGAAATACTTATTTATTCGCATCTTTAAGCCTATTTCGTCAAAAACATCTTGTCCTTTTATTAAGTAATAATACCAAACAATAATACGATCACGTTTTGTTTCAATATTAAAACATTCGTGCTCTTCATCACTAATCAAAGGAATTTCTTTTTTATCGCTAATAAAAAAAGAGAGCGTTTTTTTTAACATTATTCAAAAATCTCTGTTAAATAAATCATCGTCGTTTTAAAGAGTAAACCTTTCACTTCTACATTTTTAATCTTGAACTTTTTACCTGTTGGATATAATACTTCTTTCTCTCCTTTGGACAAAGAAATACGTTCAATTTGTTTTCCACTTTTGCCTGTAATGATAAACTTTACATTGCCTTTATGATTTAAAGGTTCTTCAAGCTGTGTTGTACTAATAAACGCTGGCTCAACAACATTTTCACCTTTTACATAACGTGCAATCTCTTTCTTGCTCAGTTTTGTTCTACGATAACTTGTACCTTCATAGTTTGGCATTTTTCTTAATGCAGATTCAAGCTGATTAACATATTTCCGTTGAAGTGGCGACAGTTTATTTTTTAGCAATGCTTGGTTAATTTTTTCATAAACGCCGCCAGTATAAGCAACAATAGATAATGCTTCCGCTTTAGTTAGCCCGTATAGCTTGATTGCCTTGCTTATTGGAGCTTGTTTTAAATGCTCAAGATTATATTCAACAGCTTTTTCATTTGTTAAAGTAATAAATTCCGCTTGCGTCATTGGATTTTGAATAACTTCGGTTTTCTCTTTCTTTTTAGCCTGCCTTTGTTGTTCAAGATCTTGATTTTTCGCTTTAACGTCCTCCACCTTACCAAAAAACGGCAACGCCACACATCGACAGTTGATCTCGTGGGTTGGATGCCCCGTTTCGGGCGGGTCGTTCCACGCAAACACTTTACCTTCGTTAGCTTGATGGCTTTCTCGCACCCGTTCATCATTAGAAGTGCTCCAAGTGTAGTGGGTAATCCCCATTTGCTCTTGGCGTGCTTGGGTCATAGAACCGTGAAATTTTGCACTTTGATCTCGGGCAATGAGCACTGCCCGCTTTTCCGATATGCTACCAATTTTCTTGATTTCTGCCGTTAATGCACTTAATGAACCGCCCGATAACGCATTGCGAGAAACCGCATCATTGATTTTGTTTAAATAATCGGTATGGAGATTTTTAATCAGCGAGACATTGTACAAGCGGGCATAATTGAGCTTTTCTTCCACACTGCTATTGGAGGCGAGATAACTTTTCACATCTATCCCGATAGCCTGTTTGATTTGCGTTGAAAACTCCGTGTCGTGTTGCGCTTTTCCCCTTGCGACAAAACCTTGTGCAATGCGTTCAGCCATCTCTTCCACTTTGCGTTTTTGTAAATGTTCAATCGCTTTTAAAAGCACTTGCCGTGTGCGATCAATATCGTCTTGTTGGCTATCGGCAAAAAGTGTTGGCGAAAAAAAAGTGTGCTTATTTTTCAGCACACTTTCAATCACCGCTTGGTTTTCGTTGAGCAATCCCCGCAATTCGCCTAAGTACCACCGCTCTGTTCGAATACTCTGTTTAAGGGGCTTATATTTCCGCACCTTGATTTTCGGGTTGTTTCTCAAAATCTCGGGCAGATTCATCAACGGCGGTTGGGTCATATTGTTGCTCCAAAAGGGCTAAATCTTCAGCCGAAATATTGGCAAATAAGCCACTCTCTTTCAGTTCGTTAGCGGCTTGGATTTCCGTTACAATACCGTGTTGAATCAAGCCATTGACCGCTTGTGAAAAGGTATTGAGCATATTCACTTGTTGCTCTTGGGTGAGCTCTTTAAGTGGGGTGAATTCAAACCACCAATCTTCTGGCAAGCCACCAAAAAGTTGGTTACATAAGAGTGGATCAAGCCGTTCAAATACAGGACGCAATCGGGCTTCTTGCAAGCGGTGAATGCTTTCGTGGTAGTTTTGAATATCTTCATCCCCACTGGCTAATCCACTGACCGACTGCCCGAACAAAATTGTTACGGGTATATCCGCCGCCCCAGCAACCGCATTGCGAAATTCGGTGAGTAAATCTTTCAAGCCACCAAAGGCAAGCTCTTTTTGCTCATATTCGTTTTCGGTATCCAGCACTAAGCTGTTGGTACTGGATTTAATCAACTGTACGGCTTGAATCACCCGAGCCACATCATTTTCCATCCCCGAGGCGATTTTTTCGGATAAGCCCGCAATGCGAAATACATCGACCTTGCTTTCAAAAATCAAATCGCCAATATTTTTACTTGCCCCGTCAAAGCGTTTTAAAGTTTCAATCACCGGGGATAAATCAGATACGCCCCAAATTTCTTGACTTGAAAGGGGGGCATTATGGGCGTTGAGTATCATTAAACGGGAATGATGTACTTCAACTACATTGACTTCATTGGCAATGGTATAAACATTGTATTTGCCGTAGTTATCCGAGAGGACATCTCGCTCTTTCTCACCTTGTGGGTTGATTTTCTCTTTGGGCAAAATGACCAGTTTCTGTATTCGCTCTGTAGCCATCAGGGGCGTATTTAAACTCGGCTTATCGGTAATAATCAGCACCCCTACCGAACCATAAAGGCTTGCCCATTGCAACGCTTCACACAAGGTTTCACGCAGTTTTAAGCGACGTTCTAAGCGGGTGAATTGGTCAAGCTGTTCAGCATCGAGTTCATTCGCATAAACTTCTCGCCAACGGCGGGTCATATCTTCTGCTCGCTTAATGCAGATTTTTTTCGCAATCCAGTTTTCACTCCACAAGGCTTCTAATTCTGTCTGAGAAATCGGCTGACTTGAACCATACTGCAACCCCTGTTGCTTCGCCCCTAAGTTCAAGGCAAGGGATTGAATGCCGTCATTCAACCGAGTGGCTTGATATTTTTTTGCTTTTTTTCTGCTCATCTTATAAATCCAGTAGTGATTTTGGTTTGATTGGTGCAAAACACATAATCAACGCATCAGCCAAGTTAGGCGAAGGAATGCCCCGCTTTTTCATTTCAGCTTTGCTTTCCACTTTCACTCGCCCGTTATTATCATAAGCGACACGGGGGCGTGAGAGTTCTGCCTTCAAGTATTCCAATTCAGCAATCTCAGCCGAAAGGCTAATTAATTTATCCGTTGCAAATTTATCGCCAAATTTGACCGCTCGATAGGTGTTATAAAAACGGTCTCTGACCGCCCACCACGCTTGCGCTTTAATGTTGGCAAACATATCGGCATTTTTCTTGCTTAAACTGTACTCTGCCTCAGGTCGAAACACCGCACCGCCTGCATTAAAACCTTCTGCACGCAAACGGCTATTAAGAATACGGCGATAATGAGCTTTTACGCCTGCTCCCACACCGATAGAGTCATAAACAATCTCATCCGCTTGCCAGCTAATCGCATGAGTATGGGTTCTATCAGCACTCTCAATCACATCGCCGCCTTTCCAGCTTATGCAGTCCAAGACGATTGAGCCGTGAGCTAAACAATTGGCGTTAGCATCTGCCCCTTCATCGGCGACATCAAACCCCACGACTTTCCGACCGCTTGCAGTGAAATTCAGTTTTAAATGGGCATTGACCGCCGTTTCAATCCATAACGGCTTAATCACCGCTTGGTCGCTGTCAGCAACAGGTTCACCCAACCAAATATGGCGATAAAGCTCGTAATCTCTCTCCTTGCACTCTTCCATTTCAAGGCGAAGTGTTTCGGGAAAATAAGGATTTTGGTCGTAATTGACTTTCAGTAAGATACAATCTGTCGGCGGATTAACCACAAACCGTTGATAGGTGTCATCTAAAATATTCTTTGGATTGAACGTAACCCAAATTTCAGAGCTTTCTTTACGAATCGTCGGAATTAAAATATCCCAACTCTCTTTCGACACATTCTCTCCTTCCTCTACCCAGCAAATATCAACACCTTCAAGGGATTTGATTTTGGTCGGGTTATTCTTAATGCCGTAAAAAAGAAACGTTGCACCTGTGCGTAAATGGTAGATTTTGTTTTTTTGGACATCAAATTCTGCTTGGTAACCGTTTCGCTCAATCGTATCAGCTAAAAGCTGAATAACGGAGTCGCTAATCGAGTTTTGTAATTCCCTTGCACACAAAAAACGGGCATCCATTCGCCGAGCAATCTCAATCAACAAACGGGCCACTGTCCACGATTTCCCGCTTCCCCGACCACCATAGGAAATTTTATAGCGATGCGATTCGGTAAATGGACGGAAAATAGGGTTAATGCTCACTGAACAATTCCTTTAAACTCGGTAATATCGGCTGTTCTGCGGAGGTAATATCTACCCGATCTTTAAACATACCCAAATGTTTACCCAGTAATTCAAGGGCTTTATTGGCAGCCGATGGCTCAAACTTAAAGCACGCAATATCATTTCCCACCATTTCACCATCAGGCGTTTTAGCGGGTATGGTTTCTATCGTACTTTCTTCCCCCATTGAGATCGCAATGTTTTTCAACAACTTCTGAATCACAAAATCTTGCGACACTTCAACACGTGCTGACCGCTTGTTCTGAGCTTCTGAAATGGCTTGTTGGATTTCAACATTCTTCAACAATCTTTGACCTTGGGAATAAGCTGTTTCTTTTTTATATCCCGTTCTAATCGCCGCTTGTGTGGCATTCAAATCAATCAGATACTCTTCAACAAATCGCTTTTGTTTATCGGTTAATTTCCCACGCCCAGACGTGGATTTAACCCCGTCTTTCTTTTTTGGCATGGTTAATTCCTTAAATAAAAAAAACCGCACTTTTTAGGGTGCGGTTCGTTAAAAATGCTTGTTTACAATGTAATGTTAACTTACAATATCTATATCAAGTGAGGGACTTGATACAAGAAACCCCAGCTTGTAGAAACTGGGGCAAAATCGGAGCAGATAAGATGATGTTACTCTCAAAAATCATCATTATCTTAGTTCTTGTATTAGTAAGCGTGCCAGCTTACTAGGGACTAACCAAGGGGGAGTTACCGCTCCCCTGAGGTCTCCAAATATACTAAGTAACCTTTCAACAAAAATCAAGATATTTCTATGGTAATGACACGTACCCAAATCAACGCCAAAAGCGAAAATAAGCGAGGGATTAAGGTTAAAGGCTTTAAACTCCACATTGACGACATCGCACGCATAGAACAACTAGCTGAACGCTTAGGACTTTCACAAGGGAAAACGATTATGAAAGCAATCAGTTTATTAGAACAGCAGTCTGCATAAATCACTTGGCTTTGCCCTTAATAAGAACAAAGCAAAATAATCTTAAAAGGGCAGTATTCAACACGCCCCCTATCAAATGGCATCACTCTTCATTGATGCGATTTAAACCCCGCCTTGGCTTGTGCTTGCCACTCTCGAATACTATCGACTTGACCGGCACATAGGTCTCGCTCTCCGATGACCACAATAAGATACTCCACCGCATCACCGTAAGTTGTGCCATCAAATTCCGTTCGCTCACACGCGGTTAAATAAGCCTGTGGTGGGAATAAGTATTCCGTTTTCGTCATCACCTTATTTGTGCAACCGCTTAATACTATCCCGCACAGAATCAGGCAAAGCAGTAACACCACACGGCTCTTTAACCAATACCGTCTTAATCTGTTCACGTTTATTCTCCGTCTGCTTACGCAAGGTCGTAGCAAACTTTCGCTGATTTTCGACCGCTTGTTGCTCTACCTTTAATGCCTGTTGCAACTCGCTATTGGCTTGCTGTTGCGCTGCAATGGTTTGAGCTTGGGCGTGATTATCGGCTTTTAAGCTATCTATCACACTGGACTGATACCAACTCCAACCGCCTAAGCTCAAAATCAATAATAGGAGCAAGAAACGAAGGTTGCTCCAATACATCATCTCTCCAACAACTCAAAATGCGGGCCATCATAAAAACGTTCGTCTTCGCTCTTCCCGTTACGATTCCAATCGCCACCCCAACGAATCGCAATGCCTAATTCATCTGCTGCAGTGAACATCGCATTCGCAACCTGTTTAAACGCCGATTTATTTTTCCAATCTACGGGTAAAGGCACAATATCTACCGCATGACCAGTTAAATGACGACTGTTTAATGTCTTCGTCGCTCCTTGCTTAAAGAGTTGCTGTTGTCTCTCTTTAGTTCGCACACCTTCGATAACCCGAAAATCAACAGCGGAAATCGCCAAAGCACGCTTAACCACAGCCACTAAACGAGCATTCACCCCTTGCAAATTTTTCTTGCTCACGTCGCTTAATTGAAAATTACTCATTTTCGACCCTCTTATTAATGATTTTTAAAAATGTGGCACGAATAAAATCAATCCCTACAAGCCAAGCATGGCACCAATTGGCGTAATCCACTCTTCGCTTAATTGGAAATACAGCAATATCGGACGAGCGGTGTAGGCAAGAATCCACACAAAATCGCCTCGATAGATTTTTCCGCCACGACCCTTTACCATAAAGAAACGAACGCCCTAGTGCGACGACAAACCCCGCCGTAAAACCGCACAGGGAGTTGTGATGGGTTGCCCACCACGCCGCAATTTGCATCCAAATATCAGGATTCTTCTCCGGCATAAAATTCATACTCCACCCCAGATTTGAGGTATAAAAAAAGCCACGCAATGCGTGAGCTGAAACTTGGCAAGGGCAGAGGGATTTGAACCCCCATTGACGATTTTGGAGACCGCTATCTTTCCGTTAGATGATGCCCTTAAATTCTAATTCAAATAAACACCCAAGCCGATCAACACAAAGCCAATTGCAAACCCCATTGAGGCGATATCGCCGCACTCGCTAACATTTTCCCAACTGTATTTGCTGCTTCTGTACTCATTTTTCCATCTACCTTTACTTGATGTTTTGGGTTATACTTCATCATCTTCGTTAATCATTCCGATTCAATGGTTAATGAAAACCCCCAGCAATTTGCCGTTGTTGGGGGTTATTTTTTGCTAACAAAAAGCCCCGACCGTTTCCGATCAGGGCTGTGAAATTTATTCGGTGAACATCACTTATACGACGACCACCATTGCTGACAGAATATATGAAAGCACCACCAATTTCAAGAGAAAAATGCAAATTTTTGCAACTTGCTTACATTTTTGTGATTTTTAATAGCAAGATCGAGAAATTTAGCCACAACCCACTCACTAGCTTCAAGACTTTGAGTCACCCTTTTATACCACCCATTACGCGAAACCGACTTATCCCTTGCCCACTGATATTTCGCAATCGCATACACTGAACAGCCATAAACATACTTCGCTTCAAGGTATTTATAATCTTG
>LVZB01000008.1 GCA_023101485.1 Pasteurellaceae bacterium Macca | reverse complement strand
AAACTTTTTGGTGCTAATGTGATTTTACCAGCTCACCTGGAATGGTCGCCAAATAATATCTACAAAAAATGTACGATGCAGGTTTATTCCGTGTGTTGCCGATGTTTGATAAAAACGATCTCTATCCGTGTTCTTCGCGTTGGCACGACTGCTTTCGATGAACTTTGCAGCGAACAACTCCACCATTACGTTGAAATTCAAAACGCAGCCAACGATTACCGCAGATGAGATCACCGCAACCGAACACGCCAAAGCCAAACGATTAGGGATTAACACCTACACCTACTATGATGATGTGGCTATGATTGCCGAAGGAACGGTGCTGGGTGGGCGATTTGCTGATGAAATTGTGATTCTTGATTGGTTTCGAGATGCGGTGCAAAAAGAGGTCTTCGCTCGACTATATAAATCACCAACCAAAATCCCTTTAACAGATGCCGGTCAAGCCATTTTAATGGCCGCCGTGGAGAAAGTCTGCCTAGAAGGCGTTTTAAAACGGGGCATTCGCACCGGGCGTTTGGACGGGCGACAGCTTCGGGAATTTACACACCGATGACTACCTTGAAAAAGGCTTTTATGTCTATGCCGCGCCGATGTCTACCCTCTCGGATAGCGACCGAGAACAGCGTAAAGCCACGCCGATTCAAGTGGCCGTGAAACTCGCCGGAGCGATTCATCACGTGGATGTGTTAGTGAATTTTAATCGCTAATGTTCGATAGCCGACTTTGAGAAAAGTCGGTTTTTCTTTCTGATTATTAAGGAATTTTCTATGGCAACATTCGATCCAAAACAAGTTATTGTGCTATTAGACGGGCGTGAAATCAATGATTGGTCTGATGGCAGTGATGTGATTAACGCCACAAACCAAGTGGATGCAGGTTCTATGGTAATAGGCGCAGATGGACGGGGAATTTTTATTGCTAACCCTGATAAATCGGGCAAGTTAGTGTTAAAAACGAAACAGCATTCGGCGGATAACGCTTTTTTAAGCAAATTATTCAATCAACAGAAAAACGACATCAAAAGTTATACGCCGGTCACGTTGGTGATTCGTGATTTGCTTAATGATGATGTATTAAGTGCCACCAAAGGTTATTTCACCACCCCACCGACTTTTGTGCGTGGCAATGGACACAATGCCCAAACCTGGACGTTGGTCTTTGAGCAAATGACGATGACGTTTGAAAAAGGAGTGCAGTAATGGACGCACAGAAAAAAATTGAAATCGATAATGTCGATTATGTGATGACCCCTGCGAATGCCATGTCCTCTTGGGTGGCGTTAAAAAATGCGTTTAAATTAGTGCAAGGGGTCGATTTATCGGCAAATTCTGGCAACGATAAACAAGCCGTGGGGATGGCATTACTCACCCGCTTACTCGGCTCACTAGGAAGTGAAGAAGTTCGTGCATTGGAAACCATTGTGTTAAAACACACTTCTGCTCGCTTGTTGGATGGCACAACCTATCGCTTATCGGAGAAATTTGATGAGCACTTCAATCAACACCGCTCGCATCTTTTACGGATTTTAACTGAGGGGGTGATTTATCAATTTGCGGATTTTTTCAAAGGTGGGAGCGCATTGCTCAGCGCTATGCCACAGCTGAAAGCAACACCCAATCTCAATTAACGACAGGTAGTGTCGTTGATTGGTTTATCTTCACCCCGATTACTAAACATTACTGCACCTTAAACGAATTGAGAACAGTCTATTCATTGGCTGACTTGTTGTCTTTCCACGAGGTGATCGCCGAATTACACGAAATGGAAGCCCACAATGCTACTGAACGAACTGCTCATCAAAATTGGCATCGATACCGATAGTGATGCCTTTGCTCAGCTCAACACCTTTGTCGAACAGGTTGGCAATTCCGCCGAACAAGCGGTCGATTTTTTAGGGAATTTTGCTGACACAGCAGAAAACGTGAGCCAGACTGTGAGTGAGCGTTTAGGTGATGTGCAAGTTGAATTGCCTGATACACCCCTTGATACGCAAGCCATTGAGCAGTGGCTAACGGGTATCGGTCAGGCATCTGACGTATTAGGCAATTTAACGGAAGAAATCAGCCAATTTGAACAACGCTCGGAAACCATGACCCCAGAAGCGGCGTTAAATGGTTGGTTGGATAAACTCGTTCAATCTGAGCATGTGTTTGCCGAAATGGGTATTTCCATGGAAGATCGGGGGCAGGCGCTTGCTGACATGCTGTTAGAAATGGGGGCAAGTGCCGAGCAATCAGAATCGGTGTTACTTGCGCTTTCAGAACAGCTTAATAAAAATACCCAACAGCAAGAAATTGCTCAGCAATCTTTATCCTCTCAGCAACAAGTCCTTGAAAAAGATAATCACCAACGTATTCAACAAACACAAACGCTAGGAAAGCAAACTCAGTCCATTGAAAAGCAGACTCAAGCGTTGGAAAAACAGTCCCAAGCCGAAAAAGAAAATGCTGTTCAAACTCAAAGTTTAACAAAGTCCATTATTAGCCTTGCGGCAACAAAAGTGGGACTTGATGGGCTGGGTGACAGTTTTGAGAAATTTGGTGGCAAACTGGGGAAATCACTCACATTAGGCAAGGCAATCGCTGGACTTACTGCAGCAATCGGTGCAGCCGCTGTCGGGTTAGTGGCTTTTACTAAATCACAGCTTGAAGCGTTAGATGCAGTGCATCAACTGGCGAATGTAACCGGGGAATCTGCGGAGCGGATTTATCAACTGGGTAAAGTCGCCGAAGTGAATGGTTCTTCGATAGAAGCCGCGCAGTCAAGTATTGAGGGGTTATCTAAAACAATTGGTGAAGCTGCATCGGGAATTGGTCGAGGCGCAAAAACCTTTGAGCAGTATGGCTTGAAAGCGAAAAATGTGCGTGGTGAGGTTAAAAGCACCACAGAAATTATGGGCGACGTTGCCGACAAAATGGAAAAAATGTCCAAAGCCGAGCAAATGGCGATGTTGTCTAAACTGGGCATTGATAGCTCTATGATTCAAACTTTACGTCTTGGGCGTAAAGCTTTAGAAGAGGAGATGGAAAGAAGAAAAGCGCTGACTTTTGGCGTAGGGACGGCAGAAAATGCCAAAACTGCCGCGGATTTTAATGATGCGATGACCACACTTTCTCAAATCTTTAAAAGTTTAGGGGAATATCTTGCCCTCCGTCTTGCCCCGATTATCACCGAGATTGCCGAAGCCTTTGCGGATTTTGCTGCCGAAAACGGCGATTTATTTACGGGATTTTTAGATGTCATTGGTAGCGTGCTGGGCTTTTTATTCGATTTTATTCGCGCTATTGGTCGTGTTATTGAGGGGGTTTTTGGCTGGAAGGTGGCGTTGGGCATTTTGGGGGCGGCCTTGTTATGGGTCAGTAAAGGAATGTTGCTGGCATTTGCCACGAGTCCAATTGCTTGGTTGATTGCGGCTCTTGTCGGTTTAATTCTCCTCGTTGAAGATTTTATGGTTTACTTAGACGGTGGGGAAAGTGCCTTAGGGGATTTTTGGGAACCCTTCAAACAAGCATTGATTTGGGTGAAAACAAAATGGAATGAGCTGATGCAAGCCTTTGAAGATAACCCCATTGAAGCCACATTTAGCTTGATAACCGATTTAATCTTACTGCCGTTTAAATTAGCGTTTGAAGCTGTTGTGGCGGCGTGGGAATTACTCACGGGGCAGAAAATCAATCTTGATGGCATTCGTAAAACCTTTGAAAAAATCAAAGAGCTGATTATGAATGCCTTCCGCAAGGCCTTTGATTGGGCGATTGAGCTTTGGAATAGCATTGTCACCAAATTCGGCGGTGAACCGATTGAAATCAAAGCCCAAGTGAAAACAGAAGCATTGGATGACACTTTACAAGCGGTCAGCAGTGTCGCTAATTTTGCAACAGGCATTGCGGGTATTGCTCAAGCTCCGACAATAGCCCAACAAGGGGCAACCAGCAATACACAAAACACGGATAATCGCCAAACTAACAGTAACAACAAAATCACCAACCACTACACTATCAACGAGGCAAAAGATGCCAAAGCGACAGCGCGAGAAATTGACGTCAATCAACGTGCGATGTTGAATGCACAATCGACTGTGGTGGGGTAACTTCAGGTAATCATTATGTTCAACCAAACCCAACTCTCTAACCGTACGATTGGCACCATTATTTTAGATGCCACCACGAGTGAAGATCACACCTCTGAATTGGCGATTTCTGAAAACCCGATTGAAAGCGGGGCAATGATTGCCGATCATGCCGTGTTAAAGCCGAAAAGTATTACGATTTCAGGGGTAGTGGTGGATCATGACCATGGTAAAAGCCCCTTAGAGCAGTTAGGTGTACCACACATTCGAGGGGTAACAGATTTTTTAGATAAAGTCCCTTTGCCGTTTAAAGTGGTTACACAAACCCAACAAGCGATAGCACGGGCAAATCGTTTACTTAATCAAGGTAGTTATCTACTAAAACAAGCCGTAAATGGCTACGAACAGGCACGAAGTCTTGCCCCTTTCTTGCCTGATTTCGGTTTAGGGGGACAAGATAATTCCGCTAGTCTCGGGCGAGTGCAAAAATGTTATGCCGATTTAGTGGCTTGTCAAAAGTCGGGGCAGACAATTGAGATTCAGACAGGCATTCATCTTTATAAAAATATGTTGATCGAGAGTGTTTCTGTACGACAAGGAATGGAAGGGAGTGCTGAATTTACAATCTCAGCCAAAGAAGTTGTTATCGTAGAAACCCAAACGACCGCGAGTCGTAACACAGGGCGTTCATCTTCAAATAAGAAGGGGAAGTCAAGAGGTCCTATGGGTAAAAAGAAAAGTGGTCGAGCGGCAAACCAATCTGCCCCGAAAACACAGCGTGGTCATACTCAAACAAAGCCTGTATCAGAGAATAAACGTTCAGTTTTAGCGAAGATCTTTCATTAATGGAAAAAATTAATTTAACTATTGCCCCATATCAAGAGCAAACGATAGTCTTTAACAGCTTTACCTTGCGCATTACTGTCCGATTAAACAGCCTTGGGCAGTTTTTTGCGTTAGATGTTTATGATGTGATTGCACAGCGTTATTTCTGCCAGGGTTTAGCGATAGCGTGTGGCGTCCCTCTGTGTTGGCGAGGCACTCAGCCGTTCTGTTTTTGGCTGAATGATGACAGCAATTTTGGGCTTGACCCCGTTTCTGTGGCAGATTTAGCCCGTTGTTCCTTATTTATTTTGCATAAAAGTGAGATTCAACAATGAAACAATTTGGCAGACAACTACGATTAACGCTATCCGGTAAAGGACAAAGCCTGATTATTGATAATTTGCGTGTTGCCTTTGAAATTGAAAAGACTATTAACGAAAAACCGAACCCCGCTTCTATTCATATTTGGAATCTCAATCGCAACCATCTCAACCAATTATTAAGTAAACAGCTCAATGAGGTGAGCCTTGATGTTGGCTATGGTGAATTACGGATGATTTACCAAGGCGAAATCCTACAAGCCAAAATCAAGCGAGATGGGCTTGATTTTGTGATGTCGTTAGAATGTGCAGATGGTTACACGGATTATTCCACCGCACGATCAGCCGTGACACTTAAAGCTGGCTCAACGGATGAACAGATCGTTACAGAAATCCAAAAAACCTTGAAAAAGACCCAAAAGGGGGCAATGGCATTTACCTCTCAACGACAACTTCCTCGGGGTAAAGTGCTCAGTGGTGATAGTCGAGAAATTCTCAATCGGATTGCGAAAAATCATCAAGCCGATTGGTCGATTCAAGACGGCAAGCTCATTTTCTTACCGAAAGCATACACTCTCCATGAAGAAGCAGTATTACTCTCCCAGCAAAGCGGGATGATAGGAATGCCAGAGCATACGGACGAAGGGTTAGAAGTAAAATGCTTATTAAATCCCGCTTTACAAATTGGTGGGGTAATTCAAGTTGATTCAATTATCGACCATTTTGACGGGGAATACAAAATCGTCAAACTCGCCCACAGTGGTGATAATTACCAAGGCGATTGGCTTTCTAAAATGACAGTGGTTGGGGGGAAATTTCAGAAAGTGGAGAAGAAAAGTGAGAAAAAAGAAAAAGGGGATACTTCCCCTTCTCATTAAGCGAATACCGGTGTGAGGTGTAAAAGCGTTGTGTCTTGCTTTTGCTCTGCTTGCCATAAATCGTAATTGGCTTGCATGGCAAGCCACGTTTCTGCGTTGATATTGAGTACTCTTTCTAGCCTTAGCGCCATTTCAGCGGTGACAGCAGACTTGCCGTGAATAATACGAGAAAGCGTTACCCGTGTAATATCAAGGTGTTTAGCAAGGGTTGTTACGCTTATTTCAGCACGGTCTAAATAATCTTGAATAAGTCTGCCTGGGTGGGCGGGGTTGTGCATACGCATTGTCTTCTCCTAGTGATAATCTTGATAGTCCAGCACTTCGATATGTCCATTCTCAAATTTAAAGGTTAATCGCCAGTTGCCATTGACTTTAATTGACCAATGATCTTTTAGATTACCTTTTAGCGGGTGCAAATCCCAATCAATGACCTGGATGTCAGAGAGGGATTTTGCCGCATCTAGAAAGGATAACTGTAAATTTAAACGGTTTGCATGCTTGGCTTGAATGTCTGCTGTTGAACCCGTTTTAAAGAATTTTTCGAGCCCTTTATGCCTAAAAGATAAAATCATTTTTGCTCCTGACTGTATAGAAGAACTATACACTAAATAACAAAATTTGTAAAGAGTAACGATACAATGAAAAACTATGACTATCTCAATGCCACGCCCGAAACCGCAACAGATGCTCAAATTGAGCAAGCTCAGAAACAAATCCACACGGCATTGCCAGCTAAAGTGGTGACCTTTAACCCAGCTAATCAAACGGTCACACTTGCAGTGCAGATTAAGCAACTCTTAATGGATAATCAGAAAGTCGATATTCCTCCCCTTGTCGATGTGCCGGTGAGCTACCCTCGGGGTGGTGGTTTTTGTGTGACATTTCCTTTACAAGCGGGAGATGAAGGTATGGTGATTTTTAGTGAACGCTGTATTGATGGCTGGTGGCAATCGGGGCATGCCAGTGAGCCGTTAGATATTCGATTTCATGATCTCTCCGATGGGATGTTTATCCCAGGAATTTGTTCAGTGCCGAATGCGGTTAAAGGCTTTTTTACAAACGGTCTGTCTTTACAAACACTTGATGGTGCCACGTTCATTCGGCTAGAAGAGGGCAAAATCACGATTCAAGGCGATATTGTTCATACTGGTAATACCAATCAACAGGGTTCAACTACCGTCAGTGAGCAAGTGATGGCAAAAAATATTATTGGTTCGGTAGATGTAACTGCCGGAGGAATTTCTGGAAAATCCCATACCCATAGCGGTGTAGAGAGTGGTAATAAACAAACAGGAACCCCACTATGAGAGTAAGACGATTAGATGCAGAACATGATTGGACTTTTGGGCAAGGCTTGGGGAATTATGCCTCACAGTCTGAAAGTGTTGCTCAGCGAGTGAAAACGGCGCTTTGGTCATTTGAGGGTGATTGGTTTTTAGATCTTGAACATGGATTGCCGTGGTTCGAGATGATGGAACGGATTGATTGGGCAAGAATTGAGCGAGAGGTTAAAGGGTGCGTACTGCAAACGGAAGGTGTACAAGCAATTACAAATTATCACGCTACACTGACCAATACCCGTATTTTACTGATTGAAGTTAGCTACCTCGATGAATATCAACAATCCCACCAAGTCAGCTATCAAGGAAATTGAGTATGAGTGAAATTAACGAAAATGGGCTTCAAATTGATCGTCTTGATGAAGTCGTCGAGCGTATCAGCCAAGGCTTTCGACAAATCTACGGGCAGAATATTGATCTCTCCCCAGATAGCCCAGATGGCCAATTAGTCGGGTTGTTAGCACAAATGGTCATGGATCAGAATGAATTATTAGAAAACGCTTACCGTCAAATTGACCCCGATTTAGCTTCCGGCGCTTGGCTTGAGCAGCGAGTGGCTTATGCGGGGCTAGTGCGTGGAAAAGCAAAATATAGCTATTTACCTGCGGTCGTTTTAACAGGCGAGCCACTCGCCACTATTCCGGCTGGGGTCATTATTTCGGACACGACCAAAACACGCTGGGTATTACAAAATAGCGTGACGCTCAATGCCCAAGGTTCAGCGAAAGCGGACTTTCGCAGTGAAGAATTGGGAGCATTTAATGTTCCCGTCCACACAGCAATGACAATAGAAACGATCACTTTTGGTTTACATTCAGTTACTACTCAAACAGAAAGTCAAATTGGGGCGGAAGAAGAGAGCGATATCGAATTACGCCAACGTTTTTTTCTAAGCCGTTCTCGTAATGCCACAAACTCTGTTTCATCACTCGAAGGAAAACTCCTTGCTTTGCCTGATGTTCGCCAAGTCAGCATTCTGGAAAATAATTTAGCAGAGACAGATAAAAATCAACTTCCCCCGCATTCGATTAATGTCATTGTTTTAGGTGGCGATGAACAGCAAATTGCCCAGGTAATTTATCATAACAAAGGTGGTGGCACAGGAATGAAAGGCGAGACAGAAATTCGCATTCGACATAATGAAAAAGAACGCCTGATTCGTTTTGACAAAGCCAAACAAGTTGATATTCATCTGAGTACTGTAGTTGTGAGAGATAAGGATTTTACTGAAATCGATCACGAAGGCGTTAAACAGGCAATTAGTGCACTCCCTTTTAAGATTGGCGAGAATGTGAATTTATCTCGTCTTTATACGCCAATTAATACGGTTGGGGATTTTGGGTGCAATCACTAAAAATTGGGCGAAACAGCCATTCCTTGGTGGAAAGCAATATTGCATTATCTCCCCGAGAAATTGCGCGCTTTTTGCCTGAAAATATCCATATTGAGGTGCGTTAATGGCGTATTCTGATTTATTAATTTGGCAATACCAAAACAAACCTAAGGCGTTAGCGACCATTCAATTGTTAGAGGTGGCTTTTGCTGGGCCTTTTCAGCTTTTATCTACCTTGCCAGATGTGCTAAATATTGAGACAGCAACGGGGAAAAATTTAGATGTGATCGGTCGCCATATCGGGCAATTTCGCGTATTAAATGGTTATGCGCTAAGGAAATTCTTTGGATTTAAAGACAGCCCATTGGCGTTGAGTTTTAGCCGACAACGGCAAGGGGGTGGTGAGTGGTATCGTCGGCGTGATCCACTAGCGGATTCAGTGCGATTAAGCGATGAGGATTACCGATTTTTAATAAAATGCCGAATTTTGAAGAATTACCAAACGGGCACGCTACCGAATATTATCGAAGCGGCCCGTTTTTTATTTGGAGAAAACAGCAATGCAGAAGATAACTACGATATGACCGTTTCGATTTACATTTCCGCTAATACTCTTAACGCCTTTAAGCGTTATGCCATTGAGCATTTAGATATACTCCCTCGTCAAGCAGGGGTAAATTTTCACTATGTTATAGGATGAGACTATGCCCGTAATGAAAAGACCTGATGAGCAGATCTTCGCAAGTTCTGCCAAAGATAACGAAGTTCAAACATTCCCCAATCTTACCAGAGGTTGGGGAATTTCTTTTGAGCAAACCCAAGGTATTCCACCAATGGAATGGTTTAATTTTCTGTTTAAACGCCTAGATGAGGCATTGTTATACCACCTCCAACGCGGTTTGCCAGAGTGGAGCGCCAATACAGATTACCCACAGCATGCATTTGTTCAACATCAAGGTAAAACTTATCGTGCATTAAGAGCGAATAAGAAAAAATCCCCAGACATCGCAATGTCTGCCGACTGGGTTCAATGGGCGGGTGATTACAGCTTGGCGAGTTTGACCCAAAAAGGCATTGTGCAACTTAGTTCTGAAACTGGGAGCAATGCAGAAGATAAAGCAGCAACCCCCAAAGCGGTTAAGACAGTGAAGGATTTAATCGATGCACTGAACCGAAATTTGAGCAACTATATTCCGAATAGTAAAAAGTCCTCGGCGACAAATTCGGCAAGTAACGATACCGTGGCGACATCAGCGGCAGTGAAGGCGGTGAATGACAATGCGAATAGCGGTTTTCTAAACAAGGGGGAAGTTTCGGGCAGAATAACAATTCGAAATGGGGATTATTCTGGGATTGACCTGATGAATGATGCAAAGTATCGATTCATTTTGGAAACGAAGCCCATAATAACATGATATTGGTACCATAATTTATCGTAATAGCGCTTGGGAAAATGAAGCGCAAATCAAGATACCTAAAAAGACGGGCACATTGGCTATTTTTGAAGAAGTTCTTTCCCAACAAGGCGGGACGTTACGGGGTATTTTAGAAATCGATACAACCAACAGTTTCTTAAGAGGTAAACGCAAGGGCAATCATGGTTGGTATATCGGTTTTCAGAATAGTGAATCAGATGACGCCTATTTTTATCATTACATTTATGAAACTTATGTCGCACTAAAACAGAATGCTGCAGAATTCAATAAGAATGTTATTGCACCGGATTTTCAAACCAACAAAGGGAAGCGTTTAAGCAGTGCATTACAAAAAAGTGATATTGCCGTGATTTCAGGTTCCCTCACTAATGGCGCGACCCTTCCTCTTCCATCAGGATTTAATCAAAACCAATGTCGTTGGTTAGTTTCAATTAAAGCGGATGTGAATATTGACCGAGTGAAAAAATCGGATTTAGAAAATACGCGTACAGAGTGTTATGTTGATAATAATCGCCGAGTTGTGGCAAGAGTGATTAGTCGAGGGGGAACACATACCGAATCGAAAACAGGCATACGTTATGATAATTCGGAAGCAAATTATATTGTGATTGGGATTAAATAGGAGGGGAGCGTATGTATTATTTATTTGATAAACAAGGTCATTATTTAGGGAATTGCGACCTTTCCCCTAACCTTGATGATCTTGCTAGTCGTGAAGAAGTGGCTGTCGAGTGTGATCAAGTTTTCATTCGCCCTGTGTTAACACAAGGAAAAATCATAGAGCAAGGTTTGCCTCCAAGTGATTTTCATGAATGGAATGGCAATAAATGGGTGCTTTCCAAAGACAAGCAAGCGGACATGTTAGCCAAGCGAAGGCGAATAAACTCGCGGACATCAATCGTCAAGCCCAAGTCTTTGTGGATGCGATTGCTGATACCAACACCACCCCCGACTTTGAGCGGGAAACTTGGCAGAACAAGCCAACGAAGCGAAGGCGTGGAAAGCGGATGCCACAAGCCCGACGCCAGTGTTAGAGACGATTGCCAGCGCCCGAGGCATTCCCCTTGATATTTTGCGGGAAAAAGCCTACGAAAAAGCCATCGGTTATCAGCTTTTAGGCGCCACAGTGGCTGGGCAACGGCAAGCCTTAGAAGACCGGTTAAAGCAAGCAAATACGCTTGAAACGGTAGCGGCAATTGAGGTGGCATTCTTTT
>LVZB01000007.1 GCA_023101485.1 Pasteurellaceae bacterium Macca | reverse complement strand
TGACTATGCCGTAAATTTCGCTCTTCACTTATCAATGAAATGCACATCTTTCTTCTCTGCGGGTACGGCTCGGTCAAAGTAGATAATCACACGTCGTCTTGCCAGCCCGCCGTTGCGATCTGTAAAAACCATGGGATAGTTTGTACTCATCACAAAAACACAAGGCACAACGGTTGAAAACTCATCAACGTAAAGGAATTTGACAGTCGTTTGATCTCCCCCAGTAACCGCTTTGAAATCATCTGCTGACCCTTGTAAGGCGCTTGATCTGGGCTATATGCTAAGGTTTTGCCAACTAATACGCTCCTTGACGTGGCACTCTCAAATGATTTAAGGCTGATAATCGCTGTGCTGGATCTGCCATTTAAAATCGTGGCGACTTCACCAAAAACAGATTTACCTGCACCGCCTACGCCGGTGGCTTCTAAGAATAAATGCCATTCGTGGCGATTTGTTAGCACCATATAAAGCCCCGCTAAAATCGCTTGGCGCTTTTCCTCGTTACCATTGCTGATAAATGCTATCCAGTCATCAAAATAAGGGGTGGCTAATTCTGTGGGTTTGCACTCGAAATCATCAATCCCCGTAAATAATGTCGGCTTGGTGGGGCAAAAACTCCCCCGTTTTCTTATTGATTACGCCATTTCTCAACCCTAAATAATCAGCGTTGGTACTGGGATTGGCTGCATTTTCAGCATAGCCAATTCCGCCATTTTCTTAATTTTACTAATAGAATAGTCGCCATTATGCTCATCAAAGAAAGCCATCACCAATCGGGAGATTTCTTCTTCGTTGATCTCTTCCCAGTATAAGCCATTGTAAGCATAGGTTTTTGCTACTCTCACATCTCGGCGTAAAGGTCGTTTGCTCCATTTCAGAAAAGCAGTTGCAATCTCCTTTTGTTTGACCTCTTTTTGAGAGAGGTCTAAGGGCTGGGGCTTTTTCTCTAAAACTTCCGCAACCGTGAATTGCTTATTGCGAATACTGACTAATTCTGGATAGATATTCTTTCCTTGCATTGCATTATCAACCCATTCAATAGCAACGATTTTCGGGTTGTGTTTAGCTAAATTCATCAGCAAGCGTGTGCGCAAGTCATCTTTATCTTTGTGCATCGTGGGGATTTCCCCCACTTGAAAGATTTTGATGCTTGTCTGCTCTTCGGGTGCAAGGTGCAAGCGGTCAATTTGATTAAACTGTTTGCTATCAAGAATAACCGGGTATCGTTCATTGGGGATTCTGTAAGCAAGCTGAAATAGTCGCCATTCCTCGGCTTGCCCTGCGGTTTCTTCTTTGCCATTTTTGAAGTAGGCAAAGCGGGCTTTATCGCCCACTAAAATCACCCAATCATTAAAGCCGTTACAGTGGCTGGCTTGTTTATCAAAATAAGGGGATTTAATTCGCTGCGCCATAATGCCCCTCCTCAATACCATGCTCTAATTCATTGAACCGCATATCCGCCAATTTCGCCAAGTGCAACAATTTCCCAGCAAGAAATATCACCATACTCGATTTAAGTATTTGGTCTGAAATTGCTTCACTTGTGATTGCGTTAGCCGCTTCTTCGGAATCCAATGCCAAGGGTTTAGGGAATAATTCAATCAAATGCTTTACAATCACCGATAATTCATTATGCAGAGATTTCAAGCCACTTTTTGACTCTACCGGGGCAAATTCAATCAACTCACCGAATAGATCAAATGTGTCTGCGAAATAGGGATAAATCGGTAAATTTGTGCCATTTTGTGAGTTTTGCCAGTTAATCGAAATCGCCTGAATCTCTGTACTATTCAGGAATGAATAATCCATTTTCTTATTTTCCATGCTTTTCTTCCTCTAATAACTTCTCGGCTTGATTGATGAAATAATTGAGCTTCTCGGCTTTATGGGCCAGCACGTCTAAATAGGCCTCTTGCTCCTCTAAATGCCACTGTAAAACGCTAATTGCGCATTTAAAGACTTCACCCGTGTAAGCCGTTGGATTATCCGCCATCATCGCCAACTGGGATTTCATTCGGGCTTGGTCGTGCAGTAATCGGCTAATCATTGTCGGGTTGATTTTTAACCGGTGCATTGGGCTAGACATTTTCACCCCCTTTTATCGCTTTACGATATTGTGTAACGGCTTCGGAAAGCTCTTCGTATTTGACTTTACTGCTAGTCAGTAAGTCGCTAATCGTCCATAGCATACCGCCAACAATTTCAATGCTTGGAGTAAAGTTTTGGCTGTTGTTTTCGCATAAATCTACGCTTAAATATTCAATTAGAGCGGAAGCTTGGCTGATTTTGGCGTGTAACTCATCGCTGGCATCAAGGTAGTTTGAAAGCGCTTGTTCAGCTGTTAAATTACGCATCTTTGCCCCCTTTGCTAAGGCTATCCATTAAGTCTTGAACACGCTCCAAGCCATTGAATAAATCAAGGCTGATTCTTTTTAGAGCAAGGTTGAGCGAACCTTGGTTGAGTGATACAAATTCATTATCAGGATCAACACTCGCCAAGCATTCAATCATTGTGCCCAAGCTATAAAGCGTGTCCATTTCCTGTTTTAATTTGTCTTGTAAGTTTGGGGTTGGGTGGGAATTACGCATCACTTCTGCCCTCCATTGCTGAATTGAAAACAATAGGGTAAGCAAGGCATAAGCCGGTGGTGATAGGGTGTTTCATTTTGAAGGTTCTCGTAAGTTTGTGATTAAAACTTACCGCTTCAATAGGGAGCGGTAAGGGTTCAACTACTGCCTTCAAACAGTCCGCATTATTCGTACGGTTGCCCGTCTTATTTCTGCGTGTCGCCCTTACCGCAAATTGAGATACGCCTTGATTAAATAGATCAAGGGTAGGAATTTGAGATAAAAAAATACCGCTTAAATAACGCTTGCGGTCTGCGTTGAAGGTTGTAGTACTTTGAATACTACCGCCAGCAACGGCATTTAGCAAGCTGTGATTTTGTTCAGTATATGAAAATGAATTACGCATACATCCCCCCTTGGCTCGCTAAACAAGCGGTCTGATTTTGGGAACATTTTGCTACCGGCAAGCGTTTAATCAGCAATGGCGGTTGGCTCGGGTTGAATGCCTGTAATTTGCTTTTGGCTTCGGTGAAATTGCGGGCGTAAAAGGTGATGTTGAGGCGTTTTTTCGCCTTGACGGGTAAGATAGGTGTAAAGCATTTTGCGTAACTCCGTTGAATATTTTCTAAGAGCTACCGCTGAAAGTTTCGAGGCTTGCTGCGGTAACGTGTAACGGGCTCGAAAACTGCGATCAACGGAACACAGCAAAGGGCAAAACCTTTCCCGCTACACGCTACCATAGATTGACGCTCGGGGCGTTCTTGGGGTGTGCGTGTGCTACGAATAAAAAAACACGCTTTGGGCGTGCTATTCGCCGTTGATAAATCATTCGAGTTTCGAGGCTCGGCAATCGATTTTGCGACTGCGGTGCAAAATTTAGGGAAAATCCGACCGTTTGTCAAGGCGTTGATGTTCAGCAAGTTTGCCGAAATGTGTAGGATATTCGCCAATATGTCGCGATTTGTTGGTAAGTTGTGGCTATTTTCGGTAAAATAGTGCGGTAAAATTTTTTTCATCTTTTTGATTCCTTCGCCCTTTCGTATTGTTGAAAGGGCTTTTTGTTAGGGACGCTCCCGAAAAAACGCTCCCGAAAAATCGGGAAGCTGGCTGGGTTAAGCCTGTTGGCGTAAAACATAAAGGGCGGATTGCTCTAATTTGATTTTGCGTTCGGAGTAAGGCATTCCTAGCTTAATCATTACGGCGTTTTCTGTGGTTAATTCATCAAGCAATTTCAACGTGTTTTCACTTAAATGCTGGCGAATATCGTCATCATCGGGGTAACCGTTTTCTGATAGCCATTGCTTGCCCGTTTGCCCTAGTGCTACTCGATAAATTAAATTGTTCTCTTGGCTGTAAGCGTATTTATTGAGTTTGCCCGTCTGGTCTTGGCGGTATTTAATCGCATCATTTAAACGGCGTTGGTCGTGTTTAATCTGCTCCCGTGCATCAATCCAATCTCTCATTTTGTTAAATTGTTTAATGTACGCTTCTTTAAATTCTGCCGCCTTTTTGCCCCGAAAGCCCATTACGAGAAAGGTAAAGCCGTCTTGAGTCATTCTGACCATTGGCTGGCGTTTGTTCTGTTCATTGAGGTAATAGGACAATCCAAAATTGGAGCGTCTAAATTCGGCTGAACAATCTAAATTTTCAATCGCTCTTAAAATATGCCCGTGCTGTTTGCCGAATACCTCCGCCACTTTTCGACTATCGGTCATTGCCGTTAATTCTTGGCGGAATAGGTGAGCAATTACGGCTTGGTGTTCAATCATTGGGTTAATCATTGTTACCCCCTAATCCATTTCGCTCCGCTTCTTTACCCATCATCCATTGACGAATTTCAGATAGATTCCAACGAATATGATTGCGAGAAAGGCGAATCGGCTGTGGGAAGGTTTTATCCTCTTGCATCATCGTGTAAAGTTTGGTGCGTTTAATGCCAATCATCGTCATCACATCTTGGGTCGCACCCCATACAGCTTCTGCACCGCTTGGCTTATTGATTGCTGTCATTTTGCTCTCCCTAAACTCGTGTAGCTTTTTGTTCTTCAATCCAGCTATTCACCTCTTCTAAATCCCATCGGATAAAATTTTGTGAAAAACGGATCGGCTGTGGGAATTGATTAGCTTTAACGAGTAAATTTAGCTTTGTACGACCAAAGCCAATAAGAGCTGTTACTTCTTTACCTGTAATGAGTTTTTTAGGTTGGTTCATAAAAATACCTATCGTTTGTTTAACTATGTAAAACACTGTCGTGCTTCGTTGGGTTGTTCGAACGATAGCTATTTAAAACTATATGGGCGGGGTTATAACAATGGGGTAATAGCAAATTTCACTATTACCCCTTACTATCATAGTAATAAAATCAATTACTTACGATTGATTGGACAAGCAACAATTTCTATTGCTTGGGCTTGTTTTTGGGATAGGTTATAAGTATCTTGAATTTCTTTTGCTGTTGCATCTGCTTTTGGAGCATTATCTAAATCAGGATTGTAGTTGCTCCAATATTTTTTTCTTGCTTGAATTGCTAATGCTAATCGGTCATTTTCCATAAACTCACTTAACATTATTGGTAAATTTCTTTCATCAAGTTGCTGCTTTAGCCTTGTGATTTGAGTTTCTTTTTTCGACTAATTCAGATTTTAAATCATCAATTTCTTTGCGTAGTTCCTCTACGTTATTTTTGGTTTCGTCACTGATTCCTAAGAATCTCATTAAATCACTATGTAAAATTTCAATATCTTTAAAATGAACCCCGATAGGTCGTACTATTCCTGTGCTTATAGCTAAATTAATAAATATATTTTCCTTATTTGTATTCTCCAATAGATAGAAAGAATCATCCGCGAAATCTATTGAAATGATATGATCATTTACAAACTCGTGCTTGTATTATAAACATCTCTAGGCAAATAGAAATTTGCTGAGAATACAAAAGAAAATTTTTCGGGCATTAATAACAATTGATATTCATATTTAGGAAATATGAATGATTGTTCAATAAATTCATTAATGTTAGTTTTTGCTTTCATTATTGCTGAATTGTAGTCTAAATTACCCTGTTGAATTTCTTTATAGATAGAATCAACTAAAGATACTCTGGCTCCCAATATGGCATTTGCATCTTCTAAATGTAAGTCATTTGGAAGAAATGATTTTTAACTGTTGAATTGAAAAATACGGATGTAGGTGGGTAGCAAACAGGGATTAGGTTTTGTTCATCTAATTTTATTCTACCTACAGAATATAAACCTTTAGCATTTCCTTCTAGTCTAATGCAGGTTCTTAATTTATTTTCTCTTGCGTACACAATAAGATCATCATATGATAAATCTAATTGATATGTTTTTGCTAAATATTCTGGTAGTTCATCTAAAGAATATGCTCTCTTTTTTGGTAGTGATACTTTCATAAAACGCTCCTTTCGCATTTGCCCTTATGGGAGGAACGCACCCACAAGATAAGGTTTCTTGCTTTCGGAGATCAGCCTAGGTGCGTTTGATTGGTTATTTAAGATTAATTTTAATATCCGCTATTTTGGTTTCTTTTCCATTCGGGGCTACATAATTCACTGAACCATTAATAAAATCTTTAACTTCAATCGGTTTATTTTGTTGTTTAAATAGCCTTTCTTTAATAATAGGGCGTGATAATTCTTTATCTAGCTTTGCCATATATTCGTTATAGCGTTGTTCTTCATGGTTATTTTTTGCTTTTTCTATCTTCCCATATAATACAAATAACACTGAAAAGTACTAGCAAAGAAAAGCCCAAGACTACTTTTAGCCAGCCAATCTTATTAAATACCACAAAAGCAAACAAAGCAAAAAAAGGTGTCGCAAATAAAATCCCTAAACGGAATGAAAAACTTAATAAAATCTAACACATTCCCCCCTAATTGAACGGATACATGATTATTTTATAGCAATTCATTGCCAAAATTTCAAGCCTATAAATCAATGCCGGTAAATGTGGCAAGTTGTTGTTTGTAGTCATCGCTCATTTCAAAGGCAAGATCGCCATATTCAAGCTGATACGTTCCCCAACGCCATTAAAAAAGCGACTGCGGGGTCAATTTTATTGGCTGATTTCTTTTTGTTTGGTTTGATGTTGGCATTGGCATCGCTTTCCATCACCACATTTGACAACGCCCACGATAAAACCGGGTCGCCGTTATGCTCTATCATTTGTCGGTTGATCAGTACTTCGGCAGATTTGGCGACGGGGCTATAACGTTGATACGTTTGCGGGAATGGCTCAACCTCTAAGCCGTAGCCTTGTAATTGGGTTCTAAGGTGAGTGGCATTCCAGACGTCAAAGCCAATCATCTTGATCTCCAAATGTTTCGGCATCCTTGAAAATATCATCTCGGATACGGTCGTAATCGATACAATCTCCCTTAGTTACGCGTAGCCAGCCCATACGTTCCCAGTTGCGATAAATGGCTCGGTTTTTATTGGCCACGTTTTGCAGTTGGTATTCGGGAATGTAATGGCGTGTCAGCAATCGGACTTTATTCCCCTGCGGAAAGGCGTAGCATAGGCTGGTAATATCGTTAGTTGAGGATAAATCAAGCCCCATATAGCACGCTTGCCCTTGTAATTCTTGCTCGTGATATTGGCGCTCACCACTGTTTCCAGTTACCTTCCCCTAGCCACGGGGTCGCACCATTGCACCACACATTAAAGCGTTTGGTGAGCATTTCGACCCATTCGGACGGAATACCTCGGGCTTTGGTTATGGTGTTCTCAAAATCTTTGTAGGGAATGGATTTGCCGATATTGGGGTTTGCTTTGATCCAGTTGTTCGGGTCATCCACTTCATTTTCGTCATCAAGCTCATAAATCAGAATGAAGATAGATTCGTTCTTTTCTGTGCCGTCTAGGATTGGCAGCAGTAATCATAGTGCTGTTTGCAGGCTGAAATGGTGTTACTGCCGGCGGTGGTAATGGCAAAGAGTAGTCCTTCGGGCCGTGCGCCTTGCCCCAATTCTAAGGCGGAATAAACCGAATTATCGGGGTGTAGGTGGTATTCATCGACAATAGCAAGGCTTGGGTTTGTGCCTTCAATGGTGGAAGATTTCGCCGCAAGCGGTCGCATTAGGCTGTTTTTTTGCGTGAATAGCATCTTATGTTGCTGAATAGTGAGCCGACTGCGTAGGGGCTTGGATAAGGTCGCCATTTTCTTGGCATCATCAAAGACGATTCGGGCTTGATCTCGGCTAACGGCAGCAGTGTAAATATCTTGCTGACCTTGTTCCATCACCAAAAACCAATTCGCTAAAATTGCCGCAATGGTGCTTTTCGCATTCTTCCTAGCGACTTGAACATAGGCAGAACGATATTTCCGCAAGCCATTTTCACGGTATTTAAAGCCTAAAATATTGGCAAAAAGAAAGA
Organism: Pasteurellaceae bacterium Macca; assembly: GCA_023101485.1. Lineage (GTDB taxonomy): Bacteria > Pseudomonadota > Gammaproteobacteria > Enterobacterales > Pasteurellaceae > LVZB01. The sequence goes on along the minus strand of LVZB01000007.1, from coordinate 6,619 downwards.
TTTGCCAGTCGGATAGCTCAATCGGCTTGCTATAAAGATGCCCTTTCACATGGGGGCAAAGGCGTGAGAATTTGATAAATCGCTCAACGGTTGCCACATCGAACACATAAGCGGGGTTTTCAAGGTCATTATAGTAACGCTCAACCGCTTGTTTAATGCGCTTACAGGCGTTGATTTCACCACTTCTCACGCTTTCCGCATAGGTGTGCCACGGTTGCATTTTAGCCCGCCATAATGTTGTCGAGTTCGTCTGCTTCCTCCGTATCAATCGGGGTCTTTCTACGGCTAACAGGATCAAAGCCCAGCAAAGACGACATTTTGATGATGATTTTCTCGGCTTCACTTTTGGCTGTTAGCGCTGGATTACGCGCTTCTGTGCCTTGGGTGTTGGTAATGCTAAAACCACGCTCTGCAATGTTTTGAACCGCTTGGCGATAAAGGGAATAATTCACGCAATAAAGCTCTAAGTTGGTGTAGTCTTCGCTGGTAATATCGCCACGCTCGGCTAATACTTTGATTTTGCTTTGCCACTGACTTTTTGCGATTTCGTCTAAATAATCAGGGGCTTTGGGGAGTTTCTTTTTTGTCATTGGTTTTCCTTATGTATTTAACGGGCTCAATTTTGAGCTGGTTCAGTCGTGTACATATGTACATAGTTAAAGTGTTGTGTTATCGCAACAGTTCAGCCGAACCAAAATTGGATTGGTTAAATTCTTCAGCTATCAGGGAAATTTTCACTATACAGGTTAAGGTCATAGCGACCGCACCTATATTTTCTGAAAAATTACTGTGCGTAAAAATTGAGTTGGGGGCGGTTCTTAGCGGTTAGGCTTTTCTTTCCAAAACTCCCCCACCTCTGTTTATTTTTCAATCTCCTGATTTTTCGGGAGATTAACTCATTGATTTATAAGTGAAATTTAGATTTAGACTTTGAACGTTACTTCTTCGCACCATAACCACGTTTATCAATCTCTCGTGTCTTGTAGCTGTGACAATCTCGACAAAGGGATTGATGATTGCTCTCAACCCAAAATAGCGGATCGGCTTGTCCATTCTCTACGGGCTTGATATGGTCTATCACTGTTGCGGGTGTGTAGATACCCTTATCTAAGCACATCACACATAAGGGATGATGGGCTAAATAACCTTGACGGTATTTGCTCCACCTATGGTCATAACCTCGCTTACTGGCACTGATTCGAGTATCCTTTGGCTTATGCTCATCACATCTGCCAGACTTCACACGGTTTCTGCAACCTGGAAAGGTGCAACGTCTTAATGGGTGATTTGGCATTGGTTATCTCTAATAAATCGCTAGGTTACGGTAAGGATTCCATAACGCTTTAATCGTCATTGGCACTTCATAAAGCTGAACATCACTTACGCTTTCACGGTTAGCATAAAGATGACCAATAAACATCAAGCACCCTACTTTAATTCCCTTGGTAAAGCGGACTGTGGTATCGCTATGTTCATCACCCCACACTTTGCCTATATGATTGCTTGCTGCTTCCAGTGCTGCATCAGCATAGACTTCTAAGAGTTCATCATCTAAATCGTGTTCAATGCGTAAGTGGGCTTTGATTTCATCTAGCTCTATTCTTGGTTTAGCCATTATGTGCTTCTCCTTCTTTACACATCAGTTGCAATTCTTCGTGGCGTTCTTTGCTGTCAATAACAGAATAAATATCTAAAAAACTGATCACCATATTTCACTCGCATTTTGCGATTAACAGTTAAGTCTGGTTGGTATCGGATGCGAACCCTTGTGATGTTCTCACCCATCTGAAATGGACCACTGAAATATTCCCGTCCTTGTAAAGGCTCAATACTTGCTCTAATTGTGGCTAAATCTTCCCAACTTTGAACAACGCTGCCATAATTATTTAATTGGTTGTTTGTCGTTGGATTTTGACAACCTTATCGAATTTCCCAGCCCTAACCATCCTTGCCATTTTCTGCCCCTTCTTCACTTCAACAGTCTGCTTCCAGGCTTGACTAAACTCATCACCGCCGGCATAAGGCAATAATCCCTCACGCTTTCTCGCTTCATTCGGGCTTAAAATCCCACATTTGATAGCGGTGTCATAGCTACTGAATCGGTCTTGCTGATTGGTGCGTAATAAGTCGCTTGTATCAAATTCAATCACATAACGCTTACGGCTTTTGCTGGTGAGATCAATCATCAACGCATCTTTGAGTTGTTGCTCAAAATTGACTAAATGTGGCCGTAATGTTTGCCCTAAAAATGCCCGACTGGCTTCACTAAAATTCGCATAGCTGGAATGGGAATAATCTTGCAGGAAGATAGGGCTAATATTGAAAATGCGGGCAATATCTTCAATAGTGAATTTTCGGCTAGCTAACCACTCGGCATCTTGGTTACTCATCCCTAACTGCTTGTAATCCATTCCGCCTTCAAGAATTGGTGTCTTACCCGCGTTCTTTTGCCCCTTGATAACGCTCTAAGGCTTGCATCGCTTTTTGCCCTTTGGCTTGGTCGAACCATTCAGGCGACGTTACAATGCCCCCAGCCATTAGCCCGTTTTTCATCACGCTGGCACCGTGCCGTTGTTGAGCCATTCCAAGCCCCACGGCTTCACGGCAGACGGCAATCGGTGATCGCCCCATAAAGCCATCATTTGAAGCATGGCGTAAATGCAATACTTCATCTTGCAAGTAAGTGTGGAGTTTGCCGTTTAAATCCGTGATCTGATAAATATAATCACCGGCATAGGTGCGTTGTACATTCACGGCATAAGGCGGGTATGGAATCAGGCTTTCAGCTTGCCCTTGTGCATTCCAACCAATCACCGCATAAGCATTGCCATTAAGCAAAACGTGTCGCATCATCACTTCTTTAAATTGATAAGGCGTTTGGTTTCGATTCGGCATTTCATTGAGTAGATACTCTACGGAATGATTTTCTACCCTTTTACGCCCCTCGGCATTCACCTCAAAGAGATAGCACGGCATACTGGCAACTGCTTGGGCAATTACATTGACGGCATTTAATACGGCGGGCAAAGCTTCTGCCGTGTAAGGGCTAACAAATTCCCCCGCGCCGGTATTGCTTGCACCCATTGCAGCAAAAACATCCTCAATCGTCAGGCTCCGGGTTTCCGCCTTTTTCTTGAATAATCCGAACATCTACGCCCCCATTGCTTGCAACCATTTACGGCGATTGTCATCTTGCCAGTGGGCAAAGTTTTCTCCTTTTGCGACCGCTTGTGAGCGCTTTAATACTTCAAGGCTTGAATCAGGATAAGCGGGAATGCTTGTTACCGTGATCTCAATCAACTCCGCTTGCTCAACAGTGCGTAAATTCGGCTCTACGTTAAAATCCCAACTGTTTTTCAACGTGCGAAAGCCAAAACTCATCCCTTGAATATCCCCACGCTCAACACTCACCAATAAATCACGCCCTAATTGCGTATCCGGTGGCATAAGTTCAAAGCGTAAGCCAATGGCATCTTCTTCAAGCTTTAATGTGCCACTTGATGTTCGCCCTAGCAGTTTTGTGTGGTCGTGTTCAAATAGCGCTCGCACATCCTGTCCGCTGGCTAAACTCTGCTGAAACGCATTCGGGGCAAATTGCTCAATATATTCCCCCCATAGCACTTCGCTGTTTCTGTTCCATTGCACCACATAGCCCACTAGCTTTTTGCTTTCGCTATCGGTTTCTAAGGTGGTGGAACGGATTTCAATATCTTTTTTCATCATCATCCCTCTTTGGCAAAAAAGGGGCAAAATGCCCCCTTTTATTCGGTTGAAATACTACTTACCTTCTAACACTTTAATTGCATTGGAATCCACCACGCCACCGCCAAGATATTTATCAGTATGAACCTTATAAAAACCTGGCTCGGTAATCGCATCTGGTTTCGTGCGTGTGCCAGTTTCGTGATCGGCAATGGTATAACCACGTTTAAAATCACCCACCGCTAGGAAAGGTTGATTTGCACCAACATCTGGCATCGTTTCAAGATAATAAACCGGTAAGCCTAAAAGGGTTGCTGGGCTACCGACTTGTAGTCCATCACGCCAAATATAATCACCGTTACCATTTTTGAGTTTCTGCAATGTGCCAGCTGTTTGTGAGTTCATCACCCATACGGCATTTTTGCGATATTTGCTTTTTAGGGTGAATAACAAATCAATCAAAGTGTCTGCCGTCAATTTCGCAACCGGCACTTCCATTTTTTGCAGGGTGCCGAATGCACGGGTTTTATCTTTATCAGCAGAGCGAGAGTAGGTTAAAAAGCCTTTTGCTTGTTTTGTGCCTGTGCCATTGGTTAAGGTCGATTCTTCGGTTTCCGTAAAGGTGTCTGCAATTTCATCTGTCAGCCAGCCTAAAATATCCACGCCACCAAAATCTAAAATCTCTTGGGTCGTTTTCGGATAAGCGTAAATGTTGTGAAGCGTAATCGTCACTTCATTTAATGTTGGCGTGCCTGTTTCTGTACGCTTTTCCCCTTCACCAATATGGCCAACGGCTGCACCACCATTTGAAACGAGTTTTTTATACTCTTTTGCGCCAATCGGTAAGCGTACTACGTTACAAATTGAACGCATTACACTGTCATCTGAAAGACGCTTCATCACATCACGATCAAGCTGTGGAATAACCGAATAGCCACCATCTGCCCCGTTATTCGTATTTGTCGCCAATGAACGTAATTCACCGGTTTTAATCCAATGGCGCAATTCATCATTGCTCACGTCTTTACTCGCTGTTTCTGACGCCGCACCGGCTTGATTACGTTGCTCATCCGTTAGCGCTTCATAACGAGCAATCTCTTTCTCTAAGCTACCAACTTGACTACGTAATTCATCAAATTTCGCCCCTTCGGCTTCGGTAGTGGAACGTTGCTCTTTATCTGCGGTTTCCATAATGGCGCGCATTTCTGCTTGAATTTGTGCCTTTTGCTGGCGTAGTTCTAATAATTTCTTAAACATCAGATTCTCCTAAGTTAATGTAAGTTTTGGGTTGATAAATAATGCGATAAGTTAGGGAAGAACTTGCCCAAGCATTATTTTCCGTATCATATTCGTAGGCGTATCCCATTTCATAACTTGGATCTAGCTGGAAATTCTGGAAATCACCGCTTTGCAGAATGGTTTGATTTAAAATTTCAGCAATACGGTCTAAGGTTGCTTCCCCTTCACCGAAAGAAACATAGGTCAAAATATTAAGCTCTGCGAACCAATCAATACCACCATCACCAAATCTTACCGGTCGCCCCTCCGCATCATTCAAATAAACAGCAATCATCGGCAAAACACTGTCACCTTGATAAATACGTGGCAAGCCGTTGTGGTAATGTTTCACATCGGGCATATTCTCGGCTAATCGCTCAATAACCTCATTTCTGATTGAATTATGAATAAGCATTCGCACCTCTTAAAAAACAAATATTTTCACAATATATAGCCTTTTATCTGGTTGTAAATACAGTGTCTTTCACTTGAAAAGCTACGCAAGAAAACAACGGCAAAATTTACATAAGAGAGGATCAGTAGCCTTTTCTTATCCCCCTAGATTTTCAGAATGTCCCTACTTTATTGAGGTAGCTATTGGGCATATTTTTTAACTAGCGGCTAGTTTTAATCACTTATCACTGACTATTCACTCTATTACTCACTCTATATTTCTTTTTTCTTTTCAATAACTTAAATAAAAAATAAAGTAGATAAGTGAATAAGTGACTAAATTTCTAAAAGTTGGAAAAATTTTAAGGGGGTGGGAGGTTGAGTATAAAAAAGCCTAGCGAATGGCTAGGCAGTAGAGCAGTAGCGGATGAATTAAGATGTTGGGTAAGTTAATGCAGAAAAGGTTGAGCATTGTTCAACATAGTCGCCCCAGGCTTGCATAATGGCTTTTCTTCGCTCTAAATAAGAACCGCGGAAATAAGCATTGCGAACACTATCTCCGCCAACGTGGGCTAAACAAGCCTCTATAACGTGGGGTTCTTCTGTAAAAGTATCATTGAGATAAGTGCTAGCGATACTCCGTAAGCCATGGGCCGTCAATAGCCCCTTATAACGACCATTTGCAATCCGTTTAATCGCATTATTCGGTGTTTGTGAGCACATTGCTTCATTAGGCTTGCTGTAATGCGGGAAAACATATTTCTGCCCCTTGTTAATTGCCTTCATTTGTAACAGTATCGCCATAGCCTGGCGAGATAATGGCACATCATGCTGGCGTTTCTCATTTTTCCGACCTTTCATCTTTTCGGCTGGAATGCGCCAAATAGCTTGCTCAAAGTCAATCTCGCTCCATTCCACGCTAACTGCTTCCGCCGTTCTTACCATTGTTAATAACAGCCATTGCACAAGCATTTTTGTGATGTAATCCCTATTGGAATGGTGTAGTGCTGCAAGAAATTCGCCCAGCTTCTCTGGTGGTAAGCTAGGTTGGTGCTTATTCGATTTCAAAGTAAATGCACTGCTGACTTTATGACACGGATTAAACTCAATCACGCCGATATTGACTGCATGATCTAAAATGTTATTGGCCAATCGAATCAAGCGGAAAACCGTATCATTCTTGCCCTCATTATCAATCGGTCTCAATGTTTCTACGAGCAGAGCAGGTTTAATACTGCCAATAAAA
>LVZB01000006.1 GCA_023101485.1 Pasteurellaceae bacterium Macca | reverse complement strand
TTCAATAGTGAATTTTCGGCTAGCTAACCACTCGGCATCTTGGTTACTCATCCCTAACTGCTTGTAATCCATTCCTTCAAGAATTGGTGTCTTACCCGCGTTCTTTGCCCCTTGATAACGCTCTAAGGCTTGCATCGCTTTTTGCCCTTTGGCTTGGTCGAACCATTCAGGCGACGTTACAATGCCCCCAGCCATTAGCCCGTTTTTCATCACGCTGGCACCGTGCCGTTGTTGAGCCATTCCAAGCCCCACGGCTTCACGGCAGACGGCAATCGGTGATCGCCCCATAAAGCCATCATTTGAAGCATGGCGTAAATGCAATACTTCATCTTGCAAGTAAGTGGAGTTTGCCGTTTAAATCCGTGATCTGATAAATATAATCACCGGCATAGGTGCGTTGTACATTCACGGCATAAGGCGGGTATGGAATCAGGCTTTCAGCTTGCCCTTGTGCATTCCAACCAATCACCGCATAAGCATTGCCAAGCAAAACGTGTCGCATCATCACTTCTTTAAATTGATAAGCGTTTGGTTTCGATTCGGCATTTCATTGAGTAGATACTCTACGGAATGATTTTCTACCCTTTTACGCCCTCGCATTCACCTCAAAGAGATAGCACGGCATACTGGCAACTGCTTGGGCAATTACATTGACGGATTTAATACGGCGGGCAAAGCTTCTGCCGTGTAAGGGCTAACAAATTCCCCCGCGCCGGTATTGCTTGCACCCATTGCAGCAAAAACATCCTCAATCGTCAGGCTCCGGGTTTCCGCCTTTTTCTTGAATAATCCGAAATCTAGCCCCATTGTTGCAACCATTTACGGCGATTGTCATCTTGCAGTGGGCAAAGTTTTCCTTTTGCGACCGCTTGTGAGCGCTTTAATACTTCAAGGCTTGAATCAGGATAAGCGGAATGCTTGTTACCTGATCTCAATCAACTCCGCTTGCTCAACAGTGCGTAAATTCGCTCTACGTTAAATCCCAACTGTTTTTCAACGTGCGAAGCCAAAAATCATCCCTTGAATATCCCCACGCTCAACACTCACCAATAAATCACGCCTAATTGCGTATCCGTGGCATAAGTTCAAAGCGTAGCCAATGGCATCTTCTTCAAGCTTTAATGTGCACTTGATGTTCGCCCTAGCAGTTTTGTGTGGTCGTGTTCAAATAGCGCTCGCACATCCTGTCCGCTGGCTAAACTCTGCTGAAACGCATTCGGGGAAATTGCTCAATATATTCCCCCATAGCACTTCGCGTGTTCTGTTCCATTGCACCACATAGCCACTAGCTTTTTGCTTTCGCTATCGGTTTCTAAGGTGGTGGAACGGATTTCAATATCTTTTTCATCATCATCCTCTTTGGCAAAAAAGGGCAAAATGCCCCCTTTTATTCGGTTGAAATACTACTTACTTCTAAACTTAATTGCATTGGAATCCACCACGCCACGCCAAGTATTTATCAGTATGAACCTTATAAAAACCTGGCTCGGTAATCGCATCTGGTTTCGTGCGTTGCCAGTTTCGTGATGGCAATGGTATAACCACGTTTAAAATCACCCACCGCTAGGAAAGGTTGATTTGCACCAACATCTGGCATCGTTTCAAGATAATAAACCGGTAAGCCTAAAAGGGTTGCTGGGCTACCACTTGTAGTCCATCACGCCAAATATAATCACCGTTACCATTTTGAGTTTCTGCAATGTGCAGCTGTTTGTGAGTTCATCACCCATACGGCATTTTGCGATATTTGCTTTTTAGGTGAATAACAATCAATCAAGTGTCTGCCGTCAATTTCGCAACCGGCATTCCATTTTTTTGCAGGGTGCCAATGCACGGGTTTTATCTTTATCAGCAGAGCGAGAGTAGGTTAAAAAGCCTTTTGCTTGTTTTGTGCCTGTGCCATTGGTTAAGGTCGATTCTTCGGTTTCCGTAAAGGTGTCTGCAATTTCATCTGTCAGCCAGCCTAAAATATCCACGCCACAAATCTAAAATCTCTTGGGTCGTTTTCGGATAACGTAAATGTTGTGAAGCGTAATCGTCACTCATTTAATGTTGGCGTGCCTGTTTCTGTACGCTTTTCCCCTTCACCAATATGGCCAACGGCTGCACCACATTTGAAACGAGTTTTTTTATACTCTTTTGCGCCAATCGGTAAGCGTACTACGTTACAAATTGAACGCATTACACGTCATCTGAAAGACGCTTCATCACATCACGATCAAGCTGTGGAATAACCGATAGCACCATCTGCCCGTTATTCGTATTTGTCGCCAATGAAGTAATTCACCGGTTTTAATCCAATGGCGCAATTCATCATTGCTCACTCTTTACTCGCTGTTTCTGACGCCGCACGGCTTGATTACGTTGCTCATCGTTAGCGCTTCATAACGACAATCTCTTCTCTAAGCTACAATTGACTACGTAATTCATCAAATTTCGCCCCTTCGGCTTCGGTAGTGGAACGTTGCTTTTATCTGCGTTTCCATAATGGCGCGCATTTCTGCTTGAATTTGTGCTTTTGCTGGCGTAGTTCTAATAATTTCTTAAACATCAGATTCTCCTAAGTTAATGTAAGTTTTGGTTGATAAATAATCGATAAGTTAGGGAAAACTTGCCCAAGCATTATTTTCCGTATCATATTCGTAGCGTATCCCATTCATAATTGGATCTAGCTGGAAATTCTGGAAATCACCGCTTTGCAGAATGTTTGATTAAAATTTCAGCAATACGGTCTAAGGTTGCTTCCCCTTCACCGAAAGAAACATAGGTCAAAATATTAAGCTCTGCGAACCAATCAATACCACCATCACCAAATCTTACCGGTCCCCCTCCGCATCATTCAAATAACAGCAATCATCGGCAAAACACTGTCACCTTGATAAATACGTGGCAGCCTTGTGTAATGTTTCACATCGGCATATTCTCGCTAATCGCTCAATAACCTCATTTCTGATTGAATTATGAATAAGCATTCGCACCTCTTAAAAAACAAATATTTTCACAATATATAGCCTTTTATCTGGTTGTAAATACAGTGTCTTTCACTTGAAAAGCTACGCAAGAAAACAACGGCAAAATTTACATAAGAGAGGATCAGTAGCCTTTCTTATCCCCCTAGATTTCAGAATGTCCCTACTTTTTGAGGTAGCTATTGGCATATTTTTTAACTAGCGGCTAGTTTTAATCACTTATCACTGACTATTCACTCTATTACTCACTCTATATTTCTTTTTTCTTTTCAATAACTTAAATAAAAATAAAGTAGATAAGTGAATAAGTGACTAAATTTCTAAAAGTTGGAAAAATTTTAAGGGGGTGGGAGGTTGAGTATAAAAAAGCCTAGCGAATGGCTAGGCAGTAGAGCAGTAGCGGATGAATTAAGATGTTGGGTAAGTTAATGCAGAAAAGGTTGAGCATTGTTCAACATAGTCGCCCCAGGCTTGCATAATGGCTTTTCTTCGCTCTAAATAAGAACCGCGGAAATAAGCATTGCGAACACTATCTCCGCCAACGTGGGCTAAACAAGCTCTATAACGTGGGGTTCTTCTGTAAAAGTATCATTGAGATAAGTGCTAGCGATACTCCGTAAGCCATGGGCCGTCAATAGCCCCTTATAACGACCATTTGCAATCCGTTTAATCGCATTATTCGGTGTTTGTGAGCACATTGCTTCATTAGGCTTGCTGTAATGCGGGAAAACATATTTCTGCCCCTTGTTAATTGCCTTCATTTGTAACAGTATCGCCATAGCCTGGCGAGATAATGGCACATCATGCTGGCGTTTCTCATTTTTCCGACCTTTCATCTTTTCGGCTGGAATGCGCCAAATAGCTTGCTCAAAGTCAATCTCGCTCCATTCCACGCTAACTGCTTCCGCCGTTCTTACCATTGTTAATAACAGCCATTGCACAAGCATTTTTGTGATGTAATCCCTATTGGAATGGTGTAGTGCTGCAAGAAATTCGCCCAGCTTCTCTGGTGGTAAGCTAGGTTGGTGCTTATTCGATTTCAAAGTAAATGCACTGCTGACTTTATGACACGGATTAAACTCAATCACGCCGATATTGACTGCATGATCTAAAATGTTATTGGCCAATCGAATCAAGCGGAAAACCGTATCATTCTTGCCCTCATTATCAATCGGTCTCAATGTTTCTACGAGCAGAGCAGGTTTAATACTGCCAATAAAAAGCCCGCCTATCTTAGGAAATAAATGCTTTTCTAACCTTGCCCAATTTTTGGTAGCCGTTGTTTCTATTACTGTTTTCTTATACTTGGATTGATACCAGTCTAAGGCTATATGCTGAAAGGTGTTTTGGTTATCTTTCTGTCGTTGAGATTTGATTTCTTCCAAATGAATTTGAGGATCAATATCTTGAGCCAATAAAGCCCGCCATTCCTCCCGTTTATTCCGTGCTTGCATCAAAGAAATCGCAGGGTAGTTCCCTATGCCTAAATTGGTTCGCTTATTGGTAAGCGGTCGATAATAATTAAACAACCACGATTTCACGCCATTCGCTTTAACCCGCAAGAAAAGCCCGCCACCATCCATTAAGCTGTAATCTTTTTCTTTGGGTTTTGCTTTCTCAACTTCAGTATTTGTCAGCGGTTTTGTGATACGTGCCATATATTTATCCTTTTAGGAACATAAAGTGCAGAAAAATAAAAATGCTACGAGCCTTGCTTTGCAACCCTTCCCGAGTTTTTAGGAACACAGAATTTTGCGCATTATAGCCTGTGTTCCTAACTGTGTTCCTAAAATCTGCGGTTAGAAACGAAAAAAGGCGAACAACTATGAACAGTAAAAACTCTTAAAATCGTTGCTAGACAAGGCTTTAAGAGGTTTTTTTGAATGATTACGAAAGGCGATGAAAGCTAGGGTGGTCCCCCTGCCGGCTCTGATCTTTGATGTTAAAGCATTGATAAATAAGGATTTTTGGATTTTAATTTTTTCTCTGTGTTCCTAACTGTGTTCCTAAAATCTAGAATCAGTCATCAAATTAGCAACGAGGTGTTAGGGTATTCATGAGGGGAAAAATCAGGGATTTTGAGTTGGCAAAACAGTATAAAAAATTTGTAGAAAAAAAATAAAACTTTTTTTGCGTTTTTAGTCACTTTTTCACTGAATCAGGAAAGCCTTGTGGCACAAGGGTTTCAGAGAGTGATTAAAAATTTCAGTGAATTTGATTTTATCACTTGCTTGTTTTTCACGCATTTTTGGCAATAAAAAAGGCACTCATTGCTGAATGCCTTGGTTTCCCAAATTTGAGGGGATTAGCTTTCCCATTGCTTGATACTGGCAAGATAGTCTTTCCAATGTAGATTTAACATCGTGTAACCATCTCTGATCCCTTTTTCGTGTAGCTTTTCTTTCTCGCCCGTTTCTCTTAGGGCATCAGGTAAAGCCGTTTTGAACGTGTTGAGATTTAATGGGGTTTGATTCACACACTCACAATAAAACAGATAAGCCTTGTAAATTGCTTCTCGTGTGTTTTTCTTTGTTCGGCTACTGCCCCACATCATTTCAGCCTTTTTGCGATTATCCACATAAAAGGCGGTGGCAAAATCAATTAAATGATTGCCTTCTCGTTTGATTTCTATGGCATCGCCTTTTTGTTGTTGATAGCTTTCAAGGGTTTGACGCGCTGTTTCAGGATTAGGGAAACAAGCAAGCAGTTTATTGACTATGCCGTAAATTTCGCTCTTCACTTTATCAATGAAATGCACATCTTTCTTCTCTGCGGGTACGGCTCGGTCAAAGTAGATAATCACACGTCGTCTTGCCAGCCCGCCGTTGCGATCTGTAAAAACCATGGGATAGTTTGTACTCATCACAAAAACACAAGGCACAACGGTTGAAAACTCATCAACGTAAAGGAATTTGACAGTCGTTTGATCTCCCCCAGTAACCGCTTTGAAATCATCTGCTGACCCCTTGTAAGGCGCTTGATCTGGGCTATATGCTAAGGTTTTGCCAACTAATACGCTCCTTGACGTGGCACTCTCAAATGATTTAAGGCTGATAATCGCTGTGCTGGATCTGCCATTTAAAATCGTGGCGACTTCACCAAAAACAGATTTACCTGCACCGCCTACGCCGGTGGCTTCTAAGAATAAATGCCATTCGTGGCGATTTGTTAGCACCATATAAAGCCCCGCTAAAATCGCTTGGCGCTTTTCCTCGTTACCATTGCTGATAAATGCTATCCAGTCATCAAAATAAGGGGTGGCTAATTCTGTGGGTTTGCACTCGAAATCATCAATCCCCCGTAAATAATGGTCGGCTTGGTGGGGCAAAAACTCCCCCGTTTTCTTATTGATTACGCCATTTCTCAACCCTAAATAATCAGCGTTGGTACTGGGGATTGGCTGCATTTTCAGCATAGCCAATTCCGCCATTTTCTTAATTTTACTAATAGAATAGTCGCCATTATGCTCATCAAAGAAAGCCATCACCAATCGGGAGATTTCTTCTTCGTTGATCTCTTCCCAGTATAAGCCATTGTAAGCATAGGTTTTTGCTACTCTCACATCTCGGCGTAAAGGTCGTTTGCTCCATTTCAGAAAAGCAGTTGCAATCTCCTTTTGTTTGACCTCTTTTTGAGAGAGGTCTAAGGGCTGGGGCTTTTTCTCTAAAACTTCCGCAACCGTGAATTGCTTATTGCGAATACTGACTAATTCTGGATAGATATTCTTTCCTTGCATTGCATTATCAACCCATTCAATAGCAACGATTTTCGGGTTGTGTTTAGCTAAATTCATCAGCAAGCGTGTGCGCAAGTCATCTTTATCTTTGTGCATCGTGGGGATTTCCCCCACTTGAAAGATTTTGATGCTTGTCTGCTCTTCGGGTGCAAGGTGCAAGCGGTCAATTTGATTAAACTGTTTGCTATCAAGAATAACCGGGTATCGTTCATTGGGGATTCTGTAAGCAAGCTGAAATAGTCGCCATTCCTCGGCTTGCCCTGCGGTTTCTTCTTTGCCATTTTTGAAGTAGGCAAAGCGGGCTTTATCGCCCACTAAAATCACCCAATCATTAAAGCCGTTACAGTGGCTGGCTTGTTTATCAAAATAAGGGGATTTAATTCGCTGCGCCATAATGCCCCTCCTCAATACCATGCTCTAATTCATTGAACCGCATATCCGCCAATTTCGCCAAGTGCAACAATTTCCCAGCAAGAAATATCACCATACTCGATTTAAGTATTTGGTCTGAAATTGCTTCACTTGTGATTGCGTTAGCCGCTTCTTCGGAATCCAATGCCAAGGGTTTAGGGAATAATTCAATCAAATGCTTTACAATCACCGATAATTCATTATGCAGAGATTTCAAGCCACTTTTTGACTCTACCGGGGCAAATTCAATCAACTCACCGAATAGATCAAATGTGTCTGCGAAATAGGGATAAATCGGTAAATTTGTGCCATTTTGTGAGTTTTGCCAGTTAATCGAAATCGCCTGAATCTCTGTACTATTCAGGAATGAATAATCCATTTTCTTATTTTCCATGCTTTTCTTCCTCTAATAACTTCTCGGCTTGATTGATGAAATAATTGAGCTTCTCGGCTTTATGGGCCAGCACGTCTAAATAGGCCTCTTGCTCCTCTAAATGCCACTGTAAAACGCTAATTGCGCATTTAAAGACTTCACCCGTGTAAGCCGTTGGATTATCCGCCATCATCGCCAACTGGGATTTCATTCGGGCTTGGTCGTGCAGTAATCGGCTAATCATTGTCGGGTTGATTTTTAACCGGTGCATTGGGCTAGACATTTTCACCCCCTTTTATCGCTTTACGATATTGTGTAACGGCTTCGGAAAGCTCTTCGTATTTGACTTTACTGCTAGTCAGTAAGTCGCTAATCGTCCATAGCATACCGCCAACAATTTCAATGCTTGGAGTAAAGTTTTGGCTGTTGTTTTCGCATAAATCTACGCTTAAATATTCAATTAGAGCGGAAGCTTGGCTGATTTTGGCGTGTAACTCATCGCTGGCATCAAGGTAGTTTGAAAGCGCTTGTTCAGCTGTTAAATTACGCATCTTTGCCCCCTTTGCTAAGGCTATCCATTAAGTCTTGAACACGCTCCAAGCCATTGAATAAATCAAGGCTGATTCTTTTTAGAGCAAGGTTGAGCGAACCTTGGTTGAGTGATACAAATTCATTATCAGGATCAACACTCGCCAAGCATTCAATCATTGTGCCCAAGCTATAAAGCGTGTCCATTTCCTGTTTTAATTTGTCTTGTAAGTTTGGGGTTGGGTGGGAATTACGCATCACTTCTGCCCTCCATTGCTGAATTGAAAACAATAGGGTAAGCAAGGCATAAGCCGGTGGTGATAGGGTGTTTCATTTTGAAGGTTCTCGTAAGTTTGTGATTAAAACTTACCGCTTCAATAGGGAGCGGTAAGGGTTCAACTACTGCCTTCAAACAGTCCGCATTATTCGTACGGTTGCCCGTCTTATTTCTGCGTGTCGCCCTTACCGCAAATTGAGATACGCCTTGATTAAATAGATCAAGGGTAGGAATTTGAGATAAAAAAATACCGCTTAAATAACGCTTGCGGTCTGCGTTGAAGGTTGTAGTACTTTGAATACTACCGCCAGCAACGGCATTTAGCAAGCTGTGATTTTGTTCAGTATATGAAAATGAATTACGCATACATCCCCCCTTGGCTCGCTAAACAAGCGGTCTGATTTTGGGAACATTTTGCTACCGGCAAGCGTTTAATCAGCAATGGCGGTTGGCTCGGGTTGAATGCCTGTAATTTGCTTTTGGCTTCGGTGAAATTGCGGGCGTAAAAGGTGATGTTGAGGCGTTTTTCGCCTTGACGGGTAAGATAGGTGTAAAGCATTTTGCGTAACTCCGTTGAATATTTTCTAAGAGCTACCGCTGAAAGTTTCGAGGCTTGCTGGCGGTAACGTGTAACGGGCTCGAAAACTGCGATCAACGGAACACAGCAAAGGGCAAAACCTTTCCCGCTACACGCTACCATAGATTGACGCTCGGGGCGTTCTTGGGGTGTGCGTGTGCTACGAATAAAAAAACACGCTTTGGGCGTGCTATTCGCCGTTGATAAATCATTCGAGTTTCGAGGCTCGGCAATCGATTTTGCGACTGCGGTGCAAAATTTAGGGAAAATCCGACCGTTTGTCAAGGCGTTGATGTTCAGCAAGTTTGCCGAAATGTGTAGGATATTCGCCAATATGTCGCGATTTGTTGGTAAGTTGTGGCTATTTTCGGTAAAATAGTGCGGTAAAATTTTTTTCATCTTTTTGATTCCTTCGCCCTTTCGTATTGTTGAAAGGGCTTTTTGTTAGGGACGCTCCCGAAAAATCGGGAGAGCTGGCTGGGTTAAGCCTGTTGGCGTAAAACATAAAGGGCGGATTGCTCTAATTTGATTTTGCGTTCGGAGTAAGGCATTCCTAGCTTAATCATTACGGCGTTTTCTGTGGTTAATTCATCAAGCAATTTCAACGTGTTTTCACTTAAATGCTGGCGAATATCGTCATCATCGGGGTAACCGTTTTCTGATAGCCATTGCTTGCCCGTTTGCCCTAGTGCTACTCGATAAATTAAATTGTTCTCTTGGCTGTAAGCGTATTTATTGAGTTTGCCCGTCTGGTCTTGGCGGTATTTAATCGCATCATTTAAACGGCGTTGGTCGTGTTTAATCTGCTCCCGTGCATCAATCCAATCTCTCATTTTGTTAAATTGTTTAATGTACGCTTCTTTAAATTCTGCCGCCTTTTTGCCCCGAAAGCCCATTACGAGAAAGGTAAAGCCGTCTTGAGTCATTCTGACCATTGGCTGGCGTTTGTTCTGTTCATTGAGGTAATAGGACAATCCAAAATTGGAGCGTCTAAATTCGGCTGAACAATCTAAATTTTCAATCGCTCTTAAAATATGCCCGTGCTGTTTGCCGAATACCTCCGCCACTTTTCGACTATCGGTCATTGCCGTTAATTCTTGGCGGAATAGGTGAGCAATTACGGCTTGGTGTTCAATCATTGGGTTAATCATTGTTACCCCCTAATCCATTTCGCTCCGCTTCTTTACCCATCATCCATTGACGAATTTCAGATAGATTCCAACGAATATGATTGCGAGAAAGGCGAATCGGCTGTGGGAAGGTTTTATCCTCTTGCATCATCGTGTAAAGTTTGGTGCGTTTAATGCCAATCATCGTCATCACATCTTGGGTCGCACCCCATACAGCTTCTGCACCGCTTGGCTTATTGATTGCTGTCATTTTGCTCTCCCTAAACTCGTGTAGCTTTTTGTTCTTCAATCCAGCTATTCACCTCTTCTAAATCCCATCGGATAAAATTTTGTGAAAAACGGATCGGCTGTGGGAATTGATTAGCTTTAACGAGTAAATTTAGCTTTGTACGACCAAAGCCAATAAGAGCTGTTACTTCTTTACCTGTAATGAGTTTTTTAGGTTGGTTCATAAAAATACCTATCGTTTGTTTAACTATGTAAAACACTGTCGTGCTTCGTTGGGTTGTTCGAACGATAGCTATTTAAAACTATATGGGCGGGGTTATAACAATGGGGTAATAGCAAATTTCACTATTACCCCTTACTATCATAGTAATAAAATCAATTACTTACGATTGATTGGACAAGCAACAATTTCTATTGCTTGGGCTTGTTTTTGGGATAGGTTATAAGTATCTTGAATTTCTTTTGCTGTTGCATCTGCTTTTGGAGCATTATCTAAATCAGGATTGTAGTTGCTCCAATATTTTTTTCTTGCTTGAATTGCTAATGCTAATCGGTCATTTTCCATAAACTCACTTAACATTATTGGTAAATTTCTTTCATCAAGTTGCTGCTTTAGCCTTGTGATTTGAGTTTCTTTTTCGACTAATTCAGATTTTAAATCATCAATTTCTTTGCGTAGTTCCTCTACGTTATTTTTGGTTTCGTCACTGATTCCTAAGAATCTCATTAAATCACTATGTAAAATTTCAATATCTTTAAAATGAACCCCGATAGGTCGTACTATTCCTGTGCTTATAGCTAAATTAATAAATATATTTTCCTTATTTGTATTCTCCAATAGATAGAAAGAATCATCCGCGAAATCTATTGAAATGATATGATCATTTAACAAACTCGTGCTTGTATTATAAACATCTCTAGGCAAATAGAAATTTGCTGAGAATACAAAAGAAAATTTTTCGGGCATTAATAACAATTGATATTCATATTTAGGAAATATGAATGATTGTTCAATAAATTCATTAATGTTAGTTTTTGCTTTCATTATTGCTGAATTGTAGTCTAAATTACCCTGTTGAATTTCTTTATAGATAGAATCAACTAAAGATACTCTGGCTCCCAATATGGCATTTGCATCTTCTAAATGTAAGTCATTTGGAAGAAATGATTTTTTAACTGTTGAATTGAAAAATACGGATGTAGGTGGGTAGCAAACAGGGATTAGGTTTTGTTCATCTAATTTTATTCTACCTACAGAATATAAACCTTTAGCATTTCCTTCTAGTCTAATGCAGGTTCTTAATTTATTTTCTCTTGCGTACACAATAAGATCATCATATGATAAATCTAATTGATATGTTTTTGCTAAATATTCTGGTAGTTCATCTAAAGAATATGCTCTCTTTTTTGGTAGTGATACTTTCATAAAACGCTCCTTTCGCATTTGCCCTTATGGGAGGAACGCACCCACAAGATAAGGTTTCTTGCTTTCGGAGATCAGCCTAGGTGCGTTTGATTGGTTATTTAAGATTAATTTTAATATCCGCTATTTTGGTTTCTTTTCCATTCGGGGCTACATAATTCACTGAACCATTAATAAAATCTTTAACTTCAATCGGTTTATTTTGTTGTTTAAATAGCCTTTCTTTAATAATAGGGCGTGATAATTCTTTATCTAGCTTTGCCATATATTCGTTATAGCGTTGTTCTTCATGGTTATTTTTTGCTTTTCTATCTTCCCATATAATACAAATAACACTGAAAAGTACTAGCAAAGAAAAGCCCAAGACTACTTTTAGCCAGCCAATCTTATTAAATACCACAAAAGCAAACAAAGCAAAAAAAGGTGTCGCAAATAAAATCCCTAAACGGAATGAAAACTTAATAAAATCTAACACATTCCCCCCTAATTGAACGGATACATGATTATTTTATAGCAATTCATTGCCAAAATTTCAAGCCTATAAATCAATGCCGGTAAATGTGGCAAGTTGTTGTTTGTAGTCATCGCTCATTTCAAAGGCAAGATCGCCATATTCAAGCTGATACGTTCCCAACGCCATTAAAAAAGCGACTGCGGGGTCAATTTTATTGGCTGATTTCTTTTTGTTTGGTTTGATGTTGGCATTGGCATCGCTTTCCATCACCACATTTGACAACGCCCACGATAAAACCGGGTCGCCGTTATGCTCTATCATTTGTCGGTTGATCAGTACTTCGGCAGATTTGGCGACGGGGCTATAACGTTGATACGTTTGCGGGAATGGCTCAACCTCTAAGCCGTAGCCTTGTAATTGGGTTCTAAGGTGAGTGGCATTCCAGACGTCAAAGCCAATCATCTTGATCTCAAATGTTTCGGCATCCTTGAAAATATCATCTCGGATACGGTCGTAATCGATACAATCTCCCTTAGTTACGCGTAGCCAGCCCATACGTTCCCAGTTGCGATAAATGGCTCGGTTTTTATTGGCCACGTTTTGCAGTTGGTATTCGGGAATGTAATGGCGTGTCAGCAATCGGACTTTATTCCCCTGCGGAAAGGCGTAGCATAGGCTGGTAATATCGTTAGTTGAGGATAAATCAAGCCCCATATAGCACGCTTGCCCTTGTAATTCTTGCTCGTGATATTGGCGCTCACACTGTTTCCAGTTACCTTCCCCTAGCCACGGGGTCGCACCATTGCACCACACATTAAAGCGTTTGGTGAGCATTTCGACCCATTCGGACGGAATACCTCGGGCTTTGGTTATGGTGTTCTCAAAATCTTTGTAGGGAATGGATTTGCCGATATTGGGGTTTGCTTTGATCCAGTTGTTCGGGTCATCCACTTCATTTTCGTCATCAAGCTCATAAATCAGAATGAAGATAGATTCGTTCTTTTCTGTGCCGTCTAGGATTTGGCAGCAGTAATCATAGTGCTGTTTGCAGGCTGAAATGGTGTTACTGCCGGCGGTGGTAATGGCAAAGAGTAGTCCTTCGGGCCGTGCGCCTTGCCCCAATTCTAAGGCGGAATAAACCGAATTATCGGGGTGTAGGTGGTATTCATCGACAATAGCAAGGCTTGGGTTTGTGCCTTCAATGGTGGAAGATTTCGCCGCAAGCGGTCGCATTAGGCTGTTTTTTTGCGTGAATAGCATCTTATGTTGCTGAATAGTGAGCCGACTGCGTAGGGGCTTGGATAAGGTCGCCATTTTCTTGGCATCATCAAAGACGATTCGGGCTTGATCTCGGCTAACGGCAGCAGTGTAAATATCTTGCTGACCTTGTTCCATCACCAAAAACCAATTCGCTAAAATTGCCGCAATGGTGCTTTTCGCATTCTTCCTAGCGACTTGAACATAGGCAGAACGATATTTCCGCAAGCCATTTTCACGGTATTTAAAGCCTAAAATATTGGCAAAAAGAAAGATTTGCCAGTCGGATAGCTCAATCGGCTTGCTATAAAGATGCCCTTTCACATGGGGGCAAAGGCGTGAGAATTTGATAAATCGCTCAACGGTTGCCACATCGAACACATAAGCGGGGTTTTCAAGGTCATTATAGTAACGCTCAACCGCTTGTTTAATGCGCTTACAGGCGTTGATTTCACCACTTCTCACGCTTTCCGCATAGGTGTGCCACGGTTGCATTTTAGCCCGCCATAATGTTGTCGAGTTCGTCTGCTTCCTCCGTATCAATCGGGGTCTTTCTACGGCTAACAGGATCAAAGCCCAGCAAAGACGACATTTTGATGATGATTTTCTCGGCTTCACTTTTGGCTGTTAGCGCTGGATTACGCGCTTCTGTGCCTTGGGTGTTGGTAATGCTAAAACCACGCTCTGCAATGTTTTGAACCGCTTGGCGATAAAGGGAATAATTCACGCAATAAAGCTCTAAGTTGGTGTAGTCTTCGCTGGTAATATCGCCACGCTCGGCTAATACTTTGATTTTGCTTTGCCACTGACTTTTTGCGATTTCGTCTAAATAATCAGGGGCTTTGGGGAGTTTCTTTTTTGTCATTGGTTTTCCTTATGTATTTAACGGGCTCAATTTTGAGCTGGTTCAGTCGTGTACATATGTACATAGTTAAAGTGTTGTGTTATCGCAACAGTTCAGCCGAACCAAAATTGGATTGGTTAAATTCTTCAGCTATCAGGGAAATTTTCACTATACAGGTTAAGGTCATAGCGACCGCACCTATATTTTCTGAAAAATTACTGTGCGTAAAAATTGAGTTGGGGGGGCGGTTCTTAGCGGTTAGGCTTTTCTTTCCAAAACTCCCCCACCTCTGTTTATTTTTCAATCTCCTGATTTTTCGGGAGATTAACTCATTGATTTATAAGTGAAATTTAGATTTAGACTTTGAACGTTACTTCTTCGCACCATAACCACGTTTATCAATCTCTCGTGTCTTGTAGCTGTGACAATCTCGACAAAGGGATTGATGATTGCTCTCAACCCAAAATAGCGGATCGGCTTGTCCATTCTCTACGGGCTTGATATGGTCTATCACTGTTGCGGGTGTGTAGATACCCTTATCTAAGCACATCACACATAAGGGATGATGGGCTAAATAACCTTGACGGTATTTGCTCCACCTATGGTCATAACCTCGCTTACTGGCACTGATTCGAGTATCCTTTGGCTTATGCTCATCACATCTGCCAGACTTCACACGGTTTCTGCAACCTGGAAAGGTGCAACGTCTTAATGGGTGATTTGGCATTGGTTATCTCTAATAAATCGCTAGGTTACGGTAAGGATTCCATAACGCTTTAATCGTCATTGGCACTTCATAAAGCTGAACATCACTTACGCTTTCACGGTTAGCATAAAGATGACCAATAAACATCAAGCACCCTACTTTAATTCCCTTGGTAAAGCGGACTGTGGTATCGCTATGTTCATCACCCCACACTTTGCCTATATGATTGCTTGCTGCTTCCAGTGCTGCATCAGCATAGACTTCTAAGAGTTCATCATCTAAATCGTGTTCAATGCGTAAGTGGGCTTTGATTTCATCTAGCTCTATTCTTGGTTTAGCCATTATGTGCTTCTCCTTCTTTACACATCAGTTGCAATTCTTCGTGGCGTTCTTTGCTGTCAATAACAGAATAAATATCTAAAAACTGATCACCATATTTCACTCGCATTTTGCGATTAACAGTTAAGTCTGGTTGGTATCGGATGCGAACCCTTGTGATGTTCTCACCCATCTGAAATGGACCACTGAAATATTCCCGTCCTTGTAAAGGCTCAATACTTGCTCTAATTGTGGCTAAATCTTCCCAACTTTGAACAACGCTGCCATAATTATTTAATTTGGTTGTTTGTCGTTGGATTTTGACAACCTTATCGAATTTCCCAGCCCTAACCATCCTTGCCATTTTCTGCCCCTTTCTTCACTTCAACAGTCTGCTTCCAGGCTTGACTAAACTCATCACCGCCGGCATAAGGCAATAATCCCTCACGCTTTCTCGCTTCATTCGGGCTTAAAATCCCACATTTGATAGCGGTGTCATAGCTACTGAATCGGTCTTGCTGATTGGTGCGTAATAAGTCGCTTGTATCAAATTCAATCACATAACGCTTACGGCTTTTGCTGGTGAGATCAATCATCAACGCATCTTTGAGTTGTTGCTCAAAATTGACTAAATGTGGCCGTAATGTTTGCCCTAAAAATGCCCGACTGGCTTCACTAAAATTCGCATAGCTGGAATGGGAATAATCTTGCAGGAAGATAGGGCTAATATTGAAAATGCGGGCAATATCTTCAATAGTGAATTTTCGGCTAGCTAACCACTCGGCATCTTGGTTACTCATCCCTAACTGCTTGTAATCCATTCCGCCTTCAAGAATTGGTGTCTTACCCGCGTTCTTTGCCCCTTGATAACGCTCTAAGGCTTGCATCGCTTTTTGCCCTTTGGCTTGGTCGAACCATTCAGGCGACGTTACAATGCCCCCAGCCATTAGCCCGTTTTTCATCACGCTGGCACCGTGCCGTTGTTGAGCCATTCCAAGCCCCACGGCTTCACGGCAGACGGCAATCGGTGATCGCCCCATAAAGCCATCATTTGAAGCATGGCGTAAATGCAATACTTCATCTTGCAAGTAAGTGTGGAGTTTGCCGTTTAAATCCGTGATCTGATAAATATAATCACCGGCATAGGTGCGTTGTACATTCACGGCATAAGGCGGGTATGGAATCAGGCTTTCAGCTTGCCCTTGTGCATTCCAACCAATCACCGCATAAGCATTGCCATTAAGCAAAACGTGTCGCATCATCACTTCTTTAAATTGATAAGGCGTTTGGTTTCGATTCGGCATTTCATTGAGTAGATACTCTACGGAATGATTTTCTACCCTTTTACGCCCCTCGGCATTCACCTCAAAGAGATAGCACGGCATACTGGCAACTGCTTGGGCAATTACATTGACGGCATTTAATACGGCGGGCAAAGCTTCTGCCGTGTAAGGGCTAACAAATTCCCCCGCGCCGGTATTGCTTGCACCCATTGCAGCAAAAACATCCTCAATCGTCAGGCTCCGGGTTTCCGCCTTTTTCTTGAATAATCCGAACATCTACGCCCCCATTGCTTGCAACCATTTACGGCGATTGTCATCTTGCCAGTGGGCAAAGTTTTCTCCTTTTGCGACCGCTTGTGAGCGCTTTAATACTTCAAGGCTTGAATCAGGATAAGCGGGAATGCTTGTTACCGTGATCTCAATCAACTCCGCTTGCTCAACAGTGCGTAAATTCGGCTCTACGTTAAAATCCCAACTGTTTTTCAACGTGCGAAAGCCAAAACTCATCCCTTGAATATCCCCACGCTCAACACTCACCAATAAATCACGCCCTAATTGCGTATCCGGTGGCATAAGTTCAAAGCGTAAGCCAATGGCATCTTCTTCAAGCTTTAATGTGCCACTTGATGTTCGCCCTAGCAGTTTTGTGTGGTCGTGTTCAAATAGCGCTCGCACATCCTGTCCGCTGGCTAAACTCTGCTGAAACGCATTCGGGGCAAATTGCTCAATATATTCCCCCCATAGCACTTCGCTGTTTCTGTTCCATTGCACCACATAGCCCACTAGCTTTTTGCTTTCGCTATCGGTTTCTAAGGTGGTGGAACGGATTTCAATATCTTTTTTCATCATCATCCCTCTTTGGCAAAAAAGGGGCAAAATGCCCCCTTTTATTCGGTTGAAATACTACTTACCTTCTAACACTTTAATTGCATTGGAATCCACCACGCCACCGCCAAGATATTTATCAGTATGAACCTTATAAAAACCTGGCTCGGTAATCGCATCTGGTTTCGTGCGTGTGCCAGTTTCGTGATCGGCAATGGTATAACCACGTTTAAAATCACCCACCGCTAGGAAAGGTTGATTTGCACCAACATCTGGCATCGTTTCAAGATAATAAACCGGTAAGCCTAAAAGGGTTGCTGGGCTACCGACTTGTAGTCCATCACGCCAAATATAATCACCGTTACCATTTTTGAGTTTCTGCAATGTGCCAGCTGTTTGTGAGTTCATCACCCATACGGCATTTTTGCGATATTTGCTTTTTAGGGTGAATAACAAATCAATCAAAGTGTCTGCCGTCAATTTCGCAACCGGCACTTCCATTTTTTGCAGGGTGCCGAATGCACGGGTTTTATCTTTATCAGCAGAGCGAGAGTAGGTTAAAAAGCCTTTTGCTTGTTTTGTGCCTGTGCCATTGGTTAAGGTCGATTCTTCGGTTTCCGTAAAGGTGTCTGCAATTTCATCTGTCAGCCAGCCTAAAATATCCACGCCACCAAAATCTAAAATCTCTTGGGTCGTTTTCGGATAAGCGTAAATGTTGTGAAGCGTAATCGTCACTTCATTTAATGTTGGCGTGCCTGTTTCTGTACGCTTTTCCCCTTCACCAATATGGCCAACGGCTGCACCACCATTTGAAACGAGTTTTTTATACTCTTTTGCGCCAATCGGTAAGCGTACTACGTTACAAATTGAACGCATTACACTGTCATCTGAAAGACGCTTCATCACATCACGATCAAGCTGTGGAATAACCGAATAGCCACCATCTGCCCCGTTATTCGTATTTGTCGCCAATGAACGTAATTCACCGGTTTTAATCCAATGGCGCAATTCATCATTGCTCACGTCTTTACTCGCTGTTTCTGACGCCGCACCGGCTTGATTACGTTGCTCATCCGTTAGCGCTTCATAACGAGCAATCTCTTTCTCTAAGCTACCAACTTGACTACGTAATTCATCAAATTTCGCCCCTTCGGCTTCGGTAGTGGAACGTTGCTCTTTATCTGCGGTTTCCATAATGGCGCGCATTTCTGCTTGAATTTGTGCCTTTTGCTGGCGTAGTTCTAATAATTTCTTAAACATCAGATTCTCCTAAGTTAATGTAAGTTTTGGGTTGATAAATAATGCGATAAGTTAGGGAAGAACTTGCCCAAGCATTATTTTCCGTATCATATTCGTAGGCGTATCCCATTTCATAACTTGGATCTAGCTGGAAATTCTGGAAATCACCGCTTTGCAGAATGGTTTGATTTAAAATTTCAGCAATACGGTCTAAGGTTGCTTCCCCTTCACCGAAAGAAACATAGGTCAAAATATTAAGCTCTGCGAACCAATCAATACCACCATCACCAAATCTTACCGGTCGCCCCTCCGCATCATTCAAATAAACAGCAATCATCGGCAAAACACTGTCACCTTGATAAATACGTGGCAAGCCGTTGTGGTAATGTTTCACATCGGGCATATTCTCGGCTAATCGCTCAATAACCTCATTTCTGATTGAATTATGAATAAGCATTCGCACCTCTTAAAAAACAAATATTTTCACAATATATAGCCTTTTATCTGGTTGTAAATACAGTGTCTTTCACTTGAAAAGCTACGCAAGAAAACAACGGCAAAATTTACATAAGAGAGGATCAGTAGCCTTTTCTTATCCCCCTAGATTTTCAGAATGTCCCTACTTTATTGAGGTAGCTATTGGGCATATTTTTTAACTAGCGGCTAGTTTTAATCACTTATCACTGACTATTCACTCTATTACTCACTCTATATTTCTTTTTTCTTTTCAATAACTTAAATAAAAAATAAAGTAGATAAGTGAATAAGTGACTAAATTTCTAAAAGTTGGAAAAATTTTAAGGGGGTGGGAGGTTGAGTATAAAAAAGCCTAGCGAATGGCTAGGCAGTAGAGCAGTAGCGGATGAATTAAGATGTTGGGTAAGTTAATGCAGAAAAGGTTGAGCATTGTTCAACATAGTCGCCCCAGGCTTGCATAATGGCTTTTCTTCGCTCTAAATAAGAACCGCGGAAATAAGCATTGCGAACACTATCTCCGCCAACGTGGGCTAAACAAGCCTCTATAACGTGGGGTTCTTCTGTAAAAGTATCATTGAGATAAGTGCTAGCGATACTCCGTAAGCCATGGGCCGTCAATAGCCCCTTATAACGACCATTTGCAATCCGTTTAATCGCATTATTCGGTGTTTGTGAGCACATTGCTTCATTAGGCTTGCTGTAATGCGGGAAAACATATTTCTGCCCCTTGTTAATTGCCTTCATTTGTAACAGTATCGCCATAGCCTGGCGAGATAATGGCACATCATGCTGGCGTTTCTCATTTTTCCGACCTTTCATCTTTTCGGCTGGAATGCGCCAAATAGCTTGCTCAAAGTCAATCTCGCTCCATTCCACGCTAACTGCTTCCGCCGTTCTTACCATTGTTAATAACAGCCATTGCACAAGCATTTTTGTGATGTAATCCCTATTGGAATGGTGTAGTGCTGCAAGAAATTCGCCCAGCTTCTCTGGTGGTAAGCTAGGTTGGTGCTTATTCGATTTCAAAGTAAATGCACTGCTGACTTTATGACACGGATTAAACTCAATCACGCCGATATTGACTGCATGATCTAAAATGTTATTGGCCAATCGAATCAAGCGGAAAACCGTATCATTCTTGCCCTCATTATCAATCGGTCTCAATGTTTCTACGAGCAGAGCAGGTTTAATACTGCCAATAAAAAGCCCGCCTATCTTAGGAAATAAATGCTTTTCTAACCTTGCCCAATTTTTGGTAGCCGTTGTTTCTATTACTGTTTTCTTATACTTGGATTGATACCAGTCTAAGGCTATATGCTGAAAGGTGTTTTGGTTATCTTTCTGTCGTTGAGATTTGATTTCTTCCAAATGAATTTGAGGATCAATATCTTGAGCCAATAAAGCCCGCCATTCCTCCCGTTTATTCCGTGCTTGCATCAAAGAAATCGCAGGGTAGTTCCCTATGCCTAAATTGGTTCGCTTATTGGTAAGCGGTCGATAATAATTAAACAACCACGATTTCACGCCATTCGCTTTAACCCGCAAGAAAAGCCCGCCACCATCCATTAAGCTGTAATCTTTTTCTTTGGGTTTTGCTTTCTCAACTTCAGTATTTGTCAGCGGTTTTGTGATACGTGCCATATATTTATCCTTTTAGGAACATAAAGTGCAGAAAAATAAAAATGCTACGAGCCTTGCTTTGCAACCCTTCCCGAGTTTTTAGGAACACAGAATTTTGCGCATTATAGCCTGTGTTCCTAACTGTGTTCCTAAAATCTGCGGTTAGAAACGAAAAAAGGCGAACAACTATGAACAGTAAAAACTCTTAAAATCGTTGCTAGACAAGGCTTTAAGAGGTTTTTTTGAATGATTACGAAAGGCGATGAAAGCTAGGGTGGTCCCCCCTGCCGGCTCTGATCTTTGATGTTAAAGCATTGATAAATAAGGATTTTTGGATTTTAATTTTTTCTCTGTGTTCCTAACTGTGTTCCTAAAATCTAGAATCAGTCATCAAATTAGCAACGAGGTGTTAGGGTATTCATGAGGGGAAAAATCAGGGATTTTGAGTTGGCAAAACAGTATAAAAAATTTGTAGAAAAAAAATAAAACTTTTTTTGCGTTTTTAGTCACTTTTTCACTGAATCAGGAAAGCCTTGTGGCACAAGGGTTTCAGAGAGTGATTAAAAATTTCAGTGAATTTGATTTTATCACTTGCTTGTTTTTCACGCATTTTTGGCAATAAAAAAGGCACTCATTGCTGAATGCCTTGGTTTCCCAAATTTGAGGGGATTAGCTTTCCCATTGCTTGATACTGGCAAGATAGTCTTTCCAATGTAGATTTAACATCGTGTAACCATCTCTGATCCCTTTTTCGTGTAGCTTTTCTTTCTCGCCCGTTTCTCTTAGGGCATCAGGTAAAGCCGTTTTGAACGTGTTGAGATTTAATGGGGTTTGATTCACACACTCACAATAAAACAGATAAGCCTTGTAAATTGCTTCTCGTGTGTTTTTCTTTGTTCGGCTACTGCCCCACATCATTTCAGCCTTTTTGCGATTATCCACATAAAAGGCGGTGGCAAAATCAATTAAATGATTGCCTTCTCGTTTGATTTCTATGGCATCGCCTTTTTGTTGTTGATAGCTTTCAAGGGTTTGACGCGCTGTTTCAGGATTAGGGAAACAAGCAAGCAGTTTATTGACTATGCCGTAAATTTCGCTCTTCACTTTATCAATGAAATGCACATCTTTCTTCTCTGCGGGTACGGCTCGGTCAAAGTAGATAATCACACGTCGTCTTGCCAGCCCGCCGTTGCGATCTGTAAAAACCATGGGATAGTTTGTACTCATCACAAAAACACAAGGCACAACGGTTGAAAACTCATCAACGTAAAGGAATTTGACAGTCGTTTGATCTCCCCCAGTAACCGCTTTGAAATCATCTGCTGACCCCTTGTAAGGCGCTTGATCTGGGCTATATGCTAAGGTTTTGCCAACTAATACGCTCCTTGACGTGGCACTCTCAAATGATTTAAGGCTGATAATCGCTGTGCTGGATCTGCCATTTAAAATCGTGGCGACTTCACCAAAAACAGATTTACCTGCACCGCCTACGCCGGTGGCTTCTAAGAATAAATGCCATTCGTGGCGATTTGTTAGCACCATATAAAGCCCCGCTAAAATCGCTTGGCGCTTTTCCTCGTTACCATTGCTGATAAATGCTATCCAGTCATCAAAATAAGGGGTGGCTAATTCTGTGGGTTTGCACTCGAAATCATCAATCCCCCGTAAATAATGGTCGGCTTGGTGGGGCAAAAACTCCCCCGTTTTCTTATTGATTACGCCATTTCTCAACCCTAAATAATCAGCGTTGGTACTGGGGATTGGCTGCATTTTCAGCATAGCCAATTCCGCCATTTTCTTAATTTTACTAATAGAATAGTCGCCATTATGCTCATCAAAGAAAGCCATCACCAATCGGGAGATTTCTTCTTCGTTGATCTCTTCCCAGTATAAGCCATTGTAAGCATAGGTTTTTGCTACTCTCACATCTCGGCGTAAAGGTCGTTTGCTCCATTTCAGAAAAGCAGTTGCAATCTCCTTTTGTTTGACCTCTTTTTGAGAGAGGTCTAAGGGCTGGGGCTTTTTCTCTAAAACTTCCGCAACCGTGAATTGCTTATTGCGAATACTGACTAATTCTGGATAGATATTCTTTCCTTGCATTGCATTATCAACCCATTCAATAGCAACGATTTTCGGGTTGTGTTTAGCTAAATTCATCAGCAAGCGTGTGCGCAAGTCATCTTTATCTTTGTGCATCGTGGGGATTTCCCCCACTTGAAAGATTTTGATGCTTGTCTGCTCTTCGGGTGCAAGGTGCAAGCGGTCAATTTGATTAAACTGTTTGCTATCAAGAATAACCGGGTATCGTTCATTGGGGATTCTGTAAGCAAGCTGAAATAGTCGCCATTCCTCGGCTTGCCCTGCGGTTTCTTCTTTGCCATTTTTGAAGTAGGCAAAGCGGGCTTTATCGCCCACTAAAATCACCCAATCATTAAAGCCGTTACAGTGGCTGGCTTGTTTATCAAAATAAGGGGATTTAATTCGCTGCGCCATAATGCCCCTCCTCAATACCATGCTCTAATTCATTGAACCGCATATCCGCCAATTTCGCCAAGTGCAACAATTTCCCAGCAAGAAATATCACCATACTCGATTTAAGTATTTGGTCTGAAATTGCTTCACTTGTGATTGCGTTAGCCGCTTCTTCGGAATCCAATGCCAAGGGTTTAGGGAATAATTCAATCAAATGCTTTACAATCACCGATAATTCATTATGCAGAGATTTCAAGCCACTTTTTGACTCTACCGGGGCAAATTCAATCAACTCACCGAATAGATCAAATGTGTCTGCGAAATAGGGATAAATCGGTAAATTTGTGCCATTTTGTGAGTTTTGCCAGTTAATCGAAATCGCCTGAATCTCTGTACTATTCAGGAATGAATAATCCATTTTCTTATTTTCCATGCTTTTCTTCCTCTAATAACTTCTCGGCTTGATTGATGAAATAATTGAGCTTCTCGGCTTTATGGGCCAGCACGTCTAAATAGGCCTCTTGCTCCTCTAAATGCCACTGTAAAACGCTAATTGCGCATTTAAAGACTTCACCCGTGTAAGCCGTTGGATTATCCGCCATCATCGCCAACTGGGATTTCATTCGGGCTTGGTCGTGCAGTAATCGGCTAATCATTGTCGGGTTGATTTTTAACCGGTGCATTGGGCTAGACATTTTCACCCCCTTTTATCGCTTTACGATATTGTGTAACGGCTTCGGAAAGCTCTTCGTATTTGACTTTACTGCTAGTCAGTAAGTCGCTAATCGTCCATAGCATACCGCCAACAATTTCAATGCTTGGAGTAAAGTTTTGGCTGTTGTTTTCGCATAAATCTACGCTTAAATATTCAATTAGAGCGGAAGCTTGGCTGATTTTGGCGTGTAACTCATCGCTGGCATCAAGGTAGTTTGAAAGCGCTTGTTCAGCTGTTAAATTACGCATCTTTGCCCCCTTTGCTAAGGCTATCCATTAAGTCTTGAACACGCTCCAAGCCATTGAATAAATCAAGGCTGATTCTTTTTAGAGCAAGGTTGAGCGAACCTTGGTTGAGTGATACAAATTCATTATCAGGATCAACACTCGCCAAGCATTCAATCATTGTGCCCAAGCTATAAAGCGTGTCCATTTCCTGTTTTAATTTGTCTTGTAAGTTTGGGGTTGGGTGGGAATTACGCATCACTTCTGCCCTCCATTGCTGAATTGAAAACAATAGGGTAAGCAAGGCATAAGCCGGTGGTGATAGGGTGTTTCATTTTGAAGGTTCTCGTAAGTTTGTGATTAAAACTTACCGCTTCAATAGGGAGCGGTAAGGGTTCAACTACTGCCTTCAAACAGTCCGCATTATTCGTACGGTTGCCCGTCTTATTTCTGCGTGTCGCCCTTACCGCAAATTGAGATACGCCTTGATTAAATAGATCAAGGGTAGGAATTTGAGATAAAAAAATACCGCTTAAATAACGCTTGCGGTCTGCGTTGAAGGTTGTAGTACTTTGAATACTACCGCCAGCAACGGCATTTAGCAAGCTGTGATTTTGTTCAGTATATGAAAATGAATTACGCATACATCCCCCCTTGGCTCGCTAAACAAGCGGTCTGATTTTGGGAACATTTTGCTACCGGCAAGCGTTTAATCAGCAATGGCGGTTGGCTCGGGTTGAATGCCTGTAATTTGCTTTTGGCTTCGGTGAAATTGCGGGCGTAAAAGGTGATGTTGAGGCGTTTTTCGCCTTGACGGGTAAGATAGGTGTAAAGCATTTTGCGTAACTCCGTTGAATATTTTCTAAGAGCTACCGCTGAAAGTTTCGAGGCTTGCTGGCGGTAACGTGTAACGGGCTCGAAAACTGCGATCAACGGAACACAGCAAAGGGCAAAACCTTTCCCGCTACACGCTACCATAGATTGACGCTCGGGGCGTTCTTGGGGTGTGCGTGTGCTACGAATAAAAAAACACGCTTTGGGCGTGCTATTCGCCGTTGATAAATCATTCGAGTTTCGAGGCTCGGCAATCGATTTTGCGACTGCGGTGCAAAATTTAGGGAAAATCCGACCGTTTGTCAAGGCGTTGATGTTCAGCAAGTTTGCCGAAATGTGTAGGATATTCGCCAATATGTCGCGATTTGTTGGTAAGTTGTGGCTATTTTCGGTAAAATAGTGCGGTAAAATTTTTTTCATCTTTTTGATTCCTTCGCCCTTTCGTATTGTTGAAAGGGCTTTTTGTTAGGGACGCTCCCGAAAAATCGGGAGAGCTGGCTGGGTTAAGCCTGTTGGCGTAAAACATAAAGGGCGGATTGCTCTAATTTGATTTTGCGTTCGGAGTAAGGCATTCCTAGCTTAATCATTACGGCGTTTTCTGTGGTTAATTCATCAAGCAATTTCAACGTGTTTTCACTTAAATGCTGGCGAATATCGTCATCATCGGGGTAACCGTTTTCTGATAGCCATTGCTTGCCCGTTTGCCCTAGTGCTACTCGATAAATTAAATTGTTCTCTTGGCTGTAAGCGTATTTATTGAGTTTGCCCGTCTGGTCTTGGCGGTATTTAATCGCATCATTTAAACGGCGTTGGTCGTGTTTAATCTGCTCCCGTGCATCAATCCAATCTCTCATTTTGTTAAATTGTTTAATGTACGCTTCTTTAAATTCTGCCGCCTTTTTGCCCCGAAAGCCCATTACGAGAAAGGTAAAGCCGTCTTGAGTCATTCTGACCATTGGCTGGCGTTTGTTCTGTTCATTGAGGTAATAGGACAATCCAAAATTGGAGCGTCTAAATTCGGCTGAACAATCTAAATTTTCAATCGCTCTTAAAATATGCCCGTGCTGTTTGCCGAATACCTCCGCCACTTTTCGACTATCGGTCATTGCCGTTAATTCTTGGCGGAATAGGTGAGCAATTACGGCTTGGTGTTCAATCATTGGGTTAATCATTGTTACCCCCTAATCCATTTCGCTCCGCTTCTTTACCCATCATCCATTGACGAATTTCAGATAGATTCCAACGAATATGATTGCGAGAAAGGCGAATCGGCTGTGGGAAGGTTTTATCCTCTTGCATCATCGTGTAAAGTTTGGTGCGTTTAATGCCAATCATCGTCATCACATCTTGGGTCGCACCCCATACAGCTTCTGCACCGCTTGGCTTATTGATTGCTGTCATTTTGCTCTCCCTAAACTCGTGTAGCTTTTTGTTCTTCAATCCAGCTATTCACCTCTTCTAAATCCCATCGGATAAAATTTTGTGAAAAACGGATCGGCTGTGGGAATTGATTAGCTTTAACGAGTAAATTTAGCTTTGTACGACCAAAGCCAATAAGAGCTGTTACTTCTTTACCTGTAATGAGTTTTTTAGGTTGGTTCATAAAAATACCTATCGTTTGTTTAACTATGTAAAACACTGTCGTGCTTCGTTGGGTTGTTCGAACGATAGCTATTTAAAACTATATGGGCGGGGTTATAACAATGGGGTAATAGCAAATTTCACTATTACCCCTTACTATCATAGTAATAAAATCAATTACTTACGATTGATTGGACAAGCAACAATTTCTATTGCTTGGGCTTGTTTTTGGGATAGGTTATAAGTATCTTGAATTTCTTTTGCTGTTGCATCTGCTTTTGGAGCATTATCTAAATCAGGATTGTAGTTGCTCCAATATTTTTTTCTTGCTTGAATTGCTAATGCTAATCGGTCATTTTCCATAAACTCACTTAACATTATTGGTAAATTTCTTTCATCAAGTTGCTGCTTTAGCCTTGTGATTTGAGTTTCTTTTTCGACTAATTCAGATTTTAAATCATCAATTTCTTTGCGTAGTTCCTCTACGTTATTTTTGGTTTCGTCACTGATTCCTAAGAATCTCATTAAATCACTATGTAAAATTTCAATATCTTTAAAATGAACCCCGATAGGTCGTACTATTCCTGTGCTTATAGCTAAATTAATAAATATATTTTCCTTATTTGTATTCTCCAATAGATAGAAAGAATCATCCGCGAAATCTATTGAAATGATATGATCATTTAACAAACTCGTGCTTGTATTATAAACATCTCTAGGCAAATAGAAATTTGCTGAGAATACAAAAGAAAATTTTTCGGGCATTAATAACAATTGATATTCATATTTAGGAAATATGAATGATTGTTCAATAAATTCATTAATGTTAGTTTTTGCTTTCATTATTGCTGAATTGTAGTCTAAATTACCCTGTTGAATTTCTTTATAGATAGAATCAACTAAAGATACTCTGGCTCCCAATATGGCATTTGCATCTTCTAAATGTAAGTCATTTGGAAGAAATGATTTTTTAACTGTTGAATTGAAAAATACGGATGTAGGTGGGTAGCAAACAGGGATTAGGTTTTGTTCATCTAATTTTATTCTACCTACAGAATATAAACCTTTAGCATTTCCTTCTAGTCTAATGCAGGTTCTTAATTTATTTTCTCTTGCGTACACAATAAGATCATCATATGATAAATCTAATTGATATGTTTTTGCTAAATATTCTGGTAGTTCATCTAAAGAATATGCTCTCTTTTTTGGTAGTGATACTTTCATAAAACGCTCCTTTCGCATTTGCCCTTATGGGAGGAACGCACCCACAAGATAAGGTTTCTTGCTTTCGGAGATCAGCCTAGGTGCGTTTGATTGGTTATTTAAGATTAATTTTAATATCCGCTATTTTGGTTTCTTTTCCATTCGGGGCTACATAATTCACTGAACCATTAATAAAATCTTTAACTTCAATCGGTTTATTTTGTTGTTTAAATAGCCTTTCTTTAATAATAGGGCGTGATAATTCTTTATCTAGCTTTGCCATATATTCGTTATAGCGTTGTTCTTCATGGTTATTTTTTGCTTTTCTATCTTCCCATATAATACAAATAACACTGAAAAGTACTAGCAAAGAAAAGCCCAAGACTACTTTTAGCCAGCCAATCTTATTAAATACCACAAAAGCAAACAAAGCAAAAAAAGGTGTCGCAAATAAAATCCCTAAACGGAATGAAAACTTAATAAAATCTAACACATTCCCCCCTAATTGAACGGATACATGATTATTTTATAGCAATTCATTGCCAAAATTTCAAGCCTATAAATCAATGCCGGTAAATGTGGCAAGTTGTTGTTTGTAGTCATCGCTCATTTCAAAGGCAAGATCGCCATATTCAAGCTGATACGTTCCCAACGCCATTAAAAAAGCGACTGCGGGGTCAATTTTATTGGCTGATTTCTTTTTGTTTGGTTTGATGTTGGCATTGGCATCGCTTTCCATCACCACATTTGACAACGCCCACGATAAAACCGGGTCGCCGTTATGCTCTATCATTTGTCGGTTGATCAGTACTTCGGCAGATTTGGCGACGGGGCTATAACGTTGATACGTTTGCGGGAATGGCTCAACCTCTAAGCCGTAGCCTTGTAATTGGGTTCTAAGGTGAGTGGCATTCCAGACGTCAAAGCCAATCATCTTGATCTCAAATGTTTCGGCATCCTTGAAAATATCATCTCGGATACGGTCGTAATCGATACAATCTCCCTTAGTTACGCGTAGCCAGCCCATACGTTCCCAGTTGCGATAAATGGCTCGGTTTTTATTGGCCACGTTTTGCAGTTGGTATTCGGGAATGTAATGGCGTGTCAGCAATCGGACTTTATTCCCCTGCGGAAAGGCGTAGCATAGGCTGGTAATATCGTTAGTTGAGGATAAATCAAGCCCCATATAGCACGCTTGCCCTTGTAATTCTTGCTCGTGATATTGGCGCTCACACTGTTTCCAGTTACCTTCCCCTAGCCACGGGGTCGCACCATTGCACCACACATTAAAGCGTTTGGTGAGCATTTCGACCCATTCGGACGGAATACCTCGGGCTTTGGTTATGGTGTTCTCAAAATCTTTGTAGGGAATGGATTTGCCGATATTGGGGTTTGCTTTGATCCAGTTGTTCGGGTCATCCACTTCATTTTCGTCATCAAGCTCATAAATCAGAATGAAGATAGATTCGTTCTTTTCTGTGCCGTCTAGGATTTGGCAGCAGTAATCATAGTGCTGTTTGCAGGCTGAAATGGTGTTACTGCCGGCGGTGGTAATGGCAAAGAGTAGTCCTTCGGGCCGTGCGCCTTGCCCCAATTCTAAGGCGGAATAAACCGAATTATCGGGGTGTAGGTGGTATTCATCGACAATAGCAAGGCTTGGGTTTGTGCCTTCAATGGTGGAAGATTTCGCCGCAAGCGGTCGCATTAGGCTGTTTTTTTGCGTGAATAGCATCTTATGTTGCTGAATAGTGAGCCGACTGCGTAGGGGCTTGGATAAGGTCGCCATTTTCTTGGCATCATCAAAGACGATTCGGGCTTGATCTCGGCTAACGGCAGCAGTGTAAATATCTTGCTGACCTTGTTCCATCACCAAAAACCAATTCGCTAAAATTGCCGCAATGGTGCTTTTCGCATTCTTCCTAGCGACTTGAACATAGGCAGAACGATATTTCCGCAAGCCATTTTCACGGTATTTAAAGCCTAAAATATTGGCAAAAAGAAAGATTTGCCAGTCGGATAGCTCAATCGGCTTGCTATAAAGATGCCCTTTCACATGGGGGCAAAGGCGTGAGAATTTGATAAATCGCTCAACGGTTGCCACATCGAACACATAAGCGGGGTTTTCAAGGTCATTATAGTAACGCTCAACCGCTTGTTTAATGCGCTTACAGGCGTTGATTTCACCACTTCTCACGCTTTCCGCATAGGTGTGCCACGGTTGCATTTTAGCCCGCCATAATGTTGTCGAGTTCGTCTGCTTCCTCCGTATCAATCGGGGTCTTTCTACGGCTAACAGGATCAAAGCCCAGCAAAGACGACATTTTGATGATGATTTTCTCGGCTTCACTTTTGGCTGTTAGCGCTGGATTACGCGCTTCTGTGCCTTGGGTGTTGGTAATGCTAAAACCACGCTCTGCAATGTTTTGAACCGCTTGGCGATAAAGGGAATAATTCACGCAATAAAGCTCTAAGTTGGTGTAGTCTTCGCTGGTAATATCGCCACGCTCGGCTAATACTTTGATTTTGCTTTGCCACTGACTTTTTGCGATTTCGTCTAAATAATCAGGGGCTTTGGGGAGTTTCTTTTTTGTCATTGGTTTTCCTTATGTATTTAACGGGCTCAATTTTGAGCTGGTTCAGTCGTGTACATATGTACATAGTTAAAGTGTTGTGTTATCGCAACAGTTCAGCCGAACCAAAATTGGATTGGTTAAATTCTTCAGCTATCAGGGAAATTTTCACTATACAGGTTAAGGTCATAGCGACCGCACCTATATTTTCTGAAAAATTACTGTGCGTAAAAATTGAGTTGGGGGGCGGTTCTTAGCGGTTAGGCTTTTCTTTCCAAAACTCCCCCACCTCTGTTTATTTTTCAATCTCCTGATTTTTCGGGAGATTAACTCATTGATTTATAAGTGAAATTTAGATTTAGACTTTGAACGTTACTTCTTCGCACCATAACCACGTTATCAATCTCTCGTGTCTTGTAGCTGTGACAATCTCGACAAAGGGATTGATGATTGCTCTCAACCCAAAATAGCGGATCGGCTTGTCCATTCTCTACGGGCTTGATATGGTCTATCACTGTTGCGGGTGTGTAGATACCCTTATCTAAGCACATCACACATAAGGGATGATGGGCTAAATAACCTTGACGGTATTTGCTCCACCTATGGTCATAACCTCGCTTACTGGCACTGATTCGAGTATCCTTTGGCTTATGCTCATCACATCTGCCAGACTTCACACGGTTTCTGCAACCTGGAAAGGTGCAACGTCTTAATGGGTGATTTGGCATTGGTTATCTCTAATAAATCGCTAGGTTACGGTAAGGATTCCATAACGCTTTAATCGTCATTGGCACTTCATAAAGCTGAACATCACTTACGCTTTCACGGTTAGCATAAAGATGACCAATAAACATCAAGCACCCTACTTTAATTCCCTTGGTAAAGCGGACTGTGGTATCGCTATGTTCATCACCCCACACTTTGCCTATATGATTGCTTGCTGCTTCCAGTGCTGCATCAGCATAGACTTCTAAGAGTTCATCATCTAAATCGTGTTCAATGCGTAAGTGGCTTTGATTTCATCTAGCTCTATTCTTGTTTAGCCATTATGTGCTTCTCCTTCTTTACACATCAGTTGCAATTCTTCGTGGCGTTCTTTGCTGTCAATAACAGAATAAATATCTAAAACTGATCACCATATTTCACTCGCATTTTGCGATTAACAGTTAAGTCTGGTTGGTATCGGATGAACCCTTGTGATGTTCTCACCCATCTGAAATGGACCACTGAAATATTCCCGTCCTTGTAAAGGCTCAATACTTGCTCTAATTGTGGCTAAATCTTCCCAACTTTGAACAACGCTGCCATAATTATTTAATTTGGTTGTTTGTCGTTGGATTTTGACAACCTTATCGAATTTCCCAGCCCTAACCATCCTTGCCATTTTCTGCCCCTTTCTTCACTTCAACAGTCTGCTTCCAGGCTTGACTAAACTCATCACCGCCGGCATAAGGCAATAATCCCTCACGCTTTCTCGCTTCATTCGGGCTTAAAATCCCACATTTGATAGCGGTGTCATAGCTACTGAATCGGTCTTGCTGATTGGTGCGTAATAAGTCGCTTGTATCAAATTCAATCACATAACGCTTACGGCTTTTGCTGGTGAGATCAATCATCAACGCATCTTTGAGTTGTTGCTCAAAATTGACTAAATGTGGCCGTAATGTTTGCCCTAAAAATGCCCGACTGGCTTCACTAAAATTCGCATAGCTGGAATGGGAATAATCTTGCAGGAAGATAGGGCTAATATTGAAAATGCGGGCAATATCTTCAATAGTGAATTTTCGGCTAGCTAACCACTCGGCATCTTGGTTACTCATCCCTAACTGCTTGTAATCCATTCCGCCTTCAAGAATTGGTGTCTTACCCGCGTTCTTTGCCCCTTGATAACGCTCTAAGGCTTGCATCGCTTTTTGCCCTTTGGCTTGGTCGAACCATTCAGGCGACGTTACAATGCCCCCAGCCATTAGCCCGTTTTTCATCACGCTGGCACCGTGCCGTTGTTGAGCCATTCCAAGCCCCACGGCTTCACGGCAGACGGCAATCGGTGATCGCCCCATAAAGCCATCATTTGAAGCATGGCGTAAATGCAATACTTCATCTTGCAAGTAAGTGTGGAGTTTGCCGTTTAAATCCGTGATCTGATAAATATAATCACCGGCATAGGTGCGTTGTACATTCACGGCATAAGGCGGGTATGGAATCAGGCTTTCAGCTTGCCCTTGTGCATTCCAACCAATCACCGCATAAGCATTGCCATTAAGCAAAACGTGTCGCATCATCACTTCTTTAAATTGATAAGGCGTTTGGTTTCGATTCGGCATTTCATTGAGTAGATACTCTACGGAATGATTTTCTACCCTTTTACGCCCCTCGGCATTCACCTCAAAGAGATAGCACGGCATACTGGCAACTGCTTGGGCAATTACATTGACGGCATTTAACGGGCAAAGCTTCTGCCGTGTAAGGGCTAACAAATTCCCCCGCGCCGGTATTGCTTGCACCCATTGCAGCAAAAACATCCTCAATCGTCAGGCTCCGGGTTTCCGCCTTTTTCTTGAATAATCCGAACATCTACGCCCCCATTGCTTGCAACCATTTACGGCGATTGTCATCTTGCCAGTGGGCAAAGTTTTCTCCTTTTGCGACCGCTTGTGAGCGCTTTAATACTTCAAGGCTTGAATCAGGATAAGCGGGAATGCTTGTTACCGTGATCTCAATCAACTCCGCTTGCTCAACAGTGCGTAAATTCGGCTCTACGTTAAAATCCCAACTGTTTTTCAACGTGCGAAAGCCAAAACTCATCCCTTGAATATCCCCACGCTCAACACTCACCAATAAATCACGCCCTAATTGCGTATCCGGTGGCATAAGTTCAAAGCGTAAGCCAATGGCATCTTCTTCAAGCTTAATGTGCCACTTGATGTTCGCCCTAGCAGTTTTGTGTGGTCGTGTTCAAATAGCGCTCGCACATCCTGTCCGCTGGCTAAACTCTGCTGAAACGCATTCGGGGCAAATTGCTCAATATATTCCCCCCATAGCACTTCGCTGTTTCTGTTCCATTGCACCACATAGCCCACTAGCTTTTTGCTTTCGCTATCGGTTTCTAAGGTGGTGGAACGGATTTCAATATCTTTTTCATCATCATCCCTCTTTGGCAAAAAAGGGGCAAAATGCCCCCTTTTATTCGGTTGAAATACTACTTACCTTCTAACACTTTAATTGCATTGGAATCCACCACGCCACCGCCAAGATATTTATCAGTATGAACCTTATAAAAACCTGGCTCGTAATCGCATCTGGTTTCGTGCGTGTGCCAGTTTCGTGATCGGCAATGGTATAACACGTTTAAAATCACCCACCGCTAGGAAAGGATTTGCACCAACATCTGGCATCGTTTCAAGATAATAAACCGGTAAGCCTAAAAGGGTTGCTGGGCTACCGACTTGTAGTCCATCACGCCAAATATAATCACCGTTACCATTTTTGAGTTTCTGCAATGTGCCAGCTGTTTTGTGAGTTCATCACCCATACGGCATTTTTGCGATATTTGCTTTTTAGGGTGAATAACAAATCAATCAAAGTGTCTGCCGTCAATTTCGCAAACCGGCACTTCCATTTTTTGCAGGGTGCCGAATGCACGGTTTTATCTTTATCAGCAGAGCGAGAGTAGGTTAAAAAGCCTTTGCTTTGTTTTGTGCCTGTGCCATTGGTTAAGGTCGATTCTTCGGTTTCCGTAAAGGTGTCTGCAATTTCATCTGTCAGCCAGCCTAAAATATCCACGCCACCAAAATCTAAAATCTCTTGGGTCGTTTTCGGATAAGCGTAAATGTTGTGAAGCGTAATCGTCACTTCATTTAATGTTGGCGTGCCTGTTTCTGTACGCTTTTCCCCTTCACCAATATGGCCAACGGCTGCACCACCATTTGAAACGAGTTTTTTATACTCTTTTGCGCCAATCGGTAAGCGTACTACGTTACAAATTGAACGCATTACACTGTCATCTGAAAGACGCTTCATCACATCACGATCAAGCTGTGGAATAACCGAATAGCCACCATCTGCCCCGTTATTCGTATTTGTCGCCAATGAACGTAATTCACCGGTTTTAATCCAATGGCGCAATTCATCATTGCTCACGTCTTTACTCGCTGTTTCTGACGCCGCACCGGCTTGATACGTTGCTCATCCGTTAGCGCTTCATAACGAGCAATCTCTTTCTCTAAGCTACCAACTTGACTACGTAATTCATCAAATTTCGCCCCTTCGCTTCGGTAGTGGAACGTTGCTCTTTATCTGCGGTTTCCATAATGGCGCGCATTTCTGCTTGAATTTGTGCCTTTTGCTGGCGTAGTTCTAATAATTTCTTAAACATCAGATTCTCCTAAGTTAATGTAAGTTTTGGGTTGATAATAATGCGATAAGTTAGGAAGAACTTGCCCAAGCATTATTTTCCGTATCATATTCGTAGGCGTATCCCATTTCATAACTTGGATCTAGCTGGAAATTCTGGAAATCACCGCTTTGCAGAATGGTTTGATTTAAAATTTCAGCAATACGGTCTAGGTTGCTTCCCCTTCCCGAAAAAAACAGGTCAAAATATTAAGCTCTGCGAACCAATCAATACCACCATCACCAAATCTTACCGGTCGCCCCTCCGCATCATTCAAATAAACAGCAATCATCGGCAAAACACTGTCACCTTGATAAATACGTGGCAAGCCGTTGTGGTAATGTT
The DNA here is from genome assembly GCA_023101485.1 of Pasteurellaceae bacterium Macca. Taxonomy (GTDB): domain Bacteria; phylum Pseudomonadota; class Gammaproteobacteria; order Enterobacterales; family Pasteurellaceae; genus LVZB01. The sequence continues at coordinate 1,524 of LVZB01000006.1, read as the reverse complement.
TCACATCGGGCATATTCTCGGCTAATCGCTCAATAACCTCATTTCTGATTGAATTATGAATAAGCATTCGCACCTCTTAAAAACAATATTTTTCACAATATATAGCCTTTTATCTGGTTGTAAATACAGTGTCTTTCACTTGAAAAGCTACGCAAGAAAACAAACAAAAATTTACATAAGAGATCAGTAGCCTTTTCTTATCCCCTAGATTTTCAGAATGTCCCTACTTTTTTGAGGTAGCTATTGGGCATATTTTTTAACTAGCGGCTAGTTTTAATCACTTATCACTGACTATTCACTCTATTACTCACTCTATATTTCTTTTTTCTTTTCAATAACTTAAATAAAAAATAAGTAGATAAGTGAATAAGTGACTAAATTTCTAAAAGTTGGAAAAATTAAGGGGTGGGAGGTTGAGTATAAAAAAGCCTAGCGAATGGCTAGGCAGTAGAGCAGAATTAATGATTGGGTAAGTTAATGCAGAAAAGGTTGAGCATTGTTCAACATAGTCGCCCCAGGCTTGCATAATGGCTTTTCTTCGCTCTAAATAAGAACCGCGGAAATAAGCATTGCGAACACTATCTCCGCCAACGTGGGCTAAACAAGCCTCTATAACGTGGGGTTCTCTGTAAAAGTATCATTGAGATAAGTGCTAGCGATACTCCGTAAGCCATGGGCCGTCAATAGCCCCTTATAACGACCATTTGCAATCCGTTTAATCGCATTATTCGGTGTTTGTGAGCACATTGCTTCATTAGGCTTGCTGTAATGCGGGAAAACATATTTCTGCCCCTTGTTAATTGCCTTCATTTGTAACAGTATCGCCATAGCCTGGCGAGATAATGGCACATCATGCTGGCGTTTCTCATTTTTCCGACCTTTCATCTTTTCGGCTGGAATGCGCCAAATAGCTTGCTCAAAGTCAATCTCGCTCCATTCCACGCTAACTGCTTCCGCCGTTCTTACCATTGTTAATAACAGCCATTGCACAAGCATTTTTGTGATGTAATCCCTATTGGAATGGTGTAGTGCTGCAAGAAATTCGCCCAGCTTCTCTGGTGGTAAGCTAGGTTGGTGCTTATTCGATTTCAAAGTAAATGCACTGCTGACTTTATGACACGGATTAAACTCAATCACGCCGATATTGACTGCATGATCTAAAATGTTATTGGCCAATCGAATCAAGCGGAAAACCGTATCATTCTTGCCCTCATTATCAATCGGTCTCAATGTTTCTACGAGCAGAGCAGGTTTAATACTGCCAATAAAAAGCCCGCCTATCTTAGGAAATAAATGCTTTTCTAACCTTGCCCAATTTTGGTAGCCGTTTTCTTTCTATTACTGTTTTCTTATACTTGGATTGATACCAGTCTAAGGCTATATGCTGAAAGGTGTTTTGGTTATCTTTCTGTCGTTGAGTTTTGATTTCTTCCAAATGAATTTGAGGATCAATATCTTGAGCCAATAAAGCCGCCATTCCTCCCGTTTATTCCGTGCTTGCATCAAAGAAATCGCAGGGTAGTT
>LVZB01000005.1 GCA_023101485.1 Pasteurellaceae bacterium Macca | reverse complement strand
GTGAGCGGTTAATGATCGCTCGTAAGCAAGTGAGTGAAGGGATTTCCCCAGCCGGTGAAAAACGCAATACGAGAAATCAAATTCGCAATGCCGAGCGTTTTTCTGTCTTTGCGGAAAATATTTGGCAGATGTTCAGTTGGCGGAAAGCACTAAGGCATTGCGTGTTGCAACCTATGAACGAGATATTAAAGAGACTTTTGGTAATCGTTTGATGATGGAAATTACCACTGATGAAATTCGTCGCCATTGTGAAAAAATCAAAGATCGTGGGCGCACCTTCAACAGCTATTTTTGTACGAGACTTAATTGCTAACGTTTATCGCTATGCGATTGCTCGTGGCATAAATATGCTAATCCAGCTGATGAAATTTCGAATTCTTCCATTGCCACATTCAAAAAACGCGAGCGAGTGTTATCACCAAGGGAAATCCATTTATTCTTTAATGCCCTAGATGAAATGCAGTCTGATTTTGCCTTACGCAAGGCGGTAAAATTTATTTTGCTGACCCTGGTAAGGAAGGGTGAGTTGATCCATGCAACTTGGGATGAAGTAGATTTCAAAAATAAGGTGTGGACTATTCCTGCGGAAAGGATGAAAGCGAAAAGGGCGCATAATGTCTACCTGTCAGAACAGGTGCTTGATTTAATAGTAGCGTTTCAAATTTATTCGGAAGGTTCGCCATACTTGTTACCTGGGCGAACGAATAGAGGGAAACCCATTGCGAATAGCTCAATTAACCGGGTGATTGATCATTGCATTAAGTACATCAACCGTGAAAAGCCGTTAATTGATGATTTCACCGTTCACGATTTACGTAGAACTGGCTCAACGCTATTACATGAAATGGGTTTTAATAGTGATTGGATTGAGAAATCCCTCGCCCACGAGCAACAAGCGTGCGAGCTGTATATAACAAGGCTGAGTACGAAACTCAAAGACGAGAGATGATGCAAGCTTGGGCGGATAAGGTAGATGAATGGATTAAAGGCGAGGGAATTTAATATTAAGCCCTTTCTGAAAGCCATTGCTCTATGTCCTTTGCGAACCAAGCTACACGACGGTTTGAGGCACTGACACTTTTGGGAATGTGCCTTTTTTCATCATTCGCCAAATGGTAGGGTAGCTTAGGCTTGTCATATTGATGACTTTTTTCTTTACTTAGTAGAGTAATTTGATTTTCCATATTTCCTCCAAAACAAAACCCCACATCAGTGGGGTTGGTTCATTTCATTATTAAGCGAAAGTCTATAATCGGGTGATTTTCGCACCATTCTTAACTTTTGTGATTATCCTGTCATTGATTTCATCTTATTGGGTTTCCTTAAATTTTAGGTAGCAGAAAGACCGCTTGGGGATACAAGCGGTCGGATTGGGGTGAATTTTTTGCAATTAGATGCGGACGATTGCCCCTAAGCCTTTGGGTTGGTATTCTCTGAGAGTGCGTAAGGCTCGGTAGTAGTGGGCTTCTTGTCGTGGATCGACATCAAACTCTGCAAGCAATGGCACGAGTAGGCGTTGCAATGCTCCGAGCGTAGTTTGGTACTCGGTAGCGTGGGTGTAAGCAGTTACGCCGTAGGGTGAACCGAGAGCTTCAAGGGGTTTGTAGATTTTGCCGAGTAGTTCAAGATTGTTGTAACAGGCGAACCAGAGACTGGCGAGTTTTAGCCATTGGCGTTCGGTTAGTTCTCGACTGTATTTTGGCTCTGGGTCGGGTAGGGCGATTTGCTCGGCTTGATAGCGTCCCGTTTTACGAATTTGCGGTAAAACTTCTTCAAATACCCAGTTTTGAAATTCGACTGCTTCGGCTTTGTTTGATCTGAATATGATCCGATATAAATTCGGTTCGTTGATGAATGTGATTTCTTGTTTTCCACCGTTTGTAAGGGTTGCAATTTTATTGCATCCCTTTTCATTCAATCGGAATGCTTCACTACTTCTACGATTTACATTAAGCACATCACAAACATCTGATAAACAGAAGTACGGTTCATTGTTAATTGATTGAATACGGACAGGGTTTGATTTGAAGTTGAATGTAGAGATTTGATTTGACATTTTTGTACCTTGTATTTATTAGTTAATTCAGACGATCACTTAGTAGGCGATCAGGCTTCAACTACCGAATACAAGTACGGCGGAACTTATTTCCCTTTCGGGTATTATATTAGGTTCTCTCGACCCGATCATAAATGAGCGACCTGAATTTCAGGCACAAAAAAACCGCTATTTGTTCGGAGCGAATAAACCGACTTGTATTTGGTAGTGCGGTTATCTTAATCCGAAAGGGGCGGGGTGTCAAATATATCTTAAAAACTAGCTATTTTTATTTTCATCAATCCACTTAGTCGCAAGCCATTCAAACTCACAAAAAAGTTTGTTGTTATTGTTATTGATACGACGAAGTTCCATTACATAAGGTTTTAGGGTATTCCAGTCTTTTACTACACTACTACCGCTCATTCTTTTGTAAACCGCTTCATCAAATAAATTTTCTTTAATGCCTACGCAAATAAATTCTATGGAATTAAGTACATCAAGCACAATAAAATTTTGTTTTTGTTGCTCTGTGTTAGGATTACTTTCCGTTAAGGCACAAGCGAGCGTAGTAAAGTTAATCCCACTATCTCTCATCTTCATATAAGTCTTGCGACGTTTTTGGTAATAAGCATTATTACTGTTGCTGATAAGAAGCTCAATAGTTGCTTTTTGTTTATGCTGGCTACGTTGTTCTTTGATTTGAAACCACGCAAAAAAGGCTAGGTAACCTGTGAATAAACACGTTCCTAGCCCTGCTATTGCATTAAAATCCAGCTGTTTTAAGAAGCTAGATAGTTGCTCCAAACTCATTAAACTTCCCAACCTTCATTTAAACCTTTCATTGTTTTTCCTCTTTAATTGATTAAAAGTACAATGATTGCTTTCACCAATCAACCTTGAATAGGTAAAGGTATCTTAACAAATTTCCTTTTCTTGTCAAACAAAAAAGCCCACAAAATAAATTGTAGGCTTTCTTAAAGAATGCTTGATTTTATTAGTTAACTAACTTAAAATAATCTCACTTTCAACGGACAGGTTGAAAGTGAGTGTGAGGCTTAATCCTTACGCTTGAAGAGGAGAATAGTGATGAATGTTCGTTTAGCTATCATCATTATCCTGCTAGTCGGATTAACCGTAAGCCTGCCAGCTTACTAGACTAGTTCAAGGGGGAGTTACCGCTCCCCGAGACTTCAAACAATATAGATCAAACGTTGATTTGATGCAAGAGGAAAAGTCCAATGGCATTATCAAGAACTGAAATTGTTAAACGTAGTGAAACCAAACACGGCATTAAACTCAAAGCCTTTAAACTGCCCATTACGGTCATTGAGGAAATTGAGCAATTAAGCAAAACGCTTGGTATTCCGCAAAATCAGTTGATTATTCAAGCTTTTCAGCAGTTTAAGCAATCTCACCAGTAAGATTATCCACCGTTTCGGCGGTGGTTTCTTCTTCATACAACCGCCCACCTAAATGAGCGTATCCGGCAATATCGACCCAATTATCCGCATAATGGGCGTTGCCGTTGAGAATTCTACTTACCTTGTGAAGAATCATTTCAAGGGCTTTACGCTGGGTGGCATCAAGGTGAGTTCCGTGTTCATCTATCACATTATCAAGTTTGCGATTGATAAAGGCGAGTTGATTGAAGTTTCCGTAGTTTTTTCCACGTTGATTGAGGGTTTCTGTAATGTTCATTGGGTGTCCTTTTACAAATTTCAGGTAAAAAAAGACCGCTTGTTAGGCGGTCGGTTATTTGCGTTTTCGCTTTACTTTACGGGGCAACGTGAGGAAACTACACTGTTTCTCTACTTCATACTGATTGAGCTTGCTTTGCAGTTCGGCATTTTCAGTTTTCAGCTTCACATTCTCTTGGTCAGGCTCTTAATTTGTAGAGCAGATTGCATCGCAGAATCTTCTAGCGATTTCACTTTTTTGAGTAGCGATTCCGTTTTTAAGACGTTTTTTGAGTGCGCTTGCAAAAGGGTGCGATATTCCTTTCGTAGCTTGAAAATGTTCCAGGTCATAAATCTTCCTCTTTAACAAATACGCCGTCTATCATTTTGCCTTTACGGTCTTTAATTTGGTTGTAAGCGTGCTCTACGCAGTCGATGAAGTCAATTTGATTAAATAATGCGATGAGAATTAAATTCATATATAACAGCTCAAAATACTCTGTGGTTACTTTCCAGCCTTTTAAGGCTGGAAGTGAAAAACCGCCAATATGATGCATTGCTTCAATGGTTTGTTCGTTAACAGAAGAGTACTCATATTTCTTTTCGTTGAATTCTGCAATGATGTCATTTAATACTTTACCTGTAATAGCTGGTTTGCAAGTAAACCTTAGCTGTTTGCTCAAGATTATCATTACTACATAACAATCCCCAATGCTGTCTTTAATCACATCAGGTTTATTCTTGGCAATGCCGCCGCATAATTCGCCGAATTCTTCCATCAGTTTAAGCATTTGCTTTTGTGGGGTTGAGCCTTGAATTAAGTTACGGTCATTTGCCCAATCAATAATTCGATTGGTTAATTTGTTGAATTTGTTCATTGTTACTTCTCCAAATATTGAATAATTCGCTGACCAATCCATTTAATCACTGGCACAGCCATTGAGTTTCCAATTGCTTTATAACGAGGACTATCAGGGCAATTCTCAATGGGCTTGTTACGGTAGGGGATTTTTGTCCAATTATCTGGAAATCCTTGCAATCGCTCACATTCTTTAGGGTTAGTTTTCGTATGGTGTGATTATGTACTATTCCGTGGACATCTGAGGTAGTCAGCGTGTACATGACACCATCATCTTTTGCGCCTACGCCATTTCCGCCCGAAGTGTCACTCCTGCCTATCACATTACCCGCAATAGATACGCAAGGAACATTATTACCGCCTGTTCCCATTCTTGCTTTTAACGTTGGACTGACTGGCTGTTCGTGAATGCGGATAGCCTCTGCACCTTTCACTTCAAAGAGTACGTTTTTTTGCATTGTTTGGAAATATTGTCCAAAGCTACTTTCAGCAAAGGCGGTAACACTTTTCCTCTGCGTTCGGCTCTTCTCAGAATTCCCTCGCAAGCTTTTTTGCTCAAGGAGTATTTCTGCGACACTTCGGCTTCTAGCACTTGCCACAAGGAACACTCGTTTGCGTCGTTGGGGCACTCCGAAATATTGAGCATCAAGGATTCGCCATGTAATGGTTCTTTTAGTATGCACATAACCAGCGTTTGTCCATTTTCTCCCTGTTGGTTGTAGTGGCTCTGATTCTTGAGCCAGTCCAGCCAAAAGGTGTCCGAATGCGTTGTCCTTGGTGGATAAGACACCGGGAACGTTTTCCCAAAGTAAAATGCAAGGCGGTTTTCTGTCTTGATGTCTGACATAATCAATAGCCTCTAAAATGTGAATAAGAACAAGTGTGAGATTACCTCTCTCGTCATTTAGTGAGAGCCTTTTGCCAGCTACGGAAAAAGCTTGACAAGGCGTACCACCAACAAGCACATCAGGCGCTAGGATTTCACGATTGAGGATTCTTTCGGGAAGGGAAGTCATATCACTCAAGTTAGGAATGTTGGGATAATGATGAGCCAAGATGGCAGATGGGAACGGTTCAATTTCGCTAAACCAGAGTGGTGTCGCCATATTATCCCAAGCTACACTGACTGCTTCAATGCCCGAACAAACGGAGCCATAAGTAAACGACATACAATCTCCTTTAAAAAGCCCTGACTTGCAGGGCTCATCTTAATTAAATGCAAACAGTACCAATATTTACAGTGATGCTCGTTTCAGCTAATGCATCAGTGAGCTTGCTGGCAAATTCTTGGGCAACTTCCTCTTGAAGTTGCTCAGCCTTGATTAAACGAGCGATAAGGATTGGCTCATTCCCACCAGTTAGAATAGAAAGGCGTAAAGTAAATGCTTGTGCTGATAAACCTTTATAGGTATGCGTATTGAAAACGAAGTATTTTGGTAAAGTCAGTTTGTGCTGAATTTGAACAGATGGGTTGTCGCTATCCATTTTCTTTAAGCTAAATTCCACTTATAAATAAGGTTTGGCGATTTGCTGGAAGTAATCTTGCGCAGCGGTGATTCGCTCTTTGATTTCCCCGATGATTTTCTCATCTCGCTTAATTGTGAGTGTGGTGATGCGTTTTTCTTGTGGGATTTGCTCGACAAGATCAACTAGCTTATTACTGTCTTCATAGGCAGGAATCAGGTCAAGCGGGGTGGGGAATAGTACAAAATCAATTTGGGCTTCTTCGGCTTCCCAAAGCCACATATAGCCTTGCATTTGGTAGTCGTAGCCCGATTTTTTGGCTTTCTCTTCGGCTTCTTCGGGGAAAAATGGGTGTGAGCCAATATCCCACGAACATTTGGTGTCGATAATCAGCTTTCGGCTTGGTACATAAATATCGCACTCGCCACTTACCCAATCATTTTCCTTGCGTTCGCTGTTCTTTTTTAGTACAAGCCCTCGGCTAAAACCACTTAATTTGATTGCTTGCTCTTCAAGTTGATTGCCCTTGGCGGTGTATTTGTTGCCGTCAAAGTTTTCATATCCAAAGAGATGAAAACGGGCAAGTTCTCTTACTGCTGTTTTTGCGCCTTCCGAAATTTTGTTGTTGCCTTTGGGTTTGGTCATAAATTTACTGATTGATGAACATCGGACTTTCATTTGATGATTTCCTTTTTTCTTGAATTTAGGGTAGCAGAAAGACCGCTTGGGGTTGCAAGCGGTCGGATTGAATAAGTTTTTTGCGAGTGAAGAAAGGGCTTGCTAAGCCAACAGTTTTACTGCCACTCTTGGTTTAAAGCCTCTTGCTTGAAAGGCGTTAAAGGCTTGCATTGCAATATATTCGTGAGGGTCTTGTCGTTTGTCAAAGGCGACATCTGCGAATAAGGGGGCTAACATTGCTTTGGTGTAGCCTAAATTGTTGCGATACTCGGTAACGTGGGTATAAACCTTTGAGGCAAAGGGAGAATTTAAGGCTCGCAAAGGTGGTTCTAGCTCTGCCAATAATTTAAGGGTGTTATGTAAAGCAAACCAGTTGCTCAGTAATACGTTGCGGTTGTCTTCGCTCATTTCTACTGTGAATGTTAGTTCGGGGATTGCAAGCGGTCGATTTTCGGGAAGATTTTGCGAATATTGCCCTGTTTTGCGAATTTGCGGTAGCACTTCTTCAAATACCCACGCTTCGAAGGGTTCGGCTTCTGGCTTGCGGGATTTGATGATTAAGCGGTATAAGTTAGGTTCGTTAATAAATGTAAGTTCTTGATTTCCGCCTTTTGTAGGGGAGTAGCGTTTCGCTACCCCCTTTGGTTTGCAATGTTTTTTCAATGCGTCTGTATCATTTACATAGCCTAAAACATCACAAACATCTTTGGCACAAAACCAAAATTCTTGATTGGGATCTGTGATCACACGAACAGCGGATGAATGAAAATTGAATGATTGGAATTGAACTAGATTTGACATTTTTTGTACCTTACGTTTTAGATTAGTTAATTGATCGCTTAGTAGGCGATCAGGCTTCAACTACCAACGTAAGATGGCGGAACTTATTTCCTTTGCAGGTATTTTATTAGGTTCTCTCGACCCGATCATAACCGATCTGTAACTAAAATTTAGGTACAAAAAAACCGCTTGCTGTCGGGGGCGGATAACCGCTTACGTTGTATAGTGCGGTTATCTTAATCCGAAAGGGGCGGGGTGTCAATTATCAACTCTCCGATTTCTCAAGAGTTTCTAACTCGGCATACTGCTCTTGCGTGAATTCGTAGCCATTATCACAAAGGTCTTGGAGAGTCGTTTCACCGTTGAGAATGTTTTGCTTACACTGCTCAAAGACCTGCTGGCTGACGGTCAATTTGGTATATTCTGCATCTTGAATTTCATTATCAGGGTAGCCAAATTCACCTTTTTCAGCATCTTTAACAACAGCTTGATCGGCAAGCACGGCTTGTTGCATTTCCACAGAAAGCGGGGCTTGCTTGGAGAGTAACAACTTCATCACCGTTTTGAGAGCCATGGCTTCAAAGTTATCAGCCCATACGCTGGACGCATACTCGCCTTTGGACTTTTTCTTTAAGTAAGAGCGATAAGTTTGGCTATATCGTTGGGCGTGTGCATCAATTTCAAATGTCGTCATATAGAGTTCTGCGGTGAAATCATTGAGTAGTTTGAAATAAGCGTAATAGCCTATGGGTTTCTCACCTTGTTCCGGCTTCTGCTTCCAGTCAAACTCGTAACCGTTGATAGGGTCTTCGGCAAGGAGTTGCTTCTCATAAACAGGAACGGCGACTAATCGTTGAAATTGTCCGCTACGTTGGGCAAGCTGAATTAAACCTTTATAACCTAACTGAAACTGGGCTTCGTATCTGTTCGTGTTGTTATTTTTATAAGGTACGATATAGGCAAAGCCTAAGCCATTTTGTAATGGAAGATTGAGTGTTGCAGCCATCAATGCAGCGTTGAATACAGTCATTGGGACAGCATTTTTTAAGAGCTGATTACTATTGACAATTTGCAGTACGCTCGTGGTAAATGAGCCGGCATTTTTATTGAGTAACGCTTCAATCTTGCCTTTAATAGCTGGTCGGTCAAAGAATTCTTTGACGGGGAATGAAACAGACTTTTGTTGCTGATTGTTTTGTTGTACTTGGTTTGTCATTTTGTTCTCCTAATAATTATCTTCTGCCATTTTGGGCATCTTCATATTCATCAATCGCCCGTTCTTCTCGGGCGCGTCTGCGGGCTTCGGCTTGTTGGCGGAAATACTCTTCATCCTCGGCAGTGTCAAAGCCACTTTCATAGGGGCTGAGATAGGGGCTAATCATGGGTTTGCTCCTCAATTAAAGGGATGTTCAACCGCTTTTTCTTATTCCAGTAGCGGATACGGCGATTGAGGTGGGCGAGGGCATTGGGTCTGGAAAAGGCGGGGGCGGTTTTTTCAAGGCATTTTGCACCACAGTAGATATATCCCCGATATTGTCCGCTACTGAATCTGAATTCGGCTCTATCATTCATCTTGTACCTCCTGCTGTCAGGCGTTGTAATTGTATTTAAAAGCATAACCTATTGATTTATTTGAAAATAAATTGATATTCAAGGCTAAAAAATTCATAAAGATACTACTAAAATAATTTCGGTAGGTATTTGTGGCGGTAGCTCTCCTCAAAATTAAGGGGGCGGTTCAATTATTCGGCTAGTTTGTGCCTTTTTCGGATAGATTTCCGAAAATTCCGCAATAAAGGTGTGTTGCTGAATATCCCTAGATTTTCTGAATCTTCCCTAGAATATAGGGAGTTTATTTGTAAAGGTACTCCCGACGGGGTGGGGCTTCCACGGGGTTGTGGGAGCGTGGTGTTCGGCTCATTTTTCGGGGTTAAGGCATCATCATCTTCTTGCCATTTTTTAAAGGCTATTCCGTTATGTGATAAGGGTTTAGTGATGATAGTAGTTGTCGGTCGTCTTTGGTATTTTTAAGGGGTTAACCTGCGGTCTATGATCAGGCTTGTAAGCCTTATATGCCAACGGGTTTTACTCAAAAATGGCTTTGTTTGATCAAGGTAAACTGCGGGCTTGGCGGTGTCTCTATCTGCTTGAATATGGCGTTTTGTGAGGTCGTTTCAGGTTTCTTCAAGTTGTTAGTGATAGGCAAATAAAAACGCTCCTGTAATTTGAGGAGCGTGGAATGTAGGTTAAGCGTGGGTAGGCTGAATTAAAATCTCTGCCCCAATGCCTAGCTTGCTGTGAAGTTGGCGGATCATATTCAGGCTTAGCGGTCGGGTTTTATTGAGGATTTCATACACTCGATTAGGCTTGCCGATAATACCGTCTAGGTCTTTAATCTCTATGCCCTGTTGCTCCATTCTAAATTTGATTGCCTCGATTGGGTCGGGTAGGTCAATCGGGTAATGCTTTGCCTCATAGTTTTCAATCAAGGTAAGCATCACCTCAAAAAAATCTTCTTCCTCTGGGGGCAATACTTCCTTGTCAAATAATGGCTCTATGGCTTTCAGGGCGTTTTGGTAGTCTTGCTCGGTTCTGATTGGTTTGATGTTCATTGCTTAGTTCTCCACGGTGTCTGCGTTGATTTGGTCGTATTCTTTATGCGTGCCAATAAACTTGATATAAACCGCTCCCATTTTGAAAGCGATTGCTACGATTAAGCGGTGGTCGTTGCCTTTGATGTTGAATACTACTCTGCGATTTTTGAGAATACTCGCATTGCGATATTGGGCTTTGATTTCATGAACATTCTGCCATTGTGCTTTGCGAACCTCGGCAATCCACGCTTTCAGCGGTTGCTCTGTGTCGGGGTGTTTCTGCCAATAAGCGGTCAAGGTTGAGGTAGCGATTATTCTCATTTGTCATAGTCCTGTTTGGGATTAATTCTATTATATCCCATTCAGGGACTATTGCAATAGGCAAAATGGGGGCTATCGCTCACTCTACCGCTTATAATTTCGATTTTTTGATAAGTAATTTTTACTTATGTGATAAGTAAATTTTACTTAGAATCGTTTGAAATTTAATCTTAAATTGTCTATTTTTTCTTTTTGATAAGTAAAAATTACTTTAAAAACGGCTATTTTTAGGTTTTTTGATAAGTAAAATTTACTTACCTATTAATATATTAGCCATAGGCAGTGTTTTTAATTTGCGTGTCAAAGAGAAAAATAGGGTTAAAATAGGCGTGCGGTCAATTTTGGTCGAAACAGTGAAAAATTAGTCTGAAAAAATCGCCCTCATTGCGAAAATGAAAGGCGATATTGTTAAGCGGTTGGCGGTCTATGTTTTTTCCATTTATCGCTTGGCTTTGATGTGGGTCTTAAATCTATCTTGCCGCCAAAATCCCCGATAGGGTAACAAGTCAAGGCGTAAAGCGTACACTGTGATTTAAAGCCTTGTTTGCTGACTTCAAGGAATTCACGCTCTACCAATTCTTTTAAAGCTCGCTGTAAGGTTTTATCTGACATTCCGAACCGCTCATAAGATTGCGGTAAGGGGGCGGATAAATTCCCGTTGTTGTTAGGTTCAGTCGTATGCGTGCCGATTAGAATTGTGAGTACCTTGTTTGCCGAGGGGGATAGGTTGATAAATTCAGGGCTTTTGACAAGATCGTGCCGTAACATTGAGAACGTCCCTCCGCCTGTTACGGCTTTGTATCGTGCCAGTTTCCCACGTCTGCCTTTCGCATTACTCATTTCTTCGCCTTAGTCTGCTAAATTGCCGTAAGCATCTTGTGAGGGGATTTCGCCATTGCTGATAGCTTGTAAACGCCTCATTTCGCAAGCTAAGCCGATACCGATAAAATGGTGGAATAAGTCGTTAATCGCAAGCCCTGACAATCCTTTGTAAACTTGCCTATGGCTTGCGCCTTTGAAGAATAAATTTGTTATGTCTTCGGGGTAGTGGCTCAATGCTCTTAGCAGTCCGCTTGTAATGGTGTGTAATTCACGCCCTAGCAGTAACACGGTTTCCGTATCTGTCTGTTTTGGATCTTCTAACTGCGTAGCAATTTGCTCAAAAAGAGCGGTAAGCTGTGGGAAATATCGCCCATTTTCTGCTTTGGCAATGCCTTCAATCGCTCGCTTAATCGCTTCTTGCTCGTGTTGTGGTAAATCGGTGATAGTGGAATAATCGATAAACTTTGATTTTTTCATTTTCGTATCCTGTGTTATTCGGTTTCTTCGTGGTTAAACCTTGCCAAAATCGCTTTAATCTCTGCCTGCGTGAATGCTGTGCGGTGATACCTTTCGGCTTTGTGGTTCGCATAGGTTAATAGCTTTTGGGCGGTTTGGCGGTCTGCCACGGTGTAGCGATAATACAATCCGCCATTTTGGGCTTGCTCTTTCTCTCGGTGGAATTTCACGCCTAAATGCCGTTCTAAAGTGCTGATGTAATTGCGACCACTGGTGAAATGATGTTTGAGTACGCTTTCCATTTCAGAGAATCCGCCTTGTAGCGTAGCTTTAATAACGATTTCTTCATGGGGGATTTTTGGCTCGTTTTTTTCCATATTGCCCCCTAATTTGAATGGCTATCTTGTTGGCATTGTTGGATAAACTCCGCCACGGCTTCCGCTGAAAAGCGAACAGAACGCCCTAATTTGATTTTTTTAAGTTTGCCCATAGCGACATAACGGTCAATGCTTGTCTTACTGCCAAAAATGCCACATTCGATTAAATCTTCTTTGCTGTAATAACGGGTCAAGCCGTTGGCGGTTGTCATTTCAAGGGTGAAGGCTTGGGTTGCTGTTGATGTGTTCTCGGTTTGTTTTTCGGTTAAAGTCATGTTAATCATCCTTTTTCGGTTGAATTTGCGATTTAAGGGCAAAATTAGAGGCTCTCGCGCGTTTTTATTCTTTGCCCTTGTGATTTATTAGATTTAAGTGAAAGTTGCGTTAATCGCTTTTTAGAGCGGTTTTACAAGCGGTCTGATTTTGATGATTTTTTGCCTCACTCCATTGGGTTAAAAAATGCTTCACTTGGGCAAGGGCAGAAAAGGCTTCGGCTTGGATTTCCGTGTCCGTTAATAGTGTGCCGTTTTCCCTTAATACATTTCCGCCTTGATGAAGAGCAGTGAAATAGCTCTCCGCCAAAGTAACAAGGTAAGTCATATCAGCAATAGCTTGCGTGTCCCTTACCTGTGGAGCGGTGTCCGTTATCTCATTTTGCCGTTGAGCCGTTTTTACACTGCCAGCTAAGGCGTAAAGTTGCCCGATTAGGTAGGTTTTGGCGGTGTCATCGCCTTGCTTTAATCCCTCCGCCAAAGCTCTACACTCTTTGGCTAACTGCGCCTTGTAGTGGAATTTATCGGGGTATTGCGTAAAGCACCGCATCACACTTTCTCGGGCAAGCCAAAATTGGCGGTTAAGCTGGGGAAAATCTTTTATTCTTGGCGGTTTTGCCCCTTGTTGAGCTTGCTGTGTGGTTTTCTTCGGTGAACGGGTATCTTTACTTGGCTTTTCGGTTAAATCGCTCTCTGGCTGTTTTGTGGCGTTTTTGCGGTGGTTCGCTTTCCACGCTTTTAAAGCATCCATCGGGTTTTGTGGTTGGCGGTTTGGGTTAGTCATTGTCTGCCTCCGTGATCTCGGTTTCCTGTGTGAAAATAACGGCTTTTGCCTGTTTGGTTTGGGTGAACCTATCCATCACTGCTTGATGAAAAGCCAGCCAGATTTCCGCTTGCTCCTTAATGGCTTTGGCTTGTTCGCCTATGTGTAAAATCGCATTGGCAAGGACGGTTTCATCAGGGATTAAATTCTCTTTATCGGTCTGAATTTTTATCGCCATTCTTGCCTCGTCGATTTCGGCTAAATGGTCGCCGATAAGGCTCGCAAGGGTGTCGATAGTGTCCGCATAGTTTCGGCTAAGGTGTCGCATGTTCTCCCCCTGTTGTGAATTTTTTCAATGTGAATGCGTGGTAGTGTGGATTCGCTTTTACCGCTTGCTTGATGGCGGTCATGGCTTTGTTTAGCTCGGTTTCACTCCCGACAATAACGGGCTTTTGTTGCCCTTGTGGGTAGGCGATAATCTGCCAGTAGGTGTGTTCCATTGTCATAGTTCCCCCAAGTGATTTAAGCCCTCATTCATTAAGGCAGAAATACCGTTTAATGCTGAAATAATCGTGTGTGGGTCGCTATTGCTTTGGATACCGTTAGCCGTCATTTGAAGAAGTGAATAAGCCTGCCAAAATGCTTTGCTCGCTTCGTTTAAATGCTCGGCTTGGGGTTGGGTCGAGTTACGCATCTTTGCCCCCTTTGCTAAGGCTATCCATTAAGTCTTGAATACGCTCTAAGCCATTGAATAAATCAAGGCTGATTCTTTTTAGGGCAAAGTTGAAAGAACCTTCATTAAGCGGTACAAATTCATTATCAGGAACGACACTCGCCAAGCATTCAATCATCGTGCCTAAGCTGTAAAGCGTGTCCATTTCTTGTTTTAATTTGTCTTGTAGATTTGGGATTGGGTGGGAATTACGCATAAATCCCCCCTTGGCTCGCTAAACAAGCGGTCTGATTTTGGGAACATTTTGTTACCGGCAAGCGTTTGATAAATAGCGGTGGCTGGTTTGGGCTGAATGCCTGTAATTTGCTTTTGGCTTCGGTGAAATTGCGGGCGTAAAAGCTGATATTTAGGGTACGGGTCGTTTCCCCTGCTCCCCGTTGAGCTCGGTAGGTGTAAATCATTGGTGATAATTCCTTGTAGATATTTTGAGGAATTACCGCTAAATCTTTCCACGGATTTTGGCGGTAACACTTAACGGGGTGGAAAACCGTCCTACAAGGTCTAACGGCAAAGGGCGAACCTTTCCCATTAAGTGCTACCATTGAAAATAGATCCGCCATTGGTTGCGGTCTATATGGTGAAATAGTCCCCATAGCTCGAACGTATGGCGGATCTATTTTGGGGTTAGCAACAGATAATAAAAAACACGCTAAGGGCGTGCTATAATCTGCCTTGTAGTCTCTCAATAAAGGGTTTCCACGCCCTTTTGCTTTATTGAAAGCGGTAAAATCATACCGTCTTAATGGTTCATAATCAATCATAATCATTCTTAACGCTCCATTTATTCTAATTTAGAAAGAGTTAAAACAAAAAGCCCAATATTTTTCATCATGGTGAAAGAATATCGGGCTTTGTTTTGAGGTGTTGAGTTAATTAGTTGTCTTGTTGCTGGTAAATCTTTGTTAATCGTGCCTGCTGATTTTCAAGTGTATGAATGGTGATTAAATCATTGCTTGGATGTGGGCTTTCTTCTCGCGCTTGTTTTAGTGCTTCAATCCGCCAATTTAAGACGATAAGCAATTCCGCCAAGGGGTAAGGCTCGCATTCGCTATAAAGGCTCTCAAAAGTGAATAGGGGCGTTGCTGTGCGTGCTTTTCGATTGAGATAATGGCGGATAGCGGTATTCATTAAAACGGGGTTTTGTTTGGCGGTTTGGCATTGCATCGAGCTTTCTCCATAAAATCTGTGGGGCGATATTCTAGCCGATTTCTTGCCCTCTCGCTTTTGCCGCGCACGCGCGTACTGCTCCGAAAATTCAGTCTTTTACTGTTCCAGAATGGAAAAATCAGATACCAAAAAGGAGAATAAACATTCTCAACTTTTCTCTACGATCTTTCGTGGTTCATTCGCAAAATCTCCGCCAAAATTGACCGCTTGTTATGGAGATACTTAGTCTAATATTACCCGATCTTTAAATATAAACACTACCGTAAAAGTACCCAATCTTTGATTACCACACTTTACGCTTTTTTATCACTCCACGTTGTCGGGCGAAAGTGAGGGATAACCTCGCCACGCTCTCGCATTTCCGTCAAAATTTCATCTACTCGCTCGACTACCTTGTAATTATTCTTTAACTCATTGGCTCTTGCTCTTAGGCTGTGCGGTTGCATTCTTTCCGCTCGCTCATTGCCTAAAACGGCTTTAAGGGCGTGGGTAGCGTTGCCTAGTCGGGCATAGTGTTGCGCAAATTGCTCTTGGCGGTCGTTGGTTAAGGTCGGCATTTAATCTTCTCCTAGGGTGAATTTGGGGAATGTGTTAGGCGGTGCGCATTGTTCTACATAATCCCCCCATAATTGCATCACTGGCTTGCGGTGTTCTAAATAGTTTGAGCGATTATACGCCCTGCGAACCTGTGAGCCTATGACGTGGGATAGGCAAGCCTCAATAACGTCAGAATTTATCATTGGCTCGTATTCGTTGAGGTAAGTGCTTGCGATTGAGCGTAAGCCGTGGGCAGTGAGGCGGTTTCTAAAGACTGTTGCACTGATAGCTTGCCCTTGCGTTCTTGAACTTGGGGGCTTGTTTTTTCTCTTAATGCTAGGGAAAACATAAGAGCTATTATGTGAAAATTGCCACTCAAACCGCAAAAGGCTGATAGCTTGTGTTGATAGCGGTATTATATGCTCTTTGCCCATCTTCATTCGACTGGCGGGAATTGTCCACGTTTTAGCGGTTAAATCAATCTCCGCCCATTTTGCCCCCGCTGCCTCGCTTGGTCGGGTCATTGTCAGCAGTTGCCACAAAATCAACGTTTTCACCCTGCCTAATGCCTTGTAGTTGTGTAATACATTGAGAAAATCAGGCAATTCTTCGGGGCGGATTGTTGCTAAATGTTGCCTCTTATGTTGGGTAAAGGTTTTTGAAAGAGAAATGCAACGGTTCGTCTCAATTAGTCCGCTATTGATAGCAAATGACATTATCTCATTAAGCAACGATAAAATGCGGTGTATGGTTAGGGTTGCCTTTCGCTTTTCTAAAGGTTGTAATATCGTTTTAATGATCGGTGGTAAAATCTCATTTATCGGAATGTATCCGCTTTTTGGAAATAAATGATTATTGAGCATTCTCCAATAGCCGTTTAGTGTGTTTGGTTTAATTTGAGTTTCCTTTAGTTTGTACCACTGTTGAGCCATTTCAAAAAGTGTAGGGATTTTAGCCTTTAGCTTTTCCTGTTGGCGGTGCGTTTGTGGGTCGATATTCTCCGCCAATAATGCTCGGTATTCTGCTCGCTTGTCTCTAGCCTGTTTCAGTGATACTTCAGGAAATCGCCCTAAGCTAATTTCAGTTCGTTTTTTGGTGAATGGTTTACAATAATTAAACCGCCATAATTTCGCCCCTGTTGCTTTCACAATTAAAAATAAGCCTTGCCCGTCTGCTAACTTGTAGTCCTTTGCTTTGGGTTTCGCATTGCTTATCTCGGTGTGATTAAGACTATATGTTCGTCTTGCCATTTTGAAAAATCCTCTATTTTTTTCCTACAAATTACTACAAAAAATACTCCTAAAAATGTGATTTATTGTGGGTGATTGTGGTGTTTTGAGATTTGCTCAAAATCAAAGAATGCTTGATATTCAAGGCTTTTTGGGGTGTTGTGGGTGGTTTAGATTTTTTATGTGCGGTTTGGCGTTGTAATTGTATTTAAAAGCATAACCTATTGATTTATTTGAAAATAAATTGATATTCAAGGCTAAAAAATTCATAAAGATACTACTAAAATAATTTCGGTAGGTATTTGTGGCGGTAGCTCTCCTCAAAATTAAGGGGGCGGTTCAATTATTCGGCTAGTTTGTGCCTTTTTCGGATAGATTTCCGAAAATTCCGCAATAAAGGTGTGTTGCTGAATATCCCTAGATTTTCTGAATCTTCCCTAGAATATAGGGAGTTTATTTGTAAAGGTACTCCCGACGGGGTGGGGCTTCCACGGGGTTGTGGGAGCGTGGTGTTCGGCTCATTTTTCGGGGTTAAGGCATCATCATCTTCTTGCCATTTTTTAAAGGCTATTCCGTTATGTGATAAGGGTTTAGTGATGATAGTAGTTGTCGGTCGTCTTTGGTATTTTTAAGGGGTTAACCTGCGGTCTATGATCAGGCTTGTAAGCCTTATATGCCAACGGGTTTTACTCAAAAATGGCTTTGTTTGATCAAGGTAAACTGCGGGCTTGGCGGTGTCTCTATCTGCTTGAATATGGCGTTTTGTGAGGTCGTTTCAGGTTTCTTCAAGTTGTTAGTGATAGGCAAATAAAAACGCTCCTGTAATTTGAGGAGCGTGGAATGTAGGTTAAGCGTGGGTAGGCTGAATTAAAATCTCTGCCCCAATGCCTAGCTTGCTGTGAAGTTGGCGGATCATATTCAGGCTTAGCGGTCGGGTTTTATTGAGGATTTCATACACTCGATTAGGCTTGCCGATAATACCGTCTAGGTCTTTAATCTCTATGCCCTGTTGCTCCATTCTAAATTTGATTGCCTCGATTGGGTCGGGTAGGTCAATCGGGTAATGCTTTGCCTCATAGTTTTCAATCAAGGTAAGCATCACCTCAAAAAAATCTTCTTCCTCTGGGGGCAATACTTCCTTGTCAAATAATGGCTCTATGGCTTTCAGGGCGTTTTGGTAGTCTTGCTCGGTTCTGATTGGTTTGATGTTCATTGCTTAGTTCTCCACGGTGTCTGCGTTGATTTGGTCGTATTCTTTATGCGTGCCAATAAACTTGATATAAACCGCTCCCATTTTGAAAGCGATTGCTACGATTAAGCGGTGGTCGTTGCCTTTGATGTTGAATACTACTCTGCGATTTTTGAGAATACTCGCATTGCGATATTGGGCTTTGATTTCATGAACATTCTGCCATTGTGCTTTGCGAACCTCGGCAATCCACGCTTTCAGCGGTTGCTCTGTGTCGGGGTGTTTCTGCCAATAAGCGGTCAAGGTTGAGGTAGCGATTATTCTCATTTGTCATAGTCCTGTTTGGGATTAATTCTATTATATCCCATTCAGGGACTATTGCAATAGGCAAAATGGGGGCTATCGCTCACTCTACCGCTTATAATTTCGATTTTTTGATAAGTAATTTTTACTTATGTGATAAGTAAATTTTACTTAGAATCGTTTGAAATTTAATCTTAAATTGTCTATTTTTTCTTTTTGATAAGTAAAAATTACTTTAAAAACGGCTATTTTTAGGTTTTTTGATAAGTAAAATTTACTTACCTATTAATATATTAGCCATAGGCAGTGTTTTTAATTTGCGTGTCAAAGAGAAAAATAGGGTTAAAATAGGCGTGCGGTCAATTTTGGTCGAAACAGTGAAAAATTAGTCTGAAAAAATCGCCCTCATTGCGAAAATGAAAGGCGATATTGTTAAGCGGTTGGCGGTCTATGTTTTTTCCATTTATCGCTTGGCTTTGATGTGGGTCTTAAATCTATCTTGCCGCCAAAATCCCCGATAGGGTAACAAGTCAAGGCGTAAAGCGTACACTGTGATTTAAAGCCTTGTTTGCTGACTTCAAGGAATTCACGCTCTACCAATTCTTTTAAAGCTCGCTGTAAGGTTTTATCTGACATTCCGAACCGCTCATAAGATTGCGGTAAGGGGGCGGATAAATTCCCGTTGTTGTTAGGTTCAGTCGTATGCGTGCCGATTAGAATTGTGAGTACCTTGTTTGCCGAGGGGGATAGGTTGATAAATTCAGGGCTTTTGACAAGATCGTGCCGTAACATTGAGAACGTCCCTCCGCCTGTTACGGCTTTGTATCGTGCCAGTTTCCCACGTCTGCCTTTCGCATTACTCATTTCTTCGCCTTAGTCTGCTAAATTGCCGTAAGCATCTTGTGAGGGGATTTCGCCATTGCTGATAGCTTGTAAACGCCTCATTTCGCAAGCTAAGCCGATACCGATAAAATGGTGGAATAAGTCGTTAATCGCAAGCCCTGACAATCCTTTGTAAACTTGCCTATGGCTTGCGCCTTTGAAGAATAAATTTGTTATGTCTTCGGGGTAGTGGCTCAATGCTCTTAGCAGTCCGCTTGTAATGGTGTGTAATTCACGCCCTAGCAGTAACACGGTTTCCGTATCTGTCTGTTTTGGATCTTCTAACTGCGTAGCAATTTGCTCAAAAAGAGCGGTAAGCTGTGGGAAATATCGCCCATTTTCTGCTTTGGCAATGCCTTCAATCGCTCGCTTAATCGCTTCTTGCTCGTGTTGTGGTAAATCGGTGATAGTGGAATAATCGATAAACTTTGATTTTTTCATTTTCGTATCCTGTGTTATTCGGTTTCTTCGTGGTTAAACCTTGCCAAAATCGCTTTAATCTCTGCCTGCGTGAATGCTGTGCGGTGATACCTTTCGGCTTTGTGGTTCGCATAGGTTAATAGCTTTTGGGCGGTTTGGCGGTCTGCCACGGTGTAGCGATAATACAATCCGCCATTTTGGGCTTGCTCTTTCTCTCGGTGGAATTTCACGCCTAAATGCCGTTCTAAAGTGCTGATGTAATTGCGACCACTGGTGAAATGATGTTTGAGTACGCTTTCCATTTCAGAGAATCCGCCTTGTAGCGTAGCTTTAATAACGATTTCTTCATGGGGGATTTTTGGCTCGTTTTTTTCCATATTGCCCCCTAATTTGAATGGCTATCTTGTTGGCATTGTTGGATAAACTCCGCCACGGCTTCCGCTGAAAAGCGAACAGAACGCCCTAATTTGATTTTTTTAAGTTTGCCCATAGCGACATAACGGTCAATGCTTGTCTTACTGCCAAAAATGCCACATTCGATTAAATCTTCTTTGCTGTAATAACGGGTCAAGCCGTTGGCGGTTGTCATTTCAAGGGTGAAGGCTTGGGTTGCTGTTGATGTGTTCTCGGTTTGTTTTTCGGTTAAAGTCATGTTAATCATCCTTTTTCGGTTGAATTTGCGATTTAAGGGCAAAATTAGAGGCTCTCGCGCGTTTTTATTCTTTGCCCTTGTGATTTATTAGATTTAAGTGAAAGTTGCGTTAATCGCTTTTTAGAGCGGTTTTACAAGCGGTCTGATTTTGATGATTTTTTGCCTCACTCCATTGGGTTAAAAAATGCTTCACTTGGGCAAGGGCAGAAAAGGCTTCGGCTTGGATTTCCGTGTCCGTTAATAGTGTGCCGTTTCCCTTAATACATTTCCGCCTTGATGAAGAGCAGTGAAATAGCTCTCCGCCAAAGTAACAAGGTAAGTCATATCAGCAATAGCTTGCGTGTCCCTTACCTGTGGAGCGGTGTCCGTTATCTCATTTTGCCGTTGAGCCGTTTTTACACTGCCAGCTAAGGCGTAAAGTTGCCCGATTAGGTAGGTTTTGGCGGTGTCATCGCCTTGCTTTAATCCCTCCGCCAAAGCTCTACACTCTTTGGCTAACTGCGCCTTGTAGTGGAATTTATCGGGGTATTGCGTAAAGCACCGCATCACACTTTCTCGGGCAAGCCAAAATTGGCGGTTAAGCTGGGGAAAATCTTTTATTCTTGGCGGTTTTGCCCCTTGTTGAGCTTGCTGTGTGGTTTTCTTCGGTGAACGGGTATCTTTACTTGGCTTTTCGGTTAAATCGCTCTCTGGCTGTTTTGTGGCGTTTTTGCGGTGGTTCGCTTTCCACGCTTTTAAAGCATCCATCGGGTTTTGTGGTTGGCGGTTTGGGTTAGTCATTGTCTGCCTCCGTGATCTCGGTTTCCTGTGTGAAAATAACGGCTTTTGCCTGTTTGGTTTGGTGAACCTATCATCACTGCTTGATGAAAAGCCAGCCAGATTTCCGCTTGCTCCTTAATGGCTTTGGCTTGTTCGCCTATGTGTAAAATCGCATTGGCAAGGACGGTTTCATCAGGGA
>LVZB01000004.1 GCA_023101485.1 Pasteurellaceae bacterium Macca | reverse complement strand
CGAACACGCAATCCGCCACGTTGTTACCGATAATTCGAGAACAAGTTAAGCCTGATAGCATTGTTTACACGGATTTCTATCGAAGTTATGATGTACTTGATGTGAGTGAATTTAATCATTTTCGTATCAACCATAATACGCACTTTGCAGAAAAACAAAATCACATTAACGGAATTGAGAATTTCTGGAACCAAGCAAAACGCCATTTACGCAAATTTAATGGTATTCCCAAAGCTCATTTTGAGCTGTATTTGAAAGAATGTGAATGGCGTTTTAATCACAGTAACTTAAAGTCTCAAATTTCCTTTCTAAAACAATTAGTTAAAGAGAGTTTGGTCTAGTTATCTAGGACAGCCCCAAAATTTATCTTGTATTTAGGGGCTAAACTTTTTACACCTTTGTCAAAAGATGCAAAAAATAGCCCATAAGGTCGCCTCTTTTTGGAAATTTAAACAAAGATTCTGAGAGAAAAAAGAAAATAATAGCGTTATTTCATCACCTAAAAAGGAGAATTCAAATGACGACGACGGTTTCCGCCTTAGGGGCAATTGTTGCCCTCTCTGTTGCAATTTTACTTATTCTTAAAAAAGTGCCACCGGCTTATGGAATGCTTGTTGGTGCATTAACAGGTGGATTAGTAGGTGGCGCAGATTTAAGCCAAACAGTGAGTTTGATGATTGGTGGCGCACAAGGGATTACCACTGCGGTAATGCGAATTTTAGCCGCAGGGGTCTTAGCCGGCGTATTGATTGAGTCAGGGGCGGCTAACACGATCGCTGAAACTATTGTGAAAAAACTAGGGGAAACGCGCGTACTGTTAGCCTTAGTGCTTTCTACCTTGATTTTAACCGCTGTGGGGGTGTTTATTGATGTGGCAGTGATTACAGTATCCCCGATTGCATTAGCCCTTGCGAAGCGGAGTAAGATCTCCAAAATGGCGATTCTTTTAGCGATGATTGGGGCGGAAAAGCAGGGAATTTGATGTCGCCCAATCCAAATGCCATTGCCGCTTCTGATGCTTTCCATTTACCTTTAACTTCTGTGATGGCTGCGGGGATTATTCCGGCTATCTTTGGGTTGATATTCACCTACTTTCTCGCAAAACGTTTAATTCATAAAGGCACGATGGTGCAAGAAAATGAAGTGCTTGTGAAATGATAAAACGTTGCCTACTTTTTTACCCGCGATGATTGCACCTTTATGTGCGATTTTTCTCCTTGCCCTACGCCCTATTGCAGGGATTAAAGTTGATCCGCTAATTGCCTTGCCACTTGGTGGCTTAGTCGGTGCATTAGCAATGGGAAAAATCCAACAGATTAACCAATTTGCTATCTCTGGCTTAGCCAAAATGTCTTCTGTGGCGATTATGTTACTTGGCACAGGGGCATTAGCCGGCATTATTTCGCATTCGGGATTAAAAGATGTGTTAATTGAAGGTTTAACTGCTTCGGGATTACCTTCTTACCTACTTGCACCGATTTCAGGGGCGTTGATGTCCCTTGCAACGGCTTCTACCACAGCAGGTACAGTGGTGGCATCAAATGTATTTAGTGCCACCTTATTAGAACTCGGTGTTTCAGCATTAGCCGGCGCAATGATTCACGCCGGTGCAACGGTCTTTGATCATATGCCTCACGGCTCGTTCTTCCACGCTACTGGGGAAGTATCAATATGGATATTAAAGAGCGCTTAAAATTGATTCCCTATGAAACGGCGGTTGGTTTAATTATGGCGATTATTTCAACCCTTGTATTTGGCGTATACAACTGTTTTAGGAGCAAATTATGCACATTCTTATCGCCCCCGATTCGTTTAAAGAAAGCCTGACAGCCCTTGAAGTAGCGCAATCGATTGAAATCGGTCTAAAAGCATTTTGCCGAATGCAACATTTGAAAACGTCCCAATGGCAGACGGTGGGGAGGGCTCGGTGCAATCCCTTGTGGATGCTACGGCAGGATCGCTGATTGAAACCGAAGTAACCGCCCTTTGGGCAATAAAGTGAAAGCAACCTTGGGCTATCGGGGGATGGAACAACGGCGTTTATTGAAATGGCGAGTGCATCAGGGCTACATCTTGTGCCGATGTTGCAACGTAATCCACTAAAAACCACTAGTTACGGTACAGGCGAGTTGATTAAAAAAGCCTTAGATCTCGGCGTTAAAAAACTGATTTGGGCATTGGTGGCAGTGCAACGAATGACGGTGGGGTGGGAATGCTCCAAGCCCTTGGAATGGATTTTTTAGATAAACAAGGGAAAACGATTCCCTTTGGTGGTGAAGCCCTTGCTCAAATTGCGTGCATTTCTTCAACACATTTAGATAGCCGTTTAGCTCAAATTGAGATTGAAGTGGCGTGCGATGTGGATAATCCTCTCTATGGCGAACGAGGGGCGGCTACGATTTTTGCGCCACAAAAAGGGGCAACGCCTGAAATGGTTGAAGTGTTAGATCACGCCTTGATTCATTTTGCTCACCAAGTTTCTCAACATATTGGCATTGATATTGCACATCAAGCAGGTGCTGGGGCAGCTGGCGGAATGGGGGGCGGATTGCTACTATTACCGAATGTTCGGCTTCAATCAGGGGTGCAAATTTTAATTAACGCCACAGGGTTAAGGGAAAAAGTCGCCAAGGCGGATCTGTGATTACAGGGGAGGGCAGAATGGATGCTCAATCCATTGCCGGTAAAACGCCTATCGGGGTCGCAAAATTGGCTAAGCAGTTTGGTAAGCCAGTCATTGCGGTGGTGGGGAGTTTAAGGGAGGATTATACGGTGGTGTATGATCACGGCATTGATGCCGTTTTCCCGATTATCCGCCAAATCGATAACCTTGAAAGCACGTTATTGAAAGGGCGAGAGAATTTGATTTCTACGGCAGAAAATATCGCTCGCTTAATTCAGTTAATGCCTTGATTCGAAGAATTGAGAGAAAGAGATATTTTATAATCTAGCTATCTATAAATAGAAAAAGCGAGCTTAAAGCTCGCTTTCTTCTCTTTTTCCGTAGAAATTATGCGTTACCGCCAGTGATTTTCGCCACTTCTGCTGCGAAATCTTCTTCTACTTTCTCGATACCTTCACCCACTTCTAAACGAATGAAGTTAGAAACCGAGGTATTCACTGATTTTAAGTAGCTACCTACAGATTGTGATGGATCCATAACAAATGCTTGACCGGTTAATGAGACTTCACCAGTGAATTTCGCCATACGGCCTTCACCATTTTCTCTGCGATCTCTTTTGGTTTGCCAGAGTTCATTGCGATTTCGATTTGAATTTCACGCTCTTTAGCAACAACATCAGCAGAACATCTTCTGGGTTTACGAATTCTGGTTTAGAGGCTGCAACGTGCATTGCAACTTTTTTGAGTTCTTCTTCTGAACCTTGACCTGCAACTAACACACCGATTTTCGCGCCGTGTAAGTATTGTGCAATCACATCGCCATCTAAGAATTGAACACGACGAATGTTCATGTTCTCACCGATTTTAGCCACTAATGCAACACGTTTTCTTCAAATTGTGCTGCTAATGCTTCGATAGTGATACCTTTGTTAGCTGCTGCATAGTCTGCAACTTCGTTCGCTAAACCTAAGAAACCGGCATCTTTTGCCACGAAGTCAGTTTGGCAGTTCATTTCAACTAATACGCCAAAGCCGTTTGCAACACGAGCAAGGATAACGCCTTCTGCCGCAATGTTACCTGCTTTTTTCGCTGCTTTTGCTTGACCTGATTTACGCATATTGTCGATAGCAAGTTCGATATCACCGTTTGCTTCTACTAACGCTTTTTACATTCCATCATACCTGCGCCTGTACGCTCACGCAGTTCTTTTACTAATGCCGCTGTAATTTCAGCCATTTTAGATTCCTCTTAATTGAAAAAAGAAAGCAGGGAGAAAATCGCCCTGCTTCACAATGTTATGAATTGTTTTAAGGGCTTGCCTTATAACGATTATTCAGCCGCTGCTTCTGGTGCGATTTCCGCTTCCACTTCTTGGCCACGACCTTCTTTGATTGCAGCAACAGCAACATCAACATAAAGTTGAATTGCACGAGCTGCATCGTCATTACCTGGGATAACGTAGTTCACGCCGTCTGGGCTTGCGTTAGTATCAACGATAGCAAAAACAGGGATACCTAAGTTGTTTGCTTCTTTGATTGCGATGTGTTCATAGTCTGCACCGATAACAAAGATTGCATCAGGAAGACCTGCCATATCTTTGATACCGCCTAAGCTTAATTCTAATTTTTCAAGCTCACGGGTACGCATTAACGCTTCTTTCTTGGTGATTTTCTCGAAAGTGCCGTCCTGCGTTTGTGCTTCTAAATCTTTTAAACGTTTGATTGATTGACGAACGGTTTTCCAGTTAGTCAACATACCACCTAACCAACGGTGGTTAACGTAGAATTGTTGGCTCTCTACTGCTGCTGCTTTAACGGCATCAGATGCTGCACGTTTGGTACCAACGAAAAGAATTTTACCGTTGTTGCTTGCAATACGGGTTAATTCCGCAAGTGCTTCGTTGAATAATGGTAATGTTTTCTCTAAGTTGATGATATGAACACCGTTACGCGCACCGAAAATGAATGGTTTCATTTTTGGGTTCCAGTAACGAGTTTGGTGACCGAAGTGAACGCCTGCGTTAAGCATATCGCGCATAGATACTTGTGCCATAAGAAAGTTCCTTTTGTGTTGTTCCGCTTGACTTAGCGGAAGGGTTTTGCCTCTACATACCCTTAATATCGACTGATTGCTCAGCACCCCGATAGTAAGTTATTGATATGTATGTGATTTTGGGTTAATAAATATAAACGTTTTTGCACCGTCCAATGAACAGTGCAAAAACGGTCGGGATTCTACTGAAAAAATAAACAAAAAGCGAGAAGAATTTACCGCAAGCGGTGAGATTTTCTGAAAATTTGTTGTTTATTTTTTCTTGGTTGGACGTTGCCAACCGGTGATGTGACGTTGCGCTACTCGGCTGATGACTAATTCATTCTCGGCAACATCTTTGGTGATTGTTGCCCCTGCCCCAATGGTTGCACCACTGGCTATGGTTACCGGTGCGACTAATTGGCTGTCTGAACCGACAAAAACATTATCCCCGATAATGGTTTTAAACTTGTTTGCACCGTCATAATTACAGGTAATGACACCCGCACCGATATTACAATTTTCCCCGACTTCGGCATCGCCAACATAAGTTAAGTGATTGACTTTTGAACCCACACCAACTTCGGCGTTTTTAATTTCCACAAAATTACCAACGTGTGTTGAATCGGCTAATTTTGTGCCAGGGCGTAAGCGAGAGAAAGGTCCAATTTTCACCTCAACGCCGACTACCGTGTCTTCTAAAACAGAGTAGGGCTTAATTTCAACATTGTCGCCAATTTCGCAGTTTTTCAACACACACCCTGCCCCGATTTTTACGCCGTTACCGAGTTTCACGTTCCCTTCTAAAATCACATTGATATCAATTTCGACATCTTTGCCGTGTTGAAGCTCACCACGAAGGTCAAAGCGGTTTGGATCAATTAACGTCACGCCGGCAAGGAGTAACTGTTCCCCTTGTCTTTTTTGATAATAACGCTCTAAGGCAGCCAGTTGCAGGCGATTATTCGCCCCTTCCACTTCCATAAGATCCGTAGCTTGTACCGCTTGCACTTGGAAACCATCACGATTTGCCATGGCGATAATATCCGTAATATAAAATTCCCCTTGGGCATTGTTATTATCAAGTTGGGCTAACCACTTCTTAAAGCTCGCACCGCTAGCAACCATCACACCCGTGTTGATCTCTTGGATTTTCAGCTCTTCTGGGCTGGCATCTTTTTGTTCGACAATGCCCACGACAGTGCCATTTTCACGCAAAATACGCCCGTAGCCCGTCGGGTTATCCAATACCACCGTGAGTAGTGCAATGCCGTTTTCCGGTTTTGCTTGGATCAATTTTTCCAAGGTTGCGGAGGTAATTAAAGGTGCATCGCCGTAGAGCATCAGAATATTTTCATCATCCGCAAAGAAAGGGGCGGCTTGTTGCATTGCATGGCCTGTGCCTAACTGTTCTGCTTGTAACACCCAATTCACCGGCTCGGCACTTAAACGCTGTTGTAACAGTTCGCCACCATGGCCGTAAATTAAATGAATCTGTTTGGCAGAAAGTTGTTTTGCAGTATCGATAACGTGTTTTACCATCGGCTTGCCTGCAATGGGGTGTAACACTTTGGGTAAATCGGAATACATCCGCGTGCCTTTGCCGGCGGCGAGGATCACAACGCTTAATGCGGTCATAAAATATCCTTTTATGTGAGAAAAAAATCGCGCTATTGTAAGGGAGCGTTACTGAAATGAAAAGGGATAATCCCAAAGGGCAGACAAGCGGTCATTTTTATCTGAAAATTTGCACCGATAATCTAATGCCCCACGGCGTACAGTTGTGATACAATCTCGCCTTATTTTAGTTTGAACATTGAAAAATTATGAGTCGTGAAAAGAAAAGTCGCCGTTTAACCGACATTATGCCCCAACGTAAGACCGATAAATCGAAAGAAATGCCCCTCCAAAGGCCTTCAAAAAATCGTAAGCCAACCCGTTATGAGTTAGATCAGCAAGCCCGTGAAGAGAAGAAAAAGCGTAAGCACAAAGGGCTACCTTCGGGTAATCGTGCAAATGAAATGGCGGATCAGAAAAAGAAAGCCGTGAAAGAGCAAAAAGATCCTCGCATCGGCAGTCGCAAAAAAGTGCCTTTAATGGTGGAGTTTGTTAATCAGCCAGAAAAAGGCAAAACCATTCAACCTGTGCCGGTGAAAGTGGAGGAAAAACCACGTCTGAGCCCAGAAGTAGAGTTAGCGCAGTTAGAAAATAACGAGTGCTTAAACCAATTACTCGATGAGTTAGAGGCAGGGAAAACCCTTTCAGCCGAAGATCAACGTTTTGTTGATGAGTGTTTAGATCGTGTCCATGAATTGATGACCGAGCTTGGCATTGAAGATGAAGAAGAGGATACCGAAGCGTTATTACGTCAATTTGAAACTCTTGACATTAACAAATTCCGCTAATTTTTGAATATGGTCAGATTCTTTTTAATCATTTTGGCGATCTTGATTGTGCTATCGATGGCATTTTATGCCCTGTCGCTTTTTATCAAGATTCGTCATCAACATAAAGCCCAACAGCAGGCACAGCATGCCCGTTTTCTGAATGTGATCGAAAGCATTGAGATTATTGCCAAAGCAATGGCAACGGAGCAATGTGGCTTTTCCGAAGGGGTTTTACGCTTAAAGCCACTGTTGGATATTCTTGGTCAAAAATTAAGTCGCTTTCCGGCATTGTGGGCGTTGTTTGAAGTGGTGGAAACGATGCCCATTTTAGAGGCTCGTCAAAGTTTAAAACGCAATGAGCGAATGAAATTAGATCTCGAGCGTGAAGCCAAAGAAGCAGAATTAGCCAGCGAAATGCAGGCGGAATTAGTCCGTTTGCAAACAGAAATGGCGGATCTGCGTCAGCAACTGCAAAATAAGATGAAATAAAGAAGTAGGTTTGAATGTCTGAAATTATTTGGGATAACGCCCTTATCCAAAAGTACAACCAATCAGGGCCTCGTTACACCTCCTATCCAACGGCGTTAGAGTTTAGTGAAGCCTATACGGATGAAGATTTCCAAAATGCAGCGGCAAAATATCCAAATAAGCCGTTGTCCCTTTATGTGCATATTCCCTTTTGCCATAAACTTTGCTATTTCTGTGCCTGTAATAAAATTATCACTCGCCACCAACATAAGGTGGATATTTACCTCGACTATTTAGAACGGGAAATTAAATCCCGAGCGCCCTTTTTCCAACATCGTACCGTGACCCAAATTCACTGGGGCGGTGGCACACCGACTTACTTAGATGAAGCCCAATCTCTGCGTTTAATGGCGATGTTACGGAAGCATTTTAACGTCAGCGAACACGCTGAAATCAGTATCGAAATGGATCCCCGTGAAATTGAGTTAGAGATGCTCGATCACCTCCGTGAAATCGGCTTTAACCGTATCAGTATGGGGATTCAAGATTTCAATAAAGAGGTGCAAGCGTTAGTCAATCGTGAGCAAGATGAAGCTTTTATTTTCGCCTTGGTCAAACGTGCCCGTGAGTTAAAATTTGAATCCGTGAATATTGATTTAATTTACGGCTTACCGAAACAGACTGTTGAGAGTTTTCTCTTCACCTTAGCAAAAGTGGTGGAACTCAACCCCGACCGAATGAGTGTCTTTAACTATGCCCATTTACCAAGTCGCTTCGCTGCTCAAATTAAGATTAAAGATGAGATGCTACCGCCACCGGAAACCAAACTGGAAATTCTGCAAAAAACCATTGAAACCCTTGGCAATGCCGGGTATCAGTTTATCGGTATGGATCACTTTGCGAAGCCCGATGATGAATTAGCCATTGCCCAAAAAGAGGGCGTGCTACACCGCAATTTCCAAGGTTATACCACTCAAGAAGATGCGGATTTACTCGGGCTTGGCGTTTCTGCGATTAGTTTATTAGGCGATAACTACGCCCAAAATCATAAAGAGTTAAAACAGTATTACACCGAAGTGGAAGAGCGGGGCATTGCGTTGCATAAAGGCTTCCGTTTAAGTGATGATGATTGCCTACGTCGTGATGTCATTAAAGGCTTAATTTGTAATTTCAAACTCGATTATGCGCCCCTTGAACAGACCTACGGGATTCGTTTTACGGACTATTTCCACGAAGATCTCGCCCTCCTTGCCCCGTTGGTGGAAGACGGCTTAATTGAATTAAATGCCGAAGGCATTGTGGTGCAACCTCGCGGGCGTTTGTTAATTCGTAATATCTGTTTATGTTTTGATATTTATTCCAGAGCCCAAGCCAAACGCCAGCAATTTTCGCGCATTATTTAATGAAAGCAAATTGTTGCTAAAATTTGACCGCTTGTATAATCCAAATTCTCGTTAATGGAACAACATGATGAAAAAATATCCTTATAGCCTGCTCAGCCTTGCGGTGATTGCCGCTTGTTACAGTAATTATACGATGGCTGACTTGAAATCCCAATGCTTGCTTGGAGTCCCTCATTTCCAAGGGGAAGTGGTGACCGGCGATCAAACAAATATGCCCGTCTATATCGAAGCCGATAACGCCCTTATCAATCAGCCGACGGATGCGACCTACACCGGCGATGTGAGCGTCAAGCAAGGGAATCGTTCTGTGGTGGCAGATGAAGTGCGTGTGGAGCAAAATGGTGAGAAAGCACGCAAGGCATATTTACGAGGGGCTTTCCGTTATCAAGATAATTTATTACAAGCCACTGGGCGTGATGCCACCATTGATTTAACTGGCGAACAAGCCGATCTCGGCAATGCTGATTATCAATTAGTCGGAAAACAAGGGCGTGGTACGGCAGAGAGTGTGTCTGCCAATAATGATACCCGAATCCTTAAAAATGCGAGTTTTACCGCCTGCTTACCTGATGATAATAGTTGGTCGATTGAAGCTAACGAGATGATTCAGCACGTTAAAGATGAATATGCAGAAATGTGGCATGCACGTTTTAAAGTCCACGGTGTACCTATTTTCTATTCCCCTTATCTGCAATTTCCAATTGGTGATCGCCGTCGTAGCGGATTACTTATTCCAAGTGTGAGTATGTCTAGCCGTGATGGCATTACCTATTCTCAGCCCGTTTATTGGAATATTGCGCCGAATATGGATGCTACGCTCACGCCGACTTACTATTCCCGCCGTGGTTGGCAATTAAGCCCCGAATTTCGTTATTTAACTCCCCTTGGCGAAGGCAAAATTGCGGGAGAATATCTCAACAAGGATCGCTTATCGGCTTGGAAAGAGAAAGATCGCTCTCGTCATCTCTTTTTCTGGCAACACTTAGCCAGTTTAGGGGATTGGCGTTTATCTGTGGACTACACTCGAGTAAGTGATAAACGCTATTTTTCGGATTTTGATTCTATCTATGGTAATAGTACCGACGGTTATGCTACGCAACAATTTAAGCTAGGTTACTTCCAGCCGAATTACAACATCTCCATTTCAGGGAAAAAATTTCAAACCTTTGATATTGCAGATATTGGGCCTTATCGTGTCTTGCCGAAAATTGATTTCAACTATTATCAAGATGATTTAATTAAAGGGGGCGATTTTCATTTCTTCGCCCAAACGGCATATTTTGCCAATGACAGTAAACTGATGCCAACGGCATGGCGTTTCCACGCTGAACCAACCCTTAATTTCCCCCTTGCCAACCGTTTTGGTAGCTTGAATTTAGAAACGAAATTGTATGCAACGCACTATTTGCAACAAAAAGGTAAAGATAGCCGAGCAGGTGATGTGCAGCGTAATGTCACTCGTGTTTTACCACAAGTGAAATTGGATTTTAAAACCTCTCTTGAAGCCGATAAACCGCTTTTCAGCGGTTTTACCCAAGTGCTTGAACCTCGAGTACAATATCTCTACCGTCCTTATAAAGACCAAAGTAATATTGGCTCACAACGCCGTAGAAGTTTAGGTTTAGGCTATGATTCTGCGTTATTACAACAGGATTATTTCTCCTTGTTTAATGATCGCCGTTACAGTGGTTTAGACCGTATTGCTTCGGCAAACCAAATTACTCTTGGGGGAACAACCCGTTTCTTTAATGATAAAACGGGCGCGGAAGTCTTCAATTTCAGTGCAGGGCAAATTTACTACCTTACGACCTCCAAAGTAGATAATCACTCAAAAAATAGTACTGCGAATCGATCTTCCTCATGGTCTTTGGAGTCAAACTGGAAATTTCATCCGAAATGGAATTGGCACGGTAGCTACCAATATGACACTCGCTTAAACGAAACGTCTTTAGCGAATATGTCTTTGCAATTTAAGCCGAAGGATAACAACGTCGTTCAATTAAACTACCGCTATGCGAGCAAAAACTACATTGACCAAAGTTTGAGTATTAATCGCTATGGGCAAGATATTAAACAAGTCGGTGCAGTCGTGGGCTGGGAAGTGACGGACAATGTTTCCGTGATGGCAAGCCATTACCATGATATAGCACTGAAAAAGCCAGTGGAAAGTCAGCTTGGTTTAACCTATAACACTTGTTGTTGGAGTACTACGCTTTATACCGCTCGGCGTTTAGTTTCTGCCCCAACGGGCCATCCAGATACCATTAAGGATTTCTACTACGACAACCGTTTCGGCATTAACTTTGAGCTTCGTTTCGGTAATAGTTACAACAGCGGTGTATCGAGAATGTTAAAACGTGGCATTATTCCTTACACAGAAGCGTTTAATATTAACTAATTGACAGGCGAGCTAAGCTCGCCTTGATTTTCTAAGGATTCTCAATGCAGGTAGAACAAACCCCAAAGGGGGCAAATCGAGATAAACAGATAGAACAAGTCAATATCGCGCCTCACTCCCTTGAAGCGGAACAAGCCGTTTTAGGGGCATTATGCTCAGTAATGAAAACTGGGATGGCGTGGCAGAACGGGTGCAAAGTAGCGATTTCTACAACTACGCCCACCGCCTTATCTTTGAGCAGATGACGAGCTTAGTTCGGGATAATCAGCCCATTGATATTATTACCCTCGATCAAGCCTTAAAGAATAAAGGCATTTTGCAAGATGTTGGTGGTTTTGCTTATTTAGCCGAACTCTCTAAAAATACCCCAAGTGCTGCGAATATCTTAACCTATGCGGAGATTGTCAGTGAGCGAGCCATTCGGCGAGAGTTGATTTCCGCCAGTAATAAAATTGCGGAGATGAGCTACCAACCAAAGGGCATGTCGGTGAAAGATGTCCTTGATGAAGCAGAACGTGCGGTATTCCATATCGCCGAAAAACGGACATCAAGTGACGAAGGACCAAAGCGCGTGGATAGTATTCTCCTCGAAACCCTTGGGCGAATTGAGCTCCTCTCCCAAATGAAGAACAACGGCGGTGTCACGGGCGTGAGTACCGGCTTTTCAGCCCTTGATCGTAAAACCGCGGGGCTACAACCCTCTGATTTAATCATTGTGGCAGCCCGTCCTTCTATGGGGAAAACGACTTTTGCGATGAACCTCTGTGAAAATGCGGCCATGGCGAATGTCGAGGTTATCGATGAAAACGGCAACAAGGTCAAAAAACCACGCAAACCTGTGCTGATTTTCAGCCTCGAGATGCCCGCAGACCAAATTATGATGAGGATGTTTGCCTCCATTTCACAGGTAGATCAAACCCGTATCCGAACTGGGCAACTTGATGATGAAGATATGGCGCGTATTGGCAGTACGGTGGGTATTCTCCAAGAGCGTGGCAACATTTATATTGATGACAGCTCTGGCTTAACCCCCACAGAGCTTCGTTCTCGGGCAAGACGGGTTTACCGTGAAAACGGCGGTTTAAGTCTGATTATGGTGGATTACTTGCAGTTAATGCGTGCGCCAGGCTTTGCGGATAATCGTACCCTTGAAATTGCAGAAATTTCTCGCTCCTTGAAAGCCCTTGCAAAAGAGTTGGAAGTGCCGGTTGTTGCCCTTTCCCAGCTTAACCGTAGCCTTGAACAACGGGCTGATAAACGCCCTGTGAACTCGGATTTACGGGAATCCGGCTCCATTGAGCAAGATGCCGACTTGATTATGTTTATTTACCGTGATGAGGTTTATCACGATAACCCTGACACCAAAGGCATGGCGGAAATTATTATTGGTAAGCAACGTAACGGCCCGATTGGGCGTGTGCCTCTCGGCTTCCAAGGGCGATATTCTCGCTTTACGGATTACGAAGGGAATTACCAACTAGAAGATGAATAAGACAGAGAGGAAAAAACAATGTTATGTGCCATTTATAAAAGTTGTCGAAAAGAGGGAATGTACCTCTATGTGGCAAAACGAGATGAATTTGATGCCGTGCCAGACTCTTTACGCCAAGCCTTTGGCAAACCGCAATTTGTCATGCTCTTTAACCTTGCGGGGGAGAAGCCCCTTGCTCGGGCAGATAAAAAAGAGGTGCAACAACATCTCGAACAAACAGGCTTTTATCTACAAATGCCACCGCCGGTGGAGAATCTCCACACAACATTTGTCGCAGAACAACGCCAACAAGCGGTCTAATTTTTAGCACAATTTGCACGGGGGAAATGTGTTTTCTTTTTCTAGCCAAGAACTGAATGCCATTTATTTAAGCCTGAAAATTGCCAGTGTTGCCGTGGCAATGGCGCTTCCTTTTGCATTAGCCGTCGCATGGCTTTTAGCGCGTAAGCAGTTTTTTGGGAAAAATTTACTGAACGGGATTGTGCATCTGCCCCTTGTGCTTCCCCCTGTGGTCATTGGCTATTTATTACTGATTCTTATGGCAAAAAAAGGCGCGATTGGGCAGTATTTATGGTCGTGGTTTGGCTTCTCATTGAGTTTCTCGTGGAAAGGGGCGGTTCTTGCCTCAATGGTCATGGCATTTCCGCTTATGGTTCGCACCATTCGTCTTGCTTTTGAAGCCGTTGACCCTAAATTAGAACAAGCCGCCCGAACCCTTGGGGCAAGCCCGTGGCGTGTTTTTTTCACACTGACCTTACCCCTCTCATTTTCTGGCATTATTGCCGGTGCGGTGCTGGGCTTTGCTCGCTCCCTTGGCGAATTTGGGGCAACAATTACTTTTGTGTCTAATATCCCCAAAGAAACACAAACGATCCCTGCGGCACTTTATACCTTCATTGAAACCCCCGAGGGGGAATTTGCCGCCGCGCGCCTTTGTGCCGTGGCGATTATGATCTCCCTCTTTGCACTATTTTGCTCGGAATGGTTAGCCCAACGGCAAAAACGCCTACAACAGGAAAGCTAATGCTCCACCTTGATATTCAACAGAAAATCGGCGACCTTCATTTAGCCCTCAATGTTACCTTGCCTGCCCAAGGGGTAACGGCTATTTTTGGGCGTTCAGGGGCAGGGAAATCGAGTTTAATCAACCTTATCGCTGGGCTAAGCCAACCCGATGGGGGCGAAATTCGCCTCGGCGAAAGGGTGCTTTTTTCCCATTCACAAGGCATCAACCTCCCCCCTGAAAAACGGCGTATTGGCTATGTTTTCCAAGAACCACGGCTATTCCCTCATTATCGGGTCGAACGTAATTTAACCTACGGTTGCAAGCGGTCAAATTTAGCGAACTTTTTGCCCATTGTCCGTTTGCTGGGGATTGAGCATCTGTTACACCGCTTTCCAGCAAGCCTTTCAGGGGGAGAAAAACAGCGTGTCGCGATAGGGCGTGCCTTGCTATCAGAACCGGATATTTTACTGATGGATGAACCCCTTTCCGCCCTTGATCTCCCTCGAAAAAACGAACTCCTTGACTACCTTAGCCAGCTAGCAAAACAGATTGCGATTCCGATTCTGTATGTCAGCCATAGCTTGGATGAAGTCATCCGCCTTGCCGATCATCTGCTCTTATTAGATCAAGGCAAAATGGTGGCTTTTGATCGCACTGCACAAGTGTGGCACAGCACCGCCTTTTCCCCTTGGCAGCCCGAAAACCAAAAATTAAGCCTCTTGGAATTACCGATTATCGGCGAAATGGCAAACTATCAAATTCAGCACCTCGCCATTGGCACACAACGCCTGAGCATTCCTCGCCATCGGGGCGCAAAAATAGGCGATAACATACGAATTACCCTCCCAAGCCGAGAAATTTCCTTAGCCTTCGTTCAGCCGGAAAAAACTTCCATCCGCAATATTCTCTGGGGAGAGGTGTGTGAGATTGAGCAATATCCCGACCGCTACGATATTGCCGTCAACGTAGAAGGACAGCCGATTTGGGCGAGTATCAGTTTATGGTCTTTTGAGGCGTTACACATTCAGCTTGGGCAGAAAATCTATTTACAGATTAAATCCGTGGCAGTTTAGGCGTTTTTTTCGACGGACAATCGCACTCTAACTTTCTTTTTCCCCTGATTTTCACTATAATCTTGACCAATTCATTTCTTTATCCCCTCTTAGCTCAGTGGTTAGAGCAGGCGACTCATAATCGCTTGGTCGCTGGTTCAAGTCCGGCAGGGGGACCACCTACAAGTTTTTATACGTTCGCAACCGTTCAAAAACCTAATAAAATCAATAGATTATCCCCTTTTATACGTTCTATGCGTGTTCATTCGTTCGCTAAAATCCAGCGTTTTTTGTTCCCCATTTGTTCCACAAACTGAAAACAGGCAATTTTGGGGAACGGTAAACGCCTTAAACCCTTATGTACCAATGCTTACAAGGATTTGCTATGGCGAAAATAATGCTTACTGATAGAAAAATTCAAAATTTAGAGGTGAAAGAAACAGAATATTCAATCGGAGATGGCGACAATTTAAACTTAACGATCAAACCGAATGGTTCAAAACTTTGGCGTTTTTCCTACACCCACCCCAAAACGAAAAAACGAGTAAAAGTGAGTTTTGGGAAATATCCCCATATTTCACTTAGTAGAGCGAGGGAAAAAGCAAG
Source organism: Pasteurellaceae bacterium Macca (assembly GCA_023101485.1). GTDB lineage: Bacteria > Pseudomonadota > Gammaproteobacteria > Enterobacterales > Pasteurellaceae > LVZB01. Next base: position 1,135 of record LVZB01000004.1, on the reverse strand, counting down.
GGAATATCACGCCTTATTAAATGAAAACCTTGATCCGCAAGAATATTTAGCCGAACAAGCGCAAATAGTAGAGAAGCAAAGTATGATGCTTGATGATTTTGCTTTGAAGTGGCTGGAATGGCACGCCAACAATCAAGATTTAATGGATAAAACGAAGCAGAAAATTGGTAGGATGCTGGAATGATCTGCCCCCAAAAAGTGGTTATTATCTTAAAAGGCTTTTCCTGAATAAATCGATTCATAGAGAATTTTTATAGAAGTTATCCTCATAGCGACATAAAGAAAAAACGATGAGTTGATTTAAGAGATCATCACATGTGATTTGATATTGGCAATGAGTTTAATTTTGGGAATGACGATCATCAATATAGGCGTTTGTATCAAAAATCTATACAGAAATTGTAATAAAATGTTTACAATGAAAATAAATCGTTACGATTTTATTTGGATTTATTAAAATACCACATCGTTTTTTGATGTGGAGTTTAGAATGAAAAATCGAATTTTAGGTAGTGCCTTAATGATTGCAGGCACAACAATTGGGGCGGGGATGTTAGCCATGCCGTTGACTTCTGCTGGTATGGGGTTTGGTATGACGGTATTCTTACTTGTCAGCTTATGGCTACTCTTAACCTATACGGGGCTTTTATTTATGGAAGCCTACCAAACGGCAAAGGTGAAAGATGTTGGCGTAGCAAGCCTTGCAGAGCAATATTTCGGCATGACAGGGCGTGTATTAGCCACCGTGAGTTTGTTAGTTTTATTGTATGCCTTGTTGGCGGCTTATATTACGGGCGGTGGTTCGTTACTTTCAGGCGTATTGCCAACGGTAGGTGATGCAGAAAGCACAAGTAAAATAGCCGTTCTGCTCTTTACCTTAGTTCTCGGCGCTTTCGTCGTGATTGGGGTAAAAGGCGTGGATGGCTTAACCCGTGTGCTATTTATGGGCAAGATCGTGGCGTTTTCTTTGTATTATTGATGATGTTGCCGAAAGCGAAGCTCGAAAATTTAACCGCCGTGCCTTTGGATAATTTATTGGTGATTTCGGCGATCCCTATCTTTTTTACCTCTTTTGGTTTCCATGTGATCATGGGGAGTATCAATAGCTACCTTGAAGCCGATATTCGCAAGATTC
>LVZB01000003.1 GCA_023101485.1 Pasteurellaceae bacterium Macca | reverse complement strand
TGCCCGAACAAACGGAGCCATAAGTAAACGACATACAATCTCCTTTAAAAAGCCCTGACTTGCAGGGCTCATCTTAATTAAATGCAAACAGTACCAATATTTACAGTGATGCTCGTTTCAGCTAATGCATCAGTGAGCTTGCTGGCAAATTCTTGGGCAACTTCCTCTTGAAGTTGCTCAGCCTTGATTAAACGAGCGATAAGGATTGGCTCATTCCCACCAGTTAGAATAGAAAGGCGTAAAGTAAATGCTTGTGCTGATAAACCTTTATAGGTATGCGTATTGAAAACGAAGTATTTTGGTAAAGTCAGTTTGTGCTGAATTTGAACAGATGGGTTGTCGCTATCCATTTTCTTTAAGCTAAATTCCACTTATAAATAAGGTTTGGCGATTTGCTGGAAGTAATCTTGCGCAGCGGTGATTCGCTCTTTGATTTCCCCGATGATTTTCTCATCTCGCTTAATTGTGAGTGTGGTGATGCGTTTTTCTTGTGGGATTTGCTCGACAAGATCAACTAGCTTATTACTGTCTTCATAGGCAGGAATCAGGTCAAGCGGGGTGGGGAATAGTACAAAATCAATTTGGGCTTCTTCGGCTTCCCAAAGCCACATATAGCCTTGCATTTGGTAGTCGTAGCCCGATTTTTTGGCTTTCTCTTCGGCTTCTTCGGGAAAAATGGGTGAGCCAATATCCCACGAACATTTGGTGTCGATAATCAGCTTTCGGCTTGGTACATAAATATCGCACTCGCCACTTACCCAATCATTTTCCTTGCGTTCGCTGTTCTTTTTTAGTACAAGCCTCGGCTAAAACCACTTAATTTGATTGCTTGCTCTTCAAGTTGATTGCCCTTGGCGGTGTATTTGTTGCCGTCAAAGTTTTCATATCCAAAGAGATGAAAACGGGCAAGTTCTCTTACTGCTGTTTTTGCGCCTTCCGAAATTTTGTTGTTGCCCTTGGGTTTGGTCATAAATTTACTGATTGATGAACATCGGACTTTCATTTGATGATTTCCTTTTTTCTTGAATTTAGGGTAGCAGAAAGACCGCTTGGGGTTGCAAGCGGTCGGATTGAATAAGTTTTTGCGAGTGAAGAAAGGGCTTGCTAAGCCAACAGTTTTACTGCCACTCTTGGTTTAAAGCCTCTTGCTTGAAAGGCGTTAAAGGCTTGCATTGCAATATATTCGTGAGGGTCTTGTCGTTTGTCAAAGGCGACATCTGCGAATAAGGGGGCTAACATTGCTTTGGTGTAGCCTAAATTGTTGCGATACTCGGTAACGTGGGTATAAACCTTTGAGGCAAAGGGAGAATTTAAGGCTCGCAAAGGTGGTTCTAGCTCTGCCAATAATTTAAGGGTGTTATGTAAAGCAAACCAGTTGCTCAGTAATACGTTGCGGTTGTCTTCGCTCATTTCTACTGTGAATGTTAGTTCGGGGATTGCAAGCGGTCGATTTTCGGGAAGATTTTGCGAATATTGCCCTGTTTTGCGAATTTGCGGTAGCACTTCTTCAAATACCCACGCTTCGAAGGGTTCGGCTTCTGGCTTGCGGGATTTGATGATTAAGCGGTATAAGTTAGGTTCGTTAATAAATGTAAGTTCTTGATTTCCGCCTTTTGTAGGGGAGTAGCGTTTCGCTACCCCCTTTGGTTTGCAATTTTTTTCAATGCGTCTGTATCATTTACATAGCCTAAAACATCACAAACATCTTTGGCACAAAACCAAAATTCTTGATTGGGATCTGTGATCACACGAACAGCGGATGAATGAAAATTGAATGATTGGAATTGAACTAGATTTGACATTTTTGTACCTTACGTTTTAGATTAGTTAATTGATCGCTTAGTAGGCGATCAGGCTTCAAACCAACGTAAGATGGCGGAACTTATTTCCTTTGCAGGTATTTTATTAGGTTCTCTCGACCCGATCATAACCGATCTGTAACTAAAATTTAGGTACAAAAAAACCGCTTGCTGTCGGGGGCGGATAACCGCTTACGTTGTATAGTGCGGTTATCTTAATCCGAAAGGGGCGGGGGTGTCAATTATCAACTCTCCGATTTCTCAAGAGTTTCTAACTCGGCATACTGCTCTTGCGTGAATTCGTAGCCATTATCACAAAGGTCTTGGAGAGTCGTTTCACCGTTGAGAATGTTTTGCTTACACTGCTCAAAGACCTGCTGGCTGACGGTCAATTTGGTATATTCTGCATCTTGAATTTCATTATCAGGGTAGCCAAATTCACCTTTTTCAGCATCTTTAACAACAGCTTGATCGGCAAGCACGGCTTGTTGCATTTCCACAGAAAGCGGGCTTGGAGAGTAACAACTTCATCACCGTTTTGAGAGCCATGGCTTCAAAGTTATCAGCCCATACGCTGGACGCATACTCGCCTTTGGACTTTTTCTTTAAGTAAGAGCGATAAGTTTGGCTATATCGTTGGGCGTGTGCATCAATTTCAAATGTCGTCATATAGAGTTCTGCGGTGAAATCATTGAGTAGTTTGAAAAATAAGCGTAATAGCCTATGGGTTTCTCACCTTGTTCCGGCTTCTGCTTCCAGTCAAACTCGTAACCGTTGATAGGGTCTTCGGCAAGGAGTTGCTTCTCATAAACAGGAACGGCGACTAATCGTTGAAATTGTCCGCTACGTTGGGCAAGCTGAATTAAACCTTTATAACCTAACTGAAACTGGGCTTCGTATCTGTTCGTGTGTTATTTTTATAAGGTACGATATAGGCAAAGCCTAAGCCATTTTGTAATGGAAGATTGAGTGTTGCAGCCATCAATGCAGCGTTGAATACAGTCATTGGGACAGCATTTTTTAAGAGCTGATTACTATTGACAATTTGCAGTACGCTCGTGGTAAATGAGCCGGCATTTTATTGAGTAACGCTTCAATCTTGCCTTTAATAGCTGGTCGGTCAAAGAATTCTTTGACGGGGAATGAAACAGACTTTTGTTGCTGATTGTTTTGTTGTACTTGGTTTGTCATTTTGTTCTCCTAATAATTATCTTCTGCCATTTTGGGCATCTTCATATTCATCAATCGCCCGTTCTTCTCGGGCGCGTCTGCGGGCTTCGGCTTGTTGCGGAAATACTCTTCATCCTCGGCAGTGTCAAAGCCACTTTCATAGGGGCTGAGATAGGGGCTAATCATGGGTTTGCTCCTCAATTAAAGGGATGTTCAACCGCTTTTTCTTATTCCAGTAGCGGATACGGCGATTGAGGTGGGCGAGGGCATTGGGTCTGGAAAAGGCGGGGGCGGTTTTTTCAAGGCATTTTGCACCACAGTAGATATATCCCCGATATTGTCCGCTACTGAATCTGAATTCGGCTCTATCATTCATCTTGTACCTCCTGCTGTCAGGCGTTGTAATTGTATTTAAAAGCATAACCTATTGATTTATTTGAAAATAAATTGATATTCAAGGCTAAAAAATTCATAAAGATACTACTAAAATAATTTCGGTAGGTATTTGTGGCGGTAGCTCTCCTCAAAATTAAGGGGGCGGTTCAATTATTCGGCTAGTTTGTGCCTTTTTCGGATAGATTTCCGAAAATTCCGCAATAAAGGTGTGTTGCTGAATATCCCTAGATTTTCTGAATCTTCCCTAGAATATAGGGAGTTTATTTGTAAAGGTACTCCCGACGGGGTGGGGCTTCCACGGGGTTGTGGGAGCGTGGTGTTCGGCTCATTTTTCGGGGTTAAGGCATCATCATCTTCTTGCCATTTTTTAAAGGCTATTCCGTTATGTGATAAGGGTTTAGTGATGATAGTAGTTGTCGGTCGTCTTTGGTATTTTTAAGGGGTTAACCTGCGGTCTATGATCAGGCTTGTAAGCCTTATATGCCAACGGGTTTTACTCAAAAATGGCTTTGTTTGATCAAGGTAAACTGCGGGCTTGGCGGTGTCTCTATCTGCTTGAATATGGCGTTTTGTGAGGTCGTTTCAGGTTTCTTCAAGTTGTTAGTGATAGGCAAATAAAAACGCTCCTGTAATTTGAGGAGCGTGGAATGTAGGTTAAGCGTGGGTAGGCTGAATTAAAATCTCTGCCCCAATGCCTAGCTTGCTGTGAAGTTGGCGGATCATATTCAGGCTTAGCGGTCGGGTTTTATGAGGATTTCATACACTCGATTAGGCTTGCCGATAATACCGTCTAGGTCTTTAATCTCTATGCCCTGTTGCTCCATTCTAATTTGATTGCCTCGATTGGTCGGGTAGGTCAATCGGGTAATGCTTTGCCTCATAGTTTTCAATCAAGGTAAGCATCACCTCAAAAAAATCTTCTTCCTCTGGGGGCAATACTTCCTTGTCAAATAATGGCTCTATGGCTTTCAGGGCGTTTTGGTAGTCTTGCTCGGTTCTGATTGGTTTGATGTTCATTGCTTAGTTCTCCACGGTGTCTGCGTTGATTTGGTCGTATTCTTTATGCGTGCCAATAAACTTGATATAAACCGCTCCCATTTTGAAAGCGATTGCTACGATTAAGCGGTGGTCGTTGCCTTTGATGTTGAATACTACTCTGCGATTTTTGAGAATACTCGCATTGCGATATTGGGCTTTGATTTCATGAACATTCTGCCATTGTGCTTTGCGAACCTCGGCAATCCACGCTTTCAGCGGTTGCTCTGTGTCGGGGTGTTTCTGCCAATAAGCGGTCAAGGTTGAGGTAGCGATTATTCTCATTTGTCATAGTCCTGTTTGGGATTAATTCTATTATATCCATTCAGGGACTATTGCAATAGGCAAAATGGGGGCTATCGCTCACTCTACCGCTTATAATTTCGATTTTTTGATAAGTAATTTTTACTTATGTGATAAGTAAATTTTACTTAGAATCGTTTGAATTTAATCTTAAATTGTCTATTTTTTCTTTTTGATAAGTAAAAATTACTTTAAAAACGGCTATTTTTAGGTTTTTTGATAAGTAAAATTTACTTACCTATTAATATATTAGCCATAGGCAGTGTTTTTAATTTGCGTGTCAAAGAGAAAATAGGGTTAAAATAGGCGTGCGGTCAATTTTGGTCGAAACAGTGAAAAATTAGTCTGAAAAAATCGCCCTCATTGCGAAAATGAAAGGCGATATTGTTAAGCGGTTGGCGGTCTATGTTTTTTCCATTTATCGCTTGGCTTTGATGTGGGTCTTAAATCTATCTTGCCGCCAAAATCCCCGATAGGGTAACAAGTCAAGGCGTAAAGCGTACACTGTGATTTAAAGCCTTGTTTGCTGACTTCAAGGAATTCACGCTCTACCAATTCTTTTAAAGCTCGCTGTAAGGTTTTATCTGACATTCCGAACCGCTCATAAGATTGCGGTAAGGGGCGGATAAATTCCCGTTGTTGTTAGGTTCAGTCGTATGCGTGCCGATTAGAATTGTGAGTACCTTGTTTGCCGAGGGGATAGGTTGATAAATTCAGGGCTTTTGACAAGATCGTGCCGTAACATTGAGAACGTCCCTCCGCCTGTTACGGCTTTGTATCGTGCCAGTTTCCCACGTCTGCCTTTCGCATTACTCATTTCTTCGCCTTAGTCTGCTAAATTGCCGTAAGCATCTTGTGAGGGGATTTCGCCATTGCTGATAGCTTGTAAACGCCTCATTTCGCAAGCTAAGCCGATACCGATAAAATGGTGGAATAAGTCGTTAATCGCAAGCCCTGACAATCCTTTGTAAACTTGCCTATGGCTTGCGCCTTTGAAGAATAAATTTGTTATGTCTTCGGGGTAGTGGCTCAATGCTCTTAGCAGTCCGCTTGTAATGGTGTGTAATTCACGCCCTAGCAGTAACACGGTTTCCGTATCTGTCTGTTTTGGATCTTCTAACTGCGTAGCAATTTGCTCAAAAAGAGCGGTAAGCTGTGGGAAATATCGCCCATTTTCTGCTTTGGCAATGCCTTCAATCGCTCGCTTAATCGCTTCTTGCTCGTGTTGTGGTAAATCGGTGATAGTGGAATAATCGATAAACTTTGATTTTTTCATTTTCGTATCCTGTGTTATTCGGTTTCTTCGTGGTTAAACCTTGCCAAAATCGCTTTAATCTCTGCCTGCGTGAATGCTGTGCGGTGATACCTTTCGGCTTTGTGGTTCGCATAGGTTAATAGCTTTTGGGCGGTTTGGCGGTCTGCCACGGTGTAGCGATAATACAATCCGCCATTTTGGGCTTGCTCTTTCTCTCGGTGGAATTTCACGCCTAAATGCCGTTCTAAAGTGCTGATGTAATTGCGACCACTGGTGAAATGATGTTTGAGTACGCTTTCCATTTCAGAGAATCCGCCTTGTAGCGTAGCTTTAATAACGATTTCTTCATGGGGGATTTTTGGCTCGTTTTTTTCCATATTGCCCCCTAATTTGAATGGCTATCTTGTTGGCATTGTTGGATAAACTCCGCCACGGCTTCCGCTGAAAAGCGAACAGAACGCCCTAATTTGATTTTTTTAAGTTTGCCCATAGCGACATAACGGTCAATGCTTGTCTTACTGCCAAAAATGCCACATTCGATTAAATCTTCTTTGCTGTAATAACGGGTCAAGCCGTTGGCGGTTGTCATTTCAAGGGTGAAGGCTTGGGTTGCTGTTGATGTGTTCTCGGTTTGTTTTTCGGTTAAAGTCATGTTAATCATCCTTTTTCGGTTGAATTTGCGATTTAAGGGCAAAATTAGAGGCTCTCGCGCGTTTTTATTCTTTGCCCTTGTGATTTATTAGATTTAAGTGAAAGTTGCGTTAATCGCTTTTTAGAGCGGTTTTACAAGCGGTCTGATTTTGATGATTTTTTGCCTCACTCCATTGGGTTAAAAAATGCTTCACTTGGGCAAGGGCAGAAAAGGCTTCGGCTTGGATTTCCGTGTCCGTTAATAGTGTGCCGTTTTCCCTTAATACATTTCCGCCTTGATGAAGAGCAGTGAAATAGCTCTCCGCCAAAGTAACAAGGTAAGTCATATCAGCAATAGCTTGCGTGTCCCTTACCTGTGGAGCGGTGTCCGTTATCTCATTTTGCCGTTGAGCCGTTTTTACACTGCCAGCTAAGGCGTAAAGTTGCCCGATTAGGTAGGTTTTGGCGGTGTCATCGCCTTGCTTTAATCCCTCCGCCAAAGCTCTACACTCTTTGGCTAACTGCGCCTTGTAGTGGAATTTATCGGGGTATTGCGTAAAGCACCGCATCACACTTTCTCGGGCAAGCCAAAATTGGCGGTTAAGCTGGGGAAAATCTTTTATTCTTGGCGGTTTTGCCCCTTGTTGAGCTTGCTGTGTGGTTTTCTTCGGTGAACGGGTATCTTTACTTGGCTTTTCGGTTAAATCGCTCTCTGGCTGTTTTGTGGCGTTTTTGCGGTGGTTCGCTTTCCACGCTTTTAAAGCATCCATCGGGTTTTGTGGTTGGCGGTTTGGGTTAGTCATTGTCTGCCTCCGTGATCTCGGTTTCCTGTGTGAAAATAACGGCTTTTGCCTGTTTGGTTTGGGTGAACCTATCCATCACTGCTTGATGAAAAGCCAGCCAGATTTCCGCTTGCTCCTTAATGGCTTTGGCTTGTTCGCCTATGTGTAAAATCGCATTGGCAAGGACGGTTTCATCAGGGATTAAATTCTCTTTATCGGTCTGAATTTTTATCGCCATTCTTGCCTCGTCGATTTCGGCTAAATGGTCGCCGATAAGGCTCGCAAGGGTGTCGATAGTGTCCGCATAGTTTCGGCTAAGGTGTCGCATGTTCTCCCCCTGTTGTGAATTTTTTCAATGTGAATGCGTGGTAGTGTGGATTCGCTTTTACCGCTTGCTTGATGGCGGTCATGGCTTTGTTTAGCTCGGTTTCACTCCCGACAATAACGGGCTTTTGTTGCCCTTGTGGGTAGGCGATAATCTGCCAGTAGGTGTGTTCCATTGTCATAGTTCCCCCAAGTGATTTAAGCCCTCATTCATTAAGGCAGAAATACCGTTTAATGCTGAAATAATCGTGTGTGGGTCGCTATTGCTTTGGATACCGTTAGCCGTCATTTGAAGAAGTGAATAAGCCTGCCAAAATGCTTTGCTCGCTTCGTTTAAATGCTCGGCTTGGGGTTGGGTCGAGTTACGCATCTTTGCCCCCTTTGCTAAGGCTATCCATTAAGTCTTGAATACGCTCTAAGCCATTGAATAAATCAAGGCTGATTCTTTTTAGGGCAAAGTTGAAAGAACCTTCATTAAGCGGTACAAATTCATTATCAGGAACGACACTCGCCAAGCATTCAATCATCGTGCCTAAGCTGTAAAGCGTGTCCATTTCTTGTTTTAATTTGTCTTGTAGATTTGGGATTGGGTGGGAATTACGCATAAATCCCCCCTTGGCTCGCTAAACAAGCGGTCTGATTTTGGGAACATTTTGTTACCGGCAAGCGTTTGATAAATAGCGGTGGCTGGTTTGGGCTGAATGCCTGTAATTTGCTTTTGGCTTCGGTGAAATTGCGGGCGTAAAAGCTGATATTTAGGGTACGGGTCGTTTCCCCTGCTCCCCGTTGAGCTCGGTAGGTGTAAATCATTGGTGATAATTCCTTGTAGATATTTTGAGGAATTACCGCTAAATCTTTCCACGGATTTTGGCGGTAACACTTAACGGGGTGGAAAACCGTCCTACAAGGTCTAACGGCAAAGGGCGAACCTTTCCCATTAAGTGCTACCATTGAAAATAGATCCGCCATTGGTTGCGGTCTATATGGTGAAATAGTCCCCATAGCTCGAACGTATGGCGGATCTATTTTGGGGTTAGCAACAGATAATAAAAAACACGCTAAGGGCGTGCTATAATCTGCCTTGTAGTCTCTCAATAAAGGGTTTCCACGCCCTTTTGCTTTATTGAAAGCGGTAAAATCATACCGTCTTAATGGTTCATAATCAATCATAATCATTCTTAACGCTCCATTTATTCTAATTTAGAAAGAGTTAAAACAAAAAGCCCAATATTTTTCATCATGGTGAAAGAATATCGGGCTTTGTTTTGAGGTGTTGAGTTAATTAGTTGTCTTGTTGCTGGTAAATCTTTGTTAATCGTGCCTGCTGATTTTCAAGTGTATGAATGGTGATTAAATCATTGCTTGGATGTGGGCTTTCTTCTCGCGCTTGTTTTAGTGCTTCAATCCGCCAATTTAAGACGATAAGCAATTCCGCCAAGGGGTAAGGCTCGCATTCGCTATAAAGGCTCTCAAAAGTGAATAGGGGCGTTGCTGTGCGTGCTTTTCGATTGAGATAATGGCGGATAGCGGTATTCATTAAAACGGGGTTTTGTTTGGCGGTTTGGCATTGCATCGAGCTTTCTCCATAAAATCTGTGGGGCGATATTCTAGCCGATTTCTTGCCCTCTCGCTTTTGCCGCGCACGCGCGTACTGCTCCGAAAATTCAGTCTTTTACTGTTCCAGAATGGAAAAATCAGATACCAAAAAGGAGAATAAACATTCTCAACTTTTCTCTACGATCTTTCGTGGTTCATTCGCAAAATCTCCGCCAAAATTGACCGCTTGTTATGGAGATACTTAGTCTAATATTACCCGATCTTTAAATATAAACACTACCGTAAAAGTACCCAATCTTTGATTACCACACTTTACGCTTTTTTATCACTCCACGTTGTCGGGCGAAAGTGAGGGATAACCTCGCCACGCTCTCGCATTTCCGTCAAAATTTCATCTACTCGCTCGACTACCTTGTAATTATTCTTTAACTCATTGGCTCTTGCTCTTAGGCTGTGCGGTTGCATTCTTTCCGCTCGCTCATTGCCTAAAACGGCTTTAAGGGCGTGGGTAGCGTTGCCTAGTCGGGCATAGTGTTGCGCAAATTGCTCTTGGCGGTCGTTGGTTAAGGTCGGCATTTAATCTTCTCCTAGGGTGAATTTGGGGAATGTGTTAGGCGGTGCGCATTGTTCTACATAATCCCCCATAATTGCATCACTGGCTTGCGGTGTTCTAAATAGTTTGAGCGATTATACGCCCTGCGAACCTGTGAGCCTATGACGTGGGATAGGCAAGCCTCAATAACGTCAGAATTTATCATTGGCTCGTATTCGTTGAGGTAAGTGCTTGCGATTGAGCGTAAGCCGTGGGCAGTGAGGCGGTTTCTAAAGACTGTTGCACTGATAGCTTGCCCTTGCGTTCTTGAACTTGGGGGCTTGTTTTTTCTCTTAATGCTAGGGAAAACATAAGAGCTATTATGTGAAAATTGCCACTCAAACCGCAAAAGGCTGATAGCTTGTGTTGATAGCGGTATTATATGCTCTTTGCCCATCTTCATTCGACTGGCGGGAATTGTCCACGTTTTAGCGGTTAAATCAATCTCCGCCCATTTTGCCCCCGCTGCCTCGCTTGGTCGGGTCATTGTCAGCAGTTGCCACAAAATCAACGTTTTCACCCTGCCTAATGCCTTGTAGTTGTGTAATACATTGAGAAAATCAGGCAATTCTTCGGGGCGGATTGTTGCTAAATGTTGCCTCTTATGTTGGGTAAAGGTTTTTGAAAGAGAAATGCAACGGTTCGTCTCAATTAGTCCGCTATTGATAGCAAATGACATTATCTCATTAAGCAACGATAAAATGCGGTGTATGGTTAGGGTTGCCTTTCGCTTTTCTAAAGGTTGTAATATCGTTTTAATGATCGGTGGTAAAATCTCATTTATCGGAATGTATCCGCTTTTTGGAAATAAATGATTATTGAGCATTCTCCAATAGCCGTTTAGTGTGTTTGGTTTAATTTGAGTTTCCTTTAGTTTGTACCACTGTTGAGCCATTTCAAAAAGTGTAGGGATTTTAGCCTTTAGCTTTTCCTGTTGGCGGTGCGTTTGTGGGTCGATATTCTCCGCCAATAATGCTCGGTATTCTGCTCGCTTGTCTCTAGCCTGTTTCAGTGATACTTCAGGAAATCGCCCTAAGCTAATTTCAGTTCGTTTTTTGGTGAATGGTTTACAATAATTAAACCGCCATAATTTCGCCCCTGTTGCTTTCACAATTAAAAATAAGCCTTGCCCGTCTGCTAACTTGTAGTCCTTTGCTTTGGGTTTCGCATTGCTTATCTCGGTGTGATTAAGACTATATGTTCGTCTTGCCATTTTGAAAAATCCTCTATTTTTTTCCTACAAATTACTACAAAAAATACTCCTAAAAATGTGATTTATTGTGGGTGATTGTGGTGTTTTGAGATTTGCTCAAAATCAAAGAATGCTTGATATTCAAGGCTTTTTGGGGTGTTGTGGGTGGTTTAGATTTTTTATGTGCGGTTTGGCGTTGTAATTGTATTTAAAAGCATAACCTATTGATTTATTTGAAAATAAATTGATATTCAAGGCTAAAAAATTCATAAAGATACTACTAAAATAATTTCGGTAGGTATTTGTGGCGGTAGCTCTCCTCAAAATTAAGGGGGCGGTTCAATTATTCGGCTAGTTTGTGCCTTTTTCGGATAGATTTCCGAAAATTCCGCAATAAAGGTGTGTTGCTGAATATCCCTAGATTTTCTGAATCTTCCCTAGAATATAGGGAGTTTATTTGTAAAGGTACTCCCGACGGGGTGGGGCTTCCACGGGGTTGTGGGAGCGTGGTGTTCGGCTCATTTTTCGGGGTTAAGGCATCATCATCTTCTTGCCATTTTTTAAAGGCTATTCCGTTATGTGATAAGGGTTTAGTGATGATAGTAGTTGTCGGTCGTCTTTGGTATTTTTAAGGGGTTAACCTGCGGTCTATGATCAGGCTTGTAAGCCTTATATGCCAACGGGTTTTACTCAAAAATGGCTTTGTTTGATCAAGGTAAACTGCGGGCTTGGCGGTGTCTCTATCTGCTTGAATATGGCGTTTTGTGAGGTCGTTTCAGGTTTCTTCAAGTTGTTAGTGATAGGCAAATAAAAACGCTCCTGTAATTTGAGGAGCGTGGAATGTAGGTTAAGCGTGGGTAGGCTGAATTAAAATCTCTGCCCCAATGCCTAGCTTGCTGTGAAGTTGGCGGATCATATTCAGGCTTAGCGGTCGGGTTTTATTGAGGATTTCATACACTCGATTAGGCTTGCCGATAATACCGTCTAGGTCTTTAATCTCTATGCCCTGTTGCTCCATTCTAAATTTGATTGCCTCGATTGGGTCGGGTAGGTCAATCGGGTAATGCTTTGCCTCATAGTTTTCAATCAAGGTAAGCATCACCTCAAAAAAATCTTCTTCCTCTGGGGGCAATACTTCCTTGTCAAATAATGGCTCTATGGCTTTCAGGGCGTTTTGGTAGTCTTGCTCGGTTCTGATTGGTTTGATGTTCATTGCTTAGTTCTCCACGGTGTCTGCGTTGATTTGGTCGTATTCTTTATGCGTGCCAATAAACTTGATATAAACCGCTCCCATTTTGAAAGCGATTGCTACGATTAAGCGGTGGTCGTTGCCTTTGATGTTGAATACTACTCTGCGATTTTTGAGAATACTCGCATTGCGATATTGGGCTTTGATTTCATGAACATTCTGCCATTGTGCTTTGCGAACCTCGGCAATCCACGCTTTCAGCGGTTGCTCTGTGTCGGGGTGTTTCTGCCAATAAGCGGTCAAGGTTGAGGTAGCGATTATTCTCATTTGTCATAGTCCTGTTTGGGATTAATTCTATTATATCCCATTCAGGGACTATTGCAATAGGCAAAATGGGGGCTATCGCTCACTCTACCGCTTATAATTTCGATTTTTTGATAAGTAATTTTTACTTATGTGATAAGTAAATTTTACTTAGAATCGTTTGAAATTTAATCTTAAATTGTCTATTTTTTCTTTTTGATAAGTAAAAATTACTTTAAAAACGGCTATTTTTAGGTTTTTTGATAAGTAAAATTTACTTACCTATTAATATATTAGCCATAGGCAGTGTTTTTAATTTGCGTGTCAAAGAGAAAAATAGGGTTAAAATAGGCGTGCGGTCAATTTTGGTCGAAACAGTGAAAAATTAGTCTGAAAAAATCGCCCTCATTGCGAAAATGAAAGGCGATATTGTTAAGCGGTTGGCGGTCTATGTTTTTTCCATTTATCGCTTGGCTTTGATGTGGGTCTTAAATCTATCTTGCCGCCAAAATCCCCGATAGGGTAACAAGTCAAGGCGTAAAGCGTACACTGTGATTTAAAGCCTTGTTTGCTGACTTCAAGGAATTCACGCTCTACCAATTCTTTTAAAGCTCGCTGTAAGGTTTTATCTGACATTCCGAACCGCTCATAAGATTGCGGTAAGGGGGCGGATAAATTCCCGTTGTTGTTAGGTTCAGTCGTATGCGTGCCGATTAGAATTGTGAGTACCTTGTTTGCCGAGGGGGATAGGTTGATAAATTCAGGGCTTTTGACAAGATCGTGCCGTAACATTGAGAACGTCCCTCCGCCTGTTACGGCTTTGTATCGTGCCAGTTTCCCACGTCTGCCTTTCGCATTACTCATTTCTTCGCCTTAGTCTGCTAAATTGCCGTAAGCATCTTGTGAGGGGATTTCGCCATTGCTGATAGCTTGTAAACGCCTCATTTCGCAAGCTAAGCCGATACCGATAAAATGGTGGAATAAGTCGTTAATCGCAAGCCCTGACAATCCTTTGTAAACTTGCCTATGGCTTGCGCCTTTGAAGAATAAATTTGTTATGTCTTCGGGGTAGTGGCTCAATGCTCTTAGCAGTCCGCTTGTAATGGTGTGTAATTCACGCCCTAGCAGTAACACGGTTTCCGTATCTGTCTGTTTTGGATCTTCTAACTGCGTAGCAATTTGCTCAAAAAGAGCGGTAAGCTGTGGGAAATATCGCCCATTTTCTGCTTTGGCAATGCCTTCAATCGCTCGCTTAATCGCTTCTTGCTCGTGTTGTGGTAAATCGGTGATAGTGGAATAATCGATAAACTTTGATTTTTTCATTTTCGTATCCTGTGTTATTCGGTTTCTTCGTGGTTAAACCTTGCCAAAATCGCTTTAATCTCTGCCTGCGTGAATGCTGTGCGGTGATACCTTTCGGCTTTGTGGTTCGCATAGGTTAATAGCTTTTGGGCGGTTTGGCGGTCTGCCACGGTGTAGCGATAATACAATCCGCCATTTTGGGCTTGCTCTTTCTCTCGGTGGAATTTCACGCCTAAATGCCGTTCTAAAGTGCTGATGTAATTGCGACCACTGGTGAAATGATGTTTGAGTACGCTTTCCATTTCAGAGAATCCGCCTTGTAGCGTAGCTTTAATAACGATTTCTTCATGGGGGATTTTTGGCTCGTTTTTTTCCATATTGCCCCCTAATTTGAATGGCTATCTTGTTGGCATTGTTGGATAAACTCCGCCACGGCTTCCGCTGAAAAGCGAACAGAACGCCCTAATTTGATTTTTTTAAGTTTGCCCATAGCGACATAACGGTCAATGCTTGTCTTACTGCCAAAAATGCCACATTCGATTAAATCTTCTTTGCTGTAATAACGGGTCAAGCCGTTGGCGGTTGTCATTTCAAGGGTGAAGGCTTGGGTTGCTGTTGATGTGTTCTCGGTTTGTTTTTCGGTTAAAGTCATGTTAATCATCCTTTTTCGGTTGAATTTGCGATTTAAGGGCAAAATTAGAGGCTCTCGCGCGTTTTTATTCTTTGCCCTTGTGATTTATTAGATTTAAGTGAAAGTTGCGTTAATCGCTTTTTAGAGCGGTTTTACAAGCGGTCTGATTTTGATGATTTTTTGCCTCACTCCATTGGGTTAAAAAATGCTTCACTTGGGCAAGGGCAGAAAAGGCTTCGGCTTGGATTTCCGTGTCCGTTAATAGTGTGCCGTTTTCCCTTAATACATTTCCGCCTTGATGAAGAGCAGTGAAATAGCTCTCCGCCAAAGTAACAAGGTAAGTCATATCAGCAATAGCTTGCGTGTCCCTTACCTGTGGAGCGGTGTCCGTTATCTCATTTTGCCGTTGAGCCGTTTTTACACTGCCAGCTAAGGCGTAAAGTTGCCCGATTAGGTAGGTTTTGGCGGTGTCATCGCCTTGCTTTAATCCCTCCGCCAAAGCTCTACACTCTTTGGCTAACTGCGCCTTGTAGTGGAATTTATCGGGGTATTGCGTAAAGCACCGCATCACACTTTCTCGGGCAAGCCAAAATTGGCGGTTAAGCTGGGGAAAATCTTTTATTCTTGGCGGTTTTGCCCCTTGTTGAGCTTGCTGTGTGGTTTTCTTCGGTGAACGGGTATCTTTACTTGGCTTTTCGGTTAAATCGCTCTCTGGCTGTTTTGTGGCGTTTTTGCGGTGGTTCGCTTTCCACGCTTTTAAAGCATCCATCGGGTTTTGTGGTTGGCGGTTTGGGTTAGTCATTGTCTGCCTCCGTGATCTCGGTTTCCTGTGTGAAAATAACGGCTTTTGCCTGTTTGGTTTGGGTGAACCTATCCATCACTGCTTGATGAAAAGCCAGCCAGATTTCCGCTTGCTCCTTAATGGCTTTGGCTTGTTCGCCTATGTGTAAAATCGCATTGGCAAGGACGGTTTCATCAGGGATTAAATTCTCTTTATCGGTCTGAATTTTTATCGCCATTCTTGCCTCGTCGATTTCGGCTAAATGGTCGCCGATAAGGCTCGCAAGGGTGTCGATAGTGTCCGCATAGTTTCGGCTAAGGTGTCGCATGTTCTCCCCCTGTTGTGAATTTTTTCAATGTGAATGCGTGGTAGTGTGGATTCGCTTTTACCGCTTGCTTGATGGCGGTCATGGCTTTGTTTAGCTCGGTTTCACTCCCGACAATAACGGGCTTTTGTTGCCCTTGTGGGTAGGCGATAATCTGCCAGTAGGTGTGTTCCATTGTCATAGTTCCCCCAAGTGATTTAAGCCCTCATTCATTAAGGCAGAAATACCGTTTAATGCTGAAATAATCGTGTGTGGGTCGCTATTGCTTTGGATACCGTTAGCCGTCATTTGAAGAAGTGAATAAGCCTGCCAAAATGCTTTGCTCGCTTCGTTTAAATGCTCGGCTTGGGGTTGGGTCGAGTTACGCATCTTTGCCCCCTTTGCTAAGGCTATCCATTAAGTCTTGAATACGCTCTAAGCCATTGAATAAATCAAGGCTGATTCTTTTTAGGGCAAAGTTGAAAGAACCTTCATTAAGCGGTACAAATTCATTATCAGGAACGACACTCGCCAAGCATTCAATCATCGTGCCTAAGCTGTAAAGCGTGTCCATTTCTTGTTTTAATTTGTCTTGTAGATTTGGGATTGGGTGGGAATTACGCATAAATCCCCCCTTGGCTCGCTAAACAAGCGGTCTGATTTTGGGAACATTTTGTTACCGGCAAGCGTTTGATAAATAGCGGTGGCTGGTTTGGGCTGAATGCCTGTAATTTGCTTTTGGCTTCGGTGAAATTGCGGGCGTAAAAGCTGATATTTAGGGTACGGGTCGTTTCCCCTGCTCCCCGTTGAGCTCGGTAGGTGTAAATCATTGGTGATAATTCCTTGTAGATATTTTGAGGAATTACCGCTAAATCTTTCCACGGATTTTGGCGGTAACACTTAACGGGGTGGAAAACCGTCCTACAAGGTCTAACGGCAAAGGGCGAACCTTTCCCATTAAGTGCTACCATTGAAAATAGATCCGCCATTGGTTGCGGTCTATATGGTGAAATAGTCCCCATAGCTCGAACGTATGGCGGATCTATTTTGGGGTTAGCAACAGATAATAAAAAACACGCTAAGGGCGTGCTATAATCTGCCTTGTAGTCTCTCAATAAAGGGTTTCCACGCCCTTTTGCTTTATTGAAAGCGGTAAAATCATACCGTCTTAATGGTTCATAATCAATCATAATCATTCTTAACGCTCCATTTATTCTAATTTAGAAAGAGTTAAAACAAAAAGCCCAATATTTTTCATCATGGTGAAAGAATATCGGGCTTTGTTTTGAGGTGTTGAGTTAATTAGTTGTCTTGTTGCTGGTAAATCTTTGTTAATCGTGCCTGCTGATTTTCAAGTGTATGAATGGTGATTAAATCATTGCTTGGATGTGGGCTTTCTTCTCGCGCTTGTTTTAGTGCTTCAATCCGCCAATTTAAGACGATAAGCAATTCCGCCAAGGGGTAAGGCTCGCATTCGCTATAAAGGCTCTCAAAAGTGAATAGGGGCGTTGCTGTGCGTGCTTTTCGATTGAGATAATGGCGGATAGCGGTATTCATTAAAACGGGGTTTTGTTTGGCGGTTTGGCATTGCATCGAGCTTTCTCCATAAAATCTGTGGGGCGATATTCTAGCCGATTTCTTGCCCTCTCGCTTTTGCCGCGCACGCGCGTACTGCTCCGAAAATTCAGTCTTTTACTGTTCCAGAATGGAAAAATCAGATACCAAAAAGGAGAATAAACATTCTCAACTTTTCTCTACGATCTTTCGTGGTTCATTCGCAAAATCTCCGCCAAAATTGACCGCTTGTTATGGAGATACTTAGTCTAATATTACCCGATCTTTAAATATAAACACTACCGTAAAAGTACCCAATCTTTGATTACCACACTTTACGCTTTTTTATCACTCCACGTTGTCGGGCGAAAGTGAGGGATAACCTCGCCACGCTCTCGCATTTCCGTCAAAATTTCATCTACTCGCTCGACTACCTTGTAATTATTCTTTAACTCATTGGCTCTTGCTCTTAGGCTGTGCGGTTGCATTCTTTCCGCTCGCTCATTGCCTAAAACGGCTTTAAGGGCGTGGGTAGCGTTGCCTAGTCGGGCATAGTGTTGCGCAAATTGCTCTTGGCGGTCGTTGGTTAAGGTCGGCATTTAATCTTCTCCTAGGGTGAATTTGGGGAATGTGTTAGGCGGTGCGCATTGTTCTACATAATCCCCCCATAATTGCATCACTGGCTTGCGGTGTTCTAAATAGTTTGAGCGATTATACGCCCTGCGAACCTGTGAGCCTATGACGTGGGATAGGCAAGCCTCAATAACGTCAGAATTTATCATTGGCTCGTATTCGTTGAGGTAAGTGCTTGCGATTGAGCGTAAGCCGTGGGCAGTGAGGCGGTTTCTAAAGACTGTTGCACTGATAGCTTGCCCTTGCGTTCTTGAACTTGGGGGCTTGTTTTTTCTCTTAATGCTAGGGAAAACATAAGAGCTATTATGTGAAAATTGCCACTCAAACCGCAAAAGGCTGATAGCTTGTGTTGATAGCGGTATTATATGCTCTTTGCCCATCTTCATTCGACTGGCGGGAATTGTCCACGTTTTAGCGGTTAAATCAATCTCCGCCCATTTTGCCCCCGCTGCCTCGCTTGGTCGGGTCATTGTCAGCAGTTGCCACAAAATCAACGTTTTCACCCTGCCTAATGCCTTGTAGTTGTGTAATACATTGAGAAAATCAGGCAATTCTTCGGGGCGGATTGTTGCTAAATGTTGCCTCTTATGTTGGGTAAAGGTTTTTGAAAGAGAAATGCAACGGTTCGTCTCAATTAGTCCGCTATTGATAGCAAATGACATTATCTCATTAAGCAACGATAAAATGCGGTGTATGGTTAGGGTTGCCTTTCGCTTTTCTAAAGGTTGTAATATCGTTTTAATGATCGGTGGTAAAATCTCATTTATCGGAATGTATCCGCTTTTTGGAAATAAATGATTATTGAGCATTCTCCAATAGCCGTTTAGTGTGTTTGGTTTAATTTGAGTTTCCTTTAGTTTGTACCACTGTTGAGCCATTTCAAAAAGTGTAGGGATTTTAGCCTTTAGCTTTTCCTGTTGGCGGTGCGTTTGTGGGTCGATATTCTCCGCCAATAATGCTCGGTATTCTGCTCGCTTGTCTCTAGCCTGTTTCAGTGATACTTCAGGAAATCGCCCTAAGCTAATTTCAGTTCGTTTTTTGGTGAATGGTTTACAATAATTAAACCGCCATAATTTCGCCCCTGTTGCTTTCACAATTAAAAATAAGCCTTGCCCGTCTGCTAACTTGTAGTCCTTTGCTTTGGGTTTCGCATTGCTTATCTCGGTGTGATTAAGACTATATGTTCGTCTTGCCATTTTGAAAAATCCTCTATTTTTTTCCTACAAATTACTACAAAAAATACTCCTAAAAATGTGATTTATTGTGGGTGATTGTGGTGTTTTGAGATTTGCTCAAAATCAAAGAATGCTTGATATTCAAGGCTTTTTGGGGTGTTGTGGGTGGTTTAGATTTTTTATGTGCGGTTTGGCGTTGTAATTGCTTTTGGGTATGGGTTTTAATCAGCTCGGCATCTTCCTCCACCACGTTATCCGGTGGCGGTAGGTGGGGTTCGATAACGTTGTAAGCCACGTCCAGCGGGTCAATTTCGGCTTGTTTGAAATCGTCCTCTGTCCAGATTTTCTCGGCAGTTTGCACTGGCTCAACAGTGACTTGCTTGCCCATGGGTACGGGCTTTGGTTCGCAACTGTTGAGGGAGAAGGTGACGGCAAGAATGAGGAATAGGCTCACTACTGCACCTAAGAAAAAGCCTTGAAAGGCGGTTTTGAAGTAATGTTTGAGGTTCATTTTTTGCTCCATTTGCTGAAAAAAGGTTGCAGAAAGCCCCTGCCGAATTTCTAAAGGGAAATAGCAGTCAGGGGTGGGTTAGGTTAATTAAATCGGGTTGTTGAGTTTGCCTTTACGCAGTTCGGGGAGAACACGTTGCCAGTGATTGCGAGAATCGTTGGGGTGGCATTCTACGTCTGCGGTCATTCTGGTAAGCAGTTTTTGGCACTCGTCTAGGCTTAGTTTGTATTCTCGACTTGCCCCATAAACACAAGCCGAGTAGCGTGAGCCGAGTTTTTCGAGTGGGTCGTTGAGAGCGTAGAGAATGTTTCGCATTCTTTCGGCAATCTTCCATAGCCACGCTAATTTTCGCAGTTCGTATTCTGTTAGCGTGAAGGTGTAGGTTTTTTCGGGGATTGCAAGCGGTCGATTTTCTTCGTTTTTTTGTTTGGCTTGTCTTTCGCATTCAATAAAGTATTTGCGGATTTGTCTGCCTTTTTCGTTGCGTTCGACCATGGCGAGTTCTTTGCCCATATCAAGGGTGATGTGGTATTCCTTGCGTGGGCGTCCGTTGGTGCGTTCGGTAACGATGATGTAGTCTTCGTTTTCGGTGAAGCCGTAGTCTTTGATCCGTTCAGAAATCCAATTTGCATATTGACGTTGGCTTTCTAAGAAAGAATGAAGCTCACGAGCGTTACAAAGTTGAACTGATTGATGGGCGATTTGACCATTGAATATGGCAATAAGATTTGAATTTGTCATTTTGACATTCTCCGCTTTTAAGTTTTTAAAACTCATCACCGCAGAGACCAATCATTGGTGATGAACTGAATAGAATTGGTCTTACCGTAAAAGCGGGTACGGCGGATTTTGCAATCCTCCTATTCAGCTCATCATTGGACTTTTTAACAAATTTGTTAAAAAGGTAGATTTACTATTTTGCAGATATAAAAAAACACGCTTAAAGGCGTGTTATCATTTCCGCCCGCTTTTACTTTCTGTCAAGAGACCAATCCCGACTTTCTGTTGAAAGTGGGGCTAGTTTAGTCCGAAAGGGGCGGGGTGTCAATATTGATAATTATTATATTAAATAGTTAGGATATATATTTTTTTGCGTAACCTGTAAATGTACTTGATAATACGACAGTTACAAAAAATGCACTTAATTTATCAAGCTGTTCAGCTTTTAAAAAGTGCATTCTAAGTATAGGGCAGCCATTCCAAGTAACGTATTCTGGTGTAACTAAATGCCAAAAATAGACGAGTCCAGCAATAAGGGCTGCTGATAAAAAAGCACGAATAAACCAAATGATCCAGTTGTGCAATTCATCTTTTACAGTTTCTTGGCGATTATGTTCATTTTCTCTTGCTTGAACAATATATTGCTCTTCTCTCTCATTTGGTTCACTTGTTGTTTCAGGTGATTGCCCTCGTGTTAAATCCGAATCAAACGATTCCATTTAGCATTTCCTTATCAGTAATAACTGTGCCCAATGAATTCATTGCCCAAGCACCTTTTTCATTATGAGTCATTTCAGATAATTGCCAACCGCTAAATGCTCCGTAAGTATTAATAATACGATTCAGAAATATTTCATCAGTATTATCTAAATTTGGGTCGATCACACCGAAAGCATCTTTAGCAAGAGAGCTAATCACCGAACCCCCATTACGTGCAAATTCATAGTAAACAGACTGGATAACAGGACCATATCGCCAACGAACGAATTCATCATTAAATAATCGGCAACCTTGATTTCGTAAGTACCAAGATTGAGCAAAAAACATCAGTTTTTGTAGTTTCATTGGAGTCAGGGCTGGAATTTTGCCCTCTTGTGCCTTTTGAATAAAGGCATTCGCTATTTGCATTGCTGAATAAGCCATACAATTCTCCTTAAATAAACAGTTTAAGGTACAAAAATAGCCTATGTAATGAAATGTTTACATAGGCTTTCAAAGATCAATTTATAACTTGATTCCATTATGTCATAAATTTTCTTATTTAAAAATACCATATATTCAAAAAGTCAAGTAAATTGCTTAAAAAGCCCACCTGTTACAGTGGGCAGAGTGGAGTGTCTCGACTAATGGCTATTAGTCTTGTTATTGCCATTCAAAACCGCACTTTCTGACATTTCTCGCAATGAATACCGAGCTTGGTAATTAAAAATCACCTTGCGGAGTGTTGATTTTGGTGCTTTGTAAATGCGGTTTTGAATGCCCTTTAGAAAAGGGCGGTATCAGTCGCCTATGCTTCACGATTCATTGCCGTTGCTAAACTTGTGACGCTGATACTTCACACTGCTTTGAAATTGGCTTCTGTCCAGAGGTGTTCGGCAGTTTGCATTGGTTCAACAGTGACTTTGCCCATTGGTACGGGGGCAGGAGGTGGGTTGCAACTTGATAGGGAGAAGGTGACGGCAAGAATGAGGAATAGGCTCACTACTGCACCTAAGAAAAAGCCTTGAAAGGCGGTTTTGAAGTAAGATTTGAAGTTCATTTTTTGCTCCATTAAATAAAAAGCCCCAAACGGGGCTTGAGTTACAACTATCGAACAACTAAGCGAGTAGAGAGTTTTGATTGAAAATTCTCATCAAGTACGATGTTGCGCAGCGCGTTGAAATCGACTGGGAAATTTGGCTGTCCGCTATTTAAAACGAACTGCAGTAAATAACTGCCGTCATCTTTCAGCACAAGCTCAAATTCACCGTTGATGATGTTTTGTTTTTCAGTTTCTGTGAGTTGGTTCATGTGGATTTTCCTTATAAAAAGCCCACCGGTTACAGTGGGCAGAGTGGAGTGTCTCGACTAATAGCTATTAGTATCGTTATTGCCATTGAGAGCCACATTCAAGGCTTGAATAAAGGTAGTTAAACAATTTAACGGATACCCCAAATGTGGCTTTCAATGGCTGCCTTTCTTATCCTTGTAATGTTTTAAAAAAATATCCATTTGATTTTATTAGTGTTTATATACTATTTAGGGCTAATAAACTGCGTGAGATACTACTAAAATAATTTCGGTGGGTATTTGTGGCGGTAGCTTTCCTCAAAATTGAGGGGGACTATTGCCTAATTCCCGTGTAACCGTTCTTTCCCCTTCTTGCTGAACTGTTCGGAATTTCCGAACGGTTGAGAGGTAGCTCTCCTCAAAATTAAGGGGGCGGTTCAATTATTCGGCTAGTTTGTGCCTTTTTCGGATAGATTTCCGAAAATTCCGCAATAAAGGTGTGTTGCTGAATATCCCTAGATTTTCTGAATCTTCCCTAGAATATAGGGAATTTATCCTTGCAAGGCTCAAGGCTTGTTATTGCCATTCAAAACCGCACTTTCTGACATTTCTCGCAATGAATACCGAGCTTGGTAATTAAAAATCACCTTGCGGAGTATTGATTTTGGTGCTTTGTAAATGCGGTTTTGAATGCCCTTTAGAAAAGGGCGGTATCAGTCGCCTATGCTTCACGATTCACTGCCGTTGCTAAACTTGTGACGCTGATACTTCACACTGCTTGGTTCGGGCTTTCTTCCGTCCTGTTGATACCATCTCACCATTGGCAAGCGGTGTGTTTTTATCAATGATTTGTTAAAGAGCATTCCCACGTTTTCGGTGGGTGGTTTGTTTTGATGGGTGTATATTAAGAAATCTTAATATCACAAGCAAGAGTTATTTTAATAAATCTTAAATATAAATTTAAGATTGCTTTAATTTCAAAGAGTTAGATATTTTCGATTGCTTGTTTTTTGAGCTTTAAGGAAAGGCAAGTAGGGCAAAATTGCAAAAAATTAGTGAAAAGTGGCCGCTTGTTGTCTGCCATTTATGTGAGGCAAATTCGATTGCGAACAAAAAAAGGTAAAAATGGGGAATAAATTAGGGGTTTAGAATAGTAAGGGGTAGTTAAGAGTAGATTTTAGGCAAGAAAAAAGCCCGCTTGGTGCGGGCGATGTTATTTTTTAGGGGTGAAATTTTGATCTGAAAATTTTTCCAGAAATTCAAAGAGTGTAACAACTTTGATATTGTGAGCTTGGGCGACGTTCGGAATCATAATGCGTCTTTTTGCCGCTGGGTTAAAGCTTTCGTGAGTGATAAGGGTAAAACCTTGTTCAAGGGCGTGTGCTAATAGCCAAGCATCTGCATTCTCTTGTTTTGCAAAGTCATCTTTAGCAATTTGCTTTACATCTAACCTTGCGCATAGTTCATCAATGTAGCGTAGCTCGCTGCTGATTGATAGTGATCTTCAAAAAAAGTGTCAGGTTGTGCATTCACCCAATCTTTCAAGCTGTCGTTTTGTCGCAGCATTTCTTGCTTAACGGCTTGAATGCTAAATACGATGCCTTTTTGGTGCATTGTGGCTAAAAAATCCCAAAAGGCTTGGCAAAAGCCAAATTGATAATAGAGATTTTTTGCGGGTGATAAAGATATTTGCATCAATCAGGAAGCGTTCCATAATTTCTTCCTTTTATAGCGAGAGTAGACAACACGGTATCAGCGTGAACATTGAGCAATTTACCTGCTTCTCTCAAGGGTAAATTTAGGCTCATTGCTTGATTAACGACGGCATCAGTAAAGCGACGACTGTTTTTTACAGGAAACATATTGTAAAAATGTCCGCCAGCGCTGGAGTCTTGCGGTTGTGCTTTAAGTTGTCTTCTCGCTTTCTCAATCGCTTCCTGTGGCAATAGGTCAAGTTGAACGGCTTTTACTACAGCAGCAAGCAGACTTACTTTGAAATAGCTCGCCACATATTCGGTGTGGTTTTCATCGCACTCTGCCCACTTGGTTAAAAATGTGACTTCGGGCATTAGAAATTCAGCGGCGACTTTATTGCAAAAGGATTCGACCGCTCTGTCTTGGTTCCAAGAGGATACCCCATTTTGACCAATCCAAATATGTGCCACTTCGTGCAGTAAAGTAAATAGCTGCGCAGATGGGTGATCGGCGTTATTGATGAATATAGCTGGGGCTAAGTTGTCGATCAGTGCAAGCCACGAAATTCTTCTACATTCAATTTGCGCTTATTATTGTTGCCTACTACGGCCATTTTTAAAAATTAGAATACCAATTTGCTCAAAGCGAGCGGATAATTCACGTAGTATCCTTCTCGAGAAATGTTCGGTAGATCTTTCTCAATGGAAAAGTGGATAATTTTTGCTATATCTTGAGCGACCTCATAATGACTGAGTGCAGAAGAATATGGGAATTTATTCACAAAATGAAGCGGTGTGTCATTGCCATTCTCAAGCAAAAATTCTTTATACCAACCCACTTTATTTTCAATATCTTTGAGCACATCGGTAAAATCTTTGCTCAATGGCTCTGCGCCGACCGTTTGGCGCAAGTCAGGGATTTAGGATTATCGATAACGGGCGGCTTAGAAAGGAATAAATAGCCAAATGGAATATCAGCCAGTTTTGCTAGTTTTTCGGCAATACTTTTACTGATTAAGCCAGAGAGGAATTGATCAACTTTTTTAGGGGCGAGTTGCTCTGCCAAGCTTTTTGGCTCGGTATTTTCTCGTTCTGCAATCCAGCTAATCATAGCTGGAGAGATTTGAAATTCAGTTGCTCGTCCCATAATGCTTTATATTCTAAGATAACTTTCTTATTCTGGTCAATTCAAAATAATTCGCAATTATTAAATTTACTTAAAAATCCCAACTTCTAACCCGCTACAAATACGCCCTATGCTCAACTGCCACACCGATAATTCAGATTTCTTGGGTTTTACTACTCGGCTTGTCAAGTTAGGACTCAAAATGGACTACCGCTTTCTGCGATAAAATCCGATGTTCTATCATTGTGCCGATAATCTGAATTTCCTGTTTGCTGGAACACATTTTTGGATAATCAGGATTGAGGGCGATTAACTCAAAGTGTGCTCGTCCAAATTCATCAAATTTCACCGGTTTCTCTGTATTTTTTGAACGTTGCCTGATAATCGCCATTCACAGCGACAACAAATTCCCCCGTTAAAGGCTTTTCATCAGGATCAATAATAATGTAATCCCCTTCTTTAAAATCGGGTTCCATTGAATCCCCTGTGATTTCAAGGGCGAACGCATTGTCTGAGATTTCTAAATCGGTCATTAGATATTCGTAGCCGGTGGAATCTTCTCTATTGCATACCTCATTCCATCCGCCAGCTTGTACATAGCTAATAATTGGCACTTTTTTTCCTTGTGTTGCAGGGGTTGCTTTGGAGCGATTTCCCTCTCCTTTTAATAACCAAACTAAATCACATTCTAAGGCGATAGCGAGATCAAAAATATTTTCAGCATTTGGTTTAGTGGTATCCGATTCCCATTGCGAAATTGCTACGTTTGAAATGCCTTTAATCGCTTTGGCAATTTGTTGTTGAGTTAATCCAAGTTCTTTTCTACGGGCTTTAATTCGTTGCCCTATCGTTTCTAACATCATAGAGAGTTCCTTTATTTTGTTAAGTTATCTTAACGCTTATTGCAATAAGTTTTCCTTAAATGATAATATTTAAAGAAGTCTTAAAATAATAAGGTGCTGATATGTATAAAAAGAGGTTATTGCTTATTTCGGCTCGTTGGGCGAAGTAGCAAAAGCATTAGGTGTTTCCTCATCCCGCAGTTTCTCAATGGCGAGAGGTTATTCCTGAGAAAAATGCTTATCGATTGCAGATTTTGACAGAGAACAAATTGCAAGTAGATGAGCGTTTATACCGTCAAGCTAAATCGCTTGGTGAGTAATTTACTCCTACCACCCAAAAAGAAAACCACAAAATCCCATAGGAAATAATGGCGATGAAACAAACGATTATCGGAATGATAGAAAAATGCACAGGGGGCAAGCCAGCGGTGGCGGGCTTTCTCGGTTTAAGTGAGCAAGCATTGAATAACCGCTTGTATCAAACCAAAGGGCAACGCTTTACGGATGAAGAGCTGATTGCGATTGAACAAGAATATGGTGTGAGTGATTGGTCGGACGAAATAAATCGCCGGTTAGGCAAGGTCAGTTTTGCTGTGCCAAATATGGACGAGTTCGACCATACGGAGCTTTCTACTTTGCAACTGCAAGAGCTGGCATCTCGTGGAATGTTATTTGAAAAGCTGAATGAATTTTTGGCGGACGGCGTTTTGACGAGCGTGGAAAAGAGCATTCTCCGCAAGTTATTGCACCGCTCACAAACCGCCACCGGTAAAACCATTGAAGCGACTATCGCTTTGCACAGTAAATAAAAAACCACCGCTGGAACGGTGGTAATTTGAGGTAAAAATAATGCAAAAAACGGAATTATTATCTACTAATCAGAAAGAAGATGCAAGCATTACGATGAGTAGTCGTGAAATTGCGGAATTGGTCGAATCACGACACGACCATGTTAAACGTTCAATCGAACGCTTGGCAGATAAAGGGGTAATCCAACTTCCCCCAATGGAGGAAGTTAAAAATCACTTAGGGCAACTCGTTTCAGAGTACCGTTTGATTAAACGAGATACTTATGTGGTTGTTGCTCAACTTAGCCCTGAATTTACAGCTCGCTTGGTTGATCGCTGGCAAGAGCTTGAAAGCCAACAAAAGCCAACCGTTCTTTTACCTGATTTTACTAATCCTGC
>LVZB01000002.1 GCA_023101485.1 Pasteurellaceae bacterium Macca | reverse complement strand
TAAACATCAGATTCTCCTAAGTTAATGTAAGTTTTGGGTTGATAAATAATGCGATAAGTTAGGGAAGAACTTGCCCAAGCATTATTTTCCGTATCATATTCGTAGGCGTATCCCATTTCATAACTTGGATCTAGCTGGAAATTCTGGAAATCACCGCTTTGCAGAATGGTTTGATTTAAAATTTCAGCAATACGGTCTAAGGTTGCTTCCCCTTCACCGAAAGAAACATAGGTCAAAATATTAAGCTCTGCGAACCATCAATACCACCATCACCAAATCTTACCGGTCGCCCCTCCGCATCATTCAAATAAACAGCAATCATCGGCAAAACACTGTCACCTTGATAAATACGTGGCAAGCCGTTGTGGTAATGTTTCACATCGGGCATATTCTCGGCTAATCGCTCAATAACCTCATTTCTGATTGAATTATGAATAAGCATTCGCACCTCTTAAAAAACAATATTTTCACAATATATAGCCTTTTATCTGGTTGTAAATACAGTGTCTTTCACTTGAAAAGCTACGCAAGAAAACAACGGCAAAATTTACATAAGAGAGGATCAGTAGCCTTTTCTTATCCCCCTAGATTTTCAGAATGTCCCTACTTTATTGAGGTAGCTATTGGCATATTTTTTAACTAGCGGCTAGTTTTAATCACTTATCACTGACTATTCACTCTATTACTCACTCTATATTTCTTTTTTCTTTTCAATAACTTAAATAAAAAATAAAGTAGATAAGTGAATAAGTGACTAAATTTCTAAAAGTTGGAAAAAATTTTAAGGGGTGGGAGGTTGAGTATAAAAAGCCTAGCGAATGGCTAGGCAGTAGAGCAGTAGCGGATGAATTAAGATGTTGGGTAAGTTAATGCAGAAAAGGTTGAGCATTGTTCAACATAGTCGCCCAGCTTGCATAATGGCTTTTTCTTCGCTCTAAATAAGAAACGCGGAAATAAGCATTGCGAACACTATCTCGCCAACGTGGGCTAAACAAGCCTCTATAACGTGGGGTTCTTCTGTAAAAGTATCATTGAGATAAGTGCTAGCGATACTCCGTAAGCCATGGGCCGTCAATAGCCCCTTATAACGACCATTTGCAATCCGTTTAATCGCATTATTCGGTGTTTGTGAGCACATTGCTTCATTAGGCTTGCTGTAATGCGGGAAAACATATTTCTGCCCCTTGTTAATTGCCTTCATTTGTAACAGTATCGCATAGCCTGGCGAGATAATGGCACATCATGCTGGCGTTTCTCATTTTTCCGACCTTTCATCTTTTCGGCTGGAATGCGCCAAATAGCTTGCTCAAAGTCAATCTCGCTCCATTCACGCTAACTGCTTCCGCCGTTCTTACCATTGTTAATAACAGCCATTGCACAAGCATTTTTGTGATGTAATCCCTATTGGAATGGTGTAGTGCTGCAAGAAATTCGCCCAGCTTCTCTGGTGGTAAGCTAGGTTGGTGCTTATTCGATTTCAAAGTAAATGCACTGCTGACTTTATGACACGGATTAAACTCAATCACGCGATATTGACTGCATGATCTAAAATGTTATTGGCCAATCGAATCAAGCGGAAAACCGTATCATTCTTGCCCTCATTATCAATCGGTCTCAATGTTTCTACGAGCAGAGCAGGTTTAATACTGCCAATAAAAAGCCCGCCTATCTTAGGAAATAAATGCTTTTCTAACCTTGCCCAATTTTGGTAGCCGTTGTTTCTATTACTGTTTTCTTATACTTGGATTGATACCAGTCTAAGGCTATATGCTGAAAGGTGTTTTGGTTATCTTTCTGTCGTTGAGATTGATTTCTTCCAAATGAATTTGAGGATCAATATCTTGAGCCAATAAAGCCGCCATTCCTCCCGTTTATTCCGTGCTTGCATCAAAGAAATCGCAGGGTAGTTCCCTATGCCTAAATTGGTTCGCTTATTGGTAAGCGGTCGATAATAATTAAACAACCACGATTTCACGCCATTCGCTTTAACCCGCAAGAAAAGCCCGCCACCATCCATTAAGCTGTAATCTTTTTCTTTGGGTTTTGCTTTCTCAACTTCAGTATTTGTCAGCGGTTTTGTGATACGTGCCATATATTTATCCTTTTAGGAACATAAAGTGCAGAAAAATAAAAATGCTACGAGCCTTGCTTTGCAACCCTTCCCGAGTTTTTAGGAACACAGAATTTTGCGCATTATAGCCTGTGTTCCTAACTGTGTTCCTAAAATCTGCGGTTAGAAACGAAAAAAGGCGAACAACTATGAACAGTAAAAACTCTTAAAATCGTTGCTAGACAAGGCTTTAAGAGGTTTTTTTGAATGATTACGAAAGGCGATGAAAGCTAGGGTGGTCCCCCCTGCCGGCTCTGATCTTTGATGTTAAAGCATTGATAAATAAGGATTTTTGGATTTTAATTTTTTCTCTGTGTTCCTAACTGTGTTCCTAAAATCTAGAATCAGTC
This sequence comes from Pasteurellaceae bacterium Macca, assembly GCA_023101485.1. GTDB lineage: Bacteria > Pseudomonadota > Gammaproteobacteria > Enterobacterales > Pasteurellaceae > LVZB01. Next base: position 21,891 of record LVZB01000002.1, on the reverse strand, counting down.
ATCAAATTAGCAACGAGGTGTTAGGGTATTCATGAGGGGAAAAATCAGGGATTTTGAGTTGGCAAAACAGTATAAAAAATTTGTAGAAAAAAAATAAAACTTTTTTTGCGTTTTTAGTCACTTTTTCACTGAATCAGGAAAGCCTTGTGGCACAAGGGTTTCAGAGAGTGATTAAAAATTTCAGTGAATTTGATTTTATCACTTGCTTGTTTTTCACGCATTTTTGGCAATAAAAAAGGCACTCATTGCTGAATGCCTTGGTTTCCCAAATTTGAGGGGATTAGCTTTCCCATTGCTTGATACTGGCAAGATAGTCTTTCCAATGTAGATTTAACATCGTGTAACCATCTCTGATCCCTTTTTCGTGTAGCTTTTCTTTCTCGCCCGTTTCTCTTAGGGCATCAGGTAAAGCCGTTTTGAACGTGTTGAGATTTAATGGGGTTTGATTCACACACTCACAATAAAACAGATAAGCCTTGTAAATTGCTTCTCGTGTGTTTTTCTTTGTTCGGCTACTGCCCCACATCATTTCAGCCTTTTTGCGATTATCCACATAAAAGGCGGTGGCAAAATCAATTAAATGATTGCCTTCTCGTTTGATTTCTATGGCATCGCCTTTTTGTTGTTGATAGCTTTCAAGGGTTTGACGCGCTGTTTCAGGATTAGGGAAACAAGCAAGCAGTTTATTGACTATGCCGTAAATTTCGCTCTTCACTTTATCAATGAAATGCACATCTTTCTTCTCTGCGGGTACGGCTCGGTCAAAGTAGATAATCACACGTCGTCTTGCCAGCCCGCCGTTGCGATCTGTAAAAACCATGGGATAGTTTGTACTCATCACAAAAACACAAGGCACAACGGTTGAAAACTCATCAACGTAAAGGAATTTGACAGTCGTTTGATCTCCCCCAGTAACCGCTTTGAAATCATCTGCTGACCCCTTGTAAGGCGCTTGATCTGGGCTATATGCTAAGGTTTTGCCAACTAATACGCTCCTTGACGTGGCACTCTCAAATGATTTAAGGCTGATAATCGCTGTGCTGGATCTGCCATTTAAAATCGTGGCGACTTCACCAAAAACAGATTTACCTGCACCGCCTACGCCGGTGGCTTCTAAGAATAAATGCCATTCGTGGCGATTTGTTAGCACCATATAAAGCCCCGCTAAAATCGCTTGGCGCTTTTCCTCGTTACCATTGCTGATAAATGCTATCCAGTCATCAAAATAAGGGGTGGCTAATTCTGTGGGTTTGCACTCGAAATCATCAATCCCCCGTAAATAATGGTCGGCTTGGTGGGGCAAAAACTCCCCCGTTTTCTTATTGATTACGCCATTTCTCAACCCTAAATAATCAGCGTTGGTACTGGGGATTGGCTGCATTTTCAGCATAGCCAATTCCGCCATTTTCTTAATTTTACTAATAGAATAGTCGCCATTATGCTCATCAAAGAAAGCCATCACCAATCGGGAGATTTCTTCTTCGTTGATCTCTTCCCAGTATAAGCCATTGTAAGCATAGGTTTTTGCTACTCTCACATCTCGGCGTAAAGGTCGTTTGCTCCATTTCAGAAAAGCAGTTGCAATCTCCTTTTGTTTGACCTCTTTTTGAGAGAGGTCTAAGGGCTGGGGCTTTTTCTCTAAAACTTCCGCAACCGTGAATTGCTTATTGCGAATACTGACTAATTCTGGATAGATATTCTTTCCTTGCATTGCATTATCAACCCATTCAATAGCAACGATTTTCGGGTTGTGTTTAGCTAAATTCATCAGCAAGCGTGTGCGCAAGTCATCTTTATCTTTGTGCATCGTGGGGATTTCCCCCACTTGAAAGATTTTGATGCTTGTCTGCTCTTCGGGTGCAAGGTGCAAGCGGTCAATTTGATTAAACTGTTTGCTATCAAGAATAACCGGGTATCGTTCATTGGGGATTCTGTAAGCAAGCTGAAATAGTCGCCATTCCTCGGCTTGCCCTGCGGTTTCTTCTTTGCCATTTTTGAAGTAGGCAAAGCGGGCTTTATCGCCCACTAAAATCACCCAATCATTAAAGCCGTTACAGTGGCTGGCTTGTTTATCAAAATAAGGGGATTTAATTCGCTGCGCCATAATGCCCCTCCTCAATACCATGCTCTAATTCATTGAACCGCATATCCGCCAATTTCGCCAAGTGCAACAATTTCCCAGCAAGAAATATCACCATACTCGATTTAAGTATTTGGTCTGAAATTGCTTCACTTGTGATTGCGTTAGCCGCTTCTTCGGAATCCAATGCCAAGGGTTTAGGGAATAATTCAATCAAATGCTTTACAATCACCGATAATTCATTATGCAGAGATTTCAAGCCACTTTTTGACTCTACCGGGGCAAATTCAATCAACTCACCGAATAGATCAAATGTGTCTGCGAAATAGGGATAAATCGGTAAATTTGTGCCATTTTGTGAGTTTTGCCAGTTAATCGAAATCGCCTGAATCTCTGTACTATTCAGGAATGAATAATCCATTTTCTTATTTTCCATGCTTTTCTTCCTCTAATAACTTCTCGGCTTGATTGATGAAATAATTGAGCTTCTCGGCTTTATGGGCCAGCACGTCTAAATAGGCCTCTTGCTCCTCTAAATGCCACTGTAAAACGCTAATTGCGCATTTAAAGACTTCACCCGTGTAAGCCGTTGGATTATCCGCCATCATCGCCAACTGGGATTTCATTCGGGCTTGGTCGTGCAGTAATCGGCTAATCATTGTCGGGTTGATTTTTAACCGGTGCATTGGGCTAGACATTTTCACCCCCTTTTATCGCTTTACGATATTGTGTAACGGCTTCGGAAAGCTCTTCGTATTTGACTTTACTGCTAGTCAGTAAGTCGCTAATCGTCCATAGCATACCGCCAACAATTTCAATGCTTGGAGTAAAGTTTTGGCTGTTGTTTTCGCATAAATCTACGCTTAAATATTCAATTAGAGCGGAAGCTTGGCTGATTTTGGCGTGTAACTCATCGCTGGCATCAAGGTAGTTTGAAAGCGCTTGTTCAGCTGTTAAATTACGCATCTTTGCCCCCTTTGCTAAGGCTATCCATTAAGTCTTGAACACGCTCCAAGCCATTGAATAAATCAAGGCTGATTCTTTTTAGAGCAAGGTTGAGCGAACCTTGGTTGAGTGATACAAATTCATTATCAGGAACGACACTCGCCAAGCATTCAATCATCGTGCCTAAGCTGTAAAGCGTGTCCATTTCTTGTTTTAATTTGTCTTGTAGATTTGGGATTGGGTGGGAATTACGCATAAATCCCCCCTTGGCTCGCTAAACAAGCGGTCTGATTTTGGGAACATTTTGTTACCGGCAAGCGTTTGATAAATAGCGGTGGCTGGTTTGGGCTGAATGCCTGTAATTTGCTTTTGGCTTCGGTGAAATTGCGGGCGTAAAAGCTGATATTTAGGGTACGGGTCGTTTCCCCTGCTCCCCGTTGAGCTCGGTAGGTGTAAATCATTGGTGATAATTCCTTGTAGATATTTTGAGGAATTACCGCTAAATCTTTCCACGGATTTTGGCGGTAACACTTAACGGGGTGGAAAACCGTCCTACAAGGTCTAACGGCAAAGGGCGAACCTTTCCCATTAAGTGCTACCATTGAAAATAGATCCGCCATTGGTTGCGGTCTATATGGTGAAATAGTCCCCATAGCTCGAACGTATGGCGGATCTATTTTGGGGTTAGCAACAGATAATAAAAAACACGCTAAGGGCGTGCTATAATCTGCCTTGTAGTCTCTCAATAAAGGGTTTCCACGCCCTTTTGCTTTATTGAAAGCGGTAAAATCATACCGTCTTAATGGTTCATAATCAATCATAATCATTCTTAACGCTCCATTTATTCTAATTTAGAAAGAGTTAAAACAAAAAGCCCAATATTTTTCATCATGGTGAAAGAATATCGGGCTTTGTTTTGAGGTGTTGAGTTAATTAGTTGTCTTGTTGCTGGTAAATCTTTGTTAATCGTGCCTGCTGATTTTCAAGTGTATGAATGGTGATTAAATCATTGCTTGGATGTGGGCTTTCTTCTCGCGCTTGTTTTAGTGCTTCAATCCGCCAATTTAAGACGATAAGCAATTCCGCCAAGGGGTAAGGCTCGCATTCGCTATAAAGGCTCTCAAAAGTGAATAGGGGCGTTGCTGTGCGTGCTTTTCGATTGAGATAATGGCGGATAGCGGTATTCATTAAAACGGGGTTTTGTTTGGCGGTTTGGCATTGCATCGAGCTTTCTCCATAAAATCTGTGGGGCGATATTCTAGCCGATTTCTTGCCCTCTCGCTTTTGCCGCGCACGCGCGTACTGCTCCGAAAATTCAGTCTTTTACTGTTCCAGAATGGAAAAATCAGATACCAAAAAGGAGAATAAACATTCTCAACTTTTCTCTACGATCTTTCGTGGTTCATTCGCAAAATCTCCGCCAAAATTGACCGCTTGTTATGGAGATACTTAGTCTAATATTACCCGATCTTTAAATATAAACACTACCGTAAAAGTACCCAATCTTTGATTACCACACTTTACGCTTTTTTATCACTCCACGTTGTCGGGCGAAAGTGAGGGATAACCTCGCCACGCTCTCGCATTTCCGTCAAAATTTCATCTACTCGCTCGACTACCTTGTAATTATTCTTTAACTCATTGGCTCTTGCTCTTAGGCTGTGCGGTTGCATTCTTTCCGCTCGCTCATTGCCTAAAACGGCTTTAAGGGCGTGGGTAGCGTTGCCTAGTCGGGCATAGTGTTGCGCAAATTGCTCTTGGCGGTCGTTGGTTAAGGTCGGCATTTAATCTTCTCCTAGGGTGAATTTGGGGAATGTGTTAGGCGGTGCGCATTGTTCTACATAATCCCCCCATAATTGCATCACTGGCTTGCGGTGTTCTAAATAGTTTGAGCGATTATACGCCCTGCGAACCTGTGAGCCTATGACGTGGGATAGGCAAGCCTCAATAACGTCAGAATTTATCATTGGCTCGTATTCGTTGAGGTAAGTGCTTGCGATTGAGCGTAAGCCGTGGGCAGTGAGGCGGTTTCTAAAGACTGTTGCACTGATAGCTTGCCCTTGCGTTCTTGAACTTGGGGGCTTGTTTTTTCTCTTAATGCTAGGGAAAACATAAGAGCTATTATGTGAAAATTGCCACTCAAACCGCAAAAGGCTGATAGCTTGTGTTGATAGCGGTATTATATGCTCTTTGCCCATCTTCATTCGACTGGCGGGAATTGTCCACGTTTTAGCGGTTAAATCAATCTCCGCCCATTTTGCCCCCGCTGCCTCGCTTGGTCGGGTCATTGTCAGCAGTTGCCACAAAATCAACGTTTTCACCCTGCCTAATGCCTTGTAGTTGTGTAATACATTGAGAAAATCAGGCAATTCTTCGGGGCGGATTGTTGCTAAATGTTGCCTCTTATGTTGGGTAAAGGTTTTTGAAAGAGAAATGCAACGGTTCGTCTCAATTAGTCCGCTATTGATAGCAAATGACATTATCTCATTAAGCAACGATAAAATGCGGTGTATGGTTAGGGTTGCCTTTCGCTTTTCTAAAGGTTGTAATATCGTTTTAATGATCGGTGGTAAAATCTCATTTATCGGAATGTATCCGCTTTTTGGAAATAAATGATTATTGAGCATTCTCCAATAGCCGTTTAGTGTGTTTGGTTTAATTTGAGTTTCCTTTAGTTTGTACCACTGTTGAGCCATTTCAAAAAGTGTAGGGATTTTAGCCTTTAGCTTTTCCTGTTGGCGGTGCGTTTGTGGGTCGATATTCTCCGCCAATAATGCTCGGTATTCTGCTCGCTTGTCTCTAGCCTGTTTCAGTGATACTTCAGGAAATCGCCCTAAGCTAATTTCAGTTCGTTTTTTGGTGAATGGTTTACAATAATTAAACCGCCATAATTTCGCCCCTGTTGCTTTCACAATTAAAAATAAGCCTTGCCCGTCTGCTAACTTGTAGTCCTTTGCTTTGGGTTTCGCATTGCTTATCTCGGTGTGATTAAGACTATATGTTCGTCTTGCCATTTTGAAAAATCCTCTATTTTTTTCCTACAAATTACTACAAAAAATACTCCTAAAAATGTGATTTATTGTGGGTGATTGTGGTGTTTTGAGATTTGCTCAAAATCAAAGAATGCTTGATATTCAAGGCTTTTTGGGGTGTTGTGGGTGGTTTAGATTTTTTATGTGCGGTTTGGCGTTGTAATTGTATTTAAAAGCATAACCTATTGATTTATTTGAAAATAAATTGATATTCAAGGCTAAAAAATTCATAAAGATACTACTAAAATAATTTCGGTAGGTATTTGTGGCGGTAGCTCTCCTCAAAATTAAGGGGGCGGTTCAATTATTCGGCTAGTTTGTGCCTTTTTCGGATAGATTTCCGAAAATTCCGCAATAAAGGTGTGTTGCTGAATATCCCTAGATTTTCTGAATCTTCCCTAGAATATAGGGAGTTTATTTGTAAAGGTACTCCCGACGGGGTGGGGCTTCCACGGGGTTGTGGGAGCGTGGTGTTCGGCTCATTTTTCGGGGTTAAGGCATCATCATCTTCTTGCCATTTTTTAAAGGCTATTCCGTTATGTGATAAGGGTTTAGTGATGATAGTAGTTGTCGGTCGTCTTTGGTATTTTTAAGGGGTTAACCTGCGGTCTATGATCAGGCTTGTAAGCCTTATATGCCAACGGGTTTTACTCAAAAATGGCTTTGTTTGATCAAGGTAAACTGCGGGCTTGGCGGTGTCTCTATCTGCTTGAATATGGCGTTTTGTGAGGTCGTTTCAGGTTTCTTCAAGTTGTTAGTGATAGGCAAATAAAAACGCTCCTGTAATTTGAGGAGCGTGGAATGTAGGTTAAGCGTGGGTAGGCTGAATTAAAATCTCTGCCCCAATGCCTAGCTTGCTGTGAAGTTGGCGGATCATATTCAGGCTTAGCGGTCGGGTTTTATTGAGGATTTCATACACTCGATTAGGCTTGCCGATAATACCGTCTAGGTCTTTAATCTCTATGCCCTGTTGCTCCATTCTAAATTTGATTGCCTCGATTGGGTCGGGTAGGTCAATCGGGTAATGCTTTGCCTCATAGTTTTCAATCAAGGTAAGCATCACCTCAAAAAAATCTTCTTCCTCTGGGGGCAATACTTCCTTGTCAAATAATGGCTCTATGGCTTTCAGGGCGTTTTGGTAGTCTTGCTCGGTTCTGATTGGTTTGATGTTCATTGCTTAGTTCTCCACGGTGTCTGCGTTGATTTGGTCGTATTCTTTATGCGTGCCAATAAACTTGATATAAACCGCTCCCATTTTGAAAGCGATTGCTACGATTAAGCGGTGGTCGTTGCCTTTGATGTTGAATACTACTCTGCGATTTTTGAGAATACTCGCATTGCGATATTGGGCTTTGATTTCATGAACATTCTGCCATTGTGCTTTGCGAACCTCGGCAATCCACGCTTTCAGCGGTTGCTCTGTGTCGGGGTGTTTCTGCCAATAAGCGGTCAAGGTTGAGGTAGCGATTATTCTCATTTGTCATAGTCCTGTTTGGGATTAATTCTATTATATCCCATTCAGGGACTATTGCAATAGGCAAAATGGGGGCTATCGCTCACTCTACCGCTTATAATTTCGATTTTTTGATAAGTAATTTTTACTTATGTGATAAGTAAATTTTACTTAGAATCGTTTGAAATTTAATCTTAAATTGTCTATTTTTTCTTTTTGATAAGTAAAAATTACTTTAAAAACGGCTATTTTTAGGTTTTTTGATAAGTAAAATTTACTTACCTATTAATATATTAGCCATAGGCAGTGTTTTTAATTTGCGTGTCAAAGAGAAAAATAGGGTTAAAATAGGCGTGCGGTCAATTTTGGTCGAAACAGTGAAAAATTAGTCTGAAAAAATCGCCCTCATTGCGAAAATGAAAGGCGATATTGTTAAGCGGTTGGCGGTCTATGTTTTTTCCATTTATCGCTTGGCTTTGATGTGGGTCTTAAATCTATCTTGCCGCCAAAATCCCCGATAGGGTAACAAGTCAAGGCGTAAAGCGTACACTGTGATTTAAAGCCTTGTTTGCTGACTTCAAGGAATTCACGCTCTACCAATTCTTTTAAAGCTCGCTGTAAGGTTTTATCTGACATTCCGAACCGCTCATAAGATTGCGGTAAGGGGGCGGATAAATTCCCGTTGTTGTTAGGTTCAGTCGTATGCGTGCCGATTAGAATTGTGAGTACCTTGTTTGCCGAGGGGGATAGGTTGATAAATTCAGGGCTTTTGACAAGATCGTGCCGTAACATTGAGAACGTCCCTCCGCCTGTTACGGCTTTGTATCGTGCCAGTTTCCCACGTCTGCCTTTCGCATTACTCATTTCTTCGCCTTAGTCTGCTAAATTGCCGTAAGCATCTTGTGAGGGGATTTCGCCATTGCTGATAGCTTGTAAACGCCTCATTTCGCAAGCTAAGCCGATACCGATAAAATGGTGGAATAAGTCGTTAATCGCAAGCCCTGACAATCCTTTGTAAACTTGCCTATGGCTTGCGCCTTTGAAGAATAAATTTGTTATGTCTTCGGGTAGTGGCTCAATGCTCTTAGCAGTCCGCTTGTAATGGTGTGTAATTCACGCCCTAGCAGTAACACGGTTTCCGTATCTGTCTGTTTTGGATCTTCTAACTGCGTAGCAATTTGCTCAAAAAGAGCGGTAAGCTGTGGGAAATATCGCCCATTTTCTGCTTTGGCAATGCCTTCAATCGCTCGCTTAATCGCTTCTTGCTCGTGTTGTGGTAAATCGGTGATAGTGGAATAATCGATAAACTTTGATTTTTTCATTTTCGTATCCTGTGTTATTCGGTTTCTTCGTGGTTAAACCTTGCCAAAATCGCTTTAATCTCTGCCTGCGTGAATGCTGTGCGGTGATACCTTTCGGCTTTGTGGTTCGCATAGGTTAATAGCTTTTGGGCGGTTTGGCGGTCTGCCACGGTGTAGCGATAATACAATCCGCCATTTTGGGCTTGCTCTTTCTCTCGGTGGAATTTCACGCCTAAATGCCGTTCTAAAGTGCTGATGTAATTGCGACCACTGGTGAAATGATGTTTGAGTACGCTTTCCATTTCAGAGAATCCGCCTTGTAGCGTAGCTTTAATAACGATTTCTTCATGGGGGATTTTTGGCTCGTTTTTTTCCATATTGCCCCCTAATTTGAATGGCTATCTTGTTGGCATTGTTGGATAAACTCCGCCACGGCTTCCGCTGAAAAGCGAACAGAACGCCCTAATTTGATTTTTTTAAGTTTGCCCATAGCGACATAACGGTCAATGCTTGTCTTACTGCCAAAAATGCCACATTCGATTAAATCTTCTTTGCTGTAATAACGGGTCAAGCCGTTGGCGGTTGTCATTTCAAGGGTGAAGGCTTGGGTTGCTGTTGATGTGTTCTCGGTTTGTTTTTCGGTTAAAGTCATGTTAATCATCCTTTTTCGGTTGAATTTGCGATTTAAGGGCAAAATTAGAGGCTCTCGCGCGTTTTTATTCTTTGCCCTTGTGATTTATTAGATTTAAGTGAAAGTTGCGTTAATCGCTTTTTAGAGCGGTTTTACAAGCGGTCTGATTTTGATGATTTTTTGCCTCACTCCATTGGGTTAAAAAATGCTTCACTTGGGCAAGGGCAGAAAAGGCTTCGGCTTGGATTTCCGTGTCCGTTAATAGTGTGCCGTTTTCCCTTAATACATTTCCGCCTTGATGAAGAGCAGTGAAATAGCTCTCCGCCAAAGTAACAAGGTAAGTCATATCAGCAATAGCTTGCGTGTCCCTTACCTGTGGAGCGGTGTCCGTTATCTCATTTTGCCGTTGAGCCGTTTTTACACTGCCAGCTAAGGCGTAAAGTTGCCCGATTAGGTAGGTTTTGGCGGTGTCATCGCCTTGCTTTAATCCCTCCGCCAAAGCTCTACACTCTTTGGCTAACTGCGCCTTGTAGTGGAATTTATCGGGGTATTGCGTAAAGCACCGCATCACACTTTCTCGGGCAAGCCAAAATTGGCGGTTAAGCTGGGGAAAATCTTTTATTCTTGGCGGTTTTGCCCCTTGTTGAGCTTGCTGTGTGGTTTTCTTCGGTGAACGGGTATCTTTACTTGGCTTTTCGGTTAAATCGCTCTCTGGCTGTTTTGTGGCGTTTTTGCGGTGGTTCGCTTTCCACGCTTTTAAAGCATCCATCGGGTTTTGTGGTTGGCGGTTTGGGTTAGTCATTGTCTGCCTCCGTGATCTCGGTTTCCTGTGTGAAAATAACGGCTTTTGCCTGTTTGGTTTGGGTGAACCTATCCATCACTGCTTGATGAAAAGCCAGCCAGATTTCCGCTTGCTCCTTAATGGCTTTGGCTTGTTCGCCTATGTGTAAAATCGCATTGGCAAGGACGGTTTCATCAGGGATTAAATTCTCTTTATCGGTCTGAATTTTTATCGCCATTCTTGCCTCGTCGATTTCGGCTAAATGGTCGCCGATAAGGCTCGCAAGGGTGTCGATAGTGTCCGCATAGTTTCGGCTAAGGTGTCGCATGTTCTCCCCCTGTTGTGAATTTTTTCAATGTGAATGCGTGGTAGTGTGGATTCGCTTTTACCGCTTGCTTGATGGCGGTCATGGCTTTGTTTAGCTCGGTTTCACTCCCGACAATAACGGGCTTTTGTTGCCCTTGTGGGTAGGCGATAATCTGCCAGTAGGTGTGTTCCATTGTCATAGTTCCCCCAAGTGATTTAAGCCCTCATTCATTAAGGCAGAAATACCGTTTAATGCTGAAATAATCGTGTGTGGGTCGCTATTGCTTTGGATACCGTTAGCCGTCATTTGAAGAAGTGAATAAGCCTGCCAAAATGCTTTGCTCGCTTCGTTTAAATGCTCGGCTTGGGGTTGGGTCGAGTTACGCATCTTTGCCCCCTTTGCTAAGGCTATCCATTAAGTCTTGAATACGCTCTAAGCCATTGAATAAATCAAGGCTGATTCTTTTTAGGGCAAAGTTGAAAGAACCTTCATTAAGCGGTACAAATTCATTATCAGGAACGACACTCGCCAAGCATTCAATCATCGTGCCTAAGCTGTAAAGCGTGTCCATTTCTTGTTTTAATTTGTCTTGTAGATTTGGGATTGGGTGGGAATTACGCATAAATCCCCCCTTGGCTCGCTAAACAAGCGGTCTGATTTTGGGAACATTTTGTTACCGGCAAGCGTTTGATAAATAGCGGTGGCTGGTTTGGGCTGAATGCCTGTAATTTGCTTTTGGCTTCGGTGAAATTGCGGGCGTAAAAGCTGATATTTAGGGTACGGGTCGTTTCCCCTGCTCCCCGTTGAGCTCGGTAGGTGTAAATCATTGGTGATAATTCCTTGTAGATATTTTGAGGAATTACCGCTAAATCTTTCCACGGATTTTGGCGGTAACACTTAACGGGGTGGAAAACCGTCCTACAAGGTCTAACGGCAAAGGGCGAACCTTTCCCATTAAGTGCTACCATTGAAAATAGATCCGCCATTGGTTGCGGTCTATATGGTGAAATAGTCCCCATAGCTCGAACGTATGGCGGATCTATTTTGGGGTTAGCAACAGATAATAAAAAACACGCTAAGGGCGTGCTATAATCTGCCTTGTAGTCTCTCAATAAAGGGTTTCCACGCCCTTTTGCTTTATTGAAAGCGGTAAAATCATACCGTCTTAATGGTTCATAATCAATCATAATCATTCTTAACGCTCCATTTATTCTAATTTAGAAAGAGTTAAAACAAAAAGCCCAATATTTTTCATCATGGTGAAAGAATATCGGGCTTTGTTTTGAGGTGTTGAGTTAATTAGTTGTCTTGTTGCTGGTAAATCTTTGTTAATCGTGCCTGCTGATTTTCAAGTGTATGAATGGTGATTAAATCATTGCTTGGATGTGGGCTTTCTTCTCGCGCTTGTTTTAGTGCTTCAATCCGCCAATTTAAGACGATAAGCAATTCCGCCAAGGGGTAAGGCTCGCATTCGCTATAAAGGCTCTCAAAAGTGAATAGGGGCGTTGCTGTGCGTGCTTTTCGATTGAGATAATGGCGGATAGCGGTATTCATTAAAACGGGGTTTTGTTTGGCGGTTTGGCATTGCATCGAGCTTTCTCCATAAAATCTGTGGGGCGATATTCTAGCCGATTTCTTGCCCTCTCGCTTTTGCCGCGCACGCGCGTACTGCTCCGAAAATTCAGTCTTTTACTGTTCCAGAATGGAAAAATCAGATACCAAAAAGGAGAATAAACATTCTCAACTTTTCTCTACGATCTTTCGTGGTTCATTCGCAAAATCTCCGCCAAAATTGACCGCTTGTTATGGAGATACTTAGTCTAATATTACCCGATCTTTAAATATAAACACTACCGTAAAAGTACCCAATCTTTGATTACCACACTTTACGCTTTTTTATCACTCCACGTTGTCGGGCGAAAGTGAGGGATAACCTCGCCACGCTCTCGCATTTCCGTCAAAATTTCATCTACTCGCTCGACTACCTTGTAATTATTCTTTAACTCATTGGCTCTTGCTCTTAGGCTGTGCGGTTGCATTCTTTCCGCTCGCTCATTGCCTAAAACGGCTTTAAGGGCGTGGGTAGCGTTGCCTAGTCGGGCATAGTGTTGCGCAAATTGCTCTTGGCGGTCGTTGGTTAAGGTCGGCATTTAATCTTCTCCTAGGGTGAATTTGGGGAATGTGTTAGGCGGTGCGCATTGTTCTACATAATCCCCCCATAATTGCATCACTGGCTTGCGGTGTTCTAAATAGTTTGAGCGATTATACGCCCTGCGAACCTGTGAGCCTATGACGTGGGATAGGCAAGCCTCAATAACGTCAGAATTTATCATTGGCTCGTATTCGTTGAGGTAAGTGCTTGCGATTGAGCGTAAGCCGTGGGCAGTGAGGCGGTTTCTAAAGACTGTTGCACTGATAGCTTGCCCTTGCGTTCTTGAACTTGGGGGCTTGTTTTTTCTCTTAATGCTAGGGAAAACATAAGAGCTATTATGTGAAAATTGCCACTCAAACCGCAAAAGGCTGATAGCTTGTGTTGATAGCGGTATTATATGCTCTTTGCCCATCTTCATTCGACTGGCGGGAATTGTCCACGTTTTAGCGGTTAAATCAATCTCCGCCCATTTTGCCCCCGCTGCCTCGCTTGGTCGGGTCATTGTCAGCAGTTGCCACAAAATCAACGTTTTCACCCTGCCTAATGCCTTGTAGTTGTGTAATACATTGAGAAAATCAGGCAATTCTTCGGGGCGGATTGTTGCTAAATGTTGCCTCTTATGTTGGGTAAAGGTTTTTGAAAGAGAAATGCAACGGTTCGTCTCAATTAGTCCGCTATTGATAGCAAATGACATTATCTCATTAAGCAACGATAAAATGCGGTGTATGGTTAGGGTTGCCTTTCGCTTTTCTAAAGGTTGTAATATCGTTTTAATGATCGGTGGTAAAATCTCATTTATCGGAATGTATCCGCTTTTTGGAAATAAATGATTATTGAGCATTCTCCAATAGCCGTTTAGTGTGTTTGGTTTAATTTGAGTTTCCTTTAGTTTGTACCACTGTTGAGCCATTTCAAAAAGTGTAGGGATTTTAGCCTTTAGCTTTTCCTGTTGGCGGTGCGTTTGTGGGTCGATATTCTCCGCCAATAATGCTCGGTATTCTGCTCGCTTGTCTCTAGCCTGTTTCAGTGATACTTCAGGAAATCGCCCTAAGCTAATTTCAGTTCGTTTTTTGGTGAATGGTTTACAATAATTAAACCGCCATAATTTCGCCCCTGTTGCTTTCACAATTAAAAATAAGCCTTGCCCGTCTGCTAACTTGTAGTCCTTTGCTTTGGGTTTCGCATTGCTTATCTCGGTGTGATTAAGACTATATGTTCGTCTTGCCATTTTGAAAAATCCTCTATTTTTTTCCTACAAATTACTACAAAAAATACTCCTAAAAATGTGATTTATTGTGGGTGATTGTGGTGTTTTGAGATTTGCTCAAAATCAAAGAATGCTTGATATTCAAGGCTTTTTGGGGTGTTGTGGGTGGTTTAGATTTTTATGTGCGGTTTGGCGTTGTAATTGTATTTAAAAGCATAACCTATTGATTTATTTGAAAATAAATTGATATTCAAGGCTAAAAAATTCATAAAGATACTACTAAAATAATTTCGGTAGGTATTTGTGGCGGTAGCTCTCCTCAAAATTAAGGGGGCGGTTCAATTATTCGGCTAGTTTGTGCCTTTTTCGGATAGATTTCCGAAAATTCCGCAATAAAGGTGTGTTGCTGAATATCCCTAGATTTTCTGAATCTTCCCTAGAATATAGGGAGTTTATTTGTAAAGGTACTCCCGACGGGGTGGGGCTTCCACGGGGTTGTGGGAGCGTGGTGTTCGGCTCATTTTTCGGGGTTAAGGCATCATCATCTTCTTGCCATTTTTTAAAGGCTATTCCGTTATGTGATAAGGGTTTAGTGATGATAGTAGTTGTCGGTCGTCTTTGGTATTTTTAAGGGGTTAACCTGCGGTCTATGATCAGGCTTGTAAGCCTTATATGCCAACGGGTTTTACTCAAAAATGGCTTTGTTTGATCAAGGTAAACTGCGGGCTTGGCGGTGTCTCTATCTGCTTGAATATGGCGTTTTGTGAGGTCGTTTCAGGTTTCTTCAAGTTGTTAGTGATAGGCAAATAAAAACGCTCCTGTAATTTGAGGAGCGTGGAATGTAGGTTAAGCGTGGGTAGGCTGAATTAAAATCTCTGCCCCAATGCCTAGCTTGCTGTGAAGTTGGCGGATCATATTCAGGCTTAGCGGTCGGGTTTTATTGAGGATTTCATACACTCGATTAGGCTTGCCGATAATACCGTCTAGGTCTTTAATCTCTATGCCCTGTTGCTCCATTCTAAATTTGATTGCCTCGATTGGGTCGGGTAGGTCAATCGGGTAATGCTTTGCCTCATAGTTTTCAATCAAGGTAAGCATCACCTCAAAAAAATCTTCTTCCTCTGGGGGCAATACTTCCTTGTCAAATAATGGCTCTATGGCTTTCAGGGCGTTTTGGTAGTCTTGCTCGGTTCTGATTGGTTTGATGTTCATTGCTTAGTTCTCCACGGTGTCTGCGTTGATTTGGTCGTATTCTTTATGCGTGCCAATAAACTTGATATAAACCGCTCCCATTTTGAAAGCGATTGCTACGATTAAGCGGTGGTCGTTGCCTTTGATGTTGAATACTACTCTGCGATTTTTGAGAATACTCGCATTGCGATATTGGGCTTTGATTTCATGAACATTCTGCCATTGTGCTTTGCGAACCTCGGCAATCCACGCTTTCAGCGGTTGCTCTGTGTCGGGGTGTTTCTGCAATAAGCGGTCAAGGTTGAGGTAGCGATTATTCTCATTTGTCATAGTCCTGTTTGGGATTAATTCTATTATATCCCATTCAGGGACTATTGCAATAGGCAAAATGGGGGCTATCGCTCACTCTACCGCTTATAATTTCGATTTTTTGATAAGTAATTTTTACTTATGTGATAAGTAAATTTTACTTAGAATCGTTTGAAATTTAATCTTAAATTGTCTATTTTTCTTTTTGATAAGTAAAAATTACTTTAAAAACGGCTATTTTTAGGTTTTTTGATAAGTAAAATTTACTTACCTATTAATATATTAGCCATAGGCAGTGTTTTTAATTTGCGTGTCAAAGAGAAAATAGGGTTAAAATAGGCGTGCGGTCAATTTTGGTCGAAACAGTGAAAAATTAGTCTGAAAAAATCGCCCTCATTGCGAAAATGAAAGGCGATATTGTTAAGCGGTTGGCGGTCTATGTTTTTTCCATTTATCGCTTGGCTTTGATGTGGGTCTTAAATCTATCTTGCCGCCAAAATCCCCGATAGGGTAACAAGTCAAGGCGTAAAGCGTACACTGTGATTTAAAGCCTTGTTTGCTGACTTCAAGGAATTCACGCTCTACCAATTCTTTTAAAGCTCGCTGTAAGGTTTTATCTGACATTCCGAACCGCTCATAAGATTGCGGTAAGGGGGCGGATAAATTCCCGTTGTTGTTAGGTTCAGTCGTATGCGTGCCGATTAGAATTGTGAGTACCTTGTTTGCCGAGGGGGATAGGTTGATAAATTCAGGGCTTTTGACAAGATCGTGCCGTAACATTGAGAACGTCCCTCCGCCTGTTACGGCTTTGTATCGTGCCAGTTTCCCACGTCTGCCTTTCGCATTACTCATTTCTTCGCCTTAGTCTGCTAAATTGCCGTAAGCATCTTGTGAGGGGATTTCGCCATTGCTGATAGCTTGTAAACGCCTCATTTCGCAAGCTAAGCCGATACCGATAAAATGGTGGAATAAGTCGTTAATCGCAGCCCTGACAATCCTTTGTAAACTTGCCTATGGCTTGCGCCTTTGAAGAATAAATTTGTTATGTCTTCGGGGTAGTGGCTCAATGCTCTTAGCAGTCCGCTTGTAATGGTGTGTAATTCACGCCCTAGCAGTAACACGGTTTCCGTATCTGTCTGTTTTGGATCTTCTAACTGCGTAGCAATTTGCTCAAAAAGAGCGGTAAGCTGTGGGAAATATCGCCCATTTTCTGCTTTGGCAATGCCTTCAATCGCTCGCTTAATCGCTTCTTGCTCGTGTTGTGGTAAATCGGTGATAGTGGAATATCGATAAACTTTGATTTTTTCATTTTCGTATCCTGTGTTATTCGGTTTCTTCGTGGTTAAACCTTGCCAAAATCGCTTTAATCTCTGCCTGCGTGAATGCTGTGCGGTGATACCTTTCGGCTTTGTGGTTCGCATAGGTTAATAGCTTTTGGGCGGTTTGGCGGTCTGCCACGGTGTAGCGATAATACAATCCGCCATTTTGGGCTTGCTCTTTCTCTCGGTGGAATTTCACGCCTAAATGCCGTTCTAAAGTGCTGATGTAATTGCGACCACTGGTGAAATGATGTTTGAGTACGCTTTCCATTTCAGAGAATCCGCCTTGTAGCGTAGCTTTAATAACGATTTCTTCATGGGGGATTTTGGCTCGTTTTTTTCCATATTGCCCCCTAATTTGAATGGCTATTTGTTGGCATTGTTGGATAAACTCCGCCACGGCTTCCGCTGAAAAGCGAACAGAACGCCCTAATTTGATTTTTTTAAGTTTGCCCATAGCGACATAACGGTCAATGCTTGTCTTACTGCCAAAAATGCCACATTCGATTAAATCTTCTTTGCTGTAATAACGGGTCAAGCCGTTGGCGGTTGTCATTTCAAGGGTGAAGGCTTGGGTTGCTGTTGATGTGTTCTCGGTTTGTTTTTCGGTTAAAGTCATGTTAATCATCCTTTTTCGGTTGAATTTGCGATTTAAGGGCAAAATTAGAGGCTCTCGCGCGTTTTTATTCTTTGCCCTTGTGATTTATTAGATTTAAGTGAAAGTTGCGTTAATCGCTTTTTAGAGCGGTTTTACAAGCGGTCTGATTTTGATGATTTTTTGCCTCACTCCATTGGGTTAAAAAATGCTTCACTTGGGCAAGGGCAGAAAAGGCTTCGGCTTGGATTTCCGTGTCCGTTAATAGTGTGCCGTTTTCCCTTAATACATTTCCGCCTTGATGAAGAGCAGTGAAATAGCTCTCCGCCAAAGTAACAAGGTAAGTCATATCAGCAATAGCTTGCGTGTCCCTTACCTGTGGAGCGGTGTCCGTTATCTCATTTGCCGTTGAGCCGTTTTTACACTGCCAGCTAAGGCGTAAAGTTGCCCGATTAGGTAGGTTTGGCGGTGTCATCGCCTTGCTTTAATCCCTCCGCCAAAGCTCTACACTCTTTGGCTAACTGCGCCTTGTAGTGGAATTTATCGGGGTATTGCGTAAAGCACCGCATCACACTTTCTCGGGCAAGCCAAAATTGGCGGTTAAGCTGGGGAAAATCTTTTATTCTTGGCGGTTTTGCCCTTGTTGAGCTTGCTGTGTGGTTTTCTTCGGTGAACGGGTATCTTTACTTGGCTTTTCGGTTAAATCGCTCTCTGGCTGTTTTGTGGCGTTTTTGCGGTGGTTCGCTTTCCACGCTTTTAAAGCATCCATCGGGTTTTGTGGTTGGCGGTTTGGGTTAGTCATTGTCTGCCTCCGTGATCTCGGTTTCCTGTGTGAAAATAACGGCTTTTGCCTGTTTGGTTTGGGTGAACCTATCCATCACTGCTTGATGAAAAGCCAGCCAGATTTCCGCTTGCTCCTTAATGGCTTTGGCTTGTTCGCCTATGTGTAAAATCGCATTGGCAAGGACGGTTTCATCAGGGATTAAATTCTCTTTATCGGTCTGAATTTTTATCGCCATTCTTGCCTCGTCGATTTCGGCTAAATGGTCGCCGATAAGGCTCGCAAGGGTGTCGATAGTGTCCGCATAGTTTCGGCTAAGGTGTCGCATGTTCTCCCCCTGTTGTGAATTTTTTCAATGTGAATGCGTGGTAGTGTGGATTCGCTTTTACCGCTTGCTTGATGGCGGTCATGGCTTTGTTTAGCTCGGTTTCACTCCCGACAATAACGGGCTTTTGTTGCCCTTGTGGGTAGGCGATAATCTGCCAGTAGGTGTGTTCCATTGTCATAGTTCCCCCAAGTGATTTAAGCCCTCATTCATTAAGGCAGAAATACCGTTTAATGCTGAATAATCGTGTGTGGGTCGCTATTGCTTTGGATACCGTTAGCCGTCATTTGAAGAAGTGAATAAGCCTGCCAAAATGCTTTGCTCGCTTCGTTTAAATGCTCGGCTTGGGGTTGGGTCGAGTTACGCATCTTTGCCCCTTTGCTAAGGCTATCCATTAAGTCTTGAATACGCTCTAAGCCATTGAATAAATCAAGGCTGATTCTTTTTAGGGCAAAGTTGAAAGAACCTTCATTAAGCGGTACAAATTCATTATCAGGAACGACACTCGCCAAGCATTCAATCATCGTGCCTAAGCTGTAAAGCGTGTCCATTTCTTGTTTTAATTTGTCTTGTAGATTTGGGATTGGGTGGGAATTACGCATAAATCCCCCTTGGCTCGCTAAACAAGCGGTCTGATTTGGGAACATTTTGTTACCGGCAAGCGTTTGATAATAGCGGTGGCTGGTTTGGGCTGAATGCCTGTAATTTGCTTTTGGCTTCGGTGAAATTGCGGGCGTAAAAGCTGATATTTAGGGTACGGGTCGTTTCCCCTGCTCCCCGTTGAGCTCGGTAGGTGTAAATCATTGGTGATAATTCCTTGTAGATATTTTGAGGAATTACCGCTAAATCTTTCCACGGATTTTGGCGGTAACACTTAACGGGTGGAAAACCGTCCTACAAGGTCTAACGGCAAAGGGCGAACCTTTCCCATTAAGTGCTACCATTGAAATAGATCCGCCATTGGTTGCGGTCTATATGGTGAAATAGTCCCCATAGCTCGAACGTATGGCGGATCTATTTTGGGGTTAGCAACAGATAATAAAAAACACGCTAAGGGCGTGCTATAATCTGCCTTGTAGTCTCTCAATAAAGGGTTTCCACGCCCTTTTGCTTTATTGAAAGCGGTAAATCATACCGTCTTAATGGTTCATAATCAATCATAATCATTCTTAACGCTCCATTTATTCTAATTTAGAAAGAGTTAAAACAAAAAGCCAATATTTTTCATCATGGTGAAAGAATATCGGGCTTTGTTTTGAGGTGTTGAGTTAATTAGTTGTCTTGTTGCTGGTAAATCTTTGTTAATCGTGCCTGCTGATTTTCAAGTGTATGAATGGTGATTAAATCATTGCTTGGATGTGGGCTTTCTTCTCGCGCTTGTTTTAGTGCTTCAATCCGCCAATTTAAGACGATAAGCAATTCCGCCAAGGGGTAAGGCTCGCATTCGCTATAAAGGCTCTCAAAAGTGAATAGGGGCGTTGCTGTGCGTGCTTTTCGATTGAGATAATGGCGGATAGCGGTATTCATTAAAACGGGGTTTTGTTGGCGGTTTGGCATTGCATCGAGCTTTCTCCATAAAATCTGTGGGGCGATATTCTAGCCGATTTCTTGCCCTCTCGCTTTTGCCGCGCACGCGCGTACTGCTCCGAAATTCAGTCTTTTACTGTTCCAGAATGGAAAAATCAGATACCAAAAAGGAGAATAAACATTCTCAACTTTTCTCTACGATCTTTCGTGGTTCATTCGCAAAATCTCCGCCAAAATTGACCGCTTGTTATGGAGATACTTAGTCTAATATTACCCGATCTTTAAATATAAACACTACCGTAAAAGTACCAATCTTTGATTACCACACTTTACGCTTTTTATCACTCCAGTTGTCGGGCGAAAGTGAGGGATAACCTCGCCACGCTCTCGCATTTCCGTCAAAATTTCATCTACTCGCTCGACTACCTTGTAATTATTCTTTAACTCATTGGCTCTTGCTCTTAGGCTGTGCGGTTGCATTCTTTCCGCTCGCTCATTGCTAAAACGGCTTTAAGGGCGTGGGTAGCGTTGCCTAGTCGGCATAGTGTTGCGCAAATTGCTCTTGGCGGTCGTTGGTAAGGTCGGCATTTAATCTTCTCCTAGGGTGAATTTGGGGAATGTGTTAGGCGGTGCGCATTGTTCTACATAATCCCCCCATAATTGCATCACTGGCTTGCGGTGTTCTAAATAGTTTGAGCGATTATACGCCCTGCGAACCTGTGAGCCTATGACGTGGGATAGGCAAGCCTCAATAACGTCAGAATTTATCATTGGCTCGTATTCGTTGAGGTAAGTGCTTGCGATTGAGCGTAAGCCGTGGGCAGTGAGGCGGTTTCTAAAGACTGTTGCACTGATAGCTTGCCCTTGCGTTCTTGAACTTGGGGGCTTGTTTTTTCTCTTAATGCTAGGGAAAACATAAGAGCTATTATGTGAAATTGCCACTCAAACCGCAAAAGGCTGATAGCTTGTGTTGATAGCGGTATTATATGCTCTTTGCCCATCTTCATTCGACTGGCGGGAATTGTCCACGTTTTAGCGGTTAAATCAATCTCCGCCCATTTTGCCCCCGCTGCCTCGCTTGGTCGGGTCATTGTCAGCAGTTGCCACAAAATCAACGTTTTCACCCTGCCTAATGCCTTGTAGTTGTGTAATACATTGAGAAAATCAGGCAATTCTTCGGGGCGGATTGTTGCTAAATGTTGCCTCTTATGTTGGGTAAAGGTTTTTGAAAGAGAAATGCAACGGTTCGTCTCAATTAGTCCGCTATTGATAGCAAATGACATTATCTCATTAAGCAACGATAAAATGCGGTGTATGGTTAGGGTTGCCTTTCGCTTTTCTAAAGGTTGTAATATCGTTTTAATGATCGGTGGTAAAATCTCATTTATCGGAATGTATCCGCTTTTTGGAAATAAATGATTATTGAGCATTCTCCAATAGCCGTTTAGTGTGTTTGGTTTAATTTGAGTTTCCTTTAGTTTGTACCACTGTTGAGCCATTTCAAAAAGTGTAGGGATTTTAGCCTTTAGCTTTTCCTGTTGGCGGTGCGTTTGTGGGTCGATATTCTCCGCCAATAATGCTCGGTATTCTGCTCGCTTGTCTCTAGCCTGTTTCAGTGATACTTCAGGAAATCGCCCTAAGCTAATTTCAGTTCGTTTTTTGGTGAATGGTTTACAATAATTAAACCGCCATAATTTCGCCCCTGTTGCTTTCACAATTAAAAATAAGCCTTGCCCGTCTGCTAACTTGTAGTCCTTTGCTTTGGGTTTCGCATTGCTTATCTCGGTGTGATTAAGACTATATGTTCGTCTTGCCATTTTGAAAAATCCTATTTTTTTCCTACAAATTACTACAAAAATACTCCTAAAAATGTGATTTATTGTGGGTGATTGTGGTGTTTTGAGATTTGCTCAAAATCAAAGAATGCTTGATATTCAAGGCTTTTTGGGGTGTTG
>LVZB01000001.1:1420000-1875266 GCA_023101485.1 Pasteurellaceae bacterium Macca | reverse complement strand
TGTTCCTAACTGTGTTCCTAAAATCTAGAATCAGTCATCAAATTAGCAACGAGGTGTTAGGGTATTCATGAGGGGAAAAATCAGGGATTTTGAGTTGGCAAAACAGTATAAAAAATTTGTAGAAAAAAAAAAAACTTTTTTGCGTTTTTAGTCACTTTTTCACTGAATCAGGAAAGCCTTGTGGCACAAGGGTTTCAGAGAGTGATTAAAAATTTCAGTGAATTTGATTTTATCACTTGCTTGTTTTTCACGCATTTTTGGCAATAAAAAAGGCACTCATTGCTGAATGCCTTGGTTTCCCAAATTTGAGGGGATTAGCTTTCCCATTGCTTGATACTGGCAAGATAGTCTTTCCAATGTAGATTTAACATCGTGTAACCATCTCTGATCCCTTTTTCGTGTAGCTTTTCTTTCTCGCCCGTTTCTCTCTTAGGGCATCAGGTAAAGCCGTTTTAACGTGTTGAGATTTAATGGGTTTGATTCACACACTCACAATAAAACAGATAAGCCTTGTAAATTGCTTCTCGTGTGTTTTCTTTGTTCGGCTACTGCCCCACATCATTTCAGCCTTTTTGCGATTATCCACATAAAAGGCGGTGGCAAATCAATTAAATGATTGCCTTCTCGTTTGATTCTATGGCATCGCCTTTTGTTGTTGATAGCTTTCAAGGGTTTGACGCGCTGGTTTCAGGATTAGGAAACAAGCAACGTTTATGACTATGCCGTAAATTTCGCTCTTCACTTTATCAATGAAATGCACATCTTTCTTCTCTGCGGGTACGGCTCGGTCAAAGTAGATAATCACACGTCGTCTTGCCAGCCCGCCGTTGCGATCTGTAAAAACCATGGGATAGTTTGTACTCATCACAAAACACAAGGCACAACGGTTGAAAACTCATCAACGTAAAGGAATTTGACAGTCGTTGATCTCCCCCAGTAACCGCTTTGAAATCATCTGCTGACCCCTTGTAAGGCGCTTGATCTGGGCTATATGCTAAGGTTTTGCCAACTAATACGCTCCTTGACGTGGCACTCTCAAATGATTTAAGGCTGATAATCGCTGTGCTGGATCTGCCATTTAAAATCGTGGCGACTTCACCAAAAACAGATTTACCTGCACCGCCTACGCCGGTGGCTTCTAAGAATAAATGCCATTCGTGGCGATTTGTTAGCACCATATAAAGCCCCGCTAAAATCGCTTGGCGCTTTTCCTCGTTACCATTGCTGATAAATGCTATCCAGTCATCAAAATAAGGGGTGGCTAATTCTGTGGGTTTGCACTCGAAATCATCAATCCCCCGTAAATAATGGTCGGCTTGGTGGGGCAAAAACTCCCCCGTTTTCTTATTGATTACGCCATTTCTCAACCCTAAATAATCAGCGTTGGTACTGGGGATTGGCTGCATTTTCAGCATAGCCAATTCCGCCATTTTCTTAATTTTACTAATAGAATAGTCGCCATTATGCTCATCAAAGAAAGCCATCACCAATCGGGAGATTTCTTCTTCGTTGATCTCTTCCAGTATAAGCCATTGTAAGCATAGGTTTTTGCTACTCTCACATCTCGGCGTAAAGGTCGTTTGCTCCATTTCAGAAAAGCAGTTGCAATCTCCTTTTGTTTGACCTCTTTTTGAGAGAGGTCTAAGGGCTGGGGCTTTTTCTCTAAAACTTCCGCAACCGTGAATTGCTTATTGCGAATACTGACTAATTCTGGATAGATATTCTTTCCTTGCATTGCATTATCAACCCATTCAATAGCAACGATTTCGGGTTGTGTTTAGCTAAATTCATCAGCAAGCGTGTGCGCAAGTCATCTTTATCTTTGTGCATCGTGGGGATTTCCCCCACTTGAAAGATTTTGATGCTTGTCTGCTCTTCGGGTGCAAGGTGCAAGCGGTCAATTTGATTAAACTGTTTGCTATCAAGAATAACCGGGTATCGTTCATTGGGGATTCTGTAAGCAAGCTGAAATAGTCGCCATTCCTCGGCTTGCCCTGCGGTTTCTTCTTTGCCATTTTTGAAGTAGGCAAAGCGGGCTTTATCGCCCACTAAAATCACCCAATCATTAAAGCCGTTACAGTGGCTGGCTTGTTTATCAAAATAAGGGGATTTAATTCGCTGCGCCATAATGCCCCTCCTCAATACCATGCTCTAATTCATTGAACCGCATATCCGCCAATTTCGCCAAGTGCAACAATTTCCCAGCAAGAAATATCACCATACTCGATTTAAGTATTTGGTCTGAAATTGCTTCACTTGTGATTGCGTTAGCCGCTTCTTCGGAATCCAATGCCAAGGTTTAGGGAATAATTCAATCAAATGCTTTACAATCACCGATAATTCATTATGCAGAGATTTCAAGCCACTTTTTGACTCTACCGGGGCAAATTCAATCAACTCACCGAATAGATCAAATGTGTCTGCGAAATAGGGATAAATCGGTAAATTTGTGCCATTTTGTGAGTTTTGCCAGTTAATCGAAATCGCCTGAATCTCTGTACTATTCAGGAATGAATAATCCATTTTCTTATTTTCCATGCTTTTCTTCCTCTAATAACTTCTCGGCTTGATTGATGAAATAATTGAGCTTCTCGGCTTTATGGGCCAGCACGTCTAAATAGGCCTCTTGCTCCTCTAAATGCCACTGTAAAACGCTAATTGCGCATTTAAAGACTTCACCCGTGTAAGCCGTTGGATTATCCGCCATCATCGCCAACTGGGATTTCATTCGGGCTTGGTCGTGCAGTAATCGGCTAATCATTGTCGGGTTGATTTTTAACCGGTGCATTGGGCTAGACATTTTCACCCCCTTTTATCGCTTTACGATATTGTGTAACGGCTTCGGAAAGCTCTTCGTATTTGACTTTACTGCTAGTCAGTAAGTCGCTAATCGTCCATAGCATACCGCCAACAATTTCAATGCTTGGAGTAAAGTTTTGGCTGTTGTTTTCGCATAAATCTACGCTTAAATATTCAATTAGAGCGGAAGCTTGGCTGATTTTGGCGTGTAACTCATCGCTGGCATCAAGGTAGTTTGAAAGCGCTTGTTCAGCTGTTAAATTACGCATCTTTGCCCCCTTTGCTAAGGCTATCCATTAAGTCTTGAACACGCTCCAAGCCATTGAATAAATCAAGGCTGATTCTTTTTAGAGCAAGGTTGAGCGAACCTTGGTTGAGTGATACAAATTCATTATCAGGATCAACACTCGCCAAGCATTCAATCATTGTGCCCAAGCTATAAAGCGTGTCCATTTCCTGTTTTAATTTGTCTTGTAAGTTTGGGGTTGGGTGGGAATTACGCATCACTTCTGCCCTCCATTGCTGAATTGAAAACAATAGGGTAAGCAAGGCATAAGCCGGTGGTGATAGGGTGTTTCATTTTGAAGGTTCTCGTAAGTTTGTGATTAAAACTTACCGCTTCAATAGGGAGCGGTAAGGGTTCAACTACTGCCTTCAAACAGTCCGCATTATTCGTACGGTTGCCCGTCTTATTTCTGCGTGTCGCCCTTACCGCAAATTGAGATACGCCTTGATTAAATAGATCAAGGGTAGGAATTTGAGATAAAAAAATACCGCTTAAATAACGCTTGCGGTCTGCGTTGAAGGTTGTAGTACTTTGAATACTACCGCCAGCAACGGCATTTAGCAAGCTGTGATTTTGTTCAGTATATGAAAATGAATTACGCATACATCCCCCTTGGCTCGCTAAACAAGCGGTCTGATTTTGGGAACATTTTGCTACCGGCAAGCGTTTAATCAGCAATGGCGGTTGGCTCGGGTTGAATGCCTGTAATTTGCTTTTGGCTTCGGTGAAATTGCGGGCGTAAAAGGTGATGTTGAGGCGTTTTTCGCCTTGACGGGTAAGATAGGTGTAAAGCATTTTGCGTAACTCCGTTGAATATTTTCTAAGAGCTACCGCTGAAAGTTTCGAGGCTTGCTGGCGGTAACGTGTAACGGGCTCGAAAACTGCGATCAACGGAACACAGCAAAGGGCAAAACCTTTCCCGCTACACGCTACCATAGATTGACGCTCGGGGCGTTCTTGGGGTGTGCGTGTGCTACGAATAAAAAAACACGCTTTGGGCGTGCTATTCGCCGTTGATAAATCATTCGAGTTTCGAGGCTCGGCAATCGATTTTGCGACTGCGGTGCAAAATTTAGGGAAAATCCGACCGTTTGTCAAGGCGTTGATGTTCAGCAAGTTTGCCGAAATGTGTAGGATATTCGCCAATATGTCGCGATTTGTTGGTAAGTTGTGGCTATTTTCGGTAAAATAGTGCGGTAAAATTTTTTTCATCTTTTTGATTCCTTCGCCCTTTCGTATTGTTGAAAGGGCTTTTTGTTAGGGACGCTCCCGAAAAATCGGGAGAGCTGGCTGGGTTAAGCCTGTTGGCGTAAAACATAAAGGGCGGATTGCTCTAATTTGATTTTGCGTTCGGAGTAAGGCATTCCTAGCTTAATCATTACGGCGTTTTCTGTGGTTAATTCATCAAGCAATTTCAACGTGTTTTCACTTAAATGCTGGCGAATATCGTCATCATCGGGGTAACCGTTTTCTGATAGCCATTGCTTGCCCGTTTGCCCTAGTGCTACTCGATAAATTAAATTGTTCTCTTGGCTGTAAGCGTATTTATTGAGTTTGCCCGTCTGGTCTTGGCGGTATTTAATCGCATCATTTAAACGGCGTTGGTCGTGTTTAATCTGCTCCCGTGCATCAATCCAATCTCTCATTTTGTTAAATTGTTTAATGTACGCTTCTTTAAATTCTGCCGCCTTTTTGCCCCGAAAGCCCATTACGAGAAAGGTAAAGCCGTCTTGAGTCATTCTGACCATTGGCTGGCGTTTGTTCTGTTCATTGAGGTAATAGGACAATCCAAAATTGGAGCGTCTAAATTCGGCTGAACAATCTAAATTTTCAATCGCTCTTAAAATATGCCCGTGCTGTTTGCCGAATACCTCCGCCACTTTTCGACTATCGGTCATTGCCGTTAATTCTTGGCGGAATAGGTGAGCAATTACGGCTTGGTGTTCAATCATTGGGTTAATCATTGTTACCCCCTAATCCATTTCGCTCCGCTTCTTTACCCATCATCCATTGACGAATTTCAGATAGATTCCAACGAATATGATTGCGAGAAAGGCGAATCGGCTGTGGGAAGGTTTTATCCTCTTGCATCATCGTGTAAAGTTTGGTGCGTTTAATGCCAATCATCGTCATCACATCTTGGGTCGCACCCCATACAGCTTCTGCACCGCTTGGCTTATTGATTGCTGTCATTTTGCTCTCCCTAAACTCGTGTAGCTTTTTGTTCTTCAATCCAGCTATTCACCTCTTCTAAATCCCATCGGATAAAATTTTGTGAAAAACGGATCGGCTGTGGGAATTGATTAGCTTTAACGAGTAAATTTAGCTTTGTACGACCAAAGCCAATAAGAGCTGTTACTTCTTTACCTGTAATGAGTTTTTTAGGTTGGTTCATAAAAATACCTATCGTTTGTTTAACTATGTAAAACACTGTCGTGCTTCGTTGGGTTGTTCGAACGATAGCTATTTAAAACTATATGGGCGGGGTTATAACAATGGGGTAATAGCAAATTTCACTATTACCCCTTACTATCATAGTAATAAAATCAATTACTTACGATTGATTGGACAAGCAACAATTTCTATTGCTTGGGCTTGTTTTTGGGATAGGTTATAAGTATCTTGAATTTCTTTTGCTGTTGCATCTGCTTTTGGAGCATTATCTAAATCAGGATTGTAGTTGCTCCAATATTTTTTTCTTGCTTGAATTGCTAATGCTAATCGGTCATTTTCCATAAACTCACTTAACATTATTGGTAAATTTCTTTCATCAAGTTGCTGCTTTAGCCTTGTGATTTGAGTTTCTTTTTCGACTAATTCAGATTTTAAATCATCAATTTCTTTGCGTAGTTCCTCTACGTTATTTTTGGTTTCGTCACTGATTCCTAAGAATCTCATTAAATCACTATGTAAAATTTCAATATCTTTAAAATGAACCCCGATAGGTCGTACTATTCCTGTGCTTATAGCTAAATTAATAAATATATTTTCCTTATTTGTATTCTCCAATAGATAGAAAGAATCATCCGCGAAATCTATTGAAATGATATGATCATTTAACAAACTCGTGCTTGTATTATAAACATCTCTAGGCAAATAGAAATTTGCTGAGAATACAAAAGAAAATTTTTCGGGCATTAATAACAATTGATATTCATATTTAGGAAATATGAATGATTGTTCAATAAATTCATTAATGTTAGTTTTTGCTTTCATTATTGCTGAATTGTAGTCTAAATTACCCTGTTGAATTTCTTTATAGATAGAATCAACTAAAGATACTCTGGCTCCCAATATGGCATTTGCATCTTCTAAATGTAAGTCATTTGGAAGAAATGATTTTTTAACTGTTGAATTGAAAAATACGGATGTAGGTGGGTAGCAAACAGGGATTAGGTTTTGTTCATCTAATTTTATTCTACCTACAGAATATAAACCTTTAGCATTTCCTTCTAGTCTAATGCAGGTTCTTAATTTATTTTCTCTTGCGTACACAATAAGATCATCATATGATAAATCTAATTGATATGTTTTTGCTAAATATTCTGGTAGTTCATCTAAAGAATATGCTCTCTTTTTTGGTAGTGATACTTTCATAAAACGCTCCTTTCGCATTTGCCCTTATGGGAGGAACGCACCCACAAGATAAGGTTTCTTGCTTTCGGAGATCAGCCTAGGTGCGTTTGATTGGTTATTTAAGATTAATTTTAATATCCGCTATTTTGGTTTCTTTTCCATTCGGGGCTACATAATTCACTGAACCATTAATAAAATCTTTAACTTCAATCGGTTTATTTTGTTGTTTAAATAGCCTTTCTTTAATAATAGGGCGTGATAATTCTTTATCTAGCTTTGCCATATATTCGTTATAGCGTTGTTCTTCATGGTTATTTTTTGCTTTTCTATCTTCCCATATAATACAAATAACACTGAAAAGTACTAGCAAAGAAAAGCCCAAGACTACTTTTAGCCAGCCAATCTTATTAAATACCACAAAAGCAAACAAAGCAAAAAAAGGTGTCGCAAATAAAATCCCTAAACGGAATGAAAACTTAATAAAATCTAACACATTCCCCCCTAATTGAACGGATACATGATTATTTTATAGCAATTCATTGCCAAAATTTCAAGCCTATAAATCAATGCCGGTAAATGTGGCAAGTTGTTGTTTGTAGTCATCGCTCATTTCAAAGGCAAGATCGCCATATTCAAGCTGATACGTTCCCAACGCCATTAAAAAAGCGACTGCGGGGTCAATTTTATTGGCTGATTTCTTTTTGTTTGGTTTGATGTTGGCATTGGCATCGCTTTCCATCACCACATTTGACAACGCCCACGATAAAACCGGGTCGCCGTTATGCTCTATCATTTGTCGGTTGATCAGTACTTCGGCAGATTTGGCGACGGGGCTATAACGTTGATACGTTTGCGGGAATGGCTCAACCTCTAAGCCGTAGCCTTGTAATTGGGTTCTAAGGTGAGTGGCATTCCAGACGTCAAAGCCAATCATCTTGATCTCAAATGTTTCGGCATCCTTGAAAATATCATCTCGGATACGGTCGTAATCGATACAATCTCCCTTAGTTACGCGTAGCCAGCCCATACGTTCCCAGTTGCGATAAATGGCTCGGTTTTTATTGGCCACGTTTTGCAGTTGGTATTCGGGAATGTAATGGCGTGTCAGCAATCGGACTTTATTCCCCTGCGGAAAGGCGTAGCATAGGCTGGTAATATCGTTAGTTGAGGATAAATCAAGCCCCATATAGCACGCTTGCCCTTGTAATTCTTGCTCGTGATATTGGCGCTCACACTGTTTCCAGTTACCTTCCCCTAGCCACGGGGTCGCACCATTGCACCACACATTAAAGCGTTTGGTGAGCATTTCGACCCATTCGGACGGAATACCTCGGGCTTTGGTTATGGTGTTCTCAAAATCTTTGTAGGGAATGGATTTGCCGATATTGGGGTTTGCTTTGATCCAGTTGTTCGGGTCATCCACTTCATTTTCGTCATCAAGCTCATAAATCAGAATGAAGATAGATTCGTTCTTTTCTGTGCCGTCTAGGATTTGGCAGCAGTAATCATAGTGCTGTTTGCAGGCTGAAATGGTGTTACTGCCGGCGGTGGTAATGGCAAAGAGTAGTCCTTCGGGCCGTGCGCCTTGCCCCAATTCTAAGGCGGAATAAACCGAATTATCGGGGTGTAGGTGGTATTCATCGACAATAGCAAGGCTTGGGTTTGTGCCTTCAATGGTGGAAGATTTCGCCGCAAGCGGTCGCATTAGGCTGTTTTTTTGCGTGAATAGCATCTTATGTTGCTGAATAGTGAGCCGACTGCGTAGGGGCTTGGATAAGGTCGCCATTTTCTTGGCATCATCAAAGACGATTCGGGCTTGATCTCGGCTAACGGCAGCAGTGTAAATATCTTGCTGACCTTGTTCCATCACCAAAAACCAATTCGCTAAAATTGCCGCAATGGTGCTTTTCGCATTCTTCCTAGCGACTTGAACATAGGCAGAACGATATTTCCGCAAGCCATTTTCACGGTATTTAAAGCCTAAAATATTGGCAAAAAGAAAGATTTGCCAGTCGGATAGCTCAATCGGCTTGCTATAAAGATGCCCTTTCACATGGGGGCAAAGGCGTGAGAATTTGATAAATCGCTCAACGGTTGCCACATCGAACACATAAGCGGGGTTTTCAAGGTCATTATAGTAACGCTCAACCGCTTGTTTAATGCGCTTACAGGCGTTGATTTCACCACTTCTCACGCTTTCCGCATAGGTGTGCCACGGTTGCATTTTAGCCCGCCATAATGTTGTCGAGTTCGTCTGCTTCCTCCGTATCAATCGGGGTCTTTCTACGGCTAACAGGATCAAAGCCCAGCAAAGACGACATTTTGATGATGATTTTCTCGGCTTCACTTTTGGCTGTTAGCGCTGGATTACGCGCTTCTGTGCCTTGGGTGTTGGTAATGCTAAAACCACGCTCTGCAATGTTTTGAACCGCTTGGCGATAAAGGGAATAATTCACGCAATAAAGCTCTAAGTTGGTGTAGTCTTCGCTGGTAATATCGCCACGCTCGGCTAATACTTTGATTTTGCTTTGCCACTGACTTTTTGCGATTTCGTCTAAATAATCAGGGGCTTTGGGGAGTTTCTTTTTTGTCATTGGTTTTCCTTATGTATTTAACGGGCTCAATTTTGAGCTGGTTCAGTCGTGTACATATGTACATAGTTAAAGTGTTGTGTTATCGCAACAGTTCAGCCGAACCAAAATTGGATTGGTTAAATTCTTCAGCTATCAGGGAAATTTTCACTATACAGGTTAAGGTCATAGCGACCGCACCTATATTTTCTGAAAAATTACTGTGCGTAAAAATTGAGTTGGGGGGGCGGTTCTTAGCGGTTAGGCTTTTCTTTCCAAAACTCCCCCACCTCTGTTTATTTTTCAATCTCCTGATTTTTCGGGAGATTAACTCATTGATTTATAAGTGAAATTTAGATTTAGACTTTGAACGTTACTTCTTCGCACCATAACCACGTTTATCAATCTCTCGTGTCTTGTAGCTGTGACAATCTCGACAAAGGGATTGATGATTGCTCTCAACCCAAAATAGCGGATCGGCTTGTCCATTCTCTACGGGCTTGATATGGTCTATCACTGTTGCGGGTGTGTAGATACCCTTATCTAAGCACATCACACATAAGGGATGATGGGCTAAATAACCTTGACGGTATTTGCTCCACCTATGGTCATAACCTCGCTTACTGGCACTGATTCGAGTATCCTTTGGCTTATGCTCATCACATCTGCCAGACTTCACACGGTTTCTGCAACCTGGAAAGGTGCAACGTCTTAATGGGTGATTTGGCATTGGTTATCTCTAATAAATCGCTAGGTTACGGTAAGGATTCCATAACGCTTTAATCGTCATTGGCACTTCATAAAGCTGAACATCACTTACGCTTTCACGGTTAGCATAAAGATGACCAATAAACATCAAGCACCCTACTTTAATTCCCTTGGTAAAGCGGACTGTGGTATCGCTATGTTCATCACCCCACACTTTGCCTATATGATTGCTTGCTGCTTCCAGTGCTGCATCAGCATAGACTTCTAAGAGTTCATCATCTAAATCGTGTTCAATGCGTAAGTGGGCTTTGATTTCATCTAGCTCTATTCTTGGTTTAGCCATTATGTGCTTCTCCTTCTTTACACATCAGTTGCAATTCTTCGTGGCGTTCTTTGCTGTCAATAACAGAATAAATATCTAAAAACTGATCACCATATTTCACTCGCATTTTGCGATTAACAGTTAAGTCTGGTTGGTATCGGATGCGAACCCTTGTGATGTTCTCACCCATCTGAAATGGACCACTGAAATATTCCCGTCCTTGTAAAGGCTCAATACTTGCTCTAATTGTGGCTAAATCTTCCCAACTTTGAACAACGCTGCCATAATTATTTAATTTGGTTGTTTGTCGTTGGATTTTGACAACCTTATCGAATTTCCCAGCCCTAACCATCCTTGCCATTTTCTGCCCCTTTCTTCACTTCAACAGTCTGCTTCCAGGCTTGACTAAACTCATCACCGCCGGCATAAGGCAATAATCCCTCACGCTTTCTCGCTTCATTCGGGCTTAAAATCCCACATTTGATAGCGGTGTCATAGCTACTGAATCGGTCTTGCTGATTGGTGCGTAATAAGTCGCTTGTATCAAATTCAATCACATAACGCTTACGGCTTTTGCTGGTGAGATCAATCATCAACGCATCTTTGAGTTGTTGCTCAAAATTGACTAAATGTGGCCGTAATGTTTGCCCTAAAAATGCCCGACTGGCTTCACTAAAATTCGCATAGCTGGAATGGGAATAATCTTGCAGGAAGATAGGGCTAATATTGAAAATGCGGGCAATATCTTCAATAGTGAATTTTCGGCTAGCTAACCACTCGGCATCTTGGTTACTCATCCCTAACTGCTTGTAATCCATTCCGCCTTCAAGAATTGGTGTCTTACCCGCGTTCTTTGCCCCTTGATAACGCTCTAAGGCTTGCATCGCTTTTTGCCCTTTGGCTTGGTCGAACCATTCAGGCGACGTTACAATGCCCCCAGCCATTAGCCCGTTTTTCATCACGCTGGCACCGTGCCGTTGTTGAGCCATTCCAAGCCCCACGGCTTCACGGCAGACGGCAATCGGTGATCGCCCCATAAAGCCATCATTTGAAGCATGGCGTAAATGCAATACTTCATCTTGCAAGTAAGTGTGGAGTTTGCCGTTTAAATCCGTGATCTGATAAATATAATCACCGGCATAGGTGCGTTGTACATTCACGGCATAAGGCGGGTATGGAATCAGGCTTTCAGCTTGCCCTTGTGCATTCCAACCAATCACCGCATAAGCATTGCCATTAAGCAAAACGTGTCGCATCATCACTTCTTTAAATTGATAAGGCGTTTGGTTTCGATTCGGCATTTCATTGAGTAGATACTCTACGGAATGATTTTCTACCCTTTTACGCCCCTCGGCATTCACCTCAAAGAGATAGCACGGCATACTGGCAACTGCTTGGGCAATTACATTGACGGCATTTAATACGGCGGGCAAAGCTTCTGCCGTGTAAGGGCTAACAAATTCCCCCGCGCCGGTATTGCTTGCACCCATTGCAGCAAAAACATCCTCAATCGTCAGGCTCCGGGTTTCCGCCTTTTTCTTGAATAATCCGAACATCTACGCCCCCATTGCTTGCAACCATTTACGGCGATTGTCATCTTGCCAGTGGGCAAAGTTTTCTCCTTTTGCGACCGCTTGTGAGCGCTTTAATACTTCAAGGCTTGAATCAGGATAAGCGGGAATGCTTGTTACCGTGATCTCAATCAACTCCGCTTGCTCAACAGTGCGTAAATTCGGCTCTACGTTAAAATCCCAACTGTTTTTCAACGTGCGAAAGCCAAAACTCATCCCTTGAATATCCCCACGCTCAACACTCACCAATAAATCACGCCCTAATTGCGTATCCGGTGGCATAAGTTCAAAGCGTAAGCCAATGGCATCTTCTTCAAGCTTTAATGTGCCACTTGATGTTCGCCCTAGCAGTTTTGTGTGGTCGTGTTCAAATAGCGCTCGCACATCCTGTCCGCTGGCTAAACTCTGCTGAAACGCATTCGGGGCAAATTGCTCAATATATTCCCCCCATAGCACTTCGCTGTTTCTGTTCCATTGCACCACATAGCCCACTAGCTTTTTGCTTTCGCTATCGGTTTCTAAGGTGGTGGAACGGATTTCAATATCTTTTTTCATCATCATCCCTCTTTGGCAAAAAAGGGGCAAAATGCCCCCTTTTATTCGGTTGAAATACTACTTACCTTCTAACACTTTAATTGCATTGGAATCCACCACGCCACCGCCAAGATATTTATCAGTATGAACCTTATAAAAACCTGGCTCGGTAATCGCATCTGGTTTCGTGCGTGTGCCAGTTTCGTGATCGGCAATGGTATAACCACGTTTAAAATCACCCACCGCTAGGAAAGGTTGATTTGCACCAACATCTGGCATCGTTTCAAGATAATAAACCGGTAAGCCTAAAAGGGTTGCTGGGCTACCGACTTGTAGTCCATCACGCCAAATATAATCACCGTTACCATTTTTGAGTTTCTGCAATGTGCCAGCTGTTTGTGAGTTCATCACCCATACGGCATTTTTGCGATATTTGCTTTTTAGGGTGAATAACAAATCAATCAAAGTGTCTGCCGTCAATTTCGCAACCGGCACTTCCATTTTTTGCAGGGTGCCGAATGCACGGGTTTTATCTTTATCAGCAGAGCGAGAGTAGGTTAAAAAGCCTTTTGCTTGTTTTGTGCCTGTGCCATTGGTTAAGGTCGATTCTTCGGTTTCCGTAAAGGTGTCTGCAATTTCATCTGTCAGCCAGCCTAAAATATCCACGCCACCAAAATCTAAAATCTCTTGGGTCGTTTTCGGATAAGCGTAAATGTTGTGAAGCGTAATCGTCACTTCATTTAATGTTGGCGTGCCTGTTTCTGTACGCTTTTCCCCTTCACCAATATGGCCAACGGCTGCACCACCATTTGAAACGAGTTTTTTATACTCTTTTGCGCCAATCGGTAAGCGTACTACGTTACAAATTGAACGCATTACACTGTCATCTGAAAGACGCTTCATCACATCACGATCAAGCTGTGGAATAACCGAATAGCCACCATCTGCCCCGTTATTCGTATTTGTCGCCAATGAACGTAATTCACCGGTTTTAATCCAATGGCGCAATTCATCATTGCTCACGTCTTTACTCGCTGTTTCTGACGCCGCACCGGCTTGATTACGTTGCTCATCCGTTAGCGCTTCATAACGAGCAATCTCTTTCTCTAAGCTACCAACTTGACTACGTAATTCATCAAATTTCGCCCCTTCGGCTTCGGTAGTGGAACGTTGCTCTTTATCTGCGGTTTCCATAATGGCGCGCATTTCTGCTTGAATTTGTGCCTTTTGCTGGCGTAGTTCTAATAATTTCTTAAACATCAGATTCTCCTAAGTTAATGTAAGTTTTGGGTTGATAAATAATGCGATAAGTTAGGGAAGAACTTGCCCAAGCATTATTTTCCGTATCATATTCGTAGGCGTATCCCATTTCATAACTTGGATCTAGCTGGAAATTCTGGAAATCACCGCTTTGCAGAATGGTTTGATTTAAAATTTCAGCAATACGGTCTAAGGTTGCTTCCCCTTCACCGAAAGAAACATAGGTCAAAATATTAAGCTCTGCGAACCAATCAATACCACCATCACCAAATCTTACCGGTCGCCCCTCCGCATCATTCAAATAAACAGCAATCATCGGCAAAACACTGTCACCTTGATAAATACGTGGCAAGCCGTTGTGGTAATGTTTCACATCGGGCATATTCTCGGCTAATCGCTCAATAACCTCATTTCTGATTGAATTATGAATAAGCATTCGCACCTCTTAAAAAACAAATATTTTCACAATATATAGCCTTTTATCTGGTTGTAAATACAGTGTCTTTCACTTGAAAAGCTACGCAAGAAAACAACGGCAAAATTTACATAAGAGAGGATCAGTAGCCTTTTCTTATCCCCCTAGATTTTCAGAATGTCCCTACTTTATTGAGGTAGCTATTGGGCATATTTTTTAACTAGCGGCTAGTTTTAATCACTTATCACTGACTATTCACTCTATTACTCACTCTATATTTCTTTTTTCTTTTCAAT
The DNA here is from genome assembly GCA_023101485.1 of Pasteurellaceae bacterium Macca. GTDB lineage: Bacteria > Pseudomonadota > Gammaproteobacteria > Enterobacterales > Pasteurellaceae > LVZB01. The sequence continues at coordinate 1,860,929 of LVZB01000001.1, read as the reverse complement.
AACTTAAATAAAAAATAAAGTAGATAAGTGAATAAGTGACTAAATTTCTAAAAGTTGGAAAAATTTTAAGGGGGTGGGAGGTTGAGTATAAAAAAGCCTAGCGAATGGCTAGGCAGTAGAGCAGTAGCGGATGAATTAAGATGTTGGGTAAGTTAATGCAGAAAAGGTTGAGCATTGTTCAACATAGTCGCCCCAGGCTTGCATAATGGCTTTTCTTCGCTCTAAATAAGAACCGCGGAAATAAGCATTGCGAACACTATCTCCGCCAACGTGGGCTAAACAAGCCTCTATAACGTGGGGTTCTTCTGTAAAAGTATCATTGAGATAAGTGCTAGCGATACTCCGTAAGCCATGGGCCGTCAATAGCCCCTTATAACGACCATTTGCAATCCGTTTAATCGCATTATTCGGTGTTTGTGAGCACATTGCTTCATTAGGCTTGCTGTAATGCGGGAAAACATATTTCTGCCCCTTGTTAATTGCCTTCATTTGTAACAGTATCGCCATAGCCTGGCGAGATAATGGCACATCATGCTGGCGTTTCTCATTTTTCCGACCTTTCATCTTTTCGGCTGGAATGCGCCAAATAGCTTGCTCAAAGTCAATCTCGCTCCATTCCACGCTAACTGCTTCCGCCGTTCTTACCATTGTTAATAACAGCCATTGCACAAGCATTTTTGTGATGTAATCCCTATTGGAATGGTGTAGTGCTGCAAGAAATTCGCCCAGCTTCTCTGGTGGTAAGCTAGGTTGGTGCTTATTCGATTTCAAAGTAAATGCACTGCTGACTTTATGACACGGATTAAACTCAATCACGCCGATATTGACTGCATGATCTAAAATGTTATTGGCCAATCGAATCAAGCGGAAAACCGTATCATTCTTGCCCTCATTATCAATCGGTCTCAATGTTTCTACGAGCAGAGCAGGTTTAATACTGCCAATAAAAAGCCCGCCTATCTTAGGAAATAAATGCTTTTCTAACCTTGCCCAATTTTTGGTAGCCGTTGTTTCTATTACTGTTTTCTTATACTTGGATTGATACCAGTCTAAGGCTATATGCTGAAAGGTGTTTTGGTTATCTTTCTGTCGTTGAGATTTGATTTCTTCCAAATGAATTTGAGGATCAATATCTTGAGCCAATAAAGCCCGCCATTCCTCCCGTTTATTCCGTGCTTGCATCAAAGAAATCGCAGGGTAGTTCCCTATGCCTAAATTGGTTCGCTTATTGGTAAGCGGTCGATAATAATTAAACAACCACGATTTCACGCCATTCGCTTTAACCCGCAAGAAAAGCCCGCCACCATCCATTAAGCTGTAATCTTTTTCTTTGGGTTTTGCTTTCTCAACTTCAGTATTTGTCAGCGGTTTTGTGATACGTGCCATATATTTATCCTTTTAGGAACATAAAGTGCAGAAAAATAAAAATGCTACGAGCCTTGCTTTGCAACCCTTCCCGAGTTTTTAGGAACACAGAATTTTGCGCATTATAGCCTGTGTTCCTAACTGTGTTCCTAAAATCTGCGGTTAGAAACGAAAAAAGGCGAACAACTATGAACAGTAAAAACTCTTAAAATCGTTGCTAGACAAGGCTTTAAGAGGTTTTTTTGAATGATTACGAAAGGCGATGAAAGCTAGGGTGGTCCCCCCTGCCGGACTTGAACCAGCGACCAAGCGATTATGAGTCGCCTGCTCTAACCACTGAGCTAAGAGGGGATAAAGAAATGAATTGGTCAAGATTATAGTGAAAATCAGGGGAAAAAGAAAGTTAGAGTGCGATTGTCCGTCGAAAAAAACGCCTAAACTGCCACGGATTTAATCTGTAAATAGATTTTCTGCCCAAGCTGAATGTGTAACGCCTCAAAAGACCATAAACTGATACTCGCCCAAATCGGCTGTCCTTCTACGTTGACGGCAATATCGTAGCGGTCGGGATATTGCTCAATCTCACACACCTCTCCCCAGAGAATATTGCGGATGGAAGTTTTTTCCGGCTGAACGAAGGCTAAGGAAATTTCTCGGCTTGGGAGGGTAATTCGTATGTTATCGCCTATTTTTGCGCCCCGATGGCGAGGAATGCTCAGGCGTTGTGTGCCAATGGCGAGGTGCTGAATTTGATAGTTTGCCATTTCGCCGATAATCGGTAATTCCAAGAGGCTTAATTTTTGGTTTTCGGGCTGCCAAGGGGAAAAGGCGGTGCTGTGCCACACTTGTGCAGTGCGATCAAAAGCCACCATTTTGCCTTGATCTAATAAGAGCAGATGATCGGCAAGGCGGATGACTTCATCCAAGCTATGGCTGACATACAGAATCGGAATCGCAATCTGTTTTGCTAGCTGGCTAAGGTAGTCAAGGAGTTCGTTTTTTCGAGGGAGATCAAGGGCGGAAAGGGGTTCATCCATCAGTAAAATATCCGGTTCTGATAGCAAGGCACGCCCTATCGCGACACGCTGTTTTTCTCCCCCTGAAAGGCTTGCTGGAAAGCGGTGTAACAGATGCTCAATCCCCAGCAAACGGACAATGGGCAAAAAGTTCGCTAAATTTGACCGCTTGCAACCGTAGGTTAAATTACGTTCGACCCGATAATGAGGGAATAGCCGTGGTTCTTGGAAAACATAGCCAATACGCCGTTTTTCAGGGGGGAGGTTGATGCCTTGTGAATGGGAAAAAAGCACCCTTTCGCCGAGGCGAATTTCGCCCCCATCGGGTTGGCTTAGCCCAGCGATAAGGTTGATTAAACTCGATTTCCCTGCCCCTGAACGCCCAAAAATAGCCGTTACCCCTTGGGCAGGCAAGGTAACATTGAGGGCTAAATGAAGGTCGCCGATTTTCTGTTGAATATCAAGGTGGAGCATTAGCTTTCCTGTTGTAGGCGTTTTTGCCGTTGGGCTAACCATTCCGAGCAAAATAGTGCAAAGAGGGAGATCATAATCGCCACGGCACAAAGGCGCGCGGCGGCAAATTCCCCCTCGGGGGTTTCAATGAAGGTATAAAGTGCCGCAGGGATCGTTTGTGTTTCTTTGGGGATATTAGACACAAAAGTAATTGTTGCCCCAAATTCGCCAAGGGAGCGAGCAAAGCCCAGCACCGCACCGGCAATAATGCCAGAAAATGAGAGGGGTAAGGTCAGTGTGAAAAAAACACGCCACGGGCTTGCCCCAAGGGTTCGGGCGGCTTGTTCTAATTTAGGGTCAACGGCTTCAAAAGCAAGACGAATGGTGCGAACCATAAGCGGAAATGCCATGACCATTGAGGCAAGAACCGCCCCTTTCCACGAGAAACTCAATGAGAAGCCAAACCACGACCATAAATACTGCCCAATCGCGCCTTTTTTTGCCATAAGAATCAGTAATAAATAGCCAATGACCACAGGGGGAAGCACAAGGGGCAGATGCACAATCCCGTTCAGTAAATTTTTCCCAAAAAACTGCTTACGCGCTAAAAGCCATGCGACGGCTAATGCAAAAGGAAGCGCCATTGCCACGGCAACACTGGCAATTTTCAGGCTTAAATAAATGGCATTCAGTTCTTGGCTAGAAAAAGAAAACACATTTCCCCCGTGCAAATTGTGCTAAAAATTAGACCGCTTGTTGGCGTTGTTCTGCGACAAATGTTGTGTGGAGATTCTCCACCGGCGGTGGCATTTGTAGATAAAAGCCTGTTTGTTCGAGATGTTGTTGCACCTCTTTTTTATCTGCCCGAGCAAGGGGCTTCTCCCCCGCAAGGTTAAAGAGCATGACAAATTGCGGTTTGCCAAAGGCTTGGCGTAAAGAGTCTGGCACGGCATCAAATTCATCTCGTTTTGCCACATAGAGGTACATTCCCTCTTTTCGACAACTTTTATAAATGGCACATAACATTGTTTTTTCCTCTCTGTCTTATTCATCTTCTAGTTGGTAATTCCCTTCGTAATCCGTAAAGCGAGAATATCGCCCTTGGAAGCCGAGAGGCACACGCCCAATCGGGCCGTTACGTTGCTTACCAATAATAATTTCCGCCATGCCTTTGGTGTCAGGGTTATCGTGATAAACCTCATCACGGTAAATAAACATAATCAAGTCGGCATCTTGCTCAATGGAGCCGGATTCCCGTAAATCCGAGTTCACAGGGCGTTTATCAGCCCGTTGTTCAAGGCTACGGTTAAGCTGGGAAAGGGCAACAACCGGCACTTCCAACTCTTTTGCAAGGGCTTTCAAGGAGCGAGAAATTTCTGCAATTTCAAGGGTACGATTATCCGCAAAGCCTGGCGCACGCATTAACTGCAAGTAATCCACCATAATCAGACTTAAACCGCCGTTTTCACGGTAAACCCGTCTTGCCCGAGAACGAAGCTCTGTGGGGGTTAAGCCAGAGCTGTCATCAATATAAATGTTGCCACGCTCTTGGAGAATACCCACCGTACTGCCAATACGCGCCATATCTTCATCATCAAGTTGCCCAGTTCGGATACGGGTTTGATCTACCTGTGAAATGGAGGCAAACATCCTCATCATAATTTGGTCTGCGGGCATCTCGAGGCTGAAAATCAGCACAGGTTTGCGTGGTTTTTTGACCTTGTTGCCGTTTTCATCGATAACCTCGACATTCGCCATGGCCGCATTTTCACAGAGGTTCATCGCAAAAGTCGTTTTCCCCATAGAAGGACGGGCTGCCACAATGATTAAATCAGAGGGTTGTAGCCCCGCGGTTTTACGATCAAGGGCTGAAAAGCCGGTACTCACGCCCGTGACACCGCCGTTGTTCTTCATTTGGGAGAGGAGCTCAATTCGCCCAAGGGTTTCGAGGAGAATACTATCCACGCGCTTTGGTCCTTCGTCACTTGATGTCCGTTTTTCGGCGATATGGAATACCGCACGTTCTGCTTCATCAAGGACATCTTTCACCGACATGCCCTTTGGTTGGTAGCTCATCTCCGCAATTTTATTACTGGCGGAAATCAACTCTCGCCGAATGGCTCGCTCACTGACAATCTCCGCATAGGTTAAGATATTCGCAGCACTTGGGGTATTTTTAGAGAGTTCGGCTAAATAAGCAAAACCACCAACATCTTGCAAAATGCCTTTATTCTTTAAGGCTTGATCGAGGGTAATAATATCAATGGGCTGATTATCCCGAACTAAGCTCGTCATCTGCTCAAAGATAAGGCGGTGGGCGTAGTTGTAGAAATCGCTACTTTGCACCCGTTCTGCCACGCCATCCCAGTTTTCATTACTGAGCATAATGCCCCCTAAAACGGCTTGTTCCGCTTCAAGGGAGTGAGGCGCGATATTGACTTGTTCTATCTGTTTATCTCGATTTGCCCCCTTTGGGGTTTGTTCTACCTGCATTGAGAATCCTTAGAAAATCAAGGCGAGCTTAGCTCGCCTGTCAATTAGTTAATATTAAACGCTTCTGTGTAAGGAATAATGCCACGTTTTAACATTCTCGATACACCGCTGTTGTAACTATTACCGAAACGAAGCTCAAAGTTAATGCCGAAACGGTTGTCGTAGTAGAAATCCTTAATGGTATCTGGATGGCCCGTTGGGGCAGAAACTAAACGCCGAGCGGTATAAAGCGTAGTACTCCAACAACAAGTGTTATAGGTTAAACCAAGCTGACTTTCCACTGGCTTTTTCAGTGCTATATCATGGTAATGGCTTGCCATCACGGAAACATTGTCCGTCACTTCCCAGCCCACGACTGCACCGACTTGTTTAATATCTTGCCCATAGCGATTAATACTCAAACTTTGGTCAATGTAGTTTTTGCTCGCATAGCGGTAGTTTAATTGAACGACGTTGTTATCCTTCGGCTTAAATTGCAAAGACATATTCGCTAAAGACGTTTCGTTTAAGCGAGTGTCATATTGGTAGCTACCGTGCCAATTCCATTTCGGATGAAATTTCCAGTTTGACTCCAAAGACCATGAGGAAGATCGATTCGCAGTACTATTTTTTGAGTGATTATCTACTTTGGAGGTCGTAAGGTAGTAAATTTGCCCTGCACTGAAATTGAAGACTTCCGCGCCCGTTTTATCATTAAAGAAACGGGTTGTTCCCCCAAGAGTAATTTGGTTTGCCGAAGCAATACGGTCTAAACCACTGTAACGGCGATCATTAAACAAGGAGAAATAATCCTGTTGTAATAACGCAGAATCATAGCCTAAACCTAAACTTCTACGGCGTTGTGAGCCAATATTACTTTGGTCTTTATAAGGACGGTAGAGATATTGTACTCGAGGTTCAAGCACTTGGGTAAAACCGCTGAAAAGCGGTTTATCGGCTTCAAGAGAGGTTTTAAAATCCAATTTCACTTGTGGTAAAACACGAGTGACATTACGCTGCACATCACCTGCTCGGCTATCTTTACCTTTTTGTTGCAAATAGTGCGTTGCATACAATTTCGTTTCTAAATTCAAGCTACCAAAACGGTTGGCAAGGGGGAAATTAAGGGTTGGTTCAGCGTGGAAACGCCATGCCGTTGGCATCAGTTTACTGTCATTGGCAAAATATGCCGTTTGGGCGAAGAAATGAAAATCGCCCCCTTTAATTAAATCATCTTGATAATAGTTGAAATCAATTTTCGGCAAGACACGATAAGGCCCAATATCTGCAATATCAAAGGTTTGAAATTTTTTCCCTGAAATGGAGATGTTGTAATTCGGCTGGAAGTAACCTAGCTTAAATTGTTGCGTAGCATAACCGTCGGTACTATTACCATAGATAGAATCAAAATCCGAAAAATAGCGTTTATCACTTACTCGAGTGTAGTCCACAGATAAACGCCAATCCCCTAAACTGGCTAAGTGTTGCCAGAAAAAGAGATGACGAGAGCGATCTTTCTCTTTCCAAGCCGATAAGCGATCCTTGTTGAGATATTCTCCCGCAATTTTGCCTTCGCCAAGGGGAGTTAAATAACGAAATTCGGGGCTTAATTGCCAACCACGGCGGGAATAGTAAGTCGGCGTGAGCGTAGCATCCATATTCGGCGCAATATTCCAATAAACGGGCTGAGAATAGGTAATGCCATCACGGCTAGACATACTCACACTTGGAATAAGTAATCCGCTACGACGGCGATCACCAATTGGAAATTGCAGATAAGGGGAATAGAAAATAGGTACACCGTGGACTTTAAAACGTGCATGCCACATTTCTGCATATTCATCTTTAACGTGCTGAATCATCTCGTTAGCTTCAATCGACCAACTATTATCATCAGGTAAGCAGGCGGTAAAACTCGCATTTTTAAGGATTCGGGTATCATTATTGGCAGACACACTCTCTGCCGTACCACGCCCTTGTTTTCCGACTAATTGATAATCAGCATTGCCGAGATCGGCTTGTTCGCCAGTTAAATCAATGGTGGCATCACGCCCAGTGGCTTGTAATAAATTATCTTGATAACGGAAAGCCCCTCGTAAATATGCCTTGCGTGCTTTCTCACCATTTTGCTCCACACGCACTTCATCTGCCACCACAGAACGATTCCCTTGCTTGACGCTCACATCGCCGGTGTAGGTCGCATCCGTCGGCTGATTGATAAGGGCGTTATCGGCTTCGATATAGACGGGCATATTTGTTTGATCGCCGGTCACCACTTCCCCTTGGAAATGAGGGACTCCAAGCAAGCATTGGGATTTCAAGTCAGCCATCGTATAATTACTGTAACAAGCGGCAATCACCGCAAGGCTGAGCAGGCTATAAGGATATTTTTTCATCATGTTGTTCCATTAACGAGAATTTGGATTATACAAGCGGTCAAATTTTAGCAACAATTTGCTTTCATTAAATAATGCGCGAAAATTGCTGGCGTTTGGCTTGGGCTCTGGAATAAATATCAAAACATAAACAGATATTACGAATTAACAAACGCCCGCGAGGTTGCACCACAATGCCTTCGGCATTTAATTCAATTAAGCCGTCTTCCACCAACGGGGCAAGGAGGGCGAGATCTTCGTGGAAATAGTCCGTAAAACGAATCCCGTAGGTCTGTTCAAGGGGCGCATAATCGAGTTTGAAATTACAAATTAAGCCTTTAATGACATCACGACGTAGGCAATCATCATCACTTAAACGGAAGCCTTTATGCAACGCAATGCCCCGCTCTTCCACTTCGGTGTAATACTGTTTTAACTCTTTATGATTTTGGGCGTAGTTATCGCCTAATAAACTAATCGCAGAAACGCCAAGCCCGAGTAAATCCGCATCTTCTTGAGTGGTATAACCTTGGAAATTGCGGTGTAGCACGCCCTCTTTTTGGGCAATGGCTAATTCATCATCGGGCTTCGCAAAGTGATCCATACCGATAAACTGATACCCGGCATTGCCAAGGGTTTCAATGGTTTTTTGCAGAATTTCCAGTTTGGTTTCCGGTGGCGGTAGCATCTCATCTTTAATCTTAATTTGAGCAGCGAAGCGACTTGGTAAATGGGCATAGTTAAAGACACTCATTCGGTCGGGGTTGAGTTCCACCACTTTTGCTAAGGTGAAGAGAAAACTCTCAACAGTCTGTTTCGGTAAGCCGTAAATTAAATCAATATTCACGGATTCAAATTTTAACTCACGGGCACGTTTGACCAAGGCGAAAATAAAAGCTTCATCTTGCTCACGATTGACTAACGCTTGCACCTCTTTATTGAAATCTTGAATCCCCATACTGATACGGTTAAAGCCGATTTCACGGAGGTGATCGAGCATCTCTAACTCAATTTCACGGGGATCCATTTCGATACTGATTTCAGCGTGTTCGCTGACGTTAAAATGCTTCCGTAACATCGCCATTAAACGCAGAGATTGGGCTTCATCTAAGTAAGTCGGTGTGCCACCGCCCCAGTGAATTTGGGTCACGGTACGATGTTGGAAAAAGGGCGCTCGGGATTTAATTTCCCGTTCTAAATAGTCGAGGTAAATATCCACCTTATGTTGGTGGCGAGTGATAATTTTATTACAGGCACAGAAATAGCAAAGTTTATGGCAAAAGGGAATATGCACATAAAGGGACAACGGCTTATTTGGATATTTTGCCGCTGCATTTTGGAAATCTTCATCCGTATAGGCTTCACTAAACTCTAACGCCGTTGGATAGGAGGTGTAACGAGGCCCTGATTGGTTGTACTTTTGGATAAGGGCGTTATCCCAAATAATTTCAGACATTCAAACCTACTTCTTTATTTCATCTTATTTTGCAGTTGCTGACGCAGATCCGCCATTTCTGTTTGCAAACGGACTAATTCCGCCTGCATTTCGCTGGCTAATTCTGCTTCTTTGGCTTCACGCTCGAGATCTAATTTCATTCGCTCATTGCGTTTTAAACTTTGACGAGCCTCTAAAATGGGCATCGTTTCCACCACTTCAAACAACGCCCACAATGCCGGAAAGCGACTTAATTTTTGACCAAGAATATCCAACAGTGGCTTTAAGCGTAAAACCCCTTCGGAAAAGCCACATTGCTCCGTTGCCATTGCTTTGGCAATAATCTCAATGCTTTCGATCACATTCAGAAAACGGGCATGCTGTGCCTGCTGTTGGGCTTTATGTTGATGACGAATCTTGATAAAAAGCGACAGGGCATAAAATGCCATCGATAGCACAATCAAGATCGCCAAAATGATTAAAAAGAATCTGACCATATTCAAAAATTAGCGGAATTTGTTAATGTCAAGAGTTTCAAATTGACGTAATAACGCTTCGGTATCCTCTTCTTCATCTTCAATGCCAAGCTCGGTCATCAATTCATGGACACGATCTAAACACTCATCAACAAAACGTTGATCTTCGGCTGAAAGGGTTTTCCCTGCCTCTAACTCATCGAGTAATTGGTTTAAGCACTCGTTATTTTCTAACTGCGCTAACTCTACTTCTGGGCTCAGACGTGGTTTTTCCTCCACTTTCACCGGCACAGGTTGAATGGTTTTGCCTTTTTCTGGCTGATTAACAAACTCCACCATTAAAGGCACTTTTTTGCGACTGCCGATGCGAGGATCTTTTTGCTCTTTCACGGCTTTCTTTTTCTGATCCGCCATTTCATTTGCACGATTACCCGAAGGTAGCCCTTTGTGCTTACGCTTTTTCTTCTCTTCACGGGCTTGCTGATCTAACTCATAACGGGTTGGCTTACGATTTTTTGAAGGCCTTTGGAGGGGCATTTCTTTCGATTTATCGGTCTTACGTTGGGGCATAATGTCGGTTAAACGGCGACTTTTCTTTTCACGACTCATAATTTTTCAATGTTCAAACTAAAATAAGGCGAGATTGTATCACAACTGTACGCCGTGGGGCATTAGATTATCGGTGCAAATTTTCAGATAAAAATGACCGCTTGTCTGCCCTTTGGGATTATCCCTTTTCATTTCAGTAACGCTCCCTTACAATAGCGCGATTTTTTTCTCACATAAAAGGATATTTTATGACCGCATTAAGCGTTGTGATCCTCGCCGCCGGCAAAGGCACGCGGATGTATTCCGATTTACCCAAAGTGTTACACCCCATTGCAGGCAAGCCGATGGTAAAACACGTTATCGATACTGCAAAACAACTTTCTGCCAAACAGATTCATTTAATTTACGGCCATGGTGGCGAACTGTTACAACAGCGTTTAAGTGCCGAGCCGGTGAATTGGGTGTTACAAGCAGAACAGTTAGGCACAGGCCATGCAATGCAACAAGCCGCCCCTTTCTTTGCGGATGATGAAAATATTCTGATGCTCTACGGCGATGCACCTTTAATTACCTCCGCAACCTTGGAAAAATTGATCCAAGCAAAACCGGAAAACGGCATTGCACTACTCACGGTGGTATTGGATAACCCGACGGGCTACGGGCGTATTTTGCGTGAAAATGGCACTGTCGTGGGCATTGTCGAACAAAAAGATGCCAGCCCAGAAGAGCTGAAAATCCAAGAGATCAACACGGGTGTGATGGTTGCTAGCGGTGCGAGCTTTAAGAAGTGGTTAGCCCAACTTGATAATAACAATGCCCAAGGGGAATTTTATATTACGGATATTATCGCCATGGCAAATCGTGATGGTTTCCAAGTGCAAGCGGTACAAGCTACGGATCTTATGGAAGTGGAAGGGGCGAATAATCGCCTGCAACTGGCTGCCTTAGAGCGTTATTATCAAAAAAGACAAGGGGAACAGTTACTCCTTGCCGGCGTGACGTTAATTGATCCAAACCGCTTTGACCTTCGTGGTGAGCTTCAACACGGCAAAGATGTCGAAATTGATATCAATGTGATTTTAGAAGGGAACGTGAAACTCGGTAACGGCGTAAAAATCGGGGCAGGGTGTGTGTTGAAAAACTGCGAAATTGGCGACAATGTTGAAATTAAGCCCTACTCTGTTTTAGAAGACACGGTAGTCGGCGTTGAGGTGAAAATTGGACCTTTCTCTCGCTTACGCCCTGGCACAAAATTAGCCGATTCAACACACGTTGGTAATTTTGTGGAAATTAAAAACGCCGAAGTTGGTGTGGGTTCAAAAGTCAATCACTTAACTTATGTTGGCGATGCCGAAGTCGGGGAAAATTGTAATATCGGTGCGGGTGTCATTACCTGTAATTATGACGGTGCAAACAAGTTTAAAACCATTATCGGGGATAATGTTTTTGTCGGTTCAGACAGCCAATTAGTCGCACCGGTAACCATAGCCAGTGGTGCAACCATTGGGGCAGGGGCAACAATCACCAAAGATGTTGCCGAGAATGAATTAGTCATCAGCCGAGTAGCGCAACGTCACATCACCGGTTGGCAACGTCCAACCAAGAAAAAATAAACAACAAATTTTCAGAAAAATCTCACCGCTTGCGGTAAATTCTTCTCGCTTTTTGTTTATTTTTTCAGTAGAATCCCGACCGTTTTTGCACTGTTCATTGGACGGTGCAAAAACGTTTATATTTATTAACCCAAAATCACATACATATCAATAACTTACTATCGGGGTGCTGAGCAATCAGTCGATATTAAGGGTATGTAGAGGCAAAACCCTTCCGCTAAGTCAAGCGGAACAACACAAAAGGAACTTTCTTATGGCACAAGTATCTATGCGCGATATGCTTAACGCAGGCGTTCACTTCGGTCACCAAACTCGTTACTGGAACCCAAAAATGAAACCATTCATTTTCGGTGCGCGTAACGGTGTTCATATCATCAACTTAGAGAAAACATTACCATTATTCAACGAAGCACTTGCGGAATTAACCCGTATTGCAAGCAACAACGGTAAAATTCTTTTCGTTGGTACCAAACGTGCAGCATCTGATGCCGTTAAAGCAGCAGCAGTAGAGAGCCAACAATTCTACGTTAACCACCGTTGGTTAGGTGGTATGTTGACTAACTGGAAAACCGTTCGTCAATCAATCAAACGTTTAAAAGATTTAGAAGCACAAACGCAGGACGGCACTTTCGAGAAAATCACCAAGAAAGAAGCGTTAATGCGTACCCGTGAGCTTGAAAAATTAGAATTAAGCTTAGGCGGTATCAAAGATATGGCAGGTCTTCCTGATGCAATCTTTGTTATCGGTGCAGACTATGAACACATCGCAATCAAAGAAGCAAACAACTTAGGTATCCCTGTTTTTGCTATCGTTGATACTAACGCAAGCCCAGACGGCGTGAACTACGTTATCCCAGGTAATGACGATGCAGCTCGTGCAATTCAACTTTATGTTGATGTTGCTGTTGCTGCAATCAAAGAAGGTCGTGGCCAAGAAGTGGAAGCGGAAATCGCACCAGAAGCAGCGGCTGAATAATCGTTATAAGGCAAGCCCTTAAAACAATTCATAACATTGTGAAGCAGGGCGATTTTCTCCCTGCTTTCTTTTTTCAATTAAGAGGAATCTAAAATGGCTGAAATTACAGCGGCATTAGTAAAAGAACTGCGTGAGCGTACAGGCGCAGGTATGATGGAATGTAAAAAAGCGTTAGTAGAAGCAAACGGTGATATCGAACTTGCTATCGACAATATGCGTAAATCAGGTCAAGCAAAAGCAGCGAAAAAAGCAGGTAACATTGCGGCAGAAGGCGTTATCCTTGCTCGTGTTGCAAACGGCTTTGGCGTATTAGTTGAAATGAACTGCCAAACTGACTTCGTGGCAAAAGATGCCGGTTTCTTAGGTTTAGCGAACGAAGTTGCAGACTATGCAGCAGCTAACAAAGGTATCACTATCGAAGCATTAGCAGCACAATTTGAAGAAAAACGTGTTGCATTAGTGGCTAAAATCGGTGAGAACATGAACATTCGTCGTGTTCAATTCTTAGATGGCGATGTGATTGCACAATACTTACACGGCGCGAAAATCGGTGTGTTAGTTGCAGGTCAAGGTTCAGAAGAAGAACTCAAAAAAGTTGCAATGCACGTTGCAGCCTCTAAACCAGAATTCGTAAACCCAGAAGATGTTTCTGCTGATGTTGTTGCTAAAGAGCGTGAAATTCAAATCGAAATCGCAATGAACTCTGGCAAACCAAAAGAGATCGCAGAGAAAATGGTTGAAGGCCGTATGGCGAAATTCACTGGTGAAGTCTCATTAACCGGTCAAGCATTTGTTATGGATCCATCACAATCTGTAGGTAGCTACTTAAAATCAGTGAATACCTCGGTTTCTAACTTCATTCGTTTAGAAGTGGGTGAAGGTATCGAGAAAGTAGAAGAAGATTTCGCAGCAGAAGTGGCGAAAATCACTGGCGGTAACGCATAATTTCTACGGAAAAAGAGAAGAAAAGCGAGCTTTAAGCTCGCTTTTTCTATTTATAGATAGCTAGATTATAAAATATCTCTTTCTCTCAATTCTTCGAATCAAGGCATTAACTGAATTAAGCGAGCGATATTTTCTGCCGTAGAAATCAAATTCTCTCGCCCTTTCAATAACGTGCTTTCAAGGTTATCGATTTGGCGGATAATCGGGAAAACGGCATCAATGCCGTGATCATACACCACCGTATAATCCTCCCTTAAACTCCCCACCACCGCAATGACTGGCTTACCAAACTGCTTAGCCAATTTTGCGACCCCGATAGGCGTTTTACCGGCAATGGATTGAGCATCCATTCTGCCCTCCCCTGTAATCACAAGATCCGCCTTGGCGACTTTTTCCCTTAACCCTGTGGCGTTAATTAAAATTTGCACCCCTGATTGAAGCCGAACATTCGGTAATAGTAGCAATCCGCCCCCCATTCCGCCAGCTGCCCCAGCACCTGCTTGATGTGCAATATCAATGCCAATATGTTGAGAAACTTGGTGAGCAAAATGAATCAAGGCGTGATCTAACACTTCAACCATTTCAGGCGTTGCCCCTTTTTGTGGCGCAAAAATCGTAGCCGCCCCTCGTTCGCCATAGAGAGGATTATCCACATCGCACGCCACTTCAATCTCAATTTGAGCTAAACGGCTATCTAAATGTGTTGAAGAAATGCACGCAATTTGAGCAAGGGCTTCACCACCAAAGGGAATCGTTTTCCCTTGTTTATCTAAAAAATCCATTCCAAGGGCTTGGAGCATTCCCACCCCACCGTCATTCGTTGCACTGCCACCAATGCCCAAAATCAGTTTTTTAACGCCGAGATCTAAGGCTTTTTTAATCAACTCGCCTGTACCGTAACTAGTGGTTTTTAGTGGATTACGTTGCAACATCGGCACAAGATGTAGCCCTGATGCACTCGCCATTTCAATAAACGCCGTTGTTCCATCCCCCGATAGCCCAAAGGTTGCTTTCACTTTATTGCCCAAAGGGGCGGTTACTTCGGTTTCAATCAGCGATCCTGCCGTAGCATCCACAAGGGATTGCACCGAGCCCTCCCCACCGTCTGCCATTGGGACGTTTTCAAATGTTGCATTCGGCAAAATGCGTTTTAGACCGATTTCAATCGATTGCGCTACTTCAAGGGCTGTCAGGCTTTCTTTAAACGAATCGGGGGCGATAAGAATGTGCATAATTTGCTCCTAAAACAGTTGTAATACGCCAAATACAAGGGTTGAAATAATCGCCATAATTAAACCAACCGCCGTTTCATAGGGAATCAATTTTAAGCGCTCTTTAATATCCATATTGATACTTCCCCCAGTAGCGTGGAAGAACGAGCCGTGAGGCATATGATCAAAGACCGTTGCACCGGCGTGAATCATTGCCGCGCCGGCTAATGCTGAAACACCGAGTTCTAATAAGGTGGCACTAAATACATTTGATGCCACCACTGTACCTGCTGTGGTAGAAGCCGTTGCAAGGGACATCAACGCCCCTGAAATCGGTGCAAGTAGGTAAGAAGGTAATCCCGAAGCAGTTAAACCTTCAATTAACACATCTTTTAATCCCGAATGCGAAATAATGCCGGCTAATGCCCCTGTGCCAAGTAACATAATCGCCACAGAAGACATTTTGGCTAAGCCAGAGATAGCAAATTGGTTAATCTGTTGGATTTTTCCCATTGCTAATGCACCGACTAAGCCACCAAGTGGCAAGGCAATTAGCGGATCAACTTTAATCCCTGCAATAGGGCGTAGGGCAAGGAGAAAAATCGCACATAAAGGTGCAATCATCGCGGGTAAAAAAGTAGGCAACGTTTTATCATCTTTCACAAGCACTTCATTTTCTTGCACCATCGTGCCTTTATGAATTAAACGTTTTGCGAGAAAGTAGGTGAATATCAACCCAAAGATAGCCGGAATAATCCCCGCAGCCATCACAGAAGTTAAAGGTAAATGGAAAGCATCAGAAGCGGCAATGGCATTTGGATTGGGCGACATCAAATTCCCTGCTTTTCCGCCCCCAATCATCGCTAAAAGAATCGCCATTTTGGAGATCTTACTCCGCTTCGCAAGGGCTAATGCAATCGGGGATACTGTAATCACTGCCACATCAATAAACACCCCCACAGCGGTTAAAATCAAGGTAGAAAGCACTAAGGCTAACAGTACGCGCGTTTCCCCTAGTTTTTTCACAATAGTTTCAGCGATCGTGTTAGCCGCCCCTGACTCAATCAATACGCCGGCTAAGACCCCTGCGGCTAAAATTCGCATTACCGCAGTGGTAATCCCTTGTGCGCCACCAATCATCAAACTCACTGTTTGGCTTAAATCTGCGCCACCTACTAATCCACCTGTTAATGCACCAACAAGCATTCCATAAGCCGGTGGCACTTTTTTAAGAATAAGTAAAATTGCAACAGAGAGGGCAACAATTGCCCCTAAGGCGGAAACCGTCGTCATTTGAATTCTCCTTTTTAGGTGATGAAATAACGCTATTATTTTCTTTTTTCTCTCAGAATCTTTGTTTAAATTTCCAAAAAGAGGCGACCTTATGGGCTATTTTTTGCATCTTTTGACAAAGGTGTAAAAAGTTTAGCCCCTAAATACAAGATAAATTTTGGGGCTGTCCTAGATAACTAGACCAAACTCTCTTTAACTAATTGTTTTAGAAAGGAAATTTGAGACTTTAAGTTACTGTGATTAAAACGCCATTCACATTCTTTCAAATACAGCTCAAAATGAGCTTTGGGAATACCATTAAATTTGCGTAAATGGCGTTTTGCTTGGTTCCAGAAATTCTCAATTCCGTTAATGTGATTTTGTTTTTCTGCAAAGTGCGTATTATGGTTGATACGAAAATGATTAAATTCACTCACATCAAGTACATCATAACTTCGATAGAAATCCGTGTAAACAATGCTATCAGGCTTAACTTGTTCTCGAATTATCGGTAACAACGTGGCGGATTGCGTGTTCGGTACGGCAACAGTATAAACTTTGCCATTGCGTTTCAACAGCCCGAATACCGCAGTTTTACCCGCTGCACCACGTCCACGCTTGCCTTTGCGTGTACCACCAAAATAGCTTTCATCGGCTTCTATTTCCCCATCAAACATCTCCAAATGTGGGCTGTTTTGATAGATAAGAAATCGCAAGCGATGAAAATAGTAAGCGGCAGTTGTCTTGTTTACATTCACTAGTTCAGCAGCAGTTCTCGCTGTAACTCCTGCAACAAACAGTTCAATAAGTTTATTTTGTTTGTGCTGACTTAAACGACTTTTTCTCATTTGACTATCTTAACCCAAATCGAGTTTTTAGTCGTTATCTAGGACAGCCCCTAAATTTTTGTTCTATCTTATTGAAAGATAAGGTGGTTAGCTGTTCAATTTTAGCCAATCGATAACGTAAAGTATTTGGATGAATAAACAATGTTTGCGCGGCGTGATCAAGATCACAATTTGCTAAAAAATAAGATTGTAAGGTTTTAAATAGCTGCTGTTTATCATCTAAACGATGTAATGTATAAATCGGTTCGAGCAGCTGTTCTGCCTGCCAAGATTGCCCAAATTCGCCAAGTAAAGCGGGTAATTTGTCATCATCAAAAAAGAGAACCTGTTTTTTAGGGCGAAAGGTTTCGCCATAATGCAAACTTTGTAATGCCGTTTGATAAGATACGGGCGCTTGATACAGTGTTTTAACCAAACAACCAATGGCAATCTTATAGGTTAAGCGGCAATCATTAGGCAAGTATTGCGAAAGTTGTTTAGGCTTACGCAAAAAGGAAATCTGTTCAAGAGGGCGTAATAGAATAACTTTATCTAAATCAATGACAGCGGTGGCTAAGTGAGGGTAATAATGCTCTAAATGGGCAATCAGTTGTTGTAAATTTTCCGCAATGGGGTGAGTAAGTTTAATGATAATAACGGCAAAAGCACTGTTAGGATCAAGATTGAAAAAGCTCGCCTGCTGGGTGATTTGTTGATGTGCCAAACTGCCTGAAATCAGCTGTCGAACAAACTCTTCTTTATAACGGCGATCCCAACGCTCTTTTTCAAGGAGTGCGGACTGCTCAATAATCAGTTCTGCGGTCATTTTCACAAATTCAGTGTAATGACGAACTTCATTCGGTTGTCCTGAAATCCCCACGACACCAACGTTTGATCCCATATAAGTAATAGGTAAATTGATGCCTATTTTGACCGCATTTTTCCATACCGTCACGAGAGATTCATCAATCTCAATCGCTTGATTCTTGCGTAACGCCATCACTGCACCACTATGGAGTTGTTGCAAGCGGTTTGGATCACCTGAGGCAATAATTATTCCTTTTTCATCCATCACATTAACTGAATAGGGAATAATTTGCATCGCACGTTTTACAATTTTCTGTGCAATTTGTTGATTTATTTTCATACCACCCTCTTCTCGTTATTTTTACCCATTCCCTATTCAATATCGGAAGCCAAGACAAAATCTCGCCAAAAAACGACCGCTTGTCATGGGCTAATTATCGGATTCTGCCACCACAACGGGGGTAAATTCCTCTTTGCGGAGGAAATTTTGCTCCTTGAAATTGATAGGGAAATGGCAGGCAAATTCGTGTTGGCGGAATTTCCGTAGGGGGGGCTTTTGCACGCATTTTTTCTGGGCAAAGGGGCAACGAGGGCCGAGCCTGCAACCAATAGGCATCTCTTGTAGCATCGGTACGGTGCCTTTGAGGGTATTTAATCGCCCTTTAAAAGGAAGGGGTTTGGAGAAATCGGGCACGCTGTGCAATAGCACGGCGGTATAAGGGTGGAAAGGGGTTTCCATAATGGTTTCTTTACTCGCAATTTCCACGGTTTGTCCGCAATAAAGGACATTAAAAGCATCCACCCATTTATGAATACTCACCATATCATTACTCACTAAGAGAATAGACGTGCCGAGGTTTTTATTCATACTCGATAGCAACCGATAAATTTGTAATTGGGTGGTGGCTTCCATGGTATTCGTTGGCTCATCTGCCACTAACAGGCGAGGTTGATTCGCCACTGCCATTGCAATAGTCACTTTTTGGGCTTCGCCTTCGGTGAGATCGCTGGGGTAGCTCTCCATAATATCTTTATGATCTTTAATCCCAACACGGTGCAAAAGCTCAATGGCTTTGCGTTTTTTCCAGCCAAAACGTTGCCACCATTTTCCTTTAAAGCGGATAGTTTCAATAAGCTGTTCGCCAATCCGCTCACTTGGGTCTAGGCAGGAGAGTGGGTCTTGGAAGATCATTGAAATATCATCCCCCACAAGTTTTCGCCGTTGGTGAGGAGTGAGTTTTAGCAGTTCAATATCATTAAAGCGAAAACGGTCGGCAGTGATAATCCACTCCTCTTTCACTAAGCCACAAATCACTTTGGCGATCAGGCTTTTCCCCGAGCCAGACTCCCCGACTAATCCGCAAATTTCGCCACTATCGATGGTGAGGTTGATGTCATCGACCATTTTCACCCGCCCTGTGGGGGTGTCAATTTCGATGCTTAAATGTCGAATATCAAGTAATGCCACACATCCCCCTAATGACGATAATTTTCAAGCACCCGTACCACGCTGTTGCCCAATAAAGTGATAATAAAAATGGTAAAAATAATCGCCATCCCCGGCAAGATCACCGCCCACGGGGCGATATAAATCAGCTCCATTGAATCGCGGATCATTGTTCCCCATTCAGGCGTGGCACTTTTTGCCCCGAGGGAGATAAAACTCAACGCACTAATGTCTAACACGGCGATGACAAAAATATGCGCCAGCTCTTTCACCGCAATGGTGGTTAAATTTGGCAGAATCACTTCGCGAATGAGATCCCCTCGTTTTGCCCCTTCTAAACGCAAGGTAACAACATATTCCCGTTTTAATTCCCGTTGTGTTGCTTGGTAAATTTTGTGGATATAGTGGGGCAACATTGCAAGAAAAATCGCCAACATCGCATTCATTAAACTCGCTTCCATTAAGGTGGCGATAATAATGGCGATCAGCAAAATCGGGGTAAATAAGAAGGTATCGAAAAGGTGGCTCAACACAAAAAGCGAACTGCCCTTCTTCGTGCCGGCAAGCACGCCGATAACCCCACCAATTAGCCCCACGGCAAGGGTAATCAATAATGCCGAACCGGCGGTATAGTAAAACCCGTAGAGAATTCGGCTAAAAATATCTCGCCCTAAATCATCCGTGCCAAAAAAATGGCTAATATGACCGCTATCATTCCACGAAGGGGGAAGCAGTTCTAAACCGATGAACTGTTCATCGGCAGGGTAAGGGGCGAGTAAATAACCCAACAGCACTAAGCAGAGTAATCCAATAAAGAGATTTACGCTAATTAACGCCAGGGTATCTTGCCGTAGGTGTCGCCAAAACTGGCGGAAATAGTCCGACTCTCGAAACTGTTCAGGCTCTTTATTTAACATACCAATCCTTTTTTTGATGCGGGTCGAGCAAGGTGGTTAATAGGCTAGAAAGCAGATCAAGGGCGATAACAAAAAGCCCAATGACCATCACGCCGGCGGAAATGGCGGAATAGTCTTGCTCGCTAAGGGCGTTGATCATCCAACGTCCGATGCCTCCCCAACTCACCACATTTTCAATCAACATCCCAAAGGCAAAAATCAGGGTGATATTGTGGGCAATCATTGGAATCAATGATGGCAAGGTATTACGCAAAACATGCACTCGCCAAATCTTCATCGGCGACCAGCCCCTTGTGCGGGCAATTTTGACATAGTTCTGTTTTAGTACATAACTTGCCCGCTGTTGGGTAATTCGCATCATCTCCAAAATCGCCGGAATAGCCAGAATCAGCGTTGGCAAGGCTAAATGTTGTAAGGCACTTTGCATCATCTTCAATTTGTAAGGGGAATCGGAGAGGAAAATATCCACCAACTGCACGCCGGTAATCTGCTTCACCGCATAGATAGGGTGTAACTCCCCCACTGCTGCAATCTGCCACTGATTTTGTGATGCATAAGCAAGCAGAATAATGGCTAACCAGAAAACTGGAATCGCTAAACTTAATGAACTTAATGAAATCAATAGCTTACCCAATAAGCTCTCCCGTTCTACCGCGGCTAAAAAGCCCAAAGGAATCCCAAGGAGAAGGGAGATCACCGACGCCGCTAAACAGAGGGAGATCGTAGCTGGAAACACACTAAAAATCTGCCACGCAAGGGGCTCGCCGGTGGTGTAGGGAATACCGAGATCGCCTTGTAGTAACTGCATTAAGTAATGCCCAAATGCCGAAAGGGGTAAATTATTCATCGGATCTCGCAACAAAATGTTGTAGCTAATAAAAGCGAGAATCACAAAAGCGATGAAGGTTAAAAAAAGCTTACGAATAAAGGCTAACCACATCGTTACTTCTCCTGCGTTTTCAAGCGAAAGTCCGCCAATTTGACTTGCCCGAAGGGGCTTATCGTTACCCCTTCAACCTGATGATTTGCCACTAATAAGCGATTCACATTGACAAGGGGAAGTAACGGCATTTGCTGGGCTAATCGGGCTTGAATTTGCTGATAGAGCACCTGTTTTTCAGCATCATTTTCTTGTTCCCGAGCAAGACGGAGCAAATTTTCAAACTCCGCATCACACCAGTGGGCAAGGTTTGTGACCGACTGTTGAGATTGGCAACTCAGCAGAGGGGTGAGAAAACTCTCAGCGTCAAAATTATTTCCAAGCCAACCACTTAAAATTAAATCGTAATCGGCTTCCCCTTTGGCAAGCTGTTCAATCAAGGTCGCTCGGCTGACTTGACGAACCACGACCTCAATGCCAATGCGTGCTAATTCACTTCTCACATACTCCGCCATTTTCAACGGGTGGGCGTTGTAAATCCGCCGTTCATCAATCACCCATAAATTTAGCGGTGGTGATTGAGTGACAACGGTGGGGCGATAAGGGTAGCCTACGGGGTTAGGTTGATGAAACAACGCTTGGGGCAGAACATTCTCCGCCACATTCGCCACCCCGTAGAAAAAAAGGCTCGCCATACGAGGGCGGTTAATCCCTTGGGCAATTTTTTGCCGAAACTCAACGCTTTGCACCGCTTGACGTTGCATATTAAACGCTAAATAAGCCAAGTTCGCCCCTTTATTTTCTGCAATATAGCCTTGCTGTGGCGGAAGCATCGTCAGCTGGCTTGGTTCAGGAAAGGCAGAAACATCGCACTCACCATTCAGAAATTTTGCCATACGCCCTGTACCAGAGGTGGAGAAATCAACAATCACCTGCTTAATCTTCGCTGATTTTCCCCAATAATGCGGATTCGCCGTTAAACGCACAAAGCCGTTTCGCACCACCTGTTCAAGCTGATAAGCCCCTGTTCCCACAGGTAATACATCTAATTGGCGGAGATTATCATCTGCATTGAGTTGTAAGGCGTACTCTTTGGAGAGCATCACAGAATATTGGCTGGCTAAATAGGATAGAATCTCACGGTTTGGGCGAGTCAGCTCAATTTGCACTTGGTGTGCATTCACTGCCCTTAAACGGGCAATTTTGCCTTTAAAATCAATACTTTCAAAATAGGGAAAATGCCCATTTGCAAGTTGAGGAAGGCGATCACTCTGCCCTTTTTCAAGGCTAAGATCGCGCATATCCCCCATCACACGGTGTAACGAAAAAAGTACATCTTCGGCATTAAAAGGGCGTGTCGGTGTGAACCAACTCGTTTGATGAAATGCCACATTTTTGCGTAGATGGAGGGTAATTGTCAGCCCATCTTCACTCACCTCAAAACGTTCTGCCAACGCCGGTTTTAAACGGTTAGTCACAGGGTCAAATTCAATCAGCTTGTCATAAATTTGCTCGGTAATCACATTCATTTGCGAACTAGCATCCGCCTTTTGTGGATTAAACGAAAAGCTCGCAATATTAGTGCAATAGACGAGGCTATCTTTTTTCAACTCAATTGGAATCCTTGGGGCGGCATGCCCCCAAGGCAGAAGCCCCAGTGCAAAAAAACCAAAAAAAACGACCGCTTGTAATGGCACTTTTATCATTTGCTAATCCCATAAACGCGTAATTTATTCGCCACTGCGGTGTGAGAAATGCCAAGGCGTTGGGCGAGTTTTCGGGTACTTGGAAATTCGGCATAAAACTTGCGTAGTAGCGAGGCTTCAAAGCGATTGACCAACTCTTCAAGGGAGCCTTGCTCCACTTCACCTAAATGCGTTAAAGCCAACTCGCTAGGTAATTCATCGGGCAAATTGAGATCCGCGACTTGTAACTGCTCATTTGCCAAGGTACAAGCACGATATAAGCAGTTATACAGCTCACGCAAATTCCCCGACCAATGATACCCCTGTAAGGCTTTAATCAATCGCTCATCATAGCGGGGTTTGCGAATGCCTAACTCTTGGCTGATCTGCTGGATAAAATAGTCCGTCAGCAATGGCAGATCGCCTTGTCGCTCACGCAATGGGGGCAAGGTAAGCGAAAGAACATTTAAACGGTAGTAGAGATCTTCCCGTAATTTGCCCTCTTTAACTAACAGATCAAGGGGCTTTTGGGAGGTGCAGATCACGCGAACATCAACGTGGATCTCCTGATCCTCCCCCACTCGGCGGAAAGAGCCGTCATTGAGAAAACGGAGTAGTTTTGCCTGCATTTCTAAGGAAAGTTCGGAAACGGAATCCAGCAATACCGTGCCACCATTGGCATATTCAAAAAAGCCTTTGCTGACTTGCCCATTACCACGATGCCCGAACATCTCACTTTCCGCTTCTTCGGGGGAAGCCCAGCGCAATTCACTGGGAGAAATTTCTCCTCTCGGCGGAAGCTAAACTCGTGGCAGGCTTTGGCAAAGAGATCTTTCCCCGTGCCGGTTTCCCCTTGAATCAATAACGGGGCATTTAAGGTAGCGAATTTTTTCCCCTGCTCAATCACACTCCGCATTTTCGGGCTTTTGCCGATAATGCTGTCAAAATCGCTATTTTGATGGGCCATAAATTGGCGTAAATCAAGTTGCATTGCCTGTTGAGATTGGAGCGTAACGACATAGCCGAGGGGGTGATTTTGTGCCGATTCCCATAATTCAATGGGAAGTAAATCCATTCGCCACACTTGCTCATTAAATTGAATGGGGTGAGAAATAGGTTGTAAGGTGCGTTCTTGGGCGGTTAAGCCTTGTTGTAAGTAGCTTTGATACCACTTGGTGCGGTTTAAATTGACTAAAATATGATTTAACGCCACGCCGTGAATATGGCTGACTTGCTCCTGCTTTTTCTTTGGTAACGTGCGGATATAAGCCGGTAACAGCCATTTGCTTGCCTGTGAGTTAGCAAACACAATATTACCTTGTAAATCAAGGGATAACACCGGATTCGGTAGCGCTTCTAACAAGGCGTTAAGTTCTAAATTTTTACGCTCTTGGGGTAAATGATGAAGGAGGGAAACCTGAATCACGCTCGCGATTTTTTTCAGTTTTTTCAGCAGAAGCGTTTGTTGGGCATCGTCAATCTCTTCCGTACGCAAATAGACTAAACCTTTGTCATTGCTTTGCTTTTCTAACTCAATGCCTTCAAGGTTAATGCCCTGTTCAGCCAATAAACTCAGAATATCCTGTGCGACACCAACCCGTTCAATACATTCAATTGCGACTCTCACACGCCACTCCTTGCAAATTGTTAGTCAAAAACGACCGCTTGTAATGCGAAAAATTGGGGACTATTCTACGCCCAAAAGCGATATTTGGAAACTTTTGTTTACATCTTTACAAAATGAGGCGGGGGAAATGAATTGGGCGAACAGATCGCTCGCCCAAAATAAAAGGTAGGAAATTAACTCAAATTAGCTAATTGTTGTGCCTTCTTCTGTACCAGTAACGACTTGGTGTAACGCACCGGCTTTGCCCATATTGAACACACGAATTGGCATACCGTGGTCACGGGCAAGGGTAAAGGCGGCTAAATCCATAACCTGTAACTCTTTATCAATTACTTCGGCATAGCTTAAATGGTGGTAAAGCACCGCATCGGCATTTTTTGCCGGATCTTTATCATACACACCATCAACTTTGGTGGCTTTTAACACCACATCGGCTTCAATTTCGATACCACGCAAACAGGCTGCTGAATCGGTGGTAAAAAATGGGCTACCCGTACCGGCGGAGAAAATCACGACGCGTTTTTCCCGTAACATTTTAATCGCTTCAGACCAGTTGTAAGTGTCACAAATACCGTTTAATTGGAATGCAGACATCAATTTAGCATTCACATCGGCACGGTGTAGGGCATCACGCATCGCTAAGCCATTCATTACCGTAGCCAGCATTCCCATATGGTCGCCCACAACACGGTTCATCCCTGCTTTGGCTAATTTTGCACCACGGAATAAGTTACCGCCACCTAGCACGACGCCAACTTCCACGCCCATTGCAAGCAACTCTTTGATTTCTAATGCCATTCTGTCAAGAATCGAAGGATCAATCCCGAACCCTTCATCGCCTTGTAATGCTTCGCCACTGAGCTTTAATAAAATGCGTTTATAAATTGGTTTGTCCATGTTGACCTCTCTCTGAACGGGTGTAAATAACGGGTAAAAAAATCGGCGTATTATAGCGGAATAAAATCACTGCGGAAATGGTATTCTTGCGTAAATCTTTGTACAATTTTGTCTATCATTTTTGAATTGAGTCACTACGTCTATGCAAAATGTTTCTTTTTTTCGACCGCTTGCTCTGCTCCTTTTTGCCCTCTTGATGAGCTATTTGATGCTACTTGGCTCGGGCTTTTTTCCCCATCCCACGGTGCAAAATGTCGGCTTATTGGCATTAGTACTAATTTGGCTAAACCAAAGCAAATTGCTGTTTTGGGGATTATTGCTCCCCCTTGTTTCCCTCTACGCCCTTTATGCCCCCATTGGGCTAACCTTCGGACCACCGTCTTATCAGTATGCGGCATCGGTGTTTGCCACAGATCTCAACGAGGGGAAAGAATTTTTTCAACAAATTCCGTTCTGGCACTCTATGGCTGGTGTGGGGATTTTCGTGGGGCTTTTTGCCTTGCAAATTTTCAGTAAAAAACGACCGCTTGTTGCCTTCCAACACCCCTATTTTCTCGGGGCTTCGGCACTGTTTATCTTCATCTGTACCCCCCCTTTTCAATTTTTGCAAGAGAGTTATACCGCTACCATGCAAGTGAAAAGGGAATTGGATAAACTCAACTCTCTCACGATTGCCTCTGAATGGGGAAATTCCACCCTCAGCCCGCAATCACGTTATGATGACTATGTTCTTGTGATCGGCGAAAGTGCCCGCAAAGATTACCACCATGCCTATGGCTACCCGGTGGAGAATACGCCCTTTATGTCTTCCGCCAAAGGAACGTTAATTGACGGCTTAACCGCCGGCGGCACAAACACCATTGCCTCGCTAAAATTGATGCTAACCCACCCCGATGCCGAAAAATGGGAAGGGAACTACCATTTAACCCTCATTGATTTAATTAAATCCGCCGGCATACCGACTTATTGGATCTCCAATCAAGGCTACCTCGGCACTTATGACACACCCATTTCCTCCATTGCCAATAAAAGCGATGAAAAGATTTTTCTCAAAGCAGGCGATTCGTTAAATCAAAATATCAGCGATTTCAAACTCCTCCCTCAATTTGAACAGCTGATCAGTCGCCCGACCAAAGGCAAACGCTTTATTGTGCTACACCTTTATGGCTCTCACCCGGTGACTTGCGACCGCTTAACCGATTTCCCGACAATCTTTGCCGAAAATGACTTACCGAAGAAATATCACAATGTGAATTGCTATGTCTCCTCGATTAAGAAAACCGATAAATTGCTTGAACAGGTGTATCAAACCCTGAAAAACAATGAACAAAACCAAGGACGGCGTTTTTCTCTCGTCTATTTTGCCGATCACGGTTTAGCTCATCAAATCAGTGAAGAAAATATTGTGATTCATAACAGCAGTGGCAAAAGCAAACGCCATTTTGATGTACCGTTATTTAAGATTAGCAGTGATGATAACCAACGCCACGAATATCATGCCTTTAAATCGGGGTTGAATTTTACCAACGCCTTGGCAAATTGGGTGGGTATTCAAAACCCTCGCCTCAACCCACAACTTGACCTGTTTAGCTTCCAAGCTGACCCCGATGATTACGGCTTAACACAGCAGATCGAAAAAATTGACGCACCGGACGATCCGGCGATTCCACTTCCACCGTTGAAAAAATAAGTTTAGCGTGTGAGAAGTGGCGAATTTAGGCTATAATCGCCCCCATTTTGCGTATTGATGCAAAATCCGAAGAGTAAAGAGGTTTAATATGACTCCTGTTGTTGCCCTAGTGGGCAGACCTAACGTGGGCAAATCCACGTTATTTAACCGCCTAACACGCACCCGTGATGCGTTAGTGGCGGATTTCCCCGGCTTAACGCGTGACCGTAAATATGGCCATGCCAATATTGCCGGCCACGATTTTATTGTCATTGATACGGGTGGTATTGACGGAACAGAAGAAGGGGTAGAAGAAAAAATGGCGGAACAGTCGCTCCTTGCGATTGAAGAAGCCGATGTGGTGCTTTTTTTAGTCGATGCCCGTGCCGGTCTTTTACCGGCGGATGTTGGCATTGCACAATATCTCCGCCAACGCCAAAAAACGACCGTCGTAGTGGCGAATAAAACAGACGGTATTGATGCCGATTCCCACTGTGGGGAATTCTACTCCTTAGGGTTAGGTGAAGTCGAACAGATCGCCGCTGCCCAAGGCCGTGGTGTTACCCAACTCATCGAACAAGTGCTTGCACCACTGGCAGAGAACCTCGATGAGCAAGACAATAGCGAAAATGAAGCCCAATCTGAACACGCCGAAGAAGATGAATGGGATAACGATTTCGATTTTAACAACGAAGAAGATACCGCCCTTTTAGATGATGCCCTCGCCGAAGAAGAGGCAGAAAACGCCCAAGATAAAAATATCAAAATTGCGATTGTCGGCCGCCCTAATGTGGGAAAATCCACCCTAACGAACCGGATTCTCGGGGAAGATCGGGTTGTGGTATTTGATATGCCTGGCACAACACGGGATTCGATTTACATTCCTATGGAACGTGACGGCCAACAATATACCCTTATTGATACCGCCGGCGTACGCAAACGGGGTAAGGTGCATTTAGCGGTGGAAAAATTCTCCGTGATTAAAACCCTACAAGCAATTCAAGATGCCAACGTGGTGCTACTCACCATTGACGCGCGGGATAATATTTCCGACCAAGATCTCTCCCTGTTAGGCTTTATCCTCAATGCAGGGAAATCCCTTGTGATTGTGGTGAATAAATGGGACGGCTTATCCCAAGAGATCAAAGATAACGTGAAATCCGAACTGGATAGACGGTTAGATTTTATTGACTTTGCGCGCGTGCATTTTATTTCCGCCCTCCACGGCAGTGGCGTGGGGAATCTGTTTGAATCGATCCAAGAAGCCTACCAATGTGCAACGAAGAAAACCTCCACCTCGATGCTCACACGCATTTTACAAATGGCAACGGAAGAGCATCAACCGCCGTTGGTGAATGGTCGCCGAGTGAAATTAAAATACGCCCACCCGGGTGGTTATAATCCGCCAATTATTGTGATCCATGGTAACCAAATGGATCGCCTTGCCGACTCTTACAAACGTTATTTATCTAACTATTTCCGTAAGAGTTTGAAAATCATTGGCTCGCCAATTCGGGTGCTTTTCCAAGAAGGGAATAACCCTTTTGCCGGTAAGCGGAATAAACTCACCCCAAGCCAATTACGCAAACGTAAGCGCTTGATGAAATTTATTAAGAAAAGCAAGCGGTAGTTTTTCGGGGCTTTTGCCCACTCAATGCCAACAGTGCAAAAAATCGTTTAAATTCGACCGCTTGTAGGCAAGCAAAACCCCTTTAATCTTGATAATTGAGTAACAAAGAAACACTATGATGATGCAATACTCTTCCCAATTTCACCAAGCCAAGGTTCTTGTGCTTGGGGATGTTATGCTTGACCGCTATTGGTTTGGCTCAACGAACCGCATTTCCCCCGAAGCGCCTGTGCCGGTGGTGAAAGTGCAAGGTGATGAAGATCGTGCCGGCGGTGCGGCTAACGTGGCAATGAATATCGCCAGCCTAAATGTGCCCGTGACATTACACGGTTTAATCGGACAAGATGATGCTGGCAGAGCCTTAGATAAATTGCTCAATACCCATCAGATCCAAAATCACTGTGTCGCCTTAGATTCTCACCCAACCATTACCAAATTACGGGTGCTTTCTCGCCACCAACAGTTACTCCGCCTTGATTTTGAGGAGGGTTTCCAAGGGGTCGATAGCCAACCCTTATTGGCTAAATTGCAAAGTGAAATCACGCAATACGGTGCATTAGTCCTCTCCGATTATGGCAAAGGCACATTAGATGCGGTACAACAGATGATTCAAATCGCTCGTCAAGCGAAGGTGCCTGTACTGATCGATCCCAAAGGCACAGACTTTGAGCGTTACCGTGGCGCAACACTACTCACCCCAAATATGGCAGAATTTGAAGCCGTCGTGGGGCATTGCCGTGATGATGAGGAGATCGTGCGTAAAGGACTACAAATGATTGCTGATTTTGAGCTTACCGCCCTACTCGTTACCCGTTCAGAAAAGGGCATGACGCTCCTTCGCCCAAATCAAGAGCCCTATCACCTGCCGACCCAAGCCAAAGAGGTTTATGATGTCACCGGTGCAGGAGATACGGTGATTAGTGTGCTTGCGACCGCAATCGCCGATGGTCGGAGCTATGAAGAAGCTTGCTACCTTGCCAATGCAGCGGCAGGCGTTGTGGTGGGTAAGCTCGGTACTTCAACGGTCACACCAAGCGAACTAGATACCGCCATTCATCAACGCACCGAAACGGGCTTTGGCATTGTTCATGAAGCGGAGTTAAAAACGATTATCGCTCAAGCCAAACAGCGGGGAGAAAAAATCGTGATGACCAATGGTTGTTTTGATATTCTCCACCCGGGGCATGTTTCCTACCTTGAAAATGCCCGAAAACTTGGCGAACGTTTAATTGTGGCAGTCAATACCGATGAATCGGTAAAACGCTTAAAAGGCGAAGCGCGCCCCATTAACGATTTAGATGCTCGAATGGCAGTATTAGCCGGTTTAGCCTCGGTGGATTGGGTTGTCCCTTTTAGCGAAGATACTCCCCAACGCTTAATTGGCGAAATCTTACCCGACTTATTGGTAAAAGGGGGAGATTATCAGCCTGAGGAGATTGCTGGCAGCCAAGAAGTGTGGGCAAATGGTGGCGAAGTGCGAGTCTTAAACTTTGAAAACGGTTGCTCCACCACAAATGTCATTAAGAAAATCCAATCTCTATGAACCTTTTGAAAAAATGCCATTCTAAGCTGGCATTAACTTATTGACCTGAGGAATAAAAATGAAATTAACGCAAACCAAAACCTTATTTGTCGCGCTCTGCGCCCTTTTTGCGTTCAATGCCCAAGCCGCAGAAGAACGTGTGGTGGCAAGTGTTGATGGCTATCCAATTATGCAAAGCCAAATGGTAAAAGCCCTCGGTAAACGTGCAAATACTGAAGCAAATCGTAAAGCAGCGATTGATGCTGTGATTGATGAGTTTATCGTCCAACGAGCAATCCAAGAATCCGGCGTAAAAATTAATTATGCTCATGTTGATCAAGTGATTGAAGGCATTGCCGCTAAAAATGGGATTACTTATGGGCAATTATTAGATTATCTCGACTCTCAACGCATAACCCTTAACCAATATCGCCAACAAATTGCTCACCAAATGTTAATGGAACAAGTGCGTAATCAAAGTATTGGTAAGTCTATTCAAGTTAATCCCCAAGATGTACAAAATCTTGCCAAAGAGTTGTTAGATAAAGCCAAAGCAAATGGCAACGTGAAAACAGTTACGGGCACAGAACATCGTGTTAGCCATATTTTGATTAAAACGACACCGATTTTAAATGATGCCCAAGCTAAAGCAAAACTTAACGCTATTGTGGCAGATATTAAAGCGGGCAAAATCAGTTTTGAAGAGGCTGCCAAAACCCATTCCGTGGACTATGCTTCCGGCATTGAAGGCGGTGATTTAGGTTTCCAATTCTTAAATGCTTATGATCCCACTTTTGCAAATGTTGCACAAAAATCTAAAATGGGTGTGATTAGCGCACCGTTTAAATCTCAATTTGGTTGGCATATTCTTAAAGTGACGGACACTCGCCAAGGCGACCGTACCGAAGATGCTTATTTACAAAAAGCCTATGAGCAATTAGTGGATAAAAAAGCCCAAGCCGCGTCAAAAGACTGGGTTAAAGCCCTTAGACAAAATGCGGATGTAAAATACTACTAATTTCTTCCCTTCGCTCACGAACCTCGCAACTGCGGGGTTCTTTACTTTTTTTAATTCTGTAAAAAAGGGCGAAAATCTGACCCCTTGCAACCGTAAAGGACACTGAATGAGTTCAAATTCTAAAAAACATTTAGGGCATACCGCCCGTAAACGTTTTGGTCAAAACTTCCTCCACGACCAAAACGTCATTCACAATATTGTTTCGGCAATTAACCCCCAAAATGGGCAATACTTAATTGAAATCGGACCGGGCTTAGGGGCATTAACAGAACCTGTTGCGGAACGGATTGATCAATTAACCGTTGTCGAACTTGACCGTGATCTCGCCGAACGCCTACGCCACCACCCTTTTCTCAATCATAAATTAACCATTATTGAGCAAGATGCGTTGCGTTTTAACTTTCGGGAGTACTTCGCTACCCTCAATTTAGCCGAAGGACAAGGCGTGCGGGTATTTGGTAACTTGCCTTATAACATCTCCACGCCACTGATGTTTCACCTGCTTAAATTCCACGATTTAGTGCAAGATATGCACTTTATGCTCCAAAAAGAGGTCGTCAAACGCCTTTGTGCTGCCCCAAATAGCAAAGCCTATGGACGTTTAACCATTATGGCGCAATACTACTGCCAAGTGATGCCAGTGTTAGAAGTACCACCAACGGCATTTAAACCAGCACCAAAAGTGGATTCTGCCGTTGTGCGCCTTGTGCCTTATAAAACGCTGCCTCACCCTGTTAAAGATATATATTGGCTTAACCGTGTCACAACCCAAGCCTTCAACCAACGGCGTAAGACCCTACGCAATGCCCTCTCTACCCTCTTTAGTGCGGAACAGTTGGAAGCATTAAGTATTGATCTGAACGCCCGTGCAGAAAATCTCACCCTCACTGATTACGCACGCCTTGCCAACTGGCTTTGTGATAATCCGCCTGAAATTGACGGTCAAACACATCAAGATGAGGCATTTTTTGAAATATAAAACGCTGAACTCATAATCCTTTTATTTTGTTATATAACAGAAGAAACGGCGTATTTTGAGGTATAGAGCATTTCACGATATGTCGTTTTTATTTGCGCAAATAACAAAAAAGACGACCATAGGACTATTCATCACATTAGGAGACAATATGACAATCACTGAAACCAAAGTGGCAATGGAAAAAACAATCCCCTTTGAATTGAAAGTGCCTAATACCACCACCGAACAAGCGATTTTAGAAGCCCGTGCAATATTACAAAATCAACGAGGTTTCTCTCGAATAGGGACGCACACTGAATTATTCAAATAGACTAGAAGCCAATTCATCCCTGACTTTTCTTTTTGTCCTCTTCCCATTCCCCCAACACTCGCAAAGAAAATTTTCTCTTACCACAATGCAGAAATAAATAGCGATATTTTATGCTGTTTAGATAATTTACTCTGCTCCATACGTTCCATAAAATGAAATTAATTCAATCCCCCAAATAGATGGTCTTGAGTAAAACAAGCGGTCGATTTTTAACAACATTTTGCAAACCGTCCATAAACAAATAAAAACATCAAACAGGGAAAAATTAAAAACATAGGGCATCAACATAGCGCTTGGTGCCAAATACATAATTAACCTGCTGACTTATCTACTAATAGCAGTTATGTCATGAAACGAGAATAGGAAATAAATGTAGAAGAGAAGAAAGGAAAACGGAATTCAAGAAAGCAAAGGATGTTTTAAAAGTAAATTAGCTAGCTTGCACCTGAAAGAAAAAGGGCGGTACCGATCATAAAAAATCAGTACCGCCACTTTATCGTTAGTTAAATCAATATATTAATTTGATTTAATTACCATTGATAACCAATGCTACCACCCCAGTTAACATCGCTACGGGAGTTCACACCCATACCAATTTTAATGGAGATCTTGTTGTTATCGGAGTTATGAGCATAACCGACAGCAACCGCTGATTCACCTTTGTAGCCACCATAACCGACAGAAACAATGCTCTTACCTGCTTCATTCGGACGTTGGATAAAGGACACTGCCGTTGCACCTGCAATACCTGCACGGAGGTTTCTATCCACTTTGTTGATATGATTGCCAAGTTGGTTAATTGCATTACGGTTATTAATCACTTGGTTATTAACCGCTCTTAACTGTTTAACATTAACCGCATGGTGATCTTGCGTACCTGCTGCAACATTCGTAATCTGAGTATTGTTTGCATCGATACCTTTCTTCGTGATGCTCGGACCATTTTTAATCTTCACACCCTCATCAGAAACTCTGGTATCACCGATAGTTACACTTCCCTCTTTCGTTAAATTAATGTCTTTCGCTAATTTAACCGCGAGTGTATGGCTACCATCTGCAACAACACCAATATTATTTTCTGATAGCTTGGTTTTATCTGCGCCACCGACGATGTTAACTTTGGTGTTGAGTGCTTGTTTGTTCTCAACTTCTTTGTTATCACCGACGAAGATTAAGCCATCTTTCAATGTTGCAACTTCTTCTTTTTCACCATTTGGTTTGACGTAAACAATACGCGTTTTGCTTTCGCCATCTTTACCTTCATTGCCGTCTAAGCCTTTTTGACCGTTGGCAACAGCAATATTGGCACTTACACCATCTTTGCCATTTAAACCAATAGTGCCGTCTTTTCCGTTGATAGAGACGCCATCTTTACCATTTTCGCCTTTCACAACAATAGTGCCTGGTTTTTCATCAGTTCCCACAGTCGTAGTGCTGTTTAAGCTAATTTGAAGAGCTGGTTTGTCGTCTTTACCTTTTACAACATTCGTTAAGACTGAGCCATCACCAATCACGGAGATTGTTTCACCTAAGTTTTGTTTAACTTCTTTACCGTTATTGTCTTTTAAGCCAAAACCATTTGTGATGACTTTGCTTAATTGGCTACCGTTGATGACCTCTTTACTCGTTGGTGAAATATCACCATCCGCGACATTGGTAATCTTATCGCCACCAACATCTAAACCATCTTTACCAGAAGTTAAAGTAGTGGAGTTAGCTGCATCAGCAGGATTACCCACAACCACTTTCGAGGCGTTTACATTAGTGAAACTCACATTATCGTTAGTTGCCACTGTGATGTTATGCCCCTCTTGGGTAATGTGGATATTATTGCCCGCGGTATATTTCACAGTATCGCCTAATGCGACATTTTTTACGCCAGAATCAGTTACTTGACCAGAACCCGTTGCGGCTGTTGTCACATTAAAGCCACCATTAATGGTATCTTGAATTTTAGAAATATTCTGATTTGTCGCATAAAGTTGGCTACCGTTTACGGCGTCTTTGCTCGTTGCTGAAAGCTCTGCTGGTGCAACGTGAGTGATTGTCTTATTACCTGCGTTAATACCATTTTTCGTGATGCTTGGACCATTTTTGATCTCTACACCGTTGTCAGACACTTTCGTATCACCGATAGTCACGCTACCATCTTTGGTTAAATTAATGTCTTTCGCTAACTCAATTTTAATTTCACCTGTTGTGGCATTTGAGGTGACTTTAATATTGTCTTTAGCGACTTCACCTTTTGCGCCACCAGTGATATTTAATTGGCTATTTAACGTGCGATTAATTACTTCACCATTATCACCTTTGAATTTTAAGCCATCTTTTAGCGTAGCAACTTCTTCTATACCACCGTTTGGTTTGGTATAGATAATACGGGTTTTGCTTTCGCCATCTTTACCGTCATTACCATCTAAGCCTTTAGCACCTTGAGCAACTGTGAAGGTTGCATTTGTACCGTCTTTGCCATTTAAGCCGATAGTGCCATTTTTTCCATTGATAGAGACGCCATCTTTACCATTCTCGCCTTTCACGATAATAGTACCCGGTGCTGTCGCATTACCCACAACTGTGGTGTTATTTAAGCTAATTTGCAGTGCTGTAGGTTTACCGTCTTTCTCGACCACCTTCGTTAAGACTGAACCATCACCAATGACTTTGATTGTTTTGCCAAGGCTCTCTTTAACCTCTTTATCATTATCATCTTTCAAGCCAAAACCACCACCTAAGGTCGGATCGGTTAAAGCGTTAATGGTATTGCTTAAGTCTGCAACATTGACCGCATTGTTTCCATTTCCGTTGCTAGTCGCATTATTGAGCTTGTCTAAGTAGGTTTTACCTGCGTTATCCGCAACACTACTTTTCACGTTACCTAAAGTAACTGGCTGACTTTTCTCATTTGGTTTCGCCGTTGGGTCGATTAAGTTTGTCACTAACTCTTCTGGTTTCACAACTTTAGCAAGATCAGGTTTGCCTTGTTCATTAACTTGATAGTAAGCATCACCCACTTTCGCGACAGGAACGCCGTCTTTCGTGGTGAATTGTACCGGTAAGCCCACTACATTTACGCTGATATTGCTGACTTTACCCGCATCATCTGTTACGACTACGGCTTGGGTGTTACCACCATTAACAAAGTTTACCTTGTCATACGGTTTAACAAAATCACGTGCTTCACCATTGTTTTGTAAGTTCCAACCGGCATTTAATACATCACCCACCGTGGCGGCATTGTTATGGATTTTAGCAATCTCCTCCCCAGATGGTGCGGCTTGAGTTTTCGTTACCGCTGGTTGAACATCGACAAGTTTGCCATCTTTGTCGAATACTTTATCACCTTGGTTATACGTCGGTTTTAAGTTACTTGTGACGTTAGTAATGGCTTTATTGCCTGCATTAATACCATCTTTAGTGATACTTGGGCCATCTTTAATCGTAAGACCTTTGCCATCCAAGGTAGTATTACCAATGGAGATGTTTCCATTTGCCGTTAAGTTCAGCTGTTGCGCTAACTCAACTTTAATTTCACCTGTTGTGGCATTTGAGGTGACTTTAATATTGTCTTTAGCCACTTCACCTTTTGCGCCACCAGTGATATTTAATTGGCTATTTAATGGGCGATTAATCACCTCGTCATTATCACCTTTGAATTTCAAACCATCTTCTAAGGTGGCTACGGTATGGTTGTCATAAACAATACGCGTAATATTTGTGCCTTCTAGGTTATCTGGTCCTTTTCCAACAGTGATGTTAGCCGATGTACCGTCTTTGCCATTTAAGCCGATAATGCCGTCTTTTCCGTTGATAGAGACGCCATCTTTGCCATTTTCGCCTTTCACGATAATGGTGCCCGGTGCTGTCTCATTACCCACAACTGTGGTGCTGTTTAAGCTGATTTTAAGAGCAGTAGCTTTACCTTCTTCCTCGACCACCTTCGTTAAGACTGAACCATCACCAATGACTTTGATTGTTTTGCCAAGGCTCTCTTTAACCTCTTTATCATTATCATCTTTCAAGCCAAAACCACCACCTAAGGTCGGATCGGTTAAAGCGTTAATGGTATTGCTTAAGTCTGCAACATTGACCGCATGGTTCGGATTTGTTTTGTTAGCGTTACTTAATTTATCTAAGTATTTATCACCATCTTTATCCGCAACACTGCTTTTCACGTTACCTAAAGTGATTGGATCGCCTTTCACATTTGGTTTCGCACTTGGATTGATTAAGTTTGTCACTAACTCTTCTGGTTTCACGACTTTAGCAAGATCAGGTTTGCCTTGTTCATTAACTTGATAGTAATTATCTCCCACTTTCGCGACAGGAACGCCGTCTTTCGTGGTGAATTGTACCGGTAAGCCCACTACATTTACGCTGATATTGCTGACTTTACCCGCTTCATCTGTTACGACTACGGCTTGGGTGTTACCACCATTAACAAAGTTTACCTTGTCATACGGTTTAACAAAATCACGTGCTTCACCATTGTTTTGTAAGTTCCAACCGGCATTTAATACATCACCCACCGTGGCGGCATTGTTGTACACTTTGGCAACATCTGCTGGTAATGGTGCTTGTTGTGATTTAGTAACTTCTGACCCATCAGTTTCAGTTGGAAGTCCATCTGTACCAATCACTTTATCACCTTTGTTATAAGTCGGTGCTAAGTTACCTACTACGCCCGTAATTTTCTTATTACCTGCATTAATGCCATCTTTAGTGACACTTGGACCATCTTTAATCGTAAGACCATTGCCATCCAAGGTAGTATTACCAATGGAGATGTTTCCATTTGCCGTTAAGTTCAGGTGTTTCGCTAACTCAACTTTAATTTCACCTGTGGTTTTATTAGAAGTTACTTTGATATTTTTCTCAGCAACATCACCTTCTGCACCACCAGTGATATTTAATTGGCTATTTAATGGGCGATTAATCACCTCATCATTATCACCTTTGAATTTCAAACCATCTTCTAAGGTGGCTACGGTATGGTTGTCATAAACAATACGCGTAATATTTGTGCCTTCTAGGTTATCTGGTCCTTTTCCAACAGTGATGTTAGCCGATGTACCGTCTTTGCCATTTAAACCGATAATGCCATCTTTTCCGTTGATAGAGACGCCATCTTTGCCATTTTCGCCTTTCACGATAATAGTACCCGGTGCTGTCGCATTACCCACAACTGTGGTGCTGTTTAAGCCGATTTGAAGTGCCGGTTTACCGTCTTTACCTTTTACAACATTGGTTAAGACTGAACCATCACCAATCACTGGGATTGTTTCGCCAAGGCTTTGTTTAACCTCTTTATCATTATCATCTTTCAAGCCAAAACCACCACCTAAGGTTGGATTGGTTAAAGCGTTAATGGTATTGCTTAAGTCTGCAACATTGACCGCATGGTTCGGATTTGTTTTGTTAGCATTACTTAATTTATCTAAGTATTTATCACCATCTTTATCCGCAACACTGCTTTTCACGTTACCTAAAGTAACTGGCTGACTTTTCTCATTTGGTTTCACCGTTGGGTCGATTAAGTTTGTCACTAAATCCGGAGCTTCTATTTTCTGAGCGAGGTCTGGTTTACCATCTTTATCGACTTTGTAGTAAGCGTCACCGACTTTCGCTACTGGAACGCCGTCTTTCGTGGTGAATTGTACCGGTAAGCCCACTACATTTACGCTGATATTGCTGACTTTACCCGCATCATCTGTTACGACTACGGCTTGGGTGTTACCACCATTAACAAAGTTTACCGTGTCATACGGTTTAACAAAATCACGTGCTTCACCATTGTTTTGTAAGTTCCAACCGGCATTTAATACATCACCCACCGTGGCGGCATTATTATGGATTTTAGCAATCTCCTCGGCAGCTGGTGCTGCCTGGGTTTTCGTTACCGCTGGTTCAACATCGACAAGTTTGCCATCTTTGTCGAATACTTTATCACCTTGGTTATACGTTGGTTGTAAGTTACTCGTGACGTTATTAATGGCTTTATTGCCTGCATTAATGCCATTTTTAGTGACACTTGGCCCCTCTTTAATAGTGAGACCACTGTTATTTAACGTAGAATCACCAATTTTGAGATCGCCATCATCACCAAGATTGAGATTTTTGGCTAAGTCAATTTGCAATGTGCCATCTTTTGCTGTCACTTTGATATTTTTGGCTGTGGTAACATCACCTGTTGCGCCACCTGTGACATTAGTCACTTGGCCTAATTTACGGTTGAATTTCCCCGTATCGCCAGCAAAATCGAGTCCAAGGTTTGCCGTAGTATTGGCATCAACACCTTTTTTGATATCGTCTTTAGTTGCTTGTGTTAAATCAACAGAATAAGTCGTTGTATGATTTGTAACATCTGGCGTTGGTGTTACTGTTACATTAGATTGCGCTGTTGCATTGACAACCGATTTTTCTGCATCAATGGTGTAATCCATACCACCTGTAGAAGTATTTGCAATAGGGGTAACAGTCGTATTTTTGCCTGCAAATACGCCTACTTTAGTGGCATTTAATTGTTGTAGATTGACAGCATCGGTTGGGGCTGTACCATTAGCGACGTTAGCGATTTTTTTATCACCTGCATTAATGCCATCTTTGAGTACACTTGGCCCACCCGTAATACTTAATCCATCACCATTGATGGTTGTTGTTCCACCAAATACTGCGCTACTTAACTCTTTTAAATCTTTGGCTAATTTAACAGTTAAAGTGTCGTTACCATTAGCAACAACGCCAATGTTATTTTCACTCAGTTTAGCATCCTCAGTCACACCGCCTTTAATAATGAGTTTATCGCCCAATTTACGGCTAACGTCTGTACCACTGTCACCACCATAAAGCGTGCCTTTATTTGCGGTAATGTTGGCTTGAACCCCGTCTTGGATATCTTGTTTTGTTTTGGCAGTCAGGTCGAGTTTATAGTCCGTGTTACCATTTGCATCTAAATCGCCTTTTGTGACGGTAATGTTTGAATTATTGTCAGCGCTCACACTGCTGCTATTGGCATTCACGGTATAAATCGTTTGCCCATTCGTTCCCACTGCTTGGGTAACATTAGCATTACGACCCGCAACGACCTCTGTTTTTGAGGCATTGGTGAGATTTTTTAATTGGCTGACATTCACGGCATCTGTATCGGCTGTTCCTGTTGCAACATTGTGAATTTGATTATTACCAACATCAATGTTGCCACCATTTTTCACATTTAAGTTTGTGGTATTCACGGTAGTGAAAGTTGGCGTCAAGCTAGTTGCAATAGTGATATTGTGACCTTCTTGCGTTAAATGAATATTATCACCCGCAGTGTATTTCACCGTTTCACCTAAATGTACTGGTACAGTGTCAGAACTATCAGCAACGCCTGTTCCTGTTTGTGCCGTGGTGACATTAAATCCACCATCCACTTTATTGGTTAAATTGGTGAGGTTTAAGTTAGTTGAATGAAGCTGTGAACCATTTACGGCATCTTTACTGTTTGCACTTAACTCAGCCGGCTCAACATTTGTAATTTTGTGATTACCTGCATTGATACCACCTTTAAGCACACTTGGACCGTCTTTAATGGTGAGACCATTGTTATTTAACGTAGAATCGCCAACTTGGAGGCTACCGTCATTGCCAAGATCAATATTTTTGGCTAAATCAATTTGCAATGTGCCATTCTCTGGCGTTGCGGTTACTTTGATATTTTTAGCTGTGGTAACATCACCTGTTGCGCCACCTTTAACCGTTGTTGTTGAATCTAATTTACGGTTGAATGTTCCAACATCTCCAGCAAAGTTTAAACCTTTATTTACTGTAGTATTGGCGTCAACACCTTGTTTAATATCGTCTTTAGTTGCTTGTGTTAAATCAGCGGTATAAGTCGTGGTGTGATTTGCTTCATCTCGGTTAGCGGTAATTGAAATATTACCGTTCGCTACTGGCTCAACCACTGATTTTTCAGCTTCAACAATGTAATCTGTTCCACCACTTGTGGCATTAGCTTGAGGGCGAACATAAGCATTGGTGCTATTCGTGACTACCGTGCGAGTGGCTTTTAATTGGCCGAGATTCACTGCATCAGTGTCTGCAACACCATCTTTTACATTGGTAATCGCTTTACTTGCCGCATCAATGCCCGCTTTAGTAACATTTGGCCCACCATTAATTTTTAAGCCATCACCATTAATCTTTGTATCACCAAACATAGCACTATTTAATGCTTTTAAATCTTTGGCTAATTTAACGGTTAAAGTGTCATTACCATTAGTGACAACGCCGATATTGTTTTCACTCAATTGGTTATCATCCGCTACACCGCCTTTAACGGTGAGTTTCTCTCCTAATTTACGACTAACATTGGTACCGAAGTCACCGCCATAAAGCGTGCCTTTGTTTGCAGTAATGTTGGCTTGGACCCCGTCATCAAGGGCTTTTTTGGTTTTTTCAGTGACTTTAATTTGATAATCTGTATTGCCATCAGTATCTAAGTTACCTTTTTTCACAGTAACAAGTTCTTCATCACCAGAGCTTACGCTACTGCTATTGGCATTTACGGTATAAATCGTTTGCTTATTATCCCCTACCGTCTGAGTAACAGTGGCATTACGACCCGCAATCACTTCTGTTTTAGCCGCATTGGTGAGATCTTTTAACTGTTTAACATTAACAGCATCGGTATCGTCTTCACCTGCTTCAACATTGGTAATTTTATTATCATTTGCATCAAAACCATTAGCTTTAACTGAACCACTAAATGTTGGAGAATTAGCGATTTTAACCACTAATTTCCCACTTTCTGACGCAACATGAATGTTATCTGCACTTGCTTTTGAACCATCTGATAAGCCACCTTCAATATTAAGGGTATTACCTAATTTTTTATTGATTGTATCTCCAGAGTTACCTGCAAAATTTAGGCCAAGATTCACTGTGGTATTGGCATCAACACCTTTTTGGATATCATCTTTCGTTTGTTGTTTTAAATCCAAGGTATAAGTACTGGTATGTTTTTTCTCATTGCGAGTTTCATTTACCTCAATACCTGAGCTTGCCTTATCTATTACTGATTTTTCAGCTTCAACAATGTAATCCGTTCCACCTGTAGCATTAGCTTGAGCACGAACATAAGCATTGGTGCTATTTGTCACCACGGTACGAGTCGCTTTCAACTGGCTGAAATTCACCGCATCATTATCTTGTGTGCCTGCTGCCACATTAGTAATTTTTTGGCTGCCCGCATCAATCCCATCAGATAACACGGAAGGCCCATTTGTAATAGTCAAACCATCGTTATTAAGTTTGCTATTACCTGCTGTTACCGAGGTGAAACTCACCTCATTTTGTGTGCTTAGAATAATTTTCGATGGATCTGCTTTATCTTGGCTCACATCTAGATTTTTGCCGGCGACAATGGTGACAGAATCGCCCATTTGAATATTATGGTTTTTCCCAAAACCTTTAGTGCCCCCATCTTGAGCACCGGTTTTAATATTCCAGCCTTTATGAACGGTCGTATTAGCATCAACACCTTGTTGAATACGCTTTTTAGCAAAATCAGATAAGCCAACAGTATATTGATGTACTTGAGTGTCGTTATTAGGGTCTGAATCTATTTCAATATAGTTATCACTAGATGGCTCAACCTTTGTTCTCCACGCATTAACCGCATAACTCGTTACGCCATTTTTATCTTTACTCGTTGATACCGTGGTATTTTTACCGTCAATTACTTTAGGTGGTTTAATCGTCGCAACTTGATCTTTAAGCTGTTTGACATTAACGGCATCCGTATCAGCTTCGCCGGCTAGCACATTGGTAATTTTTTTACCGCCGGCGTTAATGCCTGTATTTTTGATTGATGGACCATGAGCAATGCTTAAACCAGAATCATCAACAACTGTATCGCCCACTGTTAATGAACCTTGATCACCTAAATTAAGTGTACTATTTAACTTAACAACAAAATCTTTGCCGTCTGTTGAATTTTTAGAGGTATTCAGGCTCACAATGATATTCTTATTACTAGCATCTGCAGTAACCGATTCTTCTCTATCTAGTTTTTTTTGCGTTTCATCACTTAATGCCACGGTATAATTCGTCACATTATGTGTTCTTGCTTTTGAAGCGTCGTCTGTAACAGTAAGCCCTCTACCGGCTTTCACAACTGTACCATTAGCATGAACAGTATAGATTTTATGCCCATCGCTCCCTTTGCCTAATTCTATGCCCGCAATATTTGATCCCGCTTTCACTTCTGTTGTTGCAGCAATAATAGCGTCGTGAATAGTGCTTTTTCCTGTATTACCAATGTTACCGTAAGTGATAGAGCCATTAGGGTTTACTTTCGCCCCACCACCAAATTTGTCGGCCACACTGTCAGCTAAAGTGCCGAGTACTTTGTTAGTTGAATAAAGCTGTGAACCATTGATTACATCGGTTGAACCTGCAGTAATACGTCCAGCGGCGACATTTTTAATCTGACGCTCTTTACCTACTGCCCCAACACTCACATAATAACCACTTCCTTGGTTACCATCGAGACCGCCTGGCTTACCTACGAAACCGTCATAGACTATATTAGAACCAGGAACTGTTGCTTTATCAACCTTCTCTGTCGTCTTAGAAGCATCCGTTGAACCTGCACCTAAAACAACAGAATTGGCTGTCTTAACCGTAATACCTGGTCCAAAAGCAACAGAGTTTGCTCCAGTTACTGTTGTATTATCACCAACCGCAATAGAGTTCATTCCTGTAGCATTTGATAATTTCCCCACAGCAATAGCATTATCAGCTCTTGCTTTAGCAGAGTTACCAATTGCAACAGAAGAGGCTTGTGTTGAACAAGAATGCGTTCCTAATGCAACAGAATCCACACCTTCAGATTGAGCTTGATCCCCGAATGCGGCACTATTATTCCCTTGCGACTTAGCACCGCGCCCCACTGCAGCACTATTATTCCCTTTCGCCTGAGAGAGATAACCTACTGCAATTGCCCGTTCACCAGTACTATTCGCAAAATTACCTACTGCCACCGCATATTTCTTTGTCGCATTCGCTTGTGAACCAACAACTACAGAACCAGTTGCTGTCGAGTTACTCTGAAAACCAACGGCTATACTTTCTTCACCCAAGGCTTTAGCATTCGTACCCTCTGCGACTGTTCTATTACCAAGCCCATTAGCTTGTTGACCCACAGCGGTAGCAAAATGCCCTGAAGCATTGGCAAAATGGCCAAAAGCTGACCCACCATAAGAAGCATTGGCATGCGAACCAATCGCTGTACCTTTTTGATCGCTTACTGTAGCATGGGAACCAATAGCAATAGTAAACTCTGCCTTCGCATGCGCCCCTAAACCGACTGCAACACTATTATTTTCACGAGAAATAGCATCTTTACCATAAGCGGTTGAACCTGATTTTAATGCTTGGGAGCCCTGCCCATAAGCCACGGCACCTTCGCCTGATGCTGTTCCCGGAGTATTTGCTGCCATGGCTGGTGATGCAATAAAAATACCACAAAGAAGGCTAAGCCCCACAGATAGGTTAATAGGCGTGCAGACCTTACTCTGAGCACTGTCAATATTGACATTACCATTACTACTGGATTGTTTTTTGTGGGCTTTGCTGAGTTCAGAAACCACAACCCATGTTTGTAACGCACTGTTCCAAACAACTCGGAAAATTTTATTCATAGAATACACTCTTTTATTGATCTTTATGCT
Organism: Pasteurellaceae bacterium Macca; assembly: GCA_023101485.1. Lineage (GTDB taxonomy): Bacteria > Pseudomonadota > Gammaproteobacteria > Enterobacterales > Pasteurellaceae > LVZB01. The sequence continues at coordinate 1,816,845 of LVZB01000001.1, read as the reverse complement.
ATAGGAAAACTCTATACACCATTTCTCTTAAACAGATATAGCAGTTAATCGGAATAGCCACACTAACACGACACATGATGCTTTAAAAGCATACAAACCTTGCGACTATTTAGGTATAGCTAATAATTTTTGATAAAAAACTGAAAAATTTAAATACATAAACAAAATATTAGAATTCCCTTTCATGCAAATTTTACAGTTCTTACGCTGATGTAATCTTTTGTCAAAAAATTACGGGACTAAATTCTAGCGTTCTTTGTTTTAATAAGCAACAAAATATGCCTATTATCTTCATTCCATTGTCAAATTATTTACTTAAATTGACTAATTACTCACTCAAATGAGCTTATTATTCAAACTTTGTCTATTTTTTGTCATCTTTAAGCGCTTTATAGCAACTCTCCCCGTAACCGTAACACTGAGGCAAAATTGCGTTGTGCTTGTTCCTAATGAAGAATAGCTATCTTACAGAGAAAGGGAGCGACCTTCCCCCAACTGTGTGGGGGAAAGAACCTAAGAGAAAGGGGATTTTATAGGTTGTATAATCACAATATTCTATGAATTATTTTTTCTTCGCGTATTTGAGGGAGTCAATCGCAACAGCAAAAATGATAATGCTTCCTTTAATGATATATTGCCAGTAAGGATTGACGCCGATATAGGTTAAGCCGTAGTTAATCACGGTAAAGATCAGTACCCCCGTAACCACGCCGATGACTGTGCCAACACCGCCGGCGAAAGAAACGCCCCCTACTACACAAGCAGCAATGGCATCGAGTTCATACATAAAGCCGAGGTTATTGGTCGCACTGCCGATACGTCCTGCTTCTAGCATTCCACCAAAGGCATAGAATACGCCTGCAATCATATAGATCACCACGAGATTACGCGCCACATTCACACCCGAAACACGCGCCGCCTCAGGGTTGCCACCAATGGCAAAAATATTTTTACCAAAGCGGGTTTTATTCCACATTATCCACACAAAGAAAGCCGCAATCGCCGCATAAATAGTAATGTAGGAAAGATTAAAGGATCCAATTCGGAAAAAACCTTGGGCAAAAGAGGAAAAATGCTCATTAAAGCCCGCAATCGGGGATGAGCCTACGGCATCATAGTAGAGGGAGTTGATACCATAGACGATAATCATCGTCCCCATAGTGGCAATAAACGGCGTGACATTCAAATAAGCAATGACTAAACCGTTAATTAAACCAATCACAGCACCAACAAGGCAAACGGCAAGAATCACCACGGGTATGGGGATTTCGCCAAGGGTTGGAAAGACTTTATTGACGTTATCCATCGCTTGTAGGAGAGTGGCTGAAATAACTGCCGCCAAGCCGACTTGTCGCCCTGCGGAAAGGTCTGTTCCTTGTGTTACTAATAATCCCGCTACACCTAAAGCGATAATTAGACGCACCGATGATTGAGTTAAAATATTACTAAAATTGCGTAAGCTTAGAAAGCTCGGATCTTGAATGATGATCACGGCAAGCAAGATCAATAAAACAAAGTAAATGGCATTCTGTTTGAGAAAATCCATTGAGCGAGGTTGAGTCAGTGTGGACATAATGCACTTCCTTTTTGTTATAAATATTTAGCAGCAAGCTGTAAGATGGCTTCTTGTGAGGTGGTTGCTGTTTCAACAATACCGGCAACTTTCCCGTTACTCATCACGAGAATACGGTCCGTCACGCCGAGCAGTTCGGGCATTTCAGAGGAGATCATAATAATCCCTTTCTCTTTTTGGGCGAGTTGCATAATGAGTTGATAGATTTCATATTTCGCCCCGATATCAATCCCCCGTGTGGGTTCATCAAGCATCAGAATATCCGGTTGAGTGAGTAGCCACCGCCCGATAACGACTTTTTGCTGGTTGCCCCCAGAGAGGGAGCCAATGGTCGTTTTGTGGGAAGGCGTTTTAACATTCATGGAATCAATCACCCATTGGGTATCACTTTTCATTTTTTTGTTGCTCAGTAACCCGAATGAACTCATATAAGATTTTATATTTGAAATCAAAGAGTTGAATTCAATATTGAGATTGGCGTAGATCCCTGTGGTTCGGCGTTCTTCGGTGACAAGGGCAAAGCCGTTGTTAATGGCATCGAGGGCGGTGCGATTGGTGACGGTGCAATTTTTCAATAAAATTTGACCGCTTGCACGCTCTCGAATCCCGAAAATGGTTTCCACAATATCCGTCCGCTTCGCCCCCACTAAGCCAGCGATACCGAGAATTTCACCCTTGCGGAGTTCAAAGCTGACATCTTGAATTGAGGGCTGATTTTTCGCGGTGAGGTTTTTGACTTGTAAAATCACCTCTTTGGGGGTGTTGGTTTTCGGTGGGAAGCGTTGGGTGAGTTCGCGTCCAACCATCATGGCGACAATGGAATCCATGGTGCAATCTTTGACTTTTTGGGTGTCGATCCATTTGCCGTCCCGCAAAATGGTAATTTCATCACAAATTTTGAAGATTTCGTCCATTTTGTGTGAAATGTAGATGATGCCACAGCCCCGTTCTTTTAGCTTGCCAATGATTTTGAAAAGATGCTCTACCTCTTTTTCAGAAAGCGAGGAGGTGGGTTCATCCATAATCACAATTTTGGCTTGGTAAGAGAAGGCTTTGGCAATTTCGATCATCTGCATTTGGGAAACCGAGAGATTGGCGACTTTCTCTTTCGGGTCGATTTGAATATCCAGCTCATCAAAAATGGCTTTGGTATCACGGTACATTTTGCCGTGATCGACAAAAATACCCCGTAGAGGATAACGTCCAAGCCATAAGTTATCCATGACGTTACGTTGGCGAACTAAATTTAATTCTTGATGCACCATGGAAATGCCATTTTCTAACGCCTCTTTTGACGTTTTGAAATTTACCGGCTTGCCTAAAAAGAGAATTTCCCCTTCATCTTTAGCATAGATACCGAAAAGGCATTTTAAGAGCGTGGATTTACCGGCGCCATTTTCGCCCATTAAGGCATGAACGGAGTGGGATTTCACCGTGAGATTGGCATTGTCTAATGCCTTAACTCCAGGGAAGGATTTACTGACATTAGACATCGAGAGCAAGACTTCTTGCTGAATACTGGGCTCAGGGTTTAAAACGTGGTCTGTTTGTGTAGTCATAGTCACCTCACAAAAAAAGGATTTCCGTTATCTCTTTACGATTTATCAGAAATCCTTGTTGTCATTTCAAGACTATTTTAAAAATTCGGCAAGATTATCTTTATCTACACCAACATAAGGAATACGGGCAATGCGATCTTTTAATACCCATTTTGTGCCTTCGGTGGCGGGCTTGCCTTGAACGAGATTATTTGACATTTGTACAATGGCTTTACCTTGATTCACGCCGTCATTTAATACTGTGCCAGCGATTTCACCTTTTTGAATAAGTTGCAGTACTTCGGGGAGGGCATCGACACCAAAAATCGGTAATTTTTTGCCGTGTGCTTTGGTCGCTTCTAACGCACCCATTGCCATACCGTCATTATTGGCAATAATCACCTCAATATCTTTCGCTTTTGAGCTTGATAACCAAGCATCCATTTTATCTTTAGCAAGGGCTGCATCCCACATTCCGGTGTCAATAAATAGCCCTTCGGTTTTAATGCCAAGGGTATTTAATTGCTCAATAGCGTATTTAGTTCTTGCTTCTGCATCAGGGTGTCCTGGTTCGCCTTTGAGTAAGACATATTGGATTTTGCCGTCTTTATTTAAGTCATAAGCGGGGTTGGCTTTCCAATGTTTAGCAATAAGATTACCTTGGATTACGCCAGATTCTTGCGGGTTAGTTCCTACATAATAGGCTTGATCATAACTTGCAATGGCTTTGTCGCCAGGGTCTTTATTAAAGAAGATAACGGGGATATTTTCGGGTTTGGCTTTACCAATAATTGTTGGGGCTGCGGAAGGGTCAACGAGGTTAATTGCGAGGGCTTTTACGCCTTTGGAGATCAACACATCAACTTGGTCATTTTGGATAGACTGTGCGTTTTGTGAGTCATTCATCAATAAATCAATGTCTTTATATTGAGTGGCTTCTTTTTCGATCTCTTTACGCATTAGAGACATAAAATTATCGTCATATTTATAAATCGTCACCCCAACGCGATCCTTCGCTTCGGCATTCATCGCTACCGCACTTAAACCCACCGCCAAAGCAACTGCACTTAATACTGTTTTTTTCATAGCCTACTCCTATTGGAATTAATCTGATTGAAATGTATTACCTGTTGGTAACTAATTTGAAATAATACTTCAAAATAAAAAAAAGAATGTGAGGTTACTCACATTTTAGAAAAATGATAAAAAAGAGCAGAAACAAGCGGTCGAATTTTAAGTTTTTTTTGTTCTTATCTCTTTTCTCTGCATTTTGTACCTAAAAGGGAAATAAGCTATAATCCCGAACAATCTAGCCAATATTGGGGTGATTTATTCACCCCATTTTTATGATCGAGCACTCTAATTTTCATGAAAACTGAAATCAACTACGAAGGCATTGAACAGATGCCCATTAAGCGTTTTAGTGAAAACGCTTACCTTAACTACTCCATGTATGTGATTATGGATCGTGCCTTGCCCTTTATTGGCGATGGCTTAAAACCTGTGCAACGGCGGATCATTTATGCGATGTCGGAACTTGGGCTCAATGCAACGGCGAAGTATAAAAAATCTGCCCGTACCGTGGGCGATGTGTTGGGTAAATTCCACCCTCACGGAGATAGTGCTTGCTATGAAGCGATGGTGCTTATGGCACAGCCTTTCTCTTACCGCTACCCGCTTGTGGATGGACAAGGTAACTGGGGTTCGCCCGATGAGCCAAAATCCTTTGCCGCCATGCGTTATACGGAATCGAAACTAGCTAAAATTGCGGAACTGCTCCTCGGTGAATTAGGGCAAGGCACGGTGGAATACCAAGCCAACTTTGACGGCACATTAGAAGAGCCGAAATATCTCCCTGCTCGTCTGCCTCATATTTTACTGAATGGCACAATGGGGATCGCAGTGGGCATGGCGACAGATATTCCCCCTCACAATATCAATGAGTTAGCCGAAGCCTCGATCAAGCTGCTAGATAACCCTGAAACGACACTTTCGGAATTATTAGAAGTAGTACAAGGCCCTGATTACCCGACTTCGGCGGAAATCATCACCCCCAAAGCGGATATTGCCAAGCTGTATGAACAGGGCAAAGGCTCTATCAAAATGCGTGCGGTGTGGAAAAAGCAAGAGAATGAGATCATCATCACTTCTCTGCCCTACCAAGCCTCACCAGCGAAAATTCGTGACCAGATTGCTACCCAAATCACCAGTAAAAAATTGCCGATGGTGAAGGATATTCGGGACGATTCAGAACAAGAAACCTGTTTAGTGCTGGAACTGCGTTCTAACCGCGTTGATGCCGAAGCCCTCATGGATCACTTGTTTGCCACTACTGAGTTGGAAAAGCTCTACCGTGTCAATATGAATATGATTGGTTTAGATGGCAAACCAGTGGTCAAAAATCTTCATACGATTTTAACGGAATGGCTGACCTTCCGCCGTCGTACCGTGACTAACCGTTTAAACTACCGTTTGGATAAAATTTTAAACCGCTTGCATATTGTGGAGGGCTTGATGATCGCCTACCTCAATATTGATGAAGTGATTGAGATTATCCGCAACGAGGACGACCCCAAAGCCGAACTTATCGCCCGTTTTCAGCTCACAGAAATTCAAGCCGAAGCGATTTTAAACCTTCGCTTACGCCACTTGGCAAAATTAGAGGAACACGAACTCCGTGCAGAGCAACAAAAACTCGAAGAAGAGCGGGAACACATTCAAGGCTTACTCGGTTCGCCACGTCGTTTAAATAATCTGATTAAAAAAGAGATTCAAGCAGACGCTAAAACGTTTGCCAGCCCAAGACGTTCGCCACTGATTGAACGCCGTGAAGCCAAAGCGATGACGGAGAGCGATTTAACCCCAACGGAAGCCGTCACCGTCATCCTCTCGGAAAAAGGCTGGGTACGTTGTGCCAAAGGGCATGATATTGATGTGCAATCCTTAAGCTATAAAGCTGGGGATAGTTACCTCACTCACGCCTATGGCAAAAGTAATCAGCCGGTGATCTTTATTGATAGCACAGGGAAAAGCTACGCCCTTGACCCACTCTCCCTACCTTCCGCCCGTTCTCAAGGCGAGCCACTGACCGGTAAACTCGCTTTACCGGAGGGGGCTTATGTGCAGTATATGTTGATGTCCGAAGAGAATTGCCCTGTGCTTATGGCTTCGGATGCAGGCTATGGCTTTATTTGCCAATTTGAGGATTTGATCTCCCGAAACAAAGCAGGAAAAACGATTATTTCTCTCCCTGAAAATGCCAAAGTCCTTCCGCCACAGCTGATCACAGAGGAGAATGAACTCCTTGTGGCAATGAGTAATGTGGGGCGGATGTTAGTTTTCCCTGTGGCTGATTTGCCGACGTTATCCAAAGGAAAAGGGAATAAGATTATCAACATTAGCGCCCAATCTGCCAAAGAAGGGAAAGAATTGCTCGCTAAAGTGATGCTTATTCGCCCGACAAGCTCCCTTGTCTTTACTTCTGGCAAGCGAAAAATCACCTTAAAGCCAAGTGATATTGAAAACTACCGTGGCGAACGTGCTCGCAAAGGGGCGCAATTAGTGCGGGGGCTCAATGCAACAACAGAAATTCACGTTGTAGATTAGAACACTTGCTTTATTCTCTCAGGATAGCTTTATTAAAGAAGAAATCCTGAGAGGTATAAATATCAATCAAAAATAAAACGTTGTTTCTTACGGCAAGCACTTACTTCTCTCAGCTCAACGCCTGCTGTAATTTGCCTTGATGTTGTTGAAGTAACTGTTCCGCTTCAAGGCGGTCGAAATTGCCCAAAATCATCAAGATCGCTAACTTGGCGTTATTGTTGGCGAGCTGTAAAGTCGCTTCGGCGGTTTCAGCGGTGCAATCGGTGGCTTGCATGACAATTCGCACCGCCCGCGCGACCAATTTTTGGTTGCTGGCTTGCACATCCACCATTAAATTTTGGTAGCATTTACCGATTAACACCATACTGGCGGTGGTGAGCATATTCAGCACTAATTTCTGTGCCGTACCGGATTTCATTCGGCTTGACCCCGTTAGCACTTCTGCGCCCACCACCGTTTCAATCGCAATCTCTGCCACTTGTGCCATCGCAGAATTTGGATTACTCGCCACCGCGACAGTAGTTGCCCCAAGGCTTTTCCCATACTCTAACGCCCCAAGCACATAAGGCGTTCGCCCACTCGCCGCAATGCCGACCAACACATCCTTCGGGGAAAAATCAATGCCTTTGAGATCGCTCTCCCCCATAGCACGATTATCTTCCGCTCCCTCCACAGGATGACGTAATGCCACTTCGCCCCCTGCAATCAACCCTTTGACCATTTCAGGAGAAACACCAAAAGTTGGCGGACATTCCGAAGCATCAAGAACACCTAAACGTCCGCTTGTTCCGGCGCCGATATAGACTAATCGCCCACCATTTTGGAAAGCTTGGACAATCTTTTCCACCGCTTGCGCAATTTGGGGTAACGCCTTTTCCACCGCTTGTGCCACAAGGTGATCTTGCTGGTTAATCAGTTGAACAATTTCCAAGGCGGAAAGGCGGTCTAACTGCATAGAAAGCGGGTTTCGTTGTTCTGTGATTAATGTCGATAGTGTCGTTAATAAAGTGGGTTCCATGATATTTTCCTTTGAGGCTGTCCTCAATAATTAGCAAAAAGTTCCTTTCACTAATTGTTTAAAAAAAGAAGTTTTCTCTTTCAAGTTAGTATGATTAAAACGCCATTCACACTCTTTCAAATGAAGCTCAAAATGGGCTTTAGGAATAGCATTAATATGGTTATGTTCTCAGAAATGCGTACAGTGATTTATCCAAAAATGGTTAAATTCACCCACACCCAGTACATCATAACTTCGATAAAAATCGGTGTAAATAATACTGTTAGGTTTCACTTTTTCACCGAGAATCGGTCGCAATATGGTTGTTTGCGTATTTGACACGACATTGCCATTACACTTGATAAGCCCGAATACTGCTGTTTTCCCTCCTCACTTACCTTTTTGTTTGTCACCAAAATAACCTTTCATCTGTCTCAATCTCGCCTTAAAACATATCAATGTGAGAGCTATTTTAATAAATAAGTAAGCGTAGCAGATGAAAGTTAGATGCTACCGTCGTTTTATTGGCATTAACAAGTTTAACGGTTGTTCGAGCTATAACGCCTGCGACAAATAACTCAGTGAGTTTGACTTATTTATTACTGACTTAGACGACTATTTCTCATTTCGAGACTATGCTCCAAAATAGAAAAACTTGCAGTTATCTAGGCAATCTCTTATGTTTTTTCGCTAACATCTAAAACTAGTATTAGTAACAAAGATAACAGAGTTCAAACTATCTTTTATAGTCATACTACTTAGCTATTTCTCTAGATCTATCATATAACTAACAATCTCAAATTTTCTTAAAACTTCATCTCCCCCATAAACCTAAAAACTCAATGTTTTTTATATCTAATAATTTTCTATACGTATTTTAATTTTAGAATTATATTTTACACCTCTAAATCAGGTATAAATTTATTTTTTTCATACTCATCTCTTTTCCATTTTAAAATGACTTTAATGCTCACAATACTCACCACCTTTTTATAAAATAAAATTTTATCATTCCTATTACCATCAATAAAATTTTTACTCTATATATTTAAAAATTGATAAGAAAACCATCCACCTTATCAGATTCATATTTCATTTAATCTAATGATTATTTTTCTTAACAGAAAAATAATCATTAGAAAATAATATACAGAAACATAAAATCCATAACAATGGGAACATTTTTATATATAAATATATTTTTCTCTCACTAAATATATAATAAAAGTGATCAACCCTCCCCGTTAAAACAAATAGCTTACCCCAAACCAAAAATATTATATAACATATGGCATATACACTTTTTATAAAAGATTCTTTGATTAAGAATACTGTTTTTGACATAATAAATATCCTTCTCCACTCAATATTCCATGAGTAATTTTATTTATTATAATTTTGTAATTAAATAATCACTAAACTCATCATTTCTTGATAACATTTTTTAATTTCTCATCTAATGCTTACCCTTAAACCTCTTATTTTTCAATTTTTTCAGCCAAATAAAAATTCCAATAAAACTATTACACAGCAAGTAAAAAATGAGTGTTTAAAAATATATTTCTTCTTTAAGAGAAATACATAGTTAAAAAATAATTACTTCACCTATTAATTTAAAAAAGATAAAATTGCCAAAAAATCATCTTATTATTACTTTTTATTCTTAAACCAATCTTTTGAAATCCAATCAACTATAATACAAACAAGAGAGCATTTCACTGCATAAATAGATACTGAATAATGTACATCAATCACGTAATCGAAACTAACATTTAATCCATGCCTACGTAGCCAAATGATTAAGGTACAGATATTAAAAATTATCATTATATTTATAAATATTAATTTTGCCCTACTCATTTCTAAACTCCAACATAAACTTTTCTTGAGTTAAAACCCTATTATAGATAAATCAGAAAAACTTATCTTCCTCTTACAAAAAAATTGATCGCACTGATCAAAACCAACTTCGGAAAAATATCTATAAAAATATCAAAAAAGCTTACTCGAAATTCCGTATATATCCCAGTCATAACATAAAAACCAACTGTCCCTAATATACAAAAAGACAAATAAATCATTATTTCTCTCATATAAAGATTTTCTCTTTTATATTTCTCATTTCTCTTTTAATACTTATTGTTTTTATGCCAAATCGACAACATTATAACAATAGCAAGTAAAGGAACAAACTTTAATAAAAAATGGGGCTGACGTAGATTAGCGAGTATGCTAGTCTACGAAAATGAAGATAACCCATTGTAAATTAAAGAAATCTATACAGAAAAAACGTCTTGAATTTTTTGTATTAGAAGTAACGGCTCGCTCAGCCGCAGATTTACTCGGCATTCAGTCCAATTCTGCCATCCTGTTTTACCGTAAAATCCGCGAGGTCATCAGCTATCATTTAGCCCTTGAAGTGGATGAGGTATTTGACGGACAAATTGAGTTGGATGAAAGCTATTTCGGTGGGCATCGCAAAGGAAAACGAGGGCGTGGTGCAGCAAGAAAAGTAGCTGTCTTTGGGATATTGAAACGACAAGGAAAAGTGTTTACTGTGGTCGTTAGTGATACGAAAACAACAACGCTCATGCCCGTTATAGCAAGGAAAATCAAGCCTGACAGCGGGGTTTATACGGACACTTATCGTAGTTATGATGCCCTTGATGTCAGTGAATTTCACCACGAGCGAATCAACCATTCAGAATTATTTGCCGTGAAACAAAATCATATCAACGGCATTGAAAAATTTTGGAGTCAAGCTAAACGGATACGCCGAAAATATAATGGAATTGACCGAAAAAGTTTCCCTTTATTCTTGAAGGAATGTGAATTTCGTTTTAACTTTGGAACACCAAAAGAGCAACTTAAAATGCTGAGAAAATGGTGTAAAATTTAGGGCTAATCTACGTCAGCCCCTAAAAAATTAATAAAATCATCTTCAACTCTACCTCTGATATATAGCATTAAATAAAAACACACTCCTCCAATAAAAGATACGCATAAGATCTTCAATAAATATATACAATATTCTTTCATTATTTACCTCCTAATTTACTTTTATCTTCTTACTACTTTATTTAATATCCTTAATAAAGCTAATAAGTGAAGATGATACCCATATAACGAAAAAAAATAGAAAATTTTTATATATATACTCCGAAGAGAAAAAATACATTGTTTGATCTATTAACCCAATCTGAAAATATCGCCTACACCAAACTAGCACTTGAAAAAAAGCAATTAAAAAAATTGAACCTTTAAAACTACGTTTAAAATAAAGCAACATTATTTTTATCCTCTTTTTAAGTATTGAATTGCATTAGGGATTTCTCTTATATCACGCCCACTAAATTAAATATATTCTTTGGTTTTATTGTTTAGCCTATTAACTCTAATGATTAAAAATCATCTTTTTATTAGAGTTAAAAAACACTCTCTTGCTTTATTAAGACTTAAAGAATTAGCCCCACCTTTGAAATCAGGATCATTAAATTGTATTGGATCATCCTCCCAACTACATATACTACAAATTTTATATTCTCTTTCTGCTGAAAGAGAAAAAAATTTACAACAAGGGCATTTATATTCGTTTATCATTTTACTTTTCATCAATATGTATATAAATTCTGATGTTCTTTTATCTCTTTACAAATAGGTTTCATTTGCCAAGTAAATAAACAACCTAATTTAACTAAATCTTATTCGAAAAATCAATTTTATTTCACGCAATCTACGCTTATCTTGCACCGCAAAATTTAGTTCTTGAATACATTTACAAGCGGTCGAATTTCCTAAAAACTTTGCTTAAAACAAAATTTCTTAAAATTTCGAACGCTTGCATTAATAATAAAAATCTTATTTTCTATAAATACTTGTACAATATTCAAATGCTTGCATTACAGCTTTACCTAAAGCTTCATCAGTTAAATTTATTGGATATTCAAACTCAATAGCATTTCCATTTTTATCTCTAACTGATGTATAACCATCTAAACTATCTTGATGATTGGGAGCGATATACAAAGTATCATTTAAAATATGCACACTTAGGAAAGATATTTCTTTATAAATTTCCTTTATACTTTTATATCCATATACTTTCTTTATTCTTTTTTCTTCTTTATCTAAAAATTCATCTATTACAACACGATTATTGAAATAATACATAAAAGTATCTTCTGAAATCTCTCTACTTTCATTTAATTTGTCTCTAATTTTTTTACCAAACTCAATATATGAAACATCTAAATCTAGATAACTCACATCTTGATTAGGATTCGCAAATCTTAATCTCCCTATCAAATAAGATGTTACTGAGATATATCTATTAGTTTTTTCTAAAAAAATGTCTTTTTTCATATTATTTAACCTCTTTTACAATAATTTTAACACCTTGCTTCTCAGCATAATTTATTGATTTGTTGATTGCTTCCATTTGTGCAGACTGTTTGACGGTATTACTATCCCCGCCTAAACTTGCCCCTATTAATGCCCCTAATCCTGCAGTACTGTTGATAGGGAGTTACGTTGGTCTTGTGTTAGATTTTTTGTTTTCTGCTAAATAATTCACAATTTAGTTATTGATATATAGAACATAAATAAATTTTTATAACCATTATTTATATATTATTTTTTAATATCTTCTGAATAAGAATAGAAAAAATCGTCCAATATAATATCTTTATTTGTAAAAAGCACTGAAATTATATATTTAAACCTCTCATACCTATCATAAATGTCAGTATCGTTAGTATTTGATTCTATTATAAAAACTCTCCAATCAGGAACCATTAGTAATTCAATTATACGCATAACACCAACTAAAATATCTTGATGTATTTCATTCTTTTCTCTATATGCATAGGCAATTTTAAGTAGATCCCGTTCCAACTTGGAATATTCAACATCATTCCATTCTGAGTAATCAAGCCATCTTCCTATGAAAGAATTTACATCATACTCTTTAAAAAACGTTACATTTCTATAAAAATCAAATATATCATTCATAATTAACCACCTATTTTAAATAAAACTGCTACCAATTTAGCTCTATAATTAGTCTTTATATATCATATTTGGCTTAAAGGCGTGCTGTAATCAATCGAACTTTCTAAAACTTTACTCAAAACAAAATTCCTGAAAAATACGACCGCTTACATCCAAATTAAAATTTAAAAATATTATGCATATTTCATAAAATTAAAGTCGTTAGGTTCTTTGCCTGAAAAACATGTGCTCCATATAAATCAATAACATGGGCAGGATCAATCAACCGTTTGATTTCTAATATTTTTTCTACCAAATAAAAGTGCCAATAGCACTATTGCAAAGCAAGTAAAAAATGAATATTTAAAAATATATTCAATCTCTCTTATGGAAAGATTTACATTACCATAATACACCTTTTCTTTAAGGGAATACATAGCTAAAAAATAAAAAAATATTAAGAAAAAAAATAACAACAAATAAAAAACACTTCTCATTTTTCATCCTCTATATCTATTTTTTACTGTTAATATCTTTATTGTTTTTCAATAGCTTTGATAAAATTAACTGAAATAAAAACGTATTAGACGCATAAAATAAGTCATCTACAATATTCATTGTAGATAAATCTATTCTATTAGTGTAAAAATAATTTATAAAAACAAAAGAAAAATCAACAAACAGAAATACTGAAAACAGAATTAAAAAACCTAAAAATAATTTAGTAACTTTCATTTTTATACTCCAATCATCATCTATTTTATCATGCTTGCTTTAGTTAAAACATCAACACTACAACACCCGTATTTCTATACAAAGACACATTAAAAATTTATTTCCTATTAAGTAAACTATAACTCAGATAAAAATCACTCTTATTAATTACTCTTATTATTACTTACTTTGGATATTGACATTTGTATTACAATATCTAACATTCTTCCAGATTTTAACTCATCAAAGACATAAAGTATCTCTACTTTAGAGCCTAGCTGAAATAATTTTCTTTGTTCCTCGTTAGATACATATATGCCTTCTTCCCAAAATTCACCATTATCTAGAACTAATTCAAAAGAATTATTAACCTCTCCTCTGTCTTGCCCACTTTTAAATATTCTTGTAATTATTCCAGATACAAATTTATGATTTATCTTATTTTGAGATATATTATCCCACCATTCCTCAGAACAATATAAACCATTTATACCTTTTAATCCTATTTGTGGTCTATTTTTATTTAATGTTAATTCTTGTACCTTTCTAATATGGTTAATATGCTGGCTACTTTCTCTTAAATTAAATGTAAGATATTTATCTTTACTTTCTTCCAAAAACATAATATATCTCTTTTTACTTGTCTGTTATGTTATATATTCTAAAGCTGAATTTTCCAAAAATTCATGTTATCAATGATCCAGTATTGCACTTGATCAGGAATACATAATCCAAAAGAAACTGTTAATTTAAAGAGTTCTAATTAAAGTATATTAAAAATCTAAATTTATAAATGAAAATTCCCTTTTAAAACGCACTAATACTTGGGGATTTTTCTTTAGTGCGACTAATGCTTTTTTTGAAGAAATCGGCATATCAAAAACAACACCAAAGCGTTTTACTGCAATACCATATAGAGCATGCTCATCTTCCTCTTTTAAATTTGAATTAGGAGAAAATCCAATAATATTATAAACTCCAACAACATCTTCATTATAATCAGCCAAGTCATATAAATATTCTGGCACGTCTTCAATATTATATTTGTTAATTATTTTACAAACCCACTCTTTAAATTCATTTAAAGAAATCAAGCCCATTAGCAAACAATCTGTTGCAAAGCCAATATCTTCACTGTTATTTAATACTAATTTTGGTTTTCTTTCCATTTTTCATCCCCTCATATCCTATACGCTCTATTTCTTTATGTATTTTTATTTACTAGCTCATTCTCCCTATCTCTTGATGATGCCAAGTGTAATTAGCGATTTTATTTAACGCAAACAATAAAAGTATAAAAAAAGGAAAGCCTTTTAAAATAAGGCTTTCCATAATTTTTCTTTCTATTTTACGATATTCAACTCTCTATAACTTAGAACGGAATATCATCATCAAAATTATTCATTGGTGGTTCTGCTTGTACCGGTTTTGCTGAGGCTTGTTTTTGTGCGTAGCCACCCGCTTGGTTGTAGTTATCGCCATAGTTGTTATTTTGGTTATAGCCTTGGTTGCCACCTTGTGGTGCAGGTGCGTTATTTCCGCCCCAGTTACCGCCACCGATATTGTCTCCACGGCTGTCTAACATTTGTAACATATCGCCTTGAATTTCAGTGGTGTAACGGTCTTGACCATTTTGGTCTTGCCATTTACGGGTTTTGAGCTTGCCTTCGACATAAACTTTTGAACCTTTACGAAGATATTGCCCCGCCACTTCGGCATTACGGCGGAAGAAAACAATGCGATGCCATTCCGTCACTTCACGGCGTTCGCCGGTATTTTTATCGTTCCACACTTCACTCGTTGCGACACTAATATTTGCCACCGCATCGCCATTTGGCATCGTCCGCATTTCTGGGTCTGCCCCTAAATTTCCAACAATAATGACTTTATTGACACCTGCCATAGGTAAATCCTCTATTCGATAATAAGTAAAAAAACGGCGACTATTCTGCCTGATTTTCAGAAAAAAATCATCTCCTAAAACTGATATTTTGTACAGCATATTCAATTTATGCGATAATGCTCGACTATTTTATCCTGACTGCTTTACATTTTGAGGGAAGCGATTATGCAACACATTGATATTCGGGGGGCAAGAACCCACAATCTGAAAAATATCAACCTTACCCTACCTCGCGATAAATTCATTGTGATTACGGGGTTGTCAGGTTCAGGTAAATCTTCTTTAGCTTTTGATACCCTTTATGCCGAGGGACAACGCCGTTATGTGGAATCTCTCTCCGCCTATGCTCGTCAATTTTTATCTTTAATGGAAAAGCCCGATGTGGATCACATTGAAGGGCTTTCGCCGGCAATTTCCATTGAGCAGAAATCGACCTCCCACAACCCCCGTTCAACGGTGGGTACAGTAACCGAAATCCACGATTATCTCCGCTTACTTTTCGCCCGAGTTGGCGAGCCTCGTTGCCCTGATCACCACACGCCCCTTGCAGCACAAACGATTTCACAAATGGTGGATAGAGTGCTTGAAGAACCCGAAGGCAAGCGTTTAATGTTACTTGCCCCAGTGATCAAAGATCGCAAAGGCGAGCATACAAAATTATTGGAAAATCTGACCGCTAACGGCTATATCCGTGCGCGGATTGATGGCGAAATTTGCGACCTTTCTGACCCACCTAAACTCGAATTACAGAAAAAACACACCATTGAGGTGGTGGTGGATCGCTTTAAAGTGCGTGCCGATATTGCCACCCGCTTAGCGGAATCTTTTGAAACGGCGTTAGATTTATCCGGCTCAACGGCGGTGATTGCGGATATGGACGACCCGAACGCCCCAGAGATTGTCTTTTCCTCGAGTTTTGCTTGCACCGAGTGTGGCTACTCCTTAACGGAGCTTGAACCTCGCCTGTTCTCTTTTAATAACCCTGCTGGGGCTTGCCCAACTTGTGATGGCTTAGGGGTACAGCAATATTTTGATGAGCGTAAAGTGGTACAAAACCCTGAAATTTCCCTCGCAAATGGGGCGATAAAGGGCTGGGATCGTCGCAGTTTTTACTATTTTAGTATGCTGAAATCCCTCGCGGAGCATTACGATTTCGATATTGAAGCCCCCTTCAATAGCCTACCGAAAAAAATTCAGCAGATCATTTTACACGGCAGTAAAGATGAAATTGAATTTCACTATGTGAATGACCGTGGTGATACCGTTAAACGCGCCCACGCTTTTGAAGGGGTGCTAAATAATATGGCACGCCGTTATAAAGAGACGGAATCCAATGCTGTGCGTGAAGAATTGGCGAAAAATATCAATAACCGAGCTTGTACCGATTGCCACGGCTCTCGCCTACGCCGTGAAGCCCGTTATGTCTTTTTAGAACAAACCAACCTGCCAACGGTGTCTGAAAAAAGCATCGGCGAAGCCCTCGCCTTTTTTGAATCCCTTGCGCTGACAGGGCAGAAAGCGCAGATTGCCGAGAAAATTCTCAAAGAGATCAAAGAACGCTTACAGTTTTTAGTCAATGTCGGCTTAAATTACCTCTCCCTTTCTCGTTCAGCGGAAACCTTATCCGGCGGCGAAGCACAGCGTATTCGCCTTGCAAGCCAAATCGGTGCAGGCTTGGTTGGCGTGATGTATGTGCTTGATGAACCCTCTATCGGCTTACACCAACGGGATAACGAACGCTTGCTCAACACGCTGATTCATCTTCGCAATCTTGGTAATACCGTGATTGTCGTTGAACACGATGAAGATGCTATTATGGCAGCGGATCATATTGTGGATATTGGCCCCGGTGCGGGGGTGCATGGGGGCAATATTATCGCCCAAGGCACGGCGGCAGAAATCATGCAAAACGAGCGGTCAATTACGGGGCGTTTTTTGTCCGGTGCGGAGAAAATTGACATTCCAACTACTCGTACCGCTTTTGATGCAAGCCGAGTGCTTGAATTGAAAGGTGCAAGTGGCAATAATTTGAAAAAGGTGGATTTAACCATTCCTGTGGGCTTATTCACTTGTATTACTGGCGTATCAGGGTCAGGGAAATCCACCTTGATTAACGACACCCTCTTCCCCCTTGCTCAAAATGCCCTAAACCGAGCCGAAAATAGCAATGTTGCCCCTTACCACAGCATTGATGGCTTAGCCCATTTTGACAAAGTGATCGACATCAACCAAAGCCCTATCGGACGCACGCCACGCTCCAACCCTGCCACTTATACGGGGCTATTTACCCCGATACGGGAACTCTTTGCCGGCACACAAGAAGCCCGAGCAAGGGGCTACAATGTCGGGCGTTTTAGCTTTAATGTTCGGGGCGGTCGATGTGAAGCCTGCCAAGGCGATGGGGTGATTAAAGTGGAAATGCACTTCCTCCCCGATGTTTATGTCCCTTGCGATCACTGTAAAGGCAAACGCTACAACCGTGAAACCTTAGAAATTCGCTACAAGGGCAAAACCATTCATCAAGTGTTGGATATGACGGTAGAAGAAGCCCGAGAATTTTTTGATGCCGTGCCAATGATTGCACGCAAATTGCAAACCTTGATGGATGTGGGCTTATCCTATATCCGTTTAGGGCAATCTTCCACCACACTTTCAGGCGGTGAAGCCCAACGGGTGAAGCTTGCCACCGAACTCTCAAAAAGAGATACCGGCAAAACCCTCTATATTCTTGATGAACCGACTACGGGGCTACATTTCGCCGATATTAAACAACTGCTAACAGTGCTACACCGCTTACGCAACCAAGGGAATACCATTGTGGTGATTGAGCATAATCTGGACGTGATTAAAACGGCGGATTGGATTATCGATCTCGGCCCCGAAGGCGGTAGCGGTGGGGGGCAAATCATCGCCCAAGGCACACCCGAAGAGGTCGCCAAGGATAAAAAATCCCACACGGCACGCTTCTTAAAGCAAATTTTAGCCAAAAAATAACCCAACAAGCGGTCGATTTTTTTGCCCTTTTTGCACCATCGACCCTTGCTTCAATAGGAGCTACTATGGAATACCAATTTACCCACACTATGCACGGCATCGTGGCAAAATGTTCAATGGATCACGAAGCCTTCGCCCGTTGGCTAAACAGCGAAATTACCCCCCATCCTGAGGATATTCACCCCATTTTGCAAGAAATTGCGAAGTGCAAACAGCACCTCTCCAGCCACTATGAAGCCGTTTTTGAGGGCAAAGAATATAGCTTGTATCTCAGTGCGGAGGAGGTTGTCGCCAAAGCCAATCATTTAGAAATGGATTTGGATGCCTTTGAGGAAATGGAAGAAGGGTTAAATTTTTACGATGAAGAGAGTATCGCCTTCTGCGGTTTAGAAGATTTTGAGCTTTTCCTACAAGCCTATGTCAAATTTAATGCGACACGGCATTAAGCCAACAAAAAAGCGGGGTTCTAATCAATGCCCCGCTTTTTTTCTTTATACCCTCAAATCGTGGGCTTGTTGTAACAGATTTCGGCTCTCTTTTAAAAACTGCTCGGAATAATCTCCAAACCAATGATGAACTTTCTCAAAAGCCGAGATAAAGCCTTCTCGGTCGCCCTGTTCAAAGAACGCAAGGCTTTCAGCAAAACTCTGTTTTAAGGATTTAATCACCGCTAAATTTTCAGGCTTATCGGCAATAATATCCGCATAAAGCGCTGCATCTTGGGCAAATAATCGCCCAATCATCGCCAATTCAAGGCGATAAATCGGCGAAGATAACGCCAATAATTGAGAGAGTTTTACCGGCTGTTGCGAAAGGTGCAAGCCGTAAGCAAAGGTGGAAAAATGGCGTAGCGCTTGAATGTAGGTCATGGCGTGATCATGCTCTTTTGCGTCAATCTGCTCGACTTTCGCGCCCCAAATTTTAATCTGCGCTAAAAGCCATTCATACCGCTCGGCAAAACGCCCGTGGCAACAAGCCACAACCTGTTTTGCCATAGTGCTAATATCGGGTCCGAACATCGGGTGTAACCCCACCACCGCACCACTATGCACCTCTAACATCTTGGCTAGGGGTTCGGCTTTCACAGAAGTGAGATCCGCCAAGACCATCTTTTCCGTTAAGAAGGGTTGCAAGCGGTCGATAATTTTCAACGTTTTGTCAATCGGCACGCAAACAATCACCGCATCCGCACCAGCTAAAATGGTATCGGCGTTCTCCCAATCATCCTGATCTAAGGAAACCACCCCATAGCCTGACTGACGGAAATAGCCGGCAAACAACCCACCTAGTTTCCCCCTTCCCCCAACAACCACGATTTTTTGAATTTCGGGATTGGTGGCTTTAAAACCGTGGCGGTTCTCACTCGTGTAGGATTCTCGCATCACACGGCGTAGCACATCTTCAATCAAATCCGCCGGCACACCTTGGCTTTCAGCTTCTTGACGGCGAGCTTGAATCATTAAAGCTTCACGTTCAGGGGCATAAATAGGCAAACCGTGTTGATGTTTAACCTGCCCGACTTCCGCCACCAGAGAGAGGCGTTTTGCCAACAGTTGGATAAGTTGTTGATCGACAAGATCGATCTGTTCCCGCAATGGATTTAGAGGATTGTTTATCATTTTTATGCCTTATCAAAGATCTAATCGGCTAATTTTCTTGCAAAATTAGTTAATAAACTTTCGGTGGTTTGCCAATCGATACAGGCATCAGTAATCGACACGCCGTATTGCATTTGGCTAAATGGCTGTTCGGAAGATTGATTTCCGGCAAAGAGGTGGCTTTCAATCATCAAGCCGATAATGGATTGATTTCCCCCTAAAAGCTGTTGAAGGGCATCTTCGGCGACCAATGGCTGACGGCGGTAATCTTTATTGGAATTACCGTGGCTACAATCGATCATAATCGCCTCTGGCAAGCCAGCTTTACGCAGTGCCTCTTCGCACTCTTTCACATATTGGGCTTCAAAATTCGGCGTTTTCCCGCCACGGAGAATCACATGCCCATCGGGGTTGCCTTTGGTCGTTAGCACCGTCACTTGCCCTTGTTGGTTAATTCCGATAAAGCGATGCCCCATGGCAGAAGCCTGCATGGCATTGATTGCCACGCCTAAATTGCCATCCGTGCCATTTTTAAAGCCAACCGCCATGGAGAGCCCCGATGCCATTTCACGGTGGGTTTGAGATTCCGTGGTGCGTGCGCCAATCGCCGACCAGCTAAACATATCTGCGAGATATTGTGGGCTAATCGGGTCGAGGGCTTCGGTCGCTAGGGGTAAGCCGAGGTCGGCTAAATCGAGCAATAATTTCCGTGCAATCCGCAAGCCTTTAACCACATCAAAACTGCCGTCTAAATTGGGATCGTTAATTAACCCCTTCCAACCGACTGTCGTCCGCGGTTTTTCAAAATAGACGCGCATCACAATGTAAAGTTTATCTGACACTTGATCCGCTAATGCTTTTAATTTTTTGCCATATTCAATCGCCGCAACGGGGTCGTGAATGGAACAAGGCCCAATCACAATGAGTTTGCGAGGATCACGTTTATGGATGATATCGGCAATCGTTTGGCGTGAGGTTTCAATCTGTTTCCGGAGATTTTCAGGAAGGGGGAACTCATTTTTTAATGCTTGTGGGGTGAGTAGGACGTACTCATCCGTAATATTGACATTATGTAAGCTATCTTGATTAACAACGGTGTTCATTTTTCTTTCCTATATGTAAAAAAATCAATACAGCGAAATTTACTCTGTTATGCCCAAGGTTTCAAGAATTTTTTGTGTCACTTGCTCAACGTTGATCTGTTCCATCCAATTTTTCCCCTTCGCTTTGGTTGCCCAAGGCAATGCCTGCCAAGGCTTACCGTAGCTTTGTAGGATGGCTTCATCATAAACGGAAATAATCTTTTCTTGATCTTGATAAGGCCCTGTACGGCGAGGGTTGTGAATCGCATAAAGACCAATTACGGGGGTATGTTGTGTCGTGGCAATATGGGCAGGCCCTGAATCGGAGGAAAGCACTAAATCAACTTGCTGAATCAACCCTGCAAGTTGCTTTAATGTAGTTTTCCCTGCCACATTGCAACAATTTGGTGCAAGTTGTTGAATTTTATCCGCAGTTTCCATTTCATACGCCGAAGGCGATCCGCCAATAATGACATGGATATTATGACAATGTAACACCCTTGCCACTTCGCCATAATTTTCGGCTTGCCAATCTTTTTCACGCTTGCTTGAACACGGCGCGAGTAAAACGTTCAGGCGTGTCTTATCAATAAATTGCGCGCTGTATACTAAATCTTGCTCACTGACAGGCAACTGCCAACGAGGGGTAAGATCTTCCACGCCGATTGCTTTGGCAAACATCATCTGCCCGTCTAAAACGTGGGGGCTTGCGGTCATTTCCACTTTTTTATTCGTAAAAAGCCACTGCCCTTCCCTTGCACGATCACGGTTAAAGCCAATTTTCTTTTCCGCTGAAATCCCTAAAGAGAGAATCGAAGCTCGGAATGCCGTTTGCAAATTAAGCAAAAAATCGAACCGCTTGTGCCATAATTGACGCCAAAGTGTCAAGATTCCTTTCCAACCGGATTTTTTGTCGTAGGGAATCAGATGCACGTTTTCAATCCCTTGCATCAACGTCGCTTCCGTTTTACCAATAATCCAAGTGATTTCTGCTTGTGGGTATTGGCGTTGTATGGCTTGCACCACCGCCAGGGTGTGGCACACATCGCCAATCGCAGAAAGGCGAAGAATACAAATTGAGGTAGGGGCTTTCATATATTACCTATAAACATTTGGCAGGTTTGGGCAGTCCGGCGATTTTCGTGGCTTGTTTCGCAGGCCCTTGGGGGAAAAGGCGTTGTAAATATCGGCTATTGCCCTTCTCTTCGCCAAATTTTTGAGCAAGGGCTTTTACCAGCATTCGAATCGCTGGCGAGGTTTTATATTCTTGATAAAACTCTCGTACAAAATAGATGATCTCCCAATGATCTTCACTTAAGGTGAGATCATCAAGGCGAGCGATTTCTGTGGCTAATTGGGGCGACCAATCGGCAAGATTTTTAAGATAGCCGAATTCATCTGTCGCAAAGGATTGTTCATTCAGTTGGATTGTGTGTGTCATACCATTATCGTGACCGAGAAGAAAGGCGTTATATTGACACAAAACCGTATTTTTGCCAAAACCTCGGGGAAGAAAAAGCCCGCGACTTGGCGGGCTAGACATAATATTCTCGACGGAATTAGAAGCGGAAAGAAAGACCGGCAAAATAGACCATTGGATTTACTTTAATTTTCACTTCGTGGGAAAGTTTGCCCGGTACGCCAACACCTGTGGTATCAAATTTCGCCGTTGTTCTAATGCGAGTGTACCATGCTGCAGCGTTAAAATAGAGGTTATCAGCTAATTTAACATCTACCCCAACATTCGCTACTGGACCTACAGAATGTTTTTTCACGCGTAAGTTACTGACTGCTGGGTTTAACGATTCGCCATCAAAGAAACGGGTATAATTAACCCCTGCACCAATATAAGGGCGTACTGCAGAATCTTTATCAAAGAAATAATATTGTGCATATAGGCTTGGTGGGAGTTGTTTTACACTCACCACATTACCAAGATTTTCATTCGCTTTACCTAGTGCCGGCACAGTCGCGTTAATTTTATGCTCAAAAGGGGTTGCACCTAATAATTCCACGGCAAAATTGTCCGTGAACATATGGGTTAAAGTTAAACCTAATTGTGTGTTGTTACGCACACGAAGATTCACATCCACTGCCGTTTTGGTTTGAGAGCTTGAATTGGCATCAACGGTCACGGCACCTAAACGAAGAATAGTACTTCCCGCTTCATGAGCCATTGCAGAACCGGCGAATAATGCACTACTTAATAATACGGCTAATGCTGTTTTTTTCATATTACACCTCAATGTTTTATGGTTAAAAAGAACGTAATGGATTTGTTGTTAAACGGTCGTTATTGTAAGTAATTGTCAAGAATATGTCTTGATAAATATCCTTCTTTTCACCTTAAAACATTCTTTTTTATAAATATTCTATTTATTTTATTTAATAAAATTTGATCTATCACAATTTCAGAATCCTCTTGTTTCCAATGCTCATCCGCCTAATGACATTTTATTACGGCACTAATAGCGATCAAAGGAACTAGTTTGAAAAACGCTTTAGCACACTTTTTGCCATAAATCCCCCCTTGTGGGTGGGCAGACGATACAAATTTTTTCCCCAAGGTAATCAAATTCGAGTTGATAGGCGTGTAAATAAACCCGATCAGCCTCGCTACCGCCGTATAGGCTATCCCCTAAAATCGGGCAACCTAGACTTTTCATTGCAACCCGTAGCTGATGTGTTTTGCCAGTTTTCGGTTGCAAAATATAGTGCCGAAGATGGGGTTCAAGGGAGTGGGAATGAAAATGCGTAATAGCAGGGTTATCCAAGCTGTGGCAAAGTTTCCACGCACCGTTTCGGGCTTTTTGCATATCCCCTTTAATCTGCCCTTGCTTTTTCTTTGGCTTGCCTTGTGCCAAGGCCCAGTATGTTTTTTGCACCCGATGTTCAGCAAACATGACGCCAAAACGGGCGGCGGTTTCGGCATTTAAGGCGAATATCAGCAAGCCAGAGGTGACTTTATCTAAACGATGAACTAGCCAGACCTGAGAAAGCCCTAATTGGCGTGCGAGCTGTGTGGTCAAGCCTTCTGCTTCATTATCTTTATGTACGCTCACGCCTTCGGGCTTATCAATAACCACGAAATCTCGGTGCTGAAAGCAGAGGGTAAATTTTACTGTCATTTTTTGTTATACTCGCCAACTCGAAAAAAAGCATACTAATCGAATTAAAAAAGGAAAGCAAAATGGCAATTCAGCTTTATTTAATCCGCCACGGGCGGACGGAATGGAATAACGCCGGTTTATTACAAGGGTGGGGAGATTCACCGCTGGTGGAAGAAGGTATCATCGGGGCAAAGAAAACCGGTGAAGCCCTTGCCCATATTCCCTTTACGGCATGCTATTCGAGCTTAATGAAACGCGCTCAAGACACGGCGGATTATATTATTCAAGGGCGAGAGATCCCCCATTTTCATCACCGCGGATTAAATGAGATCAACTTCGGGCTTTGGGAGGGGAAATCCTCCGCTTCGCTTGCCACTCACC
The DNA here is from genome assembly GCA_023101485.1 of Pasteurellaceae bacterium Macca. Taxonomy (GTDB): domain Bacteria; phylum Pseudomonadota; class Gammaproteobacteria; order Enterobacterales; family Pasteurellaceae; genus LVZB01. The sequence continues at coordinate 1,792,360 of LVZB01000001.1, read as the reverse complement.
CAGAATATATTTTATTACGCACCAAGCCTGCGGAATATCAAGCCGAAGCCAGCCAAGGGGAGAAAATTGCCGATTTTCATCAACGCATTATGCAGGCGTTTTGGCAGATTGTTGCGCGTCATCAAGATGGCGATAAGGTGTTGATTGTCGCCCACGGCATGACCCTCACGCTCCTCACAGCGGTGCTAAAAGGCTTAGCGTGGCAGGATTTCCGAGATGAAGGGAAGCACAGTTTTGTGCAGAATACCGCCATCAATATTGTGGAAGTGGAAAACGGTAAAGCCCAACTCACGGCATTTAATCAAGTTTCCCACCTCTAACAAGCGGTCAAATTTTATCAACAATTTGCACCGCTAATCCAACGCATCGGCTAACAGAAATTGCAGTGCGGCGTCCATTCGTAAATGAGGAATGGGTTGCTCAAAATCGATTTTCTGTGGGGCAAACGCATCAAATTCAAAATGGTGCGTTTGCCAATAATTCGCCTCGGGTAAGCGATTTGGCACACTGCCGGGGTAAAGCACCACTTTCTGCCCATCGGATAATCTGACTCCCTGCAATGCCTTAAAGCTCTGCCCGTTTTCAGTGGCGATCACCGGCTCTGTTGCCCGAATGGCAGAAATCGCTTGGTACGCCGTTTCAATGCCATCAAATTCGGCGTGTCGCCCCCCTTCTTGCACTAACTGACGCATTAAACTCTCTAAATTGGGGAGTTGATCGCTGGTAATGTGATCCCCTTTACTGGCCACAAAGAGTAATTTATCAATATTGGAAGAAAACAGGCGACTAAACAAGGAGCGATTGCCATAGTGGAAATGCTTAAACAGCTGTTGCAAGCCAATTTTCATCTCTAAAAATGCTTGTTGGCTATGGTTTAACGGCGTTAAGCAATCCGCCAAAATCACTTGGCGGTCAAATTGGGAAAAATAGTCCTCATAAAATGGCTTCACAATCTTTTGCTGATAATGGGTATAGCGTTTTTTCAACTGATGAAACAGACTTTGAGCACCACTATTTTCTAAACGTTGCCACTCGCTTTCATCCAAATTTAACAATGGGAAAAATTGATAGACAGGCGCACCACGTTCTGTATGGGGTAAGACAAATCGCCCCGGCTGAATATATTGCATCCCTTCGGCTTTACATTGGAGAAGGTAGTCCGTATAACGCTCACTCAACGCTGCCAATAAATTTTCATCGGCTTTGGCGGTTAAATCTAACTTTGCGACGTCCCCTAACCACGCCTGTGCTAATTCTGCCCGCACACCTTTATGCGCGCTTTGTTGCGCCAAAGACCACTCTTTAAACGATTGAGAAAGAAGAGGGAGATCCAACAACCACTCCCCGGGGTAATCAAAAATATCAATATAGAGGGTACTCGTTTCTTTAAGATGACGCAGTAAGCTATTTTGCCGTTGATAGCGAATGGCGAGGCGAATCTCGCTAATTCCCCGAGTCGAAGGACACCAACTTGGCGGCTCGGCTTCAAAGCAGGCACGATTTTTATCATATTCAAAACGAGGAATGGTGAGATCGTGCTGTTCCACACGCTTCACTGATAAAATCCGCCCATTGCGAGCCGGCGAAAAGAGATTCACGTGGGCATTATCGCCACGTCCTTGGATATGTAAAAGCTGATCGACAAAGCTAGTAATAAACGCCGTTTTACCACTACGGCTTAACCCCGTCACGGCGATTCGCAGATGATTATCTAAACCACGTTGGACAAATTTATGCAATTTGTGTTGAATTTGATGAAACATTTTCTGTCTGTTTTCGGAAAAATTTGCCAAAATATAACAGAACCCACCCCGAAATCATAGAGGCGAATATGGAAAATGAAATTGAATTAAAACTGATGCTTAACCGTGAAAATATCCCCCTGCTTACCCATTGGTTTAATCGACATCCCCACATTCATTCCCACTACCAACAGACATTAGGCAACACCTATTTTGATACCCCAAAGGGCTATTTTGCCGAGCAGAAAATGGGGCTTCGTGTTCGCCAACAAAATCAGCACTATGAAATCACCTTAAAAACGGCGGGAGATATTGTCGGTGGGCTACACATTCGCCCAGAATATAATCTTCCCTTAGAGAATCCCCACCCCGATTTCTGCCGTTTAGTCCGCCATTTCGATTTACCCATTGAAAATGCCGAGGCGATTCAAGCTCAACTCACCCCTACATTTAGCACCGATTTTGAACGCACGTTATGGCTGATTGAACATCAAAACGCACGCATTGAAATTGCCCTCGACCAAGGACACATTAAAAACCCCCACGGGCAAGAAGCTATCTGCGAAATCGAATTTGAACTCAAAAAAGGCGACATCACAGCCCTTTTTGATCTCCTTTCTCAAATGCCCAAAGCCGACGGTATGTGGCTAAGCAGTTTAAGCAAGGCACAACGGGGCTATTTAGTCGGCAACCCACAAAAACAAGCGGTCGAAATTGAACCTTTTTTTGCTCAAGCCACTCAACCTTTAACCCCATTAGCACGCTATCAACTTGAACAAAATCTCGCCGATTTTATTCGCATCGGGCAAGGCGAAACACTCATTCCACTTTATTTAGCGCTTAATCCTGAACAAAAAAGCGATAATTTACTCAATTATTTAACAAGCCAAGCCTATTTAGATAAAAATATTGATTTTCTATCTCGCATTTTTCACGCCTAACAAAAAACCCCTCATTTTGTATAAATTTGCTATTCATACAAAATGAGGGGTTAATCATTCGTTTTAGTTAATAACTATTGAAACCAACCAAAACTTTTTGACATTTAGTGTCAGCTAATACCTTATCGTTTTTAGAGACTTTAACACCTACATCATACTTAGAGAAATCATAAATCATGTATTCGATACCTTTATGATAAAGGATTAACACATCACTCGAAACCTCCATATCTTTATCTGTAGCAAAGCGCATTTCTGGTCTACCATTTTTTCCATAACTATAATAATAGTTATGGCTATCTTCGGTAACCACTAACTGCTTTCCACTTTTTGATATGCAAGAAAATATCACATCTTCTTTTGCCAGCGCAGAATGAGAGCAAGTCAGGGCAGCTAAGGCTAAAAGTAAACTTTTTTTCATAAAATGTACCTTAAAAATATTAAAGATAAGAAAAATCGCTTAGTATTTTATTGCGACTAATGCTTTATAACTTCAAACCTTAGTCAAAATCTTTAATAATATTTACACAACCAACGTAAGCTAATTTTTTCCCATTTTTAGAGACTTCTACACCGGCAGAGCTCCCGCCTCTAAACTGAGAGTTAATAAAATAGGTCACGCCCTTATTTTCTAATTCCAAAAAAGTAAAACTCGAACCGTACTGGACATCCCCTTGATTTTCTTTCAAATTTGAAAAAGCCATTTCTGGTCGCCCATTTTTACCGTAACTATAATAGTATTTATAGCTATCCTCAGTAATAGTTAACTGTTTTCCGCTTTTTGATGTACAAGAAAATAAAACACGTTCCTTAGCAAAAGTAGCTGGCGATAAAACAAGTGTAGCAATAAAGAGAAGAGAAATTTTTTTCATAGAAACCTCAAAACGTTAGAACATAAAAAACAGTGAATAGTATCCTAGCAAAAAAAAAAATCAACTACTTTTTGGAAAGTTTTTTGAAAAAAACCAAACTTAATTTTCTTCTTGATTTAAAATTAGAAAAAAAATAGAATGCGAATAATTTTAAACATAGAGAACTTAAATGAAAAGATATTTAATCGCCTTACTTTCAGCATTTCCTTTCTATGCTAATGCGAATGTCAATATTGCATCTTGTCTTGAAAATGCCTACCCTAATTTAATTTCCGTCAAAAATAATAACATTATTTTTAGAAATAATACTGTTATTCCAATAGGAACGACATCAAATAGATCATTTACTCAAATATTAGCGTCAGCTAATGTCGCCGAGCAACTTTCACAACGTTATCCTTTAGATTTCACACCACCAAAACAATATTCAGATCCGGGTCGAATTCGCCATGATGAATTTTTCAAACAGATTTATGGTGCTTCAGAATCTGCAATAAGAGCAAACTTAGACAATGTTTATTGGAAACCAGCCAATAAATCTGTTTCATTTAACCGAAAAAATGGTGCTTCGCTTCAGCTACAAAAAGTTGGTGAAGAGATTGCCCAACAGCCTGATTTAATCAACTATGTGAATAAAACTTTAGGTTCATTCAATTTTAGAAAAATTGCGGGTACTCATCGTTTATCCGCTCATAGTTTTGGTATCGCCATTGATTTCCAACTACCAAAACATTTACACAAATATTGGCGTTGGGACGGTTGCACCACAGAGGATAAAGTTTGTCCTTATCCTGTACAATTAATGAATGATAATAAATTACAACGAATAGTCAGAATTTTTGAAAAACACGGTTTTATTTGGGGAGGAAAATGGGCAAGTTACGACTCAGTTCATTTTGAATACCGCCCTGAATTACTTATCCCTCAATGTCGATAATTTGGAGAAATCTATGAAACGCTTATTATTAGCCCCGATTTTGTTACTTACTGCAACAAGTTCTTTTGCTAGCCAATATTTATGCAGTTATACCGCTCAGATCTCTGAGATGGATAAATATAATAGTTCAGGAACTTATCTTGGAAAAGGCTATACAAAATCAACCCTCGCTGCAATTTTACGCCAAGATCGTGCCAACTATTATGTTTACGGCAAAAGAGATGCTTACGATGAAGCAGACTGCGTGATGCACTCAAAAGCCAACCGTGCGACTTTTGAGCGTTTAATCAATAGTCCTTACTCTCGAATTTCAAAAGCGACTATTCAGCAAGTAGTAAAACAAAATCCGGTTATTCAAGTTGATATTTATAACGACTACATTGAATTTAAAACCTTATCTGCTAATTCTGGTTCTGTTTGGAAATAATAGAATAGAAAGTTAAAAAAACAAGCGGTCGATTTTTTACAACTTTTTGTAAAAATCGACCGCTTACTTCATTGAAAACTTTAGAACTCAAATACCTTACTCTCTCACTTTAACGCCCTATTCTGACATATTATTCATGGCAATATATACATCTAAAAGAGAAAACAAGAAAATCATTTTATTCCGACATATATTTTTTCAATAAAAAGACCGGAATGCCCGAGAAAATAATTAAAGCAAGCCCATAAACGGCAACAACAGAATATTCCAACCCTTCTTGGGCGTGCCACAATTCAATAGAAATGGTGGACATATTTCTTGGCGAGAGAATTAAGGTGGCGGTGAGCTCTTTCATCATTTGTAAAAAACAGAGAGCAAAGCCTGCAATGATGCCAGGGCTGACACAAGGTATCATCACTTTTTTAAATAAAACCCAACGTTTTTTACCTAATGAATCGGAAACATATTCCACACCATTAGGGATCTGTTCAATAGAAGTACGAAGTGAAGTCTGTGCTAAGGGCAAATAAAGCATTAAATAAGCAGGAAATAGCACATAATAAGTTTGATAAAGTGACGGGAAATAGACAAGGCTATATTTTGCAACCGCAAAACCAATCACAATCGCGGGGATTGCATGTAAAATAAAAGGTAGGCGTTCCACTAATCTCGTTAGGCGATTTCGATAACGAATTGCTGCCCAAACAAGCGGAAAAGCAACAAAGAGCGTAACCGCCGCTGCAAATAAATTAAAGAGCAATGTTTTGCCAATAACGCTGACATATTCAAGCCAACTAAAATATTCGCCCTGAATTGCACTGCCCTCCCAAAGCCATACAAGCAATACACAAACAGGAATCAGAATACCGCAAATAAAAATTAAAGAAATCAAGGCAATAGCAACATATTCACCTTTGCCAAGCTCAATTAATCTTGGTGGAAAACGTGTGCCTTTTCCAACTCGGTTAATCTGATGAACTCCGCGAAATTTCAACTCAAAACCAACAATAATTAAACAGAGAAAGACCAAAATTAAACATAATAGAACGGCACTTTGCGTATTGTAGTAGGCTTCAAATTCATTAAAAATTGCCACACTAAATGTCTTATAACCTACAATTGCTACTGCGCCAAATTCAATCAACAGATGTAAAGCAATTAATAGTACAGCATTACCAATGGCTGGGCGAAGCTGTGGCAGAATAACGCGGAAAAAAGTATAAAAGCGAGAACGATTTAATGAATAACTGACTTCTTCCCATGCGCTGTCTATACGGCGCAAAGCGGCGGCAATCGGCAAAAACGCTAAGGGAAATGACACCAATGTCATCACAAAAGTCGCGCCGAAAAAACCCGAAAATAACCGAGTATCAATACTAAACCAAGTAAAGCTACTCACTAATGCGGGAATACAAAGTGGCAAGCTAATCAATGTTGAAAGTAAATTTTTCCCCCGAATACGACAACGTTCCAGAAAAAAAGCACAAATTAGCCCGAAAAAAACCGCTAAACTCGTCACAGAAAGGCAAAGTAATAATGTGTTATAGAGTAATTGAGCCGTTTCATAACGAAAAATCAGCGAGATCGCTTCCGTCACATCAGCGGAAATGCCATATTGCGCAATATAAACGAGGGGAAAGGTCATCGGGATAAGGATCCCAATTATCACCATACTTAACCAAAACGGTGGTGGAGTATATTTCATTGTTATTTAATGACAAAAAATAAACTAAATTTGACCGCTTGTTAATGTGAAAATAGACGATTTTTATTATACATTTCAGCCAAATTCTAAACAAAAAAGCCCCCTTGCCAATGACAAGGGGGGTAATTTCATACAATTAATTATTGAATACCTGCTTCTTTAATTAATTTTTTCGCATCTTCGCTATCTGCATAAGAATTGAATGTTGTTTTTGGTGGGTTAAGAGTGCTTAATGGCTCTAAGTAAGTCACTGGAGAGACCGCTTTGCTATTTGCAGGCCACTCACCAGAAGTTGACACATAAGCTTCTTGACCTTCTTTGCTTGTTAAGAACGCAAGGAATTGTTGTGCTTCTTTGACATTTTTAGAGGCTTTAAGTACCGCAGCACCAGAGAAACTTAATGTAGAATCCGCATCGCCATTACGCATATAGTGGATTCTAGCTTTCACATTTTCTTTACCTTTTTCTTTATATAAACGATCAAGGTAGTATTGGTTCATGATCGCGACATCTAATTCACCCGCATCCACTTTTTTCAACGCCGCGGTATGACCGTTGATTGATTGACCATTCTCTTTTAATGCTTTTAAGAAGGCTTTGGTTTTTTCTTCACCATGTAATTTTTTGTAGTTAGCAATTTGATCAACTAACGCACCAGAACCTGGGTGATAAGAGAAACGGTTTTTCCATTTTGGATCATTTGCCATTTCTGTCCAAGATTTTGGTAAATCTTTTTCCGCGATTTTTTCTGGATTGTACGCTAATACACGGCTACGCAAGCCGATAACCACGAAATCTTCTTTCGGTGCTTGAGGAACATTCACAGAGGAAACATTTTTTACGGCTTCATCGCCTGCTTTAGCGAGTAAATCCCCTTCGCTTAATGAAAGGAATGGACCGGTGCTTTCTGCAATGAAAATATCCGCAGGCGATTTCATGCCTTCTTCTTTTAATAAGCCAGCTAATTCTGCTGATTTACCTGTTTTGAGCTCAACTTTCACACCCGTTTTTTCTGTGAATAATTTAGCCGCTTTTTCTACGCCACTGTTTTTGTGCTGACCGTTGTAAATAAATAAATCCGCCATTGCAACATTAGAAAACATGACGCCAGCAAGGGCTAAACCACTAAAAACAGCTGTTTGTTTTGCAAGTTTTTTCATAAATTCTCCTTTTTTCGCTTCAAGAAAAAACAGTCGGCAAATGCCGAACTCATGCTGACGAGAATACTAATCCAAATAAGAACAATTTGCAATTTAAATATTAAAGTTTTGTTTCTTTTTTATTCTAAATAGAATTTCGCAGGCTCACTTACTTCTAATAAATAGCGCTCTCCTATTTGCAAGCAGAAACGGTTTGCCAGCTGAAATTGAATCTGCTGTCCGTCAATTTCGACTTCAACTAAGCTCTGTTTGCCTTGGAATTGTTGGTTAATTAACTTAGCAATTACACCTTGATGATGCGTCTGCGAAAGTGGGGTTAGCGTAATACTTTCGGGACGAATCATCACGATTCCCTGAGTGCCAATTTCCGCTGAAGAAGGATAAATAGCAAGATTTCCACACAAACAGACCGCTTGTGTGGGGCTCTTTAGCGTGCCTTCTAGGAGTAAAGTGTCCCCAATAAACTGTGCAATGCCAAGGCTATTTGGGTGGTAATAGAGATTCTGTGGCGTATCAAGTTGCACTAATTTCCCATTTTCAAGTAACGCAATCCGATCTGAACAGAGCAAGGCTTCCTCACAATCGTGAGTGACGATAATTGCTGAGGTTTTTGCTTTCTTTAAAATCGCTAACATATCGGCGCGAATTTTTGCCCGAAGATATTGATCGAGCGCTGAAAAAGGTTCATCCAGTAAGATCAATTCAGGTTCAACCACTAAGGCACGCGCAAGGGCTACACGTTGTTGCTGCCCCCCCGACAGTTGATGAGGCATGGCATTCGCGAGGGGAAGAATATCCGTTAATGCCAACATCGCTTCGATTTTTTCTCTCTCTTCGGGTAACTGCCCTTTGCCATTGCCTAAGCCGTAAGCCACGTTGTGATAAACGCTCATATGGGGGAAAAGAATCCCCTCTTGCACGACATAGCCAATTTTTCGCTGACGCGCTGGCAAGGCTGTTTTACCGTCAAAAACGGTTCGCCCTGCCACAATAATTTCCCCTGAATGTGGGGTTTCAAAGCCTGCAATCATGCGTAACAAGGTCGTTTTACCGCACCCCGATGCCCCAAGGAGGGTTAAGATCTCCCCTTGATGCAAATCAAAACTAATGTGCTGATTAACAAAATGCGTGCCGTCAAAGGTTTTTGACAAATTACGCAGGCTAAGGGCTATGGACATAACAATTCCTTATTTCACAATCTCAACGAGTTAATTAAAAATAACGCCTAAACTGACGGCTTGGCTTGCTCCCGTCACACTCGGCAAATTAGAAGGTAAATAGTGCCAACGGCGATAAGCTAACCACGCAAAGGCAAGGGCTTCCACATAATCGACATCCACGCCAACATCACTGGTCGTCAAAACTTGCCAATCAGGCAACAGTGCGGTTAAACGTTGCATAATCAGTGGATTTTTCGCCCCACCGCCACACACCAACAACCGTTTCGCAAAATGGGCAGGGCTTTCGACCCCTTGTAAATTTTCTGCAATGCTTCGGGCGGTAAATTCCACCAAAGTGGCTTGCACATTTTCGGCAGGAATCGGGCGGGCTAAGTGGGCGAGCTTTCCTTCAAGCCAAGCCAGATTAAACAGTTCTCTGCCGGTACTTTTCGGCGGTGGTAAGCGGAAATAGGCTTCATCAAGAAGTAATGCCAACAAGGCATCATCAACACGACCGCTCCGCCCCCATTCGCCATTATAGTCAAAGCGTTTGCCTTGGTGCTTTTCAATCCAACTGTCTAGTAAGGTATTGCCTGCACCAATATCGTAACCGAGGGTGGCTTTATCTGGGTGAAGAAGCGAGATATTACTAATTCCGCCAATATTCAGCACCCCAATTAAGCACTCTGCTTGTTGGAAAATTGCTTCGTGAAAAGCCGGCACTAAAGGCGCGCCTTGCCCACCGACTGCCATATCCTTTCGGCGAAAATCCCCCACCACGGGGATTTCTGTTTTTGTAGCAAGAAGGTGCATATCGCCAATTTGGCTAGTAAAAGGATACGCGCCTTGGGGGGCGTGCCAAACAGTTTGCCCATGGCAACCGATGGCAACAATATCCGCCGAAGAGAGGGATAAGCGTGCTAGAAACTGATTGACGCAATCGGCATAAAGCAAGCCCAAGCGGTGATCTAACTCTCCGAGGTGTTGGAGCGTCGTTTCCCCACTTTTGAGCAACTGACTGAGATCTTGGCGTAAATTTTCCGGCATAGGCACACAATCGCAAGCGGTCATTTTTGGCGGACTTTTTGCAAAATCCACTAATGCCAAATCCACACCGTCAAGGCTTGTGCCAGACATCATACCGAGATAAAGCTGTGTAGGGGAAGAAGGTTGAGAACGCATTGTCTTTTCCATATTGTGCAACGGCTACTGCCTTGCCATACGTTGATTTTCCGGCACTGGCTCAAAATTAGAACGGAAGGGGTTAATATCCAAACCACCTCGCCGTGTATAGCGTGCATAAACGGTCAATTTTTCGGGGTGTGCAAATGCCATTAAGTCACAAAAAATACGCTCTACACACTGTTCGTGGAATTCGTTATGCTCCCGAAAAGAGATAAGATAACGGAGTAATTTTTCACGATTTAAGGGCTTTCCGCAGTAACGAATCTGCACACTACCCCAATCCGGTTGAGAGGTAATCAAGCAGTTCGATTTAAGCAAATGGCTCACTAAGGTTTCTTCCACCACCTCACCCGAGGCTTCCACTACGCCGTCTAAATGGGTTCGTTGGAAGTGATAATCCGTAATGGTAATATCCTGCTCATCAATTACTTCGCCGTCAAAATCCGCAATCGGCGATTGAGTATAGTGATGAAGGGGGAAGATCTTCACACGCACTTGCCCTTTGGCACAGTCGCTTAAATCCTTAACTAAGGTTTCCGCCACAGCTTCTCGGCTTGTAAAATGCGTTTGGTTAAAACTGTTCAGATAGAGTTTAAAGCTCTTCGATTCGATTAAATTTTCACTCTGAAAATCGACCTCAATATCCGCTATCGCCACCTGTGGCACACCTTTTGGATTCAGCCACGAAAGTTCATAAGCCGTCCAAATATCCCCGCCAAAATGAAAGGGCTGGTTTTCGGTAATGCCAAGCTGATCTCGGTTTAATTTCCGTGGTACGGCTTGCAATAAGCTCGCATCATAATGATTTTTATATTCCGTTTTCTGCCCAAGCGTTAAAGCAGAAAGGCTACTATCGCTATAATTCATCGTTATTTTCTCATTTGCCTAAACTAATGCCACCAGATCAACCACACTGTTGATCACATAATCCGCATTGGCTTCGGCTTCTGGGGTAACGGCTTTCCCCGTTCGCACTAACACTTTGGTTTTCACACCGGCATTTTCGCCAGCAAGCATATCTTCGAGCTTATCGCCAACCATAAACGATCGTTTAGGGTCAATATCCAACTCTTTAATCGCCTGTAATAACATACCTGCTTGGGGCTTACGGCAATCGCACACTTCTCTATAAGGGGCTTGCCCTTCGGGGTGGTGGGGGCAGTAGTAGATTCCGTCTAACACCACGCCGTAATCTTCCTCTAATGACCAATCGAGCCATTCTGTCAGCTGTAAAAACTGTGCTTCACTAAAATAGCCCCGAGCAATGCCGGATTGATTCGTCACAAGAACAAGTAAATAGCCTTTGTCTTGTAGGCGTTTTAACGCTTTTCCAACCCCTTCAATGAGCTGAAAATCGTCAATTTGATGCACATAACCGTGGTCAATATTCAGCGTGCCATCTCGATCTAAAAAGATTGCTTTATTTGCCATCGCGTGATCCTTTGAGGTAGTTTAAAACGACATCGTGATGATCGCTGGTTTTAAATTTATCAAATACCGCTTCAACAATGCCTTGTTCATCCACCAAAAAGCTAATGCGGTGAATACCGTCAAAGGTTCTGCCCATAAATTTTTTCTCACCCCACACGCCAAAGGCGTCGGCAACTTGGTGATCGGGGTCAGAAAGAAGGGTGAAATTCAAGGCTTTTTTCGCCACAAATTGATCCAATTTTTTCGGCAAATCGGGGCTAATACCAAGCACGACGGTATTTAAGGCGGTTAATTCAGCTTGGCTATCGCGTAAGCCACAGGCTTGGGTAGTACAGCCCGGTGTCAGCGCTTTAGGGTAAAAATAGACAAGCACTTTCTTGCCTGCAAATTGTTGAAGCGAAACGGCATTATCTTGCTGATCTTGTAAAGTAAATTGAGGGGCTTTATCCCCTGCTTGTAATCTGTTCATTTGATTATTCCTGAAATGAGAACCGCTTGTATCTTACTACACAAGCGGTCGTTTTTTGGAAATTTTTTGCCACGCCTTCGCGTTATTCAACCACAACCTGAATCAGCGGATGATGATCATCACAGGCTTTTAATCGCCCAACAGGGTAAAGTGCAATGTCTTTATCATGGGCTAACTGTTGCACTTTCTCTACCCCTTCGGGTTTGACGGCAATAAGTAAGCCACCGGAGGTTTGTGGGTCACATAAAATCGCCCGTTGAGCCTCACTCATTGGGGAGATTAAATGCCCGTAGCTGTCAAAATTGCGTTGCGTGCCACCGGGGACTGCCCCCTGTTGGATATATTCCGCCACGCCATCAAGGGTCGGGATGTTGGCAAAATCCACTTCACCTCGTAGCTGTGAGCCTTGGCAAATTTCACTTAAATGCCCTAATAGCCCAAAGCCGGTTACATCCGTCATTGCAGTAACTTCAGGTACTTGGGCAAAATCCGCACCAATTAAATTCATTTGACACATCACATCACGAGCAAGATGCTGATGTTCCGCTTTCAACTTGCCCTGTTTTTCGGCGGTAGTTAACACGCCAATCCCCAAAGGTTTAGTCAAAAATAGCTCGCAACCTGCTGTGGCAGAAGCATTTTTCTTCACTTGTTCAGTAGCAATAACCCCCGTCACGGCTAAGCCAAAAATCGGTTCAGGGGAATCGATGGAATGTCCTCCCGCCAATGCAATACCCGCTTGTTGGCACGCAAAACGCCCGCCTTCAATGATCTTTTGTGCCACTTCTGGGGGTAACTTATTGATCGGAAAGCCTAAAATCGCAATCGCCATAATCGGCTTTCCCCCCATGGCGAAAATATCGCTAATCGCATTGGTGGCGGCAATTCGTCCAAAATCAAAAGGATCATCCACAATCGGCATAAAAAAATCTGTGGTACTGACAATCCCCACGCCATTGCCGATGTCATAAACCGCCGCATCATCTTTAGTTTCGTTGCCCACGAGCAAATTCGGGTCAATAAATTTAGCCTGTTCGGAATGAAGAATCTGTTCTAAAACTTTAGGGGAAATTTTGCAACCACAGCCTGCACCGTGGCTATATTGGGTAAGACGAATTGTTGCCATTCTCTACGCTACCATTTGTGAAAAATGGGCGAATTATACCCCATTTGCAAAAAATTGACAGTTTCCCACCGCTTGCATACACTATGGCGTTTTCAAAAATTAGAGAGCAGAATGCCAAAAATCAATCAGTCCTCCCTCGTGCCCTATAGTGCCGAGCAGATGTATCACCTCGTCAATCACTACGAGCAATATCCACAATTTCTTTCCGGCTGTGTGGAAGCAAAAACCTTAAGCCTTGGGGAAAATGAACTGAATGCGGAATTAGTGATTCAGAAGCTGGGGATTAGCCAGCGGTTTAGCACCCATAACACCATGATTCCTAACGAAAAAATCACCATGGCGTTACTCAATGGCCCATTTCGCTATTTACAAGGTGCTTGGACCTTTGAACCCTTTGATGAACAGAGCTGTAAAATCACGCTACAACTTGATTTTGAATTTGAAAGCCCATTAGTCGCCATGCTGTTTGGCAAGATTTTTAATGAACTCACGCTGAAAATGGTTAATGCGTTCAAACAACGCGCCAAGGAGGTCTATGGTGTCTGAAAGGATAAAAGCAGAACAAAAGGCAGAGAAAATCGTGGTGGAAGTGGCTTATGCCTATCCTGAAAAGTATTTTTTAAAGAAAATTTATTTAGATGCCCCTGTCACCATCCAGAATGTGATCCTACAATCAGGGGTGTTGCAAAAATATACTGAAATTGATTTGCGGGAAAATAAAATCGGCATTTTTAGCCGTCCTGCCAAACTCACTGATTTAGTTGAAAATGGCGATCGCATTGAAATCTACCGCCCGTTAATTGCCGACCCCAAAGAGATTCGCCGCCAACGTGCTGCTCAAAAAAAGTAATCTTCAAACTTACACTTTCATTTGAATTTACAAAATCTTGAAAAAATCAGACCGCTTGTTGGCAATATGTGTGGTGGCATTAGCCACCACAAAAGAACGATTAGTGTCTGAAATGACGCATTCCGGTGAGAACCATTGCCATTCCGTGTTCATTAGCCGCATCAATCACTTCTTGATCACGCATTGAACCGCCAGGGTGAATTACACATTGAATACCTACTTTGGCGGCAGCATCAATTCCGTCACGGAAAGGGAAGAAGGCATCGGACGCCATGACACAACCTGCCACGGTTAAACCTTCATCTTCGGCTTTAATGCCTGCAATTTTGGCGGAATAAACACGGCTCATCTGCCCAGCACCAATGCCGATGGTCTGTTTATTTTTCGCATAAACAATAGCATTTGATTTCACATATTTAGCGACTTTCCAACAGAACAGCAGATCTTCAAGCTCTGCTTGTGTTGGCTTGCGTTCAGAAACGACTTGTAAATCATCCAGAGAGATATTCCCTTGGTCAGCATCTTGCACTAATAGCCCGCCATTAACACGTTTAAAATCTAAACGAGGTTGAGCATTTGAGAATTCACCACAGGCTAGCACACGCACATTTTTCTTTTTCGCTAAGATCTGTTTGGCTTCTTCACAAACGCTTGGGGCGATAATCACTTCCACAAATTGGCGTTCCGCAATGGTTTGTGCCGTTGTGCCGTCTAATTCGCGGTTAAAGGCAATAATGCCACCGAACGCTGAGGTTGGGTCTGTTTGGTAGGCACGGTTATAGGCTTCTAAAATATCTTGCCCTAAGGCAACGCCACAAGGGTTGGCGTGTTTAACAATAACGCAAGCCGGTTCAGCAAATTCTTTGACACATTCAAGGGCGGCATCGGTATCGGCGATATTGTTATAAGATAAGGCTTTGCCTTGTAGCTGTACGGCTGTGGCAACGCTGGCTTCTTTGAGCGCTTTTTCGACATAAAACGCCGCATTTTGGTGGCTGTTTTCGCCATAACGCATGGTCTGCTTACGAATGAAATTAAGGTTAAGCGTACGAGGGAATTGACCGCAAGGCTGGCTTATCTCTTCTTCCTCCGCCCCTTGATAAGGAGGCACTTTCTGCCCAAAGTAGTTGGCGATCATCGAATCATATTGTGCCGTATGCTCAAAGGCTTTAATCGCTAAGTTAAAACGGGTTTCAAGGGTGAGGGCGTTTTGGTGGGCGTCCATTTCCGTAAGAATGTCATTGAAATCGTGATTATTCACCACAATCGCCACATCTTTATGGTTTTTCGCCGCAGAACGCACCATCGTTGGGCCGCCAATATCAATATTTTCAACGGCATCTTCTAACGTGCAATCCGCTTTGGCAACGGTGGCCGCGAAGGGGTAGAGATTCACCACAACCATATCAATACCTTCAATGCCGTGAGTATTCATCACTTCATCATCTATGCCACGGCGACCTAAAATGCCCCCATGCACTTTAGGGTGAAGGGTTTTGACACGACCGTCCATCATTTCGGGGAAACCGGTATAGTCAGACACTTCGGTTACAGGTAAGCCACTGTCGGCTAATAATTTTGCCGTACCACCGGTGGAGAGTAATTTCACACCCCGTTGCACGAGGCCTTGGGCAAATTCGACAATGCCGGTTTTGTCCGACACACTGAGTAATGCTTGTTGAATTGGGCGATGAGCCATTTTCGATCCTTGTTAAAAATAATGTTAAATGGAAGAAAAAACGGCGGGAATTATAACGCAATCGTTTGCGAAATTGAATATAACAAGGGAAAAAGCCGGATGCTTGGGCGAAGTTCCCGTCACTTTTTTCTCTTATGGCATTGCTGGTGCAAATTTTGCATTAAATTTGACCGCTTGTATTGTGTGCTTATCTTATAAAACGACACTTTTTACAAAAAATTACCACATATTTTTTGCTTAATTGGGCAAAATCAGTAAAATGAACAATCGTTCAGTGACGCTGAAATTTAGTTTAAGGTCTTAATTATGTTTGATAATGCTGTGCCACAAAGTGATGTGGCACTTCGTATTTTAAATGCCGCCGATACGTTAATGGCAAGCGGTGGCGTGCAACACCTCTCCACCCATAAGATTGCCAAAGCCGCAGGGGTTTCGGTAGGCACGATTTATCTCTATTTTAAGGATAAAGAAGACCTCCTCAATCAACTCGTTTATTACATTTTTGCTCGCTATCATCATTATGTGGAGGCGCAGTATGATGAAGAGTTGCCCCTCTTTGAGCAGTATCAGCAACTCTGGCGGTTACAGTGGGGATTTATGTTAGCTCACCCAACCATGGCGTGTAATGTGCATCAATATGAAGCCCTACCAGAATTCCAACGCATTCTTGATGAATGTATCGCCAATGATATTTTGGCATGGAGTCGCTTTGAGCAACGAGGCAAAGCACAAGGGGCGATTGTTGATCTCCCGAGTAAGGTGCTTTATACCATTAGTATTGGTACGGCTTGGGGTTTGATGTATGAACAGGTTTTAAGCCAAACTCATTTTCCTGAATCCATTTTAGAACAAGTGATTGTTCGAACGTGGAAAGCTATTTCAATTTAATTATTTTGATGGAGAAATCATGACAACTGAAACGAAAAAGCCCGGTAAAGGCAGAAAGTTTTTAATTGTACTGACGTTGCTTGTTGTCCTCATCGCCTTTGGTGGTGTGGTTGGTATGCAACAATTTATCGCCGGCAAGAAAGCCGAATTTGCGAAGAATATGCCCGAGAAGGTTAATAATGTGACGGTGATGACGGTAAAAAGCCGTGAATGGACGCCGAATCTCACTGCCGTTGGCTCAATTCGACCAAATCAAGGGGCGATGATTGCAGCCCAAACGGCTGGTACAGTGAGTAAAGTTCATGTGAAATCTGGCGACCGTGTGACGAAGGGGCAACTTTTAGTGGAAGTGGATAGCGTTGCAGAACGTGCCGCTTTAAAAGCCACAGAGGCACAACTGCCAAATGCACAGGCGAACTATAGCCGTATGCGTACCTTAGTGGCATCAAATAGTGCGTCAAAGGCGGAACTTGACTCAGCGCAATCGACTTATAATCAACTCCTTGCCAAAATTGAAGCCACCAAAGCGGAGATTGCACGCCGTCAAATTTATGCGCCTTTTAGTGGTAAAGCCGGTATTGTGAATGTTAATGAAGGGCAATTTATTACCCCTGGGACAGAAATTGTGCGAGTGGAAGATCAAAGCAGTATGAAAATTCGCTTCACCTTACCGCAAACCGATCTTGAACGCATATTTATTGGGCAAAAAGTCACCGCGTCTATTGATGCCTTGCCTGCTCAAACCTTCCCAGCGCGTATTGTTGCCATTGATCCTGCGGTGGATCGTGCAACGGGCTTAATTAATCTGGAAGCGGTTGTCGAAGAGGGTGCAAGTAAATTGTTATCGGGGATGTTTGCCCGTTTAAACATTGCATTGCCGACGTTAACGCACCAAGTTGTTGTGCCACAGATTGCCGTTGCCTATGCGATGTATGGCGAAACAGTGTATGTTTTACAACCGCTTTCTGATGAAGATAAAGCGATGGTCGAAAAAATGGGCCAAGAAGTGAATAAAATCTTCCGCGTGAAGCAAGTTGAAGTCGTAACCAACGAGCGTAGCGGTATCTATGCCCATTTAAGTAAGGGGCTAAACGATGGCGATATTATTGTCACCGGTGGTATGCAACGTTTAAGTAATGGTGCATTAGTAAAAATTTCCGATGAAGCACCCGTCGGTGTAACCGCACCGGCTAAACCAACGAAACTCTAAGAGGGATGTTGTGAAATTTACTGATATTTTTATTAAACGCCCTGTTCTGGCGGTCTGTATTAGCCTATTGATTACCATTTTAGGCTTACAGTCCATCAATAAATTACAGGTGCGTGAGTACCCAGAAATGACCGTCGCGGTTGCGTCGGTGAGTGTGAATTATGCCGGTGCGGACGCCAGTTTAATGCAGGCGTTGGTCACCTCAATCATTGAGGAAGCCGTTGCTCAAGCGGATAATATTGACTATATGACCTCATCAAGCTCCCCTTCGACTACAACGGTAACGGCGAAGATGAAGCTCAATACCGACCCAAATGCCGCTTTAGCGGATATTTCGGCGAAGGTGAATGCCGTACGGGCGAATTTACCTAGTGGGGTGGATGACCCGAGTATCCGCGTTTCTGCCGGATCAGGCGATGCCTTGATGTATATTCGCTTTATTTCCAAAGAGTTAAGCGCGCCACAGGTAACGGATTATTTAAACCGCGTGGTGAAGCCCCAATTCTTTACCGTCAATGGTGTATCCAGTGTGGATATTTTCGGTGGCTCAACCTTTGGGCTACGAATTTGGCTTGATCCTGACAAAATGGCGGCTTACAACCTTTCTGGTTCATCCGTTTTAGGGGCATTAAGTGCGAATAACCTACAAACTGCGGCAGGAAATGCCAATGGTTATTACACGGTGTATAAAAACAGAGTGCAATCCACCACCCCTTCCGTATCTGAATTGGAAAATGTCACCATTTCAACGACTTCAAGCGGTCAGCAAATTAAGCTAAAAGATGTGGCAACGGTCGAATTAAATAAATCCTCCGATATCGCACGGGCAACAGCAGACGGTGATGAAGCGGTGGTGCTTGCAGTTTCCGCAGCGACAACGGCGAACTCTTTAACTGTCGCAAAAAATATTTACCCGATGTTCGAGCAAGTGAAAAAGAACTTGCCCGAATCCATTAACGGGCAAATTATGTACGATAAAACCATTGCGATTAATAGCTCGATTAAAGAAGTGGTGAAAACTATCGGTGAGGCAACACTCATTGTATTAGTGGTGATTATCCTCTTCTTAGGCTCACTCCGCGCGATGATTGTCCCCGTGGTCACTATTCCGATCTCCCTGATCGGGGTGCTGTTTTTCTTACAGATGTTCGGTTTCTCTATCAACTTATTGACCCTACTCGCGTTAATTCTAGCCATTGGCTTGGTGGTGGATGATGCCATTGTGGTTTTAGAGAACGTTGAACGCCATGTAAAAGAGGGCAAAACACCTTTTGAAGCGGCCATTATTGGTACGCGAGAAATTGCTATTCCGGTTATTTCAATGACTATTACCCTTGGGGCGGTTTATTCTCCAATGGCGTTAATGGAAGGGGTAACCGGCTCACTCTTTAAAGAGTTTGCGTTAACCTTAGCCGGTGCAGTCTTTATTTCTGGGATTGCAGCATTAACCCTTTCGCCAATGATGTCGAGCCGTGTCTTAAAAGCACACGAAGAAGGGGGTGAAGGGCGATTTGCAAAATGTATCCATGCAATGTTAGATAAAATGACCTCGTGTTACACCAATATGCTTTCAGGTGTAATGGCAGTTCGGGGATTTATGCTTGTCTTTGCCGTGGCAATTTTTGCTTCCTTACCGTTTTTATTTGGCTCGCTTTCATCAGAAGTGGCACCAACGGAAGACCGTGGCTTTATTGTTGGTTTCTCAAATGGCCCGTCAAACACCAATTTAGAATATACCCAAGAAGCGCTCAAACCTTTTGAAGAGAGAGTCCGTAAGATCCCTGAAGTGGCCTCAATGATGACGATTTCAGGCTTTAATGGTACGAATAGCGGTTTATCGATCATTTCCTTAAAAGATTGGAATGATCGTACCCGTGAGCGTGCCGCTATTTCGGCGGATGTCGCCGCAATTGGTAAAGATGTCGTCGCTATGGATGTTAATGCCATTGCCTTCCCTGAAATTTCAACGGGGGAGAGTGGTTTACCGTTCTCTTTAGTCATTACCAGTTCGGACGGCTATGAAAAATTAGCCGAAATAGCTGGCGATTTCTTGAAAAAAGCGCAATCTTCAGGGCAGTTTTTCTTTGCAAACCTCGACTTGAAATTTGACACTGTGACGATGAACATGAAGTTCGACCGTGAAAAAATGGGAACTTATGGTGTCACCATGCAACAAGTGAGCCGAACTCTCGGGGCGTTCCTTTCTGGGGCAATTATTACTCGTGTGGATATTGATTCCCGCGCCTATCCGATTGTCTCCCAAGCCGTGCGTAATGATCGTTTAAATCCCGAAGATTTAATGAAATATTATGTGACAACCGCCAGCGGACAATCTATTCCCCTGAGCTCTTTTGTCACGATGGAACTGACCACTTCGCCGGCGAGCTTACCACGAATGAGCCAGCTTAATTCGGCCACCATTGGGGGCGTTGTTTCAGGCTCGATTGGTGATGCCGTTAATTGGGCAAAAGCAGAGTTAGACCGCACCTTACCACAGGGTTATCAATATGATTTCCGTGGCGAAGCACGCCAATATGTGCAAGAAGGGAATGCAATGGTGATGACCTTTGCCCTTGCGGTAATCATCATCTACCTTGTGTTGGCGATTCAATTTGAATCTTGGCGTGATCCAATGGTGATTCTAGTTTCTGTTCCCCTTGCGGTGAGTGGGGCATTGATTGTACTGAATGTGCTTGGTATCGCCAAAATTGCCGGCTCAACCTTGAATATTTATTCACAGGTTGGCTTAGTGACCTTGGTGGGCTTAATCACAAAACACGGTATTTTGATGTGTGAAGTGGCAAAAGAAGAGCAGTTACACCACGGTAAATCCCGCGCGGAGGCGATTTTCCACGCCGCTGTCATTCGCTTACGCCCAATTATGATGACTACTGCTGCGATGATCGCAGGCTTAATTCCATTACTCCTCGCAAGCGGTGCGGGAGCAATTGCAAGATTTAGTATGGGAATTGTGATTGTGTCTGGCTTAGCCATTGGTACACTCTTTACCCTGTTTGTACTGCCGGTAATTTACACTTTCTTAGGCAGTGAACATAAGCCTTTGCGTGAGTTTGATGAAGCGAAATTCGCGAAAAAAGCTCTTCCGCAAACCGAAAGTACCGAGTAACGATATTCTTTGGGGGAAACAAGCGGTCGATTTTTGAGAAGATTTTGTCCAATCGACTGCTATATTTCAATTAAGAAAAAACCACCTTAAGGTGGTTTTTTTCTATTGATTAACCCATTTCGCTAATGCTTGGCTAAGCTGTGTAAAAACATAATCCCAATCTGGTTTTGTTCCTTGTCGAAGAACTTGAACATTCGGATACCATAAGTTAGTTGTGCCTTGATAACCCCAACGCCAATCATTAATAAAAGGAATTAAAACAATACTTTGTACACCTAACGCACCCGCAAGATGGATAACTGATGTATCTACACTAATAAAAAGATCAAGATTCATGAGTATTGCAGCGGTATCACTCATATCGTGCAATTCATCCGAAAAGTAAGGAATGTGGTAACGTTTAAGTAGTTGTTGCTCTTCTTCTGAAAGCTCTTTTTGTAAACAATACCAATCAATTTGAGGAAACTGTTGGAAAAGTTTCTCGATATAAGAAATTTCATGTACTGAGCGATTGCTGTCATTCTCATGAGTAGGCGAACCTCGGAATACAAAGCCAACTTTATAACCTGTAGATTGAGTTTGCATTTTCCTCAAAAAATAAGACCGCTTGTCTGCATTTACAAAGAGATAAGGATAACGCTTAGGCATATCTTTAAACTCAACGGGAATATGCGCTAAAATCGCATGAGGATACACCCAATAATCATGTTTAGGAAGTTGATTAAGATCTACGCTTTTAATATCCCAAACCTCATCAATATCGGGATGAGTATCCATAAGTGTTTTAAGTGGCGATTGCACGAAGTAAATAAGATGCTCGACTTGCATTTCTCGTTTTAAAAAATAGGCAAGTTGCGAGAACATGATTTCATCACCTAAGCCAAATTCACTCCAAACAATCAATTTTTTGCCAAATAACATTTGACCGTTCCAACGGCGCTCCTTAGGCGGCATAAGATCATGACAACGAACAAAATGAGGTAAATTACTTAATGCTAATTCGCGAGTAGCAAATCCCCAATAGTAACGTCCTTGTTGTAGAAGATTAAGGGCATAATATATTTGAGCTTGGATATGATTATGATTATGTCGCATTGCCAAATGCCACCAATAATCATCTTCACGCAGTTGATCACAGGCTTTAAGCAACACAGAACGAAGCAAATAAGGCACTAAATCACGGCAATCTAGCATATAACAATGATCTAAAAGTGCGAATGATTCAGTCAATTGGTTTTGGTAAAACAATGAATAGCATTGTTGAACTAATGTAGGAATATCAGGTAGATCTTGTTTTTTACGCACAATAAAATAAGCACACAGAGGATCATTAAAAATCTCAATATATTCATGGTAAAAATGTGAAAAATGTTCAACATTGATCACCGATTGACGACTAACAATCATCATTCCTTCTTTAATAACTACAGAAAACCAACTCGCAAGTGCCTCTTTAATACGTTGCTCATTAAATAGCTCATCATTAATTTCAGCTGAAATGTAGAGATAATGTAAGCTCTCTTGTCTCACATTTTCTAAAAAACGAACATCTCCCCATTCTGGATAATAATAATGTAAACGAGGAAAAATAAGTTCTGATGGCAGAGAATGGATAAATGCCTCACTATATGCTAAGACAAGGCTATCGTAGTGATTGATATTTGGGAGCATGATATAACGTAAAAACTAGTCTAATTGAGCTTAAAAGGTAAGAATTTTAACATATTTACATGAAATTGTTGGTATTTTTCCATACAACATTAAGGGCATCTAAGCGGATTTTTGTATTTCTTTCTATATCCTAAGATAAACTTATGATATGATTTCACGCCAAAATTTTGAGGTCAAAAAATGAATTTTCGATTAAATGCTTTATTGGTATTGGTTGTCGTTGCTTTAGGCGCTTGGTTTTATCAACTTCAATTTAGTGATAGTCAAAATACGCCAGAATTAATAAAAAAAGAAGGTGAACCTGAATATACAGGGCAAACTGTAACCACAACAGTTTATGATCTTGCAGGCAATCCCCAATATTTTGCTGAAGCGCAAGAAATTAAACGCTATGAACATACTGAACGCACTGAATTTTTCAAACCATTATTAAATCTATTTAATGCACAAACCGCCCTCAAACAGTGGAAAATCGCCTCAGATCATGCAGAAATTTCAAAAGAAAAAATTTTAACCTTAAGTGGCAATGTACTCATTGAGAGCCTTGATCCAACTTCTCGTTTACAAAAAATTGAAACAGAGAAATTATCTATAGATTTAACTAGTCAAGATGTGTTTACCGATAGCCCTGTTATTTCAACTGGTATGGGCTTTACCACTTCTGGGGTTGGCTTAAAAGGCAATCTAAAACGACAAGTCGCCACCTTAACCAAAGATGTAAAAACTTATATTGAACCAACAATTATTCGCACCGCACCAAGCGATGCTAACAGTAAGGATAAAAAATGAAAATTATGATGAAATCGGCAATATTTGCCACTCTTTTCTCAATGAGTTTATCGGCTTATGCATTAAAAGGTGATACCGATCAGCCAATTAATATTGATTCGGGTAGCCAATCATTAGATTTAGAAAATAATATCGTTGTGTTTAGCGATAATGTCATGATTACTCAAGGCTCAATTAAAATTAATGCTGCTAAGGTCACAATTACCCGCCAAGAAGGAAAAAAAGAAACTGTTGATGCAAGTGGTTCTCCTGTCACATTTCAACAAACTTTAGATAATGGTAAGCCAGTAAACGGAAAAGGCAATTCGGTTCATTATGATCTCGGTGCCGAATTTTTAACACTGCTTGGCAATGCCGAACTTAAACAACAAGACAGTTTTATTAAAGCACAAAAAATTACTTATGATGTGAAAAAACAGCAATTAAAGGCAACTAGTGGTGGTAAAACACGCGTTAAAACGATCCTGATTCCAAATCAATTACAAGACAGCAAAAAGAAAAAATAGGTACATTATGCCGATCCTTTATGCAGAACAATTAGCTAAAAGTTATAAAAATCGCCAAGTCGTCAAAAATGTGAGCTTTAATGTA
This sequence comes from Pasteurellaceae bacterium Macca, assembly GCA_023101485.1. Taxonomy (GTDB): domain Bacteria; phylum Pseudomonadota; class Gammaproteobacteria; order Enterobacterales; family Pasteurellaceae; genus LVZB01. Next base: position 1,768,380 of record LVZB01000001.1, on the reverse strand, counting down.
AAGGCTGGTGAAATTGTTGGATTATTAGGCCCAAATGGTGCGGGGAAAACAACGTCTTTTTATATGGTTGTGGGGCTAGTTCGCCACGATCAAGGCAAAATTCGCATTGATGATAATGATATTAGTCTTCTACCAATGCACGACCGAGCTAAACAAGGCATTGGCTATCTACCACAAGAAGCTTCGATTTTTCGCCGTTTAAGTGTGTATGATAATTTAATGTCTGTCTTACAAGTCAGAGCTGATTTAGATAACACTGCACGGAAAGCCCGTGCCGATGAGTTAATCGCAGAATTTCATATTGAGCATATCCGTCATAACTTAGGGCAATCTCTTTCAGGGGGAGAACGTCGCCGGGTTGAGATCGCTCGAGCACTCGCTGCCAACCCACAATTTATTTTACTTGATGAGCCCTTTGCTGGTGTCGATCCAATCTCTGTGATTGATATTAAAAAGATCATCGTCAATCTTAAAGAGCGTGGTTTAGGGGTTCTTATTACCGATCATAATGTTCGCGAAACCTTAGATGTTTGTGAACGGGCTTATATTGTCGGCAGTGGTGAAATGATCGCCAATGGTACGCCCCAAGAAGTGCTGAATAACCCCGATGTAAAACGTATCTATCTCGGTGAACAATTTAAGTTGTAGTTTAATAGCTCAAATCTACAAAAAATTAAGTCAATTTGACCGCTTGTATTTGGTAAAACTAGCATGAAACTAACGGATTATTTAGTCCCTGAAAATATTCAATATGGGATCATTGCCTCAAGTAAAAAACGCGCATTAGAGCTTATCGGTAAACAAATTGCAGATTATTTGAACCAACAAAATTCATTAACCGAAGAGAATGCTATTTGTCCAGTAAACTGCTTTGAAAGTTTATTTAAACGCGAAAAACTCGGCTCAACGGCAATCAATAATGGTGTCGCACTCCCCCATGCAAAATTAAATTATAGTGCGCACATCTTGAAGCAACCGATAGCTGTATTTTTCAAATTAGAACAGCCGATTGATTTTGAAGCAAATGATCATAAAGAAGTCGATCTTATTTATGCTTTATTATTTCCAGAACAAAATTGTGAGTGCTATAAAGATAGTTTATCTCACATTGCTGAACGACTAAGTGATAAAAATTTATTAAAACATCTCCGTACAGCAACATCCGCAGAAGAAATTTGGCAAGTTTTCAATTATAGCGATCAACGTGAACATAATCGTCATCTTGAAAATGATTAAGGAGAAACGCAATGGAATTAATCATTATTAGTGGACATTCTGGTGCTGGAAAATCGGTGGCTTTACGCGCCTTAGAAGATGTAGGCTACTATTGTGTAGATAATATTCCTCTACCATTAATTCCTGCTCTCGCCCAAATGTTATCTGCCGAAGATCGATCCGCCGTCGTGAGCTTGGATATTCGCAACTTACCTTCTCAACCAAGTATGCTCGATAATATTCTCCCTACTCTACCCACTAATATAAAAACAAAGCTCATTTTCTTAGATTGTAGCCGTGATACTTTAATCCATCGATATAGTGACTCACGTCGTCTTCATCCACTTTCTAATCAAGATCTCTCCCTAGAAAGTGCCATTGATTTAGAACGTAGTTTATTAGAACCTCTTCATCAACAAGCCAATCATATTATTGATACTTCACACCTTTCTGCGCATGAATTAGCTGAAAATTTGCGGGAATTACTACGAGGCCACTCTAATAAAGAACTGCATATTATTATCGAGTCTTTCGGCTTTAAATATGGCGTACCACCCGATGCGGATTATGTTTTTGATGTCCGTTTTTTACCTAATCCTCATTGGAATACTGAATTACGCCCCATGACCGGACTTGAACAACCTGTTATTGCCTTTTTAGAACGACATACTGAAGTGCATAATTTCATCTATCATACTCGCAATTATTTAGATATGTGGTTGCCTTGCCTAGAAAAAAATAATCGCAGTTATCTAACTATCGCAATTGGTTGTACAGGTGGAAAACATCGCTCTGTATTTATAGCAGAACAACTTGCAGCTTATTTTATCGGTCGTGGGAAAAAAGTAAAAATACGCCACCGTAGCTTAGAAAAGCATCATAAGAAAACATAAAAGGAATAAACTATCCAATGAGAACTGCAGATCTCGTGATTATTGGCGGAGGAATGGTTGGTTTAGCATTAGTAGCAAGTCTAGCCAGAACCAATTGCCGTATTATTCTTATCGAACGGCATCCTTTCTCCTTAAGCCAGGAAGGATTAAGCTATCGCATCAGTGCGATCAATGGCACAAGCCAACAATTTTTAATGGACATCGGCGCATGGCAACATATTCCAACCTCGCGCCTTTCGCCCTACAAATCTATGCTCGTCTGGGAAAAAGACAGTTTTGCACGCATTCAATTTAATCAAGACGATCCCGAAATCCAAAGCCTTGGTCTTGAAAGATTGGGAACGATTATCGAAAATAGCCAAATTCAATCGGCGCTTTGGCAACAAGTGACACAACAAGAAAATGTTGAAGTGATTTATTCGCTCTCACAAAACATTGGGCTCAGTGACAGTGGTGCTGTATTAACCCTTGAGAATGGCGAAATGATTATCGCAAAACTCCTTGTCGGCGCAGATGGCGCAAACTCTTGGTTGCGCCAACAAGTAAAAATCCCCTTAGTCAGTCGTGATTATCAACATACTGCTTTAGTGTGTAATGTTCGCACCATAGAACCTCACTGTCGAACTGCCCGCCAAGTCTTTTCCCCTGATAGTATTCTGGCATTCTTACCATTAAATGATCCCCACCTCTGCTCTATTGTTTGGTCTTTACCACCCGAAAAAGCAGAAAAATTAGTTCAAATGGAAGCGCAAGCCTTTCAACAAGCCTTAACGATTGCTTTTGATAACCAACTTGGTCTTTGTGAGCTGATTAGTGAACGAAATATTTACCCACTCACTGCACGTTATGCTCGAGATTTTGCTCAACCTCGTCTTGCCCTTATTGGCGATGCCGCACATACCATTCATCCGTTAGCAGGACTTGGAGTCAATCTTGGCTTTGGCGATGCCGCTTTACTAGGAAATGAACTTCGCCAACGATTAGCTCTCGGCGAAGATATTGGTGACTACCGCCATTTACGCCAATTTGAACGTCGCCGCAAAGTCGAAGCAGTCAAAGTTTTAGCGGCAATGGAAGGATTAAAACAGCTCTTTGCCGGCAATCATCCGCTAAAAAAACTCGTACGCGGTATTGGATTAACGCTAACGAATCAAAATACACGAGTAAAAAGATTAATCATCGAACAAGCGATGGGAATTTAGCGGCAAATTGATTAAAGATGTTATGACAAAATATCTTAAAAATTTGACCGCTTGTATCGAGCTGTTTCTTTTTTAACCGCTTGATTTATTAACTTGAACCAATTAACTCTTCTACAGTCGAAAGGCAGTACAATAAACGCCCTCATCTGTGAGGGATATTTTTTTACATTTTTAATAAGGATAATTGAATGAATAAAATGACTAAAGTAAGCGCTATCGCATTAGTGGCTCTTTTTTTATCGGCTTGTGATAAACCCACAACAAATGGATCTACAACGGGAAAAACGGAAACAATTCAAACAGCACAACTTTCTGCAGAAGAAATTCATGCACAAGGTGTTGCTGATTTAGAAAAACTATTAGATTGGAATGAAAAAAATAAATCAGCACTTATAGAAACACAGAGTATGCTCGAAAAAGAAACTAAAAGCGGTGATTATGTTCGTATTCAGCATGCTTTCCAAGAAATGAGAGAAAAAATTGCTCTCTTCTCTAAAGCTTTAGATCAAATAGAGATTAAAAATAATGATGTGAATGTCTTTAAACATAAATTACAGGAATCATTAACACTCTCTAATGAAATGCTCTTGGAATACAACAAAGCCGTAGGCGTAAAAGATCCGTCTCCTGAACTCAAAGCTTCACTAAAAGAGAAAGCAGAAAAGCTCTTACAATCTGGAAAAGAAAGCCAACAATTACTTACAGAGCTTGAGAAGAAATTTGGGAAAAATAAATAATTCCGAAATTTTCAATATACTAAAAAAAGAACCCAGTGCATCGCACTGGGTTTTCTATTCTCCAAAAATTACACCACACCTTGCTCCAACATTGCCGTGGCGACTTTTTTGAAGCCGGCAATATTCGCTCCATTCACATAATTGACATAACCGCCGGACTCCGTGCCGTTCTCAACGCAGTTTTGGTGAATGTTCGCCATAATATCAAAGAGGCGCTGATCCACTTCTTCACGGCTCCAAGAAAGGCGAATCGCATTTTGGCTCATCTCTAAACCGGATGTCGCCACACCCCCAGCGTTAGAGGCTTTACCCGGTGCGTAAAGAATCTTCGCATCAGTAAAGACTTCCACTGCCCCTAAGGTTGAAGGCATATTCGCGCCTTCTGCCACGCAGATACAGCCATTTTTGAGTAAGGTTTTCGCATCTTCTTTATCCAATTCATTTTGTGTCGCACAAGGAAGGGCAACATCACAGGCAACACCCCACGGCTTTTGACCTTTAAAATAGGATAACCCTTGCTCTTTGGCATAAACGGATAAACGCTCACGACGGACATTTTTTAATTCCAATAACGCCTGTAATTGGGCTTCGGTCATTCCACTTTCAGGGAATAACACATAGCCGTTGGAATCTGAAACCGTTAACACTTTACCGCCTTTTTGAATGGTTTTCTCTGCGGCATATTGCGCCACGTTACCTGAGCCGGAAATCACAACCCGTTTTCCGTCAATGCTTTGCCCACGCGTGTTTAACATACTTTCCGCAAAATAGACCGTACCGTAGCCCGTCGCTTCTGGGCGAATTAAACTGCCCCCCAAGTCAGGCTTTTTCCGGTTAAGACGGAGGTAAATTCATTCGTTAATTTTTTATATTGTCCGTAGAGGAAGCCAATTTCACGCCCGCCCACGCCAATATCGCCGGCAGGCACATCAGTATCCGCTCCAATATGACGGAATAATTCACTCATAAAGGCTTGGCAGAAACGCATCACCTCACCATCGGATTTCCCCTTCGGGTCGAAGTCTGAGCCCCCTTTACCGCCTCCCATTGGCAACGTCGTCAAGGCATTTTTAAACACTTGCTCAAATGCTAAGAATTTCAATACCCCGAGATCAACCGTTGGGTGGAAACGCAATCCCCCTTTGTAAGGGCCAATGGCGGAGTTCATCTGCACACGATAACCCCGATTGACTTGCACCTGTCCGTTATCATCCACCCAAGTAACCCGGAAAGTAATCACCCGTTCAGGCTCAACGATACGCTCTAATAAACCATACTGGGTATATTGTGGATTTTTCGCTAAGAAAGGGGCAAGGCTACCGAACACCTCTTCCACCGCTTGATGAAAAGGCGCTTGATTCGGATCACGTTGTTTGATTTTTTGGAATAGTGTATTTAAATCGCTCATAGGTTTGCTCCTGTAAAATGAAAATTGACTATTTTTGGAATGGCGGGCAGTCTAGCAAGCAAATTTTCCTTTGAAAAGCATAAATTAAAAAAATTTATCATCAAAATTAGAAAAATTAACCCAAATGGCAAATTTTTCAACAAAAACGACCGCTTGCAGCGCTATTCAGGGCGATTTTTTGCATTAAGGTGTTTATTTTTGCTTTCTCTTCATAAATTACGCTAAAATCGTCCGCCATAATCATTAGAAAAACTAATCAAAAGGCTGGCTATGAGTAACGTTGATCAACAAGAAATCTCAAAATTTGAAAAAATGGCAAAAAGTTGGTGGGATCCCCAAGGCGATTTCAAACCCCTTCACCTACTCAACCCTCTACGTTTAAACTATATCGATGAAAAATCCGGTGGGCTTTTTGGCAAGCGGGTATTAGATGTCGGCTGTGGCGGTGGGATTTTAAGTGAAAGTATGGCAAAACTCGGAGCTAAGGTCACAGGGTTAGATATGACAAGCCAACCCCTTGAAATTGCCAAGCAACACGCCGAACAAAATGGGCTGACGATTGATTACCAACAATCCACCATTGAAGATTTTTTAGCGACCCATCCTGAAAAGTTTGATGTCATTACCTGCATGGAAATGCTTGAACATGTACCGAGCCCCCTCTCCATTATTCAAAGTTGCCAAGCTCTCCTCAAACCCAATGGCGTGCTGTTTTTCTCTACCATTAACCGCACCTTTAAAGCCTATTTATTGGTGATCGTTGGGGCGGAATATGTGTTAAAACTTCTCCCCAAAGGCACGCACGAATTTGAAAAATTCATCAAACCCGCGGAATTATTAGCCTGGAGTGATGAAGCCAATCTCCGATGTGACCATATGGTCGGCTACCATTTCAACCCGATTACGGAAAAGTTTTGGCTCAATCAAGATGTCAGTTGTAACTACATCGCCACCATGCGTCATCATCTTTTCTAACACGTACTTACACAGCAAGGTGTGGCACCGAAAACCAATCCCTTGCTGGTTTTACCCGAGCAAGACTTTCTTGATAATGGGCATTGTTATTTAGTGCCCATAAATCCACACTGTGTTGTAAATTGAGCCAGAACTCTGCCGTCGTACCAAAAGCTTTAGCCAGTTTAACCGCCATTTCTAATGTTACGCGGGAATGATTATTCACTAAGCTACTCGCTGTATTGCGATGAACATCCAAAATCTGCGCTAAATCACTGATTTTGAGATTAAGAGGGATCAGAAATTCTTCCTGTAGAATTTCACCCACAGAAGTAGGCTTACGTTGTAGATTTTGCATAAGATTTCCTTATAAGTCGTAACGATGTGAATCTAAATATAATTGGGAAATTTCGCTATTTTCGTATTTAAAGATCAAACGATATTGTTTATTGACGCGAATGGAATAGTACTTGTTTTCTTTTGGTTCAAGCAATTCAAGGCGATTGGCAGGTGGCACTCGCAAATCATTCAAATTTTCAGCCGCATTGATCATATCTAACTTTCGAGCCAATACGCTAGCTAGATTAGCCGGAATTTTGCTGTGCATCTCACCATATTGAAAGAAACGATAAAGATAATCGTCCCGAAAATGTAAAGCGGTAAGATTAAACATAATATCAATCCCAAAATGATAAATAGCATCATTTTAAAGCAAACTATTGCACTGCACAACTGTGCAAAATAAGTGACTGAAGTATAACATTCTGCCAATAAAACGCCGATTACTTAAGATAGTTTGGCATTTTCTTTCTACCACCCCCAATTTCTCATAAAAAATGGCTTTTAGCCCTTGACATAGCTATCTAGACGGCTAGAATGCCAAACCATGTTATTTTAATACAGTGAGTTTGACCTATGATTCAACTGAAACAGATCAGCAAACAGTTTGACGTAAAAGGAAAGCGGATTACCGCCTTAGATAACGTCAGCCTTGATGTACCGAAAGGCACGATTTATGGCGTAATTGGCTCTTCTGGGGCAGGGAAAAGTACCCTTATCCGTTGTGTGAATTTACTCGAACGCCCAACAATGGGGCAAGTTATTGTCAATGGTAAAGATTTAACCGCACTCTCTGAATCTGAATTGATTTTAGCGCGCCGCCAAATTGCGATGATTTTCCAACATTTTAATCTGTTGGCTTCGCGTACGGTGTTTGAAAATGTGGCACTTCCCCTTGAATTAAGCCACAGCAACCGTGCAGAGATTGAGAAAAAAGTCAGTGAATTGCTTGAATTAGTGGGGCTTGCCGATAAGCGTGATGCCTACCCTGCCAACCTTTCAGGTGGACAAAAACAGCGTGTTGCCATCGCGCGTGCCTTAGCCAGTGATCCCCAAGTGCTACTTTGTGACGAAGCCACCAGTGCCTTAGATCCGGCCACCACGCAATCTATTTTGCAACTCCTTAAAGAGATCAACAAACGCCTTGGCTTAACGATTTTATTGATTACCCACGAAATGGATGTGGTAAAACGCATTTGTGACCGTGTTGCTGTGATCGATAAGGGGCAATTAGTCGAAACGGGATCCGTAAGTGAAATTTTCTCTAACCCGAAAACCGAATTAGCACAACGCTTTATTCAATCTACATTCCACGTTGAATTACCGGCAGAATACACCGAAGATCTCTCCCCAACACCAACACCGAATGGCAAGCCGATTATTAAATTTGAATTTACGGGGCGTTCCGTAGATGCACCGCTTCTTAGCCTTGCCTCGAAAAAATTTGCCATTGATTTCAGCATTTTAATGTCCCAAATCGATTATGCCGGCGGCGTGAAATTTGGTTTTGTGATCGCCGAAGTGGAAGGCAATGCCGATGCCATTGCCGAAGCAAAATTCTATTTAATTGACAATAACGTAAAAGTCGAGGTATTAGGCTATGTGGGCTGATTTTCTAAACCAATTAACCCCGAAAATGTGGGAACTTGTCGGGCTTTCAACCCTTGAAACCCTTTATATGGGCTTTGCTGCCACTGCTATGGCGGTGCTTGTCGGCTTACCAATTGGATTTGTTGCCTTTTTAACCGGAAAAGGCGAAATTTTAGAACACAAAACTCTACATCAAGTGCTCGATGTGGTGATTAACATCGGTCGTTCTGTGCCTTTTATTATTTTATTAGTGGTGTTATTGCCTTTTACGCGCATTCTTGTCGGTACAACCCTTGGTACAACCGCCGCTATCGTGCCATTAAGCATTTCGGCTATCCCATTTTTTGCGCGCTTAACCGCAAACGCGTTGCTAGAAATTCCAAATGGCTTAACCGAAGCGGCAAAATCAATGGGGGCGACAAATTGGCAAGTCGTCACTAAATTCTATTTACCTGAATCATTACCGATTCTTATCAACGGCATTACCCTCACCCTTGTTTCACTTATTGGCTATTCTGCAATGGCAGGGGCTGTGGGCGGTGGTGGCTTAGGTAACCTCGCCATTAGCTACGGGGAACACCGTAATATGGTTTATGTAAAATGGATTGCGACGATTATTATCGTTGCCATTGTGATGATCAGCCAAAAACTGGGGGATCGTTTAGCAAAACGCGTCGATCACCGTTAATTTTTAACACAACATTTATTCAACATTGAGGACTTGACTATGAACTTCAAAAAACTACTTAGCGTTGTTGCTATCTCAACATTAGCCCTTACCGGCTGTAAAGAAGAGAAAAAAGCAGAAACCGCAGCTGCACCTGCTGTCCAAAAAATCAAAGTGGGCGTGATGTCTGGCCCTGAACATACGGTTGCAGAAACCGCGGCGAAAATCGCCAAAGAAAAATACGGGTTAGAGGTGGAATTTGTCCTCTTTAACGACTACGCTCTCCCCAATACGGCTGTGAGCAAAGGCGATTTAGATGCCAACGCTTTCCAGCATAAGCCGTATTTAGATAAAGATAGTGCTTCAAAAGGGTTAGATAACTTAGAAATCGTGGGCAATACCTTTGTATTCCCATTAGCCGGTTATTCTAAAAAAATCAAAAATATCAGTGAGTTAGAAGATGGTGCAGTGGTTGCCGTTCCCAATGATCCAAGCAACCTTGCCCGTGCGTTAATCCTGTTGGAAAAACAAGGCTTAATCAAATTAAAAGATAATACGAACCTCTTTGCTACTTCATTAGACATTATCGAAAACCCAAAAAACTTGAAAATTCAAGAAGTGGATACTTCGGTTGCGGCTAAAGCATTAGATGATGTTGCCCTTGCGGTAGTCAATAACACCTATGCTGGTCAAGTTGGCTTAACGGCTAATGATGGTGTCTTTGTTGAAAGCAAAGAGTCACCTTACGTCAATATCATTGTTGCCCGTAAAGACAACAAAGAAGCTGAAAATGTGAAAAACTTCGTAAAAGCCTTCCAAACAGAGGAAGTGTTTGCCGAAGCACAAAAACAGTTTAAAGACGGCGTTGTCAAAGGTTGGTAATCTATTTTTAATCACAAGCGGTCTGATTTTTCAAACATTTTGCAAAATTTGACCGCTCTACTTTTTAAGGAGACTCTATGAATTTCAAAAAATTACTCGGCGTTGTTGCCCTTTCTGCATTGGCATTAACTGGCTGTAAAGAAGAGAAAAAAGCAGAAGCCCCCGTACAAAAACAAGAAGCGCGCCAAATTAAATTAGGCGTGATGCAAGGCCCTGAAGCACAAGTTGCCGAAGTGGCGGCTAAAATTGCCAAAGAGAAATATAACTTAGAGGTGAAATTAGTTGAATTTAACGAATACACTCAGCCAAACGATGCCCTATGGCGTAAAGATTTGGATGCTAACGCTTTCCAAACTAAACCTTATATGGATCAAGAAAGTAAAGATCGTGGCTATCAATTAGCGATTATTGGTAACACCTTCACTTTCCCAATGGCGGCCTACTCGAAAAAAGTGAAAACCCTTGATGAATTACGAGAAGGTGCAGAAATTGCGATTCCAAACAACCCAAGCAACGTGGGGCGTGCATTATTATTACTACAAGCCAAAGGCTTAATCAAATTACAAGATCCCACCAATCTATTTGCCACTGAAATTGATGTGATTGAAAATCCGAAAAAAGTGACCTTCAAACAAGTCGATAGTGCGCTTCTTCCCCGTACCCTTGACGATGTTGATCTTGCGGTAATTAACAATACCTACGCAGGTCAAGCCGGTTTAACGCCAGAAAAAGACGGTGTGGTTGTGGAAGATAAAGATTCCCCTTATGTGAATTTAATCGTTTCTCGCCAAGATAACAAAGATGACGAAGCCCTCAAAACCTTTGTAAAAGCGTGGCAAAGTGAAGAAGTTTATCAAGCCGCCCTCAAACTGTTTGAAGGCGGTGTGGTAAAAGGCTGGTAATTCGCCTTTACAAGCGGTCTTTTTTGACAAACTTTTTGCACTCATCTTGTGGTCGCAAAAGCCCTTTTCCTCCCTCACAAATCAAGCCATTCAGTGGGGGAGATCAATGACTTTCAGGAGATTTTATGAATTTTAAAAAACTATTAACACTTAGCATCCTTTCCGCCCTTGCACTAACAGGCTGTGATGATAAAAAAGCCCCGCTAAAAGTAGGCGTGATTTCAGGCCCAGAGCACCAAGTGATGGAAGTTGCCGTCCAAGAAGCAAAACAGAAATACAATCTTGATGTTGAGCTTGTTATCTTCACCGATTATGCCACCCCGAATGAAGCCCTCAATAAAGGGGATTTAGATGTGAATGCTTTCCAGCATAAACCCTTCTTAGATAAACAGATCAAAGACAAGGGCTATAAACTTGTTCCTGTCGGCAAAACTTTCGTTTACCCTATTGCCGCGTATTCAAGAAAAATTAAATCTGTTGATGAGCTAAAAGATGGGGATAAAATTGCGATACCAAACGACCCAACTAACCTCGGTCGTACCCTCGTATTACTCGCAAAACAAGGTATTATCAAATTAAAAGATAATACAAATGTGCAATCTACCCGTGTAGATATTATTGAAAATCCGAAAAATTTGGACATTCAAGAAATTGAAGCACCACTCCTTCCGCGTACCCTTGATGATACGGCCTTTTCGGTTATCAACACGTCCTATGCAGGGCAAATTGGTTTAACGCCAACCAAAGACGGTATCTTTATGGAATCAAAAGACTCACCTTATGTGAACTACATTGTCGCTCGTGAAGATAATAAAGATAAAGAAGAGGTGAAAAAATTCGTGCAAGCCTATCAATCTGAAGCTGTTTATCAAAAAGCGAATGAAGTCTTTAAAGGCGGAATGATAAAAGGTTGGTAAGCCTGTTTTAAGGAGAGTAAATGCTCTAATCTTTTTTAAAAATTAGCGCTTATGCTAAGGACTGAGGCCGATATTATATTGACCCCAGTCTTTTTTATATCAACGAAATACCTTATTCGTTATAGTAAGGCATACCTAGCCAAGTAAATTTCAATATTTTCTTAAAAAGTTACTTTTCTTTTTCTTGAGTTAATTTATTGACTAAAAAATCTAACACTGCAAAAGTATAATCATCATTAAACAGCGTATTTTTCACCAAAATATATTTGCCATTAATCGCTAAGTAGGGGCTAAAAGGGGGCGATAAATATTGTTGGTAGCGTTTATGATCTTCTTCAACCTGCTTACGCACCTTTTCGGAGGTAAAGAGTCGGTAGAACTCTTTCGTATTCACATTATGTTCCTCTAACCAACGAATGATCGCTTGATTATTTTTCACTAAATGGTTTTTCTCTTTATTTTGGTAAGTGCTATCAAATAAAAACAGTTCGCTGAGTTCAGGCTTGCCCGCTGCTTCAAAAGTAGCATTCATTTGGCTAGTGTAGGTACTGCCTTTTTCAAAACTTGGGGAAATAGTGAGGGCAACTTGTTCGCTATGGCGTTTCGCATAAGCTTTTAAGGTATCTAATGCGGTAAGGCAAACCTCACAGCCGTAGTGGTAGAAATATTGCAACTGCACCTTATTATTCGCCAAAGGGGGAAGATTCAGCGGTTTTACATAGGAATAGTAACCTTTACCGTCTTTAAACAGCGGTTCGGATGGTTTGTCTTTAGCATCTTCGGCAAAGAGATTGCCTGTTGCGAGTAGAAAAGCGAGGGTAAGAATATATTTTTTCATCGGTATGGGAAAATTCTGTTGTGTTATCGTAAAGAAGGGCTATTCAATCAAAATTTAGGAGATCTCGCAATAGCAAGAGCAATTTTTACCCTTTACAAGCGGTCAAATTTGATTAGTTTTTTGCCATTTTGTTGAAGAAAGAAAAATGCCTCCGAAAGGAGGCATTTGTGTGAAGGGTTAAGGATAAACCGGTAATTTTTGGCAAATTGCTAATACTTTCGCTTTGGTGGCTTCAATCACGTCAGCTTCATTGTCTTTACCGATGACATCAAGGATATCGCACATCCAACCAGCGAGTTCAATCACTTCGGCTTCTTTAAAACCACGGCGAGTCACTGATGGCGTACCCACACGGATTCCTGAGGTGATAAATGGTTTTTGTGGATCGTTTGGTACGGCATTTTTATTCACGGTGATATTCGCTTTGCCAAGGGCAGCATCAGCCGCTTTACCGGTTAAACCGTGGCTCACGAGATCGACTAAGAATAAGTGGTTTTCTGTGCCGTTTGACACCACGTTATAGCCACGTTGTTTGAATACTTCTACCATCGCTTTGGCATTTTTGACCACTTGTTGTTGATAGATTTTGTATTCTGGTTCTAAGGCTTCTTTAAAGCAGACTGCTTTGGCTGCAATCACATGAACTAATGGGCCACCTTGACCAGCAGGGAATACGGCGCTTTGTAATTTTTTGTAGAGATCTTCATCTTTTGCACTAGATAAGATTAAACCGCCACGAGGTCCACCTAAAGTTTTGTGCGTGGTGGTGGTAACGATGTGAGCGTGTGGAAGTGGGCTTGGATAAACGCCTGCGGCAATTAAGCCAGCAACGTGCGCCATATCTACGAATAGGTAAGCCCCGACTTCATCGGCGATTTCACGCATTTTTGCCCAATCGACAACCTGTGAGTAAGCAGAGAAGCCACCTACGATCATTTTTGGTTTCACTTCGTGGGCTTGTTTGCGAAGGGCATCGTAGTCGATAACGCCTTCACTCGTAATGCCGTATTGTTCTGCGTGGTAGATTTTACCGGAGAAACTCACCGAAGCACCGTGTGTTAAGTGACCGCCGTGGGCAAGGCTCATACCTAAGATGGTGTCGTGTGGTTGGAGTAATGCCATATAGACCGCGGCATTGGCTTGAGAACCTGAGTGTGGTTGAACATTCACATAGTCCGCACCGAATAACTCTTTCGCACGGTCGATAGCTAATTGTTCTACGATGTCGGCATATTCACAGCCACCATAGTAGCGTTTGCCTGGGTAGCCTTCGGCATATTTATTGGTAAATTGTGAGCCTTGCGCTTCCATCACACGAGGGCTTGCATAGTTTTCTGAGGCAATTAGCTCAATATGCTCTTCTTGGCGACGGTTCTCATCTAAAATGGCTTGCCATAAAATCGGATCATAATCAGCGATATTCATATCACGTCTTAGCATGGTAGGGTTCCTCTCTGTGAAATTTAAAACAACGTAATCGTTTGCGTTTTGAAAAATGGGCGCATTCTACGCTATTTTACGCCCTCTGAATAGTTTTTTTAGTGGGAGTGGTCGATTTTTATCGCCTGTGAAAATTGTTGTAATCCACGGGAATTGCCTGTTTTCGCCAAAGATTGCAACGCTTGAGTTGGGGCGTGGAGCAGTTGGTTCATCAACTTGTAGCTTAATTCATTAAGCACTTTTTCTGCCTCTTGCCCTTGATTGAGGGCGTGGAGGGCTTTGTCGAGTAATTCTTGGCGAATTGCTTCGGCATTTTGGCGGTAATGTTTAATCAAATTGCTTGATTGTTGTTGCTTAAGCCAAGCAAAGAAGGCTTTGCACTCTTCATCAACAATTTCTGCCGCTTGTTCTGCGGCTTGTTGGCGCTGTTCGAGGTTACGTTGGATGATATTTTGGAGATCATCAACACTATAAAGATAGACGCTATCGAGGTTGGATGCGTTTTCATCAATATCCCGCGGAACGGCAATATCAATCAGCAACATGGGGTCAAAATGACGTTGTTTTTGTGCCGTTTCGACCATCTGTTCCGTAATTAACAGATCGGGGCTACCCGTGGAGCTGATAACCACATCCGCTTGATTTAAGCCGAGTTGTAAAGCACTCAGGGAGAGAATTTGCATGGGGGCGTTGAGTTTCTCTGCCAACATTTCCGCCCGAATATGGGTGCGGTTAGCGATCATCATATTTTCAGCACCATGTTGAAGCAGATAGCGAGCGACTAGCTCAATGGTTTCCCCCGCGCCAACTAATAAAAACCGCAATTTACGGAAATCATCGAAAATTTGGCGCGCTAAACCACAGGCGGCGTAGGCAACGGAAACGGCACTACTACCGATTTCAGTTTCTGACCGAACACGCTTGGCAGTGGCAAAGGTTTTCTGAAATAAGCGAGAGAGGTTGGTAGAAAGTCCTTCCCCATGGCTTTGATAGAAACTTTCGCTCTGCTGATAGGCTTGTTTAACCTGACCTAAAATTTGTGGCTCACCTAAAATTAAGGAATCTAACCCACAAGCAACACGCATTAAATGGCGAGTGGCTTCTAAATTTTGCTTAAAGTAGAGGCATTCACGGAGTTCTTGTTCATCAAGGTGGTGAATGTTGGCAAACCATTGAAAACAACGCTCACGCCAAGCTTGATTCTCGGCGTGATCTTCCTGGGGGGGGATACTCGGTTCGTGAAAATAGAGTTCCGTGCGGTTGCAAGTGGAGAGAATAACAACGCTTTCTGCCAAGCCTTCGGCACGAATTTGCTCAAAAGCAAGTTGGCGTTTGCTTTCTACAAAGGCGACTTTTTCCCGCAAACTCACAGAGGCGGTTTTATGGTTGATACCCAGTGCTAAAATTGTCATTATTTCCCACAAAAAAGAAGCGGCCCACCAAGACCGAAAAAAATGCCGACAATTCTATGCAATCTTTTTCATGAGTGCAATAAATTGTCTTGATAGATTTGATTTATAACAAAACTTTCTGTTATGGCATTTATAAAATATAAAATTTTTAATCTTATAAATAAGATAAGATTTATTTAGAAAATAAAAAGTTGATAACATTAATAAAATAATAATTATCAACTTTTATATAAAATATATGATTTAATTATTTTAAATCTTGTACTAGGATTATTTTAAATTTTCCAAAAAGGCGGGTAAGTTTTGTGCACCTACTTGTTGTGCCACTACTTTACCATTTTTGATAATAGCTAAAAATGGAATACTACGTACACCAAATTGTGCAGGGACTTGTTGATTTTCATCGACATTCATTTTAACAATTTTAGCACTGCTTCCAACTTCAACGGCTAAATCATCTAAAACAGGGCCAATTGCACGGCAAGGACCACACCATGGTGCCCAAAAGTCTAGTAATACAGGCACTTCTGATTTTAAAACATCTTGTTCAAAAGTCGCATCGGTTGTATGAATAACTGCTGACATAAATTCTCCTTACATATTGTGAAAAAGAAACACCTCACTTTGAGGTGTTAAGACGCTAGACAAGATAGGCATTTATCGGCAAAATTTCAAGTGAGTTTTTGCCGATTGTAACAATTAGTCACTTTTAGTGGCTTTGGTTCTCACTTGCGTCTTTATCTTGCGGTAAAACTAAGTTGAGAATTAATGCTAATAATGATCCCACCGTAATCCCCGAACCAAATACCTCTTTAAAGAAACTTGGCAATTTATCCAATAATTCGGGACGAGTTGTCACCGCTAATCCGCACCCAATGGAAATGGCAATAATCAAGCCATTACGGCGACTGCGATCTACTTTATCTAACATCTGAATGCCTGCGGCAATAATCATGGCAAACATCATCAACCCTGCCCCACCAAGCACAGGCATTGGGATAGACACAATTAACGCCCCAAAGACAGGAAATACCCCAGCCAATACAAGTAAAACGCCCATAATTGTCACCACATAACGGCTCGCCACACCCGTTAAAGAGATAATGCCGATGTTTTGTGAAAAGGAGGAGAATGGTGTTGTGGACATTACCGCCGCCAACGCCGACCCTAAACCATCACAGAGCACCCCACCGCGTAAATGTTTACCAGTAATCTCGGTTTGGGTCGCATTTCCAAGGGCAAGGAAATTACCGCTGGATTCCACAATTGTTACTAAATAGGCAATACTCATCCCAATAATGCCAGAAATCGGGAAGGTTAAGCCAAAATGGAAAGGTTGTGGCACAGCAAACAATTCCGCATTTTTCACATTCTCAAAGCTAATCCAGCCAAGGAGTAATGCCACGATATAACCCGCTAAAATACCAAAAACAATCGCTGCCGCAGAGAAAATGCCCTTGCCCCACTGCACAAGTACCACCACTAACACTAAAACAAACGTCGCCATAGCGAGATTTTCAGGGTTGGCATAATTCGCATCACCTTTTTGACCGCCAGCAAACCAATCCACGGCTACAGGGATCAAACTTAAACCAATCATCATCACCACAACGCCGGTTACCACTGGCGGGAATAATTTACGCACATAAGGCATAAAGAAAGCACCCATAATCATCACCAGTGAGCCAACTAATGATGAACCTAAAATCCCCGACACGCCATATTCACTAAAACCAATCGCAAGGGCGGCAGCAACGAAAGTAAAACTCGTTCCCATCACACTCGGTAAACGTAAACCAACAGGGCCTAAACCTTGGCATTGAATAATCGTCACAATCCCTGAAACCAACAATGCGGCATTAACCAAAACGATGGTATCCGCTGTTGGCAGTTTTAATACATTACCAAGCACCAGAGGAACAGCAATAATTCCCCCGAGGGCGGCGAGAAGATGCTGAACCGCGAGTAAAAGACTCAAGCCAAAAGGAGGCTTTGAATCCACGGTATAACGTAATTTTTGCATAGAGAAACACCTAGAAAAATGAGAAGAAAAATAAAGGGGGCGATTATACGTTTTTTTGTTGTTTGTGCAATCGTTTGCTTTATAAGATATCGGTGCAAAATGTTTACTATTTTAGACCGCTTGCTTTTAATGTTTTAAGCAGTTCTGTAAATTCTTTTAATTGTTATTTACTGCTATATCCAATAATAAGAACAGACCAACTATGGTCTGCTCAGTATCACGATTATTTAATTGAAGGGGTAAGTAATCTTGCTTCACCAAACGGTGGAGCAACTATCCATAAATCGGAAAGGGGAAGAATGGCTTCCTTCAAGTTACAAGGATGAATATTATAGTCCCCTGATTGACGGCTAGATAAACAAAACCCGAGTTCCATTTCACGTAAAATCACAGCACCGGTATCCGTAGGAATCATTGAGAACGTAGTCCTTAAGTGATCATTACAGGAAGTATTCTGTGAAAAAGAAAAGCAAACATTCGTATTTCTGATGCGAAATTGCACCAATGAACCTCCTGCCCGCAACGCTTCAAAAGCTGAGGCTTTAACATCAACTAATTCCCATTGGAATTGACGCGGATCCGTGATGGCAAAAGATTCTGTGCTAATTGGCGCACCTGTTTGTAAACTCCTTAAAGTAATTAAGGGTGGCGGAATAATGACAACATCAGGGTAAGTTGTTGGATCTATAGGTTGAGCTTGGCTATGATTCCATAAGGTGCTTATTGTCAGAATAAAAGTAATAAAAAATTTCACAGCTATCTCCTATCTATCTTTGACAAAACTAACGGGAAAATGATCAGATGTAATTTGGGAACGGAACTGATTAAACATAATACTTGCCCCCATATTTAAGCGCTGAGTTTGTCCCGACGGAATCGTTCCATTATGGATAACTGCATAATCTAAAATGTTACCCGAACGATGGGTTGATTCCGTTGGCGCAATAATCAATGTTCCATTATTTACAGCAGGTTCGCTTCGAAGCTGTGCTTGTAAACTAGTGGGTGAGCGATTGAAATCCCCCACTAACATCCAACTCATCTGACGGCGAGTGGCATCCATTGCAAAAAAATGATAGACATTTTGTACTAAACGAAAAGCATCTGCGCCACCGGAAGAAAGAGCATGTAAGCTAAAAAAGGCATCGCTACCAATACGAATACCAATCGCCGGACGTGCTTGTAATACAGGAACGCCAGAATCAACAACAAAAACATCATCAGCTCGTACACGAGAAACAATAGCGAGATTGACTCGATTAGCGCCGACATCTAAACGAGAATAATAGATATAAAAATTATTAGGCCGACTCGTAGTACCGAGATTCCAAATATATTCTTCAATGGGAATCCCTACGCCCACCGGCTGAACAACGCGTTCTGTTCGCATTGCAGAAGAAGGTAGAGACCCCGCCTCCTGTACCATTAAAATATCCGCTGCTTGTTGCCCAAGTAAAAGTTGCCGAACACTAATATTCCATTTACTTTCATTAGAAGCGGAAGAACCCTGCAAATTCCATGTTGCTACATTAAATTGATCTAATGTGGCGTAGCTTGGTAACGATAAAAAGATTGCAAAAAGTAGAAAAAGGCATTTTTTCATGCTGTTCTCCATTTAGTTTAACGTTTTAGCCGGCAAAATTGGCGGAGCAATATACCAGCCCTGATTTTTTAATTGAAATGGCGAGGTTGAATTTTGGCAATTTTCTAAAGTTAAAGTGAAATAACCTGTATTACTTTGAATGTTGTAGGTTAAGCATTTGCCTAATTGCACATTTTTAATCACAACCGCGCCTGTTTGAGTTGGTAAAATCTCAAAATCTTGTGCCAAATTATTGCGATCACAAGCATTATGAATAACGCCATTGCCGTATCCTTCCATACAAGTTTGTTGCCGTTGATTCAAAAAACGAAAATGTTCACGGCGAAAACTTCTTTCTAAACGCCAGTTTCGCAACGTACTAAAACTTTGTGTCGTTGAAATTGGGTAAACCCACAGCCAATTTCGCTGAGCAAGCCCCCAAACTGTTACTATTGCCCCATTTTGTGCCATTAAGCTGATAAAATTACTATTTTCGCTACTCATAGTATGATTAGTTTTATGAATATCGCTCGCTAAATTTTGCGCAGTTTTAGGCGGTGCAGGGGGTAATGCCAACCAAGCAGTAATATGAGGTGGTTTCGGTATTAAACCAATTTGGTAAGGGTCTTTTGTTGTACTACACGCAGAGAGCAAAATAAAAGAAAAATAAAATAAAAGCATTTTATACATAGATTATTCCTTTTTTTAAAATAGGAAAAAATTATAGAAATAAAGAAGAATTACTCACATTAGACCAGTAAGATATCCCGACCAATGCCTTAATATTTGGAATTCAAATTGATTACCTATTCAAAATAGTCTCGTTGATTCCCTCTCTTTTTCTCAAATATTTATCTCAAAGAGTATGCCATGCTGAAAAGTCATGTTTCGTTCTGAATTTCTTTATAAATGAATTATTCACTGCCCCTAGCCAAAGGAGAAGTAAATCGGTAGAATCTATCGTTTCCGTATTACAAGAGGTGTAAATTGACCTCTATTTTCGTCATATTATGGACGAATTAACATTGGAGAACGTTATGTCGTGGAATGAATCAGGCAATCAGCAAGACCCGTGGGGAAAACCCGGTCAAAAAAAGCCTGAACCCAAAGGTTCTGAGCAACAAAATCCAGAACAGCAAGGTATTGGTGATGAGCCAAAGCCCCAAGATCCCAAAAGAACAGAGCAACAGCCCCCTGATTTAGAAGAAGTGTTTAACAACTTATTGAAAAAAATCGGTGGTGGCAACGGATCTCACTCAAATCAACACAATAGCCCTACCCCATCATTAGGTAAATTTTTACCTCTCATTTTAGGTTTAGGTGCTGTTGTTTGGGGAGTCTCTGGTTTTTACACCATTCAAGAAGCGGAGCGTGGTGTCGTAACTCGTTTTGGTGAATTGCACAATATTGTCCAACCGGGTTTAAACTGGAAGCCGACCTTCATTGATGAAGTCGATGCCGTCAATGTTCAACGCATCTCGGAACTCTCCACCAAAGGCTCAATGCTGACCCAAGATGAAAATATGGTGTTAGTGGAAATGACAGTGCAGTACCGCATTGAAGATCCTGCCAAATATCTCTTTAACGTTAAAGATCCCGATGAGAGCTTAAAACAAGCCACCGACAGTGCTTTACGCTATGTTGTAGGGCATATGACGATGGATGATATTCTTACCACAGGGCGAGCCATTGTGCGGGAACAAACGTGGAATGCTTTACGGGCAATCATTAAAAATTATGATATGGGCTTACTTGTTACTGATGTGAACTTCCAATACGCCCGTGCGCCAGAGCAAGTCAAAGAAGCCTTTGATGATGCGATTAAAGCCCAAGAAGATGAACAGCGTTTAATCCGCGAAGCGGAAGCCTATGCCCGTGGTGAAGAACCGATTGCCCGTGGTAATGCACAACGTATTATCGAACAGGCAAACGCCTACAAAGAACAAGTTGTGCTCAATGCCCAAGGGGAAGTCGATCGTTTCAGCAAGCTCCTTCCAGAATATAAAGCGGCTCCGGAAGTTACCCGTAATCGCTTATATATCCAAACGATGGAAAAAGTGATGAAAAATACACCGAAGTTAATGTTAGACGGTAAAAGCAATAATCTGAACGTTTTACCAATTGATAAGCTCTTAGGTGGAAAAACGTCTAGCACAGTAGAGAAAAATAATGCACCTACACCTGTGGCAGTGCAAACAGTGCCTGTGATTGTGCAACCTAATGTGGCAATACCAACAAGCGAAACCACCCCAGAACCTGTCCGTCGTGGGAGATTTTAATCATGCGTAAATTATGGATACCAATGCTCGCCGTTGTGGCGTTTATCCTTTTCCAAGCCCTTATTGTGGTACAAGAAGGGCAACGAGGCATTATGTTACGCTTTAATAAAGTGCAACGTGACGGGGAGAATAAAGTCGTGATCTACTCCCCTGGCTTACACCTTAAAGTGCCTTTTATTGATCAATTGAAAATTTTAGATGCCCGCATTCAAACGTTAGATGGCAAAGAAGATCGCTTTATCACCGTTGAGAAAAAAGATTTGCTAGTAGATTCCTATGTGAAATGGAAAATCAGCGATTTCGGACAGTTCTACACCTCAACGGGGGGCGATCACCAAAAAGCCGCCGATTTATTACGCCGTAAAGTCAATGACCGCCTACGTTCTGAAATTGGTTCTCGCACGATTAAAGATATCGTCTCGGGTTCCCGTGGGGAGCTAATGGTCGGGGCACAAAAGGCATTAAATGACGGTGATGACGGTGCTGAACGCTTAGGCATTGAGGTCATTGATGTGCGAGTTAAGCAGATCAACCTACCGAACGAAGTTTCATCTTCTATTTACCAACGTATGCAGGCAGAACGTTCTGCCGTCGCCCGTGAACACCGTTCCCAAGGGCAAGAAAAAGCGGAGTTTATCCGTGCAGATGTGGATAGAAAAGTCGTTCTCATTTTAGCTAACGCGAACAAAACCGCCGCCCAATTAAAAGGGGATGGCGATGCACAAGCGGCGAAAATTTATGCCGATGCTTTCCGCCAAGAGCCGGAGTTCTACAATTTCGTTCGTAGCTTAAAAGCCTACGAAGAGAGCTTTGCAGAAGGGGGGCAGAATATGATGCTCCTTAAACCGGACAGCGAATTCTTCCGCTTTATGAAAGCCCCAAAATAGTGGTATCTCAAAGACCCGAAAATTCGGGTCTTTTGCCGTTTTTTCATGCACACAAGCGGTCAAAATTGGCAGATTTTTTGTAATTGGCTCAACCAACCTTGTCGTAGGAGACATTTCATTATGGGTAAAAATGTAACCATTCTAGGCGCTCAATGGGGCGATGAAGGAAAGGGTAAAATTGTTGATTTGCTCACAGACCGAGTAAAATATGTGGTTCGTTATCAAGGCGGCCACAACGCAGGACATACGTTAATCATTAACGGCGAAAAAACCGTATTACGCTTAATTCCAAGTGGTATTTTACGAGATAACGTCACTTGCTTAATTGGTAACGGTGTCGTGCTTTCCCCTTCTGCCTTAATGCAAGAAATGGGCGAATTAGAAAGCCGTGGTATCAACGTTCGCGAGCGTTTAAAAATTTCTGAGGCTTGCCCACTTGTTCTTCCTTACCATGTGGCAATGGACCAAGCGAGAGAGTCTGCCCTTGGGAAAAATAAAATCGGCACAACCGGTCGTGGTATTGGCCCTGCCTATGAAGATAAAGTCGCACGCCGTGGCTTACGCGTTGGGGATCTTTTTAACCGTGAAACCTTCGCCGAAAAATTAAAAGCGATTTTGGAATACTACAATTTCCAACTCGTTCATTACTATAAAGCCGACGCTGTTGATTTCCAAAAAACCTTAGATGAAGTCATGGCAGTGGCGGATGTGATTACCGGCATGGTGGCGGATGTCACGACCCTGTTACACAAAGCCCGTGCCAGCGGCGATAATATTTTATTTGAAGGCGCGCAGGGAACAATGTTAGATATCGACCACGGTACCTATCCTTTTGTAACCAGTTCAAATACTACCGCCGGTGGCGTTGCCACGGGGTCAGGCTTTGGTCCGCGTAATTTAGATTATGTGCTGGGCATCATCAAAGCCTACTGTACCCGTGTTGGTTCAGGGCCATTTACCACGGAACTTTTTGATGAAGTGGGCGCAGAAATTGCACGTAAAGGGAATGAATTTGGTGCGGTAACCGGTCGTCCTCGCCGTTGTGGTTGGTTTGATGCCGTTGCCGTACGCCGTGCAATTCAAATCAACTCGATTTCAGGTTTCTGTATGACCAAATTAGATGTGTTAGACGGCTTTAAAGAGTTAAAAATCTGTACCGCTTACAAAATGCCAAATGGTGAAATCGTTGAATACTCGCCAATGGCAGCGGCTGATTGGGAAGGCGTTGAACCGATTTATGAAACCTTACCCGGCTGGTCTGAAAACACCTTCCGTGTCACCAAATGGGAAGATCTTCCGCAAAATGCGATCAACTACATCAAACGCATTGAAGAAATTCTTGGCGTACCGGTGGATATTCTCTCCACAGGCCCTGATCGGGTAGAAACCATGATTTTACGCGATCCATTTGCACAATAGTGGAAACAAGCGGTTGAAAAACCGCTTTTTTTGTCAAACTTTGCTGTTTTTCCTGTCATTTTTTCGGCAAGATTTCAGCATAAGGCAGTTTCACAAAAACTACTCGGATCAGCGTATTTTTTCGGATTATCCCCGCAATTTTGTGTAAAATACGCCAAATTTTTTTATCGCCATTCAGAGGAAACAGAATGAAAAGAGTCGTTATCACAGGTTTAGGCATTATTTCTAGTATCGGTAACAACAAAGAGGAAGTCTTAGCTTCCCTCAAAGCAGGCAAATCAGGGATTGAATTTGTGCCTGAATTTAAAGAAGTGGGTATGCGTAGCCAAATCGCCGGCACGGTTAAACTTAACCCTGCAGAATTGATTGACCGCAAAGTCTATCGTTTTATGGGCGATGCCGCCGCCTACGCTTATCTTTCAATGAAAGAAGCCATTGAAGATTCTGGTTTAAGCGAAGATCAAATTTCAAACGACCGCACAGGCTTAGTCATTGGTGCGGGTACGGGTTCTGCTCACAGTCAGTTAATTGCTTGTGATGCGGTGCGTGGTCCGCGTGGTGTGAAAGCCATTGGCCCTTATGCGGTTACCAAAACAATGGCATCCAGCGTTTCTGCTTGTTTAGCGACCCCTTATAAAATCCGTGGTGTGAACTACTCTATCAGCTCTGCTTGTGCCACTTCAGCACACTGTATCGGCCATGCCATGGAGTTAATCCAACTTGGCAAACAAGATGTGGTCTTTGCCGGCGGTGCGGAAGAACTTTCTTGGGAATGTGCCACTGAGTTTGATGCCATGGGTGCCGTTTCAACTAAATACAATGATACCCCTGAAAAAGCCTCCCGTGCTTATGATGCAAACCGTGACGGCTTCGTTATTGCAGGCGGTGGTGCGGTGGTCGTGGTTGAAGAACTTGAACACGCCTTAGCCCGTGGTGCGAAAATCTATGCGGAAATTGTCGGCTATGGCGCAACCTCTGACGGCTACGATATGGTTGCCCCAAGTGGTGAAGGCGCAGAGCGTTGCATGAAACAAGCCATTGCCACCGTCAATGGTGAAATTGAATATATCAACGTACATGGCACGTCTACCCCAGTCGGTGATGTGAAAGAGCTTGGTGCGATTAAGAATGTCTTTGGTGACAAATCACCGGCGATTTCTTCAACAAAATCAATGACAGGTCACTCCCTTGGGGCGGCGGGTGCACACGAAGCGATCTACTCACTGTTAATGCTCGACAATGACTTCATTGCCCCAAGTATTAACATTGAAACCTTAGATGAACAAGCTGTGGGCTTAAATATCGTGACAGAACGCCAAGACAAAGCCTTAACTACCGTGATGTCAAATAGCTTTGGTTTTGGTGGAACAAACGCATCTTTAGTCTTCCAAAAATATCAAGGCTAACATCCCCTATTTTTTAACCTAGGACGTGAAAATACCTTTTCACGTCTTTTCACATTTATAAAGAGGACAAACATGAAAAAATTAGTCGTACTTTTAGCCGGTCTGGTTTGTGGTGTTGCAATGGCAAACGTGTCAATGGAAATGTTCCAAATGAAAACCCAAAGTAATGCGCTACTCACAGCCAAAAGCCCCGCGGAATTTAGCCAAGCGGCGGAAGCCTTTTTAGACGTAGCTAATAAAGCAAAAAACACGCTCCCTCGTAGCTTGAAAAATGATGAAAGTAAATTCCCAGGCTACCAACAAGGCATTCAAGAGGTCATGGATGTTGTCACCCAAGCCGATAACCTAGCGAAACAAGGCAACCTGGATGAAGCCAAAAGCTTAATCGAAAAGCTAGATAGCTTAAAACAGCATTATCATCGCGAATATAAATAATCGACTACCCCTCCCCGAGGGGTTTTACATTTTTTTCTCTAAAAATTGACCGCTTGTAACGCAAATATGGAACAATCCTCTCTCTCTCGCATTTTGGTTAGCATGGCTGCCTTAGTGATTATTCTCGCTGGAGTAAAAATGGCAGCAGAAATTGTCGTGCCTTTTCTTCTCTCCCTGTTTATTGCCATTATCTGCTCTCCGCTGATTAATGTGATGACCTCACGCAAAATTCCACTGTGGCTAGCGATTAGCTTGCTCTTTGCCTTGTGTGTGATGAGTTTTTTCTTCCTCGCTGGCTTAATCAACAGCACCATTCGGGAGTTTACCCTCTCCATTCCGCAATATAAAATCTTACTTTCAGAACGCATTGGCGATCTCATTCGCCTTGCTCAACACTGGAATATTCCTCTGTCGATTTCTCGAGAAAGTGTCCTTGAACAGCTTGACCCCAGTGTCATTATGAATTTCGTCAGCCGAATACTGCTGAGCTTCTCCGGTGTCGTCACCAATATTTTTGTGTTGCTTTTAGTAGTAGTCTTTATGCTTTTTGAAGCCCCAACGGCAAAGCACCGTGTCGCCTTGCTAATGCGTGGCCGTGTTGGCATGAATGAAAACCAAATTGATCGTGTTCTGAAAGGGGTCATCAACTACCTTGGGATCAAAACCTTTGTCAGCTTGCTCACTGGGGTAAGTGTGTGGATCTTGCTCGAAGTCGCCGGCGTACAATATGCCGTGCTGTGGGGAACATTAAGTTTCTTACTCAACTATATTCCGAACATTGGCTCTATCATTGCCGGTGTACCGATTGTGCTACAAGCCCTCCTCCTCAATGGCTTTCCCGTTGGGCTAGGCGTTGCTTCTGGCGTGGTTGCAATCAATATGGTGGTGGGAAATGTCATCGAACCGCGAATGATGGGCAGAACCCTCGGGCTTTCCACCCTTGTGGTTTTCCTCTCTTTACTCTTTTGGGGCTGGCTACTCGGCACAGTGGGTATGCTACTGTCTGTGCCACTGACGATGGCATTAAAAATCGCCTTAGAATCCAGCCCGAAAACCTTGGGCTACGCTGGTTTGTTGGGCGATATTGATGAATCCCGTCTCCCTTCTGCAAAAAGTGAGTAATTATTGACCGCTTGTTTGGTTAAAATAAGCGGATTTTTTCTGATTAAATCATCAAATTATGAGAATACCGAGAATTTACCACCCCGAGCCCCTAAATGGGCAAAAACAGTGCCAACTGAGTGAAGATGCGACCAATCACGTTGGGCGTGTCTTGCGAATGCGTGAAGACGATGAGCTAATTTTATTTGACGGCTCAAACCATATTTTTCACGCACGCATTCAGCATATCAGTAAAAAACAGATTGAAGTCGCCATTTTTCATCAAGAACAAGACGACCGAGAATCCCCCCTTCCTATTCATCTTGGGCAGGTGATTTCACGGGGAGATCGGATGGAATTTACCATTCAAAAATCCGTGGAACTTGGCGTGACCACAATTACCCCCCTCTGGTCTGAACGTTGTGGCGTGAAGCTCGATGGCGAACGTCAGGATAAAAAAATCCAACAGTGGCAAAAAATCGCCATATCCGCTTGCGAACAGTGTGGACGGAATGTGATTCCTGAAATTCGCCCAATGATGAAGCTCACTACTTGGTGTCAAGAGCAAGATGAGATGTTGAAATTAAACCTCCACCCACGGGCAAAGTATTCCTTGAAATCGCTTCCCCATGTGCCTTCCGCCGGCGTGCGTTTGCTTATCGGTTCAGAAGGGGGGCTTTCCCCCGAGGAAATTGCCATGACGGAACAACAAGGCTTTACGGAAGTGTTACTCGGCAAACGTATTCTTCGCACGGAAACCGCCTCCCTTGCCACCATTAGTGCATTACAACTGTTATATGGAGATTTAGGCTAAATGACGAATCTTGAAGGACATCTCTTAATCGCCACCCCTGAAATGCAAGATAACTACTTTTATCGGGGGATAATTTTTCTTTGCGAACATAGCGACCAAGGCGCCATGGGGCTGATGATCAACGCACCGACGGATCTCTCCGTCATGGAGCTGATTGCAAAAATGGACTTCTTAATCGCCGGCTCGCGCCATTACGGGAAAGATCAACTCGTGCTCAGTGGTGGCCCGGTCAGCACCGAACGGGGCTTTATTCTTCACACGCCGATTTCCACGCCCCTGCTTCACACCTATCCCATTGGCTCGACCTTACAACTCACGACCTCGGGGGATATTCTTGACGTACTTGGCACGCCCCAATCGCCGGAGAAATTTATCGTCTGCTTAGGGTGCTGTACTTGGAAAGGCGAACAACTGGAACAAGAAATTGCCGAAAATCAGTGGATTTCAGTTCCTGCCACCACAGAATTACTCTTTGAAACGGGCTATTTAGATCGTTGGAGTGAAGCCAATGCCCTCTTAGGCATTGAAGGCGTACTCGCTAAGGCAGGGCGCGCATAATGGCACAAACACTCCTCGCCTTTGACTTCGGCACGAATAGTATCGGCTGTGCGGTCGGGCAAAGCATTACCGGCACGGCGCAAGGCTTACCGGCATTTAAAGCCCAAGACGGTATTCCGAATTGGGAAGAAATCGGCAAAACGATTCAAACATGGCAACCGGATTTATTGATTATCGGGCTACCGCTGAATATGGACGGCACGGAACAGCCCCTGACTCAACGGGCGAAAAAATTTGCTAATCGCTTACATGGGCGTTTTGGCTTACCCGTTGAGCTACAGGATGAACGCCTCACCACCGTAGAAGCACGGGCAGAAATTTTCGCCCGTGGAGGCTATAAAGCCTTAAAAAAAGGCAAGGTCGATTCTATTTCCGCCTGTCTGATTTTAGAGAGTTGGTTTGAAAATCAGCTTGATTAGCCCTGAATAAAAGGGCAATACAAGCGGTCGAATTTTTTGATCTTTTTGTCTATGCGCAATAGCCGTGAAAATGAGAGAATCCTCAAGATAATTTTATCTATGAGGATTACTTCACTGCATTTCCCTTCTGTTTCGCTATTTGAGTGTCTTCTTTACCTACAACGATATTCTGTTCTTTACCTTGAGCGTAAAACTCTTGAGAAGAATGATTAAGGAAGAAATCACGATATTCATGCACCCACATCGCCGTTGCACCACATACCGCCACGGGCATAATTACCAAGTTGAGAAAAGGCAAGAGTGTAAAAAGGCTGACTAATACCCCAAAGGTAAAATTCATTACACGTTGCTGGGCAAGGGCATTTCGCATTCTCGCAAAGGTAATTTTGTGATTATCAAAAGGGTAATCACAATATTGAATAGCAATCAGCCAAGCGCCGAAAATAAAGGTAAGAAGCGGTACTATCGTCTGCCCAAGCAACGGCATAAAACCAAGCAAGAATAGCCCCACTAAACGAGGTAGGCTATACCACATTTTCTGCCACTCCCGTTTTAACATTCTCGGCACATCTTTGAGTAATGCGGTGAAATTCATTTCAGCAAGGGTTTCTCCCGTAAGCTGCTGTTCCACTTTTTCCGCTAATAACGCATTAAAAGGGGCGGCGATAAAGTTAGAAAGCGTGGTAAAAGCAAAGTAGAACACCACTAAAATCATCAAAAAAATCAACGGGATAAGCACAAAGCCCAACCATTCCAACCAACTTGGGAGAAAACTGTCGAGTAAGCCGGAAATATTGGCAAAAAATAACCAAATTAAGCCAACCATCAGCAAGGCATTGATGATGACCGGAAAAATAACAAAAGGTAGGAGAGCGCGTTGGCTAATCAGGCGAAAGCCATAAATAAAATAGTGAAAACCGCTCGCAATTTGTGATTCGGGTGTAGAAAATGGTGAAGACATCATCAACCTTTGGCTAAAAATTTGAAAAGAAATATGGTAAGCTATGCGCCGTTTTTCGCAAAGGGCGAAATGACCATTCTGACTAAAATTCAAGCAAGAGGACACAATGGAACAATCTTACATTTTTATCATCATCGGTGTATTGTTACTCACCGTATTGATTGGGGCAACGATTTGGACAAATCGCCGTGAGAAATCTCGCGTTTTTTCAAACACTTTTTCAACACGCGCACCATCTACACCCATTCAGTCACCAAACATAACTGATATGCCTACCTCATTGCAAGGTCAAGAATCTCTCACTCCCTCTGAACAACATGAAGCCGTTTATGGGGAGCGAGAAGTCGTAGAGAGTGTGAAAAATATTAAAATTAGCCTGCCTTCTGAAGAAAATCACAATATCAATCCCCCTATTTCTCATTACCAAGAATCAGTGGAAAATCAAGCCTATATGGAGAATTCTTACCCGCCTGAATTGACTTCATCATATCGCGAGAATACTCCCCTAGTGGAAACTGCTCCCGCTGAACCTCAAGCAACAGCAGAAGAGAATATCATTACCCTTTATGTTGTTGCGGCTGAAGGGCAACTATTTTTTGGCGAACAAGTAGTACAGCAACTAGAAAGTTTAGGTTGCCAATATGGCGAATACCAAATTTTCCACCGCCATTTAGACAGTACAAGTACCAGCCCCGTAGTATTTAGCGTAGCGAATATGATGCAACCGGGTATTTTTGACTTAAATTACATTGCCGAATTCCAAACCGTCGGGTTAGTCTTCTTTATGCACTTGCCTTCCGTAGGTAATGATTTAATTAATCTGCGCACAATGATTCTCACTGCGGAAAGTTTGGCTCAAAACCTAGGTGGGTTTGTATTAAATGACCAACAACAGCTTTTTGATGATGCTTCTCGCCAAGATTACTTGCTCCGCGTAAAACAGAGTTAATTTTACAAAAAAACCTTTGATTTCAACCGCTTGTAACTTGTTGCAAGCGGTCTTTTTTATTGAGAAATTTGTTATGACAGCCACTATTGATGACTTAGAACGCCTTAAAACAAAACTGCGTGAATACGAATATCACTACCATGTGCTTGATGAACCCCTTGTATCCGATAGCGAATATGATCGTCTGATGCAAGAACTCAAAAACCTTGAATGGCAACACCCAGAGTGGATTACCCCCGATTCCCCCACCCAACGGGTCGGCGCAAAACCCCTCGACGGCTTTGCACAAATTACCCACGAAATCCCCATGCTGTCTTTGGATAACGCCTTTGAAGAGGGCGATCTTGACGGCTTCTTACGCCGGATTGAAGAGCGTATTGGGCAACCTCGTGAAGGGTTGGAATTTTGTTGCGAGCCGAAATTAGACGGCCTTGCCGTGAGCATTCTCTATCTCAATGGCGTGTTAAGCCAAGCCGCAACGCGGGGCGATGGCACAACAGGGGAAGACATCACGGCGAATATCCGCACCATTCGCAATATTCCCCTCAAATTAGCCACTGAAAATCCGCCTGCTCGCCTTGAAGTGCGGGGCGAAGTGTTTATGCCCCAAAGTGGTTTTGAAGCTTTAAACCAGCGCGCCCTTGAAAAAGGGGAGAAAACCTTCGCGAACCCAAGAAATGCGGCAGCTGGATCGCTCCGTCAGCTTGATCCCAAAATCACAAGCCAACGCCCTTTAATGCTCAATGCTTATGGGATTGGTGTGTATGAGAGTGAGCAACCCTTGCCTTCTCGCCATTTTGACCGCTTGCAATGGCTTAAAAGCCTTGGCATTCCCGTTAATCGTGAAATTTGTTTAGCCAAAGGCGTACAAGCGTTACAAACGTTTTATCAGACGATTCAAGAGAAACGCCCGACATTAGGTTACGACATTGACGGCACAGTATTAAAAATCAATGACATCGCCTTACAAGAACAACTCGGCTTTGTTTCCCGCGCACCTCGTTGGGCAATCGCCTATAAATTTCCGGCACAGGAGGAGATGACGATTCTCAACGACGTGGAATTTCAAGTCGGTCGCACAGGGGCGATTACCCCCGTGGCAAAACTTGAACCGGTGTTTGTGGCAGGGGTTACGGTGAGTAATGCCACCTTGCACAATGGCGATGAGATTGAACGCCTTGGCATTGCCATTGGCGATACGGTGATTATTCGCCGAGCCGGTGATGTGATTCCCCAAATTGTGGGTATTGTGGCAGAACGCCGTCCGCCACAAGCAAAAAAAATTGAATTTCCGACCGCTTGTCCTGTGTGTGATTCAGCGGTAGTACGAGTAGAAAGCGAAGCCGTTGCCCGTTGTACGGGGGGCTTATTCTGTTCTGCCCAACGAAAAGAAGCGTTAAAACATTTTGTTTCCCGTAAAGCGATGGATATTGATGGCGTCGGGGAGAAAATGATTGAACAGCTGATGCTAAGGGAATTAGTGAAAACGCCAGCGGATCTGTTTAAGTTAGATCAGGCAACGTTAATGCGTTTAGATCGAATGGGGGAAAAATCCGCCCAAAATGCATTACAAAGTATTGAAAAAGCGAAGGAAACAACCCTCGCGCGCTTCTTATTTGCCCTTGGTATTCGTGATGTCGGGGAATCCACCGCACAAAATTTAGCGAACCATTTCGGGACTTTGGAGGCGATTCGCCAAGCCGATTTAGAGAGCCTAAAAGGGGTACAAGATGTGGGGGAAGTCGTGGCAAATCGCCTTTTCCAATTCTGGCAAGAGCCCCACAATGTTGCCGTGGTTGAAGAGTTGATTCAACAAGGCGTGCATTGGCAAAAAGTGGAACAGAAAGAAGTGGCAGATAATCCGTTAAAAGCGAAAACGGTGGTGCTTACCGGCACATTGACGCAATTAACCCGTGACCAAGCCAAAGCGATTTTACAAAACTTGGGGGCGAAGGTATCGGGATCCGTATCGAGCAAAACGGATTACCTCATCGCCGGCGAAAAAGCCGGTTCTAAATTGGCAAAAGCCGAGGAACTTGGGGTAAAAGTGTTAAGCGAGGCGGATCTTGTTACCCTTGCAGGGTTATAAGCATAAAGCGGAGAGAGGGGATTTTCCCCTATCTCTTCACACATAAAAAGCGTATAATCTCGCCATTTTTTAGCAATTTCAGCCCCTGTGAGCCTTATTATGAGCCAATTTTTCTACATTCACCCTGAAAATCCCCAAGGACGCTTAATTAACCAAGCCGTGGAGATCCTCAAAAAAGGCGGCGTGATTGTTTACCCAACGGATTCCGGTTACGCCTTAGGGTGTGGAATTGGGGAAAAACAGGCGATGGATCGCATCGTAGCCATTCGTAAATTGCCTGAAAATCATAACTTTACCTTGATGTGTAGTGATTTATCGGAATTATCTCACTACGCCTTGGTCACAAATCAAAGCTACCGCTTGATGAAAAATAATGTGCCAGCACCCTATACGTTTATTTTGCCAGCGACCAAAGAGTTACCTCGCCGTTTGCTGACCAAACGTAAAACCATTGGTATTCGTGTGCCAAATAATGAAATCGCTTTATCGTTATTGAAGGCATTAGGCGAACCGATTCTCTCTTGTTCTTTAATATTAGGCAATGATGAGATCCCGCAATCTGACCCCGAAGCGATCCGTGATGTGTTAGAGCACCAAGTTGATCTGATTATTCACGGGGGCTATTTAGGGCAACAACCAACCACCGTGGTGGATTTAACCCTCGATGCACCGGAAATTCTCCGTGTTGGCGCAGGGGATATTACACCCTTTGGTTAATCCATATTTTATTAGACGCTTGTGAAAGCGACACAGAAGGAATTTTAATGACCACATTTCGTACCCCAACCGCTAACAAGCGGTCTGATTCTGGCAACAATTTGCAAAAGCCTCGCCGTTTTTCATCGGAAACACGCTCAGAGCAAGCCCCAAGGGGGAATACGCCGAGAAAGCGTGCCACAGAACAAGCCAAAGGGGGAGAAAAAACAAGCCGTAAGCCCCTCCCACCACGTCGCCCCAAACCCGTTTTAGATGAGGTAAAAAAGGAAGGCGTGAGGGCCGAAAAAGTGCAAGGCGAAAAATTACAAAAAATCCTTGCGCGAGCAGGCAAAGGTTCTCGCCGTGAAATTGAGGGAATTATCGAGCAGGGGCGTGTGAGTGTTGATGGCAAAATTGCCACCCTAGGCGACCGCTTGCAAGTGAGTTCAAGTACCAAAATTCGCATTGATGGGCATTTAGTCAATCTCACAACCACACAAAAAGAGATCTGCCGTGTGTTGATGTACTACAAACCCGAGGGCGAACTTTGTACCCGTTCTGATCCCGAAGGGCGTGCCACGGTATTTGACCGCTTACCGCGTTTAAACGGCGCACGTTGGATTGCCGTGGGGCGTTTAGATATTAATACTTCTGGCTTATTGCTTTTCACTACAGACGGCGAGTTAGCCAACCGATTAATGCACCCAAGCCAAGAAGTGGAGCGGGAATATTCCGTCCGTGTCTTTGGGGAAGTGAATGAAGCGATGTTACAGCGTTTGCGTAAAGGCGTTCAGCTTGAAGATGGCCCAGCGAATTTCAAACAGATTAAAACTGTTGGCGGTACAGGGTTAAATCAATGGTTTGATGTTACCTTAACCGAAGGGCGTAACCGTGAAGTTCGCCGTTTATGGGAATCCCAAGGTATTCAAGTCAGCCGTTTGATTCGTATCCGCTATGGCAATATTAAACTTGAAAAAAGCCTACCTCGTGGCGGTTGGGAAGAAATGGGGCTTGAACAAGTCAATTATTTACGCGAATTGGTGGGGTTAAAATCGGAAACAGAAACCAAGGTGGATGTGAGCAAAAACCGCCGTCGCACCAGCACTCGCCAAATTCGTAAAGCCGTTAAACAGCACACGAAATACCGTAAGGGCGCATAATTTTCTACGCTTATTGCCATTGGGGAATAAGCGTTCTTTTTAGGAGACACTATGACTACATTTCCTCTTCACCTAAAAGCCAAAAACGAACTTACCCCCCACCCAATGGCACAATATTGGCGAAAATGCCAAGTTGAAGAGCTATTTGCCTTACCTTTTCTCGATTTAGTTTTTAAAGCCGCAGAAATTCATCGCCAACATTTTCATTCCCAAGAAATTCAGCTTTCGACACTGCTTTCCATTAAAACCGGGGGCTGTGCTGAAGAGTGTGAATATTGCCCTCAATCGGCACGTTATGATACCGGGCTTGAACGCCAAGAAATGTTAAAGGTGGAGGAGATTTTGGAAAAAGCCAAAATTGCCAAAGCCCGAGGGGCAAGCCGTTTTTGTATGGGGGCGGCTTGGCGTGGGCCAAAACCGAAGGATATTGAAACCGTCAGCGAGATTATCCGTCAAGTCAAAGCCCTTGGGTTAGAAACCTGTGGAACTTTTGGCTTATTGGAAACGGGAATGGCAGAAGATCTGAAAAATGCCGGCTTAGATTATTACAACCACAATTTAGATACCGATCCGGCACGCTATCACAAAGTGGTACATACGCGTAGCCATGATGATCGTCTGGATACACTCGGTAAAGTTCGCCAAGCTGGATTAAAGGTCTGTTGTGGTGGTATTATTGGGATGAATGAAACACGCCCAGAGCGCGCAGGGTTAATTGCGAGCCTTGCAAATCTTGACCCACAACCGGAAAGTGTGCCTATCAATCAGCTAGTTAAAGTAGAAGGTACACCCCTTGCAGATGCTGAGGAGCTAGATTGGACGGAGTTTGTTCGCACTATTGCCGTTGCCCGCATTACGATGCCTCAAAGCTATGTCCGCTTATCTGCAGGGCGGAGTGCGATGCCCGAGGCAATGCAGGCTTTCTGCTTTATGGCGGGAGCAAATTCAATTTTCTACGGTGATAAACTGCTTACCACGGAGAATCCCGAAGCGGATTTTGACCGCTTGTTAATGGCAAAACTCGATCTTTACCCCCTCCAAAATAGCAGTACGACGTAATTATTTTCTTAATATTTATCATAACCAACCCAAAGGAGAAAACAATGAAACTGTTTAAATTAAGCTCAATAGCGCTGATTTCTGCCTTAGCTTTAACGGCATGTGCCCCTAAACCTAACGGTGATGCTCAGCTACAACAACAAGCGGTGCTTGGTGTGAACTGGATACAAGAATCCGGTGAATATCGTGCATTGGCTTATCAGGCTTTCAATGTGGCGAAAATGTCTTTTGATCACGCCAAAGTCAAAAAAGGTAAGAAAAAAGCAGTGGTCGTGGATCTTGATGAAACCATGGTGGATAACAGTGGCTATGCTGGCTGGCAGATCCAGAATAATAAAGCCTTTGACGGCAAAGATTGGACAGCATGGGTAAATGCACGGGAAGCCAAAGCGATTGCTGGTGCAGTGGCGTTTAATAACTATGTCAATAGCCACGGTGGCACAATGTTCTATGTGTCTAACCGTAAAGAAGAGGGTGAGAAAGCCGGCACGATTGAGAATATGAACAAGCTCGGTTTCCAAGGTGTGAGTGATTCGACTTTATTCCTTAAAACGGCAAAATCAAACAAACGCCCACGCTTTGAAGAGATTGAAAAACAGGGGTATGAAATCGTCCTTTATGTCGGCGATAACCTCAACGATTTTGGCGATGAGCCTTATCACAAAAGCAATAGCGAGCGTAAAGCCTTTGTTGATCAACAGCAACAGGCTTTCGGCACGAAATTTATTGTGTTACCAAACCCAAATTATGGCGATTGGGAAGGCGGAATGGCGAAAAATTACTACAAAGTGGACACTCAACAGCGTGCTCAAATTCGCTTAGATAAAATCCAAGCGTGGAATGGAAAATCTGCACAGTAATCAACCGCTAGGCATCGTGCTGAAAAAGAAAAGATCAGAGAGCCAATGCTCCCTGATCTCAAAAAATTGGCGCTTTTAAATCTAGGGCAGATCAATTCTTCTGCCCTATTTTTTTACTTTATCGGTTTAGTTTGAGGTATCTAATTCCGGAAACGATTTCACTAAATCATCAATAGCTTTCATTTGTGCGACAAACTGTTCTAATTTTGCTAATGGCAATGCAGAAGGACCATCGCATTTCGCATTCGCCGGATCAGGGTGCGATTCTAAAAATAACCCAGCAATGCCAACCGCCATGCCCGCACGGGCAAGTTCAGTCACTTGATCACGACGACCACCGGAAGCTGCACCAAAAGGATCACGGCATTGGAGCGAGTGGGTCACATCAAAGATCACCGGGCAACCTTTGGACACTTTTTTCATCACCGAAAAACCGAGCATATCCACTACAAGGTTGTCGTAGCCAAAGTTAGTTCCACGATCACACAGGATGACTTTATCGTTACCGCATTCGGCAATTTTCTCCACAATGTTGCCCATTTGTCCTGGGCTTAAAAATTGCGGTTTTTTCACGTTAATCACCGCACCGGTACGAGCCATGGCTTCAACCAGATCCGTTTGGCGTGCTAAGAATGCTGGCAGTTGAATGACATCCACCACTTCGGCAACGGGTTGGCATTGATAGATTTCATGCACATCCGTAATCACTTTAACGCCAAATGTGTCTTTTAACTCTTGAAAGATTTTTAAACCGGCTTCCATACCCGGCCCACGGTAGGAGTGGATAGACGAACGATTTGCCTTGTCAAAAGAGGCTTTAAACACATAAGGCACGCCCAATTTTTGGGTAACTTCGACATAGTGCTCACACACTTTCATCGCCATATCACGGCTTTCTAGCACATTCATGCCCCCAAAGAGTACGAAAGGTTTGTCATTGGCAACTTGAATATTGCCGAGTTGAATGGTTTTTTGTTGCATAAGGTTTCCTTAAAATCGCCTAAAATGGCAAATTAGTGAATAGCCAAGCCCTTGGCGTGTTTTTCCAAACCGGCTAATTCCAGTTTGATCATCACCGCCGAAGGATCATCAGGGCATTGGTCAATAAAATAGTTAAAATCGTTAAGTGCCGCTTGATAGCACTCTAAGCTCGCAAGAATCATACCGCGATCACGAATTTCATAAGGGTCTTCGGGCTCTATCTGTAAGCGATATTCAATTAAATTGAGGGCATCAAGGTAACGTCCTTCGCTCGTTAATGCCATTTTACAGACGGTTTCTAAGCGTTCCACTAAGGCTTCCGAAGAGGCAATATGGAGCATATCTCGCTTTAACTCTGCCCCAAAGCCAAATTCCCCTTCAAGCCATTTTTCTAAATCAGGGTAAGACACAAACCGCCCATTGGCAGGGTCGATAAAGCGTGCCTCATTACGCCCATTTTCGAGGGTTAATTCCGCCCGAATAATCAACTGGGTCGGAAAACTCACAGGGTAAAGGGGTAAATTCAACGCTTGGGCAAGGTAAAGTAATACCGAGCCAATGGAAACGGGCATGCCCTGCTTGCGAGTGAGAACTCGGTCGATCATCAAATTTTCCACTTGGAAAAACGTCTTCGGATCGCAGAAAAAGCCCCATTCACGATAGACCAAATCAAGCAACTGATTCAGACGCACTTCATCACTTGTGCCATTGACTTGATAACGGGCTTTTTTAACCAGTGCCGACATCATGCCAAACACCGATTGCTCTCGAAAATCATCGTCTAACAGCGAACGCACACGAAGTAATTCGCGGTAGATTTGCTGTTGCAACGCTTTACGTTCTTTATCGGAAAGCGTGCTTGATATTGAAATTAGCTGTTCTTTTTCCATTGTGCCATTGTTACTCTATCGTGACCGCCATAATCCTTGACGGTTTGAATGTTATCCCATTGATTTTGTTGAAAAATTGCTTGAACATCACAGGCTTGTTGCCAGCCGTGTTCTAAAAGCAAAACGCCCCCATGATGCAGAAATTGGGGCGCTTGTTGAATAATCGTCGTTAAATCCCCTAAGCCGTGATTTTCAGCCACTAAAGCGGACATCGGCTCAAAACGCACATCGCCACGGCTTAAATTCTCATCTTGTGCATCAATATAAGGGGGGTTACTGACGATGACATCAAAACGCTCCCCTTGCAAAGCCGAAAACCAATCACTTTGGCAAAAACGCACATGACTGATACCGAGTTTCTGGCGATTGTGTTCTGCCAGTGCCACGGCTTGGGGCTGTTTATCCACACCGAGAATCCGACACCGATCACCCAGTTCATTACCCAAGGCTAAGGCAATAGCCCCTGTGCCTGTGCCCAGATCAAGAATGTGCCAGCTTTTGCCTGAATCCGTTGCTTGATTGACGACGTCTAAGGCTAATTCCACCAAACGTTCAGTATCAGGGCGGGGAATTAACGTCGCCGGCGAAACAGATAACGGTAAAGACCAAAACTCCTTCTCGCCTAAAATATACGCCAACGGTTCGCCTTGTAATCGCCGTGTTAATAGTTCATCAAGTTGCGCTAACTCCACCTCACTTAACAACGTTTCGCCAAAGGCAAAAATCGCCGATTTTGAACGATTGGTCACCCGTTGCAATAACACGTTAGCATCTAATTTCGCGTTAAGATAAGGGTCGTCTTGCGTTTGTTGTAACGCTTTTTCGGCAAATGCAAGCCACTGCGTATAACTTTGCGGAACTCGGCTTTCCCCGTTAGCCATCTCTTTTTATTCCTTTGAAAACTGTTTTAACAAGCGGTCATTTTTTCTCAATTTTTTGCACCGCAAAAATAAGGCGAGAGTATAGCATAAGGGCAGGAAAATCGGCAGAGGGGATCGCCCCTCGCCGATGATGTTGATCTTAGCGGTTTGCCCTTCACGGGCAACATGTGGCAGGCAGAAATTATCGGTGTCTGACTTCAATTACCAGCAATTGCTCACTTGTAATCACACTTTTAATATAACTAAGCAACGTCGATTTCCCTGTTCCATTTCCACCACGAATAGTTACTCTGCCTTTTTTCGGTGGGTCATTGATTAAATCTTCTAAGCCAATAGTAGAAGCGTTCAAAAAATAAGCAAAAAAAAAAAACAAAAAACTCAAAACGTTTGACACAATAAAGAAAAATGTATTTAATTAAAGAACAATCAAGAATAAAAAGGAAATTAAAATGAATATGATTAAAAAGTTATTTGCAGGATTATTAATTGCAACACTTTCAAATTATGTTTATTCAACAGAAAATCATAATCAATCAGAACAATATAATGATGGAACTTGCTTTCCCGCATTTTCTTTAAGTGTATACAGTAATTCGATGTGTTATGGTGGAACAATTTATTACCAAGAGCTTACTGAAGAAGTTAAGAAAGCAAAATATGTTTTTATGGGAAAAGAGTATAATTATAAAAACTTTTCAAGATTTTTAGATAAAAAAAATTTTGAAAAAAATAAACAATTTGATATAGAACTAATTCATTATATTCGAGCATTAGAATATGCAATTAAAATTAAAGAATTTAATTATGAAGATGTTTATATGGCTTTTATGAACAAAAGAAAAAAATTATACAAAAAACTTTTTGAGGAAAAATTATACAGCAAATTAATTATACAAAGAATTGAAAAAATTGATAATCTTTTTCTTGTGGTTGTTAATGATAAAGAAACCAAACAAAAACTCATAAATAAAAATAAAAAAAGAATTGATTTTCTAAAATTAATTGAAAGCTCTTATAAATTTTAAATAAAAAAGATAAAGTAAGTAATAAATCACTTACTTTATCTTTTATTTTATATTACTTGTCTTTATTTTTTCTCAGTAAAAATTCTCTCATGGCATCCATCTCTTCCATTGGAGAAGAAAATGTAATCCCTTGATTCTGCACAAAATTTTTAAAATCTTGCCTATCTTTGCTCATTTTTATTTTTCTTTCTAGCTCAAGATTTTAACTTTGATTGGGGACATTAAAACCTTGGGTTAAAATTCATGCTATTTTTATTAGTCTTAGCAGAATTTTCTGCTAAAAATTCAGAATTTTTGCTTGCTCTTCCAGCCCTTTCCGTCGGGCTATTGTTGCTGGCAATAGTGCCAATATCATGTCTAGGACTGGATTTTTTAATTGGCTCAACTTCTAAATCATTACCAAAATTTTCCCCAGATTTTCATTTAACCCAAAAGATTTTTTAATGCTTTCTCTTTTTTTGCTCTTCCTCTTTTTCTTTTTTTTTAGGTTTTTCTGCTCTGGAAAAGCCAATAGCATTAGCTCCATTGATGGCTAGGGCAGAAACTCCAATCGATGTGCCTAAGGTTTTATTTGCATCAAAAGCTGTTTTCTAAAAAAAGCAGGAATATAAACCACAAACAGCGAAGCAATAAAGCAAACCAAGTTATAAAAAAAGGCATCGCCAAGGGCGACATTTCTTGCCAGTTCACTAATCCAATAGGTTGAACTCGCCACAATAAGCTGTTGAATAAGCAAAAAAAGCAGGGAGATTGCAAAAAATCGATTAAATAAACATCCGATTGAAATAGGCATTCTTATTCCTCCATCTCTTATACAGACTTCGCTTGTGCGGACTTCCTTTATACCGTATGAAAAAAGTCAATTTTGTAACTAAAAAGTCACCAAACATCAACAAACTTTACAAAAAAATCGACCGCTTGTAACCTCAAAAATAAATAGAAATCTAGCCGTCTAGATTGCGAGATGGCTTGCATTTGGTTAAAATACGCCCCCTCAACATCATCAATAAGAGAAATATTATGGCAAACTGGAATGGCGAATATATCAGCCCTTATGCTGAACACGGCAAAAAGAGTGAGCAGGTAAAAAAAATTACGGTATCAATTCCGATTAAAGTGTTGGAAATTTTGACCAACGAACGCACACGTCGCCAAATTAAAAACCTCCGCCACGCCACCAACAGTGAATTGCTGTGCGAAGCCTTTTTACACGCTTTCACCGGGCAACCCCTCCCCACAGATGACGATTTAATGAAAGAACGTCACGATGAAATTCCCGATGAAGCGAAAGCCAAAATGCGTGAAATGGGCATTAACCCCGATGAGTGGCAATACTAATTTTCCAACCTCGCTCTGCGAGGTTTCTTTTTAAGGATAATCATGTCAAATCTTGCACAAATTACTCGGGAGATCCGTTGGGCATTATGGCTGACGGTCGCCTATATTATCGGTTGGGTCGGTTTCGCTTATTTTTCCCCCGAAGGCAAAGGCGTTCTCGGCTTTCCCATTTGGTTTGAACTTGCCTGCCTTTATCTCCCCTTGCTGTTTAGCCTGGCGACCTATGTCGTGATTAAACGCTGTTTTAAAGAGATTGATTTAGAGAATACCGATGAATAATGCCATCTTATTTCCCCTTCTTGCCTACTTACTCTTTGTCTTTGCCGTGGCATTTTATGCCTATCGCCAACGACAACGAGGGAGTTTTATGACGGAATATTTTGTCGGTGGGCGTTCCATGTCCGGCTTTGTCCTTGCGATGACCACTGCCGCGACCTATGTGGGCGCAAGTAGCTTTATTGGAGGCCCGGGGGCGGCTTATAAATATGGCTTAGGCTGGGTGTTATTGGCGATGATTCAAGTCCCAGCGGTGTTGCTTACCTTAGGCGTGGTCGGGAAAAAATTAGCCCGCCTTGCTCGGCAACACCAAAGTGTCACCATTAACGATATTCTTTACACACGCTATCAACATCGAGGTGTCGTGTGGATAGCCAGCCTTGCCCTGTTGCTCTCCTTTTTTGCGATGATGGTGGTGCAATTTATCGGCGCAGGGCGATTACTTGAAACGACACTCGGCATCTCCTACCCCCAAGCCGTTCTCGTTTTTGCCGGTACGGTGGGGCTTTATACCTTCATCGGCGGGTTTCGTGCCGTTGTGCTGACCGATACTATTCAAGGTATGGTAATGATTATCGGCACACTCCTCCTCCTCGGCGGTGTGCTTTATGCCACCGGTGGTGCGGAAAATGCGATTAATCAACTCAAACAGATCAACCCTCAACTGATTCGCCCCTACGGCATTGATGAACGCCCCCTTGATTTCACCTTTATGCTCTCCTTTTGGGTGCTTGTCTGCTTTGGCTTAATCGGTTTGCCCCATTTAGCCGTGCGGAGTATGGCATATCGAGATAGCAAAGCCCTCCACCAAGCGTTAGTGATTGGTACGGTCGTGGTGGCGGTGTTAATGCTTGGTATGCACCTTTCCGGGGCATTAGGGCGTGTGCTTCTGCCCGATTTAACCTTAGCGGATCAAGTTATCCCGACGTTAATGTTACAAGTGCTTCCACCTGCTGTGGC
Organism: Pasteurellaceae bacterium Macca; assembly: GCA_023101485.1. GTDB lineage: Bacteria > Pseudomonadota > Gammaproteobacteria > Enterobacterales > Pasteurellaceae > LVZB01. The sequence continues at coordinate 1,725,936 of LVZB01000001.1, read as the reverse complement.
GGGGATCTTTTTAGCGGCTCCCATGGCGGCGATTATGTCCTCCATTGATTCGATGTTGATTCAATCGTCCTCTACGCTGATTAAGGATCTCTACCTCGCCCTCCGCCCCAACGCCATTCACAACGAAGGGCGAATCCGCCTGTTTTCTACCCTCACGACTTTGACCTTAACCGCACTCCTGGTCTTTTTTGCCTTTAACCCACCGGAAATGCTCATTTGGCTGAATCTACTCTCCTTAGGCGGATTAGAAGCGACCTTTTTATGGGTGATCGTGCTAGGGCTATTCTGGAAAAAAGCCAATGCCACGGGGGCAATCTGTTCGATGATCGCAGGGCTAACGAGCTATATCAGCTTTAACCTGTTGAATATTAAGATCTTGAATTTCCATCTTATTGTCCCAGCCCTCTTAATTGGCTTGGTGGCATTTCTTCTCGGCAATCGCTTTGGGCAATCGGCGAAGTAACACACCACAAGCGGTCAAATTTACACTAAATTTTGCCCGCAAAAAAAGCCCCTCAAACGAAGGGCTTGGTGCAAATTGTTGGAAAAATCAGACCGCTTGTTATTCCGCTGTTATTCCGCAAATTGTAGGCTGTGGAGCTGTTTATAAGCCCCATTTTGTGCCAAGAGCGTTTTATGATCCCCTTGTTCTACAATTCTGCCTTGATCCACCACTAAGATTTCATCGGCATTTTCAATCGTCGATAAGCGGTGTGCAATCACCAGCACGGTGCGATCTTTTTGCAATGCCGTTAAGGCAGATTGAATCGCTCGCTCGGATTCCGTATCTAACGCCGAAGTCGCTTCATCTAACACCAACACCGGAGAATCACGCAATAACGCACGGGCAATGGCTAAACGCTGACGCTGACCGCCGGATAAATTCACCCCATTTTCGCCAATCATGGTATCTAACCCTTGGGGCATTTTTTCGATAAATTCCATCGCATAAGCGGCTCGGGCGGCTTGTTCGATCTGCGCTCGGCTATATTTCTCTTTTGCGGCATAGGCAATATTATTGGCGACCGTATCATTAAAGAGATGAACTTGTTGGGAAACAATCGCACACTGCTCACGCAAATTATTTAAGCGATAATCTTGGATATTGCGATCATCGAGGTAGATATTCCCCGAGTCGATCTCATAAAAACGGGTGATTAAATTCGCAATGGTGGATTTCCCCGACCCTGAACGCCCCACTAAGGCTAAGGTTTTGCCTTTCGGTAGGTGGAAGGAAATCGCATTTAAGGCGGGTTGTTCTTTGCCATAATAGGTAAAGGTAACATTCTCAAAAAGAATATCCCCTTCAGCACGGGCAACTTGGTAAGTCCCTTTGTCATTTTCTGTCGGCAAATCAAACAAGGTAAAGAGCGTTTGGCAGGCCGCCATTCCCCGTTGGAATTGTGCATTCACATTCGTGAGCGTTTTAAGTGGGCGAAGAATCCCCATTAACGCCCCGATCACCGCCGCAAATTCCCCAGCAGTTAAGCTATCGCCCATAATTTCGGGCGATCCGGCAAGAAACAGTACCACCGCCAAGGCAAGGGAGGCGATAACTTGAATAATGGGGTCGGAAATCGCCGTTGCTGCCATCATTTTCATGCCTTTACGGCGCATATCGTTACTGGTGTGGTTAAAACGAGCTTCCTCAACCTGTTGCCCCCCAAAAGAAAGCACCACCTTATGCCCCCGTAACATCTGTTCGGCACTTTCGGTCATACTCCCCATGGATTCTTGCATATTACGGCTTAATTGGCGGAAACGCTTTGATACCAAGCGAATCAATACCGCAATAACCGGGGCAATTAAAAAGAGCACGAGGGAGAGCCGCCAGCTGTAATAGAACATCGTTGCCACTAAGAAGATAATATACACCCCTTCTCGCACCACACTTTGTAAAGCGCTTGCCGAAGAGTTGGCAATTTGTTCGGAATCGTAGGTAATCCGTGAGAGCAATTTGCCGGAGGAGTTTTGGTCAAAGAACGTTACCGGCATAAACATCAAATGCTTAAAAACTTTTTGACGCATTGTCATCACGACTTTGCCCGAAACCCAAGCTAAGCAGTAACTTGAAATAAAGCTCGTTAGCCCTCGAGCAAAAATAAGCCCCACCACAATAAATGCCATTAGTTTTAAAAAACCGCGGTCAGAGGTACCGCCAAAGCCCTCATCAATCAAAGGCTTTAACATCGTAATTAAATAGGCATCCGCACCGGCATTTAAGATCATGGCTATCATTGCAACAATCATGCCGAGTTTAAAGGGAGATATCATCGGCCAAAGGCGTTGAAAAGTCTGTAAGGTCGATTTATCTTGAGTGATCTCATCAAGTGAGAAAGCATTTTTTGACATCATTTTTCATTCATTTATTAAAAGACGGGCTATTCTAACGGTAAATGGGTTTTCTACCAAATCTGCTTTGGCAAATTAAACATATTGAGCTTAAAACCAAACAATGATCCAACGGAAAACCAAAGGAGCAATAAGCGAAGAACACAAACCACAGAGAACTAATGCCACCGAGGCATAACTTCCTCCTTTAATGCTATATTCCATCACGCGTGCCGTACCAAGGGCGTGGGAAACGGCTCCTAACCCCAAACCAATCGCGTGTGTATTTCGCACATGAATTATTTTTAACACCGCTAAACCAAAAGCCGATCCAGTAATCCCCGCAATCACTACCCCTGCGGCACTTAACGCCACATTACCGCCTATTTCCGTGGTTATGGCTAAGGCAATGGGCATAGAAACAGATTTTGATAACGTGGAAAGCACAATCTCTTCATTTCCGCCCAATAAATAGGCGAAAAGCACACCACTTAGCATGGTTAATAGCGTACCAATGCTGACAATCACGGCAATTTTTCCCCAATGTTTGCGAATTTGAGGGAGTTGTTCATAAAACGGCAAAGCCAAGGCAACCACAGAAACCCCAAGGAGCTGATTTAATGGCATATTGCCTTGGTAATAACGGACATAGGGAATATTAGCCACAAACAGCACGCCAATAATCAACAATAAGCTCAATACAAAGGGGTTTAAAATGGATGATTTCAAACGCTTATTGATGCGTGTGGCTAAGGCAAATAGCCCCACGGTTAAAAAGGTGTAGGCATAGATTATCCATTCACTCATCGTACTTCACTCCTTGTTTAACTTGGCTATGGTCTTGATCTTTCTCCTGCCCCTGATCTTGGCGAAATAACCATTGGGCTAATCCACCAATCAAAACAAGGGAAACTAAGGTACTCAAAAAGTTCGCGATGACTAATGAGCCTACATTCTCGCTTAACACACCAACATAGTCCAAAATTCCCCCACATACTGGCAGAAAAAAGAGCGACATATAACGTGTTAGCGGGCGAGTCGCTGGCATTACCCACTCTGTTTTGATTGCCTTGCATACTAATAACGTAAACAGTATTAACAATCCCCAAATACTTTCGGGAATACCAATCGGCAGGGCATAAGCGACCCATTTTCCTAAATAAAGCATGACATACAATAAACTTAATGCCACCAGAAAACGTAAGATTTTAAGCGTCAAGCTACTCTCCTTTTGCTTAAACAAGCGGTGTGATTTTTCGCATTTTTTGCACCGCCTACTTTCATTCCATCAAAACTCACAACCTAACTATTTTGCAACGTATCAAAAATAGTCTGCGCCAATGTGGCTGAAATCCCCGGCACGCTAGCAATTTCATCTAAGGTCGCCGATTTTACCCCCTGCATACCGCCAAGGTATTTGAGCAACGCTTGTCGCCGTTTTGCCCCAACACCGGCAATCGCTTCTAACCCACTTTCCGTAAAGGCTTTTTGGCGTTTTTTACGGTGTCCGTTAATGGCGTGGTGGTGAGATTCATCACGAATATGCTGAATCAAATGCAGGGCGAGGCTATCCGGCGGTAAGTGAATCTCTTTATCCCACTTGCTAATCAGTAAGGTTTCCAAGCCGGCTTTACGCTCAACTCCTTTAGCAACGCCAATCAAGAGGGGCTTAGTTTTATCCCACGGCACATTCAAATGGGCAAAGGTGTCCAATGCGCGATTTAACTGTCCCTTACCCCCATCAATAAAAATAATATCGGGAATTTTTTCCGGTGGGAGCGGTTTATCGTAACGCTTTAACAGTGCCTGCTCCATTGCGGCATAATCATCCCCCCCCGTAATGCCGGTGATGTTAAAACGGCGATAATCCGATTTTAATGGCCCATTTTCATCAAACACGACACAAGAGGCCACCGTCTGCTCCCCCATGGTATGGCTAATGTCAAAACATTCCATTCGGGTGATTTTCGGCAGATTGAGCACCTCTTTGAGGGCTTCGTAGCGTGCTTGAAGACGAGAATCTTGTTTCAGTTGCAAAGTTAATGCCGCCACAGCATTGGTGTTGGCAAGGGCTAAGTAACGGCTTTTTTCCCCTCGAACCTTGCCCTGAATCGTCACTTTATGCCCAGCCTGCTCACTAAGCACCGCTTCTAAGGCTTCGGCTTCGCTCACCGCTTGATCAATAACGATTTGATGCGGAATCGTGCGGTGTTGATTCATCTGTAAATAGAACTGCCCGATAAAGGTATCACTTAATTCCGCTAATTCCGTATGATTAGGTACTTTAGGGAAATAACTGCGGTTGCCCAACACTTTTCCCTGACGCACAAAAAGAATATGGGCGCAAGCAATGCCGTGTTGATAGGCAATGGAGATAATATCCAGATCATCTAATCGTTCATTACTGACAAACTGTTTCTCCGTCACCGCTCGCACTTGTTGAATTTGATCGCGAAAACGGGCGGCATTTTCAAAATCGAGATCAGCGGCGGCGCTTTCCATTTTCTGAATAAGATACTCTACCACTTGATTATCCCGACCTTGTAAAAACAACCGCACCAGTTGCACCTGTTGATCGTATTCTTGTTGGTCATAATAACCTGCTACACAAGGGGCAAGGCATCGTCCAATTTGGTATTGTAAGCAAGGGCGAGAACGGTTTTTGTAATAGCTATCTTCACATTGGCGAATGGGAAATAATTTTTGCAGTAAATTCAAGGTTTCCCGTACAGCCCCCGCATTAGGATAAGGGCCGAAATACTCCCCCGCAATCTTTTTACTTCCCCGAAAACTGCCAATACGAGGATGTTGATGCTTGGTAAGTAAAATATAGGGATAGGATTTATCGTCCCGCAATAGCACATTATAACGGGGCTGATTTTCCTTAATGTAGTTATGCTCTAATAGTAGGGCTTCGGTTTCGGAGTGGGTGATCGTCGTTTCTATCCGCGCGATCTGTGCCACAAGGGCTTCCGTTTTACGGCTGGCGAGTTGGGATCGAAAATAACTGCCCAGCCGTTTTTTTAGATCCTTGGCTTTACCGACATAAATGATCTTATCTTTGGCATCATACATACGATACACCCCAGGTAAATTGGGAGTATCTTTTAGGAAGTTTTTCGCGTCAAATAATGTCATAGCAAATTTCAAAGAGAAAAAGACCGCTTGTCGCGGTCTTTAAGTCAGTTCAAAGGGGGCTTATTTCGCCTCGGGAAGTTCAGGTAAGGCGAGGAGTTCTCCCTCGACCTCTTTGCTTTCCACATTCACTGCTTTGAGGTTCTCGGCTTGTAAGCGTTGTGCTAACTCTTTATCGTGCGTTTGCTCCGCTACATAAAGTGCCATAATACGGTCATTTACATGACACTCTTGATGTTCAAGTAACTGCACAAAATAAGGCTTCGCTTTGTCGAATAAACCTTGTCGTGTATAGAGATAACCTAACGCACGGGCATAATCATCACTGTAATGCACTTTGGCTTTTCCGCCTCGTTTGGCTAAGACTTTAAGCAATTTCGCGCCGTCATCGACTTGTAAGCGAGTAAGCTGAGTAAAGAGCAGATCAAGCTGTTCATCTTCAAATTTTTTCACCGTTTCAAGGGCGATTTGAGTCGCGGAATCGTGATCATCGGCATCAATTAAGCGTTGAATTAAGGCAACACGGACATACACAGAACGGCGACGACGGCTAGATTGGTTATCCCACCATTTGAGTAAGCCCTCTTGCCCCTCTTCATTCATCACTTCGTCAAGTAAACCATCATCCACAAAGCGTTCTAGGCTTTCAAACTCCTCCGCAGAGAGGAAGCTCCGTTGCCCTACGCTTTCTAACACGTCATCTAAGGCTTTATAGGCTTTGGATTTTTGATAAATGGTAATGGCTAGACGTAACGCATCAATATTATTTGGTGCAAGCACTAACAAGCTATCCACGGCACTACGAGCCGCTGGCACTTTACCTTGTTGTAATAAAATTCGCGTGCGCGCAATCTCTACTGCCACGTTATTTGGTCCTGCAACTTTTGTGGCTTCAATGAGGTATTTATTCGCCCCAAGTTCATCCCCCCGTTGTTGAGCAGCTTCCGCTGCTTTAATAAAGTTCAACACCGGTTCATCAGAATGCTTAGCATTTTTACCGATGAGTTTCTCCGCTTTGGAGTAATCCCCTTCGGTCATTTTCATTAAGCCTTCGAGGGTTTGTTGTTGCGCTTTTTTACGTTTGCGGTTACCAAACCAGTGGTAAGAACCACGGCTTAAACGGAGAAAACGGCTGACAATCCATTCAAGGAAATAGACCGCCCCCATGAGGATGGCAAAAAAGACGACTAACATCACCAAGCTCATCTCAATGACTTTACCATCCGTTTCAATCCGCACATAGCCTTGATGACCCGCTAAATAAGGCGCTGCCACTAAGCCTGCAAGGACAATGAGCATTAAAAAGAGTACGCGAAACATAACCATTCCTCCTATTGTGCCGTTGGCTGAGATGCAGGTGGTGTCGCCTCAGATTGCGGTTTTACCTCCGGGGCTTTTTCTTCCATCGCTGGGGTTTTCCCGTCTTCTGCTTTTGGCTCGGCAGGTTTTAACTCTTCGAGGGATTTCTCCTCCTCAATTTGAATTTTGCTAATCGGTTTTGGCGCTTTATTTAATAATTGATTTAACAAGCTCAAACTTTGTAGCTGATTTGGAGCATCGATATAGATCGATTTTTCGATTAAATCATCCGCTTCACTGAGGAAGGTTTTAACGTTGTCATTTTTCACGTCAAAGTAGCTTCTCACCCAACTGCTCACCGCTTCAAGGGATTGTTTATACAGCTCATTTTGTTGGCGAGGAATCGTCAGAATCGCGATTTGTAAGCGCAAACGGATATTTTCACGCAGATACACTTCTTGATTCGGGGCAATAAAGGCTTTCTCTTTCACGGCAGATTTATCACTCACACGGATAAAGTGATTTAAGAAAGAATCGGCACTTTTCTCGATATTTTTCTGCCAATCTTCAATGGAGTCGCTCACTTCGCCACTCTCTTTCTCTGCCATTGTGCTGTCTGCCGCAAGTGGCATATCATCAACAAGATTCGCTAACTGGGCAAGACGTTGCATCAAGTTATTTTGATCCACCTCATTCACGCTAGAAAGCTGATTTAAATCTTTCTTAATAGCATCACGCACAGCGATTACACGCTGATCAGCGATACGGCTTAATACGTTATCCCCTTCAATTAAAAGGCTACGGGCAGTATCAATGTCGTTATCTAACACCACTTTGCGTAGGGCATTATTCAGTAGGAAATCCGCATCCGAGAGTAACCATTCGCTTTGATCGGCTTTTGAACCTGAACCTAATTTTTGGATTTTTTGCTGTAATTGATTGATTTGTTGCGTATAAACGGCTTGTTCACGCTCAAGTTGCGCCACTTTATCAAGGGCTTGTTGATAATCGCTCGTTAATTTCGCAATTTGCGCTTTTTCGGCATCAAAATTTGGCATTTCTACGGCATTTTGTTGCACTACCGGTTTATTCGCTAATTTAGCAATTTCCGCTTCCACTTGGCTAAATTTTTGATTCGCTAAATAATGACCAACCCCACCTACACCAAGTGCTACTAACAATGCAAGTAAAGCAATTGCTTTTCCGCCGGATTTTGCTTTTGGCTCGGGCTGTTTTTCGACTTCTTTTTCCTTGGCTTTCTGTGTTGCCATTTTATTATCCTCTGCCTGTTCAGGCTCTTGCTGTTCTAAATTTTGGATTTCTGACGTAGAATCTACGCCATTATCAGCGTTATTTTCTACTGCTTCAATGGCGTCAATAGGATCAATGGCTGAATTTGCTTCATTAATCACTCTTGGCTTTTTACTCTGTTTTGACATAGTTCCACCTTTTGAAATTAAAGTAATGTATTTAATAAACTGAGATTATCGGCTTTCGCAGAGATGCGAATTTGGCAGCCTTGCCAACCTAATTTTTGAGCAAGACGAGCAAGGCGCTCCCCAACTACGCACAATGTACAACTTTTTAACCACGCTTGATTCTCTTCATCGGTCTGCTTTACCAATGTTATGAGAATTTCACCGCTTGTTGCCACAATAGTATCAATGCCTACTCGTTTGGCGAGGCTGATTTTTTCATTTAGTTGGGGATCAGTTTGTAAACGTTGATAACACTCAACAAATTGAACATTTGCCCCTCGAAGGGTTGCCTGTTCCGCAAAGAGTTCTCGCCCTCCATTGCCCCGTAAAATAACCACGCTTTTGCCCTGTAAATCCGCCATTTCGGGAAGATTGAGCAAACCTTCACTATTTTCAGTCGAAATTGGGTATTTAACCCCTTGCTCCGATAAACTCGTGAAATATTGTGCCGTTGATTGCCCGACGGCAAAATAATGGAGATCTGCACGCCATAAAAAGCCCGTCTGTTTCAGCGTTTCATAGGCAAAATCGACTGCATTACGCGATACGGCAAAAAGATAATCCCCCGCATTTAAACGGGCAAGAAGAGAAGGCAGTTGTGGTAAATCATGCCCTGCTTCAATCTCAAAAAGGGGCTGATGAATGGCAAAAATCTGCCGTTCTGCCAACATTTCGACTAATTGCTTCCCCCGTTCCGTTGGGCGGGTGATTAATACGTTCATACTAATCTTGATAAATTTCTGCCAAAATGCGATCTGCACCTTGGGCTAATAATTGTTCGGCGACTTGCACACCAAGGGCTTCGGCTTCTTGTGCTTTTGATGAAGCCACTGCTCGAATTAGCGTTTTACCATCAAGAGAGCCGACAAGTGCATTAAGGGTAATCTCTTCGCCGTGTAACATCGCAAAACCTGCAATAGGCACTTGGCAGCCACCTTGTAATCGGGTATTCATTGCACGTTCTGCAACCACACAAGTCGCTGTTTGTGGGTGATTCAAGCTATTCACATAACGCAACACCCGTTCATCATTTAAGCGTGTTTCAATGCCTACCGCCCCTTGTCCTGCGGCTGGGAGAGAGGTTTCTACGGGGATAAACTGCTTGATGCGTTCTGCCATGTCTAAGCGAATCAGCCCTGCCGCGGCTAAAATAATGGCGTCATATTCGCCATTGTCTAATTTGCTCAATCTTGTGCCAACATTGCCCCGTAAAGAGCGAATCTCTAAATGCGGATATTGTGCCATTAACTGACATTGACGGCGTAGGCTCGATGTGCCCACCACTGCCCCCGCAGGAAGTTCATCTAAACTGTTGAAACGGTTGGAGACAAACGCATCACGCGGATCTTCACGCTCGCAAATTACCGCTAAGCCTAAGCCTTCCGGGAATACCATAGGGACATCTTTCATCGAATGAACGGCTAAATCCGCACGGTTTTCTAATAAAGCAAGTTCTAATTCTTTAACAAATAAGCCTTTGCCGCCAATTTTTGCTAACGGCGTATCTAAAATAATGTCGCCTTTAGTCACCATCGTGACTAATTCAACGCTTAATTCAGGAAAACGGCTTTCAAGCTCAGTTTTTACAAAATTGGCTTGCCAGAGGGCTAGAGGGCTTTGACGCGTGGCGATGCGTAAAATATCTTTCATATTCTCGTTAATCAGATGGTACAGGTGGTGCGGTGCAAATTGTTGCCCAAAAATGACCGCTTGTTAAAGCGTTAATAGGGAGAAGTCGCACGTTTAGTAAAAAATGGCTATATCCTACCACTATTTACCCATTCTGCCAAAAGATCTCTCAAGGGATAGTTTGCTGAAAAATCATAAGCAATTTGTTACATCCCTGTTTCAGCTTTTTTAACAAGATGATAGCGATTCTCAAAAAGTTGATATAGATCATAACAACACTAAATATCCTATGAATATAGGGGAAAAATCCCCTTAAATGGATAATAATTTCATCAGTTAAAATAAATCTTAGAGGAACTTCTTATGGCTCAACATGAAAAATCTGCCGAAGCTTACGATGCACAACGTGAAGTGAATGAGTTAGTCGAAAGGGGCTTAAAAGCCTTGGAGGAATTTCGCCAATTAAACCAAGAACAAGTGGATTATATTGTCGCGAAAGCCTCCGTCGCCGCACTAGATAAACACGGTGCATTAGCACTCCACGCCGTTGAGGAAACCGGCCGTGGCGTGTTTGAAGATAAAGCCACCAAAAACCTGTTTGCGTGTGAATATGTGGTTAATAATATGCGCCACTTAAAAACTGCAGGGGTTATCAGTGAAGATGATGTCACAGGGATTACCGAAATTGCTGACCCTGTGGGGGTTGTCTGTGGGATCACACCGACCACAAACCCCACTTCCACCACCATTTTCAAAGCCTTAATCGCCCTCAAAACCCGTAACCCGATTGTTTTTGCCTTCCACCCTTCTGCCCAACAATGTTCAGCCCACGCTGCCAAAATTGTTTATGAAGCAGCCGTTGCAGCTGGTGCGCCGAAAAACTGTGTCCAATGGATTAGCACCCCTTCTATGGAAGGGACTTCCCTGTTGATGAAACACCCAGGCATTGCCACGATTCTTGCCACCGGCGGAAATGCGATGGTAGAAGCCGCTTATTCTTGCGGAAAACCAGCCCTTGGTGTAGGTGCAGGTAACGTGCCTGCCTATGTAGAAAAAACCGCGAAACTCAAACAAGCGGTTTATGACATTGTGATGTCCAAATCCTTTGATAACGGTATGATTTGTGCCTCAGAGCAAGCCGCCATTGTGGATAAAGAGATCTACGATGAATTTGTCAAAGAGATGCAATCTTACGGCGTTTATCTCGTGAATAAAAAAGAGAAAGCCCTGCTCGAAAAATACATTTTTGGTGTCGATAAAGCGGATAAAGCAAGCTGTTCAGGGGCAAAACTTAACTCGGCTGTAGTTGGTAAACCCGCCAGTTGGATTGCCGAACAAGCCGGTTTTTCTGTGCCAGCGAAAACCAACATTCTGTTAGCCGAATGTCAAGAAGTAGGCGAAAAAGAACCCCTCACACGGGAAAAACTCTCCCCTGTTCTAGCCCTCTTAAAATCGAACTCCACAGAACAAGGCTTAGCCCTTGCTGAAGCGATGGTTAATTTCCACGGTTTAGGTCACTCCGCAGCAATTCATACGCAAAATTCTGCCCTTGCCAAAGAGTTTGGCGAACGCGTGAAAGCCATTCGGGTAATTTGGAACTCCCCATCAACCTTCGGGGGAATCGGCGATGTGTATAACTCCTTCCTCCCTTCCCTCACCTTAGGTTGCGGTTCTTACGGTAAAAACTCCGTGAGTAATAATGTCAGTGCATTCAACCTATTAAATATCAAACGTGTGGGCAGACGGAGAAATAATATGCAGTGGTTTAAAGTGCCATCTAAAATCTACTTTGAACGGGATTCCATTCAATATCTTAAATCCATGAAAGGGGCGGAGAAAGTGATGATCGTCACAGACCGTTCAATGGTGGATCTTGGTTTCGTCAAACGCATTACTGACCAACTCGATCAACGCCGTAATCCGGTGACTTACCAACTCTTTGCTGATGTTGAACCTAACCCAAGCATTGAAACCGTTCGCCGTGGTACCGAGTTAATGCGAAGCTTCCAACCGGATACCATTATTGCCCTCGGGGGTGGTTCGCCAATGGATGCCGCCAAAGTGATGTGGTTATTCTACGAGCAACCAGAAGTGGATTTCCGCGACCTTGTGCAAAAATTTATGGATATTCGCAAACGAGCGTTTAAATTCCCACAATTAGGGAGAAAGGCGAAATTTGTGGGTATTCCAACCACCTCCGGAACAGGTTCAGAAGTGACCCCATTTGCGGTAATTACTGACGGCGATATTAAATATCCTCTTGCGGATTACTCCCTCACACCAACCGTAGCGATTGTTGACCCTGCACTTGTGATGTCTGTGCCAGCGAAAGTGGCTGCCGATACGGGCTTAGACGTGCTGACCCACGCCACCGAAGCCTATGTCTCTATTTTAGCGAACGACTACACCGACGGTTTAGCCCTCCAAGCGATTAAATTAGTCTTTGAGAATTTGGAAAAATCCGTCAAAGAGTTTGATGAAGTGGCACGGGAAAAAATGCACAACGCTTCCACCATGGCAGGCATGGCATTTGCTAACGCTTTCTTAGGAATCTGTCACTCCATGGCGCACAAAATCGGCGGTAAATTCCACACCATTCACGGACGCACCAATGCGATCTTGTTGCCTCATGTGATTCGCTATAACGGCACACGCCCAACCAAAGTGGCGACTTGGCCGAAATATACGGATTATGTTGCCGATAAACGTTATCAAGACATTGCTAAAATGCTTGGCTTGCCGGCATCTACACCGGAAGAAGGGGTCGAATCTTACGCCAAAGCGGTACATCACCTTGCGGTTCGTTGTGGGGTCGAAATGTCCTTAAAAGCCCAAGGTGTAGAAGAAAAAGCCTTCCTTGATGCGAGAACCGAGTTGGCATACCACGCCTTTGAAGACCAATGCACCCCAGCCAACCCACGCTTAGCATTAGTGTCTGACATGGAAGAGATTATGACCAAAGCGTATTATGGAGAATAATATCTTTTAAAATCAAAAAGTTACAAAAGAAAGCCTCTTAAATAAAAATCTAAGTGGCGATAAAGTGGCGGTGCTGATTTTTGATGATCGGTGTCGCCCTTTTTTATTTGTCGTGTCCTCTCACTACTTTACCTTTGAAACATCTTTCACTTCTTTAATTTCTTTTGGTTTTTCATCCACTTTCATTTCCAACTCTAGTCTCATGGTGTAGCCACTATCAGTGGATAAGCTATGTTCTACTTGTTTAATTATCCATTCTGTGGCATCAATCTCGGGTTTAAAGCCTGATACTTGCACTGGGATTTCAGGAAAGAGCTCGGGCTGACCTTCAGGAAGGTCGAGATTGAGGCTTGCTATACCGCGCTTCATTTTATCAAAAGCAGATTTTGCGGCTTGTAATGCGCCGGCTTTATACTTGTACACTTTCCGCAAGGTTTTCATTTGATTGGCATCACTTTCCACCGGGGCGTGTTGGTAAAGGACGTTTTTTTTATTCTTACTAAACTGCCGAATAGGTTTTTTCTTCTTCGCTTTTCGGCGTTTATTCGCTTTCTTGACCGTTTTTGAAGTCGTTTTTTTAGCCGTTGTCCGCCCTTTTAGCTTCCAATGTTCGCGCTTAATTTCGCTGTTTTCATCAATCACAATTTCGCCTTTTTCACCTGTATCTTGGTTATGCCAGTAGGCTCTCACGGCGGTGTAGTTATCCCCTTCTGCAAGGCTGAATTGAAAATTATTCACTTCTTTTCGGATAAATTGTACATCTGGCAATTTTTTCCCTGTTGCAGATTGACTTAAACCAGCTCGCAGAAACATAAGATAGCCATTTTTAACGGTAGCAATAGCGTCATATTCTTCCGCAAGGCGAGTGAGTAAATTGATGGTGCTTTCGTTGGTTTGATCAAGGTGAAATATTTCCCGCCCAATAAATTCAAAGGCGACTAAGGGCTCTAAATCGTTTTCTTTGGCCAAAACTTCAATTAATTTCTCGACGGTAATTTTATGAAAACTCCGATCCATTTTAGTAGAAAGTGACCCCTTTAAATCGGCACTTCTTGCCCGAATAGTAAACTGATTCGCTGAATCTGCTCCTCCTTGGTACTCCACTTCATCAACGGTATATTTTCCTTTTGATACAAGCGGTTCGCCTTTCCACCCAATCGCTAATTCAAGCACGGCATCACGGCTTGGCAGTTGCACGGCGTTGTCGCTGTCATCAAGAGTAATATCAAGCTGATCAGCCTCAAAGCCTCGGCTATCGGTTAAAGTGAGGCTTATACAACGTTCCGTCAGCACTTGGCTTAAATCGTTTTTATCGCCATTTGGCGTTGTGACGGTTAAATAAAGTTGTGGGATTTTATGCCCGTGTTTAAAAAGGGAATCTAAACTCATCATAAGAAACTCATAATTTTATCGGTAACATCTGCAAATAAACTGTCATCTACCCGTTTTAAGTTAAGGGTAAAATCAATTTGACGAAATGCCCCATCACCAAAGGGAAAAGACCCCGTTTGCTCAATACTTTCAATCACAAACCAACCAAGAATCAGAAAGGTAGAGCCACTGATCAATGGATAGGCTTTGCCCTGTTCTGCCATAATTTGAAGCATCGTAAGACTAAGGCTTCCCCCTGTGATCTCAGGCATCAATGTGCCAGATAAGCTGATGGTTTCACTCTCTTTACCTGTAAATTGAGTGCGAGGTAATTTGCCAATCACGGCATTGCTAGGATGTCGCCAAGAGAGAGAACGTTGAAATTGTTGATAGGGTATCGTTTTCATCGTAAAGACAAATAACCCTAGGGAAAGCATTGCGAAATTTTGAAACATATTTTTCCTCATGAAAAATGGGCGAAAGAAACTCCGCCCATTTTTTATTTTATTCCTCGATTTCTGCCCGAACTCTTGCCTTTTCTCGCCAAATCATCAGTTCATCGAGTGTCATTTCATCAAAAGCACTGGGTGGCCAGTGAAAGACGGTGGCAATATCAGCAATCGGATCTTCGACATTTTTCGGAATGACTAGGCTTCGGTTTCGTCCGTCGCTGTCGCCTCCGCTTTCACGAAAAAAGCCGTGGTTTCGCTGACTAAGGCGGTGAAATCATCCACTTCCATTGCGATTAAATCTGCTTTGGTTAAGGTTGGTTGCGTAATACGAGGGAGCAATTCCAAGGCAGAATTGACATCTAATTGCATCACACTCAATAAGTTCAAGCCTTTTAATGCCAGTACATTAGGCTTGTTTAATGTAATTTCACTAATCTGTTGCTCACCACGGATAACAGGGGTTGAAAGGGTCACGACTTTGACATTCGTGCGGTCTTGGTATTTTTTAGCCATTTGTTTTTTCCTTTGTTTAGGTTATAAACCAATATTTTTACGATGTTGGGCATAGCGGTCTTGCCCATCCACTTTAAACACGGTGTTGAGCATATCAATCTCAACCACATCCGCGCCGTTAATAGTGAGTTTGTAATAGGTCAATGATGATTTGACCTTAAATTCGGTATCATCACCGGATTTGCTTTCGCCGCCGTCAATTTCCGTATGGCGACCTCGCATCACAATATCTACGGCATCTGTCTCGCCGGTGTCATCTCGCTGGTAAGAGCCGGAGAAACGCACCATTGCACCGTCAATATTGGCTAAGCCAAATTGTTTGAAGATTTCAGGCATAATGCCCCCATAGGTGTGTTCAAGCTCTAATTTTTCTAAGCCAAGATCGACATCGACTTCGCCCATCATACCGCCGGCACGGTAGGCTTCGACTTTACTTGTCAGCTTCGGGAGCGTAATCGCGACCGCTTGCCCTTGATAGTGGTTACCGTCTAAAAAGACGTTAAATAGTTTTAATTTTCTTGGTAATGCCATAACGTTTTATCCTTATGCTGTCGCAATTTTTGCGGCGAAATCGACTAAATATTTATCCGTAATACATTGGCGTAGGTTGAGATTTTCCAAACTTGGCACTGGTGTAAAATCATAGTCAATATAGAATTTACCCGCTTTGAGTTCATCTTTATTGTTGATTTCAGCATCGACCCACGCTTTACCATCCACAATATAGCCTTGTGCTTTCCACGTTCTAAATTTAGCGTTAATCATCTCCACCATATCTTTAGCCAAGGTTGGCGTGATAGGTTTATCAATCGCCCAATCGTAGGCTTCGGCAAAGGTATCTCGAATCACCTGAGCGGTGCGGACATACTGTTCAAATGCCCAAATTGGGTCATCGGCACAAGTGCGGCTTCCCCAAAAACGGTAGCCGTTGTAATTGACTAAAACAGTAATGCCTTTTTCATTGAGGAAATTGGCATCGGTGGAGCTATCTTGAATATCAAAGGACATATCCAACGACACACCAGTGACACCGTCCACAGCCATATTGGATAAATTCTTATGCCAGCCAATCTCTTTATCCAGCTTAGCGCGCAAGCCCAAGGCACGGGCGACCGCAAAATCAGTACTGGTTTGTTTCTTATTCACATCAAAAGCGGTGAAATCGCCGTGGATCATCATCACTTCACGCTGTGCAAATTTTTGACGATAAGTTACCGCTTGTTCTTTGGTGGTTGCCCCATTCGTTGAAATGTAGGCAAAGGCATTGAGTTTTTTCGCAATGCTGGCAAGCTCAGTTGCCACCGTTTGATTGTCATACTTTGGCACGCCTAAAATGCGAGGCTTAATGCCTAATTTAGTTTTGGCATTGAGCAAGGCTTTTAAGCCTGTGTATTTACCCTTGTTATTGACTGTGCCGATGATATTTGCCGTCAAGGTATCCGCATTACTCCCACTCGGCTCTTCTACCCGCACAATCACACAAGGGGTGCGAACTAAATCCGAAATGGCATCCAAGGTTGATGCTAATGTGCCTTGTTTCCCTGCTTTAGCAATCGCAGAAAGCGGGTCAGTAATTAAGACGGGTTCATTGAGGGGAAATACAGTGGCATCGGCATCATTTGCGGTAACCACTACCCCAATGACTCCGGTTGCAATACTTTTAATCGGGCGAGTGCCGTCAGTGAGTTCCAACACTCGCACGCCATGGAGATATTCATCAGACATAAAAAGCCCTTTTGGTTAGGTGAGATTAATAAAAAAAGAAAGGTTAAAAAGCGGGAAACATTGTGAGAAAAAACCGCCCAGAAAGCGAGCGGTTGAAAATGTGAAAGGGAAAATGACAAATTTACTGCGATTTTTGGCGATAAAACGCCGGATACTGCTTGCGCTCAATCTCACTTTCATAGGCTTCTTTGCAATGGTTTTTATCGAAAAATAGCCCATTAACAACATGATAGAGGATTTTCCAACGCCATTTTTTGTCACCTTGCAAAATGTACTTACGGTAACAACGGCTAGAAATCGTTTCATCCGCATAACCAAAAGCAAGGGTATTGATAAATTGGTCAAGCCCGATAAAAACCTGTTTTAACCACTGTTTAAACGTCATTTACATTCTCCTTGTTCGCAGTAGGTAAAAAGAATGCCACCTCAATTGCCGCTACCGTTTCAAGCGTATTTGCTTGCTTTAACCGGTCTTCTAACGCTTGCCGTTGCCCGGCTACTGTGGCGCCTAAAAGCTGATAACCGATGGCTTTTTCGTAGGCTTTTTCCCGCAAAATATCAAGGGGAATGCCTCGGGCGCTGGCAATCGTCTCTAACACTGGCGTCGGGCTTGTGGCATCCGCTTTCCACGCCTTCGCTTCGTTGGCTTGTTCCTGCCAAGTTTCCCGCTCAAAGTCGGGGGTGGTGTTGGTATCAGCAATCGCATCCACAAAGACTTGGGCTTGACGATTGATGTCCGCGAGTTTATTCGCCTTCGCTTGGGCTAACATGTCCGCTTGCTTGTCTTTGGAAAGCACCCATTTATTGCCATTCCATTCATGAAAATCACTTGGAGGCAAACCTTGCTCTATGATTTTTCCTTGTGTTAACACAGGGCGAATGAAAACTTGATCACACTCGACAGCCACTTCTTCACGACTAGCAAGATCATCAAGGTTAGGGGAAAGGTCGCAATTCCCTAAATAATGACCTTGTTTATCAAATAAATAATACATACGCTCCCCTCCTATTTAATCCCAATCACAATATAATTTGCTTCCGAATTATCATAACGTATGCCTGTTTTCGATTCGGTATGTGTTCCCCCTCGACTAATCACTCTTGCCACAACTCGGCGATTATTATCAACATAACACTCTGTACGCGTATTTTCTAAATCCGATTTTTTCACTCGGTCAATATTCACATCCGCTTTAATTGAAACTAACCAACGACATTGGTTTTGATTAAATCCTGATGGAAGAGGAAGGGTCGCGCCATTAGTGAGGGAACCTGAAATCACGGCAATATCACTTTTTTGTAATGCACTGCTTAAACGCTTCCCTTTGTTGGTTTGAAAATCCGGTGCAATAACATTCTTATTGAATTCTGCAGCATTCTGTTTTAGTGCGACATAAGTTTCATAAATGTAATGATAAAAATAGGCGTCATCTGATTCACTATTCTGAAAACCGATATACCAACCATGATTGCCCTTGCGTTTACCTCTTAAGAAACTGTTGGTTGTATCGATTTCTAAAATACCCCGTAACGTCCCGCCTTGTTGGGAAAGGACTTCTTCAAAAATAGCCAATGTGCCCGTCTTTTTCGGTATCTTGATTTGCGCTTCATTTTCCCAAGCGCTATTACGATAAATTATGGCACCAATATCATTGTTATTATGGGGTTTACTTTCCAAAATGAGTCGATACTTCGCATCATTCATCAAATCAATCCCAGAATAATCCCCATTTCGAATTGTTATTCTGCCCGAAACTTCCCCACCTTGTTTAGAAAACCGGCTATTCGCATTGTCATTCACCGCCTTCACTGCGGCTGATGTCGCTACGGTATCGTTACTCGCCGAGTTCGTTGCAGAGGATTTTTTACTGTTGGGAATATAATTTTGTGTAGTGTTTAGCTTATTTTGTGCAATCTCTTGCGCCAGCTTTTTCCCCGCTTTTGCCGAAAGCCCCAAGCTCTCGCTATCTAAGCCGGTGTCGCTCGTCAATTGAATTAACCCAGCTTGTGTCGTAGAACCTTTGGCGATTTCGTGGGTATGGCCCGTATCATCAACGCTATTGCGTGTTGTCGCAGTCAAGGTTTTTGGTGTGAGCTGTTGGCGAGTGGCAAAAAGGAGATCGCTGGAAACCACCATTTCCACCGCCGAACTTGAACTGACTAACAAGGCAATACGGACAATTTGAATCTTGCCACTTCCTTCACTGGCCGTTGGCTTATAACTTGGGGGGCAGTTGGCCACGGCGATCAGCTTGTTAAAGCTGTCATAAAGTCCAATTTCCCGCACCCAAAATCCGCCGACATTTTCAGGTAAAACTTGTTCAACAATAATTTGTCGGCTGTTTTTCGGATCGACTTGCACACTATCCACCGGGGCTCTATGCACTTCGTGAACAAGGGCGGTTCGATTGCGTTCTGGTGTGATGTTTTTGCCATTCCCATCACCAATGGCAATATGAGTAATACGAACCGCTTGTCCATTTGCCGTTGCGTTGGCAAAGGCTTGCTCGCCTTGTTGGGTTAAAATGGAATAGTAAGTTTTTGTCATTCTATTTCCCTTTATTGAGGATAAACTGAAATAATTTCAGCCATTTGTAAGCCTGTAAAAACATGGATTTCGCCTGTTGGCGTGACGGCAATCGCAAGATGTTTCAATTTGCGAGAAATCGGTTTGGCATCATCGACCAACCGCACCAACTCTTGATAGGTGCTTTCATTTAGTCCACTTTCCGGCACTTCAATCGTCATCGAGAAGGTGCCCGCTTCGCCTTGGGGGCTTTCTTGCCACCACTCTTTTAACTCCATTAAATAGCCGATAGGTTGTACCACCCGTTTTACCGCAGAAATCGTGCCTTTGTGTTTATGAATCTGATAACTCTCTTTAATTGCAATACGTTTAACCGCTTCAGTCCAATTCTGATCCCACTTATCCACGGAGAACGCCCAAGCCAAGTAAGGCAAGAGATGCACTGGGCAACGGTCGGGATTGAGTAAATCCGCCACAATACTTGGCACTTTTAATGCTTCAGCAAGGGCAATGCTCGCTTGTTTTTCAAGAGGGGTTGAACCCATTGGGAGTAGGGTTTTTAAGGCATTATTGGTAGTCATCGGCAACCTCGGTGGTTAACTGAATACCACTGCAAAAACCGGCTTTATGACTTGGTAGAACAATATCTTCCCTTGGTTCGGTCAGCACAATGCGTTGTACGCCTTCAACGTGCAAGGTGGCATAAAGGGCAGAAAGGGTAATATCTCGCCCTAAGCGGTGTTGCTCTTTGACGTATTTATCTAAACGGGCTTTAGCCGTATTGAGAATCGGCTCACTTTCAGGGCCACGGTAAAGATACAGTTTGGCTTGAACGCTGTAAGTATGCAGTTGGACTGATTGCACTGTCACTCTATCGGCAATGGGGCGAACGTGATCGGCATTTACCGCATCCTGTACCGCTTTCAGCACTTCGGCACTGGCGACACCGTTATCTTGATGTGAAAGCACCGTTACCGTGACATGCGCGGGTTGAGGAGATTCCACCGAAACGTCAGCCACATCCGCGTGGGCAGAGATTGCGTGAAATAAATAAGCCGAACGAGGGCCTGCAACACTCATTCCTTCAAAAGCCAGTTGAGTTCGTCGGCGTAAATCACTGTCACTTTCCATCACGGCTGGAATAGGTGGAATAGCCGTTGGATCAGCAGGGCGTAAAACTTTACGCTGTACGTTGAAATTGCCCGCAATGACATCAAGGTCGGAATCAGTCGCATACGCCAACATCACGGCTTTGGCTTCTTCGTTATAGCGTGAGCGGAGCAGTAATTCGCGGTAGCAATTCTCTTGCAGTAATTTCACCACCGGTTCGCTTTCTAATTCCAAACGAAATGCCCACTTTTCACGCTCCTCTTCACTAACAAGGCTCAAAAAAGCGGCTTTGCGTTCTGCTAAGAGGGTTTCAAAATCGACATCTTCAAGTATTTTGGGTGCGGGGAGTTTAGAGAGATCAACGATCGGCATAATATTTCCTAAGCAATGACTAATTTATCAAGGCGAACTTGTTGTTGGTTTTCTTGATAAATGCCTAACAAGTCCGCCGTGATTTGATGGGGAGAATGGGGGGCTAAATGCACGTTAAATGCCGTGACCGAAATCCTGGGCTCCCATTTTTTTAATGCCATCACACTCGCCGCCGCAATTTGTAATGCCAAAGCGTGGGATTGAGGGCGGTCAATCAATTCAAATAAGTAACTGCCATACTCTCGCCGTTGAATACGGGTGCCAATCGGGGTTAGCAGAATATCGCTGATTGATTGGCGTAGATGTTGGCTGTCATCTAAGGTTGTGCCGTTATGTCTGTTCATCGGTAGCTTGCAAAATGTTGTTAAAAATCGACCGCTTGTTAAGCCGGCGTGCCGGTTCGTTTATTACCCGGTTCAACACCAGAATGCGTGTGGCTAGTTAAGTTAATGCCCTTACTACTCACTTGGGTGCTAGAACTGACCGCACCTTGTGCAGAGATTTCCCCTTTCACACTGAGCGAACCATCAATATTGACGTTGCCGGTGCAATGTAAGGTCGGCGTATCTGCGGTAATACTTTCGCTGGCTTGAATGGTTGCCGTGGCGATACCTTTTACATTCAAGGCGTGGCTGGCTTGGTTGTAGCGAATTTCGGCACCATCAGCAAACACAAACAGATGTTCATCAGGATCATCACTTGGTGCGGGGTGAGTTTGCGTGTAAAGTCCCGTTAAAACCACGCTATGTTCTGAAATGCCCCCAATCGCCATTACCAAGCACTGTTCCCCCACAGTGGGGAATGACCACGAACGGCTTGTGCCAGCACGGAGTGCTAAAACAGGTAGCCAATCAGTTAAGATTTTGCCAATTTCGACACGAACACAGGCTTTACTTGGGTCAATTTCAGCGATTCGCCCTAATCGGAGTAAATTATCTAAACGGCGTAAAATGTCGGTATTCATTGCCGCATTGTGACGAAAGCCAATTTGTTTGGCGAGCGTGGGCGAGTGTGAAAGGGAAGATGACAAAAAAGAAAAAGCAAGCGGTGAGCTTGCTTTTAAAAGTAAGTTAATAGTGGTAACGACAGGCAAGGATTTGAATTTCATCTTGTGTGACAGCATAAACTAGACGATGTTCGGAATCAATTCGTCGAGACCAAAAACCGGTTAAATTATGCTTTAAGGGTTCGGGCTTGCCTATTCCACTAAATGGCGTCCGCTCTATCTCTTTAATCAGCGTATTGATCCGCTTTAACATTTTTTTATCGGTGTCTTGCCAATATAAATAATCTTGCCAGCCATTATCTGTAAAGACTTTTTTATATTTCATCGTTAATCAATGTCCTTTCTTGTGAATTGCCTTGACGTAATTGATGTATTGATTCTATCAAACGTTGTGCATTCACAGGGGAACGTATTAAATACGCCGTTTCTTGTAAAGCTTCAAATTCGCTTAATGACATCAACACACAACTTTCGCCTTTGGCTCGGGTAATCACAACATGATCGGCATTATTGACGGTGTTAAGCATCAAACTTGCAAGATTTTGTCGTGCTTCACTATAAGTAATGGTTTGCATTGCTTTTCCTTTTGTACAATAAGTAGTACAATAAATTTACGCTATTACTGATTTTTTGTCAATCCCGATCACCAAGCCGACTTCGACTTCTCGCTTGTCTTTGCCGTTCGAGTTTTTGCATTTCTTGAGTGACAAGGCGAGCGATGTCTTGTGGACTTTGGTTAGCGTTAGCATTGATAGTAATGTTAATTGGCGAGCCGACCGCTTGTCGTGATGATTGGCGCTGAGCCATCATGGTAATCGGTGGGCGGTTATCCACTTTAATTTCCATTGGATCAGCCAAGGCAACATTCGTCGCCAACCCTGCGGTAAGTGCTGATAACCCAGCGACTTTGCCATAATTCAAGTGGTTAAGATTCGCCACCCCTAAACGGGCAGTCGCTTCTTTGGTCATCACATATTCCCCTCGATGCACAATGCCTGCGGGGGCAAATTTATTGCCGTTGCCGGTGTAGCCCCCCGTATATTTTTGGACGTTAGGCACGTTGGATGTGGAACTTTCTCCAAAACCAAAGAAGTTTTTTGTACTCTGCCATTTTTCAGAAATAAAATTACCTGCTTGGGTCACTTTTTCTGAGGCATAACCTTTGACTTTATTCCCTAGCTCTTTTGCACCTGATTTGATGCCGTCCCAGGAGATTTTATCGACATTATCAATAACCCATTTAATGCCGTCCATTAGTAAAGTTAAGGGCGTTAGGGCAAGTTCTATTGCTTTAGCCGTCCATTCACCAAACTTTTTCCCCCAATCTGCCGCTTCTTTTAAAGATTTACTTGACGTTTCAGCGGGGGTAAAGAATTGCCCAATCCAATCAACGGCTTGTTTTATCCAATCGACCACCACACCAAACAGATCACCCAAGGGTTTAAATTTTTCCAACACAGGCGCAAGCCCCGCTTTTAACTCTTCCCAAAAACCACCGAAAAAGGCTTTAACGGTTTCCCAATGTTTTACCAATAATGCACCGCCGGCAATAATTGCACCAATAGCAAGACCGATAGGCGAAAAAAGCAAACCAATAGGCATAATGGCAAGGCGAAGTATGCCAAAGCCTTTCGTTAATAACGATAATCCAAATTTCAGAATATTCAGTGGATTTCTAAAATTCATCAGAAGTGCTAACGCCTTTTTTCCTAGTTGGCTGAAAATGCCTAACCCACTTTTAACACCTGCGATGCTTGTTCGCCAACTTAATAATGATTTAATCGTTTTGCTGTTTTCTTTTGTAAAAAAAGTTAATACGCTACCCGCTCTCACTATTGCAAATGCGAAACGCAAAATCGGACTAAAAATAAAAGAAAGTACAAGGCTCAATACACCTAATGTAACTAATGATGCCGTTAATATTGACCCCCATTTAATTAGCTGTGCAGTTAATTCGGGATTGGCTTCAACCCACTGCTGTATTCTCTCTAATACACCTGAAATAGAATCCATTGTTGCAATTAACGTTTCTTTAAAAGCAGCACCAATGGTCGAGTTAGTATTAAAGATCTGATTTTGGAATTTTTGCCACTGGGCAGAAAGTGTCGTCATTCTTGTTTGAAACTCTCTTGCCATACTGCCTTTGGCTTGCTCACTATTAGCCAATTCAATTTGGCGCACCCACTCTTCGGTGTTGCCGACAAGTTTTGTCATTGTTTTAATATGCTCTTGTCCGACAAGGTTTTTCATTACCGCAACCCGTTTTTGTTCCGGCAATTTTTTGATTTTTTCGATGACCATCATTAAGGTTTTTTGGGCATCTTGAGTCATGCCCTTGGCAATTTTTCGTGGGTCAAGCCTAAGTACACCGAGCCCTTTATCAACTTCTTTATGATTTCCTGCAATGGAAAGACGGGTAAAAATCGTATTTACCGCTGTGCTAGCGTCTTCTTCTCTTGCCCCTAAGGTTAATAGAGTTGACCCCAATGCAGCGACATTCTTTTCACTAATTTTGGCGACACTGGCAATCCCAGCCACTCGGTTCATGTAGCCGATAATATCGGTGCCTTTTGAAATGGCATTATCATCTAAATAGTTGATCGCATCGGCTAATTCTTTGCTTCCTTGCGCCGATAGTTTAAAGTTTTTGCTCACTTTGCCGAATTGCTCTACTAATTCAGCTGGATTTGTTGCATCAAATGCAGTTGCCATTTGCGTATTTAGGCGGATAAAATCTTCAATCTCTTCTTTGGGAATATCCATTCGGGCGGCTTCCGTTACCATTTCGCCGATCTGATTGGTGGTAAGGGGTAATTCTTTGGAAAGACTCTGAATCTTCTCTTTCCAGACATCATATTCAGCCGTAAAGTTGCCATTTTCATCTTTCAAACCTTGCACTTGGCGAGCTACGCCTGCCATGACATCTTCAAAGGACATAAAATCTTGAATTGGGCGACTCACTATATTCCCTACCCCGATTCCAGCAGCTATTGCTCTTGTTCCGATTGCAGAGGCTCTATCGCTAAATTCATTGATACGTTTAACTCTCTTTTGATAATGTGATTTTGCCCTTTGAGCTTGATTTAAACGTGCTAATTTCTCTCTTTGCTGTTGAATACTTTGATTCGCACTATCCATCTGTCGCCGTAGTTCCCGTTGAGCTTGGGTAAGACGATGTGTATTGATGCCTGCCTGATTTAACGCATGTCTAGCATGCTGTAATTGCACACGATGCTCTTGCTGTTTTAATTTAAGCGCTTGAACCGCTTTTTTAGCTTGCTCAAACTGCCGTTTTAATTTTTTCGTTGGTTGAGCCGTTGCATTAAGTTGATTAGCAAGTGCTTGGGCTTTATTTTTTGCTTGATCTAACGCTTCGCTATTTTGAATGATGCTGTATTTCACTTTTTTGAAGTTATCAATTAGCTTTTGTTGATGACTTAATTTTTGATAGGCTAATTCATTTTGGTTAAGCTGTTCACTCAAACGCTGAGCTTGCTTTTGAATACTGCGAAAAGGTGTAGAAACTTTATCGACAGCACTTAATAATATTTTTAAATTAAGAGAATTACTCATTTTTGTTTCCTTATGGTAAATAATTGGCTATTTTCGTTCAATTTAACGTAATGCTAGAAGAAAAAGGATGTTAAAAAAGAATTGACAACATACATTTATTTTCTAATATAGGCTCAATAAGCGTTGAGGAGGATAATATGAAATTTATTTCTGACGTGTTAGGTATGATGATTGCTTTGCCACTGCTTGTCATTATCGGCGTGCTTTCAGCCCCATTTGTTGCCAGTGTAATTACTTTTCTATTTTACGCTGGGCTACTTATTATTGCCCTTGCGATCTCTTTTCAGCTTTGGAAATTGATTTTTAAAGCGATTTTTGCGTTTATTTACTTACTGCTACCGACCCAATATCAAGAAAAAATTAAAACAACGCAAGATAAGAAAATGGCGTCGGACAAAATTCAACAAGAAGTTTCTGCAATTAAACGATTAGGTAAAAAACCTTCTCATATATAAGTTATCAAAGGCGACATCAGTCGCCTTTTTTTACCCCGTCATCGGCTTTGCCAACCATTCCACGACTAAATCTTCCACCAGTTGTAGATCACTCTCACTCAATCCTAGCAGTTCTCGCTGTTCATATTGCACTTTGTAATCTTTGTCTTTTTGTACTCGGCTGGTTAAACCGAATTGATGCACCCGTGCAATAGTGGCATTACCGCCTTGATAACCCAATTCGGCACTGCGATCAGTCGCTTTCCGTTTAAGAAAACGGGCCGTACCCAGTTTGCGGAACATCGCATTGCGTCTGATTTTACCTTGCCGTTTTTGCTTGCTTTGTTGCACTTTGCGGGGAGCATAGGCTGAACCGTCTGGGTTTTGCTGTTGTTTGATCCGCTTGCGTTGGCTTTCACTGAGCTTTTGGGCTAAGGCTTGATTAAGCTGTTTTCGCTGTGGGGCAGAAAGATTGGCAATCAAGGCAGACAGGCGATGTTCCAAGGGCGTTAGTTCATTCATGGGTAAAAATCTCTTCTCCTTTTAAGGAAAATCGCCAATTTATTACTTCTTGATAAGGGTAAGGCGTGGGTTCGGGTTTATGTTCCACTTGGTATTCACCATGGCTTTCACTAACGACCACTCTTTCTGTGAGTGGCAAAGTGAGTTGAATATCAAAGGTATCATGGTTGTTGATGTCTAACTCAACCGCAATGCCTTGTTTGCGTTTGTCGGGGTTGTCGAATAACTCGCTTTGTTGCTGACGTAAAAATTCCACCACCGGCACAATTAAGGTGTCGGGGTGGCAGGGGTAATCTTCCACAATGACAATCAGGTTATAACGGTATTCAAAACTTGGGGTTTCTGCGCCGGTGGCGTGGATTTTTGCCCCGTCAAAATAAAGCTGTAATTTATCAGGGTTGGTGCGAAATAAAGGCACGCTATTTGATAACACTTGGCGAAGGAGATCGGGTTTGAGCATAGCTTTTTATTTTCGATAGTTTTTTAATTTCAGTTCGTGCCGTTGTTGGCAATCGACACATCGGGTGCAACCGACAATCATTTGTTGGCGTTTTGCGGGGATTATCTCGCCACAATCTTCACAAAAAGGCTGGGAACAAGCGGTCGTTTTTTGTTGCATTTTTGCGAGGGCAAATTCTCGTTGGCACTGTTCTTGTTCGCTGGCACGGTCGGCAATATCCGTCATTTTTTCTCCTGTAAATCGTGGTTATATTGTTCAATGCACTGCTGATAGGCATTAAGTTGAAGTTGGCATAGTGCAAGGGTATTTAAGCTGGCATCTAAGGCTTTAACTAAATCACCGTTGATTTTTATGCGTAGGTTGGGTAGCTGGCAGTGATTTTCCTGCGGGCAAAGGAGCGGAAGGGGTAGGTGCGGTTTTTCGGGACTGTTCGAGCAACCGGCTAAGGTTGCTAGGCACAGGCTGATTAGCCCAACTTTTGTTTTTTTCGAGTTCGTTAATAAGTTCATGGGTGCGGTTCTCGGCATTTTGAATGTGAACTAAGACTTTTTGATGCAATACATTAACTTGCTGTTGGTATTGCTCAATTTGTTTGCGTGCAAGCATCAACTGGGTATTCAGCGCCCGATTGGCAGATTGCGTGAGGGCGATTTCTCGCCCCGCAGTGATAAGTTGCTGTTCTTTGCTTTTATTCTGGTAACAAAGCCACACGTTGATGGAAACCAGCGTTAACACGCAGGCAATCATTCCTTTACCAAAAGACAGGGAAAATAATTTGCTGATCATTGAGATGTCTCCAAACATAATGCCCGTTCTTTTTCTCGACGGTGGATTAAACCGTTAAGCTGTTTGCCGTTGGCATAAACCCATTTGCTAAATTCATCACATAACGCGGTTGAATAGCCTTTTTGGGCCAACTTAAATAAGGTGGATTTTTTCATAGCGCCACAACCCACATTAAAAGTTAAAGAAACCATTGCTTCAAATGCACCTTGGGGCATTTTTTCGCCATTGCCATATTGATTGACACACTGTTCAGCTCTTTTTAAATCTTGTTGCCAGCGTTGGGCAATTTCTTCTAAGGTGTAGATTTTGTTACGCTCAATTTTCTGACCGCCTGCCTGTGTAGAACCAATGCCGACGGTGAGCACATCAGCGGGGCATTGATAAGGACGCTGTTGGCAACCTTCGGCATTGCCGATAATCTCCAACCCTTTTTGGCTAGTACGAAGGGAATTAGACGGGTTGGCAAGTAGAATGGCAATCACTGCCCCTACACTGCACACGCCCCACAGTTTTTTATTTTTTAACATGGGTGTTCTTCTCCAAATCAATTTGATATTTCAAGGCTTTTTCTTTCAGGCGGATTTCGCGGTCTTTGTAATACCAATTTAGCAACACGGTACAAAGCCCAAATAAAATCCCGAAAATCCCCGCCCAATCGCTGATCGTCAATCCACTTAATGTGGCGATCAAAGAGCCTAAGTAGGCGTTATTTTCACTTTGTTTGAACATGGTGATTAGCTCCAAAGCTGAATAATAGGCTGAATACTGGGTGCTACACTCGCTTCTTGAGGGAGCTCAATTAATGTGCCTTCGGCTAAAAAGAGGGGTTCCGTTCTTGCTAAGTGTGGGTTTAATTCAAGGGTTTGCTCGACTAATCCTGCCGTTTTACCGAAATGACGATAAACAAGTAGATCTAAGGTATCGCCTTTTTGTGCATACACTCGCATTAAATCAACTCCGAAATCACTTGGTTTTCGCCCAAAATCTGACGGACGGCAAAATGATAATCTCGGCGCAGATCAGCGGCGGTGTCTAACAGCTCATTGGCTTTGTCATTGCCCTCTTTGGTGCTGTCGAAGTTGCGGTAACGTTCCATAAGCTGCGCTGTAGCAAGGGCAAAGACCGCCCGTTGATAGCGATAAATCATCACATTTTCGCCGTTGATTTCCCCTTGATTCACCGCTTCAAGGGCATATTTCTGATTGTTTTTCGCATTGCCCGCAAATACCCCTAAATCATGATTCACCGTTATCATGGCTTCAATCACAGCATGGCGTAGGCGGTCGTTTGTTACGGTGCCGTCAATTCGCATTGTATTTCGCACCGCTCGTAGAGAGAGGTCGGGGAAAAAGCCGTCATTTTGAATTATTTCATCAGGATAAGGCTCTGTTTCTTTTGCCGATGCGGTCGGATTGACTTTGGGAATAGCAAGGATATGGCTCATAACGATCTCTAACTTAGTGTGGGGTGGGGAGTAGCATTAGATTTGCCCCCCCATCCCCCTTCGGGGACTTCCCCCCGCAAGCAAGGGGAAGGCATAAATAGGGGGAATCTTTTGCTCCCCCTGTTTACGGGGGGAGCTGTCGCAAAGCGACTGAGGGGGGCTAATCAATCTACTCCGCCCCACGGTTGGCGTGATACGCTCGGTTAGCTGTCAGGCGGATTGGCATTTTTGGCCAGCTGTTTTTCCAGCCTGTCAATACTGCCTTTCACCCCGACACTGTTGTCAAGTTCCAATGCCCGTTTGAAATTGGCAAGGGCAAGTTCTAGCTCACTTTCTTTTTGCAATTCGCCGATTTCTCTGTACAGTTTGGCTCGCACCTCATCGGGCATATCGGCATGAAGCGTTAAAGTTTGCGTTTGTGTGAGCCACTCAAGCTCAAAAGGCTGTTTTAAATCACGGGCTTTTTTTGCCTGATCAGCAAATTCTTCTACCACAATACAGCCAAGGGAGCGGTCAAAATTCGGCACGCTTAATTCGTGGAATAAAGCGTATTCGGCAAGGCGTAAAGCGGTGTCGAACTCACTAATATCCATTGCCCAAATCAGCATCGTCATCAAGACATCATCTTGCTTGCCAGAGCCTGCCGATAATGCCCCTTCTATCCAAGGGCGATATTCGCTAAATTGCTTGCGTTTGTAGTCTGCACGCAATTCAAGGGATTGAATCCCTTTCAGTCGGCGTTTATCTTGGTGGAGCTTGGCACACATCAGCTCGTAGCCTTGCAAGCCGTTGAGTTCGGCTTGCTCGTCTTGGCTCTCTTGCTGGGCGGTGGTTCGCAGAAAATGGGCTTTGGTTGGTCGCATTCGTCCCCCTAAGCTTTATCTTTTAACTCGATATTTTCTAACAGGGCCACGCAGTCATAATTTTCAATGACGTAGGCATCATTAGACGAGAGATAATCTTCAATGCGATCACGTTTCGCGTTATCGACTAAGGCTCTACGCATTGCCCCTTCTTGATAGTAAATCGACAGATTATCTAAACGGGTAATTAAAATCGTACCCGCCGGCACAAATGGGGCTTGCACCGCTTGTAATCCACCCACGCGTTTTTGGCTAATCACTAAATCGCCGGCTAACTGTTCGCTCGGTTTATCAGCGTTATTGTTAATCAGTGGGAAATATTTATCCGCAAGTAGATCACGGCTCATAATGGCGACTAATTGGGTATCGTCTTGACACCATGGGGCGATTAAATCGCTTACGGCGGAATACACCAGTGCATCAAGGGATTGGTAGGTTTGCCCTTTACCGACTTGAATTTTGCCTGAACTTTCCGTTTCTTCTTTCATATAACGATTTTTGGCATTCGTACGGATCTGTTCTAGCCAGCCAATACCGACATCTTGCAATAGCTGATTAGTCGTGCGGTTAGAGGTTTTGGCTCGTTTGGTGCCGTTAAAACCAATCATAATACGGTCAAGAGCCATGCGTTCTGCTTTTAAGGTCGAGATACGCTGTTGGAAATCAGGGAATTTTGCCCACATATCCAACTTGCCGTAGGTAATATGGGAATCGTGATTGATCTGTCCACATTCATAGGTATTTGAACCCAAGGTTGAAATATCTTGGGTTTCACGGTCTTTGGTGGTGGTATCGGTGGTGCTGGCAATGGTGCCAGATACGCCTAAGCCGAGTTTTTCTCCACGCATTTCCAGCACGGGAACAATGTTGATGCGTTGTAAGAACGCAGAGCTTTCCTGCACCTTGTTTTCTAAGGTTTGTTGAACACTTGGCGTGACGGTAAATTTCTTTTCTCCCGCAACAGTGGTCAGTTCAACCTGATTCAATTCGGCTTGGCGTGCAAAGTAGCCGGCTAATCTTTGACGAGTTTCATTTCTCATATTCAGTTCCTTTATCAATTAACAATCTGCTAAATAGGCATCTTGGTTGCCAGTTGCAGTCGGTTTTGGGGTGTAGTGCGCGTGTTCGGTTTGTTCTAATTTGGCAAAGAGTTCCCGGAAGTGTTGGTTCTCTTTTTCCAAATTTGCCACTTGCTGAGTTAAATTGGCGTGATCGGCTTCCAGTTGCGTTAAGGCGACTTTTGCCCCATTGAGTGTGTCAGCCAGTAACATTAAGGCTTGGGATTGATCGGCAAAGGCAAGGTCATTTTGTTTTTTCTCCCCGACTAATAACCCCCTGATTCTGCTAAACATGCTCTCTTTCTCATCCTCTGCAAAATGGAGGCTAAATTCGACCGCTTGCCCAATGAGATTGTCGGGCTTTTGCTTGCGTGCGGTGAGTGGATTTTCTGTTGCCCCTGCGCAGAATTTTAAGTATTCCGTACCCAGACTTGCGGGGCTATCGGTTACAGCAAGCCCGACTAAATAAGCCTCGCCTGTACCGGCGAAATCCAGGTCAATTTCAACAGAAGTGTAGATTTTCTGACGTTCACTGGTCAGTTTAATCAGCTCTTCGGTGGGGTCAATTTGGGCAAGCAGTTGCAATTTGCCGTCAGCATTCTCTTCTGTTTTAAGAGCGACCACATCACCATAAGCACGGCTGTGGGGTTCATCGGCCCAGAACAAGCTGAATTTAATGTGTTCAAGGTTGATTCTTGCCCCGTATGTTTTAGGGTCATAGTTTTTCGCCATTTGCTCGATCCATTGTCGGCTAATTTGACGACCATCGGTGGTGTTGCCTTCGGTGGCTACCACAAAGAATTTGAGTTTTTTTGCCATAATTTCCTGCGCATAAAGTTAAGTGAAATTCGCGCATAATGTTGGGCAAAATAAATTTTTGGTGCAATGTGTGGCGATTGTGAAAAGGAAATTGACACTCTGTTTAGGTTAAACAATAAAGGCGCTTTGCTGATAATGCGTGGCAATGATTTCCTTGATGATTAGCCCCTTTTTATGACCGAACTTTCCCCAATCTCCCCTGATGCTCGCCGTTCTGCTCAGTTGATGTACTGGCAAGGTTACACAGTAAGCGAAATTGCTCGTCAGCTTGATTTACCCGTTTCAACCGTCACCAGTTGGAAAAATCGGGGTAAATGGGAAGATACCGCCCCCGTTGGGCGACTGGAAGTGAGCATTGAAGCACGGCTTTGCCTACTCATTGCCAAAGAGCAGAAAAGCGGTTCTGATTTTAAAGAAATTGATCTGCTCACACGCCAAATGGAAAAGATGGCCAGAATAAAAAAATACAGCAACGGCGGGGGCAATGAAGCCGATCTCAACCCGAAATTACACAACCGCAATAAAGGCGAACGTGCCAAGCCTGAGCAAAATGCCATTTCCGAAGAGCAGTATGAGAAACTGAAAAATGCTTTTTTAGCGGGCATGTTTGCTTATCAGCGGACATGGCACAAAGCGGGGTTGGAACATCGAATCCGTAATATTTTAAAAAGTCGCCAAATTGGGGCGACTTATTATTTTGCTCACGAAGCGTTAATTGATGCCCTTGATACGGGGCGAAATCAGATTTTTATTTCTGCCAGTAAAAAACAGGCAATGCAGTTTCGCTCTTACATTGTTGGCTATGCAAAACAGACCGCCGATGTGGATTTAAAAGGCGAAACCATCAAACTCCCCAACGGGGCAGAGCTGATTTTTCTCGGCACGAACTCAAAAACCGCACAAAGCTATCACGGCAATCTCTATTTTGATGAAATCTTTTGGGTGCCTCGTTTTGAAGAAATCCGCAAGGTGGCTTCGGGTATGGCATCGCACAAGCAGTATCGTCAAACCTATTTTTCCACACCATCTACCCTTGCGCATTCCGCTTATCCGTTTTGGTCGGGCAAACGCTACAACAAAGGGCGAGCCAAGAAAGATCATATCAACATTGATTTATCTCATTCTGCCTTGAAAAACGGGGCAAAAGGGGCAGACGGACAATGGCGACAAATTGTCAATATCGAGGATGCGGAAAGAGGTGGGTGCAATCTGTTTGATATTGCACAGTTGAAATTAGAGTATTCCCCCCTTGAATTTGAACAGCTGTTTATGTGTGAGTTTATTGACGATAACGACAGCGTGTTTAGCTTCTCCATGATGCAACGGTGCTTGGTCGATTCGATGGATGATTGGGCGGATTACAACTTTACTTTTGGTTATCAACGCCCCTTTGGGAATAAGGAAGTGTGGTTGGGCTATGACCCTTCTCATACTGGCGACCGTTCAGCCCTTGTGATTATTGCCCCACCACAACAGGAAGGCGGTGCATTTCGTTTGTTGGAATATCGCACCTTTCGGGGGATGGATTTCAGCGAACAAGCCGATGCTATTAAGGCAATGTGTGAGCGGTATAACGTGAGCAAAATTTCCATTGATGCTACAGGGCTGGGTGTGGGCGTGCAGATGATTGTGCGAGAGTTCCGCCCTGATGCCATTGGCTTGAAATATGACTTAGAGCTGAAAAATAAAATGGTGCTAAAAGCTCACGACCTGATCAGCAAAGGGCGTTTTCACTACGACAACGCCCACGCGGTGGAAATCGGTTCAAGTTTTATGGCGATTAAAAAACAGACCACCGCAAGTGGTCGCCACACCACTTACGTTGCTGACCGTTCCGAAGAAGCCAGCCACGCCGATTTAGCGTGGGCAACTATGCAGACTTTTATCAACGAATCATTCTCTGGTTCGCAATCCGCAGGAGTAATTGAATTTTATGACTAAGCAAAAAAACACAAAAAAACGACCGCTTGTTGAAGCAGTAAAAACGCCAAGTACCGTTGAAGCATTTAGCTTTGGTGAGGCAATTCCTGTGCTAGATCGCACGGAAATTTTAAGCTATCTGCACAGTGATGTGATGTATCAAAAATATTATGCCCCGCCGATTGATTGGCACGGTTTGGCTAAGTCTTTGCGGTCATCAACCCATCACGAAAGTGCGATCATTACCAAAACGAATCAGCTTCTTTCTACTTGCGAGATTGACGAGAAATTATTAAGCCGTAAGGATTTAACCGCCTTCATCAAGGATTATCTCGTGTTCGGCAATGCTTATTTTGAGCTGGTGCGTAATGCCTTTGGTGATCCACTACGTTTAGAAGTTGCCCTGACAAAATATGTGCGTAAAGGGGTAGAAAAAGGGCAGTATTTTTATATTGTAAGCGGTAAGCAAGAACACGAATTTGCCCCGAATAGTTTGTTTCATCTACTCGAACCAGACATCAATCAGGAGATTTACGGCTTACCGCAATATTTATCCGCCTTACAATCGGCGTGGCTCAATGAAAGTGCTACGCTGTTTCGGCGGAAATATTATTTAAACGGGGCACACGCTGGTTTTATTTTTTATATGACGGATCCCGTGCAGAACCAAGATGATGTGAATAAGCTACGGGAGCAGTTACGCAGTGCCAAAGGCGTAGGTAATTTTAAAAATTTATTTATGCACTCGCCCAATGGCAAAAAAGACGGCATTCAGATTATTCCCCTCGCCGATGTCGCAGCCAAAGACGAGTTTTTATCCATTAAGAATGTCAGCCGTGATGATGTGTTAGCCGCACACCGTGTTCCCCCACAACTGATGGGGATCATCCCGAATAATACCGGTGGCTTTGGCGATATTGAAAAAGCGGCACAAATCTTTTTCATCAACGAAATTCTGCCCCTACAAGCAAGATTAGCGGAGATCAACAAGTGGGTCGGGCGACAAGTCATTAAGTTCAAACAGTCAGCGTTATTCAATACAGTAGAAAATACCCGTCCACTTTAACTGGACACGAAAGCAGAATCATTCAAGGAAAGCACCTATTAGGTGCTTTTTTTTGATCCTATTTATTCAACCAAAACATCACCTAAACATAAAATGTTATCTAAGCCCAAATAAAAAGACATTCCCCCCACCAAAGCCCGCTCGTATCCTCGCCACGCCCCCGCACTAAATGGAGTGATTTCAATGCAAATTTTGATCCTTGCAAGCACCAAGCCGTACAAAGCAAGCAAGCGATCTTTTTCGCAGATCTTTTTAACGCAAATTCACGCAAGAAAATGCAATGTTGAAGCATAAACCGCCACAAATCGTGGAGGTTTACATTTTGAGCCATTATTGCATTGCTTTGATATTAAAATACCGAGTATATACTCGATGTAGAAAGCGCCGATCTCTCCGATGATAAAATACAGCCAACATCTGCGGACGGGTATTCCCTTTTTCAGGTTGACCCGTTTCATAATTGAGAAAAGCCACACGTCCCCCGGTAAAGAAAATAATTTCACTGGCGTTCTGCCGGCACAGTTCAAACCACCGTGTCGAACAATCCGCATTTAATAACATCGCAACATTATTTTGATTTTCCTTACACTCTAAAATCGCCTTTTCCACAAAGGGCAACGGGTTAGAATAAGGCGGATTTAACCACACATTCTGCCCTATTCCCCACGCTGTTTTTAGGGTATTTTGCTGTTCAGAAATATAACGTTCACATTTTCTATTCTGTACATTCGCAGCTGCATCTAAATTAAAGGTTAAGCCCGTCAGTTTTTCGCATAAATGGAATATATCAAACGGTGTTGCCCATTGATTTTTATCAATCATTTGACTTTTATCTAACATATTTTATTCCTCACTATTTAAAATAAATTTTTGATTAAAATCACATCCAATAGGCAAATTATTTTGATCAACTAACGGTGTTGTCATTCCGGTTTCTTTATGTTCAAGATATATAATTCCATAAATACAATACTCATTAAATTGATCTAAATACTCCTTATTTTTATCACGATGCTCCCATTTATATTGAAAAGCAAATAACCCGACTAAAA
This sequence comes from Pasteurellaceae bacterium Macca, assembly GCA_023101485.1. GTDB lineage: Bacteria > Pseudomonadota > Gammaproteobacteria > Enterobacterales > Pasteurellaceae > LVZB01. Next base: position 1,690,012 of record LVZB01000001.1, on the reverse strand, counting down.
AAATAATGAACAAACTACTTATTTTTACTTTCATTTTTTTCTCCTTGTTTTTCCAAATACTCCACCACCAACAACGCATAGCCAGCAATATCTCGCCAGTTATCGACATAATCTACATTGCCATTAACCGCACGGGCAATCTTGGTTGAAATCTGCGAAAGGCTCTCCCATTGCACCGGCGTAACTGCGCTCAATTTATTTTTCTCCAATGCCTTCAACATGGCATCTTTGAGTTGATCGGTCGTGATAGCCACATCTTCAAACGAACCGTAATTTTTACCCCGTTCATTTAAGGTTTGTTGAATATTACTCATCTTCTTCCCCTTTCATCATTGTCAAAATTTCATTCGGTTTCTGTTGCACAATAAAGGCTTTCTCACTCCCCTTGATATAAACAAAAGCCCCGTACATTGAACTGTCTTTTACCGCAGAAATCTCATCCACCTTGAAAACGCAAGGGCGATTACTTTCATCTAATAATTGAATAAACATAAGATTTACTCCTCATTTTTGTTACAAAATTTCCCCAAAATCCGACCGCTTGCGGTGGATCTGAACCTCATACCCATCAAACCTCGCATAATCTTGCCCAATCAAAGAAACTTCGCCCCCTTGAAGTAGGCTAAAAATGTGATGTTTGTTGAAATTTTGCACATCAATTCCACGCCAGCTGAACGCCATTTTCAACCGCTCAACTTGATGAGCATGAGTTTGTAAATAATCATCAATCACTGCCCCCGAATCAGCCGTTAAAGCCTTGTCCTGACTAGGGTTACAGTTACTGACACAAGTCCAAGCGGGGCTATGCCCCGATGTTTGTGCCTCACTGCGTGAGGCTTTTGCTCTGGTCTTCGGCACAATTTTCCACTTTTTAAGACGGGTTTTGACCCAATCGCTAATCGCAGAAAAGACTGCCTTAATACCGACAATCCGCTTATTCTTTTGCCCGTATTTGTTCTCCTGGGTTTCGTCATACACTAATTTCGCCACCCATTTTTCACGAGGTGCGCCACCACCGCCTTGTTTATCAAGATAAAAGGCATAATCCCCTAAATCCGCACCAAGACGGATTTCCTCTAAGGACTGATCTAAACATTGCCCTGCGGTCAAACGGCGTAATTCACGCCAAACCCCAATGGAAGACACGCCATAGAATTGAAACTGACGAATACCCCAACAACTCGCCCAGGCACGCACACGGCTTGCGTTATCTTTGAAAGATAAGCCGTCCACCTCGTCAGAAGTGTGACCAACATCTTTCTTACCGCCTAAGTTCTTCGAGATATATTTCACGATGTACGCCGTTGCCGAACCTTTGCTCTTGTCGCAACGTTCAACTTTGGCTCGGTGTTCCTTCGCACCCCGCTCATCGCCATCTATCTCTAATGCTTTATCCTTAAATAACGTTTCCACCTCTTCGATATGTGCCTGCGCTACATACAACAATAAATGCCAATGGGGCGTGCCGTCGTGGTGCGGTTCAGCCACACGCATACCGTAGAAGTTAATCGCCCGTTTTTTCAGTAAGGCACGGAATTGCGCCCACACTTTATTTAAGTAGGCTTGAGTCTGTTTCGGGCTTGCACCTTGCCACTTCTTGTTTTGCCCCCCTTTTGAATGTTGAGCATGGAAAGAAGACGGCGCAGTCAAGGTTAAAAACAACGCTTGATGCCCATTCTCTTCCGCCCAAGTTTCAATGCCGTTTAAGCAATTCATCATCTCCTGATGCCGTATTGACGGGTTCGAAGAAGAACGTTTGTACATTTCCAAGAGTTCCACTTGCTCTTCTTCATTATCAATATTCAACAGAATCTGCTTTTCCAAAAATTCAAAATTCTTTTTCTTTTGGGCTTTCCATTCAGAAAAACCTTGATTCGACACATAAGGCGCCACACCGGCACGCACTTCGCCACAGGCAATGGCTAAATGCTCCACCATCTGCTTTTGCGCTTTTTTCAAGGCTTTTAACCAATATTTCTCACAAGCCGATTTATTGAGTGCCACCTCAATACTTTTCTGATTCGGCTTGAAATGGGCATTGCCGTCTTGCTCACTAAATGTTGCCCAGTAGGGTAGAGGCAAACCAATCGCTTCACACAGCACGCCAACTTGACGATAGCACTCCACAGCCAACGCATTTAAATCCGCATCGCTATAGGCTTTGCCTTGCTCGGCTAAATGGGCGTGCTGTGTGAAAAAATCGGTTTGAATTTTGAGAAAAATATAAGAAAGATGATCGGCAATCACCGCAAGGCGACTTTCCGTCATCAAATAGAAAGGTAACGTTTTTTTATCTTCGGTGGGCTTTTCATGCTCACGAACCACCATTTCCGCATAATCAAGCCCCATATTGGCACGCACAAGCTCTGCCTGCGCCCACTGCCACTTTTCAGCCATCGAAAGGCTTAACCAGCGTAAATCAAATTGATATTGTGCAAAAACCTTGCCTAAACGTTCTTCCAATAACTCACGCAAAAAGATATTGGCATGAAAGCGTTGTCGCTCACCAAATTGAAACGCCAGCGAACCGTCATCTTTAACATCGTGATATTCCCGTAAATAGAGCTGACGAAAATGCTCCTGCATCCGCTTGCTCGGGAGCTTGGCAATCAGCGACTCAACAAACTCATACCCAGCACGCCCAATCAAACCAAATAGCTCAATTTGCGTGCCGGTGGCTCTTGGGTCATTCAGTGTCGGCTGATAGGTTGTTCGACTCAACACCCCTTGCTGTTTTTGCACAAACCACAAAGCACGCTCGGCATCCACTTCTGCTGATCGTGCTTCGTAATCCCAACCGCCTACGAGTAATTCAGCCATTAGATAAAGCCCTTCGCTTTTAGGGTATGGCGTTGTTCTAAATGGAGCTTGTGCTGTTCAAAGAATTTTTTCACTGCAATATCCAGAACATTAGATTGAAGAATTAAAACACGGCGGATAGGCTTGCCTTGGTTATTGCGAACCACTCTGACTAAGCGAAAAGCACCAGATTCGGTGGTGGTGAGTTCCAGTTTTGCGGTAGATAACATAAGACTGATCCTAGTGTCTGAATTTAAGTGCTGAGGCTGTTTGGATTGCTGGGTACAAGCGGTCATTTTTCTTCTCCTTTTTGTACACAGGCTTCACGCCGTTGCTCGCTTTCAATGCTTAACTCATAAGCCAAAAGCGGATCACGGCAAGGGTTGTAACGTTGCTCACGGGCAAATTCCCGTAAGGCTTGCAAACGCACCGCTTCCTCATCAAGTTGAAAATAACCTTCCGCGGGGAAATGAGGGCGCTCATGTTGAGATTGAGGAATAAAGGCATAACCCACACCCAACATCAAAAAGAGGGCTGTGGCAGTGGTTTTAATCAATGTCGGATTCATAATGGTTTTCTATCTCCACGGAAAACGGCTTTTAATATCCGTTTAAATCGAGTAATAAAGGCTTCATCTTCCCTTGCCCAAATACGCAAGGCTCGAATCGTCCGTTCAATGGTTTGCTTCTGCTCCTTGCTGTATTTTTCCAAGGGCAGAAAATCGGGAATTAGGGCAGCATTGAGAATCAATCGGCGCTGTTCTTCCGAGGCGTGATACCAACGCTCACGCAATAACAGCCACGCTTCGGTGTTTTTCGGCTTTAACTCATCATTCATCCGTTCAAGTATTTGCCGTCTTAGCTCTCGTGCCATCTCGGCGACCGACCATTGCCCCATAGCAACCCCCTATTTGCAGTTAATACACAGCATCTTCTTCAAGAAATTGTTGATAAAGTGCTGAATAATTTTCTTGAGATAACTGAGCAAAAACATCTAACTGGAAACATCCCCAAGGCTTGCTTGTTAGCTCATGCCATTCTTTGCCGATCCAAGTCATGAACCAATTTGCTTTTTCGCTTAGATTTTCATCTAACCATTGCATATACTTTTCCATCTTGATTTCCCCCTACGGCTCGCCTTTACCATTTAAAAAACGCCAAATCATCTGCAACACGCCCATTTGGGGTGGCACAGAATCTACTCTTTGCTTGGCGATTAACGCCTGCACTTTTCGCTCTAATTCATCAAAGAGCGCATGGGTTTTTGCCTGTTCTGCTTTCATCTTGACTTGTTCTTCAGCCACCTTTGCCAACTGCTTTTCCAGGTGATACCAATTCACCCGACGTTTGCGTAGCTGACGGCTTAAACGCCACCGTCTTTTTTGTGCTGAAGTCATCATTTTTTGGTTACTCATTGCTCAATTCCTCAAATTTAAGGTGCAAAAATCCCGCCCTTGCAAAACAAAGGCTTATTGGTTTTTTACACGGGGTTTTTGGATGTGCTTATTTTTTATCTAAATAAGCGTTGGTATAGTCTTCTTCATTAAAAAGACTAGGTTGTGGTAAGCCTTTTCTAACTAAAGCCACTCGTTCGGCATTGCTTAATGCTCTAAGGCCTTTCTCTTTAAGTAGCTCTCTTTCGGGTTTATCCCAAGCATTGGCTTCTGGACAATCAATATATACAGCTCGTTTCATATTACCAAGTTGCCCCAAAAAATCGGCTTTAAATCGTAAACAAGATGGACAATATACGGTTGCTTTAATACTAATTAAGCTTGTTGCTTGACTAGTCCTAAATCTTAACCGTCCACCGCAATCTGGGCATTTCAATTTCATTTTTTAATCCCTCATTCATTAATAACGTTGTGAAAGACAGATTACCCAATATAGTGCATTATTGATTATTGGCTTTTCTCTTCCTTTTTTCGGCATGATAGGAATTTCGCCTTTTCTAATCGCTTCCTTAACGGCTCTTGGTGTAGAGCCTCTTCTTCTCGCAAATTCATCTATTTCCAGAGTCTGAGGTTCATCTTTCGGCATATGTATATGAACTATTACCTCGGTCATTTTCCTACTCCATAAATCTTGTTAAACTCGAATTTCCATTCCTCTAAAAAGCAACACATAATGAATACTGCTACTTCACACTTAAACAAACCAAAAGCTGATTCTGCAACTCTTGCCAGCGTGCAAAATCTTCTGCGGACGAATCCGCAAGCCGAAGCTCACATATTGCTAATAACAGAGGCTTTAACCGCTGCATTTCAGGTGGGTCAGCCTCTGCCACAGCTAGAAAATCACGCAATCGCTTATATGAATCAAAACTGCCCAAAAGGCTCCGAGGCTCGTAAATGCCTTGAGATGAAGCTACTTCGGCTGCGGCAAACATTACCAGCCAATCAGCAAACTGCATTATGGAATGCACTGATTGCTCTATACCAACGCACGCCTCGCCCGCCTTTGTCAGAGCTTGATTTATAGCTTGGTTGTCGCCCCCAATGGGGCTTTTACCTATTAGCTTTTCCATCTTTTACTCCGACAAACCTAACGCTTTGCGAATTAACTCTCGTCCAACACGGGATTCCGAATAAGTTTCCCCCGTTTCATCTTCCCAATCACGGGCAAGCTGTTTAATAACCGCACGCTCAAAGGGAGAAATCATCGGCTGATAACGGCTATCTGCAACAGCGGTAATTGCTTGTTGCTCTTCGCTCCACTTGCCCGATACCACCACATTTTTTAGTGATTTTGTGATCTGCTTCATACTTTTTCCTTTGACTTTCTATTGCTTTACAAGCATTTACGCTTGTATGATAGAAATATGTTAATAAGTTAGTAGGTTATAAACCTATGTGCAGTATGATAAACCAATTTTGGGGAATTTCAACCAATTTTGGGGAATTTCAAGGAAAAATATGATTTTTTTTGACAGCAGTTTAATTATTGAACAAATAAAAAATTTAGAAGGTATTAAAAGCGATAAGGATTTAGCTCAAATTTGTGGTGTCCCTACATCAACACTTTCTAATTGGAAAAATCGTAATGCGTTTCCATTAAGCGTTATTTTAAATTTTTCTGAGAAACATAATGTCAGCTTGGACTGGCTAATTACTGGCCAAGACAAACATTCTTTGGATGCAATGCAACAGCTTGTTTTAACGGCATTCAACTCATTAGAAGATAAGAAAAAGCTAGAAGCTATCGCATTTATGACAGGGCTAGGTTCAAACAGCCAATCAAACGGGCAAACTGTTCACGGTAACGTTCAAAATCTTGTTGGGCGAGATGTAACAATAAATAAGTAGATGTTATGACTTCTCAATTTAAAGCAATCCACATCAGCTATACAGATGCAACAGGAACAACATTAGAAAGAGTTATTGATCCTATTTATTCATTAAATGAAAAGTATTTAATTGGCGTTTGTTCCCTTGTGAATGAAAGGCGAACATTCAGAACAGATCGAATAGGCAATGATATTGTAGATATTTCAACAGGTGAAGTAATTACAAAATCGGAATGGTTTAAACAAAATAATATCGTTCCTTATCCATTTCATTTAGATATATCAAAACCAAGAACAATAATCTCGCCATATTATAATGCAGACAATAAACAAGAAATTTGTTTTACAGGCTTTACAAAAATTCAACGTGATGAATTAGAAAAATTAGCGACTGAAAATGGTTTTTTTGTGAGAAAAAATGTTTCGCAACATCTAAATTATTTAGTTTGTGGAAAGACTGCTGGTTGGAAAAAACAAGAAGAAGCTATTCAAAAAGGTTCAACCCTTTTAACAGAAAAGGAATTTTTAGATATTGTCAAAAGCTAATTTAACAAGGAGAACATTATGGAAAATCAAACCGTTAATGGAAACGTTGAAAATATGGCTGGGCGTGATGTAAATATCATAATTAACCATTACCACATAAATGTTCAAGAATTTAATGAAATAAAAAAAAGTAAGTAAATGGATTATTGTATCTGTTATTTTATTTATTTTTCTTGAAAATGCTTATTTGTTATTCAATCTACTAAATTTTTTTAGTTCTATTTAAGGAGTAATGATGAAAAAATTATTTATTGCATCTCTTTTAGGGTTTCTCCTTACCGCTTGTGATGGTGAAAATAAAACAGTGAATACTGAGACCACAACAGAAAAGACAACAACAGAACAAGTTGCTCAAAAGGAAGAATCAGAAATCAAAGCTATTATGCTGGAGCGTATTGCTGAAAAACCATTTACGAAAAATGCAAAAGGCACCGTCATTTTCAATAGTGTAACTGATATGTTTGATGATTTTGGTACTTTTAGTTTAGAAGATAAAAATATCAAAGTTATTTCAGAAAAACCGCTCTCTATTCAATTATTTCATAACACATTTCCAAAATTAGATGCAAAGCACCAGATTATGGATGTCGAAGATGTCTTTATTTCATCGCTTTTAAAAGTATTTACTTACACCAATACCAATGAAATCACCCTTGAAGTCATTCCCGTTGATTTAAAAACCAAAAAACCGATCAATAAAAAATATAACTATAAAACAACGGTTTCCCGTGAAAAAGCGTTAGAAATTCTTAAAACCTACAGTTCGGCAAACTCTTTTGATGACTTAGTGAATTTTGATAAAAACGATCCAAATAATATTGTTGGGTATAGCGGTTCAGATATTTCAATAGCCATTCGTAACGACAAAGTACGTTCTTATGTCGCCAATGCACTCAAAACAGGTAAATTAACAGTACCAACGGAATATGTCATTATTCCTATCGGTTTTGATATGAATACCTTAGCTGAAAAATTAGTGAAATTTGATTCCAGCGTATTTATTCAGACCCGAAAATTAAATGATGGCAATAATGCTTATCGAATTAATTTAGGTGAAGTAGTTATGCTTGAAGGCATTGGCAAAGAGAAAAAGAATTTAGATTATCTAACTGTACAATTCGGTTTCGTGAATGACCAGAATCTAATTTTACAAATGTTAGCGGCGCTGTCTGTTAGTTCAACAATCACACCTAATTCCGATAAGACATTTAAAGAAATGACAAAAATGGTCGATAAAGCAAGCAAAATGCTCAAAAAACAAGAGTCAATAAAAATAAAAAGTATTGTTGACGGTTTTACATTAGAGCTGAGTATTCATAAAAACTTAGGTGGATTAAGCTATTTTACGATTAAAAAATTAGAAACTCGCCCAATGAAATTTCAGTAATAAAAATATATTTTGATAAAGAGTAGATTATAAAATGAAAAAATTAAACCTACTTCTCGGCATATTTGGCTTTACCTTATTTACCTTACCCAATGCTCACGCTTTTGAATGTACTGGCAGACCTTATTGTAAAGATATGAGTTCTTGTGCCGAAGCCAAGTATCAAATGAATGTCTGTGGCTACCATAAACTCGACCGAGATAATGACGGCATTCCTTGTGAAAATGTTTGCGGAAAAGGCAGCGGTAAAAAGATAAAGAAAACCCAAAAAGGCAACGGTAAAGGAAAAAAATCTTCCCATACAAAAAACAAGAAAAAGAAAAAATAAGCTATGGCAGTTCGCAAAGATGAAAAACGGGGCAAATGGTTAGCCGAAACTTACATCAACGGCAAACGCAACCGTAAATGGTTTGATACCAAAGGGGAAGCCCAACGCTATTACAATGCAATGAAGCAAGAAAATAGCCCTCTTTTTAAAGCCGTTCAAATCCACAAAGAACAACCACAACGCCTTTCTGAATTAGTCAATTTATGGTATGACTTGCACGGTAAAAGTCTTGTCAGTGGCAAAGCACGTTACCAAAAACTCCTCTTTATTGCTAAAAATGTCGGCGACCCTATCGCAACCCATTTTACATCTTCTCACTTTGCAGATTATCGTGCAAAACGACTAAATGGAGAAATCATCAACGAGACCACAGGCATTATCCCCAAAGAAAACTACATAAATAGCGAGCAAGCCATGTTGCATGCTATGTTTGGGGAGCTTATCCGCTTGAATAAATGGAAAGGAAAAAATCCTATTTCAGGTGTTAGAAAATTCAAGGTAAAAGAAACTAATCTATCATTTTTACGAGCAGAAGAAATAGACCGCTTACTTGTTGCTTGTGATCAATCCCGAAACCCACATTTACCTATTATAGTACGAATTTGCCTCGCAACTGGCGCACGCTGGGGAGAAGCCCAAGCACTCACTGGCGCACAAATCATCCCCCACAAAATTACCTATGCGCAAACGAAAGGTGGAAGAAATCGCACCGTTCCCATCACAAAAGAGCTCTATGATATGCTCCCACTAAAATCAGGCGCTATTTTTACTGGTGTAAACTATCGCCAAAGCCTACGAGTATTTAATTACGCACTCAAAAGAGCCAAAATAGACCTACCAAAAGGGCAAGCAACCCACGTCCTACGCCATACATTCGCCTCACACTTTATGATGAATGGTGGAAATATCTTAGTTCTAAGAGATATTCTAGGACACACTGACATCACAATGACAATGCGCTACGCCCATTTCGCCCCTTCTCATTTAGAAGCCGCTACTACACTAAATCCACTAGCCAAACGGCAAACTTAGTGGCGGTTATGTGGCGGTTATCTAGTGCTATTTTGTTCTTATTTGTGCTATAACGAATATATAACTCATTGATTTTAATATAACATATTGATTTTAAAAGAATTTTAATAATTTGGAAGAGATTATGACCAAAGCGTATTATGGTGAATAGCCTCATGTTAAATCCATAAGTTAAAAGATTTGGGGCTGTCCTAGATAACTAGACCAAACTCTCTTTAACTAATTGTTTTAGAAAGGAAATTTGAGACTTTAAGTTACTGTGATTAAAACGCCATTCACATTCTTTCAAATACAGCTCAAAATGAGCTTTGGGAATACCATTAAATTTGCGTAAATGGCGTTTTGCTTGGTTCCAGAAATTCTCAATTCCGTTAATGTGATTTTGTTTTTCTGCAAAGTGCGTACTATGGTTGATACGAAAATGATTAAATTCACTCACATCAAGCACATCATAACTTCGATAGAAATCCGTGTAAACAATGCTATCAGGCTTAACTTGTTCTCGAATTATCGGTAACAACGTGGCGGATTGCGTGTTCGGTACGGCAACAGTATAACGTCCACGCTTGCCTTTGCGTGTACCACCAAAATAGCTTTCATCGGCTTCTATTTCCCCATCAAACATCTCCAAATGTGGGCTGTTTTGATAGATAAGAAATCGCAAGCGATGAAAATAGTAAGCGGCAGTTGTCTTGTTTACATTCACTAGTTCAGCAGCAGTTCCCGCTGTAACTCCTGCAACAAACAGTTCAATAAGTTTATTTTGTTTGTGCTGACTTAAACGACTTTTTCTCATTTGACTATCTTAACCCAAATCGAGTTTTTAGTCGTTATCTAGGACAGCCCCAAAGATTTTATCTCTTAACAATTAAATAGCGATAACAATTTTTGATGATTGTTATCGCTATTTTTATAACAAAATATTCTCTTGCTATAAAAAAAGACTGAACCCGATACAACATCAAATTCAGTCTTTAATATTTGAGGAAATCCGACTTTCCCTTAATCGTAAGCTATTTCTCTTTTTTGCTTGCATGTTCTGCCATTTTACGGCGAATTTCACGGCGTTCTTTGGAAAGCTCAGCATTACGGATCATATAATCATCCACACGATTTTCATAATCTTCCCGCATATTACTGATAATGGCGCGCACTTCCTCAATGCTCATCGCATCCATGATATATTGATTTAAGTTATCAAGTAACAATACTCTTTTTTGGTTATCACGAATTTTGCGATCGTTATCCGCTGTTTCCCGTAATAATTTATTTTTTAAGCGATAAAGGTGAACATAGTCCAACATATCTTGGAATGATTGTTTTTTTGGTGCTTCCATTTAGCAGTCCTCTCAAAGAAAAATAAACGGTGCAATGCTAGACCTTTTATCCCTACTCGTCAAAAGATTTGTTACCTACAAAATAAAATATGTCGAGCATTTCATGCGATCAAATAACGGTACATATTGCTCTTCAAACTATGCTAGAATGTTGCGCTAAAATTTTTTTAATCGGGAGAAACCAATGACAAGCGCCAATAAACGTTCCGTACCTACCCTTTTTTCAGAAAAAACCGATATTTACAGTCATCAAGTTCGTATTGTTCTGGCAGAGAAAGGCGTTGCCTATGAAATCGAAAACGTTACCCCGGGTACGATTTCGGAAGATTTAGTTGAGATCAACCCCCGTGGTACGATTCCAACCCTCATGGATCGCGATTTAGTCTTGCCAAATGCCCGTATTATTATGGAATACCTTGATGAACGTTTCCCCCACCCACCGCTGATGCCGGTTTATCCTGTATTACGCGCACAGTGTCGCTTAAATATGCACCGTATTCAAAATGATTGGTACAGCCTGATTGATTTAGTCGATCGTGATCCTAACGCCCCAGCAGCACAAAAAGCCTTGAACCAACTACGGGAAGAAATTCTCGCCCTTGGGCCTGTTTTTGCGGATAAAGATTACTTTTTAAGTGATGAATTTAGCCTCGTGGATTGCTATGTCGCCCCACTTTTATGGCGTATGCACAACCTCGGTGTGGAATTTAGCGGCGCGGGGAGCAAGGCGGTCAAAACCTATATGAACCGTGTCTTTAACCGTGATAGCTTTAAACAATCCCTCGGTGGTTCAACGCCGAAGCATTTAATGGACGAGAAAGACTAATGAAACCGTTACGCCCTTATCTCTACCACGCGTATTACAACTGGATCATTGATAATGACTACACGCCCTATTTACTCGTTAATGCAGACTATGCCGATGTGGATGTTCCCCGTGAATTTGTCAATGAGGGAAAAATCATTCTCAACATCTCCCCTCATTCCATTGGGCAATATGTGGTCAATGATGAAGCAATTAGTTTTAGCGCACGTTTTCAAGGTATGCTACGGGAAATTTATATTCCCTTTGGGGCAACGGAAGCGATCTACACTCAAGAAACTGGGGAAGGCGTGATGTTCCAAGAGGAAGCGTATTACCTTGAAGAAACCTACCTCGCACGGAATCAAAAAAGCACAGATCGCGAGATCAAACCAAAAACCGTGAAGAAGAAAACCTCACATCTCAAACTTGTTAAATAAGCGCCCTATAAAGCCTGTTTTTGATCTGACCCCAAAAAGTTAGACGACTTTAATTTAAGGACTGAGCTCTGTATTCTACAGGGCTCAGTCCTTTTAGCTTACTCTGAATACGTTTATTGTTGTAGTAATAAATGTATTCGTGGAGTCTCTTCTCCAGTTGCTCGAAGGTATCACACTGTTCATCAACAACACATTCTGTTTTCAACCGCCCAAAAAAACTTTCCATCGCCGCATTATCCAAGCAATTTCCCTTTCTTGACATACTTTGCTGAATGCCATTTTCTTTGAGCAGATTTTGATACCCTCTCATTTGATATTGCCAACCTTGATCGGAATGAAGAATCGGGTGTTCACCATTCAGTTTAGTCATCGCTTGATTCATCATTTGGATAATTTGTTCAAAATTGGGGCTTCGTGAAAGAGAATAAGCGATAATTTCACCGTTAAAAAGGTCTTTAATCGGCGATAAATAGACTTTACCCTCAGCACATTTGAACTCACTCACATCGGTTACCCATTTCTCATTCGGTTTGCTGGCGTTAAAATCCCGTTGCAATAAGTTCTCGGCAATGTTGCCTATCTGACCTTGATAAGAACGGTATTTACGTTTCTTACATTTTCCTTTTAAATCAAGCTGTTGCATGATATTTTGTACGCGTTTTTTATTCACACATTCGGCTTTACGCAATTCCTCTGCGACACGACGGTAGCCATAATTCCCTTTATGTTCGTGGTAAATTTGGCTAATTTTCTGCCTGATTTCTGCATTTTTATCCGCCTTAGGCTGCCGATGGTAAAAGAAGGTACTCCGCTTTAAATCAAGCAAATTAAGCAAGATGTCGAGCGGAAAATCCCCCCTTAACGCGTTGACGATTTCGGTTTTTTTGCCATTTTTTGTTGGTTTAACTCCCGCAACTTTTTTAGCACAGCCACCTCCGCTTCAAGCTCTAAAATACGATAGCGTAAGCGTTCTTCTTCGGTTTTAAACCTAGGCATTTTAGGGGATTTCGATTTCATCACGGGACGACCTTTTGGTTTGGGTAATAACCCGTTTATACCTTGTTTTTCAAAGGCTTGCAACCATTGGCTAATGATACCCGAATTGGCAATGCCAAAATGAAGGCAAGCCGATTCTGCAGAAAATTGCCTGTTTATGACCGCTTGTACCACCGATAATTTGCACTCAGACGAATAGGCTTGTTTTTTACGTCGCACCGCCAAGCCAGGGAAACCATAACGATTAAATTGGGCAATCCAACGGTTCAATGTTCTCTCGTTAAGATGAAAATGTTGGCGAGTTAATGACCGATTTTTATGGTATTGAAGATAAAATTCGATCACCTGTTGTTTGAAAAGTGAATTATATTTAGTCATAAAAAATCTGCCCCTTAGTTAGTTGGTTGTTTAGTCCAACTTTTGGGGGGCAGATCATTTCACAGGCTTTATTTTTTCTTGCTTTTCTTTTTTCTTCATTTCACCCTTGCATTCCCCTAAGTTATGGATTATCTTATCCGACAAGCGTACTACTTAAGTAGTACAGCGATACATTCATTTAAGAGGAAAGCCCTATGAAATTCAGCAAAACCCTACTTTTTTCCGCCCTTGCATTATTCGCTTTTCAAGCCCACGGGGAAGAAAAGCTCCGCCATGTTGCGATTACCGCCATTGTTGAACACCCCGCTTTAGACACCATTCGTCAAGGTGTAGTGGAAGAATTAGCGAGGGAAGGTTTTGTCGAGGGAAAAAATATCAAAATCGACTTCCAATCCGCCCAAGGTTCTACTGCAACTGCCGCCCAAATTGCGAGAAAATTTGTGGGCGATAAAGCGGATATTATTATCCCTATTACCACACCAAGCGCTCAACCGGTTGTGGCTGCAACTCGGAGCATTCCAATTGTTTTTTCCGGCGTGACCGACCCCGTTGCCGCCAAATTAGTGAAATCTTGGGAGCCAAGTGGCACAAATGTGACGGGCATCTCCGACCACAAAGCCATTGAACCACAGCTCAAACTGATTCAACAATTAGTGCCAAACTTAAAAGCCTTAGGCTATGTGTATAGTGCAGGGGAAGTCAATTCCACGATTGTGCTAGAAGAGCTTCAAGCCGTGGCGAAAAAAGCCAACATTACTGTTGTGCCCGTTGCGGTACAACGCAGTGCCGACATTGGCACCGCAACCCGTAGCTTAAATGGTAAAGTGCAGGTGATCTACATTTCTGAAGACAATGCCGTGGTTTCCGCCTATGAAGCCCTCCACCGAGCTGCCCTCGAAGGGAAGATTCCAGTTATCGCTGCCGACCGTGATACCGTTAAACGGGGGGCATTAGCCGCCTATGCCGTGAATCAATACGATATTGGTGCCGAAACAGGGAAAGTAGCAGCGCGCGTGTTACGCGGTGAAAAAGCAGGGCAAATCGCCACTCACGATGTCAGCAAATTAGAACTTTCTATCAACCAACAAACCGCCAAAGAATTAGGGATTACCTTGCCAGAAGCCTTAGTGAAAGAAGCCAAAGAACTGTTCTAACCACGGATAAACTAAAACGCAAAAAAACCTTAGCTTCACCTTTGTAGCTAAGGTTTTTTTTATTGGAAAAAGGTAAATTTCAGCATAAAAAAAAGCCCCTAATGGGGCAAATCTTTTGATTTAATTCTGGAGGTATGAATTACAGTTTTACAAAAGGAGACAAATAAAACAAAATCAAAAGAAAAAATAATTAAAGGAGGAAATCGTTTGGCTCCTCCTGCTGGACTTGAACCAGCGACATACGGATTAACAGTCCGCCGTTCTACCGACTGAACTAAGGAGGAACATAACGATGTGAATAATAGGTGAAAGAAATTTCCCCGTCAAACGGCTAAACTCAACTTTGCACATCTTGAACATTTCCGTAAAAAACCGCATTTCTTTACGAAATGGCGATTTTTTACCGAACAAGCGGTCATTTTTTCGGAAAAATTTACAAAGGGCGAAAATTTAACTTGAAGGTTGCCCACAAACTTCACAATGTGGCTGTTTAGGTAGTTTCATCTCTCGCACGGCAAAATTTAGCCCATCAATGAGAAGTAATTTCCCCGATAACGTCTGCCCGATTCCCAACAACACTTTAATGGTTTCTAGGGCTTGGAAACTCCCCACCACCCCGACAATCGGGGCAATCACACCCGCTTCCACACAACTTAATACATTCTCGCCAAAAAGCTGGCTTAGGCAGGTATAGCAAGGTTCATTGTCTTGGTAACGAAACACGCTCACTTGCCCCTCAAAACGGATTGCCGAGCCTGACACCAACGGGATTTTATGTTGAAAACAGATGCGATTTAATTGATTACGAATAGCAACATTATCCGTGCAATCAAGCACTACATCATACTGCGGAATCAAGGCTTGCCACGCGGTTTCATCCAATTCAGCAAAAATCGTCTGAATATCAATGAACGGATTAAGGCAAGCCAAGCGAGCCTTTGCTGAAGCGACCTTCGCTTCGCCGATATTAGCATCCGTATGCAGAATTTGTCGTTGTAAGTTGGAAAGGGAAACGGTATCAAAATCCACCAAGGTTAAATGCCCCACGCCACCACTGGCAAGGTATTGACTTGCCGAACAGCCCAAGCCCCCAAGCCCGACAATTAACACTCGGCTCGCTTTGAGCTTCTCTTGTCCGTCAAAATCGACACTCTTTAAGGTAATTTGGCGGTTGTAGCGTAAAATTTCGTGATCCGTTAATTCCATACTATTTCAATAATCCATTAAAAGGTTGAATCGTCACAGACTCCCCTGCCTGTACATTGCCACGCTCTTGTTCGAGTACAATAAAACAGTTACTTTCATTAAAACTGCTAAAAATGTGAGAGCCTTGTACGCCAATGGGTTTAACCACTAATTTGCCCTGTTCATCGGCATAAAAATACCCCCGTTGGAAATCTTGTCGCCCAACGGCTTTTTTGAGATTTTCGAGGGTACAAGCGGTCAAATTTGGAGAACAATTTGCCACAGCAGTAGCATTCAACCCTTTTAAGGTCAATAACGCTGGCTGGACAAGTTGGTAGAAAGTCACCAATGCTGAGACAGGATTCCCCGGCAAGCCAAAAAACCACGCTTTTTCTAATTTACCAAACGCAAAGGGTTTGCCCGGTTTCATCGCAATTTTCCAAAAGCCAATCTTGCCTAATTTTTCAAGCACCGTTTTTGTAAAATCCGCTTCCCCAACGGACACCCCGCCACTGGTAATTAAGACATCCGCACTATTTTGTGCTTGTGCAAAGACCTTTTCAAAGTGAATCGGATCATCGGGGAGAATGCCATAATCCACCACTTCGCAATCTAATTTTTCAAGGAGAAGTCGCACAGCAAAGCGATTCGTGTCATAAATCTGCCCTTCTCCTAAGGGATTGCCTACCGACACTAATTCATCGCCGGTGGATAAGATTGCCACTTTGACACGAGGATAAACCCCCACCTCGGCAATACCCAAGGACGCCAACAGCGGTAAGCTACTCACATTTAAGGCACTGCCTTTGCTTAGCACTAATGCCCCTTGCTGGACATCCCCCCCAATTCGGCGGATATTCTGCCCAGCTTTGACCGCGTTTAGAAAGCGAATCTCACCGTTTTCAAGGACTTCACACTCCTCTTGCATCACCACTGCATCGGCATTCGAGGGGATTTTTGCCCCCGTCATAATTCGCACACAATGCCCTTTGGGAATCTCACCCTCAAAAGGCTGACCAGCAAAGGCTTTACCAGCAAGTGCAAGGGGTTGATTATCCGCTAAATCTGCCAGACGGAGGGCGTAGCCATCCATTGCGGAATTATCAAAATTCGGCACGTTAATCGGGGAGTAAATATCCTCTGCTAAAATACGATCTTTTGCCTCGGAGAGTAAAACCCGTTCAATAGATTGAGGCTTTGGTAACAGAGCTAACATCTGTTCAAGGGCTTGGGATAAGGTTAATAATGACATCACATCTCCTTTTAAAACAAAAATCCTCTGAATTCAGAGGATTTACTCACTAAGCGGAATGGGTAATAAAATCACGCAAACCCACTAAAATATTATTGATCGCCACCGCACTTAGAATCAGCCCCATAACACGGCTAATAATCGCGGCCCCAGCATTACCAATCCAATGCTGAATACGATTAGCCACTAATAGCAATAAATAGGTCACTAACAGCACCGTCAGCATAATGCCGGTGGTGATCATCTGATCCATAAAGCTATAACGATGATTATCCGTTAAGAGCACTACCGCCATCATCGCCCCCGGGGAGGCTATAGACGGCACGGCTAAAGGATAAACCGCTAATTCGCTCAAACTGCTTTTCATTTTAATTTCTTGATCGGGTTTGCTTTCGCCAAAAATCATCGAAAGGGCAAAAAGCAGCAACACTAATCCACCGGCAATTTGGAAAGCGGATAACGGAATCTGCATCGCATCAAGTAACCACTGTCCGAGCAGTAAGAAAAAGAGTAGAATTCCGGCGGAAATAAGAATAGCATTGCGTGCAATTTTGTGCCGATCCTCAGGCGAAAGCCCCACCGTTTTCGCTAAATAGACGGGGATAGAACCAATGGGATCAATGACCGCCCAAAGTACCACAAACTGCACAACGAGAGAATCAAACATTTCATTTTCCCTAAATAGTAAAATGCCTTATTTTGCAATAAAATCTCACTAAAACCAATAACTTATTCAAGACCTTATGATTTTTTTTACCGATTTAACCTTAAAACGTGGGCAGACCATTTTGCTCGAAAATGCCAACGCCACCCTCTACCCCGGACAAAAAATTGGGCTTGTGGGCAAAAACGGTTGTGGCAAATCCTCCCTCCTTGCTCTCCTCAAAAATGAACTCAGCCCCGAAGGAGGAGAAGTCAAATATCCGCCACAATGGGCAATGGCTTGGGTGAATCAAGAAACGCCTGCCTTAGAAATTTCAGCCCTAGATTATGTTATCCAAGGCGACAGAGAATACACCGCCCTCACGGCACAGCTTGAACAAGCGAATCAAGATAACGACGGCAACCTCATTGCCACGCTCCACAGCCAGCTAGATACCATTGATGCTTGGACGATTCAATCCCGTGCTGCCACCTTGCTTCACGGCTTAGGTTTTAGCACCGCCCAATTAACCCTTCCGGTGAAATCATTTTCCGGTGGCTGGCGAATGCGTTTAAACCTTGCCCAAGCGTTGATTTGCCGTTCAGATCTGCTCTTACTGGATGAGCCGACCAACCACCTTGATTTAGATGCGGTTATTTGGCTAGAACGTTGGCTGGCACAGTATTCTGGCACGCTGATCCTCATTTCCCACGATAGAGATTTCCTCGATCCGATTATTCAACGCGTGATCCATATTGAGGAGAAAAAACTCCACGATTACACCGGGAACTACTCCTCTTTTGAAATCCAACGGGCAACCAAGCTCGCTCAACAAAATGCGGCCTATCAGCAACAGCAACAAAAAATTGCGCATTTACAGAAATTTATCGACCGCTTTAAAGCCAAAGCCAGTAAAGCGAAGCAGGCACAAAGTCGGGTTAAAGCCCTCGAAAAAATGGAACTCATCGCCCCTGCCTATGCAGATAACCCTTTCTCCTTTGAATTTCGTGAGCCACTTGCTTTACCCAATCCGCTTCTCTCTATGGAAAAAGTCAGCGCCGGCTATGGGGAAAAAACGATCTTACAATCCGTAAAACTCAATCTTGTCCCCGGCTCTCGGATTGGCTTACTGGGGCGTAACGGGGCAGGTAAATCGACCTTAATTAAATTACTCGCCGGCGAAATTGCCCCCCAATCGGGGAAAACGCAACTCGCTAAGGGCGTTCAACTCGGCTACTTCGCCCAACATCAGCTTGACACACTTCGCCCTGAAGAGTCTGCCCTCTGGCACTTAGCCCGTCTAGCACCCGAAAAAATAGAACAAGAACTGCGTAACTATTTAGGGGGCTTTGCCTTTCACGGCGATAAAGTAAAACAAGCGGTGGAATCCTTCTCTGGGGGGGAAAAAGCACGCCTTGTGTTAGCCCTGATTGTGTGGCAACGCCCGAATTTACTGCTTTTAGACGAACCGACTAACCACCTTGATCTCGATATGCGTCAAGCCCTCACCGAAGCCTTGACTCAATATGAAGGATCGTTGGTCATTGTTTCCCACGACCGCCATTTACTGCGTAGCACTGTGGATGAGTTTTACCTTGTTAATGCAGGGCAAGTCGCTGAATTTAAAGGGGATTTAGAAGATTACCAAAAATGGCTCAATGAGATTAACGCCCAAGAGCTAGCAAAAAAGCCCCAAAATTCGACCGCTTGTACCACGGAAAATACCTCCCTTTCCGCCACGGACCGCAAAGAGCAAAAACGCCTTGACGCAGAACGCCGTCAGCAAATGGCACCTCTAAAAAAAGAGTTGGCAAAATTAGAAAAAACGCTGGAAAAATTATCCCAACAACTTGCCGAGTTAGAAGCCGAATTAGCCACGACGGAAATCTATGAAGCGGAGCAGAAAGCCCGTCTTACGGCAACCCTTGCCCAACAAGTGGAATGTAAAAAACAGCTTGAAGAGGTCGAAATGACTTGGCTTGGAATCCAAGAAGAACTAGAAGCGCTAGAAAAGTAGAAGTCAAGAATCAGGAGAAAAGAGATGACACAGCATTTTGATGTCGTAATTGTCGGCGGCGCAGTCACCGGCTCAATCTTAGCCCTCGCACTGAGTTCAGTTAGCGAACACAAAATGAACATTGCAGTGGTGGAGAAATTCACCCCCGATTACAGCACCCAAGGGGGCTTTGATGCACGTTCTATCGCCCTCGCCTATGGCTCGTTGCAAAAACTCGCCCAAATTTACCCCCTTGGAGGAGGCAACTTAGCCGAACTTGTCTATTCCTTTGCCACGCCCATTCAGCAAATTTGGGTTTCCGACAAAGGGCATTTCGGCAAAACCTGCCTTTCAGCACAGGAGATGAAACTCCCGGAACTTGGTGTCGTGGTGGAATTGGCTCGCCTAGGCGAAAAATTAAATGCCTTACTCGCCCAACAGCCCAATATTCGCCTTTTCTGCCCTGATAGCGTCAGCCAGCTCCACCGCACAGCGGAAAAAGCTCACCTTACCCTTGCAAGCGGTCACGCCCTTTCTGCCCAGCTAATCATCGCCGCGGACGGTATTCAATCCCAAATCGCCCAAGGCTGTGGCATCGAAACCTTAACCCTGAAAGATTACGGGCAATCCGCCATTATTGCCAATGTGAAAATCAGCGAACCGCATCAACATCAAGCCTTTGAACGCTTTACCGCCCAAGGACCTTTTGCGCTGCTTCCCCTCGGCGAAAAAATGATGTCCCTCGTGTGGTGTGTTGCTGATCCCACTACTCTCATGGCAGCCAATGACGATGACTTTCTCCGTGCAATGCAACAACAATTCGGCTGGAAATTAGGCAAATTCCAACAAGTGAGTAAACGCTTTGTCTATCCACTTCACTCGCAAAAAGCCGAACGCCACACCGCCCATCGTCTTGCCATTGTCGGCAATGCCGCCCAACTGCTTCACCCAGTGGCAGGACAAGGGTTTAATTTAGGCATGCGTGATCTCTTTACCCTTAGCCAACTTCTCGGGCAAGCCTTCCAAAAAGGAGAAGACCTCGGCAACCACCCCTTACTTTGCCGTTTTGAACAAGCTCGCCTAGCCGACCAAGAGAAGATGATCGCCTCAACAAGCGGTCTGATTTCCCTCTTTTCTTGCCAACAACTGCCAGTGCAAATTCTGCGTAATCTTGGGCTTATCGCCCTTTCGCACTCACGCCTTGCACGCCGTTGGGTCGCCAATCAGGCGTTGGGGTTTTAATCAAACTTTTCTTCCCCAAAAAAAACAAGCGGTCGAATTTTACAAACTTTTTGCAAAATTCGACCGCTTGATCTAAGAGGACTATGTGGAGAAATTAGCCTTCACAGCTACTGCAACTGAGTAAGTTGCGATTAAATACCTGTGCAGCACTCATTGAGTATTGGTAGTAAATCGATTTTAACCCTAACT
This sequence comes from Pasteurellaceae bacterium Macca, assembly GCA_023101485.1. Taxonomy (GTDB): domain Bacteria; phylum Pseudomonadota; class Gammaproteobacteria; order Enterobacterales; family Pasteurellaceae; genus LVZB01. The sequence continues at coordinate 1,669,021 of LVZB01000001.1, read as the reverse complement.
CTTCGGCAGTTAAATAGAGCTGATTAAGATCTTTTGCCGGGGTTGCTGGATGCACCATAATGTTAATACTCTGCCCTTGGTCAATATATTTTTGACGCTGTGCGGCTTGTTGAATAACACTTAACTGACTGATTTCTGAGAAAGTTTTAAAGACTTCTTTTTCCTGTTCGCTAAGCTGTTCAAGGTGCTGGACAGAACCGTCATTAAGCAAAATACTTTCCCAAGTTGCTTCCGTATCTAAGCCTTTTTCTTGGAGCAGCTTCTCTAAGAATGGGTTTTTATATACGGTTTTAATTTTAGCTAAATCTTTTACATAGTAATTGGATTTAAAGGGCTCAACCGATGGCGACACACTGCCTAAAATAAAGCTACTGGATTTAGTTGGCGCAATACTCATTAAGGTGGTATTACGACGGCCGTAACCTTTTAAGATTTCTGGCTCACCAAAACGCTCGGCTAACTCTTTAGACGCTTTTAGGGTTTTTTGTTGCAAAGTTTGAAAGACTTCATTGTTCTTCTGCATCGCTTCAAAGCTGTCAAAAGCAATATTATTCGCTTGTAAATAGCTATGCCAGCCCAATACACCTAAACCTAATGCACGGTGACGTTTGGCAAAGCGGTTTGCCCGGTCAAGAAAAGGCATTGCTGCACTTTTCTCGATAAATTCTGACATCACCACATCAAGGAAATAAGTTAAGACTTCCGGCGCATCGGTCTCTTTCCACTCATCAAAATAAAGAAGATTCATGGATGATAGACAGCACACGAAACTTTCGTCCGCACTGGATGGCAACATAATTTCAGTACATAAATTTGAAGCATGTACCGTCATATTTTTGTCTTTATACACATCAGGGCGACCCGCATTGGCATTATCTTTAAAGAAAAGATAGGGGATACCGGTTTCGGTTTTGCGTTGTAATAGTTTTGCCCAAAGTTGGCGTTTATAAGGGTCGCCTGCTTTCATCGATTCAAGCCAATCACGCCCCACACACACACCATAGTACATCAACTGAATGGGGTTGCCTTCGGTGTGAATATCAAGCCATTCATCAATATCGCCATGCTCAATATCAATATAACCAGCGAACTGCCCTTTACGAGAAGTCCCTTGTGAGATCACATCGATTACAGTGTCAAATAATTTACTGAAATTAAATGAACCATCGGATTTGCCATTATAACGAATGGCACTCCCACGGGGGCGAATATCGCCAAAATAGGCAGAAGTTCCCCCACCAATTTTGCTCATCATGCCCACTTCGGCAGTAGTCACCATAATCTCGTGAATAGAATCGCCAATATAGCTCCCAAAACAGGAGATCGGTAAACCACGCTCTAAACCAAAATTTGACCAAATCGGCGAAGAGAGCGAGAAATATCCCCGAGCCATATAGTGGTAAAATTTATCGGCATAGCCTTCAATACCGAGTTTACGTTCTGCATAATCTGCAATAAAACGAATGCGGTCGTAGGCCGTTGTGCCTTCAAGTAAATAACCACGTTGTAAAAATAAACGGCTGTCATCATTCAGCCATGCAAAATCGGGGCGTTCAGTATTAGAATAAGTCATCGGCGGTAATTTGTTTCATTTTTTTACTATAATCGGTACTACGTTTGTTAAAGAAATCTGTTTCTTTAGTGGAAAGAATTTCAATATCAAACCATTCTGTTTCTTTGAGCAAATCAGGATCAATGTTATGGGGTGGCTCAAGCCCTAAAATCATGAGTGAATTGTTATAACGGCTCATAATATAGTTCTCAACAGTTTTACGGCTGATAAAACTTAAATCGCCCCCTTCAAACATCCAATCTAAAATCCCCATTTCCGCTTTAAATGCTTGATCTGCGAGCACTTTTAGTTCGTTATAAAATTCAGGCGTAAACAGTTCACTATGTTCATCACGCAAAATTTCATATAACGCTATCCCAAAGCGCCCGTGAATTTCTTCTTCCTTAGATGTCGCTTCGACAGCGTTAGAAATGCCTTTAAACAAGTTTTTATGCTTATTGAAAGACATCATCACTAAGAACTGCCCAAAGAGAGAAATATGCTCTACAAATAGCGAGAACAATACAAGAGAAAGAACAAATTGTCCTTTACCCACATCTTTCTCCCGCATAAATTCTTCCATGTAACGAATACGATTCATTAACGGCTCAATTTCCGTGATTTCCGAGAACATTTCGTTTAAACCAAGCTGTTCTAAGAGGAAAGAATAGGCATCTTTATGGCGCACTTCGCTTTCGGCAAAAGTGCCACCAACATCGTCCATTTCAGGCTTAGGAAAATAGCGATAGAGCTCGCCCCAAAAGCGTTTTACATTTACTTCTACTTGGGAAATTGCCAACATAGCACGGGTCAAAACTTGGCGTTCATAATCGTTAATGTTGATACGGTAATCTTGAATATCACTCTTAAAATTAAATTCTGTATGAAGCCAATAGGAATGGCGGATAGCATCTTTAAATTCAAGGAGCTCTGGATATTCGTAAGGTTTTATCTGAATCCGTTTTTCAAAAAGGTTACGAGAGGTAGTCATTTTTAAATATTTCCAAACTAAGAATGGCGCGGTATTTTAGCTATTTTTTTATCTGCTTCAAGACCTTGACAAATTCGGGTTGTTAATCCTTCGTTGGGAGTAATTGATTTTAAAAGGATTTTTTTCTTGCAAGGTTTTGCCTATTCATTTTCGTCTCAGAATAGGCGTTAAATCCCCAACAAAATCTTGATAAAAAAAGACCGCTTGCTTGGATGCAAGCGGTCGATTTTTTAGGCTATTTTGTACTGCGATTTAACGCAATCACATTAGGCTAAAATACCTGTCCACGCACCGAAGATACCAATGGCGAAGAAGCCGATGATAATCCAAAGGGCGTTCACACGGTTACGCAATAACCACATACACGCAAAGGTTAAGAGTAACGGTAATAAACCTGGCATTAAGCTATCAAGAATGCTTTGCACGGTGGTGATTTCCGTTGTGCCGTCTTGTTTTTGAATGGTCGAAACCACAAATGGCACGTTAATGCTTGTCCATTTTTGGACTAACGCTCCCATAATAAACAAGCCGAGAATTGACGCCCCTTCCGTGAGTTTTTGTAATAAACCGCCACTCATATCGTGTACAACATTTAAACCTTTTTTATAGCCGTAAACCACACCGAAATAACGGGTCGCTAAACGTAGTAGGTTAAAGAGAACGAAAAAGAGTAATGGTCCAAGAATACTGCCCGTTAATGCGACACCCGCACCCAGTGCAGCAAACACAGGACGTGCCGTACCCCAATAAATTGGGTCGCCTACACCGGCTAATGGCCCCATTAAGCCCACTTTGATCCCGTTAATTGCTGCATCATCAATTGGTTTACCGTTTGCACGCTCTTCTTCCATCGCAATAGTCACACCAAGCACAGGCGCTGCCACAAAAGGTTGAGTATTGAAGAATTCTAAGTGGCGTTTAATCGCATCTTTACGCTCTTGAGAGTTTGGATCTGGGTATAAACGCTTAATTACTGGTGCGATTGAATAAGCAAAGCCTAACGCCTGCATACGCTCAAAGTTCCAAGAACCTTGAAAGAGATTAGAACGGCGAACGACGGCATTTAAGTCGCTTTGTGTTACTTTTTTGATTTCAGTTGTCATTGTCAAAATCCTTCTTAGTCTAAGCGGTTGTCTAAGCCGTTATCTTGGGCTTGTGCCACAACGACGTTTTTGCTTTGGTTATATTTCGGGTGAAGTTGGATATAGATAATCGCTGTAATTGTACCGAGAATACCTAATGCCACTAAGTTGAAATTGGTGAAGGCTGCAATTACGAAACCGGCATAGAAGAACGGCATTAAATGACCTGCACGCATCATATTGATAACCATGGCATAACCCACAACAGCAATAAAGCCCCCTGCGATTTTAAGACCCGTAGTTACCACAGCTGGAATGGCGGCAAGTAAACTTTGTACGGTATCTGTACCCGCGGTCATCGCCACGATTAAGGCAGGAATGGCAATACGCATCGCTTGAAGTAATAACGCAGAACGGTGAATCCAATCTAATTTATTCAAATCGCCCGTTTCAATCGCTTTATCGGCGGCATGTTGGAAACCAACAGTAATCGCACGCACCACATAAGTTAATACCTGACCGGCTGCGGCTAGTGGAATCGCAAGTGCGATCGCCGTTGGAATATCTTGTCCGCCCACGATCACAAGAATGGTTGAAACCACAGAAGCTAATGCTGAATCAGGCGCAAGTGCCGCACCGATGTTCATCCAACCAAGGGCGAGAAGTTCTAATGAACCACCCACGATGATCCCCGTTGTCATATCCCCTAATACCAGACCGATTAAGGTACAAGCAATTAACGGACGGTGAGTTTGCCATTCATCAAGAATCGATCCCATACCTGAAATACAGGCAACTAGGAACACTAGCACGATTTGTAGAGTAGAAATTTCCATTTTGGCTTCCTTAAATTAAGTTATTTTTCTTTAACAAATCCATCATATATTGACGGCTGTCATTAGAGACTTTACGCACATCGAGTTCAATGCCCATGGCATCGATTGCTTTGAAAGCGGCGATGTCTTTGTCATCCACCGAAACGGCGCTAGTGATCATCTTTTTACCGTCTTTATAGGCGATACCACCGATGTTAATGGATTTCATCTCCACGCCCGCTTCTAACAGAGTTTGTACATCTGTTGGGTTTGTGAAAAGTAACATCACACGATCGTTAGCATATTCTGGGTTGTTATACACACGGATCATTTTCGCTACATCCACAACGTGTGCCGTTACACCCGGAGGGGCAACGCTTTTCAGCATCGTTGAACGTACGCTATCTTTGGCAACATCATCATTGACTACAATAATACGGTTCACTTTGCTCTCTTTTGTCCAACGAGTTGCCACTTGTCCGTGGATTAAACGGTCATCAATACGCGCTAAACCGATAGCCATATGCCCAACGCCGTTGGCTTGTACTGTGGTTGGTTGAGGCGCTGACGTTGCTTTTGGTGCTTCCACTTTCTCTTCTTCTTGATAGCGGTAAGCACGCACACCTAAACGCCCTGTTTCTAAGGCGACTTCCACTAACTCGGAAAGGCTTGGGTTATCGTCACGCGCCATGAACGTTTCCACTAACATTGGCACATTCACACCGGTGACGATATCCATATTCGTGGCATCGCCAATCGTACGATTCGCCGCATTAAATGGGCTACCGCCCCAAGTATCGACTAAAAATAGCACTTCATCGCAGTGAGCGAGTTCATTGGCTAATTTTTGTTGATATTTTCCCATAATGGTTTCTGCATTTTCGCCGGGCACAAAGTCGATGTAAGCGACATCACTTTGCTCACCAATTAACATCTCCGTGGTGCGAAGAAGTTGCTCAGCGGCGACACCGTGGGTTGCTATGATAATAGCAATACTCATTGGTTGCTCCTTAATGTGAGTAAATTTAAAATCTGAAAAATAAATCAAACAGAGTTATTTCAGGGTGTGCATTTTAAAGAATGCCACATTTTGGGCAATGTAAATCACAGAAAAATGTGATCTAGTTCACACTTTTTTATGCTTTATTTTATATGATGACGAAAAATCCAACGTTTAATTATTTTTATTTAAAAAATAATTTTCATTCGATTAACAATCTCAGCAAATTTACACCAAAAAAAGACCGCTTGTCTTCGCACACCAAAACAAGCGGTCGTTTTTTTTCAACTTTTTGCGTTACTCTTTTGGTAAACGCTTGATGGCAAACACCAATCCACCCCAGATAATTACTAAGGCAACGGTCATCATAATAATGGCACTTGTACTCATTTTATTCTCCTTGTTCTACGACATTGGCTTCGGCTTCATCTTTCCACTTTAAGCGAGAAAGTAAGAATGCCACCACAACTAAGGCAACCGCCATTCCCCAGCCAAAGATATTTACAAACCAGCTTGGGTAACCTTCATAACCTTCGCTAAAGACTTTTGCGCCTTCACTGAATAACATAAAGGCTAAAACCCCTGTCGTTAATACGATACATAACCGCCAAACAAAGCCGACTTTAAAAGAAGAGGTTTCATTTAAGTGCTGACCTAATACGCCTAATTTTTCATTGGATACAATGGCAATTAGCGATACAAAAGCCACGGCAACGATACCAAAATAGTTCACAAATTTATCGAATACATCCAACATCGGTAAGCCTGTTGTTGTGCCGAAAAGTAATACAGACACAAACATCATCGGAATCCCTACTATTAAAGTCACTTTCACTCGACTCACGCTTATTTTATCTTGTACGGCAGAGATAATCACTTCTACCACAGAGATAAACGAAGTTAAAGCCGCAAAAGTTAAAGAGCCAAAGAATAATACTCCAAGCACTTCACCATAAGGTGCTTGATTAATAATAGTCGGGAATGCAAAGAACGCTAAACCGATACCGCCTTTTGCCACTTCACTTACCTCTTGTCCTGCGGTTGTCGCGATAAAACCTAATGCAGCAAACACCCCGATGCCCGCTAAAATTTCAAAACTACTGTTTGCAAAGCCAACAACTAAGCCATTTCCAGTTAAATCTGACTCTTTTTTCAAATATGACGAATACGTAATCATAATGCCAAAGCAGATTGAAAGAGAGAAGAAAATCTGACCATAAGCAGCAATCCACACACTTGGATTAGATAATTTAGACCAATCTGGAGTAAAGAGTGCATCTAAGCCTTTTGCTGCACCAGGCAACGAAAGTGAATAGCCAACTAAAATGATAAACATGACGACTAAAACAGGCATTAAGATATTCGATGTTTTCGAAATCCCTTTTTGCACGCCTAATGCTAAAACACCAAGAGCAACGAGCCAAACTGCAATAAGAGGCCCTGTGACCATACCAACAAATTCAAAGCTCACACCTTGGTTAATATCGCCCATTTTGAGAAATTCACCGATGAAGAAATCGATAGGTTTATCACCCCAAGCACCGTTAATGGAAAAATAGGTATAGCTTGCCGCCCAACCTAACACCACAGCATAGTAAACGCCGATAATCACATTCACCATCACCTGCCACCAACCAAAGGTTTCAAAATTACGGCTAAAACGGCGGAAAGAGAGTGGCGCACCACCACGGTAGCGATGACCAATCGCATAATCAAGGAATAGTAGCGGAATCCCAGCCGTTAAGAGAGCAATGATATAGGGAATAATAAATGCCCCACCGCCATTTTCGTATGTGGTATAAGGGAAACGCCAGATATTCCCCAAGCCGACTGCCGAGCCAATGGCAGCCATAATAAATGCCTTGCGACTGGAAAACGTTTCCCGTGTGGAATCCGTTGGAATTTGCATATTAGACACGATAAACACCTCAAAAAATGAATTTCTATTTTTAGTTCCCTCCCTTGTAATAGGAGGTTAGTGTCGAATATGCCCAAGAAAAGACAAAAAGTAAATAGTAAAAAATATAAAGAAAAGGCAAAAAAGCAATTTCAAACAAGATTTTATACTAATTAAATCTAACAAAATTAGCATAAATCACTAAATTTAATAAAATATTAGTATATTACTTATCTTGTCTAAAACAGAAACAGCATAACAAATTTTTTACAAAAAAAGACCGCTTGCATCGTCATAATGGTTAGAAATTAGCCTCTCCAATGAGTATGGCATGCGATTTTTACACTTTGGGGCTGTTTGCCTTGCAAGCTCTGGCGAATCATCGCAAAGACTTGTTGGGCAATCGCTTCGTGATCTTGCCCAATGGAATGGATATGAAACGGTAAAGCATTGAGGAGATCGTGATCATCAAAGGTGGCGAGATGCAGTTCTCGGCGGATCAATTTATCCATTTGCTGATGTTCCGTGAGATAACGCAACACCCCTTCAAGTAAGGTGTAAGAGGCGGTAAAAATCGCCTGTGGTAATCGCCCAAGCCGTTGGGTGATCTCCGCTAACATTTGGTAGCCGGAATCGGGCTGATAATCTTGATGGTTAACCCAACCAACTTGCTCGACTAAGTTGGCATAATGCAAGCCTTGACGAAACCCTCTTAAACGGGATTGACTTGGCGAAAGGGAGAGTTGCCCCCCAAGGTAAAAATACTCCGTGAGTTGGAATTGTTGGCTAATGCGAGCCACTAATTGCGCAATATATTCTTCATCGTCTGTTATCGCATAACAGAGATCTAATTCAGGGACGTAACGGTCAAGTTGGATCACCGGCGTTTGCTTGCGAATCGCGGTGTAATATTTGGGATCTTGATGCGTGGGAGCGGTCACTAGCACATCAATTTGGCGATCAAGCAGGCTCTCAATGGCGAGTTTTTCTTGCTGGGGGTTATCATCGGAGCAGGCGATCACCAGTTGTAAGCCACTCTCTCGGCATAAACGCTCTAAAGTTTTCGCCTTGGAAGCAAAGCCGTAGTTTGTCAGATCCGGCACCACTAAGCCAACAATATTAGTGCGATTTAATTTTAACGCTTTGGCATAGGTATTGGCACGGTAGCCGGTATTTTTAGCGATCTGTTCGACCTTCTCCCGCGTTTCCGGCTTAATGCGAAACTTACTCCCCTGCCCGTTGAGAATCATACTCACAGTGGTTTTTGATACCCCACTTAATTTGGCAATATCATTTAGGGTAATGCGTTTGCGTGGTATAAGCTTATCCATCGCTTAACTCCTTACGGCTTCGCGTTTAAGGTTTTTTCCCCTAATGGTGGGAAATGGGAAAACGGAGAACGCCGTCCATAAGCCAGTAACGCCAATAACGAAGCCAATACCATCAACGCTCCCCCAAGCCAGAGTAAGCGGACATAGGGTTTATGATGTAGGCGGAAGGCATAGCTTTTATCGCCGAGTTTATCCCCCATGACGATATAGAGATCATCTAAGGCGTGATGAATCAGCCCCACTTCTGCCATGGTCATGGTTCTCACATCATAATAACGCCGTTCGGGGTAGGTTGTGCCAAGGGGAACATTCCCCTGTGTCACAATAAATTCTGCCTTTTCACTACTGAAATTTTCCCCAATATCATAATCTAAGGCGTGATAACGGAATTGAAAGCCAGCAAAGTCGATGCGGTCATTCGGCTTAAGACGTACGCCCATTTCATCGCCATAATAGCTACTCATCATTGCGCCAATCACACAGCAGGCAATGCCAATATGGGCAAGACGCATCGCCAAGGGGCGAAATCCCCACATAAATCGCCGATAAGGCAAGTGGGTTAAGATTACCCAAAATGCCAAGCTCAAAAAGAGGGTGGGTAACCATTCAAGCTGATGGGCAGAACGCTGTGCTAAAACATCAACACTTATCCACAATGCGCCCCCAATCGCCACAGGCAAGAGAGCAATCAAAGGCAAAATTTGTCGCCAAGGAAGGTGCTTCCAACGCAGAAGATGAGCTAGCGCCATCACGCTTAATAATAACAAGGCAATGGGGGTAAAAATGGTATTAAAGTAAGGGCTACCGACAGAGATCGCCCCCCAATTCATCGCACTGAAAATCATTGGGTAGAACGTACCTAAAATCACCACCACTGCCCCAAGGCTTAATAAGCCGTTTAGCAGAAGGAAAGCACTCTCTTTGGAAAGCCAGCGGAAACGTACTTCGCCTTGCCATAAATTCACCCGAAGGGCAAATAACGCCAAAGCGATGGCACTGAGGCTAAAAAAGAGAATAAGCAGTGCGATTCCACGATCCGCATCCACCGCAAAGGCATGTACCGAAGCCAGCACCCCTGAGCGGACAATAAACGTTCCCAGTAGGCTTAATGCAAAGGCAAAAATAGCAAGTAAAATGCTCCAATAGCTAAAAATGCCCCGTTGTTCGCTCACGATCAAGCTATGAATCAACGCCGTGCCAAGTAGCCACGGCATCAAAGAGGCATTTTCCACAGGGTCCCAGAACCACCAGCCTCCCCAGCCAAGTTCATAATATGCCCACCACGCCCCAAGCATAATGCCTGCGGTGAGAAATCCCCAAGCAATCATCACCCAAGGGCGAATCCAACGGGCAATGGAGTAATCAAAGACCCCACCAAGTAGCATGGCGACCGTCATCGCAAAGCTCACCGCAAAGCCGACATAACCGAGATAGAGTAACGGCGGATGAAAAATCAACCCCACATCTTGCAACATCGGATTAAGATCTCGCCCCTCTGGTGGCGGTGGAAACGCCCGTTCAAAAGGGTTAGATACCCATAAAATAAACAGCGAGAAACCTAAAATAATCAAGCCTAATACAGCCAAAGTGCGGTGAGCAAAAAGCGGATCAATTTTACGGGAAAACAGGCAGAAAACGCCCGTCCAAAGGGCTAAGGCGGAGAGCCAGAAAAGCATTGAGCCTTCATGTCCGCCCCAAGTGGCGGCAAATTTAAAAAAGAGGGGGAGTTGGCTATTCGAGTGAGCGGCGACATAAGTGACACTAAAATCATCTTGCATAAAAGCTGCCGCTAAACAGGCAAAACTCAATATCGCTAAGGCACTTTCAATCGGACTAAAGAGGCGATTAAGGGCGAGGAAATGTGGTTTTTGACGAATCTCCCCCCAAAGGGAAAAAACCACCTGCATAAAGGCGACGGTGGCTAATAAAATCAACGCAAAATACCCTAATTCAGCTAACATTTCTCTTCCTTTTTCCGACTTATTCCCGACTTAATTAACATTAACAAGCGGTCAAATTTCCTCAAAAATTTGACCGCTTGATCCTTTATCCCTTACCCAAAATACTTATGCTTTTTCGGCTTGCACTTCACTTTCCTCATGGGCTTCTAGGTTTTGTTGAGCTTCTTTGAGTTTCTGCATCTCTTCTTCATCATCAATGATTGTTTCCACAACCTCGACATTTTCACCCATTTCTTCAAGTAAACCAGCGGTTTCTTCATTTAAAGCAGCCGCTTCACATTGTGGTTTAACTAATGGCTCTGCTACCCAATATTTACGTGACCGTTCCGCAGAAATACCATGTAAGACTTCTTCATTTAAGCGTTCTTGGTCAAGGGTACGAATATGTTCAATTACATCATCGACTTCACTTTCACTCACGCCTAATTTTTCAAGAGCTGCACGGCTCATAGCAAAAGCAGATTCCAGCGTTTCACGAATTTGAAAATCAACATTCATTTTAATTAAATCAATGGCGGTTAAACGGTCGAAGGTTCGAGCAAACACAGGTACTAATGGATATTCATGTTTAATCAACTCAATGATTTTCGCTGTTCGTTCTGGATCAGCAACCCCCACAATGACGCAATCCGCTTGGGCAATACCACTGGCGCGTAATACATCAATCCGTGCACCATCACCATAATACACTTTAAAACCAAAGTGGGTTGCAGAACGGATATTATCCGTATTTGAATCAATCACTGATACGCTTACCCCCCGTGCCAGTAACGCTTGGCAGACAATTTGATTAAAACGGCCAAAGCCAATCACTAGCACGCTATTTTGTAAATTTTCAGCAAATTCAATGCCTTCCAAATTAGCAGTATTTTCACCATTGACTTTATGACGGCGATTGACTAAACGCTGGATAATAATAACGACAAGGGGAGAAAGTAACATGGATACAATAACTGCGGCGGTAAAAGTCGCACGATGATCAGCAGAAAGTACCCCTGCGGTTGCTGCTGCGGCAAATAAGACGAAAGCAAATTCCCCACCGTGAGACATAATTGCAGTACGCATTACCGCTTCTCGATGAGGTAAGCGAGTAATCAATGAGACTAAATAAATACCTAAGCCTTTGCCGAATACAAATAATCCGACAATAGCTAAAAGCCATAGCCAGTTATTCAAGACTAGATTTAAATCCAACGACATTCCTACGCCCATAAAGAACAAGCCAAGGAGTAGCCCACGGAACGGTTCAATATCGGCTTCAAGTTGGTGGCGGAAAGCGGATTCGGAAAGCATGACACCCGCCACAAAAGCCCCCATTGCCATTGATAATCCGCTCAGTTCCATTAAGAGCGCCGAACCTAATACCACAAGCAATGCCGCGGCGGTCATCAATTCACGAATATGCACACGGGAAATCATGCGGAAAATTGGATTCATCAGCCATTTTCCTGCCGCAACAAGAATCAATACGCCCACTAAGCCAGCACCAATCGCCGTCCAGTTAGTCGCTTGCTCCGCATTTTCAGGCGTTGGTGCAAGAAAAGCGATAGAAGCGAGTAACGGCACAATGGCTAAATCTTCAAACAGTAAGGTAGAAACAATACGTTGCCCTTTTGGCGTGGTGCTGATACCTTTTTCTTCCAACACTTGCATCACAATCGCTGTCGATGAAAGTGTAAAGCCCATACCGGCAATAAAAGCCACCTCTTTAGGTAAGCCGAGAATAAAAATCCCGGCGGAAGTAAGCAATGCCCCACAGGTAGCAACTTGTAGGAAACCACGTCCAAAAATGGCTTTTCGCATGCTCCACAGACGTTCTGGGTGCATTTCCAAACCAATAATGAAAAGGAACATCACAACCCCAAATTCTGCCATGTGGACAATGGCATCAGGATCTTGGAATAAGCCAGCTCCAGATGGTCCTAAGAGGCAACCTGCAATTAAATAGCCAAGCACACTACCAAGCCCAATACGTTTAAAGAGTGGTACGATAGCAATACTGGTTGCCAATAATGCAACAGTGTTGATTAATTCTGTATTCGTTACCGACATTTTTTATCTCCTTTAAAAGGCATGCTGAGTAAGAAAATCACGGTGTTGTTTGCTCTGAAAAGGAACGATAGCGGTAGTATTTTCCGTGATTAACAGTTGATAAAACTGAGGAAAATTAAAACTTTCCGTGCCTTCGCCTTGTAAATGTTGTGAGTAAAAACGCCCAATTTGCTTGATTGCCTCTTCTTTACGACCTAGACAATCAAAATAGCACTCCGTATGATTTTCTTTATCCAAAATATAAACATTAAACCGACCATTCGGTTTATCTTCAAAAAAGAATTGTAAGAAACCTTCACTGGCAAAATTATACACGGCTTTTGGTACAGATTGCGTAGTCTCATTCACAAAATATTGGCGATTTTCGCCCCCTTGTAATCCTTCTAAATACCCCTCATGGCTTGGATTAAAAATTGAAATCCAACGTTTTCCTCGAGCTGGCAAATTTTGACGTTGATAAATTGCCCCTGTTTGTACCGTAATACAGCGATTTACTAAGTTAAGCACAGCCAAACGCAACTCCTCATTCAATGAACGGCCATAACTAAATACATTCACAGAATGAGGTGGCGCAGAATTTCGATAAATTTTATTCGAAATAAATTTTAAGGCTTTGAGTAATGCCCCTTCTCCTTCAAAATGACGGGTAAAAATTTCATTCCACATATTGCGATAAATTAAACTAATACTGGAAATTAATTCCCCCTCCATGGCTGAAAGATCCAATAAATCCATTTGGCTAATTGCTTTGCGTGCTTGATTTGTCGGACTTGGCGTACAGCTTGAAGCTAAATTGACCGCAACAATCAAATTTCTGATTTCGTGAGGATGATACAACTCATCTCCAGAAATAGTTGGTGCTTGGCAAGGAAAAGAGAGGCGTAAATCAGTGATAAATTGGCGTAAAGTATCAAGTTGTAAATGCTTGCTCATTACATACACTTCCGTTTGTGCCGTAATAACTCGATTAAAATAGGCCCATGCAATAAGTTCTACCAAATGGGGCTGATATTGAACATGCCGTTTTGCAGAATCATAAGGCTTTAACGGCGCATGATTAATCAAATACCAACCTATTTTATTACACTGGCTTTCACTGACCTCTAAAAAAGTTACAGCCGTTTCGCTTAAATTCGATGCAATTTTAGGATGAATTAAAAATGTTTTACTCGGTTGAAATTCAAACTCTAAATAGAGTTTACGCATAATCATGTCAATATCTTGGGGCATGATGCTTGGGTTAAGCTGAAATTTTCGAGCAAATTGGATTAAATTGCGATAACTGTGTAATAAGTGTTCCACTAACATCTGTTGATGACTCGTGGCTTGTTTAATCTTCCATTGAGGACGCTGTTGCAATAAAGCAATTTCTTCTGCACTCCATCCCCATGTTTTGGCTAGGGTATTAAGTTCAGATAACCGCTGTGCACTATCTTGACCTTCCACGGATTTAATATAAAAACATTGACGCAAGCGGTCTAATCTAACAAATTCTTTGCTTTGAGTTAAATACTCTGTTACTAAGCACAGCATTTCTAAATAAGGGTCAAAGTGAAAATTGACTTCCTCACTCCCTAATAAACGTTGTTTAAACTGTTTAGAGATCAAATTCGTTTTAGGATAGGTTTGAGAATAGCTCTCTAAGAGTAAAATTTTAATCGCCGATTTATAAGGATTCTGCGTGCCTTTGTACAACTGCCACAGACTTGCCCCAAAAAACTCATTGGCAGAAAGGGAAGAAAAATCGCCGAAGTCGATCCAGTCATTCAGATCGAGCGCGCCACAGTCACAGCCTTGTTGGATCAACGCTTGATAACTTGCTCTGTCATCAGCAAGGTGAAGCCATAACACGGGCTTGCCAGCAAGGCGAATCGCTGAGCGGTAAAATTCATCTAATAAGAAAAAGTGCTGGGCAGAACCGTTATGCTCTTTGGTTACGCCACTGGTATATTTTTTTGCCTTAAACTCCGCGGGGTTCATCAAAAAGAAATTGATCTCAACGCCCAAATCCATCGCCCATTGCTTAATATTGGCTAATTTTTGTTTGAGAATCGTTCGGGAAATTTCATCAAAAGGATGGGAATGGCATAACCAAAGATCCAAATCGGAACGGCTTGTTTGAGTAATTGATCCCGTACTGCCCATGGCATACAAACCGTCAAAGGCAAAAGAGGAAAGCTCCTCTTGGGAAAGATTGGCAAGAAAGGTCTCCCCTAGCCAATGTTGCTGTTGCTGATTAGGCTGAAATTGGGCAATTCCTTTTGGTGCACCTACTACATAGCCCGGTAAAGTTGGTAGGTTGTAATGGAGCAAAAAAGGCAATAAACAAAACACTTGCCCAAATGCTGAAGATTGGTGGGCAAGTGCCTGTTGAAAACGAAATTGGTTAAGTTGCTCAACACGCTGTTGGGCAAACATCAGTTGCTGTTGAAAGGGGGATATGCCTGTGCGATTTAAGGTATTATCCATTTTTGCTAATCGTAACCTTTCCATTATTTTATAGCCTATCCTAAATTAGAGAATACGTTATTAGTATATTAATATTTTTATCAAATAACATATTTAATAAGCACCATCTCGTTTTAAAACAATATTAACTGTTTTAAACAGAATAGCTATATCATTCCATAAAGACCAGTTTTTTACATACCAAGAATCAAAATATACTCGAGTTTCGTAATCTACATCATTACGCCCACTAATTTGCCAAAGCCCTGTCATACCTGGTTTTGCCATTAAATAATAATCAATATCTTCTTGATAACGCTCTAATTCTTCTTTTACTACTGGTCTAGGGCCAACTAAACTCATTTCGCCTTTTAAAACATTAAATAATTGTGGTAATTCATCTAAACTAGTTTTACGAAGAAAATGACCAATTTTTGTAATTCTAGGATCATTTTTTAATTTAAAATCTTTATCCCATTGAGCTTTAGCCACTGGATCATTTAATAGCAATTCATCCAATACTTCTTTAGAATTTAATACCATTGAACGAAATTTTAAACATTTAAACTCTTTACCATTCTGACCAATGCGGGAATGACCATAAATTGCACTTCCACCATCTTTTTTTATTAAGAAAAAAATCAAACATAAAATAGGGGATAACATAATAATAATTACTATAGAACCAAAAACATCCATAAATCTTTTTAAAATTCTAGATGAACGTTTAGAAAGATTATTCGTGATTCTAAGTAACATTACTTCATAGCTAAATAAGAAAGACATATCTGTACTATATAATGGCAACCCCCTTAAAGTTGGGATAATAGAAATGTTACGGCATTTATATTTAGCTAATTTTCTTAACCAAATATCTCGTTCCACAGTTTCATCATCCTCTAAAGCAATTATAAACTGAATATTTTCATATTGAAATAAATCCCAAATATCTTCACGAGCAATCTCATTTAAATTCAGTTCTTTAATTTTATCACTATTAATTGAAACATATCCAATAATATTAAAACCTAAATATCTCTCGCTTTCTAAAGCATTAAATGCATCAACTGCATTTTTACCACTACCAATAATTATTGTATCTCTAATATACCATCTCATTTTAATTAAATAAAATTTTAATAGCATTCTAGAAAATGGTACTATTAATAAAGCTATAAGCCAAGTTATACTCCATAAATAACGAGAAAACTCTAATTTAGAAAAAGAAATAATCGCAAGCTCAATTATAGAAATAATGATTAAAGTTCTTAAGATTTCTTTTAATTCAAACCAAAATGGTTTTCTATAAGTATAATGACGAAGTCTAATCCAAAACCAAAGAACACCTATTATAGATAAAAAAGCGTGGATAATTATTCTTTCATCTATCTGATCAGATGGTAAATAACTAGATATATTACCAACAAATATTTTAATAATTTCAATCGATATTATAAAAGAAAAAAATATACTCAAAAAATCACTACAAATCAAAATTAGTTTAGAAAGAAAAAATTTATTCATATAAAATCTATCCTCATGTTTATTTATATTTAATTATTCCATTTATTGCATAATGAATAAAATAATAAATAGCTTTAAAGAAACCTAATTTTTCATATTTATAAAATACATTCCAAGTCCATAATGCACTTTTTATTTTATTAGATGAAACACTAACTTTACCAATTCTACAAAAACTATCTATAGTTGATGAGTCAGCATAAGAACATAAATCTTTTTTCATTATTTCTAATAAAAAAATATAATCCTCATGTTTAATATTTTTAAATCTAACATCAGATATTACTGAGGATTTAATGACTAAGGACATAGTTTTAATCTGATTACCTTTTAATAATTTAGAATAATCTAATTTTTTATCAACCAAAACTTTTTTAAGTATATTTTTATTCAAATCTGTAAAAAAATAATTACCATGACTTAATGATGCATTATTTTTTAACATAAATTCAATTTGATGAAATAATTTTTCTTTTCCCCAATAATCATCGCTGTCTAAAAAAGCTATATACTCTCCCTTGGCATTATCTAATCCTAAATTTCTAGTCAGTGCTGGTCCTTTATTAAATTCATTCCTGTATAATTTTATTCTTTTGTCTTTATTAGCATACATTTCTATTATATTAATACTATTATCAGTCGAACAATCATCAATTAATAATAGTTCCCAATTAGAATATGATTGCAATAATACTGAATCAACACAATCACTCAAATACTCCTCGCTATTGTAAACAGGAGTAATAATACTAACTAAAGGTTCTTGCGGTTCTTTCATAATTTTATCTCTATAAAAAATTACTTTTATCATAATCTATATTTAATAGATTTGCCCACTCAATAATTATTGTATCTTGAGAAAATCTCTTTGAATTTTTAAAAGCATTATTTGAAAATTTCTCTCGAAGTTCAAGATGATTAATTAATTTCAATATTTTCTCAGCTAATGTATCAACGTTATGCTCAATTAAATATCCATCAATATTATTAGAAATAATTTCTTTTGGTCCAAATGGACAATCGAAGGAAATAATAGGTAAACCAAATGATTGAGCTTCAATTAATACCATTGGCAACCCTTCATACCTTGATGACATAACAATAAAAGAAGCATTACGATAAACAATATCCATATTTTCAGTTGTTCCTTTTAAAGATATATTTATCAATTTAAGATCTTTAATTTTATTTTTTAATGACTCTTCATTTTGCCCTTTTCCATAAATATCTAAATTCCAATCTGAAGCTCTACTCTCAACTATTTTCCAAGCATCTACTAAATCTTCAAAGTTTTTTTGATGGGTTAGCCTACCAATGGCAATAATTTTTTTTGAAGATACATTATATTGATAATATCTATTCTGGTAAGGTGATAAATTATTAATTTTCTTTACATTTTTATGCCAAGAATATTCTTCTTTATCTCTTTCTGTAAGAGTAACGATTGTATGAATTTTATTGTAAAAATACTTACTAAGTAATTTAATCCAAGAAGGTTTAGATAAAAAAGAAATATGCTCTAATGATATAATTTTTGTATTTTTTAATCTAAGCAGAGAGCATAAAATGGATAATTTTCCCATATTATGCACAACTAGATAATTTGGTTCTAATTCATTAATTAATCTTTGAAGTTTATTATAAAAAATAAAAGCATTTCCAGATAAACAGATGAACTTTACTTCTTTCATTATTGGATAAGAGCAATTTTCAACATCGACACTTCGATTAACAATCGTAATATCAACTTTTAATTTTTGACTAAATAAATTTGCTAATACACAGGCTACACGTTCAGAGCCAGCTTTTTCTTCTAAAGAATTAATTACAAATAATACTTTTTTCATTTAATAGTCCAAAGGTATAAAATAATGTTCCATCACATATGGTGCTTGAAACATGTATGTTGCTATAAATTGAGCTGATATCCAAAAAAATAAAAACATATTATTTAAAACACCAAATCTTTTAAAAATTAATGGCAATAAAAATATTTCGACATGTGAAAATACAGTTGAAAATCTTGAACTTAATATACCAAAATCAGAAAAACCGATACGAATTGAAATACTAATCAATAAAAATATGTAAAAATACAAAAATAGCTTATCTAAAAACATTTTTTTTGTAGAAAAAATAAAAACTAACAAAAAAACAATATAAGATCTAATATTTGGTAATCTAAATAGACCTAAACTATCTGCATACGTGGGATCTGAAGCATAATTTTGTAATCTAGATGAATATTCTAGCATTAAATTTAATAAAATAAACTTACAAATAAAAATAAATAATATTAGAAAAAAAATTGAGTATATTCTTATTTCTTTCATAGAAAGATCCTTATCTTTAAAAAAAAGTAAAGATAAGCATCCAACAGAAACAAGTGCAAACATGCTCTGATGAAATGATATTGCAATTATTGCCAATAATATAGGAAAAACTCTTTTTTTCTGTGTAAATAGAAGCATTGAATATAATACTAAAGGTACGGCTAATCCTTGACGCATTTGCATAAACTGCTGCATTAAAAAATAACCCGAAGAAATATAAAGAAAGAATACTGACAAATAACTAATATTAAATGCTATGCTAACTTTATAAATGAAATAAAAGGTTAATATTGATATAGCAATAAAAAATATCTCATGAGAAAGATTTAAACTTTTAAATATATAAGAAAACCAACCATAACCTATCTCATAACTTGTTTCATTATAAAATTGAGAAATATTTAATAAATCATAATCATTTATATTATAAAATATATTTATATAATTCTGCGTATCAAGAGTTGCACCTCTTAACCCAACTATAAGAGAAATAGGTATTGTTAGCAAAATAAAAATAAAAAAATTTTTCTCTACTTTCATATCAATCTCTTTTAAAAAAACGAATTTTATTAAATTATTTCTCATAAAAATCATTAATAACTTTATATCTCATATAAAAATAATGAAAATATTCCTTTTATAATTAAATTATTAGTATCTACTCTAATTAATAGATACTAATGTTTAATAAAATAATTATAAAAATAAAGGATAGAAATGAATATTATCAGAACTATGAACGTTTCATAATCTCAAAAAATTCATCGTTGGTTTTCGCCACCATCAATTTATCAATGAGGAATTCCATCGCCTCCACTTCTCCCATTGGGTTGAGGATCTTACGCAGAATCCACATTTTTTGTAGTTCTTCTGGGGTGGTGAGAAGATCTTCTTTACGCGTGCCTGAACGGTTGAAATCAATCGCCGGGAAGACACGGCGTTCTGCAATTTTACGGGAGAGATGAAGCTCCATATTCCCCGTGCCTTTAAACTCTTCGAAGATAACTTCATCCATTTTCGATCCCGTATCCACAAGGGCAGTGGCAATAATGGTTAA
Source organism: Pasteurellaceae bacterium Macca (assembly GCA_023101485.1). Classification (GTDB taxonomy): domain Bacteria; phylum Pseudomonadota; class Gammaproteobacteria; order Enterobacterales; family Pasteurellaceae; genus LVZB01. The sequence continues at coordinate 1,648,978 of LVZB01000001.1, read as the reverse complement.
ACTGCCCCCTTCTTCAACGTTACGAGCAGCACCAAAGAAACGTTTTGGACGGTGTAGGGCGTTGGCATCCACACCACCGGAAAGAATTTTGCCTGATGCTGGGGTAACGGTATTGTAAGCACGAGCCAAACGGGTAATGGAATCGAGCAAAATCACCACATCTTTTTTGTGTTCAACTAAGCGTTTTGCTTTCTCAATCACCATTTCAGCAACCTGTACATGGCGAGCGGCGGGTTCATCAAAGGTCGAAGCAATCACTTCGCCTTTTACCGAACGTTGCATTTCTGTTACTTCTTCTGGGCGTTCGTCAATCAGTAAAACAATTAACTCACACTCCGGGTAATTATAGGTAATGCTTTGGGCAATATTTTGCAGTAACACCGTTTTACCGGCTTTAGGTGGCGCAACGATTAAGCCCCGTTGCCCTTTCCCCACTGGGGAAGCTAAATCTAAAATACGGGCGGTTAAATCTTCCGTTGAGCCATTGCCTCTTTCCATACGCAAACGGGAATTGGCGTGAAGCGGGGTTAAGTTTTCAAAAAGGATTTTACTGCGAGAAACTTCAGGGCGGTCTTGGTTGACTTGATCAATTTTAAGTAAAGCGAAATAACGCTCTCCTTCTTTAGGCGGGCGAATTTTGCCCTCTATTGAATCCCCAGTCTGTAAGTTAAAACGGCGAATTTGAGTTGGTGAAACGTAAATATCATCAGGGCCGGCAAGGTATGAGCTGTCCCCTGAACGTAAGAAACCAAAACCATCGGGTAAAATTTCTAACACACCGCTGCCGAAAATATCTTCGCCGCTTTTAGCGTGTTGTTTAAGAATAGCAAAAACAATATCTTGTTTTCTAAGGCGAGCAAGGTTTTCTAACCCCATTTGTTCTTCACCAATACGGACAAGCTCCGACACCGGCGTGTTTTTAAGTTCTGTAAGATGCATAGAATTGAATATATTTCAGGTTGGAATAAAAAAGGTTAATTCAGAATTGGATTTGAATTGGTTGGCGAAGAATACAGCGAAATCAGGCTTTTGGCAAATTTTTTCGTAATTTTGCCCCCTTGTTTGCTTGAAAAAAGATAAATCTCCCCCACCTAGTGACTAATTTTTTCAGCAGATGGAATGAAGATGAAAGCACAAGAGGATGACAACGCCGTTCGTTTAGATAAATGGCTCTGGGCTGCCCGTTTTTATAAAACTCGTAGCATCGCCAAAGCCATGATTGAGGGCGGAAAAGTCCATTACAATGGACAACGTGCCAAAACGAGCAAAATTGTCGAAATCGGTGCCCTGCTTAAAATTCGCCAAGGTAATGAAGAAAAAGAGGTTTGTGTGGTGGCATTAAGTACGCAACGCCGTGGTGCGCCAGAGGCACAACGTCTTTATCAAGAAACACAAACCAGCATTGAAAAACGAGAGAATCTTGCCTTTGCACGCAAAGCCCACGCCCTTTCAATGCCTCACCCAGATCGCCGTCCCAATAAAAAAGAACGCCGTGATCTGATTAAATTTAAACATATCAACTCGGAAACTGTATGAACGCAATTCAACATAACGCCCAACAAGATAACGACAAACTCTACCGCTTTTTATTTCAAAACCGTGCCGTGCGGGGGGAATGGGTGCGGTTAAATGACACCTTTACAGAAACACTCAATACTCACCACTACCCGAAAGCGGTGCAAAATCTGCTTGGCGAGATGCTTGTTGCCACCAGTTTGCTCACCGCAACCCTAAAATTTGAAGGGACGATCACGGTACAAATTCAAGGCGACGGTGCATTAAAATTAGCCGTCGTCAATGGCAATGATCAGCAACAACTGCGAGCCTTAGCCCGTGTAGAGGGCGAAATCGCAGAAGATGCCACGCTGTCACAAATGATCGGTCAAGGCGTATTAGTGATCTCCATTATTCCAGAAAAAGGCGAACGCTACCAAGGCGTGATCAGCCTTGATAAACCGACCATTAGTGAATGTTTAGAAGACTATTTCGCCCGTTCAGAACAACTTGCAACTCAGCTGGTTATTCGTGTTGGCGAGTTTGATGGCAAAGCCGTCGCTGGCGGTACCTTGTTACAAATTATGCCCGATGGCACAGGCACATCCGAAGATTTTGAACATTTAGCCACGCTTGCTTCCACGATTAAAGCAGAAGAGCTATTTGGCTTAACCGCTGAGGAACTACTCTTTCGCTTATTCCATGAAGAAACGGTAGAGGTTTATCCCCCTCAATCGACCGTATTCCACTGTGGCTGTTCTCGGGAACGTTCAGGGGCAGCAATTATGCTTCTCCCCGATGAAGAAATTGTAGAAATGTTAGCGGAGAAAAACGGCGTTATTGATATGCAATGTGAATGCTGTGGTACGCAATATTTCTTTGATGAAAAAGCCATTGCCGAGTTAAAACAAGGCTAATTGGCAAAATCTTGCTAAAAAACGACCGCTTGTCATCTGCACCTTATGGCTTACTGTCAAAGGTGCAGATCTTTTATATACTTCCATATTCAAGCAATCAGCTATAAAGAGCTCTTTCAAATAACTCTTTTATCGCTTTTCTAACAACTTTTTTAATGCCGTTGCACGAGGATGGTCGAGTTTTTCCAACTGATTCAACGCCTCTTGTTGCTTGGCGTTATCCTTGGCAAGATTGGCACAGAGTGCGATATTTTCTAAGGTATCCCCTTGATGATAGTAAGGCTCGGTGCTTTTTAATGCTTGATCAAACTGTTGCTGTGCCTTATCAAATTGCAACTGCTGACACAAAAAAGTGCCGTAATTATTCAACACATCAGGGCGAGGTTGTTTTTGTGCATTTTGTGCTTGGCTTAGGGTAATTGCCTGCTGGTAAGCACTTTCCGCGTGCTGATTTTCGCCAATTTGTTGATAGTAGTAAGCGAGAACCGAATGGGGAAGATAGTCCTGCTTGTCATGATGTAATGCCTTATCAATATTCTCCTTGGCTTGAGGAAAATCACGTTGTGCTAGATATGCCAAAGCGAGGTTAATCCGTGCTTTTACTGCCTCGGAACGGTTAAAGGTAGCTTGTGGTTCGGGCTTATTGACACAACTAGCAAGCCATAAACAGGCAAAACAAGCGGTCAAATTTTTTAAACATTTTGTCAGGCTCATTTTTTATCTCCTTTCTTTTGATTCCCTTCTCCGCCTATAAAAATGGGGAATGAGGATAAAACGCTCATTCCCCACTGGCTAATCTCACAGGGCTTAATTAACGCTCACGGCGATCCCTTCGCCAAACTTCCGTTTTTCAAGAGTCCGTTTGGTGCGGTCAATCACATCACCGGCTAACTGCCCACAAGCGGCATCAATATCATCGCCACGGGTTTTACGCACAGTAACAGTGAATCCGTACTCCATTAAGGTTTTCTGGAAGCGGTCAATCCGTGTATTCGAGCTTTTCGCATAAGGGGCTTCGGGGAACGGATTCCACGGAATCAAGTTAATTTTACTTGGGGTATCTTTCAACACTTCCGCCAACTGGTGGGCGTGTTCGATACTGTCATTCACTTGGTTAAGCATCACATATTCAATCGTCACTTTACCGTGATTGGCGTTAGATACTTTCAAATATTCATTCACGGAATCGATCAACATCTTGATGTTATATTTTTTGTTGATTGGCACAATTTCATCCCGTAGCTCATCATTCGGTGCGTGGAGTGAAATCGCCAACGCCACATCAATTTGCTCACGCATTTTATTTAGTGCAGGCACAACCCCGGAGGTTGAGAGCGTAACACGGCGTTTTGATAAGCCATAGGCAAAATCATCAAGCATAATTTCCATCGCAGGAATCACGTTATTCATATTCAATAACGGCTCGCCCATGCCCATCATTACCACGTTCGTAATCGGGCGCGTGCCGGTGACGCCAAAATTGCCAATAATTTTAGACGCACGCCACACCTGTCCGATAATTTCTGCCACACTTAAATTGCGGTTAAAGCCTTGTTGTGCTGTTGAGCAGAAAGTACAAGCCAAAGCACAGCCTACTTGAGAGGAAACGCACAGTGTTGCACGATCATCTTCGGGGATATACACGGTTTCGATCTGCTGTTCCCCTACCTGCATCGCCCACTTAATCGTCCCGTCGGCGGAACGTTGCTCCACCGCTACTTCGGGGGCTTTAATTTCGGCAATTTTTTTTAATTTTTCTCGTAAGACCTTGTTAATGTTGGTCATATTATCAAAATTATCTTCCCCAAAATGGTAGATCCATTTCATTAACTGATCGGCACGGAAAGGTTTTTCCCCCATATCCGCAAAGAGTTCTCGCATTTGCTGACGATTGAGATTTAAAAGATTGATTTTTTCATTTTTGGTTGCGACTGCAACCGCTTGATTTTGTTCAGACATTAAGAAAGCCTCGTTATTACACGATTTATGGCAAAAGGTTAGTTTTGCATTGCGATAAAAAAGAGTGCGGATTCTACTTGTCTATGGCGAATTAGGCTAGTGATTTTTACGGAAAAAAGAAAGGTAGCGGGGAGAATTTGTCGATGAAGATCGCAAAAAATAGCAAAAAGCGTTGGCACTGACCAACGCTTTTTCTTGACCGCAAAACAACTATTTTGCTTTGGCTAATAGCAAGTTTGCAAGGGTACGAATACCTAAACCCGTAGCCCCCACCGCCCAAAGATCACTTGGAGATTTACGGAAGGTGGCAGAACAGTCGATATGTAACCAATTTTGTTGATAATTTTCCACAAAATAGGATAAAAACGCCGTCGCTGTGCTTGCGCCAGCACCCACTGGCACGGTGCCGGTGTTTGCAATATCCGCAAAGCTTGAAATAATTTGCCCACGGTGAAAATCTTCAAAAGGTAAGCGCCAGAAGGGCTCATTTTCTGCTTGGGCAGATTGTAACAATTCACCGACTAAATGATCGTCCATTGAAAGGACGCTGTGGTAATCGTTGCCGACGGCAATTTTCGCAGCCCCAGTGAGGGTAGCACAATCCACAATAAATTTTGCCCCTTGGGCATCCGCATCAATTAAACCATCCGCTAACACTAAACGCCCTTCAGCATCGGTATTTAACACTTCGGCTTTCACACCGTTGCGATAATGGATAATATCCCCTAATTTAAAGGCGTTGTGGCTAACCATATTTTCTGCACAGCAGAGATAGAGTTTCACCCGTTGGTTTAAACCACGTTGAATCGCAAGGCTTAATGCCCCCGTCACTAATGCCGCACCGCCCATATCGGTTCGCATGGTGGACATGCCTTCACTCGTTTTTAAGCTATAACCGCCGGTGTCGAACGTAATCCCTTTCCCCACTAAGCACGCTAAGACCGGTGCATCGGGGTTGCCAGTGGGGTTGTAATCGAGTTGGAGCATCGCTGAGGCATTTTCTGATCCTTTACCCACTGTCCAAATGCCGTTGTAGCCTTGCGCTTTTAACGCTTCGCCACGCACAATGGTGACTTTTACGCTATTTTCCGCTTGTTGGCGAACAAACTCGCCAGCCGTTTCGGCTAATTTTTCCGGTGTGAGTTCGTCTGACGGTTGGTTAATCAAATCACGCACAAATTGGCTAATGCTTAATCGTGCCGTTAATTCTTTTTCCGCTACAGCGTTAAGCGTTGGGTAACGAATCTCCCCTGCATTTTTCACACTATTAAAGCCTTGGGTAAATGCCCAACAGTTTTCAAGATCCCAAGCCTCGCCTTGCAATTCCACTTGTAAAATGCCTTGATTTTTGATTTTACGCCCGGCTTGTTGAATACTCACGAGGGGATTTTTTTGAAGATGAATGGTAATGTCACTGCCAGAAAATGAGAGAAGTGCATTTTTGCCCCATTGCTCAGCAGCAGGTTGGGCGGAAAGATGAATATACATCGTCATAATAAGTTCCTTGCTGTAGGTGAATGAAAAATAAAACGCGTAGAAAAATAGCACATTTGTAAAAGCATGTAAAAAAAGATTAAAAATTTAACCGCTTGTGACGTTTTTCTCGGCTTCTTCTTGGGCTTTAAACTGCTGAATACAGGCTTTCCGCCGTCTATCCAGTTCAAGGCGAATCTGCTCTTTTTCAAAGCCATCAGCAATCACCGCCTGCACACTCACGCCTTCGGCAAGGTGGTAAAGTTTTTTGGCATATTCTGCTTGCGGATAAGGGCGATTTTCGAACCCTAAACGCCCTTTGCTGTCGGCTTCACAGACGAATAAAAAATCAAAAAAACGTTCGGGCTTACGCCAAACATCGAGCTGATTAAACAGCTTGATCACGGTTTCGGGGCGAAGCTCGGCAATTTTATGGCAATGGGTGTGAAATTCCGTGGCTAATTTGGCAAAAGCAAGGCACTCTTTCGGTACTTTTAAACGCTCTCCAAGCTCTGTTGTCGGTTTCACGCCTTTGACTTCATGCCCATGATGATGAGGAAGATTCGCTTTCGGCGACAGGGCTTTGCCTAAATCATGGCAGAGGGCGGCAAAGAGAACATTCTCCGCAGAACTTGCCTTTTCACTCAATTTTTTCGCCTGTTCCACCACCAATAAGGTGTGTATGCCGGCATCAATTTCAGGGTGATGTTTTTCAGGTTGCGGAACACCAAAAAGGGCATCCACTTCGGGGAATAACACCGCCAACGCCCCCACCTCTCTCAATACTTGGAAATAGATATGAGGCGAATCGGTGGCAAAGGCTTTTTGTGTTTCAAGCCAAACACGCTCCATTGTCAGGTGAGCAAGCTCGCCACAAGCGGTCATTTTTTTCATTAAATTTGCCGTTTCAGGGGCAATGCGAAAACCGAGATGATAAAAGCGAGCCGCAAATCGTGCCACGCGTAACACCCGCAGGGGATCTTCTTGAAAAGCAGGGGAAATATGGCGAAGAAGGCGATTTTCTAAATCGGCTTTGCCATTATAGAGATCAAACAATGTGCCGTCTTCACTTTGTGCCATGGCATTAATGGTGAGATCTCGGCGGATTAAATCTTCCTCTAAGGTAATTTCAGGGGAGAAATCACAAATAAAGCCCGTATAACCACAACCGTTTTTTCGCTCCGTTCGAGCAAAAGCGTACTCCTCTTTCGTTTTAGGGTGTAAAAAAACGGGGAAATCTTTCCCCACTTGTTGATACCCTTGGGCAAGAAGCTGTTCTGGCACAGCCCCTACCACTAACCAATCCCGATCCGTCACAGGTAAGCCCAGTAGGGCATCTCGCACTGCTCCACCAACAAGATAGCACTGCATTAAATACGCTCCTTAATGCCACCAAATTCTTGGGCGAGTTTTTCCGTAAAAAGGCGAAGCTCTTCTGTCATCAAAAAGAAATCGGCATCAAAACGCTGGGCAATATCCTCTTTGAGAATATCCTCGTTTTTCTCTCGCACCGTATCGGCAAATTTCACCCGAGTGAGGGTTGCCTCTTCATTTAACACAAAGGAAAAATGGTTCTCCCATTCAAGGGCAAGGCGCGTGACAAATTTTCCCGCCAATAAATGCTGGGTGATCTCCTCACTTTCGAGATCTTGCTTTTTACAACGGATAACGCTTTCCGTATCAAAAGATTTTAGCTCCGCTTCTTCTAAGAGCGTTAGCCAACTTGGGGTATGCCCTTTGGCAAGCCAATTCGTCATGATTTCGCTTGGCATTTGGGCAAAAGAGAGCGGCACAACGGGCAGAGAACCGAGCGTTTTACGCAATAAGGCTAAGGCATCTTCTGCCCGTTTGGCAGAAGCACTCTCGACATAGACCAGTTGCTGTTCTAAATCTAACCACAATGCGGTGAATTGGTGTTTGCTGAATGCACGGGGTAAAAGCGTTGCAATGACGTCATCTTTAATCGCCTGTTTTTCCGTTTTTTTCAGCTTACGCTGTTCTTTTTGTTCAAGGCTTTCAATGCGGTTTTCCGTTTCTTGCTTAATCACATTTGCTGGGAGGATTTTTTCTTCCTTATGGGCAAGCAATAAATGCTGTTTCCCTTGGGAAAAATGGTGTAATTCACTCCCTGAAAGCGGTGCAGACCAGCCGAATTTTTGCTTATCATTTGCGCCACAAGGGGTGTGGGCTTGCATTTGTAGTTGCGTTTCTAATTCTGTGGTATTGAAACTGAGTGGGCTTGTCAGACGGTAAATCATGACATTTTTAAACCAAAACATTTTCGTTCCTTTGTGGTTAGCGTAAAATGGCAACATTTTACGCTAAAATCACAATATCACCTCACAAAAATATCACAAAAAGGAGAGAAGCATGATGAACAAGAAAATCGCCTTTATTGGCGCGGGCAATATGGCCTTTGCGATCATTTCCGGCTTACTCAAAAGTGGCTACCCTGCCCATTTGATCAGCGCCAATAACAAAAGCAATTTGCAACGCCGTGAGCAACTTCGCCAGCTGGGGGTCAAGGTTGATTTCAGCAATCGTGATGCCGTTGCTCAAGCTGATGTGGTCATTCTGGCGGTCAAACCTCAGATGATGGCAGAAGTATGTGGGGAATTTGCTTGCGTGGATTTTAGCCAGAAATGGGTGATCTCCGTAGCCGCAGGGATGTCTGTGGCTCGCCTTTCCGCCTTACTTCCAACTGCCGACACCATTATCCGCACAATGCCAAACACGCCAGCATTGATTGGCGAAGGGATGACGGGGCTATATGCAAAAAATGCCCCAAATTCGACCGCTTGTCGCTTTGCCGAACAGCTCTTCTCTGCCGTTGGAACATATTATTGGGTCGAAAATGAAGCCCAACTTAACCAAATTATTGCCATTACCGGTTCTAGCCCCGCTTACTTCTTCAAATTTATGGAAGCCATACAATCTTCCGCTCAAAATATGGGATTTAGTGAAGAGGATGCGAGAAAATTAGTTCAATCCGTTGCCCTTGGGGCGGCGAAAATGGTGGTTGAAAACCCTGATCTCTCCCTCGCTACACTGCGAGAAAATGTCACCTCAAAAGGTGGCACAACGGCACAAGCCCTTGCCGTTTTTGAGCAACAGGGTTTAACTCAAATGGTGGATGAGGCAATGCAAGCGGTCATTCGCCGTGCCGAAGAGATGGAAAAAGCCCTTTAATCAGAATAAGAGAATTTACTATGCCAACCCTGACTCCCTTTCAATGGTCGTCCTTTAACTTTTTCGGGTTTTATTGCGCCTACGGCGTACTCGTTCCCTTTCTCCCTGTGTGGTTGCAACATCACGGCTACCAAACCGATTTCATCGGTATCTTAATCGCCCTTGGCTATCTGTTTCGCTGTTTTGGGGCGATCTTTTTTTCTAAATTCGTACGCCATTCCAATCAGCTGATTCCCCTTAATCGGCTATTAACGTGGGCAAGCGTGCTCATGGTGATTATGGTGGCAACAGGAGTCGCCTCACCTTGGTTGCTTGTTCCTGCCATTGGTCTGTTTCATGTTTGTAATGGTGGTGCAATGCCCATTGCCGATACCATTGCTTCAACTTGGCAACAACAAATCGGGCTTGATTACGGCAAATCTCGACTTTTTGGCTCACTGGCTTTTGTGCTTGGCTCGATCAGTACGGGCTATTTGGTGGCTTATTGGGGCAATAATTCGATTATTGTGATCCTCATACTGTGGCTGGTTCTCCTCGGGCTTGGGCTAAGCCTCCCGCCTCGCCAACTTTTTCAGCAAGATTCACAGGTGCAGAAAACCACCTCCATCAGCTATTGGCAACTACTCAAATCCCCGACTACGTTAAAAATGTTGCTCGCGGTGTCGTTAATTCAATCCTCCCACGCCACTTACTACGCTTATAGCTCCCTTTATTGGGCATCGGAGCAAATCTCCACCCAGCAAATTAGCTGGCTTTGGGGATTGGCCGTTGCGGCTGAAATTGCCTTCTTTTTCTTCTCGAAAAAATGGTTCAAGGCGTGGCGAATCAGCCACTTAATCATTATTTCCGCCTTGGTTTCTGCCCTACGTTGGGGCTTGATGACGTTCAATAATGAATTTTTACCCTTAGCATTTATTCAGTTATTGCACGCCATGACTTACGGTATGGGGCATTATGCGATGGTGCGATATATCTCCGCCCAACCGGTGGAGCATATTGCTAAACTCCAAGCCCTCTATTTCAGCAGTGCTGGTTGTATTATGATGGCACTCTTTACCTTTATTGGTGGGGCAATTTATGAAGTTTCTGCGATCACCAGTTTTGCAGTCATGGCGCTGGTTGCCTTGCCGGCAATTTGGCTCGTACCGAAAAAACTGCCCGTTCAGGTCTAAAAGAAAATCCCTGCTTAGCAACCTAAGCAGGGATTTTTTTATTGTGCCGTTTTAAAACCGGCTTGTTGCAAAATCTGTTGCGAATGTGGGAGAGTGAGATAATCTAAAAAACGTTTTGCTTGGCTTTTTTCACTCAACGTTGCCGCGGGATAAACAATCTTGCCGTAGCTCTCAGTTGGGAAAGTGGAAATCACTTTCACTTTATTGCTGATTTTGGCATCCGTGGAATACACAATTCCAAGAGGTAATTCCCCCCGTTCAATATACGCCAATACCGCACGTACATCTTTGCCTCTGGCAATGCGGTTTTCGACACTTTTCCATAGGCCTAAATTTTCCAACGCTTTTTTGGCATAACGCCCCACGGGGACATTTTCATCCCCTAAGGCTAAATAGCTCCCTTGCAAAATGTTTGAAAAATCGACCGCTTGTATATTCCCTTCTTTCAGTGGGCTATCCATTGGTGCAATCAACACCAACGTATTTTCTGCTAATACTGTGATATTTTTGGTTTTTTCGGGCTGTTTTTGGACAACATAATCCATCCATTTTTGATCCGCTGAAATAAACAGATCCGCTGGGGCATCTTGCTCAATTTGCTTTGCTAATGTAGAAGTGCCTGCAAAGGAATAAGTGAGGTGATCTTCAGGGTACTGTTTTTGGTAGGCTTCACCAATTTGTTGTAACACATTGGTCATCGAAGCGGCGGCGAATACGGTAATATTTTCCGCCAAGGCAGAAGTGGTCGCGCAAGCAAAGGCTGTGGCAAGTAGTAAGGGTTTGATGGACTTTTTCATTTCAGTTCTCCTTTATGATTGAAAATATCGGGTGAGAGGCTCACCCTCGTTTTTAAACCTACAACTGATGAAAGTTCGCCTTAAACAACCTCATAGCTCATTTCATCGGGGCTAAAAATCTGTTGATAGTGGCGTTCAATGGCAATAGGCTTTTTATTTTCAAGATTGAACACCTGATTGCCTTGTAAATTGGCAATGTCAGCTTGCCAATTTTGCCAACGCAAACCATGGTAGAAACTCTCAATATCAGCGGTTAATGCCCAACCGATAAATTGGGAATAATTCAGCCCAATGCTTTCCCATTTCTGTTTTTGTGGGTGGAAATAATAGACAATACCGACTTTTTCGCCTAATCCGCCACCATTGACCGCAAAATAGCCCCCAACGGCGTCGTCAGCGATCAAGAGGAAAAAAGGACGTTCCCCAGCGGATTCAAAGGTTTTACCAAAATTCCACTCAAATAAACCACGAGGCAATTTTTCATTCCCTGACCCTAAAATCCGTAGCCAGCCGTGGTCAATTAAAATCCCCCCCGTTTCATAAATCACCGCGCCAATGGGGGTTTTAGTGGAGAGTTGCATACCAACTAATTCCTTGCCCGCATTTTCTTTATCTTTCGGCAGGATTTCATAGTGATGATTAGCCGATTTAAACCAATCTTGCATAATCGCCCACGCAGGTTGCTGTTTTTCCAGAAGTTCGTCTAAGGTTTTCATGGGTTGTTATCCTTTAACAAATAGCGATGGAGAACGGAGATCGTTACATTTCAAACAATTTCTCTTCTACTCTTTCCACTTCATTGAGTAATTTTTTGATAAAACGAAGTTTATCGGTAATGGCGAGGGCTTTTTCCCACTGTTTTTCGTTTAATGTGGCTTCTAATTGGCGAAGAATATTTTGCTGTTCTTGCTCAATGTCATCACGGAAAGTGGTGAGCTCCGCTTCGTTTTGGCTCGCTTCTAGCTGTTCTAACTGCTCACGCCATTCCATTTGTTGCATTAAAAAGGCCATATCACTGTTACTTTTCTGTTCAATATCCCGATTTTCAGCGGTATGAAGATGAACAATGGCTTCCGCGCGTAAAATCGGATCTTTTAAGATTTGAAAGGCATCATTGATTTCGGCACATTTCTGTACCGCTAAACGTTGCTCGGCAGGGGAATGGGTGGAAAAATTATCCGGATGGAAAGCCTTTTGCAACGCTAAATAACGTTGAGAAAGCTCGGCAAAATCAAGTTGGAATTGGGGCGTTAATTCAAATAAGGCAAATGGATTTGACATCATCGCTCCTTACACATTGAAACTTTCGCCACAACCGCACTCATTTTTGACATTCGGGTTGTTATATTTAAAGCCTTCGTTTAAGCCTTCTTTTACATAATCTAGCTCAGTGCCTACAAGGTAGTTTAAACTTTTTTCATCGACAATAATTTTCACCCCGTGCTGTTCAAAGACCTGATCATCTTCATTTAAAACATCAACAAATTCAAGCACATAAGCTAAGCCTGAACAACCGGAGGTTTTTACCCCTAAACGTAAGCCAATGCCTTTTCCTCGATTTTCTAAAAAAGTTTTGACACGATTTGCCGCAGATTCAGTCAGGAGAATACTCATTATGTTTCCTTTTGTAATGGTTTAAATCAAGATTATCGTAAAAATATGATGCCCTTAAAAATAACAAGCGGTCGTTTTTTTCAGAAAATTTGCTTGGGCAAAATCTTCGAAAAAAATGACCGCTTGTCAAGGCAATTACTTACCGTTTTTTTCTTTATAGTCAGCAATCGCTGCTTTAATTGCATCTTCCGCTAAGATTGAACAGTGAACTTTTACCGGTGGAAGTTCAAGCTCTTCGGCGATGTCGCTGTTTTTGATTGCTGCGGCTTCATCAAGGGATTTACCTTTTACCCATTCACTGATCAATGAGCTTGATGCAATCGCAGAACCACAGCCGTATGCTTTAAAGCGTGCATCTTCGATGATACCGTTGTCATTGACTTTAATTTGAAGTTGTAGTACGTCACCACAAGCTGGTGCGCCAACCATTCCCGTCCCCACTTCTTGGGCTTTTTTGTCAAATGATCCGACGTTGCGTGGGTTTTCATAGTGATCAATCACTTTATCGCTATATGCCATATTAAATTCCTTTGATTAAATAAGTTGCTTGTAAATTCCCTCTCCCAATGGAGAGGGGCTAAATTGCTTAGTGGTGAGCCCATTCAATGGTGTCAAGATCGATACCTTCTTTGAACATATCCCAAAGTGGAGAAAGCTCACGAAGTTTGATCACGGCTTTTTTCACGATTTCGATAGTGTGATCGATCTCTTCTTCCGTTGTCCAACGACCTAATGAGAAACGAATTGAGCTGTGAGCTAATTCATCATTACGTCCTAATGCGCGTAATACATAAGACGGCTCTAAACTCGCAGAAGTACAAGCCGAACCTGATGATACCGCGATATCGCGTAAAGACATCATCATTGATTCACCTTCTACATAGTTAAAGCTGATGTTAAGGTTGCTATCAACACGTTTGCCAGCTTCCATTGTACCGTTTACATACACTTCTTCCATATCTTTGAAGCCGTTGAATAAACGGTCGCGTAACGCTTTAATGCGTGGCATTTCTGTTGCCATTTCTTCTTTAGCAATACGGTAAGCTTCGCCCATCCCCACGATTTGATGCACAGGTAATGTACCTGAACGCATACCACGCTCATGACCACCACCGTGGATAATCGCTTCTAAACGGACACGAGGCTTACGGCAAACATATAAACCACCGATCCCTTTTGGCCCGTAAAGTTTGTGGCTTGAGAAAGACATTAAATCGACATTTAATTCCGCCACATCCACAGGAATTTTACCAACTGATTGAGTTGCATCCACGTGGAAAATGATTTTTTTGCTACGGCAGATTGCACCGATCTCTTTAATTGGCTGAATCACACCAATTTCGTTATTCACGTGCATGACAGAAACAAGAATAGTATCTGGACGGATTGCAGCTTCAAATTTTGCTAAATCAATTAAGCCATCTTCTTCTGGCTCTAAATAAGTGACTTCAAAACCTTCACGCTCTAATTGACGGCAAGTATCTAACACCGCTTTGTGTTCCGTTTTAACGGTAATAATGTGCTTACCTTTGGTTTGGTAGAAGTGAGCCGCCCCTTTAATGGCAAGGTTGTCCGACTCCGTTGCACCGGAAGTAAAAACGATTTCACGGCTATCTGCGCCGATTAAATCGGCGATTTGATTACGGGCAACATCAACAGCTTCTTCTGCTTCCCAACCAAATTTATGCGAACGGGAAGCTGGGTTACCGAAGATCCCGTCCTTTGTCATATATTCCATCATTTTTTTTGCAACACGTTCGTCCATTGGCGTGGTTGCCGCGTAGTCAAGATAAATAGGTAATTTCATTGTTACTCCTAACAAATAATGTACAGTAATAAATTAGTGATGATCGTGGCAGTGCGATTTCTCACAATCGTGGTCTTTGTGCTCTTCTGCGAGTTCTGCTAAAGTGATTGTATGCAAAAACTGTTCAATTTGTGCTTCTAAACGTTCCCATAAGGAATGTGTTAAACAACGGCTATTATTACTACAATTTCCGTTGCCTTTACATTTAGACACATCAACACTCTCATTTACCGCCGCAATAATCATTCCTACGTTAATTTTCTCCGGCGATTGCCCTAGTTGATAGCCACCGCCAGGTCCACGAACACTGTGGACAATCCCTTCTCGACGAAGTTGAGCAAAAAGTTGCTCTAAATAGGAAAGTGAAATCGCTTGACGTTCTGAGATGTCCGCAAGACTAACAGGAAGTGATTTACCATGTAAGGCAATGTCAAGCATTGCAGTTACTGCGTATCGACCTCTTGAAGTGAGTTTCATACTTCAACCTTTTTAAGCATAAATAAGCGTTAGTGATGGAAATTGTATATAGTTGACTTTTTTAGTCAAGAATATTCCCGTGATTTAATTGATAGGTTTAACGAATTGCTAATTGGAAAATCATCGTTTCTGCCTGATATTCAAAACGAAAACAAGCGGTCAATTTTACACCATTTTCTGTTTCTGAAATCGTCGATTCAATCTGACAAGGCTCAGAAGCGGCGGCTTGTGCTTTACTGGTAAGAAATGCGAGCTGTTCTTCTGCTTCTGCTCGTGTAGCATACACCTTCTCAAATTCCGCGGTACA
Organism: Pasteurellaceae bacterium Macca; assembly: GCA_023101485.1. Lineage (GTDB taxonomy): Bacteria > Pseudomonadota > Gammaproteobacteria > Enterobacterales > Pasteurellaceae > LVZB01. The sequence continues at coordinate 1,633,772 of LVZB01000001.1, read as the reverse complement.
ATCGCTATTATCAATAATTGAACCTACATCGAGGGCGTATTCATTTACTTTTTTGTCACTCATAGCTTGCCTTAATTTCTAATAAAAATTGAGGCGATATTGTACTCCTAATCATTAAAACTGCCAAGCTAACTGGTCGGAACACTTGAATTTTCATTGCGACAGCTACAATCGCTCCGTACAATTTCGCCGTTTTATTTAACTTCACATAAATTGACGTTTTAAAAGGATTACCTATGACAAAATTTACTCAAACCTTACTGGCTTCGCTAGTGACTTTTACAGCAGCAGGGGCTCAAGCCGCAGCATTTCAGCTTGCAGAAGTTTCTACCTCTGGATTAGGCACAGCTTATGCGGGTAATGCAGCGGTTGCAGAAAATGCCTCTGTAGTAGCAACAAACCCTGCATTAATAACCAAATTCCGCACAACACAAATTTCAGCTGGGGGAATTCTTGTTGATACCAATGTGGATGTAAACGGTCAATTTTTAGGTCGTCCAGCTTCTCAAAAAAATGTTATTCCAACTGCTGTCGTACCGAACCTCTATATCGTAGCACCGATTACAGACCGCTTTGCACTTGGTGGCGGTATGAACGTAAATTACGGTTTAAAATCAGAATATAACGACAATTTTGAAGCAGGTGTTTATGGTGGTAGAACAGAGCTTACTGCAATCAACTTAAATCTCAGCGGTGCTTATGACGTTGGGTCAGGTTTCAGTGTCGGAGCTGGTTTAAATGCGATTTATTCAAAAGCCGAAGTTGCTCGCCATCTTGGTATTGGTGGTTTAGCTCTTCAACAACGCTTAGGACAATTCGCTGCGGCAACAAATAATCAACGTTTAGCTGCAATTGCACAACAATTAGGTCAATTGCCTAGAAATCTTGAAGTTTCTCGTATTAAAGGGGATGAATGGTCCTTTGGTTGGAATGCAGGTATTAGCTACGATTTAAATGAAAATAACCGTTGGGGTTTAGCTTACCACTCTGCAGTAAATGTGAAATTTAAAGGTGACTATCGCAATGGTTTCCCAACCGCTTATAACGCATTATTAACACAATTAGGCGCAACGGGTATTAGCTTGCCGATTACTCAAGCAACAGGTGGGCAAGATGTGAGCGGCCGTTTAACGTTAAACCTCCCAGCTTATTGGGAATTATCTGGTTGGCATAAACTCACCGATAAACTCTCGATGCAATACAGCTGGAAATACACCGAATGGAAACGCTTAAAAAGTTTAACCGCGTATTCCGAACAAGGTAATGTGTTATTCCATAAAGAGGAAAGTTTCAGCAATTCATCACGTTATTCCCTTGGCTTCAACTACGACTTAAATGAAGCCTTAACCTTACGCACTGGTGTGGCATACGACCAAAATGCCAGCAAAAAACACCCATCTATCTCTATCCCAGATACTGACCGTATGTGGTATGCCGTGGGTGCAACTTACCGCTTCACGCCAAACCTCTCTGCCGATGTAGCTTATGCTTACTTAAAAGGCAAAAAACGTCACTTTAAAGAAGGAAGCGCTTCATTTGATACAAAAGCGAGCGCAAGCCTCTATGGTTTAAACGTGAACTATTCATTCTAATATTCAACCTCAGTTGAATTTCGATAAAAGGCGTGTAAACTTCGGGCTTACACGCCTTTTCTTTTTGTGAGATAAACAGAAAATGACTTCAAGCTACTACGACTTTTACCCCTCTCCTCTCGGCGATTTACTGATGATTGCCAATGAGCAAGGCTTACTTCTCTTAGAATTTGAACAACAAGCCCAAGGCGTTGACCTTCGCCGTTTCCATGCCTTCAATTCTGCCCCCCAAAATCCTAAAATTGCCACCATTTTTGCCAAAACCACGGCGATTTTAGACCGCTACTTTGCGGGGGAGAAACTCGATTTCTCTCACCTTGATTTCCTCGCCCCACAAGGCACGCCTTTTCAACAAGCCGTTTGGCAACAACTGCGAACCATTCACTATGGAGAAATCAACCATTATAGCGACATCGCTCAACGCCTCAATAATCCCAAAGCCGTACGCGCGGTAGGCGGTGCGGTGGGGCGAAACCCGATTTCCATTCTTATTCCTTGCCACCGCGTACTCGGCAAAGATCACACCCTCACGGGCTTTGGCGGTGGCTTACCCGCTAAACGCTATTTACTGCAACTTGAAAATATCCCTTACAAAGATAAAGGAGTCGAATTTGTCGGCTTAAAACTCAAACATTGGAAAGGTGCTTAAAAGCAAGCTACCACGGCTGATGAGCAAACTCTTCAACTAAAAAATCCAACAATCGCCTAACCGAATGGGGCTGTTTTTGGCGAGAGGTATAAAGGGCATAGACGGTTAATTGCGGAGGTTGCCACTCGCTAAGCACCTGTACCAATAGCCCTTTTTCAAGGGCGGAATTCACTAAATAGCGAGGTAACATTCCAATTCCTCCCCCCTCTAATGCCATATTAAATAAGGCTTCGGCACTGTTGGAACTAAAGACTGCAGGCAATTCTAAACCAATGACCTCCTCCCCTCGGCTTAATCGCCATTTCTGCGCATTTAAGTGAGAATGGGCTAAACAGCGGTGCTGAGTAAGCTCCCAAGGCTGTTCAGGCAAACCAAATTTGGCAAGGTATGATGGGCTTGCCACGAGGGCAGAATGGCAAGGTGCAAGGGGGCGAGCGAGGAGGTTTTCATCGGGGGAAGCACTTAATCGAATGGCAAGATCAATCCGCTCCTCCACTAAATTCAACGTTTCTTCACGCAAATAGAGTTGTAGGGCAAGTTTTGGGTGCTTCTGCTGAAAACGGTTCAAAGCAGACACCAAATGGCTTGAGCCAAAAGAGGTGCTTGAAGTCAGCCGAATTGTGCCCTTTAATTCATTTTCACTGGCGGTTTCCTGCTCCATCTCTTGTGCAAGATGTACCATTTTTTCACAAAAATGCACCGCTTGCTCCCCCGCATGGGTCAGGGTAACGTAACGTGTTGTGCGGTGGAAAAGCCGTGCATTAAGCCACTCTTCCAATAATGCGATATAGCGTGTCACCATTGGGCGAGAAAGCCCGAGATGCTCTGCCGTGGCGGAAAAACTGCCCCGTTGTGCTACATTTAAAAAGACTTTCATCGCAGTTAGACGATCCATTTACCCTCCCTTTTGTTTCAATATAAGAAATAATGATGTGCAAGTTTAGCACTTTATCCTAAAAATTGTTTCACTATAATGCCAACTCTCTGATCGCAAGCGGTCGTTTTTTTCTCTTTTTTTGCTTTAAGGAAGCCATTTATGAAAATGAAAACCTCACTCCTCACACTCGGATTAGCCCTTTCTGGCGTTGCCCACGGCGAATTACATTTACAAGTATTTCACGCAAAGCCAGAGTCTTTTGCCGTAACAAGCACACTCATTACCGGTAAGCACGAAGCAATGGTCATTGACACAGGCTTTACCCGTGCTGACGCCCTACACATTGCGGCGAATGTCCTCGACAGTGGTAAAAAATTAACCACAATCTTAATTAGCCAAGCCGATCCCGATTATTACTTTGGCGCAGAAACCTTAAAGGCGATCTTCCCAGAAGCCAAAGTAGTGGCAACACCGGCAGTATTAGCGGAAATTCAACATAAACTGCCAAATAAACTCGCCGTTTGGGCACCACAATTAGGCGAAAATGCCCCTAAAAACCCGATCTTACCCACCCCTTTAACCACCACAACTTTAACCGTTGATGGGGAAAAAATTGAAATTCGAGGTGCAGAAGGCGAACTTGCCAACCGCCCTTATGTCTGGATTCCTTCTCTCAAAACCATTACAGGTAATGTGAGTGTGTATGGTGGCATGCACGTTTGGACCGCCGATAGCCAGAGCAAAGCCTCCCGTTTAGCGTGGCAAAAACAGCTTACCGAAATGCAAGCATTAAAGCCAAATAAAGTGATTGCAGGGCATTTTATCGGCAGTGAGAGCCACTCACCAAAGCAAATTCAATTTACCTTGGATTATCTTAAACAGTATGAAAAAGCACTAGACAGTAGCCAAAAGAGTGAGGAAGTGATCGCTAAAATGTTAAAACACTACCCAAAACTTGCCGAGAAAGGCACCCTTGAAATGGGCGCTAAGGTAAATAAAGGGGAAATGCAGTGGTAAGTTAATCGCCAAATGCACAAAAGGGGGAATATTCCCCCTTTTAGACTTAATTACACGAAGCCGTTGGGCTTTATGCCAAGCCAATAAATATCGCCAAGAAAATCGGCACAACAAGGTTGATGATAAAACCAAAACTTATCGCCACAGGCACAATGTGAATTCCTCCTGATTTTTGGATAATCGGCAAAGTTGCATCAAGGGAAGTCGCTCCGCCAAGCCCTACGGCAGTGGAAGGGAATCTTCTCATAAAAAAGGGAATCGCAAAGAGGCAAAAAATCTCCCGAGAGAGGTCATTAAAAAACGCAATACTGCCATAAACTGCTCCCCAAGCATCGTTAATCAGCACACTTGAAAGGGAGTACCAACCAAAGCCCGAGGCAAGCGCAAGGGCATTTGCCAACGGTAGATCTAAACAAAATGACGCAATGACGCCTCCGACTAAGCCACTGAGGATAAAAATTACCGCCGTATAGATTCCTCGCCGATTTAAAAAGACGGATTTTAACGGAATACCACTACTGCGAAGCTGAATCCCCACACAAAAAATCATCACAACTAGCACATAGGTACTGGAATGGAGCGGGAAATCCACCACGCCTTTACTCAAAAAGCCAATAACGCCCCCCAATAACACCATAAAACAGAGCTGTACTGATTCTAACAGTACCTTCCAACGGGAGGGCAATTCATCTTGATGATGTTGAGGTAAGACAAGAGGATAACAGCGATCAAATAGCCCCATCGCCACAATATTACACAAATGCAAAATCACACTCAGCCCAAAAGCCACGGAGGCAATCTGGGGAAGTTTCGTGGTTAATTCATCTAATTGCCCAAGGGAAATGCCCATAATCAATAAAATCAGGTATAGGCATAACAGCGTTAAGCGGTTAATCCACGCCATATAGGTGGTATTTTTCACCCGAAATAGATACCCCCAAAAGAGGGGGACGAAGGCAATCATTAAACCATAAATCATATTTTCTCCTCATTGAGGGCGGAATTCTACCACCCCTCACCCCACCAAAACACTGGTTTTACATACAGATTTTTACTATACTACAAGCGGTCATTTTTTCTGACTTTTTTGCTCTGCTTGTAACGATGATGGAAACCGTGCGAAAAATTATTCATATTGATATGGACTGCTTTTATGCCGCCGTGGAAATGCGTGAAAACCCTGCCCTTGTGGGGAAAGCCGTTGCCGTTGGCGGTTCAACGCAACGAGGGGTATTAAGCACCTGCAATTATGAAGCCCGAAAATTTGGGCTACACAGTGCCATGCCCGTTAGCCAAGCCCTAAAACGTTGCCCTAACCTCGTGCTGTTGCCGGTCAATATGCCTTTGTATAAAGCGGTTTCCGCACAGATCCATGGGATTTTTCGCCGTTATACGCAACGCATTGAGCCCCTTTCCCTTGATGAAGCCTATTTAGATGTGACGGATTGCACTTGTTGTTCCGGCTCTGCCACTTGGATTGCTAGCGAAATTCGCCAAGCCATTTGGGAAGAGTTACACCTTACGGCATCGGCTGGGGTCGCCCCACTGAAATTTCTCGCTAAGATCGCCTCCGAACAACATAAACCTAACGGACTGTTTGTGATTCGCCCCGAAGAGGTGAAAGCCTTTCTGCAACATTTACCCTTAAAGAAAATCCCTGGTGTGGGCAAAGTCACCGCTGAAAAATTACAACGCCTCGGCTTGCACTATTGTGCCGATATTCATGGACTTGATCCCTATTGGCTTATGCAACAGTTTGGTAAATTCGGGCAACGCTTATGGGATTTCAGCCACGGTATTGATCCCCGAGAGGTGGAATCTAATCGCCCACGGAAATCCCTCGCCGTGGAAAATACCCTCCCCCATAATATTGATGATTTTGCCCACGCCGAAGCCATTGTTCATCAACAATATCAACAGCTTACCCAACGGCTTGCCAACACAGGAACGCTTCCCCTTCACGCCTTTAAAAAGTTAAGCATTAAACTCAAATTTGCCGACTTCACCCAAACCACCTTAGAACGCACTGTGGAGGGCTTAACCCTTGAGCATTTTCTCTACTTGCTGACACAGATTTGGCAACGGCGACAAGGGCGATCAGTTCGCTTAATTGGTCTGAGTGTGCAACTGCCTGAAAAATCCCAGCATAATACGCCATTAAAACAATTAAATTTGTGGGAATAAGGCTTGAATTTGGTAGAATTGCCCCTATTTCTGCCCTTCACTTTATTTTATTAAGGAACACAAGCGATGATGCGAATTCTCCTTTTTCTTGGCACTAACTTTGCCACGATGATTGTCCTCGGTCTTATTCTCAAACTCACTGGTATTGGGGGTAATAGCACCCCTGGTATTTTAATTATGTCGGTGCTATTTGGTTTCAGTGGTTCATTGATTTCCCTCTTTTTATCAAAATCAATGGCGCTACGCTCTGTGGGCGCAGAGGTTATTCAAACCCCTCGCACCCAAGCAGAACAGTGGTTATTTGACACCGTAAAACGCCAATCTCAACAAGCTCATATTCCAATGCCCGAGATTGCCATTTACCACTCCACAGACGTTAATGCCTTTGCCACTGGTGCAACAAAAAATAACTCCCTTGTGGCGGTTAGTACAGGCTTACTCAATGCGATGAGCCAAGATGAAGCGGAAGCCGTGGTGGCGCACGAAATCGCCCACATTGCCAACGGCGATATGGTCACAATGACCTTACTCCAAGGGGTGCTCAATACCTTTGTGATCTTCCTCTCTCGAATGATTGCCACCGCTGTCGCCTCACAACGCAATGATAATGGCAATGAAGAACACAACTCCGGCACTTATTTCTTAGTTTCAACCGTGCTTGAAATTGTTTTTGGTATCTTCTCGACCATGATTGCCATGTGGTTCTCTCGTCATCGGGAATTCCGTGCCGATGCAGGCTCAGCCAGTTTAGTCGGCAAAGAGAAAATGATCGCTGCCCTCCAACGCTTACAGCATGTCCATGAGCCTGAAATGGAAAATAGCTCCATGGCTGCATTGATGATTAACGGTAAGGCAAAATCACTCTTTATGAGCCATCCACCACTGGAAAAACGTATCGAAGCGTTACGCCAGCTCTAATCACAAAAAAAGCTAATCTGATGATTAGCTTTTTTTTCTTTTCTACGTTTACCCTTTCAAACGAAAACGCCCACGGCTATAACGCGTTTTCATCAAGGCAAGGAGCTGTTCTTTTTCACTACTGACGGCTTGGCTACTCTGCTTTGCCACCATCAAAGAGTGCTGAATAGAATGGGCGTGGGTAATGGCAATCGCCAAGGCATCTGCCGCATCGGCTTGGGGCTGGGCGGAGAGCTTAAGAATGCGAGTGACCATCTCTTGCACTTGGGTTTTATCTGCTGAACCTGTTCCCACGACAGTCTGTTTCACTAAACGTGCTGCATATTCAAAAACGGGTAAATCTTGATTCACGGCTGCGACAATAGCCGTTCCCCGTGCTTGACCTAATTTCAAGGCAGAATCGGCATTTTTTGCCATAAACACTTGCTCAATAGCAAACATATCAGGCTGAAATTGGGTGATGATTTCGCTCACACCGGCGTAAATGCGTTTTAAACGGGTGGGAAGGTCTTCAACTTGGGTGCGAATTGCACCGCTACCGAGGTAGTCAAGTTGTCGCCCTGTTTGACGAATGACACCATAGCCCGTGACACGAGAGCCGGGGTCAATTCCTAAGATAATGGGCATAGTTTCCTTTAAACAACAAAAAGCAAGCGGGCTAATTTTGAGAACATTTTGCAAAATTCATCAAAAATTAGCCCGCTTGTTTTATTACATTTGGTTTGCTTTTTCAGTGGCTTTTGGGTTCACTTCACAAAGTTTCGCAAGAATAGTGTCGTGTTTTTTACCCTTCATCACTAAGTTCGCACCCGATTTTGCTTCTGCATTCGCAGGTGTTAAACCGGTTTCTGTACCCCAAGTGTGTTTTTCAGAAGCGAATGCGGTGAAATCGGCATTGTTTTTATCACGCGCTAATTCACCAATTACTTTTTTACCTAACATGACTTTGGCAGATTGTGCATCATCGCCTAAGAATTGGTAAGTGACCGTCACGGCTTTTTTGTTTAAGCATTGGTAAACGACGGTTTTTTCGCTCGCTTTTGGTGCTTCAACAACAGGTGCTTTTGGTGCTTCAGGAGCTGAAGTTTTTGCACAAGCCACAAGTAAAGTCGCCATCGCCATTGCTGGCACAAGTTTGATAAATTTCATTTGAAATTCCTTTATTTATTAACGTTAAATTTAAGCTGACGAATTACAACAACGCAGCCACTTCATCACTGATTTCACCATTGTGATAAACGTTTTGTACATCATCACAATCTTCTAGCATATCAATCAATTTGAGTAATTTTGGTGCGGTTTCTGCATCGAGATCAACAGTCGTAGATGGAATCATCGTTACCTCTGCGTTCTCAATTTTAAAGCCTGCTTTTTCAATGCCGTCACGAACATCGCCGAGATCTTCCCAAGCGGTATAGATCTCAAACGAGCCATCTTCTTGGGGTTGAATATCGTCTGCACCGGCATCAATAGCGGCTTCAGTTAATGCATCTTCGTCACCACTTGCGATAAGAATTAACCCTTTCTTACTAAACAAATAGCCCACAGAACCTTCCGTGCCAAGGTTGCCCCCACACTTTGTAAAACTTGGGCGAACTTGAGAGATCGTACGATTAGCATTATCGCTTAGGCACTCTACCATCACGGCTGTGCCACCCGGACCATAGCCTTCATAAATTTTGGTTTCCATATTGGTGTCATCGCCACCACCAACACCTCGCTCAATCGCACGGTTAATGGTATCCCGTGTCATATTGCTCGATAGCGCTTTATCTACCGCTGTCCGCAAACGTGGGTTAGTCCCCACATCGCCACCGCCCAATTTCGCGGCGGTCACTAATTCACGAATGAGTTTTGTAAAAATTTTACCCCGTTGTGCATCTTGCGCAGCTTTACGGTGTTTAATGTTAGCCCACTTACTATGACCTGCCATTTTCTCTTCCTTCTTGTGTTAGATGACCCAAATACCGGCGAATAGCCTCGCCATTATTTGGAGATTTAGTGAGTTGAATCGCTTGTTCCACACTGAGCCATTGATAGGCAAGATGTTCCGTTAGCTTTGGGGCAATCTCCTCGGGCAAAGGCAGTAAAAACCAATGCTCCGTACAGTGCGTGACAAAAGGTGCGTATTTATAGCGGAATTGCGGAAAAATTTCAAATATTACACTCTGCTGGCAATCCACCAAGGCGAGATTTTCCCCATCAATATGGATCCCCGTTTCCTCGCGCACTTCCCGTAATGCCGTTTGATAAGGCGTTTCGCCCTGCTCTATCGTGCCGGTCACCGATTGCCAAAAATGTGGATCGTCTTGCCGTTGTAACATCAACAAGCGGTGCGATTTTTGACAAAAAATGACAACAAGGACGGCGTTTGGATTTTTATAGCCCATAGTGTTCCAAAAATAAATTGCAAAAAACAAGCGGTGGAATTTTTCACATTATTTGCAAATTTTTGTGAAAATTCAACCGCTTGTAAAAGGCTATTTTTTCTCTTCTTTGATAAAGCCCGATTTTACACCGTGCATATTTGGTAAGGCGTGGGCAATCCCTTTATGACAATCAATACAGGTTTTACCCTCTTGCTCGGCACGTTGGTGCATTTGTACCGCAACACGTTTTTGCTGAGTGAAATCCATATCGCTGAAATTGTGGCAGTTACGGCACTCTTGGGAGTTATTCGCTTTCATACGCGCCCATTCACGCTCTGCCATTTCAAGGCGGTGTGCTTCAAACTTCTCTTTGGTATCCACTTTACCAGTTAAATGTGCATACACTTCTTTTGCCGCTTCGATTTTACGCGTCCATTTTGGAATAAACTCGTGAGGTAAGTGACAATCTGCACAAATAGCTTTTACACCAGAGCGGTTAGAATAGTGAGAAGAGGCACGATATTCTGGCACAACGTCATTCATATGACAGTCGGAACAGAACTGCTCCGTGTTGGTATGTTCAAGGGCAACGTTAAATCCCCCCAGAAGAAAATCCCCCCTAAGGCAGAAATAAGGATGAGAAAACCGATACCGATTTTGCTTGGGGTACGAAACCAGTTCCAAAATTTTTTAATGAGGCTACACATACTAACTCCTTATTTTGTTTGTGCCTGACGCAGAGTATCAAATTTATTTTGAACGATAGGATTAACGTTCGTTTGCTGTACATGGCACTGTAAGCAGAAGTAACGACGTGGCGATTCATGGGATAATTTTTCCCCATCACGCCCCATAAAATGGCTCTCTGGCACACGAGGCGCACCGGTGCTAGCAGAGATTTCCACACCGTGACAACTTAGGCATTGATTCACATTTTTGGTCACTTGCAAACCACGAATACTATGTGGCACAAGGGGAGGTTGATGGGGGAAAGTCACGGGGATACTTTCGGCATCTTTAATCGGGTTCGTAAATTCAGGGGCGACATTTTCCGCCGCTTGTTCAAGGCTCGATCCGATTTTCGGGCTGTCTGCTAATGCAACACTACTTAGCGCCATTAACAGAAAGGCGAGATATTTTTTCATAGATTCACTCCAACATTATGATGAAATATTTTTCACTTCAATACTGCCTTGAAAACGTGTTCCAAAGGCAAAAACATTTTCAGCACAAACGTCAATACAACGTCCGCAACTAATACAATCTTTTGAAAGCACAATCGTACTCTCTTGCTCACTGCCGTGAAGTGGGGTGCGAAGCACCTGAGGTTCAGGGCAAACGTGATAGCAATCCATACAGCGGTCACAACGCGCTCTATCGATGACTTTGACACGAAGGACACTCTTTGCACCAATCAGTGCATAACTTGCCCCTATCGGGCAAAGATGACCGCACCAACCGTGCTCTGCAACTAAAAGGTCAAACAGAAAAACCGCTAACACAAGCCACACCGTTGCCCCGAGCCCAAAGACGAAAGCACGCCCTAAAGCAGCAACGGGGTTGATCCACTCCCAAATCAATGTGCCGGTCAGGCTACTTCCGAGGAGAATTACCCCCAGTAGCACATACCGTAGCTGGCGAGAGAGTTTCATCGTATGGCGAATGCCGAGCTTTCGCCGAAGCCAAGCGGCAAGATCCGTCACGATATTCAGCGGGCAAACCCAGCCACAGAATGCCTTGCTCGCCACAAGGGCATAAAACAACACGACAATCACCGCCCCGAGCAAGGTTTTCCAATGAGGCAGATAACCCGTTGCCAAACTTTCTGCTGTCATAAGCGGATCAGACATTGGAATAAGATCAAACAAGACACTACCGCTATAATTGCCTTTTAAGATCCACAAATTCCAAAATGGCCCACTTAAAAACATCAACATAATGGCAAGTTGGCTGGCTCGGCGTAACAGTAAAAAGCGATTGGCGTGCCAAAAGCCCAATTTTTGCCGTGCTTCTTTGCCGGCTTGCATGGGGGAGTTGGCACGAGGTTGTTGCATTTTTTCCTGTCCCATTATTTGCCCCCTTGCAAGTTGCTTGGCACATTCAGATCCAATCCCACAGGGTTAAGCACCGGGGCTTCTACTGTGGTTTTATTGGGCACATAATCGTAGCTTGCCCGATTTGGCGTTGCCACTTTCACTTCCGGCTGAACCTGCATTGGCTGATAACTAGGCTCACGCACGCCCTCTGGGGTACGGACTTCCAACGTTTTAAAGCCATTCGGGTGCTGATTTTCAATCAACGATTTCCCAGCATTTTGCTTCTCTTGCCAACCAAGGCGGTAGTGTCTGCCGAGTAAGCCTTTGGCAAGATCCATCGGCAACACTTTAATCGCCGCTTCTTCTAACACACAGGCTTGCTCACATTTACCACAGCCGGTACAAGCATCGGAATGTACCGTTGGAATAAGTTTAGCGTGAATGCTCGTGCGATCATTATGTACCCGTTCAAGGGTAATGGCTTTATCAATCAAGGGGCAAACACGGTAGCAAACATCACACCGCAAACCTTGCCAATTGAGGCAAGTTTCGTGATCGAGTAAAACAGCCAATCCCATTTTTGCCTCGTTGATACTCCCTAAGCCCGACAAAGCCCCCGAAGGACAAGCATTCATGCAAGGAATATCCTCACACATTTCACAGGGTTTATCCCGTGCAGTGAAATAAGGCGTACCGGCTTCCACACTGGCAAGCAAGGAAGCAAGGTGCAACATCTCATAAGGGCAGGCTTGTACGCACTGACCACAACGGGTGCAGGCAGAAACAAACGCTTCCTCACTCAACGCCCCCGGCGGACGAAGGGCAACCCCTTCCCGTGCAAGGCTTTGATTCTGTTGTAAGCCTAAGATCACGCCCACACCACAAACACCAGCCACGGTTCTTGTGCCATTTTTCAAAAATTGACGGCGAGCAGGATTCAACTTCACGCAATGTTCCTTTACAAAAAAGTCAGTAAATTTGACCGCTTGTCTTGCTCCCAGCATACACAGGGAGCAACACCATTAGGCTTTCACTACTTTTACCGCACATTTTTTGAAGTCGGTTTCAAAGGAGATTGGATCTGTGGCATCCAGTGTCAATTTATTTACCAACTGACCGGCATCAAAGAAGGTGGAGAAAATCAGCCCTTCGGGACATTTATTCCGCCCACGAGTATCTAAGTGGGAAATCATCTCCCCACGGCGTGAAATCACTTTCACTTTATCGCCGTGACGTAAGCCCCGTTTTTGTGCATCGGTTGGGTGCATCCACACTAAGTTATTCGGGAAGGCTTTATGCAATTCTGGCACACGACGCGTCATCGTCCCTGTATGCCAATGCTCTAACACACGCCCTGTGGAGAGCCATAAATCGTACTCTTCATCCGGTGCTTCAGCAGGTTCTTCATAAGGCACGCCGAGAATTACCGCTCGACCATCAGGCTTACCGTAGAAACGGATTCCTTCACCTGCTTTGACATAAGGGTCAAAACCTTCACGGTAACGCCATAGGGTTTCTTTGCCATCAACGACTGGCCAACGTAAGCCACGCACTTGGTGGTAGGTTTCAAAGTCAGCTAAATCGTGACCGTGACCACGACCGAAATCGGCATACTCTTCAAATAAACCTTTTTGAATGTAGAAACCAAACTCATCGGCTTCATCATTGAGGTAATTTGGAATATCCGTTGGTACTTGGAATTTATCGACCTGACCATTGCGATATAACACTTCATAAAGTGTTTTGCCACGGTACTCTGGCATTTTGGCAATAAGCTCTTCTGACCAAACATCTTCTACTTTGAAGTATTTTGAGAATTCCACTAATTGCCATAAGTCGGAACGTGATTCCCCCGGCCCTTTCACTTGCTGACGCCAAACTTGAGTACGGCGTTCGGCATTACCATAAGCCCCCTCTTTTTCAACCCACATTGAAGTTGGGAGAATTAAATCCGCAGAGAGTGCCGAAGCTGTTGGGTAAGGGTCAGACACCACAATAAAGTTTTCAGGATCACGCCAACCTGGCAAACGTTCTTGGTTGATATTCGGCCCAGCTTGCATATTGTTGGTACACATTGTCCAGAGGAAATTGAGCTTACGATCTTTTAACGCACGGTCTTGGGCAACGGCGTGGTAACCGACTTTGGTCGGAATCGTGCCGGCAGGTAATTTCCACGCTTTTTCCACAATTTCACAATGTTTTGGATTTGTCACCACCATATCCGCTGGCAAGCGATGAACGAATGTCCCTACTTCACGCGCCGTACCACAAGCAGACGGTTGCCCCGTTAGAGAGAATGGTCCACAACCCGGTTTCGAGATTTTGCCCATCAGCAAATGGACGTTATAGATCATATGATTGACCCATACGCCACGAGTGTGTTGGTTAAAGCCCATTGTCCAGTAAGAAACGAGGTTTAATTCCGGATCAGCATACATTTTCGCTAAGGTTTCAAGCTGATCTTTTGGTACGCCGGAAATGCGGTGAGCTTCATCGAGGGTATAAGGTGCAACGATTTGTTTGAACTCTTCAAACGTCGAATCGTGCATTTTGCCTGCGGTTTTCGCATTTTTCGCTGCCTGCTGTTTTGGATGTTCAGGGCGTAAGCCATAACCAATATCCGTTTCCCCACGTTTGAAAGTGGTGTGCTTATTCACAAAATCCCAATTAACTTTGTCGTTTTGGATAATGTAGTTCGCAATGTAGTTTAAGATCGCCAGATCAGATTGCGGTTTGAAGATAATCGGCGTGTCGGCAAGTTCAAAAGAACGATGTTCATACGTTGAAAGCACAGCGACTTTCACGTTTTTGTTCGAAAGTGTGCGGTCAGAAATACGGGACCACAAAATTGGGTGCATTTCCGCCATATTTGATCCCCAAAGGACAAACGCATCCGCTTTTTCGATGTCGTTATAGCACCCCATTGGTTCATCAATACCGAAAGTCCGCAAGAAAGCGACCGCAGCGGAGGCCATACAGTGACGGGCATTTGGGTCAATCGTATTGGAACGGAAGCCCCCTTTCCATAATTTGACCTTAGCATAGCCTTCATAAATGGTCGATTGCCCAGAGGAGAACATCCCCACGGCATTCGGGCCATTTGCTTTAATGGTGGCTTTGATTTTATCCGCCATAATGGTGAAGGCTTGATCCCACGAAATTGGCGTAAATTCGCCATTTTTGTCGAATTTGCCGTCCTTCATTCTTAACATCGGTTTTGTTAAGCGGTCATCGGCGTACATAATTTTAGATAAGAAGTACCCTTTGATACAGTTTAAACCGCGATTTACTTCTGCATCGGGGTCACCTTGGGTGGCGACAACTTTACCGTCTTTTGTCCCCACAAGCACACTACATCCCGTGCCACAATAACGGCAAGCCGCTTTATCCCATTTAATGCCGGAATCATCGGCATACACATTTTTAATTGGAATAGCAATTCCAGCCGCTGCGGCCGCTGCCATAGCAGCATTCGCTTTCATAAAATCTCGGCGATTGAGTTCCATAATTTTTCCCCACAAATAATAGGTAAAAGTCAATAAAATAGCGTTATTGCTCGTCTTTGTAGCTATACACCAAAGACACAGCCACCACGCCGTTAATTTCTTTAACCGCTTCCATTCGGGCAACTAAATCGGCTTCGTCGGTGGACTCCATTACCACCACCAATTTCCCTTCACTTGGATTTTCTGCGTGAATTTCATTGCCCTTCACGGCGGTTAAAATCTGTTTCACTGCCGCTAGCTTTTCAGGGCGAACTTGCACCACAAGGCTAGCGACATACCAATTTTCGTTACTCATTGTGCATCACCACTATTGCGTGGGTCGGGCAAACACTGATACACGCCCCACAACCATTACAACTGTTTAAATTGACCTCGGGCATCGGCGATTTGCCAAGCTGACGATGAAATCGAATCGCTCGCCCTTCACAACTATCTTGGCAACTGCGACATTCCACATTTTTCTTCGCTAGACAATTTTCTTGAATCGCAACTTTATGCTCCCACGGGCTTTCTGTTGTGGGGCGAAAAACCGCTTCTTCACAAACATTCACACAGGCTTGGCAAAAACTGCACTCTTTTCGCCCTTGGGTGAAATCCACTTCGGGATAACCACTCTCCCCCTTCACTAAAATGTGCATTTCACATACATCTATACAGCGAGAACAAGCGGTGCATTTTTGTGAAAAATTGGCTAAATCCGCCCACGGTGGGCGGATAACTTGAAAACCTTGCTGTTTGACTTGTTCAGTCTGCAAGGTTTTCAAAAACTGCCCACGCAAAAATTGGCGGCGGGGTAATGTCGAAGTTAAATCCGTCAAAAATAGTTGATTAATTGGGTCAATTATTAAGGGGCTTATTATAAATTGTTAAATAAGCGTAATAAAACAGGATCACAATCTTCTTTGATAATGATCAATGAAAGGCGAAAAATCATTTCTTCGCCTTTTAAAGAGTGCTTAATGCGCGCGTGTCGGGAACGGAAAGGTGGTGCAAATTGTCCGAAAAATCCGACCGTTTGTTTAAACCATTATACCTGTTCAGAAAGTGCCGCAAGCTGATCGGCTTGGTATTCAGTGATAATTGGTTGGATAAGCTCATCAATTTTGCCATTCATCACTTCATCAAGGCGATAAACCGTTAAGTTAATGCGGTGATCCGTCACACGACCCTGTGGGTAGTTATAGGTGCGGATTTTATCGGAACGGTCGCCCGAACCGAGTAAGTTACGCCGTGTGCTAGCTTGCTCTGCGGCTTGGCGTTCTTGTTCGACTTGCACAATACGCGAGGCTAACACGGATAACGCTTTCGCTTTATTTTTATGTTGAGAACGCTCATCTTGGCACTCTACGACAATCCCCGTTGGCAAGTGAGTAATCCGCACCGCAGAATCCGTGGTATTGACGTGCTGACCACCTGCACCGGAGGAACGGTAAGTATCAATGCGTAGATCCGCTGGGTTGATTTCCGGCATTTCGCTTTCCGGTAATTCAGGCATAACCGCCACGGTACAAGCAGAGGTGTGAATACGACCTTGGCTTTCGGTTTTCGGTACGCGTTGAACACGGTGACCGCCGGATTCAAATTTCAGCTGACCATACACATTCTCACCGCTGATCTTCACGATAATCTCTTTATAACCGCCTTGCTCGCTCTCGTTTGCACTGAGTTCTTCAATCCGCCAACGTTTGCCCTCGGCATAACGGCTGTACATACGGTAGAGATCACCGGCAAAAATCCCCGCTTCATCGCCTCCAGTTCCTGCACGGATTTCCAAATAGGCGTTATATTCATCATTGGGATCTTTAGGTAATAATAGAATTTGCAGGTGTTGCTCCGTCTGCTCAATCTCTTCTTCATTGGCAGAAATTTCTTCCGCTGCCATCTCTTTCATATCAGGATCATCAAGGAGGAGCTTCGCCTCTTCGATGTCGCTGTGAAGTTTATTCCAACGGTTAAATGCCCCAACCACTTCTTCAAGTTGAGCATACTCTTTGGAATAGGCACGGAATTTTTCTTGATCGTTAATCGTTGCAGGATCACCAAGGAGGGCTTGTAGCTCCTCGTGGCGTTCACTTAAAGATTCTAATTTGCTGATAATAGATGGTTTCATAATATCGTTTCGGTTAATTCAAAGTGGCACTATTGTAGCGAAAAATACAATCCGTATAAATGCAAAAAAGCCTAGAAGGATCTAGGCTTTCAATTCTTCACTCAAAGATTACTTCACTAAATCTTTTAATGCTTTACCGGCGACAAATGCAGGTACATTAGCTGCAGGGATTTCAATCGCTTCGTTAGTTTTTGGGTTGCGACCTGTACGGGCGTTACGGTGGTTAACTTTGAAAGTACCAAAACCGATAAGCTGAACAGACTCACCTTTTTTAAGGCTTTCTGAAATAGCATCTAAGGTTGCTTCCAAAGCCGCTTTTGCGTCTTTTTTGCTTAGTGTCGCAGCGGCTGCGATGGCATCAATTAACTCAGCTTTATTCATAAGTGTTATCCTCTAGAAGATTGTTCTTGTTTAAATTGCGTAATGCGTGGTGTAGCTTAATCTAAACTCGCCTTTTCGCAAAGTAAATATCAAGGAATTTCGGGGTTTTAAACATCTATTGGTTAATATTTAATCCAATATTACTAATTCCATTTGAGCGCAATTCGTTTTTAAGCGCTAAAATCAGCTCCACATCCCTCTCTTCACACTCATTGAGTAGGCGATATAACTGCCATTGGAGGTCTAATTCCTCTTGAATTTCAGGGCAATCTTTGAGGGCTTTTTCATTCAGCTCACAATCCCGTTCAGTTTCCACATAAGTCGCCACTGTGGCTAAGGAGAGTTGGCTTAACTTAATCGCTTGCTCTAAATATTCACCTGCAATTAAAGTATGCAATAAATTAGCCAATCCCTCACAAGCATCTTCCGCTGGGAATACGCCGTAGAAATCATAGGCATTAACATCAGAGATAATCTCTTCGAGTTTTTCAAGCTGATTCTCGAAGTTGATCTTCGCCCCTTTCACGGTCAAAAATTCCCAAACGAGGTTCAGAATATTTTGGTAAATTTTGCCTTGCTCAGATTGATTGCTCACGTCACAAAAAAGCTGAAAATTAGGATACATACGCTCACACAAACATGCCATAAAAGTAAGGTGTTGCCAACTTTCAAAGCGTTCCATGCGTTTATGAATGGGATTCCGCATCATATTAATCCTGCTGATGATAGGCTTGAGAAAGCTGATGAACGCTATCAACTAGCACTTTCGGGCTTTCCGTTGGGACATCTTGGTGAATGCCGTGTCCAAGGTTGAAAATATGCCCTGAACCATGACCAAAGCCTTTTAAAATGCTCGCCACTTCCTGTTCAATGCGTTCCGGTGAGGCGTATAACACACTTGGGTCAAGATTGCCTTGTAACGCCACTTTATGCCCAACACGGGCGCGAGCTTGGGCAATATCCACCGTCCAATCTAAGCCAATGGCATCACAACCGGTTTCCGCAATAGACTCTAACCATAAACCGCCGCCTTTGGTAAAGAGGGTCACTGGCACTCGGCGACCGTCATTTTCACGAATTAAGCCATTAACAATTTTGTGCATATATTGTAAAGAGAAATGCTGATATTCATTGTGTGCTAACACGCCACCCCAAGTATCAAACACCATGACTGCTTGCGCACCGGCTTTAATCTGAGCGTTTAGGTAGAGAATCACGCTATCAGCGAGTTTATCTAAGAGTAAGTGAAGTAATTTTGGCTCGGTATAGAGCATTTTTTTGATTTTAGTGAACGCTTTGCTACTGCCACCTTCCACCATATAGGTGGCCAACGTCCAAGGGCTACCTGAAAAACCAATTAACGGCACTTCGCCCTTTAATTCACGGCGAATAGTACGCACCGCATTCATCACATATTGTAATTCTTGTTCAGGATCAGGAATGGGGAGGTTTTCAACATCGGCTTTACATTCAATCGGGCGAGCAAATTTCGGCCCTTCGCCTGCCCCAAAGCTCAAACCAAGCCCCATGGCGTCCGGAATTGTTAAAATATCGGAGAAAAGAATCGCTGCATCTAAATCGTAACGGCGTAGGGGTTGTAAGGTGACCTCACAGGCAAGATCAGCATTACGACAAAGGGACATAAAATCCCCAGCTTCTGCTCTTGTCGCTTTATATTCTGGGAGATAACGCCCCGCTTGACGCATCATCCAAACAGGGGTCATATCAACAGGTTCACGCAATAAAGCTTTAAGATAGCGGTCATTTTTGAGCATAATTTTGTTCCATTTTAAATCAAATAAAAAATCCCCAACGGGGAAGATGCAATATTATGCCACCATGACACAAGCACTGTCGCTAACTCAGGGCATCTAGTGTAATAGTGACATAATACGAAACGATAAGGGCGATTCTAGCACAAATTAACTTTGATTCACGCTCAGCTTCACACTAACTTGTTCATTTGATTGCAGTAATTGGTGAATGCGTGCACTTTCCACACAAACCATCGTTTCATAGCCATTTTCTGACATGTTTCCCGTTGGCTTATGCCACGGATTCCAGACAACGACTTCGCTCGCATTTTGGTGTGAAATCACAATTTCACGGGCAAAACCGCTATCGGCAATCACCGTCGGCTCTGGCGTTGCTGTGTAAATGCAATCCACATTTTCAGTAATTTTACGCGGGGAATCGACCTCCTGCTCCTGCGAGGTAAGCTGATCAAAACAGCGATTTGGCAAGCCCTGTAACATGGCATTATCAATATGGGAGAGATTAAAATAGCTATGAAATGCCACTTGGGCAGGTTCATTGCCTAAGTGCGTAAAGGTCAGTTGGCAGGTTTCATCGAAGGTCATTGCCACTTTGGCTTCACAGCGATGCGTTTCATCATAGAGAGAAAATTCAAGGCTCACGGCATTTTCGTTGATCTGATAATGGCTTAAAGACCACAGACGATTCCGTGCATAACCGTGAGCAGGCGATTTGGTTGTGCCAAACCAAGGATAGCAAATCGGCACCCCACCTCGAATCGCATTACCAAGTGAAAAAGGCTCAATTTCACTTAACCACAGCACATCTTGCTCACAACCTGCAGGTTGCCAACTTAATAGCTGCGCACCTTGTAGCGAGATTTTGGCTTTCACTTTGGGATGATCAACGACTAACATTCGGATTTGGTTTGAAGTCGTAAAATGAAGCCCTTCGGGAAGAGGATAACGAGGCATATTCAGCTCCTTTTTGTCAAAAATTGTCAAAAAGATTGTAATACAAGCGGTTTAATTTGTTGAAAAATTTACACAGCAAAACAAACATTCTGACAATGCTAAAAAAGCGCCCTCGCCGGGATGAAAGGCGAGGGCGTTGATTGGCGGATGACAAAAAAATTAGCCTAATCCTAATTTCTCTTTTGCTGTGGCAATGGCTTCTGCCACACGGTCAAGATTTACGCCCCCTTTGGCACAACGTTTTCCTAAGCACGAGTCGAGGGATAAAATCGGATAAACATCTTCTTGAATAGCGGAATGGAACTGCGCAAACTCCGCTAAACTTAATGCTTCAAGGGCTTTTTTCTGGCTAATGGCATAGACTACCGCTTCCCCTACAATATGGTGTGCTTCACGGAAAGGAATCCCCTTTGCCACTAAATAATCCGCCAATTCAGTCGCATTGGCATAGCCTTGTTGGGCCGCTTCTTTGGTACGTTCGGTATCAACTTTAATATCCGTTAGAATAAGCCCTGAAATGTTGATACAAGCCTGCCAAGTTTCGAGGGCATCAAAAATACCTTCCTTGTCTTCCTGCATATCTTTGTTATACGCAAGGGGTAAGCCTTTCAAGGTTGTTAATAAACCCGTTAATGCACCAAAAACACGCCCTGTTTTTCCACGCACAAGCTCACAAGCATCGGGATTTTTCTTCTGTGGCATTAACGATGAACCGGAGGTCACACGGTCAGAGAGTTCAACGAAATGGGCTTCTCCGCTATTAAAAATAATTAAATCTTCGGCAAAACGAGAGAGATGCACCATGCTAATGGAGGCACAGGCGAGAAGTTCAAGAACGTGATCCCGATCCGACACGCTATCTAAACTATTCCCCGTGGCACACTCAAAACCTAAATCACGGGCAAGGGCATCACGATCAATGCCATAAGCCGTACCGGCTAACGCGCCCGAACCAAGGGGGGAGGTATTCATACGTTGATAAGCATCCACTAAACGCCCGTGATCCCGTTCAAGCATTTCATAATATGCCATACACCAATGGGCAAAGGTAATAGGTTGCGCGCGTTGTAAGTGTGTGTAACCCGGCATCACGGCAAGTTGGTGTGCTTCTGCCGTTTCGACTAATTTAGCCTGTAAATCACGAATAGCCCCTTGTAGCAAGCGAACCTGTGCTTTGCACCAGAGTTTCATATCAAGGGCAACTTGGTCGTTACGGCTTCGTCCGGTATGCAATTTTTTACCTAAATCGCCGACTTTTTTAATCAGCTGTAACTCAACCCAACTGTGAATATCTTCTGCTTGATCTTGTAAAATGATCGCCAGATTCGGCTCGACTTCATCCCGTAATTGCGTCAATGCCGTTACTAATTGGGCTAATTCATCGTGATTGATCACCCCCACCGAATGAATCGCCTTTGCCCAACCGATTGAACCGTCAATATCTTGCAATGCAAGGCGGTAGTCAAAACGGAGTGAATCATTAAAGTATTTAAATTGTTGGTCTGCTGGTTGCTGAAAACGACCGCCCCAAAGTGCCATAATATTGTCCTTAACAAAAAAAGCGGTAAATAACACCGCTTGTTGTGATGAAATTAAGGTGTAATTATTGCATAATTATGCAATAAAACTCAATAATTATTTTAAATTCTGTTCTGCTTTTGCTGTGAGGTTTTCTGCTTTTTCAAGGCGAATAACCACGTTATCTTCCGTGCGAATCCCA
This sequence comes from Pasteurellaceae bacterium Macca, assembly GCA_023101485.1. Lineage (GTDB taxonomy): Bacteria > Pseudomonadota > Gammaproteobacteria > Enterobacterales > Pasteurellaceae > LVZB01. The sequence continues at coordinate 1,611,684 of LVZB01000001.1, read as the reverse complement.
CCAAAGCGTTGGAATTGGCGGATTTTATCCCAATTGAAATAGGAAGATAAAGGATGAGAAAGCCATTGTGTGAGCAACATCTCAATAAAATAGAACCCAGGTTCAATGGTAAGGACCATATTAGGGGCGAGATCACGGGTACAACGCAAACTTGGATAGGCTTCCGGCGGTGCTTTATGCGTGCCACGCACATTCTGCTGAAAACCCGCCACATCATGGACTTGCAAGCCCAGCTGATGACCCAAACCGTGAGGGAAGAAGGTGCGAGAAATGCCTTCTTCAAAAATCTGTTCTCCCGAGAGTTTAATAAATTGATGCTCTGCTAAGAGATCGGCAATCCATTGGTGCATTTGTGTGTGATACGCCAAATAATTCACCCCAACAGCGAGGCTATCAACCACATTCAATTTCAGTTGATCCATTTTGGCGATCAACTCCGCAAATTCACTTTTTGAATCTAGGGCATAGCTTCGGGTAATATCAGAAGCATAACCTAGGTAACTTGCTCCAGCATCAATAAGTAAACTATGGCGTTCAGCAGGGCGAGCTAAATCTAGGTGCGTATAGTGCAGAATTGCACCATGTTGGTTAAGTGCCACAATATTGCCATAAGGCACTCGGCTGTCGGACTGCTCACTTGCCCGTAAGTAGGCAAGGTTGATCTCAAACTCACTTTCACCAGCGAAAAAGGCTTGTTTCGCTGCTTGATGCCCCTTTAAGGCATTAAACTGGGCTTGGTAAAGGCAGGCAATTTCAAATTCACTTTTGATCGAACGGGCAAAATGCAGTACATTGAGCACCTTTTTCGGGTTGATGTGCGAAAAGCCTAAATTTTCAGCGAAAACCACATTTTCGCCAATAAAAGCACAATGTTGCACATTACCAAGAAATGCGGTGATTTCATTGGCTTGGGTCATTATTTGCCATTGGAAAAATTCGCCAAAAAAAGCATCTGTCGGTGGGCTTGGCGTGCAGTGCCAATAATCCTGAGGTGCGTAGAAATAGACTTTCGGCGGATTAACGCCATCAAGAAACAGCCAGCTATTTTCTGCTAAGGGATCAGGAAAAACATAATTAAAGTGCGGATTGATCCTAAACGGCGCACTCTGATCATCTAAAAAATGCGAATGTGCCGTGCCTGCGTGAATCCACAATCCCGCTAATTGGGCTTGTTCAAGGGCTGAACGCACCACCGATTGTAACTGTGTAATATGTTGCTCAAATAATTGTTTCATAATTTCCCCTTTATACTAAATAGTTGGATTAAACATGACAGAACTCACGATTCATCACACCTTAGACACCCTCGGGCTACGTTGCCCAGAGCCGGTAATGCTCACACGCAAAACTATTCGCCAAATGCAAGAAGGCGAGGTGCTTCTTATTCTTGCCGATGATCCTGCCACCACTCGGGATATCCCAAGTTTCTGCCAATTTATGGATCATCAACTCCTCGCCAGCGAAGTAACCGCTCCGCCCTACCGCTACTGGGTGCAAAAAGGCTTATAAAAAACAAGCGGTCGAATTGTGCAAAATGTTTGCTAAATTTGACCGCTTGTTTGAACTACGATTTCAGATCATAAAACCCTTTTGGACAATCTTTCTCGCTTCCCCGTGCAAATGCCATAATCGCTTGATAGGCTTTTTCCATCGCATTGGCTTGATAATAGGGATTTACCATCTTTGGTAGCCGTTGCTGAAATTCTGCCGACATCAAGGTTTGAATCCCTTGGCAAATGGCATCGCAATTCGTTTCGACATCAATCACACTCTCTCCCCGAACACGCCCTTCTTGGCGATTGCCAATATTGACCGTTCCCACCCCACAAGATGGGGCTTCTAATAAGCCCGAAGAGCTATTGCCGATTAAACCTTGGGAGTATTTAATCAAAGCGAGGTACTCCTCTGGTTTTACCGAAGTGAAAAAAGCAAAATGATTTTCTGCGGTATAACGCTGAAAACGCGTAAAAATCTGATCCGCATTAGTATCCGAATTTGAACCAATGAACACAAATTGATAGCGATCTTTAAAGTGATCTAATGCCGATAATAATGCCTCAACCTGTTGCAAAACGGGCTGTTCCGTTAACGTTTCAGGATGAAATACCACCATAAAATAAGGCGTTTCAGGAATCCCCAATGTTGCCACTAACGTCTCTTTGCTCGGTAGCACTAAACTTAAACTGTTTTCAGCGCCCAAAGAGCCTACATTAACCACCGTTTCAGGCGATTCACCCAGTTGAATAACCCGCTGGCGGTAACTTTCTGTGGCAGTAAGGTGCAATTTTGCCATTTTGGTTATGCAATGACGGATAAACTCATCATAGTTTCCCAAGGTCTGTTCGCCACCATGAAGATGGACAAGGGGAATATTGTGCATTGCCGCTGCCGTTGCCACGGCTAACATTTCATAGCGGTCGCCAAGAACAATCACCACATCATAATGATGTTGTTGAAAATGCTGACCAAATTGATCTAAACACTCTGCCATAGAATGAATAATCGTGGCGTTATTACGGCTATCGAGGGTTAAAGGAATCCGAGCTGATACTGAAAAGCCGTCATTTTCAATTACTTGCACCGTATTGCCATATTGAGGATCAAGGTGCATCGCCGTGACCAAAAGGGAAAATTCCACCTCAGGATCTTGCTGAAATTTTTTCAATAACCGTTTTACGATGCCATATTCCGCCCGAGAACCCGTCACATAGGCAATTTTTTTCACGCCGTATTCACTCATTTTATTGCCTTTGCCAAAATCTCGCCGAGTAACTGATACCCTGCTTCATTCAAGTGCAAGCCGTCGTTGCTATATTTCGGTGCTAACTTGCCATAGCGATCTTCAAACTGAACATTTAATGGCACGAATTTCACTCCTTGTAGAGAAGCATTTTCCGCTAATTTCGCCTGAATTTGTTGGTTAAAGGCATCAACATGTTGGTTGTTGCAATCCACACGGAAAACCGTTTTTAAACATTCAAGGAAATAGATTTCCCCCTGTGGGTTAATCTGTTTTAGCTGTTCAAGTAATTTTTCCACCGCACTGACCGCTTGTTCTACGGAAGTATCTTCACGGCGTAAATCGTTGATCCCAAGCATCACCACCATTTGATGTGGCAACTGTTGCACGAGGGGAAGCACAAGCTCACTATATTGGCTTGCGGTGATCCCTGAAATAGCTAAGTTATTGATCTTCTTGCCGTTGATCTCCGCCATAAACCATTGGGCTAATTGCGAATGGCCAATAAAGGCAATATCACTTTCCGCATTAAGGTATGGTTGTTTAGAATGAATCTCTTTACGAATATTTTCGAGTAAAACATTAGCCTTATTTTGCTGCAAGATAAGTTGATAGAAAAACTCAAAATCAAAGCGGTCATCAATATCGATTGAAACACTTTTATCCATAAAGTAAGCCAAACATCTTGCACCATAAAAATGTTTTTGCTTTAAGTAAGGTGCTGTTTTTGCCACCCAAATAGCACCATTTGGGCAGTATTCAGGGGAATATTGCTGACGAGCATAGTTAGAATAATCAAGCTGAAAATGTTTTAAACTCTCATCTTCTTCAATCACTCGGGTTAAAGTTGTTGGCTTATGGGCATCTGATACAGAGATCAGGAAGTCAAAATTTTGATAATTTTTCTCAAATTTTTCACAAGCTTCACGAATATGTTGGGCTGTGCGGAGTGGGGAGGTTGGCTGTAACTGAACAAAATAGTCAAAATCGGTATCTTGATATCGATTCAACACATCTTCCAAGGCAACAAAAGAACTCGAATCATCTCTCGCTAAATGCGCAGCGCGCTTAACAAACTCAATTGGATAATGGGAAAGTAAATCAATATATTCTTGCGAATCTGTTGTCACAATAATTTTGTCAAATACCCCAGAGTCAATCGCTGCTTCAATGGAATAAGCCATTAAAGGCTTACCATTAACCATTAACACATTTTTATTTGGCAGCCCTTTTGAGCCTGCTCGTGCAGTAATAATTGCAATCTTTTTCATAGGTTTGATTTCCGTATTGAAATAACGTTTATTTATAAGTAAATGAAACTTTACTTACACCTTTTGATTAGGAAAACGGCTATCTTGAATCAGCTCATCTTCCTCAAAATCTTGTTGTGCTTCTTTACCTAGCACGTCATACCACGCCATTGGGCTAATGCCATTACCTGGGCGTTTGGTGGTGATATTATCCAGAGTAAAGCGTTCGCCTTTTTTAATTGGACGGGAAGCAATAATGGATTTCCGTGCCACGATTTTATTTTTCGCTTCGGAATTAGTGACTAATTTCTCCTTTGAACCGAGGGATTTTTCCACCGCACGAATCCCCTCACAAAGTAATTTTAGCTCTTCAGGGGTTACTGAGGCTTTATGATCAGGGCCTTCAAAATTCTTATCTAAGGTGAAATGCTTTTCAATAAAGGTAATGCCATAAGGCACAGCGGCTAAGCCGGCAAAATAGCCTGCGGAGTGATCGGAAAAGCCGATACTATAATCCGCAAACTCTTGTTTTAATTGGTAAAAAGCATTCAAATTGACATCTTCATAAGGGGTTGGGTATTCGGTATTACAATGCAAAATCGTAATGTCTTTTTTTGCCATACCGTTTTCTTCTAACACTTTTAAAGATGCCTTGGTTTCTTCAATAGTTGCCATACCGGTAGAGATCACAACGGTTTTGCCTTCAATCGGCAAACGGGCGATCTTTTCGAGATAAGGTAAATTGGTCAGCTCGCCGGAAGGGATCTTCCACACTTTTTGCTGTTGAGAGGCTAAAAAGTCAATAGATTCAAAATCAAACGGGGTCGAAAACACCTCTAACCCGAGGGAGCGAGCATAGGCTTCAAGTTTGACAAACTCTTCATAAGGAAGCTCTAATTTACGCGTCATTTCAAGCTGGCTATCCGCCGTGCCGGTGGTGACTTTTTGATATTCTGCCTTAGGTGCATATTTTGAAATCAGCTTATCAGCTTTAAAAGTCTGAAATTTCACGGCATCTACGCCACATTCCTTGGCAACATCGACCATTTTTTTCGCCAATGCAGGGTCACCATTATGGTTACAGCCGATCTCTGCGACAATAAAAACTTCACTCATGATTGAATTTCCTTAATAAATTTTGCTGGCACGCCCGCCACAACGGTTCGAGCGTCCACATTCCGAATAACCACAGCCCCCGCGCCTACAATGCCACCTTCACCAATACGAAGCTGACCGGTAATCACGGATGAACTGCCTACAAAACAAAAATCCTCGACAATCACATCCCCATTTAGGGTCGTGTTTGTCGAAATATTACTATGATTGCCCACACGGCAACCGTGTTCTACCAAGGCTTTAGTGTTGATGATGACATTATCACCCACCGTCACACCACTATTGATAATCGCCATTTTGCCGACAAAAACGCCCACCCCAAGTGTAGTATGGCTGGCAATAATCGCACTCTTATCAATCACGTTAATAATCTCGCAATTTAAACGCTTTAAACGCAAAAACTTGTCTAAGCGATGATCATTATTACCAATACAGATAAAATAGGCATATTGATCTCGAGCTTCAAACTCCTCAATAGCTTCCGCTAAAATTGGAAAACCGAAATGCAATGTGCCCACCGGCTTAAAGCTATCAATAAAACCACAAAATTCAAAGTGTTGCGTATCAAGGGAATCTAACACCGATTTCGCATAACCACCTGCACCAATAAAAACCACTTTTTTACGCATGATGCTTACCCAATGAGAAAATAGTGCGCCATTCTAATTTCAAACGCCTTTTTAAACAATAGACAAGGGCAAACCAATGGGGAATAATAACGCCCTTTTATCGACTTCAACATTTTGCTATGTTCGCCTTAACAAAAATCATCACAGCTGTGATTTTACCCCCCTTTAATGTTCTCATTCTGTGGATTTTCTCCCTGATTTTTCACCGCTTGCAGTGGCGGAAATTAAGCCGTCTTTGCACTATTTTAGGGATCGCCATACTCTATCTTTTTAGTATTCCCTACACTTCACAAAAACTCGGGGATAGCTTAGTCAAAGAAGATAATTTAACCCTGCAAGATTATCAATCCGCCCAAGCGATTGTGCTACTTGGGGGCGGATTAAGGGATAGCAAAGAGCTTTTTGCTAAGCTCGCAACCAATCAGATCGCCGTGGAGCGTGTTCGCTACGCGGCCTTTTTACAACGGGAAACCAACTTACCCCTACTCATTACAGGCAGTAGCCCCAACGGCACGTCTGAAGCCAACGTCATGGCAAATGAACTGGCACAATTTTTCCACATTCCTACCAAATGGCTTGAAGAAAAGGCGAAAACCACCAAAGAAAACGCCCTTTTTAGCCGAGAAATTCTTGCGCCGTTGCAAATTAAGCGGATTATTTTGGTGACCAACCAATGGCATATGCAACGGGCAAAACTCCTCTTTGAACAACAGGGCTTTGAAGTGCTTCCAGCCAGTGTTGGCGCAGGTGCAACCCCTGAAACTTACGGCTTGAATATGATGTATTTTATTCCCCAAGCAGGGGCATTAAATGTCAATATGATGGCGTTGAAGGAGTGGATTGGCTACTGGAAAGAACGCTAAAACCGCCATAAACCGAACTCAACAATCCCCGATTCCTATCAAATTTTAGCTTGGCAAGGGGAAAGTGAATACATACAATGCCCCTTCTATCTATACCAATAAAGATCAAGGGGTTATTTTTACACCCTTTTTTGTAAAAACCGCTTGGAACAAGGATAACGTATGAAACAAAAATTACTCACTTGGCTTAGCCCACTTCTACTGGCTATTGCTCTTTCAGCCTGTGAAAAAGCCCCAGAACAAATTGCCCTAGAAGGCAAAACCATGGGAACGACTTACCACATTAAATATATCAATGACGGCACAGTCACCAATTTACCTTCCCCTAAAGAGGTACAACAACAGCTTGATATGTTGTTAAAAGAGGTGAATAACCAGATGTCCACCTACCAAAAAGATTCCCAAATCAGCCAATTTAATACCTTTGAACACACCGATAGCCCCTTTAATGTGGCAACGGATTTTGCCACCGTCGTGCAAGAAGCGATTCGCTTAAATCACGTTACCCAAGGGGCATTAGATGTTACTGTTGGGCCTTTAGTGAATCTTTGGGGTTTCGGGCCAGATAAACGCCTTAACAAAGTGCCCAGTGATGAACTGATTGCCGAGCGTTCAGCTTATGTCGGAATTGATAAACTTGCCGTGGGCTTTACAAATAACGATCCACAAAACGGCAAAGGCTTTTTGATCAAAAAACATCCGAAGGTCTATATTGATCTCTCCTCCATTGCCAAAGGGTTTGGCGTAGATAAAGTTGCCCAACACCTCGAAAAATTAGGTCTTCAACGCTACTTAGTCGAAATTGGGGGCGAAATTTACGGCAAAGGCACGAATTTACAGAACCACTCGTGGAATATTGCCATTGAAAAACCGGAATTTAGTCAAGGCACAAGCGTACAGATCACCGTACCACTGCATAATTTAGGCATGGCGACGTCGGGTAACTACCGTAACTATTTTGAAGATGAACAGGGCAACCGCTTATCCCACATTATCGACCCTAAAATCAAACGCCCGATTACACATAACCTCGCTTCGATTACTGTTTTCGCCCCGACAACGATGACGGCGGATGGCTTATCCACGGGGCTTTATGTCCTCGGGGCGGAAAAAGCCCTCGAATTGGCAGAAAAAGAGAAATTAGCTATTTTCCTAATTATTAAAAACGGCGATACCTTTGAAACCAAAATGTCGAGCGAATTTCAAAAACTCATTGAACAAAAATAAGGAGCAAATATGGAAACTATCTTAATCACTTTCGGCTTATTCTTGGCGATTATTTTCGCCATGTCCATTGGCTTTATCATTAAAGGCAAAACCATTAAAGGCAGTTGTGGTGGGATTACCGCCTTAGGGATGAAAAAAATGTGCGACTGCGAAGAGCCTTGCGATAACCTCAAAGCGAAAATGGCAGACGGCACAGCCGATCCCAAAGAAGTGGAACACTTTGCGAAGAAAGCGGAATCGAGCTTTTACGAAGTCAAATAACCAACTTAATGAGAACGTTTAGAACAAAGAGAGAAAATATGGCACTACTACAAATCGCAGAACCCGGGCAAAGCAGCGCCCCCCACCAACATAAATTAGCCGTCGGGATTGATTTAGGCACAACAAATTCCCTTGTGGCAAGTGTTCGCAGTGGGCAGGCAAGGATTTTGCTTGACGATAACGAAAGAACCTTAGTTCCCTCTATTGTTCATTATGGCGAAGATGCCATTACCGTAGGCGTGGAAGCCGCCGCCAAAGCCAGCCAAGACCCTCAACATACGGTCATTTCTGCCAAACGCTTGATTGGGCGTTCCTTAGCCGATGTGCAACATCGCTACCCGAATTTACCCTACCAATTCTCCGCCAGCGAAAATGGCTTACCGCTGATTGCCACCCCACAAGGTTTAGTCAGCCCAGTGGAGGTGTCGAGTGAGATTCTGAAAAAATTAACCGCCCTTAGCGAACAACGCCTAGGGGGCGAAATTATGGGGTCAGTGATTACCGTGCCGGCCTATTTTGATGATGCACAACGCCAAAGCACCAAAGATGCCGCCAAATTAGCAGGGCTGAATGTGCTACGCTTGCTGAACGAACCCACCGCCGCTGCCATTGCTTACGGCTTAGATAGCGGTCAAGAGGGCGTGATTGCCGTTTATGATTTAGGCGGCGGAACTTTTGATATTTCCATTCTCCGCTTAAGCCGTGGCGTGTTTGAAGTGTTAGCCACAGGGGGCGATACCGCCCTTGGGGGGGATGATTTCGACCACCTGATCGCAAATTGGATTGCCGAACAAGCCGGCGTTCAACCTGAAACGCCTTCTCAACAGCGTGAATTACTCACCCTCGCCACAGAAGCCAAAATTGCCCTTTCACAAGCGGTCAAAATTTCCCTAAAATTTGCACACTGGCAAGGCGAACTTAACCGTGAGCAATTTAACCAACTCATTCAACCGCTGGTAAAACGCTCTTTAATGGCGTGTAGCCGAGCGTTGAAAGATGCCCAAATTTCAGCCAATGATGTGCAAGAAGTCGTGATGGTTGGCGGCTCAACCCGTGTGCCATTGGTGCGTGAATTAGTTGGCGAATTTTTTGGCAGAACACCACTCACCTCCATTGACCCTGACAAAGTGGTCGCCCTTGGGGCAGGGATTCAAGCGGATATTCTTATCGGCAACAAACCCGACAGCGAAATGCTTCTCCTTGATGTGATTCCCCTCTCCTTAGGCATTGAAACAATGGGCGGTTTAGTGGAAAAAATCATTCCACGCAACACCACCATTCCCGTTGCCCGTGCCCAAGAATTTACCACCGCCAAAGACGGTCAAACCGCCATGACCGTCCATGTGCTCCAAGGGGAGCGTGAATTAGTGGAAGATTGCCGTTCCCTCGGGCGTTTTACCCTCAGAGGCATTCCACCCATGTCCGCCGGTGCGGCACACATTCGAGTCACCTACCAAGTCGATGCCGACGGCTTACTCAGTGTCACGGCGATGGAGAAATCCACTAAGGTGCAATCCTCCATTCAAATTAAGCCTTCCTACGGCTTAACGGATGAAGAAGTAATGAACATGCTACAAAGCTCCCTGCAAAATGCGAAGGAAGATATGCAAGCGCGCCAATTAGCGGAAACCCGTGTCGATGCCGACCGTGTTATCGACAGCGTGATCACCGCCCTCCAAGCCGACGGCGCGGATCTCCTTAGCGAAGCGGAATTTCGTGCCATTGAGCAAGTGTTACAACAGCTGATCACCACTAAACAAGGGGAAGATCGCAGTGCTATCTTGCAGGGCATTAAAGATCTCGACCACGCCACCCAAGCCTTCGCCGCTAAGCGAATGAATAAATCCATTCAACAAGCCCTTGCGGGCAAAGCGGTGGATGAGATTATCCGTTAATCCGCCCAACCCTTCCCTTTCACGGGGAAGGGTCAATCCCGCCCCTCTAATTTTCAAAATCACCACTAGAGCAAAAAGAGCCAAAAAATCGACCGCTTGTTTTGCTATAATGCTCCCATTTTCTGCGTTATTTTGGAGCCAAAATGAACATAAAAACAGCATTAGTAAAGCGAATGAAAGCAAATCTTAGTATTATCCTAAAACGATTTAATGGACATAGCGAACTTACCAAAGCCCATTGGAATTGGTGGGAAAATCTTGACGAAATATGGCAAAAGATCTTTACCGCTCATTTGTATTATCCCGATGAAGTGGAAGTAAATTATGAGAAAGATCTCTACATAAAAGATAATGATGAAGAAATTGAGCGTTTAGGGCAAACTAAATTAAACGCTAAACAAGATTTATTAAAACTTTTCGAATTAAAAAATTTACAATATTGTTGCCATTTTTCTACATTAACCTCCATTCCTGATCTACATTATTTCAAGTCTCTTAATCAGATTAAATTTTATGGCAATCAAATTAGCGACATTGAACCTTTATCATCGTTAGTTCATTTAACTGAACTTGATCTTCTTGATAATAAAATTCGCAATATTTCCCCATTAGCACAATTAATTAATTTAACTAAACTTACTCTCGACCTTAATAACATCATCAATATTCGCCCCCTAGCAAAATTAACCAATTTAACCGATCTTTCTATTGGCTATAATAAAATTAGCAATATCCAAACATTAGCACGATTAACCAATTTAACTCAACTAAATCTCGCCCGTAATAAAATTACTCATATCGAACCATTGGCGAAATTATCCTATTTAGCTAAGCTTCGTATTGACAACAATCTCATCAGTGATTTACAACCATTATCACAATTAACTAATTTATTTAGCCTTAGCTGTTCGGAAAATAAAGTTAAGGATATTCACCCCCTAACAAAACTAACCAATTTAACTGTGCTTATTCTTAATGATAACCAAATTACTCATATCCCCCCTATTACACAGTTAAAAAAATTAACTGACGTTTTTCTTGAAGGAAATCAAATTAGTGATATTCAAAATCTAACAGAATTAACTAATTTAACAGGACTTAATCTTGAAAAAAATAACATTAGCGACATTCAGCCATTAGCACAGTTAACTAATTTAACTTTTCTTGGTCTTAGCAACAATCCAATTAGCGATATTCTACCCTTAGCACAGCTAACCCATTTAACTAGTCTTGCTCTTAATGGTAACCAAATTAGCGATATTCTACCCTTAGCACAATTAACCCATTTAACTCATCTTAGTCTTAACAGTAATCAAATTAGCGATATTCTACCCTTAGCACAGCTAACCCATTTAACTAGTCTTGGTCTTAATGGTAACCAAATTAGCGATATTCTACCCTTAGTACAATTAACTAATTTAACGGAGCTTGACCTTAGAAATAATCCTATCTCGCCATCTGAAATAGATTGGCTTAAACAACAATTACCCAATTGTAAAATTAAATTTTAAGGGCGTGGAATGAAACGGAATCATTGAGCAAATAAAATAAATGATAAATTCCTACAGGTATTCACACAACAGAAAGACATTTTTGTGATGAAACATTAAACGTTTCGAACAGAGACTACCTCAATGCCCTGTTATTTACCTACTCTCTCAATCTTCCTCTGCTTGAGGAAGGTTTTTTAGCCTATCAAATGCTTTAATCCCCTTATAAAATAACAAGACAAAACACTTTTTCCCTTGAAAAAATGATAAAATAACTCAAATATCCAAATAAAAAATGTAAGAAGGCTGAAGATGAAACGACAAATTCTCGAAAAATTACACCATTGGAAAGAAAAAGCATACCGTAAGCCATTGATTATTCAAGGTGCAAGACAAGTAGGCAAAACATGGGTAATGAAGCATTTTGGGAACACGGCTTTTGAACAAGTCGCTTATATCAATTTTGATAATAATCCACGAATGAAAAACCTCTTTTCAGGAGACTACGAAATTGAACGCCTTATCTTTGGCTTAAAAATTGAAAGTGGGGTTGATATTCAAGCAGAAAATACGCTACTCATTTTTGATGAAATTCAGGAAGTCCCACAAGCACTCTCTGCATTGAAATATTTTTATGAAAACGCACCTCAATTTTATATCATTGCAGCGGGTTCATTACTCGGCGTGTCTTTACATCAAGGCACTTCTTTTCCTGTGGGCAAAGTCGATTTTTTACCCCTCTACCCAATGAACTTTACCGAATTTTTGTGGGCATTAGGGAAATCACACCTTGCAGAATTACTCGAAATGCAAGATTGGGCATTAATTACAACAATGAAATCTCACTACATTGAGTTACTAAGGCAATACTACTTTATTGGAGGAATGCCCGAGGCGGTAGCTGTGTTTGTACAAACACAAAATGTTGAAGAGGTAAGATTAGTACAAAATAATTTATTAGTTGCCTATGAACAGGATTTTTCTAAACATATCGCCGATAATAATACCATGCAGAAAGTCCGTGCCCTATGGCATTCCATTCCTGAGCAACTAGCCAAAGAAAATAAAAAATTTACTTATGCTCATCTACAAAAAGGGGCACGAAGTAAAGAGTATGAAATAGCCTTACAATGGCTAAAAGACAGCGGTTTAGTGCTTGCCGTGCCACGAATCAAAAAACCGCATTTACCACTTAATACTTATCAAGATAACGCTTTCAAATTATTTTATCTTGATGTTGGTTTATTGACCGCCAAAACAAAATTAGACATCAAAATTTTATTAGAAGGAGACCGTTTATTCACGGAATTCAAAGGTGCATTAACGGAACAATTTGTACTACAACAATTACTTACTTTACAGCCTAATCCTCTTTTTTATTGGGCAACAGAGAAAGGAAGTGCAGAGGTAGATTTTATTTTACAGCAAGGGCAAACAATTACCCCAATTGAAGTAAAAGCAGAAGAAAATCTGAAAGCTAAAAGCCTGAAAGTTTATGTTGAACAATTCCAACCCCATAGAGCAATTCGATTATCAATGGCTGATTTTAGAGAGCAAGATTGGTTAGTCAATGTTCCCTTATATGCGATAAAAACAATTGTCTAACTCATCACGCGAACAAAGGAAAAACATTGAGAGAAAAAAGAAAACATTTCATCGAATTCAATCGTTATCACCTCTCAATCTATTTAGTTTTTTGTTCCCACAGGTTCGTTCTTTTATGCCATAATGGCGACCTTTTTGAGAGAAATAGACCGTTTCGGTTGATTGATTTTTTCGGGGTGGGAAAGGTGTCCATTGCAAAAAATTGCCCTTTTTTGACCCCTTGATAAAGAGAAATAAAGGAACTTAATATGCCAAAAATCGTTTTTTTACCCCACGAAGAATTTTGCCCAGAAGGTATAGTTGTTGAAGCTGAAACTGGCGAAATGTTGTTAGAAGTCGCACATAATGCGGGGGTTGAAATCCACCACGCTTGTGACTGCTCTTGTGCTTGCACCACTTGCCACGTTGTGATTCGTGAAGGCTTTGATAGCTTAAACGACACCACCGACCAAGAAGAAGATATGCTAGATAAAGCTTGGGGCTTGGAAATGGATAGCCGTCTTTCTTGCCAATGTATCGTTGGCACGGAGGACTTAGTTGTCGAAATTCCAAAATATAACCTAAACCACGCCAACGAAGCTGCACACTAGGAGCAAAGATGAAATGGACGGATACGCGAATGATCGCGGAAAATCTTTATGATATGAACCCTGATCTTGACCCAACGACTGTGCGTTTTACCGATATGCACCGTTGGATCTGTGAAATGGACGATTTTGATGATGACCCAGAAGCCTCTAATGAACATATCCTAGAAGCGATTTTAACTATCTGGTTAGAAGAGTATGAATAAATCGGCTGAATAAGCCCGTTTATCCATAAAACAAGGGGTCAGATTTTGCATACTTTTTGCTTATCTGACCCCTTGTTTATTTCCCATTATAGGTAACGGACAATCACCTCGCCCATTTCACTGGTGGAAAGTGGTTGGGAATTATCGGCTAAATCCGCCGTGCGGTAGCCCTCGGCTAAGGCTTTTTGCACCGCATTTTCAATCGCTTTTGCCGGTTCTTCTAAGCCAAAGCTATAACGTAACATCATCGCCGCTGAAAGAATCTGTGCAATCGGGTTAGCAATATTTTTCCCTGCAATATCCGGCGCTGAACCCCCTGCCGGTTCATATAAACCGAAACCTTTTTCATTCAAACTCGCCGAAGGCAACATCCCCATTGAGCCTGTAATCATGGCACATTCATCGGAAATAATATCCCCGAAAATATTAGAACAGAGCAACACATCAAAGAAATCTGGCTGTTTGATTAACTGCATGGTGGCGTTATCAATATAGATATGATCAAGTTTGACCTCAGGGTAGCTTTTCGCGACTTCATTTACCACATCACGCCACAAAATAGAACTCATCAGCACGTTGGCTTTATCCACGGAGGTCACATGTTTGCTCCGTTTCATCGCCGTTTCAAAGGCGACTTTGGCAATGCGTTCAATTTCATAACGGTGATAAACTTCGGTATCAAAGGCTTTTTCATTCGCCCCTTCCCCTTCACGCCCTTTCGGTTGCCCGAAATAGATCCCACCGGTTAATTCTCGCACGGTAACCATATCAAAACCACGTTCTGCAATATCCGCACGCAGTGGGCAGAATTTTTCTAAACCGCGATAAAGCGTGGCAGGACGTAGGTTACAAAAGAGTGAAAAGTGCTTACGCAACGGCAATAATGCCCCTCGTTCTGGCTGTTCGTTAGCAGGTAAATGCTCCCATTTCGGGCCACCAACAGAACCAAATAAAATGGCATCCGCCATTTCACAGCCTTTTAAAGTGGATTCAGGCAACGCTTTGCCGTGATTATCAATCGCAATGCCACCAATATCATAGGCGTGATAATTGAGCTTAAAGCCATATTTTTGTTGCACCGCATCTAAAACCTTGATGGCTTGAGCCATAATCTCAGGGCCAATGCCGTCACCACTTAATACGGCGATGTTGTAAGTTTGCATAGATATTTCCTTAGAATAATGAAAAGAAAGAGTTGTGAAAAAGTGCTTCAATATAAAACATTTTCAGCCTAAAAGGGGAGATTTTTTTAGATAATTGTCTCACTCAAAAAAGATAAAAAAGCACAACTCAACTCAGTTGTGCTTTTTTTATTTAAAAGTAAAAAACTAGGCTTTTAATACAGTGCGTAATGCCGAACCAATTTCCGCTAAGCTACGCACGGTTTTAACGCCTGCAGCTTCAAGAGCAGCAAATTTTTCATCGGCAGTGCCTTTACCACCACTGATAATTGCCCCTGCATGCCCCATACGTTTGCCTTTTGGTGCGGTAACACCGGCAATGTAGCTTACCACCGGTTTGGTGACATTCTCTTTAATAAAGGCAGCCGCTTCTTCTTCCGCAGAACCGCCGATCTCACCGATCATCACAATCGCTTCAGTTTCAGGATCTTCTTGGAATAATTTGAGAATATCAATAAAGTTTGAACCTGGGATTGGGTCGCCACCGATACCCACGCAAGTGGATTGACCAAAGCCTTCATCTGTCGTCTGTTTTACCGCTTCATAGGTCAATGTGCCTGAGCGAGAAACAATCCCAATCTTCCCTTTTTTATGGATATGCCCCGGCATAATACCGATTTTGCACTCTTCTGGTGTAATCACGCCCGGGCAGTTAGGACCGATCATGCGAACGCCGGTTTCATTCAATTTCTGTTTAACTTGTAGCATATCCAACGTTGGAATCCCTTCGGTGATACAAATCACCAATTTAATCCCGCCGTCAATGGCTTCTAAAATGGCATCTTTACAACCTGCTGCGGGTACATAAATCACCGTTGCCGTTGCCCCTGTGGCTTCAACGGCTTCACGCACTGTATTAAATACTGGTAAGCCAAGATGTGTTGTTCCACCTTTATTCAGTGAAACACCGCCAACAAGTTGAGTACCATAAGCAAGCGCTTGTTCAGAATGGAATGTGCCTTGTCCGCCGGTGAAACCTTGGCAGATCACTTTGGTATTTTTATCAATTAAAATCGCCATGTTATCCCCCTTAGGCGTTAGCAAATTGTTCAGCAGATTTGACCGCTTGTTGAGCGGCTTCGGTTAAGGTACGCGCAGCGATTAAATTTAAACCGCTATTGGCGAGAATTTCACGCCCTAATTCAGCGTTGTTACCCTCTAAACGAACCACCACAGGGACATTAACCCCCACTTCATTCACAGCTGCAATAATCCCTTCGGCGATGAGATCACACCGTACAATCCCCCCAAAGATATTCACTAATACGGCTTTAACCGCTTTATCTGACAAGATAATTTTAAACGCTTCGGCTACACGCTCTTTTGTCGCACCGCCGCCAACATCTAGGAAGTTCGCCGGCTGACCACCATGGAGTTTGACAATATCCATTGTCCCCATCGCTAAGCCTGCACCATTAACCATACAGCCGATATTACCGTCTAATGCCACATAGTTAAGCTGATGACTTTCAGCTAAGGCTTCACGGGGATCTTCTTGGCTTGGATCTTGCATCCCTTTAAGCTGTGGCTGACGATAGAGTGCATTGCTATCTACTACCATTTTGGCATCTAAGCAGAGCAAATTGCCCTCTTTGGTGATAACAAGCGGATTCACTTCAAGTAAGGCTAAATCTTTTTCAACAAACATTTTCGCCATTTGCACAAAAATATGGCTGAATTGTTTAATTTGATCACCTTTTAAACCCAGTTTAAACGCTAATTCACGCCCTTGATAGCCCATACCACCAACAAGGGGATCAACGGCAACTTTGTGTAATAGATGGGGTGTTTTCTCGGCAACTTCTTCAATATTCACACCTCCTTCGGTTGAAACCATAAAGACCACCCGTTGTGATGCACGATCAAGCACCGCCCCGAGATAGAGCTCCTTTTCAATGCCACAGCCTTCTTCAATGTAAATTGTATTAACCGGCTGACCATTTGCATCGGTTTGGAAAGTGACTAAACGTTTGCCGAGCCACTGATCCGCAAAAGCACGGACTTCTTGCTCATTACGAACTAATTTCACCCCACCAGCTTTACCACGTCCGCCAGCATGTACTTGGCATTTCGCCACCCAAACATCCCCTGCGAGTTGTTTGATCGCCGCTGCCGTTTCATCCGCCGATTGACAGGCAATGCCTTTACCGACGGGGAGTTTATATTCTGCAAAAATTTGTTTTGCTTGGTATTCGTGTAGGTTCATTATGTTTCCCCTTTAATGAATAATGGATAGTTGCCAATTTTGAATAAAAATAGACCGCTTGTGTTAAACAAGCGGTCGAATTTATTAAATTTCTAGTAATAGACGAGTTGGATCTTCCAGTAAATCTTTAATCGCAACTAAGAACCCCACAGATTCACGTCCATCAATTAAGCGGTGATCGTAGCTTAATGCGAGATACATCATCGGGCGAATAACCACTTCGCCCTTCTCAGCCACTGGACGATCTTTAATAGCGTGCATACCTAAAATCGCACTCTGTGGCGGATTGATAATTGGTGTGGACATTAAAGAACCAAATACGCCACCATTGGTGATCGTAAAATTACCGCCGGTGAGATCTTCCACCGTCAATTTGCCATCACGCCCTTTCTCGGCTAAGGCTTTAATTGATTTTTCAATCTCTGCCATAGAGAGTTTGTCACAATCGCGTAATACTGGTGTGACTAAACCACGCGGGGTTGATACCGCAATACTAACGTCAAAATAGTTGTGATAAACCACATCATCGCCGTCAATGGAGGCATTAACCTCTGGATAACGTTTTAACGCTTCCACCACCGCTTTAATATAGAAGCTCATAAAGCCTAAGCGTACGCCGTGTTGCTTCTCAAATTTTTCGCCATATTGTTTGCGTAAATCCATAATCGGTTTCATATTCACTTCATTGAACGTGGTGAGCATTGCCGTGGTATTTTTCGCTTCTAATAGACGCTCTGCAATCCGCTTACGCAAACGTGTCATTGGAACACGTTTTTCACTACGAGCGGAATAAGCCACCGTGCTGACGGTATTTTCAACCTTCGCCGCTACTTTCGCATTGCGTTTTGCAATCGCCCCTTCAACATCTTCACGAGTAATTCTGCCCCCGACACCGGTGCCTTTAATCTCTTCGGCTTTGAGATCATGCTCCGCTAATAAACGGCGGATTGCAGGGCCTTGGGAGTCCGCATCGGAATGATCCTGCTCAATGGCAGCAGTTTTACGATCCGCTGGGGTCGCTTCATTCGTTGAAAGTGTTGCGGTGCTAACATCCCCTGCTTGAACCGCAGAAAGCACGCCTAACACTTGCTTGCTTACTACCGTTGCACCTGTGTCTTGCTGAATTTCAGTAATGACACCATCCATTTGAGCCGGTACTTCAAGGACCACTTTGTCGGTCTCAATTTCCACTAAGACTTCATCACGTTTAACGCTTTCGCCCACTTTTTTATGCCAAGTTGCGACAGTAGCATCAGCAACGGATTCAGGCAGATCTGGCACAAGAATTTCAATAGTCATAAGATTTTCCTTTTTCACAAGCGGTCGGTTTTTATCAACAATTTGCACACCGACCAAGTCATTACAATGTTAATGCATCTTCAATAAGTTGTTTCTGCTGTTTGGTATGGAGCGACATATACCCCACCGCTGGAGAGGCGGAGGCCGGACGCCCTGCATATTTGAGTTTGCCATGTTCAGGGATAGAAGCCTCAAAATTATGCTTACTGCAATACCAAGCCCCTTGGTTAAGTGGCTCTTCTTGACACCATACGAAATCCGTCACATGGGCATAAGGTGCAAGGGCTTTTTGAACATCTTCGTGCGGATAAGGGTAAAGCTGTTCGATACGGATAATCGCCACATCGGTTTGATTATTCGCCCGACGCGCTTCAAGCAGATCGTAATACACTTTCCCTGCACACATCACAACACGTTTTACATTCGCAGGGTTGAGTTCATCGATCTCGCCAATCACATTTTGGAACTCGCCATTAATTAACTCATCAAGGGTAGAAACCGCCAGTGGGTGACGGAGTAATGATTTTGGTGAAATCCCGATCAATGGACGACGCATTTTGCGTAACGCTTGGCGACGGAGCATATGATAAACCTGTGCCGGCGTAGAAGGAACACACACCTGCATATTTTGCTCCGCACAGAGCTGTAAATAACGCTCTAAACGGGCAGATGAATGTTCCGGCCCTTGACCTTCATAACCGTGAGGTAGCAACATCACTAAGCCACACATTCTGCCCCATTTCTGTTCGCCGGAGCTGATAAATTGGTCAATCACGATTTGCGCACCATTTGCGAAGTCACCAAATTGGGCTTCCCAGATAGTCAGGGTTTTCGGGCTAGTCGTTGCATAGCCATACTCAAAACCAAGAACGGCTTCTTCTGAAAGTACAGAATCCCAAACTTCAAAACGCCCTTGATTCGCATGGAGTTGTGTTAAAGGAACATAGCCTGTGCCGTCATTTTGATTATGCACGACGGCATGACGGTGGAAGAATGTACCACGTCCTGCATCTTCCCCTGATAAACGCACTGGTATGCCTTCATCAAGCAAAGTCGCATAAGCCATAGTTTCTGCCATCCCCCAGTCGATCAATTTATTACCTTGATACATCTCTCTGCGATCTGCATAGATTTTTTCCACACGGGAGTGCGCTTTCACACTTTCAGGGTATTCACAAACACGTTTTGCCAAGGCGAGGAAACGCGCTTGATTAAATTTATTTTCGTAAGGCGTTGTCCAATCATAGTTGAGGTATTGGAGCCAATCCATTTTGGCTGAATCCATTTCGCGCCACTCTTGCACCACACGTTCGCCATTATCGAGGGCATCACGGTAGAGATTCATCATTTCAATCTCTTGCTCGCCGGTGATCACCCCTTCGGCAATTAAGCGATCTGCATAGACTTTGCGTGGTGTTGGGTGTTTTTTGATAAGGCTGTACATCATCGGTTGGGTCGCTAATGGCTCATCGGCTTCATTATGTCCGTGACGACGGTAGGAGATCAAATCAATAAAAATATCGCGTTTAAAGAGGGTGCGATACTCCACCGCCATACGCGCGGCAAAGGCTACCGCTTCTGGGTCATCGCCATTAACATGAATGATCGGCGCTTGGATCATCTTCGCAATATCGGTACAGTATTCGGTAGAGCGAGTATCATTTGGGTTAGAGGTGGTAAAACCAATCTGGTTATTGATTACAATACGAATCGTCCCTCCGACGGTATAACCCCGCGCGTTGGACATATTCAAGGTTTCTTGCACCACGCCCTGCCCTGCAACAGCGGAATCTCCATGGACAGTAATGGCAAGCACTTTATTACGTTCCGTATCGTTAATGCGTGTTTGACGAGCACGAACAGAACCAATGACCACCGGGCTTACAATTTCTAAATGTGAAGGGTTAAAAGCAAGGGCTAAATGGACTTGTTTATCATCCACCGCAAAATCTGAGGAGAAACCTTGGTGGTACTTCACATCCCCCGTACGAGATTCATCGCTATGTTTTCCAGCAAATTCATCGAAAAGTTCTGCTGGTTTTTTCCCTAACACATTCACGAGCATATTTAAACGCCCACGGTGTGCCATCCCCATCACGACATCCGTCATACCTTGACGGCTTGCGTGGCGGATAATCTCTTTCATCATCGGGATAAACGCATCAGACCCTTCTAAGGAGAAACGTTTTGCCCCTGGGAATTTCGCCCCTAAATAACGCTCTAAACCATCCGCAGCGGTTAATTCTTGTAATAAATTGATCTTCTCATCACGGGTAAATAACGGTTTATTTAGCACACTTTCCATTTTTCCTTGAAGCCAATTTTTCTGCTCCATATCTTGGACGTGCATAAACTCTAAACCAATGCTACCGCAATAGGTTTCTTTCAAGGCTTCGGCTAATTCGCGTAGTTTGATCGTTTCTTTATTATAAACATAACGCCCGATATTGAAGGTTTCATCAAGATCTTGTTCCGTTAAACCGTGATGACGGTAATCTAATTCAGGAACTTGGGAGGTCTTCCAACGATAGTAATTAAGTGGGTCGAGGTTAGCTTCTAAATGGCCACGGAAGCGGAAGGCGTTGATAAATTGCAAGATTTTAACTAATTTTGCACTGGCTTCTGGGTCAATCACACTGATTGTTTCTGCGTGATTTTCACGAGCAAGACGGCGGAAATAATCCCGCACAGTGGAATGCGGTTGTTCTACCGCTGTAGATTTTGGTAGCTGACTAAAAATGGCTTGCCAGCTTTCATCAACGCTATGGGGATCATCGAGATACTGTTCGTAGATTTCTTCAACATAAGATTGATTAGCACCACCAAGGGCGGTTGATGCGAACCATTCATCAAAATTTTTATGCTGCATAAAGACCTAACCTTATTTGTGTTTGAAGGGATTTTCCCTTTTCTCATGACAGCGGAAAAAAGGGTAAAAATTTGAGGCGTATTATGCCCGACTTTTCAAAGAAAAAATGTGATATATGTCTAAATTTTTACAAAATAGTAACAAAAAAACACCGCTTACTGGCATTAAAAGAAACAATATACCATTCGCTTTATATTACTTCTAAACTTGATAGCATCCTGCATTGTTTAAAATGCATCGGTGCTACACTTACTATTCCAATTCTCCACTCATTGGGGCATCTTCTTGGCTAGGAATGGTATGTTTTTCCGAAGCCCAATCCCCTAAATCAATGATTTGGCAACGCTTACTACAAAATGGGCGGAATTCACTTTCCGGTGACCAAATGACCTCTTTTTGGCAAGTGGGGCAGGTAACTACTGTCATTTTTCTTCCTTTTTTGAATAGTATTGAGAGAGAGTTAAATACTGTTGGTGGAGCGCAGTGACTTGTTGGGTCAAAGCGTCTAAATTTTCATTTAATGGTTTGTTATTTTCAATCACATCGTCGGCATAACGAAGGCGAGTATCGCTATCGACTTGGGAATTCATAATATTTTTAATGGTTTCAGATTGGCTGTTATCCCGCGCTAAGGCACGAGTAAATTGAATTTCAGGTTCGACATCCACCACCAATACACGTTGGCAGAAAGGGGTGAGCTGATTCTCAATAAGCAACGGCACAACCCAAAGCACATAAGGGGCTTGAATTGCCCTTAACTGATGAAACATCGCTTCACGAATTGTAGGGTGGAGCAGTGCATTTAGCCATGTTTTCTCTTCTTCGGATTGAAATACCCGTTGCCGTAAAGCAGGGCGATTTAGCTCTCCCTCTGGGGTAAGCATTGCTTTGCCAAAATGGGCCACGATTTTTGTTAATAACGGAGAGCCTTTTGCCACCACTTCACGGGCGACAATATCGGCATCAATAATCGGCACACTGAGATTGCCAAAGAGGTTTGCAATGGTGCTTTTGCCACTGCCAATTCCGCCGGTTAGCCCGACTATCATCGCTGTCATGGGATATTCCTACTGTCAAAATGAGGGGGGAATTTTAACAATAAAGGCAGTAAAAGTCGAAAGCGTTATAAAGGGAATAAAGGGTAATCGAGGGATCTGCTTTTTCTTCCATAAAAAATAGCCAAAGGCATAGGCTAACCCAAAGAGTGATGAAAAAAGTAATAAGAGGATCATCTGTTCAAAGGAAAATAGCAGTGAGAGGGCAATAAATAATATCCCATCTCCCCAACCGAGAATCTCTTTTTGTAAAACTAAGCTCACAAGGGGGATTAAAATCAGGAAAATTTGTAAGGTAAAAAAGAGCGACCAAAGATGAGGGAGAATATTTTCATTACCATAATAAGTTAATTCAGTGACAGAGAGAAAAAAGATCGCAAGCAGATATTTTAATTCACTTAGGTAATAATAAAAATCAAGTAGAGATAAGTAAATGAGGAGAATAAAAATACCTTTAATCGGTAGATCAATATCACTGAATATGAAAATAAGTGGAAACAACCAATAAAAATGAGAAGACCATTTATATTGTTGCGGTGGTAATTTACTCCCTTTAATAAACTCTTCGGGGGAGATCGTTAAGGGGTAGATATGTTTTACATCATGATAAAGTTGTAGCGCAATACGTTGTGGAAACTGAATAAGCGCCCGTTGAAACCACCATGCCAGCCCGATAGCGAAAATAAAAAAGAGTAGATTCATTAAATTACCCCACCTAAATCAAAAATTGGTAGATATAGCCCGACAATAATTGTGCCAACAATCGTTCCCATTATTAACATTAACAGGGGTTCAAGTAATTGGGCGAATAGATCGATTTGGTAATCTAATTGCTGTTGGGTTGAGTCAGCAATATAGTTCAACATAGTGGCTAAATTGCCCGTCTGTTCGCCCACCTGAACCATTTGCACCATTGTTTGCGAAAAAACAGCGGGGTTTAATCCTTCAAAGAAACGATGCCCTTGGCGTAAGCGTTGTAAGCAGTGCTGAATTTCACGTTGTAAAATTTGATCCGTGGCTTTTTTATTTAAAAAAGAGTGAAGTACTCGATCAAGGGGAATATGGGCAGAGAGCATCAAAGCACAATATTGGCAGAAAAAGATGAGGCGAGATTGGCGAATAATCGGTTTAAGCAGGGGTAAATAATTTAAACATAAATAACTCCAACGGGTAATCACTGCTGTTTTTCGTTGCAACATTATTCCTATGCTAAAAATAAATAGGCAAACGAGGCTGATAAAGAAAAATTGCTGTTGAAGAAATTCCGATAAGTTAAAAAGGGTTTGAGTAAGTAGAGGTAATGTTTTTTCTTTATTGTGATAGAGTTCGGCGAATTTAGGCACAATAGTAAATAATAAAAAAAGAGATAATCCTAATGAAATAATTAAAACGAAGAGCGGATAAAATAGAATTTTTTTCACTTTTTGGCGGAGCTTTTCGGATTTTTCTCTGCTATGTGCCATATTTTTTAATATCAGTGCTAAATGACCGCTTAATTCGCCCATTTTAACTAATTGGAGTTCCTGTGAAGAAAGAGGCTGATAGCCTGTTTTTTCTTCGGCTTGTAAAAAAGCCAAAGAGAGTGAAAAACCGCTTTCAATGGCTTTGAGAATGCTATGTAACCAACGGTAAAAAAGTGGGTTTTCGCATTGTGAGAGTAAGAGCGAGAGTGCAGTTTTTAGTGGGATTTTCGCTTCGACGAGTTGGGCAAGTTGTTGAATAAAGGCGTTGATCGCATTTTGTTTTGGCTTTTGTGGCAAGCTGAAATTCCGCGTGATGCGAATCTGCGTGTAGCCTTGTTGTAGGAGCTGTTGCTCCACTTCGTGAGAATTGGTGGCTAATGTTTGCCCTTTTTGTTTTTGTTGTAAGGTGTTTTTTGCCTGCCAACGATATTGATATATTGCTTTCACAGGAACTCCTCCCCCAATATTCGCCCTACTTCCTGTTCGTTTGTTATGCCTTGGGCGATTTTCTCTTTTGCACTCTCTAATAGGCTAGGGTAGTCAAGACAAGCGGTCGTTTTTTTGAAACTTTTTCCACGGCGACTTAAGAGCTGATAAATTCCCGTTCTCCCCTTATAACCTTGAAAGCAGGTTTGACAGCCTTCTCCACCACAAGTAGGGCATATTTTGCGGAGTAAGCGTTGGGCAACGACTAAAATCAGCGAATTTGCGATTTCATAATCTTGAATACCAAGCTGATTTAGCCGTTCAACGGCGGAGAGGGCATCATTGGTATGGAGTGTTGAAAGGACTAAATGCCCTGTTTGTGCTGCGCGTAATGCAATGCGAGCGCTCTCTTCATCACGAATTTCCCCGAGCATAATAATGTCGGGATCTTGACGTAAAAAGGTGCGAAGTAGTTGGCTGAAATCAAGCCCAATTCCATGATTGACTTGGCTTTGAATTAAGCCCTCGATCTCAATTTCAATGGGATCTTCTGCTGTTAGGATGTGTTTATCAGGGTGGTTGAGATAATTTAAGGCGCTATATAGCGTAATGCTTTTCCCACTGCCAGTAGGGCCTGTGACGAGAATCAGCCCCTGGGGTTGTGTGAGAGCGTGGCGTAAGGTTTCTCCTTGTTTTTCAGTAAAACCGAGGGTCGCAAAATCAAGCTGTGTGGGTTTATTCTTTTGAAGGCGTAATACCACCTTTTCCCCTTCATTGATAGGTAGCGTTGAAACACGGAAATCTAAGGTATCGGCTAAGGCGGTGGTGAAGCTAAATTGCCCATCTTGTGGGCGACGAGTTTCACTAATATCCAGTTTGGCCAGGAGTTTAATGCGTGAAACGACACGGCGAGAAAAAGCGCTTGAAAGGCTTTTATATGGGTATAGCACGCCGTCAATCCGTAGCCGAATGAGTAATTGCTGTTTATGGGGCTCAATATGAATATCGGAAGCGTTCTCCGTTAAACAGAATTTAAAGAGATTATCTAAGAGCTGGATAATAGGATCATCTAAATGTGTTTCTTCGGGTTCATCGGGGGAAATCTCAAGGTTAAGCTCGGGGCTTTCTTCATAAAACGTGGTTTCTGGAGAAAGGGCATTGAGCAGAAATTTTAGCTCCTCACTGGCAACAATCACCGGTTCAATCTGTTTATGGCTGATAAAGGCAAAAATTTCACAGGCATTTAGATTCGCTTCATCATCAATGGCAAGCCATAATTGACGCTCGGTTTCCTTAATGGGTAAGGCGAGATAGCGTAATAACAAATGCTTCTCGGCACAGTTCTTTTGCCAAAGTGAGTGCGGAATTTCATAGAGTTGCTGATGGTTTAACGCAAAAATGGCGTGCTTTTCCTTCACATTTCCCCCGATTGAGTTTGCTTGTTGGGCTATTGCGTTTTACAGAAATTACTTGGGAAAAGGCTTTGATCTGCCCCTGTACAAGTCGTTGCCCAACTGATGTTTTGATTCGTGAATGTGGGTGTCATTGTATAGCTATAACCTTCTAGGCTCGCTTTACCGCTGACAGTAATCACCCCTTTGGAAACACTAATGGCATTGAGATATTTTGCATTGCTGACATTCGTTTTATTCCCTTGAATACCATTTGAACCGGCGGAACAGCTATCGACTGAGCCAGTATTGTAGAGACAGATTTCTACGCTTGATTTATAGGGCGCTGCGGCACTTAATAATTCAGACATCGCTGCACGTTGAGTGTGGTTGGTGTAAGAGGGGATCGCAATGGTGGCAAGAATGGCAATGATCGCAATCACAATCATCAGCTCAATCAGGGTAAAGGCTTTGAGTAAGCGTGGTTTATTCATATTAACTCCTTAAATGGGTAGAAAAAGTGTGTCGCTAAAACTAGACAGGTGCAGAGTGTGCAACGTTGGTGAAAAAAAGCGACAGAGGAGGCGCGATTTGTCGATCACGGTCGAAAAAATTTCCCTATAAACTGTTTATTTACCCAGTGTTTTGTTAGAATGCCGACCTCTTTTTCGATAACGAGGTTAACATGGCGAAAGCACCTAAAACCGCTTATGTATGTAGTGATTGTGGCGCAGAATATGCCCGTTGGATGGGGCAATGTAAGGCGTGTATGGCGTGGAATACGATTAGTGAAGTTCGGCTTATTTCCGCTAAGCAGGAGAGTAAAGGCGATCGTTTTTCTGGCTATGCAGGGGAAACGTCGGGGAAAATTCAAACCCTTGCAGAGATCGATTTACAAGAAGTGCCTCGTTTTTCAAGCGGTTTCTATGAGTTAGATCGTGTTTTAGGCGGTGGTATTGTTCCAGGGAGTGCGATTTTAATTGGCGGGCATCCCGGTGCGGGGAAAAGTACCTTGTTACTACAAGTGATGTGTGGCTTATCACAACAGTTACCGACGCTTTATGTCACGGGGGAGGAGTCGTTACAACAGGTTGCCATGCGTGCGAGTCGTTTAGGTTTGCCGATGGATAATCTCAAAATGCTGTCGGAAACTTCTGTAGAGCATATTTGTAACCTTGCGGATCAAGAAAAGCCGAAATTGATTGTTATTGACTCCATTCAGGTTATGCACCTTGCCGATATTCAATCTTCCCCGGGGAGTGTTGCGCAGGTGCGAGAATGTGCCTCTTTTTTAACCCGTTATGCGAAAACTCGTCAAGTCGCGATTATTATGGTGGGACACGTCACCAAAGATGGGACGTTGGCCGGCCCTAAAGTATTAGAACACGCCATTGATGCTTCACTGTTACTTGAAGGCGAAGCCGATTCTCGCTATCGCACTTTGCGTAGCCATAAAAATCGCTTTGGTGCGGTCAATGAATTAGGGGTGTTTGCGATGACAGAGCAGGGATTGAAAGAGGTGAAAAATCCCTCGGCTATTTTCCTAAGTCGCAGTGAAGAGCAAACCTCCGGCAGTTCTGTGATGGTGCTTTGGGAGGGCACTCGCCCCCTGTTGGTAGAAATTCAAGCCTTGGTGGATCATTCCATGTTGGCAAATCCTCGACGCGTGGCGGTGGGATTGGAGCAAAATCGTTTATCCCTTTTACTTGCTGTACTACATCGCCACGGTGGCTTACAAATGTCTGATCAAGATGTTTTTGTCAATGTTGTCGGGGGGGTAAAAGTGACCGAAACGAGTGCTGATTTAGCGCTATTACTGGCATTGATTTCGAGTTTTCGTAATCGCCCCCTCCCCCAAGATCTCGTGGTTTTTGGCGAAGTGGGTTTAGGGGGAGAAATTCGCCCTGTGCCGAGTGGGCAAGAGCGGATTAGTGAGGCGGCGAAACACGGTTTTAAACGTGCCCTCGTGCCTTTTGGTAATATGCCGAAAAAGGCGATTAAAGGTATGGAAATTTTTACCGTTAAAAAACTCAGTGACGCCTTAGAGATTTTGAGCGGATTGTAAAAAGAAACCCCACTTCCGTGGGGTTCTAGTGATATCTCGTTAGCCGTTTATTTTAAGCCTGCCGCATCACGGAGAAGATCAGCTTTATTGGTTTGCTCCCACGGGAAATGCTCACGACCAAAGTGACCGTAGGCGGCTGTTTCACGGTAAATTGGGCGAACTAAATCTAACATTTGGATTAAGCCGTACGGGCGTAAATCAAAATGTTCACGCACTAATTTGACTAACAGATCATTGCTCACTTTTCCGGTGCCGAAGGTTTCCACCATAATGGAGGTTGGCTCGGCAATCCCGATAGCGTAGGAGAGCTGGATTTCACAGCGATCGGCTAAGCCTGCGGCAACAATATTTTTCGCAACATAACGTGCAGCATAAGCAGCAGATCGGTCCACCTTTGACGGATCTTTTCCAGAGAATGCACCGCCCCCATGACGAGCCGCACCGCCGTAGGTATCAACGATGATTTTACGCCCCGTTAAACCACAGTCGCCCATTGGGCCACCAATCACAAAACGCCCCGTTGGGTTGATGAAATATTTGGTGTTTTGGCTAAGCCATTCACTTGGTAGAACTGGCTTGATGATCTCTTCCATAACCCCTTCAAAAACCGCTTTTTGGGAAACGCTTTCGGCGTGTTGGGTGGAAAGTACGACGGCGTCAATGCCTTTAATTTTGTTATCTTCATAAATAAAGGTGAGCTGGCTTTTCGCATCAGGGCGTAACCAGTCGAGCTTGCCCGATTTACGCACCTTGGCTTGCTGTTCCATTAAACGATGGGCATAGGTAATTGGGGCAGGCATCAGCACGTCGGTTTCATTGGTGGCATAGCCAAACATAATGCCTTGGTCGCCAGCGCCTTGCTCAAAAGGGTTCGCTTCTGAACGGTCAACCCCTTGGTTGATGTCCGGAGATTGTTTTCCAATGGCATTGAGTACCGCACAGGAGTGAGCATCAAAGCCCATATCAGAATGAGTGTAGCCAATATCGCAGATCACTTGGCGGGTTAAGTTTTCAATATCGACCCAAGCGGAGGTGGTAATTTCGCCCCCGACTAATGCCATACCGGTTTTCACATAAGTTTCGCAAGCGACACGGGCTTTAGGATCTTGTTTGAGGATTTCGTCTAACACCGCATCTGAGATTTGGTCTGCAATTTTATCTGGATGTCCTTCGGACACCGATTCCGAGGTAAATAAGTTAATCGCCATGAATGTTCCTTGATATAGTCAAAAATAATGAGATTTAACGATAACAAGCGGTCGAATTTTGCAAAAAGTTTGTCAAAATCGACCGCTTGCAAGAGTATTTTTTTAGCGGTATTGCCGTCTAGACGGCTATACTATATTTTTTAGGCAAAAATGCAAATGCTTTTTCGTCTTTCCTTGATGGTTTTTGACTTTCAATTCAATCAGTAGGGATTTTCAGGTAGAATGCGACATTTTTTGTTATGAAGGAAATGACATGTCAAAAGGCAAAATAGGGCTATTTTCGTTGACGGCTTTAGTGCTGAGCTCGATGATTGGCTCGGGGATTTTTAGCTTACCGCAAAATATGGCGGAAGTAGCAGGGGCAGAGGCATTGCTCTTTGGCTGGTTGATTACTGGCGTTGGCATTATTTTCTTGGGGTTGTCATTTTTCTTTCTTTCGCGTTTAAAACCCGAATTAGACGGTGGTGTTTATACCTACGCCCGTGAAGGTTTTGGCGATTTCGTGGGGGCTTTATCGGCGTGGGGATATTGGCTTTGCACGGCTATTGGTAGCGTGGGCTATTTAGTCGTTGCCTTTGAGGGGATTGGCACTTTTGTCGATAGTGCAGAAAATCCCCTTTTTGGGCAAGGTAATACTTGGGCTTCTATTTTGGGGGCGTCTTTGGTGGTGTGGCTGATTCATGCTTTGATTGCCCGAGGGATTCGAGAAGCAGCCTCTGTTAATTTGATTGCCACTATTGTGAAAACGCTCCCACTTTTCCTCTTTATTGGCTTGGCAGTATGGTATTTTTCGCCAAGCCAATTTGACCACGATTTCCACGGCGAAAGTTTGAATACACCGTTACTTTCACAGATTAAAAGCACGATGTTGATTACCCTATGGGTGTTTGTGGGGGTGGAAGGTGCTTCCATTCTTTCTGCCCACGCCAAGAAAAAGAGCGACGTGGGGTTAGCTACTCTGCTTGGGATTTTGATTACCCTCGTGCTTTATGTGTCCATTACGGTGCTTTCCCTTGGGATTTTACCCCGCGAAGTGATTGCCCAAATGCCGAATCCTTCAATGGCAGGTATTCTAGAACATTTAATGGGGACAAGTGGAAAAGTAATTATTACGGCGTGTTTGGTGGTTTCTGTTCTGGCTTCTTATATGAGTTGGACGATGTTCTCCGCCGAGATTCCTTATCAAGCAGCTAAAAATCGCACTTTCCCTGCCATACTGAATAAAGTGAATGCCAATCACACCCCGATTGGTGGGCTGTGGCTGACGAATATTGCGATTCAGTTGAGTCTTTTATTGGTGCTCTTTACGGGCAAAGGGTATAGTGCGTTAATTCAAATTTCGACGGCGATGATCCTTGTTCCTTATGTGTTAGTTGCCAGTTATTTGTTAAAAATTGCCATTGCACAGCAAGCCCCTTGGTATATGAAGCTCACGGGTTTAATGGCTTCCCTGTATGGTGTGTGGATTGTCTATGCCGCTGGGTTAGATTATTTATTACTTTCAGCCATTTTATATATGCCAGGGGTTGCCGTTTTCCTGTATTCTCGCTACCAACATCAAGGTCGTATTCAGTTACAAGCGGTCGAAAAAGGGCTACTTTTTGCTTTAAGTGGGCTGTTTGCTTGGGCGGTTTATCATAGCCTTGTAAATGTAAATTGGGGATAAAAAGATGAAGTGGACACAAATCAAACAAACGGTAAAACAGTGGGCAACTACGTTAGCTGAACGCTATCAACAGTTAGAAGATTATTTTAATAACGGCTCTTTTGGGGTGAAATTCTACCCGTGGTTGATGTCGCCTTACGCACGTTATAGCTATACGTTGCTCATTAAAGTGTCGGCGGTTTTAGCGGTATTTCTTGGCATTTATACGTTCTTTGCAGAATTTCTGACCATTGGCTTTAGTGAAGTGCCTTTTATTTCGGCATATAGCCAACATTCTTTTTTGGAATTTTCTGTGCCTATTGGCACCACGATTAGTGAGCAAACAGTGGGATTATCCCCCCTTGCCTTTACTCTCAGGGCAACATTTTTCCTACAAGGTTGTTTCTTTTTCTTGATCTATTTTGTTGGCGCACCTCAAGTGAGTGAGCATCGTTTTCGTCTATTAGGGCTATTTTCGGCATTGCTATTCAGTGGCGGAATGTGGATCACCTTCTCCACCTATGGGGGAAAATATCTCGAAGGGGGGCTATATAATCTTGGCTTTAATCTGACCTACCTTTTTGGGAATTTAGCGATTGCTTGTGTTGGGTTAAGCGTGAAGAAACCCGATCTCTTAGGCTTTAAACGTTATACCCTCACAGTAGGCAGTCTAGGGCTGATTTCCGCAATCGTATTACTTTTTGTTTCTTCTCCCTATTTTTCCATTATTGAACGTCTAAGCCTTTATTCCCTATTTAGTTGGGAAGTGGCTTTCGGATTTGCGATATTAAAAAGGTACGCCAGATGAGTTTATCCCTTTCATTTATTCAACGTTATCAGCAACTGATTGAAATTCCGACCATTAGCAGTTTAGAGGCTCAGTACGATTTATCGAATAAAGCCCTCATTGAATTACTCGGTAATTGGCTGGCGGATCTCGGCTTTAAAACAGAGATTTTGGCGGTCGAGAATAGCCGGGAAAAATATAACTTGCTAGCGACTTACGGCGAGGGTGAAGGCGGCTTACTCCTTGCTGGTCATTCCGATACCGTGCCTTTTGATGAGGGGCGTTGGCAGTTCAACCCTTTTAAACTGACAGAAAAAGAGGGTAAATTTTACGGCTTAGGCACGGCAGATATGAAAGGCTTTTTTGCCTTTGTGGTCGATGCTGTCAGCCAAATGGATTTAACCAAGTTGCGTAAACCGCTACGCATTCTCGCTACCGCAGATGAAGAAACTACCATGCTTGGGGCGAGAACCTTTGCACAGCATACGCACATTCGCCCTGATTGTGCGATTATTGGTGAGCCGACTTCCCTGAAACCAATTCGAGCCCATAAGGGGCATATGGGGGAAGCAATTCGCATTATTGGTCAATCGGGGCATTCTAGCGACCCGAGCAAAGGCATCAATGCGATTGAAATTATGCACGAGGTCACAGGGCGATTACTCAATCTCCGCCAACAACTGAAAGAGCAATATCATCATCCGCTGTTTGAAGTGCCTTACCCAACGATGAATTTCGGGAATATTCACGGTGGCGATGCCATTAACCGCATTTGCGCTTGTTGTGAATTGCAATTAGATATGCGCCCCTTGCCTCATTTAGCGTTGGATGATCTCAATGCCCTTTTGCAAGAAAGCCTTGCGCCATTGATTGAAGAATGGGGAGATCGCATTCAAATTCGCCATTTACACGGGGGCATTCCCGGTTATGAATGCGAACATTCTGCCCAGGTGGTGCAAGTGGTCGAAAAACTCCTCGGCGAGCGTTGTGACGTGGTGAATTACTGCACCGAAGCCCCCTTTATTCAGCAACTTTGCCCCACATTAGTGCTCGGGCCGGGGTCAATAGAGCAAGCGCATCAACCCGATGAATACCTCTCGGCTGAATTTATCGAACCAACACGCCAGCTCCTCACCAAACTCATTCAGCATTTTTGTGCTTAAAACAAAACGCCCTCTAAATTAAGAGGGCGTTGATTTATTGAGGTTATCATCAGAATACAAGCGGTCATTTTTTTCTGGAAATTTGCACCGCTTGTTGCCGATAAAACTATTCTGCTTTCACCACCGAAACGCCCAACTCCGCTAACGCTTGTGGGTTGGCATAGCTTGGGGCTTCTGTCATTAAACAAGCTGCTGCGGTGGTTTTCGGGAAGGCGATAACATCACGGATGTTTTCTGTGCCGGTGATTAACATCGTCAAGCGGTCTAAACCAAAGGCTAAACCGGCGTGCGGTGGTGTACCGAATTTTAACGCATCTAGCAAGAAGCCGAATTTTTCACGCTGCTCTTCTTCGTTAATACCGAGAATGCTGAATACTGTTTGTTGCATTTTCGGGTCGAAAATACGCACCGAGCCACCGCCCACTTCATAACCATTGATCACCATATCATAGGCGTTAGCAATCGCATTTTTCGGATCAGCTTTAAGCTGTTCTGGGGTTAAATCTAACGGTGAGGTAAATGGATGGTGCATTGCCGACCAATTTCCTTCATCGTCTTGCTCGAACATTGGGAAATCCACCACCCAAAGCGGTTTCCACGCGGTTAAATCTGTTAAGCCTAAATCACGGCCTACTTTTAAGCGTAATGCCCCCATTGCATCGGTGACCACTTTCTCACTGTCTGCACCGAAGAAAATAATATCGCCAGTTTGGGCATTCACTCGCTCAAATAATGCGGTGATAATCTCGGCATTTAAGAATTTCGCAATCGGGCTTTGTACGCCTTCTAAGCCAGCGTTGATGTCATTAATTTTTAACCACGCTAAGCCCTTTGCACCGTAAATACCGACAAATTGTGTGTATTCATCAATCTGCTTACGGGTTAATTCCGCACCATTTGGCACACGCAGAACGGCAACACGTCCGTTTGGATTATTTGCCGGTTCGTGGAAGACTTTAAATTCCACCTCTTTGAGTAAATCAGCGACATCAACGAGTTCAAGTGGGTTACGCAAATCCGGTTTATCTGAACCAAAGCGACGCATTGCTTCGGCAAAGGTCATCATCGGGAAATCGCCAAGATCGACATTCAAACGCGCTAACCATAAACCACGGATCATTTTTTCCATTGTGGCACGCACTTCTGGTGCGGTCATAAAGGTAGTTTCCACATCGATTTGGGTAAATTCAGGCTGACGGTCTGCGCGTAAATCTTCATCACGGAAACATTTAACGATTTGATAGTAGCGGTCGAAACCCGACATCATCAACAACTGCTTAAAGAGCTGTGGAGATTGTGGTAACGCGTAGAATTTACCTTTATGCACACGGCTTGGTACAAGGTAATCCCGCGCACCTTCTGGGGTGGCTTTGGTCAGCATTGGCGTTTCAATATCAAGGAAGCCGTTGTCGTCCATATAACGGCGAACATAGCTAGTGATTTTCGCACGAGTTTTTAAACGCTCCGCCATTTCAGGACGGCGTAAATCTAAATAACGGTATTTTAAACGCTGTTCTTCGGTATTATTTTGGTTGAAATCGAGGGGTAAGATTTCGGCATTGTTATACACCAGTAACTCTTTAACTAACACTTCAATTTCGCCGGTTGCCATCTCTTTATTGATTTGAGATTCATCACGGGCAATCACATCGCCTTTAATTTGGATACAGGCTTCGGCACGCAAGCTGGAAGCCACTTTAAATAAGGCTTCATCTTTTTCATCAAAGAACACTTGCACAATCCCTTCACGGTCACGCACCTGCATAAAAATAAAACGCCCTAAGTTACGCACACGATGTACCCAACCGCTTAACGTAACCGCCTGCCCAATATGTGAGCGGTTTAATGCACCGCAATAATGTGAACGCATCATCTGTTGTTATCCTTCTATAAATTTGGAAAAAATTGCCGTGATTATAGCCCAAACTTCGTTAAAAAACAGGGGCGAGAAAGATTATTCCGTATTCGGGGGAGAAAAAGGCATACAAGCGGTCGAATTTTGGGAGAAATTTGCCAAATGTACTATAATTTGCTCTAAAGTAGTTCAAAAATAAAACTAAAATGATAGAGGTCAAAATGGTCAATAATCCGCTTTTTTGGGAAGATAACTCAAAGGGGATTCTGCATCAATATGCTTATTTTGATATTGCAGATATCAAATATATTATGGATGGGGCTGTCCTAGATAACTAGACCAAACTCTCTTTAACTAATTGTTTTAGAAAGGAAATTTGAGACTTTAAGTTACTGTGATTAAAACGCCATTCACATTCTTTCAAATACAGCTCAAAATGAGCTTTGGGAATACCATTAAATTTGCGTAAATGGCGTTTTGCTTGGTTCCAGAAATTCTCAATTCCGTTAATGTGATTTTGTTTTTCTGCAAAGTGCGTATTATGGTTGATACGAAAATGATTAAATTCACTCACATCAAGTACATCATAACTTCGATAGAAATCCGTGTAAACAATGCTATCAGGCTTAACTTGTTCTCGAATTATCGGTAACAACGTGGCGGATTGCGTGTTCGGTACGGCAACAGTATAAACTTTGCCATTGCGTTTCAACAGCCCGAATACCGCTGTTTTACCCGCTGCACCACGTCCACGCTTGCCTTTGCGTGTACCACCAAAATAGCTTTCATCGGCTTCTATTTCCCCATCAAACATCTCCAAATGTGGGCTGTTTTGATAGATAAGAAATCGCAAGCGATGAAAATAGTAAGCGGCAGTTGTCTTGTTTACATTCACTAGTTCAGCAGCAGTTCTCGCTGTAACTCCTGCAACAAACAGTTCAATAAGTTTATTTTGTTTGTGCTGACTTAAACGACTTTTTCTCATTTGACTATCTTAACCCAAATCGAGTTTTTAGTCGTTATCTAGGACAGCCCCTTATGGATTTTTCTAATGATAAAAATATTCTCAATGGAATTTATGAATTAGATAGGAATATTGAACATATTTTAAAGGGAAGAAACACATATAGTGTGAAATTTGCAGTAAAAGAGTTTTATGAAAGCCTTGATACAAACATTGATTTATATGCTGCACCACCAAATCATCATTTTAGACGAAAAGAAATTAATTTACTCAAAGAGTTACTTGAAAAGTTTATTTTTGAACATTATCAACGTTATCAGCCAGAATGTTATTTTTTATTGCAGAAAGACGATCTCTTGCCAAAATGTATCAAAAAATGTGTACTCATCGTCATCAGCTTATGCTAGACTTTATTCCCATTATATACAATGACTGTTTTATTTTGAAAACCCCAAACTATAAGGAGCAACAATGAAATCAAAAACTGCTGAGCTAAAACGTCAAGCAATGCTTGCTTCACGTTTGGCATATCAAAAAGCAAAAGAAAACGGTACATTAAAGCCTGTCCAATAACAAAATTTTGTAAAAAAACGACCGCTTGTCGCAGATGCAACAAGCGTTTTTTTTGTGCAAGAAGTGATTTACCTTCTTCAATCCTACCTAAATTTACTCTACTTCCCGAACCGCTGTTTGATTTCTTGCAAAATCTCGTTGGGGTCTAGCTCTAATCCTTGGCAATAAGCAATAAATTCAAAAATATCAAGGCGTCTATCCCCTGTTTCGACTTTGCCGATAAAGGAATAAAGCACACCCATTCGCTCGGCTAAGGCACGCTGTGTTAAGCCGAGCTGTTGGCGTTTTTGTAAGAAACATTCACGCAACCAAAGATGTTCAGCGGAATGAATTGATAATCGTAAATTTCCCATTGCACCGATTTTAGGTACAAAATCACTTGAACCCTTTTTAGGTTCAAACTAGAATGCACCTGTTTTAGGTTCATCCTGAAACGCAGAAATTTTATTAACTTTATCTCCTATGAGACGCTCTATATGAAAAATATTGTGAATATAGAAATGTGTCTATTTTTTGTCGTTAATCAGATGATGAGAACGCCCTCATGTGAGGGCATTTTTGTTTACAATTTTATTAGCAAATTGAGCGAGATTACTTCATCTCAAAAACTAAAATAGAACCAGGGTTTGCTAATTGGTTTGTAACTTGACCATCAACGCCCATGACGTTGCCTTTTACATCCGTCGCCACATAGATTTTTTTGCCATCGGGGCTAACCACTGTCGTACGGTAACGATTGTTACTGTGGAAATAGGTTTTCACATCGCCACGGACATTTTTTCCGTCCGCATTGAGTGGGAGAACATAGAGCGAGCCATTTTTTAAAGAGCTGACAATTAAAGCATGTTGCCAGCCTTTAATCGCCCCCTCTTTCGGGTAATAAGTGATGCTCGCCGGTGCAATGGTCGGCCAGCAAATATACGCCGTTTCGCCACATGTTTTATCGTTAAAATTGTACTGATTATTCACGGTAAAGAAGGTTTTGACTGGGGCTTCAAAATCCGCGTGTTGCCAATCGCTTTCTTTCTCGCCTTTCACATCTTGGGGCTTGCCGTCTGCGGGGCGGGTTTTCGAGAGCGAATGGTTGATATATTGGTAAGCTTGATCATCTTGAAAACCTGCAATATGTGGCCAGCCGTAGTTTTTCCCCGCTTTCAAAATGTTGATTTCATCGTCTGTTGAAGGCCCCTGCTCGCTGGAATAGAGCGTATCCCCCACAAAAACTAACCCTTGATGATTGCGATGCCCGTAGGTAAAGATGTGGCTTTTTACGCCGTTAATGCGGGGATTATCTTCGGGAATTGTACCGTCCGCATTTAAGCGTAACGTAGAGCCTGCGTAAGCAGTGTAATCGCCTTTGACAATTTCATCGGCGGTAGGAATCCGTTGGGATTCGATTTCGTTATACAGGCGTTTAAATTGGTTGTTGCCGTTATCGCCAATGGTGTAATAGAGTTTGCCGTCTTTGCCAAAAATTAAACGCCCAGCGTTATGATCAGAAGAGGCGGGAATGCCGTCAAGAATCGTCGTTTCGTTGTGAAGTTTCTTGCCTTCCACATCATATTCAAAGCGGACAATTTTGGCTTGCTCGTTTTCGCCATTGAGGTAAGTGTAGGCGGTATAAACGTAATTTTTACTCTCTTTTTGTAAAAAATCAGGGGCGAGTGCTAAGCCTAAAATCCCCTCGTGTTGAGGCCCAACATGGATATTCTCAATCGTGACTAAAACGTCTTTTTCCCCTGTTTCAGGGTGAATGCGTACAATGCTTTTCCCTTGACGCTCCGTCACCCAAAGGTAATTATCCGCCCCCCACACCATTTCCCAAGGGGCATTTAGGTTGGCGATTAACACTTTTGTTTCAAATTGGGGTTCAAGTTGTAATGTGGCAGAAGGCTCAGTTGCAACGGCTGGTGCGGTGGTTGGTGGTGTTGGCGTGGTCGGTGTGTTTTCTGCCCAAGCGCCTTGATGAAGCATAAAGGCACAAGCCAACGCAATAAGGGATTTTTTCATAGGTTTTCCTGTAAAAGAGTCAAAAACGAGGTGTATTATAGGCAACGCAATAGGCTTTTCAAGGTGAATATTATTTAGCATAAATGAACAATTCATTCACTAAATCGGATATTGTTTTTGTTTTCAGAATAATTATACTTGCCACCAGATTTAGCCCGTTGGCTAAGATTAATTTAAACTCAAACTAAGGAAGCAAATTATGAAAACTCTTTTTCACTCAGCAAACTCTCGTGGCGATGCGAATCTCGGTTGGCTAAAAAGCAAACACACATTTAGTTTTGGACATTATTATGATGCTGAACGTATGGGCTTTGGCGCACTGCGTGTCATTAATGATGATTTTGTCGAAGGTGGTCGTGGTTTCGGTACGCACCCCCACAATGATATGGAGATTATCTCCATTCCACTCAGTGGCGATTTAGCTCACCGTGATAGTATGGGGAACGGCAGTATCATTCGTTCTGGCGACATTCAAGTGATGTCCGCAGGCACAGGCATTACCCACAGCGAAATGAATCCTAATGCGGATACGCCGGTGAAATTTTTGCAAATTTGGGTGATTCCTCGTGAGCGTGGCGTTGAACCGCGTTACCAACAAATTCGCATTGCCGATGACAAAACGCCCAATGAATTTCAGCAAATTTTATCCCCGAATGCTGATGATGCCGGTGTTTGGATTCATCAAGATGCGTGGTTTTCAATGGCTGAGTTTGATGCGGGCAATCGCCGAACTTATTCACTCCACAAAGCCACCAGCGGTGTTTATGCCTTTGTGATTCAAGGTTCAGCAACCATTGGTGGGGTAAAACTCAACGAGCGTGATGGCTTAGGCATTTGGGATACCACAGAATTTGAGGTCATTGCCGAAAGTGATGCCCAAATCCTGTTAATGGAAGTGCCAATGGCATAAATTACCAGCCCCTTCGGGGGCTTTTTTACCATGCAAAAAGTGAGAAAAAATCGACCGCTTGTATGACACATTTCATCGAACTAAAAGGAAAAACGGATGAAAAATATCGCTTTAATCGTAGGAAGTTTAAGTACCCCTTCTATTAACCGTGCTGTGGGGGAATTTATCGTGGCACAATTCCCTGAAAATATCTCGGTGCAGAATGTCCAAATTGGCGACCTGCCCCTCTACACGCAAAATTTAGATAGCCAAGAGATTCCAGCTTATACCCGTATTCGACAACAGCTTCAAACCGCCGATGCCGTTTTGATTGTTAGCCCTGAGCATAACCGCGGTATACCAGCAGCCGTGAAAAACGTGATTGATATTGCCTCTCGCCCCTTTGGGCAGAACCTTTGGCAGGGGAAGAAAGTCGCCATCGTGACCGCTTCCCCGGGAGCTTATGGGGGAATCAACGCCGGATTGCAGATTCGCCAAAGCCTGCAAAGTATTGGTGCCGATGTGCTGACGTCTTCGGAAGTCTTTCTTAGCCGTGCCAATACGGCATTAAATGATGCCTATGAAGTGAGTGATGAACGCACTGCCGGTTTTTTACAAAAATTTGCCACGGCGTTTTTAGCTTGGATTGAAAAATAAAAATTTGCCGTTCCCTCAATCTTTCGTTGTTTGACTATTGGGGGAAATTTCCCCATTTATGCACTCCAATCCTTGAAATTCACGAATTTAGCTTTATATTAATGCCCATTTGTTGCACTTTGTGTGCAACGTTTTTTATTTACTGACTTTGAAGGATTTATTTATGACCACTCAATCTACCCAATCTGAAACAGAAATGAAAACAGAGGCAGAAATTCAAACAGAACAAACTGTTCAACCAGAGATTGCCGAAGAAACCGTAGAAAGTGCGGAACAAGCGGTCGAAAATGTTGAAAATAATGCTGAAGCCGATCCCTTAGCTGACGCCATTGCACGGGTGCAAGATCTCGAAGCCTATATCGCTGAAGCGGATAAACGTGAACAAGAGATCGCATTACGGGCAAGAGCTGAAGTCGAAAATATTCGCCGTCGTACCGAGCAAGATATTGAAAAAGCCCATAAATTTGCCCTTGAAAAATTTGCCAAAGAGTTACTCAATGTGGTGGATAACTTAGAGCGTGGTTTACAAGCCCTTGACGGTGCAGAGGAAAGCATTAAATCAGGTGTGGAATTAACCCATAAAGGTTTAGTCACTACCTTAGCGAATTTTGGTGTTGAAGCGGTTGGCGTGGTTGGCGAGCAGTTTAATCCTGAGCTTCATCAAGCCATCTCAATGCAACCAGCAGAAGGTATTGAAGCAAACCATATTAGTACAGTATTACAAAAAGGTTATACCTTGCACGGACGAGTAATCCGCCCTGCAATGGTGATGGTTGCCGCTTAATGAGTTCTTGATTTTTAACGTTTATTTTTAATTTCCCCCTTTGTTGAGAAGGGGGATTTCATTTTTTGGATAGCTGATGAATTTACAATTTAATCTTGTGGCAGTGGTTTTAGTGGTTTTGATTGTGCTAGGGCTTGCGAGCCAAAATAGCACTATTACTATTGCCGCTGCGATTTTGTTGATTATGCAACAGACACTATTAAGCCGTTATTTGCCCTATGTGGAGCAGTATGGTTTAAAAATTGGCATCACGATTTTAACCTTAGGGGTGCTTGCACCTTTGGTGTCGGGCAAAGTGCCTCTCCCTGAACTCTCACAATTTGTGAATGGCAAAATGTTACTCGCCATTGCGGTGGGCGGTTTAGTGGCGTGGTTTGGGGGGAAAGGCTTAACCTTGATGAGTGGGCAACCGATTTTGATTACGGGATTGTTGCTTGGAACGATTATCGGTGTCGCCTTTTTCAAGGGAATTCCTGTTGGGCCATTGATTGCTGCGGGAATGCTCTCCTTACTCATTGATAAGATTTAGCACTTTAAGTATTTTTATTATTACTTCATCATCAATAATAGAATAAAAAACGGCAAGATTAACCTACATCTTGCCGCTATTATCACGCTTTCTTATTTTACTTGGAAAATTGCTTGGGCAATTTCATTATCATTATAAATAGTTTGAATCACATCTTGATAGGCTTGCCCTAATACTTTCTGAATTTCGGCATTATCTGCGCCAAATGCACCCTCATAGCTTCGCGCGGTATTAAAGTTTTTATTGAAATTACCACGAGCCCCTTTCACAATGACCTCAACATTGATATTTGCATTTACTTTATGGCGAATATTTCCTTGATCTACTTCAGCATAAAAACGCTTCACATTGACTACAACATTAGCATTACTCGCCCCTTCAACTACCGTAAAACCTTTACTATTAAGGTTTTGTTGCATGGCTTGTTGGAACATGGCGCGCACATCAGGCACGGCAGTTAAACGCACCACATTCCCCGCACTGGTGTAACTGGCGACTTCCGCCGAAGGACGCATATCTTGGGTTGTCACATTGACAATCGCACTTTGATTATTAGTATTAAAACTGGATGTTGGCACCGGTGTAGTGAAGGTTAAAGTACTTGATTGGCTTTGACACCCAGCCATCACGGCTGTAGCTAAGACCACGCTTAATAGGGTAATTTTTTTGGTGAGTTGCATAAAAGACTCCTTTTTTGGCATAAAATTGTGGCAAAGTATAGTATTATTCTGCCCAAAATTCCAAATAAGAGTGAAAAAAATGCACATTGAACAAACGATTTCTGAAAAATTACACACCCAATTTTCCCCCCTCGCCCTCTTTATCGAAAATGAAAGCCACCTCCACCATTCTGGCAAAGGAGCGGAATCCCATTTTAAAGTCACGATGGTCGCCGAACAGTTTGATACGATGAGAACCGTCGCTCGCCATCGTGCTGTTTATCAATGTTTAGCCACTGAATTAGCCAACGGAGTTCATGCCCTCGCTCTACACCTTTATACCCCTGCTGAATGGCAGGCAAGGGGCGAAGAAATTCCAACATCCACCCGTTGTGCTGGACACGGCCAATAACCGATTACCATTTATTCACTATGGAGGATATTTTATGACAACCCTTGGTACTGCCCTCACCCCAAATGCCACCAAAGTTATGATGCTTGGTTCTGGCGAACTGGGCAAAGAAGTCGTCATTGAGCTACAACGCTTAGGGGTGGAGGTCATCGCCGTAGATCGCTACGACAACGCCCCCGCACAACAAGTCGCACATCGTGCTTATACCATTTCCATGCTTGACGGCGATGCCCTACGGGCGTTGATTGAGCAAGAAAAGCCCGATTTTATTGTCCCCGAAGTAGAAGCTATCGCCACCGACACCCTCGTTGAACTTGAAGCCGAAGGCTATCACATTATCCCCACCGCCAAAGCTACCAAACTCACGATGAACCGTGAAGGTATTCGCCGTTTAGCGGCTGAAGAACTCGGTTTAAAAACCTCCCCTTACCGCTTTGTCGATAACATTGAGCAATTTACCCAAGCCATTGAAGAAATTGGTATTCCTTGTGTGGTTAAGCCGATTATGTCCTCATCAGGACACGGTCAAAGTGTAATCAAAACAGCAAGCGATATTCAAAAAGCTTGGGATTATGCTCAGCAAGGTGGACGTGCCGGCGGTGGGCGAGTGATTGTGGAGGGTTTTATCCCTTTTGATTATGAAATCTCACTCTTAACCGTACGCCACATTCACGGCACGTCATTCTTGCCACCGATTGGGCATATTCAAATTGATGGCGACTACCGAGAATCTTGGCAACCACAGGCGATGTCTGCCGAAGCACTCAAAAAAGCCCAAGAAGTGGCAGAAAAAATGACCACTGCTCTTGGTGGTCGAGGGATTTTTGGGGTAGAACTGTTTATTTGTGGCGATGAGGTGATCTTCAATGAAGTTTCCCCACGCCCACACGATACGGGGATGGTTACCTTGATTTCCCAAGAGCTATCGGAATTCGCCCTCCATGCTCGAGCTATTTTAGGCTTGCCAATTCCAGATATTGGTTTTATCAGCCCATCGGCTTCCAAAGCCATTGTGGTGGAAGGAAAATCCAAAGCGATTCAATTTAGCCACCTTGCAGAGGTATTAAGCGAACCTCAAACCAACATCCGCCTATTCGGTAAAGGGGAAGTCAACGGTCACCGCCGTGTTGGTGTGGTGCTTGCACGGGATACTTCCGTGGAAGAGGCCCTCGCCAAAGTTCGTCGAGCTTATGAGAAATTAACCGTTACCTTGAAATAATTCAGGCAATAAAAATCCCCCAAGTGACATCGTGTCCTTGGGGGATTTTTTAGCAAAAAGTCAATAAAATTCGACCGCTTGTTGGGCTAGTAATCCGTCAAAGAGGCTTGATCTGCGCCTTCTTTTTCAATCACTGGCTGAACCATATGCTCCCGTTTTAACCCTAATTGTAATGCGAGGGCAATCGCAACATAAATTGAAGAATATGTCCCAAAGGCAATACCAATCAATAAAGCTAAGGAAAAGCTATGTAATGTTGGGCCACCTAACCAGTAAAGCGCAAGAACTACAAAAAGAGTGGTGATTGATGTCATTAAAGTCCGAGAGAGCGTTTGGCTTAATGAAATATCAACTACTTCTTGCGATGTTCCACGGCGAATTTTTGGGAAATTTTCACGCACACGGTCAAACACCACGATACTATCATTTAAGGAATACCCCACCACGGACAAAATTGCTGCCACGAAGGTCAGATCAATCTCAATTTGTAGGAAAGAGAAGATCCCAATCGTCACTAATACATCGTGGAATAAGGCAACAATCCCCCCTACGGCTAAACGCCACTCAAAGCGGAAACCAACATAGAGTAGCAACATGGCCAAGGTGGCTAAGGTGGCATAAATTGCCCCTTGAGTTAGCTCTTCCCCGACATTCGGCCCGACAAACTCAATACTTTGAATATTGGCATTGGCATCAATATTTTGGTGGATCACATTCATAATTTGTGTGCCCACGTTCGTATCCCCCGCTGACGCTGGTAAACGAAT
The DNA here is from genome assembly GCA_023101485.1 of Pasteurellaceae bacterium Macca. Lineage (GTDB taxonomy): Bacteria > Pseudomonadota > Gammaproteobacteria > Enterobacterales > Pasteurellaceae > LVZB01. The sequence continues at coordinate 1,567,739 of LVZB01000001.1, read as the reverse complement.
GATGACATTCTTTTGACTGCCCGAGTTTTGTACTAATGCACTTGGGTATCCATTTTGCTCTAACGTGCTCCGCACTTTGCCGAGATCAGCTGGTTGAGAAAAATGGGTTTCAATTACCGTACCGCCGGTAAAATCTAAGCCCCAGTTAAATCCTTTTGTTGCAATGGTGAAAATACAGAAAGTACTCACAACCAACGTAAAGATAAAAGCAACAAAGCGGTATCTCATAAAGGGAACGAGACGATATGGTAGCTTAATTTCTACCTCTTTTTTTTCAGTTGTCATGATCATTCACCTCTTAAATCCAAAGTTTTTTCACACGTTTACCACCGTAAACCCAGTTCACTAACATCCGTGTTCCTGTTATCGCGGTAAACATGGAAATAATCACCCCAAGAGCAAGCGTTACCGCAAAGCCTTTCACTGGCCCTGTCCCCACCATATAAAGAATCAGGGAAGTAAGCACAGTGGTGAGGTTTGAGTCGAAGATACTGGTAAATGCGCCGTTATAACCTTCGTGAATAGCTTGCTGTATTGGTCGCCCGTTACGAATTTCTTCTTTAATACGTTCATAGATCAGTACGTTAGCATCCACTGACATCCCCACCGCTAACACAATACCGGCAATCCCTGGCATGGTGAGAGTTGCCCCAATAACCGACATTAAACCCACGGTAAGAATCATATTTACCACTAAAGCAAGGGAAGCAAAAATACCGAATACACGGTAATAAACTAAACAGAATAGAATAGTTAATGCTAAACCTAGCACGCCTGCTTCCATCCCTTGTTTCACATTATCTGACCCTAAAGAAGCCCCAATAGTACGCTCTTCAACAATTACAATCGGTGCAATTAATGCCCCTGAGCGTAACAATACTGCGAGGTTTTGTGCTTCGGCAGACGAATTAATGCCAGTGATTTGGAAATGGCTACCTAAACGGGAATTGATTCGAGCCGTGTTGATGACTTCTTCATGTTTTTCGAGAATCACTTTTCCCTTAGCGTCTTTACGTCCAGAGTCTTTAAACTCACTGTATAACGTTGCCATGGGTTTGCCAACGGCGGTTTTCGTGGCATTCGCCATTAAATCGCCCCCTTCGCTATCTAAGGTAATGCTCACTTGTGGTAAACCTTTTTCATCTTTGCCCGAATCAGCGTTGATAATATGTTCGCCACCTAATACCACTTTGCGATATAACACCACAGGGTTGCCTTCACGGTCATTTTTAATTTCAGAGTCCGTTGGCACAATACCACGAGCGGCTGACTGTAAGCTTGCAGAGTCATTGACTAAACGAAACTCAAGCGTTGCCGTTGCACCAAGAATCTCTTTCGCACGGGCAGTATCTTGTACCCCGGGGAGTTCTACTACAATGCGGTCTGCTCCTTGGCGTTGGATCGTTGGCTCAGAAACACCTAACTCCTCTACACGCTTACGCAAAATAGATAAGTTCTGCTCAATAGCAATATCTCTTGATTCAGCTAAGCCTTGGTCAGATTGAGAAACACGGATCACCGTTGGCGATTCAACAAATACTTCAAGGGATAAATGATTACGGCGAATCACTCTTGCCGCTTTTTCTGCAGACTGCTCATCGTTGAACTCGACTTCAAGGGCGTAGTTATCCACTTTACGAATAGATTTGAAAATGAGCTTCTCTTTACGAAACTCATTCCGTAAAGTATCTTGGCGTTGATCTTGCTGTTTCAACAAGGCGGTATTCATATCCACTTCCATTAAGAAGCGCACACCACCACGGAGATCTAATCCGCGTTTCATCGGCTCTCCCCCAATTCCGACTAACCAATTTGGAGTTGCAGGGGCAAGGTTTAATGCTACAGAGTAGTTATTGCCTAACACTTCGGCAATTTTTTCCTTAGCAGGTAATTGCTGTTCATCATTTTCTAAACGAACAAGAATCGAGCCATTTTCCAGACTCATCGCCTTTGGGGTGATTTGTAAAGCAGATAATGCAGATTGAACTTGGGTGAGCGTTTCTGCGGACGCTTGCTGACCTCTTGTACCTGAAATTTGTACGGAGGGGTCTTCACCATAGAGATTTGGAAGGGCATATAAAGCACCAATGGCGATCACAAAGATCACCATTAGGTTCTTCCAAAGCGGGAAACGGTTTAACACAATAAGTCCCTATTTTTGAAGAGAAAAAATTACAGCGATTTGATTGAGCCTTTTGGCAATACCGCTACCACGAAATCACGTTTAATCGTCACTTCGTTATTTTCATTTAATGCAATAACAATGTTATCGCTTTCTGCGGATACTTTGGTAATTTTACCAATTAGCCCACCGCTAGTAAGCACTTCATTACCTTTTTCTAAACCGGCGAGTAACGCACGCTGTTCTTTTTGACGCTTCGCTTGTGGGCGATAGATCATGAAATAAAAAATTAAACCAAAAACTGCTAAGATGAGAATCATCTCAATGCCGCTACCTTGTTGCATAGCAAACTCCTTTACATAAATTATTGATAATAAAAACAATTTTTTCACAAAATTATTGCGAGAAAAACGGGCGTTACCATAGCATAAAAAACACCATTTCACGAGGGAAAAATAAAACCACTGCTAAATAAAACCACTGCTCCGCTTTGTTAGAGGGCTTTTTTTGCTAGAATGCCCGATATGGTTGCCAATCGGCAAAATTCAATCATTTAAGAGGAAAAAAGATGAAAAAATTCACCTTACAAGCGGTCATTTTTGGGCTATTTTTTGCCACCAATGCTTTTGCTCACAATGTACAACTTAACCAAAATCTCCCGAGCGTAAGTGTTACCACAGACGGTGAGCTTATTGCTAAGGGCAAGTCTGTTAGTTATCAAGGTTGGAAATCAGCCAGCCTTGGCGGGAAGGTGCGTGTCGTACAACATATCGCTGGCAGAAGCAGTGCTAAAGAAAAAAACGAAGCGTTAATTTCTGCCATTAAAAATGCCCATTTTGATCGTAGTAAATACCAAACCACCACGATCATCAACGCCGATGATGCTGTCCTAGGAACAGGGATTTTTGTCAAAAATAGTGCGGAGAAAGGCAAACTTGAAAACGCCCACTCTCAAGTCATCCTAGACCAAGAGGGCAAAGTACGCAAAGCGTGGCAACTGAAAGAGAAAGACAGCTTTATCACTGTATTAGATAAAAACGGTAAAGTGCAATTTACTGCCGAAGGAAAACTTACATCCAACCAAATTCAACAAGTTATTGATTTAGTAAAAACATTAATTGCCCAATAAATCTCTTGTTTCCAAGAATAACGATTGCCGATGTTTTCATCGGCTTTTTTTATGGAAAAACCTAAATAAAACAGAAGGTTATCCATATTTTATGCAAATAAATGTTTTTCCTGTTAACTGGATCACACTTTTTGATGAAATTAGTTGTACTTTGAATAAAAAGTTCTATGATCACCACCGAAATTTTCGGGCTTAGCTCAAGGCGTTATTTTCTTTCTATCTTGACTTTTTAGGAACAATTACATGGAACATTTATCCCCAAAACGCTTTTCCCTGATGTGGGCAGTGAATTTATTTGGTACTGCTGTCGGTGCGGGCATTCTCTTTTTACCCATTAATGCGGGTATGGGCGGTTTGATTCCGCTTATTGTGATGGCAATTATTGTCGGACCAATGACTTATTGGGCACACCGTGGTTTAGCTCGTTTTGTGTTATCGTCTAAAGCTCCAGGGAGCGATATTACCCAAGTCGTCGGTGAGCATTTTGGTAAAAGTGCGGGTAAATTGATTACCCTACTCTATTTTTTCGCTATTTTTCCGATTTTATTAATCTACGGCGTAGGTATCACCAATACTGTTGATTCTTTTATCACTCACCAACTTAACATGACAGCTCCTCCTCGCTATTTATTATCCTTAATTCTCATTATGGCGATGATTTATGTCATGTTGTTAAATGAAATTATCATGCTCAAAATTACCAATGCGTTGGTTTACCCGTTAATTGCAATTTTACTTGGCTTATCGCTTTACTTAATTCCACATTGGAATCTCGCTATTTTGACCGAAATGCAAATGCCAAGCACCAGTGATTTCTTATGGACGCTATGGGTGACAATTCCGGTGTTGATTTTCTCTTTCAACCACTCACCGGCTATCTCTTCTTTTGCCCTTTCACAACAACGCTACCATAAAAATGCTGTTTTAGCAGAAAAAGCGGCGAGCAAATCACTGTTACAAGGCTCAACGATGTTAGTCATTTTCGTGATGTTCTTCGTGTTAAGCTGCGTTCTTACTTTAACGCCAGCAGAATTGAAAGAAGCGAAAATGCAGAATATTCCCGTGCTTTCTTACCTTGCTAACAAGTTCGATAACCCAATTATCTCCTACTTTGGTCCTGCAGTGGCTTTCCTCGCCATTGGTAGCTCTTTCTTTGGTCACTATCTCGGTGCGCGTGAAGGTTTAGAAGGGTTAATCAACCAAATGCGTGATAAACCGATTGAGCCGAAAAAATTCCAAAAAATCTCTGCGGCTATCTTCTTACTCATTCTTTGGATCGTTGCAATTTTAAATCCAAGTATTCTTGGCTTTATTGAAAGTTTAGGCGGTCCAATTATTGCCATGATTCTGTGCATTATGCCTGTCTATGCTGTTTACAAAATCCCAGCTCTCGCTCGATTTAGAAAACACGTTTTTAGTAACGCTTTTGTGGTAATTGTTGGTCTTGTAGCGATTTCACAACTTGTTTATAGCTTATTCTTCTAATACCGATAGGTTGTGAAGTTATCTTGTTTACTCAGCTTATATGTTATTATGAGCTGAGTATTTTTTTGTGGATTATCATTATGATTAGTGTATTTGATATGTTTAAAGTGGGGATTGGGCCATCGAGTTCGCATACCGTTGGGCCAATGAAAATGGGCAAAGAGTTTATTGATGAACTAATTAAACGCAAATTGTTAGCAAAAACAGACCGCTTGTTAGCGGACGTTTATGGTTCATTAGCCCTCACAGGACGTGGGCATAGCACGGATATTGCCGTGATTATGGGCTTAATGGGCTATTTACCCGATAATGTGGAGATTGATCGCATTGACGGCATTATCGAAAAACTCAAACAAGATCAACAGCTTACCCTTGCTGAAGCTAACCCGACACAACGTAAAACGATCACTTTTGATTTTTATCAGGATATGCCGTTTCACTACGATTTTCTCCCCCGCCACGAAAATGGTTTAGTTTTGAAAGCTTTTGAGGGAGATACCTTACTGTTGGAGAAAACCTACTACTCCATTGGTGGGGGCTTTATTGTGGATGATGAACATTTTGGTCAGCCGGAAGAGAACCCGATTACCGTGCCATTCCCTTACCGCCATGCGGAAGACATTCTCAAACACTGCCGAGATAACGGCTTACCAATTTCAAGTATGGTATGGCGTAACGAATTGGCTCTCCGCCCAAGAGAAGAGATTGAAGCCTACCTCGCCAAAATTTGGCAAACCATGGAAGCCTGTATCCAACGAGGGTTAAATACCGAAGGCTTACTCCCCGGGCCATTGAAAGTGTCACGACGTGCATCTTCTTTACGGAGAACCCTCGTTGCCACCAATAAATTAAATAACGATCCAATGCAAGTGATCGATTGGGTCAATATGTTCGCCCTTGCCGTGAATGAAGAAAATGCCGCGGGGGGGCGTGTGGTCACTGCACCAACCAACGGTGCTTGCGGTATTGTGCCTGCGGTGTTGGCATACTACGGTGAATTTATCGGCGAACTCAATCAAGAAACCGTGGAGCGTTATCTCCTTGCCACTAGCGTAATTGGCTCGCTCTATAAAATGAATGCCTCCATTTCAGGGGCGGAAGTGGGCTGTCAAGGAGAAGTCGGCGTGGCTTGTTCCATGGCAGCGGCTGGCTTGACCGAAATTATGGGCGGAACGCCGGAACAAGTCTGTATGGCAGCGGAAATTGCCATGGAGCATAACCTTGGCTTAACCTGTGATCCTGTGGGCGGACAAGTGCAAGTGCCTTGTATTGAGCGTAACGCCATCGCTTCTGTCAAAGCGATTAACGCTAGCCGAATGGCACTGCGCCGAACCACCTCTCCTCGTGTGACCCTCGACAAGGTAATCGAAACGATGTACGAAACTGGTAAAGATATGAATGCCAAATACCGCGAAACCTCAACCGGTGGCTTGGCGATTAAAATCGTCCCCTGTGACTAACCTTTAACAACGTAAGAGTGGGCAATGCCCACTTTTATTTCCCTGCAAATTTCACTGAAAATTCGACCGCTTGTGGTTGGAATTTTCCCGCCAATGGAACATAACGTGAATCTAACCCTGCCTCCACTTAGCCTGTATATTCATATCCCGTGGTGCGTGCAGAAATGCCCCTACTGCGATTTCAACTCCCACGCGCAAAAAGGATTGATCCCTGAAAAAGAGTATATCGCGCATTTACTTGCCGATTTAGAAGATGATCTCCAACGCTATCGCAATGCGATTGCAGGGCGAAAAATTCATTCCATTTTTATCGGCGGCGGCACACCCAGCCTTTTCTCTGCAGAAGGTATTGCCGATTTACTCGCCGAAATTCGCCAACGTATTGATTTTACGCCGAACCTTGAAATTACCCTCGAAGCCAACCCCGGCACAGCAGAAGCGGAACGCTTTATCGGTTATGCCGAAGGGGGCGTAAATCGTCTTTCGATGGGCATCCAAAGTTTTGAACCCGAAAAATTACTCAAATTAGGGCGGATTCACGACGCCCAAGAATCCCTACAAGCGGTTGATTTTGCGAAGAAATCTGCCCCAGCTGGATTACGGAGCTTTAACCTCGATTTAATGCACGGCTTGCCGAATCAATCGGTACAACAAGCCCTCAATGATCTCCGCCAAGCGATCAATCTCGCCCCACCGCATCTCTCTTGGTATCAACTAACGATTGAACCCAATACGATGTTTTATTACCGCCAGCCAACACTTCCTGATGATGACGCACTTTGGGCGATTTTCGAGCAAGGGCATCATCTCCTCACCCAAGCCGGCTATGAACAGTATGAAACCTCCGCCTATGCCAAAAAAGGCGGCCAATGCCAGCACAATCTCAACTATTGGCGTTTTGGCGACTACCTCGCCATTGGTTGTGGCGCTCACGGTAAAATCACCGCCACCACGGGGGAAATTTTGCGTTTTAGCAAAACCAAGCACCCCAAAGGCTATATGCGTGGCGAATACCGCTATGAAGAAAATGCCATCGCCCTTGCCGACCGCCCCTTTGAATTCTTTATGAATCGCTTTCGGTTACTCGAAGCCACCCCCAAAGCCGATTTTTCTGCCTACACGGGGCTTGATGTGACAGAAGTCCAAACCACAATGGAAAAAGCAATGGAGCAGGGCTACTTAGTCGAAACCCCAGAACATTGGCAAATCACCCAACAAGGCAAACTCTTTTTAAATGAACTGCTGGAAAGTTTTTTGCCGGATTAGCAAAATAGCGATCTCAGAATAGGGTGTAAAACAACAATTTTTGAACTGAATCAACTTAAAAAAGGAGAAAGTAAATGAAAAAAATAACGGTATTAGCTATGGCAATGATATTGATGGCTTGTAGTGAATCGTATTTTCAACCACCTAAACCTTATGATTCTTGGCGATTAGATCCAATAGAAAGAAAGAAAGATATAGAAGAAGCTAAAAAGAAAGGAGTAAGTTTAGGAGTAAGTTATGTGACTAGAAGAGAAGATGATATGCGAGCCTGTAGAATGGATTTTGTCAGTGGCGAAAGTGATAATCCAGAGGTGAACCTATGTATGGAAAGCAAGGGTTGGTATTTAGAAGGTGGGCCGGTATGTGAAGAAAAGATAATGTGGAGGAGACCTGTATGTATAGAATGGCGAAAAAAACATAGTGCGCCAGATGTGAAACCTTGGGGTTGCAAAGATACCCCAAATTATCCAACTTGCCTACAAACTGGTTCAAAAAGGTAATACAGAGTAAATAGAGTTTAAACAAGACAAGCGGTCAAATTTTTAAGAAATTTTGTTTTGAGCAAAGTTTTCAAAAAATTCGACCGCTTGTAAATATATTCGATGTTTAGTGATGAACGCTCATCGGTACATAATTGCTATGGGTTAGGTCAACGTCAATGTGTAGATGATGGATATAGAAAAGATGGGGATTTAAAAATGGGCAATGAAACAACAATTTTTGAACTGAATCAACTTAAAAAAGGAGAAAGTAAATGAAAAAAATAACGGTATTAGTTATGGCAATGATATTGATGGCTTGTAGTGAATCGTATTTTCAACCCCCTAAACCTTATGATTCTTGGCGATTAGATCCAATAGAAAGAAAGAAAGATATAGAAGAAGCTAAAAAGAAAGGAGTAAGTTTAGGAGTAAGTTATGTGATTAGAAGAGAAGATGATATGCGAGCCTGTGGAATGGATTTTGTCAGTGGCGAAAGTGTCAATCCAGAGGTGAACCTTTGTATGGAAAGTAAGGGGTGGTATTTGGAGGGAGGACCAGTGTGTGAAAACATGCTGATGTGGAATGATTCCGTATGTATAAAATGGCGAAAAAAACATAGTGCACCAGATGTGAAACCTTGGGATTGTAAAGATAACCCAACCTATCCAACTTGCTTACAAACAGGCTCAAAGCGGTAAGAGCCAAGTAGCGGTAATTCACTAGCAGATTGGTAACTTCAACATTAAAAAAGACAAGCGGTCAAATTTTTAAGAAATTTTGTTTTGAGCAAAGTTTTCAAAAAATTCGACCGCTTGTAACTATATTCAATAGTTATCCGCCCTTGGCAAAGGGAATTTAAACCTAGTTGGGGAAAATGAAACATACTTACGTCAAACTAGCAATAAAATTAATGAAAATAAAATATAGAAATATGAAAAGTATAATTTTATTTTGTTGTATGCCTCTATTATCAGGATGCTTATTTGGATTTGAAGCATTCTTCCCAGAGTCATACTATAAATGCAGTTCACTTAGTGGCTGGTGTATAGAAGAACCAACAAAAGAAATTATGTTTTGGGATATAAAAGATTCATCTTATAAAGTAACTGAAAAATGTTGTTCCAATAAATGGGAGAGTCAAGCGAAGAAAAAATTTCAGCAAATAAATTCTATTTTTAACTTGTGTGAAGTTAGTGCTCAAACGGGTGATTCATTAGTCGGGAAAATGAAAAGTGAGGTTTATTCTTGCTTGAGCCAAAAAGGATTGTATCGTTATATCTCTAAACCTTAGCACTAAAGATAAATTTGCGAGTACGATTTTATATGGCAATGACTTAAATTTTCTTATGCGACACGTGCAACCAAAAGCGAACTGAATGCTGAACCTGCATATTCAATGGCATAGCCGTGGTACATTAACACTGAGTAATGCGTTAAAAGCCTTGGATACAAAAGAAAAAGCTCCCAACGGCTATTTTGTGATCTTCATCGAAGAATAAATCCCAATGCCTCGATAATATCCCCTAAAAATCTTAATCTTTAAATAGGATGACTATTTTTCAATACTATCGCCAATAAGCATTTATTGTAGTAACAAAAAATGGTTGATTTTTGGTTATTTTATCGCTAAGGTAAAGCTGACTAATGCAAATTGAGTATGATGAAACAAAAAATCAACGAAATATTCAAGAACGAGGGCTACCCTTTTCTATGGTAAGGGAGTTTGAATTTGATACTGCATTTATTAAACAAGACAGACGTCAAGAATATGCCGAAGTACGTTATCAAGCATTGGGTTTCATTCAGCAACGGCTCTATGTTTTAGTCTTTTGTTTAAGAAATACAAGGTTAAGAATCATCAGCTTTCGTAAAGCTAATCAACGGGAGATCGCACTCTATGAACGTTACCGATAAATCCACCCAAATTGATAAAGACAATCCAGAATGGACAGCGCAAGATATTCATCAATCTTTGTCTTTTAATGAGATGCCGAAAGAGCTCCAACATCTTGTCAAAGAGGCTCAGGCAAAAAAACGGGGCAGACCTCTTAGCGCCACGAAAAAAGTCAGTGTGACAATTCGCTATTCCAGTGCTGTCATCAATTCGTTTAAAGCCACCGGTAAAGGCTGGCAAAGCCGAATAAACCAAGTGCTTGAAGAATACATCGCCAATCAACCCTAACCTACGCCCTCAAATAGCCCTTTTATCGGGGGATATTTTGGGGCGTTGTTCTATGCTAGAATACCCCCCATTTCCCTCAACAAATAGCCCATTTCCATGAAGCAAGCTAACAATCCACAGACCTTTTTTATCTACGATTACGAAAGTTTTGGTATTGATCCTGCTACCGACCGCCCTGCCCAGTTTGCTGGTATTCGTACGGATAGCGATTTCAACATTATCGGCGAGCCGGTGATGTTTTACTGCAAACAGACATCCGATTATCTGCCTAGCCCAGAAGCGGTGATGGTTACCGGCATCACTCCGCAACATTGCAATGCCGAAGGGCTATCCGAACCGGAATTTGCGTTGCGGATTCACCACGAATTTAGCCAACCAAACACTTGTGTTATGGGGTTTAATAATATCCGTTATGACGATGAGATGACCCGTTATACCTTCTTTCGTAACTTTTTTGACCCCTATGAATATACTTGGAAAAATGGCAATTCCCGTTGGGATCTGTTAGATGTGGTGCGTGCGTGCTACGCCCTTCGCCCCGAGGGGATTGAGTGGGCATTTGATGAAGATGGCACGCCGAGTTTCAAACTTGAACGGCTGACCAAAGCCAATGGCATTGCCCATGAAAATGCCCATGATGCAATGGCAGATGTTTATGCCACCATTGCGATGGCGAAATTAATCAAAGAAAAACAACCGAAGCTATTTCAATTTTTCTTTGAACATCGGGGCAAAAAAGCCCTTGAAAGTCTAATTGACACCGGCGAGATGACCCCTTTGGTGCATGTTTCGGGCATGTTGGGCAATTATCGGGGGAATACCGCTTGGGTTGTGCCGTTAGCATGGCATCCAACGAATAAAAATGCCGTGATTGTCTGCGATTTGGCTGGCAATATTGAGCCACTTTTTCAGGAAAAGGTCGCCACCTTGCGCGAGCGTCTTTACACAAAAAAAGCAGATCTTGAAGCTCAAGGTATTTCCCCTGTGCCATTAAAACTTGTGCATATCAATAAATGCCCCATTTTAGCCCCTGCCAAAACTCTTCTGCCTGAAAATGCCAGCCGTTTAGGCATTGATCGCGAAGCCTGCTTAGCCAATTTAAAATTACTGAAAACGCACAAAAGTGTGGTGCGAGAAACCGTCAGTGAGATCTTTGCCGAAGAACGCCATTTTGGAGAGGCGCGTAATGTGGAAACCACCTTATACAGTGGCTTTTTTGGAACAGCGGATCAAAATAATATGGCGATTTTGCGTACCCTCGCCCCTGATGAATTAGCCCACCACGGCTTAAAATTTGCCGATGAGCGTGTGGAAAAGTTACTCTTTCACTACCGTGCAAGACATTTCCCTCACACCTTAACCGCCGAAGAACAACAACGCTGGCAAGAATATTGCCGTGAGCAAATTGGGGCGAAAATGGCAGACTTTAATCAATCCCTTGCGTTATTGTTTAACCAATATTTTGATGATGCCGAGAAAGTCGCCCTACTTGAACAGCTTGCCCAATATGGGGAAAGTTTAACCCAAGTAAAAAGTGTGACGAAAAGTAAAAAAATTACCTATCGCGAAGATGACGCCCAGTTTCTCACACAGCTCAATCAAGTGGCGGATCAACCATTAGATAAAGCAGAAAAATTAAAATTACTTGAGGGCTTATTTCAACAAAAGAGCAAATAATTTTACCCAGTGGCTAGACAAGATCTCGGGGAGGGATTATATTTTCGCAATCGTTTTCCTCCCCCGAAAATGGGGGATTTCCCCTCAAAATACACGACCAATAAGGATATCTATGAAAAAAACAATTTTAGCCCTCTCACTCGCCACCTTCTCTTTAACGGCTTTTGCGAACAGCCCGACCGTCCCTACTGAAAATAACGCACAACAAGCGGTCGAAAAATTACAAAAATCTGCTCACGCCTTAGTTCTTCAAACGGATTTTAGCTTAAAAGATGGCGCCGTATCGGCAATGCAGGGGGTGGCATTTGGTGTTGATCCTGAGCTGAAAATCTTTAACCTTACCCACGAGATCCCCCCCTACAACACTTGGGAAGCCGCATACCGCCTACTTCAAACCGCAAGTTACTGGCCTCAAGGCACGGTATTTGTAAGTGTTGTTGACCCCGGTGTTGGTACAGAGCGTAAATCCGTCGTGTTAAAAACCAAATCAGGGCATTATTTTGTCACCCCTGATAACGGCACGCTAACCCTTGTGGCAGAAAGTTTAGGGATTGAAAGCCTACGCGAAATTGACGAAACCAAAAACCGTTTAGCCGGTTCAGAAAAATCTTACACTTTCCACGGTCGTGATGTTTATGCCTACACGGGCGCACGCTTAGCTTCTGGTGCAATTCGCTTTGAAGAAGTCGGCCCAGAATTAGCCCCGAAAGTAGAAGAAATTGCCTACCAAAAACCGACCTTTGAAGAGGGTGTATTAAAAGGCAATATTCCGGTGTTAGACGTGCAGTATGGCAACATTTGGACGAACATCAGCGACAGCCAATTAACCCAAGCGGGCATTCAAAAAAATGACAAAGTGTGTGTCGAAATTATTGAACGTGTTGGCGAAGAAAATAAAGTCCGCTACAGCGGTTCAATGCCATATAAAAGTAGCTTTGGCGATGTCGAAGAAGGGCGTCCGCTAATGTATCTCAACAGCTTATTGAACATCTCATTTGCGTTAAATATGGATAGCTTTGCCGAGAAATTCAAAATTAAATCGGGGGCGGAGTGGTCTGTCGCCGTGAAATCTTGTGAGAAAACGGCAAACTAATTGCCTGACGTATAAACCTCCCCACTGGGGAGGTCTTTTTCGGAAACCTTTATGCCTCAACCTAGCCCTCAAATTGAAACCCACCCTTTCCCCGCTATTTTTCCGGCACACGCAACCGTCATGATGATGGGGACTTTCCCTCCCACCGCAGAGAAACGGTGCATGGAATTTCACTACCCCAATTTTCAAAATGATATGTGGCGGATCTATGGGGCGATTTTCTTCGACAATCCAGATCATTTCCGCATCGAGAATGAAAAACGTTTTGACCCTGTGCGAATTGAAGCCTTTTTACATGAACGAGGCATTGCCCTTTGTTCGACAGTACATACCGCCATTCGCGAACAGGGAAATGCCTCAGACAAATTTTTAAAGATTGTCGAAGCGGTGGATCTTTCCGCCGTGTTAGCCCAAGTGCCTCACTGCCGTTGGCTTTTCACCACTGGCGGTAAAGCCACAGACACGCTACTTCAACTGTTACCGCAAAAAATGCCCAGCCCGAAAACCAATACTTTTATGGCTTACCCTTTTTCGCCCGATCGTGAGCTTTGGCTTTACCGCTTGCCTTCCACTTCTCGGGCATATCCATTAAGTTTAGCCAATAAAATCGCCGCCTATCGCGCCTTTTTTCAACAAGCAGGAATACGATGATTTACGATTTACACAGCCACAGCACCGCCTCAGACGGCGTTCTTAGCCCCTCTGCTCTTCTTGAACGGGCAGTAGAAAAAGGAGTGAGCGTGTTAGCCCTCACGGATCACGATACCGTTGCCGGCATTGCCGAAGCCCGACAACGGGCAGAAACCCTCCCCATTACGTTTATTAGCGGAGTGGAAATTTCTATTCTGTGGGAGGGCAAAAGTATCCACCTCGCCGCTTTAAATATTGATGAAACCCACCCTGAAATGCTGGCGTTAATGGCTCGGCAAAAGATTCTCCGCGATGAACGGGCAGCCAAAATCGGGGAAAAATTAGCAAAAGCCGGTATTCCCAATGCCTACGAAGGGGCAAAAGCCCTTGCCACTGGGGAAGTAACCCGCGCGCACTATGCCCGTTTTTTAGTGGCAGAAGGTTATGTCCGAGATGATGAACACGCCTTTAAACGTTACTTAGGAATGGGCAAAAGTGCCTATGTGAAACCAATGTGGTGTAGCTTAGAAGAAGCCATTGACGTTACCCACCAAGCAGGCGGTGTGATCTGCGTTGCCCACCCTTTACGGTATAAAATGACAGCCCGTTGGGTACGGCGACTGATTGAGGATTTCAAAAAAGCCGGAGGCGATGGCATGGAAGTGGCAGGATGTAACCAAACCCCCGACCAACGCCAGCTGTTAGCACGCTGGGCAACGGAGTTTGACCTCTACGCCTCAGCGGGGTCTGATTTCCATTATCCTGCTGGGTGGGTAGAACTCGGTAAAGGGCTTACCCTCCCTACAAGCGTTAAACCGATTTGGACGTGTTTTTCTTTATAACTCATTAAAATACGCCTCTCCCCAAGTCTGCTCTGCAAGGTGAAGCAGATTCGCAAAATCTTGATAAGAAGGGACCGCTTGTAGGGCGATTTTATGCTGTTCGCTGATGAGTTTTTGGCGGAGGGTTTCATACCATTCAAGAAGATTTAACGGTAAGGGGGATTTTGCTCGCCGACCGAGCCAAAATAGCCCTTGATAGGGGATACTGATGGCAAATAAGGCGGTGATAATGGCATTGGCGAGCACGGCTTGTTCAGGATCGTTAAAGAAGTATTGCCAAACAACGGCGAAACACGCGAAGGCAGGCATAATTCGGCTGGCTATTTTGACAAGGCGAATTAAGCGATAATCGGGCATAAACAGGGATAGTTTTTTCTGATTTGGGTAGGTATTTAGATACCGTTGTCCGGCTTGTAGTGTTTGATACATCTTCTCTCCTTTCATCGCAAAACGCCATAAAACGCCAAGCATAAAACACCAAAGTGGGGCATTTTATCGCACTGATAAAAATCTACAATAGCCAGCTAAGATCCGCTATACTTCACAACATTTCTTTTTTGCTATCATAGGATAGGTATGCACAGTCAATTCCCGCAATTATTACAAGAGAGTTGGAACTTTATTCGCAATCACCCTCGCTTTGCTTTAACGGGCGTTGGGTTACTCATCGCTTTACAACTTGCTATTAGTTTTGCCTTGCCCAAAGTGGCTTTTTCTCCGGAGATGGCACAAAATCCCAAAGCGATGGAACAAGCGATTTCACTTCTTGCTCCGACACTGTTATCCGCTTTAGTCAGCGTTTTGGTGAATATTATCTTGGTACTGAATATTAAATCGATTAATGACGGTCTTTATCATCACTTTTTCCAAAATATCGGCAATACCTTGAAAGCTCTTTTCCCTGTTATTGCGTTAATGATTTTTATGGCGTTACCTCTCTCTATTGGCGTTTCCTTTGGTGGCACATTAGGGCAAGCCAGTGGGGTGGCGATTATGGTGCTTCCTTTGATGATCACGGGAATTTATGTCTTTGTGAAACTCTGTTTAGTGGTGTATGCCTACTTAATCGAAAGCCCGCAAAAAGGCGTGATTGAAACCTTGAAATTTACTTGGGGGCTAAGTCGAGGAAAAATGGGGATGCTGTTTTTATTCTGCTTAATAAGTAATCTTTTCCCAAGTGTTGTCACAACACTCTTTCTCGGATTCGGCGATTTTGGGGAGTTGTTATCCCTTGTTATTGGGGCATTTTTAAGCCTTTTTATGGTGGTATTTAGCTTCCGCTTTTACCAAGTTTTCCGCCAGTTACCCCGTGAGCGTTAAGTATGAAACAACTTCTTGAATTTATCCCCCTTATTCTCTTTTTCCTCGTGTATAAACTCTACGGGGTGCAACCTGCGGCGATTACCCTCGTGGTTGCCACCGTGGCACAGCTGATTGCGTTGAAAGTGCTTTATCAACATATTGAGAAAAAGCAGTGGGTCATGGGGGGCGCGGTGGTCTTTTTTGGGCTACTGACGGCTTATTTTAATGATCTCGAATTTCTTAAATGGAAAGTGACGATCATCAACGCCCTCTTTGCTGGGGTACTATTAGTCAGCCAATTTGCCTTTAAAAAACCGCTTGTTCAAGCACTCTTGAGGAAAGAATTAAGCCTTCCGCCTACTGTTTGGGCAAAATTGAATTTGCTTTGGGCGGGATTTTTTCTCCTTTGTATGGGGATTAATATCATTATCAGTATCTATTTTTCTGATGATGCTTGGGCAAATTTCAAAGTCTTTGGATTAACGGGATTAAGCCTTGTGGCGGTATTAGCTTCCGGCGTTTATCTCTACCCTTATTTAAAAGAACAGGAGCAACAAAATGGAAAATGATTTTCCAAAACGTGAGCCTGAAGGCACACTTATTTTACGCACCTTAGCCATGCCGGCGGATACCAATGCCAATGGTGATATTTTCGGTGGTTGGATTATGTCTCAAATGGATATGGGGGGCGCGATTCTCGCCAAAGAGATCGCCAAAGGGCGTGTGGTCACCGTTTCCGTGGATAAAATGAGCTTTTTACGCCCTGTTTCCGTGGGGGATGTGGTGTGTTGCTACGGTAAATGCGTACGAGTTGGGCGCACTTCACTCGAAGTAAAAATTGAAATTTGGATTAAACAAGTTTATGAAGGCGTGCGTGATCGCCACTGTGTCACCGAAGCCCTCTTTACCTTTGTGGCTGTGGATAAAAATGGCAGACCTCGCCCCATTCCCCGTGAAGACAATGCTGAATTAGCACTTGCCCTCGAACTGTTAAATGAACCCCACTAACTTGCAACGCGATTAAGGAGCTTTTATGTATTACGTCATCTTTGCCCAAGATATTCCCAACACGCTCGCCCAACGATTAAGCGTGCGAGAGCAACATTTAGCCCGTTTAAAACAGCTTGATGCGGAAGGTCGCCTACTGACTGCCGGCCCAAACCCTGCGATTGATGATGAAAATCCGGGTGAAGCCGGCTTTACTGGCTCAACGGTGATTGCTCAATTTGATTCCCTTGAAGCAGCGCAACAGTGGGCAAAACAAGATCCTTATGTAGAAGCCGGTGTTTATGGTGAGGTGATCATCAAGCCGTTTAAAAAGGTGTTTTAGGTCTTTTACAAGCGGTCAAATTTTAGTAAAAATTTGCACAAGGGGGGAATCCCCCCTTTCTTTCTAGGCTCAACGTATGTTTCATTCACTTCTCTCCCAAGCCGAACAGCAGTTACAAACCCTCTGTGCTGAACAGGGGATCGACCTTTCGTTGCAAAATCGTGCCAATATCACACCGCTTGTTCAGGGGATTGCCCTGTCGGATTTTGTGGCGGAACAGCTGAATAAACAGCCAGAATTACTGCGCGATTGGCTTCGTTCTCCCCCCACGTTGGCAGATTGTGGCAATTATGGTGAAAGGCTCGCCCAGTGGTTAACGGGCGTGGAAGAGGAAGAAACGCTCCGCTGCCAATTACGCCTTTTCCGTCACCAAGAAATGGCGCGCCTAAGTGTGGTGCAAAGCAATTTTCCCCACCAGACCCAAGCCATTTTTGAACGATTATCCGATCTTGCCGAAAGTCTGATTTTAGCCACTCGGGATTGGCTTTTCCGCCAACTCTGTGCGGAATATGGCACGCCAATGAATCGCCTTGGGGAAGTGCAAGAGCTACTGATTTTAGGGATGGGCAAACTGGGAGGGCGAGAGCTGAATTTCTCTTCGGATATTGATCTGATCTTTACCTACCCAGATGCAGGGGAAACCGTGGGGGGGAGAAAGCCCCTCAACAATAGCCAATTTTTCACTCGCTTAGGGCAACGTTTAATCCGCGCCCTTGATGATGTCACCCCAGACGGCTTTGTTTATCGCACGGATATGCGTTTGCGCCCCTTTGGGGAGAGTGGTGCTTTGGTGCTGAGTTTTTCCGCAATGGAAGATTACTACCAAGAGCAGGGGCGAGATTGGGAGCGATATGCGATGATCAAAGCCAAAATTTTGGGCGAAGATCCAAATAATCTAAATCACCGCTACTTAAAACAGCTTCTCCGTCCTTTTGTGTATCGCCGTTATTTGGATTTCAGTGCCATTCAATCTCTGCGAGAGATGAAGCAGAAAATTAGCCGAGAAGTTCGCCGACGTGGATTAAGCGATAATATCAAACTCGGTGGCGGCGGGATTCGGGAGGTGGAATTTATCGTCCAAGCCTTTCAACTCATGCGAGGGGGGCGGGATAAAATTCTGCAACAACGTAGCCTCTTGACGGTCTTGCCTGAATTGGCAACGCTTAATCTGCTTAGCCTTGAACAAGTGGCGCAACTGCGTTTTGCCTACCTCTTTTTACGCCATACGGAAAACGTGCTTCAAGGGATTAACGATCAGCAGACCCAAACGCTCCCCAGCGACCCTCTCGACCAACATCGCCTTGCTTTTGCGTGTCAGCAAGGGAACTGGGCAGATTTTTTAGCCACACTGCATCATCATCAACACAATGTACGACAGATTTTTAATGAATTGATTGGCGAGGAAGCGGAATCCGAAGAGGAAGAAAACCCACGATTGACCGCTTGGGGAGATATTCTTCATTATGAAATTACCCTTGATGATTTGAGCCGTTGTTTAGCAGATTACCCCGTTCAGCCCGAAGACTACGACCGCATTTTCCAACATTTATCCAGTACCTTCCAAGATTGGCTAAAACGCCCGATTGGTGTGCGAGGGCGAGAAGTTCTGCGTAAATTACTGCCGAAAATCGCGGATAGCTTATTCCAAGCAGAGAATTATCTTGAACTGCTTGGGCGTATTCTTAATATTGTCGATAAAATTACTACTCGCACCACCTATTTAGAACTGATCGCCGAAAAGGAACAGGTGTTGCCCCAACTGCTTCGGTTGTGTGGGCAATCGAGTATGATCGCCGAACAGATCGCCCGTTACCCGATGTTACTTGATGAGCTGATTGTGCAACAGAGCCTGACAACGGTTATTCATCTTGATGAATACCGCCACGCCCTCAAAGAGTACCTCATTCGTATTCCCGAAGAAGATGAAGAAGCCTTGATTGACGCCCTTCGCCAATTCAAGCAGAGCCAGCTTCTTCGCATTGCTGCTGCGGATATTTTAGGCGTTTTGCCGGTGATGAAAATCAGCGATCACCTCACCTATTTAGCCGAAGCAATGATTGATGCGGTGGTGAATATGGCGTGGAAACAAGTGGCAAAACGTTTCGGCACGCCGGAACATCTGATCGACGGGGAAAAAGATTTCGTGGTGATTGGCTACGGTAAGCTCGGGGGGATTGAGCTTGGCTACAATTCCGATCTTGATTTAGTTTTCCTGCATAATGCCCCCGAACAGAGCGAAACCGTGGGGGGGAAGAAAAGCATTTCGAGCCATCAGTTTTACCTCAAACTGGCACAAAAAATTAACGGTATCTTTAATTTAAACACCAGTGCTGGGGTGCTTTATGAGGTTGATATGCGACTTCGCCCTTCGGGGGAGGCCGGGTTACTGGTTAGCACTTTTAACGCCTATGCCCATTATCAACAGCAAGAAGCATGGACGTGGGAGAGCCAAGCCCTTGTGCGAGCCAGAGCCGTTTATGGCAGTGCGACGTTACGGGAAAAATTTGCCCAAATTCGCCGAGAAACGCTACAAATGCCCCGAACAAGCGGTCTATTACGGCAAGAAATTTGCACCATGCGTGAAAAGATGTACCACCATTTAAGCCATACCCCAACGGGGAAATTCCACCTCAAAACCGATCAGGGGGGGATTACGGATATTGAATTTTTAGCGCAATATCTTGTGCTAAATCACGCCCACCAACATCCCCCCATGGCGGATTGGTCGGACAATGTGCGAATTTTTGACAGCAGTGTCGCCTGTGGTATTTTAACCCCAACCCAAGGGGAGGGCTTAAAAAATGCCTACACCACGCTACGCAATACCATTCATCACCTCAATTTACGCAATGAGGAGAGTGTGGTGGCGGAAAGTCTTTTCCAAAATGAACGCCAGTTAGTACAACAAATTTGGCAGGCGTACCTCGCCTGTGAGTAGAAGGAGAACCGAATGAAATGGATGAATATGCCCCTTGTTATCAGCCTAGCGCTGTTACTTGCCGGCTGTGCCTTAACCCCTGAACAGAAAGCCGAAAGAGCGGCTAAAAAATTGCGCGCGGAACAAGCCTTGCAAATTCAGTTGGCAAAACAGTGTGATGCCGAAACGGCAGAATTACTCCACGCCCAATTTAACCCACCCCTTAGCCCACGTTCTGTCCAAGAACAGCAAGCCTTTGAAGCTCGTTATGTGGAGAAAGTAAATAACCCAGTTTTCCAAGCCTGCTATAAACTTGCCTTAGACAATTACAAAGCACAGGAAGAGTTGCGTTATATGCGTTTGCACTATAATGACGATTTCCATTTTCCCTTTGGTTTCTCTCGTTTTTGTTACAGTTGTTGGTAATGAGCTGGGGGATGGGGGCGGTTTTCGCCAAAATGGGGAAAGTTTGTTACAATTCCCACCTTTCACTTTTTAATGGCATGCTATGAAAAAATTTCCCGTTATCTTTTTCCTCGCCTTGTTTTTTTCCCTTTCAAGTTGGGCGACTTCTCAAAAAAGCCCAATGGAATACTTAATGGCAATGCGTAGGGCGCATGAGTCGCTAAATTATGAGTTGATCTACCTGATTCAGCAGGGGGAAGAAAATCGCTCGTTACGTTATCGCCACGCCAATTTTGAGGGGAAATCTTACGCACAACTGTTGCAATTAGACGGCCCTCGGGAAGAGATCATTTTACGGGAAGATACGGTCAGCTATTTTGGCGATTACCAGCCATTTAGCCTGAAAATGTCACAAATTTTAGATAGCTTGCCGGCGATTTTATCCAGCGATTTCCAACAATTAACGGCTTACAGTGTGGTGGATGGGGGAAGAAGACGAATTGCCGATCGCATTGCTCGGGTGATTCGCATCGTCCCTCGGGACGATTTCCGCTACCAATATCAACTTTGGATCGATGAGGAGAATTTTTTACTGCTCAGGAGCGATCTGCTTGACCGTGATAACAACATCCTCGAACAATTTCGCGTGCTACAAAGTTTAGTCGATGAGCAGTTTCTGTATATCGTTGAACCAATTAACCGCTTAATTCTCCCCACCGTGCTACAAACACGCCAACCTCAAGGAGAAAATACTTTAAAATGGAAAGTCAAATGGGTGCCGCGTGGATTTAGTCAACGCGCCACTCACCGACAATCTCTGCCGAAAGCCCTTGCGGAAAATGAAACCGTGGAGAGCCAATTTTACAGCGATGGGCTTTTCTCTTTTACGGTCTATGTTGCCCAAAATCAAGGCGTGGCATTTCAAGAACAATTTTGGCGTGAGGGCAAAATGAGTGTGTATAGCCAAACGGTTGGGGATAAAGATATTATTGTGATTGGCGATATTCCCCTTACCTCGGCACGCCATATTGTGCGGGAGATTGAATTAGAAGGAAATACAACGCCATGATGATTGAGCAGGCAACCGTCATTCACTATCAACAAGGCATCGCTTTGATTCAATGCCAACGCAAAGCGGGTTGTGGTAGCTGTTCGGCACAGGGCAGTTGTGGTGCGAAGGCGTTATCCGCCCTTACGGGGGAGAAAATCGCCCCACAATTCTCCCTTTCTGTGCCAGAACCTTTACAAATTGGCGACCGCATTGAAATTGGTCTTGCGGAAAAAAGCCTTCTTTCAGGCGTTTTCTGGCTCTATGGCTTACCCCTTTTTGTGCTGATGGCGACCACGTTGCTACTCTCACTCTTGGGCGTCGCTGAAATTTTTGTTGCCCTCGGTGTTGTCTTCACGACAATGGCGACCTTTTGGGGCATAAAACAACGTTTTGCCAATCAACCCTTGGCAAATTTTACACCGCAATTTTTAAGAAAAATCTAAGGAAGAAAAAATGGATAAGATTTGGTTTAAAAACTACCCGCCACAGGCAGAAAAAGTCCTTGATGTTGAGCCTTATAGTTCCTTAGTGGAAATGTTTGAACAAGCAGTGAATCGCCACCCTGATATGCCGGCTTACATCAATATGGGGAAAATATTAACTTACCGTAAATTAGAAGAGCGTAGCCGAGCCTTTGCCGCCTATTTGCAAAATGAGTTACGTTTAGAAAAAGGCGAACGCATTGCTCTGATGATGCCAAATTTATTGCAATATCCTATCGCCCTTTTTGGGGCATTACGGGCAGGGCTTGTGGTGGTGAATGTGAATCCACTTTATACGCCCCGTGAGTTAGAACATCAGCTCAATGACAGCGGTGCGAAGGCGATTGTGGTCGTTTCTAACTTCGCCGCCACCTTAGAAAAAGTGGTCTTTAATACCGAGATCAAACACGTTATTCTGACCCGAATGGGGGATCAACTCTCTTTTGGAAAACGTACCCTCGTTAATTTTGTGGTGAAGTATGTTAAAAAACTCGTGCCGAAATACAAACTCCCCCACGCCGTGAGCTTCCGTGAAGCATTAAGTATCGGTAAGCAACGCCAATATGTGAAGCCAACGGTTAAGCAAGATGATCTCGCCTTTTTACAATACACCGGCGGCACAACGGGCGTTGCCAAAGGGGCAATGCTTACACACCGCAATGTGGTTGCCAATGTTATCCAAGCAAAATGGGTGGCAAGCCCATTATTAAACAGTCAATCGCAGGATCGCATTGCCGTGATTGCCCTTCCGCTTTATCACATTTTTGCCTTGAGCGTGAATTGCTTACTCTTTATTGAGCTTGGTGTCACAGGGCTATTGATTACCAACCCACGGGATATTCCAGGTTTTGTCAAAGAGTTGAAAAAATACCGTGTCATGGCAATCACTGGGGTGAATACCCTCTTTAATGCCCTGTTAAATAACGAGAATTTCAAAGAGGTGAATTTCTCTCGCCTGCGTCTTTGTGTTGGCGGTGGAGCTGCTGTGCAACGTGCGGTGGCGGAGCGTTGGCACACCACAACGGGGTGTCATATTATCGAAGGCTACGGCATGACTGAATGTTCTCCCCTGATTGCCGCGACACGGAACGACTCGGTGGAATATTCCGGCTCTATCGGCGTGCCTGTGCCAAATACGGATATTCGTATTGTGGATGAACAAGGCAACGATCTCCCTCAAGGCGAACGGGGCGAACTTTGGGTTAAAGGCCCGCAAGTGATGCAGGGCTACTGGCAACGCCCAGAAGATACCGCCGAAGTCCTCAACGATGGCTGGATGGCAACGGGGGATATTGTCGAACTGGGCGAAGACCTCAATTTACGCATTGTGGATCGTAAAAAAGACATGATCATCGTTTCGGGCTTTAATGTCTATCCCAATGAGATCGAAGATGTCGTGGCATTACATCCGAAGGTGAATGAAGTGGTTGTGGTCGGCATTCCTAATGAAGCCACCGGCGAAAGCATTAAAGTGTATGTCACCAAGAAAGAGGAGAGCCTTACCCGAGAAGAACTCCGCAACCACTGTCGCCAATATCTCACGGGCTATAAAATCCCACGGGATATTGAATTCCGCGATGAACTGCCAAAAAGCAATATTGGCAAAATCCTCCGCCGAGTATTAAGAGATGAGGAATTAGCCCGTATTAAATCTCAATTAAAACCAACATCCGATACGGAATAAAAAAGAAAGCTGTTTGTTGCCACTGGCACAAACAGCTTTTTTACAGCGTGCAAAAAGTCAAAAAAATTTGACCGCTTGTATGACCGCAAAAGATTTCAAATGATACAGATTAAAATTAAATGCCATACCATAGCGTATAAAGATTATTTAATCTCCCCTATCACATTGAATATCCGCTTATCCGAAATCGGGTATTTTGTGCCGAGTTGTTGGGCAAACAGGCTCACTCTTAGCTCTTCAATCATATAGCGAATTTCTAAGGCTTCATCAGGGATGGGCTTAGATTTTGGTAGTTTATTGAGTAGCTGTTGGTAAGCCGTTTGCACCTGTTCAATGCGGAGCATTTTGGCGCGGTCGGCGTTGCTATCTACCACCAATTTATCTAGCCGTTTATCAATGGCGGTGAGATAACGGTGGAGATCGCCTAAGCGTTGATAGCCCGTTTTCACCACAAAATCAGGGTAGATTAAGCCGTTGATTTGTGCTTTGATGTCCGACAGGGCAAATGCCATGGTAAAATCCAATTTGCCTTTTAACCGTTTGTTGAGTTCATAGGCAAGGGTTAGGCTTTTTTCCACTTGTTTGGCGATTTCCACCGTGGTGTCGTTTAAATGCCCCCGCACATACTCTTGGAGTTGGCTGAAACGCGCTTCCGTCCAGACAAAACCGCCAAAATCTTCAATCAGTTTATCCACCGCACAGGCGATACAGTCGTCAATCAGCTCCAAGACTTTGCCAAAAGGGGCGAAATATAAGCCGAGTTTCGCTTTATTGGGGAGCTTTTCGTGGAGATATTTAATCGGCGATGGCACATTGAGCAATAACAGACGGCGTAGTCCTGCTTGCATCGCTTTTTGTTGCTCAAATTCCGTTTCAAACAGTTTAATGCCGACGGCGGTCTGTTCATCCACAATCGCGGGGAAGGCTTTTACGCTAAAATGGCGTTTTTTCTGCTCGTACTGTTGCGGTAAGTCGGCAAAATTCCACAAATGGACTCCGCTTTGTTCAATGCCGTCATCAGCAATCGTTGAAAGGGTTTGTTGCACTTGATCTTTTAACGCTACTTTTAATTCATCAAGATTCTCACTCTCTGCAAGGGGGCGATTTTTCTCATCAATGACCCGAAATTGCAGGCGTAAATGGGCGGGGAGTTGGCTAAGATCCCACTGTTCTGGCTCAACCAATACCCCCGTCATTCGGCGAAGTTCATCACTTAAACTTACTAATAACGGCTTGGCAAAAGGCGTTACACGCGATAAAAAGGCTTCAGCATAATTCGGTGCAGGCACAAAATTACGGCGAAGGGATTTTGGCAGGGATTTTATCAAGGCGATAATCAGTTCCTGACGAAGCCCCGGAATTTGCCAATCAAAGCCGTCGGGTTCAACTTGGTTGAGCAACGGCAAAGGAATTTGCACGGTCACGCCGTCTGCTTGTGAGCCAATATCAAATTGATAATGCAATTTGAGTTTCAGCTCCCCTTGGTGCCAGAAATTCGGGAAATCTAACTCACTCACGTTATTGGCTTTCTCATTCATTAAGAATGATTTTTCAAAATTGAGTAAATCCGGCTCTTTTTTACTCGCCGTTTTCCACCAAGTATCGAAATGCTTACTCGATACCACTTCCGTGCCAATACGTTGATCGTAAAATTCAAAGAGGGTTTGCTCATCGACTAAAATATCCCGTCTGCGGGATTTGTGTTCGAGCTCTTCCACCTGCTTTAACAAGCGGTCGTTTTCTTTGAAGAATTTGTAATTATTGTGCCATTCGCCTTCCACTAAGGCACTGCGGATGAAAATTTCTCGGCTGACGACAGGGTCAATCGCCCCATAGATAATCGGGCGATTGGCCACAATGGGAATGCCATAAAGGGCGACTTTTTCATAGGCGATAACCGCCCCCTTCGATTTTGCCCAATGGGGTTCGCTGTAACTGCTTTTGCTTAAATGCACGGCCAAAGGTTCGATCCATTCAGGTTCGATTTTGGCTGCCATTCGCCCCCACAATTTGGTGGTTTCCACCAATTCCGCTGCCATCACCCATTTCGGCTGTTTTTTAAATAAAGTGGAATTCGGGAAAAGGTAGAAATGGGCATTCCTTGCACCGAGATAGTGCATTTTTTCGTTATCCTTCAAGCCAATATGGGAAAGCAAGCCCGTCAACAATGCGGTGTGAATTTGCTGATAAGTCGCTTCGCTACTGTTAATCGGCAAGCCCATTTCTCGCACGGCAAGGCGAAGCTGGTAGTAAATATCTTGCCACTCACGCACTCTCAGATAGTTTAAATAATCTTGCTGGCATAAACGGCGGAATTGATTTTTGGTTAAGGCTTTTTGTTGTTCTTGAATAAAATGCCACAGATTCACAAAGGCGAGGAAATCGGAATCCTTGTCTGCAAAACGGCGATGTTTTTCGTCCGATGCTTGTTGTTTTTCCTGCGGACGCTCTCGGGGATCTTGAATCGAAAGGGCGGAAACGATCATCATCACTTCGTGCAAACTGCCGTTTTGGCTGCTAGCAATCACCATTCGGGCTAAACGCGGGTCGATAGGTAGTTGCGCTAATTGGCGACCGATTGGAGTCAGCTCCCATCTTTTCTCTTGATGAGATTTCACCAAAGAACGCTCACGCAGGGCTTGTAATTCTGCTAAGAGTTTAATGCCGTCTTGAATATGGCGTGGATCGGGGGCATCGACAAACGGAAAAGCGGAAATATCACTGAGCCCGAGTGCGGTCATTTGTAAAATGACGGAGGCTAAATTGGTGCGAAGAATTTCCGGATCGGTAAATTCAGGACGGGCGTTAAAATCTTCTTCGGAATAGAGGCGAATACAGATCCCTTCGCTAATCCGCCCACAGCGTCCTTTACGCTGATTGGCTGAGGCTTGGGAAATCGGCTCAATGGGTAAGCGTTGCACTTTGGTGCGGTAGCTATACCGAGAAATCCGTGCCGTACCGGTATCGATCACATATTTAATATTGGGAATCGTTAAAGAGGTTTCTGCCACGTTGGTGGCTAAAATAATGCGATTTAGACCGCTTGGGTGGAAAATGCGTTGCTGTTCGCCGGCGGATAATCGTGCATATAAGGGGAGAATTTCGGTATGGCGTAGGTTCTGTTTTTGCAAAGCTTCGGCGGTATCACGAATTTCTCGCTCACCACTCATAAAAATCAGAATATCGCCTCGCCCTTCGCCTTGTAGTTCATCTACCGCATTTAAAATACCTTGTAATTGATCTTGATTTTCTTCTTCAACAAGAGGGCGATAGCGAACTTCCACAGGGAAGGTTCTGCCAGAAACTTCCACAATTGGGGCATTATCAAAATGCTTGGAAAAGCGTTCCACATCAATGGTGGCGGAGGTGATGATAACTTTCAGATCCGGGCGTTTGGCTAAAATCTGTTTAAGATAGCCGAGAATAAAATCGTTGTTTAAGCTCCGTTCGTGGGCTTCGTCAATGATTAAGGTGTCGTATTGATTCAGGTAGCGGTCGTGCTGAATTTCGGCGAGTAAGATCCCGTCGGTCATCAATTTCACAAGCGTGTTATCACTGACTTGATCGTTAAATCGCACTTTATAGCCCACCGTTGAGCCCAGCTCACATTTTAGCTCTTCACTTAATCGGTTGGCGACCGAGCGTGCGGCAATTCTTCTTGGTTGAGTATGCCCAATCAAGCCTTTTACCCCACGCCCGAGTTCTAAACACATTTTCGGTAATTGGGTCGTTTTTCCCGAGCCGGTTTCCCCTGCAATCACTACAACTTGGTGTTCTGCAATCAGTTTTAAAATTTCTTCACGGCGGGCAGAAACGGGTAAATCAGGGTAGTCAATGGTTAAACGGCTGGCGTGCTGTTGGCGAGCAAAATAGGCTTGTTGTGCTTGTAAAATATCGCCTTGAATGTCCGCCATAATCGCTTCTTTGGCGTTTTCATTTTGAAGATTGCTCAGCCCACGGATTCGCCCAAATAAACGGCGAGAATCGGAAAGCGTGAGGTCTTTAAGTTGTGCCACGAGGGCTTTTTGCGCCGGTGCAAGCGGTCGTTTTTGTGATCTTTTTTGTCGAGGTTGCGTAGCGTGAGGGGCGTGTTTTGACATCATCGAAGCCTTCATTGAGCAGAATGAAAAGGAGAAATAGCAAAGCCAAATTCACAGCGGAATTTGGCTTTGTTACCTAGTAGGTTCAATTTAAGCGAAAACTCAATTTAACCCATACCATATTTTTTCAATTTTTTGCGTAATGTACCACGGTTAATCCCGAGCATCGTTGCCGCACGGGTTTGGTTACCACGGGTATATTGCATAACCATATCAAGCATTGGATGCTCGATTTCGCATAAGACCAACTCATATAATTCTGTTGGATCTTCACCGCCTAATTGAGCGAGATAGTTTTTTAATGCTTGTTTAACATTGTCACGAAGCGGTTTATTCACTTGTTGCGCTTGTGCGTTAAGCATTGATACAGTTAATGGGTTTTGTGTAGGTTGTTGTTCTAACATTGTCCTTTATCCAACGGTTTATGATGATTCATTGAGAATCGCTGTTACAAAATCCTCCAACGCCTGACGTTGTTCCACAGTGGAACTAAGGGCATTGAAAGTACGTTTAAAATTTGAATTCGGTTGAAGCTGTTCGGCATACCAAGCGACATGTTTACGCGCAATTCGATAGCCTTTTTCTTCCCCATAAAAATGGTGAAGGTCTTCGATATGCTTCAACATCAGCTGGCATTTCTGTTCCAAAGGGAACACCGTCTGCACACCGTCCTCCAAAAATGCGCCAATTTCTGAAAAAATCCAAGGGCGACCATAGCTTCCCCGTCCGATCATAATGCCATCGGCTTGGGTATAATCTAAAACCGCTTTGGCTTTTTCAGCGGAAGTAATATCGCCATTGGCGATAACTGGCATCGAAACTGCTTCCTTCACCGCTTTTATGCTGTCATATTCGGCATTGCCCTGAAATAGACAGCTTCTTGTTCTTCCATGAATAGTCAGCGCGGAAATGCCCGCTTGTTCTGCTATTTTTGCGATCTGTAAGCAATTTCGATGTTCGGGATCCCAACCTGTTCTAATTTTTAATGTGACAGGAACATCAACGGCATTGACCACAGCCTCTAAGATCTCCGCAACTAAATCAGGCTCACGCAAAAGGGCAGATCCTGCCATTTTTTTATTGACCTTTTTAGCGGGGCAGCCCATATTGATGTCAATAATGTCTGCACCATAAGCGACATTCACTTTCGCTGCGGCGGCCATTTCACTGGGATCGGATCCCGCAATCTGAACCGCATTGATACCGATTTCCTGATGATGAGCTAAGCGCAACTTCGATTTTTCGGTATGCCATACGTCCGGATTGGTGGACATCATCTCTGAAAACGTTAAACCTACGCCAAGATGGCTACATAATCGCCGAAAAGGTTGGTCGGTAACGCCCGCCATGGGTGCAAGGAAAATACGGTTTTTAATTTCATACTGCCCTATACGCACAATTTTTCCTTCTCTTTCCTTGATTCACGTTCGTTTTCTGCTGAGATAAATATCCGCGCCTCTAAATAAAAAATACGGCGAGTTTAGTGCCGTATATCCTAAGAAGAGGGGGCGTATCATACGCATTTTTTAAGTATTTGGGAAGTCTATTTATTAAACAATTTAGAAAAAAGCGAAGAGATTTCGCTTAATTTGGCGTGAATGACTCGATATTCACTCCATTACACTTGTTGCACAAAGAAATTATCCAACATTGTTGATAATAATTATCAATTTTATACAATAGGCAAGATTTAGTTTAGGAGAATATTTACATGATCAAAATATCTTATTTTTTGACCGCTTGTTTAGCGATTTTTTCACAGCTTACTTTTGCTCAAGAGCGGATTATTAGTATTGGCGGAGATGTGAGCGAAATTATTTATGCCTTAAATGCCGAACAACATTTAGTCGGGCGAGATAGTACCAGCACGATTCCCGAAAAGATTAAAGCATTGCCAGATGTTGGCTATATGCGTCAGCTCAATATTGAAGGCTTATTGGCGTTAAAGCCAACCAAAGTCATTACTACGCAAGTGGCACAACCGGCGATTATATTTGAGCAATTAAAATCGGCGGGCGTGAGTGTCGAAACTGTGCCATTAAAATATACGACTGAGAGTGTGTTACAGAAAATCCGCCTTATCGGCAATTATATGGGAAAAGAAGTGGAGGCGGAAAAATTAGCCACTCAATTTCAACAACAGATGGACGCTGTGCCAAATAGTCCGTTAGATGTCAAAATTCTCTTTGTCATGAATCGTGCAGGAACAAATCAAATGGTTGCTGGCTCAGGCACGGTAGCTGATAGTGCGATTCAACTAATTGGTGCTAAAAATGCCATGGCAGGATCGGTACGGTTTACCCCAATTTCTCAAGAAGGTGTGATTGCTGCGAATCCTGATGTGATTGTGATTTCAAAATTAGGGCTAGAAGGGCTTGGTTCGCCAGATAAATTATGGGAAATTGCGGGTTTATCGCATACCAATGCGGGTAAACATAAACGAATGGTGGTGGTTGATGATATTGCTTTTCTCGCATTTGGGCTGACTATTCCGCAAGAATTACAAAAAATGCGTCAAGTTGCAGAACAAGCGGTCGAAAAATAATGAATAAACCTTTTTGGCTGGTTTGTCTGACCTTCGTGTTAGCCTGTGTGATATTACTCGCTTCAAATATTGGGGCATTGTCGCTTACTTGGCAAGATTTATGGCAAGCAACATTAAGTGATAGCCAATGGCAAATCTGGTTAAATATTCGTTTGCCCCGTATTTTATTAGCTGTCGTTGTTGGTAGTGCATTAGCGGTTTCAGGGACACTCTTTCAAGGATTATTTCATAATCCAATGGCTGATCCCGCTTTAATTGGGGTAAATAGCGGCGCCTCACTCGCCGTTGCCTTAGCCATTTTAATGCCAAGTTTATTACCGAATGAATTTTCTTTATATGCCACAATGATTGCTGCTTTTTTGGGGAGCTTAGTCGTTGCAAGTTTGATTTACCTGCTGAGTTATCGCTCGCACGCTTCAATGAATAAATTGTTGTTAGTTGGCATTGCGGTGAATGCGTTGTGTTTTGCAATCATTGGCATTCTGACTTATCTCAGTAACGATCAACAACTTCGCCAATTTAGCTTATGGACAATGGGAAGTTTAGGGCAAGCACAGTGGCAACCGCTTATTCTCGCCAGTGCAATTATTCTACCTATCTTGTGTTTTACTCTTACCCTTGCTCGTCAATTAAATTTACTACAATTAGGTGATGAAGAAGCCCATTATCTCGGTGTGAAAGTACAACGTCTTAAACGCCAGCTGATTTTATGTGGTGCTGTATTGGTTGGCTCGGCGGTGGCGGTGAGTGGGGCAATTGGTTTTATCGGTTTGGTTATTCCCCATTTAGTACGGTTTAAATTTGGTGCAGATCATCGTTGGGTTTTGCCCGCTTCGGCATTATGCGGTGCTATTCTACTTTTAGTCGCAGATACGCTTGCCCGAACACTCGTTTCACCCGCAGAATTGCCAGTTGGAATGTTAACGAGTTTTCTTGGCGCACCTTATTTCCTTTGGTTAGTCATTCGTTATCGGGAATTGAATTAAAACAAGCGGTCGATTATTTTCACTATTATCAATGCAGAGATCCTCATGTCATCTATCAAATATTTAGCTAAAAACGACCGCTTGCTAGTGGCTGAAAATCTGACTTTTTCAGCGGGGAGCAAGCCTATTTTGCAAGATATTTCCTTATCGTTAAAGTGTGGAGAACTTACTGTCTTAATTGGGCCTAATGGTGCGGGAAAATCAACGTTAATGCGAATGTTATCAGGCTATTTAGCCCCAACAAGCGGTCGGATTTACTTTAAAAACCAGCCATTAGCCCGTTTTGCTGTGAATGAATTAGCGGAGCAACGTGCGGTAATGCGACAACATAGTCAGCTTAACTTTGCTTTTTCAGTAGCAGATGTTATCCGAATGGGTGGGTATCATCGCCGTCAAGCCGATGTTGAAAAATGGCTACCCGCTGTTATTCACGCCACAGGTTGTGAGCCACTACTAAATAAGCCTTATATGCGTTTATCGGGTGGTGAACAGCAACGTTGTCAGCTTGCGCGTGCATTGATCCAATTATGGGACGAAAATATGAACGGTAAAGTGCTATTTTTAGATGAACCCACTTCAGCTTTTGACTTGTATTACCAACAACATTGTTTACGTTTAATGCAAAACCTGTGCCAAGAAAAAGGGTTGTCTGTATGTTGTATTTTGCACGATCTTAATTTAGCGTCTTTATATAGCGATCAAACAATTCTATTAGCGGAACATCGTTTACAAGCACAAGGCACACCACAGCAAGTGCTTACAAAAGCCCATATTCAACAATGGTATCACGCCGATATTGAAATGGTTTCACATCATACAGAATCCCGCCCACAGCTACAATTTCAGCGTTAAACATCATTTATAATTTACAATGCTAAAAGCGCTGCATAAATAAAAAGTGGTGGGATCATAAATCGCCACCACTTTATTAGCCAACATCTGATTAGATTTATTAATTAGAATTCATAACGTAAGCCGACATTAAAATGTCGTCCCGGTGCGGTATAAGCATCTGCATTCATAGGCGAAATGCCAACACTGCGGTCGTAACTTGCATTTTGGTTATCTCGCCCTGCAAAGTGCGAAATATCTGCCCAGTTCCAATATTTCTTATTAAACGCATTATATAGCCCCACAGAAAGTGTAAGATCTTTGATTGGTTTATAATACAGACCAAAATCGACTAGATTATAGCTTTCACTTGGGTTATACATTGTGCCATCAATATCTTTATTCGCTTTACCACGCACATAAGTGAAAGTGGCATTCGCCCCCCACATTTCGCTATCATAAGCAAAACCTGCTTTTAATTTTAAGGGTTGAATAGTGTTAATTGGTTTTTGAGTGCCGTTATCATCTGTTGCACGACCACGACTATATGCCACACCACCATTTACACTGAAATCACCATAAAATTGCCATTTTGCGTCTGCTTCAACACCATAAATTTTCGCTTTTGCAATATTGTCATATTGAATATTCATATTTGGGAATGGGCTTAATACTCTGTAATCAATAAAGTGACGATAACGATTATAGAACCCCGCTACACGGTAAGATAACGTTTCACTTTTACCTTTAAAACCCAGCTCAATATTATCTGCGGTTTCTGGTTTTAATCTTGGATTACCGACAATCGAATAGTTATAGCCCCGTCCTGAATTACCAAATGAGGTGGTTAATTGCTGAGCTGATGGGGCTTTAAAACCACGAGAATACTGAGCGTAGGGTTTAAATTCATCTGCTATATGCCAAAGTGCTGTAAATTTAGGTAAAAATTGCGTATCACGCTGTTTTTGAATGGGAGCAAGATGCGATGCCCGTTGAACATAACCGTTTGCATCACTTGGATTTAAACGGTAATGCACCACACCAAGATGTGGGGTTAAACTCACTTTGCCTAAGGTGATTTCATCTTCCACATAGGCGTTAATTGTGGTTTGTTTCGTATCCGCAGAAGGCTTCGGATTTCGAGCAGTAGAAACGAGTTGATTGGTTAAATCTTTATAACTTGCATTTAAACCATAACGTAATACTTGAATGATATTTCCTTCCAGATAATGAGCAACATCAGTACGCAAACCATAGGCTTTTTCTTTATTCATCGCACTGTCGCTACGTACATTTAACATATTACCTTGTTGAATTTGGCGAGCACGGTAGTTTTGTGTTTCTGTTCCTTGATAATAAGCGGTTGTTTTAATCTCTAAATTGTCTTTGCTGTAATGATGAGAAAGTGAAATACGGTTTCGGCTATTCTGATCAAAGGTGTTATCGGATAGGATATTATTACGAGCTTGATGGCTAGTTGCTTGCCCAATCGAAGAAAGTTTATTGGTATCAATCTTACGTTGAAAATGCTCAAACACTAAACCTACACGATGATTTTCATTCGCTTGAACATAATTTTTTACTAATACATAACCGCCTTTATGGCTAGCAGGATCAGCTTCTGTACGAGTCGCACCAATGCCCCCAACATTACCTTGTGTTTTTGTTTCATTACCTTTGCGATAATTCGTCAATAATAGCCCTTGATATTTTGCATTTTGTGCAGCAAAACCAACCGTGCCAAAAGTAGATTTATCTACACTGTGATAACCTGTTGCAACAAAACCTGCAAGCGGTCGATTTTTTAAAATATCGCTTGGTTCAAGGGTGCGGAAATCAACACTTGCAGATAATCCTGTGGCTGAGCCAGAACGGGTAACTTGTGCAGATTGTAATGCTGTTGGCTCAATAAAGTTACCACGCCCAAAATCGATCCCTGTTTGAGCAAATAATTTACTCTCTTGGGCTTCTGGGAGTGAAATCCCATCAACGCTCATTCCTACACGATTGCCTTGCAGACCACGAACATTGATCCCTTCATTCCCAGAACGCGTGCGTTGTAAATCATTAACAGAAACATCCAGTGAATCCGCAAATAATTCTTTGATTGTGCTTGGATTGCGTTGCTGGATCTTTTTCATACCGACTTCATCAGAAAGTGAAGTATCGCTTCCAACGACTTTGATTTCATTTAATTTATCTTCATCGGCAAGTACATATTGGCTACTGATAGCAAAAGCCACTGCCATAGTCAGCGTGGATTTCAAAAAAATGGGGCTTTTCATAATAAATATCCTTTAACATTATTGAGAATAATTCTTATTATCTTGATATTAATCAATAAAGTCAATGTAAAAGCCGTCTTGTTTGCTTTTTTCTTAACTGAAAGTTGAAATTCTTTTACCAAATCATGAAAACAAAAAACCCCGCGAAATGATTCACGGGGTTTATGTTCTTCTCTTTTTAGCTTATTTCAACAAACTCTGCTTTGAGGCTTTAAGGTATTGCAACATCGACCAAATGGTTAAGATCACCGCCACATACAACAAAATAAAGGCAAGAATTTCCATTAACTGGCTTTGTCGCCACAGTAGCCCCCCCAGCGCAAGCATTTGTGCTGTCGTTTTCACTTTTCCCCACATAGACACTGCCACATTGGCTCGCTCGCCGATTTCTGCCATCCATTCTCGCAAAGCGGAGATAATAATTTCACGGGCAATCATAATAGCAGCAGGAATGCTAATCCACCATGTATGGTAATACTCCACCACCGAAACTAACGCCACTGCCACTAAGACTTTATCTGCTACTGGATCAAGAAACGCGCCAAGGCGGGTAGTTTGATTCCATTTTCGGGCTAAATAGCCGTCAAAGAGATCTGTCATCGAGGCAATAAAAAAAATTAACGTAGCAATTTCAGGGGAATAACTTGTCGGTAAATAGAAAGCAAGAATAAACAGCGGAATCAACGCGACCCGAAAAATAGTTAAATAGGTGGGAATATTGAGTTTCATAGTGATGTTTGCAGTGTGAAAAAATCGCCTACATTCTAGCAAAAGTTCCTCAAGAAAGGTATCTCCCCCACGGGATTTACAGTGCTTTCTGTCAAAGAAAAAATTCTTGTTCATAATCAAATAAAGCCACGGCCCAACTTCCAAAAATTAAACTCGCCACCAATCTATTTAAGCACGCACTTTTATCACTTATATTCAAAAGCAAGCTATGAATTTTTGAAAAGAAAGACGGGAGCCGATGTAATATCAACTCCCGTGCTTAATCTTACGTCTGATTGTTAAATTCAAAATTAAATCACATTAACAAAAAGTGATGTAAATTCGACCGCTTGTTAAGCTACTTAATCTCCCCACAATTTAAGCAATAGAGATAACGCGATTTTGGATCATTAAATTGAGAAAGCTGCTCCACCGGCTTTCTTGCCACATTCAGTAACGGCAGATCAAACCAAGTCGCCAGTTGTAATTGGGCTTTACGTTTCACCCCTCGCATAAATTGCCCAAAGAAAGAATCCTCTTCTTCGGCAATCCATTCTAGTGCAAAGTTGGCAATTTCTTCCTTGCCTGCTTGCTTACGTTGTGCATTGATTTCATCCGCTAGGGTGCGATAAGCCATGAGGAAGCCGCCAAGTTTATCCACCAAGCCATGCTTCAAGGCCTCTTCCCCAAGCCATACTTGCCCTTGGGCAATTTTATCTACGGCTGATTTCGGCATATTACGCCCTTTACTCACCAGCTCTAAAAAACGCTCATAGCCATTTTCAATACTAATTTGTAATAACTCACTCTGCGTTTTTGATAGGGCTTTCAAATTCGAGTTTTGAGCCAATTCTGAGGTAAAAATACCGTCTTCGTGGATACCGAGTTTTCCTGCCGTTTTCTCGAAAGTCACTGCAAGTCCGAAAATCCCAATCGATCCGGTTAGCGTGGTTGGGCTGGCGATAATTTTATCACTCGTTGCGGCAATCCAATATCCTCCCGACGCCGCCATTCCCCCCATTGAGGCAACCACGGGAATGCCCGCTTGTTGCAAGGCTTCAACCTCTTGGCGAATAATCTCCGATGCCATGGCACTGCCACCGGGGCTGTTAATGCGTAAAATCACGCCATAAACATCTTCATCTTCCCGAGCTTGGCGAAGGGCGGACACGACGGTATCACTCCCCGCATTGCCCTCATCACTTTCGCCTAACACAATCGCCCCTTCAACGTTAATCACCGCAATTTTATGTTTCGCTCGAACATGAAAGCGGTCGGATAAACTATCAGCATAGTCTTCCCACCCAATATGTTGATAATCGCCCTCATCATCTTCCCCAAAAACTGCCACCAAAGCCTCTTCCATCTCTGTTGGGGTGCTTAAATGGGTGACGAGTTGCTGTTTTAGGGCATATTGTGCATCATCGCCCTTCACTGCTTTATATTGAGCTAATAACTGCGGGGTATCAGGTAGCACATTTTCTGCCTTAATCTGGCGATTTTTTGCAATATCTTGACGGAAGCTCCCCCACATTTGGTTTAACCAAAGTTGCGCATTTTGGCGCGCTTCGGGGGACATATCATTGCGTAGAAATGGCTCAACAGCGGATTTATAAGTCCCCACGCGGAAAATATGCGGTTGGGCTTCTAACTTGTCTAAGAGGTCTTTGAAATAGAGGTTAGAATAATTTAATCCGTGGAGATCCACAAAGCCGGCTTTATTGAGGTAAATCTTATCGGCATAACTGGCAAGGTAATATTGCTTCTGACTAAAAGATTCCCCCACCGCAATGACGGGCTTATTCGCCTGTTTAAAACGCAAAATCGCACTGCCGATGGCTTGTAACGACGGCAGATCGCCCCCCTCAAAATAATTGAGATCCAGCACAAGACCAGTGATTTTCGGATCTTCTTTTGCATTATCTAACGCCCACAAGACATCAAAGGTGGAAATTTTGAGTGATTCACTTCGCCCTAACTCACTTTGTAATAAACGATGTACATCACTTAAATTATCCCGGTTATCGGCAAGATAACCGTCTAAATTAAGCCTTAACGCCCCCTTTTCAAAGGCTGAAAAAGGCGTTTTCTCTTTAGTTTCACTCGTTGCAATTAAGCTCGTAATAGCAAAGCAAACCAGGACGAATAGAATAAAAAACAGGCTCATCACAAATTCTCGGATACAACGAAAAATGCGATAAATCGTCTTAAATAAGGCAAGCATAGTAGTTCCTTCACGCTGAAAATAAGTGGCTAAGCTACCATAAATTCAGGCGAAATTTAACAAAATATGCTATTCTTTCGGGAATTTTTTGTCGAAGAGAAAATGCTATCCATGGATACCTTAACCCTACTACATTGCCGTCGTTCAAGTAAAAAATATGGCACTCTCGCCCCAAATGCAGAGCAGTTAAATGCCATTTTACAAGCGGGGCTACGCGCCCCTGACCACGGGCATTTAAAGCCTTACCATTTTGTTGTCATTGAACAATCTGCCATGACAAAATTTGCCGAATATTTGACCGCTTGTGTAGCAGAATTTAACCTCGGCGAAGAAGGTTTAAAGAAAGCACAAAAAATCAGCCAAAACGCGCCCCTTGTGATTGGTGTTGTAGCGAAAATTGAGCCGAATCTCGCCAAAGTACCCGAGTGGGAGCAGATCGTAACCGCAGGCTGTGCAACTTATGGTATGCAACTCGCTGCCAACTCATTAGGCTTTGAAACCCGTTGGATTACCAATAAATGGGTAAATGGCACTGCTCTTCGCCAAGCATTTGGGTGCCGTGAACACGATCAAATTATTGCCTTAGTGTTCGTTGGCTCACCACAGGAAGGGGAGCAAATTACCCTTGCACGCCACCCAGAAGACATCTCCTCTTTTATTAGCTACCTCCGTTAATTATTATGAATCAAGATAATCATCACATTGAAGATCTCATCAACTTGTTTGATAAATGTTTTTACGAAAGTTTTAATACTCGCCTTGAAAAAGGCGGGGATTATCCACTCTATTTGCCGGCTTTTTTAGAAGAAAACGGAGTAGAAAGCACACGCCCTTACCATGTCATTTTATTTGCCCATGGCTTTTATAGCAGTGCTTTGCATGAAATTTCCCACTGGCTTGTTGCCGGCAAAGAACGCCGTCAATTAGAAGATTTTGGCTACTGGTATGAACCTGATGGACGCTCCGAAGCTCGCCAACGGGAATTTGAGCAAGTCGAAGTCAAACCCCAAGCCATTGAATGGATTCTCGCCACCGCTGCTGGCTTTCGCTATTTTGCCAGTGCCGATAATTTAACCGGCAACGCAGGGGATAACAGTGCCTTTAAACAAGCTGTTTATACCCAAGTGCAACATTATGCCCAACACGGCTTACCAAAACGCGCCGAACAGCTTCGCCAAGCCCTTAGTCAGTTTTATGGCACGGCAGATCATATCGATTTAAGCCAATTTCATATTGAGCGAATTTAGGAGTTTTTTATGTCATTTATTGTGATTATTCCTGCACGTTATGCCTCGACTCGCTTACCCCGCAAGCCACTTTTAGAGATTGCTGGAAAGCCGATGATTCAGCACGTTTGGGAAAAAGCCCAACAATCGGGGGCAAAACGTGTCATCGTGGCAACGGATCATCCTGAAATTGCCGATGTCGTAACGGAATTTGGTGGAGAAGTCTGCCTTACCGCAGAAAAGCATCACTCAGGCACAGAACGTTTAGCCGAAGTGGTTGAAAAAATGCACATTGACGATGACGAAATTATTGTCAATATCCAAGGCGATGAACCGCTTATTCCCCCTGTCATTGTGGCGCAAGTCGCACAAAATTTAGCACAACATCGTGTGAATATGGCAACCTTAGGGGTGAAACTCACCACACAAGAAGAGCTGTTTAATCCTAACGTTGTTAAAGCGATCACAGACAAAAACGGCATGGCGATTTATTTTTCCCGCGCGCCGATTCCCTTTGCCCGTGATGCCTTTCCCGAATGTGGGGATACCTTTGTGCAACAGAATGACTACATCCGCCATATTGGCATTTATGCCTATAAAGCTGGATTTATTAAACGTTACGTCAGCTGGCAGGCAAGCCACCTCGAACAGCTTGAATCCCTTGAACAGCTTCGAGCGCTTTGGTACGGCGAGAAAATTCACCTCGAATTAGCGCAACAAGCCCCAGCCGTTGGCGTGGATACGGCTGAAGATTTAGCCCGTGTTCGCCAGATTTTAGCTTCCCCGCAGAGCTAAATGCCAAAACAAGCGGTCAAATTTAACCCGTTTTTTTACCCACACCATTAGGAGAAATTTATGTTAGGAAACATTTTAGGTTCAGTCGCCTCATCAGTATTAGGCGGTGGCGAAGGACAAAACAAAGCCATGCAACTCATTCAAAACCTCTTGCAATCCCAAGGGGGCATTGAAGGTTTAATGCAGAAATTCCAACAAGGTGGCTTAGAGCAGTTAGTTAAATCATGGATTGGCACTGGCGAAAACCTGCCTATTTCCGTTTCACAAGTGCTGGATATTTTTGGAAAAAGCAACGTGGATAACGCCGCCCAAGAAGCCGGTATTCCACAAGAAGAAGCACCAAACCTATTAGCTGAATATTTACCAAAAATCGTTGATACCTTAAGCCCAAATGGCGAATTTGATCTTAAAAATCTCGATACCAGCGCCCTTTTACAACAAGGTGCTAAAGCGGTATTAGGTAAACTTTTCTAAATATAAAAAAATCTCCAATGTCATTATTGGAGATTTTTTCTTTTACTATTGGTCAATATCTTTCAATTCAGATTCTGACAAAATTTCTTTGCCGTCATTCTCGACGTTACCGTCCTTCACATTAAATTCAACATTTTGGAAATAGGCTTCTCGGAAAGTGATGTAAGGGTCAGCGGATTTTTTGAGAATCTCATCTTTACCCAAAAAATTAGCCCGCGCATCCAGACCTTGAACAGCATATTTTGCCAAAGACCATGGCGTTGTTAAGAGTGAGAGTGCTGGATAAGTAGTATCCACAAGCCCACCTAAATCTTGACGAGGTGTAGCAGGGCCATAACCCGGTAACATTATATAAGTCCCGATAGGTACATTATAAGTACCAAGGGTATCACCAAATTCACGATAATCGGTTTCTAATTTAAGATCATCGGTGAGACTAGCAAAATCAATTAAACCACCTAAACCAAAGATAGAGTTCATCCAGAAACGGGTAAAGTGAATCATGGCTTTTTTACCCTCCCCTTCCAATAAGCGGTTCACAAAACTCGCTGGCTCATCAAGGTTATTCGCCATATTAACTAACCCCGTTTGTATCGGGCTTGGCACATAATTTTTCCAACCTTTTGCCATAGGCTCTAATACGTAGGGATCTAGGTATTCGTAATTGACTTTCCACATTGCACGATTAAAACCTTCAAGGGGATCTTTACGCATACCGGTTTGAGGATCAATGGAAGAGGAGGAACAGGCTGTTAAAAATACAGCACTAATCATAAGGAGACTGGATTTAAGTTTCATCATAATGGGAGATCTTTAGGAAAGGGTTAGCACGTTTTTCTTGCCCGATTGTGGTGTGTGCACCATGCCCTGGCATAATGATAAAATCATCATCTAAAACGAATAACTTACTACGAATTGTGTCTATTAACTGTTCAAAATTGCCTTGGTAAAGATCCGTTCGCCCAATGCTATTTTTAAATAGTACATCCCCTGTAAAAGCAATTTTATTTTGCATCTCAAAAAAGCCGATATGCCCAGGAGAATGACCTGGTAAATGGCGAATTTGGAAGACCAAGTTCCCTACTTGAATTTCATCCCCCTCATTTAACCAATGATCTGGTACAAAAGAACCTACAGTAGGTAAACCATATTGGGTACAAATTTGAGGAAGTTGCTCAAAGAGAGGTTGATCTGCTTGGTGAGAACCATAAACTTCAACACCAAAATAGTGCCGTAGTCTATCTACCGCCATAATATGATCAAGGTGACCATGAGTAATCAGCAATTTATCAACGTGCAACTGCTGGCTTTCAACAAACTGAATAATCTGCTCGGCATTATCACCGGCATCAATAATCGTTGCACGTTTTTGATTATCCCACACCACAGAACAATTCTGTTGAAAGGCACTGACGGGAATAATTTGCAAATTAAACATAAAAAAAGACCGCTTGTTAGCCACGCCATGTACGAACAGGACCAGTATCTACATGGACAAAATTACTCCGTGGATAATAACCTACACCGCCATTACTAAGACCTTCTGCAACTGATTTAATTCTTGCTAAAGGAACACCCGGAATAAAGAAATCAACAGCCATTCCTTTAATATGATAGCTATTACTTGCTACACCACGGCTATGGCGTCTCATTCTTGCATTAGTCTGCGCTGAGCGATAACCACTTAATACTTGAATTTCAGAATTACGCATCCCTAGACGCGCTTGGATCTGGGTGAGTTTTAAAAATAATCTCGGATCAATGGTTTTAACTTGATTCGTATAACGGTCACGCATAAGGTGATTCAAGTCCTTCAAGGCTGCATTTGAAAAACCGCTACTTGAAAATGGCGCTGCAACAATATCGCCAGTATTAATATTATGTAAACGGAGTGTCATTGGTTTTGGCGTTGATACAATTGCCAATACTGAGCTCGGTAATAAACTTGCACCGAGGGCAATCCCTCCCAATGATAGCCATCTACGACGTTGTAAATTCATTTGTTGCATAAAAGAAATCTCCTCTCATTATTTAAAATAAAATAATGATCTATCGTCAATAATTCATTGCATTATTGGGGATAAATCACTAAAGCTTTCGTTAGTCCAATTCAATTTAGAAAAGTTCCAGCTTTATATCACTAAATCTGGAACTTTCTATTAAAAATGTGAACTAAATCGCATTTTTTACTTTTGCCCAATCAATAGCTACACGCGGAATGCGACTATCAAGGTTGTAAATATCAGGTAATGTATATAATTTACCACCTTCAACCCAAGAGGTTACATAGTAAAGATAAACAGGGTTATCCGTACGGACTGGTGCTGAAGTCGTTTTTTTACTCGCTAATACACTTTTCTTACGAGCATCCGACCATCCAGCTTGTTTAAGTAGCATAGTAGCTAATTCATCTGCTTTTGCGACCCGCACACAGCCAGAACTTAATGCCCGATGATCTTTACCAAATAAACCGCGATTTGGCGTATCATGTAAATAGATCGCATCAGTCGATGGCATATTAAATTTATAATATCCCAAGGCGCTGTTATCACTCGCTTTTTGACGGATATGATATGGGAAATTATTTTTGCCCACATACGCGGACCAGTTAATGCTCGATGCACTTACTTTCGCCCCTTTGGAATCAAAAATTTCATACCCCATGCTCTCAGCCAATCCTGGATTACGGGCTAATTTTGGCACTAAATCTTTATTCTTAATCGTTTGTGGCACATTCCAAGGTGGATTAACAACAACATTACTTAATTTACTCATAAGTACAGGTGTACGTCGATCATTACGCCCAACAATCACTTTTGATTGTAAAACTAATTTACCATCACGCATATAGTAAAGCTGATAACTTGGAATATTCACAAAAATACCGTCATTAAACGTTGGAATAATACGTAAACGTTGTGCATTCAAAGCCAATTTAGCTGAATTTAAAGAAGCATTAGCTGAATGAGACGTATTTTTTTTACCTTTACTTTTAACTACTGGCGTAGTATTCGACGTTCCTTGAAATAAACGTTGTACTGTCTCTTGATAAATATGATTCTGAGGCACCAGATTTATCACAAACTGCCCTGCAGAGCCACTTTTTACTGCTTTTAACCAATTATCGATATGAGTATCATCCGGCGATTTGGGATTATAACTTCCTAAAGAATAAAGCCACTTATTTGCATTACGGCTCACATTTTTACTGTAATAAAGATAATCTAAAAAGCTATCGGTCAGTAGAATATCTCGCGTAAAACTGTCTGCTGTATTTAAAATTTGCTGCAACGCATTCACTGATTTGCTTGATACACCACTTGCAGCAAATACAGCATACTCTTTTAAGAAAGCTCGTTCAGCTGCTTTATCGCCCCATAAAGGAGCAAAATTATTTTTTGCATAAACAGTCGCTGTCGCCATGGTTAATAATAAACGATTATTGCCAATTTCTTGCTTAATCCGATTTTCTGCATCAAGTTGCTTTTGTGCATCTGCACGTTTAGCTTCTTCTTGCTGACGTGCATATTCCGCTTCCTTAGCCATTTCAGCA
Source organism: Pasteurellaceae bacterium Macca (assembly GCA_023101485.1). Taxonomy (GTDB): domain Bacteria; phylum Pseudomonadota; class Gammaproteobacteria; order Enterobacterales; family Pasteurellaceae; genus LVZB01. The sequence goes on along the minus strand of LVZB01000001.1, from coordinate 1,524,473 downwards.
GCTCGAGCTTGTTGTGCTTCAAAACTTAATTGCGGTAAGACATTATCTGTTACCGGCGCATTTACGACTTCAGGAGCAGGTAAAGCTAGTGCTGGTGTAGGTTGCATTACTGATTCAGCTGTCGCATCAACTACTTGGGTCGTTGTTTCTGCCATCACTAATCCAGAAAAAGCAAGCAATGATAAATATTTAATTGATTTCATAACAAATCCATAAAAACTTTGACTCGCCTGTACATCATCCGTACAGAATTTTAATAAAATCAGACCGCTTGTATGATCTGAAAAGCCCGTATTATACTCAAAACTAAATTATTTACCAAACTGTAACCAATCAACCATCATTTTTTCTGCTTCTTTCAAGAAAAAATCAGGGGCTTCATAATCTTTTGGCAAATCTTCAATCTTTTTGAGCGTCTTTTTGCCTTCACGAACAAAACGAGCGTTAAGATCTTTTAAGCGCTTAGCTTCACTCTCTTTATTCTCTTTTTGACGATCTGCTAAATTCAGTGAAGTAAATTGACGGGCATCACGCGCTTTACGAATCGCAATATCCTCATTAAGGGTAATAAATTCGGGCTCTTTAGCAATACGAGCTTGATGTTTTTCAGCTAATAAAGCAACGGCTTTACGCGAATTACCCAACTCTTTGTATTTTGCAGGCGGAATTTTATCCCATGGTAAAGCATTATCCTCAAAACTTTCCCCCGTTTTCTCAGCATTGATAATTTCAGGGAAATGAATATCAGCTTCCACGCCTTTTAACTGCGTACTTCCCCCGTTAATACGATAAAATTTTTGAATCGTATATTGGATAAAACCAAGAGGGTCTTTATCTAAATCATAGATGAAGTTTAAAGAACGGCTCTGTTGTACTGTACCTTTACCGAAACTCTGCTGACCAATAACAATCGCTTTGTTATAGTCTTGCATTGCCGCAGCAAAGATTTCTGATGCCGAAGCACTGTGGCGGTTAATCATAATAAAGATATGATTACCACTATACTCTACACCTTCGTTTGGATCTTCATGAACCTTAATACGATCAAAAGCATCCCGAACTTGTACAACAGGGCCTTGATCAATAAATAATCCCGTTAGCTCAACAACTTCAGGTAAAGATCCGCCACCATTTTCGCGTAAATCAATGATTAACCCTTCGGCTTTTTTCGCTTTCACCTCTTTCAAGATTTTACGAACATCATTGGTTAAACCAATATAAAAACTTGGGATTTTGATCACGGCAATATTTTTGCCATCCATTTTCTCAACTGTCAGCTTCGCAGCACTATCTTCAAGGCGAATTTTATCTCGCACCAACGTGACAATTTTATTTTTACCGCCTTTCGCTGGTTCAATTTCAAGATAGACTTTTGAGCCTTTTTTGCCTTTGATTTTGTCCACGACATCATCTAAACGCCAACCTACAACATCTTCTATCTTATCCGCCGATTGCCCAACCCCTACAATTTTATCATTTGCTTCGAGTTTTTTACTCCGTGCAGCAGGCGCTCCTGGTACAAGGGATTTAATTTTAGTGACATCATCTTCCATTTCTAGCGTTGCACCAATCCCTTCTAAAGAAAGATTCATACTCTCTTGGAATCGTTTAGCCGCGCGTGGAGAAAGATAACTTGTATGGGGATCAATTTCTCGAGCAAAAGCATTTAAAAATGTTTGTAAAATATCATCTGCTTTATTTTGATTTAAACGGCGAATCGCTAAATTATAGCGTTTCGTCAGCGATTTTTTAATCTCAGGCCATTTTTTATCTTTTAAATAAAGCCCAATCACATCATTTTTAACACGTTGTTGCCATAGCTCATTGAGTTCTGTGACTGTTTTAGGAAAAGGCGCTTTTTCACGATCATTTTCAATCTTATCATGCCCTTTTAAATCAGGCTCTTTATCAAGTAAAGATAACGCATAAGCATAACGTTCATAACGGCGCTTAATCATCAAGCCATACATTGCAAAAGCACTATCAAGTTTACCCTCATACAATTCGTTATCTAATTGACTTGAATATTTTGTGCGCATTTCATCAATATCAGATTGCAGAAAAGTGTTGTGCGAACCGTCTAGCCAATCTACATAACGATCAAAAATCTTCATCGCAAATTGGTCATTTAATGTGAATTTATGATAGTGAGATTGTGTTAAACGCGCTGTCACCCGCTTAGTTGATAAGCTATGTTGCTCTGTTGGTGTTGGCAATTGAAGCTCATTAACTTTAAGATCTGGTGATACAGCAAGGCTATTAAAAGACAATGAACCAATGCTTAAAGCAATCAATAGACTTAACTGATTTTTTTTCATCATTCGATTATTTTTTACCTTTGCTAAATTTACTTTCTAATGCAGTTAAACTCTCAATAGACGCTTTAGGTGCACTATTTCTTGTTTCTGCTCGTTTTTTGGCACTCTCTTCTCGCGCTTTTTGTTTAAAGAATGCTTTACGTTCCTCTTTTATTTGTTGCGCACGACGCTCAGAATAGGCGGCTTTAGATTCAGCCAAACTGTTTGCGGCATGTTCTGCTTGTTGTGCATCAATCACGCCTGCCTCTGCACCTTGTAAATCCACGCGTACTGCACCTTCTTTACAAGCATGTAAATAACGCCAGCTCATTGTATAAGCGCGTAATGTTTGACGTAAGACGGTTTTACTGATGTTCTCATCGCCTTCAAGGGCTTGGGCTAAATCTTGGAATAAACCAATTTTTAAAGGCTTTGCCTCACCCTCAAGCGTAAAGCAAAGGGGAAATTTTTCCGCTAAATAAGCAATCGCGGCTTTAGTTGAAAGGGCTGTTTTCGGCGCTGATTGTTGTTGAGTTGGTTGCTGTTCAAGTTGTTCAGACATAATGTTTTCCATGGTACTAAAAGTAAAAATAAATAGTGCGTACTATATTTTATTTAATAAATCTCGTCTATAACCTTATGTAGCAATATGACTTTCAATAACCATAAAAATTCAATTTCCGTAAAAAAAACACAAAATTTGATTTGCTAATCCTACTATTTAGTGTTCTAATTTATGAGCAATTACGGTTGCATATCTTATGGACTATAAATATTAAGGACAATATATGCCAAAGTTAACAGGTACAGTTAAATGGTTTAATTCTGTAAAAGGCTTCGGATTTATCGCTGCAGATCAAGGTGGAGACGATATTTTCGTTCACTTTTCTGCTATTGTAAGTGATAAATCTTACCGCAATTTAACAGAAGGCGATAAAGTGGAATTTGAAGTGCAAACCTCCGAAAGAGGAAAAACAGCGCTCAATGTGAAATTGATTTAATTACCCGATTTGAATAAAGCCATTAGTAAAAACTAATGGCTTTTTTGTTTATACAAGCGGTCAAATTTTACTGAAAATTTGTACCGATTTTACTGGCTATCCAGAAAACGTTCCGCATCAAGGGCTGCCATACAACCAGTTCCAGCGGAAGTAATTGCTTGACGATAGTTATGATCCATCACATCGCCAGCGGCAAAAACACCTTCAACACTGGTCGCCGTGGCATTCCCCTCTAAGCCTGATTTCACCACAATATAACCATTATTTAAGGTCAATTGATCTTGGAAAATGTCCGTATTCGGTGAATGACCAATAGCCACAAATACGCCATCTAGGGTTAAACTTTGTGCTTTATCATCGAATACCGATTTAATTTTCACCCCCGTTACACCCATTTCATCGCCGAGAACCTCTTCAAGCACGGCATTGGTATGTAACTCAATTTTCCCTTCTTCCACTTTTTGCATTAAACGATCAAGTAAAATCTTCTCACTACGGAAAGTCTCACGGCGGTGAATTAAATGGACCTTAGAAGCGATATTAGCCAGATAAAGTGCTTCTTCCACGGCGGTATTCCCCCCACCAATAACGGCAACAGGTTTATTACGATAGAAAAAACCATCGCAAGTCGCACAAGCAGATACACCACGACCTTTATAATGTTCTTCACTTGGTAAGCCAAGGTACTTAGCCGAAGCCCCTGTGGCAATGATTAAAGCATCACAAGTAAAGGTATTAAAATCGCCATATAAAGTAAAAGGGCGTTTAGAGAGATCAACACGTTGAATATGGTCAAAAATGATTTCCGTATTAAATTTCTCGGCATGTTTTTGCATTTTCAGCATCAGATCAGAACCGGTAATGTCGCCAAATTCACCCGGCCAGTTCTCGATTTCCGAAGTCGTTGTTAATTGTCCACCTTGCTGTGTGCCTGTCACTAACACTGGAGATAAATTCGCCCGAGCAGCATAAACTGCCGCCGTATAACCTGCAGGGCCTGATCCTAAAATTAATAGTTTTGTATGTTTTGTTGTCACTTTCTTCTCCTAAAAATAAGTGGTTTGCAGATTTTTCTCTGAAATTACCCGCTTGTAAAGCAATCAGTACAATAGGGAATAGAATTGACGGCGGAATTTTATCACCAAAGGATCAACATTTCCCATTGCCGATAATAACGCTAAAAATTGGCTTTTTACTTCGCCATTATTGACGTTAATATCGCTTTTCAACCACTCAAATAAAAGCATTAATGCTTCTTCGTTACGCCCAACTTGGTGCAGTTGATTGGCTAATTTCACTGCAATATCGGGGGTTGGATTTTGGGCATAATCCCGTTGAAGTTGCTGAATTTCCGGTGAATCGGCTGCCTGTTCTAACAAACAAATCTGATCTTGCAAACCTTGCCAACGGCTATCGCGATCTTGCAGAGGAATTTCCGCCAAAATTGCTTTTGCAGGTTCAATCTCTTTCATCGCAATATGCGTTTCTGCATAGAGTAAACCAAAATCACTCTGGCGTTTATCGGTTTTTTCCCAAGCGGATTTCAATAACGGGAGAGCAAGGTCATACTGCCCAGCTTCTAGAAATTCAAGCGCTTGAGCAAACTGTAACTCTTCTTCTTTAGGTAAAATATGACTTAAACGAATGCGCAACTCCTGCTCGCTAATCCAACCATGAATGGCATCAACAGGCTGCCCTTGATGAAAGAAATAACTGGTTGGCACACTACGCACTTGAAATTGTGCGGCAATCATCGGTTGTTCTTCACAATTCACCAATGCCAACAAAAATTGCTGAGGAAATTCCTCGCTCAAACGGCGAAATGTAGCCTCCATTTCCAACGATTGTGGCTCAATCGGCGAACTGAAGTGAAAAACAACCGGCACTTCTTGAGTTGCTTTAATGATTTCACTGAAATTAGTTTCATCAACATTAATAATGTAATTCATAACATTTATTCTTATGCCTACTCAGCCTGATAACGCAAAATGGCATTTGAAACTCCACCATTTCCAATACAAACTGTTTCATCTTTCGCGGTTGAGTAAGTACCATCACGACAAATAGCCGTTACATTAGGGGGTAAATTATTGATTAAAGGGACTGCTTTTTCTTCTGCTTTATATGGTTGCACAGCAGTTATATCTGTTGTTTCTTTTACAATATTCACTTTTTCACTCTGTGTGCAAGCGACTAATGTAGCCGTAACTATGGCAGTTAGCATTATCTGATATTTTTTCATTTTGACCTCACTATCAAAAAAAGAAAAGGCGAGAAGATCATACTTCTCGCCCAAATAATGACGAATTTCTAACTAAAATTCAAGTTTTAACCGTTAACAAATTTCTCGCCTAATTCAATATCCCCACGTAAAGTTGGTAACATTGCTTCAATAGCGGCTTTTTCATAGGCACTAATTTCGCCAATTGGGAGTAACTCTTCTACACCATTACGCCCTAAACGCACAGGCTGTGCAAAGAAACGTGCATATTCGCCATTACCTTCCACATAGGCATACTCAACTACTTCTTCACCCGTTAGACCTTTTAAGACAGCACGCGCAAAACGGGCAGCCGCTTGTGCCATAGAAAGTGTCGCAGAACCGCCACCAGCTTTGGCTTCTACCACTTCAGTGCCTGCATTTTGAATACGTTTCGTTAAGGCTTCAATCTCTTCGGCACTAAATTCGATTTTATCTTCCACATGAGCTTGGGAAAGAAGCGGAAGAATCGTCACACCAGAGTGTCCCCCAACAACAGGTACTTTAATCGCATTTACATCTTTTCCTTTTAATTCAGCCACGAAGGTTTCAGAACGTAGCACATCTAATGAAGTCACCCCGAAAAGACGGCGTTTATCATACACACCTGCTTTTTTCAGCACTTCTGCCGCAATCGCAACCGTGGTATTGACTGGATTGGTAATAATTCCCACACAAGCGGTTGGGCAAACTTCAGCAACTTTTTGAATTAAATTACGCACAATGCCTGCGTTGATGTTAAAGAGATCAGAACGATCCATACCCGGCTTACGCGCCACGCCCGCAGAAATTAAAACGACATGAGCGCCCTCTAAGGCTGGTGTTGGATCTTCGCCACCATAACCCGACACTTTCACCGCTGTTGGAATATGGCTAACATCGGCTGCCACACCAGGCGTTACAGGAGCAATGTCATACAATGCTAATTGTGTACCAGCAGGAAGCTGTAATTTAAGTAATAACGCTAATGCTTGACCAATACCGCCTGCTGCGCCTAAAACTGCTACTTTCATAAAATTCTCCTTAATCAGGTTTGTCGAAAAATACTATTTTGAGTGTATGTAAAACTCAAAGAAGTTTCAAACAACAAAATCTAATTTTGCGATCTACCGCAAATTTTTTTACAAAAAGCACCGCTTGTCATTGCCTTTTTTGCATAAATACGCAAAGATCTCGCATATTTTATTATTTTAAGGAAAAACATGTGGAAAAGACGGACTCACTTCACGAAGCATTTCGTGCATTATTAAAAGAAGAAAAATTTAGCTCCCAAAGTGAAATCGTGACCGCTTTACAGGCACTCGGTTTTGAACATATCAACCAATCAAAAGTGTCTCGGATGTTAAGCAAATTTGGGGCAGTACGGGCTAGAAATACGAAAATGGAAATGGTCTATCAATTACCAGCAGAATTTGGTGTACCAGCTACATCCAGCCCATTACGCAATTTAGTTGTCGATATTGATCACAATAATGTGTTAATTGTGGTTCGCACCAGCCCCGGTGCGGCACAGTTAATCGCCCGCTTGCTTGATTCAATGGGCAAATCCAGTGGTATTCTTGGCACTATCGCAGGCGATGATACGATTTTCATTACCCCTACCATTCATACCGCCATTCCCACTTTAATTGCCAGTATTAACGATCTTTTTGAAACGTCTCTCTCATGAACATTTTGATGACTGGTGGCACAGGCTTTATTGGTAAAGCATTGTGCGCCAAACTTTTGGCGAGGGGGGATGATATCACGATTCTCTCCCGACACCCTCAACCGGCTCAGCAAGGGGTCGAATTTATACCAAATCTTGCCGATTTTACAGACCTCAATCATTTTGATGCCGTCATCAATCTTGCTGGCGAACCGATTTTTCAACGCCGTTGGTCAGCTAAGCAAAAAGCGACATTGTGGCAAAGCCGAGTACAACTCACCACGCAACTCAGCCAGCTGATTTTGCAAAGCGATACACCGCCCCACACTTTTCTTTCTGGATCAGCAACGGGGATTTATGGCAATTTGCCTCTCAATCAAAAAGCGTCAGAATCAACGCCTTGTGGCACCGCATTTCCAGCCCAACTCTGCCTTGCGTGGGAACAAGCTGCCGAACTCGCACGCCATAAAACTCGCCTTTGCCTTCTTCGAACGGGGATTGTACTAGATGAAAAAGGCGGTGCATTACAACAAATGCTTCCTCTCTATCGCCTCGGGTTAGGTGGCAAATTAGCTTCAGGGCAACAACATTGGTCTTGGATTGCCCTTGAAGATCACCTCAATGGAATGCTGTTTTTATTGGATAACCCGCACTGTGAAGGCATCTTTAACTTCGTTGCGCCTCATAGCGTATCTAACGCCACCTTTAATCAGCTATTAGCGAAAAAATTACACCGCCCGGCCTTTTGTGCCGTTCCTCAATTTGCCTTAAACCTCATATTCGGCGAACGCGCCCAATTATTGTTAGATAATCAACCCCTTGTGCCACAAGCCTTACTTGATGCAGGCTTTCAATTCCGCTATTCACATTTGGCGGATTATTTCGAAATTGACTAAAATAAAAATTTTAATACTTTAAATTTGCAAAATTTAAGAATAAACTTCAAAAGTTTCTTCAAACTTAACGATAAATTATACGGTAAAACAGATTTCAATACTAAAATAGGACTACACTATGAAAAAAATAGCACTTATTGTTTCTGCATTATTGAGTTTTTCCACAATGGCTCAAGCTTCAAATGAAGTCTTTTTCCATTGTTATACAGCTAAAGGTAAACAGATTTACCTTAGTTATAATGACAGTAACGATACCGTTACCTACGCTTTTGGTAAAAACTTACAAGCACCCGAAATTCGATTAACACGTCCGAGTAATCAAGTCGGTTCTGCTTTTTTCAATAACAACCACGAACTATATGCCTATCTTATTAGCATCCCAAATGGAAATATAACTTATGTGGTAAGTGATATTGACTCAGCAAGAGGGCATGAATATGGTGTATCAGTACGAAAAACCAAAAATGAGGAAGAATTTGCTTTTGTACATTGTAAAAATAATCGAGTCAAAATCTCAAATTTAAATGGCCTAGCTGATAAAGTTTCTGGTCCTGAGATTTCTTTTTAAATTTTACAGGTAAAAGAGAACTAATAGAAAAAAGTGGCTATTTGGTAAAAATCAGCCACTTTATTATTAAAAATTAATTAAATCATCTCAATGAGATGATTACTGAATATTTATATCACCTATAAATGAGCTATTTCATAAACTGTAATATAACCATATAACAACCAATAGCTAATAAGATCCAGCCTAACAATAAATTAGACCATTTAGCGTTAATTTTGCCTCGCAACTGCATTGAAATTGGGCTCATTAACAGGGAAGCAAGTACCACAATGCCCACAATGGTTAAGTTAATATAGCCTATATGCCACATTTCAATTTGTTGATATTCTGGCGGTAAAGGGCGAATGATATAACCAAATAAATTGCCAATTCCCCCTAAAAACATCATTGCATTAGTATAAACAGCAACTTGTTCTCTTTTAACACTTTTTAACTGATTCACTAAAGGAGCAAGGATTGAACCACCACCGATTCCTGTAATTCCAGCGACAAACCCGCCTAGCGAACAAAAAAACATCCCTTGATAACGATCTTTTCCCGCCGATTCATCACTATTGATTTTCTCTTGATGACGGCTAAAAAAGGTACGCAATGCTAAGATCAATAAAGTGAATACAAACACTGCAATAATATATTGCTCCGCTAATAAAAAGCTCAATTCAAAACCAAGCTGTACGCCGAAAATCATCCCTATTGACCAAAAAAGTAGGCTTTTTAAATCAATATGAATTTTTTGATAACGTAGTAAAATTAAATTTATCAGCGAGGTGGACATCACAATAGTCAATGAAGTTGCGGCAATCATCTGAATCGGCATTTGTGGAAATAAAGTACGAAGAATGGGGACAAGCAGTACCCCTCCGCCAATACCAAATAATGCTGACATCACATTAATCACAATACCGGATAAGATAAGAAAAAGAAATGTTAAGGTCATCGATAATTTCCTTCACAAAAATTTAGGCTATTTTCGGTTTATCTCGCCAATGTTTTTATGATCACTATCATATTCCATATGCTTTTCTATGATTATGCTTAATAACACTCAACAATAAGGAAATATTATGTTTTTTCAACTCATGGCAAAACCTGCGGGTTCAGTGTGTAATTTAGATTGCCAATATTGTTATTATCTGGATAAACCTCATCTCTCCCAACGACATATGGATTTTGCCTTATTAGAGCGTTATATCCAGAACTATATTGCGTCTATTTCTCAATCAGAAGTGACATTTTTATGGCAAGGAGGCGAACCAACATTAGCGGGCTTAGCGTTTTATCAACAAGCGGTCGAATTTCAGCAAAAATATGCGAAGGGCAAAATAATACATAATGCCTTACAAACAAATGGCATTTTATTAGATGATGCTTGGTGTGAATTTTTACAGAAAAATCATTTCCTTGTTGGGCTTTCCATTGACGGAACACCCAAACTTCACGACAGCTACCGCTTAACCAAAAGTGGTAAAGGTAGTGCGAAACAAGTTTTACACGCCTTAAATTTACTACAACACTATCAAATTCCCTTTAATACCCTAACCGTTGTCCATCACCATAACGTTCAACACGGCAAAGCCATTTATCATTACTTAAAAAGCCTTAATGTCAGTTATATGCAGTTTATTCCCCTAATGGGAGAGCATTCACAACGAGCAAGCCCCCGTGATTATGGACAGATGATGATTGATATTTTTGATGAATGGTACGCCGCTGATATTGGCAAAATCAGCGTACAGTTTATTGAACAGTGGATGATGGCTTTTCTTGGTTTGCAACCTTCATTATGTATTTTCCGGAAAACCTGTGGTGATCAACTTGTGATTGAACAGAATGGCGATATTTTTAGTTGTGATCATTATGTTTATCCAGAATATAAGCTCGGCAATATTTTAGACACGCCACTGATTGATTTAATTCAAAACCCTAAACAACAACGTTTTGGTTTAATCAAAGCTCAACTTTCAACCAAGTGCCAGCAATGTCAATTCCGTTTTGCTTGCAACGGCGGTTGCCCAAAACACCGCACAGTACAAGGCTTTGGCGAACCTCACAATCAATTATGTGAAGCCTATTTTATGGCACTTTCTTATATGCAACCTTATTTAAAAGAATTAGCTAAATACTTTCGATAATATACCTAAATACACGCAAAACCATTTTTAGAGTCAGATCACATTTTTAAAGGGCAAAGATAGTCAGTTATCACAATTATTTGTATATTAATTACATTTTATTTACAAGCGGTGCAGGATATGGATAGCTCATTGAATTTTTTCCCAACACAACTACAACATTGCCAACTCACCTCACTACATCAACAAGAAAAATCGGCGGTTATTTATACCCAAGGTGAATGTGCTAACGAATTTTATTTCATCAAAAGCGGATTAGTTGGTCTATTTCATATTTTAGAAAATGGAAAAGAGAGCTTATTACGCATCTACCATACGGGCGAATATTTTGGTTTTCGTACCCTATTTAACAACGACCACTATCACTGCACCGCCAAAGTGCTTCAAGCTACCGAGTTAGTCAAAATTAAGCCTAACACCCTACCACATTTTCTGGTTGGAAATCCCGAATTTACTCACCTATTGCTTAAACAGCTTGCTGCTGAATTACAAGATGCCGAACATCGTTTAGCCAAAATTTCTTATACACGCAGTCTTGATCGTGTTGCAGACAGTATCTCCTATTTGACACTTCACTATCCTGATTATCCTTGGACTTATCGAGAAATTGCTGAATTTTCGGGTTGCGAAACCGAAACCGCTATTCGAATTAGTCAAAAATTAAAGCATCAAATGAGTTAAATAACGGCATACAAAATATAGAAGAAAATTTAGCTAAATAAATAGGCTAAAACACAAATAATGCTTTAGCCTATTCTTAATAATTTATCAACATCTATTCAAAACATGAAAATCAACTATGCTTTTTTAAAATAGCATAGAGTTCATCCTTAATATGTAGCTTTTCTTTTTTGAGCGTTTCAATTTCTGCATGGGTTGCAAGCTCAATATTCGCTTCCATATTTTTAATTTTTTGATCTAACTCATTATGCTTATCAAATAAACGAGCAAAATGTGCATTTTCAACTTTTAGCTGGGTGATTAAATCACGGAATTCTGGAAACATAAGATTCTCCTCTATAACAAAACTTACTAAAATAGTAGCACTATTTACTTTTTTCGCTCAGATAAAATCTAAAATTTTTGAAGTAGATCACAAAATTTCTACATAAATTCAATATACGAAAGTCTCACGTTTAACGGTATAATAGCCTAACTTAATTTTATGGATAGGAAAAAGCACATGCGTCACTTTTTGTCATTATTATTGGCATTAGGGATTAGCCAGCACGCAATTGCACAATGGCAAAAAATCAATGATGCTGATTATGTTTGGGGCCCTTTTAAAATCTATAATATTGCCCTTTTTTCTGAAAATGGCCAATACCAGCCTAACCAGCGTCCCCTTATGCTGACTTTAGAATATGCAAAACCAGTCGATGGACGTGACTTTGCTATCTCCCTTGCTCGCTCGTGGTCAAATCTCGGCATTACGTTACCCGAACAAGAGCAAGTTGTAGATCGCTTACGGAAAATATTACCCAATATAAAAGTGGGCGATCGCTTAAATTACATCGCTTTAGCTGATCGAGGCTATTTTGTACTCAATGATCAAGTTATCCCAACAGAATTCAATCAAGATTTTAATAATGCTGCTGTCGCTGTATGGCTCGATCCCCGTGTTGAAATTGGTCGTAAATTACTCTCTTTACCGAGCCCATCTCCTACTCGAACAGAAAAATCCCCAATAAAAACTACAGGAAATGCACCTCAACAGGTAGACAATATCGAACAACACTCTACAACAACGCAAATAGATGCAACACATGTAATAATTCCGCCTAAAAATATGGAAAAAGCTTCCCTACCAGTTGAACAAGTAGAAAAAGTAGTTTCTCCTTCAACAGAAAAATCTGCTACACCTACCGAAGGCAATCCACCACATCAACCATCTAAAGAGACGCCAAACCAGTCCAAACCTGAGCTGAAAGAGAAATCGGATAGCCCTGAAATTGAGATTATGCCCCCTGCAGATAGTATTTCCCCAACAAAGCCATTAAGCTAATTGCATGAAATATACGATTAAAGACATTGCTCAGCTGGCAAATGTAGGGAAATCGACCGTTTCTCGGGTGCTGAATAACGACCCCAAGGTCAGCTCCGTCACACGGCAGTTAGTGCAAGAGGTGATTGATAAAGTCGGCTTCCAGCCTAACCGTAGTGCAAGAGCAATGCGTGGTGCAAGCGATCCCGTTATTGGGATTATCGTCACACGGCTTAATTCCACCGCCGAATCCCAAACTCTACGGGCAATTCTTCACGCTCTCTATCAACAAAATATTACACCGTTAATTGTCGAAAGCCTGTTTCAACCGGAACTCGTAAGCCGACATTTTCAGCTCTTTAAACAACGCCAAGTGGATGGCATTATCCTCTTTGGCTTTTCAGAACTGACAAGCTCACTCTTAAAACAGTGGAAAGGTGCGATTGTTACCGTTGCTCGCCAATACCCGACTGTTTCCTCCGTCTTTTATGACGATGAAAATGCCCTTTGGCATTTACTCGAACACCTTTACCACAAAGGACACCGTGACATCGCCTATCTTGGGGTAAAAGATAACGATGAAACCACCGGCAAACTACGGAATGAAACCTACCGCCGTTTTTGCCAACATAAAGGTATCGACGCCAATTTAGTCAAAGCCGAGTTAGGAGCAGAAAGTGGTTATCAACATACCCCAGCCCTACTCCACCGCCCCGTTTCCGCGATTGTTTGTGCCAGTAGCAGTTTAGCCATTGGCGCATTCAAATATCTCCAAGAAACCCAACAAATCTGCCCCCTTGCTTGCATTGGACAAAACGAGCTGTTGCAATTTGTCGCCCCCGATTTAACTAGCCTTGATTTTGGCTACCCACAAGCAGGGCGTTGGGCATTAGAACTGCTATTAAATCAGCTCAATGGCAATAGGATAATTGAACAACGCCGAGTGCCTTTTCAATTAATTGAATAATGGCGATTTAATCGGCGGTAGAATCCAATAGCTTCACGGCGAGTTTTAATAATTTCATCGTCCGTTGGCGCTGTTCATCAAGGGAATTCCACAGACCATCTTCAGATAAGATACTGAAATTGCCCTGCGTATCGAGCTCTTGATTAAAATTTTCATGCAATTCAAGCCATTCGGGGGTGGTATAAAATCGCGCTAACCGCTGGGCTAATTCTCCAGCCCGTTGCCATTGCGCAAAGCTCTGTTCAAGTATTGGCACAAGGGCGCACCATTCGTTGTAATCATCTTGTAAGGCTTGGATCTTTTCAAGTGTCATTATATTTACCCCATGGATAACGGTGCTTTATGTGAATAAACATGACGTTCATTTTGTAAAGCAGTACAAAGTTTATTAAAAATATATCACATTAAGTTTTTCTTAAGAATTACGCTCTATAATGCAATCATCAAAAGGCAAGCAAGGTGCTTGACTTATTTCACTCATCATGAGGTTTTTAATATGAAAAAATTATTCGTTATTACATCTTTATTGGTTGCCTCAACCGCAATGGCTGGTTTCAATGGAAATAGCGTGCCTGCAGGCTATCAAGGGAAAAGCAAAGGCACAACAACGGTTGCCCAAGCAAAGAGAGCCGCAGAAGATACTTATGTTGCGCTTGAAGGACGTATTACGACACAACTCGGTCACGAGCGCTATACTTTCCAAGACAAAACAGGGTCAATTACGGTTGAAATTGATAACGATAAGTGGCACGGTCTTAATATCAGCCCGAAAGATACCGTCGTTATTTACGGTGAAGTCGATAAAGATTTATCAAGAACTAAAATTGATGTAAAACGTATCAATAAAAGATAATAGTGAGGAATAAACAATGAAAAAAATATTACTTCTTGCCGTATTTGGTGCAACAACACTTTTAGGTGCTTGCCAATCTCAGCCAATATCAAACAACACCTCTTTTGGTGCAAATAGCGCTCAAACAATGAGTGTCGCTCAAGCGAAGAATTTACATAATGATGCTTTTGTGAGTTTAGAAGGGCATATCGTGGCACAAGTAGGAGATGAAAAATACACCTTTAAAGATCACTCGGGAGAAATTACCGTAGAAATCGATCATGACAAATGGCTTGGACTCAATGTCAGCCCAACAGATACCGTGATGATTTATGGTGAAGTGGACAAAGAGTGGTCAGGCACACAAATTGACGTAAAAAGAATCACTAAGAAATAATATTAAACCGTACAGCTTGCAAAAAGATGTACGGTTTTATTGTTTTTTCCAGATCAAAAATTTGCTAAAATCCCCCCACTTTTGGCTTTCGCCCATGGTGCGGGCGAGGCAAAAGCACAAAAAAGGAAATAGACCGCTGACAAGCGGTCATTTTTATTCACTTTTTTGTTCTCGCTTATTTTCAATTTAATCAACAAGTAACCTTGCGTATGGGTTACCACTGTATAAGGATTTAACATGCCAATTATTACTTTACCCGATGGCTCTCAACGCCAATTCGATCACCCCGTTTCTGTTCTTGAAGTTGCACAAAGTATCGGTGCAGGCTTAGCCAAAGCCACCATTGCAGGTCGTGTCAATGGGCAACGCCGTGATGCCTCTGATATGATTCACGAAGACAGCACCCTTGAAATTATTACCGCTAAAGATGAAGATGGCTTAGAAATTATCCGCCATTCAACGGCGCACTTATTAGGTCACGCAATTAAGCAACTCTTCCCCCATGTCAAAATGGCGATTGGCCCAACCATTGATAACGGCTTCTATTATGATATTGATTTAGATCGCTCACTGACCCAAGAAGATATTGAAGCCCTTGAAAAACGGATGCTAGAACTGGCAAAAACCAATTATGACGTCGTGAAAAAGCCCGTTACTTGGCAAGAAGCAAGAGATACATTTGAAGCGCGTGGCGAACCGTACAAAATGGCGATCTTAGATGACAACATCGCCAAAACTGAAACGCCAGCCCTTTATCATCACGAAGAATATATTGATATGTGCCGTGGCCCACACGTGCCAAATATGCGTTTCTGCCACCACTTCAAACTCATGAAAGTCGCTGGAGCATACTGGCGTGGCGATAGCAAAAACAAGATGTTACAACGTGTTTATGGCACAGCTTGGGCGGATAAAAAACAACTCGCCGACTATTTACACCGCTTAGAAGAGGCTGCCAAACGTGATCACCGTAAAATCGGTAAAGCCCTTGATTTGTTCCATATGCAAGAAGAAGCCCCGGGTATGGTGTTCTGGCACAATGACGGTTGGACGATTTTCCGTGAGCTTGAAACCTTTGTGCGGACAAAACTCAAACAGTACGACTATCAAGAAGTTAAAGGTCCATTTATGATGGATCGTGTGCTTTGGGAAAAAACAGGTCACTGGCAAAATTACGGCGAGTTAATGTTCACCACCTCATCGGAAAACCGTGAATATGCTATTAAGCCGATGAACTGTCCAGGTCATATTCAGATCTTCAACCAAGGCTTAAAATCTTACCGTGACTTACCACTGCGTATGGCAGAATTTGGTTCTTGCCACCGTAATGAACCTTCCGGCTCACTTCACGGCATTATGCGTGTGCGTGGCTTTACCCAAGATGACGCCCATATTTTCTGTATGCCAGAACAAGTTGAAAGTGAAGTGACCTCATGTATCAAAATGGTTTATGACATTTACGGTACATTCGGTTTCGAAAACGTCAAAGTGAAACTCTCTACACGTCCGGAAAACAGCATCGGTACAGATGAAATGTGGGCAAAAGCCGAAGCCGACTTAGCCGCTGCCCTTGTTGCCAATGGTTTAGAGTATGAATTACAAGCTGGTGAAGGTGCATTCTACGGCCCGAAAATTGAATTCACACTTCACGACAGCTTAGACCGTGCGTGGCAATGTGGCACAATTCAGCTCGACTTCTTCCTCCCTGAGCGTTTAAGTGCAAGCTATGTGGCAGAAGATAACGACCGTAAAACCCCGGTGATGATTCACCGTGCGATTTTAGGCTCATTAGAACGTTTTATCGGTATCTTAACCGAAGAGTATGCCGGTTTCTTCCCTGCGTGGCTTGCCCCTGTGCAATCGGTGGTGATGAACATTACCGACAGCCAAGCCGATTATGTACAAACGGTTGTTCAGAAACTTTCCGATGCGGGTATTCGTGTTAAAGCGGATTTACGCAACGAGAAAATTGGCTTTAAAATCCGTGAGCATACCCTTCGCCGTGTTCCTTATATGCTCGTATGTGGGGATAAAGAGATCGCCGAAGGTAAAGTTGCCGTGCGTACTCGTAAGGGAGCGGATCTCGGTTCTTACAACGTGGACGAATTTGTCGATATACTCAAAAACCAAATTCGCCAACGTCAATTAAATTTAATTGGCGAATAATATTTAATCACAATCCGCACTTCAATGTGCGGATTGTGATCTCATCTATCTTAGTAACCAGCTTGTTTTTCAAGCTGTTCAACTAAAGCATCATCCAGTTTTAACGCTTCAGCTAATTGAGCAAGGAACACAATTTCCTTGCGGGAAAGATCTTTGCAAACTAAACGTGCGGCAAGATAAACCTGTGTAGCAAGAGCGGTATCATTCCCAACAATTTTTGCAATCTCTTCAACTGAAATCGGGTTATTCATCTCTGCCAATAACCACTGTTGCAATTCGGCGTTATCGCCCCCTTCTTGCATAATTAAGGCTTCTTCTTGCTCATCTAATTCGCCGTCTGAAACCGCAGCGGCAAGCATAGTACGCAAAATGATCATCCCCTTTTGCGTATTCTCTTCACTTTCAAACACTTCCGCGGAAAGAGGCTGTGCTGATTGCGTTTGACCTTGGGTCTGCTGGTAGTTTTGGTAAGCTTTATACGCCAAGCTCCCTAACGCCGCTAAAGAGCCTAATTTGGTCAGGCTTGCCCCACCATTACGGCCTAAAACCATCGATAGCACGCCCATTAAAGCAGCACCGCCACCGAGTTTGGCAATCGTATCGGTATTTCCGGCTTTCACTTCTTCTGCAGAGGTTTTCGCGGAGTTCAGTACCGAACCTAAAATACTGCCTAAATCGGCTTTGCTTTGATTTGCAGTGCTACCAACTGACTTTAACACGCCGTTTAAAATTGAATTAAAATCCATTGTTTCTTCCTTAATATGAATAAAAGACCTTTACTAGACTCGCTGGAATGTAAAGAGTTCAAAAAAAGTGCAACTTTCGTTGCACTTTCCATGGCGCAAATTGTTGTTAAAAAATGACCGCTTGTTTAGGCACTTTTTGGCTTAATTAAGGCATAAAGCACACCTGTTACCACTGAACCAATCGCAATAACACCAAGGTACATTAACGGTTGTGACACAAATGGAATCACAAAAAGACCACCGTGAGGTGCTTGAAGCGTAATGCCTAAGCCCATAGACAACGCCCCTGCGGTTGCACCACCAAGGATTGAGGTAGCAATCACACGCACAGGATCAGCCGCCACAAACGGTAACGCCCCTTCGGAAATAAAGCATAAACCGAGCACAAATGAGGCTTTACCCGCATCTCTTTGATTCACGGTAAATTTGTTCCGTGCGATAAGGGTCGCAATCGCCATACCAATCGGTGGCACCATACCGGCTGCCATCGCCGCTGCCATTGGCGCATTCACTTGGGAAGCTAACATCCCCACAGAGAATGTATAAGCCGCTTTATTCACTGGGCCGCCCATATCCACACACATCATCGCCCCAATAATTAATCCCAAGAGCATGGCATTCACATCGCCCATTGATTTTAACCAGTTGGTCAAGCTTTCCATAATCGCCGCCACCGGTGGGTTAATGAGATAAACCATCGCTAAACCGACAATCGCCGAGCCTAATAATGGCAAAATAAGAATCGGTTTTAGAGAAGCTAAACTAGCCGGCAGTTGAATACGTTTGTTTAAAAATAGCACCACATAACCGGCTAAGAAACCAGCGATAATACCGCCTAAAATCCCTGCATTTGCCGAAGTGGCAAGCATACCGCCGATTAAACCAACCGCAAGCCCCGGGCGATCAGCAATGGAGAATGCCACATAACCAGCAAATACGGCGATCATTAAGTGGAAAGCCGCTCCGCCACCAATATCCATTAAGGCTTTCGGTAGCCCACCGGCAATGTTTTCATCTTTGAAGGCTTCAATCCCGAACATAAAGGAGATCGCAATGAGCAAGCCCCCAGCCACCACTAATGGCAACATATGGGAAACACCGGTCATTAAGTGTTTATATAAGCCTTTACGTTCATTGCTTGGGGCTTCACTTGGGTTATTTGACTGCACATTTCCGCCCTGATAAACCACCGCTTGTTGGAACGCTTTTTCAAACTCTTGCGCGGTTTTCTTTAAGGCTAAGCCGGTGGAGGTGCGGTACATCAATTTTCCTTGGAATTTGCTTAAATCCACATCAATATCCGCCGCCACAAAAACTAAATCTGCGGCTGCCACTTCTTCGGGGCTGATCGCATTGCCTGCACCAACTTGACCGCGAGTTTCGACCTTAATATTCCACCCTTGGGCTTTGCCGTAATTCTCAATCGCTTCGGCAGACATAAAAGTATGTGCCACGCCCGTTGGGCAAGCGGTGATTGCCACGATATTTTTTGTCTGATTCACAGGGGTATTTGTTGTTGCAACTTCTGGCATTGTCGCCACGGAGAAATGTTGCCCTGCGTTGATGCCTTGTTGTAAGGCTTGTTCAGGTTGGTTAAAGGCGGTCTCTAAATCGAGTACCACGCCCTTTTTGCCGACCACATTCGCCGGCACTTGTTCATCAAAAAGTACCACGAAATCGGCATTTTCGACCGAAACGACATGATGCCCCTGTTGCTTTGCCGCCGCAGAAAGCACTTCATTCACAAGAAAAGCACGCGCTTTACCTAAGTGAGTTGGAAAAATAAAGGAAATATTCATAAGTTGTCCTTAGTGATTTAAAAAAATGTAGAAATAATCTCACTTCCCCGACTGAACCGCGAGAAATTAGCTATGACATTGGCGTTATCCGCACTTGGGGTAACATCGCCTCTAAAGCAGTTTTATCTGCAATCCCCACATTGCTTTGGGATACCGCAAGGGCTGAGGTCGCACTGGCAAAACGGAGCGTTTGTGCCTTGCTCCACCCTTGAGAGAAGCCATAAATTAAACCAGCGACCATAGAATCCCCCGCCCCAACGGTACTGACCACATTTTCACACCGTGGCGGTTCGCCTTGAAGCACGCTTTCTTGATTTAACCAAAGCGAGCCTTTTTCGCCCATCGAGATAATCACATTCTCAATACCTTGAGCTTGAAGGGCTTGCCCTGCGTTGATGATCTCCTCAAGACTGTTGAGAGGGCGATTTGCCCACACTTCTAACTCTCGGCGATTCGGTTTCACTAACCAAGGTTGTGCCTTTAAGCCGTAAGTGAGGGCATCATTACTGCTGTCTAGCACGACTTTTAGCCCCTGATCGTGCAAACTTTTTAGCCAATCAGCAAAGTTTTGTGGACTAATGCCACGGGGTAAAGAACCACAGACGGCGACTAAATCAAATTGCTTGTGCCAATGTTGTGACAGGGCAGTAAATTTTGCCCACTCGCTAGCACAGACCTCAAAGCCGAGGAAATTGAGATCCGTCACATCGGCTTCTTTTTCGGTGATTTTAACGTTAATGCGCGTTTTGCCCTGAATACGGTGAAATTGATCGTCTACCCCATTCTGTTCAAAGGCTTGCATAAAATCGCCCTGATTCTCCGCGCCTAAAAAACCGGTAACGGCTAATTTTACGCCGAGATCCGCTAACACTTTGGCAACGTTGATCCCTTTCCCTGCGGGGTAGATCCCTAAGGTTTCTACGGTATTCACTTCGCCAATCTCAATTCGCGATAACTGCCCGACTAAATCGAATGCTGGGTTAAGTGTAACAGTCGCGATACGCAGTTGTTGTGCCATAACGCCCCCTATTCGCCTAAGCCTGATTCAATCGCTGCCCCAATGCCGGCTAAGGCTTGTTGAGCTTCTTCACCGCTTGCCACAAAACGCAGGCGATGTCCTTTTTGCACGCCAAGGGCAACGATCTTCATTAAACTTTTACCGCTAACGAGCGGTGTTTCACGGTCGAGATTTTGCACCAAAATCGTCGCATTATATTTTTTCACTTCATTGACCAGCACTGCCGATGGGCGAGCGTGTAAGCCGTGGGCATTGTGAATGGTAAAAATGGCTTCCAGCCCTTCGGTTTGCCCCTCTTCTGCCGGTGCAAAATGGGCTAAATTTTCGACCGCTTGTTCCGTGCCATTGGCGTGATTTGCCCCTTGAATGTCAATGCGATCTTCCACTTCTGGCACAAAACTCACACTTTCTCCTAAACCAGAGGCAAAGGCTTCGGCAAGGGCGTTTAGTGCTTGTTGTGCATCTTCGCCTTCGGCAACAAAACGTAAGCGATGTCCCTTCGTTGCACCTAGCCCAACGATACGCATTGTACTTTTCGCATTCACAGGCGCTGTTTGGCGGTCTAGATTTTCCACTGTGATTTTCGCCCCAAACGGTTTTAATGTTTGCACTAAAACCGCCGATGGACGAGCGTGTAAGCCGTGTTCATTACGCAGGGTGAAAGTGCCAATCACTTGCTCTGCTTGGCTTGTTGAATCTGCACCGACTGCTTGGCGAGTGCCTTGATTATTTGGCGTGAAAAAGGCGATAAGATCGGCAACGCTCCCGTTGCGTAGCTGTTGCCGTGCATTTTTTTCGGTTAATTTGGCTAACAGTGGCGAAAGGCTCTCATCAACGGCTGAAACGGAGATCAAGGTTTTGCCCTCAGCACTACGGGTAATCGCCATACCGTTGGCTAAATTTCCTTGTTGGCTATCGCTAAGGAAAATATCCTCCCCAAGTGCCAGAGCGGAATGGGAAAAAGTGTCAGTAATAAAGGCTTGATTCACATAACCTTTTTCCTGTAATCGTGCGCCATTTAACGCCGAAAGGGTTAATAAACTTGATGAATTGGCATTAAGCAGAATCAACGCTTCGCTAATCACGGGTAAATTCTGCTTACCACTGAGAATGCCAATAAACTCATCGAGGTTTTGTGTCTGCGCTAACCGCTGTGCCGCCTGTTCATCACTTAATACAGTGGTAAGCTGACGAAGTAGGGTTAAATGCTCATCAGATTTTGCCGCAATGCCGATAACGACATAGGCAATATTATCTTCCCCCCATTGAATCCCTTGTGGAAATTGATAAACCTGCACGCCGGTGTTTTGCACGAGGTGACGGGTATCTAATGTACCGTGGGGGATCGCAATTCCATTGCCGAGAAAAGTGGAAGTTTGCTGTTCGCGAGCTAACATACCTTCAAGGTAGCCCTGTGCAACATGACCATTTTCCACTAAGCCTTGGGCAACAAGGGAAATTGCTTGTAATTTATTTTCGGCATTGCCATTTAGGCAGATGTTCTTTGCAGATAAATTAAGCATTAAAACTCCTTCTGGATTTAATTTCAAAATATAAATAATTGTCGGATTCTACGCCATTTTCAGCTAAAACGGTCTAGCAAAATGGCAAATAAAAACCCTTTTTCTGCGTGAAATCATAAAAAAGGGTTTTTGGCGATTTACTGTTCTGGCACTTCTTCGAGCTCTTCCTCTAATTTCAACACCGCTTCTTGAATGGTGTGGCGAACATCAAGGGAGATTAAGCCTGTGAGTAACATTTGGATCGATTCCACTTTCTCACTCAACGCATTACCTTCTTCATCAAAATAGCCTTGTGCTTTTAAGCTGTGGCTGAAGGTGGAGAATAACGCCTTATCAAAAAATTCCGGCGCATTGATACCGTGAAGCACAGAAAGACGTTGTGCAATGGAACGGCTCTCTTTTTCAAGGGTATTACGGCTAATCATTGGGCGAGCCATTAAAATACTTAAACTGATGTAATAACGTTGCAATAGCTCACGCACGGCAGAAGCGTGGAGTTGGAGCGTCCGCAAGCGGTGTTTGTTCATCACAAACATCTCGCTCTCATTTTTCATCAAGTTTTGGCGAGTAAATTCCGTCAGAATCGCCTCAACCTGCTCACGAATATCGCTTTCTGCAAAGTGAATAAATAATTCTGCTTTTAAGAATGGATAAATCCGCGTAACGCTTTGTAAAATCAGATCTTTTGATACCGCTTCATGGTGTAATACAATACTCGCCACCAAAGACGGTAGGACAAAAAGATGCTGAATATTGTTGCGATAATAAGTCATTAACACCGCTGATTGACGTTCAAGGCGGATAATTTCGCCAAAACTGTCTTTTTCAGACATCACACCAGAACGAGGTAGCGTTAATACGTGTTCTAACATCTCCTCAGCACTCTCCCGTGGAAGGGTAATATCCGCCGTATAAGGAACATTTTGGAAGAACTGTACATAGCTTTCTACTTGTTCAAGCAACTGCTCCTGACTTAATGAACGTTGGCGGGAAGCGAGTAATACCGAGCCGATTAAATTCTTCGCATTGATTGCCGCCGCATTATTGATATTGATCATCACCTGCTTAGAAACAGATTCCACCGCCTCATTTAACCATTTTGGACGAGCGCCTTCTTCCACAGGCTCTTTCCACTCTGGATAATGTTGATTGAGGTAGTGATTGAGCAAAATCGGCTCACCAAAATTCACATAGCCTTGTCCAAGGTTACGGAGTTTTTTAATCACACGGAGCACTAATCCGGCATTTTCTTTCTCTTTCTCCGCACCTCGTAATTCTTTGGCATAGGTATCAACTTCTAAAACGTGTTCATAGCCAATATAAACAGGCACAAGCGTAATTGGACGTTTTAGCCCCCGCTGTAGGGCTTGTAGGGTCATCGACATCATCCCCGTTTTCGGCTCTAACAGACGCCCCGTGCGTGAGCGCCCTCCTTCGATGAAATACTCCACCGAATAACCTCGATAGAACAGCTCCGCTAAATACTCACGGAAAATCGTGGAATAAAGGCGATTTCCTTTGAAGGTTCGGCGAATGAAAAACGCCCCCCAGCTTCTAAACATCGGACCTGCGGGCCAGAAATTGAGGTTAATCCCCGCGGCAATATGCGGTGGTACTAACCCTTGATGATAGAGAATATAAGAGAGTAAAAGGTAGTCCATATGGCTACGGTGACAAGGCACATAAACTAACTCATGACCTTCAAGGGCGAGCTTACGCACCCGTTCAGCATACTGTACGTTAATCCCTTGGTAGAGTTTATTCCAAAGCCAGCTTAATACGCGATCTGCGGTACGCAAACTATCGTGGCGAACGTGGGCGGCAATTTCATTTAAGATTTTTTCCGCTTCTTTTCTCGCTTTTTCTTGCGAGCTTTTTGGCTTTTTCGCTTCATCTTCAATCGCCGCTAAAATCGCTGGGGATTGCAATAATTTATTAAACATCGCTTGGCGATCAGGCAGCTGAGGACCAGTGGCAGAATAACGCTGTTTTGCAAAGTGCATTTTGGCAACTCGCGCTAATTTTTGGGCGAGTTTTTCATCTGCTCCGTGGGTTTCAATCATATAACGTAATGAAACCGCTTGCGAAAAGCGCACAAAGTTATCTCGACCGAACCATAACATTGTCACTAAACGTTGGAATGGGCCTAATAAACGCAATACCGGCAAGCCTTTCTCTTTCCCTGGTGCTCGCCCCCACAAGACAGAAACGGGAAGTACTTGGATATTCAGCGCATCATCTTGACGGTTGAGATCAAGATATTGGTAAAACACCGATTCTGTTTCACTTTTCGCACCTTTAGATTTAAAGAAGCGGCGACCTTCATCTAAAAAGACATAACGTGGGAGTGATTTCCCTTGAATTTCATTTGATTGTAGTGGATCAGGTAAATTTAACGCCTCGCAATTCTTCTGCAAAATCAATAAATCCGTCTGAGAGGTATAAGGCAAGACATACACAAAAGGCTGATCAAGATTGAGATCTAATTCTTGAATCGGATCAGTCGGAATTGGGCGAGATTTCACTAACAGTGAGAGGGGTAAATTTAATACTTTACGGTATAAATTGAGAAAAAATGACATTTTACTATTCTTATGATAGGGAAAAGTAATGTAATTCTAGCATAAATTTACGGAATATTTGTCTGTTTATTTAGTTGCAAATCGCTTTTTACTGTATATAATATCAGAATTTTCTGTATATAAAGACAGTGAGGATAAAATGACACGCCCACACCTAACCCCCCGCCAACAAGAAATCTTTGATTTCGTCAAAAATCATATCGAAAATACGGGAATGCCCCCAACCCGAGTGGAAATTGCGCGTGAAATTGGATTTAAATCACCTAACGCTGCTGAAGAACATCTCAAAGCCCTTGCTCGTAAAGGCTATATTAAAATGCTCTCTGGTACTTCTCGCGGAATTCGCATTCTGGTGGAAGATGAAAATGAATACGCAGCAAATGATGAAATTGGTCTTCCCCTTGTCGGCAAAGTCGCCGCAGGTTCGCCGATTATGGCGATTGAACACGTTGAAAATCACTACCCCATTAGCGGTACAATGTTTTCGCCACAAGCGGATTACCTCTTAAAAGTGAATGGTAACTCGATGGAAAATATTGGTATTTATGATGGCGACCTCCTCGCAGTGCATAAGACAAACACCGCTCGAAATGGGCAAGTGGTTGTTGCTCGTGTTGATGATGAAGTGACGGTTAAGCGCCTTGAAAAGAAAGGCAATCTTGTCTATTTACACCCTGAAAATGATGAACTTCGCCCGATTATCGTTGATCCTCGTACTTCCTTTATTGAAATTGAAGGCATTGCCGTCGGTGTGATTCGTAGCAACGCGTGGATGTAATAAAAATTCATTGAAAATCTGGCGAGAAACCGCCAAAATACCGCCTTTTTACGTTCCACAGACGCAAATAGATTAAGGGATAAATATGAATTTAGCGGAATTTCATCAAGCTATTGAACAAGTTTGGCAACGCATTGAAGAAGAGATTGATACACAGGGTTGCGATGTCGATTGCGAAGCCCAAGGTGCGGTGCTCACACTGACTTTTGATGATGATTCACAAATCGTCATCAATAAACAAGAATCGATGCTTGAACTTTGGTTGGCAAGTAAACTCGGTGGCTACCATTTTGCCTATCGCAATGGGGATTGGTATAGCTCCGATGAACGCACATTTTGGACTCATTTAGAAGAAGCTTTCGCACGTCACGGGGAAACTATCTCCTTTGCCTAAGCGCTTACCCATGACATCTCCCACCCTCATAGAAGCAAAAACCGTTTTACAAAATGTCTTTGGCTATCAATCTTTCCGTCAAGGACAAGCGGAAGTGATTGAAGCCATTTTGGCACAACAAGATTGCTTGGTCATTATGACTACAGGGGGTGGAAAATCCCTCTGTTATCAAGTGCCGGCCCTCTGTCTTGAGGGAATGACCCTTGTTATCTCGCCGTTGATTTCGTTAATGAAAGATCAGGTGGATCAACTCCTCACCAATGGCGTTGAAGCCGGCTACCTCAATTCCAGCCAAAGTATGGAAGAACAGCAAGGGATTGAACAAAAAGCCCTCTCGGGTCAGCTAAAATTGCTCTATCTTTCCCCGGAAAAGGTGATGACGGCTCATTTCTTCCAGTTTATTTCCCACTGTAAAATTAGCTTAATTGCCGTCGATGAAGCCCACTGCGTTTCCCAGTGGGGACATGATTTTCGCCCTGAATATACCCAACTGCGAGGATTACGCCACACGTTTGCCAATATTCCGCTGGTCGCACTCACCGCAACGGCCGATCCCACAACTCGCTTTGATATTATTCAACATCTCGGCTTAGAAAAACCCCATACTTATTTAGGGAGTTTTGATCGCCCAAATATTCGCTATACCGTGCAAGAAAAATTTAAGCCGATGGATCAGCTGATTAAATTTTTAAATAATCAGCAGGGCAAAAGTGGCATTATTTACTGTAATAGTCGCAAAAAAGTCGAAGAGATTAGCGAAAAACTTGCCACACGTCGTTTTTCCGTGATGGGCTACCATGCCGGCATGAGCGTTCAACAGCGAGAAACCGTCCAAAATGCCTTTCAACGAGATAACATCCAAATTGTGGTGGCAACAGTGGCTTTTGGTATGGGGATCAACAAATCGAATGTCCGCTTTGTCGTTCATTTCGATCTCCCCCGAAGCATTGAATCCTACTATCAAGAAACCGGTCGAGCTGGGCGAGATGATCTCCCCTCAGAAGCCTTGATGTTTTACGATCCCGCAGACTACGGCTGGCTATATAAAGTGCTACTCGAAAAGCCTGAAAGTGAGCAACGGGAAGTCGAACAACATAAATTGCAAGCCATTGGTGCTTTTGCAGAATCGCAAACCTGTCGCCGTTTAGTGTTACTCAACTATTTTGGTGAATCACGCCAAGCCCCTTGCCAGAATTGCGATGTGTGCCTTGATCCGCCGAAAAAATATGATGCCCTCCTCGATGCACAAAAAGTGATGTCCGTGATCTACCGCACAGGGCAACGCTTTGGGCTACACCATATTATCGCCGTTTTACGCGGACTCAATCATCAGAAAATTCGTGAATATCAGCATGATAGCCTTAGTGTTTATGGCATTGGCAAAGATAAATCCCAAGAGTATTGGGTCAGTGTGACGCGCCAACTCATCCACTTAGGGTTGATTCGACAAAACATTACCAACCACTCTTCCCTACAATTAACCGAAGAAGCGCGCCCGATTCTGCGTGGCGAAACGCCCCTAGAACTTGCGATGCCACGGCTTAATTTCTCTGCCACCGCATTCATCCAGAAACAGCAAACGAGCAAACATTATGATAAAGATCTCTTTGCTCGCTTGCGTTTTCTCCGCAAACAGATTGCAGATAAAGAGAATATCCCACCTTTTGTAGTATTTAATGATGCGACATTACAAGAAATGGCAGAATTTCTACCCACCACGGACAGCGAAATGCTCGCCATTAACGGTGTCGGGGAGAGAAAACTCGAACGTTTCGGTCCCCCATTTTTGCAGTTAATTCGAGAACATAAAGCACGACGGGCTTGAATATCTGTTGTTTATTTTTTGAGAAAAAATGCTCTCGTTAAGTCTGATTAGCGTGTTCTCTAAGCACTAATTATTTTAGTTTCAATCAACATAGGTTTGGCTTTCACCATGATTTATTCTAAACCTTAAATAACCTACGCTCGCCCCAAAAAGATAAACGTGGCTGCCACATCATTATCAAAAACAAGCGGTCTCATTGACTGAAAATTTTGCTCAAAACAAAATCTCTTAAAAATTCGACCGCTTGTATTAAAAGTGAGAACTATTCCAAATAACTAACAAAAAATCCCCAAAAAATGACCGCTTGTTTTCTATTTAGCTAACACCGCTTGCCACGTTGCGAGCCATTTTTTCACGCTTTCGCCTGTGGGTTGAGGGAAGTCACGGATCGTGTAGCGAGGCAAGGTGTTAAAACCAGCATCGGCTTGTGCTTGATTGATCGGCTTCATCACATTGTGATAGCTAATCATCTGTTGAGCTTCGGGCTGTTGGAGAAAACGCAGAAATTGACGCGCTAAGTCGGGCTGTTTGCTGAATTTACTCAGGGCTGCGGTTTCGATTTGAAGGAGATGCCCCTCTTCAAATTGTGCGGCGACATAGTCATCCGTTTTATCGTGCCATTGATGATAAAGTGGCGAGGTGGTGTAACTTAACACGAGATCCGCCTCCCCTTTAAGAAACGCGCCGTAGGTTTCCGACCAACCTTTCCCAACGGTCACGGTATGTTGCGCTAATTGTTGCCACGCTTGTTCAGCTTGCTCGCCATAAACGCTATTGAGCCAGTAAAGTAAGCCTCGACCAACAAGGCTTGTCCGCGGATCTTGATAAATGACTTTGAGATCTTGCCGCTCAACTAACGCTTTAAGGCTTTTCGGTGGGTTGGCAAGTTTTTGTTTTGCGTAAATAAACGCATATTCGCCGTAATCAAAGGGGATGAACGTGTCATTTTGCCACGTTATCGGTAAGTTCGGGGTGTGGCTTTGGATTCCGCTGGCTTGGAATAGCCCCGATTTTTCCGCCTCGGGCAAGGTGAAATGTGCTAAGCCGACCACCACGTCTGCTTTGGTTTTCTTGCCTTCTAAACGTAGGCGATTAAACATCGTTACACCATCTTGAAAGGCAAAAAATTTCACTTCACAGCCACATTGGGCTTCAAACAGCGGTTTGAGTTTGGGGGCCGCTCCCCATTCTCCAGCAAAGGAGTCATAGCTATAGACATTTAAAATCGGCTTTGCACTCGCAACCGTGGTGATTGCTAAAAAACTAAGGGGAAGAAGTGAGGTGAATTTCATGGAATGTTCCTTCTAAACAGTAAAATAGAAGGATCTAAAATAGAGTGGTACATATTTTCTATCTCAAATCCCTACGCTGATATTACTCAGATCAGGTTCTATGGGTATTTCTCAGCCTTGCTTACAAAGCACCCCAATGAGAACGGCAGTAGTTTAAGCTATTTTTAGTGATTGCAAAATACGATAAAGACTCAAATCGCACCTAAAATAGCGTATTCAATGGAAAAAGCTGATTACCGCCACTGAATATCGGGCTTTTTCTGCGTTTTTGCACACTCTTTTAAATAGAGGTTAATCAAGGTTTGATAAGGCATATCCATTTCGGCGGAAAGCTGTTTAAAATAATCAATGGCTTCATCATCAATACGAATTGTCACGACTTTTTTACTTTTTAACCGCTTAGCGTAGGGATTTTTTACCCCTTGGCTAAAATCATATTCTTGTTGCATCAATTTCTCCTTTGGTATTGTGCTTGTTCCCGTTTTGTTGCAAGGCGGGCTGAAATAATGCGGATATTCTCTCCTCGCTCACAATGTACGACAACTAAGGTATTATTCGCCGAACTTAAACCCAGTAAAATAAAACGCTCCTCTAAAAAAGAGTGTTCAGGATCAGGAATTAACAGGGCATCATCATCATAAAATACAGTGATTGCTTCATTAAAGCTGATATTGTGCTTTAATTCATTGATTTCTGCTTTGCGTAGATCCCATTCAAATCCATCAATTTTATACATCACCGTTTCTCGATCTGTCAAAATGTCAATAAATTATATTTACGGCATCACTTAAACTCAACCAAAATCTTCACCCTTTACTTACGACCTTACCCATTATAAAACATCACATTTTTCTACAATCAAAAGGAAAAATCGCTTAGAATGTGGCATATCTTTTACAAAAAGAGCGATTTTTTTGACCGCTTGTATTAAGGAATCCCCTTGAACGAACTGATTTTTACCCTTGAACCACAAGATAATGCCCGCCTACAAGCCTTTTGTGGCGCGTTTGATGAACACCTTGCCTTGATTGAAAAAAGTTTTAATGTTGTGATTGCTCGTCAAGGCTTTACCCTGACATTAAAACCCTTGGAAGAGGGGCATTACTCTGCTCAAATTCTCCAAAATACCGCGAAATTACTCCGCCAACTCTACAACGATACTGCGCCCCTGAAAGGGAAAATGCCTGAGCTTGATTTAGAAGATGTCCATTTAGCCATTCAAGAGAGCCGAATGTTATTGCAATCCCACCACCCTTCCCACCAACAGGACATTGCAATTAAAACGAAACGGGGCGTCATTAAACCCCGAGGGGAACATCAGCAAGCCTATCTACGGAATATTCTCAAACACGATATTAGCTTTGGGATTGGACCAGCGGGGACGGGGAAAACCTTTTTAGCTGTAGCGGCGGCGGTGGAATCCCTTGAACGGCAAGAAATTCGCCGAATTTTGCTGACTCGCCCCGCGGTGGAAGCTGGGGAGAAATTGGGCTTCTTACCCGGGGATTTAGGGCAGAAAATTGAGCCTTATTTACGCCCACTTTATGATGCCCTGTTTGAAATGCTCGGCTTTGAAAAAGCGCAAAAACTGATGGAGCGAAATGTCATTGAAATCGCTCCCCTTGCCTATATGCGTGGGCGGACGCTCAATGATGCCTTTATTATTTTAGATGAGAGCCAAAACACCACTATTGAACAGATGAAGATGTTTTTAACCCGTATCGGCTTTAATTCAAAAGCGGTGATCACCGGCGATGTTACCCAAGTGGATTTACCCCGTAGCCAAAAATCGGGCTTAAAGCACGCCATGGAAGTGTTAAGCCAAGTGGAAGATTTAAGCTTTAACTACTTCGACAGCCAAGATATTGTGCGTCATCCGGTGGTGGCTAAAATCGTGCAAGCCTATGATAAATGGGAAGCCGAAGATGAGATCAAACGGGAGCAACGCCGTTTAGAAAAACTCAACTTAGAACAGCAAAAACTCTTAGAACAGGCAGAACAACTATGAAAACCTTAAATATTGCGATAGCAGGCTTTGGCTATTCCAGCAAAGTCTTTCACCTTCCTTTTTTAACCCAAGATCCGCGCTTTGCCATTCGTAAAGTCTATGAACGCCAAACAAATCGTGCCGCTGAATTACTCCCCGAGGTGGAAATTGTGCGTGATTTTGCTTCACTCCTTAGCCCAGAAATTGATTTAGTGCTGATTACCACGCCAAACCAAACTCACTATGAGATGGCAAAACGTGCCATTTTGGCAGGAAAACACGTTTTAGTAGAAAAGCCCCTCGCCACCAGCCAAGCCGAAGCGGAAGAACTCGCCACATTAGCCAAGGCAAATAACGTGGTGCTTGCCATTTACCAAAATCGCCGTTGGGATGACGCTATCGCCACCGCCAAAACCGTGTTAGCCGAAGGTTTAGTGGGCGAACCGGTGGATTGTGAAATTCGCATTGAACGCTATGCGAAGGGAAAGAACGTCAAACAATGGAAAGAAACGGGCGAAAAAGGCACAGGGCTAGTTTATGATCTTGGCGTACATCTTCTTGATGCAAGCATTTACCTTTTTGGCAAGCCACAGGCTATTTTTGCCGATATTCGCTACCAACACGACGGCGCGTTAAGTGATGATAATTTCACGCTACATCTCTACTACTTGTCAGGCTTAAAAGTAGCGCTGTTTGCGAGTAAATATGCCCGAGAAGCGGGGCGACATTTCACGCTCCACGGCAAATTGGGATCTTATGTAAAACAAACCGTTGATCCCCAAGAAAGTCGCCTAGCACAGGGGCAAACGAAGGTTGCCGAACATGAAGCTGAATGTGGCATTTTGCATACGGAAATAAACGGCGAAGTGGTTTGTAAGCCCTTTCCTTCCACGCCAGCAAGTTACGCCGATTTCTACCACAATCTGTATGAAGGCATTGTACAAGGCAAGCCTCTTGCGGTTACGCCCGAGCAGGCAAGCTATGTGTTAGGCTTAATCGAAAAAGCCTTTGAAAGTGCGCGTAAAGGGCAAAAAATCCCTTGTTAAATTGCGTAACAAGCGGTTGAATTTTTCTCACATTTTGATCGCTTGTTCTTCTCTCAACTCAGGCCCAATTTAGCCCTATTAAATACAACAAAAAATCAGGGCTTTTTTATTTTATATATAAAGGAGTTTTTATGATGAAATTACATCAAAATGCGTCCCACGCCTTTCAACCCAATGCGATGTTGTTATGTGATTTTTATAAGATTTCACATAAAGCCCAATACCCCCAAGGCACGGAAGTGATTTACAGCGTCTTAACACCAAGAAGCCATCAATATCTCCCCTATGTTGAAAATGTGGTTTCTTTCGGTTTCCAAGCGTTAATCATGGAATATTTTATCCATTACTTTAATACGCACTTTTTTTCCCGCAAGGAAGAAGACGTCCTGCAAGAATATACGCAATTTATTCAAGCCACCTTTAATCTTGAAAATGAGAGTGCGGTGGATAACGCACATATCCGCGCCTTACATCAATTAGGTTATTTACCCCTCGAAATTAAAGCCATGCCGGAGGGGGAAATCGTGCCAATTAAAGTCCCTTTGATGACGATTGAAAATACCCAAAAGGCATTTTTTTGGCTGACAAATTATTTTGAAACCTTAATTTCTTGCCAGATGTGGCTCCCTCTTACCAGTGCCAGTGTTGCCCATGCGTTCAAAAAAACGCTCGCGAAATATGGACGAGAAACCTGTGATAATTTGGATCACCTGCCTTTTCAATCCCATGATTTTAGTATGCGGAGTATGAGTTCCCTTGAAAGTGCCTATTTAAGCGGTATGGGGCATCTGCTCTCTTTTGTAGGCACAGATACGATTCCGGCAATTCAAGCGGTTCAACATTATTACGGCATTGACGATAATAGCCTCCTCGGCTGTTCTATTCCAGCCACAGAACATTCCGTGATGTCTGCCCACGGAATGAATGAGCTTGAAACCTTCCGCTATTTAATTGAAGAGGTTTACCCAAGGGGAATGGTGTCCATTGTGTCGGATACCTATGATTTTTGGCAAAATATCACCCATGTTCTGCCCACATTAAAAACGCGTATTCTGCAACGTGACGGGAAACTTATTATCCGCCCGGATAGTGGCGACCCTGTTGAAATTTTATGTGGTATCAACCCAGACAATCTGCCCCAATTTGAGAATGTCGCCTTGGCAGAAGCCTATTGCCAAGCCAATAAGCCGAGCTATATTTTACTTCAACAAGACATTTATGAAGTGATCTATCATCCATCCGAAATCACCTTTAACCTCGCCAAGGATAAGCCTGAAATAAAGGGCTTGATTCCCTGTTTGTGGGACATTTTTGGTGGCGAGCTGAACCAGCAGGGCTATAAAGTGTTAGACCGCCATATTGGCGCTATTTATGGCGATTCCATTAGTTATGACAAAATGCACCGTATTTTACAGGCATTAAAAGAGAAGGGATTTGCCTCCTCAAACATTGTGTTTGGTGTAGGCAGTTTGACTTATCAATATCATACCCGTGATAGCTTAGGCTTTGCGGTTAAATGCACCAGCACGATTCGCCATGGCGTTGAATATCAACTTTTTAAAGATCCCAAAACAGACAAAAACGCCTTGAAAAAATCGCAAAAAGGGCGTGTTAAAGTGGTTTTTGATGAAGCCAGCCAACAATATCGAGGCGTCGATGGTTTAACACGCCATTCTGATTTCAGTGATGATGTCCTGCGAACTATTTTTAAAGATGGGCGTGTTTATCATCAAGAATCGTTTAATCTGATTCGTCAGCGATTAAGCCGTTATCTCTAACGCGCACTTTTTTCACATCATCTTGTTCCTTGCCTGACAAAAGCTGACGTTGTCAGGCATTTTTCTGTCGTGATAAAAGCACCTACAAATTTTTTGTCAAAAATGACCGCTTGCTTTTGTTTCCGAAACAATCTCTTCTTGCTATAATGCGCCCTTTTAAATGGACAGGGCAAAGGGCCTTTCCTCAAACGCAACTCACTGGCGATACAACAATGACGACTGAAACTCTCACAACCGAATCCCTAAGCCTCGGGCAAACACTGAAAAATACCCGTACCGCATTGAATTTAACTATTGATGATGTGGCATCACAAACTAATCTGAAAAAAAGCCATATTGATGCCTTAGAAAATGATATTTTTATTCTCCCTAATGTCCCTCCAGCATTTGTGCGTGGCTATGTACGAAATTACGTTCGCTTTTTACGCTTACCAGAAACTTTAATCAGCACAGTCAATTACGGTGAAGTCACTATTCCCAAAGCAGTAAAAAAAGCCGCGCCGATTAAAGTCACCAATCCAAAATCTCAAACGCGTTGGGTTAAACCTTTGACCTTCTTAATTTTACTTGCTGCAATTGGTATGACCCTCGCATGGTGGTGGCAAGAACATCAAAAAGAGAATGCAAGCCGTGATCAATTAGTTACAACAGAAGTATCCGTAACGAATAACAATGTCCAGAGCGTGGAAATTGCTCAACCAACGGCAAACAATGTTCAAGCAGAAACATCTCAAAATGAAACTTTAGTGATCACAAGCCCGACGACTACATCCATGACTGAACAATCAGAACCAAAAGTAGAAGAAACGCAAATCGCCCAACAACCACAGAACACGACAACAGTAGAACAACCTACTACGGTGCAAGTTGAGCAACCGATAGCCCCAGTAGCAACTGAAACCCCAGCCCCAGAAGCGGTGAATGTCTTGCAACAAAATGCAAATGATACTCCTCAAACGGCTGCCCAAAGTGAAAAACCTGCCGTTGCCGTTAATGATGAATTACGCATTGAAATCATAGGGCGTGAGAGTTGGATCACGGTACGGGGGGCAAAAAATAAACGCCTTGCAGAAAAACTATATAATGCGGGTGAAGTGCTGACCTTTAATGGCAATACACAATACCGCCTGACTATCGGTGCACCGGCGAATGTGAAAATTTATTACAAAGGGCAAATTGTCCCGCTTAAAATTGATGGCAGAGTTGCTCGTATCCGTTTACCCTTAGCAAACTAAATTATGTTAAAAGAACCACCTATTCAACGTCGCCAATCGACCAAAATTTATGTTGGTAAAGTCCCCGTGGGGGGAGATGCACCCATTGCCGTGCAATCAATGACAAATACCCGCACCACCGATGTGGAAGCCACTGTCGCACAAATTAAAGCCCTAGAACGTGTTGGGGCAGATATTGTGCGGGTGTCTGTTCCTACTATGGATGCTGCCGAAGCCTTTAAATTGATTAAGCAACAAGTGAATGTTCCCCTTGTGGCAGATATTCACTTTGACTACCGCATCGCATTAAAAGTCGCGGAATATGGTGTAGATTGCTTGCGTATCAACCCCGGCAATATCGGTAAAGAAGAGCGTATCCGTGCCGTGGTCGATTGTGCCAGGGATAAAAATATCCCGATTCGTATCGGGGTAAATGCCGGCTCATTGGAAAAAGATATCCAAGAGAAATTTGGCGAACCAACTCCCGAAGCACTATTAGAATCGGCGTTACGCCACGTTGAAATTTTAGATAGACTGAATTTCGACCAATTTAAAGTGAGTGTAAAAGCCTCGGATGTGTTTCTCGCCGTGGAATCTTACCGCCTACTTGCCAAAGCGATTAAGCAACCCATTCACCTTGGTATTACCGAAGCTGGTGGGGCGCGGGCAGGGGCAGTAAAATCCGCCATTGGTTTGGGGTTATTACTTTCCGAAGGCATTGGCGATACCCTCAGAGTTTCCCTTGCGGCAGATCCCGTAGAGGAGATTAAAGTCGGCTTTGATATTCTTAAATCACTGCGGATTCGTTCCCGGGGGATTAACTTTATTGCCTGCCCAACTTGTTCTCGCCAAGAGTTTGATGTTATTGGCACGGTCAATGCCCTTGAACAACGCCTTGAAGATATTATCACACCGATGGACGTGTCCATTATTGGCTGTGTGGTAAATGGCCCGGGTGAAGCCTTGGTGTCAGATCTTGGGGTAACCGGAAGTAACAAGATGAGTGGCTACTATCTTGACGGTGTTCGCCAGAAAGAGCGTTTCGATAATGAACAGTTAATCGATCAGCTTGAAGCGAAGATCCGCGCCCGTGTTGCTACTCAAAACCAACGCATTGATATTGCACAGATTTCGTAAATAGTGGCCTTACAAGCGGTCTAATTTTATTTATTTTTTGCAACAGCATTTTAATTAGGAAAATAACGTGTCAAAAACCATTCAAGCCCTACGCGGAATGAACGATCTCTCCCCTAACGAATCGCCATTATGGCAATGGGTTGAGGGGCAACTCCGTGAAACATTCGCCACCTACGGATACAGCGAAATTCGTAGCCCGATTATTGAATCCACCGATCTGTTTAAACGCGGTGTGGGCGAAGCCACTGATATTGTGGAAAAAGAGATGTTTACCTTCTCCCGTGATGAAGAAAAAGAGAGCTTTACCCTTCGCCCAGAAGGCACGGCAGGTTGTGTCCGTGCAGCGATTGAACACGGTTGGATCTACAATCAAGAACAGCGTTTATGGTATATCGGCCCGATGTTCCGTTATGAACGTCCGCAAAAAGGTCGCTACCGCCAATTCCACCAAGCGGGGGTAGAAATTTTTGGTATTCCCAATGCCGAAGCGGATGCCGAGTTAATTTTACTCACAGCCCGTTTATGGGAAAAATTAGGTATCCGCCAACACGTTAAACTGCAACTTAACTCCATTGGCGGTTTAGACGTTCGCACTCAATATCGTGAAGCCTTAGTCGCTTTCTTGCAAAATCACCTTGATGTGTTAAAGCAAGATCCTGATAGCGAACGCCGTTTAACCACCAATCCATTACGGATTTTAGATACCAAAAACCAAGCATTACAAGCCTTATTAAATCACGCGCCGAAACTGCACGATTTCTTAGATGAAGAATCAAAAGCGCACTTTGCTCGCCTCTGTACCATTTTAGATGATATGGGCGTGGAGTATGAGATTAACCAAAAACTTGTCCGTGGCTTAGACTACTACAACAAAACCGTTTTTGAATGGGTAACCGATGCCCTTGGCTCACAAGGAACTGTCTGTGGTGGCGGTCGTTATGACGGCTTAGTCGCCCAACTTGGTGGTCACGCCAGTGAAGGTGTGGGCTTTGCTATCGGTTTGGAGCGTTTAGTTCTCCTCGTGCAAGAAATTAACCCCCATATTCGCCTACCACGCACCGTGGATATCTATATTCTCCACAGTGGTGAAGGCACAACCTCGCCGGCATTCCGCTTAGCCGAGTTAATTCGCCAAGCCTTCCCACATCTTCGCACCATGTTGCACACCAGCGGTGGCAATTTTAAAAAGCAGTTCAAACGTGCGGATAAATCGGGTGCAAAACTCGCCCTAGTATTAGGGGAAAATGAAGTAGCGGAAGGAACGGTTGTCATTAAAGATCTCTTTGGCGAAAGTGAGCAAATCACTGTTCAACAGTGTGAATTGATTGCTGAACTTCAACAACGTTTTAGTCAATAAAAAGGATAAGAAATGAGCGATTATTTAAATCAAACGGAAGAACAACAATTCCAAGAAGCTAAAAATTGGTTCAAACAAAACGGCACGCCGATTGTGGTAGTGATTTTTATTGCTTCAATCGCCTCTTTTGGCTGGAATTTCTGGCAGAAACACCAAGTTGAGGTGGCACAGCAAACCTCAGCAAGCTACCAACAAGTGATGGAAAGCTATTTGCAAAATCCGGATAAAAATACCCCCCTTGTGGAGAAATTTATCAGCGACAACAAAGGCAATAACTACGGCGTTTTTTCCCAATTAGAGCTTGCCAAACAGCTTGTCAATAAAGGAGATTTTGCCAACGCAAAAACCTACTTAACCGATGCCCTGAATAACAGCAATGATGCCACATTACAAAACATCATTCGCTTTCGATTAAGTCTTGTTGAATTTCAACTGAAAGAGTTTGATAACGCCTTAGCGACGCTCGCTAAGGTTCAAGACAGTGCGTGGAACTACCGCAAGCAGTTACTCACCGGCGATATTTTAAACGCCAAAGGGGATAAAACCGCAGCCCGTTCTGCCTATGAGCAAGCCAAAGCCGAAGCTGGCAATGAAGAACAAATGCTCATTGATGTGCGTTTAAACAATTTATAACAGAATAGGGGAACGCCGTGGCGATTCCCTTTTATTTGGCGATTGTTGATAGACATTAAAAGGAGAGGATATGAACAATAATACCTTGCTAAAAACCTTTACCCACGACCTGATTAGTGGCTGGAAATGGTATGAACTACTCTTTCTCGTCAGTTTTACCATCGCCATTATTTGGTCGGGCATTGTAAATCCTTATGAAAAACTCAACGCCTTAGGGATAGTGGCCGGAATTTCGGGGACCATCTGTAACGTTTTTGTCAGTAAAGGAAAAATCAGCAACTACTTTTTTGGCTTAATTTTTGCCTATTCCTACTTTTATGTCGCCTTGGGAAATAATTTCCTCGGGGAGATGAACACTACCCTTTATGTCTATATTCCGGCACAGTTTATCGGCTATTTCTTATGGAAGCAGAATATGCACCAACAAGTCGAAAGTGATGCCGTAATCACCAAAGCCTTAACCCTCAAAGGTTGGGTAGGATTACTCTCATTCATGGCGATTGGTACGCTTCTTTTTGTTCAAACCTTAAATGCCTTTGGGGGAAGCTCAACGGGCTTAGACGGTTTAACGACCATTATTGTCGTTGCCGCACAAACCTTGATGATTTTACGCTACCGTGAGCAGTGGATTTTATGGATCGCCTTAAATATCCTCTCCATCGCCCTTTGGGCTGAAAATAGTGCCATGTACTTAATGTATATTGCCTACTTACTCAACTCTATTTACGGCTATTGGAACTGGTCAAAACTTCAAAAACAAGCGGTCTAATTTTGACAACATTTTGCACCGTGGGCATATTCGCCTTAATATGCCCCTTTTTACGCCCTGCGTGCTTTTAGGAAAGAACAATACCCTTGCAACTGCCATTACCCATTCATCAAATTGATGACGATACTTTCGACAACTTTTACCCCGAAAACAGCCTTCTGCTGTTAGATTCCCTACGTCAAAATTTTGCCGAAGTACAGCAACCCTTTTTCTATATTTGGGGGGGAAAAAGTAGCGGTAAGAGCCATTTGCTCAAAGCGGTCAATAATCACTACCTACTGCACCATGCCTCTGCAAGCTATATTCCCCTTGATAAATCCCAATACTTCTCCCCAGCAGTATTGGATAATGCCGAACAGCTCGATGTGGTCTGTTTAGATGATCTCCAAGCCGTTGCTGGCGATCCCCTTTGGGAGTTGGCGATTTTCAATTTATTTAACCAAATTCGCGAACAGCAGAGTCTGTTTAATCAAGGGCGAAAAACCTTACTGCTTATCAGTGCCGATCAACCCCCTAATGAATTAGCCATTCAGTTACCCGATCTACGTTCTCGCCTGACTTGGGGAGAGGTCTATCATCTTGACGATCTCAATGACGAGCAAAAACGCACTATTTTACAACGCAATGCCTACCAAAAAGGGATTGAACTCTCCGATGAAGTGGCGAATTTTCTGCTAAAACGCTTAGATCGTGATCTGCATGTTTTAATGGATAAGCTGACCTTGCTGGATAAAGCTTCCCTACAAGCTCAACGTAAATTGACACTCCCTTTTGTGAAAGAAATATTGGATTTATGATGCAATTTTCCCCCCAAACAGACACGCCAACCTTAACGCTCCTTAATCTCGCTTGCGAACGTGGGGAAGCTCGCCTTTTTGAA
Source organism: Pasteurellaceae bacterium Macca (assembly GCA_023101485.1). Taxonomy (GTDB): domain Bacteria; phylum Pseudomonadota; class Gammaproteobacteria; order Enterobacterales; family Pasteurellaceae; genus LVZB01. Next base: position 1,484,564 of record LVZB01000001.1, on the reverse strand, counting down.
GGCTGTTCCCTGACGATTAAAGCCGGTCAGTGGTGGCAAATTGAAGGGCATAACGGCATTGGTAAAACGAGTTTATTACGCATTTTGGCAGGGCTTGCGGAACCAGCGGAAGGGGAAGTGCAATGGCAGGGCGAGAAAATCCAAAAACAGCGAGAAGAATACTACGCCAACTTGTTCTATCTCGGGCATTCTGCCGGTGTTAAACCTGAACTCACCCCTTGGGAGAATCTCCGCTTCTACCAAAAAATTCACGGGCTACCATTAAGTGATGAAGCCTTATGGCACGCCCTTGATAAAGTTTCCCTCCTTGGGCGAGAAGATTTACCTTGCTCACATCTTTCGGCTGGGCAACAACGCCGAGTCGCCTTAGCCAAATTGTGGCTCACACAAGCTCGCCTGTGGATTTTAGACGAACCCTTTACCGCCATTGATAAAAAAGGGGTCGCGGAACTCATCCAGCACATTGAACACCATTGCACCCAAGGCGGAATGGTGATTTTTACTAGCCACCAAACGGCAGAGAGTGCCATGGTACAAACTTTTTCCCTTGATCCTTTTAAGGTGCTGTAATGTTATTAACCATTATTCAACGTGAAATTACCATCGCCTTGCGTAAGCCTGCTGAAATTTTAAATCCACTGTGGTTCTTTCTGTTAGTCATCACCATGTTCCCGTTGCTAATGGGGCCAAACCCTGAATTATTAAGTAAAATCGCCTCGGGAACAGCGTGGGTAGCGGCAGTATTATCAGCATTACTCTCTTTTGAACGCCTGTTTCGTGATGATTATCTAGACGGCTCGCTGGAACAGTTAATGCTCCTTCCCACAGGGCTTGCCCAAATCGCCTTAGCTAAAGTGATCGCCCACTGGCTACTCACCGGCTTACCGCTGATTTTACTCTCCCCGATTACGGCGATTTTGCTCTCCCTCGACACCCACGTGTGGTTTGCCCTCGTGCTAACCCTTCTTCTTGGTACGCCGATTTTAAGTTGTTTAGGGGCAATCGGTGTGGCATTGACTGTCGGGCTACGCAAAGGGGGAACATTGTTGAGCTTATTAGTGCTACCGTTGTTTTTACCTGTGCTGATTTTTGCCGCTTCGATTTTAGAAGCCTCTCTCCTTAACTTAAGTTATTCAGGGCATTTGGCGATTTTAGGGGCAATGTTAGCCATGGCACTGACCCTCACCCCCTTCGCCATTGCAGGGGCATTACGAATCAGCTTACAATAACAAGCGGTCTTATTTTTTCATTTTTTTGCTATTTATATTGAGGTGATGTTATGTGGAAGTGGTTACACCCCTACGCAAAATCAGAAACGCAATACCACCTACTCGGGAAAATTCAGCCCTTTTTCGGTGTTATCAGTGCGTTATTACTCTTACCTGCCTTTATCTTAGGGCTTGGCTTTGCCCCACCAGATTACCAACAAGGGGAGAGCTATCGCATTATTTTCATCCACGTGCCTGCGGCAATTTGGTCAATGGGCGTTTATGGTTCAATGGCAGTGGCTGCTGTTGTCGCACTCGTTTGGCAGATCCGCCAAGCAAGCCTAGCAATGGTTTCTATGGCGCCGATTGGTGCAGTTTTCGCCTTTATCTCTCTCTTTACGGGGGCGATTTGGGGAAAACCGATGTGGGGAACGTGGTGGGTGTGGGATGCTCGTTTAACCTCCGCCTTGGTGCTTTTTTTCCTCTACCTTGGCGTACTTGCACTCTATTCCGCCTTTCAAGATCATAAAACCGGGGCAAAAGCTGCGGGTATTCTCTCCATTGTGGGGGTGATTAACTTACCGATTATCCACTTCTCTGTTGAGTGGTGGAACACTCTCCACCAAGGGGCAACCATTACCAAATTTGACAAACCGTCAATGGCAGTGGAGATGTTAATCCCGTTACTGCTCGCCATTTTCGGCACACTATTTTTTATGTTGTGGTTAAGTATTCTCCGCTATCGTTCTGCACTACTGAACGATGAATATAAACGCCCGTGGGTTAAAGCCCTCGCCCAAACACGCCAATAGGAGCATCACATGGTCTTTCAATTTGATTCACTTAGCCAATTTTTCGCCATGGGTGGCTACGGTTTTTATGTTTGGCTCTCTTATGGGCTTACCTTTGCCGTAGTCGGCTTGCTTATCTGGCAAAGTAAAAGAGAAATTAAACAAACCCTCACCAAAGCGCAAAAAGAGCAAGCAAGGGAAGCCCGAACGCCTCCTCGCTCGCCAAATTAAGCGCTAAACAAGTGGTCGTTTTTAAGGCATTTTTTGCTCAATCTCTGAAAAACCATTTAGCCCCCTCATAGGGGCTAAATTTCAGGGCATAATTTTGTGATCTTCATCACATTTTTTCTACACCTTGCTACATTTCTGTAAAAGGCAATTTACTTTACTGACTACCCTCACTAGAATAAGCACCTCTTTTTTCTCCCTTAATAATTAGGACTTCCCCTATGATTTGGTTCTTCTTCTGCGTTGCCGTGTTAATCGTCGGCTACTTTACCTATGGCAAAATCATTGAAAAGATTTTCGTCATCAACCCGAAAAAATCGACCCCTGCCCACACTCTGCGTGATGGCGTGGATTATATGCCCATGTCGAAAACGCGTATTTGGCTAATTCAGCTCCTTAACATTGCCGGTACAGGCCCGATTTTCGGCCCAATCCTCGGGGCGTTATATGGCCCTGTGGCGATGCTTTGGATTGTGTTCGGCTGTATTTTTGCCGGTGCAGTGCATGATTATTTCTGCGGTATGTTAAGTATCCGTAACGGTGGTGCATCAATGCCAACCTTAGCAGGAAGATACTTAGGTCGCCCTGTCAAATTCTTTATTAACCTCTTAGCCGTTGTCTTACTTCTCCTTGTGGGCGTTGTGTTTGTGGCAAGCCCAGCGGCATTGTTAAGTACCATTACAATGGATGTGTTCGGTTCCGCAAGCAGTGCAATTGCCCTTAATAACGCCGAAGAAGTCGCCACCGCTGTTGCGGCAGCGAGCGATCTCACCGTGTGGGGAATGGATAAAGCAACCGTGATTGTCGTTTGGACAAGCATTATCTTTGCCTACTACATTTTAGCCACCTTACTCCCAATTGATAAAATCATCGGCAAAATCTACCCATTCTTTGGCGCGCTCTTGCTCTTTATGTCTGTGGGGATGGTTTATGGCTTAATTTCAAGCCATTTCAGTGCCACCGACCCGATTGACTTCTTCCGCTCTGTGGATGGGCTTTCTTGGGAAAAATTCACCCAAAACTTCCAACCAAAAGGTGACTTACCGATTTGGCCACTCCTTTTCTTAACCATCTCTTGTGGTGCGTTATCGGGCTTCCACGCCACGCAAACACCGTTAATGGCTCGTTGTGCAGAAAATGAGAGTGAAGGTCGCTTTATCTTCTACGGTGCGATGATCGCCGAAGGGATTATTGCCTTAATTTGGTGTACCGTTGGTTTAAGTTTCTACCAAGATCCTGCCGGTTTACAATCTGCCATTGCAGCAGGCTCACCATCCAAAGTGGTTTATGACTCCTCTCTCCACTTCTTAGGTTTTATTGGTGGTCTTTTTGCGGTGCTTGGTGTGGTGATTCTGCCAATTACCTCTGGCGATACGGCATTCCGTGCAGCTCGCTTAATCATTGCGGAATTCTTCAAAATTGAGCAACGTACCTTAGTTAAACGCTTAATGATCGCAATCCCACTTTTTGCCATCGGCTTTATCGTGTCGAAATTAGATTTCAGCGTGCTTTGGCGTTACTTCTCTTGGGCGAACCAAACGACGGCAATGGTCATGCTTTGGACTGCCGCGGCTTACCTCTATCGTTACAATAAATTCCATTGGGTATGTACCATCCCTGCGGTCTTTATAAGTTCTGCATGCTTTACTTACCTTGCCTACAATAAGGCTGTTGGCTTTGGTTTAGATTATCAGCTCTCTGTTTATATCGGCTTAGGTTTAACTGCCCTCTGCTTAGTGTTATTCTTAACCCTATTAAAACCATTAGGGGCAGAAGATAAAGATGCCTTCGTTGATGACCGCGTAAAAGCCTAATCACATCATCCTAAAAGCGAGGTAGAAACCTCGCTTTTCTTTTTCCTAACAGATACCTTTATGATATTTTTCGACACCCACACCCACCTCGACTACCTTGCCCAAGATCTCAACCTCTCAATCCCTGAATTAGTGGCACAATCTGAACAAGCTGGTATAACACGCCTTATGGTTGTGGCAGTCTGGGCAAAAAACTTCCAAAAAGTGACCGCTTGTAGCCAGCAAGCAAGGCAGAATGTGGTGTATGGTTTAGGGCTACACCCCCTTTATATTCAACAACATACACTCGCGGATCTTGATGAATTAGCCCAACGCCTTGCCCAAAGGGATACCCACTGCACCGCCGTGGCAGAAATTGGCTTAGAAAAAGGCGTGGAAGCTGTTTGCACGGCTGAACTCTGGCATAAGCAACAAACCTTTTTAGAAGCACAGCTCGCCCTAGCCAAACAGTATGATTTGCCGGTGAATTTACATTCTCGCAAAAGCCACGATACCCTTGCGGTTTTTCTCAAAAAAGCACAACTGCCAAAAACGGGCGTCGTTCATGGCTTTGCGGGCAGTTTTGAACAGGCGAAACGCTTTGTCGATTTAGGGTATAAAATCGGGGTTGGAGGCACAATTACCTATGCTCGCGCCCAAAAAACACGGGAAACGATCCGCAAGCTCCCCTTAGAATCGTTACTCTTGGAAACCGATGCCCCCGATATGCCGGTGTTTGGTTTTCAAGGGCAACCTAATCGCCCTGAGCGATTAAAAGTGACCTTCCAAAGCCTTTGCGAACTTCGCTCCGAAAGCCCCGAACAAATTGCAGAATGTATTTGGCAAACCAGTGAAGCCCTCTTTTGGCACAAGGCAGGCTAAGCCCGAGCAACGACCCAAACTTGGATCTCTTTCACGCCGGCTTTCAGCAATTCGGTACAAATACTATTCAAGGTTGAGCCCGTGGTGAGCACATCATCAACCACTGCCACCCGTTGATAGGCTTTTTGAGGTTGGTAAGTGAATGCCCCGCGTAAATTTCGCCGCCGAGCGGCAGCATCTAGCCCCTGCTGAGGGGGCGTTGCTTGTTGCCGAATAAGGCTTTGGCGGTCAAGGGGAATGTCTAACCATTTTGCCAAAAATCGGCTAATCAACTCCCCTTGATTATAGCCCCGTCGCCAATGGCGTTGCCAAAAAAGCGGTACGGGTAAAATCACCTCTGGCAGAATTAACCCTCGCTCTCGCTTGGCTTGCAAAATGGCGAGTAACAGCAGACGGGCAAGGGGTTGATCGAGGTAAAAACCTTGCTGATATTTGAATTGATGAATCCAGTGAGAAAGCGGTGGCTGATAAGCACCGCCTTGCACCAAACTGTGCCACTTCACTTCATTTTGTAAGCAATAGCCACAGCCTTGTTCATCATGCGGTAACGGCATACCACAACGGGCACAACTGTGGGGGCGTTTGATCTCACGATAACAACGGCAACAATAACCGTGATGCGAAATCCCAAGCCGCCCCTCACAATGAAAACAACGGCATCCCCAAATGGTCATTTTTTCTCCTTTTCTTGTACTCTATCAATTTTTTTGCGCTTATTTGGGGAAATTTTTGTGATATGAATCGAAAAACCGTAAAATTATTGCCTTTTTGAGGAAATCCTATGAAACCATTAAAACACCCTATTCAAATCGTCTTTTTCGATATTGACGAAACCCTTTACTACCACAAAGAAGATCGTATCCCTCGCTCTATTTTTGATGAGGTCGTTCCCCGTTTATGCGCCAAAGGTATTATTCCAGCGATTGCCACAGGGCGAACCTTTGGGGCTTTTCCTTCGGCATTAAAGCCTTTGATGAGCCCCGCCGGTTTTGAACTTTTTGTAACGACCAATGGGCAATACAATCTCTATCAAGGCAAGGTCATTAGCCAGTATCCCCTTTCTACCTCTCGCATTGAACGGGCTGTCACCAAGCTCCAAGCCCTAGGGATTGAATACGCCTTTGTTTGCCCCGATGAGATCGCCGTTTCCCGTGATACCCCTGAAATTCAAAACGCCCTTGAATTGATTAAAAATGATTATATCGTTGCCCCTGACTACTACCGCAACCACCTGGTTTTACAGCTTCTGGCATTTTTCCCCCAAGAACAGACCCAAGCCGTCATTGAAGCTGGGGTGCTGGAAGACGATTTAAAAGAAGTGCGTTGGCATGAATACTCCGTCGATCTACTGAATAAGCAAAATTCCAAAGCACGAGGGATTTTAGACATCTTAGCCCACCTCAATATCAATGCCGAAAATGCGATGGCATTTGGTGATGGTTTAAATGATTTAGAAATGCTTTCTACTGTTGGTTTTGGCGTGGCAATGGGCAATGGCAATCCGCAACTAAAAGCCGTGGCGGATTACGTTACTTTGCCGATTGAGCAAGACGGTATTCTTGACGCCTTGGAAAAATTAGCCGTCATTTAACTTGTGATGATAATTAAAGAAATGTAAACTATTCTCATCTAGCTTGGGCGGTCGATCTTGACGGTACAAAATGTTATCTAAAATCGACCGCTTGTTATCCATCATTTCACGAGATTTGAGTTATACAATGCGAAATTATTTACTCCCAAGTACGTTACTAGCACTCGCTCCCCTCGCTTTTGCCGACACCTTGCCCCACGAGCAAAGCAATGCACAGATAGAACAAAAAGTGGCAGAACGTCTTGATGACCAACGTATTCAAGACCAACAGCCAACGCCAATTCATACCCAATCTCAGCACCGCCATCCTGTGCAAACGGCGAATACAGAAAAAAGTGTGTCTATGAGCAAAGCGGAATTAGCACAGCACCCCGATTTACTGATTCGCGCCCTACTCCCAGCCTTGATGCAAAGTAACGACGAAAATGTCGCCCTGCTCTACCCAATTTATCAGCAAATTCCTCAACAGTATCAAGATCCAACATTAAGCCAATGGGCACAAGCGATTGTGGCAAAATCAGAGCAAGATTATGGCAAATCGATCCATTTATACCGCGAATTATTGGCAAAATACCCCGACCACGCCTTAATTCGCCTGCAACTGGCCATGGCTTTAACCGCTAACAACGAGCTAGAAGCCGCCGAAGATCAATTCAAGAAGCTCCGTTCAGAAGTACAAAACCCACAGGATCAAGCCGAACTCGATAAATGGCTTGAAGCCATTAACCGCCGTGATCGCTGGACATTCAGCGGTGGCTTAACCTATCTTAACGATCCGAATATCAACAACGCCCCCAAAGCCGGCACAACCTACGGCAGATGGACTGCGCCGAAACGGGAATCCGCCCAAGGTATAGGCTTTAATCTCAACGTGGGTAAAAAATGGTCTTGGGGAAATGGTTTCTTTAATGAACTGCGTTTAAATAGCAACGGTAAATATTACTGGGATAACCGAAAATATAACGAAATCACTAACCGCGGTAGCTTCGGTATCGGCTTTCAAAATGCCAAATATAATGTGAGCCTTGCGCCTTTTATGGAGCAAACTCTCTACGCCGGTGGCTCTGCCAAAAGTGATACCTTAAAACGCTTTTCCAAAGCCGGCGGGGTAAGCCTAGATATGAACTATTGGTTCAATCCAAAATGGCAACTCAATGGTAGCTATGAATATAGCGAACAACGTTACACTCAGCGAAAACACTTAAACGGTAACGCCCATTTTGGCTCGTTAGGTTTAGTCTATGTGGCAAATGCGAAGCAGTATTGGTTTAGCAACCTCTCCTACCAACGCACAGCCACGCGGGATAAAGATGATAGCTACTTCCGCCGTAGCATCAATTTAGGCTGGGGACAAGAGTGGGGGAAAGGGCTTTCAAGCCGTTTATCCGTCAGCTATGGGCAAAAACGCTACAAAGCACCGATGCCAATTTTCCAAATTACGCAACGTAATAAGGAACTTGGTTTCCAAGCCTCAGTGTGGCACCGTGCCATTCACTGGAAAGGGATCACCCCTCGCTTAACCTATAACTTTACCCGTACGCGGAGTAATCACGTCTTTTACAGCTACGATAAACATCGCCTGTTTTTAGAATTTAGTAAGCACTTCTAGCCTTTTTCTACAATCAGAGCAAAAGGGCGTTATCCCTCAATAAACTTCCACTCCCCCTATTTACGGGGGAGATGTCATGGAACAGCTGAGAGGTAAACTCACAAACAAGCGGTCAAATTTTTTGGATAATTTGCTTTAAGCTAATTTTCATCAACTATTTGCTCCGATATACCCCACTAAAATGGCAAGAAATACGCCTAATCCGACATAATTATTGTTCAAAAAAGCTTTAAAACAGGCTTCTCGTTGGCGCTGTTTAGTGAGCCAACATTGATAGATAAACAAACTAGCCGTTAATGCTAAGACGATAAAATACCCCGCTGAAAATTGCTGGAGGATACCAAAAGCCGTGAGCAAAGAGAGGGCGATGCCTTGCAATAAAGCAATAATTTTATTGTCATATTGGGCAAATAAAATGGCGGTGGATTTTACCCCGATACGAAGGTCATCATCACGATCAACCATCGCATATTGAGTATCGTACGCCACCGTCCAAGCAAGATTTGCGAAGAAGAGTAACCAACATTCAAGGGGTAAAGATTCCCCTACTGCACCAAATGCCATTGGAATTGACCAGCCAAATGCCATACCAAGTACAAATTGGGGCAAATGGGTATAGCGTTTCATAAAGGGGTAAAGGGTGGCAAGCAACACTGCCACAACGGAAAGCAAGATCGTGTAAGTATTCAGCAAAAGCACTAATAAGAACGCGATTGTAATGAGGAACGCAAATAACGCTTTGGCCTCGCCTTCCGTCGCTTTCCCGGTTACCAAAGGGCGTTGTGTGGTGCGTTTTACACTGCCGTCAATATGACGATCGGCATAATCATTGATAACACAGCCCGCCGCGCGCATAACAATGACGCCCAAAATGAAAATCAGCAGAATACCCAAATTTGGTACGCCACCGGTGGCACTAAATAATGCCCATAACGTTGGCCAAAGAAGTAACAGTGTGCCAATGGGTTTATCAAGGCGCATTAACTGCATATACGCGCGCCATTTTTCAGCGGTAAAGTGTGTTTTCATTATTCTTGGCAAATATGCACATTCACATCACTGTGAATTAGGTAGTCTTGTAAAGCTGGAGGTAATGCTCGATTAGTAAATAAGTGGTTGATTTCTTTAATATTTCCTAAACGCACTATGGCATTACGGCTAAATTTAGAATGATCGGTAGCAAGCACAATATGACGTGCATTTCGCATTAACGCTCGCTTAACTTGCACTTCATGGTAGTCATAATCCATCATTGAGCCGTCTGACTCAACGGCGCTGATGCCTAAAATGCAGTAATCAAGGCGAAATTGGTCGATAAAATTGACCGTCGCTTCACCAATAATGCCACCATCGGGGCGTAATCCGCCACCTGCAATCGTGATTTGAAAATCTTCTTTATGCATCAACAAATGAGCAGCGTTGAGATTATTGGTCACAATACGCAAATTCTGCTTCTGACATAACGCAGCGGCAATGGCTTCGGCAGTCGTGCCAATATCCAAAAAGAGGGAAGCCCCGTTAGGGATCATCTCTGCCACGCGATTTCCAATGATATTTTTTTGTTGAGAGAAAAAGTGTTTGCGGTCGATATAATCACTATTTTCACTACTTGATGGCGAACCTGCGCCTCCATGATGACGGCGAATTAAATTATTTTCGGCTAATTCATTCAAATCTCGGCGAATGGTTTGCGAACTCACCGCCAATTCAGCCACCAACTCTTCTGTACTGACATAGCCCCGTTGGGTAATCAGTTGAATGATTTTTTGGTGTCGAATAGATTGCTTCATCTTAATTTCTCTCTGGGCATCGTTCAAATAAAGGAAACAACAAGGGTCAAATGAACAAAATGTTGGAAAAATTTGACCGCTTGTTGTGCTTAGAAAGGGAAGAAAATCGCCAAACTTAGAGTTTTTCGACTAATTCCACCGCATAGCCAATATAGCTTGCTGGCGTCATCGCTTTTAAGCGTGTTTTCTCGTGTTCAGGTAACGTTAAGCCATCAATAAATTGACGCATCGCCTCGCCATCTACACGCTTGCCCCGTGTGAGCTCTTTTAATTTCTCATAAGGTTTTTCAATACCGTAACGACGCATTACCGTTTGAATTGGCTCGGCAAGCACTTCCCAGTTTTGATTTAACTCATCGAGTAAATGCGGTTCATTGACCTCTAACTTGCTGATACCTTTTAAGGTTGCCGCATAAGCAATAAGCGCATAGCCTAACCCCACGCCTAAATTACGCAGTACGGTAGAATCCGTTAAATCCCGTTGCCAACGGGAAATCGGCAGTTTCTGCCCTAAATGGCTCATTACCGCATTGGCTAATCCAAGGTTGCCTTCGGAGTTTTCAAAGTCAATCGGATTTACTTTATGTGGCATGGTGCTTGAACCAATTTCCCCAGCAATGGTGCGTTGTTTGAAATGATTAAGCGCAATATAGCCCCACATATCACGGTCAAAATCAATGATAATGGTGTTAAAACGTGCGACACAGTCAAAAAACTCGGCGATGTAATCGTGGGGTTCAATTTGCGTGGTGTAAGGATTCCACGTTAAACCGAGAGATTGCGTAATAAACTCTTGGCTAAAGGTATGCCAATCAACCTCTGGATACGCCGAAAGGTGAGCGTTGTAGTTACCTACTGCACCATTGATTTTGGCAAGAATCTCTAATTTTTCAAGTTGTTGATATTGACGTTGCAAGCGATAAACTACATTCGCCATCTCTTTTCCCAAGGTCGTTGGGCTAGCTGGCTGACCGTGGGTGCGAGAAAGTAACGGAATCGTTTTATAACGCTGTGCGAGATCTTTTATCGCCTCAATCACTTTTTGCCATTCTGGTAATAACACGTCACGGCGTGCTGTTTCTAGCATTAACGCGTGGGAGGTGTTGTTAATATCTTCAGAGGTGCAAGCAAAGTGGATAAACTCGCTCACAGCGGCTAATTCAGGTAAGACTTCGCTTTTCTCTTTCAAGAAATATTCCACGGCTTTCACATCGTGATTGGTGGTGCGTTCAATGGTTTTAATACGCTCGGCATCTTCTAAGGAGAAATTTGCCACGATTTGATTTAAGTAATCGTTTGCCTGTGGAGATAAAGCAGGCACTTCTTGAATTTGTGAGTGAGAAGCTAATTTTTGTAACCAACGAACTTCCACCGTAACGCGGAATTTGAGCAAACCAAATTCGCTAAAAATAGGGCGTAACGCCGCAGCTTTATCTTGGTAACGACCATCAATAGGGGATAATGCAGTTAAAGCATTGAGTTGCATTTACGAGTTCTCCGTAGAATTATAATGAGGAATAAAGTGCTTTCGTGGTGGCTAAAAGGCGTTTGCGCGCAAAAAGGAACTGCCAACGCGATCCCCCCACTTGTTGCCATAACGTCGCGGCACGAACGCCGGCAAGGAGGCTTGCTCGAACACGTTTTTGAATTTCAGGGCGGGAAAGAAACTCTTCCATACCGACAACATGGATCTTTGCGCCCAGTGGGCTAATCACCTCACTGTAAATGGCGGCAATATTTGAAATGATTTGCTCATGAAGTAGATCATACTCATAGAGTGGAACTTGCCGAGCTAATTGAACTAAACGTAGGGTTAATTCCCGTTTGGCTTGGGGATTTCTCTGTAATTTCTCCGCAAGGGCTAGCATACCAATCCAGTAACGGCTGATTTCGGTATTCAAAGGTCCTCTCATACCGCCTAACTGCTGTTGGCTAATGTTTAACCCTAATTCAAGGTAATAAAGCTCTCCGCCAAAAACCTCTAATACATCGTCGGGTTCAGTGACTAACAAACTCCGAAGGGATTGGCGAAATGCGTCGTCATCTGTCCAACCATTATGGGCAAACTCTTGTACGATTCTTGCACTTTGGCATACCCCTGCCAATGCGATTGAAATATCTTGATAATCCGCCATTTGTCTTCTGCCATTTAGCCAAAAAATTGGGGGAAATATAGCATTTTTTACAGCGGTTTTGAATGCTTTTATTTTTTGTCGCCTTTCCTGCATCTTTCCCCTTGTATTTCCTCAATCAACCCCCATAATGGGCAAATTCTATTTTAGGAGAGCATTCAAATGGCAAGAAAAAAGAAAGCAATCGAATTACCATTACTACCCCTGCGCGATGTGGTCGTTTTCCCGTTTATGGTAATGCCACTCTTTGTTGGGCGTGATAAGTCAATTCAAGCCTTACGTTCAGCAATGGAAAATAACAAACAGCTCTTTTTAGTCACACAAAAAGATCCCAATAATGAAGATCCCACAACGGAAGATATTTACGATGTTGGTGTCATGGCAAACATCATTCAAATGCTTAACCTCCCCGATGGTACGGTTAAAGTGCTTGTGGAAGGGCAAGTCCGTGCCAAAATTGAGCATATCCACGATGATGAAAATGGTTTCTGGGCGGGGGTGCAACCGATGGTGTCAGACTATGACGACCAAAACGATGAACTCAAAGCCCTCGCCAAAACAACCTTGGCAGAATTTGAAAACTATGTCAAAAGCAATAAAAAAATCCCTGCGGAAATTTTGCCGAAATTACAAAAAATCACCTTTGAAGATCGCCTCGCCGACACCATGGCCGCCAATCTCATTGCCTCGGTAAAACAAAAGCAAGCGTTACTGGAAGAAGCCAATTTAACCGCACGTTTTGAAGCCCTACTGGTGGCAATGGCAACGGAGTTGGATACCCTTGAAACCGAAAGCCGTATCCGCAACCGTGTAAAACAGCAGATGGAGAAAAACCAACGGGATTACTACCTCAACGAGCAGATCAAAGCCATTCAAAAAGAACTTGGTAACGGCGAAGATGCCGAACAAAGCGAACTCGACAAGCTCAAAGCCAAAATTGAAGAGGCAAAATTACCTGCCGAAGTGAAAGAAAAAGTAGAGAGCGAATTCAATAAACTCAAAGCCATGCCACAAAGCTCCTCGGAAGCGACTGTGGTACGCGGTTATATTGATTGGATCTTACAAATGCCTTGGCACAAGCGGTCTGTTATTAAGAAAGATTTGCACAAGGCTCTCGCCGTCCTTGATAAAGATCACTACGGCTTAGAACGCGTCAAAGAACGCATTGTGGAATACCTCGCCGTGCAGAGCCGTTTAAATAAGCTCAAAGGCCCTATTCTCTGCTTAGTCGGCCCACCGGGAGTCGGAAAAACCTCACTGGGGCAATCCATTGCAAACGCCACCGGGCGAAAATATGTGCGTATGGCATTAGGTGGGGTGCGTGATGAAGCGGAAATTCGTGGTCATCGCCGAACCTACATCGGCTCAATGCCTGGGGCGTTAATGCAAAAAATGGCAAAAGTGGGCGTTCGCAATCCACTCTTTTTACTCGATGAAATCGATAAAATGGCCCAAGATATGCGTGGCGATCCAGCTTCTGCGTTGTTAGAAGTGCTTGATCCTGAACAGAATAAAGCCTTTAACGACCACTACCTCGAAGTGGATTACGATCTTTCTGATGTCATGTTTGTGGCAACCTCAAACTCGATGAATATTCCCGCACCACTCCTCGACCGTATGGAAGTCATTCGCCTTTCTGGCTACACGGAAGATGAAAAAATGCACATCGCTTTGGAGCATTTAGTCGAGAAGCAGAAAGAAAATAACGGCTTAAAATCAGGGGAATTAACCATTAAAGAGAGTGCGATTCTCAGCATTATTCGCTACTACACCCGTGAAGCGGGTGTGCGTAATTTAGAGCGTGAAATTGCCAAAATTTGCCGTAAAGCAGTCAAAGCCTTAGTGCTTGATAAAAAGCTGAAATCCATCACCGTTTCCGCCGATAACCTCAAAGAGTACCTCGGTGTGCAACGTTTTGACTACGGCAAAATGGATAGCCAAAACCGCATTGGGGAAGTTACAGGCTTAGCTTGGACAGAAGTCGGCGGCGATTTACTCACCATTGAAACGGCATCGGTACTTGGCAAGGGGAAATTCTCCTATACCGGCTCTCTTGGGGATGTGATGAAAGAGTCCATTCAAGCAGCAATGATGGTGGTGCGTGCAAGGGCTGAAAAACTCGGTATCGCCACCGATTTCCACGAAAAACGGGATATTCATGTTCATGTTCCCGAAGGGGCGACCCCAAAAGATGGCCCAAGTGCAGGGATTGCAATGTGTACCGCGCTTGTGTCTAGCTTAACGGGTAACCCTGTGCGTGCTGATGTGGCAATGACCGGCGAAATTACCTTACGCGGTAAAGTATTACCTATCGGAGGGTTAAAAGAGAAACTCCTTGCGGCACACCGTGGCGGTATTACCACAGTGATTATTCCGAAAGAAAATGAGAAAGATCTTGAAGAAATTCCTCAAAACGCTAAGGATAATCTAAGCATTCACGCCGTAGAAACCATTGATGAAGTGTTGGCGATTGCCTTAGAAAATCCGCCCCAAGGGATTGATATTCTGCCCCCTTCTGCCAAAAGCATTAAGGTAAAAAAAGGCAAAACCGCACAAGCGATTCAATAGTCCATAAACGAAACAACCCCTTGTAAAACAAGGGGTTACTTCTATCACTTTAATAACGAATCAAATGAAATTAGCGTTTTGCGCCAAATGCACCGCTCCATGAATTTTTATCGTCTTTGAATAAACCACCTAACTCTGCCGCATTCGGACCGTAAAATTTACCTTCTACTTTGGCAGAAGAAAACGCTTTTGATGAGGCTGAACCCGCAAAGTCATTACCACTGATTTGAGCTTTAATATCAACTGTAGAAGCTTGCTCCGACGTTAATGAACCTTTTAACGTTTTTGCACCGAAATCGACTTGGAACTGTGATGTCCCTTCTACCCAATCACTCCCAGCACCCGCTTTGATAATTGAATGTCCAGAATAATTTGCTGTTCCTGATGTTGGCACATTTTGACTTGGCAAACCATTATAGAACACATAACTATTCCCATCTTTTGTATCTAATGCCCCAAAACGCATCGCACTATATTGCCCACAGCAATAAGCCGATCCATTGAATCGTCCAAATGCATAAGCGTGAATCCCCACATCTTCATACCCCACACGGATGGTTTTTCCATCTACTAGGATAATATTAGGATTCTCACTCTCTGTGAGATTTTTTACTGTGGAATTTACCACTACACCTCCCGTTTTATTACTTGGTGCAGTAACAGTAGGCTGTGCTGTCGGTTTATTTTCCGTAACGGGTGCTTGATGAGTTGGTTTGGCTGGTTGAGAAGGTTGAGCAGTAGGCTTATTTGTGGAAGAGGAATTATTACTTGGCGTAGAAACTGTTGGTTTAGAAGGGGTTGCGGTGGTATTTTTTGCCGTTGAATCGGACGATCCGCCACCACTACTTCCACACGCCGTTAACACTAAACAAGCCAAAGCCGTATAACCGAATTTTACGATGTTTTTCATAAGGAGCTCCTCATATTTGAACGTTGTGATGCAATAAATGCGATTTAAGTCTGATCAATTTCATCTGTTAATGCTAGTATGACACTCGACTTTTTTGAGGAAACACAATGAAACCCATTTTTCTTGAACTTCGCCATTTAAAAACCCTTATCGCCCTCAAAGAGAGTGGCAGTGTATCCCTTGCTGCAAAACGGCTTTTCTTGACCCAATCCGCCCTCTCCCACCAAATTAAGTTACTCGAAGAACAGTACGATCTCGTCCTCTTTGAACGAAAAACTCAGCCTATTCGCTTTAGCGTTGCCGGAGAAAGATTGATCCAACTCGGCTATGAAATTTTACCGAAAGTCATTGAGGCGGAGCTTGATCTCGCTCGCATTAAACAAGGGGAAGTGGGGGAATTACGCATTGCCGTAGAGTGCCACACCTGTTTTGATTGGCTTATGCCGGCAATGGATCGCTTTCGCCAGGGTTGGGGATTAGTGGAGCTGGATATTGTGTCCGGCTTTCATACCGACACCGTAGGCTTGCTTCTCACACATCGTGCCGATTGGGCTGTAGTCGCTGAAATGGAAGAAACCGCCGGCATTGCTTACCAACCGCTTTTTTCCTATGAAATGGTCGCCATTTGCTCTCGGGATCATCCCCTCGCCCATAAAGAAATTTGGGAAGCGGAGGATTTTTGCAATGAAACCTTAATCCACTACCCCGTGCCTGATGATATGTTGGATTTACTGCGCAAAGTTCTCCTCCCTGCTGGGATTAACCCACCTCGGCGGACCAGTGAGCTTACCATTGCGATTATTCAATTAGTCGCCAGTAAAAGGGGCGTTGCCGCACTGCCCTACTGGGCGGTGAAACCCTATTTAGAACGGGGTTATATCGTGGCGCGCAAAATCACCCAAACAGGGCTATACAGTAACCTTTACGGAGCAATGCGCGAGGCGGATTTAACCACCGCCTATTTGACGGATTTTCACAATACCGTTAAGGCAGAAAGTTTCGCCACCTTGCCGGATCTCCTCGTGTTGGAGTAACCACAAGCGGTCGAAAAAAACAAAAAATTTGCACGCGACAAATCTGCCAAAATCGGGTTGTGCTATCATATCGTCTTGAAATCATTGAAAACAGGAGATATTTTGAACAACCCAATTCACCTCAGCGCTGAAACACTCATTCCTTTTATTGAGGAAAAACTCGCCCAACAACAGATTTTTTCCCTCCTTGATAGCCTTTGCCAATGGCTACGCCAGCCCGAAGAAGGCACGCCAAGCCAACGCATTCAGCTTCTAACCAAAACGCTCAAAAAACATAAAACCACTACACAGACACTTTCTCGGGAGCTTTGTCGTTGGCTATGCAGTATGCGAATTTATCCACTTTTAATCAGTAATGGCATTTTAGGGCGAGAAGGTTTTGGGCGAGAGTTACGCACCCGTCTGTACGAAAAAATCACCCCTGCCTTTAAAGATGAAAAAGATTTACGGGATATTTTTTTCCTACTATTTAAGGATAAACACGATAGCGATTGGATCAGTGCAATGCCTCTGCGTGATTGGGATAGCCTTTTTACGCTCCTTCGCCGTCACGCCAGCCCCCACGAGAGGGAAACTGTGGATAACCACCTCCGCTATGAAGGGCTATTTGCGATTAAAATGCTCTCCATTTGGATTGCCGCCGAAGAAATGGAACCGGAATTGATGCGTCTTGACCCAGCTCTTCTTGAGGCGGATAGCCCCTTTATTGCGCTACAACGGGAGGTCATGCACTGGATTGACGCACGCAAGCAGAATCAAGCCTTTGATGATGCCCATCTCCAAGTGATGTTCGCCCAAAGCCGAGAATTGATTGAACGCTTAAAGAAAAAGGGCGCGAATATGGGCTCTTCCCTTGGCGTGGCGTATCTCTTAGAACGGCTAGAACAGACCCTTAACCGCTTAGATACGTTAATGGAAGTGTTCGCCTCTAACCGTTTTTTACCCCGTAGAATCTTGCTTTTAACCAGCCATCTTGCCGTGGCTTCCGCTGATCAACATAGCGTGACACGCCTTTGGAAACAGAGTGTCCATATGCTTTCTCGCAGTATTACGCAAAATACCAGCGATCACGGCGAACACTACATTACCCGTTCAACCTCAGAATATTGGACAATGTTCCTCTCCGCAGCTGCTGGGGGCTTGCTCATCGCCTTCATGGCATTACTGAAAATCTATCTCGGGGGCATCATCACGGATAAAGTGTGGAAAGGCATTGCCGAAGGGCTTAATTACGGCTTGGGCTTTACCTTAATTTTTATGCTTCACGGCACCGTTGCCACCAAACAGCCGGCGATGACCGCAGCACGCTTTGCCGAAGCTGTGGGGCAAAATAGCCAAGGGAAGAGTGTCAATCTGCAATTAGCCCAACTATTGATTGATGTATTTCGCTCCCAAAGTATTGCCGTATTAGGCAATGTACTGATTGCGGTTTCCGTTTCGGCGCTTATCGCCGTGGGCTATCAATCATTCAACGGCACACCGTTACTCTCGGAAAGCCAAGTAGGCTACCAACTCCACAGTATCGACCCTACCGCCGGCACATTGTGGTTTGCAGGAATTGCTGGGGTATGGCTGTTCTTCTCGGGGATTATTTCAGGTTTTTTCGATAACCGTTGCCACTACCTCAACCTGCGTATGCGATTACAGGAACACCCTCTCCTTAAACGCCTCATGGCACCAGCCACTCGGGAACGCTTTGCCAATTATCTCCACGAAAACTACGGCTCAATCATGGGGAATTTCTGCTTTGGCATGCTCCTCGGCTTAACTGGTGTGGTGGGCTACTGGCTCGGGCTTCCCCTTGATATTCGCCATATTGCTTTCTCCTCGGCAAATATTGGCTACGCTTCGGTCAGCGGAGAGTTTGGCATTGCCCTCTTTACCCAAAGCCTGTTTTTTGTCTTGTTAATTGGTGTGGTGAATTTAATTGTCAGCTTCTCCCTCGCCCTCAATCTGGCTCTGCGCTCCTTAAATACGGAAGTAGAAAGCTGGAAAGAGATCGCAAAAAGCGTTTGGCAATTAGTGAAACAACGCCCGCTGAGCTTATTTTTGCCTTAGCACATCATCAACCTCGGGGGCTCATTTAGCCCCCATTTTTCCCCTTTTGCTCGCCTTGCCCTGACTATTTCCCTCAGGTAGAATGGGGCAATATTTCGCCACGCATTTTAATCTCAACAGCTAAAATCCTTATGAAACGCCTTAACGCTTTATCTCTGCCCCTCGACCAATCTAGCCTAATTGAAGCCTCCGCCGGTACAGGCAAAACCTACACCATTGCCAACCTCTTTTTACGCCTCTTATTAGGGGTGAATTGCAAGGCATTAACGGTGGAACAAATCCTCGTCGTGACCTTTACCAAAGCGGCTACGCAGGAGTTACGGGATCGTATTCGCAAGCGGATTTTATACGCCATTGAGCGTTTTCACGCCTATCAAAGTGGGGATGTGGAAGATGATTTTCTGTTTGAACTCTATCAAGGTGTGCAAGATAACCTCCCCCAAGCGTTACTCCGCTTAAGTATTGCGGAAAAGGAGATCGATCTCGCCAGCATTTTCACTATTCACAGTTTCTGCCAAAAAATGCTGTTCCAATTTGCCTTTAACTCGGGTGTGCGTTTTGATATTGATTTACAAGCCGACGAGAGCGAACTTCTCACCCAACTTGCCCAAGAAACGTGGCGAGAACTGTTCTATCCCATGAATTTAGCCGATGCTCGCCTTGTCAGCGAACTGTTAGGCACACCGCAAAATGCCCTTTCAGAAGTACAGGGCTATCTCTACGGCGTGCCACCTGAACTGAGCGAAGCGCAACAATGGATTAACCAACCCCTTGGCGGTTTTATCAATCAACTCAAAGACTTTATTGGCGAAGTCAAAGCCTATTGGCTTGCCCATCAAACACAAATTCACGACACGCTCAACGAAGAGATCAATAAAGAATATAAAAAAGGCGTGAAAAAATCCCTTAATCGCCGAATTTACCAAAATAAACGATTACAAACATGGATAAACGAGGTCGAAAATTGGGCAAATAGTGAGGCACTTCATCTGCCTGAACATTTTGCACGCTTTACTCAAGAGATGATAGAAGCATCCGCCGAAGAGGGGGCAGAAATACTGACCCACCCGCACTTTGCAAAAAACCAGCAATTTTTGACCGCTTACCAAACGCAATTTGAAGGGAAAACAAAATCCCTACTCCTTTATCAGTTCCTCACACATTTAAAAGGGAAACTCGCTGAACATAAAGCAGAGCATAAAGAAAAAAGTTTTGATGATATTTTGCAAGTTCTTCGCCAAGGAGTGACACACCCCGAACGGGGGGAAACACTCTGCGCCCAAATTCGCCAACTTTACCCCTTTGCGATGATTGATGAATTTCAGGATACGGACGAAGAGCAATACACTATTTTCCGCCATATTTTTATGCCCGAGCAGGGGCAATCCCAAGGCTTTATGATGATTGGCGACCCGAAGCAGTCGATCTATAAATTCCGCCGTGCGGATATTTTTACCTATCTCAATGCTGCCAATACGGTGACGGAAAAAGCAACCCTTGACACCAACTACCGCACCTTAGCCCCCTTAGTCGAAAGCACTAACCAGCTTTTTAGTTTTCCAACGGCAAGCACGCAGAGCCCTTTCCTCCACGCCGGCATTCAATATCAGCCCGTCAATACCCACGACAAAGGGGCAGTTTTAGTGGGCGAGCAAAGCTGTCACTACTACTTGCAAGATGATTTATCGGATAAAGACATCGCCAAGCACTGTGCTTATCTGATTCAACAGCAACTTAAAAAAGCCGAAGAGGGGAAACTGGCGCTGCAAAAAGATCAAAAAAAACGACCGCTTGCCCCCCAAGATATTGCCGTTTTAGTGCGTAGCCACAATCAAGCCAGTCTGATTCGCGAAGCTTTGAGTGAGTGCGGTATTCAATCGGTCTTCTTTTCGGAAAAAAGTAGCGTCTTTGAAACCCAAGAAGCACAAGATCTATGCTTTATACTCAAAGCCTGTTTAAACCCCGAACACCCTCGCACCCTACTGTCTGCCCTTGGCACGGCACTTTGGGGGCTCAATGCGAAGGAGATCTACCACCTCAAACACGATGAAAACCACTGGGATTATTGGGTAGAACGCTTTAATCACTACCAACAGATTTGGCACTATCAAGGGGTTTTGCCAATGTTGCACCATATTTTTCTCCAAGGTGGCATCATTGAGCGAATCAACGCACAGGAGAACGCGGAACGCCGAATGACGGATATTCTCCACCTCGCTGAACTTCTCCAAGGGGAGATGCCGAATGTGGAAAATGAATCCACCCTTGTGCGTTGGTATGAACAGCAACTACAAAAATCCAATGGACGATCCGAAGAACAGACCCTCCGCTTAGAAAGCGAAGCGGGGCTTGTTAAAGTCGTTACTATTCACGGCTCAAAAGGGTTGGAATACCCTGTGGTGTGGTTGCCGTTTATCGGTAAAGCCAGCCAAGAAAGAACGAGCCAAGGGATGGTGATCTACCGTGATAAACAAGATAAGCCCTGCTGGCATTTTGGTAAATCTAATGACGAGGTCAAAGCCCAGCTTAACCAAGAAGAGTTCGCCGAAGATCTTCGCCTACTTTATGTGGCAATGACTCGTGCATCCTACCAACAAAATGCTATTCTCCCTCGCCAATTTGGCAAAGCGTGGAATGCAGTAAGCTACCTACTGACCAATGGTGAAATTGGCTTAGGTGGCAGTGCCCCTGATGTCGATACCGCCACCCTATTAACGCAAAAAGGGATTGAATGTGAATACACCAAACTCGCCGATTTACCGCCGAAAGATCCGTGGCGACCAGCCCAACACACGAAAGAAGCGTTACAAGCTCGGGAATTTCAAGGAAAAATTACCCTCAATGGGCAGATCACCAGTTTCACAGGCTTAATCGCCCAGCATGAACGCTTACACAGTGCAACCGCATCAACGAACACCTATTTAGACAACGCCCGTGATGACGACCGCCAAACGATGATGACGGAACAACTCGAAGAACAAGCCCAGCTCCGCACCCCTTATCAATTCCCACAGGGCACAAAAGTAGGGAATGTGTTGCACCAATTCTTTGAGCATTGGGATTTCCAAAACGCCCTTGAAGTGAGCCAAGTACAACATCTCTGTGAGCAACTTAATCTAGATGAATGTTGGGTTGAGCCAATTACCCAATGGTTTGAGCAGATTTGCCAAACGCCTCTTTATGACGGCGGATTCTGCTTAGGGGATGTTACTCGGGATAAACGCCTTAACGAATGGCAATTCTATCTCCGCTTAGAGAACGAAAAAGCCCTCCCAACGTTAAATAAACTGTTGAAAAAACATACCACTTTGGCGGCAAAACTACCCGATCTCCAACTTAGCCAACTCAACGGCTTTATCCGTGGTTTTGTGGATTTAATCGTCCAAATTGAGGGGAAATTTTATCTCCTCGACTATAAATCCAACTTCCTCGGCGACCGCCCACAGGATTACACGGACGAAAATCTACGCAAAACGATGGGGCAATACCGCTACGATTTGCAATACCTCCTCTATACCCTTGCACTCCACCGCTATTTAGAGCAACGCTTAGGGGAAGATTATGACTATGAAACCCATTTCGGCGGTGTCGCCTACCTCTTTTTGCGAGGCATGAATGGTAATGCCGGCAGTGGCGTGTTTTTTGATAAGCCCAATGCCGAATTGATTGAAGAGATGGATAGGTTATTTGGTTAAATCACTGATAACTAGCAAGATAGCCCATTTTGGATATTACTCTCCCTCTGGGCTTTCTCTATTTTTGCTGAAATGTACTATCGCTTTTTAAAGCAATATTATCTTAAATGAATGGTATCAAAGAAAGATTATAAAAGATTGTTGAATAATTATGAAAAGAGATTGTAAAGGTAATGGTGCCAGTGGTCGGACTCGAACCGACACGTTTATTCAACGGCGGATTTTGAATCCGCTGCGTCTACCAATTTCGCCACACTGGCTAAAGCTTGGCTAGTCTAAGTGTTTACTTTTATATAGGCAAGGAGAAAATGAAAAACTTGGTTTAATTGCTTTTATTTTCAACGCTTTATAAATCTAGTATCTTAAATAATAGGCAGCTTTAACACTGCCTAAAAAATAATGGGGCTGTCCTAGATAACTAGACCAAACTCTCTTTAACTAATTGTTTTAGAAAGGAAATTTGAGACTTTAAGTTACTGTGATTAAAACGCCATTCACATTCTTTCAAATACAGCCCAAAATGAGCTTTGGGAATACCATTAAATTTGCGTAAATGGCGTTTTGCTTGGTTCCAGAAATTCTCAATTCCGTTAATGTGATTTTGTTTTTCTGCAAAGTGCGTACTATGGTTGATACGAAAATGATTAAATTCACTCACATCAAGTACATCATAACTTCGATAGAAATCCGTGTAAACAATGCTATCAGGCTTAACTTGTTCTCGAATTATCGGTAACAACGTGGCGGATTGCGTGTTCGGTACGGCAACAGTATAAACTTTGCCATTGCGTTTCAACAGCCCGAATACCGCAGTTTTACCCGCTGCACCACGTCCACGCTTGCCTTTGCGTGTACCACCAAAATAGCTTTCATCGGCTTCTATTTCCCCATCAAACATCTCCAAATGTGGGCTGTTTTGATAGATAAGAAATCGCAAGCGATGAAAATAGTAAGCGGCAGTTGTCTTGTTTACATTCACTAGTTCAGCAGCAGTTCTCGCTGTAACTCCTGCAACAAACAGTTCAATAAGTTTATTTTGTTTGTGCTGACTTAAACGACTTTTTCTCATTTGACTATCTTAACCCAAATCGAGTTTTTAGTCGTTATCTAGGACAGCCCCAAGAATTTTAGAAAAAGTCCCAGCGTGGGATTTTTAAAGTTTTCACAAGGAAATCTGAATTTAATATAAACATGTGTCTCTATAATGACTTTGCAATTGATTTAGAACGGAAAAATGCAAGATTCACCAGATAGTTTCTTACATTTATAAGATATTGAACTCTTTGATTTTGAACTAGATCATCAAGATATAGAATACATATTTAATTTAGGGGCTATCCTAGATAACTGTAAAATTTCCCATTTTGGAGCACTATCCAAATGAGAAAAAATCGTCTAAGCCAGCACAAACCATTTAAACTCATTGAGCTTCTTGTTGTAGGCGTAGCAGAAGAACAGTCGCTGAGTTGGTTAATATAAACAAGAATACGGCAGCTTACTATTTCCACCGATTACGTCTACTCATCTATCAAAACAGTCCTCATCTTGAAATGCTTGAGGGTGAAGTTGAAGTGGATGCAAGCTATTTTGGAGGTGCTCGCAAGGGTAAACGAGATCGGGGGAGTCGGTGGCAAAACAGCGGTGTTTAGGCTTCTCAAGCATAACGGCAAGGTTTACACTGTTGTGCCAATTTCATCTCGTTGCGATTGTGATGAGAGCGTTAAGAAAGAAGCATCAATCTCATGCAGGCAGAGAATTAAAATTGATAATAAAAACATTAAAAGAGAGTTCGAAAAATGAGTTTTATTTAAGATTGCACGCTTGGAAAATAAAGCATAAAGATTTTTTAAATGAACGCTCAAATATACCTAATGAAAAAGGCCATTTTCCTTATAAACATCGAAATATAAGAAGTGCAGCGGCAAGTATTAAACGATACTATGAATATCTTTTTACCTACGAAAAGTATCCTGAACTTAATATTGAAAAAACGACAAATAGAATAGAGGGATTATTTAAAGACCTTAAAGATAAGTTACGTCCTCATAGCGGTTTAACAAGATCGCATAAGATATTGTTTATAAAGGATTTTTTATCCATTCCGTTGTATTTTCTTAGCTCTCTTTCCGCCTGATTCCAAAATTTTCAATACCATTTATGCGGTTAGTTTTCTTGACAAAACGCTCGGAATGGTTAATCCGTTCGTGGTGAAATTCACTCACATCAAGGGCGTCATAGCTGTGATAATAATCCGTACAACCCCAGCTAGCTGTCTTAATTTTCTTTGTAATACTTCTAACACAAAAAATTCAAGTCATTTTTTCTGGATATATTTCTTTAATTTACAATGAGTTATCTTCATTTTTATAGCTTAGCATAAGTGCTGATCTACTTCAGAATGATATTTATCTGCAAGTTGTTGGTAGGTTTGTTTTCTAACTGAATAATCGTGTCAAATATCAGTTGGGTTTAATCTCTTTTGAAGAGTAAAAAGTTTACCGCAAGAATTACATTTATAGCGTTGGACATTATTACCATACTTGCGAGTCTTCTTTTTTGGCAAAAAGGACAAGTTTTTTGTTCATTTTCAAAAGAAGAGCTTAAAGCCTTTTACTATAAGGCTTTAAGCCAGTTTTTACCAACTATTTTGTCCTATATGCCATACCTGTAATTGGCAGCATTGTTGGCGAAGTTTATCCGCCCCGTCGAGTTCGTTTAAAAAGGCTTAATGCGTTTTAAAAATTATCTGATCAGTCGTAGTCATTGTATTTGTCCTCAATTTGGTTGCAATAGGCGATAGATAAAAAATGGCTAAATTCTAAATGAATTTATGTACTTTGAAAAAGGAAAAATACGTTTTAAACGTAGAGGTTAGCTCCCCATTTTGCTTTAAGCCCCCCATCCCCCTTCGGGGACTTCCCCCCGCTAGCAGGGGGAATAGCAAAAAATCAATAGAATCCTACCGCTTGTTTGTTTTGTGAAGATCGTCACATACACCCTTTTTTGATTGAGTTATACTTACAAAATAATTTTTGTTTTGACAGGAGCACTCCAATGAGCGAAACATTTAACCAAAATGATCACCCCCATCGCCGTTATAATCCTTTAAAAGATGAATGGATTTTAGTTTCCCCCCATCGGGCTAAGCGTCCGTGGAGTGGGCAGGTGGATAAACCCGCCACGGAAATACTCCCCCACTATGATGAAAATTGTTTCCTTTGCCCCACCAATCAGCGGATTTCAGGGGATAAAAACCCCAATTATTCAGGGACTTATGTTTTCGATAATGATTTTGCCGCTCTGATGCCTGATACCCCTGATGCACCACCAAGCACTGATCCACTTTTCCAGACTATGAGTGTAAAAGGGTTAGCTCGTGTGATCTGTTTCTCGCCTGATCATAGCAAAACCTTGCCGGAGCTTTCCCTAGAAGCAATCCGTGGTGTGGTGGATACTTGGAATCATCAACTTTCAGAACTTGGTAAAGATTACCTTTGGGTGCAAGCCTTTGAAAATAAAGGATCGATGATGGGAAGCTCTCAGCCTCATCCACACGGGCAAATTTGGGCGAACTCATTTTTACCGAATGAAATTGCTAAAAAAGAGCAGAATCTCCACCGCTATTTCACACAACATCAAAGCAATCTTCTATTGGATTATGCCCGTTCAGAACAGCAACAGGGCGTCAGAACTGTCACCGAAACGAACCATTGGATCGCCGTTGTGCCCTATTGGGCGGCTTGGCCATTTGAAACCTTATTGATGCCGAAAAAACGGGTCATTCGCCGTATGGATGAACTCACGGAAGAAGAAAAATCCGATTTAGCCCTAGCGATTAAAAAGCTTACTTGCCGTTACGATAACCTGTTCCAATGTGCGTTCCCTTATTCAATGGGCTGGCATTTTGCCCCGTTTTTTAAAGATGATCGCCCAATCGATCATTGGCAACTACACGCCTATTTCTACCCACCTCTTCTCCGTTCGGCGACGGTGCGGAAATTTATGGTGGGGTATGAAATGCTTGCCGAAGCCCAACGGGATCTCACCCCCGAACAAGCCGCAGAACGGCTACGCAATGTTAGCGATGAGGTGCATTACAAAGCCCAATAGCCCTCAACGGCTTTCCACAGAATCACTATTTAATGAGGAATTACAATGAATCCGATTGAACTTTCCCAACAGCAATTTGAACAACATTTTGGCTATCACGCCAGCCACACCGTCTTTGCCCCTGGGCGGGTCAATATTATTGGCGAACACACGGACTACAACGACGGTTTTGTAATGCCTTGTGCGATTGATTACGGTATGGCTGTGAGTTTTACCCCTCGGGAAGATAGCATTTGGCGAGTCTATGCCATTGATATTCAAGAAACCGATGCCTTTGATTTGAAAAAACCGATTCCACAAAGTGAAGATAAATGGAAAAACTATGTCCGTGGTGTAGTGAAATTTATGCAGGAAAAGCACCCCGAATTTATCCACGGCGCGGATCTAGCCATGACGAGCAATGTGCCGATGTCTTCGGGGTTAAGCTCCTCCGCCGCCTTAGAAATTGCCATCGGGCAAACCTGCCAATGCTTAGGCAAACTGGATATTTCCCTGACGGATATCGCCTTAATCGGGCAGAAAGCGGAAAATCTGTTCGTGGGGGCAAACTGTGGCAATATGGATCAGCTCACCTCTGCCCTTGGGCAGAAAGATCATTTTATTATGATCGATTGCCGTAGCCTTGCTATCACCCCAACGCCTGTGCCACAAGGCTATGCCATTGCAATTATTAACTCTAATGTGAAGCACGATTTAGTTACCGGCGAATACAATAGCCGTCGTCAAGAGTGCGAACAAGCAGCACAATTTTTTGGCGTGAAAGCGTTGCGTGATGTCAGCCTTGAACAATTTAACGCCCAAGGGGAAGCCCTCAAAGCCGAAAGCGAATTAGCCTACAAACGGGCAAAACACGTTGTCACTGAAAATCAGCGTGTGCTTGATGCGGTCACGGCCTTAAAAGCGGGGGATATGGTCAAGCTCGGGGAGTTAATGGCACAATCCCACGACTCAATGCGCGATGATTTTGAAATTACTATTCCTGAAATTGACTATTTAGTGGAACTCGCCCAAGTGGCGATTGGGAAAAATGGCGGGGCAAGAATGACCGGCGGTGGCTTTGGTGGCTGTGTCGTTTGCCTTGTGCCGAATGAAAAGGTCGATCAATTAAAAACCTTAATTGCGGAAAATTACCAAAAACAAACTGGTATAGCAGAAACATTCTATCTTTGCACAGCAAGCGACGGTGTTCATGTGATTTAACGCCAATGAGGAAAGGAGGAAAGGAGGAAATGATGCAATGCTTTGAGCTTCATAATGATTTCTTACATATAGTCGTTTCTGACTTTGGGGCAAGTTGGCTCTCCTGCCAAGTTAAACATCAAAACCAATGGCAGGAAGTGTTAGTCACCACCACGCCAGAACGTTGGCAAGAAAATAGCGCTTATTTTGGTGCAACCATTGGGCGTTATGCTAATCGTATTGCCCACGGGCGTTATACTCTCAATGGTCAGCACTACCAGCTTCACCAAAATAACGGCGAACATCACTTACACGGCGGGCTTGTCGGGGGGGATAAAAAAAGATGGGAAGTTGTCTTTGCCACCCCACAGGGGATGAGATTTCGTAACTATTTTGCAGATGGCGAAGAGGGCTTTGGGGGGAATGTATGGGCGGAGGTGGAATATCGCCTCCACAATAATGAATTAACGATCCTTTTTGATGCCGAAAGTGATCTTGCCACGCCGTTATGCTTAACAAACCATGCCTATTTTAATTTAAGTGGCGAGGCAACCATTCACCACCACCACTTGCAAATCAATGGCGATCACTATTTACCCGTTGATGAAACGGGCATTCCCAATGCACCTTTGAGATCCGTTGTTGGCACTAGTTTTGATTTCCGCCAAGGGAAAACGCTCGGGCAAGATCTGCTTAAAGATGCCGATCAACAGAAGGTCAAAGGTTACGATCACGCATTTCGCTTGACAAAAAATGATCTCAATTCGACCGCTTGTCTTCTCTCCGCTAAAGGGTTAAATCTTGAAATCAGCACTACACTCCCTGCTTTACAGCTCTACACCGGTAACTGGTTAGCCGGACAACCGAATATGACGGGGGGAGAATATGGCGACTACGCTGGTGTTGCCCTTGAACCAGAGTTTTTCCCCGACACACCAAACCACCCTGAGTGGCAACACCTTGGTGGAATAAGCCAAGCAGGGGAGCGCTATCAACACGCCATTCGTTATCGCTTTTCAGCCCCTTAATACCTTTTCTGCCCCCGTGTATCGGGGGCGAATTTTATGCTTGACGCTTTTCTTCAATACGTTGTAACAGGCGATCAATCTCAGGATCGGCAAATATCTCCGCCACCGTTTTACTCAATTTTCTCCGCCAGTTCGGGTATTCCGTACTCGTGCCGGGGATATTCACCGGTTCAAGCATATTGAGCCAATCCTCTGGTTGCGTGCCGAATAACGCACTCTGCGTACCCGCCACATAGTGTTGGAGCTGGTGGGTGAAAAGCGAGCTGACGTCATCGCTATCCCTTTCAAGGGTAAGCCCACTGCGTTCTACGCCTTGACGGATTTCGGCTTTATTCTGCGCACGAATACCTCTTAACATATTGAGGACTTTTTCATTCGGGTAAATGCCAAAACGTTGCCCAAGATCGAAATCATACCCCTGCCAATAGCCTTTCACCGTAGGGAGATCGTGGGTGCTGAGCGTTGTCATCGCCTGATAAGGGTAATTTTCAAGGGGCTTACTGCCTTGATGATCGTACTCAAAATAGAAAATGTTGTATGCCAAGATCCCTTTCTGTTCAAGGGCTTGTAACATCCCCTTCGGCACTGTGCCAAGGGCTTCGGCAATAATCAAACAGCGATTGCGTTGGCTTTCTAGAGCAAGAATGGCAAGGAGATCTTCTAAGGGGTATTTAACATAAGCGCCATTTTTTGCCGATTCCCCTTTCACAACCCACCAAAGGCGGGCAAAACCAAGAATATGGTCAATTCGCAATGCCCCACAATCTTTCATATTAGCGCGTAAAAGGGAGATAAACGGCTCATAGCCCCGTTCTTGTAGCACTTCTGGGTGCATAGGCGAAAGCCCCCAATTCTGCCCCTGTGGTGCCATAATATCCGGCGGTGCGCCCACCGATGCCCCAAGGACGAAAAGATCCTTATCCGCCCAAGTTTCCGCACCGTTATCTGCCACGCCAACGGCAAGATCACGGTAAAAACCAATCGGCATGCCTAACTGCTGAGCAAGCTGATGACAGGCACTTAACTGCTGTTGAGCCAGAAATTGTAGCCACATATAAAAGCGAATTAACGCCCCTTCGCTTTGCTGAAATGCTTTGACCTGAGGGCTTTGGTAGGATTGATATGTCTTATCCCAACAATTCCACCCCCACTGTTGGCTAAATCGCTCACTTAAAAAGTGATGTAACGCATCAAAAGTCCCTTGGAGAATCAAACCCTCGCCGTGTTCTGCGATAAATTGCTCAAACACAGTTTGATCTTGATGTTGGAACTGCTCAAAGGCAAAACGTAATCCAGTGAGTTTCAGCCACATCACTTGGGAATAATCGACATACTCCTTCCCCCTCGCTTCGGCAAGTTGGCGTTGTGTATCTTGGCTATGAAACCAGCTTTGTGCCTTTTCACTCTGCTGAAAGGCCTCTACCGCACCGACATTGATATAAAGGACATTTTGCCATAAACGAGAAGAAGGGCTATAAGGGCTTGCCCCTTCGGGATTGGCTGGAAACAGGGCGTGAATAGGATTCAACCCGACAAAATCGCCCCCTTTTTCCGCGATGTTAGTTAAAAATTCCGCCAGATCGCCGAAATCCCCTACCCCCCAATTTTGGGCAGAACGTAGGGTATAGAGTTGCAAAATTGCCCCCCATAATTTCTGCCCTTGGGCGATCTCTTTCGGTTGGTAAGCCCGTTGGGGTGTGATGATGACACGACAACCCACGCCATATTGTGGCAGGCTTAACTGATGATAGCCAAGGGGTAAGTGGTTCGGCAGTTGAATGGTATTTCGTTTTACTTTACCCGTTAAGATCTCCCCATTTTCTAAGGTCAGTTGCCAGTCAGCCTGAATCGTTTTTCCCTCCCCTTGGAAAAGGCGGATAAAAAGGTTATCCCCTTGGGTGGCGACTTTCACGGGGGGTAATATTTTGCGACTTTTGGGCTTACCTAATAAGCGAGCAATATTGCCATAGACCGAGCCTTCGGCATAACGGCGACGACCGTGTTCATCAAGAAAATAGGGGTTGAGATAGGGATGTTTTTTCATCTTTCGTACTTCCTGAAAAGGTTGAAAATTGGGGGGTAAATTGTTGAAAAAATTCGACCGCTTGCAAATGCCTCCCCATGGTTCAATCAGAGGAGGCATCACGAAATTAGCCCTTCACACCACCTGCGGTCAGCCCACCGACAAGCCAGCGTTGTGCCACAATAAAGACGAGGGTAATTGGAATCGCCGAGAGAATTGCCGCGGCGGCAAAATCGCCCCAAAGGTAGTTTTGTGGGTGGAGATACTGTTGCATACCTACGGCAAGGGTGTAGTTGCTCACATCACGCAAGAGAAGGGATGCCACAGGGACTTCAATAATCGCCGAGATAAATGCAAGGATGAAGACAACCGCCAAAATCGGCACAGAAAGTGGGAGCAAGATTAAACGGAATGTCTGCCACGGTGTCGCACCATCAAGGGCGGCGGCTTCTTCAAGGGATTTATCAATGGTTTCAAAATAGCCTTTGATTGTCCAAACGTGTAGGGCAATCCCCCCTAAGTAGGCGAAAATTACGCCACCGTGGGTGTTTAAGCCTAAAAAAGGGATGTAATTGCTTAAACGGTCAAATAACGCATACAACGCCACAAGGGATAATACCGCCGGAAACATCTGGAAAATCAACATACTTTGTAACAGCATTGATTTTCCGGCAAAGCGTAACCGTGCAAACGCATAGGCGGCCGTGGTGGAAAGCACTAAGGTAATCAATGCGGTAATACCTGCCACTTTCACGGAGTTCCAAAGCCACAATAGCACCGGAAATGGCGGTGGGGTTACGCTACCATCTGCGTGGGTTACGCTAAATCCTAATGCCAGTTGCCAATGCTCAAAGGAGATTTGGCTCGGGATAATTTCCCCCAAGGCGAGATTGCCGGGGCGAAGAGAAATGCCCAGAATCATCAATAACGGGAACATAATCAAGGCACAAAAGCCAATTAAAAACAGATGTGTGCCAAAGAGCCGTAATTTCATCGATTTAGGTTGCACAATAGCCATAGTCTTTTCCTTTACATTTTTATCACGGGGATTTACCCACCTCCGCCCCAAGGCGGAGGGCTTAATCTTGCTGTAATTTCGTTAAACGAAGTTGGAACAACGCCAATCCACTCACAAGTAAGAAGATAATCACGGCAATCGCGGCGGCTAAGCCGAAATCTTGTGTTCCACTGCCCTCAAAGGCGATACGGTAGGTATAACTGACAAGAAGATCCGTATGTCCTGCCGGCGTACTTGTGCTAATCATCGCAGGGCGACCTTGGGTGAGAAGCTGAATTAACACAAAGTTATTGAAGTTAAACGCAAAGCTCGCAATCATCAGTGGCATTAGCGGTTTAATTAACATTGGCATCGTGATCTTGGTGAAATTCTGCCATACCGTTGCCCCATCAATGGCGGAGGCTTCGTAGAGATCTTGCGGAATCGCTTTTAACAAGCCCATACAGACGATCATCATATAAGGGTAACCTAACCAAGTATTGACAATCAGCAACATCGCTTTAGCGAGGAATGGGTCGTTAAACCATTCAGGGCGAATGCCGAATAAGTTATCCAAAATCAGGTTAATTTCCCCAAAACTTTGGTTAAATAAGCCTTTAAACACCAAAATGGAGATAAAGCCTGGCACGGCATAAGGGAGGATAAGCAATAAACGATAAACGGCTTTACCTTTAAGGGCTTCCCACTGAACAAGGGAAGCAAAAACCATGCCGAGTAAGGTGGTAAAAACGACGGTTAAAAGCGCGAAAACGACCGTCCAAATAAAGATTTGAATAAAGGGTTTTTGGACACCTTCATCCGTGAGAATTTTGGCAAAATTTGCCCAACCGATCCCGACTGTATAGCCCGGTTCTAAACGTTTTGCGGTGAAATTGCCCTGCTCATCAATTTGTTGGAAAAAGCCAATCTCATCGTTAGGTTTAAAACGTTCGCCGGTTTCGTGATTCGTCAGAATTTGGTCACTGCTCTCAAAGCTAAAACGAGGGCTTTGTTGGGAAAATTGACGGAGGGAACTCATCGTCAAAACATCATTATTCGGGAGTGTTAAGTGAATACTTTGTAACTGCTGACGATTTTGGGTAATCACTTTAAGGGGCGCAACGGTGGCATCGGGCAAGGTGGCGACCTCTTCTACCGTTAAGTCTCCCTTTAATTCCGCCAATGCAAGCGGTGCAGAAAGGTAGCTTTTTTGTAATGTTTTATTATGCAATGCAAGTTGATAACGCTTTTCTGCCCCTTCAAGGAGTTTGAAATCAAACCGTTCGCCGGAAAAATAGTGCTGACTTTGTAGCTGTTGCACCACTCGCTCGAAGGAAAGTTGGTTTGAACCGCTGTAATTGGTAAAGGCGATCACCACCGTACAAAGTAGCGGAAACACCACGAAAATCCCCACCGCCGCGACACCTGGGTAAACATAACGCCAACGGTAAGTGCGTTCGCTACTGAAAATGTAGATCCCTGCGGTCACAATCACCAAAGTGAGCAAGGCAAATAAAATTTCGCCTTGGAGATAAATGGTCAATACCAAATAAAAAGCGAGTAAATAGAGCAAGCCAACAAAGGCACGTTTAACCCAAAGCTGGGAGGTTGAAAGGGAGGGCGTTGTTGAGAGCATCTTATTTTCCTTGTGTTGAACAGCGAGAAAGGGACAAGAAATGACTAAAATAAGACCGCTTGTCGGCGGTATTTTGCGATATTACGCACCTTTTAACTCAGCAAGGAGGAAAAGGCGCGTGGTGCAAAAAGTTCATTAAAATCGACCGCTTGTACCCCCTTGCAAAACGGGCAAGGGGGCTTAAAGGTTACTCTTTCTCGATTTTAGTTTGTGCTTCATCAAGGGCAGCTTTAACCGCTTGACGACCATTCACCGCACTATCAATAGCGGCTTTTTCTGCATACCAGAAACGGCTCATTTGCGGAATGTTTGGCATAATTTCGCCATTTTCAGCATTCGCCATCGTTGCGGCAATGCGAGGGTCAGTCGCTAATTTTGCTTGATAGCTTTTTAATGCCACCGCACCTAATGGCGCATCTTTATTAACCGTGGCTAAACCGTCATCGGTAAGGAGATGATTTTCAAGGAACTCTTTGGCGAGATCTTTGTTTGGGCTTGCCGCATTCACCGCAGCACTCAATACGCCAACAAAAGGCTTACCAGCTTTGCCACCAAGGGTTGGTAAGACTGCCACACCGTAGTTGATGCCACTTTTCTCAATATTTGCCCACGCCCAAGGACCATTAATCGTCATCGCGGTATCCCCTTTATTGAAAGAGGCTTCGGCAACGGAGTAATCCATATCGGCATTGATCACTTTGTTTTTGACAAGATCAACAACAAACTGCAAGCCTTTTTGTGCCATTTCGTTATTCACGCCAATGTCTTTCACGTCATAGCCATTCGGTGTGACTTTAAAGGCATACGCCCCTTGGGAGGAGATGATCGGCCAAGTGAAATACGGTTCAGCCAAGTTCCACATAATGGCATTTTTGCCTTTGCCTTTGAGCTCTTTATCAAGGGCAGCTACTTCTTCCCACGTTTTTGGTGGGTTAGGCACTAAGTCTTTGTTATAAATGAGGGAGAGGGCTTCCACCGCGATTGGGTAGGCGATCTGTTTGCCGTTATATTTATTCGCCTCCCAACCGATGTCTGATAATTTTGCTTTAAATTCGGCACTTGGTTGCACTTCTGCCAATAACCCTGCTTGGGCATAGCCACCAAAACGGTCGTGGGCGAAGATGATAATATCCGGGCCATCACCGGTGGAGGCAACTTGTGGGAAAAGCTCTTCAAGTTTGCCTGGGTGTTCAACAAGCACTTTAATGCCCGTGTCTGTTTCAAATTTTTTGCCGACTTCTGCCAATCCGTTGTAGCCTTTATCGGCACTGATCCAAATGTTTAATTGACCTTCCACTAATTTTGCATTCACGCCTTGGGCGAGAAATAAGCCTGCGAGGACAGTCAATGCGGTTTTGGTAAGTTTTTTCATAGGAATGCTCCTGTTGTTGAGATCGGATGTAAAAATTACAGCGTTTGCATAGTGAAGTATTTTACCACCAAGTTCATCATTCCCCCTTATCCTCCTTCCTCGCAAAATTAGTGATCTACTTCACATTTTTCTGCCCTTTTTAAGAAAATGTGAGGGAGATCACAAAAAAACGCCCCAAAACTGTGATCACGCTCACAAAAATTGCCTGTTTGGGGCTCTAAAAATTTTCCGAAAAAAGGCAAAATTTTTGCCAAGGGTATGATTTCATTCTGAGGGTGGAGGAGTAAGATATGCCCCAAATTATGAACAGAAGGATAGGCAGAATGGCTGATGTAAAACTGATTAAAGTGGGTAAGTCTTATGGCAATGTGCATATTTCTCGGGACGTTAATCTTGATATCAAAGAGGGCGAATTTGTGGTCTTTGTTGGCCCTTCCGGTTGCGGTAAATCGACCTTGCTACGAATGATCGCCGGCTTAGAAGAGATCACCTCTGGGGATCTGTTTATCGGCGAAACACGGATGAACGATGTCCCCCCTGCAAAACGCAATATTGGTATGGTTTTCCAATCCTACGCCCTCTATCCTCACCTGAACGTGGCGGAAAATATGTCCTTCGGGCTAAAACTGGCTGGCGTATCAAAAGCAGAGATTGAACAACGGGTTAATCAAGTCGCTGAGATTCTCCAACTGGCACACCTATTACAACGCAAACCTAAAGAGCTCTCCGGCGGTCAGCGTCAGCGTGTTGCCATTGGGCGGACGCTCGTTTCCCAACCAGAGGTTTTTTTACTGGATGAACCCCTCTCGAATCTTGATGCCGCCCTTCGGGTGCAAATGCGGGTAGAAATTTCAAAACTGCATAAAAAACTCGGCAGAACCATGATTTATGTGACGCACGATCAAGTCGAAGCGATGACCCTTGCGGATAAGATCGTGGTATTACAAGCCTTGGGCAATAACAATAAAATTACCAGTAACGTAGCCCAAGTTGGCAAGCCTTTAGAGCTTTATCACTACCCAGCTAACCGCTTTGTGGCAGGCTTTATCGGTTCGCCAAAAATGAATTTTCTCCCTGTGCGGGTGATTGAAGTTCGCCAAGATGCGGTGAAAATTGAGCTACCCGATTCCACCCACCTCAATTTCTGGGTACCCGTGGAAGGTAAGGGCGTGAAAATTGGCGATAATCTCTCCCTCGGTATTCGCCCAGAACATTTGCTTCCTTGTGAGCAAAGTGAAATCTGTATCAAAGGTTCAGTCAAAGTGGTGGAACAGCTCGGCAACGAAACGCAGATCCACCTCGAAATGCCACCCATTAAACAGAACCTTGTCTATCGGCAGGATGATATTGTCCTCGTCAATGAAGGGGACGCAATGTCTATTGGTATTAATCCAAATCGTTGCCACTTATTCAAAGAAGACGGCACAGCTTGTCGTCGTCTGTATAAAGAGCTTGGTGTTTAGCTTTTCAACTATTTTATTAAAGGGCGTTTGAGAACAAACGTAACAATAACAAGAAACTA
Source organism: Pasteurellaceae bacterium Macca (assembly GCA_023101485.1). GTDB lineage: Bacteria > Pseudomonadota > Gammaproteobacteria > Enterobacterales > Pasteurellaceae > LVZB01. Next base: position 1,448,408 of record LVZB01000001.1, on the reverse strand, counting down.
AAAGGAGTTCCTATGAACATCAATAAAACGTTGTTAGCTACCCTAATTACAGGGGCAATGCTTTCTACTTCTGCGTTAGCAGTGGATTTCCACGGTTATGCCCGTTCAGGCATTGGTTGGACATCTGGCGGTGGTGAGCAATCCGCTTTTAGTGTCAATGGCGGTGGTTCAAAATACCGTTTAGGTAATGAAGCAGACACCTATGCTGAATTTAAACTCGGTCAAGAGTTATATAAAAATGGCGAAAAAAGTATCTATTTTGATACTAATGTTGCCTACGGTGGAACGTTACAGAACAATGACTGGACAGCCACAAGCCCTGCACTTCGGGAACTCAACGTGCAATTTAAAAACTTCGCCGATGCACTCCCCGGTGCGACACTTTGGGCGGGTAAGCGTTTCTACCAACGCCATGATGTGCATATGAATGACTTCTATTACTGGGATATTTCAGGCCCGGGGGCGGGGGTCGAAAATGTTGACCTTGGTTTAGGGAAACTCTCCCTTGCGGTTACGCGTAATACGGAAGAAGGCGGTGCGTTCTCTTATTACTATGACTATGCGACCAAAAGCTACAAAAGTAACCGTGATGTAAAAAAAGATGTCTATAACGATATTTTCGATGTTCGCTTAGCCGGTATTGAATTATGGAAAGATGGCTCTTTAGAACTCGGCTTTGATTATGGCAATTCCCATGTGAAAGACAATGCTCACTATAACAATCCAAAAGCGACTAAACGCGGCTATATGGCAACCGCCGAATATACGCAAGGCAATTTCTTTGGTGGCTTTAACAAATTCACTGTGCAATATGCCAAAGATTCCATGACATCTTGGAATAGTGGACATTCCCAAGGTTCATTAGATAGCAATCGTGGCAATATGTTACGCCTCATTAACCAAGGTGTTGTTGCCGCAAGCGATAAAGTGGAAGTGATGTATGCGTTAATCTACGAAAAAACAGACTTGAAAAACAAGCAAGGCAAAACGTGGTACTCCGCGGGTATTCGCCCAATGTATAAATGGACAGATACAATGAGCACCTTAGTGGAACTGGGCTACGACCGTATTAAAGATCAAGCCACAGGGAAGAAAAACGATCTCACCAAAGTGACCCTTGCACAACAATGGCAAGCTGGTAGCAGTATTTGGGCTCGCCCAGCCATCCGTGTGTTCGGCACTTATGCCCATTGGAATGATAAATTCAATACCGCAGAACGTACCAATAAAGGCTATAAAGCCAAAGACGGTGAATTTATTACCGGCGTACAATTTGAAGCTTGGTGGTAATCAATAACAAGGTGAGGTTCGCCTCACCTTTTCTTTTTTTCACTCATTTGACCTAATACAAGCGGTCTGATTTTTTTATTATTTTGCACCCTCGGAGGGATTATGAAATTACGGACGTTACTCTCCCTATGCCTTGCCTTACCTTTAAGCGTACAAGCATTACAGCCTACTCAACGTGAACTCGCACAATATCCTTGGCATACCCTTGCTTTATCCCAAAGCCAAAATGCAATGCCAACATTAAGCACCCTTTCAGGGGCAACAGGCGCGGTTGTTGGCTATAAAATTCCCGCAAATCAAGGGACGCTAAATATCACGATTAAAAGCCAAGTTGTGAATAATAAAACGGTTTTTGTACCGAATGTGCTCGTGTTAGATAGCCAATTTAATTCTGCTTTAACCTACCCCGCCAAACAATTTACCTTTAAAGAAGAGCGGGGGTTAGAAGGCGCGCATTATCACGCCGAGTTACATCTTACGCCGACAGCAAATCAAGATTTTATCTACTTATTGGTTTACACCACCGCTGAGGATTTACAAGGCAAAACAACGGTCACACACCCAGCAAAACTCCTCGCTAAAGCCAAAGGTAATCAGCCTCCTACGATTGCGGATCTCAGCATCTCACATAGCAATGAGGGGAAAATTACGGTGGAAGTGGATGGCGTTCAATCTAGCCAATTTATTGGATTAAATAAACCGATATTTGAAAGTCCAAAAGCTCCACCACAAAAAATAGGTCATATGGATCAAACAGAATCTAAAGTAACAACAAAAAATAAGGGAAAAACCTTTCAGAAAGTAGAAACAAGTACAGAGGATTACTTCAATCAAGCGGTACGCCATGCTTTAAAAGCCAACGATGTCAATAAAGCATTAAATCTTGTTAATGAAGCCGAACGCCTTGGTTTAACTCAACCCCGCCAAATTTTCCTCAAACAAGTTGCTATTCAACATTAAAAAAACAGACGGGCAATTGCCCGTTTTTTTCGCCATTTATATCCTATAAAAAATCCTTATAAGCCATAAACTTATAAGGATTCATTTTAATTTAGGGGCTGTCCTAGATAACTAGACCAAACTCTCTTTAACTAATTGTTTTAGAAAGGAAATTTGAGACTTTAAGTTACTGTGATTAAAACGCCATTCACATTCTTTCAAATACAGCTCAAAATGAGCTTTGGGAATACCATTAAATTTGCGTAAATGGCGTTTTGCTTGGTTCCAGAAATTCTCAATTCCGTTAATGTGATTTTGTTTTTCTGCAAAGTGCGTACTATGGTTGATACGAAAATGATTAAATTCACTCACATCAAGTACATCATAACTTCGATAGAAATCCGTGTAAACAATGCTATCAGGCTTAACTTGTTCTCGAATTATCGGTAACAACGTGGCGGATTGCGTGTTCGGTACGGCAACAGTATAAACTTTGCCATTGCGTTTCAACAGCCCGAATACCGCAGTTTTACCCACTGCACCACGTCCACGCTTGCCTTTGCGTGTACCACCAAAATAGCTTTCATCGGCTTCTATTTCCCCATCAAACATCTCCAAATGTGGGCTGTTTTGATAGATAAGAAATCGCAAGCAATGAAAATAGTAAGCGGCAGTTGTCTTGTTTACATTCACTAGTTCAGCAGCAGTTCTCGCAGTAACTCCTGCAACAAACAGTTCAATAAGTTTATTTTGTTTGTGCTGACTTAAACGACTTTTTCTCATTTGACTATCTTAACCCAAATCGAGTTTTTAGTCGTTATCTAGGACAGCCCCTTAATTTATGCGTAAAATAACAAACTAATTTTCAAAGATAACTTTTCTAATTATTACTTTGATATTTTACTCTCATTTAATATTTAAAGAATAAAGGACATTTTTACCCTCTTCATAGCTGAGAATTTGCATTAAATCTTGGTTAAACGTAATACCTTGTGGGTTTTTAATGCCATTAAATTGGTACACTTCAACAATCTCTTGGCGACGTGGATCAATACGTAGGACTTGAGAAAAAGCCTTACTTACGGCATAAAGATCACCATTATGTGCGGTTAAACCCGTAATATAATAATCCCCAATATTTTTTTCTGCTTTTAATTCGATGCCGGCTTTCAATTTTGGAATAAATTCTTCCGATAACATATTATCGGCACGATCAAAACGAGAAATAATCAATTTCTGTTTGTGCTCATCAGGAACAGTAATGCTGTAAACACTATTATTTTCAGGCAGATATGCCATGGATAAGGTGTGGAATAAGCGAGATCTTACGGTATTGTATGCACCACGCGCCGTGACGCGATAATTTTGTAATCCCTCAATAAAGCTTGGGAAACTTTCACGTTTAGATTGGCTATCATCTTCTTTAAAGAAGGCAAATACTTTATTCCAGCCAATCACACCAAATTCATGCTCATTAAAGAAAGCACTGCCTACCGGCACACGCCCATTCGCACCATTAAGATGATCTAACACGGCAAAGCGTTTGACTTCCGTTAAATTGGCATTGGTTAAATAAAGCCCCCATTTTTCTGTGGCGATAAAGTAATTCTCTTTGCCGTTAAAGGCGATATCTGTCGCCGGGGCATTGAGTTCGATGCCGATAGGTTGCTGTTGGGTGATAGTGAGTTGATGCGTTGGCGCAAGCGGGGCTTGAGCTGGATCTTGATTAATTGTTAGTGCAGTCGGCTGGCTTGGTAAATCCGGTTGAGAAACACTCCAATAATTGCGGAAAGAGGTTGGACGGCTTAAACGATTCCAGCTGTCAGAAGTCCAGTACCAATATTCAGGATCAAAAGATAAACGTTTTGGATTTCCTACTCCCATATTCGGCGGTAAGCCTGTGCTCATAAAGGCTTGAACCATATTACCAGCGAGGACGACCATAAAAATCGACATGACACCCTTAGTCAATTTTGAAAGAGGTTTATAGGATTGGATCACAAAGCTATATATATCCTTAGTGAACCAAAAAATTAATGCAATTACAAGTAGCACTGTGCCTTGGATGACCAGTGGCCAAGTATAAGTATGCGCACCTAAAAGCTCTGCCCACCAACCTTGGTGAATATCCCATGCAAGACTACCAGAGGTGTGACGTAGCCCAAAGAACATCCCAATTAGTGCGATAAAAACCAGCCAACCAATATATTTGGGTTTAGGCCCGTAGCGGACGACTAAAAAGGCAAACATCGAGGTGCCTATCATCAACATACGATGCGCCCAACATAAAATACAAGGGGATTCTTTATCAATAAAGCCTAAATAAAAAGAGGCTGTGCCTAATACAATAGCGATCACTAATGCCGCTAAAGTAATAATATTGTTGAATAATTTTTCGCTCATTCTTGCCTCCTTTAATAGTTAAGACCAGGTATTATCATCGTTTTAATACCCATAAAGAAAATAAAACAGGCACTTAATACGACAAGGCAAGTGATTCCATAAGCAATTTTTTCTTTTTCGGGTTTTGCTAAGATTAAATAGGCAACGACTAAATATAAGCCGAGTTGTACCATTTCCATAGATGCTCCTTAATTTTTATAAATGGAAATGAAATTCTATAACAAGAAAAACATTGTTTATAGTACAAAAAATTAACTAACTTTGATCCTCCGCAAGTTATTTAATAAAAGTGAATTTTTTTAGGAATCCATCATTTTATTTAGAATAAAAATCTCAACGATAAAGGGAGTGAATTAGAAAAATAATCCAACTCACTCCCTTAAATATAGCAAATCTTATTTTCAATTTAAGATTATTGAAACATAATTTTGTGCTTAATCGTGCTATGGTTTTACTAACTGCATTAAAATGCGTCTAACAGGCTCAGCCGCCCCCCAGAGGAGCTGATCGCCTACGGTAAAGGCGGCTAAATATTCTCCGCCCATAGCTAATTTACGCAAACGCCCCACAGGAATACTCAAGGTGCCCGTTACTTTGGCTGGGGTAAGCTCACGCAAGCTAGCTTCTTTATCGTTCGGGATGACTTTCACCCATTCGTTGTAGCCAGCAATAATTTGCTCAATTTCAGCTAATGGGAGATCTTTTTTGAGCTTGATGGTAAAGGCTTGGCTGTGGCAACGTAATGCACCAATGCGAACACATAAACCATCCACGGGAATTGGGTTATCGCTTAAGCCGAGAATTTTGTTGGTTTCAGCATAACCTTTCCACTCTTCTTTCGTTTGCCCTGTTTCAGGGAGTAATTTATCAATCCATGGAATCAAACTTCCCGCTAATGGTGCACCGAAGTTTGCCACAGGGAAATCGTCTCCACGCATCGTTTGAGTAACTTTGCGTTCGATCTCTAAAATAGAAGAGGCTGGATCAGCAAGTTCTGCCTTCACGGCATCTTCTAATTCGCCCATTTGAGTGAGTAATTCGCGCATATTTTTTGCCCCTGCGCCGGAAGCTGCTTGGTAAGTGGCAACGGAAACCCACTCCACTAAATTACGCTCAAATAATCCACCAATCGCCATCAGCATTAAACTGACGGTGCAATTTCCGCCCACGAAAGTTTTAATGCCATTTTTTAAGCCTTCATCAATGACATTTTGATTGACTGGATCAAGCACAATAATGGCATCTTTTTCCATGCGTAATGCTGATGCGGCATCAATCCAATAACCATTCCAACCGCTAGCTTTTAATTTTGGATAGACTTCATTGGTATAATCGCCTCCTTGACAGGTCACGATAATATCGAGCTTTTTCAATTCCTCAATATCGAAGGCATTTTTCAATATGCCGGCATCTTTATCGGCAAATTTTGGGGCATTTTGTCCCGCTTGTGATGTGGTAAAAAAGAGAGGGTTAATATTGGCGAAGTCATTTTCTTGTACCATTCTGTCCATAAGCACAGAACCCACCATACCACGCCAACCGATAAAACCAACATTTTGCATTTTTTCTTCCTCGTAAGTTGTGTTTGATTTGAATATGAGAAGAGGGATAAATACAAGATTTTTTTAAGAAATGCAATAGCATTTTTTTCACTTTTGAAAATAAATTTCATTTTTACTGATTAAAAATTGACGCTACGCAAACGATTTTCTTTATAGAACAAAATATCATCAAAAACTTGCTAATTTATGACAGTTTCAGCCTGTTTTAACGTGTTTTTATCTCTTTTTTGTAGTAAAGTGTCGACAAATTTATCGAGCAAGCGCTTGATTTTTATTATCAATTTACACTCATTGAATTTAAGAGGAACTTACTATGTATTCAAAAGATGTTACTATCGTTGCGCCAAACGGTTTACACACTCGTCCAGCAGCTGAATTTGTTAAAGCAGCAAAAGGCTTTGCATCGGATATTACTGTAACTTCTGGTGGTAAAAGTGCAAGTGCGAAAAGTTTATTTAAACTTCAAACACTCGGTTTAACACAAGGCACCGTGATTACTATCTCCGCAGAAGGTGAAGATGAGCAAAAAGCGGTAGATTTCTTAGTAGATTTAATCCCAACCTTAGAATAATTTAACGCACATTAATAACGACTTTGCCGATAGGTAAAGTCGTTTTGTGCATTTATGTATTTATCCCTTTTTAACCCAAGGATTATATTATGATCACAGGTATCGCCGCTTCTCCGGGTATCGTATTCGGTAAAGCCCTTGTTCTAAAAGAAGAACCTATCATACTCAATACTCAAAAAATCACCCCAGAACAAATTGAGGCTGAAAAAGCAAAATTCTTTACTGGCCGTGATAAAGCAGCCACACAATTAACCGCAATCAAAGAAAAAGCTCGCCGTACTCTCGGTGAAGAGAAAGAAGCAATCTTTGAAGGCCATTTGATGATTCTCGAAGATGAAGAGTTAGAAGAAGAGATCTTAGGTTATATTGAAGAAAATCTTGTTTCTGCGGATGTAGCTGCTAGCAAAATCATTGATATGCAAGCCTCTATGCTCGCCGATATTGATGATGAGTATTTAAAAGAGCGCGCAGGCGATATTCGTGATATCGGTAATCGTTTAGTACGTAATATTCTTGGAATGCATATCGTGGATCTTGGCGATATTCAAGAAGAAGTGATTTTAGTTGCCTACGATCTTACGCCCTCTGAAACGGCACAATTAAACCTTGATAAAGTCTTAGGCTTTGTCACCGATATTGGTGGCAGAACATCACATACTTCCATTATGGCGCGTTCTTTAGAATTACCTGCCGTCGTTGGAACAAACAATGTGACCAGTTTAGTCAATAGCGGGGATATTTTAATTCTTGATGCGATGAACAACGAAGTTCATGTCAATCCATCTCCTGCACAACTCGAAAGTGCCAAAGCATTACAAACACAAATTGCCGAAGAGAAAGCTGAACTCGCCAAATTAAAAGATTTACCGGCTGAAACCTTAGATGGCCACAACATTGAAGTAGCAGGGAATATCGGAACAATCCGTGATGTTGATGGTGTGCTTCGTAATGGCGGACAAGCCGTTGGCTTATACCGCACAGAATTCCTCTTTATGGATAGAGATCGCCTTCCAACTGAAGAAGAGCAATTCCAAGCCTATAAAGAAATTGTCGAAGCAATGGCTGGAAAACTCGTGGTGTTGCGCACCATGGATATTGGTGGCGATAAAGAACTTCCTTACCTCGATCTCCCAAAAGAGATGAACCCATTCTTAGGCTGGCGTGCTGTGCGAATTGGTTTAGTTCGCCGTGAAATTTTAGATACCCAATTACGCGCCGTATTAAGGGCTTCGGCTTTCGGTAATCTTGCCGTGATGTTCCCGATGATCATTTCCGTTGAAGAAATCCGTGAACTCAAAGGCATTGTAGAAGAGTTAAAAGCGCAATTACGCACAGAGGGTAAAGCCTTTGATGAAAATCTACAACTTGGTGTGATGGTCGAAACGCCATCAGCTGCGGTCAATGCACGCCACCTTGCCAAAGAAGTGGATTTCTTTAGTATCGGTACAAACGATTTAACCCAATACACCCTAGCGGTGGATCGCGGTAACGAAATCATTGCCCACCTTTACAACCCACTCACCCCTTCAGTGTTGAACTTAATCAAACAAGTGATTGACGCTTCCCACGCAGAGGGTAAATGGACCGGCATGTGCGGTGAATTAGCCGGCGATGTCCGTGCGACGGCACTTCTCCTCGGCATGGGATTAGATGAATTTAGTATGAGTGGTATCTCGGTTCCTCATGTGAAAAAACTTGTGCGTAGTTTAAATTATGCCGATGCCAAAGCCCTTGCAGATAATGCCTTAGCACAACCGACAGCGGCAGATATTGAACGTTTAGTGAATGAGTTTTACCAAAAATTGAACTAATTACACACAAAGGTAAAATTCTCGTATAGAATAGGCGAGAATTTTACCTATTTTCAGACGGAGATTTAACTATGGGTTTTTTCGATAAACTATTCGGCGGTAAAAAAGATGCCGTTGCCAAGGAAGTTGAAATTTACGCACCACTTTCAGGGGAAATCGTCAATATCGAAGACGTTCCCGATGTGGTTTTCTCAGAAAAAATTGTGGGGGATGGCATTGCGATTCGTCCAAATGGCGATACCATCGTCGCTCCTGTAAACGGCACTATTGGCAAAATCTTTGAAACCAATCACGCTTTTTCTATTGAATCCGATGATGGCATTGAACTCTTTGTGCACTTTGGAATCGACACCGTAGAACTTAAAGGTGAAGGCTTTACACGTTTAGCTGAAGAAGGTCAAAAAGTGAAAGTCGGTGATCCAATCATTCAATTTGATCTTGCCTTATTAGAAGAGAAAGCTAAATCCGTTTTAACTCCTGTAGTGATTTCAAATATGGATGAAATCAGCAACCTACACAAAGTCTCAGGGGATGTCGTCAAAGGCGAAAGCGTTGTATTAACCTTAACAAAATAAATACACTCTCTTAAAGAAACCACGGCAACGTGGTTTTCTTTTTTATAGCCATAACCGGATGAACAAGGTAAAATACCGCCAATTTTTGCGTAAAGGAACTCCCTTTACGTTTTTCTTTTCTTACTGATCGCAAATAAACTGAACATGGCACAGAAATTACATATTAAAACTTGGGGTTGTCAAATGAATGAGTACGACTCCTCTAAAATGGCAGATCTCCTCAACAGCACCCACGGTTTTGAACTCACAGAAGATGCCGAAGAAGCCGACGTTCTTCTTCTTAACACCTGCTCCATTCGTGAAAAAGCCCAAGAAAAAGTGTTCCACCAACTTGGACGTTGGAAAAATTTCAAGAAAACTAAACCGAATTTAGTGATCGGCGTGGGGGGCTGTGTCGCTTCCCAAGAAGGGGATCACATCCGCCAAAGAGCCCCTTTTGTGGATATTGTATTTGGACCCCAAACCCTGCATCGCTTGCCGGAAATGATTAACCAAATTCGTGGCGGAAAGAGTTCTATTGTCGATATTAGCTTCCCTGAAATTGAAAAATTCGACCGCTTACCCGAGCCAAAAGCCGAAGGCCCAACAGCATTCGTTTCCATTATGGAAGGCTGTAACAAATACTGCTCCTTCTGCGTGGTACCTTATACTCGTGGGGAAGAAGTGAGCCGTCCAGTGGATGATATTCTTTTTGAAATCGCTCAATTAGCCGATCAAGGCGTGCGTGAAGTGAATTTACTTGGACAAAACGTCAATGCCTACCGTGGAGAAACCTTTGACGGCGGTATCTGCACCTTTGCCGAACTCCTTCGCCTCGTGGCATCGATTGACGGTATCGACCGCTTACGTTACACCACCAGCCACCCCATTGAATTTACGGACGACATCATCGAAGTTTATCGCGATACTCCTGAACTCGTGAGCTTCTTACATCTCCCGATTCAAAGTGGCTCAGACCGTGTATTAACAATGATGAAGCGTAACCACACCGCCCTTGAATATAAAGCCACTATCCGCAAATTGCGTGAAGCACGCCCTGATATTCAAATTAGTTCAGATTTCATTGTCGGTTTCCCAGGTGAAACCGCCGCCGATTTTGAGCAGACAATGAAAGTGATTGAACAAGTCAATTTTGATATGAGTTTTAGTTTCATTTATTCTGCTCGTCCAGGTACGCCAGCCGCAGACTTGCCTGATGATGTCAGCGAAGAAGAGAAAAAAGACCGCTTGTACCGTTTGCAACAGCGTATCAATCATCAAGCGATGCAATTTAGCCGTGCCATGCTCGGCACAGAACAACGTATTTTAGTGGAAGGTCCGTCTAAAAAAGATGTAATGGAACTGACTGGCAGAACGGAAACGAACCGTATCGTGAATTTCCAAGGTTCTCCGGATATGATTGGTAAATTTGTGGATGTGAAAATCACCGATGTCTATACCAACTCCCTACGTGGTGAAGTGGTGCGCACAGAAGCTGAAATGGGCTTACGCGTCGTCGAAAGCCCACAAAGCGTCATCAACCGCACGCGTAAAGAAGACGAACTCGGCGTGGGTAAATTTGTCGTCAATCTCTAAAAAGCAAATTGTTCCTAAAAAACGACCGCTTGTATTGCCCCTTTATGAAAGTCTCTGCCATAAGGGGGTAATTTTAAATGGCATAACAATCAGGAAATTTGAAATACATATCTACTATGCGGGTATTTATGGAATTCACGAATCAATTGAGAGAACAGATCTTTTCTAAAGCTATTTGAAAAGTATGAAGCGTGTATCAATTTAAAATAACAATCCGCACATTTTATGTGCGGATTGTTACTCTCTTATGATCTTATTTAAGCTCTAAGACTTTTCCATCATAGCTGACTGCTTGTACGCTAGTGAGAGCTTTCCCTCCTTCGGTTTCACCACCAATCAATAATACTTGATCGTTATAGGAAACACTTACGCCATAACCAATTCCTGCTGGTAATTCGCCGATAATTTTCCATTTTCCTTTATCGAGTGTGTAAACTTCTTTATGCCATGCTTTACTTAACCCTTGATGAGCATAAAGATTCCCTTCTTTAAATTGTTTTGTTGAACCTGGGAAATTAGCCCCACCCGTTACAATATAGTGATTATGTGTATAACCACCCATTGCACCGGCTAGACCATCTTGCGTTTTACCTTTTGGTGCTGGGAGATCAGCTAATGTTGTCCATTGAACACCTTTTGTGGTTAACTTACCTTGTTCAGTTGCTGCTGTGCGTAAACCTGGTTTAATTTCACCATTAACAACTAAAAGAGTATCTCCTTTAATTGAGAATGCAGCACCTGCTCGTGGTGCAAATGGAACAACACCTTCGTTGTACCATTTATTCGTTGTTGGCTCATAGCTATATAATTCTGGTGTAAAGAAATAATCTTGTGGACGCTGTGTGAAATAAGGCGTCATTACTGCTTTTTGTTTCTCTTTATCATCACCAGCGGCGGTGTAATCTTGGAAGTAGCCATTGAAAATGTTGTCATTTACACCACCAATAAAATAAATTTTACCGTCTTTCGCAGCCACACTTGCCCCTACTACACCACGCGGTGAACGAGTGGGTAATTTTGTCCAACTATTATCCGCAGGATTATAACGATAGCCATCATTGACAAGTTGTAACTCACCTTTGTCATTTTTTTGTAAGCCACCAAATACATAAAGTTGCCCATCAACGCCTGCCGCAACAGGTTGGCTACGATCACCACCTGGAAAAGCTGCAATTTCTTTCCATTGACCATTCATCTCTTTTAAATTTAAAGCAAAGAATTTATTGCCCCCAGTGCCTAAGCCAACATAGACCGTATCACCAATTAATGCTCCTGCACCACTTTTAATGCCTACGGGTAGATCAGGATATTGTGCTGCTTGAGCACTAAATGCACCCATTGCAATAAGACCGAATAACGTACTACTTAAAGCTGATTTAGTGAATTTCATAGAAAATCTCCTTCAATTAAGAGTTAAAATAATCTATTCAGATTAAAGCATTGAATAGTTTGTGTAGGTTTCTTGGGTAAGAAAATCAATGTATTATTTCCGACCGCGTACAAGCGGTCGGTTTTATGAAATTTTACGGCATTATCAAATTTGGAATAAAGGTAATAATTTCAGGGAAGATTGTAATCAATACAAGTGTAATAAAAATTGGAACTAAGAACGGTAGTACACCTTTAGTCACGGTACTCACGCTCATATTGCCGACTCGAGCAACAACAAATAACGCCATCCCCATTGGTGGAGTTAGAATACCAATCATCATATTTAAGGTTGTCATTACACCAAAGAAAATTAGATCAATACCAAATTGTGAAGCAATTGGAATTAACATTGGTAATACTAAGAATTGCAAAGCAAGGGCATCAATAAACATTCCTAAGAATAAGAGAAGTAGATTGATCATCACTAACACTGTGAGTGGTGAATCAGCAACTGACACAAATAACTCACCAATTCGCAAGGCAACTTGTTCACGGGCAATCATATCACCGAAGAACGTGACCGTAATCACCATTAACACCGTAACCCCTGTGATTGCCATTGCTTCAACACAGCTTTTAAATAGCATCGCCATTGTCAATTCTTTATGTACGAATTTTCCGATAATCACAGAATAAAGGGCTGCAATCACTGCGGCTTCCGTAGGAGTAAATAAACCAGAGAAAATACCACCGATAATTAGAATTGGTGTTAATAATGCCCAAATTGCATCTTTAAATGCAGCGCAACGTTGCTGTAAATTCGCTTTTGGTGTTCTTGCATAGCCCCGTTTTTTCGCCACAAAATAGTTCATTATCATTAAAACGATAGTAATCAATACCCCTGGAACAAAGCCAGCAACGAATAATTTTGCGATAGATTGATTGGCAATAACACCATAAATAATCATTGCAATACTTGGCGGAACAAGCGGACCGATAATACAAGAGGCTGCGGTTAATCCACCACAAATATCATCATCATAACCTGCATCTCGCATTGCTTTGATTTCAAGTTGTCCTAAACCACCTGCATCAGCTAATGCTGAACCAGACATACCTGAGAAAATAAGACTTGCGCCGATATTAACGTGCCCCATTCCGCCACGATAATGCCCTAATAAGGCTTTAGCAAAATCAAAAATTCGATTCGTAATACCACCCGTATTCATCAAAATACCCGTTAGAATAAAGAAAGGAACACTGAGTAACGGGAAGCTATTTAGACTATCTACCAATTTCGTTGATGCTGAATTTACAACTCCCCATTTTGTCATTGAGAAATAGACTAAGGTAGCAATAAACAACGACCAACCCACAGGCGTGCCTAAAAACATAATGATTAGCCAAATAGCTAGGGAAACATAAACCGCATTACTACCTAATTTAATATAATTCGTAATACGGAATATTTTGAACCATTCTGGGGCGGTAAATAACACCGCAAAAAAGAGTGCTGTTAAAATAAGATAAACGGCGACAGGAATGACTGTTGTCTGATTGGTATAGTTTTCTGCTTGTGCTTGCAAAAAACGAATAAGCATTAAAATTGAAATCACTGGTAAAGCGGCATAAAGCCATTTTTCTGAAATACCTAAAGAAACGATTTCAAAACTAGAGTCATTAAAGAGATGGATGCCAAAATGAATAAACATCAAAAGGCAGAAAAAAATCAGTACTTGCACAACGCTATTGGTGATCTTTTTTACCTTTTCAGGTAACAAGTTTGTAATAAAATCAATATAAACATGTTGCTGATTCCGAATAGCAATACTAATACCCAACATACCCACATAAATAAAGATCAATCGGGCAAGCTCTTCACTCCAAATTAAAGGTGAATCAAAAACTTGGCGGGCAACAATTTGGGCTATTAAAATGGCAAATATAGTTAAAAAAAGAACGCCACCAATCCATTCTTCTAATTTATTGAATATTTTCATAATAACTCCGTAGAGTAGAAATAAACCTTACCCCAATAATGAGGTAAGGTTTACAAAGATTATTTTGTTAATGCTGAAATTTCTTCTATTGCTTTTTTACCTACTTCACCATTCTTTTTCAAATATTCATCATAGTAAGGTTGTAAAGCTGCTTTAAATGGTTTGAGATCTGGCGTTGTTACGGTGACACCTTTATCTTTAAAGAATTGAACCAACTCTTTTTCACCATCCATAAACAGTTTAGTGTGATATTCAGCCGCTTTTTGCGCAGAATCTTTCACCACTTTTTGTAAATCAGCGGGTAAATCAGCTAATGTTTCTTTACTCACCAAATAAAGCTGGTCATTTAAAATATGGTTAGTCATTGCTAAGTATTTTTGCACTTCATAGAATTTTTGTGCTTGAATTGTTGGCAATGGATTTTCTTGACCATCTACTGAGTTTGTTTGAAGAGCTAAGTAAACTTCAGAGAATGCCATTGGCGTTGGAGAAGCACCAACATATTTAGCATAAGCTAAATTTGTTGCCGCATTAGGCACACGCAATTTTAAACCTTTCATATCATCAATACTGTTAATCGCACGGTTTGATGTGGTTTGACGTGTACCATTATAAGCAACTGATAATAAATCGACATTTAGTTCTTTATTAACTTTGCTGATTAGCTCTTTACCAAACTTAGTTTCTAAAACCGCTTTTTTCGCCACTTCGAAATTTGGAAGCATATATGGTAAAGCAAATACTTCCGCTTCTGGGAAGAAGATTTGGAAACGAGCTGTTTCACCTAAGGTGAAATCTAAACCGCCATCTTTTAACTGTTTTAACATTGCACGGTCATCACCAAGTTGTGCGCTTGGGAAAATAGCAATATCAATTTTACCTTTGGACTGCTCTTTTACTTCTTTTGCGAAAAACTCTACTGCTTTATATTCATTCGAGCTTGTACCAGCCACCATACCAAATTTTAGGTCATAATCTGCTGCAAACGCACTAGAAGCACCAAGATAACATAAACTGGCAATGAATAGTTTTTTGAATTTCATATTGAAGTCTCCATTGTGGTAGTGAAAAAATTTAAGTGACGCCATTTTAAAGGAAAATAATCATTTTGATATAACATTTTGGAGTTTTATTTTAAAAATGCGAAGTTGCTCACAAATTTACATATTTGTTTGTACAAAACTAACAAATTCATTACTTTTTTATAATAATCTTGGCGCGAATATAGATTAGCCATCATACTAGGCTATAAAAATAAAGATAACTCATTGTAAATAAAAGCATTTTTTATGTTATAAGCAACTGACCAAACAACTGCTCGATTTTAAATATTCAACTTAAAACCGGATCACTTGATTTATGCGGATATGGCTGTAGTTACAATACTTTTGATATAAACGAGTTTTATCATGAAGGGGAACCACAATCGCAATTAAAGGAAGATACTGTGAAATTCAATTAGAATTTAGGGCTTATCTACTTCAGCCCTAAAATAGCAACACTTTTGTTTGATTAATAATGATACGAAAACAAACCTATATGCAATCACTAAGATCAGATGACTAAATCCGCCTCATTACCTCGTGCTTGTAGCCACTGTTTGCGGTCTTCTGCGCGTTTTTTGGCAAGGAGCATATCCATTAGCTCAAAGGTATTGAGTTCATTGTCGGGGAGATCCTCTTCCTCCTCTAAGGTGAGTTGGACTAAACGGCGAGTGTTGGGATCCATCGTGGTTTCGCTTAATTGACTTGGGTTCATCTCCCCCAATCCTTTAAAACGTTGCACATTCGGTGTGCCTTTTTTCTTACTTAATCTTGCCAAAATGGCTTCTTTTTCTGCTTCATCTAAGGCGTAATGCACTTCATTTTTGCTAATATCAATCCGATAAAGCGGTGGCATTGCCACATAAACGTGGCCATTTTTCACAAGGCTTTGGAAATGTCGCAGGAATAACGCACAAAGTAGGGTGGCGATGTGTAAGCCATCGGAATCCGCATCCGCAAGAATACAAATTTTGCCGTAACGCAGTTGGCTGAGGTCGTCACTATCTGGATCCATGCCAATGGCAATGGCAATATCATGGACGGTTTCAGAGGCTAATACCTGATCGGGGGATTCTTCCCAAGTATTTTTAATTTTCCCACGGAGGGGCAAAATTGCCTGAAATTCCTTTTTACGCGCTTGTTTCGCTGAACCACCGGCGGAATCCCCTTCCACTAAGAATAGCTCCGTTTGGCTCAGATCTTGGGAGGTACAATCGGCAAGTTTAGAGGGAAGAATCGGGCCACTGACCAATTTTTTCCGCACCACTTTTTTTGCCGCTCTTAAACGGCTTTGGGCGGAGTTAATCGCCATTTCAGCAATTTGCTCCCCGAGCTGAACGTGTTGGTTTAGCCACAGGCTAAAGCTGTCTTTAATCGTGCTTGCCACATAGCTTGAGGCTTGACGAGAAGAGAGGCGTTCCTTTGTTTGACCGGCAAATTGCGGTTCTTGGATTTTCAGTGAAAGCACATAGGCACAGCGATGCCACACGTCGTCGGCGGTCAGTTTTAACCCGCGAGGGAGAAGATTGCGGAATTCACAAAATTCCGTCATGGCATTGAGTAAGCCTTGGCGTAACCCATTGACGTGAGTGCCACCTTGGGGGGTCGGAATTAGATTGACATAGCTTTCAGCGATTAAATCGCCCCCTTCGGGTAACCACGCTAATGCCCAGCTAACGGCTTCCGTTTCACTGGCAATATCGCCCACAAAGGGTGGATTTGGCAGGGTTGCAAAATCTTGTAATGCTTCGGACAAGTAATCTGAAAGCCCATCTTCGTAATACCACGTCTCTTTTTTATCGTTAATGTGATCCGTAAAGTTGATGGTCAGTTTCGGGCAGAGCACCGCTTTGGCGCGTAGAAGATGTTGTAGCCGTCTTACGGAAAATTTTGGCGTATCAAAATATGTTGGATTTGGATAGAAACGGACGGTCGTTCCCGTTTGGCGTTTCGGGCAAGTACCGATGACCTTGAGATCTTCCACTTTCACGCCATTTGCAAAGGCAATGGTGTAGATCTCGCCGTTGCGTTTAATGGTAATTTCTACCCGTTCTGACAGGGCATTTACCACGGAGATGCCCACACCGTGCAAGCCCCCTGAAAAGTTGTAATTTTGGGTAGAGAATTTCCCCCCCGCGTGGAGCTTGGTTAAGATCAGCTCAACGCCGGAGATTTTTTCCGTGGAGTGAATATCCACCGGCATTCCTCGCCCGTTATCCACCACCTCAAGGGAGTTATCTTTGTGCAGAATCACGTCAATTTGTGAAGCAAAACCCGCTAAGGCTTCATCAACACTGTTATCAATCACCTCCTGCCCTAAATGGTTGGGGCAAGTGGTATCAGTGTACATACCGGGGCGAAGTTGAACGGGTTCAAGGTCTTTAAGGACGGTAATTTCATCCGCCCCATAACGTTTTTCAGACATATTGCTTCTTCTTAACAGCTTAGTGGACATAAAAACAGGGGCGAATTCTAGCGAAAATTCCCCCCCAGTGCTAGGAAAGATTATGACAAGCGGTCAAATTTAAAGAGAATTTTGCACTGGGCGAGGGGAAAGCCTACGCTCCCTCTACTTCCAATTTTTGGAGATTATGGTATAGTTCGCACTTTAAAATTTAGCTCTCATTCGCATTTATCATTGCGAATAGGGGTGCCCATAGAGTTTAGAAATGGCAAAACAAGACGCAGATTGCATTACACTCGATCTGTTCGCCACAATGCCAAAAGTTGGGCGACCTCGAACCAATCCCCTTAGCCGAGAACAGCAAGTTCGAATCAACAAACGTAATCAGCTCAAACGTGATCGTTCGTCTGGCTTACGCCGTGTTGAATTGAAATTGCATTCGGATTTAGTGAGTTTATTGGAAGAGGATGCCACCACCAAAGGTCTCTCCCGCGGGCAGTTGATTGAAATGATATTAAATGACTATATCAATGGTACTTTTTCGGAATAACCCATTGATTCACAACACAAAATAGGTAATTAAAATGGCAGTTGTTGGTTTATTTTACGGTTCTGATACTGGGAACACTGAAAATATCGCAAAAATGATTCAAAAAGAGTTAGGCGACAATTTAATTGATATTCGTGATATTGCCAAAAGCACGAAAGAAGATGTCGAAGCCTACGATTTCTTACTCATCGGTATTCCAACGTGGTATTACGGTGAATCCCAAGCCGATTGGGACGATTTTATGCCAACGTTAAAAGAGATCGATTTCACAGATAAAATTGTTGGCATTTTTGGTTGTGGCGACCAAGAAGATTACGCTGAATATTTCTGCGATGCGATGGGGACTGTGCGTGATGTCATCGAACCAAACGGCGGTACGATTGTTGGGCATTGGCCGACAGAAGGTTACAGTTTTGAAGCTTCCCAAGCCCTTGTTGATGAAAGTACTTTTGTGGGCTTATGTATCGATGAAGATCGCCAACCAGAGCTGACTAGCGAGCGTGTAAAACGTTGGTCTAAACAAATTTTTGATGAAATGTATTTAGCCGAATTAGCCTAATAGAACGGAGGCAACCATGTCAGAAGAAAATATTAAACTCCTTAAAAGTGTCGGATTAAAAGTGACCGAACCACGTTTAACGATTTTGGAGTTAATGCAACAAACCCGTGAGCAGATGCAACATTTCTCCGCGGAAGATATTTATAAATTGTTGCTCGAACGCCAATCTGAAATTGGTTTAGCCACGGTTTATCGTGTATTAAATCAATTCGAAGAAGTGGGCATTTTAATGCGTCATAACTTTGATGCGCATAAAGCCGTTTATGAACTCAACTTTAACCACGAACATGACCACATTATCTGTATGGATTGCGGTAAAGTGTTTGAGTTTAAGGACAGCGAAATTGAACGTCGTCAGCGGGAAATCAGCCAGCAACACGGCATCGAGTTAGCCAATCACAGTTTGTATCTCTACGGAAAATGTAGCAATTTGAAAAAATGTGATGAGAAAAAATAGCCTGAGCTTAACTTCATAACCTCTTTACAAGCGGTGAGATTTTGCAAACTTTTTGCACAATCTCACCGCTTACGTCTATCTAATTATCGTGAAATTGTATGTCTGAAAATAGTCAAAATGTATTACCAGCCAAGGTGCGACCGCCACGCAAAATCTCTGCGTTTTGGTTATTACCCATTGTTGCTTTTGCCATTGGAACGTTGCTTTTTTTCCAAATCCTTAAAGAGCAAGGTGAAAAAATCACTATTCGTTTCAATGAAGGCGATGGAATTACTGCTGGGAAAACGGTGATCCGTTACCAAGGCTTGCAAATTGGTCAAGTCAAGCGGGTCTATTTCATCAACGATTTAAAACAGGTACAAATTGAAGCAGAAATCAATTCCGAAGCAAAATCCGTCTTAACCGAAGGCACAAAATTTTGGCTGGTTAAACCAAGTGCCTCTATCGCAGGTGTTTCTGGGCTTGATGCGTTAGTTTCGGGAAATTACATCACACTGCAACCTGGCGATGCCGAAGGGAAAAGCCAAAGTGATTTTATTGCCGAAGAAGAGCCACCGGCCGTGACTGTTAGTGATGGCGATCTGTTAATTCGTTTGATGGCAGAGGATCTTGGCTCTATTACCGTTGGAGCAAGTGTTTATTTCCGTAAAGTCCCCGTGGGGAATATCGCCGACTATCGTTTCACTCGTGATCAAAAAAATGTGGAAATTGACGTCGTCATTGATAAAAAATACGCGAATTTAGTCAAAAAAGAGAGCCGTTTTTGGAATATTAGTGGTATTTCCTTAAATGCCAATCTCTCAGGGATCAATGTCAATGTCGATAGCCTTGCCTCCGTGGTACAAGGGGCAATCGCCTTTGACTCTCCAGATAACGCGACCGAGGCGGAACAAGGGCAAAAATTTAAACTGTTTGAGAATTTAAAATCAGCACAGCGAGGGGCTGAGGTACAGATAACCCTTCCCTTTGTTGCCGGATTGAAAGTAAATGAAACGCCTGTCTATTATCAAAATGTACAAGTGGGCGTGTTATCGCAACTCCTTGTTACCGATGGGCAAACCGAAGAACAGAGAAATACCCTCTCTGAAAACCCAACAACTTTGCAAGGAACATTGTTAATTGATCCAAACCACAGTGATTTACTCCGAACGGGTTCACAAATTTTGCTGAAAGAACCCAAATTGAGCTTGAATAAAGAACAAATCAGCAAAATTGGCGAATTATTTCGCGGTGTCTTTTTTGAGATTGAAAAAGGCGAAGGGGAAGCCACAACACATTTTACGGTACAAAAAGAAGCCGATTTCTTACTCTCTCGCCCGAATTTACTCGCTATTGAATTTAAAGCGCCACTCTCTTATGGTGTCGAGGCAGGGCAAGGTATCTATTATAATGATGTGCAGATCGGTGAAGTCTTAAAACGTCACCTCACGTTAAATGAGGTGATGTTCCAAGGTATTATCTACCCGCCCTATCGACCGTTAATTGCCAGTAACAGCAAGTTCATTGCCATTTCGAATATTGATGTTTCCGTTGGCTTAGAAGGCGTAAGGGTGCGAGCTGGATCACCGACTGAATGGATTCGGGGTGGTGTGCGATTACTCACCAATAAGCCAAGTGGCGAGGCGAAAAAACAATATCCGCTTTATAAAGATATTGAAAGTGCCGAAGCAGGCATTATCAATGCTGAGAAAAAAGCCAGCCTCACACTTTCAGCCACGGATTTAAGTGGCATCAATACAGGTTCTGTGGTGCTTTATCGCAATTTCCCCGTGGGAGAAGTGTTGACAGTACGCCCACAGAAAAAACAGTTTGAGGTAGATCTCTTTATTGAACCGAAATATCGCCATTTATTAACCGATACAAGCCGCTTCTGGATTGAGCCTGCCGTATCAGCTGATCTCTCCCCGAGTGGCATCAATGTACAAATCGGCTCTTTAATGCGGACTCTTAAAGGTGCTATCAGCTTTGATAATAGTGGGAGAAAAGGCAATAAAACCTTATACGCAAGCCACAGTAAAGCCGTTTCAGGAAATACCTATTTAACCTTAGTGGCGCGTGATGGCTCCAAACTTTCTACGGGGATGCCGATTAAATATATGGGCTTAACGGTGGGCAAAGTGGAGAGCTTAACCCTCGACCAAGCAAAAAAACAGATAAAAGCGACCGCTTACATTGAAGGGCAATACTTCCCTCTGATTGCCAAAGCGGGGAGTAAATTCAGCGCCATTTCTCCTGAAATTGGTACGACAGGGGTCAAAAATTTAGATGCCGTCGTGCAAAATTATCTCCGTGTTGAAGCCGGCAATGGCGAGCGTAAGACCACCTTTTTAATTCATGATACGGATAGCGTTGCCACACAATATCGCAATGGTTTCCCAATTATCGTAGAAACCAGCGATGCCAATGGAATTACGGCAAATGCCCCGGTGATGTATCGAGGAATGCAGGTCGGTATTGTGCAACGTCTTGGTTTAAGTGAGCTTGGCGACCGTGTCTTAATTTATCTAAAAATTGAGAGCAAATACCAACACCTTGTACGCAAAAATAGCGAGTTCTGGGCCTCTTCGGGTTACACCATGGATATTAGCCTCAATGGTGTGAGTGTCAACTCCGGTACCTTTACCCAACTACTCAACGGTGGGATTACCTTCTCTACCCCGTCAGGTCGCGTGGTACAACCCCAAGCCGAAGCGAATCGCCGGTTCCGCTTACAACGTAAAACACCTAACGATGCACCAAGTTGGGATCAAGGTTTTGCCGAATAATATTTAACATAACGATAAGGAAAAATTATGCCATTACTTGATAGTTTTAAAGTCGATCACACCCGTATGAATGCCCCTGCTGTGCGTGTGGCAAAAACAATGACCACTCCAAAAGGTGATACCATTACCGTTTTTGATTTACGCTTTTGTCGCCCGAATATTGATATCCTCCCTGTGCGTGGCATTCATACGATGGAGCATTTATTTGCCGGTTTTATGCGGGATCACTTAAATAGTGACCGTGTTGAAATCATTGATATTTCCCCAATGGGTTGCCGAACCGGGTTTTATATGTCCCTAATTGGCACACCGAGTGCAGACGAGGTAGCAGCGGCGTGGAAATCATCGATGGAAGATGCGTTAAATAAAGTGCCTGATGAATCAAAAATCCCCGAACTTAACGAATACCAATGTGGTTCTTATCGGGAACATTCTCTCGCCGAAGCCCACCAAATCGCCCGAGATGTGCTAAAACAGCCGATTGGTGTAAACCGCAATGAAGATTTGGCATTAGATGAGAAATTACTCAATCCATAATCCAAACAAGCGGTTAATTTTTTAGCACATTTTGCACCTCCCCTATGCACTCTGCTAACGTTTTGGTAGAGGTGTCGTAGGGGAATTTTTACATATATTTAAGGAAAGTTTATGTTTAATCGATTTTTTGAATGGTTTGAAAGCCGTGTAAATCCTTACCCCGAGGACGAGCCCATTACACCAAAATCGGGGGTGGTGGCGTTTATTTTTGAAACGACAAAAGGCATTCGTATTTATCTTTTACTCCTTATTGTTCTCGTTGCCCTGATTGGTGTCATTGAGGGCGTATTGTTCCAATATATGGGCGAATTGGTCGATTGGATCAATCAATACACCCCTGCGCAACTGTGGGCAGAAAAAGGGGGCAGTTTGATTTTGATGGGAATAGTGACTTTTCTTAGCGTGTTATTTGGCTATTTAGGTAACGCTTTCCGCTTTCAAACGTTGCAAGGGGTTTTCCCGATGCGTTTGCGTTGGAATTTCCACCGCTTAATGCTTGGGCAGAGCATGGGGTTCTATCAAGATGAATTTGCAGGGCGTGTATCGGCAAAAGTGATGCAAACGGCATTAGCCGTCCGCGATGTGATTATGACCTGTGCGGATATGTTTATTTACACGCTGGTGTATCTCACCACCACAAGTGTGATCTTACTTCAACTTGATAGCTGGCTCTTTGTTCCCTTTATTCTTTGGGTGGTGGTGCTGGGGTGCATTATCCGTATTTTTGTGCCACGGCTATCCAAAGCGTCGCAGGAGCAGTCCGATGCCCGTAGTTTAATGACGGGAAGAATTACCGATGCTTACTCCAATATTGCCACAGTAAAACTCTTCTCTCACGGTAATCGTGAATCACGTTATGCCAAAGAATCCATGGAAGAGTTTATGGTAACGGTACATAAGCAGATGCGTTTGGTGACCAAAATCGAAACCCTCACCTACCTAAACAGTATTGTGTTAATTGCTTCTACCGCAGGGATTGGTCTGTGGTTATGGGGCGAGGGCGTGGTCAGTGCTGGGGCGATTGCGACCTCCAGTGCATTAGCGTTACGCATTAAGGGGCTTTCCCAGTGGATTATGTGGGAATTTGCTCACCTCTTTGAAAATCTTGGTACAGTGCAAGATGGTATGGTCACACTCTCCAAACCCCATACCGTTGTTGATAAAGCCAATGCCCCATCCCTTGAAGTGACAGCGGGGGAGATTCATTTCCAAGGGGTTGATTTTGCCTACGATCCCGCTAAACCACTGCTGAAAAAGTTTGATTTACATATTAAAGCGGGCGAAAAAGTGGGCTTAGTGGGACGAAGTGGGGCAGGGAAATCGACCTTAACCAATCTGCTCTTACGTTTTTATGATGTACAAAATGGCATTATTGAGATTGATGGGCAGAATATTGCCGAAATTAAACAAGAGAGCCTACGCTCACAAATCGGCTTAGTCACACAGGACACCTCCTTGCTCCACCGTTCTGTACGAGAAAATTTACTCTACGGGCGACCAACGGCAACGGAAGAGGAGATGTTAAAAGCGGTAGAACGTGCGGCGGCAGCGGAATTTATCCCCCATTTACAAGATGCGAAAGGCAGAACAGGCTTTGACGCCCACGTCGGTGAAAGAGGGGTAAAACTCTCTGGCGGACAGCGACAACGTATTGCCATTGCACGAGTCATGCTTAAAGATGCGCCGATTCTACTTCTCGATGAAGCCACTAGCGCCTTAGATTCAGAAGTTGAAGTGGCGATTCAAGAGAATCTCACGGAGTTAATGGAGGGCAAAACCGTGATGGCGATTGCTCACCGTCTCTCCACCATTATGGCAATGGATCGCTTAATCGTGTTAGATAAGGGTGAAATTGTGGAACAAGGTTCCCACGAGGAACTCCTCGCCCAAAATGGCGTCTATGCTAAATTGTGGGCGCATCAAAGTGGCGGTTTTCTTGCCGAAGATGTCTAATTTTTTCCTTTGACAAAGGGGCCTTAAGGCTTTATGTTACCGCCTTTTGTTTGGCTCACATAAAGCCTTCTTCACGCAGTAGGGAAAGAACAACATGACCACGAAAAACCAAAATCTGATCTGGATTGACCTTGAAATGACAGGGCTTGATCCAGAAAAAGAGCGCATCATTGAAATTGCGACCATTGTGACAGATAAGGATCTCAATATCTTGGCAGAAGGCCCGGTGCTTGCGGTTCATCAGCCCAATGAGTTGCTTTCGCAAATGAATGAATGGTGCGTTAAAACCCACACGGCAAACGGTTTAGTTGAGCGTGTAAAACAGAGCAAATTGACCGAACGTGCCGCCGAACTTCAAACTCTTGATTTCTTAAAAAAATGGGTGCCAAAGGGCGTTTCCCCGATTTGTGGTAATAGCATTGCGCAGGATAAGCGTTTTTTAGTGAAATATATGCCTGATTTAGCCGACTATTTTCACTACCGCCACCTTGATGTCAGCACCCTAAAAGAGCTCGCAAGTCGTTGGAAGCCGGATATGTTGAAACAATTTAGCAAACAAAATACCCACCTTGCCCTCGATGATATTAAAGAATCCATCGCAGAATTACGCTTTTATCGTGAACATTTTATTAACCTCGATTAACTTATGACGGCATTACATTTTGACAATGAAAGCCAACTGTTAGCCTTTGGGCAACAGTTTGCACAAACATTGCGACACTATTTAGAGGCAGGGCAAGAACATTCCTTGACGATTTACCTCAATGGCGAGCTAGGCGCAGGTAAAACCACTTTAACGCGTAGCATTGTGCAAGCCTTTGGTCACACCGGGAATGTGAAAAGCCCCACTTATACCTTAGTTGAGGAGTATGCCATCCCGCCTTTTGGGATTTACCATTTCGATCTCTATCGTTTAAGTGACCCCGAGGAGTTAGAGTTTATGGGAATTCGGGATTATTTCCGCCCCCAAACGCTTTGTTTATTAGAATGGGCAAGCCGTGGTCAGGGCATGATCCCTGAGGCGGATATTGTCGTGGAAATTGAATATGCCGGTGAAGGGCGAGATCTCACCCTCCACCCACAAAGCCGAGTTGGAGAAAATCTGCTGGCAAATTTTAATGCAAAATAGACCGCTTGTTTAAGGATTAAAGATGACAAAGAACCTATTTAAGGGCTTAATTTTCGGCTTTTTGAGCTTATGCGCTGTTTCCCCCCTCCAAGCGAGGTTAGTGATTGCGATTGATGCCGGCCATGGTGGGAAAGACCCCGGTGCGATTGGCAAAAATTTAGGGGTAAAAGAAAAGGATGTGACACTTTCTATCGCAAGGGAGTTGAAATCCCTACTCGATGCCGACCCGAATTTTAAAGGGGTCATGACACGCAGTGGTGACTACTTTATTCAGTTACCCAACCGCACCGAAATCGCCCGTAAAAATCGCGCGAATTACCTCGTTTCCATTCACGCGGATTCTTCACCAAATTCTAATAATATGAAAGGCGCATCAGTATGGGTGCTTTCTAACCGCCGAGCCAATGATGAGCTGGGTAAATGGTTAGAGGATCACGAAAAACAATCCGAATTACTGGGTGGTGCAGGCTCAGTACTAGCTAATAATAATGAACGTTATCTTAACCAAGCAGTACTTGATTTACAGTTCTCTCACTCTCAGCGTTCTGGTTATGAATTAGGTAAAAGTGTGCTCAATAAGCTCAAAAATATCGCACCTTTAGTCAAACCAGCCCCATTGCATGCGAGCCTGAGTGTATTACGTTCGCCGGATATTCCTTCCATTCTTGTTGAAACAGGCTTTCTCTCTAATGCAAAAGAAGAGCAAAAACTGGCAAGTAGTGCTTATCGCCGTCAAATTGCTCAAGCTATTTATCAAGGTTTAATCGCTTATTACAATAAGCATCCTGCCTATCAAAATCGAGTAGTTTACAAAGATGTAAAAAATGAAAAATTAAACGCTAAAGCTGAAGTAAAAACGCAAGAAAAATCTTCTAAAAGTGAGAAAATAGAAAAAAAAGAAAAGCAAAATAAAAGCGACAAAGAAGAAAAAAAACTCACCACAAAGAAATCTATTGAGAATACAAAAGATGTTGCAGAAAATAACGTTGAGAAAGCAAAAAAAAGAAATCCTAATGCAACTTTTCATGTCGTTCAGCAAGATGAAACGTTGTTCTCTATTGCCAGAATGTACAACACTACCCCAGAAAAATTAAGTCAATTAAACAATATTAAAGGGCATAAGATTGTGGTTGGTAAAAAATTAAAACTTCGTTAGCGTTTTTCTTATCATAATGCCTCCCAATTTTGGGAGGCAATACTAGAAAGAATAAGAATAGCATACCGAGGTGATTACTAATTTATACACACGCTATTTAGCCAAAATTACATCCGATATTCACTCGACTAATCCATTTATCTTGCCCATTATATTTTAACTGAGCATAAACATTGCTATTTTCAGCAAATTTTATACTTAATGGATAAGCCGCATCTTTACTACTTAACATTAATTCCCATCTGCCATTTTTATAACGATAAGTATTACCTTCTTGAACTTTTTGTAATTTAACATCACTCTTAATACCACTTAATCTTATTGTTAAAAAACTATCACTTTCTGTCACATATCCAACATTAATTGATGATGCTTTCGAAGTCAGTACGCAAAACATTGTATCTTCCCCATGTGTTTTGACAAAGCGTTTAAGTGAATTATCAATACTTGATACTACACCTGCTTTTTCTGGCGTAGGAAGATTTGTATCAAACGCAAATACACTAGTACTGAGTAACGTGATACAAATAGCCACATTTGATTTTAATGACATTTTAAATAACATAATTTTTCTCCATTAATTCGTGATAAATCCCCAATAAATTAAAGAAAAACGGAAATCTAAGTGAAATAAGAAATATTTACACCATTATTTTTACAATTCACGAACATACCTATTTCTTTCTATTAAGCTCCGTCATTTACATTAATTACTTTAAATACCAAAAGCTCAACGTATCAAAAGCTTTAATTTACGAAATATTCTAACATATTGGATAATCTACGTCTGCGTCCATAATAAAGCACATAGTATTTCTCATAAAAAAGGACCGCTTGTTACATCAAAACAAGCGGTCCTTTTTTGTTGGGATTTTGCTTTGGCTATTTTCGGTCGAGTTCGTTCTTCTGTTGAGTTCGCTGGTTTTAGACTGATTTTACGCTGGCTTTATTGCGTTCGCTAACGCCCAAACGCAAAAAACCGCAGGGGTAACCTGCGGTTCTTCTTCATTAAAATCTGGCAATGCCCTACTCTCACATGGGGAGACCCCACACTACCATCGGCGTTACTGCGTTTCACTTCTGAGTTCGGGATGGAATCAGGTGGGGCCACAGCACTCTCGTTGCCAGAATATTCTGGTGATGATGTTTCTGTTTTTCGTTCTTTTTCTTTAAATTTGAAACAAGCTGTTCTGAATCGACTGTCGTCTTTGTTTTCTCGTTATTTGCTTTCCCTTTCACCCGTATTCTCATACTCGCTACTTGGCTTCGCTTTCAACAACCCCAAAACCCTTGAGGTTGTATAGTTAAGCCTCTCGGGCAATTAGTATGTGTTAGCTCAACGTCTCGCAACGCTTACACACCACACCTATCTACGTCGTAGTCTCCAACAACCCTTACAGTCTTATAGACTGGGATGACTCATCTTATGGCAAGTTTCGTGCTTAGATGCTTTCAGCACTTATCTCTTCCGCATTTAGCTACCCAGCAGTGCCTCTGGCGAGACAACTGGAACACCAGTGATGCGTCCACTCCGGTCCTCTCGTACTAGGAGCAGCCCCATTCAATCATCCAACGCCCACGGCAGATAGGGACCGAACTGTCTCACGACGTTCTAAACCCAGCTCGCGTACCACTTTAAATGGCGAACAGCCATACCCTTGGGACCTACTTCAGCCCCAGGATGTGATGAGCCGACATCGAGGTGCCAAACACCGCCGTCGATATGAACTCTTGGGCGGTATCAGCCTGTTATCCCCG
>LVZB01000001.1:0-1415000 GCA_023101485.1 Pasteurellaceae bacterium Macca | reverse complement strand
TTCTACTGTCTCTTTTTTGCAGCCTGTGGTTCAGCCGCAAGTATTTCTTTACTTAAAAAAGAGGAAAATTAGTTCTCATCTTTGCTATTTTAGCCGCACTTTTAGCTATATTACAAAATACCCTTTCTTTAGCTATTGGGAGAATATTAGATCTTAATCCATTGATTGCACTAATGACTGGCAGTATTCCAATGACAGGTGGTCATGGTAATGCCGCCTCTTTTGCCCCACTAGCAGAAGAACTCGGAGCTATTGGAGCAGTAGAAGTTGCTATTGCATCTGCGACCTTTGGATTAATTGCTAGTTGTGTACTCGGAGGGCCTTTTGGAAATTTTATTATCCGCCGTCAAAAATTAGACCAATCATCAGTTTCTATGACGTCCTCTCAAACTATAGTGGAGAATACAGAAACCACTGACCAATTGGATAAAAAGAATATATTAAATGCAGTATTTTTACTTTGTATTGCATTAGGATTCGGTCAAGTAGTGAATACAATTCTTAAATCACTAGGTGTAAACTTCCCTCTTCATGTGAGTTGTATGCTTGGTGGTATTTTAATTCGATTAATATGTGATATATCACAAAGAGATCATAGTAAACTTTACAGCTCAATGGATACTGTTGGTGAATTTTCGTTAGGGCTTTTTGTATCAATGTCTATCGTTACAATGAAATTATGGCATTTATCTTCATTAGGTTTTTCTCTCTTCTTATTACTTTCTGCACAAGTTATTTTAGCCGTTCTTTTCTGCTATTTTTTAGGGGCTGTCCTAGATAACTAGACCAAACTCTCTTTAACTAATTGTTTTAGAAAGGAAATTTGAGACTTTAAGTTACTGTGATTAAAACGCCATTCACATTCTTTCAAATACAGCCCAAAATGAGCTTTGGGAATACCATTAAATTTGCGTAAATGGCGTTTTGCTTGGTTCCAGAAATTCTCAATTCCGTTAATGTGATTTTGTTTTTCTGCAAAGTGCGTACTATGGTTGATACGAAAATGATTAAATTCACTCACATCAAGTACATCATAACTTCGATAGAAATCCGTGTAAACAATGCTATCAGGCTTAACTTGTTCTCGAATTATCGGTAACAACGTGGCGGATTGCGTGTTCGGTACGGCAACAGTATAAACTTTGCCATTGCGTTTCAACAGCCCGAATACCGCAGTTTTACCCACTGCACCACGTCCACGCTTGCCTTTGCGTGTACCACCAAAATAGCTTTCATCGGCTTCTATTTCCCCATCAAACATCTCCAAATGTGGGCTGTTTTGATAGATAAGAAATCGCAAGCAATGAAAATAGTAAGCGGCAGTTGTCTTGTTTACATTCACTAGTTCAGCAGCAGTTCTCGCAGTAACTCCTGCAACAAACAGTTCAATAAGTTTATTTTGTTTGTGCTGACTTAAACGACTTTTTCTCATTTGACTATCTTAACCCAAATCGAGTTTTTAGTCGTTATCTAGGACAGCCCCTATTTTTTAATTAACGCTTTGAAAATAAAGGCTTATTTTATTTCTTGTTAAGGTCTATAAAATCGAAAATGTGAACTAGATCATAAAACTAACATCTCCCGCTATGACTTTATGTAAATGTTGTTAAACTCTCCATACTTTCCATTATTTAACTTTAATTTAACAATTAACAAATTGGAGCTGTTATGACGCATTCATCTCAACATATCATCACACAAACAGAACAGTACGGCGCAAAAAACTATCTCCCTCTCCCTATCGTCATTAGCCAAGCAGAAGGCATTTGGGTAAAAGACCCCGAAGGTAATCGTTATTTAGATATGCTGAGTGCCTATTCTGCGGTGAATCAAGGGCATTGCCACCCGAAAATTATCCAAGCCCTTAAAGATCAAGCAGACCGCGTTACCTTAACGTCCCGTGCGTTTTATAACGACCAACTCGGCCCTTGGTATGAAAAAATCTGCAAATTAACCCATAAATCAATGGCATTACCAATGAATACGGGGGCAGAAGCGGTGGAAACGGCCGTCAAAACTGCTCGCCGTTGGGGTTATGATGTGAAAGGCGTGGCAAAAGACCAAGCCGAAATTATTGCCTGTGTGGGAAATTTCCACGGACGAACCATGACCGCCGTTTCCCTCTCCTCTGATCCAGAATACCAACGTGGCTTTGGCCCAATGCTTGGGGGAATTAAACTCGTTCCTTATGGTGATTTAGAAGCCCTTAAACAAGCCATTACACCGAATACGGTGGCATTTTTAGTCGAGCCAATTCAAGGTGAAGCAGGCATTATTCTTCCACCCGAAGGCTATCTCAAACAGGCTTACGAATGCTGTAAAGCCAATAATGTGCTGTTTATTGCCGATGAAATTCAAGTCGGGCTGGGGCGTACTGGCAAGCTCTTTGCTTGTGAATGGGAAGGTTTTGAGCCTGATATGTATATTCTCGGCAAAGCCTTAGGAGGTGGAGTCTTCCCAATCTCTTGTGTTGTGGCTAATGAAGATATTTTGGGCGTCTTTAACCCCGGCTCACACGGCTCAACCTTTGGCGGAAATCCTTTAGCTTGTGCGGTTTCTGTAGCTTCCCTTGATGTGCTTTTGGATGAAAAACTCACCGAAAATTCACAACAACTCGGGGAATATTTCTTAACAAAACTGAAAGAAATTCAGCACCCACGCATTAAAACGGTTCGTGGCCGAGGGCTCTTTATTGGCGTTGAACTCCACGAACCAGCTCGCCCTTACTGCGAAGCCTTAAAAGAGAAAGGGTTATTGTGTAAAGAAACCCACGATACCGTTATCCGCTTTGCCCCACCACTCATTATCACCAAAGCCGATCTCGACTGGGCATTAGAGAGAATCCGTGAGGTGTTATTAGCTTAGATGTAAATTGAGCTGTCAGAAAAACAATAAATAGTAGAACGGCTCTCATTTTTGCTCATTATCGAATGGTCAGATTTTGCAAAATGTTGATTAAATCTGACCGCTTGTTTTAATCAATCTCTCAAATAAATTTAAGAGGCTTGCCTCAAATGGAATCAAATGATCGAAAAATTTGCCCATAAAGCGAGATTATTTTTGAATAGGTTAATTGTTACAAATAATAATAATTCCCATTAATATTGAAGAAAATGCGATTTATTGTTAGAATTTCTTTGCATTTTAAAACGTATCAAAGGAGATTTTATGCAGCATTTTAACCTTAGTTTACTCGCAACTGCTTGTGCATTTGCATTAACGGCTTGTTCATCAAGTGGTGGTTCTTCTAGCGCACCATCTCAACCTAAAATAAGTAAACCCTCTGTCATACAGACTCAACAAAATAAGGAAGAAAAGCCAAAAACGGCGACGCCAACAGTGAAAGAAGAGCCAAAAGCCGTTCCACCTGTGGTGAAAGAAGAGCCAAAAGCCGTTCCACCTGTGGTGAAAGAAGAGCCAAAAGTAGTTCCACCTGTGGTGAAAGAAGAGCCAAAAGTAGTTCCACCAGTGGTGAAAGAGGAACCAAAAGCAGTTCCACCTGTAGTGAAAGAAGAGCCAAAAGTTGAGCAACCCGCCAAAAATATTGAAACAGAGGCTGAAAAAATTGCAAGAATTGCTCAAAATCAGGAAGAGGTGAAAAAAGGCTTTTTAGATAATGGTACTTTTGAGAAGAAAATACAATATTACGGTACAGAAGCAATTACAGGATTACCTCTTTTACAAGAAGGCAGTGATTCATTCTTAAATGTAACGGGTAAGTTATTAACAGTTGAAAATCAAAAATTTACTCATTCAGATGTACCAAAATCCAATCGTGAATTAAATCAATTAATTATTAATGGTAAAACAATTGATTTATTCTCAGCTGAAGAAATTAAAGCTCATCGTAGAACTTCACCAACAGATTATGTGATTAACGATTTAAGTGATAAAGGCGTGCAGGCGGGGAAAGTAGGAAGTTTACCAAAAAGTAAATTAGCGGATGACTTCGCGCAAATGCGCTATGGCTATGTCACCGATGGCAATAAAACGACCCTTTTTGTTCAAGGGCATTTAACGCCTGAAAATGGCACAGCGAATACTCCTTACTCACACTATTTCTATGCAACTAATACACCGCAAGCAACAAAAGGTGAGGTATTAGAAGGGCTGCCGGCATCAGGTAGTTATAAATATATTGGTTCTGCATTTTATGGAAAAGATAACGCCTATCAGCAATTAAAAGCAGAAGCAACGGCAGATTTTACACAAAAAACAGTTTCTGTTGCGCTTAAAGAGGGTGATGTCGAAAAACTCTCTTTACAAGGAGAAATAAAAGGTAATACTTTCTCAGGGCTTTACCAAGGTGTTGAAACGAAAGGTGCTTTCTATGGTACAAAAGCCCAGGATATGGGTGGAATCTTCTATCAAACAACGGGTGAAGAAAAGCAAGGCGTTTTCGGTGCAACAAAACAATAAATATCCCTTTGTCTGATTATATCTAATATGAATTGTTAGATTTCATTAAGATGAAGTAATTGCAATTATGTTATTCATATTATGTAGTCATGTATTAAACTAAATGAGTTCTGCTAGTTGATCAGTAAAGTGATAGGTAGAATATTTTATTTAAAACAAGGCTACATAATATTTAATTTGACTTCTATAATCTAAAAAATGGATCAGTATATTTTTATTTATTTCTAATAAGATTAGAAATAGTGAAATAGAAAGATTCATAGCACTCGCCAACGCTTTCAGCTTTCCTTCCTTTATTCTCACTTTTACAAAAAATTCACCAAAAAAGACCGCTTGTAAGTTATAATAAGCTACTGTATAAAATTACATTAGGGGCGATAGCGTGGATTTTTCTTTATTACTTGATGGGTTAAATGACAAGCAACGGGAAGCAGTGGCAGCACCACTCGGGAATTATTTAGTCTTAGCAGGGGCAGGAAGTGGTAAAACGCGTGTGCTAACACACCGTATTGCATGGCTCATCGGCGTGGAAAATATTCCCGAGGGCAATATTTTAGCGGTCACTTTTACGAATAAAGCCGCCGCGGAAATGCGTCATCGTATTGAATACACCCTGACCCAAGCAAGTCATCACCGCCTTTTTGGGATGTGGGTCGGCACATTCCATAGCATCGCCAATCGTTTATTACGCATGCACTACCTTGATGCGAATTTACCGCAGGATTTTCAGATTATGGACACCGAAGATCAGCAACGGCTGATTAAACGGCTTTTAAAGCTCCATAATATTGATGAGAAACATTACCCACCAAAGCAAGTGGCGTGGTTTATCAATGCACAAAAAGATAAAGGGCTACGGGCAAAGGCAATTAAAGAGGTGGATGATCCAAATAGTAAGCAACTTGTGCAGATCTACCAAATTTATCAAGATGCCTGTGATCGTGCTGGCTTACTCGATTTTGCCGAATTGTTGATCCGTGCTTATGAACTCTTTAAGCATAACCCATTGATTTTACAACGTTATCAACAACGTTTTCAGCAAATTCTGATTGATGAGTTTCAAGATACCAACAATATTCAATATAAATTGATCCGCTTGCTGGCAGGCGAGAGTGGCAATGTGATGATTGTAGGCGATGATGACCAATCTATCTATGGCTGGCGTGGCGCACAGGTAGAGAATATTCAACGATTTTTAGATGATTACCCGAAAGCACAAACCATTCGCTTAGAGCAGAACTACCGCTCAACAGGGCATATCCTGAATGCAGCAAATGCGTTAATCGCCAATAACGATGATCGCCTTGGGAAAAATTTATGGACGGACAGTGGCAAGGGCGATCCGGTGGATATTTATTGCGCCTTTAATGAATTGGATGAAGCACGTTTTGTTGCGTCACAAATTACCCAATGGCGTGAAGATGAAGGGGCATTGAATGAGTGTGCGATTCTTTATCGCAGTAACAGCCAATCCCGGGTGATGGAAGAAGCCTTAATTCAAGCCAATATTCCTTATCGTATTTACGGTGGTATGCGATTTTTTGAACGCCAAGAGATTAAAGATGCCCTCGCTTATTTACGTTTAATTGCGAATCGCCAAGATGATGCCGCCTTCGAGCGAGTGGTGAATACGCCCCCTCGAAGCATTGGGGATCGCACCCTCGACACACTTCGCCAGCTTACTCGTACTCGCCAAATTACCCTGTGGCAAGCGATTCAAGTGGGTATTCAAGAGGAACATTTATCCGGGCGAGCCGCCACGGCATTGCAACGTTTTGTTGATTTAATCAATATTCTCGAACAAGAAACCGAGCAGATGCCGTTGTTTGAGCAGACTGATTTTGTGATTAAAAAATCCGGCTTGTATGAAATGTATCAGCAAGAGAAAGGGGAGAAAGGTGAAGTACGCATTGAGAACTTAGAAGAGTTAGTCACCGCCACGCGCCAATTTGTCAAACCCGATGATGCCGAAGAGATGAGCGATTTAACCGCCTTTTTAACCCACGCTTCTCTTGAAGCCGGCGAAAGCCAAGCCTCACCGCATCAAGATTATGTGGAGTTAATGACCCTCCACGCGGCTAAAGGGCTTGAATTCCCTCGGGTGTTTATGGTCGGTGTAGAGGAGGGGATCTTCCCAAGTGGCATGTCCTTTGATGAAGGGCGTTTGCAAGAGGAACGCCGTTTAGCTTATGTGGGCATTACCCGGGCTAAACGCAAACTCACGATAAGTTATGCCGAAAGTCGCCGTTTGTATGGTAAAGAAGAACGGCATTTGCCCTCTCGTTTTATCGCAGAACTCCCAGAGCAGGATATTCGAGAAGTGCGACTACGGGGCAACATTAACCGTGGGGCGAGCTTTGCAAATTCTCGTCTAAATTCGACCGCTTGTAAGACGCTATCAGGGGAAGAAAGTGGTTGGAAAATGGGGCAAAAAGTCCGCCATGAAAAATTTGGCCAAGGCACGATTATTAATGTCGAAGGCGGAGGTGATCAAACACGCTTACAGATCGCTTTCGTACAACAAGGCATAAAATGGCTGATTGCCAAAGTGGCAAAATTGGAGCGGGTGTAGCCGTCGATTTTGCCTAAAATAAAAAATATCCCCGAATACTGTGAGTATTCGGGGATAAATTATCTAGATATTACTCCGTTTTAAAGGCTTCTTTTTTTACTGCATTAAAGACACCAACTTTACGTTGAGGATTGTCTTTGCTGTCATTAAATTCAAGTTTACCACTGGTTTCATCGGCATTTGGACCAAAGAAATCACCGTAGAAACGACCTGCAATACCGGCATTTGGATTTTCATCACTCTCTTTATCCGATAGGATTCGACCTTCATAGTGATGCTCTGCATCATCATTTGGCTTCATGATATTTCCTCGTAGGGTATAGGCTTCTTTTTCCTCTTTCCCTAACTGAACACTACCTTGGATATCTTTCTCATTAAAGTCAGCAAGTAGGAAGATTTTACCTTGATTGAAGGTATGAGTATTATCAATGGTGACTGCTTGACCTGTATATTTGAAAATACCTTTTTGTTCATCAATAGCTTTTTTGAGAGTGCGCTCACCTTGGTAGAACACACCATGTCTGCCATAAGCAGAAATTTCTTTGGTATCGGGATAGTTAGTAATCGTAAATACACCGCTCTTCACATATTTAGAATTTGTACAGCAGTAGCCATAAAGAAGAAAAGCATCCGCTTGGCGCACTTCTTTATTTGGTCGTTCTAATATATTTGGATGACCTTTAGGTTGGAAATCATTCGATAGATCAGTCAGGGGAACATCAATAACACGTTCTTCATCAATGACAATTTTTAGCTTATTGGCATCAAAGTTGGTATTGCTTTCTGATTTGAGAGGACCCTCTTTTGGATAGATTGCCGTTTGAGCATATTTTTCGGTATTGACTTGCTCAGGCGTTTCCGGCAACTGAGGTTGCACTTCAGGCTCTTGTGGTTTTACTTCAGGCTGTTGCGGTTTCACTTCAGGCTGTTGCGGTTTCACTTCAGGCTGTTGCGGTTTCACTTCAGGCTGTTGCGGTTTTACTTCAGGCTGTTGCGGTTTCACTTCAGGCTGTTGCAGTTTCACTTCAGGCTGTTGCAGTTTCACTTCAGGCTGTTGCGGTTTCACTTCAGGCTGTTGCGGTTTTACTTCAGGCTGTTGCGGTTTCACTTCAGGCTGTTGTGGTTTAGCTTCAGGCTGCTGCGGTTTTACCTCTGGTGTTTGAGAGGATTTTCCTTGTTCAGTATGATTTTTTTTCTCTTGGGTTTTTGGTGCCTGTTGTTGCATTTTTTGATCAGGCTTTACGCTCTTGGCTTTATGATCATCACTATGGCTAGAGCATCCTGCCAATATCGAGCAACCAATTAAGAGAAGTGGAAATTTTTTCATTAAGTCATCCTTTTATTAATATAAGTAAAACAATATGTATGATAATTTGAGTTTTATGAAGAAGAATTCATAAAGAAATGTATATTACACTAAATGTAAGTAAATTAGAATACTTTTTCCTTATAAAAAGTAGGGGGAAAGAGAGGCATATTAAAATAAATTATCTTGTTCATAATAAGGATAGAATCATATGGTCTTTTATTTTTCTACAATTTGGTAATAAACCATTTTGTTGGGTATCTATTCATAAAAATTTGTATATTTCAATAATTAGATATTGAAGGTTATCTTTATTTGATATATCTGTTTGAATATAGCATTTAATACATCTACTACAATGCTATTTCCTGCTAATCGTTCATATTTTTCTCTAGAATAAAATTGCTTATTTTTATGGATGTTGAAATTATTACTAGATAATATATCAAAATCAGCTTCTTCAAAACCCATAAATAAAAAGCATTCTCTTGGAGTAATATTTCGATATTTCATTTTTAGAAATGATTTATGATTATATCTTACAAGACCAGAGGTAGGGTGTCTGTCTTGCTTTGTAGTTATAGTTTTAATAGTTTTACTAAAAACTTCTTTTTCGTCTAATATATCATAAATAAATAAATTATTTTCCTCTATTTTTTTTCTAGATAAAGTAAGATTGGGAGTACTTCTATTAGCTTCTTCTAGATAGTTTGGAATACTATAATCTAATCTTAGAAAATCTTTTAATGGTTTTATTGGCTGAGTATTCTTTGTAAGTGAATTATCCTCGAAATATTTTTTTATAGCATTTATCTTTAGTATATTTTTTCCGCAAAAAACACTAATCATATAAGTTCTAAGGCGTTTTTGTGGACTCCCAAAGTTACTGGAATCTAGGGTATATACTTGATTGATATAGCCTAAGTCAGTTAGAATATTTTTCCAATCTTCGAAATTATGTCTATGACTTGCTGAAAGAATATTACTAACATTTTCCATTAATAAGAATTTTGGAAGTGATTTATTATTATTGTTTAAATCAAGTAATAATCTTTCAACTTCCCAAAGTAGTCCTGACCTATTTTGAATTGTTCTATGAATACCAGAATTATTTCCATGCCAAGTTCCACCAATAGATAGATCTTGACAAGGGAATGAATATGTTAATAAATCAATATCTTTTGGTAATATATCAATAGTCAAATCAGTGATATTTCCTAAATTTTTAGTTCGTTGGAATGCACAAACAATTTTTTTTAATGCTATATCATTAAATGTCCTCAAATATTTTAGGCTGACTGGATTCTTTCCATTAATACTTAAAGTATGTTTATTTAGAAAATTAATTAAATCTTCCTTAGACCAATCATTATATTTGGAAAGATCTTGGTTACCATTGTGTATGATGTCATATGCATAAAAGGCAGAGATATCCCATTCAACTGTATTTAATATTTCATATGTTATTCCACTTGATTCTTTTAAA
This sequence comes from Pasteurellaceae bacterium Macca, assembly GCA_023101485.1. Lineage (GTDB taxonomy): Bacteria > Pseudomonadota > Gammaproteobacteria > Enterobacterales > Pasteurellaceae > LVZB01. The sequence goes on along the minus strand of LVZB01000001.1, from coordinate 1,405,217 downwards.
TTTTCTAATGCCTTGGCTTGGCTACCTATGCCACTAAACATTTCTACAACGTTTAACATTATATCCTCTATTTTAAATACCCTTCATTAATTGCTCTATTTAAAGCTTTCATTATTAAAGATGCTTGCTTTTGGGAAGAAATTGATTTTTTATTTTGTGTTAATGAAATAGCATTTTTAATATTTTGTATCTCATTTTCTGATAGGATTTTATTATCTTTATCCCATTGTAGAAGTCTTTCCCAATTTTCAACACCATAATTATATGCTTCAATAATAAGATTTAAATTGTTAGTTAAATCTTGGGTTTTTCTTTCTTCTTTTTCTAAAATATCAATATGTTCTTTATAAATTAATTCATTAATAAATTCTTGACAAAGCTCTATTTTTAAATTTTTAGCTCCGTCCCAACATTTTTCTTTCTTTGCCCATTCAGTAACATTTATAATATCTCTATTTTTGTCTGTAAGATAATCATTCATTATTCTAGAAAGATCTCTAATTTGCTTTGCCCATCCTGCAGTAAGACCTTGCTTTTGCCATACTAGTTTAAAATCAATATCTTTATTAGAATAGTTTTCTTTGACTGTATATATAATTTTTGAAAGTGTATAGGCTACAATATTAGCTTTATAGCTATTATACCACTCTTCACTTTTAACAGATTTATCAGCCTCTCTAAATAGGATAGCAATAGAAACTAGATTTTTAAAATATCCTTCATTAAATAAAGTATTATCTTTTTCCCATTCCTTAGATATTTTCCCAGCAAATTTAGAAAAAGATGCTTGACTACCCAAACTTGCGATATGTGGTAAAGTATTTTTAATATTCATATATTTAGCAAGTTCTGTTTTTGTAATTACTTGAGATTTTGGATGTTCCTTCATAAAACGTTTCTTTATAGAATCTGTAGATTTATAGGTTTCTTGTTTATATTGACCATTTGCTCTTTCATAATACCAATAAGTACCATATTGTTCACCATACTTAGCTGGTGCAATTACTCTACGAGATATTTCTTCGATTCTGATATGGAATGGATGATTTGACCAAAGGTCAGCTTCACTAACCTTATTCTGGCTATTAGCATAGCGAGATATATCTTGAATTAAGTTTTCAGAATTTTCTTGTGATACTATAGAAAGTTTCATTGGTACATAAATCTGTTTAATATTTTCTTCAGAGTTATCTTTTTTGTCATTTAATAGAGCCATTGCAAGAGATGCTGTAGTCTGTCCTCCATTTACAATTTGTAAATCAGTAATTTCAGTTAAATAAGTTCCTGAATTTCTTATTTCTTTTTTTATACTATAAGCTGTTGCTGCAATCCCATTATTATATGCAAAAAACATTTCAGGATTATGTAAAATTGTATTACGAATTCCTTTATTTACTTTGCCTTTTGTTTGTAAGAAAGAGCGAACATTACCCTCTAATAATCGTCCTCCATAAGTGTTATAAAGGTTAGCTAGTAGATGGCCAGAAATACTGCATAAATAGGATTCATAAGAAGAATTTTTTCCAATAGGTAAGCATGGGATACCGATTTTATTAGTAAAGTTAAGAAGGTCAATCACAATATCTTCTTTTCCAGTTTGTGATTCTTCAATTTTATAAAGGCGATTGAGATCCCAAATATGAAATTTAACAAGAGTATTTTTAATATAATTCGTTTCTATGCTTTGAATAGTTCTACTTATTAATCTATCAGAGATTAGATAAATATTATAAGCTTTTACATTACTATATTTTTCAGAGATATCAATAGCTAATCCATAAGCGGGAGAGCTTTCTTCAGTATTGCTAAGAATAAAGTCAATATCTTCAAGAAATGCTTTTGCTCTAGAAAATAACTTATCCGCTTCTGTTGCTGTTAAGTTCTCATTATCTCCTAAAGGCAAGAGGGTAATGTAAAAGGATAATTCATTATCTAGTTCATTATAATAGTATCCATCTATTTGGATTTTTTGTCTAAATTTTCCAATGCTTTCAAAAGAAACATATTGAATTTTATCATCTATTTCTTCTGCGATATTTAAAATATCTGAAAAATAGTTAATAAAGGCTTCTTTTTCGGATATCATCTCTAAAGATGCAATATTCTTAATTTCATCTTTTAAATACATTTTATATTCATCTAAAGTCATCATATTAAATGTCTCTTATTAATTTTAAAATTAAAATAGTTCTTCTGTTTCTTCATCTACATTAGATATACCATTTAATTCTCTCCATTTTATTAAGTTTACAACATAAGATCTTACCTCAGCAAGTTTTCCATTTATAGATGGGATACTAATACTAATACCAATTAATGGTGTGTCTTTAAATTCATCAATCAAATTATCTTTATTATTATCTACTTCATTTTCATTAACTTTTAATTGAATTGGATAAATAATAAGTTGAGGGTTTCTATTATACCCAGAAATAAAATAATCTCTTTGTGAATAAATTTTATTTTCTTTTTTGCTGTCCAATTTTTCTTCAATTTCAATTTTTTGTTTCTTGGTTAACCCGCCAAGACCTAAGGAAGGGCTACCTAATCTAGAATTTGATAATTGTAAGGATGAATGTTTTACAGAAAATTGTCGCATTACTTTCTTAATTTGAACACCACAGAAATCTATTTCCATCCCATTACCAGTTGAGATTACTACATCCCAAAAGTTTGCTCTTTCATCATGATACTTATTAATAATTTCAATTATATTAGTTTTTCCTTTTTCATCTAAATGAGGGTTGTCATTACAGATATTGTATTCTTCCAAGAATTTCGTAACATATTTTTTAGGAACATTCAAAATTTGGGGTTGTTGGATAGCATATTCTTTACGCTTTGATTCAGAAATAAACGAATATCCATTTTTGTTCAGTGTTTCTATGAATAATTTTATAATGTCATAGTTTTTTTCATGTTCATTTCTTTTTTTATGAAGAAATGGAGTTTCAAAAATTTTTCCATCAATACTAATATTAATATCTACATTTTCAGTATGTTGCATTTTATTTAATGCAGTTATTAATAAAGCATTTTTATCTGAACGAACTTGTAAACCAAAATCTTTTGGTGTAAGACCAGAACCTTCCATTATACGAACATCTTTGCGTAATTCATCTGAAGCTTCAGAAATATAGGAATACCATTCAAGAGATCTTTTTGTCATCCATACTTGACATAAGTCCTCATAGTTTGGTCTATAGCCAAACCAACGTCCCATTTGCATTAGCGTATCATACATTTTAGAATTTCTATAAAAATAACTTACACAGAGCCCTTCTAAAGTTAGCCCACGAGATAAACTTAATCCACCAATAGCAATAATTCTTAAACCAGTTTCTTTGTGTATATCATAGTCTAGAATTTTTTGAGAATTGCCTCCATTAACAGAATTCACTTGAATACCTGCAATTGAATTATATAATGTTAGTAGAATTTCTTCCCAAGAAAAATATTTTTTATTACTATTTAATTTATTTTTGTTTAAAGGCTGAAAATGTTTTTCATATATTTTATATATGAATAAAATCTCTTCTTTATTTAGTGCGTTAGGAACTAATGAATAATTTTTAATAACAGTTTGATATTTTCTTACATATTCATCAATAATAGAGCTTAATTTATTTTGGACATTAATAAATCGACTCACATTGACTAGCATTGTTCGATGTGTGGTTAGATCCCCCCTTAAATCTCGAATAGCATTAATAATGAAAAATGATACTATAGCTTCTTCTAATGAATTTGGTAAAAAATCTGGGACCACATTATCTTTCTTATGTTTTTCAGGTAAGTAATCTTCAAAATCATCAATATTCTTTATAATGAAATGGTAATCGCTATTTTCATCAAAAATACGTCTTGCTCCTATATAATTAGAAGGAGATTCTAAAACGCAGATAAAATCTCTTGGGAATAGATCATCTTCTAACATATTGTCATAGCTATCTGGATTGATAAAAATGTTCGCATAAGGTGTAGCAGTAAAAGCGACATAACTAGAGCGAGTGAATAATTTTAATAACTTCCTAATTCCTTTATTGATTGTAGTAACTTCATCATCTTTTGTATTCACAGACGCATTATCTGATTCATCATCAATTAGAAGCATTGGAGCATCAATTTTTCCAGATATTGCATTATAACTTCTTAGCCAAGATTCTAATTTTTCTAATACACTTTTATTTTTTTTCAAAACAAAAATAATTGGTGAAGATAAATTAGATAGTTGAATATTAAGCTGATTTGCAATGTTTTTAGTAAAATCTTTATGAGTTGTTGTAACAGAAATACCAGAAAAAGAGTCATCGATTTTTCCAACGCCTATATGAATTGTACTTCTATTACTGATCATTGCGTTACTATCTAAGCCAATAAAACCTTTATCTAGGCGTTCTTGTGTTTGTGATCTTAATTTTTCAATAACTCCAGTAAGAAGAATAATAACTTTATATCCAGCATCAGCAGCTTTATTAATTAAAGCAGTGTAATTAGATGTTTTTCCTGACTGAACATCTCCGATGACTAACCCTCGTCTAGAAAAAGGGCTTGAGTTTTTAGGATTTCCTAATAAATCCATCATTTTATCTGTATCGTAATCTAGAGAGTTAATTATATGGGGATTAAATCCGTTTTCTTTTAATAAATATTTTGCATATCTTTCCCAGAAATTATGAGAAATATCTTTTTTAGAACTAAAATACCAAGGATAATGTGTATCATCTTTAATGATATGACTAAAACATTTTGTTGATTTATATTTTTCTTTCAATATAAAAATAATTTCTTGGGCTTCTTTATGTGTAATTGGAATGCTATTTTTAAATATTTCTTTATATTCATTTATTTTTGTTTCAATTAATTCATTGTTTATAATTTTTATATTTCCTTGTCTAGTTTCTTCTAAGAAATAACTTTCAATAAAGTTTAAGATATGCTTTTGGTTAACATTCATAATTAGCCTCTCTTAATAATGTATTGATTACAGTAGGGTATTTTTTAAATAAATCGATATTATCTAGTGATTCTAAAAATATTTTTCTTTCTAATTCATTACTCATTGAGTGTAGGAGTTCACGTCCTATGGTATATATTTCATCTTCTGACATACTATTTTCAGCGATTTTACTTTCACTTTGAGCTTGTCTGAGATATACATCTGCATAAGGGAACATATCTTCAATACTTTTGATAAATAAATCTAAATATCTCAAATCTTTTTCATTAATCATTTCCTCAAGTCTCTTATAAAATACTGAATTTCTATTAATTTGGTATTGATAAGTTCCTCTATTTTCAATAAGATTCCAAATATGCTGTATATTATTATTTTGAATATTCCTTCCTCGATAACGATATACTCGTTCACTACGCCCAATAGTTTTTTCAACGATAGATACTAAGCTCTTTCTAATAATATTAGGTAATGAAGCACTAGATTTTTTAATATCAATATCCCAAATATGATCAAGTGAATTTGGAATATCAATGCTAATTCTAGCAAGCTTATTTAATTCGAGTTGTTTTACTAATCTAAACCAAGTTCCCCAAATAATTAGCCGATTATTTCTATAAACATAAAATCCTTGGTTTCTTCTTAATTCACTAATATCACCTAATTTCTTTTTATCTTTTTCTTTAAGTTTATTTAAGTGAGGTAAAATATAAGGTTTAATATAAATATCTTCATTATCAATTGCAATTCTATGTGTATCTAAGATTTGCGTCGCAGGATGTTCAGTTAAGAAAGGATCTATAGAATCAACTAGCATATCATTAAATCTAATATTTATTTTTTTCTTATTTATAAATCTATGGAAAACTAATGAGATATGTTGTCTAGCAATCTCTATTTTCTCATCGAAAACCTTATTCAACTCAATAGAGCTATCAACTATTCTATCAAAATTTTCCCAAACAACGATAGTTCCGGACTCTTGTTTATCCAAGTAATGAAAAAATTGCAATGTATTTACTTGAGTCTCATCAAAAAACTTCAATGTCCAATCGTTAGTTGCTATAACATAATCAATATCCCATTGTGCGGCAAATCTCTTATTATTTTTTTTCGTAATTACAGTTAAAATACGGCATTGTGATAGTGATGCTGTTTTTAATCCTAAACCAAAACGACCTAGATCTTCTTTGTCTCTTTCTTCCGTTGACTTTTTACTTCCATAACGCATTGCATTAAGTAATTCTTCTTTGGACATCCCGCAACCATCATCAACAATTGCTACATATTGGGGGCTATTTGAATCAAAATATATGCTTATATTTTGAGCTTGTTTTGAAATACTATTATCAATAATATCTGAAAGTGCGGATTCAAAAGAGTAGCCAATAGATCGAATTGATTCTACTAATATTGGGGCATAAGGGGTAATAATATGTTCATTCATAAATTAAACCTATATAGATGATTTAGATTTGATGTAACTAGTATAGTTATAAAAAAGCCATGGAGGAATTTTCTCCATGGCTTTTTAAATTAAAGCATCTCAATCGCCTTAAACTGTGCTTGGAGTTTTTCCATACCTTCTTGGTAGCCTGCCATTTTTTCCCTTTCCTTCACAATCACTTGCTCTGGGGCTTTGGCGACAAAGGCTTCGTTGCTGAGCTTGGCTTCAATTCTTGCCACTTCGCCTTTGAGTTTTTCAATCTCTTTGGTTAAGCGGGCAAGTTCGGTTTCTTTATTGATAAAGCCTGCCATTGGGACGAAAAGCTCTTGGTTGCCGATCAGTTTTGCCACAGAAAGCGGTGGTTCTTCGCCCGCTTTTAGGATTGAAACGCTATCTAGCTTCGCCATCGCTTTTAACAAGCGGTCGGATTTTTCTAAAATTTTGCTATCGTGGTCATTGACGTTACGGAGCATTAAATCTAATCCTTTGCTTGGGGCAATATTGCTTTCCGCACGGATATTTCGCACAGCAATGATGATCTCTTTAATCCAGTTGATTTGTGTAATCGCTTGTTCATCAACTCGATTTTCATCGAAGCTTGGGAATGGCTGTAACATAATGGTGTCGCCTTCCACACCGGCAAAACCTTTCACTTTCTGCCAAATTTCTTCGGTAATAAATGGAATCACTGGGTGAGCTAAGCGGAGAAGTTTCTCTAATACGCTAATGAGCGTATAGCTTGCGGCACGTTTTTGGGCATCACTACCGTTGGCAAAAATCGGTTTTGTAAATTCTAAATACCAGTCGCAGAATTGGTTCCATGTAAATTCGTAAAGGGCGTTGGCCACTAAATCGAAGCGGTATTGGGCGAGGGATTCGCGGAAGGTTTTCACCGTTTGATTAAATTCAGCCAAGATCCAACGATCTGCTAAGCTAAATTCCATTTCACCTTCTGGGAGATCCAACTCATTTAAGTTCATCAGCACATAACGGCTTGCATTCCATAATTTATTACAGAAATTGCGGTAGCCTTCAAGGCGTTTCATATCCCAGTTAATATCGCGCCCGTTGCTTGCTAATGCCACAAGAGTAAAGCGAAGGGCGTCGGTGCCGTGGGCAGAGATACCATTTTCAAACTCTTTGCGTGTTGCTTTGGCAATTTTTTCTGCTAATTGCGGCTGCATCATATTGCCGGTGCGTTTTTCGAGTAGATCTTCAAGGCTGATACCGTCAATCATATCAATCGGATCGAGGACGTTACCCTTCGATTTCGACATTTTTTGCCCCTGCTCATCACGGATTAAGCCCGTAACATAGACGGTTTTAAATGGCACTTGGGGTTTGCCATTTTCGTCTTTGATGAAGTGCATGGTAAACATAATCATTCGAGCAACCCAGAAGAAGATGATGTCAAAGCCAGTGATCAATACATCCGTTGGGTGGAACATTTTGAGATCTTGGGTCTGCTCTGGCCAGCCTAAGGTCGAGAAAGTCCATAAACCCGATGAGAACCACGTATCAAGCACATCTTCATCTTGTCTTAAAGCGAGATCGGCAGGCAAATTGTGTTTGGCACGGGCTTCTTCTTCACTCCGTGCAACATAGATATTACCTTGTTCATCATACCAAGCGGGAATACGGTGTCCCCACCAAAGTTGGCGAGAAATACACCAATCTTGAATATCACGCATCCACGAGAAGTAGAGATTTTCATACTGTTTCGGCACAAATTGGATTTCACCATCTTCCACCGCTTTGGTTGCCACTTCTGCAAGGGGCTTCACGCTAACATACCATTGGTCGGTGAGCATAGGTTCAATCGGCACACCGCCACGGTCGCCATAAGGGACTTTCAGATCGTGAGGTTTAATCTCTTCTAATAAGCCGAGGGCTTCAAAGTCAGCCACGATTTTTTTACGGGCAACAAAACGCTCTAAACCGCGGTAATCCGCTGGAATATCGGCTTGGTAGTTGTGGCAAGGTTTGCCGTCTGTACCAATAATTTCTGCTTCATCACGAATATCGGCATTGAGCGTTAAAACATTGACCATCGGCAGTTGGTGACGTTTGCCGACTTCGTAGTCGTTGAAATCGTGTGCTGGGGTGATTTTTACCACGCCTGTTCCAAATTCACGATCAACATAATCATCTGCAATAATTGGAATTTCACGGTTTGCTAACGGGAGAACAACGGTTTTGCCGATAAGAGATTGATAGCGTTCATCATCAGGATGAACTGCCACCGCCGTATCACCGAGCATTGTTTCAGGGCGAGTTGTTGCCACGACGAGATAATCTTTACCGTCAGCGGTTTTTGCACCATTGGCTAACGGATAGCGGAAATGCCAAAGCGAGCCTTTGCTCTCTTTATTTTCCACTTCTAAATCAGAAATTGCAGTGTGGAGCTTTGGATCCCAATTAACAAGACGCTTCCCACGGTAAATTAAACCCTCTTCGTGTAAGCGAACAAAGACTTCTTTTACCGCGTTGGATAACCCTTCGTCCATCGTAAAACGTTCACGATCCCAGTCGATGGAATTACCCAAACGTTTCATCTGTTGGCTGATTGTCCCGCCGGAATAAGCTTTCCAGTCCCAGATTTTATTGATAAAGGCTTCACGCCCATAATCGTGGCGAGTTTTGCCCTCTTCGGCAGCGATTTTACGCTCCACCACCATTTGTGTGGCGATACCCGCGTGGTCTGTGCCTGCCTGCCAAAGGGTATTATTGCCTTCCATACGGTTAAAGCGGATTAACGTATCCATTAACGTTTGTTGGAAAGCGTGTCCCATATGCAACGAACCCGTCACATTCGGCGGCGGAATTGCAATGCAATAACTCGGCACATTTGGATTTTCATTCGGCTTAAAATAGCCTTGCTCTTCCCAGTGTTTATAAAGGGCTTGTTCTACTGCGGACGCATCAAAGCGGTCTGCCATTTGGAATGGTTTTGTCATTGGTTTTTCTCTTTATTTAAAAAACTATTTTTCAAAGATAGATCTAATAGTACATATCCGGGTACTACTAGGTACAAAAAATTAAATACTATTTTGCTCAAAGCAGTTAATATTTCAAAATTACTTGCTGTCATTATCAATGCTATTTGAAATGAACCTGCCATAATAATGTAATACATTACACCCCGCTCATCATTCTCTCTATGTTTTATATAAAGAGAAAACAATAAAACTAATATAGGAAGAATAAATTGAAATGTTATAAACAGAATAAAACTGTCAATAATATCTCTATATTCTTTTGTTATAGTCAAATATTGATAAGAATTGCTAATCTTAAACCAAAAATAACCTTGAACAAGTAATAAAAATATTGCAGAATAAAGAGATAAGCGATCTAATGATCTATCCCATTGTTCTTTACGAATAAAAATTGTTGCGAATGCAATAAATAGACAAATACAGCTTATCATCTAAATATCCTCACCTAAATCATTCAACAAGCTTTCACACCAAGTCAATAAACTCTTTTCAGATGATTTCATTATATTTTACCTGCACTATTTGTTCCGCAATAAAAAATAGCTAAATTAGTGTTCATTACGAATAACTTCTTCACGCCCATCAGGATAATGACGGACTGTTTCGCCATTTTTACGCTTGAAGGTCAGCACTTCTTTTTTCATTTTTTCTGCCATCCAAGCCGAATATAGCACTTCAAGCTCTTTCTGTTTTTGGATAATTTCTTTTTGAGTCATCAAATGTATTCCGCAATATAATGTAGGAGATTCACTCCCAAGCGGTCAAAATTTTTAAACATTTTGCAAAAAGTTTATAAAATCCGACCGCTTGTTTTCACTAAGCCACCACTAAAATTTGCGTGGCGGTAATCACCACGATTAGCCCCACAATCATTGGTACAGAAATGCGTTTTACCACTTCAAATGGGGAGATTTTTGCCATACCTGAAACCGCGACCACAACGCCTGAAACGGGGGATAAGCTCCGTCCAAGGTTCGAGGCTTGGAGCATTGGAATAGTTAAATAGGCAGGGTTGACGCCCATTTGTGTGGCGAGTTTTGGAATTAACTCCACAAAGGCATAGAACGGTGCATTGCCTGAACCTGTCGTAATTGCGGCTAAGGCGGTGATAATCGCTAAGGCGATCATCATCACAAAGCCACCGCTACCAAACGATTGTACTGATTCGATCAAAGAATGAATAAAGCCAACGGTGCTTAACCCTTGAGCAAATACGCCGGCTGCGACTAACAGCATTACTACGCTTGAAAAAGCATCCGCCATACCTTGATAAGCACTATTTAAATTCTCATAGACTTTTTTCGCACTCAATGTTCGGCAAAAATCAATCACTGCCACGAGCAATAAACAGATCACAATAATAGTTATAATGTGTAATTCAGGGGCGAGTTTACCATCAAAAATCAATACGCCAATAATCGGAGTAAAAGGTAAAATCGCATAAAAACGTGGGGCAGTGGTGTGAATCTCTTTAATATCCAACATTTCTGCTTTATGCCCTTCTTTGCGATCTAAATAGCGTTGCCAGAAGAAATGGCTAATCGCAATGGCAATAATCGCCGAAATAGAGATCGGCAAAGTCAGATTAAACGCAAATTCTAACAGTGGCATTTTCGACACTTCCGCCGCTAACACCACATCTCCAGAAGTTGGCGATAAAATAATGGCGGCAGGCGAAGCACAAATGGCTGCCGCTGCACCTCTTGAAATACCAACATTAACCATCAGTGGGAACAGCGTTGCCATCAATAAGACACCTAAGCCGGTGGCAGAAGGCACAGCGAGGGACATCAAACACGCCAAGAAATACGCCACCACCATTAAAATATAAGGCGATTTAATATGTTTTAGTGGCTGGGAAACAAGTTTCACCACCATATCATTCGCCCCTAAATGGGTCATATAGGCTGCAAATCCACACAGCACCATAATTAGCATACCGAGGTTGCCACCGCGGTTCATCAACAAATATTTGACGTATTCAAAAATATCGAGATAGAGACTTCCCGTAGATTTTACATTGCTCGGTAAAACGGCTTTATCAAGCAGTACGCTACATAACAGTAGCAATAAACCGACCGCCATTAGCACGCCCGTTGCTGAATAGCCTTTTACAATATAGTAGCCAACCAGTATGACGGCAATTAAGCCGATAATTAATTCCATAAATGATTTCTCCTTAGATAAAAACGTAGTGAGATTCTATTTATTGTTATAAAGGGATTTTACCTTTTGTAAAAAGGTAGAACCTGAATCTCCCACGGAATCGGCAATTCTAACGTAAAGTCGCAAAAATGGGAAATTCAGGTTGAGTTTTGGGTTATTTCATCTCAGCAAAAGCGAGATCCGCCATTGCAAGGGTATGAGCAATATCGTCATCACTATGGGCAAGGGACATAAAACCTGCTTCAAATGCACTTGGGGCAAGATAAATGCCTTTATCAAGCATTTTGTGGAAGAAGGTGTTAAAGGCTTGCACATCACATTTCATGACATCTTGATAGCTCGTAATGGCTTTTTGCTCGGTGAAGAATAAGCCGAACATTCCGCCCACATATTGCACCGTCAGTGGAATGCCGTGTTTATCGGCAAGGGCTTTGAAACCTTCGGCGAGGGTTTTGGTTTTGTTGGCAAGTTGTTCTTCATTGCCAGCTTTGGCAAGTTCGGTTAAACAGGCTAAACCTGCGGACATTGCAATCGGGTTGCCAGACAGTGTGCCGGCTTGATAAACCGGGCCTGTTGGGGCGATAAACTGCATAATCTCTTTTTTACCACCGAAAGCCCCCACTGGCATTCCACCGCCGATAATTTTGCCTAATGTGGTTAAATCAGGGGTTACGCCGTAGTAGCTTTGCGCACCACCAAGGGCAACACGAAAGCCCGTCATCACTTCATCAATAATAAAGACCGCACCATATTGGGTGCAAAGCTCACGCAAGCCTTGTAAAAAGCCTTGTTGTGGTGGAATACAGTTCATATTCCCCGCCACTGGTTCAATGATTAAGCAGGCGATCTCATTCGGATACTGCTCAAAGGCTTGTTTTACCGAGTCTAAATTATTGTATTGGCAGGTAAGCGTATGCTTCGCGAAATCTTCTGGCACGCCCGGTGAGCTAGGTTGCCCAAGGGTTAATGCTCCTGAGCCAGCTTTAACAAGGAGAGAATCTGAATGGCCGTGATAACAACCTTCAAATTTGATGATTTTATCTCGCCCTGTGTAGCCACGAGCTAGGCGAATGGCAGACATTGTCGCTTCTGTGCCAGAGCTCACCATTCTGACCATTTCAATGGAGGGAACGAGTTTGCATACCAGTTCCGCTAATTCAATTTCAATCGCCGTAGGTGCACCAAAACTTAATCCGTTAGGCACAGCTTTTAAGACAGCATCAATAATTGCAGGGTGGTTATGCCCTAACACCATTGGCCCCCAAGAGCCAACATAGTCGATATAACGTTTCCCTTCGCTATCAGTAATATAAGCGCCCTGTGCTTTTTCAATAAAGACGGGCGTGCCACCTACACCTTTGAAAGCACGCACGGGGGAATTTACCCCACCGGGAATAACCTGTTGGGCTTTTTCAAACAGAGATTGAGAGGTTGTCATGATGATTCCTTAAAATTTCAAAAAAATTGCCGACATTTTACTGTAAAAGTCGGCAATTTTTGCGGTAAAGACAAAAAAATCAGGTATTTAGTCTTTGAGTTCTGCTTTTGAGGCAAATAAGCGGTTAGGGGCTGTCCTAGATAACGACTAAAAACTCGATTTGGGTTAAGATAGTCAAATGAGAAAAAGTCGTTTAAGTCAGCACAAACAAAATAAACTTATTGAACTGTTTGTTGCAGGAGTTACAGCGAGAACTGCTGCTGAACTAGTGAATGTAAACAAGACAACTGCCGCTTACTATTTTCATCGCTTGCGATTTCTTATCTATCAAAACAGCCCACATTTGGAGATGTTTGATGGGGAAATAGAAGCCGATGAAAGCTATTTTGGTGGTACACGCAAAGGCAAGCGTGGACGTGGTGCAGCGGGTAAAACTGCGGTATTCGGGCTGTTGAAACGCAATGGCAAAGTTTATACTGTTGCCGTACCGAACACGCAATCCGCCACGTTGTTACCGATAATTCGAGAACAAGTTAAGCCTGATAGCATTGTTTACACGGATTTCTATCGAAGTTATGATGTACTTGATGTGAGTGAATTTAATCATTTTCGTATCAACCATAGTACGCACTTTGCAGAAAAACAAAATCACATTAACGGAATTGAGAATTTCTGGAACCAAGCAAAACGCCATTTACGCAAATTTAATGGTATTCCCAAAGCTCATTTTGGGCTGTATTTGAAAGAATGTGAATGGCGTTTTAATCACAGTAACTTAAAGTCTCAAATTTCCTTTCTAAAACAATTAGTTAAAGAGAGTTTGGTCTAGTTATCTAGGACAGCCCCAGCGGTTATAAATTGTCATCACAATGAAGTGGAAACTGAGAATTAAGGTGAGCGAAAAGGAAAATGAGGGCGAAAGCAAATTATTCACAGAATTAGACCGCTTGTTTTTGCGTATTAGCTTGCTATTTCAGTCGTTTCATGACTTCTTTTTCTGTAAATAAGGGGGTTATCCTGTGTTTAAAATCCATTGAGAGTTTTAATGATTATGCTATTCTGCTCGCCATCATTTTTCTTGTCTAGTCTTTTTTAGGGGTAAATTCAGTCTATGTGGCTCACTTTTTTGGCTGTTTTTGTCGTTTCTTGCCTCACACTTACGGTTATGCGCCCTGTGGCGGAGTGGGTAGGGCTGGTAGATAAACCCAACTTCCGCAAACGTCACCAAGGGGTTATTCCGCTTATCGGCGGTATCGCACTTTATCTCGGTAATGTGGCATTTTACCTATTAGAATGGGAGCAAATGCGTTTGCCGGCGCTTTATCTCTCTGCATTAACCATTTTGCTTGTCATTGGCGTGCTAGACGACCGTTTTGATATTAGCCCTTTTTTGCGTGCGGGTATTCAAGCCTGTCTTGCTGGGGCAATGATTTATAGCGGATTAGCGATTGAAAATTTAGGTCAGCTTATCGCGCCATTTAGCCTTGAAATTGGGGCGTTGGGGGTGGCGCTCACCGTCTTTATTACCATTGGCGTTATCAACGCCTTTAATATGATTGACGGTATTGACGGCTTATTAGCAGGGCTTTCAAGTGTGAGTTTTGCCGGTCTTGGCACGTTAATGTGGCTAGATGAACAGTATGCCTTAGCCTATTGGTGCTTTGGTATTATTGTCATTTTGACCCCCTATGCGATGTTCAATTTGAGCGTATTTGGCGCACGTTGGAAAGTGTTTATGGGGGATTCAGGCAGTACGCTTATTGGCTTTACGATTATCTGGATTTTGCTCCTTAGCACCCAAGGTCAAGGTCACCCTATTAGCCCGATTACCGGCTTATGGCTCATTGCCGTGCCGTTAATTGATATGGTGGCGGTTTTCTTCCGCCGTTTGAAAAAAGGTAAAAGCCCATTCCGCCCAGACCGCTTGCATATTCACCATTTGATGATGCGGGCAGGCTTAACTTCTCGCCAAGCCCTTGGCGTCATTACCCTTGGGGCAGGATTATGCGCCATGATTGGGGTATTAAGTGAAGTCTATTATTGGAATCAGTGGATGATGTTTATCGGTTTTATCGCCCTCTTTTTCTTATACTCTTATTCAATCGTCCATGCGTGGCGAATCACCCGTTTTGTCCGTCGTCATAAACGACGTTTGCGTAAGAAACAGCACAGTTAATTGATAAAGGAATGAGAATGGAACAACAAAAATCAACAACAAAGCGTTATTTTTTTCCGCTATTAGCGTTACTCCTAACATTTAGCGGTGCAGGAATTGGTTGGTTCAGTGCAGAAAAAATCACTACGCCACAGTGGACATCTCATGCCCAAGTGGAGGCGCCGAAAGTGGCTGACCTTGGGAATTACTATTCCTTAGCGAATATTTATTATCTTATTAAAGGAGAAGTTGGGAATGGAACAAGCGTGGATAACCTCATCCTCAACAATGTATATAGTGAATTTAAACGTCAGCTGATTTCACCTGATACACGACAAAATTTTTTAAATGAAAATGAAGTAGTTAAGCAAATTGCTCATCAACAAAATCAACCGGTAGCTTTGATTGCGATGCATTTATTAGACAAATTTACCTTTGATGAATCAGCACAGCGGCTAAGTTTCACACTCGAAAATCCGGAGCAAGCGAAAACCATCTTGGCAGAATTTATCCAATTTACGAGTACAAAAGCACGAAATGAGTTAAATACCGATCTGATTGTAAAATGGAAGATTTTATTCCAACAGGTCAAGCAGTCTGCGGAGAACCATCTCGGTGCGATTCAACAAGGTAACCAAATTGCGCAACAAGATTGGAGTGGTAAATTAAATTTAATGCGTTCCGTCCAACCCCTTGATGATAAGCTCCAAGCCTTCCGATTTATTCAGTCACCAACGGTGCCGCTTGTCGCAGAAAAAGCACCTTATCAGCGACTTTTTACAGCCATAGGGGGAGGTTTGGGTTTCCTCATCAGCTTACTGTTTTGTTGTAAAGGTTGTCGCCGTAAAAAAACGATTGAATGAAAATCCTCGCAGTGTTCGGCACGCGCCCCGAAGGGATCAAAATGGCGCCGTTAATCAAAGCCTTACAGCAAGATCCGAGGATAGAAATTCGTGTCTGTGTCACAGGGCAACACCGCCAAATGCTCGATCAAGTTTTGGCGGTGTTTGATATTCGCCCTGATTTTGACCTTGATATTATGCAACAGGATCAAGATCTCTTTGATACCACCAGCCGTATTTTGATGGGGTTACGCCCCGTCTTACAAAGCTATCAGCCGAATCTATGCTTAGTTCATGGCGACACCACCACTAGCTTTACTGCCTCTTTAGCCTGTTATTACCAAAAAATCCCCGTGGCGCATATTGAAGCAGGGCTACGCACAGGCAACCGTTTTTCGCCTTTCCCTGAAGAGGGCAATCGCCTCTTGACTAGCGTATTAGCAGATTATCATTTCGCCCCCACCGCCATCGCACAGGCAAATTTATTGCAAGAGGGCAAGCCTTCGGATCGCATTTGGGTGACGGGAAATAGCGTCATTGATGCCCTTTTTGAAGGGTTAGAGAAGATCAAACAAACTCCGCCTCTTGAGAAAACGTTACGGGCGGAATTTTCCTATCTGTCAGAGAAGAAAAAACTGATCTTAGTCACAGGACATCGGCGAGAAAGTTTTGGCGAAGGCTTTGAGCGTATCTGCCAAGCATTGCGAGAGATCGCCTGCCAGCAGCCGAACGTGGAGATTGTGTATCCTGTGCATCTCAATCCCAAAGTGGCAGAGCCGGTAAAACGTTGGCTATCGGGCATTGAGAATATTTTTCTGATTGAACCCCTTAACTATTTGCCCTTTATCTATTTGATGAATCGCTCGGATCTGCTCCTTACCGATTCTGGGGGGATTCAAGAAGAAGCCCCTGCACTGGGCAAGCCGGTATTAGTGATGCGAGAGATGACCGAACGCCCCGAAGCACTGACGAGTGGCTTAGTGCAACTTGTTGGCACAGATAGTGAGAAAATTATCCGTGGCGTGTGCCATTGGCTCAATCAGCCACCAACCTCACCGCACCACAGCCCCTATGGCGATGGTAAAGCCTGTGAGCGGATTGTTGATGTCATTAAAAGGATTGCAAAATGAGTTTTGAGCGAATTGCCGTTATCGGCTTAGGTTATATTGGTTTGCCGACGGCGGTTGCCTTCGCCCAAGCGGGCAAGTCTGTTATTGGGGTGGAGATTAACCCCCAGATAGTCGCACAGTTAAACGAAGGCAAATCCCATATTGCAGAGCCGAAATTAGCCGAAAGCCTAAAACAAGCGGTCGATTTTGGACGATTTTTTGCAACCAACAAAATTCCCCCAGCGGACGCCTTTATTATTGCCGTGCCAACGCCTTTCCAAGCGGATTTTCAGCCCGATTTAACCGCCGTAAAAGCGGTCGTCGAAGCCCTTGCCCCCGTGCTGAAAAAAGGGGATTTGATTGTGTTGGAATCCACCTCCCCTGTTGGCACGACAGAACGCCTTGCGAAGTGGCTACACCAAGCTCGCCCAGATTTACGCTTCCCTGAAGAGGTCAATATTGCCTACTGCCCAGAACGTGTTTTGCCGGGGAAAATTATGACGGAACTGTTTGAAAACGACCGCATTATCGGCGGGCTTAGCCCCCAATGTAGCCAACAAGCGGTCAAATTGTATCAACTTTTTGTCAAGGGGGAGTGCTTGACGACACAAGCGCGAACAGCGGAGATGTGCAAACTGACAGAAAACAGTTTCAGAGATGTCAATATCGCCTTTGCCAATGAGCTTTCCCTGATTTGTGATAGGCTAAATATTGATGTGTGGGAGTTGATAGCCCTTGCCAATCGCCACCCTCGGGTCAATATTTTACAACCCGGCGCTGGTGTTGGCGGGCATTGTATTGCGGTAGATCCGTGGTTTATTGTCGCCCAAGCCCCCGAACAGGCTCGTTTAATCCGCATGGCACGGGAAGTGAATGACCACAAGCCTCAATGGGTGATTGAGAAGGTCAAACAAGCCGTGGCAGATTGCGTTCAAACCGGCAGGCCTTTGGCGGAAATTACCATTGCGTGCCTTGGCATTACCTTTAAAGCGGATGTCGATGATCTCCGCCAAAGTCCAGCGCTTGCCATTGCAGAACAACTTAGCCGATGGCATCAGGGTAAATTGCTGATTGTCGAGCCCCATATTCCCCATTTACCGCTCAGTTTAGCGACAAAAGCCCAGCAGGTTTCCCTCAAACAAAGTATTGAGCAAGCGGATATTTTGGTGCTATTAGTGGATCATCAATGCTTTAAATTAACCCCTAAACCTGAAAGGCAAAATCGTTGGATTATTGACACCCGAGGGGTGTGGAATAAATAAGAGGAATGAGAAGTGAATGTTGTTTTCGCCGTTGATAAAAATTATTTTCCCTATTTAGAAACGACGTTAAAGTCATTAATGTGTTATCACGAAAATCTCGATATTTTTGTGCTACATAAAGATGATGTGGATTTAGCCTATTTTGAACGGCTTAATCGTTATTTAGCCCAACGAGGAAGCACTATTCGTTCAGCCCAATTAAATCAAGATGAATTTTCGGGGTATTTGGGGGCTGGATATATCTCTTCCGCTTCTTTTTTTCGTTATTACATTGAACAATTATTTCCCTATGGTAATGGCAATCATTGGCTTTATTTAGATTGTGATTTAATTGTGAATGATACTCTTTACGAGCCATTTCAATTACTTGATAATGCAGAACAGAACAGAACAGAACAGAACAGAACAGAACAGAGCAGAATTATCCTATTGCAGTAATAAAAGCGCCTATTCAATGCCAACTTTTTGGAAAAATAGAACCCAATTATTTTAATGCGGGTGTACTTTTTATTCATGCAGAGCGTTGGGGAAAAATACAAGAATATTTGTTACAATTAACACATCAATATTTTGATCAAATTAAGTGTGGCGATCAAGATATTTTAAATTATGTCTTTGCGCAAAATTGCCTATTATTAGACCAACGTTATAACTATGAAGTTAGGCTAATTTATCAAGATATTGCTAATTATATTCGTGGCGAAGTGAATTTTATTCACCCTACTATTTTACATTTTTCGGATATTCTTAAACCTTGGTCGGAAATAAAGGAAGAAATGCTATTTTATGTAGATGAATTTAATCAGCCTATTGGGTTAAATATTTTACCCGCAAAAAACCTCTATGATTTTTATGCTAGTTTAAACTGGCAAGATATTATGAATTTACCCGTAGGTTATTATAAATCTATTGCTCAACAAATTTACCAAGCTAATTTTGATTATTTTAAGACCGACAGAGAAAAATTTGCGTTGCATAAAAATGATAGAAACCACAACACATCTTCTCCCGTGGGAGAGTGATTTCTTCCAACGGAAAATCGGCAGGGTCGATTTTTCCTCCCCGAAAGGCGACGCCTGTGAAGAGGCGTTTGATCTCTTGCAAGCGAAAATTCCGGCGCATCGCCAGCCATGGTTACATCACATTCAGCGCCAAGGGTTTCAGTTTGTGGAAGGGGAAATGCTGTTTCGCCTACCCTTGACAAATTGTGCAAAAAAAACGACCGCTTGTCATCGTGCCATTGAAGCCGAAATCCCTGAACTATGCGATTTATTTGGTGGGGCATTTCCCCACAGCCGTTGGCGTGCGCCGTGGTTTTCCCAAGGGGAAAATCAACGCTTCTACCAACAATGGATTAGCAATGCCGTGCTGGGGCGTTTTGATGATCTCTGCTTGGTGAAGAAAATCGCGGGGCAGATCGTCGGGGGCGTGAGTTTGAGGGTAAGAAATGAAGAAGCAACCCTCGGTTTATTAGCCGTTTCGCCGACCCAACGGGGAAAAGGGATCGCCTGCGAGTTGCTTGCGATGGCACAACATTATAGCGTGACGCAAGGGGCAAAATGGCTGAATATCGCCACACAAACGCAAAATTTGCTTGCGATTCGGCTGTATCAATCCTTTGGTGCAGAGATTCATCACATTCATTACTGGTTCTACCGATGATAACAATTCCTTTCAACCAACCGCCCGTGCTTGGCACAGAGCTGAATTACTTGCAACAAGCCATGGCAACGGGCAAGCTCTCTGGGGATGGCAAATTCGGGCGTTTATGCGAGCAGTGGTTAGAAATGCACTTTGCGACCCCTCGGGCTTTATTAACCCCCTCTTGTACCGCCGCCCTCGAAATGGCGGCTATTTTGCTTGATATTCAAGCCGGCGATGAAGTGATTATGCCAAGCTATACCTTTGTTTCCACCGCAAATGCCTTTGTGCTACGGGGGGCAAAGATTGTCTTTGTGGATATTCGTCCCGATACGTTCAACATGGATGAACGCAAAATAGAACAAGCCATTACCGCCAAAACCAAAGCCATTGTGCCGGTGCATTATGCCGGTGTTGCCTGTGAAATGGATACCATTATGGCATTAGCCGAACGCTACCAACTGTGGGTCGTCGAAGATGCCGCCCAAGGTGTGAATGCGTTTTACAAAGGGCGTGCCTTAGGTACGATTGGGCATTTAGGGTGTTACAGTTTCCACGAAACTAAAAATTATACCGCCGGTGGCGAAGGGGGCGCGTTGTTAATCAATGCCCCTTATTTGATTGAACGGGCAGAAATTGTGCGAGAAAAAGGCACAAATCGTAGCCAATTTTTCCGCGGACAAGTCGATAAATACACTTGGCGAGATCTAGGCTCGAGCTTTCTTCCCTCGGAATTACAATCCGCCTATCTTTATGCACAGCTTCAATCGGCAGAAGAAATCAATCAACGTCGTTTAGCCTTGTGGCAACGTTATCACGATGCCTTCGCCCCGCTTGTGGCACAAGGCAAGATCGGCTATTTAACCCTGCCAAAAGATTGCCAGCCTAATGGGCATCTCTTTGGCATCAAACTGGCTGATTTAAGCCGGCGGAGTGAGTTTATCGCCTTTTTAGGAAAACGAGGGATTCTCGCGGTCTTTCACTATATTCCCCTTCATTCAAGCCCTGCGGGGCAAGCCTTTGGGCGTTTTGTAGGGGAAGATGAACAGACCACCAAAGCGAGTGAATCCTTCGTGCGTTTGCCTCTTTTCTTTAACTTAACCGACTCGGCACAAAATCGAGTGATTCAAGCCGTGCTGGATTTTTTTGCCCAATGAAACGCGTTGTCGGTCATGCCCTTTGGAGTGTCGCTGCCGTTGGCATAAAAATGCTTATCGGGCTTGGGGTGATGAAGATCCTCGCGGAACAATTTGGGCGGGAAGGGCTTGGGCTCAGTGCGAATTTTATGACGATGCTGACCGTTCTCGCCACCCTCTCTGGATTCGGGATTTTTAACGGCATTACCAAATATATCGCTCGCTATGCCCATTCTCCGGCAAAACTCGCATTATTGCTGGCAACCGCAAAATCCCTGATCTTTGGGGCTTCTTGCTTGTTAGCGATAAGCTTAGTGGCTTTTGCAACACCGTTAAGTGAATGGTTATTCCAACGCCAAGGGCTAGAATGGGTGATTTATGCCACCGCCGTGGCACAATTTGGTGTCGCATGGAGTCAATATCATCTTGCGATTTTAAAAGGCTACCGCAACAGCCAAGGCTACGGCGTCAGTGTGGTGCTCGGCGTGCTGATTGGCTTTTTCGTTTATGGCGTGGCAGTGTGGCAGTGGGCGTGGCAGGGGGCATTATTTGGTTTAGCCTTTTTCTCCGCATTTAGCTTTTTACCGGCGATCGTTATCGCAAAACGCAGACAAAATACCCCTTTCTCTTTTTCCCATTTCTCCCCTTTTTTCGCCCGTCAATTACTGAAATTTAGCCTAATGGTGCTAATTACCGCCCTGACAATGCCCCTCAGTTATCTGATTTTACGGGATCTATTAAGCACGATGCAGGGTATCGCAGAGGTTGGCATTTGGCAGGGAATGAGCCGAATTTCAGATGCCTATTTACAGTTTATCAGCTTGCTCTTTTCACTCTATTTGTTGCCAACCTTGGCAAAAATGCACGAAAAAAGACAGATTCAACGGGAAGTGGTGAAATGGCTCATTATGGTGGGGATAATCATGCTCTGCCTTACCCTGATCCTTTTTAGTGTCAAGAAATGGGTGATTATTCTGCTCTATTCCGAAGCCTTTCTCCCGATGGAGAAGCTCTTTCTATGGCAACTCTGTGGGGATATTTGTAAAGCCCTCGCTTGGGTTTTTGGCTACCTCATTGTGGCAAAATCGGCAGTGAAGCTCTATTTTCTTGCTGAGGTTAGCCAATGTTTGTTGCTCATCGGCTTTGGGGCATTTTTTATTCCCCAAGGGGGGGCAGAGGGGGCGAGTCTTGCTTACTTAACCGCGAATGGCGTTTATTTACTTATCGCCACTCTTGGATTTATCAGTTATCAAAGGCGGAAAAATGGCTAAGATTTATTACATTTTAGGGGCGGATATTCCCCACCATAACGAAACAATACTCCATTTTTGCCAAACAGAATTGGGCGATCTCATCAACGATCAGCCCTTTTATGTGGTGGGAAAAGCCGAGCTGGCTACGCAATTTCCCAAATTGAATTTACGGCTTTTTGACAGCAAACTCGCCTTAGCAAAGGCATTGATTCCCTGCGCAAAGGCAGAACCCACGGCAAGATTTTTATACTTAGGGCAATATAACCCTTGGATTTGGCTTGCCCTTGCCTTGGGGGTATTACCGCCAAAGCGAACAATTTGGCATATCTGGGGGGCAGATCTTTATGAAGAGAGCCAACGTTGGCAGTTTCGCTTATTTTATCCATTACGCCGTTTCGCCCAACGCAAGATTGCACAATTTTGGGCAACCCGTGGCGATTTAGCCTACGCCAAAGCACGATTGGCACGCCAAGAGAGAGGGAATGAGGTGGTGGGGGATGAAGTCATCTATTTCCCAACCAAAATGGCACAAGTTGACGCTTCGGTTAAGCCAATTATTCAGGAACACACCGCCCCTTTAACGATTCTTCTCGGTAACTCTGGTGACCCTACTAATCGCCATATGGAAGGTTTAGAAATGCTTTATCGACAATTTGGGCAAAGGGTAAAAGTGTACTTGCCAATGGGTTATCCCGCTAACAATCATCTTTATATTCAACAAGTTAAAGAATATGGTGAAGCCTTATTTGGCGAAGAGAATGTGCAAGTGCTCAGGGAATCCATGGCGTTTTCAGCCTATCTCACCTTGCTAAAAGGCTGTGATCTCGGGTGCTTTTTCTTTACCCGACAGCAAGGAATCGGCACGATTTGCTTACTCACGGAGATGAACATTCCCGTGGCAATCTCCCCTGAAAACCCTTTTAGGCTTGATCTCCAAGGAGAAAATATCCCCTTTTTAAGGGTGGATAACCTCACGGAAGAGAATATCAGAGCCACTCATCGCGCCTTATCCGCTATCGATAAACGCCAAATCCGCTTTTTCCCCGAAGGCTATCGCAGAACTTGGCGTGAGGCGATTATGCGGTTAAATAGGGAAAGAGAGTAGGGAAGGAAAAACAAGCGGTGCAAAATGTTGAATTTTTTGCACCGCTTGTTGATTAGTGTTCCCGTGTTTTAAAGAAGGTGACATCAGGATAACGTTCTTGGGCGAGGTTAAGATTGACCATTGTTGGGGCGATGTAGGTCAGGTTATCGCCACCGTCTAGGGCAAGATTTTGCTCGTTTTTGCGTTTAAATTCTTCGAATTTTTTCACATCATTACATTCCACCCAGCGTGCCGTGGCAACATTGACGGTTTCGTAAATGGCTTCGACGTTATATTCCGATTTTAAGCGAGAAACGACTACATCAAACTGTAACACGCCCACCGCACCGACGATTAAATCGTTATTCATTAACGGGCGGAAAACCTGTACTGCTCCTTCTTCGGAAAGTTGGACTAAGCCTTTTAGTAGCTGTTTTTGTTTAAGCGGATCACGCAAACGGATTCGGCGGAACAGCTCTGGGGCAAAGTTTGGAATACCGGTAAATTTGAGATTTTCCCCTTGGGTAAAGGTATCGCCAATTTGAATCGTGCCGTGATTGTGTAAGCCGATAATATCCCCCGCATAGGCTTCTTCGGCGTAGGCGCGATCCCCTGCCATAAAGGTGAGGGCATCGGAAATCACCACGTCTTTGCCAATGCGGACGTGTTTGAGCTTCATGCCTTTTTCATATTTGCCGGAAACCACTCGCATAAAGGCGACACGATCTCGGTGTTTTGGATCCATATTTGCTTGAATTTTAAAGACAAATCCGCTGAATTTTTCTTCACTGGCTTCAACGGTGCGGTTATCCGCTTGGCGAGCTTGGGGTGCAGGTGCCCATTCTGTTAAGCCGTCAAGGAAGTGATCCACCCCGAAATTCCCTAAGGCTGTGCCGAAAAAGACAGGGGTTAATTCGCCATTTAAAAAGGCATTGAGGTCAAATTCGTGGCTTGCACCTTGCACGAGTTCTAATTCATCACGCAGTTGTTGGGCTAAATCATCGCCAACGGCTTGATCCAGCTCGGGATTATTTAAGCCTTTGACGACTCTCAGTTCCTGAATCGTATGCCCTTGCCCTGTTTGGTAAAGGTAGGTTTCATCTTTATAAAGATGATAAACCCCTTTGAACAATTTGCCACAACCAATCGGCCAAGTGATTGGCGCGCAGTTGATTTTCAGCACGCTCTCTACTTCGTCTAAGAGTTCCATCGGATCACGAATATCACGGTCGAGCTTGTTCATAAAGGTCAGAATAGGCGTATCTCGCAGGCGAGTCACTTCCATCAATTTAATGGTACGCTCTTCGACCCCTTTGGCGGAGTCAATCACCATTAAACAGCTATCTACTGCAGTGAGGGTGCGGTAGGTATCTTCGGAGAAGTCTTCGTGCCCCGGGGTATCAAGCAGATTGACAAGGCAATCATTGTAGGGGAATTGCATTACGGAAGTCGTAATAGAAATACCCCGTTGTTTTTCCATTTCCATCCAGTCTGATTTAGCGTGTTGGGCGGAGCCTTTGCCTTTTACTGAGCCTGCTTTTTGAATGGCGTTGCCGTAAAGTAATACTTTTTCGGTAATGGTGGTTTTACCCGCATCGGGGTGGGAAATGATAGCAAAAGTTCGGCGTTTATTGACTTCTTGTTGTGGGTAACTCATAGCGTTCTCTATTATTCGCTCTAATGATAAAAACGGGCTATTTTCCTTGATTTGTTGCTGTTGAACAACCGTTCAACAGCATTTATTTGTAGATTTGCCAAATTTTGTGAAAAAACGACCGCTTGTTTCCTGAGAGTTAAGTTAGAATAGGCTCTTTTTTCACTTGGTGAGGTTTCAAATGCGTTGGTTTTTATCTGCGTTTAAAAATATCTTTAACTATTCAGGGCGGGCTAGACGTGCGGAATATGGTTGGTTTTTTCTGACTAATTTTTTAATCCAAATGGGTGTCCTGCTTGTCATTATGCTCTTTTTTGCCGGTGCTTTTCTTGGCGGAGTCGCACAGCAAGGCGATGAGGTCAGTGCCTTGGCTGTTGGGTCAAGCTTAGTCGCACTTATTTTAAATCTTCTGCTTTCTCTTTATGGTTTTATCGTCACATTAGTGACATTGAGCTTAACGGTACGCCGTTTGCACGATCTCGGTTGGTCGGGATGGTGGTTGCTCGTGATTATTCTTGCACCAATTTTAGCGATGATTCCTTTTGTTGTAGTTGGGCTTAATCAAAGCCAAATGTCACTGGATGCTTCTGCTTTTGTGATTCCTACGCTGATTTTTGGGGCTGTGATGATTGCCTTATTGGTGGTGCAGTGCTTACTGTTCTTTAAAGACGGGCAACGCTTTGACAATCAATATGGCGTAGATCCAAAAGCCGTATCCACAGAAAATAGCATGACGGTGACAGCCTAAACAGATAGGGTAAATAGAGAAACATAGCTCAATGGTTTAAGCCGTTGGGCTATTTTTGCAAAATGTTATGAAAATTTGACCGCTTGTATTTATAAAATTACGTTAAAATAGGTATTCTTTTTTATCTTTTGGAGGTTCAAATGCGTTGGTTTTTATTGGCGTTTAAAAATATCTTTAACTATTCTGGGCGGGCTAGACGTGCGGAGTATGGTTGGTTTTTTCTGACTAACTTTTTACTCCAAATAGGCGTTATGTTGTTAGTTTGGCTAGTGGCATTTATCTTTATTACTTTTTTTGTATCGAATGCCTCTTCATTCAGCGAGGATAGCTTAGCAGCTTTTTTATGGGGACGGGGATTATTTCAATAATCATGAATGTACTCTTATTCTGCTATAACATTCTGATTTTTTTGGTCACATTGAGCCTGACAGTGCGCCGTTTACATGATCTTGGTTGGTCGGGATGGTGGTTATTATTACTTTATTCTGCACCGTTAGTTGGGGCGATTCCATTGATTCTTACGGCGATTTATCAAAGTAAAATGCCTCAGAGTGACCCCGCAGATTTGGTTGTTCCGTTGTTAATTTTAGCGATGACCGGAATTGCTGTATTGGTCGTGCAGTGCTTATTGTTCTTTAAAGACGGGCAACGCTTTGACAATCAATATGGCGTAGATCCAAAAGCTGTATCCACAGGAAATGGTATGACGGTGACCGCCTAAACAGATAGAGTAAATACACAAACATAGCTCAATGGTTTAACCCATTGGGCTATTTTTTTGCAAAATGTTGTCAAAATTCGACCGCTTGTATTGGCTGTTTTTCGATTTCCCCTTATTTTCGTTTCGCACGCGGGTGAGTGGCATCATAGATTTGGGCAAGATGTTGGAAATCTAAATGGGTGTAGATTTGCGTGGTGGAAAGGCTACTATGCCCGAGCAACTCTTGCACCGCACGCAGATCTTGGCTAGCTTCAAGCAGATGAGTGGCAAAAGAGTGACGCAGTTTATGAGGGTGGAGGGGCGTATCTAAGGCTTGTTGTTGCCCCCATTTTTTCATAATCAGCTGAATCCCACGAGTCGAAAGGCGTGTGCCACGGCGGTTGAGGAAAATGGCATCCTCTTGGGGTTGAAGTTGAGGGCGAAGAGTAAGCCAGTTTTGCAGTGCGTCAATGGCTTTACTGCCGATGGGCAAAATCCGTTCTTTATTCCCTTTTCCTAAGACACGAACTTCTCGGTTGGATAAATCAAGATCACCGAGGTTGAGTTGTTGTAATTCCGACAGGCGTAGCCCCGAGCTGTACATCAGTTCGAGCATGGCGAGATCGCGTAAATCAGTAGGTTGATCGCTTTTAATATTAAGCAGTTGTTGGATCTGCTCGGCATCCATATTTTTAGGTAAATGTTTGCCGACTTTGGGGGCTTTGAGGCCTGTGGCAGGATTGACCGTCAGTTGCCCTTTTCTGACCAAAAAGGCGAAAAATTGCCGTAATGCCACTAAACGTAAGCCAATACTTTTAGCACTTAGCCCTTGGCGGTGACTTTGGCTAAGTAACCAACGGAGGGTGGTTGTATCCACTTCCTGCCAAGCGGTGATCTCCGCATTGCCGAGAAGCACACAACTCGCACGGAGTTGCCGTTGATAGTTGCTTAATGTGTGGGGGCTGACTTGTTTCTCAATACGCAGGAAATCCCAATAATCTTGGGTTTGAGAGTAGAGTTTTTCAGCAAGGGGCATAGTCAATCCTGATAAAAAGTAAAGAAAGGGAAGGCTTGTGCCTTCCCTTATGAGATAAGCCGAATGTGCTTGGGCTTAAACCGCTAATGCACCAGCAGCTTCAACCACTACACCAATGGCTTTTTCTTCTGTGCCTTTGATGGTGGCTTCGTTTGGAATCTCTTGTTGAGTACGATTAACGATTACCCCTGAAACCATACCGGCGCGTAAGCCGAGGGCGGCACACATGGTAAAGAGGGTAGCAGATTCCATTTCAAAGTTCATGACGTTAAGTTCTTGCCACTGTTGTAATGAACCACGGAAATGGCGGTAGATCTTGCCGGTAAAGGTGTCGTAACGCTCTTGCCCTGGGTAAAAGGTATCGGAAGAGGCGGTAATCCCGACATAAGGACTAATGCCACGGGCTTTGGCTGCGGCAAAGAGGGCATTGGTACATTCAAAATCGGCAACGGCAGGATATTCGAGGGGCGCAAAGTGGCGACTTGCGCCGTCTAAACGCACTGCACCCGTGGTGACTAAGACATCCCCGACGTTGATGTGTGGCTGGATCGCACCGGTTGTGCCGATACGAAGGAAAGTGCGAACCCCTAATTGAGCCAATTCTTCTACACAGATGGACACCGAAGGCCCACCAATCCCAGTGGAGCAAACCACAATTGGCTGACCATTTACATAGCCTAACCACGAGGTATATTCCCGCGTTGACACTAAAAATTCAGGATTTTCCATTTGGCGAGCAATACGTTCACTACGGGCAGGATCACCGGGAACGATAGCCACTTTTGCACCCTTCAACATTGCTTTAGTTAAACCGAGGTGGAATACTTCTGACATATAATTTTCCTTTTAAAAATAAATTGTGTTGCTATTGTAACAATGTTATGCCCGTTTTACTTCCTTCAATGTATAAAAATGTGAAGTGGATCAACAGCAAACGATTGCTTTATTTCCTTTGCCTTTTTCCAGAATTTTTGCATTCGAGCATGGCAATTTTCACTAAAAACTGCTACCGTTACGCTATTTCCAAACTGCAAACCATTCTTATTTTGAGAGATTGATATGACTCTTGCCATTCTCACTATTCTTGCTTATTTAGGTGCGTTGAACTTAGGTGTCTATGCACTCCGTCATTTAGAGCATCATCAGCCCCAAGGTGAACGGCTACTTAAAGGGGTGTTTGCACTCGGATTATTTGCCTGTGCCTTACACTTTGCCAGCGCTTTTCAACATCTCTTTAACCTTGAAGGGCAGAATTTTACTTTAACGAATGTGGCTTCCCTTATTAGCCTGTTGATGAGCCTGTTAGCGACTTTGGCATTACCGAAATGGAAAACCATTTGGTTTCCAGTGTCGATTATCTATGCCATTGCCATTGTATGTGTTGCTGTGGCGAGCTTTGTTGAAGGGAGTGTCATTAAACAGCTGGCAGAAAATATCGGCTTGTTATTTCATTTAACCATTGCGATTTTTTCCTATGCGTTGTTCTTTATTGCACTACTTTATGCCATTCAGCTGAAATGGTTAGACCATAAATTAAAGAACAAACAGCTCCGCTTTTCGCCTGTCTTACCGCCATTGATGACCGTTGAACGCCACTTTTTTAATTTAACGTTAGTCGCACAGGTAATTCTTACTTTGACCTTAGTCACGGGGATGATTTATTTGCACAATTTCTTCGCCTCGGAGCAGATCCATAAGGCGATCTTCTCTTTCCTCGCGTGGCTTGTGTATGCCATTTTGCTTTTAGGGCAGTGGAAGCTCCACTGGCGTGGAAATCGGGTGCTTATTTACTCAATTTCGGGTATGATGTTGCTCACGATTGCCTATTTCGGTAGTCGAATGGTGTAACCTAAAACACACCAGCGTGCGAAGCGGTCGATTTTACAAAAAAAGGGATAAAATTGACCGCTTGTTGATTTTATGAATAGAGGAATTTTATTTTGGACAGCATCCCCCTGAGTAGCTTATTTATTACACTCGGTATCCTTCTCTTACTCTCTGCATTTTTCTCTGGCTCAGAAACTGGGCTAATGTCTTTAAACCGTTATCGTATGCGTCACCTTGCCGAAAAAGGTCACCGTGGGGCGCAACTTGCGGAAAAATTACTCGCCAAAACAGACGTATTACTTAGCTTAATTCTGATTTGTAATAACCTGGTGAATATCGCTGCTTCCGCCATTGCCACAATGATCGGGATGCAACTTTCAGGGGAAGCCGGCGTGGCGATTGCCACGGGATTGCTGACTTTTGTGATGTTGGTTTTCTCGGAAATCTTACCAAAAACAGTGGCGGCGATTTACCCTGAAAAATTCGGTTTTATCGCCAGCTATGTGCTGACACCGCTGAAAAAAATTCTACTACCCTTAGTCTTTTTAATGAATTTAATCATCAGTGCCTTGATGAAATTACTCCGTATTCGCCAGTCTGAAAAGGTAGGGCTAAGTGCCGAAGAGTTGCGTGGCGTGGTGTTAGAAGCGGGGAAATTTATCCCCAGTTCCCACCAAGAGATGTTAGTGTCTATCTTGGATATGGAAAAAGTCACCGTGGATGACATTATGGTGCCTCGTAATGATATTGGAGGCATTGATATTGATGATGATTGGAAAGCCATTATGCGTCAGCTGACGGGTGCTGCCCACGCTCGAGTGGTGATCTATAAAGGCAATATGGATAAAAATATCCTCGGTATGCTACGGGTTCGTGAGGCGTTTCGCTTAATGCTCGAAAAAAATGAATTTACCAAGGAGATGTTAATCCGCGCAGTTGATGAGGTCTATTTCATCCCCGAAGGCACGCCTTTAACCACGCAGATTATGAATTTTAAAGAGAACAAAGAGCGAATTGGCTTGGTGGTGGATGAATATGGCGATATTAAAGGGTTAATTACGCTTGAAGATATTTTAGAAGAGATTGTCGGGGAATTTACAACCTCCACCGCTCCTACCCTTGCCGAAGAAGTTCAACAACAGTCAGACGGCACGGTGCTGATTGAGGGGTCAGCCAATTTGCGTGATCTCAATAAGCTATTTGATTGGAATCTGCCGGTGGATGAAGTCCGCACCTTTAATGGTTTGATTGTGGAGCATTTGGAGAAAATCCCCGATGAGGATACCCAATTCCAACTGCTGAATCTCAATGTGACGATTCTGGAAGTCGCCGATAATATGGTGAAATTAGCCCGAGTAGAGCCAATCGCCACAGAAAATTAACCTCTATTTTAGGAAAGCAAATGTTAAATAGACGACAATTTTTATTTCATACAGGGGCAATTTCTGCGTTATCTATGTTGCCAGCAAAATGGGCATTCGCCACAACGACAGATGATTTTTTAATGCCCGATGAAGGGGATAAACATCGTGCAACTTGGTTAGCCTATGGCGCGACGGTTGATGCGTGGGGGAAAACGGGGAAATTTGGTATGAGCCGAAAAATTGCTCGCCAAGATTTAATCCGAATTGCCTTGAATATTTCCCGTTTTGAACCGGTGAAAATGTTGGTTAATCAGCAAGATTTAGCCGAAGCGCAACAACTGCTAGTCCAGATTCAAGGGGAGTTAAGTAACGGTAGTCAACATTATTCTGCTACCGATGTTTTTACTCACGGTAAAGCTTTGCCCTCTGTACAAGCGGGCGGAAAAATTGAATTTTTGGTTTGCCCATTAAATGATCTGTGGATTCGTGATACCGGTGCGATTTTTGTCAAAAATTCGGCGGGTGAAATAGGCGCTGTTGATTTTAATTTTAATGGTTGGGGTCAAGTAAATACAGGAGCAAAAGGTTGGAAAAAAGATCCCGCTAAACGTCAAAATGGGATTGAAGATCAACCAATTGATGAAGATCGTGGCGTAGCTCAATTTATGACGCGTTATACAAAGGCAAAACCGATTTCTACTTGGCTTGTGATGGAAGGTGGTGGCATCGAAGTGAATGGCTATGGCACAGCGATTTGTACCGAAAGCTGTATTTTAAATGACAACCGTAATCCAAACCGTACGAAAGCAGAAGTGGAAGCTGAACTCGCAAGAACGTTGGGGATTCGCAAAGTCATTTGGCTTAAAGGGGTCAAAGCACAGGATATTACAGACGGTCATATTGATTTTTATGCCCGTTTTATTGATAAAACGACCGTTGCTTATGCGTGGGAAATGAATGAAGAATCCAGTGATTATGATGTTACTCGTGAGAATAAACGTTTACTTGCTCAAGCCACGGATGCTGAGGGTAATAAACTGACCTTAATTCCCCTTCAATCTCCTGATTTTGATACAGTCGAGAAGGCTGTTTCTCAACGCCAATGGCAAAATAAGAAATCTTATTTTAATGATGAAACTTTTGCTGCTGGTTATATTGGTTATTATGCGGCGGAAAAATTTATCTTAATGGCACAGTTTGGTGATGAAGAGGCTGATCGTCACGCTTTTGAAACGCTTCAAAAAGCGCATCCGCATCATACCATTATGCAAATTGCCACTGACGGTTTGGCCAATGGTGGTGGTACGATTCATTGTGCTACACAACAGCAAATTGGGTGATTTTTCACTTCCTTTCATTTTAGGGTCATCGTGTGTGACCCTTTTTTATTTTAAGCGTTTATCTTCATCAGCTTGGCGTTCAAACTCGGCCTCGAAGGTGGTGTTATGGTTTGACTGTTGTTGAAAGGTCGTAAATTTCATTTTGCTAGCGAAAAAGCGAAGAGCAAATTTTTGCAAAATTTGGCGAGTAAAGGGGAAAACAAGCAAGAGGGCGAGAATATCGCTGAGGAAACCGGGGATAAAAAGCAACACCCCGGCAAGTGCAAAAAAGAAGGCAGAACTGACCGCTTGTGTAGGGATTTGTCCTTGGGATAATTGGCTACGGATTTGCATGACGGTCATTATTCCCTGCAATTTAATCAGCCATAACCCCACCACAGAAATACCGATCATCAACAACATTAAAGGCAGAACACCAATGGCTGAACCGACACTCACAAGGAGCGAAATTTCGCAATAAATGTAGAAAAAAACGCCAAAAAGAAAAATAAATGCCGGCATATTGCCCCCTATTTGAAAAGATGAAGGGGGAAAGTACGGGTAACTCGGCAGATTTTCAATACTTTTTAAAAATTTTTAAGAAAAAATGTTCAAAAGTACGGTGTTCTATGTTGGAATAGGGCTCTTCTCTCTAATAAAAATAACAAGGACACAACATGAATGGTGCAAGATTAACCGTGGAATGTTTAAAAGCGCACGGTGTAACGACAATTTTTGGCTATCCGGGTGGGGCGATTATGCCAACCTACGATGCTATTTATGATTTAGGCTTAGAACATTTGCTCTGCCGTCATGAACAGGGTGCCGGTATGGCGGCTATTGGCTATGCCCGAAGCAAAAAAACAGTGGGCGTATGTATTGCCACTTCGGGCCCCGGTGCGGCGAATTTAGTCACCGCATTGGGGGATGCGTTAATGGATTCCATTCCCGTGGTTGCCATTACGGGGCAGGTATCGAGCCATTTAATCGGCACGGATGGCTTCCAAGAAGCGGATGTATTAGGGCTTTCTTTGGCGTGTACGAAACACAGTTTTATTGTACAAGATGTGGCAGAGTTGCCCGAGATTATCGCCAAGGCGTTTCAGATCGCCCAAAGTGGTCGCCCAGGCCCTGTGTTGATTGATATTCCGCGGGATGTGCAACTTGCCGAAACGACAGGTTCTCCCCAAGTACTTCCCCTTGAAGCGCCGGCAGATTTCCGTTTTGCTAGAACAAGCGGTCGAATTATTACAACAATCTGCTAAGCCCCTGCTTTATGTTGGCGGTGGTGTGGGCATGGCTCATGCCGAAGAAGCGTTACGGGCGTTTTTGGACGTCACGAAAATGCCAAGTATTTCAACCTTGAAAGGGCTTGGCACGATTCCGGCAGGTACGCCTTATTATATGTCGATGATCGGAATGCACGGCACAAAAGCGGCGAATCTTGCCACACAACAAGCCGATCTGCTGTTAGTGTTAGGGGCGCGTTTTGATGACCGTGTGACGGGCAAACTTTCGACTTTCGCTCCCCATGCTAAAGTGATTCATTGTGATATTGATGTGGCGGAGTTAGGCAAACTTCGTCACCCTGATGTCGCCTTACAGGGCAATTTGCATCAAGCCTTAAAAGCGTTATCTATTCCCCTTAATATTACCCAATGGCAAGAAGAGATTACCCATTTAAAACAGCAATTTGATTTTCAGTATGAAGAGAATCAAGGCGAGAGTGCCATTAACGCCGTTTGGTTGCTAAATAGCTTATCGCAGAAAAAAGATCCTGAACGCTGTGTCATTGTGACGGATGTGGGGCAACATCAAATGTGGTCGGCACAACATATTCAACACTTCAAGCCGAATAATTTCATTACTTCGGCAGGATTCGGCACCATGGGCTTTGGCTTGCCGGCGGGGATTGGCGCGAAAAAAGCTCGCCCAGATGATGAAGTGATTGTGGTCACTGGCGATGGTTCGATTATGATGAATATCCAAGAGCTCGCCACCATGAAACGGGGCAATGCGCCGGTGAAAATTGTGTTGTTGGATAATCAACGCTTAGGTATGGTGCGTCAGTGGCAAAATCTTTTCTTTAATGGGCGTTTTAGTAGCACGATTTTAGATGATAACCCTGATTTTGTGATGCTTGCCGCCGCCTTTGGGATTCCTGCCGAACGTATTGAAAAGGGCAGTGAAGTTGAGGGGGCATTAGATCGCTTATTAGCCAGTGAGAGTGCCTATTTACTGCATATTTGTATTCCAGAAAATGATAATGTCTGGCCGCTTGTACCGCCAAATGCTTGCAATGATGAAATGTTAGAGGGGTAAAATATGCAACAATATCAATTACATATCACAGCAAATCGCCGTCCAGAAACCCTTGAACGTTTATTGCGTGTCGTGCGTCATCGTGGGTTTGAAGTGGTTAATTTACAGGCTGAAAATCAAGGTGAGGTTTTTGAGCTTCACTTGGCGGTACAGAGTGAGCGAGCGATTTCGCTTTTGTATAATCAACTGGTGAAATTACCCGATGTGTTAAGCATCGAACTGGATTGATAAAAAAGGGTTAGTCGCATGACTAGCCCTTTTTGTTTGCAATCAGTGATACCAAGGGAGGTATTATGGCGCTAAACAGCGAGAAAATTCATCCCCAAGGGCTTGTAAAAATTCAAGGTAAGCGGTTTTGCTTGGTGTGATTTTTGCCCCTAATGGATCGAGCGCACCGACTTTTGCTGAGGTATTCTTACTCAAACTTTCAACCACTTTGGGGGTAAATTGGGGTTCGGTAAATAGGCAGAGGGCTTTATGTTCAGCAATATGCTGTTTAATGTTCTGCAATGTTTTTGCCCCCGGTGCGACGGTTGGGTTAATGGTAAATGAACCCAATGAATTTAGCCCAAAGGCTTTTTCAAAATAGCCGTAGGCATCGTGGAAGGTGTAGTACCCCTTGCCTTGTACTTTCGCTAATTGTTGGCGAAGGGTTTGCTGTTTGTTGGCTAAATGGTGTTTAAAGTCGGCAAGATTCGCTTCAATTTTCGCCTTTTGCTCCGGCATTTGAGCAATCAGCCGTTCGGCAATGTGGCTGGCAATCACTTCGCTGGTTTGCGGAGAAAGCCAAATATGCCAATCTTCATCGTGATGATGTTCGCCATGACTATGATCGTGTTCGTGTTGATGTTCATGATGTGCTTCCCCTGCTTTATGAGGCTTATGGCTACTCTCTACGAGGTCTTCCACTTCGGGAATTTTTCCCAAGGTGAGCACTTTCTCTTTGGGTAATTTCAGGATACTTTTTTCGAGGAAGGTTTCCATTTCATCCCCCACCCAAAGGACTAATTGTGCCGATTGAAGTTGCGCCACATCGGAAGGTTTTAGGCTGTAATCGTGGGGCGAAGCGCTCACCGGCAGAAGGACTTGACTTTCGGTAACACCGTCTGTGATGGCATTAGCGATAAAACCAAGGGGCTTAATGGTGCTAAGTACATTAGCTTGAACACTAACTGCACCACATAAAGCGAGTGCAAGCATACTTTTTTTTAACATAAGAGGTCTCCTTTTTAAGATAAAACAAATTGTAGCATAAATCGCCTATATATCCATTATTTTTTTATGGAAATTTACGTTGCAAATTTTCCACAGAAAACGACCGCTTGTTTGCTATACTTTCGGGCAATGAATGAGGTAATTATATGAAATATCAGAATTTACGGGATTTTCTTGCCCAATTAGAACAGCAAGGCGAGTTAAAACGCATTATGCAAGAAATCGATCCCTATTTAGAAATGACGGAAATTGCCGACCGTACTCTCCGCAAGGATGGGCCGGCACTCTTGTTTGAAAACCCGAAGGGTTTTGACATGCCGGTGCTATGTAACCTCTTCGGCACGCCAAAACGGGTGGCAATGGGGATGGGGCAGGAAGATGTTTCTGCGTTGCGAGAACTCGGCAAATTATTGGCATTTTTAAAAGAGCCTGAACCGCCGAAAGGCTTTAAAGATCTGATTGGGCAACTTCCTCAATGGAAACAAGTGCTTAATATGCCAAGTAAAGTGGTAAGCCGAGCACCGTGCCAGCAAGTCGTGCTGACGGGGGATGAAGTCGATCTGACGAAACTGCCGATTATGCACTGCTGGAAAGGCGATGTCGCTCCCCTGATTACTTGGGGGCTAACTATTACCCAAGGACCTTATAAAAAACGGCAAAATTTAGGCATTTATCGCCAACAGCTGATTGGTCAAAATAAGCTGATTATGCGTTGGCTCTCTCACCGTGGCGGAGCGTTGGATTTCCACGAATGGAAAGAAGCGAATCCAAATCAGCCTTTCCCTGTTTCTGTGGCATTAGGTGCTGATCCTGCCACCATTTTAGCCGCCGTGACGCCGATTCCAGATACCTTATCTGAATATGCCTTTGCTGGCTTATTACGGGGGCATAAAACAGAAGTAGTGAAATCCCTGAGTAACGAGTTAGAAGTGCCGGCGAGTGCGGAAATTGTGTTAGAAGGTTATATCGACCTAAATGAAACCGCCTTAGAAGGACCTTATGGCGATCACACGGGCTACTACAACGAACAGGAATATTTCCCTGTCTTTACGGTAACTCACATCACAATGCGTAAAGATGCCATTTACCATTCCACCTATACAGGGCGACCACCAGATGAGCCTGCTGTGCTTGGGGAAGCGTTAAACGAAGTGTTTATCCCGATTTTACAAAAGCAATTCCCTGAAATTGTCGATTTTTATCTTCCGCCGGAAGGTTGTTCCTACCGCTTGGCAGTGGTAACAATGAAAAAGCAGTACGCCGGCCACGCAAAGCGTGTAATGATGGGAGTGTGGTCATTCCTAGGGCAGTTTATGTACACTAAATTTGTGATTGTGTGTGATGAGGATGTCAATGCTCGGGATTGGAAGGATGTGATCTGGGCGATTACCACACGCTGTGATCCAGCAAGGGATAGCACCTTAATCGAAAATACACCCATTGATTACCTCGATTTTGCCTCCCCCGTTGCAGGATTAGGCTCCAAAATGGGGATCGATGCCACCAATAAATGGGCAGGCGAAACCACCCGAGAGTGGGGGACGCCGATTGAAAAAGATCCCGATGTGGTTAAAAAAATCGATGAAATTTGGGAGAGTTTGGGGATTGAGTGATGAAGTGATAAAGCCTACATTGTGTAGGCTTTATTGTTTGAAAAGGGATTAAAATTTTTTCCTTAGACTTGTGATTTGTGACTTGTGTAGCCAAGTGATTACAATAGAGCAAAAGGCAATGATGAAGGATTAACATAGGAGAAAGCAAAATGGCACTAAAACCGCATATTAAAACAAGACTTTATGATCCAGCTGAATTTTTAACAGATGAAGAAACCATACAGGCTTATTTAGCTGAGACCTTACGTACAGGCGATCAAGGCGATTTTTTAGAAGCATTAAATACAGTTGCAAGAGCAAGGGGAATGACTCAACTTGCTAAATACAGCGGGTTAAGCCGAGAAAGTCTCTATAAAACGCTATCTCGTGATAGCAAATCGAGATTTGAGACAATCCAAGCTATTCTAAAAGCCTTAAATCTTACGTTAATTCCAACAATAGCCACTACTACTGAAACAGAGGCAAACGTTCGAGCCTAATATAAAGCGCTTTCAATAAAAATTGAAGGGGCGATTTTCCGATAAAATCGCCCTTTTTTATGGCAAATCACAGACAAAATAGCTATACTTCACCGCCCTTTAAATGAGGGGTATGAAGGGTTACTTTCCTGTAAAAATTAGTCAACCCGAATGGTTTTCTCACCTTTTCTAAGAGGACAAAAAAATTGATCAAATTTGGTCGTGCATTTTTTGCAAAAATTATCGCTGTTGCGGTGGCATTTTCTGCTGTGAGTGTGCAAGCTGCGGAAAAACTCTATGTGTATAACTGGACGGAGTATGTGCCTTCTTCGTTATTGGAAAAATTTACCAAAGAAACAGGGATTGAGGTGATTTACTCTACCTTTGAGAGTAATGAAGAGATGTACTCTAAATTGAAACTTTCAGACGGTGGTGGTTATGACATCGTGTTCCCATCCAGTTACTATGTAGGCAAAATGGCAAAAGAAGGAATGCTTGCCGAATTAGATAAAAGTAAACTCAAAAATCTGGCAAATGTGTCACCTTCTCTATTAGGTAAACCTTTTGATCCAGAAAATAAAT
This sequence comes from Pasteurellaceae bacterium Macca, assembly GCA_023101485.1. Classification (GTDB taxonomy): domain Bacteria; phylum Pseudomonadota; class Gammaproteobacteria; order Enterobacterales; family Pasteurellaceae; genus LVZB01. The sequence goes on along the minus strand of LVZB01000001.1, from coordinate 1,366,890 downwards.
TTTCTTTACCCTATGTATATGGTTTAACTGGCATTGGGGTAAATAGTGCCGAGATTGACCCGAAAGGCTTAACAAGCTGGGGCGATCTGTGGAAAGAAGAATTCAAAGGCAAAGTATTGCTAATGAATGATGCTCGTGAGGTGTTCCATATTGCATTATTGTTAGACGGCAAATCGCCGAATACCGAAAATGCCGAGGAAATTAAAACCGCTTACGAGCGTTTAGTGAAACTTCTACCAAACGTATTGGTGTTTAATTCAGACTCGCCTGAAATACCGTATTTACAAGGTGAAGTTTCTCTTGGAATGCAGTGGACAGGCTCTGCCCATCGGGCAAAAATGGAAAATCCAAACTTACAATTTATCTTCCCAAAAGAGGGAGCAATTGTGTGGATGGATAACTACGCCATTCCAAAAAATGCGAAAAACAAAGAGGCAGCACATCGATTTATTGATTTCTTATTGCGTCCAGAAAGTGCAAAAGAAGTGATTGAAACAATGGGCTTCTCTATGCCAAATGAGGGCGTGAAAGCCTTACTCAGTGCAGAAACGGCGAATGATCCGCTAATTTTTCCACCAGTGGAAGAAATTGAAAAAGGTATTTTACAAGGGGACGTGGGCAATGCCATTGAAACCTATGAAAAATACTGGAATTTATTAAGAACAAATCGTTAATTTTCGGAGGCTTAATGTCTTTAACTACATCTTCAACCAATCCAGCGCCACTCGGTTTATGTGGCTTTGCTTTAACTACATGGTTATTAAGCTTAATCAACAACGGCACTTTTTCTGGCGATAACGTCGGCTTAGTCTTAGCAATGGGCTTTGCCTTTGGCGGTACTGCACAGATGATCGCAGGTATGTTTGAATTTGCGAAGGGAAATACCTTTGGTTTCACCGCATTTACTAGCTACGGTGCATTCTGGTGGTCTTTTGCATTACTTAAAACCTTTTTTGCAGCCACAGTATCCGCAGATTTCGTGGGTTGGTATTTAGTGGTTTGGGGAACATTCACACTGATGATGTTTATCGGTACACTGCCAAAAGCCCGTGCCTTACAAGCGATTTTCCTTTCCCTGACTATCACCTTCTACCTTTTAGCAGCAGGGGATTTCACCGGAAATCACAGCATTACTCATATTGGTGGTAACTTCGGTTTATTAACCGCATTCTTTGCTTTCTACTTAGCGGCGGCGGACATCATCAATGAGAGCTTTGGTCGCACAGTATTACCAATCGGCGAGCCGAAAAAAGCGTAACAAGCGGTCAAATTTTACTGATTTTTTGCAAAGCCTTTTCCCTTGGGAAAGGGCTTTTTTATTGGGCGGCATGTTTATTCTTAAATTGAAATAGGAAAAAGGGGAAATTCGTGTTTGCATAACAAAAAGCCTATCCAAACAAGCGGTCTGATTTTATTGAAAATTTGTTAATCTGTTTCTGAAAGAGAATAAGAGAATAAGAGGAAAAGTAGTGGTGGGCGATACCGGTCTCGAACCAGTGACCCCCTCCTTGTAAGGGAGGTGCTCTCCCAACTGAGCTAATCGCCCACTTCTTAGCAAGTGCATTGCCAATTTGAAGTGATATTTAAGGTTAAGTGGTGGGCGATACCGGTCTCGAACCAGTGACCCCCTCCTTGTAAGGGAGGTGCTCTCCCAACTGAGCTAATCGCCCACTTAAAAGCAAAATTGCTTATGAGAACCTTAAATTTGGGTGAATGTTGTTTGAAGTGGTGGGCGATACCGGTCTCGAACCAGTGACCCCCTCCTTGTAAGGGAGGTGCTCTCCCAACTGAGCTAATCGCCCACTTAAAGAACAACATTACCAACAGCGAACTCTTAAAAAAGAGTGGTGGGCGATACCGGTCTCGAACCAGTGACCCCCTCCTTGTAAGGGAGGTGCTCTCCCAACTGAGCTAATCGCCCGCTGTTGTGGGGCGCATTATAGGGGGCTGAAAAAATCCGTCAATTGCTTTTTATGAAAAATTGCCTGTTCGCTGAATTTTTCGCCCAAAGTGCCGATTTTTTTCGCCTTTTTCTCGCCAATGGGCGTAAAATGCGGAAATCTTTTTCTCTGCAACATTCAAACTTAAATAGGCGATATTAAATGAAGATTGAAACCCTTTTCCCCCTCGATCCTAATGTCAAAGTCCGTACCCGCTTTGCCCCAAGCCCAACGGGCTATCTACACGTTGGTGGCGCGCGTACAGCCCTTTACTCTTGGTTATATGCAAAACATAATCAAGGTGAATTTGTACTACGCATTGAAGATACCGATCTTGAACGCTCCACCCCAGAAGCCACAGCGGCAATTATTGAGGGAATGGAATGGTTAGATCTTAGCTGGGAACATGGGCCTTACTTCCAAACGAAACGTTTTGATCGCTACAACCAAGTGATCGACCAAATGATTGAACAAGGTTTAGCCTACCGTTGCTACTGTACAAAAGATCGTTTAGAAGCCTTGCGTAATGAACAAGAAGCGAATAAAGAAAAACCTCGTTACGACCGTCATTGCCTTGGTGCAGAAAATCGCTCCCCGAATGAACCCCATGTTGTCCGTTTTAAAAATCCGCAGGAAGGTTCGGTGATTTTTGATGATGCCGTGCGTGGGCGTATTGAGATCAGCAATAGCGAATTAGACGATTTAATTATCCGCCGTACAGATGGCTCACCAACCTACAATTTCTGTGTGGTGGTTGATGACTGGGATATGGGGATCACCCATGTGGTTCGTGGGGAAGATCATATCAACAATACCCCTCGCCAAATCAATATTTTAAAAGCCCTTGGCGCGCCGATTCCAACTTATGCCCATGTGTCGATGATTAACGGCGATGACGGGCAAAAACTCTCTAAACGCCATGGTGCAGTGAGTGTGATGCAATATCGTGATGACGGCTATTTACCCGAAGCGTTGATAAACTACCTCGTGCGTTTAGGCTGGGGGCATGGCGACCAAGAGATCTTCACTCGTGAAGAGATGATTAACCTCTTTGATATTCATTCCGTGAGTAAATCAGCGAGTGCTTTTAATACCGAAAAATTGTTATGGCTTAACCACCATTACATCCGCACTCTGGATGCCAATTATGTCGCCAAACACCTTGAATGGCATATGCAACAACAGGGCATTGATTACCACAATGGCGCGCCGTTGGCAGAAATTATCCCTGTATTAGGCGAACGGGCAAAAACCTTAAAAGAGTTGGCGGCACAAAGCCGTTATTTCTATGAAGAGTTCGAGCACTATGAAGAAAAAGCGGCAGCGAAAAACTTTAAACCAGAAGCCCTTGCGCCATTAAGCACATTATTAGCAAAATTGACTCAATGTGATTGGACGGTAGAAGCCATCCACGACGCCATGAGCCAAACAGCAGCGGAATTAGACATCGGTATGGGGAAAGTCGGTATGCCGTTTCGCCTTGCCGTTACTGGCACAGGGCAATCGCCATCAATGGATATCACAGCTAAATTAGTGGGCAAAGAACGCACACTTGCACGCCTTGAAAAAGCTATTGCTTTTATTCAGGAAAAAAAAATTGGGGCTGTCCTAGATAACTAGACCAAACTATCTTTAACTAATTGTTTTAGAAAGGAAATTTGAGACTTTAAGTTACTGTGATTAAAACGCCATTCACATTCTTTCAAATACAGCTCAAAATGAGCTTTGGGAATACCATTAAATTTGCGTAAATGGCGTTTTGCTTGGTTCCAGAAATTCTCAATTCCGTTAATGTGATTTTGTTTTTCTGCAAAGTGCGTACTATGGTTGATACGAAAATGATTAAATTCACTCACATCAAGTACATCATAACTTCGATAGAAATCCGTGTAAACAATGCTATCAGGCTTAACTTGTTCTCGAATTATCGGTAACAACGTGGCGGATTGCGTGTTCGGTACGGCAACAGTATAAACTTTGCCATTGCGTTTCAACAGCCCGAATACCGCAGTTTTACCCGCTGCACCACGTCCACGCTTGCCTTTGCGTGTACCACCAAAATAGCTTTCATCGGCTTCTATTTCCCCATCAAACATCTCCAAATGTGGGCTGTTTTGATAGATAAGAAATCGCAAGCGATGAAAATAGTAAGCGGCAGTTGTCTTGTTTACATTCACTAGTTCAGCAGCAGTTCTCGCTGTAACTCCTGCAACAAACAGTTCAATAAGTTTATTTTGTTTGTGCTGACTTAAACGACTTTTTCTCATTTGACTATCTTAACCCAAATCGAGTTTTTAGTCGTTATCTAGGACAGCCCCAAATTTTATCTGAAATGGGTAAGAGAAGAAAATAAACATTAGAAAAATTGATCAAAATAAAATTTCCGCAAATTTTTAACAAAAATACGCATCTTTTTGATTAGAATATGACGCATCTTAATTATTTGTGAGGTCTTTATGCTCTATTTTGAGTTTTTACTCCTATTAGCTTTCCTCTATGCAGGAAGCCGTTTTGGTGGCATTGGCTTAGGCGTGGTGTCTGGTATTGGCTTATTTGTGGAAGTTTTTATCCTCAAAATGCCCCTTTCTAAAGCGCCTATTAATGTGATGCTTGTGATTTTAGCGGTAGTAACCTGTGCTTCGGTTTTAGAAGCCGCCGGCGGTTTGAAATATATGTTACAAATCGCGGAACGCATTTTGCGTAAAAATCCAAAACGCATCACGCTCCTTGGCCCGTTGGTCACCTATGTTATGACCTTAATGCTTGGCACGGGGCATTCGGTTTATTCCATTATGCCGATCATCGGTGATATTGCCCTAAAAAATAATATCCGCCCAGAACGCCCAATGGCCGCTGCTTCTGTGGCTTCTCAATTAGGGATTACTGGTAGCCCTCTTTCCGCGGCGGTGGCGTTTTATTTAACGGAGATCACGAAATTACCTGGTTTTGAAGGGGTAACACTGTTAAACATTGTGGCGGTCACGATTAGTGCAACCTTTACGGGTATGGTGGCGATGTCTTTATATAGCCTGCGTCGTGGTAAAGAATTACAAGATGATCCTGAATTCCAACGCCGTATGCAAGATCCCGTTTGGCGCAAACAGATTGAAGAAACAAGTAGCACTTCTCTTAATGAAGTGTTACCACAAAGTGCGAAACATGCGGTTTATCTCTTTATTTTAGCGATTTTCACTATTGTCGGCATTGCAATGTTCCCATCATTAAAACCGGTAATGGCAGACACCGGAAAAGTGGCGGGGATGGATAAAATTATCCAGATCGTGATGTTAGCCTTCGGGGGGATTATTCTTTATGCCACGAAAACAGACGTGAAAAAAGTGCCAAACGGTGTGGTGTTTAAATCGGGTATGGTGGCAACGATTGCGATTTTCGGTATTGCGTGGATGAGTGATACCTATTTTACCCATGCGATGCCGTCTTTCCGCGCTGGGGTAACGGAGATGATTCAAGCTCAACCTTGGACATTCGCTTTCGCTCTGTTTGCGGTATCAGTGGTGGTCAATAGCCAAGCGGTCACGGCGAAAATGTTACTCCCAGTCGGGATTGCTATTGGCTTGCCAGCACCATTATTGGTGGGCTTAATGCCTGCGACCTATGCTTACTTCTTTATCCCGAACTATCCTTCGGATATTGCAACAGTCAATTTTGACGTAACGGGGACAACGAAGATCGGCAAATACTACTTTAACCACAGCTTTATGGTGCCGGGATTAATTGGTGTGGGGACGGCGTGTTGTGTGGGGATTGCCCTTGCCAATGTGTTGATTTAACGCTTTTACTTATCAAGCCCACATTTTATGGGCTTGGTTTTATCCTTGCTAATTGTGAGCTAAAGGGCTAATATCGCTCAATCAATAGCTTATTATCTCTTCAAAGGAACAATTATGTCATTTCTTAAATATCTTATTCTTGCATTACTTCCCCTAACGTTAAGTGTAAATCACGTCTATGCTGAAACAAAATCAGCTAAGTCAACGAAATCAACAAAGTCCACAAAAAAGGCAAAAAAACAGAATCAACAAGATAAATCACTTGCCGCTTTTAACCAAAATTTCGGCATTAAACTGGTTGCGCGTAGTATTGTGGCGGATAAGAATAATCAGCCTATTTCCGTTTTTAAGTATGAGCTTGAAAATAAAGGCAATCATACAATTCAATCTGCCCATTGGGAAAGTTTCTATGTTTATGGAAAGGAGATCTTGTTTAGCCAAGATTTTCCCTTAGGATTTGGTGATGGTTTATCTCCAAAACAAAAAGTGACTATTGAAGCACATATTCCACTGGCGCAAATTCCAGAAAAAGCACGTGTGGTAATTAGTAATTTAAATTCGCCAATTGGAGCACAAAATACAGCAAAAAATCTTACATTTGCAGACGGTACAAAAGTTAACGTCAAATAAAAGCAAATTGTTGTCTAAAAATGACCGCTTGTTCAGCAATAGTCGGCATAGCGGTAAAGGAAAGCGTGGCAAGCCCACGCTTTTGATTTTTCATTAGGCAAGGGGCGAAAATTCCTGTAAACTACGCTCCCGTCCTAATGGTATAAACCATTCCAAATTTCAATCCAATCTTATTTCATACAAGGCAAAAACATGACAACGAATTATATTTTCGTCACGGGCGGTGTTGTTTCTTCATTAGGGAAGGGCATTGCCGCCGCCTCATTAGCATCTATTCTTGAAGCCCGTGGGTTAAAGGTCACGATGATGAAGCTCGACCCTTACATCAACGTTGATCCCGGTACGATGAGTCCAACCCAACACGGGGAAGTATTCGTCACCGAAGACGGGGCGGAAACGGATCTCGACCTTGGGCATTATGAGCGTTTTATTCGCACCAAAATGAGCCAAGCGAACAACTTTACCACAGGGCGAATTTACTCCGAAGTGTTACGCAAAGAGCGTCGTGGAGATTATTTAGGCGCGACTATCCAAGTGATTCCCCACATTACCAATGAAATTAAATCCCGCGTGATTGCGGGGGGGAAAGGTCACGATGTGGCGATTGTTGAAGTGGGCGGTACAGTGGGAGATATTGAATCCCTGCCGTTCCTTGAAGCGTTACGCCAATTAGCGGTGGATGTTGGGCGTGAAAAAACGCTCTTTATGCACTTAACCCTCGTGCCTTATATTCCAACGGCTGGGGAAGTGAAGACTAAACCAACGCAACACTCTGTGAAAGAATTACTCTCCATTGGTATTCAACCCGATGTGTTAATTTGCCGTTCAGATCGGATGATTCCGGCAAATGAACGGGCGAAAATCGCCCTCTTTTGTAACGTACCAGAGCGAGCGGTGATTTCGTTAAAGGATGTGGATTCCATTTATCGTATCCCCGCGTTGTTAAAATCCCAAGGATTAGATGATTTTATCTGCAACCGTTTCCATTTAGCCTGTAAAGAAGCCGATTTATCCGAGTGGGAACAAGTGCTTTATCAACAAGCCAACCCAACAGGGGAAGTCACTATCGGTATGGTGGGCAAATACGTTGAATTGCCCGATGCTTATAAATCCGTGAATGAAGCCTTAAAACACGCAGGCTTAAAGAATCGTTTAACGGTGAATATTAAATATATCGATTCACAGGACGTAGAAACCAAAGGCGTGGAAGTGTTAAGCGGTGTGGATGCGATTTTAGTTCCCGGTGGTTTCGGCTATCGTGGTGTCGAAGGCAAAATTCTGACAGCACAATATGCCCGTGAGAATCAGATTCCTTATCTTGGTATCTGCTTAGGTATGCAAATTGCCCTTATTGAATATGCCCGTAATGTGGCAGGTATGGCAAATGCAAATTCCACAGAATTTGATAAAGAAACGCCTTTCCCTGTGGTGGGGTTAATTACTGAATGGCAGGATGCAGAAGGGAATGTGGAAGTACGTTCCGATGAGTCTGATCTTGGTGGCACAATGCGTTTAGGCGCACAGGCTTGCCATTTAATCGAAGGCAGTTTAGCTCGTCAAGTTTATGGTGCTGATACCATTCGCGAACGCCACCGTCACCGTTATGAAGTCAATAATACATTATTGCCACAAATTGAAGCGGCGGGGTTAAAGGTCAGTGGATTATCCGCCGATCGTAAATTAGTGGAGATCATTGAAGTGCCAAATCACCCATGGTTTGTTGCCGCACAGTTCCACCCTGAATTCACCTCCACCCCAAGGGATGGTCACCCACTTTTTGAAGGCTTTGTGAAAGCGGCCAAAGAGCATCAAGGGAAATAATTTCAGCGTCATATAATAAAAAATCCACATATTTTATATGTGGATTTTTTATTTATTATATTCTAGACATGTTATGCTAAGAAAAAGCGTTGAGCTATGACCCAACGCTTTTTCTTTACTTAGCGAGTGCTAGTGCTTGACGTTGTACGGTTTGCCCGTTTACGCTCTACTTCGGTGAGTAATTTTTTACGAATACGCACAGAAACAGGGGTTACTTCAACAAGCTCATCATCATCAATAAACTCTAAGGCTTGCTCAAGGGTGAATTTCACCGGCGTGGTCAGCGTTAAAGCATCATCTTTACCAGAGGCACGCATATTGGTGAGTTTTTTCCCTTCTAATGGATTCACGGTTAAATCGTTAGAACGGCTGTGAATACCGATGACTTGACCTTCATAGATCTCAACACCGTGTTCGATCATCAATTTACCCCGATCTTGTAGTGCATAGAGGGAGTAAGCGAGGGCTTTACCTGTGCCGTTTGAGATCAATACGCCGTTGATACGCTGACCAATTTCACCCGGTTTAACGTCATCATAGTGGCTGAAGCTCGAATAGAGTAAGCCTGTACCGGAAGTCATTGTCATAAATTCATTACGGAAACCAATCAAGCCACGGCTTGGAATGATGTACTCTAAACGGGTACGACCTTTACCATCTGGAATCATATCCCGTACTTCGCCTTTACGAATACCGAGGGCTTCCATCACCGCACCTTGATGCTGTTCTTCAATATCAATGGTCACTTGCTCAAACGGCTCTTGTTTGCGACCGTCAATCTCTTTAAAGATAACTTTCGGGCGTGAAACCGCTAATTCATAGCCTTCACGGCGCATGTTTTCGATTAAGACGGATAAATGCAATTCACCACGACCAGAAACGCTGAAAATATCAGAATCATCAGTTTCTTCTACGCGTAATGCCACGTTATGCACAAGTTCTTTGTTTAAACGCTCTAAGATTTGGCGAGAAGTGACGAATTTACCTTCCTGACCACAGAATGGCGAGGTATTTACACAGAAGAACATTGTTACGGTTGGCTCATCCACGCTTAATGCAGGAAGGGCTTCCACATTATTCACATCACATAAGGTATCGGAAATATTTAACTCCCCTAAACCGGTAATGGCAATAATGTCACCGGCGTAGGCTTCATTTGCTTCGTAGCGTTGTAAGCCTAAGTGACCTAATACTTGTCCAACACGACCATTACGCACTTTTCCTTGGGCATCAATCACCGTGACCGGTTGATTTGGTTTTACCGTACCGCGTTTGATGCGTCCAATCCCGATAACCCCTAAATATTTGCTGTAATCAAGTTGCGAGATTTGCATTTGGAATGGGGCATCAAGCTCAACATCCGGCGGCGCAACGTGAGTCACAATCGCTTCAAAAAGCGGATCCATATTTGGCGCAAGATCTTCATGCTCTAAACCGGCAACACCATTTAATGCAGAGGCATAAATAATGGGGAAATCAAGTTGCTCGTCTGTTGCACCGAGATTCACAAAGAGATCGAAGACTTGATCCACCACCCAGTCAGGGCGCGCACCTGGGCGATCCACTTTGTTAATGACCACAATCGGTTTTAAACCGTGTGCGAAGGCTTTTTGTGTCACGAAACGGGTTTGTGGCATTGGGCCGTCAAAGGCATCAACCACTAATAACACCGAATCAACCATCGAAAGCACACGCTCTACTTCGCCACCGAAGTCCGCATGCCCTGGGGTATCCACGATATTGATGCGGTAGCCATTCCAGTTAATCGCTGTGTTTTTCGCAAGAATGGTAATACCACGCTCTTTTTCAAGGTCGTTGCTGTCCATTACACGTTCATCCGTATCGCCACGGGAAGTGTCTAACGTACCGGAAAGTTTAAGCAGTTTATCAACCAAGGTCGTTTTACCGTGGTCAACGTGCGCAATAATCGCGATATTACGCATTTTTTGAGTATCTAAATGTTGCATTAAAGAAATCTTAGCATTGAAAAAAGAAAATGGTGGGGAAGTCCCACCAGACGAAAATCGATTTGCCCATAAATTTTCATCGGCAAATGTAAAGGGGGCGGATTATAGCCTATTTCCACGTCATCGGCTAGGAAACAAGCGGTCAGATTTGGTAAAAAATTTGTAAGATTGTCCCACTTATCTTTTCCGCCCTTTTCCGCTAAAATCCGCCAAATTTTTTTTAGGAATGGTTTTATGCACGGATTTTCCCACTATGGTTTAATTGATTTACACCTCCATTTAGACGGCTCACTCACCCCAGAATGGATGATCACTTGGGCGGCAAAACAACAAATTACGCTCCCAACTCAAGACCCCACCGCCTTGAAATCCCTGATTTCTGCCCCGGCAGATTGTGCTGACCTCAACCAATATTTAGCCAGTTTTGAGATTCCGCTACAACTGCTTCAACGCCCTGAAGCCCTCACTAATGCGGTGGAAGATCTTATCCAACGCTTGGATCAACAAGGGTTACGTTATGCTGAAATTCGCTTTGCACCGCAACTCCATCAACGTGAAAATATGAGCCAGCAACAAGCCGTGGAAGCGGTTTTACAGGGGTTACAAGCGGTCAAAAAATGTCAATCATTGTACCGTGTCAATGTGATCCTATGCTGTATGCGTGGAGCGGATAACCAATCTCAAAATGAAGAAACCGTCCGCCTTGCCCACCAATTTTTAACCCAAAAAGCCACACAAAATGAGCCAATGGGAGTGGTGGCGGTAGATTTAGCCGGTGCAGAAGCCCTCTACCCCACGGCACAATTCGCACCGATTTTCCAACTCGCCAACCATCTCGGCGTGCCTTTTACTCTCCATGCCGGAGAAGCAGACGGGGCAGAAAGTGTCCAACAGGCGCTAGATTTTGGGGCAAAGCGTATTGGTCACGGCATCCGTGTACGGGAAAATGCCCACATCCTCGCCCAGCTTATTCGCCAAAAAACGCCCCTTGAAATGTGCCCTTGTAGCAATTTACAAACCAAAACCGTCGCTTGTTGGGAGGATTATCCCCTACGCCACTATCTTCAACAGGGCGTGGTGGCAACGGTCAATACCGATAATATGACCGTTTCTCAAACCCATATTCAGCACGAATTTAGGCAACTGGCTCAGCATATTCAGTTAAGCCACGAGGAAGCCAAGCAGTTAGTGGAAAATGCAATCCAAGCGAGTTTCCTCACGGATGAAGAAAAAGATCACCTAAGACACCTTATCCGCCCTCAGCTTACACAGCCATAATATCAAAAAGGTCGGATTTGGGGGCGTGCAAAATGTCCCCAAAATCCGACCGCTTGTTTAGCTCACTTCGCCGACTATGGCGTTATTTTTGCCCCTCGTTGGTGGCATTTTTCGCCTTCGGCTCATAATTGACCACGTTAAAGAAGCGTTTGCCACCTTTTTTACCGGCATAACCACTTTTCTGCCAGAAGGCGTTTTTCATCCACTTCTCAAACGATGCCTTAGACTTAAACGCAATTTCGCCGAAGTTCGGGTCAAAGAACACCACTTTATCGCCCTTCACACTGGCTGACACGGTATGTGATCCCCCTTCAAGATTGATGGAAATCTTCTTAATGGCGGAATCTTGGCTACCGGTATCGACAATCGCTTTCACCAAACCATCAATATTGTCTTTGGTTACTGTACCAGCGACTTCATCACGGCGTCGGTTATCCCCAATTTTTTTCTCTTTTGGCACAACGCCTTGTTCCTGTAACCACGAATCCGTGAGTTTAAACTGCTGGGTTGCGCTACTGCCGCTTTTAATAAATGCCGTTTGAAGCTGTTTGACGGTTTCAAAGGCTTCTTTATCTAGCTTGTTGTTTTTATCGCCGTCTTTGTAGAGGGATTTCCACAGGCTTTCGTTATTAGCATTACTCGCAATCCAGTGCGCACAGGTGGATTCACAAACACCGTGTTCCGTTTCGATATGTTTGATGATCTCTTTAAAGACTTCGCCTTTGGATTGAGCATATTTAAAGGTCACTTCTCCGCCATATTCTTCGGCAGATTGGCGGACATCATCAATTTTCTTTTTCACCCGTAACGGCTGGAAAGCATCTTTTGCTTGTTGTAACACACCGCGAGGTTGCTCCACCAATTCAAGGGCTTTTACTTTATCGGAAACCGGCGTATTCCCTTTGTCTTCCCCCTTTTCGCCTTGAGTTGGGCGAGGTGGTAAAGCCGGTGGCACATCATCTTCTGGGGCTTTCGGTGCATTCCATTTTACACCCCCTTGTTGGGCTTCGGCTTCATCGGAACGTGCGTTCGCTTTGGCTAATGCTTCGGGGGATTTATCCACTTTGGCATAAATCGGTTCTTCCCCTTGTTTCCCTTGCTCCGCTTTTGGTGCGACTTTCGCTTTTTCTGTTGTGGCAGGAATTTCCGCATAATCGCTCTCAACTTGTGGTTTGCGATTAGTGACGGCAGGGATCTCCGCATAGTCACTTTCCACTTTCTCTTTGCCTTCGGTACTTGGGCGATTAGATGCCGATGTATCAAGGCGAACAATGCCATTTTCAATTTTTACTTTTGGCTTTGGTGGCACAGCAGGGGGAACTTTTTTCCCACTTGGTTGCGAAGATTCAGCGTGCTCACCTCTCGGTGGCAATGGCGGTGCAACCTCATCATCTGCCTCGTGAGCGGTCGGTTTTGGCGGTAATTTTGCAACCGCTTCATCGGAACGCTTATTGGCTTTAGCTAAGGCTTCGGGGGATTTATCCACTTTGGCGTAAATCGGTTCTTCTCCTTGTTTCCCTTGTTCCGCTTTTGGTGCAACCTTCGCTTTCTCTGTTGTGGCAGGAATTTCCGCATAATCGCTCTCGACTTGTGGTTTGCGATTGGTGACTGCTGGAATTTCTGCATAGTCACTTTCCACTTTCGCCTTACGGTTTGTTACGGCTGGAATCTCCGCATAGTCACTTTCCACTTTCGCTTTACGGTTTGTTACGGCTGGAATCTCCGCATAGTCACTTTCCACTTTCGCTTTACGATTTGTGACAGCTGGAATTTCCGCATAATCACTCTCTTCAGAAGCATTTGATTTCCCCACTTTTGGTAATGCAGGTAAAGCATCATTCTGATGGCGGGTAGCACTTCTACCCACCGCACTTTCCGTTTCTTGGCGAGGTGGTAATGGTGGTGCGACCTCATCATCAGCCTCGTGAGCGGTCGGTTTTGGCGGTAATTTTGCAGCCGCTTCATCGGAACGTGCTTTTGCTCGGGCTAAGGCTTCGGGGGATTTATCCACTTTGGCGTAAATCGGTTCTTCCCCTTGTTTCCCTTGCTCTGCTTTTGGTGCAATCTTCGCTTTTTCTGTTGTTGCAGGAATTTCAGCATAATCGCTCTCGATTTGTGGTTTGCGATTTGTAACTGCTGGGATTTCCGCATAGTCACTTTCCACTTTCGCTTTACGATTTGTTACAGCTGGGATTTCTGCATAGTCACTTTCTACTTTCGCTTTACGATTTGTTATTGCTGGAATTTCCGCGTAATCACTCTCTTCAGAAGCATTTGATTTCCCCACTTTTGGTAATGCAGGTAAAGCATCACTCTGATGGCGGGTAGCACTTCTGCCCACCGCATTGTCTGTTTCTAGGCGAGGTGGTAATGGCGGTGCAACCCCATCATCTACTTCGTGAGCGGTTGATTTTGGCGGTAATTTTGCTGCTGCTTCATCGGAACGCGCTTTGACTTTGGCTAAGGCTTCGGGAGATTTATCCACTTTGGCATAAATCGGTTCTTCACTTGGGGCTTTTTCCGGTGTTGCGTTTTCTTTGGCGTTCAATTCTCTCACTTTATCGACGGCTTTTTTCGCTAATTGCGCGAGATCTGCCCCTTCAAAGTTAAATTGAGTGCTGGCGTAGTTGTCGTTACGTTTGATCTCCTTCGATTTATTGAGATCATCATTGATTGGCCCTTTGATGTCACCCTCCGGTTTTACCCCTGACAGGGTGGATTTTTGTGTGGCTTCATAGTGGGTCTGTGCAGAGCGTCCGCCTCTGATATTAAAGGCAGAAAGCCCTTGTTGATTAAAGCCGATAGATCCGCCCACCGAACCGCCGTCTTTGTGGTGGCTGTCTTCAAGGGTGGAAGATTCCACTTTGCCTTTCACTTTCAAACTTTCAGGGCGACCTTGATTGACAAGGTAACCGCCTTTTAAGTTGAGATCATTGATTTGACCGCTGATCTCCCCTTGAATCCCCGATTGTTGATTCACTGTTTTGCGACTCTCTTTCTCTTGCGTGTACCCCCCCCAGCACTGACGCTCGGTTTAATGGTTAAATCCGTTGCAATGGAAGCCCCCACCGTAGCACTGTAATCATAGCCTTCCACTTTTTTCTCATAGCTATCTTGCTGGGAAGTAATATTGGTTTTACCGCCGACATTTAAGTGCAGTTTTTTCGCCCCTTCGCCGCCAATATTTGCCCCTTCAAGGTTGAGATCGCCCCCGGTTTCAATGGTGAGATTATCCCCAAGGGTGCTATTTTGATGGGTTTTGCTCGATTCTTCGGTTTTGCTATGGCTTCCATCCACACCAATCGTTCCCCCGACGCTACAACCACCAGAAAGGGCGCCACAACTGCTCGTCAGACCTTGGCTGAAACGGATGCGACGGCTCTCTTCACGCTTCGTTTCGGTAGATTCCCCTGAACGAATATTGACATCTTTTTTCGCCCGCAATTTGAGCGGATCGTTACCGGTTCGTTCAACGTTATTGAGATCAATACTGCCTTCTCGGGCTGCGAGTTCGAGATTCCCACCGATTTTCGTTTTGTTGTCCGATTTGCGTTCAATCTGCTCTTTACGGGTTTCGGCTTCCACGGATACTTTCACCGAACCACCTGCCGCATCGCCGGTAATTAAATTCGCACCATCGGCAAGTTCTTGTAAAACGACAGTGCTATCTTGTTTGACACCTCGCTGTGCATCGGCAATCTGTTTCGCCTTATGGCTAATATAATCCGCAATGGAAGAATGCCCCTCTGCACCAACACCAAGGCTAAAGTTGGCTGATTCTGATGAATAACTATACTCATCTTTCTGTTTGGTGGAGGCAATTTCCTGTGCCGATAAAGTAAAGTGTTTGCCAGCTTGTTTCTCTTTTTGCTGTTTCTCTGCTTCTTCTTTAAAGAAGGCTTCGCCTTTTTCCGCCATGAGGGCTTCGATTTCCTCTTCATCTAAAGTCTTAAACGCGGGTGCAAATTGTTGATTTTTTTCGACCGCTTGTTCCTGCCCTTTTTCGGCAGATTTCTCCTTAGAAGGTAGCGTTTCTGAACGCTCTGCTTTTTGTTCAGGCTGTTCAGATTCGGGTAATTGGGTATTGATATCCACGCCACCAATATCGGCTTTGCCAAGGATATGAAGTTGCCCCGAACCGACATCTAATTGGCTATTTGAGTGAGTTAGGCGTTCCTCATTCTCTTTTTTATGTTGAATAGAAAGCCCAATTTTGACTTTAACGCCAGTATCATCGGAAGATGCCACGGAAGTTTGCGTGCCATCACGTTGGCTCGTGGAAACGCCTGCCGTTTTCCCTCCAGCACTGCCACTTGCCGACGCAACAAATTGGGTTAAACGCTCTTCTTTGGTTTTCTGTTCGATGTTTTTCCCCGCTTTGGTGTTGTAATTGCCTTGCACAACGCCGGTGACACGATCGGCTTGAATCTTACTCCCCGTCTGATTCACGTCTTTTTTCACCGCTAAATGCAGATGTCCAATATTTAAATCTGACCCAAGGGAGGATGATTTTTTCGTCTCTTTTTCATATTCACCAATGCCAAGATTCAGCCCTAGTTGGCTATCAATAGCCCCTCTTTCACCCCGTCTTTCATAGGTTTGCGCATCTTTTACATTCAGATTTTGGGTTTTCACAAATGCCGTTTTAGCGCTGACATTTGAAGCGGTAAGATCAATATCCGAATCTAAATCCGTTTCAAGGTGGAGATGTTGTTCAGCACCAATTTCCGATTTTTGGATCTGAATATCGCCATTTTCATCGACGTAGCTACGAGATTCCGACTCAATGCCTTTATGCCCTTTTAGGCGAGCCGAATCCGTGGCTAAAATTGAGCCACGGTTTTTAAGTTTGTTATCGGCTTCTAAATCCACTTTATCCCCCGCAATCGTGCCACTATTGCGAATATCTTTGGCTTTTACATTGATTTTCCGTGCTTTTAACACCGCAGAACCTAAGCCTTTATATTTTTCGGCGGTATCAATAGTTTCCTGCGCCAAATATAATTGCGGAACATAAACTTCTTTGCCATTTATTCTTGTTTTCACATACCAAACAATATCTTGGGTTAATTTTGCTTGCTGTTCTGGCGTTAAGGCTTCTCCTAAGGTTAAATTGAGATCTTGGGCTTCAAAATAAGCGTTATCCATCAATTTTTTCACTAACTCAGTGCCTGAAAGTTGATATTTCAGCGCTAAGTGATTATCGACTTTTTTCTCAATCGTGCGTGTAATTAGCTGATGTTCAAAATAATTATCACCAATGGCATTTAATTGCTTTTTATTGTCAATTTGTGCTTTGGGTGCAATACGATTAAAGAAATAAGTCGCACCAAAATAATCATTTTGGTTGATATATTTAATCCGCGTGCGGTAAAGGGGATCGAGATCCACTTTCGGGCGTGTTTCATCAATCGCCGTTAATACCCGCTTTCTTGCTAATTCTGCCTGTTTTCGTTCAATTTCAACTAATTCACGTTGATACTCTGCCACTTTCTGATTTTCTTGCTGAATATTCTGTTCAGTTTGAATCTCTTGGTTTAAATCGGGTTTATTCGAGTGATTTTGTGGCTGACTTTGGGGCGGATTTTCCCTATCCGCTAATCCCTCAAATGCCTGCTCTTGGGCTTTTTCCTGTGCATTTTGCTCTTCCTGTGCTTCAAAGGCTTTGCTTTGCTGATGAATCTGCTCTTTTGCTTGGTTAATCTCCTCTTGAGCTTTTTCTTCACGGCGTTGAGTTGTGCGATCAATCGCTTTTTTCTGGCGAGTAATCTCCTCTAATTTACCGGCATATTCCTCTTGGTACTTTTTATCTTGCGCATCAAATTGCTGTTTAATGCGATCACTCTGTTTCTCAATATTTTCTTGTTTCTTCTCTATTTGAGAAATATGTGCTTGATCGTCTTCAATATGCTGTTTCTCTTGAACAAGAGCGTCTTTTTCTTGCAAGATTTGTTGCTTTTCTTCCGCTAATTTCTGTTTAGCTTGATCTAAGGCTTGCTTTTTCGTTTTTAAGGTTTCTTCTAATTTTTGCAGAAGTTGATTAGTGCTTAATTCTTTATTGTTTTCTTGGTTGGTAATTTGATATTTTTCTAATAATGTAGAACGAATTGAAATTAATTTATTACGAATTCCTTTATACTTGTCAGATTTATCTAATAATATTTTCTTATTTTTAATTACCCAATCTAGATCTTTCTCAATAGACGTTAATTCTCCTTTTTTAGCGTTCTCTTGAGATTCTTTTTTAAGAATATCTTTTTGTTTTTCTTCAATGTTTTGCTTTAATTTGTGATTTTGTTGAGTAATCTCGTCTTTTTTTGCTAAGATCTGCTTTTCTTCCTCACTCAGTGTTAATGCTTCAATCTCTTCAAATTTTTCGAGTTGAACATTTGAATCAATAAATAAATTCGGTGTTTCTAAAAGTTCTAAAATAATAGAGAGATCAATGCCTGATTCTTTCCCAACTTCGCTTACTTCGGGTTTAAAGGTAATCTGTTGTAGCCCCACTTCATATTTACCGATATGAATTTTTTCTTTGCCTGCCTCTTCATTAAATGTGCCATTTTTTAAAAATCCTACGGAACCTATAATTTCATCCGCCAGAATTTTTGCCTGTTCTTGGGGTAAATAGACGAAATTTTTATCCTGTTTTTGTTGATATTCTTGCGCGTGGCGGTGTTTGAATTCGTGCCAACGATTAGCAAGGCGTTTGAAATCCCAGTTTGTCCAATCCGCCCCAAAAGCAAGCCCCATTGCTTTTTTAAAGGTCGGGGATTGAATATCATGCAATAAATCTTTCACTTGTTGATTATCTGCATGATAAATGCCTGCTTGTAAAATAGTGTTCCCCCCAAATAACGCGTCAAATAGTTGAGTTAAACTATTAAACTGACGTTTTTCTTGCCTAAATAGTGGAGATAAAATAAAGCGCGCTTTGGGTTCATAATAGAATGAAATATCCGCAGGTTGATTAAAGAATTCGTTATAAAGATCTAAGGAAATATGACGGGTTTCATTTTCAACTTTATCGACATTTTTAGTAGAGAATGTCCCCTTTACATTTAGAATACCGTGGTTATATAAATTGCCTTTTTGGGTTTCGCTTAGACCGTTAAAATTCAAACCACCTTCGGCTCTAATAATACCTTGATGTTTAACGCGTACATCACCACTACTTATTTCATCTAAATTTACATTTAGCCCATAATAATTATTATGCCAGCCGTGACTTGCAATATAGCTTTTAGAAATTCCTTGATTGCCTTTTTTCTCTTTTTGGGGTTTTCCTGTTAATACGGCATCATTGATAAAACTTAATGAGGTCACATTTAACGGTTTTTTAGTTGAGATTATCCCTAAATTATAAACTCTACCTATCCCAAATAAATTTGCACCACCTTCTGAATGTAATACCGCATTTTTATCATTGATAATTTCTTCATAAGCTCTTAAATTTAATGCTGATTTACCCCCTAAAAATGCGCCTTCCGCATTAGTGATACTGCCATTTTTTGCCGTGATATTTAAAACCTTACCACTGGTTAAAATACCTTCATTTAATACATTATGCTGAGCAATAATGGTGAGGTTACCTTCGGCTTGTACTTCATTGCGAGTACTATTACCGCTATTTTTTGCTATAAAAGCATTATGTGCTTTAACGGTTAATTGTTCCTTTGCTGTAGGCAATTTATGTTTGCTACTGATAAAATCTGATTTATCTTTAAAAATGATTTCGGCTTTTTTGTCACTGTGAATTGTTCCACTATTTTCATAGCCATTATTTTCAATCACTGCCGTTGAATCTGTATTTGAATTATTTCGTTTTCTTACGCCCCTTGTACTGATTTTTAAATCGTCTTTGGCGTGAATGAGTTTACTATTTTTAAGCGAATCGGTATCAAGATGTAATTTACTCTCACTTTGTAAATACCCTTTATTCTCTAATTTATGGGTTTGAATATCGAGATTTTTGGAAAAGACTTTAGCATCAGCACCAATGTTAATATTCTCCTTTTGGCGAAAAGTTGCCAATGAAGAAACTACTTTCGCGTCTTTTTGAATATTTAATCGTTTTCCTTCAATGACTAATCCTTTATTATTTTCTCTGGCTTTTTCACTTGTATCTTTATGTGTTGCCGTTAAACTTGCCGTATTTTTAAGTTCTGTGATACCGCTTTTAATATGAATATTTTCCGCTTTAATATCACCACTAATGGTCGTTTGTTTCGCATTGGAAATGGTTAAGGATTTTTTTGCTGTAATTTTGCCCGATAAGGTATTATTTTTGCTTGTTTCACCACCAAGATTTAATAAACCTTGGTTTACATCGAACTTAATGTCATTTTCTGACAGAATAACGCCGTCATGTTTTACCCCTGCGCCAGAATCGGTTACAACAAGTTGAATATTTTTACCGTGCATTGCCCCGGCTGTAGTGCCTAAAATGGCAATTTCATTGGATTTCGTGCCAGATGCGGTATCTACCATCAATTCTGAATGCGGTTCATTCACTTTTAATTTAGATTTATTTTTACCTGCCACTAAGGTGATTTGAGTTTCGGGATTGTGCCGATTTCGGCTTTTTTCAGACGCAGTAATCGCCCCTTTCTGCTCAATACTTTTGGCAACAACATCAAGGTATTTCAAGCCATCGGTAGCGACACCATTCACATCAATGACGACTTTATTTTTCTCCACGTCAAATTGGATTTCCCCAGATTGATTGACCTTCACCGGTTTGCTCGTCGCCACTGTTAAGCGGTCAGAATTGTAGGTTTTTACGCCATTTAAGGTGATGCCATTTTGATTCACAATAATTAAATCGGCTTTTTTACCAAAAACTTCTAATCCGCCTTTTAATTTACTCATCTCTGAACCTGTCACTTGCGTGAGAATGGCTTTGGCTTCATCTTTTTGATGGTTTAAATGTGGATTTGCCGATAAATGCCCCACTAAGGCAGATTTATCATTAGGGTTTTCTATTTTTCCGTTTTTTGCGTGGTTATTAAATACCGCGCCATTCTCGACGCTAAATTTTTCAAAACGGTTATCTGAAATACCGTGATGTTCAGGCTTGGCAATATCGACAATGACCACATGGTTTTGCTTTGTTTCATATACTGAAGGTTTATTTTTTGATGTTTCATCAACTTTAATTTGATTAAGTCTATCCCCCGATAATGCCTGCAAGCCTGGCGGAAATTGAGAATTATTTTCGGCATAAATAAAAGGTGAAAGTGATAATGAGGTCAGTAAAATAATGGATACGTTTTTCCATTTTAGTACTGTTTTTGAAGTAATTGGGTTACATTGGCTTTTAATCAATGTTGATAATGGCGAGAATGAATAAGAGGGTTCTTCTGATGACGCTGATGATAATTGTTTTTCCGATTCAGAAACACTGTTTCCAAATGCGGATTTAATATTTTCTGCGACCGGAATAAGGCATTGCTTAACTTGACTAAAAATAAGTTTATAACGGTTTTTGTTCATAATAATGTCCCTTTTGTAAAAATAGAATAAATATTTAGTTTAGAAAAAAATTGAACCATTAAAATAATATTCTGGTGATTTTTTATTTGGTATATTTTTGGTATAGAGTGGTTGGCTATATGTAAAAGCAAGAGAAAAGTTTTTCACTAACATTTTTACCCCAATCGCTGAGCCAAGAAGTGTTTTATTTTTCCCTTCGATACTCGCTGTTTGAGAAGCCAATTTTTGGTAGGTTTTCCCGATATCTAGCCCAATAAAAGGCGAGATAGACGTAAGGTAAGTTTTTTGAGGGTAAAAAGGCATTGTGACGGTTTGCGATAAATAGGCACCACTATCCCCAGAAGCGACGCCACCTTTAAACCCTCTGACGGTGTATTCATCACCAATAGAGAATTGATAGTCTGAATATAAACTATCTAAACTATATTGAGCGCCTAAACGAAATTGATAGTTTAGGTTTTGCTTTCCAAGGGAAAAAGGACGATGCCAAGTGACACTGCCTGAAAATAATCGCGAGGTTTTATCCCCCGATTTGTCATAGGCTGATTTATTTGCATTAAACCAATTTAATCCCGTAGAATAAGAAATATCGGTATATAATTTACCATTACCTAAGTTTCCTACATAGGCAATTCCAGTGGTTAATTTATTATTGTGGTAATTTCCCACTAAAAGCTGGGCAAGATAACTACGGCGATGTTTAAATTCTAATTCTCCAAATAAAGATAAAATACTTTCACGATTACGTAATAAAGTACGAGATAATTTAATATTTGCTGTTTTTGTTTTTCCCTTTAAGGTATAAGTATTAATACCAGAGACCTCTTTTTTATAGCCTGATTCAGAAAGTTTAGTTTCTAATATATAAAAAGAGAAAGGTTGAGTGTAATTTAATGCATAATTGTTTTGATTATTGCGACGGCTTTTTTTGTATAAACGATGTCCAACAGAGAATGACCAGCTATCATTGGTACCTAATAGATCACTCCAAGCAATTGCTGTAGTTAATTGATTACGCCCATTTTGATTGTTTTCTGTGCCTGAGTTATTTGCTCCGAGAGTTATACTTGGTAAATAATGGGTAGATTTTTGTAAATTTAAATCCGACGTACCGTTAAGTTTTCCCGGTTGAACTTTAACTTGCACACTTTTATTTTGGGTATTCATAATCTCAATTACCTGATCAAGCGTATAAATATTAAAAAGTTGGTTTTTTAATGGCGGTAAAGTGGCAAGCATTGCTTTATCACGAAAACTTTCAGCAGGTTTTCCATTGATCAAAATATTATCTACTTTTCCCCATAGAATAATAAAATCTAATACACCTTCTTTAAAATCTTGATTTTTAAAGGCAATACCACTAGTGGAATAACCAGAGTCAGATAATACTTGTGTTAAATCTTTGACTAAGGCAAATATTTGTTTACGGTTTAAGGGAGTTCCCTCGTATTGTTTAATCACTGGGCTAAAATCTAATTTTGCACTTTCCCCTGAAAAATCGATATTGATCTTTGTAATTTTTTGATATTGCCCTTTTTCGTTTTGTGCAACGGTCTGTTTATTTTTTGATAAAGACGATTTATTTTCCAAAAAACGTTCTGCTTTTTGAATTTGCTCTTCAGTATTTTGATAAATCTCTTGATTTTTTAATCGTGAGAGTTCTGATTTTAATGGATCTGTCATTCCATAGGCTTGTTGAGTGATTCCAGCTAAGCATAGCGCTAAATAAGAGTAGCTTTTCTTTGAATTCAGTAAATTAACTAAATTTACTCTATTCAAATTTTGCATAAATGTTCTCCTTAATTCTTAATAGTTTTATGAAATTAATTTAAGTATTTATAAAAATGGTTATTTCCTAATGTTCTCAATAAAGGTCATTGGGGATATACATTTATTTACAATAATATACAATTGATTTGTTTGCAATAGATGATTGATTTACATATATTTTAATGTCTGTTTTTCAAACAGTAATCATTTTATTGACTTCAACTTAGACGGGGAAATGTAAATTTAATTACATAAAATTTATATTTATATAGATTACTTGCTTTAAATTGATACATTTTGTATAAAATGTATCAAATTTGTTTACATTGTGACTAATGGTCAAATCAGTTATGCATGTAATTCTGAGGAATAATATTACTTATAATGAATTTTTAGTAGGCATAGATAATTATTATTTCTTTATATTTAAATATAGATAAATTTAAATAGAAATGAATAACTTTATTAAAGTAAATATAAAATTAAAAGGACTAAATCAGATATATTGATTCAGTCCTTGGTTTAATATTTTAATTTTTTAGAGGGAATGGATTCGGTGCAAAATGTTGACAAAATCCCACCGCTTGTTTGCGGTGTTACTTCACTTCACGGATCATGATTTCAGACGGAATCACGCTACCTTGCCAGTAAAGCTCTGCGGTGATCTTTTCCGCTAATCCAAGGTAAGCTTGGCTGATTTCGTGTTCAGGCGCTGCGACAACGGTTGGTGTGCCGTTATCTAAATCTTCCCGTAAGCGAATGTGGAGTGGCATTTGCCCGAGCACTTGGGTGCGGTATTTCTCGGCGACTTTCTCCGCCCCCCCTGTGCCGAAAATATGTTCGTGATGACCGCAGTTGGCACAAATATGTACTGACATATTCTCAATAATGCCCAGCACTGGCACAGACACTTTCTCAAACATCGCAATCCCTTTAATCGCATCTAGTAACGCAATATCCTGTGGCGTGGTAACGACGACCGCACCCGTTACCGGAATTTGTTGCGAGAGGGTAAGCTGAATATCCCCTGTGCCGGGTGGCATATCAATCACGAGGTAATCTAAATCTGGCCACCAGGTTTCTTGGAGAAGCTGGCTTAATGCACTACTTGCCATTGGCCCACGCCAAACGGTTGCGTTATCTGGCGACATTAAATAACCAATGGAGTTAGAGTAAATGCCGTGGGCTTCAATCGGGGTGATATGTTGATTATCCGGTGAGGTCGGGCGTTGGTCGGCTGCGCCTAACATATGAGGAACAGAAGGGCCGTAAATATCGGCATCTAAAATCCCTACTCTTGCTCCCTGTGCTTTTAAGGCAAGGGCAAGATTAACCGCTGTGGTGGATTTCCCAACTCCTCCTTTGCCGGAGGTTACCGCAATGATGTTTTTCACCCCATTGACAGGAGGGTGATTATTGGCACGTTTTAGGGTGGCGATTTGGTAATTCATTACCCATTTCACCTGTTTTGCTCCGGTGATGTCGAGCAGTTTTGTTTCTGTGGCTTGTTTTAATTGAGTAAAGGCACTGTTCCAAGCAAAGGGCATCGCTAATTCAAGGCGAAGAATCTCGCCGCCTAATTCCACTTTTTTAAGGGCGTTGAGGGCGATTAAGTCTTTTTGCAGACTTGGGTGAGTGAATTGCTGTAAAACGGCTTGAATTTCAAGGCGTTGTGCGTCGGTTAATTGATTCATTGTTTTTCCTTTTTTAAGGGTTTTCGGGTTAAATCTTT
The DNA here is from genome assembly GCA_023101485.1 of Pasteurellaceae bacterium Macca. Lineage (GTDB taxonomy): Bacteria > Pseudomonadota > Gammaproteobacteria > Enterobacterales > Pasteurellaceae > LVZB01. Next base: position 1,342,466 of record LVZB01000001.1, on the reverse strand, counting down.
ACTATAAATGGTTTCACTGCTATTGCGTGAGTCAATGCCAACAATATCAGGGGAACGGATAATCAGATATTGAGGCTGAAAGAGAGTAATGACCGCCACATCTTGCTCTAATTGATGCGCGATGCGAAGCATAAGTGATTCCCGTTCGGCAAAGGAGAGTGTTTTTTCTTGCAACTGTTCAAGCCAACTATCTACCTGTGGATTTGCATAAGCGCTTTTATTATCGGGGCTTTTTGAGTGAAACGGCGCGAGAAATTGCAACGGATCGGCATAATCGGCACACCAGCCCCCTCGAATGAGCTGGAAATCCCCTTTATCTCGTTTGGCGAGTAATTGGGCAAAATTGACCTCTTGTAGGGAGATACGAAAGAGATCCGATTGGGAAAGTCCATTACTGATACGTAGGGCCACTTTTTGGTGGAGATCTTGCTCATCATAGACGATATTTAATCGCATCGGATTGCTAGGGCTAATGCCCATTTCCCTTAACAACGGCTCAATATTGATCGGAGATGGTTGGCGAGGTGGCATCGTCATCAAGGTTTTAGGTATAACAAAATGGTTGGGAATACCAAGACCTCGGCTAATTTCAGGGGGCGAAAGCATTGCCCTAATCGCTTGGCGAAGGGCTTTTTGTTGTAAGTGGGGATCACGGAAATTAAATTCATAGAAATAACTACACAAGCGAGGGAGCTTCACCCCAAGGGAATGGGATTCAAGGCGTGGATTCTGCACAAGATCAAATTCCGCTGGATCTTGTGCGGTGGTGATCAAATAGTAATGGACTTGTTGGAACGGGGTTTCCGGTTCGAGTGCTGAAAGGCGAATATGGGGGCGTTCTGCCTGTTCAAGCTGATAAGCACCGTTGCTAATCAGGTGAGTTGCATCCGGTTTTTGACCTTGATAGCTTGGTAGCAGAGCCGTGTGGGCTAACATATCGGGTAGGCGAGGGTTGGCTCGATGAAGCTGAATTTGTAGGGTTTGGTCGTTTAAAGCAACCACCCCAAGTTGTTCAGGGGCTAATTCGCCGTTGAGAATCGCCTTCGCATTTTCCAGTTCCATATAGACTAAATAAGGGGCGAGGGGGGAGGCATTTTTCGGATCTGCTAAGCGTTGCCAGCTTTTGACAAAGTCACTGGCAATCACGGCTTCACCATTTGACCAACGGGCATTTTCATCAAGGACAAAGAGCCAGTTTTTATGATCTTCACTAAACCACTCTTTCGCCACGGCAGGTATGGTTTTACCCGTGGGGTCAAAGGCGAGTAGCCCAACAAAGAGATCCCGAACGGGCGCACCATCGGCACTGACTTTGACGAAATGAGGGTCGAGCTGAATATGGGCAGAATAAATGGCACGATTAAGGGTATTTTCGCCACGAGAAAGCCCCTGCGAAGGCGTTTTCAGCTCATCGCAAGCGGTCAAAAAAAGGAGAAAAAATGCAAATAATCGGCGTTTTATCATCGGTATGAACTAAGCGAGTGGATGAAGTTAGTGCATTGAGGTCAAGCCTGGGAAAAGATTACTTAACCCAGCGACAATAATTTCAATCCCTAATGCCATTAAAATTAAGCCCATAATACGGGTAATCACATTTGAGCCGGTTTTGCCAAGGCGTTTGACTAAAGGGGCTGCAAAGCGAAAGAGGAAATAACAGATCGTGGCAAAAAGCACAATGGCAATGCCAAAGCCAAGATAATCGACCCAGTGGTTATAGCGAGTTCCCCACACAATGGTTGAACCGATTGCTCCGGGGCCTGCCATAATCGGCATCGCAAGTGGGACAACGGCAATATGTTCAAATTCGGAAACATCGGCATTTTTTTCTTCTTTATTTTGCTTATGTTCGCCGAGTTTTCCGCTAATCATCGTCATCGCAATACTGACGACTAATGCGCCCCCGGCGACTCGGAAGGAGTTAAGGGAAATGCTAAAGGCATCTAAGATCACTTTGCCAAACAGCAAACTCGTCAGAAGAATCACACCAATGGCAATGGCGGTATGTAAGCTCGTGCGGTTACGATCGGCTTCATACTGATGCTGAGTCATGGAAAAGAAGATCGGCAAGGTGCCGAAAGGATTGACGATAGCAAATAAGCCAATGAAAAATTGCAGATAAATTGCAGTGTTGATGACAGTATCCACACAAGCCTCAAATAATGCTGAAAAGAGGAGGCATTATAATCAGGAATAGCGCAAAAGGCTTGCAAAATTTATTTCGGGGGGGATAATGCCAGCTTTACCCAAGGCTTAACTCTTATGCGATTAGATAAATTTATCGCTGAGAATACGGGGCTTACCCGTTCTCAGGCGGCCAAAGCCCTCCGTGCAGGGCAAGTGAAGGTCAATGGCGAGTTAGAAAAAAGCACCTCTCGCAAAATTACCCCCGAAGATACCATTTGTTTTGATGATGAACCCCTCACATGGACGGAAGCTGGGCAGTATTTTATGCTGTATAAACCGCAAAACTGTATCTGCTCCCATGATGACGGCGAGTACCCGACGGTTTTTCAGTTCTTTGATTATCCCTTAATGAGCAAGCTACATTGTGCAGGGCGGTTAGATGCCGATACCACCGGTCTTGTACTCTTAACCGATGATGGCAAGTGGTCCCACCGTATTACCTCACCAAAACATCACTGTGAAAAAACCTACCTCGTCACACTTGCTGATCCTGTGGAAGATTTCTACGGCGAAAAATTGGCGGAAGGTCTTTGGCTACGAGGGGAGAAAACCATCACCAAGCCTGCACAGTTAGAAATCTTAGATGACTATAATGTCAATCTGACGATTAGCGAAGGGCGTTACCACCAAGTTAAACGGATGTTTGCTGCCCTTGGAAACAAAGTCGTGGCATTGCATCGCTGGCGAGTGGGGGATGTGGTGCTCGATGAGCAATTAACAGAAGGCGAATTTCGCGCCCTCACCCCAGATGAAATTGCGAGTTTTCTATGAGTAGTGTCCGCACCCGAGCTATTTTTACCTTAATTATTGGTATGCTGTCGATGTTGCCCCCCTTGGCGATTGATATGTATTTACCCTCTTTTTTGGTTATTGCCCAAGATTTAGCTGTCTCGCAAGAGAAGGTACAAACTACTTTGGCACTCTTTACCGCTGGCTTTGCGGTTGGGCCGCTTTTTTGGGGGCCGATTGCAGATAGCTTTGGACGTAAGCCTATTATTCTGATTGGTATGATTGGCAGTGCCTTAGCGGCTTACCAATTAACGCAGGTCAATACCATTGAGAGTTTCTACCTTTGGCGGTTAGTGCAAGGTTTTCTTGCCGCCGCACCGGGCGTTGCGGTGGGGGCGTTAATGCGAGATCTGTTTGAGCGTAATCAGTTCGCTAAAGTATTATCCACCATTATGATTATTACCATGGTTGCCCCGTTACTTGCCCCGATTGTGGGGGGATATATGGTGAAATGGTTTCATTGGCACTCCATTTTTTATTTCCTAACAGTCATGGGTATGCTCTGTGCATCGCTCGTGATGTGGCGAATCCCTGAAACGCTTTCTAACCAAAATCGCGCCCCTTTAAATTTAGGCAAAACCTTAAAGAATTTCGGGCAGTTGCTTTCACATAAAGCGACACTCGGTTATATGCTTGTTGGCGGTGCGACCTTTGCTGGTATGTTCTGTTTTCTCACGTCGGGTTCGTTAATTTATATCGGGCTTTATGATGTGTCCCCAGAGCATTTTGGCTATTTCTTTATGCTTAATATGGGCGTGATGATTACCATGACACTGATTAACGGCCGCCTAGTGACGAAGCTCGGCTCGGAGAAAATGTTACGCATTGGGCTTGGATTACAAATGTTGGCAACGGTGGGATTGGTGCTTTGTGCTATTTTTAAACCGGGGCTGATGCCAATGGCCTTTTTCGTGGCATTTTTCATTGGGATGAACTCGACTATCGTGAGTAATTCTTCCGCGGCTATTTTAGATCGTTATCCACAAATGGCAGGGACGGCGAATGCCCTTGCGGGTACGATGCGTTTTGGCTTCGGTTCAATCAGCGGTGCCATTCTTGCCCATATTCCCTTGACTTCTGAACGCCCAATGCTACTTGCTATGGCGTTTTGTGGGGTAATGGGATCGCTGGCTTACTATTTCCTTGCTTGCCGCCATCAAGCGTCAAACTAGGCTGAAATAGGGGCTTGCCCTGATGTGTGGGTAGCTATTCTTATCAATCTGCAATATACTAACTTTCTCTCAATCGATTATCCGCTAAGGAACTGCTATGCAACCAAAAGCTAAATTTAGAAAAGATTATCGCCAACCTGATTTTACAATCACAGATATTTACCTTGATTTCCAACTTGACCCAACCAATACGCTTGTCAATGCAACCCTAAGTGTAAAGCGTCTTAACCCTGAAGCGACAGAACTTCGTTTAGACGGGCATAGTTTTGAGCTAAAATCGGTCAAATTGGCAGGGGAGGTCATCAGCCAATATCAGCAAGATGCCGAGTCTTTAACCCTTGATGTAAGCAGTGCAGGGGAGCAGTTCCAACTTGACATTCAAACCCAATTAAACCCAGCGGAAAACACGTCATTACAGGGTTTATATCAATCTGGCGAGGGCATTTGTACGCAGTGTGAAGCCGAAGGTTTCCGCCAAATTACCTATATGCTTGACCGCCCTGACGTGTTAGCAAAATATCGAACAAAAATCACCGCTTGTCAGAGTAAATATCCTTTCTTACTCTCTAACGGCAACCGCATTGCCGAGGGGAAATTAGACGATGGTCGTCACTGGGTAGAGTGGGAAGATCCTTTCCTGAAACCGTGCTATCTCTTTGCCCTTGTGGCGGGGGATTTTGACTTACTACAAGATCACTTTATCACCCAAAGTGGGCGTAAAGTCGCATTAGAAATCTATGTGGATAGAGGTAACCTCGACCGTGCTGGCTGGGCAATGGAGAGTTTAAAACGCGCCATGAAATGGGATGAAGATCGCTTCGGGTTGGAATACGATCTCGACATTTACATGATCGTTGCCGTGGATTTCTTCAATATGGGTGCAATGGAGAACAAAGGGTTAAATATCTTTAACTCTAAATTTGTGTTAGCGAATCCACAAACCGCTACCGATGATGATTACATGGGCGTAGAGAGTGTGATTGCCCATGAATATTTCCATAACTGGACGGGTAATCGCATTACCTGTCGTGACTGGTTCCAATTAAGCCTTAAAGAGGGATTAACGGTATTCCGTGATCAGGAATTTACCTCCGATTTATGGTCCCGTTCGGCAAAACGAATTGAAGATGTACGCTTCTTGCGGACGGTACAATTTGCCGAAGATGCCAGCCCAATGGCTCACCCAATTCGCCCTGAAAAAGTGATCGAAATGAATAACTTTTACACCGTTACCGTTTATGAAAAAGGGGCGGAAGTGATTCGTATGATTCACACCTTACTCGGGGAGGAAAATTTCCAAAAAGGAATGCGTCTTTATGTCGCAGAAAATGACGGTAAAGCCGCAACTTGTGAAGATTTTGTTTCTGCCATGGAGCGTGCCTCTAATGTGGATTTAACCCAATTCCGCCGTTGGTATAGCCAATCGGGTACGCCGGAATTAACCATTGCTGATGAATATGATGAAAAACGTCAAACTTACCGTTTGCACGTTGCCCAAATGACCCTTCCAACGGCGGATCAACTTGAAAAAGTGAATCTGCATATTCCGTTGAAGGTGGCGTTATATGGTGCAAGTGGTAAGCAGTATAAATTACAGCATGAACTGCTGACAGTCAGTGATGTGCTTGATGTGATTCATGAAAATCAAACCTTTGAATTCCATAATTTACCAGAACGCCCAGTGCCTGCACTGTTATGCGATTTCTCTGCCCCGGTGCGTTTAGATTATAACTACACCACAGAGCAGCTCCTCACGTTGGTGAAATTTGCTCAAAATGATTTTGTCCGTTGGGATGCCTTGCAAATGCTTTACGGGCAAGAGTTACGAGAAAATCTCAGCCGTTATCAACAAGGCTTGGAAATGAACTTCTCTCAACCCTTGTTAGAGGCGCTTATCTTTGTATTAGAAGGGGCGAATAACGATCCAGAATTAGCTTCTTTGGCATTAACCTTGCCGAAGGAAACGGAATTTGCAGAGCAGTTTAAAGTTATTGATCCGCTAGGAATTAGCGTGGTGCGCGATTTTATGCAACGTGCTATCGCAGAAGCCTTACAAGAACGCTTAATTACCCTTTATAACCAAAATCGTTTATCGGAATATCGTGTCGTGGCGGAAGATATGGCAAAACGTGCGTTATGTAATGTTTGTCTTTCTTACCTCGCCTTTACAGATGTTGGGAACAACCTCGTGTATAAACACTATCGCCAAGCAAATAATATGACCGATACGCTTGCCGCATTGAGTGCGGCAACCAAAGCACAGCTCCCTTGCCGTGATAGCTTATTGGCAAGTTTTGAGGAAACTTGGCATCACGATGGCTTAGTTATGGATAAATGGTTTATGCTCCAAGCAACTCGCCCTGATGAAAATGTCTTAGAGATTGTCAAAGACTTACTCACTCATCGCAGTTTCAACTTGAAAAATCCAAACCGTGTACGCGCCTTAATTGGGGCTTTTGCAGGGCAAAATCCGAAAGCCTTCCACGCGATTGATGGTTCAGGTTACCGATTCTTAGTAGAAATGCTGACAAAATTAAATGACAGCAATCCGCAAGTCGCCGCACGCTTAATTGAGCCGTTAATTAAACTCTCACGTTATGACGCACAACGCCAAACCTTGATGAAACGTGGCTTAGAGCGCCTAAAAGGCTTGGATAATCTTGCCCGTGATCTGTTTGAGAAAATTGAGAAGGCGTTACAGCAATAATGAATTGGTTACAGGGGCTTTTCTCCTTTAAAGGGCGACTAAATCGGCAGGGTTTTTGGATCGGTGTCGCTCTCAATTTTGCTTTTCTTTTGGTTGTGGCAAATTTTCTCCAAAATTCGACCGCTCTCACCGCCCTTAGTGTGATGCCGTTGTTAATTTCGGCGTATAGCCTTTCTGCCGTGGTGGTGAAACGGTTACATGATCGTAACCGTTCTGCCAAAGCCCTCGGCATGGTGCTTGTACCGATTCTCTGCTACCTCACCTCTCTTGCCAGTCAAGGGACAATGGCGTGGCTACTCGGCATACTCATGCCCACCTTTATTGGCACGGTATTATTCCTCGAATGGGGCGTTTTTGCTGGCAATACTGAGCCTAATCAATATGGTGAGCGTGGGCTATCCTTTCAATTTAAATCAAAGAAGATGTCATGAAACTGAATTATCATAAAACCCATTTTTTAACCTCCGCCCCCGATATTCGGCATTTACCGGAGGACAGTGGCATCGAAATCGCCTTCGCAGGGCGATCGAATGCGGGGAAATCCACCGCCTTAAATGCCCTGACTAACCAAAAAAGTTTGGCAAGAACCTCGAAAACACCCGGGCGAACTCAGCTCATTAACTTATTTGAAGTTGAACCAAATTGTAAGCTGGTCGATCTCCCAGGTTACGGCTATGCCGCCGTGCCAGAGCAGATGAAATTACAATGGCAACGGGCATTAGGGGAATATCTACAAAAACGGGAATGTTTGCGTGGCGTGGTGATCCTCATGGACATTCGCCACCCATTAAAAGATCTTGATCAGCAGATGATCCAATGGGCAGTGTCTGCCGATTTACCTGTCTTATTATTACTCACCAAAGCCGATAAACTCAGCCAGAGCGTGCGTAGCAAGCAGATAAAAATGGTTCGAGAAGCCATTTTACCTTTCCAAGGGGATATTCAAGTGGAAGCCTATTCCGCTTTAAATAAAATTGGAATTGATAAACTGGCGATAAAATTAGACGGGTGGTTTGCGGAAGTGATAGCACAGCAAACCGAGTAAAAAAGCTTAACCCCGCAAGGGGTTAAATTTTACCTAAAATTTGCTAAATATAATTTTAAACACAACATCAAAAACTTGGAGAGATTATGCCAAAACTACGTTCAGCGACCAGTACGCAAGGTCGGAATATGGCAGGGGCACGGGCGTTATGGCGTGCAACTGGTATGAAAGAAAATGACTTCGGCAAGCCGATTATTGCCGTGGTGAATTCCTTTACACAATTTGTCCCGGGTCATGTGCATTTAAAAGACATGGGGCAGTTAGTGGCAGAGCAAATTGAAAAAGCCGGCGGTGTGGCGAAAGAGTTTAACACCATTGCGGTGGATGACGGCATTGCCATGGGGCATGGTGGGATGCTCTATTCCTTGCCAAGTCGTGATCTGATTGCCGATAGTGTCGAATATATGGTCAATGCCCACTGTGCCGATGCGATGGTGTGTATTTCTAACTGCGACAAAATTACCCCGGGCATGTTAATGGCGGCGTTACGCTTGAATATTCCGACTATTTTTGTATCTGGTGGGCCGATGGAAGCGGGGAAAACGAAATTATCCGACCAAATCATCAAGCTCGATTTAGTCGATGCGATGATCCAAGGGGCAAACCCAAATGTGTCGGATGAAACAAGTGAGCAGATCGAACGTTCTGCCTGCCCAACCTGTGGTTCTTGCTCGGGAATGTTTACCGCCAATTCCATGAACTGTTTAACTGAAGCTCTTGGCTTAAGTTTGCCGGGGAATGGTTCATGTTTAGCCACCCACGCTGACCGTAAGCAACTCTTTTTAGATGCTGGAAAACAAATTGTCACCCTGTGCCAAAAATATTATCAGGAAGATGATGTTTCCGTTCTTCCACGCGCCATTGCCAGTAAAGAAGCCTTTGATAATGCCATGAGCCTTGATATTGCCATGGGGGGGTCAACCAATACCGTTTTACACCTGTTAGCGGCCGCACAGGAAGCCGAAGTCGATTTCACAATGGCGGATATTGATCGCCTCTCTCGCCAAGTGCCTTGTTTAAGTAAAGTTGCCCCGAATACGCAAAAATATCACATGGAAGATGTGCATCGAGCAGGGGGGATTATGGCTATCTTAGGGGAGCTTGACCGCGCAGGCTTATTGCACAATCAAACCCGTACCGTATTAGGATTGAGCTTAAAAGAGCAAATCAATCAATACGACATTATGCTGACGGACAATGAAGCGGTACATCAATTCTTCCGAGCAGGACCTGCTGGGATTCGCACCACACAAGCGTTTTCTCAATCTACCCGTTGGGAGAGTGTGGATAACGACCGCCAAAATGGTTGTATTCGTTCAAAAGCGTATGCCTATAGCCAAGATGGTGGCTTAGCCATGCTTTCGGGCAATATTGCCCTTGACGGTTGTATCGTTAAAACCGCCGGCGTTGATGAAAGTATTTTAAAATTCCGTGGTAAAGCCATTGTTTTTGAAAGCCAAGAAGAGGCTGTAGCCGGTATTTTAGGTGGGCAAGTGCAAGCTGGTCATGTGGTTGTCATTCGCTATGAAGGCCCGAAGGGAGGGCCGGGAATGCAGGAAATGCTTTACCCAACGAGTTATCTCAAATCCATGGGATTAGGTAAAGCCTGTGCCTTGCTCACAGACGGGCGTTTTTCAGGGGGGACATCGGGGCTTTCCATTGGGCATTGCTCCCCAGAAGCCGCTGCCGGCGGGTTAATTGGCTTAGTCAAAAATGGCGATGAGATCAACATTGATATTCCTCAACGTACTATTGAACTCGTAGTCGATGAGGCAGAACTGGCAAAACGCCGAGCAGAGCAAGATGCCAAAGGGTGGCAGCCTGCAAATCGTCAGCGAGAAGTTTCCTTCGCCTTAAAAGTCTATGGGCATTTTGCCACCTCCGCAGACAAAGGTGCGGTACGAGATAAAAGCAAAATCTAGCCCCTTGCACCGCAACGCCTGCTTGAAGTAGAATGCAGGCGTTTTTTATATTTATTTTTTAAGAGGTAATCTATGTTTGGAAAAGGCGGACTAGGCGGTTTAATGAAGCAAGCGCAACAGATGCAAGAGCGTATGCAAAAAATGCAAGAAGAGATCGCCCAGCTTGAAGTCACCGGCGAATCGGGCGCAGGCTTAGTCAAAGTAACCATTAACGGTGCCCATAACTGTCGCCGTATTGAGATCGACCCCTCTTTAATGGAAGATGACAAAGAGATGTTAGAAGATTTAGTTGCTGCCGCATTTAATGATGCCGTTCGCCGTGCAGAAGAAATGCAAAAAGAGAAAATGGCAGGCGTTACGGCAGGTATGCAGTTACCACCGGGCATGAAATTCCCATTCTAATCCCTTTTCGTTAAATGAAATCATAACAGTGAGTACCTTGGTACTCACTCTTTTTATTTGGGGCTGTCCTAGATAACGACTAAAAACTCGATTTGGGTTAAGATAGTCAAATGAGAAAAAGTCGTTTAAGTCAGCACAAACAAAATAAACTTATTGAACTGTTTGTTGCAGGAGTTACAGCGAGAACTGCTGCTGAACTAGTGAATGTAAACAAGACAACTGCCGCTTACTATTTTCATCGCTTGCGATTTCTTATCTATCAAAACAGCCCACATTTGGAGATGTTTGATGGGGAAATAGAAGCCGATGAAAGCTATTTTGGTGGTACACGCAAAGGCAAGCGTGGACGTGGTGCAGCGGGTAAAACTGCGGTATTCGGGCTGTTGAAACGCAATGGCAAAGTTTATACTGTTGCCGTACCGAACACGCAATCCGCCACGTTGTTACCGATAATTCGAGAACAAGTTAAGCCTGATAGCATTGTTTACACGGATTTCTATCGAAGTTATGATGTACTTGATGTGAGTGAATTTAATCATTTTCGTATCAACCATAATACGCACTTTGCAGAAAAACAAAATCACATTAACGGAATTGAGAATTTCTGGAACCAAGCAAAACGCCATTTACGCAAATTTAATGGTATTCCCAAAGCTCATTTTGAGCTGTATTTGAAAGAATGTGAATGGCGTTTTAATCACAGTAACTTAAAGTCTCAAATTTCCTTTCTAAAACAATTAGTTAAAGAGAGTTTGGTCTAGTTATCTAGGACAGCCCCTTTTATTTTTATACCATGCAAATAAGCCCTTTACTTGAAAATCTTATGGAAGCCCTCCGTGTTTTACCCGGTGTCGGCCCTAAATCTGCCCAACGAATGGCATACCATTTACTCCAACGCAACCGTAGCGGTGGTGTTAATCTTGCCAAAGCATTAAGCGAAGCGATGAGCCATATCGGACATTGCCAATCTTGTCGCACCTTTACCGAGGAAGAGGTGTGCAATATCTGCCAAAATTACCGCCGACAAATGAGCGGTCAGCTTTGCATTGTTGAAATGCCCGGGGATATTCAAGCGATTGAACAAACAGGGCAATTTTCAGGGCGTTATTTTGTCCTAATGGGGCATCTCTCCCCCCTTGACGGCATTGGCCCCCGTGAAATTGGCTTAGACCTACTCCAACAACGTTTAGAGGCGGAATCTTTCCACGAAGTGATTTTAGCCACCAACCCCACCATTGAAGGCGATGCTACCGCAAACTACATTGCAGAAATGTGTGCCGTGCATAATATTAAAGTGACCCGAATCGCCCACGGTATTCCCGTTGGTGGCGAGTTAGAAACCGTAGATGGCACAACCCTCTCCCACTCTTTTGTCGGACGGCGAGATCTCCAACTTTAAGGGATTGTCACACTACAAGCGGTCGAATTTTGGAAAGATTTTGCACCGCTCTCTTTGCAATGATTGAACAATCATTTTTACCGTGCAGAAATCGAAATGACCCTTTTTCCGTTATTTGAGGAAGAAGAGAGAGAAATCATAAAGCTACTGACGAAATGCTATTCCCTTTCCCCCTGCTTGCGGGGGGAATCCCCGAAGGGGGAGGGGGGATTTTTACCGCACCGTATTTCCTGCAAAAATCTTCCCTATTTTTTCAAATGCGGTGTATATTTAATGGGGAAATAAGCTTTTTTATAAACATTTACCAATAAGGAATTGAAATGAGTTATTTAACATTGAATAGTCTTTTAAAAGAAATAGATAAAATATATTATAAGTTTGATGAGGTTGATATTAATCAGGTGCATTGGCATAGCGATTATTCAAAACAATTAGATGGAATAAATTTTAAAAAAATAATTTATGGATTTGATGAGTTAAAAGAAAGGCTATTTGAGCCATTTAAAAAATACCAATCAAATATTTATAATACATTATCAAATATGGAAATAAGATTTTTTTATGTTATTAAAAACGTAGAGGAAGAGTTTAGGTGTATTCAAAGCGACATAACGAGAATAGGCTTTGAGCTTAATGATAATGTGTTTTTTATTCGATATTCTCAAAATCCATATGGTAGTGATGAAATGAATAATTTATCCAAAATAACGATCCCTTCCCAAATTTCACAGTCTTGGTTTTCAGTAACTAATTATTGGAGTCATGTGGAGAATCTCGTCATGGATTTTAGAAAAAGCCAATTACCCTCAAGCACATTTTCTTTATTAAGCCATATTTTATACCCCAATGGCGAGAAAAAATCCCATTTACCTTTATTTGATTTTGTGAGTCAAAAATTTGGCAAAATATTGGTAACTCAAAAAAATTATGAGCAATATACCGAAAATGAAGATGATTATGTGGCATTACGGTGTTTATTAGATACTCGAAAAAATGAGGATTATAGCCCGACGGGTTTTCAAATTTTTAAAGCAAGCATTGCCAAAGAAAATCCTGATTTGTATGTCGTGCCAAATGCCAATTTATTAGAAATTAAACGGTTAATTGATCCAGCCCATGTTATTGATTTATACGGCGCACACGTTTTTTCAGGCAACGAACCGAGCGACTTTGATTTTATGAAATATGCTGAAGATTTTTAAATATCAACCTAAATACAAGCGGTCGAATTTTGGAAAGATTTTGCACAAGAACTGCACCTTTAATGTCAGGTGCAGATTTTTAGTTTTAAATAGTGTCCCTTTTTTGTTTTATTGAAGCTAACAAGGTTTTCACTGTATTCTGTTGAAAGATCTCCTCAATCGTATGGCTGAGTTTGCGCCGCCAGTTCGGGTATTCGCCACTTGTGCCGGGGATGTTCACGGGATCTAACATATTCAACCAATCTTCCGGCTGTGTGGCATATAAGGCACTGTGTGTGCCGGCAACGAAAGTTTGCAGTTGTGCGTTAAATTCGGCGTTGAAATTCTTGGCGGTATCGCAAGTTGGGTATTTTTCTGCTTGAAGGGCACGGTTAAAGGCTGATTTGTGTGCGATCCGTTGTGCTTTTAAATGGCGGAGCACTTCCTCACTTGGATAAATGGCGTATTTTTCGCCGAGCCGAAAATCATGGTCAAGCCAATAGCCTTTGATGGTGGGGAGATCGTGGGTGCTTAATGTCGTCATGGATTCATAAGTATAATTAAGCAGTGGCTTACTCTCTTCCCCTTCAAATTCAAAATAGAAAACGTTGTAAGGGAGAATACCTCGACTCTCTAAGGCTTCTAGCATACCGTCTGGTACAGTACCAAGGGCTTCGGCAACCACAAGACAGCGATGGCGTTGGCTTTCTAAGGCTAAAATATTGAGTAGATCATCAAAAGGATAGCGAATATAAACCCCTTCGGTCGCTACTCCGCCGTTAAGCACCCACCATAGGCGCGCTAAACCGAGAACGTGGTCAATGCGAAGTGCGCCACAATGTTTCATATTGGCGCGCAGTAGATCGATAAAAGGGGCATAAGCGCGTTGTTGTAATTCCCCGGGGTGCATCGGTGAAAGCCCCCAGTTTTGCCCCTGTGGTGCAAGCATATCTGCTGGCGCGCCAATGGTTGCCCCTAACACATAGAGGCTTTTATCCGCCCAAGTTTCTGCCCCGTTATTGGCTACGCCGACGGCTAAATCCCGATAAAAACCAATCGGCATGTCTAATTTTTCCGTGAGTTGATAGCAAGCGGTGAGCTGTTGTTCGGCGATAAATTGTAACCACATAAAAAAGCGAATTAAGTCGGCATTTTTCGCTTGGAAGGTGCGGACAGCATCATTGTGATAATCTTGATATTCCGTTGCCCAGAAATCCCACCCCCATTGCTCCGGAAATTGCTCTTTAAGGTATTGGTGGAGGGCATCAAACGTGCCTTGTATGACAAGGGATTCCCCTTTTTCTGCCATAAATTGCTCAAAATCATGCTGATCTTGTTGTTTAAATTGTGCGTAGGCTAAACGTAACCCTTGTAATTTGAGTGCCATCACGGCGGAATAATCCACTTCATCGGCTGCACGCAAGCGGGCTAAGGTCGCTTGGGTTTCTGCGTGATGAAACCACTGTTGAGCCTGCTCACTCTGTTGAAATGCTTCAACGGCATTCACATCAATATAGATGATATTTTGCCAAAGACGGGAGGAGGGGCTGTATGGGCTGGCATTGTCTGCATTTGCAGGGAAAAGGGCGTGAATAGGGTTTAAGCCGACAAAATCGCCCCCGTTTTCGGCTAAATGGGTCAGAAATTGTTGGAGATCACTAAAATCGCCGATGCCCCAGTTTTGTTCAGAACGTAGAGTATAAAGTTGCACGCTTGCTCCCCACAATTTTTTATGCTGTTTAAGGGCTTGGGGTTGGTAGGCTTTGGCGGGGGCGATAATGATACGGCAAGTCGTTTCTGCGGCGGCAAGTTCGTGATAGCCTAAGGGCAACCCTGCGGGCAAATGAATATGGTAGTGATCAAAATAGCCGTGGTGTTGGCGACCGTCTTCGAGGGTAAGTGTCCAATGCCCTTCATAGTAGTGGCTTGGTACGATAACTGGGGAGTGCTGTTGAACGACTTTCACAGGGGGAAGATTGCGATGATGAGTCGGTTGTCCGAGTAATTTCGCCACTTCGTTATGAGTGTGAAAAGCGCCGTTAAAACCGTCATAAAAGTAGCTTTGTGTATTGGTATATTGCATCTTTATATTCCTTGATGAGGTAATAAAAAAGGTAACGGTGGAGAACCGTTACCTATTTTTTATGTGGAGGATTTTTCTGTGGATTTTTCTTTGGATTGGGATTCGGGATCAAATTTCACCACCGGCACACAACCACGGCAAGCACCTTGCTGAACGCCGAGATCTTTGCACAGGGCATCATATTTTTCCCATAATTTTTTAAAGAAAGATTTTTGCTGTTGGCTCATATTTACCTCCATATCGTGACAAAATTTGACTAAAATTAGACCGCTTGTTTAGCGGAAAATCCCCCGGCTTTTTAGTTGCGTGCGTTTAAATTGACTCACACTAATTAAGATAATCAAAATAGCATAAAAAGCGAAAATTGCGGTGAGCCATTGTGGCATAGTGAGATCAAAAAAACGCCAAGTAATTTCCGCACAATCGACACTCGTGGCTTCAAATAAATTAGGAAACCATTTATTCAGGGGAAGTGTTTCGGGAAATTCAACAAAGGGAGAACATTGGTTCCAAGGGGCAGGGTGGAGTTGGTAGTCGGTATGAGTGAGTGCAAGTTTTAGTCCTTTGAAAGCCCCTATAAGCCCAAAACTTAAAGCAAACCAACGCAAAAGAGCGATTTTTGGTGCTAAAGCGCCGATAAGACCAGCTACCAAAATTGTCAATAATGCTAAGCGTTCATAGATACACATGACGCAAGGAGAAAGCCCCATGCCATGTTGAAAGTAAAGCGCTGTTCCTTCTAAGGCGAGACAACTGGTGGCTAATAACAGCCAAGCACTGCGTTTGAGAGAAAGTTCCTTTAAGTAATTGAGCATACACTATCCTAGTGATTATTGAGTAACGATCCAACCCCAATTTGCGATTAATTTGGTGCAAAATGGTAATAAAAATTCCATTGAAAGAAAACCGACTACAGATAATACAGCAGTATATGGTAATGCCATATAAACCATTCGTCCATAGGATAATCGAATCAATGGTGCGAGAGAGGAGGTCAGTAAGAATAAAAATGCAGCTTGTCCGTTCGGGGTTGCAACAGAAGGCAAGTTTGTTCCAATATTAATCGCCACCGCGATTAGATCAAATTGCTCTCGGCTAAGGGCGCCAGAAGTCAGTGCATTCTTCGCTTCATTTATATAAACCGTACCAACGAAAACATTATCCGAAATACTCGACAATAAGCCATTAAAAATATAAAACAAGGCTAATTGAGAATTTTCTTCTGCGGATAAAACGAACTGAATAATAGGATCAAACAGTTTTAAATCAACAATAACAGCCACAATGGAGAAAAATACAACGAGTAATGCGGTAAAAGGTAACGATTCTTGGAATGCTTTACCAATAGCATGCTCTTCGGTAATACCACAAAATGCTGTGCAAAGTATAATGACACTTAAACCAATAAGCCCAACATCCGCAAGGTGAAACGCCAAGCCAATAATTAACCAAATGCCGATAATAGCTTGCACGATTAATTTTATGCGATCTTGTTTTGTCATCTCGCGTTCTTTGCGTAAGTTATAGTGTGCAAGAACGATCCAAACTTTACGAGGCAAGCGTTCTCCATAACCAAAAAGGCGATATTTTTCAAGGAGATAGCAGGTTGCTATGCCACAAAGGAGCACGGTAATACTCACTGGAGCCATGCGCAAGAAAAACTCGCCAAAATTCCAACCAGCTTGTGCTGCAATGATTAGATTTTGTGGTTCACCCACAATCGTCATCACTCCACCTAAGGCGCTTCCTACCCCTGCGTGCATGAGTAAGCTCCGTAGAAAACTACGAAATTGTTCTAATACTTGTTTATTGGCAATAATCGACTCATCATTAACATCATCATGTTGATGTCCTCCATGATTGAAGGCTTCTCCTGAGGCAACCTTATGATAAACACTATAAAATCCCATACCAACGCTAATAATAACGGCAATGACTGTTAAGGCATCTAAAAATGCGGAGAGAAATGCGGCACTTAAGCAGAAGGAGAGGGAGAGGATTTTTTTAGAATGGATGGTTAAAAGGAGCTTGGTAAAAACATAGAGGAGTAATTGTTTCATAAAGTAAATACCTGCCACCATAAACATCAGTAATAGCACGACTTCAAAATTAGCCATGATTTCATGCTTTACATGTTCTGCAGAGGTCATACCAATAGCAATGGCTTCAATAGCCAATAAGCCCCCAGGTTGTAATGGATAGCATTTTAATGCCATAGCAAGGGTAAAGATGAATTCAGCGACAAGTACCCAACCAGCAATAAATGGGCTAATAAAAAAATAGATTAAAGGATTAATAATAAGGAAAGCTAAAATACAGATTTTGTACCAATTAGGTGTATGTCCGAGAAAGTTTTTTAGCATTGCATCAAGATTATTCATAGAAAAACTCTGTCAAAGTGTGTTAGCCTTAAGTCGATTGTAATCTAGTTTGGCAAAAACGATAATAGAAATTGGTCAAAATGATTAAAATCTGATAACTATATCACATTTTTTCAAATTTTATGGAGTTGTACTTCACTCATTATTGGAATTCAAATGGAACAGACAGACCTTTTAAAAGCCCAAAGCCCCGCGGCACTTGCCGAAGAATTTATTGTAAAAAGTATTTGGAATCATCGCTTCCCTGCAGGCAGTGAATTACCGGCGGAGCGAGAGTTAGCCGATATTATTGGCGTGACGCGGACCACGTTGCGTGAAGTGCTACAACGCCTTGCGCGGGATGGTTGGCTGACGATTCAACACGGCAAAGCCACGAAGGTAAATAATGTATGGGAAAGTGCAGGGCCAAATATTATTAGCACCTTGATTAAACTTGACCCAACGATCACCCCTTTAATTATTGGCAATGTGGTTTCTTTACGTACTCGCATGGGGGAATATTATATTCCTGAGGCGATTCGCCTTGATGCCAAGCAATCCCTTACGCTTTTTGATGATTTAGCCACTTTAGCCGATAGTGCCGAAGCTTATGCAGAATTTGACTATTCCCTCTACCGTCGTTTTACCTTTGTGGCGAACAAGCCTGTTTATGGTTTAATTTTAAACAGCTTTAAAGATCTCTATCTCAAAATTGCCTCGCTCTTTTTTCATCACGCCGATTCCCGTCAGCTCACGTTGACATTTTATCGCGAATTAAAGACCGCTTGCGAGGAGCAAGATAGTGTTAAAGTCGCCGAATGTATGGCAAAGCATCGCCGAATTAGCACGGAGATTTGGACAGAAATGCTCCAACATCTCCCCCCTGATTTTGGTGAATAGCTCGCTAAACCGCCCCTCTCGGTATTGAGAACGGGCGGTTTATTTTCATTAAGAAAATTCCTTGCTCCGCCTAGCTTAAACCGCTAGAATTTCGCCTTTATTAAATAAGTGGGAAAAAGTGGTGAATAGTGGGAACTTTTTAAAAATTCCGCCTTCAAAAATTCACCCTTTTATAGGTACGTTGCAATCTTTGCAAGAGTAAATAGGAAGAGAAGGGCAGAATGTTTCGTGGTGCAACCTTAATCAGCCTTGATAGCAAAGGGCGTCTTGGGATTCCCACACGCTACCGTGCGCCCTTATTGGAACAGCAAGGGCAGTTGATTTGCACGGTGGATATTCGCCAGCCTTGTTTATTACTCTATCCTTTAAAAGAATGGGAAATCGTGGAGCAGAAATTACTCTCTTTATCGAATTTTGACCCCATGCAACGGCGTATTCAGCGTGTGATGCAAGGCTTTGCCACGGAATGTGAAATGGATTCCGCAGGGCGAATTTTATTAAGCCCCGCATTGCGTCAGCACGCCCAGCTCGAACAGCACATTATGCTTGTTGGGCAACTCAATAAATTTGAAATTTGGCAAGATAAACAGTGGCAATCGCAGATTCAAGAGGATTTAGCCCTCGGCAGTTCCGCTGAAATGTATCACTGTGATGCCTTAAAAAACCTCTCTTTATAGTATAACGGAAAGTAAAAAGTAAGATGAACGACACCCCAAAACACATTACTGTGCTATTGCATGAAGCAGTTGATGCGTTGGCGATTAAGCCAAATGGAATTTACATTGATGGCACTTTTGGGCGTGGCGGACATTCCCGTTTGATTTTATCCCAGCTTGGCGAGCAAGGGCGGTTAATCGCTACAGACCGTGACCCCCGTGCTATTGCCGAAGCGAATACCATTGATGACCCTCGTTTTCAGATCTTCCACAGTGCCTTTTCCGCCATTCCTGAGATTTGCCAATCCCTTGATTTAGTGGGCAAAATTGACGGTATCTTACTCGATTTAGGTGTTTCTTCCCCTCAATTAGATGAAGCAGAACGGGGCTTTAGCTTTATGCGAGATGGGCCTTTGGATATGCGTATGGACACAAGCCGTGGCTTATCTGCAGCACAATGGCTTGCAGAGGTTTCTGTTGAGGATCTCACTTGGGTACTAAAAGAGTTTGGCGAAGAACGTTTTGCTAAACGCATTGCACAAGCGGTCGTTTTTTACAATAAATCTGCACCGGAGAAAATCTCCCGCACTTTACAGTTGGCGAAAATTGTGGCCGATGCTGTGCCTTTCAAAGATAAACATAAACACCCTGCCACTCGGACTTTCCAAGCGATCCGCATTTTTATTAACAGTGAGCTTGATGAATTAGAAAAAGCGTTACATTCTGCATTAAGTGTGCTTGCTCCCGGGGGGCGATTATCGATTATTAGCTTCCATTCCCTTGAAGACCGTATGGTGAAACAGTTTATGCGTAAGCACAGCAAGGGCGAAGCTGTGCCAAAAGGGCTGCCGATTTTAGAGAGTGAACTGAATAAAAACATTCCGTTAAAAACCATAGGCAAAGCCGTCATGCCAAGTGAAGCGGAGATTACCGCGAACCCTCGTTCCCGTAGTGCGGTGCTTCGTATTGCCGAAAAGCGTGTAGGAGTGGGTGATGTCAAATAATCGCTATCCACTCTCACAAATTATTTTGGATGACGTGCTTGGGCGAAATAAAGTCGCCCTTTGCCTTTTACTTGCCATTATTGCCACAGGGTTTGCGACCGTGTGGTACACCTATCAAACGCGTCTATTGATTGCTGAGCAAGGAAAATTGCAAGATGAGAACGAAAAATTGCAATATCAATACCTCAATTTACGTTTAGAAGAACACACTTGGAGTAAACGTACCCGTATCGAAGCTGTCGCCGAGCGTTTTGGCTTACAGGCGATCAAAAAAGAGCAAGAAGTAATTTTAGTGGAGCAGAAATGAAACCCTCAGTGAAAAAGCGTAAAAATAAGTTGCCAGATCCCATCACACCCCTTGAAAACGAGTCGAAATGGTTCTTGCGTTTCCTTGAAAAAGTGTTGCCACAACGCCTTTATACGTGGATATTGCCCTATTTTGGTAAAAAAGATGCCAGTTATATCCCGATGCGTTTTTTTATTGTCTTTTTATGTGTGATCGCGGCGGCCTATGCATTAGGTGGTAAGGCATTTGAACTGCAAGTTTCCCGATCCGATGAACTCATCAAAGAAGCAAATAAACGCTCACTGCGTGAAGAGATCGATTATTTCACCCGTGGTCAAATTCTTGACCGTAATGGGCAGATGTTATCTGTTAGCGTGCCGATGTACTCCATTACCATTGATCCTAAAGAGTATTTCGACAGCTTGCTGAAACGAGATAAAAATCGCTGGCGTAAATTGGCGATGGATATGGGCGTTTCGGCGAGTAAATTACAATCCGCAGTAAATAGCTTTGTGGAGAATAAAAATAAGGAAAAAAGATCCTACGATCCCCGCGCACTATTTAATATTGATAGTGAAGATTATTGGGATCTTTTAGCTCAAGCGACTAATTTAAACCCCGTCGATCTCAGTGCCAAGGTTCGCCATAATCCTGACTCTGCTTTTTTAGCGTTAGAAAAAACAGCGATCAATTTTGAAGGCGAAAAATTGCAAGATTTGGCAAAACATCTGGGGCAAAAATATAAAAAATTACTAGAAAAGCTCTACAGAGCAGCAAAACAACGTTTTTTATATATTGAACGTCATGAATCAGAGGCCATTGCTAATTATGCTAAGAAATTAAAAATCAACGGCTTAGTGATCCGCCGTGAGTTCCGCCGTTTCTACCCAATGGGGGAAGAAATTGCCCAACTCGTGGGCTTTACTGACATTGACGATAAAAAAGGCACAGAAGGCTTAGAAAAAAGCTTTGATTCCTTGTTAATTGGTAAAGACGGTCGCCAAAAATACCGTAAAGATGCCAGAGGGAATGTGATTGAGCAAATCAGCCACGAGAAAAAGTACGATCCGCAAGATATTGTGCTCAGTATCGACCAAGAATTACAGTCTATGGTCTATCGTGAAATTAAAAAATCTGTAATTGAGAATAAAGCGGAGTCCGGCACGGCGGTACTCATTGATATTTATACTGGGGAAGTGCTAGCAATGGCGAATGCGCCGTCCTTTAACCCCAACAATCGGAGGAGCGAATTTAAAGCCGAACTTGCGCGTAACCGCGCCATTACCGATACTTTTGAGCCAGGCTCAACGGTAAAACCTCTTGTGGTGCTGACTGCCTTACAAAATGGCGTGACTTATCGTGATGAAGTGATTAACACACGCCCTTTTGTGGTAAATGGTCACACCATTAAAGACGTTGCCCCGCGGGAAAGTTTAACCCTCACAGGGATTTTGCAAAAATCCAGTAACATTGGCGTGAGTCGCTTGGCATTAAGAATGCCTTCTACCGCATTGGTGGATACCTATAGCAAGGTTGGTTTTGGTAAAGATACCGGCTTAGGTTTAGGCGAACAGCGAGGCAGTAATGGTGATCGTAAACGTTGGTCAGATATTGAACGGGCGAGCATGGCTTATGGTTATGGTTTAAACGTTACCCCATTACAATTAGCCAGAGCCTATGCGACCTTAGGGAGTTTTGGGATTTATCGCCCACTTTCCATTACCAAAGTTGATCCTCCAGTCATTGGTGAACGTGTCCTTCCTGAAAAAATCACCAGAGATGTCGTTCATATGATGGAATCCGTCGCCCAAAAAGGCGAAGGGGGAGCAAGAGCTGCCGTGGACGGTTATCGTGTGGCAATTAAAACCGGTACGGCGAAAAAATTAAAAAAAGAGAAATATGTAGAGAAATATATCGCCTACACTGCGGGCATTGCACCCGCAAGTGATCCTCGTTTTGCCCTTGTGGTCCTGATTGATGAACCAAAAGCCGGGGCTTATTACGGCGGTGCGGTTTCAGCACCTCTCTTTTCAAGCATTATGGGGCATACTCTTAAAGCAAAAAATATTAAACCTGATAACTTAACTGCTCATTAGCAAAATTTTGTAAAAATTTGATCGCTTGTTAGCGAATATGATGATTCCTTAAATATTAAAAATCCATAGGTAACACAATGAAACGCTTAGTTGCTCTTTTTCCTGAACTCGCTCCTTGGAGTGAGTTATTACTCAATAAGATGACTCTCGATAGCCGTCAAGTACAATCGGGGGATCTGTTTGTTGCCTTAAAGGGGCATAGCGTTGATGGTAGGCAATTTATTCCCAACGCATTGGCACAGGGGGCAAAATTAGTCCTTGCCGAAACGGCAGAACAAGCGGTCAAAATTGATCAAGAATTTGCGCTAGGGGTGGTGCTTCTCGTGCCACAGCTCGGGGAAAAACTTTCTCATATCGCCGGTGTGTTTTACGGTAAACCAAGTGAAAAATTACAACTCGTGGGCATCACCGGTACAAATGGCAAAACCACTACCGCTCAACTTTTTGCTCAATGGCGGAATCTCCTCGGTGGAACGTCTGCGGTAATGGGGACGATTGGTAACGGTTTATATGGTAAAACGGTTGAAGCCGTCAATACCACCGGGTCGGCTGTTGAGGTGCAAAGTAACCTCGCCGATTTCCTTGCCCAAGGGGCAGATTTTTGTGCTATGGAAGTCAGCTCCCACGGTTTAGTGCAACATCGGGTTGAAGCCCTTGATTTTGATCTTGCCGTTTTCACCAATTTAAGCCGAGATCACCTTGATTATCATCACACTATGGAAGAGTACGCCGCGGCAAAATTCCGTCTTTTTGGTGAATTAAAGAGCCAACAGCAAGTGATCAATGCCGATGATGAAATCGGTGAGCAGTGGCTTGCAAAATTACCCCAAGCCGTTGCCATTAGTGCGAATCCTGCAAACGTGTTGAATCAGGCGCGTTTTGTGCAGGCAGAAAAAGTCGATTTTACCCTCCAAGGGGCAAGTATTACCTTCCGTTCTTCTTGGGGAAATGGCGAGTTAAAAAGCCGTTTAATTGGGGCGTTTAACGTCCATAATCTCCTTACCGCTTTTGCTGGATTACTCGCCCTCGGCTACGATTTTGACACCCTATTAGCCACCGCTTCACAACTCAATGGTGTGTGTGGGCGAATGGAGTGCTTAGTCAGTGAGAATGATGAGGTCCACGCCCCGATGGTGATTGTCGATTATGCCCACACCCCCGATGCCCTTGAAAAAGCCTTAGAAGCGGCACGCTTGCATTGCGAAGGGGAGCTTTGGTGCGTCTTTGGTTGCGGTGGCGAC
Source organism: Pasteurellaceae bacterium Macca (assembly GCA_023101485.1). Lineage (GTDB taxonomy): Bacteria > Pseudomonadota > Gammaproteobacteria > Enterobacterales > Pasteurellaceae > LVZB01. The sequence goes on along the minus strand of LVZB01000001.1, from coordinate 1,319,039 downwards.
CGAGATAGCGGTAAGCGTCTGCTCATGGCACAGATTGCCGAACAGTGGGCGGATAAAGTAATTGTTACCGATGATAACCCCCGCACCGAAGATCCCGAAAAAATTATGGCAGACATTATGGTAGGCTTTCGCAAGCCAAAAAGCGTACAGCAGATGCACATTCGCCAATACGCCATTGAACAAGCCATTGCTCAAGCCGATGCCAAAGATGTGGTGTTGATTGCCGGCAAAGGTCATGAAGATTATCAAATCATTGGCACGAAAAAATACCCCTTCTCTGATCAAGAATGGGTAAGAAAGTTTTTAGATTAAATACCACCCATAGGAAATTTAAAATGTTTAAAAGAACAACTAGTATTCTCTTTTTTTATACGGGTATATTATTTCTCAGTGAAATAATACATCGCTATATTTTTAATATTCCAGCGCCAGTACGGTATATTGAAACTTTTGCTATACTATTAGTAGTTGTTTCATTATTTTATTTTGCTAAATATAAAATAACACGAATTATTATTGTGATATTTTTTTCAACCAGCGTTTTATTAAATAATATTCACTATGCTGTGTATGAGGGGTGGATAACAAGTACTAATTATTTACTTATGTTCACTGAAATTACCGAAGTAACTCGGACAGGCATAACTATGCTAGATAGAATTTGGGCAACTTCACTGTGGGCATTATTAGAGATACTCTTTTTCTTATCATTATCTCGTTTTAGAGTAAAAACATCACCTATTGCGGATATTTTATTATTCATCGGAATGAGTTATATGAGTATTCGCTCATTTAAAACAGATAATGATATTGGATTAAATCCTCGCCCTTATTACAGTAAATTAAAAGCAAATAGCTATTCATTCCACTCTTTTATCGGACGAATTATTCCCTACGAATTATTTAAATTAAGTAAGGTGGCAGATTATATATATCCAATGCCAAAAGCCATTTCTGAACCTCAAATTAAACATATTATTTTAATTACAGGTGAAAGCTTGAGTGCTAAAAATGCGCATGTGTTTGGTTATGATCGCCAAACTACCCCATTTCTTGATTCAATGATTAAAATGCCAGAAGCAATCGTAAAAGAGACTTATGCTGCGGGTTTAGGCACTGCAATTTCACTACCTGCATTTTTTAATGCCGTTCCTTATCCAAATGGCTTAAAACAAATTGCAAAAGGTGATACGAATTTATTTAATTTAGCAAAAAAACAAGGATTTTCAACGGAATATCATAGTTCCCAACCAGAATGGGAAATGGAAATTTTAGGGCTAATGGGAAAAGCGTGGATTGATCATGTTACTTTCCCAACAGAACAAGGTTTTTCTGTTTATGAAAGTATGAATGATCATAAATTGCTCCCTTATTTAGAAAAAATAAATTTAGATGATGGTAAAAAACATTTTATTGTACTTCATCAACGTGGTTCTCATGGTCCGTATGCAAAGGATTTAAGCGATGAAGAACGCATATTTAAAGGTGATACTGCATTAGATAAATATGATAGTACTATCTATAATACAGATTTATTTATTCAAAAAGTATATGAATATTTAAAACAGCGACCAAATGATGATTGGTTACTTATTTATACTTCTGATCATGGGCAATATGTTACACAAACGGTTTATAATCAAGGAACAATACACGAAGCAAGTTATTTAGTGCCAACAATGATTTATACGCCGAATGTCGAATTGCAACAAAAAATAAAACAAACGTTTGAACAATGTTTACGCATATATCATCAACAAGTTTCGACTTTTATTATCCAAACACTTGGCTTTAATATGCCTGTTTCGCAATGCCAAGAAGGCGTTATTAATGCGCATTTATTAAGTGGCAATTCTGGCTATTTAGAAGTAAAAGGCGACAAAGTAGAATTTAAATATCCACAAAAGGAACATTAATTTAATATTCGTTATGATTACATTAACCACCAAACACATTGCGGAAATTCTCAAGGCTAAACTCGTCGGCGATGAGAATATTACCGTGGAAAACGTCAGTACCGATACCCGACAAGCGGTCGAATTTGGGCTATTTTTTGCTTTAAAAGGGGCGAATTTTGATGCCCACGATTACTTGGATAATGCCATTGCACAGGGTTGTGTGGCAGTCGTGGTGGAGCGTGAAATGCCTATTTCTGTACCACAAATCATCGTGGCAGATACTCGCCTTGCGTTGGGGGAATTGGCGAAGTGGCTTAAAGCCAAGCTCAATCCGAAAACCGTGGCAATGACGGGCTCATCGGGCAAAACCACCGTCAAAGAGATGACGGCAAAAATCTTACAAAAAATGACCGCTTGCGAAGAGCAAGTGCTATACACTTTTGGCAATTTAAACAACGACTTAGGTGTGCCATTAACCCTACTTCGCTTAACGGAAAAATATCGCTATGCGGTAATAGAACTCGGGGCAAATCATATTGGCGAAATTGCCTATACCAGCGAAATCACGCGCCCTGATGCCTGTCTAGTCAATAATGTTGCCGCTGCCCATTTAGAAGGTTTTGGCTCTTTGGCTGGGGTTGCCCAAGCAAAAGGCGAAATCTATCGTGGTTTATCCCCCAATGGCACGGCGATTGTTAATCTTGCTCACTATTATCCTCAATGGCAAAAAGAGATTGGCGAACATTCCTTACAATCTTTTTCCTACACCGGGTCGGATAAAGATTCTTATGCCGATTATTGGGCAGAAGAGGTGCAATTACAACTTAACGGCTCGCATTTCATTCTCCACACGCCACAAGGGGAAGTGGCGATCAATCTTCCTTATTTAGGCGCGCATAATGTGAGTAATGCCTTAGCTGCGACGGCGTTAGCCATGGCAGTGGGGGCGGATCTCAACGCCGTTAAAGCCGGGTTAGAACAGCGTTCTCAGGTCAAAGGGCGGTTATTCCCTGTGCAAGTAAGTGAGAATGTGCTGTTTATTGATGATAGTTATAATGCCAATGTCGATTCTATGAAGTCCGCCATCGCTGTGCTGAAAAATTACCCCGCGTTTCGTATTTTTGCCGTGGGCGATATGGCAGAACTGGGGGAAGAGAGTGCAAGTCGCCATCAAGAAGTGGCGGATTTTGCACACAATGCGGAGTTAGATTTAATCGTCAGCTTTGGTAAAGAAAGCCAAGTGATTAGCCAACATCAAGCCCACCATTTCACGGATAAAACGGCTATGCACGATTTTCTCTTCCCATTGATTTCGCAAAAAATGGCAGAAAATCGACCGCTTGTCTTACTGGTAAAAGGTTCTCGCAGCCAAAAAATGGAAGAGTTGATCTCTTCCTTATGCCGTTCTTTTCATCTTTCATTTTAGGAATTAGCTTATGTTAGTGTGGTTAGCTGAATATTTGGTGCAATTTAACACCGCGTTTAATGTGGTGTCCTACATCACTTTCCGTTCCATTATGGCATTATTAACGGCATTAATGATTGGCTTATGGATTGGCCCAACGGTGATTCGTCGCTTACAAATTCTCAAATTTGGGCAGGAAGTTCGCCACGACGGCCCTGAAAGCCACTATAAAAAACGGGGTACGCCGACAATGGGGGGCATTATGATTCTCTTCTCCATTGCCGTGAGCACGTTACTGTGGGCGGATCTGCGTAACCCTTATGTGTGGTGTGTGCTGTTTATCCTATTGGGCTACGGCGTGGTCGGTTTTGTGGATGATTATTGGAAAATTTCCCGTAAAAGCACGGACGGCTTAATCGCTCGTTGGAAATATTTTTGGCTCTCGGTGATTGCGTTATTGTCCGCTTTTGCGATGTATGCCATTGGTAAAGATACGGCGGCGACACAACTTGTCGTGCCATTTTTCAAAGATGTGATGCCACAGCTTGGTCTGTTTTATATTGTCTTAACCTATTTCGTGATTGTCGGCACAAGTAATGCGGTGAATTTAACAGATGGTTTAGACGGTCTTGCGATTGTGCCAATCATTATGGTGGCTGGGGCATTTGCCTTGATTGCGTGGGCAACGGGGAACGTGAATTTCGCCCAATATCTGCATATTCCTTATATTAAATACAGCGGTGAGCTTGTGATTTTATGTACTGCGATTGTCGGTGCAGGCTTAGGCTTCTTATGGTTTAACACTTATCCTGCCCAAGTCTTTATGGGGGATGTGGGCTCGCTTTCCCTTGGTGGCGCATTAGGCGTGATTGCCGTGTTAGTTCGCCAAGAATTGCTCTTAGTGGTCATGGGGGGGTGTTTGTGGTGGAAGCCTTATCCGTGATTTTACAAGTTGGCTCTTATAAACTCCGCCAGAAACGTATTTTCCGTATGGCACCGATTCATCATCACTTTGAACTCAAAGGCTGGCCAGAACCCCGTGTTATTGTGCGGTTTTGGATCATCACGTTAATGCTCGTGTTAATCGGCTTAGTGACCTTAAAATTGCGTTAATTCCCCTTTGGAAGGGGGCAGAAGCCCCCTACAAGCGGTCAAATTTTTAATATTTTTTGCAAAAAGAGAATAACGATGCACAACTACCAACATAAAATCATCACCGTGATTGGCTTAGGCAAAACAGGGCTTTCCTGTGTGGAATTTTTACGCCGTAAGCAGGCACAAGTGCGAGTGATTGATACTCGCTCACATCCTGCTGGGGCAGAACAACTGCCAGTGGATGTGCCGTTACATACGGGGGGCTTAAACGTAGATTGGCTGTTGAGCAGTGATTTAATTGTGATTAGCCCGGGGCTTGCCATGGCAACGCCTGAAATTCAGCAAGCGGTGAAAGCCGGTGTGGAAATTGTTGGGGATATTGAACTCTTTTGCCGTGAAGCGACTGCGCCAATCATTGCCATTACCGGTTCAAACGGTAAAAGCACCGTAACCTCCTTAGTCTATGAAATGGCAAAACAGGGGGGCGTGAAAGTGGGCATGGGGGGAAATATCGGTGTGCCAGCACTGACTTTGCTCGATCAAGACTATGAATTATTTGTGTTGGAGCTGTCGAGCTTTCAGCTTGAAACAACCTATTCCCTTAAAGCAAAATCGGCTACTGTGTTAAATGTGAGTGAAGATCATATGGATCGCTACGAGAGCTTAGAGGCTTATCGCCAAGCGAAATTAGTGATTTATCATCAGGCGGAACAGATCATTGTTAATGGCGAAGATAGCCAAACATTGCCGGATCAAGCGGTCGAAAATCAACAAAAGTTTGCCGAGCAGGATGCTGATTACTATCTTCAAAACGGCTGGCTTGTCGCAAAAGGCGAGCCAGTGTTAGCGATTGAAGGGATGCAAATTCGTGGTCGTCATAATGAAATGAATGCCCTTGCAGCAATGGCATTAGCCGAAGGGGCAGGCGTGCCTCGTGCAGGGATTATTCAGGCGTTGAAAACCTATGGTGGCTTAGCTCACCGCTTCCAAGATGTGCCTACCACAGATGGCATTCGTTGGATCAACGATTCCAAAGCCACCAATGTGGGCAGTACGGTGGCGGCATTAAATGGCTTAGAGATTCCGCATAAACTCTATTTATTACTCGGTGGCGATGGTAAAGGGGCTGATTTTTCTGAATTAACGCCTTTTATTCAGCATGACAACATCTTTTGCTACTGCTTTGGGAAAGATGGTTCAGCCCTCGCACAATTAAGCCCAAATAGTGTGTTAGTCAATACAATGGCAGAAGCCGTGGCAGAAATTCGCCCTCATTTGGTACTTGGCGATATTGTATTGCTCTCGCCAGCGTGTGCCAGCCTTGACCAATTCAAAAACTTTGAAGAGCGGGGCGATAAATTTGTTGCCTTAGCAAGGGGCGAATAATGGGGGAAAAATTTAGCCAATTATGGCAAAAATGGGGGCAACTGACCCCGAAAAATGCCCTCTATGATCGCACCTTAATTTGGCTTTTTATGAGCTTATTGGCGATTGGTTTTATGATGGTGACTTCCGCATCGTTGCCTTATGCTGCTCGCCATGCGAATGATCCCCTGTTTTTTTCGCTACGTGATGCCGGTTATGTGTTTGCATCGTTACTTGCTTGTGCCGCCTTTGTGAATATACCAAGCGAGAAGTGGGAAAAATATAATGCCTGGCTCTTTTTTATCTCCTTAATACTGCTTGTTGCCGTGTTGATTCCAGGGATTGGGCGTAATGTAAATGGCGCAACTCGCTGGATTCCTTTAGGGCTTTTGAATTTTCAGCCGGCGGAGCTCGCTAAACTGGCGATTATCTGTTATTTCGCAAAGTTCTATGACAGTAAGTTTGAAGAGATGCGCCGAGAAACGTACAGTTTTTGGCGTCCAACGGTGGTGATTTTAATGTTCAGCGGTTTGCTCTTACTCCAACCTGATTTGGGGAGTACCGCGGTGCTTTTTGTGCTGGCTTTTGCTCTCTTATTTATCGCTGGGGCGAAGCTCTTACAATTTATCATCATCGGTATTTCCGCAGGGATCGCATTTTTCTTTTTAGTGGTGATGTCGGAATACCGTTTAAAACGGGTGACTTCCTACCTTGACCCCTTTGCCGATGCCTATGGCGATGGTTTCCAGTTGTCTAACTCGCAAATGGCGTTTGGACAAGGCGAATGGATTGGGCGAGGCTTAGGGAATTCAGTCCAGAAACTGGAATATTTACCCGAAGCCCACACCGACTTTGTGATGGCGGTAATTGGTGAAGAATTCGGTTTAATTGGAATCTTATTTATCATATTTTTGCTCTGCGCCTTAACCTATCGGGCGTTGAAAATTAGCCGAGAGGCGTTGATTTTAGAAGAGCGTTTTAAAGGCTATTTTGCTTTTGGTATTGGGATTTGGATTTTTCTCCAAGGATTTGTGAATTTAGGGGTCGCTTCAGGGTTACTTCCAACGAAAGGTTTGACCTTTCCGTTAATTAGTTATGGTGGTTCGAGTTTAGTGATTATGGCGATTGCCATCTCGGTTTTATTGCGTATCGACCATGAAAATCGTTTAGCACGCCTTGGGCATGCACATTTGAATGAAGATTAGGATTTTTTAAGATGACAAAAAAATTATTAGTTATGGCAGGGGGAACGGGCGGACACGTCTTTCCAGCCATTGCCGTTGCTCGTGAATTACAGCAACAAGGTTGGGAAATTCGTTGGTTAGGTACAAAGGATCGTATGGAAGCGGAACTCGTGCCAAAGCACGGTATTCCGATTGAGTTTATTCAGATTTCAGGCTTAAAGGGCAAAGGCATTGGTGTATTATTGAAAGCCCCCTTTGCAATTTTTAAAGCGGTAATGCAAGCCCGAAAAATCATCAAAGCCTATCAGCCCGATGCGGTGTTGGGCATGGGGGGCTATGTATCAGGCCCGGGTGGAGTGGCAGCAAAATTGTGTGGTGTGCCGGTTATTCTCCATGAGCAAAATGCCGTGGCAGGTTTAACCAATAAATGGTTATCGAAAATTGCTCGCCGTACTTTACAGGCATTCCCGTCGGCGTTTCCAGATGCTGAGGTGGTGGGCAATCCGGTTCGCCAAGATCTTTTCCAACTTGCACCACCGGCGCAACGTTTTGCCGAGCGTGGTTACCCTATCAATATTTTAGTCATGGGGGGCAGCCAAGGGGCTGCGGTGATTAACCAAGTTGTGCCGAAAGTGGCAGAAATGTTTGGTCAAGCGGTTTTTGTTAGTCATCAAGTCGGAAAAGGCAAATTAGAAGGGGTCGCAGAAATCTATCAACAAGCGAATAACGGCATTGCCAGTGAATTTATTGATGATATGCAATCTGCTTATCAATGGGCGGATTTAGTGATCTGCCGTTCGGGGGCATTAACTGTTTGCGAAATTGCAGCGGCAGGCTTACCGGCAATTTTTGTGCCGTTCCAACATAAAGATCGTCAGCAATTTTTTAATGCCGAATATCTTGCCAACGAAGGGGCAGCGATCATTTTAGAACAGCCAGAATTTACCGTTGAGAATCTCTTTAATGCGTTAAAGCCGTTGGTTGAAAATCGTCAATTACTCCTTGATATGGCAGAAAAAGCCCACGCAAAATCTGCACCATTGGCGGCGAAACGCGTTGCTGAAGTGATTGTGGCGTGTTCGCAATAAGCGTGGATTTGGGCATTGCTACAAGGGCGTAAGCCTATGAGCAGTCAAAGGGGGCGAGTTTGCAAAATGTGAGGCAAAATCGACCCCTTGTTGCTATTTTAAATGGTCTAAGCCGTATTGATAAAGGGCGTTTTTCTTATAGTTAAAGCAGTCAGCTACAAGCCCCGCGGCTTTTTTAAGGGGCAGTTCAAGGCTTAATGCTTGGAGCAGTTGCAGTGCCTGTGGGGAAAAACTCTCTTCCGTGCTTTCGGGTTTCCCTTCGACCACTAACACGATCTCCCCCTTAATGCGATTGCTCTCTTCCCCGAGCCAAGTAATTAACTGGCTGAGTTCATCGTCGTGAATGGTTTCCCAGGTTTTGGTTAATTCTCGCGCCATAACCACATAGCGATCCTTGCCGAAAATCTCTGCCATGTCGTTTAGGGTATCTAAAATGCGGTGGGTGGATTCGTAGAAAATTAAGGTACGAGGTTCATTTTCAAGGTGGCGGAGTTTATCGCACCGTGCTTTATTTTTGGCTGGTAAAAACCCTTCAAAGCAGAAGCGATCAGAGGCAATCCCTGAAGCACAAAGTGCTGTAATCGCCGCACAAGCCCCCGGAATGGGAACAATTTGAATGCCTACTTGTCTGCATTCCCGTACCAAATGAAAACCTGGATCGCTAATCAATGGCGTACCGGCATCAGAAATCAATGCAATGTGTTGCCCTTGTTGTAATTTTTCCACGAGAACGGCTGAACGCTGTTGTTCATTATGGTCGTGGAGGGCAAAAAAGGGCTTTTTAATGCCGTAGTGGCTTAATAAAAGCCCACTGTGGCGAGTGTCTTCCGCGGCAATGAGATCAACTTGTGTGAAGGTATCTAACGCCCGTTGAGTGATGTCGCCAAGATTGCCAATCGGTGTGGCGACAATATATAGCACCCCTGCATGGGGATTCTGTTTGTTTTTCATTGATTTTCGTCTGTTTGATAAGTAAGATCCGCCGAATTCAGCAGACTGTTTAATTTCCAATAATGGAGCGATAAAATGCCAACTATTCTAGTACAAACTCGTCATTTTAGCCAAAAAATGAAGACGATTTTTATACCCACGGCACTGGCTGTGCTATTAACGGCTTGTTCGGGGAATAAAATTACCGAAACCTTAAAAAATGAAGCCTACGCTAATTCTGAATTTTATATCAATAAAGTTGATCAAAGTGCTAAAACCGAAGAAAAAGAGAGCTATCGCCTATTAGCAGTGCGTAAATTGATTGATGAAAATAAAGCCTTTGAAGCCCAAAATACACTTTCTGCAGTGAATGTCGCAGAGCTTAATGAGATCCAAAAAACAGAATATCAACTTCTTACCGCGCAACTTGCTGCATTAAATGGCAATAATACTCAAGCATTAGATACCTTAAAACAGCTCCATTCTCAACCACTTAGTCAATCTCAACTTCTCCGTGTGCAACAAACTCATGCTCGTGTGGCTGAAAATAAAAAGGATATCTTAGGTGCAGTGCGAGCCCGTGCGTTAATGGATAATTACTTAACGGACAATAAAGCCCGTCAAGAAAATAACGACAAAGTGTGGGCGTTATTGCGTAATGGTAACCGCGGTATGTTAGAAAAGGCAACGCCGGATGCCGGTGAAATTACTTTTGCGGGTTGGTTGGCTTTAGTCAATACCTATAATCAGTATGTCTCAACGCCCGCTCAACTTCCCCAAGGGATTGAAAATTGGAAACAGCAATATCCGAACCATACCGCTGCAGTGTTAATGCCAACGGAATTAAAAAATGTGTCAAGTTTCCAACAAACCCAATTAAACGGTGTGGCATTACTTTTACCATTAAGTGGTGAAGCCCAAGTGCTTGGCGATATTATCAAACGCGGTTTTGATGATGCTAAAGGCGAGGAAGCAATGTCTGTGCAGATCTATGATACGGATATTTCACCTATTAACGATCTACTTGTTCAAGCCAAGAATCAAGGCGCACAAACGATTATTGGGCCGTTATTGAAATCCCGTGTGGATAGCTTATTAACTAGCCCTGAGATCAATAACGTGAATGTGTTGGCGTTAAATTCGACTCCAAATGCCCGTGCTGTCGCGCGTGTTTGTTATTACGGCTTATCGCCAGAAGCAGAAGCACGTTCTGCGGCGGAGCGTTTCCAACGTGATGGCGTGAATAGTGCCGTTGTGCTTGCTCCACAGGGGGATTTTGGGGAGCGTTCATCGGCTGCTTTTGAACAGCGTTGGCGTCAATTAACCAATAAAGATGCGGATATTCGTTATTATAGCGATACCGCCAATGGTGTAGCGTCTTTACAAAGCAGTGCCATGAGCAAAGGATCTGCGTTATATTTACTCGGTACAGCGGAACAGTTATTGGAGCTAAAACAGGGAATCGATAACTCTCCCATGGCAAATCAATTTGCGATTTATACCTCTTCACGGAGTAATTCACCCAATAATGGGCCGGATTTCCGTTTAACGATGGAAGGGGTCAAATTCAGTGAAATTCCACTGCTTTCTGATCCTGAATCTGCGGAATACAAAAAAGCGGAAAGCCTTTCAGAAAGTGATTTCTCTATGATGCGTTTATATGCCATGGGTTCAGATACTTGGGAGATTGCGAATAAATTTAATGAGTTCCGTCAAATTCCAGGGTATAAAATCCACGGTTTAACCGGAGTGCTAAGTGCCGGTCCAAATTGCAACATTGAGCGTGAAATGACGTGGTTGAAGTATAGTTCTGGCTCCATTGTGAACGCAAACTAATCCTATGACACGCCAGCAAGGGGCAAAATATGAACAGCAAGCTCGCCTGTTTTTAGAACATCAGGGCTTGCGTTTTATTGCACAGAATCAAGCCTTTGCCTGCGGGGAATTGGACTTGATTATGCAAGAAGGCAGTACGATTGTGTTTGTGGAAGTTCGCCAACGTAAAAATGCTACCTTTGGCTCTGCCGTGGAAAGCATTGGCTATGGCAAACAGCGAAAATGGCTCGATGCCGCTAACTGTTGGTTAGCTAAACGGCAACAGAGTTTAGATACAGCGGACTGTCGCTTTGATGTCGTTGCCTTTGAGGGAAATGCCCCTCCGCTGTGGATTAAAAATTTTTTAGGATAGTATGTTAGAGAAAATTCAAGATCGCTTTAGCGAAAGCATTCAAATTCAAATCGCGGCGGCGGATCTGCTTCCAAAAGTGCTTAACGAAGCGGCGAATCGCTTAGTGGCTTGCTTATTGCGTGGCAATAAAGTGATTGTCTGCGGAAGTGGGCGCTCTTATGCCAACGCTCAACAACTGGTAAGCCATTTATTACATCGTTACGATCTTCTTCGCCCAAGCCTTGCCGCGCACTTACTTGCCTATGATGCGGTTTTAGCGGGGCAGCTTGTACGCGATGGCGAACTTGCCCAAATGTATAAAAAACAGCTCCAAGTAATTGCCAAAGAAGGCGATCTTTTTATTGCCTTTTCCCCAATCGGCAATGAAGAAGCCGTATTAAATGCCATTCATACGGCAAATAATGAAAATTTAGAGATTTTCGCTTTTACCAGTAGCCGTAATGATCATACAAAAGGGCTATTAGATGAAACGGATCTTGAAATTGAAATGCCCTCGATTAATGAAATGCGTATCATCGAAGGGCATCACTTTTGTGTAAACCTACTGTGTGAATTGGTTGATACATTACTCTTTCCCCAAACCGCTCATTAAAGGAGATTTCCATGTTAAAAAAATTTAAGCAATTGAGCCTTGCAGGCCTTTTTACGATGACTTTACTCTCTTTGCAAGGATGTTTAACCACTGCTATTGTGGGTACGGCTGCCGTGGCAGCGAAAGTAGCGACGGATCCACGTTCCGCAGGACGCCAAATTGATGATGAAACCCTAGAAGAAAAAGTCGCTTATAATCTTAATAAAGATGCCCAAATCAAAGAGGAAGCGCGTATTAACGTGGTGGCTTATAACGGTAAAGTGCTGTTGATTGGGCAAGTACCGAATGAGTCAGTTAAAGATGCGGCTAAAGGTGTTGCCGCGGGGGTTGAAGGGGTAACTACGGTGTATAACGAAATTCGTATTAAAGAGAAAATTGGCATTGGGCAAGTCAGCCAAGATAGTTGGATTACCACAAAAATTAAATCTAAATTGTTAGTGAATGATGCGGTAAAAACTACCGAAGTGAAAGTCATCAGTGAAGATGGCGAAGTCTTTTTAATGGGTAATTTATCCGATAGCCAAGCCAATGCTGCAGTTGATGTTGCTCGTAATGTTTCAGGGGTGCGTAAGGTCGTGAAAGTCTTTACTTATGTACGAGATGGCTCAACAAGCGGTCAATTTTAAGTAAGATTTTGTATAAGTATCAAGACTAGATGCGAAGAATGAAAGGATTAAGTTCATCAACTTAATCCTTTTAATTTAGGAGAACATATTACATTGTAGAGATGAGAAAGAAATTTTTTCAGTATTTGAGTAAAATAGATATTTTACAACAACATCTTTACAATTTTATCTAACTTCACCCGTCCAAATTTTTTCAACAATTTTTGGACTTTTTCCGGGTACTGGCGTTGTTCTTCCAAATCACTGTAATGGCTGAGGATTTTGGTGTGAGTGCGAATTTGGTTTAACTCTTGCTCGGCTTCAGGAGTGAGTTCGCCCAGTGGGTCAGCAATAAGCACCGCATTTTCCGCATCTAACGCCCACGCACGAGGGTTGAGGTTGTTGCCTGTTAATAGAAGGTAACGGTTATCAATCCACACGCCTTTTAAGTGGTAGCTGTTATCGCCATCTTTCCACAGGCGAATGGTTAATTGCCCATTTTGTAAAAAACGGTCGTAACGTTTGGCGAAAGCTCGTAAATTTTTCTCGTAGAGATAAGGCAGTGCCGATGCCATCGTAAATTTTTCACTCGGTGGAGTGTAAAAATCATTGGCGGTTTTATCTCCAACGATGATTTCAATTTGTTTCCCGTTATTCAGCAATCGTTCAATCCGTGTCCGCAAGGAGCGGGGGAAATTGAAATAAGGCGTACAAATCGTCAGCTTCTGTTCCACTTGGTAGAAAAGTGCTTCGATGGTTTTATTCAGACCATTTTTTCGTCCAAGCCCGATTAACGGGCAGACCATCAGCTGATTGCTTTCAGGCTGTCCAACATATTGATAACGTTGTTGGCAGAGTTCTTTCCGGAAGGCTTTGACAAGCGGTCGAATTTCTGCGATTTTTTGCCGTGGCTGATCTAAGCGAGCAACCGCTTCGTTGCTTAAAATATGCTTTTGTAGTAATTCGACAAAAGCATTCGCAAGGGTCGCATTTTCAATGATGTGATAACGGTCGTAACGGTAGCGTTCAAACTGATGTAGATAAACATTGTTAATACTCGCACCGCTGTAAAGTAACGTGTCATCAAACACAAAGCCTTTTAAGTGCAATACGCCAAAGACTTCACGCCCGTTAATTGGCACGCCATAAAAGCCAATATCATTCTCCACGGGCAGGGCATATTTCTCGCGAATTTGCTGATACCAATCGGCATTGGAAAGGGTTGCCCCTTCGCCAATACGCCCTCGTTGAGCACGGTGCCAATCCACTAAGATTTTGATCTCTAATTGCGGACGAGCCAGTTTAGCTTGATATAAAGCGTCTAAAATCTCTTGTCCGGCTTCATCTTTTTCAAAATATAACGCCGTGATATAAATTCGAGATTGGGCTTTGGCAATTTGTGCCAAAATTTCAGCTTTAAACCTCTCAGGGCTTGCAAGAAATTGGATCTGTTCTGCCTTTTGAGGAATGAAACTAAGCCCTGCTAAATAGCGTGTTGCTTGGGTACTTTTATTTAAAATCAGCATAAATTATTCCGCCAATATTCTACGGCTCGTATTGAGTGCAAAATAGTATGAAAATTTGACCGCTTGTATCGCCCCTTTCCCACGATTAACAACGGGAAAGGGCGCGAAAAAGAGATTACGCAAAGGCACGTTTTTCGCCTTCGCCGGCGACATTTTCAACACAACGACCACAAATCGTTGAATGTTCCGCAGATTGACCAATATCCGTTGCATAATGCCAGCAACGAGGGCATTTCTCGCCTTCTGCACTTTCAACTTTCACCGCTAAACCTGTCAATTCGCCTTCGGCAACATCGGCTTCGGCTAATGGTTTCACCACCGCTTGTGAGGTAATTAACACAAAGCGGAGTTCATTGCCGAGCTGTTCTAATAGTGGGCGGATTTCATCATTGGCATAAACGGTGACCTTTGCTTCTAAGCCTGCACCAATCAATTTGTCATTGCGGGCCTGTTCTAATACACGATTAACTTCGGCACGCACTTTTAACAGTTGTTGCCAGTAGTTGTCGTCTAACTTATCACTTTCCCCGAGGGCAAATAAACCTTCGTAGAACTCTTCGGTGAAGACAAATTCTGCACGGTGAGCCACTTTTGGCAAATGCCCCCAAATTTCATCGGCGGTAAAGGAGAGAATCGGGGCAATCCAACGCACTAAGGCTTCTGAAATATGCCATAACGCCGTTTGACAGCTACGGCGGGCAAGGCTGTCCGCTTTGGTGGTGTATTGGCGGTCTTTGATAATATCCAAATAGAAAGAGCCCATTTCAATGGAGCAGAAACGCATTAAACGTTGTACAACGGTATGGAATTGGTAATTATCGTAAGCCTCTTTGATCTCATTTTGTACCGCTAAGGCACAGCTAACTGCCCAACGGTCTAGGGCGATCATCTCTTCCGGCTGAACAAGATCTTTTTGTGGATCAAAGCCGTTTAAGTTTGCCAAGAGGAAACGTGCGGTGTTACGGATACGGCGATAGCTGTCTGCGGCACGGTTTAAAATGTTGTGCGAAACGGCAATTTCCCCGGTGTAATCCGTTGAAGCCACCCATAAACGTAAAATATCCGCTCCATTTTTGTTCCATACTTCACTTGGTAAAATGACGTTGCCGAGAGATTTCGACATTTTGCGCCCTTTCTCATCCACGGTAAAACCGTGTGTCAGCACTTGGCGATAAGGTGCTTTTTGCTCTGTGGCGGTGGAAAGCATTAACGAAGACATAAACCAGCCACGGTGTTGGTCTGAGCCTTCGAGGTACATATCCGCCGATTGCCCATTAAATTCCGGGCGAGCTTGCACCACAGAGGCGTAGGTTGATCCAGAATCAAACCACACATCAAGGGTATCGGGGACTTTGTGGTAATTTTTCGCCTCTTCGCCAAGCAATTCTGCAGGATCAAGATCCCACCACGCTTGGATACCGGCTTTTTCTACCCGTTTTGCCACTTCTTCTAAAATTTCAGGGGTGCGTGGATGCAGTTCTTCGGTTTCATTATGCACAAACATGGCCATTGGCACGCCCCAGGTTCTTTGGCGAGAGATACACCAATCTGGGCGATTCGCGACCATCGTATCAATACGCGCTTCTCCCCAATTTGGGATCCAGCGTACGGATTTGATTTCCCCAAGCGCTTGTTGGCGTAGGCCCTGTTTTTCCATACCGATAAACCACTGCGGAGTCGCACGGAAAATAATTGGGGTTTTGTGTCGCCAGCAGTGTGGGTAGCTATGTTTGATGTTCGAGAGTTTTAACAACGCCCCCACTTCTTTTAATTTTTCAATCACAAGCGGGTTACTCTCAAACACACCTTTGCCAGCGAAGAATGGCGTTGTGGAGATAAATTTACCGTCATTTGCCACTAAACACGCCATTTCAAGGTGATATTTTTTCGCGACAATAAAGTCGTCTTGACCGTGATCTGGTGCGGTATGCACTAAACCTGTACCGCCATCAGTGGTAACGTGATCGCCAAAAATAAATGGCACGCTAAATTCATAGAATGGATGATTAAAGTGGAGCAGTTCTAAATTTTCGCCTTTGGTTGTGCCAAGCACTTCAACGCTCTCTAAGCCCACGGCTTTTTGTACTTCTTCGACCAAAGCAGCAGCGAGAATCAAACGCTCATCACCAAATTGGACTAATTGATAGTCTAATTCTGGGTTGATCGCAATGGCACGGTTAGACGGTAATGTCCAAGGGGTAGTTGTCCAAATTACCGCTGAAATTGCGCCCGTTCCTTTACCGATGGCGTTGAATTTTGCTTCAATCCCCGCAGAATCCACCGCTGAAAAACGCACATAAATGGATTGAGAAACTTTATCTTCGTATTCCACTTCCGCTTCCGAGAGTGAAGAGGCACAGTCTAAACACCAATGCACCGGTTTAGAGCCTTTGTATAAATGCCCATTGGCGATCACTTTGCCTAGCGTGCGGATAATGCTTGCTTCTGTGGCAAAGTTCATTGTGAGATAAGGGTTATCCCAATCGCCTAACACGCCCATACGGATAAAATCGGCTTTCTGCCCTTCCACTTGTTCGGCGGCATATTCACGACATTTTTGACGAAATTCGGCAGCGGAAATTTTTTCATTCGGTTTGCCGACTAAGCCTTCTACTTTTAATTCAATCGGCAAGCCGTGGCAGTCCCAACCCGGCACATAGGGGGTGTCAAAGCCCAGTGCGGTTTTGGATTTCATAATAATATCTTTTAAAATTTTATTGACCGAATGACCTAAATGTAGATTGCCGTTCGCATAGGGAGGACCATCGTGCAAAATAAAGGTCTTTTTACCTTTGGCAGCCGCACGCACTTTTTGATAGAGCTGTTTGTCGTACCAATTTTGTAACATCGCAGGCTCACGCTTGGCGAGATCCCCACGCATTGGGAAGCCTGTTTCAGGCAAATTGAGAGTGTTTTTGTAATCAACTGACATTGTTTGTACCTTTTAATTTAATTTTTTGAAATCTTTAACAATTATTTATTGTTATCACCAAGTTTAATAAATTCTGCAATTCTGTTCCGAATTGCTCTTAATATTTCAGGATAATGTTTTTGTTGAACTGAACCAAACAGATCGTCGTGATCTGCCATAAATCGAATACTAAGCACAGGTTCATCAGTATCTTCATTTTCAAATTTTAAAACTAACAAAGGATCATTATCATCTATCACTAAACGTGCGTGATATAATCCCATATATGCAGGTGGAATACGATCACTATTTTTAGCTCTTCCATATCGTCTTTCCCACTTAAATTCATAAACTTCAACAAAACCTTGTTCTTCCCACAATCTCATTAAACCATCTAAATCATCTTGATAGCTATTTACAACATCAGCAGTAAACCCCAATTTTTCGCTAATTTGATAGAAGAGAATATGTAATTCAGTTTTTGAAATTGGCTTTTTAATAATCATTATTTTGACAACCTTTCAGATAAACGTTGCTGTTTTGTTTTTTTCTTTGGCTGATTTAATAATAATTCATCAAATTTTTGTTTAAAAACAGGATCTTGTGAAAGTTTTTCACAAATTGATTTTGATTGTTGATAGGCTTGCATAAAGGATTTTCCTTTACTAGGCTTAATTTCATAGCCACTTAAACCTTCCCCTAACATAACAAGTTCAGAAATAATTGGATTTATCTGTTTTTCCATAATGATTTCTTCCATTGCAAATAATTGATAAAAAATGACCGCTTGTTTAAGGTGATTTTCTCGCTAAATCGATTTTTAGCTTGATACTTTCAACATCACCACACCAGATACAATCAGTAAAACGCCAAAATATTTACCAAGGCTTGTGGCATCGCCGTAAAACCAAACCCCAAATAAAAATGTGCCAACAGCACCAATACTCGTCCATACCGCATAGGCTGTCCCCATTGGGATCTCTCGTTGTGCAAGCCATAATAAAATGCCACTGGCTGCCATAAACGCAATGGCGATGATAATACCAATTAAGCGGTAGTTTTGCTGTTGAGCGATTTTTAAACCGACTGGCCAACCGACTTCCATTAAGCCAGCAAGAATTAAATAAATCCACGCCACGCTAATTTGTTCCGTTTGCTGTTGAACATAATTCCCGCTCAAAATAATCTTTTACCACGAGAACATCTTGTGTAATTTGCTGTTTTAATTGTTCAAAGCTGGCAAATTTTATTTCTGAACGTACCTTTTGCATAAAGAAAACTTCGATCTCTTGCCCGTAAATCACGGCATTAAAATCAAAAATATGTACTTCGAGCAACGGCACGGTGCCATTGATTGTCGGGCGGTTGCCAACATTCGCAATACCATAAAACTCGCCTTGTGGCAGTTTCACCCGTACAGCATAAACACCTTGAATAGGGCTAACTCGGCGATTTAACATCACATTAGCCGTTGGAAAACCGATGGTTCGCCCAAGTTTATTACCGTGTGCCACTCGCCCACGAATAGAATAATCTCTACCTAACTGCTGTTTGACTTGTGCTAAGTCATCATTATGCAGCAACGCTCGAATTAACGAACTGCTAATACGTTGTTCTCCATAGCAAAATGTATGACTATTTTCTACAACGAATCCCCATTTTTGCCCTGCTTGTTGCAAAATGTGGAAATTTCCCGACCGCTTGTCCCCAAAGTGAAAATCATCGCCTATGCTTAAATAGTGAATATGGAGCTGGTTTATCAGTAAATTTTCAATAAATTCAATGGGTTGCTGTTGGGAAAATGCCTGATTAAAATGCAGGCATAGCAGATAATCGACCCCTAATTTCGCTAAATAATGAAATTTATCCCGTAATCGCATTAAGCGTGCTGGTGCTTCAACGGTTTGATGCTGTTTAGCAAAAAATTCTCGAGGTTGGGGTTCAAAAATCATCACCACCGAAGGAAGCCCGCTACTTTTTGCTTTTTCTAACAGACCGTTGATAATTTGCTGATGCCCTAAATGGACGCCATCAAAATTACCAATTGTTAGCACGCAGCCATTCTTCAATGCTGGAAAATGTTTTAAATTGTGAATGCCACGGATTAATTTCATTACAAAATAGTTGGGTTGATTGCAAGTAAAAATAGGGAGTGATTATAGGGGAAAATAGGGGGAATGGAAAGAAAGAGCCTATAAGATTACCTAACTTAAAGCTATAATCAGTATGTGAAGTTAATTTATCTGACGATTAGTCAGTGTTCATGCTTTCGCTTTATTAAAAGATGGGTTAGCACAAGCGGTCAAAATGTTCATTAAATTTGACCGCTTGTTATTTGAGGAATTAGAACAATTTGCGTGAAGTTTCAAAGAGTTCTTGTTTGAACGGACGACGCATGGTGTTAATCGCTTCGATAATATCGTGATGCACCAATTTCTCATTTTGGATACCGACACAGCGCCCTTTAAAGCCTTTGAGTAATAATTCAACGGCATAGACGCCCATACGGGAGGCGAGGATACGGTCGAAAGCACAAGGCGCACCACCACGTTGGGTGTGACCTAATACTGTTGCACGGGTTTCAAGTTTGAAGCGATCTTCAATCTCACGGGCTAATTGATGCACATCGGTCATTAACTCGGTAATAGCGATAATCGAGTGGCATTTGCCTTTTTTGAAGCCATCTTCAATGTGACGCATAAGGGATTCTTTATCTAAACCGATCTCTGGCACGATGATATATTCACAACCTCCCGCTAAGGCAGCACTAATGGTTAAATCACCACAGTGGCGACCCATAATTTCTACGATAGAAATACGGTGGTGGGAGCTGGATGTATCCCGTAAGCGGTCAATGGCTTCAAGGGCGGTTTCAAGGGCAGTTTGATAGCCAATGGTGTAATCCGTACCGGCAACGTCATTATCAATCGTACCCGGTAAGCCGATACAAGCAATGCCGTGTTCTTCGGTGAGGAGTTTTGCCCCCATATAAGAGCCGTCACCACCAATTACCACCAGGGCATCAATATCATATTTTCTCAAGGTTTCGACACATTTTGCCCGCACGGCTGGGTCTTTAAATTCAGGGAAACGGGCTGAGCCTAAGAATGTGCCCCCACGGTTGATCACCTCAGAAACAGAACGGCGTTCAAGGCGGATTACTTTATCGTGATAAAGCCCGTGGTAGCCATCTTGAACACCATAGACTTCTAAACCCTCGCTTAATGCCGAACGAACCACACCGCGAATGGCGGCATTCATACCTGGGGCATCACCACCACTGGTGAGTATTGCAACTTTTTTTACCATAAGAGTACCTATTAAATTAAAATTTTGAAATAAATAAAAACCCGCAAAGATTACCCCATTCCTGTTTTCGGTTCTAGCAGAAAATGGGGAATTTTACGATTTTTTGATCTAATCCGACAAAATGCTTAATGCCGTTTCGAGGGCTTGTAAAAATCCTTCAATATCTTCGAGATTATTGTAATGCCCTAATGAGATCCGCAGTGTACCGGTTTGCGCTAAATAGCGTAAAAACGGTTTGGCACAATGTTCCCCCACTCGCACAGCAACGCCCATTTCGGCAAGGATTGAGGCA
This sequence comes from Pasteurellaceae bacterium Macca, assembly GCA_023101485.1. GTDB lineage: Bacteria > Pseudomonadota > Gammaproteobacteria > Enterobacterales > Pasteurellaceae > LVZB01. The sequence goes on along the minus strand of LVZB01000001.1, from coordinate 1,298,651 downwards.
ATATCCGCAGGGTGATGCCCTTTGATCGTAAAACTGATTGTTGGATGTTGGCTATTTTCCGCTAACAGGTGCAAATTATTGACTAAATTTAACCGCTTGCGAAGCTGTGTGGTTAAGCTATTGAGGGCGGTATTTAGAGCGTGGAAATCCCACATTTTAAGCCAAGTCAGCACCTGCCCAAAACCGATAATACCTGCAATATTGGGGGTGCCGGCTTCTAAACGGTAAGGAAGGTCGGCAAGGGTGAGCTTTTCAGGGGTAATGTCAGCAAGCATTTTCCCGCCAAAAAAGATCGGCTGGAGCTGTTCAAGGCTAGCGATTTTGCCCGTTAACACCCCCACCCCTGTGGGACCATACATTTTATGGGCAGAAAAGGCGTAGAAATCGGCATCAAGAGCGGTCAGATCTAATTTTTCGTAGCAGACTGCTTGGGCAATATCGAGCAAAATTTTCGCCGAAGTATGGGCGCGAATGAGGGGAATCAGCGTTTCCACCGGTTGGTGAACCCCCGTCACATTGGACACTAAATTCAGCGCAACGATTTTAGTTTTTGCCGAAAGATGAGTCTGCAAGATCGCCGGATCAAGCTGATAATCGTGATTTAGGGGAAGCACCACGAGCTTGGCGGATCGCCGCTGGGCAAGCTGTTGCCAAGGAATAAAATTGGCGTGATGTTCTGCCACAGAAATCAGGATCTCATCATCCGGCAGAATGTGTTCCGCTAACCCATTGGCGACAAGGTTAATGGCGTGGGTTGTGCCACTTGTCCAAATGACCGCCTTTGCCGAAGGCAGATTAAACCGCTCTGCGACTAAATGCCGTGCTTGTTCAAAGGCTTCTGTTTGGGGGAGATCGTATTGACTACGATGTACAGAACCCGCCGAAGCATAAAAGGCGGAGGTTGCCTCTAACAGCACTTGGGGTTTTAAGGTGGTGGCAGCGGAGTCGAGATAAATCCCCTGCTTTTCTGCGTTGAAAAAGGGAAAATGTTGGCGGAATGCGTTATTCATTACGTAGCCCTTACTGTTTTGCTTTACGGTAGAGTTTGTTGCAGGGAATGCCGTCTTGATTACCGTCAAGCTCTTGCCAACCGCATTGGTGGAAATAGTAGAGGGCGGTTGGGTAGTCGGGAATCTGTTTGCAACTGCGTTTTTGTTGGCAATTTAGCCCAAGGGTTGAATGGTTAGCCTTTTGGGTTGGTGTTTGGGGCGAAAGCAAATTGTTAGAAAAATTTGACCGCTTGTTTTCATTGCGTTTCTTATCTCGGAATGCTTTTGGATTCATTGGATGTGGATCTTGCCATAATCCACGTTTTTCCATTCTCGCTTGGGCTTCGGCGGCTTGGTAAATCGGCTTGGTTTGCGAATAAGCCCATGCCATACCTTGTTCTACCATTTTGAGGTTAATATCTTGCCCTTTTTCATCATAAACCACGCCAAGCAGGCGGTCATAGCGGTCGTAGCCGGTGCTTTGAATGAAGACCTCTTTTTTGAAAGCCAGCTGTGCTAAGGTCTGTTTGGCACGGTTGCCGAAAGCCTGTGCTGATTCAGGCGCATCAATATAAAGTAAGCGGACTTTGATCGCTTTATATTGGTGTAAGCAAGTGAGGGTATCGCCGTCACTGATTCCCACAACTTTACACTGTAATTGTCGATGTTGCGCATTACTGATGGGAATTAACAAGATAAAATAGAAGAGAAGAGTTCGTATAAAGAGAATAATGCTTTTCATTTGCTTGATTTTAGTGATTTAATCTGATTGTGCAAAGTATTATGGCAGAATACTTTTATTTTATAAAGTCTATTGTTTTTAGACGGAGCTTGTGCGTAAAATTCAAGCCTTTAATTTTGCAGTCTTTTTTAGGATATATTATGACACAACAACAAGAAGTGAGTTCTACTTGGCAATCAAAATTGAGTGCGATGGGGCCGGGTATTTTAATGGCATCCGCCGCGGTAGGAGGCTCGCATTTAATTGCTTCTACCCAAGCCGGGGCGATTTATGGCTGGCAATTAGCCATTATTATTTTGTTGGCTAACTTATTTAAGTATCCCTTTTTCCGCTTTGGGGTGCAATATACGCTTGCCACAGGCGATACGCTGTTAGAGGGTTATAAACGCAAAGGCAAACTCTATCTTTGGGTATTTTTAGTACTTAATGTCTTTGCAACAATGGTGAATATTGCCGGCGTAGGGATTGTGACCGCTGCGATTTTAAGTTTTATGTTGCCAAAAGAGTTTGGGCTAAGCATTCCGCAACTAAGTGTGGTGGTGATTGCCATAACTTGGGGGATGTTGATGTTAGGGCAGTATCGCTTTTTAGATAGATTATCGAAGTGGATTATGATTGCTTTGACGCTTTCTACGGTTTCCGCTGTAGTAATTGCAGCCTTAAAGGGAAGCGTTGCGACTCCCGAATTTGTTGAGCCTTCGCCGTGGAATTTAGCCTCCCTTGCCTTTATTGTGGCACTAATGGGTTGGATGCCTGCACCCATTGAGATCTCTGCCATCAATTCAATGTGGGTCGTGGCGAAAAAACGTTTCACTCGAATTAGCTATAAAGACGGTTTATTTGATTTTAATGTGGGGTATATTAGCACCGCGATTTTAGCCATTGTTTTCCTCGCTCTCGGGGCGTTAGTGCAATTTGGCTCTGGAGAAATAGTGGAAAGAGCCGGAGCAAAATATATCTCTCAATTGATTAGAATGTACGCCTATGCGATTGGCGATTGGTCTCATTTGTTGATTGCGTTAATTGCCTTTATGTGTATGTTTGGCACAACGATTACAGCAACCGATGGCTACTCCCGCGCGAATGCAGAGGCTCTTCGTTTGTTGATGAACAAAAAAGAAAGCTCACAAGTGGGATTAAATCTTTGGGTATCTTTTGCAGCGGGTACCGCGATTATCATTATTCTTGCTTTTATGAGCGATATGGCAAAAATGTTGAATTTTGCGATGATTTGCTCCTTTGTTTCTACCCCGATTTTCGCTTATTTGAATCTTTCTTTGGTACTAAAAGGCGAGCATAAAGTAAAAGGTGGCTTACTCTGGCTTTCTGTGATTGGTTTAATTTATTTAACGGCATTTACGTTGCTCTTTATTGCCTACCAAATGGGGCTACTAAGCTAATCAATTAAGCTAAAAGATCTTGCAAATAAACGTGTTCCAAGGGGTAACCTTTGGAGCACGTTTTTCTTTATGTTGTATAATTGATTTTCGATGAATAACTCTAAACGTGATGTATGAAAAACACCTCATTTCCCCCACCTTTCAAAAGCAGACAATCCAAACCGCGTACGCCGAAAAAGCGAACGAGCTTTGCTGATACCCAATTAGTGCTACTGAACAAGCCCTATGATGTTTTGACGCAATTTACTGATGATCAACACCGCCAAACGTTAAAAGATTTCCTCCCGATTCCTGCGGTTTACCCTGTAGGGCGTTTAGATCGTGATAGTGAGGGGCTACTGCTTTTAACCAATAACGGCGAGATTCAACATCGCCTTGCTCACCCTCGCTTTGAAAAAGAGAAAACCTATTGGGTACAAGTAGAGGGCATTCCCCAAGAACAAGATTTAGCCAAGCTACGTCAAGGCGTGGAATTAAAAGAGGGCTTAACCCAACCTGCTAAGGCGCGTATGATTCCAGCACCGAATTTTCATTGGGCAAGTGCGCCGAAAATTCGTGAGCGGAAAAGCATTCCGACATCGTGGTTAGAGCTGAAAATCAGCGAGGGGAAGAATCGTCAAGTTCGGCGAATGACGGCACATATCGGCTTCCCGACTTTACGTTTAATCCGTGTTGCCATTGGGCAATTAACCTTAGGGAATCTGCAAAGTGGTGAGTATCGGCTTTTAAGCCTTGAAGAAAAAACTAAACTTTTCAAACAGTTGGGACTAGCCACTGGGGAATAGCGTGCAAAATTTAGTGAAAATTTGACCGCTTGCAATCGGTCTTGAGCAAGACAAAAGGGCGTAAAAAGCGTAAACTAATGCCAATTTTTTACGATTAAGGAACAAAATAATATGGCAATTTTAGTCACAGGCGGTGCGGGTTACATTGGTTCTCATACCGTTGTTGAGCTGTTAAATCAAGGGAAAGAGATCGTGGTTTTGGATAATCTTTCCAATTCATCCAAACTCTCCCTTGAACGTGTCCAACAGATTACCGGCAAAAGCGTTACTTTCTATCAAGGCGATATTTTAGATCGCCAAATCCTCCAACAAATCTTCCAAACTCACGGCATTGATTCCGTTATCCACTTCGCTGGCTTAAAAGCGGTGGGGGAGAGCGTGCAAAAGCCCCTTCATTACTATCAAAATAACGTAACGGGTTCGATTGTTTTAGTCGAAGAAATGCTTAAAGCCGGGGTAAATACATTGGTCTTTAGCTCATCGGCAACGGTGTATGGTTTGCCTGAATCTGTGCCGATTACAGAAACTTGCGCCGTCGGTGGTACAACCAATCCCTATGGCACATCAAAATATATGGTGGAACGTATTTTAGAAGACACGGCTAAGGCTTATCCGCAATTTAGTGCCGTGGTATTACGCTATTTCAACCCGGTTGGGGCGCACGAAAGTGGCTTAATTGGGGAAGATCCAAACGGCATTCCGAATAATTTATTGCCATTTATTAGCCAAGTGGCGATTGGCAAACTCCCACAGCTTTCTGTTTTTGGTGGGGATTACGATACCGAAGACGGCACCGGCGTACGGGATTACATCCACGTTGTTGATCTAGCCATTGGGCATTTAAAAGCCTTAGAAAGACACCAAGATGATGCGGGTTTCCATGTGTATAATTTAGGCACAGGGGTGGGCTATTCGGTGTTAGATATGGTCAAAGCCTTTGAGGAAACCAACGGTGTGGCAATTCCTTATAAAATTGTCGATCGTCGCCCTGGGGACATCGCACTGTGTTACTCCAACCCTGAAAAAGCATTAAATCAGCTAGGTTGGAAAACGGCGCGTGACTTGAATCAAATGATGAAAGACACGTGGAATTGGCAGAAAAATAATCCAAACGGTTATAAGGGGTAAAATATGACAGAACAAGCGAAACCAAGCATTTGGCAGCAAATGTTCACCAAAAATATGTTGCTCTGTATTTTTACAGGGTTTAGTTCGGGCTTACCGCTGTATGTGCTGTTTCAGCTTGTGCCTGCATGGCTTTCATCTAATCAAGTGGATGTCAAAACCATCGGTTTTTTCACCCTGATTGGTTTTCCTTATACGTGGAAATTTATTATTTCTCCGTTGCTTGACCGCTACTATCCGAATTTCTTAGGACGTCGTCGGAGTTGGATGTTTTTAACTCAAATTACGCTACTAGGATTATTGGTGCTACTTGGGCGTTTCAACCCAATGGAAGATATTCAAACGGTTGCCGTTATTGCGACGATAATTGCGGTGGATTCTGCCATTCAAGATATTGTGATTGATGCCTACCGCCGTGAAATTTTAAGCGATGCGGAACTCGGCTTAGGCAACTCGGTGCATGTGAATGCCTATCGTATTGCCGGGCTAATCCCGGGGGGCGTTTCCCTCGTATTAGCCGATAGCTACCCGTGGGATACGGTCTTCCTCTTTACGGCGTTGTTTATGATTCCGGGCTTGATTCTCTCACTCTTTTTAAGCACCGAGCCAAAAGTGCCGGAAGTGGATCGCAGTGAGCCATTCTACAAAGCCTTCGTTGCACCTTTCAAAGAGTTCTTTAACCGTAAAGGGATTATCGCTGGTGTTGGGCTGATTCTTTTTATCTTCCTGTATAAATTCGGCGATTCCCTTGCCACGTCCCTACAAACGAAATTCATTTTAGATATGGGATTTAGCAAAACGGATATTGGCACGGTGGTAAAAATTAACTCCCTCTGGGCATCGATTATTTCCAGTATGATTGGTGGCATTATGATGCTACGCCTTGGCATTAACCGTTCCCTCTGGGTATTTGGTTTTGTTCAGCTGATTACCATTCTTGGTTTTGCGTGGATGGCAAGCTATGGGCATTTTGACACCATAGATAGCTTTGCATACTTGGTATTAAATGTGGTGATTATTGGGGAGTATATCGGCGTTGGGCTAGGCACTGCGGCTTTTGTGGCATTTATGGCACGGGAAACGAACCCGCTTTATACCGCTACCCAATTAGCCATTTTCACCAGTTTATCGGCGATTCCGAGTAAAATTTTCGGCGCATTTTCAGGCGTATTAGTAGAAAATTACGGCTACTACCACTTCTTCTTAATCTGCTTTGCGGTGGGTATTCCGGGGATGCTGATTTTGGCGAAAGTTGCCCCTTGGCGTGAAAAACAAGCGGTCTAATTTTTCCAACAATTTGTTCAATGCTTAAACCTCGCTCAATTAGCGAGGTTTTTTTTCGCAAATAGGGAACGATTCCACAAATAGGATTGATTTGTATTTATAAATAACATAGAATTTATTGATAATTGTTATCAACAATACTTATGGATTTAAGGTTTTAAATACTGACTAAGGAAATTTTATGATGCCTCAATTTAAACTTACCCCTTTAACGGTTGCGATGTTTGGTGCTTTTGTCACCTTACCAACATTGGCAAATGGCGTTGCTCAACTTGATGAAGTTGTCGTGAGCGAAAGCCGTATGGGAACGAAAGAAAAAAGTAACGTCGTGACGAACCAGTTAAAGGACGAAAGTGTGGAAACAGATTTACGCGGTCTGTTTAAATCTGAACCTTCGATCTCAATTGGGGGCGGTAACGGAACATCACAGTACCTCTATATCCGTAATATGGGGCAGAACTCTATTGATGTGAAAGTTGATGGGGCATATTCCGATAGCCAAATTCACTATCACCAAGGTCGTCATATGCTTGATCCAGCGTTAGTGAAAGTGGTGTCCGTACAAAAAGGGGCAGGCAGTGCTTCCGCAGGGATTGGTCAAACTAACGGGGCAATTATTGCGAAAACCTTAGATGCACAAGATTTATTACAAAATAGTAGCAATCCAAATTTTGGCGCACGAGTGAATGCTGGCTATAACAGCAATGATGGGCATAACTATGGCTTAGCGCTTTTTGGTAAAAATGAGCTTGTTGATGCGTTACTTGTGGGTAACCGTGTCGATGAAGATAACTACCGTGGCGGTAAAGGTTATACCAACGGTGCGAATGGCTCAAACCGTGTGCCATATAGCGCTTTAGATAAAACGAGCTATTTAGCGAAATTAGGGTTGAATTTAGATAATCACCGTTTTGTGTTAAGCCATTTAAAAGAACAACACGATGGGATTCGTACTGTGCGTGAAGAGTTTGCGGTAGATGATGCACCGGGTAGCCGTTTAACTACGGAGCGTCAAGCACCGACAAAACGTAAAATGAGTGTAACGAATACTAATTTAGAGTGGACCGCAAAAGATCTTCCGTTTGCAGAAGCGCTTTCAGCTAATGCGTATCGTTTGGTGCAAGGACGTTGGTCTGCGGATGATAAAGGCAATGGCTATGCTGGGGGTAAATTAAATAGTGGGTCAACGAGAACCGAGATTGTTACCTACGGTGCAAACTTGAATTTAGATTCACGAGTTCATGATAAAGTATTAGTGAAATACGGTTTAAACTATCGTGATCAAGAAGCAAAACCAAATCAAATTTTCTTAGCTGGGATAAGCAACCAAGAAAAACGTGATGTGGGTGCTTATGTTGAAGTCTTAACGGAAATTAAAGATGTGCTTTTAACCACTGGCGTTCGCTACGATCACTTTAACTTCAAAGCGATGGATGGCAAAAAAGTCAGTGATGGCGCAGTTAATCCAAGCGTTGGTTTAATTTGGGATGTGAATTCTGATTTCAGCCTGAGTGCAAGCCATAACTACGCCACCCGTAGCCCGCGTATGCACGATGCGATTATGTCCCACGGCGGTCGTAGCGTTGTGTCTATTGCCGATAATACCAAAGCAGAAAAAGCGCGTAATACCGAAATTGGTTTTAACTATCGTAACGGCGCATTTGGTTTAGATGGTAGCTACTTCTGGCAAAGTATCCACAATGCATTAGGTACGAGTACTGCTCGTGATAACCACTTATGCCCAACAGGTGGTAGAAGCCGTGAGTGCTATTCTGAAATTATCAATGCCGGTAAAGTGAAAAACTCCGGTTATGAACTCAATGCGTCTTATCATCAAGGTGGTTGGTTAGCGCGTGTGGGTGTGGCAGAAAGTAAGCCAACATTCTACGGTGAGCGCCTTAGTGCAAATCCTGAATATGCAATGCGTATCGGGCGGACTTGGACGGGTTCTTTGGCTTACCGCTTCAATCAACCTAATTTAGAAATTGGCGTAAATCACCGTTATGTTGAAAAAGTGAAGAAAGAAGATGCGTCCATTATGGCGAATGCCGTTATCACGCCGGCAAGTAAAGATCGCCCTGCGTATCACATCACGGATCTTACCGCTAACTGGAAACCACTTGGCACAGATAAAATGAACGTGAACTTTGCTATCAATAACATTGCGAATAAAAATTATGTTTCCCAAGCACAACGTGGGGATAGCTTAGTCGGTGCAGGTCGTGAATACCGTGTTGGCGTAAATTACACCTTCTAACAAGCGGTCGAAAACGCGAAAAAATTTGCAATTTAGGGCAGTAATCGGTAAGGTTACTGCCTTCATTTTTCTTTTCAAATCAGATTATTTTAGAGGTTCTCTATGAAAATTATCCTACTAGGCGCACCGGGTGCAGGTAAAGGAACACAAGCCCAATTTATGATGAATAAATTCGGTATTCCACAAATCTCTACGGGGGATATGTTCCGTGCCGCGATTAAGGAAGGAACAGAATTAGGTAAGCAAGCGAAAGCGTTAATGGACGAAGGCAAACTCGTGCCTGATGAATTGACCGTGGCATTAGTGAAAGATCGTATCGCTCAACCAGACTGTGCCAATGGCTTCTTACTGGATGGCTTCCCACGTACCATTCCCCAAGCCGATGCGTTAAAAGACGCCGGCGTGAAAATTGATTTCGTGTTGGAATTTGATGTTGCTGATGAAGTGATTGTAGAGCGAATGAGTGGTCGCCGTGTGCATCAGCCTTCTGGTCGGACTTACCATGTGGTTTATAACCCACCGAAAGTTGAAGGAAAAGATGATGTCACTGGGGAAGATCTGATTATCCGTCAAGACGACAAACCTGAAACGGTTTTAGATCGTTTGGCGATCTACCACAAACAAACGAAACCATTGATTGCTTATTACACCGCAGAAGCCGAAGCAGGCAATACCCAATATTTCCGTTTAGACGGTACACAACCAGTGGAAGCCGTGAGTGCAGAGCTAGATAAAATTTTAGGCTAAGGCATAAGGCGATTTGCCAAATTTGCTGAATAAAGAGGGGCGAAGATCAAACTGATTTTCGCCCCTTTGTTTTATCTCGGGTTTAGCTTGTATATTCGCAGTAAGAGGTGGGTGTTTCCCATAAACGAATCAAGCTGACGGGTAAACCCTGTGCAGTGAGTTCATCAAAAATAAATTTCGCCAGTTGCTCGGCGGTGGTGCGAGTGGGCAATCCAAAGGTTTTAGAATCTAAGGTATTGAGTAGTTGCGCCACTTTTTGTTCCTTTTCGCTCGTCAAGTCGTAGAGGAATGCGTGATCCATTTTGTCTAAAATATGGGTTTTTACGGCGGATTTGAGATCGCTGTAATCCATGACCATACCGCCTTTTGCTCCACTTTCGCACAACTCACCTTGAATTTCGACCTGCAAGGTGTAGGTATGCCCGTGTAAGTTTTTACATTTCCTGTCGTGGCCATCAAGCATATGTGCCATATCAAAACTAAATTCTTTGGCAATCTTAAACATTGGCACGCTCCGCAAGGTATTCATTTAAGCCCTTTTCACGCAAGATACAGCTTGGGCAGTCGTGGCAACCGCCTTCCACACCTAAATAGCAAGTATGGGTATGCTCACGAATGTAATCAAAAGCACCGAGTTTATCCGCTAATGCCCAAGTTTCTTTCTTGGTGAGATACATCAACGGCGTTTGGATATTGAAGTTGTAATCCATGGCGAGATTGAGGGTTACATTCATTGATTTCACAAATACATCACGGCAATCGGGGTAACCGCTGAAATCCGTTTCGCATACGCCGGTATAAATGGTCGAAATTTGCTGACTTTTAGCATAAATCGCGGTGTAGAGTAAAAACAACGCATTGCGCCCATCGACAAAAGTATTCGGCGTGTTGCCTTGGTGCTGAATTTCGGCTTGATCGTCCATTAACGCATTGGTGGTAATGCTTTTAATCACCGAAGTATCAATTACCGTCTGTTTGACCCCTAAATCACGGGCAATCCATTCGGCTTTGGTGAGTTCAATGGCGTGGCGTTGCCCATATTGAAAGGTCACCACTTCTACATTGTCTTTACCAAATTGTTCGATTGCGAGGAATAAACAGGTGGTGGAGTCTTGCCCACCAGAAAAAATGACCACCGCTTTTTGGGGTGGCATTGGGGGAGTATTTTGCATTGAAAGTCCTTAGTTTTTTTGCGTGGGAGGGTTACGAACCACGTTTTGTGTTAATAAAAAAGACAAGGGGCAGTTTTACAAAATCTTCCTAAAATTTGACCACCTGTCTGCCGTGCATTATAGCGATTTTGCCAAAATTAGCGAGAAAACTTCCCCCTAAGCCTTGAAAGTCATTAGCAAGCGGTCGAAATTTACCTAAAATTTGATTGATTATTCTTTCTTTTTTGGAAATTATTTATCAATAATTTGGGTATTTATTTAATATTAAAAGAGAGTAAAATGCACCACAACAATTCGTTACTCAATTAAGGAAAGTAAATTATGAAAAAAGTTGCCAATGTTTATGGTAGTGGTGAAAAACACTGGGTGGGAAATGGTTTCCAAGTTCAATCAATGTTTAGTTACAATGACAAAGATAAAAATCTCGATCCATTTCTTTTAATGGATTATAACGCCCCTCGTCATTTTGATGGTGGTCGTAAATCTGATTTTCGTGGTGTTGAAGAGCATCCCCACCGTGGTTTTGAAACCGTTACCATTGCCTATCAAGGGGAAGTGGCTCACGCAGATTCCCACGGCGGTGGCGGTGTGATCGGCACGGGGGATGTACAGTGGATGACGGCCGGTTCAGGTATTATGCATGAAGAATTTCATTCCGAGCGTTTCTCAATGGAAGGCGGTATGTTTGAAATGGTACAACTTTGGGTAAATCTGCCGAAAAAGGACAAAATGACCGATCCGAAATACCAAGCGATTAAAGCTGCAGATATTCCTAATGTTGAATTAGCCGATAACGCCGGTATTGCTCGTATTATTGCGGGGGATTTTGTTGGCACAATGGGGGCTGCAAGCACATTTAGCCCAATCAATATGTGGGACGTGCGTTTGAATGCCCATAAATCTCACCAATTTGCGGTGCCAGAAAGCCATAACCTGATTATTTTGGTGTTAGATGGTACTGTGCAAATCAATGGGAATGAGATTGCTCGACGTGGCGAACTCGTTACCTTTGAACGCGGTGGTGCCGATGTGCTAATTGAGTCAAACAATGAATCAAAATTATTGATTTTAACCGGCGAGCCGTTAAATGAACCCGTTGTTGGCTACGGCCCGTTTGTGATGAACTCGAAGGAAGAGATCCTCCAAGCGATCCGTGATGTCCAAAGTGGAAATTTTGGTAAAATTGCGAGAAGTTAAATAATATGTAGCAATTAATCAGCCCCTTGAAGTTTAAGGGGCTGTTTTTTTACAAGTGATATGTTAGTTAATACCAAGCATACTTTTTGAGATAGATAAGAATTGAGTAATGATTAAGGCATTACTAATATTGCTTATAAATCCACCAATTACCGGAACAACGAAGAAAGCGAGCGGGGAATAATGGTATTTCTTGCATACGCTTTGCATGGTTGTCATCGCAACAGGAACCGCACCTAATCCAAATCCAGAGTGGCCTACTGCCATGACTGCGGCATCATAATTTTTACCCAGTAATCTGAATGTTAAAAAATGGGGCTGTCCTAGATAACGACTAAAAACTCGATTTGGGTTAAGATAGTCAAATGAGAAAAAGTCGTTTAAGTCAGCACAAACAAAATAAACTTATTGAACTGTTTGTTGCAGGAGTTACAGCGAGAACTGCTGCTGAACTAGTGAATGTAAACAAGACAACTGCCGCTTACTATTTTCATCGCTTGCGATTTCTTATCTATCAAAACAGCCCACATTTGGAGATGTTTGATGGGGAAATAGAAGCCGATGAAAGCTATTTTGGTGGTACACGCAAAGGCAAGCGTGGACGTGGTGCAGCGGGTAAAACTGCGGTATTCGGGCTGTTGAAACGCAATGGCAAAGTTTATACTGTTGCCGTACCGAACACGCAATCCGCCACGTTGTTACCGATAATTCGAGAACAAGTTAAGCCTGATAGCATTGTTTACACGGATTTCTATCGAAGTTATGATGTACTTGATGTGAGTGAATTTAATCATTTTCGTATCAACCATAGTACGCACTTTGCAGAAAAACAAAATCACATTAACGGAATTGAGAATTTCTGGAACCAAGCAAAACGCCATTTACGCAAATTTAATGGTATTCCCAAAGCTCATTTTGAGCTGTATTTGAAAGAATGTGAATGGCGTTTTAATCACAGTAACTTAAAGTCTCAAATTTCCTTTCTAAAACAATTAGTTAAAGAGAGTTTGGTCTAGTTATCTAGGACAGCCCCTAAAATTTTGCTCCCTCTTATTCAATTTCATTCAATTTTAAAAGGAGAATGACGATGAAATTATCCCACTTATCCCATGCATTTCTTTGTGCCATCACCCTTTTTTCAGCAAACCAACTTTACGCTGCCGAAAAAGCCCCCTATACCCAACAAGGCATTGATATGCGAACTATGGAGCAACAACAAGCACCGATTCACTGGGTTTCCATTGAGCAGATCAAAGCAAGCTTAGCCGGCAAACCGCCCATGAATGTGAGCTTTGATATTGATGATACGGTTGCCGCCACAAGCGGTTGTTTTTACTACGGCAAACAAAAATACTCTCCAAATGATTTCAGCTACCTCAAAAACCAAACGTTTTGGGATGAGATCAACGCCGGCTGTGACAAATATTCCATCCCAAAAGAAGCCGCCAAAGCGCTGATTCAAATGCACCAAGCGCGTGGCGATCAGATATTCCTTATCACTGGGCGCACCGCCGGTAAGGACGATCAAGTCACAGGCATTATGGAAAAAGCCTTAGGGATCAAAAATATGCAACCGGTTAATTTTATGGGGGGCAAAGAGAGAACGACAAAATACAACAAAACACCAGCAATGTTAGCCCATAAAATTCAACTCCATTATGGCGATAGCGATGATGATATTTTAGCGGCTCGTGAAGCAGGGATTCGCGGTATTCGTATTCTCCGTGCGACAAATTCAACCTACTTACCATTCCCACAAGCCGGTGGCTATGGTGAAGAAGTGCTGATCAATTCAAGCTATTAATCAACCTGAATACATCGGGCAAATCGTTAGATTTGCCCCTTTTTTGCCTTTCTTTTTGTCTTTCTAAGCAACACTTCTTTGCTAAACCTGCTAAAAATGTGATCGAGATCTCAAACTAAAACGATTTAGCAAAATTCACTTTGTCGGCTAAATCGTTTTAGTTAAAATACAAGCGGTCAAATTTTATGAACTTTTTACTCACCAGAAAAGGAGATGAAGGATGAACTTTCCTCATATTGCTCAACAAGTCATTGAGAAACTCGGCGGTAAAGAAAATATCGCCACCCTCGCACACTGTGCAACACGCTTACGCTTAACCGTCAAAGAGGAAGCGAAAATTGATAAAACAGCCATTGAAGAGATCGAAGGCGTAAAAGGTCAATTTTCAACCGCAGGGCAATACCAAATTATTTTTGGTTCAGGCACGGTAAATAAAGTCTATGCCGAAATGACCAGCCAACTCGGTATGGGGGATATGAGTACCGCCGAAGTCGCTGCCGCTGGGGCGCAAAATCAACATATTGTGCAACGCATTGTAAAAGGTCTAGCGGATATTTTCGTGCCGATTATCCCTGCTATCGTTGCAGGGGGTTTGTTAATGGGTATCCACTCCATGCTCACCGCCGTGGGCTTCTTTTGGGAGGGGGAATCCGTTGTTAGCCGTTACCCAGCTATCTCCGATTTAGTCGATTTCATTAACACAATCGCCAATGCACCTTTTGTTTTCTTACCCGTTTTATTAGGTTTCTCTGCTACACGGAAATTCGGGGGAAACCCATTTTTAGGTGCAGCCCTCGGTATGCTTCTTGTCCATCCAGCCCTTGCGGACGGTTGGAACTATGCGAAAACCTTAATGGAAGGCAAAATCCAATATTGGAATGTGCTAGGCTTAGAGATCGAAAAAGTCGGCTATCAAGGCACAGTGATTCCGACCATTGTATCCGCTTGGGTACTTGCCACCCTTGAAAAAACATTCCGCCGTTTTATTCCCTCTTACCTTGATAACCTCATCACACCGCTTTTCTCGCTCTTTATTGCCGGTTTCTTAGCGTTCACGGTGATCGGGCCATTAGGACGGGAAGCAGGCTCCCTTATCAGTGCCGGCTTAACGTGGTTATATGATAGCTTAGGCTTTGTTGGGGGGGCGATTTTCGGGACTTTCTATGCTCCAATCGTTATTACCGGTATGCACCAAACCTTTATCGCCGTAGAAACGCAATTATTAGCCGAAGTGGCAAATACAGGGGGCACATTCATCTTCCCAATTGCCTCAATGTCTAACGTTGCCCAAGGGGCGGCTTGCTTAGGGGTGGCAGCTGCATTACGCAATGCTAAAGTCAGTGGTTTAGCTGTGCCGTCTGGTATTTCTGCGCTTCTCGGTATTACTGAACCGGCGATGTTTGGGGTTAATTTACGCTACCGCCAAGCCTTTATTGCCGCCATGATCGGCGCAGGGGTTTCAAGTGCATTTATCGCTCTCTTTAATGTGAAGGCGATTGCCCTCGGTGCAGCGGGTTTCCTTGGCGTGCCATCCATTAAGCCCGACAGCCTTGGCTACTACATTGCCGGACTTGGCATTTCCTTTGTGATTGCCTTTAGCTTGTCATTTATTTTGGTGAAACGCGCAAATCGCCAAGCTGCCAAATAACGGCTGGATAAATCACACAAAAAAGCCCTCGTTTTTAACGAGGGCTTTTACCTTTTTAAATGGTTATAAACCGGCTTTTAAACTTGCTTCAATAAAGCGGTCTAAATCGCCATCTAACACCGCTTGGGTATTGCGGTTTTCAATCCCCGTACGGAGATCTTTAATTCGGCTATCATCCAATACATAAGAACGGATCTGACTACCCCAGCCGATATCGGATTTACTCTCTTCTAGGGCTTGCTTATCGGCATTTTTCTTCATCATCTCCATTTCATAGAGCTTCGCTTTCAGCTGTTTCATACACTGATCTTTGTTCTTGTGTTGCGAACGATCATTCTGACACTGCACGACAATCCCCGTTGGCAGATGGGTAATTCGCACCGCTGATTCCGTTTTATTGACATGCTGACCACCTGCACCAGAGGCACGATACACATCAATGCGTAAATCCGCAGGGTTGATTTCAACCTCAATATCATCATCAATTTCAGGATAGACAAACACCCCAGCAAAGGAAGTATGGCGGCGGTTATTGGAATCAAAAGGGCTTTTACGCACTAAGCGGTGAATGCCCGTTTCGGTGCGCAACCAACCAAAAGCGTATTCTCCCGAAACTTTTACCGTAGCCGATTTTAACCCAGCGACATCGCCATCCGACACTTCCATCAGCTCCGTCTTAAAACCTTTACTCTCTGCCCAACGGAGATACATTCTCAACAGCATTTCTACCCAGTCTTGGGCTTCTGTACCGCCTGAACCGGATTGTAAATCCACATAGCAATCGGCACTGTCGTGTGTGCCACTAAACATTCGGCGAAACTCTAATAACGCGAGCTTTTCTTCTAACTGATTGGCTTCTAATTGGGCTTCGTTAAAGGTTTCTTCATCTTCTGCTTCCACCGCAAGTTCAATCAGCCCTTCCACATCTTCCATGCCCTGTTGTAAGGCATAAATAGTCTGAACGACCGTTTCTAATGCCACACGCTCTTTGCTTAGGGATTGCGCTTTTTCCGCATTATTCCAGACATCAGGCTGTTCAAGCTCTGCATTGACCTCTTCTAAGCGTTCGACTTTGCTCTCAAAGTCAAAGATACCCCCGTAGCGTGGCGGTACGTTCAGCCAAATCAGTAAGTTGGCTTTTAATTGGATTTAATTCAAACATCATCGCTCCCGATTTATTTCACTAACTTAAATTCCATTGTTGGGAAAACCAGATCATTGACCTTCAAGGTAAATTGATATTGCCCAAGGGGATCGGTTTTTCCAAATTTCCAACATTTATCAATCATATTATCCGCCTTAGTCGCAGTAGTAGAGATAATTTGATGTACTTTTTTGTCTTTCGACACAATCGTACGGCTATTTGGACTCGTAAATTGTGCCTTTGCCGGTGCGTTAAAGGTTTCAGTCACTTGATTAGAGGCACTAATAGGAAGATTCGTCACTGCCCAACAAAGACGCAAGTGTTGATTACTCACCGAATATTCATTTTTCTCTAAACGTCGCCCGACTTTTGAGCTGTCATCTATCACACTAAAAAAGAGCTCAGGAGCTTGGGCTTGCTCTGTAGTTTTCTCGCTATTTTCTGCCGATGCCATATTCATTAAAGATGCCGTAAATAGGGCTAATAAAGTTAATTTTTTCATCATGATTCCTCTTGTTGATGTTGATGAGCTTCTCGTAACTGCTGAGCAACAGTCGCAATCGCCTCACCGCTTCCCATGCCTTGTGCCATGAGTTGTTGAATTTTTTCCACAGCTTGTTGCTGTGCTTCGTGGGTTAAAGAAAGGAGCAAATTATCCATATAAATTCCCATTCGTCTAATAAAAATCGGCAAAATTCCAGCCAAACTGGCTAAAAAGTGCCTGCCACTTGGGATCAAGCGGTGCTTTTATACACACTTTTTGCTCGGTGCGAGGGTGTGTAAAACAAAGTGATTGTGCGTGCAACATGAGCCCGGAACAGCCGGTATTCGCACTAAACGCCCGATTTTGATGTAAATCGCCATATTTGGTATCCCCCAAAATAGGGTGAAAAAGGTGCTTTAAGTGCCGTCTTAATTGGTGCTTCCGCCCCGTTTGGGGGAAAAGTTGCACTAAGCTATACCGAGCGGTAGCAAATTTCCCCGCAGAAAAAGGCATTTCCACCGTGGCTAAACTTTGGTAATCCGTTATCGCACTTTGGGGCTCTTTTTCTTGGGAAAATTTATCGGCGATTTTATCTTGAATCACAGATAGAGGGTAATCAATGCGATCCGCCCCCAAGAGATAACCCCGTACCACCGCAAGGTAACTTTTTTCGAGTTGGTGGGCTTCAAACTGCGCACTCATCAGCCGTGCCATTTCTGGATTTAGGGCAAAAAGAAGCACGCCCGAGGTGGGGCGATCCAAACGGTGAATGGGGAAAACATGTTGCCCGATTTGATCACGCAACGTTTGCATCGCAAAAACCGTTTCGTGCTTATCGAGCCAACTGCGATGCACTAACATTCCCGCAGGCTTGTTTATCGCAATGAGTTCATCATCCCGATAAAGAATCTCTAACTGCATTATTTCAATAACGCTTCTAATTTCGCCAACGGTTGATGGAGATCACAAAGGTATTCGCTCTCTTTCAATGCCTCTTCTAAATAAGGGGTAATGGCAAAATTTGTCGGTAAATCGGCATCTGCTTCTAACAGGGCATGCATACGGGGAATAAAGATCCATTGTAACCACTGTGAAGGCGATAAGGTGCTAACACAGAATGGCTCATCATTAGCTAACGCCTCCGCTGGTGGTGCGGTATTTTCCCACAGGTTATGTTGTTGCATTGCACGTTGTAAATCGGTTAAGTGTTGTTTAATTTGAGTTTTCATGACTTTCCTAAAAAGTTTCCCCAATTCGGCTGAATTTGGGTATGATTAAATAAAAAGAGAGGCGTATATTAAGGATAAACTATGCAAAATCAACCAACAATTTTACAAAAAATCGTTCAAGACAAGGCGCTCTGGGTCGAAACAGCACAAAAAAATTTTCCCCTTGCAAATTTTCAACAAAATTTGACCGCTTGTGATCGGGATTTCTATGCTGCCCTGAGCAAAGGTTCTCACACTCGCCCTGCCTATATTTTAGAGTGCAAGAAAGCCTCCCCTTCAAAGGGCTTAATCAATGCGGAATTTAACCTTGATGCCATTGCCCAAACTTACCGCCACTATGCGTCGGCAATTTCGGTGCTCACGGATGAAAAATATTTCCAAGGGGATTTTCGCTATATTCAACAAGTTCGCCAGCAAGTCAGCCAGCCGATTTTGTGCAAAGATTTTATGATCTCCCCTTATCAGGTCTATCTTGCCCGTTATTACCAAGCGGACGCCATTTTGATCATGCTCTCCGTCGTCGATGATGAAACCTACCGCGAGCTTGCCGATATTGCTCACACCTTAGGAATGGGCGTACTGACAGAAACGAGCAACGACACCGAGTTTGAACGTGCCCTCGCCCTTGGGGCAAAAATCATTGGCGTGAATAACCGCAATTTGCACGATTTATCCATTGATATGAACCGCATTGTCGATCTGGTGAAAAAATATGGTCATCGTATTCCCGAAGATGTTCGCCTGATTAGCGAATCCGGCATTTATGATCATCAACAGGTAAAAACCATCAAACCCTATGCCCACGGTTTTTTAATTGGCAGTAGTTTAATGGGAAGCCGGGATTTAGATGCTGCCGTGCGTGGGGTGATCTTTGGGGAAAATAAAGTCTGTGGGCTAACACGTCCGCAGGATGTACAAGCGGTCTATCAAAACGGGGCGTTATACGGTGGCTTGATTTTTGCGGAAAAATCGCCCCGAGCCCTCTCCCTTCGCCAAGCACAGGAACTCGTTGCCCAAGCCCCTTTGCGTTTTATCGGTGTTTTCCAAAATCAAGGAGTGGATTTTGTCGCCAAAATAGCAACACAGTTAGAGCTTTATGGCGTGCAATTACACGGCGAGGAAGATGATGCCTACATCAGCGAACTGGCAGAAAAATTGCCTGATCATATTCAGATTTGGCGAGCAATCACCTTTGATACCCAAAAACCGAATGCCACGCCTTTTTCCCCTAATGCCTTAGTGAAACGCTATATTTTGGACAGCAAAACGCCCCAACAACAAGGCGGAACAGGGATTACTTTTGATTGGTCGCAAATTCCCGCAGACATTAAACCCCTTGCTTTGCTTGCAGGAGGTATCTCTCCAGAAAATATCCACCTCGCCTTAGCACAGGGCTGTTTGGGGGTAGATATCAATTCCGGCGTAGAAATCAGCAAAGGTGTGAAAGATCCGGCAAAAATCGCTGAGATCTTTACCCAAATCATTGATGCTTAAGGGCGTTTTAAAGAAATTCTGTTCTTCTTTAAACGCATAAAACGGGGCGATATTGCCAAAATACAATATCGCCCCTTGCTTTTTTGCGATGTCTTGTCTTTCCCGAAATTAGTAATCGAGCTCGTCTTTATAAAGTAGATAATCTGCCTTTAACGCCTCAATCAATTCGACAAAATCCTCCGGTAATGGGGCGTGCCACTCCATTAACTCCCCTGTAATCGGGTGGTGTAAGCGCAACATCGCTGCGTGGAGCGCTTGGCGTTTAAAATGTCGTAACACCGTTAAAAATGCCTCACTTGCGCCTTTCGGTGGGCGAGGACGCCCACCATAAAGTTGATCCCCTAACAACGGGTGGGCAATATGTGCCATATGGACACGAATTTGGTGCGTTCGCCCTGTTTCAAGGCGTAAGCGCAAACGGGTGTAGTTACGGAAACGCTCCATAATTCGATAATGCGTGACCGCAGGTTTTCCCATTGGATGAACCGCCATTGCTGTTCGCTTCGTCGGGTGACGAGACATGGGCTCATCCACCTTGCCCCCTTGGGTCATAATACCACTGGCAACGGCTTCATATTCACGGGTAATTTCACGCTTTTGTAACGCAGTAACCAGATGCGTTTGTGCCGGCACGGTTTTCGCCACCACCATTAAGCCCGTGGTGTCTTTATCCAAGCGATGCACAATCCCTGCCCGAGGGACTTCGGCAATCGGTGGGTAATAATGTAATAAGGCATTCAGCACTGTGCCATCGGGGTTGCCCGCACCGGGATGAACAACCAGATCTTTGGGCTTGTTGATCACTAAAATATCGTCATCTTCATAGACAATGTTTAAATCGATAGCTTGGGGTTCAAAGCGGATCTCTTCTTCAAGCTCGGCTTGAACTTCGATTAACTCACCGCCAAACACTTTCTCTCGGGCTTTATTGACGATTTTGCCATTTACCGTCACTTGATCATTTTCAATCCACACTTTCAGCCGTGAACGGGAATAATCGGGAAAAAGTTGTGCAAGGGCTTGATCTAACCTTGCACCTAATAAATCGGAAGTCACTTCGCTTTGTAAGGTAATTTGTTGGGTCATTGGTAATAAAATTCCAAATTCTGTTTTATTATTGGGTGATATTCTATAAAATAACGCCTTTCTTGCGTGAACTTTGCAAGCAAGGCTCAGTCTGAGCATTGTACATTAAACTTTAAGTCGCAGACACTTTTTATAGGTAAAATCACTATGCGTAAATTGACTTCCTTCGCCACCTTACTCCTCGCCGCCCTTGTGATGTCAGGCTGTTCAAGCTCAGATAAAAATGAATTTGAAGGCGTACCTGCTCAAGAACTTTACGGTAAAGGGCAAACTTTTTTACAAGAAGGGGACTATAACAACGCAATTCGTCACCTCGAAGGGGTTGATATCCGTGCCGATGGTGGAGCCTATGCCGAACAAATCCAATTAAGCCTTATCTATGCCCAATATAAAGTCGGTGAATATTACAAAGCCTTAGATGTTGCAGAGCGTTTTGCCCGAGCTTTCCCAAATAGTGCCAGTATGGATTATGTTTATTACCTTGCCGGATTAAGTAATGCGCGCTTAGGCGATAACTGGATTCAAGATGTCTTTAAAGTGAACCGTTCTTCTCGCGCGGTGGAAAATGTGCGTAATGCCTACGGTAATTTCCAAACCATCGTGCAACATTTCCCACATAGTAAATATGCCCAAGATGCACAAAACTGGATGGCGTATTTAAAAAATCGCTTAGCGGAACATGAACTTAAAATTGCGCAATTCTATATGAAACGTGATGCCTATGTTGCCGTCGCCAACCGTGTTGAAGAGATGATTCTTATCTACCCTGAAAGTAAAGCCACCGCCGATGCACTACCGTTATTACAACGCGCCTTTGAAGCAATGGGTATTCAAGATTCAGCCCAAAAAGTGGCAGGGTTAATTGAAGAGTACAAAACCAAAAACTTTGAAACCCCAGCAAAACCTGCTTATAGCGAGCAGTTCTAATCCCTTCTTGTTGGGAACAAGCGGTCAATTTTGACTGACTTTTTGTCAATCCCCCGTTGCTTAGTGCAAATGGGGGATTGATCTAAGGGCGCAAAATTACCCCAAAAAAAGACCGCTTGCTCACGCCAAACATCCCCAATTTCAACACCTTACCCCGATAAATTGAGAAAAACCATGCGAATTTTAGGAATTGAAACCTCTTGTGATGAAACAGGGGTTGCCATTTATGATGAACAACAAGGCTTAATCGCCAATCAGCTATATAGCCAAATTGAAATGCACGCCGACTACGGTGGCGTTGTGCCGGAGCTTGCCTCTCGTGATCATATCCGCAAAACCTTACCCCTCATTCAAGAAGCCCTGAAAGAAGCCAACCTCACAGCAAAAGAGATTGATGGCATTGCCTATACCGCAGGTCCCGGGTTAGTGGGCGCACTGCTTGTGGGTTCAACCATTGCACGCTCCCTAGCTTATGCGTGGAATGTGCCCGCCCTTGGCGTGCATCATATGGAAGGGCATCTCCTTGCCCCAATGTTAGAAGAAAATGCCCCCGAATTTCCCTTCATTGCGCTCCTCGTTTCTGGTGGGCATACACAATTAGTCAAGGTGGATAATGTCGGCGAATATGAATTATTAGGGGAATCCATTGATGATGCCGCCGGCGAAGCCTTTGATAAAACGGCAAAACTCCTCGGCTTAGACTACCCCGGTGGCGCTGCTTTAGCGAAATTAGCACAACAAGGCACGCCGAATCGCTTTATCTTTCCTCGTCCGATGACAGATCGCCCGGGGCTTGATTTCAGCTTTTCAGGTCTAAAAACCTTTGCAGCGAATACCATTAACGCCCACCTTGATGATGAAGGCAAATTAGATCAGCAAACACGTTGCGATATTGCCCACGCCTTCCAACAAGCGGTGATTGATACGCTGATTATTAAATGTCGCCGAGCTTTACAGCAAACTGGCTACCAACGCCTGGTGATTGCCGGTGGCGTGAGTGCTAACCAGCAACTCCGCCAAGATTTAGCCCAGCTGATGACGCAGCTAGGTGGCGAAGTGTTTTACCCTCGCCCACAATTTTGCACCGATAACGGCGCTATGATCGCTTATGCTGGCTTTCTCCGCTTAAAACAAGGCGAAGAAAGTAGCCTTGCGGTGGAAGTCAAACCTCGTTGGCCGATGACGGCGTTATCCCCTCTGCGTTAATCGTGAATGTCAGGCAAGCCGATGAAAAATATTAAATACTATGGGCAACACTACGTTAATTGGGTACTTCGCCTAGGCAAAACACGTTCTGCGGTGTTTGGCTTTGTGGTGCTATGCAGTTTTGCCATTGCAGTACAAAGTGTTTTAAGTATCCTTTTTAAAGGCGAAATTCGAGCGGAGGATCTGCTCCGCTCCATTATTTTTGGCTTAATCACCGTGCCTTTTGTTATCTATTTTTTCAACTTGATTGTCGAGAAGCTAGAACGTTCCCGTATGGAATTGGAAGCCTCACTCCACAGCCTTTCCCAACTGCGAGAGCAAGATACGGCGTTGAATGCTCAACTTGAAAAAAATAGCCGAGATAAAACCATTTTAATGGCGACCATTAGCCACGAACTACGCACCCCACTCAATGGCATTATCGGTTTAAGCCGAATTTTGTTGGAGGGCGAACTCTCCCCTCAACAGCGAGAATACCTAAAAACCATTAACGTCAGTGCCGTTTCTCTTGGGCATATTTTTAGCGACATTATTGATTTGGAAAAAATCGACAGCCGTCGCATTGAGCTTTTCCCCCGTGAGGTGGAATTCTCCCAACTGATTAGCCAAATCAGCCATTTTGCGAACTTAATGGCGGAGCAAAAGCAGATTCGTTTCCATATTGATTACGCCGATGACCTGCCGGATTTCATCCTCGTGGATAACGCCCGCCTAAGCCAAATTTTGTGGAACTTAGTCAGCAATGGGGTGAAATTCACCCCCCCGAATGGCGAGCTTTTCCTTAATGTGATTCGCCAAGATCCCCACCATTTTAGCTTTATCCTAAGAGATACTGGAATTGGCATTGCCAAAGCTGAACTTCCCCATATTTTCACGATGTTCTATCGAGCCGAAAGTGCTAAACAGCAAAAAGCACAGGGAAGCGGTATTGGGCTAGCGATTTCCAAACAGATTGCCCAACT
This sequence comes from Pasteurellaceae bacterium Macca, assembly GCA_023101485.1. Lineage (GTDB taxonomy): Bacteria > Pseudomonadota > Gammaproteobacteria > Enterobacterales > Pasteurellaceae > LVZB01. The sequence continues at coordinate 1,274,969 of LVZB01000001.1, read as the reverse complement.
GATGGGGGGAGATTTACAGGTAGAAAGTGAATTAGGCAAGGGATCGACATTCACCCTCACCATTCAAGGGGAAGAAGCCCGCCCAAGGGAAGCCCTTGCCCTTCATCAACACGCCTTGAAAGTGCTATTGGTGGAAGATATTGAAGTCAATGTGGTCGTTGCCAAGGCGATGTTAAGCAAATTTGGTTGTGAGGTCGATGTGGCAATGACAGGGGCGGAAGCCTACCAATGCTTTGAAAATCACAGCTACGATTTGATTTTATTGGATATTCAACTCCCCGATACCACTGGCTTTGAAATTGCACAGAACCTCCGCCGACGCTATGAAAATGAGGAAGTGGATTATCTTCCCCTACTCATCGCTTTAACGGCGAATATTATGCACACTAAAGCCGAATACCAACAGCAAGGGATGGATGATGTGCTCCGTAAACCCCTCTCCCTTGAAGCCCTTGCCGACTGTTTAGCCCGCCATTTTGAAAGCTGGGCTGAAACGATTGAAGCCCCCGACACTTCGCCCCCGGCTCTCCCCCAAGATGACGCCCCTTTTGACCGCCAGAGTTTAAGGGAATTTGCCGACGTGATGGGGAAAAATGCACTATTAGCGAATTTTGCCCTTTTTGCAACCTTGATGCCGAATTATCTCGCCAATCTACGCCAATTTCTCAGCCAATGGCAACAGAGCCAAAACGCGGAAGATCGCAAAAGAACCGCCGAAGAAGCTCATAAAATTAAAGGGGCAGTCGCATCCGTCGGGCTAATTCGTTTACAGCAGATTGCCCAACTCGCTCAAATGGAAAAAGAGTCCGGCTGGGAAGAAGGCATTGCCCAATGGACAGCGGAACTAGAATCGAGCTGGCAGAATGATTTACACCAAGCGCAACACTGGTTGGAAAAGGATGACCCAAAAGGCTAATTTTTCACACTATTTGCTTTATTGATTGAAGGATCAAACAAAAAAATGAAACAACATAACGCCCTCCCCCTAGCGTGGGAAGCGACGGAATACCGCATTGTCGAGATTTTTGAAACCCTACAGGGGAAGGCTTTAATACGGGTATGCCAAGCACCTTTATCCGCTTTGGCAAATGCAACCTTGCCTGCCCGTGGTGTGATACCAATTACAACCAATTTACGACTAAAACCCTTGCGGAAATTATGGCAACGGTGCGTGGGTTTCCGCCACGAAATATTATTATCACCGGTGGTGAGCCGACCATTCAGCCAAATTTAGAGCGATTATTAGATGTGCTAAAAGCCGAAGGCTATTTTATTGCGGTGGAAACCAATGGGCTAAAACCCGTGCCATTGCAGATCGACTATATCGCCACTAGCCCCAAGCGGTTATATCAAAAGAACTATTTGAAACACCATATCCCCTTTGCCCACGAGGTGAGAATTGTGGTGGATGGCGATGTCCAAGATTTTTGCGAACAGATTGAACAGACCATTCAAGCGCAACGCTACTATCTCTCCCCCTGTGAAGAGAATGGCGTGATGAATATGCTCGAAACAATTACCCAGCTTGGTAAATTAAACCAACGTCCAAATAAACCAAGATGGCAGTTAAGCATTCAAACCCATAAAATCGCGGGTATTGAGTAGGCGTAAAAAAACCTCGAAGGCTGACCTTCGAGGTTTTCACTTTTGATCACTACTACGCTTTATGGATAGTAACCGGTTTTACACCACAATCATAAGCTTTAATTTCACTCGCTGACATATAAGGATAACGGCAGTTTTATTTCAGGTAGAGAATATTCGTCTCGCTAGATGTCACTTTTTGTGCACCAACACGTTGTTCTTCTGGAGAAAGACCATTATTGATTTTCTCTACAGATTTTGATTTAGCAGTCTGTTTTATTTTCCCTTTTTTCTCAACTTGGTGTTTATTGACTGGTGTTTTTGATGTTTTACGGCTTGCTAGCTGTACCTTTGATTGAGTAGATTTAGTATTTTTTGATCTGTACCTACTTTGTTATCCACAGTTTGAGATTCGGCTTTTTTCTCGCCTTCAACCACGGTCGCTTTATTGCTATTCGCCGTTGAATTTGATTGTGTTTTCGTCCCTTGAACTATGTTGCCATCATCACAAGCGGTGACAAGAAATGCTGCACTTAGCATAATCCAGCGTTTTTTCATCATTGCCCTCAAAAAAAACGACCAAAAAACCCACAAAAGTGAATTTTTTGGTCCAAATTACTAACGCATTGTCACAAACTCTTCCGAACCGGTTGGGTGAATCGCCACTGTATTATCAAAATCCGCTTTGGTTGCCCCCATTTTAATTGCAACGGCAAAGCCTTGGATCATCTCATCCACACCAAAACCAATACCGTGTAGTCCAACTATTTTCTCATCCTCTCCAACACAAACTAATTTCATTCGGCACGGTTGGCGATGTTGGGTCACGGCACTATACATCGGTGTAAAAGAAGATTGATACACTTTCACATTCTCCGCACCGTATTGTGCAATAGCGTTTGGCTCCGTTAAACCAACCGTACCAACTGGTGGGTGACTGAACATCACCGTTGGCACAAGGCGATAATCAAGATGTTCATTTGCTTTATTATTGAACAAACGCTCTGATAAACGGCGACCTGCGGCAACCGCAACAGGGGTCAGCTCAATGCCCCCTTCGATAATATCCCCAACGGCATAGATATTTGGCACATTGGTGTTTTGGAATTTATCGACCTTAATATACCCCCGCTCGTTGGTTTCAACCCCAACAGCTTCCAAATTCAATTTATCCGTTGCCGGTTTTCTGCCAATCGCCCAAATAAGGCAATCGACGGTTTGAGTACGCCCGTCTTCCAACATTAAAGTGAGAGAATCATCGGCATTTTTTACCACCTCTTTTGGAATCGCATGGCGGTGTAACTGAATACCGTCTTGGGCGAAGACTTCCATTAAGGTGTCAATAATCATCGGGTCAAAAGTGCGAATTGGTGTGTTTTGGCGAACAAATAAGTGTGTTTCTGCCCCCAATCCATTTAATACGCCAGCAAGCTCTACGGCAATATAGCCAGCACCGACAACGGCAACACGTTTTGGTAACTCAGTCAGGGCAAAAAAGCCGTCTGAATCAATACCATATTCTGCCCCAGGAATAGTTGGGCGAGCGGGGCTTCCCCCTGTGGTGATGAGAATATGATCCGCACTGATAATCTCTGTTTCGCCATTCTCAAAACGGATTTCAATATGCCTTGCATCCACAAACTTGCCAAAGCCATTGAAAACATCAATATTATTTTTCGCAAGGACGTTATTGTAGGATTGATGAATACGCCCGATGTAGGCTTGACGATTTTCGATCAGTTTCTCAAAATCAAAGCGTTTCACTTCCACCTCAAAACCATAATCAGGTGCGTAATGATGAATCGCTTCAGCAATTTGCGAACCGTAGAACATCACTTTTTTCGGCACACAGCCGACATTCACACAAGTTCCACCAAGGTATTTTGCTTCAATAATGGCACATTTTTTGCCATAACTTGCGGCACGATTGAGGGAAGCAATTCCACCACTTCCGCCACCAATGGCAATATAGTCATAATGTTTGGTCATTTTCTCTCCTCTTTTGATTATTCCTAACATCATTCTCTTTTTACGCAACTCCCCCCTGCTTTTTCAAGGAAGGAAAAGGGTCGGAATTGTAGCACCTATGCAAAAAATTGCACAATTTCGACCGCTTGTTTTCCCCCTTTTCGCCCTTTAACGGGGGAGATCTTTTCCACTATTCCACGCCACAGTCTGTTCAAGGTTTAAACGCGCACTTGGCAATGCTGGCACAGCCGCTTTCCCGATTGCTAATAACATCACCGGCAGATAACGGCTGGCATCGACCTCTAAAAGCTCGAGGACCGCATCGCGATCAAACACGCCAATTGCATGGCTATCATAACCTTTGGCTTTTGCCACAAGCATTAACTGCATTGCCGATAGGCTCGTATCAATCAACACCTGATCTCGCAAATCTTGCTCCGTTAAACCTTGATGTAGGCTACGGAGAAAATTCAACGAACGCGCTTTAAAATTCTCGTGTAAACAACCCGTTTCAACAGAACGCTGAACAATGTTCTCTAACAGTTGATCGTATTGGCGATCCGCTAAAATCAACACCGCCGCCGCCGCACTTTCACAGGGCGGGCCATTAAAAGCCACAAGTTGGCTAAGGGCTTGTTTTTGTTGTGTATCATCCACCACCACAAACCGCCAAGGTTGGAGGTTCGCTTTCGACGGAGCAAGCTGTGCAAGGGCAAGCATTTCCGCCATCTCTTCCCGAGAAATTTTCACTTGCTGATTAAATAATTTAATTGTTTTACGTTGGCGAATCGTTTCGAATAATTCCATCATCTCTCCTTGTTCTCTCTCATTTTACGAAGGGCGTAGTATAGGCATAACCGCCAAAGAAGGGCGGGAAATTTGGGGAAAAGTTTGCAATAGGTCAAGGCAAGACGAATTATTTTACCCCTCAGCCCAAGCGGACTCCGTCAATTTCTGCCCAAAATGGCTCTCAATTAAACGCTGAGTAATACTGTGTTGAGGATGAAGCAAAATTGATTTGGTATTCCCATACTCCACCACTTCACCACTGTCCATGACCATCAATTTATCCGAGAGATGCTTAATCAAACCAAGATTCTGCCCCACATAGAGGTAAGAAAGCCCCAATCGTTCTTGCAAATTCAGTAGTAAATTCGTGAGCTGGCTTTTTACGGAAAAATCCACATTACTTAGCGTATCATCGACAATGATAATCTCCGGATTAAGAATCAACGCCCGTGCTAACGCCACACGCTGTTTTTGGCTACTTGATGCCTCTTTAATCGGCACAAGGGCGTGTTCTGGGTACATTCCCACCAGTTTTAAGGTGCGAAAAATACGCTCGTTGCGGTTCTCTTCGGATAAATTGGTCGCCAATTTTAGCGGAGAATCCAAAATCTGCCCGATGTTGTAGTTTGGATCGAAGGCATCGTTCGGATCTTGGAAAATCATGCGGATCTTTTTGGTGCGAAAAGCATAGTCACCATAATGCAATGGCTGACCATTGAAGTGCATTGTGCCGGAAGTTGGCTCGGTAATGCCCACAAGCATTTTTGATAAGGTGGATTTCCCCGCCCCATTCGCCCCAATAATGGCTAAGGTTTCGTGGCGGTTCAGCGTGAAGGAAACATTTTTCACCGCATAAAAATCTTGCTTGCGAAACAGCCCAATGCGGTCGGTGAAGCGCTTACTCAGTGCATTCACTTCAAGTAACGGTGTTGCCATGGTTTCCTCTGCAAATAAAAATGAAAAAAAGACCGCTTGTACAAGCGGTCTGATTTTAACGAAATTTTGCTAATTATAAAACGTTTACGCAGTTTAAATCTTCGAAAGATTGCTCTAAGCGTTTAGACATAGACTCTTCCATTTTGCGTAACCAAACACGTGGATCGTAGTATTTTTTGTTTGGTGCATCTTCGCCCGTTGGGTTACCTAATTGACCTTGGAGGTAGGCTTCGTTCGCTTTGTAGAACTGTAAGATACCATCCCAAGATGCCCATTGGGTATCGGTGTCGATATTCATTTTAATCGCACCGTAGCCAATCGCTTCACGGATCTCTTCACGGCTTGAACCTGAACCACCGTGGAACACGAAATCAATTGGTTTTTTCGGTAGGTTACGCTCTTTCTCGATGAACTCTTGCGATGCACCAAGAATAGACGGTTTTAATTTCACATTACCCGGTTTATACACGCCATGTACATTACCAAACGCCGCTGCCACCGTAAAACGTGGGCTTACTGGGTGTAATTGGTCATACACATAAAGCACTTCACTTGGTTGTGTGTAAAGGCGAGATTCATCCACATCAGAGTTATCTACACCATCTTCTTCCCCACCAGTGATCCCAATTTCAATTTCAAGGGTCATGCCGATTTTGCTCATACGAGCAAGATATTCACGGCAGATTTCCATGTTTTCTTCAATCGGCTCTTCTGAAAGGTCAATCATATGGGAAGAGAAAAGTGGTTTGCCTGTTTCTGCGAAGTGTTTTTCACCGGCTTCGAGTAAGCCGTCAATCCACGGCAGTAAGTTTTTCGCTGCGTGGTCGGTGTGTAAAATCACTGGCACACCGTACTCTTTGGCTAATTCATGAACGTGTTTCGCACCCGCTACCGCACCTAAAACATCAGGGCGAGCGCCGGAGGTTGGCTTAATACCTTTACCTGCATAGAATTGCGCACCACCGTTAGAGAATTGCACAATCACCGGTGCTTTTACACGGGCTGCAGTTTCTAATACTGCATTAACGCTGTCTGTTCCCACACAGTTAACCGCTGGGATTGCGAAGTTATTTGCTTTGGCATACGCAAAGACTTTTTGAACGTCATCACCCGTTACTACACCTGGTTTTACGATGTCTAATAATTTTGCCATTTTGAGTTCCTTAATAGAATGTTGAAACACTGTGAATCAGGGGGCGAGTTTCCCCACCCTTTTACCGCAACAAGCGGTCTGATTTTACTAAAAATTTGTTCTTGCCTTGCAAGCTTTTAAAGGGGCGACTAGTCGTTAGCGCGTTTTTCTAAAATTTCAACCGCAGGTAATACTTTGCCTTCGACGAATTCTAAGAACGCACCACCACCTGTTGAAATATAAGAAATTTTATCCGCAATGCCGAACATATCAATCGCAGCTAAAGTATCGCCACCGCCTGCGATAGAGAATGCGCCATTGGCTGTGGCATCCACAATCGCTTGAGCAACAATTTCTGTGCCTTTACGGAAATTCGGGAATTCAAACACGCCCACAGGACCATTCCATAAAATGGTTTTCGCATTACGGATAATGTCAGCTAATTCTTCAGCGGATTTATCGCCAATATCGAAAATAGACTCCTCTTCTGACACGTCTGTTACCGCTTTATGGGTTGCAGGTGCGGTTTCAGAGAACGCCGTTCCCACACGAACATCAACAGGCACAGGAATATTGGTTGCTTTGGCTAAACGCTGTGCTTCGGGGATTAAATCCGCTTCGTATAGTGATTTACCCACATTGTTACCTTCAGCTGCAATGAACGTATTGGCAATACCACCACCGACGATAAGTTGGTCCGCAATTTGTGAAAGGGAATCTAATACGGTTAGTTTTGTAGAAACTTTTGAACCACCAACAATCGCTAACATTGGGCGTTGTGGCTCTTTTAAGGCTTTACCAAGGGCGTCTAATTCTGCGGCGAGTAATGGACCTGCACAAGCGATTGGTGCAAATTGTGCCACGCCGTAGGTTGAACCTTCAGCACGGTGTGCTGTACCAAATGCGTCCATCACAAACACATCACAAAGAGCGGCATATTTTTTCGCTAATTCAGGGTCGTTTTTCTTCTCACCTTTGTTAATACGCACGTTTTCAAGGACAACAATTTCGTTTTCTTTGACATCTACGCCGTCTAAATAATCCCGCACTAAACGGACCGGCACACCCAGATCAGCATTGTTGAGGTAATCTACCACCGGTTGTAGAGAATTTGCTTCTTCAAACACACCTTCAGTTGGGCGACCTAAGTGTGAGGTCACCATCACTTTTGCCCCTTTTTGTAAGGCGAGTTTTAACGTTGGGATAGTCGCACGGATACGTGCATCAGATACAACTTTGCCCTCTTTGACGGGTACATTAAGATCTGCACGGATAAAAAGGCGTTTGCCTGCTAGGTCAAGATCAGCCATTTTTTTGACGGACATAGTAAGTTCCTCTTGATGATTTCAAAAATAAAAACAGCGGAATTATAGCAAATTTCCATTCATTAGGGCGAATGTAGATCAAATTATTGTGCGATTCCTTTGATTTTCTTCACAAAATAAAATAAATCTCCTGCCTAGAAAAAAAGGGCTTTCGCCCCTTTTTCTTACCATTATGCGTGTCGTTCCTTTAACTTTCCTAGCACATCTGACCATTGTAAATCCGCATCTTGTAATAAAACCGTTAAGTGATACGCCAAATCTGCGGCTTCACAAATGGTTTCTTCGCGGTCTTTGACGGTGGCAGCCAGGGCGGTTTCCACGCCTTCTTCGCCGACTTTTTGGGCTATGCGTTTTGTGCCTTGTGCATAAAGTGAAGCGGTGTAGGAACTGTGTGGGTCGGCATTTTTACGGCTGGCAATAAGCTGTTCTAATTTCGCAAAAAACACCCATTCAGGCGCTTCACTTAACGGGCTAAAACAGCTGTCTGTGCCAGTGTGGCAGGTTTCGCCCACAGGATTGGCTAAAATCAACAAGCTATCTTGGTCGCAATCCAAATTCATTGCCACCACATTTAAAAAATTGCCTGAGGTTTCGCCTTTTGTCCATAGGCGTTGTTTGGTGCGGGAATAAAATGTCACTTGTTTTTCTGCCATGGTTTTTTCTAAGGCTTGTTGGTTCATATAGCCCAGCATCAGCACTTCACAGGTGGTTGCATTTTGGACAATAACAGGCAATAAGCCATCAATTTTTTGCCAGTTGATATGATTAATATTGAGCATTTTCAATTTCCTTATCTAAATTTTGTTCAAATTCTTTTAGTGTTAATGTGCCTATTTTCCATGATTGCGGGGCACTAATTGGTGAACCTGTGATAATGTTGATTGCTTGAGCAGGAGAAAGAAATAAATAATCTTCTTTAAAAATAAAGAGATTATCTTTATGAGGAACAATAATATTTTTAGTTTTTAATTCTTCTTTCATTTTTTTAAGGTTTGGACTTAGGCTAGGGCTAATATTTTTATGAATAATAGAACCTTTTTTGACAACAAAACCTTCATTGGTTCGAATACCGATTGCTTTTATGCCATTTTTGATAAATTTAAATTCTATATTGTCATATGGACTTGACTTTTCCTGTGTAATTTTAGATTTATTTTCTAAATAAGTTTCTAAAACTTTATGCCCCATCGTGCCCAATAATAAACGAATATTGTTCATAAATTCTTGCATTGCATCTTGGTCGCTACGCGGTAAAACAGTTGAAGAAGTATTGCGATTCATTAAAACATAACGCTTTGCTTCGTCAGCTTGTTTAATTAAATTGGATTCTAAATATTTAATGTGTGATTTAGTTAAATTTTCATCTTTACTGGTGAATAAAATGGCTTCGTTCCAAAAATCTTTTTGCTTGATATGTGTATTTAGTCTTTCTAATACATTTTCAGACTCTCCAATATATACAGTGGCATCACCACTGTTTTCATCTACACCAAATAAGAAATAAACTCCTGCTTTTTGTGCTTCATTCCATTTAGCAAGTTGTTTTATTTGTATTCTTGGAATTGCAATTGCTTGACCTGTCCAATTAACAATTTCTGCATGACGAATACCACTTACGCTACCATCATCAAGATAAATTTTGATTGTTTTACCAATAGCCATTTTGTTTTCCTTTTGTAAAATCGGTTATCTTCTGATTTCTATTTTTGATTGAACTAAATAATTTTTCAATTCGCCGATATTGATAATTTGTTTGTGAAACACACTGGCGGCTAATGCACCATCGACTTCGGCATCGAGAAACGCATCACGAAAATGCACCATTTCGCCTGCACCACCTGAAGCGATTAACGGCACGCGACAATGTTGGCGAACCATTTTAAGTTGTGTTAAATCATAGCCTTGACGTACGCCATCTTGATTCATCATATTCAATACAATTTCGCCAGCACCACGTTGTTGCACTTCTTTTACCCAATCTAAAAGTTGCCAATGGGTTTGACGGGTACGGCTTTCATCGCCAGTGTATTGATTTACCCAATATTTTCCTGTTGCTTGCTCAAACCAGCTATCAATCCCGACCACAATACATTGCACGCCAAAACGTTCTGCCAATTCATTGATTAAATTAGGGTTGGCTAATGCAGGGGAATTGATAGAAATTTTATCCGCACCAAAGGAAAGAATTTTCTCGGCATCGGCAACGCTTTTAATGCCCCCAGCGACACAAAATGGAATATCAATCACTTCGGCAATTTTAGCAACCCAGCTTTTATCGACAATTTTGCCCTGTGCAGAGGCAGAAATATCGTAGAAAACCAATTCATCAGCGCCTTCTTCGGCATAGCGTTGTGCAAGGGGAACAATATCGCCAATAATTTCGTGATGACGAAACTGTACGCCTTTAACCACTTGGCCCTCTTTCACATCTAAACAAGGAATAATGCGTTTTGCTAACATGCTATTGCCTCCGCTACGCTAAATTTGCCTTCTAATAAAGCCCGTCCAATAATCACACCGCTGACACCCGTATTGTGTAAAGCGACAACATCCGCTAATTTTCCAATGCCTCCAGAAGATTGAAACGCGATTTGTGGAAAAGCGGCACAAATTTCACGGTAGAGTGCCACATTTGAACCCGATAATGTGCCGTCTTTGGAAATATCGGTACATAAAACGTGTTTTAATCCCACGGATTGATAATCCTCAATCAACTCTTCAAGGGAAACGCCACTGGCTTCTTGCCAACCGCTAATGGCAATGATTTTTTGACCGCTTGCATCAATATTGACATCCAATGCCAACACAAATTTGTCTGCGCCATAGCGTTGAAACCAGCTTTTTACCTGCTCACGCTCTTTCACGGCAGTAGAACCGATAACCACACGATTGGCACCAACGGCAAATAAGTCGGCAATATCTTGCTCACTGCGAATACCGCCGCCCACCTGAATGGGGCATTGAACCGCTTGAATAATGTCGCCAATTAAAGCGGTTTGGCGTTGCTGTGGATTTTTTGCGCCTGTTAAATCAACCAAATGTAATTGCTCTGCACCTTGTTGTACATAATGCAAAAATTGTTCAATCGGGTTATCGCTATAAGTGGTTTGCTTGGCGTAGTCGCCTTGATGCAAACGCACAACTTGCCCGTCAATTAAATCTAGCGCAGGGATAATCATAGGTTTTGTCATTGTATTTGCTCCTATTATTATAAATTTTTCTCAAAAAATGCAGGATCATATTCAATCCCAACATCCGTTAATAAAAACTGCATTTCATCTATGAAATCTTTTTTCCTATGATGCTCTTTTTGATTTTTAATATAGTGAATAATTTTATTCTTATCACGCTCACAATAAGTTAAAGCACAATATCCGACTGCCCAAGATTCAAAATCAGGAAATAACCGCTTATTTTGATCTAAAAATAGATGTGTTGCCCGTTTTAATTTTTGCACAAAGGTAGCCACAGAAATTGTTTGGTGCAATTCAACAAATAAATGAATATGGTCAGGCATACCATTTATTTGATATAGCACAGAGTCATGTGCCTTAACAAATCCCCAAATATAACGATATAAATGTTTTTCATTTTCTTCGCATATCGTAGGTGCGCCATATTTTGTTCTAAAAATAATATGATACAACAATCGAGTGTAGCTCATATTTCCTCCTTTGGATAGGACCTTAGGAAACTACTCAATTACCTAGGATAACATCCTAGGTTAAATATTGTATTGTCCCTTTGGGACAAATTATTTGCCCCAAAGGGGTAATATTTTCTTTAACCTAAGGTAATTTATTACCTTAGGAAACCTCTCAATCACCTAGGATAATATCCTAGGTTCAATATTGCATTCTCCCCTTGGGACAAATCATTTACTCCAAAGGGGTAATATTTTCTTTAACCTAAGGTAATTTATTACCTTAGGAAACCTCTCAATCACCTAGGATAATATCCTAGGTTCAATATTGCATTCTCCCCTTGGGACAAATCATTTACTCCAAAGGGGTAATATTTTCTTTAACCTAAGGTAATTTATTACCTTAGGAAACCTCTCAATTACCTAGGATAATATCCTAGGTTAAATATTGTATTGTCCCCTTGGGACAAAATTATTTACCCCAAAGGGGTAATATTTTTTTAACCTAAGGTAATTTATTACCTTAGGCTAGCACCTAGAGATCCTAGAACTATAGGGAAATATTCTCCACAAAATTGCGTAATAGCGTGGCGCCCGCTTTGCCTGAACGCTCGGGATGAAATTGTACGCCATAAAAATTTTGGTGTTGAATGGCGGCTGAAAATGGCGTGCCATATTCGCAAGTTGCAATGGTATGTGGATTTGGCATCACGCCGTAGCTATGCACAAAATAAAAATAGCTATCTTGGGCAATATCGCAAAACAGCGGATGATTGGCTTGATATTGCACTTTATTCCAGCCCATATGTGGTAATGGCAAACCCGTGTTGGGGAGTAATTCCGTGTTACCTTGCATCAGCGATAGGGTGGCAACGTCGCCTTCGTGGGAATAGTCCATCATAATCTGCATACCTAAGCAGATGCCTAATGTGGGTTGTGTTACCGAGCGAATCAGTTCAATCAGCCCACGTTGGGCTAAATTGTGCATTGCCGCTTTTGCTGTCCCGACCCCTGGTAAAACAAGTTTATCCGCTTGCTGAATATCCCTAGGGTTTTGGCTGATAATCGGCTGATAGCCCAATCGCTCAAAGGCAAATTTGACTGAGGAAAGATTGGCACAACCTGTGTCGATGATAATTATTTGAAACATTAATGATTACCTCGCTCAAATAGCTCCAATATTCTTATTAAATCATTCTCTCTATTTTCGTCCTCAAAAAAACAAAAACTAATAGTCTTGTCATCTGCAAAATGATTATATACGTCAGGTCTAAGTAATTTAGCTTTATTATCAGTTAAACATCTCCTATGATTTCCTTGTGGCAATCTAATAACATGAGATAAATAAGTCCCTCTATTTCTTTGTTGATTTGAATCTATATGATTTACAATCTGTACAATCTCTTGATTTGTTTTTTTGGTAACTAATATTGGGATTACATTTCCTAATCTTTCTTGGAAATTGACAATTGCATCACCAACATGATTTTCCACATATGGAATATGAAAGAATTCCCTAAATGCTCTTACATTTAACTCTAAGAATACTTTTGAATTTGAATGAATTAAAAATTTTCGATCATTATCATTAGAATCAATAAACAATAATTTAGCAAGGCTATATTGAGGTTTCCTTTCATCTTCCGAGTACAATTGAACAAAAACAAAATACCTTATACCATTAAATTCAAAATTGAATAAATCAATTACCCAATCATTCTTTTTCATATTACTTACTAATTCTTTTAAGTTAGATAACATCATATACTCCTTACCTTTTTAAAAATTATAATACACCTTTACTACTCGGTAACGTATTCCCCTCAATCCGAATGGCTTGTCTTAATGTTCTGCCGAACACTTTAAACAGGCTTTCAATTTTGTGGTGGTCGTTGTCGCCTTTGGTTTTTAAATGTAAGGTCGCCATCAGGCTAAACGCCAATGATTGGAAGAAATGTTCCGTCATTTCGGTGCTGAAATCGCCCACTTTATCCCGTTTGAATTTGGCTTTAAATTTAAAATACGGGCGTCCAGATAAATCGAGGGTACATTCGGCTTTGCATTCGTCCATCGGTAACACAAAACCAAAGCGGGCAATACCGCGTTTATCGCCAAGGGCTTGTTTTAATGCCGCGCCTAAGGCAAGGGCAGTATCTTCTACGCTATGGTGTTCATCGATATGTAAATCGCCGTTACAGGTAACGTTCATACGGAAACCGCCATGGGTGGCGATTTGGTCAAGCATATGGTCAAAAAAGCCAATGCCAGTTTGGATTTGATTCATACCCGTTTCATCAAGCCAGACTTGGACTTTAATGTCCGTTTCTTTGGTGGTACGAACCACTTCGCCATAGCGATTGGCGGGGCTAGAAGTGGTTTTTGGCAAGAGTTTTTCTGCAATTAAATCCCAGTTGAGTTTTTCGGGGTGATATTGTAAGGCTTGAATACCTAAGTTTTCGGCGAGTTGGACATCCGTTTGGCGATCGCCAATCACAAAGCTGTGTTGTGGATCAAAGCGTTGTTGTTGAATGTATTTTTCAAGTAGTTGGGTTTTGGGCTTACGGCATTCACATAAATCTTCGGGTTTATGCGGACAAATTAGAATGTCGGCAAATTCAATGCCCTGTGAGCGGAAAAGCGCTAACATCGCTTGGTGTGGTTTGTCAAAATCGGCTTGGGGAAAACTGGCTGTGCCTAAGCCATCTTGGTTGCTGACCATCACAAATTGATAGTAGGGTTGTAATTTCAGCAAGGCAGGAATCACGTTTTTTTCTAATTTCAGCTTTTCTAAACTGTCGATTTGAAAATCGGTTTTTGGCTCATCAATTAAAGTGCCATCACGGTCGATAAATAAAATTGCTTGTGGTTTCATGTGTTTATTCCTTGGTTAAAAATTGAATTTCATTGAGTACGGTTTCGAGTTCTGAACGCGAGCCGATAGTAATGCGGATGCAGTGGTTTAAGCCAAGCGCAGAATGTTGATTTCGCAAAATAATGCCTTTATTCCATAATGCTTGGAACACTTTTTCACCATCGGTAAATTTGACTAATACATAATTGCCAAAGCTGGTAAAGACGTGTTCGACATTGGGGAGTTGGCTTAATGCTTGTGCAAACCATTGGCGGTTTTCTAAGATTTCGGCAATGCGTGTTTGGGTTTGTGCAATGCTTTGCGGTTGTAATGCTTGCTCGGCGATGTCTGCGACCACAGTGGGCAAAGGATAAGGGGCAATTACTTTTTGTAATTGTGCAATCAATTCGGGATTGGCTAAGGTAAAGCCACAGCGCAAACCTGCCAAGGCAAAGGCTTTGGAGAGGGTGCGGATAATCGCAAGGTGTGGATAATTGGCTAACGCGCCGACTAAGCTGTGTTCAGGGCAAAAATCAATATAGGCTTCATCGACCACCACAATGGCTCTGCCCGCGGTGAAGTGCAAAATGTGTTCTAAATCTGACCGCTTGCATAACGTCCCCGTTGGGTTATTGGGATTGCATAAAAACAGGACTTTGATTTTATTATCGTGGTTGAGAGCCTCTTCGATTTTGGCAACATCCAGTTGAAAATCAGGCAATAATGGTACGGTTTGCGTTTGAATACCGCAGGTTTCGGCACTGACGGCATACATACCATAAGTGGGCGGACAATAAAGTATTTTTTCATCTGCTTCGCAAAAAGTTCGGATAATCAACTCAATGCTTTCATCTCCGCCACGGCTGACTAAAATATTTTCGGGCATCACGCCTGCATATTGTGCATAACGCTGAATAACCCCTTGTGGCTGTGGCTCGGGATAGCGGTTAAAGTCGGTTTGACTTAAATTAAAATCGGGGGAAACGGCATATTCATTGGCGTTCAGCCAAATATCGCCATTGCCACCCAAACGGCGTGCCGATTGGTAAGGCGTGAGTTGTTGCACATTGCGTTTGGTTAAGGTGTTAATTGCCATCGTATTTCCTGTTTTAGTTGGTTTTTTTAAGCATATGCATGATTAAACGAATAATCTTTTAAACGGGCAGTTGCCCAACGGCGAAATGCCACGCCTTGGGCGGATTTAATGCGGTAACCGACTGAAATAATCGTTTCCAAATCGTAAAAAGTAACAGGGCGATCGGCAGAAGCAATATGCATTTTTTGCATATTGCTTTTTATGTTGATTTCTCCTTCTTCCAGCGCATTATTAATATGACGTGAAATAACGGATTGATTGCGTCCAAACAGTTGCACCATTTGTGCCTGTGAAAGCCAAACGGTATCTTGTTCAAAGCGTACTTCAACTTGTGCTTGTCCATCGGCGCTTTGATAAATTTCAATGGGGTTTTGCATTTTTCCTCCTTTTACAAGCGGTCATTTTTTAATAAAAATTTGCTTAGATTGATAATTTTTCTAAACGAATACTTACCGCTTGTTTATGTGCTTCTAGCTGTTCTGCTTCTGCTATTGCGATAACCGTAGGCGCAAGCGTTTTAAAGCCATCAATAGAGAGTTCTTGTACCGTCATACGTTTGCTAAAATCCGCTAAACCTAAGCTGGAATAGGTTTTGGTGTAGCCGTATGTGGGCAGAACGTGGTTAGTACCACTTGCATAATCGCCCATACTTTCAGGCGAATAAGCCCCTAAGAAAATGGAGCCTGCATTGTCTAAAAAGGGCAATAATTGGCGTGCATTTTCAACTTGGACAATTAAATGTTCGGGGGCGTATTGGTTGCTAATGGCAACACATTGGGATAAATCATCGGCAATAATCAAACGGCTGTGTTGTAAGGCTTGGAGAGCGGTCGTTTTTCGCGGTAATGTTGCGAGCTGACGGTTTATTGCTTGCTCTGTGGCTTGGGCGACTTCAATACGGGTTGTCAGTAAGATAACTTGGGAATCTGCGCCGTGTTCGGCTTGGGAAAGTAAATCGCTGGCGATAAAATCGGCATCGGCAAATTCATCGGCAATTACGAGGACTTCAGAAGGACCCGCAGGCATATCAATAGCCGTGCCGTTTTGTTGGACTTGGCGTTTGGCTTCGGTAACAAAGCTGTTTCCAGGGCCGAAAATTTTATCTACTTTGGGAATGCTGGCGGTGCCTTCTGCCATAGCGAAAATGGCTTGTGCGCCACCCACCGCATAAATATGTTCGATACCGCATAAATGGGCGGTATAAAGAATTTCATCGGCAATCGGAGGGGGGGAACAAAGCACGATGGTTTGGCAATGAGCGATTGTCGCAGGCACAGCAAGCATCAATACGCTAGAAAATAAGGGCGCAGAACCCCCCGGAATATACAAGCCTACGCGTTGAATTGGGCGAGTCAGCAGTTGGCAACGCACGCCTGCTTGGGTTTCTAAATCCACGCTAGGCATTTTTTGGGCTTGATGAAAGCGTTCAATATTGCCTTTGGCAGTTTGAATAGCCTGTTTGAGTTCTGGGCTAAGGCGTTGGCTGGCTTGTTCAATTTGTTCGGTGCTTACGCGTAAATCGGTTAATTTCACGCCGTCAAATTTTTCGTTGAATGCGAATAATGCGGCATCACCTTGTGTTTTTACCGCCGTATAAATTTCGCTTACACTGTTGGTTAGGCTAGCACCGATTGTTTGTACAGGACGGCGTAGGGCGTTTTGTTGTTCTTGGGGAGAGAGTTGGTTCCAAAAAAGTGTTTGCATGGTTTTTCCTTAATTCATCATTTTTTCAATCGGTAAGACTAAAATTGAACTTGCACCAATGGCTTTCAATTCTTCCATGGTTTCCCAAAATAAATTTTCTTGGCTGACCATATGCATGGCAACATGGCTGTTATCGCCTGCTAAGGGTAAAATTGTGGGGCATTCCACGCCAGGTAGCAGCGCAATAATGGCTTCTTGTTTGTCTTTGGGGGCGTGCAACATAATGTATTTGGATTCTCTCGCAAGGCTAACACCGTTAATCCGTTGGAGCAGTTTCTCCACAAGGGCTTGTTTTTCTGCAGAAAGCGGGGCTGTTCGTTGAATTAAGCAGGCTTGGGAACGGTAAATCGTTTGTACTTCACGCAAACCGTTGGCTTCAAGAGTTGCGCCAGAGGAAACTAAATCACAGATCGCAGTGGCAAGCCCTGCGCTAGGGGCGACTTCCACAGAACCTGTCAGCAAACAATTTTTATAGGGAATGCCCATAGAGGACATAAAACGTTTTAGAAGATTAGGGTAAGAGGTGGCGATTCTGGCATTTGTTAAACTTTCAATGCCTTGATAATCGGCGTTACGAGGTAAGGCAAGGGAGAGGCGACAATCACCAAAATCCAAACGCCGTAGGAAAGTATAATCCGCATTTTCCCCTTGGTTTTGTCGCCCGAGGGCACACTCCTCAAGCACATTCTCCCCCACAATGCCTAAATCCACTACCCCGTCAAAAACGAGCCCTGCAATATCATCATCACGCACGCGCAAAATCTCAATAGGCTGATTTTCCGCATAGGCAATAAGACGTTGTTCATTCCACTGAATATTGATACCGCACTGTTTAAGCAGTTGTTGTGACTCTCGGCTTAACCGACCCGATTTTTGCATCGCAATGCGTAAGTTACTGTTTGACATATTTTTTCCTCTTGATGAAATAAAAAAACTCTCGGCGCTTAGCTTCCGAGAGTTTCATTTTTGGTCATCCTAAGGAGTTATCCTATGTCACTGCTCGGAAGTTTCTTCCAAGCACACCAACACGCCTGAAAGAAAGTCAGGGGTGATGGTGATGATGGCGAGTGACACAATAAACAAGCATCTGTTTAGCTCCTTAAATTAAATTGAGGAAAAAACTAATCGAATTTAATCCCCATTGCAAGTGTTTTTTTTAAATTTTTTGGCATTAAAATGCCCTAGTTAAAAAGAGAGAGTAAATCCTCAAATTAAAAAACTGAATTCAGGGCATATTTTTCCACTTTATCATACGCTCTAATACTTCAACCAATTCCGCTCGCTCCGTAGCACTTAAGGTTGCAAGAAGGTTCTCTAATCTTCTTGCTTGATCGACGGAGCGATTACTCGTTTCAGTTAAAAGATCCGCTAATTCACAATGAAAAATTTCCGAAAGCTCTAATAAACGCAATACCGAAGGCACGGTTTTTCCTCGCTCCATACGAGAAACTGCATCATTACTAATCCCTAAAATTTCCGCTAACTGTGCTTGGGTAAGTTCTGAGGATTGACGATATTTTGAAATCGCCCGCCCAATCGTTTGTAGTAATTGTTGATCTTTATTTAACGTATTCAATCTGCATTTCCCTTCACACATAAAGGGAAAATAATAGTCCTTGACTTTTTTAATGAAATAGCAAATCATTCTTATATTAGACTTTTAAGATCTATTTTTAAACGCCTTTTTCAGATAAAATTCAGAAAATTTTTTATTGCGCGTCATAACCTGTCGCCTCGCTTTGGTAAACTTTAGCCTATTCCATTAGCAAAAAAGAACTTTATACGATGTCAAAAACTTCTGTCCTTTCTCAACGCCTCTGCGAGATTTTAAGCCGATTAACACAAGGCGAGCGACTTGATACTTCCAAAATTGCTGAACAATACGGAGCGAGCATTCGTACTATTCAACGGGATATTAAAGAGCGTTTAGCCTTTCTTCCTTGGGAAGAAAACGGCCCTCGTTATTACAAAGTAAATCGCTATAAATTAGGCTACTTAACTCAACAAGACATTGAAAGATTCGCCCTTTTTGCTAGCGTTTCTGATCTGTTTCCTCAAATTGATCGTGAATTTTATCAAGAGAAATTAACTGAAAGCGTGCAAATAAAAGGCTTTCAATATGAAGATATTCAACTTAAGAAAAATGAATTTTCATTACTTAAAGAAGCCATTGATAAAAAACGATTTATCCATTTCCAATATACCAAAAGCGGGCAACGAGAAGGTAAATTTTATACGATTGCTCCTTATAGCCTCATTAATAAAAATGGTGTTTGGTATTTAATTGGCACAGATAATGATAAACAAAAAACCTTTTGTTTTACCCAAATTACGATGCCAAGAATATTAGATGAAACATTTGAACCAAATCAACAACTACTCGCCGAGATTAAGGAAAGTGATAGTATTTCCCACGGCAATCAACTTGCTGAAGTGGTCATTAAAGTATCCAGTTTCGCAACACCTTACTTTCTCCGCCGAAATTTATTACCTAATCAACAAATTATTCATAAATCAGAAGAAAATGAATTGATGATTTCTTGTAAAAATGTAAATGAATTGGAGATTATCCCTTTAGTACAATATTGGATCCCACATTTAACCATTATTAGCCCTAATGGATTGCAGGATAAAATGGTGGAAAATATTAAGCAGTATATTGAGCGAAATAACTAGAGATTTATAAATAATATACTTATGTAGTTAATATAGGAATTACTATGTCAAATAAGATTTTTGATGTTGTTGTAATTGCAACAATGAGAGCAGGAAAATCAACGTTAATTAATGCACTAATTGGCACTGAATTACTCTCTTCAGCTAATGAAGCGACTACAGCAACTATTACTCGTATTCATGATAAAGATTATCGTACTTATTTTTCTGGAAAAGCTTACCAAAAAAGAGGAAGATTATTTAAAAATGGGAAATTAAATATAAACCCAAATGAAAGAAAGAAAAATTCTACACGACTTAAAAAAGTTGAAAAGTGTGAAAAACTAACAAAAGAGATTTTAAGTGCTTGGAATCTTGCTGAAAACATTGATTGTATTGATATTGTCGGTAATATTTCAGCATTAAATAATGGTCATTCTGAACTTGTAATTTATGATACGCCAGGGCCAAATAATAGCCAAGACGATAATCACGAAGCTTTAACGATGGAAGTGATTAATGATGGTAATTTTGGTTTAATACTCTATGTGTTAAATGCGACTCAACTTGGTGTAAATGATGATCTTCACTTATTAGAAAATATAAAAAAATCCTTAGATAAATATTCTCATAAAGATATTATTTTTCTTTTAAATAAAGCAGATAGCTTAGATCCACAAAAAGGCGAAGAGTTGAGTGATGTTGTTGGTCGTAGTAAAAAATATTTAACCAATATAGGATTTGCTGAACCTACTATTATTCCTATCTCTGCAAATTATGCGTTACTTGCAAATAAAGCATTGAATGGTGAACCGCTTACAAGAAGACAGAGAGCGGATCTCACTAACGCATTAGATATAATAGATACTACATTTATCAAAAATGCAACTGTTGATATGAATATAAAAAATCGCCTTTTTGAAAAGCTAAACACAGAATCTGAACAAGAAAATATAAATATTGGTAATGAACATTTCGTTACCAAACAAAGTCTTATTCAATTAGTTATTCAATCTGGATTAGGTATTATTACTCAAATTTTAGATAAAAAGATTAATATAATTGATAAATATTGAACTTGAGATCAATGTTTATACATTACAAAATTCCATCTAACTTTCATTCACTTAACATAGGAGTTTATTATGAACAAAATTTATATCGAACATAACCCTTTTACTATTGACACAAATTTTTTTGTTAATGATATTTTGGTTGAAACTGGAGAATTTTTTGAAGCTAACAAAAATTTACGCTTACAACTATGGATTGAAAATTTATTTCCAGCTTTATATAACTTACTTGGTAGCCAACACTTTGAAATTACTTTTAAAGGCGTAGAAGCTGACATCATCGATATGGAAGAAAGCGTTAAAGATGCTTGTAAAAATGGATTTAGCATTACCTTACATACTGAACAAGTAAAAGATAGCGCTGAACGTTTAGAAGATATACAGCAATTGATGATAGAGGCCAAAGAACATCCTCTCTTTAAAGAAAACTTAAATAATGCTCGTAGCACAATACATCATGATTTTAAAGAAGCATTTAATAAAGATTTTGATGTTTATGTTGCTGCAACAATGTCTGCAGGTAAATCAACTCTAATAAATGCAATGTTAGGAACAGATCTATTACCCGCTGCAAATGAAGCGACTACTGCAACTATCGCACAGATTACTGATAATGATTCTATGCCTGATGGATATTTTGAAGGATCTCGTTTTAATAAAGCTGGAGTGGAAGTTGATTCTCGCCAAATAGTTAATTCCAAAAAATTAAAAACATGGAATATAGCTCCTGATACAAAATTTATTAAATTAACTGGGAATATTATCGGTATAAAAGAGCGTGAAAATGTAAGGTTAGTCATTACAGACACGCCAGGACCAAACAATAGCCAAGACGAGGAACATAGTCGTACTACAATGGGCTATATTCAAGATTCTAAACGTAATCCCTTAATTCTCTATATTTTAAATGCTACTCAACTAGGAACTAATGACGATAAAACGGTACTCAACAAAATTGCAGAAATTATGCAAGAAGGAGGAAAACAATCTAAAGATCGCTTTATTTTTATCGTTAATAAAATGGATGAATTTGACCCTGAAAAAGAAAATATTCCCGATGTATTAAAAAGAATAAGAAAATATTTAATCTCTAATGGCATTGAATCACCATTAGTTTATCCTGTTTCGGCTTTGTTAACTCATCTATTACGTAAAAGAATAGTTAATGATAAAAACAAAGTTACAGAAGAACAGGAATTAACACAAAAAGAAATAGGACAGCTGAATGGGATGGAAAGTGTATTTTCTAACTCCGCTATGGATCTCGTACAATATATGCCTTTAACTCGCACAGCTCTCCATAATTTAAAAACCAAAGGTCTATCAACATTGGCTGAACGTAGCGGCTTACCTGCAATTGAAGCGATGATTGATGAATATATTGATAAATATAATTTACCAAACCGAGTAAATAGAGCCTATAACGCATTAAAAGAAGCTATTCAAATCAGCAGTAATGAAAATCAAATTACAGCCGATTTAGAAAATAATTTAAATCAATTAGATGACATTCAGCAACAACTTGAATTACTAATTCATCGTAAAGATCTAAGTAATGACGCAAAAGCAAAAATAGAAATACTTATTCAAGATAAAAAATCGTTGTATTCACGAGAAACAATGGAAAAAATAGATGATTTAGAGTCTAATATTCGTACAAAAGTAGCTAATTTCCAAGATATATTTGTTACTGAAAATGAAGAAATATCACCACTCCGTGCAAAACGATTATTAGAGCGTTTAGAAAACGATATCTCATTTGAATCTAGACTAACTATTAATGAATTAGAAAAAGTAATTGAATCTTCACAAGAAATTACCCAACAAAAACTACATAGTATATTCCAACAATATATTGATGATCTCCTTGATGGGCTCAATTCAATTCCTCAACCAATATTAGAAGGATTACAAGCACAAATTTCAAGCATTGCCACCATAACAAGTTTAGGATTAAATGAAGATGAGATTGAAACTAAAACTGTTACAGAAGAGGTTTATGTTGGAAAAGAGGCCTACGAGGTCAAAATTGGTGAACGAAGTGTATCTAAATGGTATAACCCATTCACCTGGGGCGATACAGAAGATATTACAGAAACTCGTTATCGTAATAAATATGAAACTCATATAAAAGAAGTCGAAGTTATCAATCTTCAAGATATTTGGCTAAGCCGAGAAGCAAAAATTAGCCACCATTTTAATGAGTTAATTCGATTTGCTAAATTTAAAATCGAAGAAAATGTCGAGAAAGATGCTAATACCTTTATGAATTTTATGAGTGCTGAGTTCAATATTGCATTTGAAAAAATTATTAATGATTTAAATACAAAAATTGCAAATAAAGATATTCTTGAAAAAGAAATTAATAAAGCAAAAGAAGCACTTACTCAAATCGATGATTTTAAAAATCGTTTAAATAATATTATTGCACTATAAAGAGGCTATTATGAAAGAACTATTTATTAAAAATCTTAAAAATCTAGATATACTAGCAAACGATAATCAACAATTATTGAATGAACTATTAGCTACGCATTCAAACTTATTTTCATCTTTTAATCCACAAGTAGTAACACTTGAAGAGCATGAACATCGCTGGAATAAAGACTATTTTATTTCTAAAACAAATGATTTAGATCATTATTTTTCAAAAGAATTGATTATACACTTAATTCAAGTGAAACAAAAAATTCAAGAAAACAGACCGCTTGTTCAAGTAAGAAAATTTGAATCAGATACTGATTCAAATATAAAAGAAAAGAAATTTAATATAGAAAAACCAAATTTACAAAATTTTGTACCTTCTGATAACCTAATACAATTGATGAACAAAGGAAATTTAAGTGAAATTCGGAGTAGCTTAATATCTTTATTAAATGATCGTCAAAAAAATATTACTGATGTACTAAAATCTATTTGGTATGTTCACGAAAAACATCCTAATATTTTTGAAAAAGAAAAAGCCTCTGCATTTACTCAAGACATCAATATGAATGAAGGGGATTGGAATAGTAAATACTTTTATACTCAACAGAACTATCTTAACGTCAATTTTACCTTAATACGCTTACTCCACTTATTAAATGTGCGAGAGACATTAATGAAAAAAGGTGATAAAGATTTCCAACAAATTGAATCAAAAGGAAAAAAATCGTTTTCTGATACACCAAATCAGACAAAACCGCAACCGCAACCGCAACCGCAACCGCAACCGCAACCGCAACCGCAACCGCAACCGCAACCGCAACCGCAACCGCAACCGCAACCGCAACCGCAACCGGATTATTCTCAATCAAATCGAGAAGTAAAATCACCTAAAAATGATTTTACTAAAATAGCACTATTAGTAGGTGGAGCAGTTGCTATTATTGTTTCTCTTATTGTAACTTTTGTTGAATGTTTTAACTGTGATAAATAGGTGATATTTATGAAACAACAACTAATGACAAAACAAGATCAAGAAAAAATATTCCAAACTGCATTCAGTTCAATAGAACAAGGAAAACAGTTATTAAATAAAAGCTATCTTGCTGAATTAGGTAATCGTTCTTTGCAATTATTAATGGGCTATCCAGAAGAAAAAATAAATATAGCAGCAGATATTCGTTTATTCCAAATTGAACGAGTTGTACTAGAAAATAAACAATCAGTATTAGAAAGTTTAACCGCAACTTACACTGCATTAGGTGCAGCTAGATATAGTGTTTTCCTATTGCTAAATAGTGATGGCAAAGAAACTATTATTTATTTAGGCGTTAAAGGTAAACCAAAAAGTGTGCAAGGAAGAGATGCGGGTATTCTGCTTGAGCAAGCTTTTAAAGGACATTTTACAGGAAGCCAACTCTCACCAATTTCACTAGAAAAAACAGAAAAACTGCTATTTAGTTTACGCAATACTGATATAAATATTAAGCCTTGTATCACATCGGTAACTGGTGTTCCAGCACTTTCTGTCGAAGAACGTGAGCACTTTGTACAAGGTTTAGAACATTTTATTGATGCTGCAGAAGGTCAGAAATACCAAGCTCTTATTCTTGCTGAACCGGTTTCCCCACAACAGCTTGAGCTTATTCGCACTGGGTATGAAGGTATTGCTACCCAATTATCCCCTTTATTAAAACAGTCTTTTTCCTATGGTGAAAATGAAAATGAAAGTGTTGGGCTAAGTTTAAGTAAAAGTATCAACCAGTCTTTTAGTAAAAGTTTGAGTTTAACAGAAACTAAAGGTATAAATGAAAGTACAAATCGCTCATCAACACAAACTGATGGGCGTTCATTTAGTACAACAGAATCTACTACTTATAATTCAAGCATAAATATCGGCAATACTATTGGTACAGCTCTTGGCCTTTTTGGAAGTATTGGGGGTAAAGGAGTTAGTATAGGTACATCAAAATCAAGCTCCAATCAAATATCTCAAGGCTTATCTTTCGGAATATCTAAAGGAAAAACTTCTTCAATAGGAACAAGCCTAAGTAATTCTGAAACTTCTGGCTTAACACAAGGTACATCTACAAGCTATTCGAAAGGTAGTTCAGAAAGTAAAACAGATAGCTATGGAATAAGCATTGGTGAAACAAATTCACAATCAATCGGCTCAAATAAACAAATCACATTAGAAACAATTAATAAGACAATTGAGCAATTATTACAACGAGTAGATCATCAATTAGAACGAGTTGATGAAGCTCGCCGTTATGGTGGCTGGAACAGTGCAGCCTATTTTATTTGTGATAATTCAGCAGCATCAAACTCTTTAGCAAGTATTTTCTTAGGTTTAATGCGTGGTAATAATTCAAATAGTGAAGACTTCGCATTAACAACTTGGCGAAACGATCAAGCAGTACAAGTTTCTTCTTGGTTAGCTAATTTATCGCATCCAAAAGTCAACGCAGAATTAGCCAAAGAGATTGGTATTTCTTATTTTACGCCGGCCACATTAGTGTCTGGAAAAGAAATGGCAATGCAATTAAGTTTGCCACGTCGTTCAACCTCTACTGTATCTGTGGTTGAAACTCCTACTTTTGGTCGCCGTATTCAGTGGCTTGATGGAAAAAACTATCAAATAGAAAATAGCATTCATTTAGGGCAAATTCGTCATTTATGGAATGATTTACCTCAGAATGTTGATTTAAATGTAAACCAATTAACTAGCCATCTGTTTGTTTCTGGTTCAACTGGTTCAGGAAAGAGTAATACCATTTATCAAATTCTCTCAGAATTAAGAAAAAGAGAGATTCCTTTCATGGTTATTGAACCAGCAAAAGGCGAATATAAAAATGTCTTTGGACATTTTGAAAATGTATCGGTATTTGGAACAAATCCACAGCATACCGAACTATTAAAAATCAATCCTTTTAAATTTCCAAAAGAAGTCCATATTTTAGAACATATCGACCGCTTAGTAGAAATTTTTAATGTCTGTTGGCCAATGTATGCCGCAATGCCAGCTGTATTAAAAGATGCTATTTTAAATGCTTATCAACGTAGCGGTTGGGATCTAACAAGCTCAAAAAATAAATATGATGAAGCATTATTTCCAAGTTTTTCTGACTTATTATATTCACTTGAAAATGTGATTAATGAGTCAGCTTATTCACAAGAAATGAAAAGCAATTATATTGGCTCATTAGTAACACGGGTTAAATCATTAACTAATGGTTTAAATGGAGAAGTGTTTAATGCAGATGAAATTGATAATGCTATTTTATTTGATAGTAATGTTATTATTGATTTAAGCCGTATTGGTTCACAGGAAACAAAATCGTTAATTATGGGTATTTTAATTATGCGATTGAATGAACACCGTATGCGTTTATCTGAAATGAATCAGCCATTAAAACACGTTACTGTGTTAGAAGAAGCACATAATATTTTAAAACGCACTTCCACAGAGCAAAGTTCTGAAGGCTCAAATATATTAGGAAAATCCGTTGAAATGCTCTCTAATGCGATTGCTGAAATGCGTACTTATGGACAAGGCTTTATTATTGTTGATCAATCTCCAAGTGCTGTTGATATTTCTGCAATTCGTAATACTAATACGAAAATTATTATGCGACTTCCTGATGAAACAGATCGGCGACTCGTTGGTAAAGCGGCTGATGTAAGTGATGAACAGCTAGAAGAAATCGCAAAATTACCGAAAGGTGTTGCTGTTGTTTACCAAAATGATTGGTTAGAACCTGTTCTATGTAAAATTAATCATGCAAATGTTCAAGAAACGCTTTATAAAGTGAAAGCAACGACTAACTTTGAATTAGAGCGGAAAAAATTTAACACCGAACTTGCAAGATTTATCTTTGCAAAAAAAATGGGATATATAAAAGAGTTTGATTTTAAGTTATTAAAAGAGGGCGTTAAAAAATTCCCTATTGCAACAGACTATAAACATCACTTACTCATGGCTTTAAACAAAGCAGAAAGAAGTGGAAATTTCTATATTTGGAATCAAAATGTTGATTTATCAAATTTGCTAATTTCAATATTAAATTTTAACAATGAATTATACAAAAAAAATTCAGAGGAACTATCTAGAGAGCAGTATTTAGATCATATCAAGATAAAATTACATGAAAATTTATTGGATAATCCTTCTGAATTACAAAATATAATTTATTCTCAAATAAAATTAAGTTAATAAAAACAGGAGCCTATTATGACTTTTAATAAATTTAACGAAGGGAATAATATTGAAAATATTAGACCTAAAGAAAGTGAAAAGGAAGGTTTTAAAATACCAAAACCAGAACCTTGGCCTTTACCGACTTATATAAAAGAGTTTTCCTCAACAGAGAAAAACTATCTACCAAAAGAAAATGGTGAATGGAGTGGAAAAGAAGGGGATTCAGTCTGGAAACCTGATGAAGACTTTATTCCCAAAAAAGATAATCCTAATGAGCTTACTTGGGAAGAAATTAAAGATAAATACGATATTGATGGAATACCATTTAAAGATGGAGAACCTGATTTTAGTGAAGTAAAAGTTGGTGAAGTAGAAATCGAAGACTTTACATCAGATCGCTCTAAAAATTTTCCTCAAGCTGATGCTAAACTTGCCGAAACTTGGACAAAAGAAGGAAAAGATGGCAAAGTATGGACAGCACAAGAGGTAAAAGTGTATCGTCAGCAAAATGGCTATACTTGGCACGAATGTAAGGATTGCAAAACAATGCAATTAGTTCCAAAAGAAGTACATAATAATATTCCTCATTCAGGAGGAATTTCAGAAGCTAAGAAAAAAGAAGGAGCAACAAATGTCTAGCTTTATTTTTGATTACGGTTGGAGAAAACCAATTACATTTACATTTAATCAAAATCAATTCAAAATTGATTGTGTACTAGAAGCTTTTGACGGAGAAGAAATTACTCCAGAGCAACAGAAAGCTTATGATGAATTTTCTGCAATAACTCAAGTTTTTGAAGAAAAAACTACTATTTTGGTTAAAAAATATATCCAAGAAAATAATATTCATCATGCTATTGTAGAACCAACGGTATTATATATTACTCGTCAAGGAAGAACGGCTGTATTATGTAATACATCTTGGGACAAAGAAAATGGGATTGCAGTTGTCATTTCTCCCGATCAAACGGTCATTTTACAAGATGATATTTTATAATATATTGAACTGTTAGTTTGACAGTGCATAAATCCCTAGTATGATTGTTTATCAACATCGACTAGGGATTTTTTATACCTTACGCAATCAAATTATTCGGCATATAGGACAAAATAGTTGGTAAAAACTGGCTTAAAGCCTTATAGTAAAAGGCCTTAAGCCCTTCTTTTGAAAATGAACAAAAAACGTGTCCTTTTTGCCAATATTCTTCTATTCAGAAGTATGGTATTCAAAATAAACTTCAACGCTATAAATGCGCCCATTGTAATAAGACATTTACCTTTAAAAAGAAATTAAATTCTGAAGATATTTGGCAAGATTACATTATTGGAAAACAGACTCATCAACAATTATCTCAAAAATATCATTGCTCTCCTCGAACAATTCGAAGATATTTAGAAAAAGCCCCTAAATGATCTGCCCCCAAAAGTTGGACTAAACAACCAACTAACTAAGGGGCAGATTTTTTATGACTAAATACAATTCACTTTTCAAACAACAGGTGATCGAATTTTATCTTCAACACCATAAAAATCGGTCATTCACTCGCCAACATTTTCATCTTAACAAGAGAACATTGAACCGTTGGATTGCCCATTCGGGTATCATTAGCCAATGGTTGCAAGCCTTTGAAAAACAAGGTATAAACGGATTATTACCCAAACCAAAAGGTCGTCCCGTGATGAAATCGAAATCCCCTAAAATGCCTAAGTTTAAAACTGAAGAAGAACGCTTACGCTATCGTATTTTAGAGCTTGAAGCGGAGGTTGCTGTGCTAAAAAAGTTGCGGGAGTTAAACCAACAAAAAATGGCAAAAAAACCGAAATCGTCAACGCGTTAAGGAGAGATTTCCCGCTCGACATCTTGCTTAATTTGCTTGATTTAAAGCGAAGTACCTTCTTTTACCATCGGCAGCCTAAGGCGGATAAAAATGCAGAAATCAGGCAGAAAATTAGCCAAATTTACCACGAACATAAAGGGAATTATGGCTACCGTCGTGTGGCAGAGGAATTGCGTAAAGCCGAATGTGTGAATAAAAAACGCGTACAAAATATCATGCAACAGCTTGATTTAAAAGGAAAATGTAAGAAACGTAAATACCGTTCTTATCAAGGTCAGATAGGCAACATTGCCGAGAACTTATTGCAACGGGATTTTCACGCCAGCAAACCGAACGAGAAATGGGTAACCGATGTGAGTGAGTTCAAGTGTGCTGAGGGTAAAGTCTATTTGTCGCCGATTAAAGACCTTTTTAACGGTGAAATTATCGCTTATTCTCTTTCACGAAGCCCCAATTTTGAACAAATTATCCAAATGATGAATCAAGCAATGACTAAACTGAATGGCGAACACCCGATTCTTCATTCCGATCAAGGTTGGCAATATCAAATGAGAGGGTATCAAAATCTGCTCAAAGAAAATGGCATTCAGCAAAGTATGTCAAGAAAGGGAAATTGCTTGGATAATGCGGCGATGGAAAGTTTTTTTGGGCGGTTGAAAACAGAATGTAGTGTTGATGAACAGTTTGATACCTTCGAGCAACTGGAGAAGAGACTCCACGAATACATTTATTACGACAACAATAAACGTATTCAGAGTAAGCTAAAAGGACTAAGTCCTGTGGAATACAGAGCTCAGTCCTTAAATTAAAGTCGTCTAACTTTTTGGGGTCAGATCAAAAACAGAATTTAACATCCCTCAAAATAAATATCTTAATCTCATTATTGACAAAACTTTTTTCATCGTGATTTTGGTGTGATAGTTTTTATTGATAGTCTTTCAACCAAAGTGGTTTACCACCAAATTGTGAAGACGGAAAAAGAGATTTATTACAAGCAGGCATTAAATAAACTGAGAGAAAAAGGCTATATTATTCAATCAATTACTTGTGATGGACGGGCGGGCTCCTGAAGGATTTATTTGATATACCAACACAAATGTGCCAATTTCATCTCGTTGCGATTGTGATGAGAGCGTTAAGAAAGAAGCATCAAGCATCAATCTCACGCAGGAAGAGAATTAAAATTGATGGGGCTGTCCTAGATAACTAGACCAAACTCTCTTTAACTAATTGTTTTAGAAAGGAAATTTGAGACTTTAAGTTACTGTGATTAAAACGCCATTCACATTCTTTCAAATACAGCTCAAAATGAGCTTTGGGAATACCATTAAATTTGCGTAAATGGCGTTTTGCTTGGTTCCAGAAATTCTCAATTCCGTTAATGTGATTTTGTTTTTCTGCAAAGTGCGTATTATGGTTGATACGAAAATGATTAAATTCACTCACATCAAGTACATCATAACTTCGATAGAAATCCGTGTAAACAATGCTATCAGGCTTAACTTGTTCTCGAATTATCGGTAACAACGTGGCGGATTGCGTGTTCGGTACGGCAACAGTATAAACTTTGCCATTGCGTTTCAACAGCCCGAATACCGCAGTTTTACCCGCTGCACCACGTCCACGCTTGCCTTTGCGTGTACCACCAAAATAGCTTTCATCGGCTTCTATTTCCCCATCAAACATCTCCAAATGTGGGCTGTTTTGATAGATAAGAAATCGCAAGCGATGAAAATAGTAAGCGGCAGTTGTCTTGTTTACATTCACTAGTTCAGCAGCAGTTCTCGCTGTAACTCCTACAACAAACAGTTCAATAAGTTTATTTTGTTTGTGCTGACTTAAACGACTTTTTCTCATTTGACTATCTTAACCCAAATCGAGTTTTTAGTCGTTATCTAGGACAGCCCCAAATTGATAATAAAAACATTAAAAGAGAGTTCGAAAAATGAGTTTTATTTAAGATTGCACGCTTGGAAAATAAAGCATAAAGATTTTTTAAATGAACGCTCAAATATACCTAATGAAAAAGGCTATTTTCCTTATAAACATCGAAATGTAAGAAGTGCAGCGGCAAGTATTAAACGATACTATGAATATCTTTTTACCTACGAAAAGTATCCTGAACTTAATATTGAAAAAACGACAAATAGAATAGAGGGATTATTTAAAGAGCTTAAAGATAAGTTACGTCCCCATAGCGGTTTAACAAGAAAGCATAAGATATTGTTTATAAAGGATTTTTTAAATAGAAAAAGTTGGTAAGAGCAACGAAAAATAACTATTACCAACTATTTTGTCCTATAAAGGCATAATGTGCAAAAATGCCAACTATTTTGTCCTATATGCCAATTATTCACGGAGGATCAACATTTAATAGCTCCGTTAATCGCACACAATTAAACGATAGCTGTAATATTCTTACTTTACTTATTCCCGCGATATTAAAAATAGTGATGGATAACTATTCTACAAAAGACTGGGGAAAACCATTCTACCCTGCTATTTTTGAATAAATTCTCCGGTGTTATTTTGCCTCGCCACCTCCCTCACCCTCTTTTCAATCTGCGCCAATCCGTTTAAACGGGTGTGGGTTAAGTGGTGGGTGATGTGAAGATCATCGAATAAAGCGCGTAAGTCGAATTCCGTTAAGGCTTGGGCGCTTTTTTCTTGTAGGGCAAGGGTGATAATCCACAATAACCCCTGCATTAAGCGTGCATCACTGTATGCCTGTACTTGTCGAGGTTCAAGGGTGAAATGAAACCACAAACGGCTTTCACAACCCGAAATTTCAGGAAGGGCGGCGAGAGTTTCAGCATCAAGTTGTGGTAATTGGCGGCTAAATTTAATTAACAAGCGGTATCTTTCTTCCCACATTTTGCACTGGGCAAATTGGGCGTAAATGTCGGCTAACTGCATATCTCTTTCCTTTTTTGAGGGCAAAATTGTAACCCTCTTTTCACTTTATGCAATCTCTAAATTTTGCTAGAATTGCCCACTTTTTACCAAATCAGCATAAGGAACAGCAATGAGCGTTATCCCAATGGTTGTGGAGCAAAGCTCCAAAGGCGAACGTGCCTATGATATTTATTCACGCTTACTCAAAGAACGGATTATTTTTTTAAACGGTGGCGTGGAAGATGAAATGGCAAAACTGATTGTCGCCCAACTGCTCTTTTTAGAAGCCGAAGATCCCGAAAAAGATATTAGCATTTACATTAACTCCCCGGGTGGTTCAGTCACGGCGGGGATGGCCATTTACGATACGATGAATTTTATCAAGCCTGATGTTAGTACCGTTTGTATCGGTCAAGCCTGTTCTATGGGGGCATTTTTGCTTTCTGCTGGGGCAAAAGGCAAACGCTTTGCCTTGCCACACGCCCGTGTGATGATTCACCAACCCCTTGGCGGATTCCGTGGTCAAGCCTCTGATATTCAGATTCACGCCCAAGAAATTTTACAGATTAAACATACCCTTAATCAGCGTATGGCAGAACACACGGGGCAACCTCTTGAACAGATCGAGAAAGACACCGACCGTGATAATTTTATGTCTGCCGAATCCGCCCAAGCTTATGGCTTGATTGATAAAGTGGTTAGCCATCGAGATGAAAAATAATGAGTAACAAAGAACAAGAACATTGTAGTTTTTGCGGTAAGCGCCGTAATGAAGTGGAGCAACTCGTCGAAGGTACCGAGGGCTATATTTGTAACGAATGTATTGAAGAGTCCTACGCCTTATTACACGGCGAAGAAGAGCCTCTGATTGAAGAAACAGAGGGCGAAAGCCAAGCGGATTTATTCAGCAATGTGCCAACACCCCACGAAATTCACGCCCACTTAAATGATTATGTTATCGGGCAAGAACACGCCAAAAAAGTGCTTTCCGTGGCGGTATATAACCACTATAAACGCCTGCGTAACGCCCTTAACGGTAACCACGAGAGTGAAGGTGTGGAACTTGGCAAAAGCAATATTTTGCTGATTGGTCCAACGGGAAGCGGTAAAACCTTACTCGCCGAAACCCTTGCTCGCCGTTTAAATGTGCCTTTTGCTGTCGCCGATGCTACCACCCTCACCCAAGCAGGCTATGTCGGGGAAGATGTAGAAAACGTCATCCAAAAATTGCTCATGAAGTGCGATTTTGATGCCGAGAAAGCCGAACGTGGCATTATCTTTATTGATGAGATCGATAAAATCACCCGTAAATCAGAAAATCCGTCTTTAACGCGGGATGTATCGGGAGAAGGCGTGCAACAAGCACTGTTAAAATTGATTGAAGGCACTGTGGCTAACATCAACCCACAGGGCGGTCGTAAACATCCAAAACAAGAAACCATTGCGGTAGATACCTCCAAAATTCTGTTTATCTGTGGCGGTGCTTTTGCTGGCTTAGATAAAATCGTGGAGATGCGAACCAACAAGCAAGGGGGAATTGGTTTTGGTGCGGAGCTGAAAAAAGATAAAGATCGTGAAGCGTTAAGCGAACTGTTTAAACAGGTTGAACCTGAAGATTTAGTGAAATTTGGTTTAATTCCAGAGCTTATCGGTCGCTTACCTGTGATTACGCCCCTCGCCGAGCTTGATGATAAAGCCTTGATTAAGATCTTAACCGAGCCGAAAAATGCCATCATTAAGCAGTATCAAGCCCTCTTTAAAATGGAAGGGGTAGCGTTAATCTTCCAACAAGATGCCTTAGAAGCCATTGCACAGAAAGCGATTTCTCGCAAAACAGGGGCAAGGGGATTACGTTCTATCGTGGAGAATCTCCTCCTTGAAACGATGTACGACCTCCCTTCCCTCAATGCGAAAAAAGTTACCGTCAATAAAGCCTGTGTGGAAAAAGGCGAAAAACCACGCATTGAATAACCCCCAAAGGCAATAGGCATGCCTATTGCCTTTCTCTTTTACTCGCCCTCGTCGCAAATATGAATATTTGGAAAACAAAAAATATCTTCACTTGGTTGCTTGCCCCTTTTTCATTACTTTTTTGGCTCATTAGCCAAGGACGAAAAGGGTTATACCGCAAAAAGATCCTTAAATCTTACCGCTCCCCTGTGCCTGTTTTAGTGGTGGGGAATATTTCTGTCGGCGGAAATGGCAAAACGCCGGTTGTCATTTGGCTTGTCGAGCAATTACAACAAAAGGGGCTAAAAGTCGGCGTGATTTCACGAGGCTACGGTGGCAAAAATAAAACCTTTCCTCAGCTTGTGCATGCAGAAAGTGATGCCATCCAAATGGGGGATGAACCCGTGCTTATTGCCCAACGAACAAATGCTTTGGTGGCAATCTCCCCTTCTCGCCAGCAGAGTATTGAATTACTCCTGAGCCAAGGGGAACTTGATCTCATTATCAGCGATGACGGCTTACAGCATTACGCCCTTGAACGGGATATTGAATGGGCAGTGATTGATGGCGAACGCCGTTTTGGCAACGGCTTTGTGCTTCCTGCTGGCAGTTTGCGAGAATTGCCAAGCCGATTAAACAGCCTAGACGGCATTATCTGTAACGGTGGTATCCCCCAAGAAGGGGAGCATCTGATGCACCTTGCCACCGAATACGCCATTCATCTTAAAACAGGGGAAGCGAAACCCCTTGCGGATTTTCATCACACACCTTGTGTGGCAATGGCTGGCATTGGCTACCCACCACGGTTTTTTAATATGCTACAAAACTTGGGAATTTCACTTGAAAACACCTACGCCTTTGAGGATCACCAAGCCTATTCCGCTGACGAGATTTTATCCATTGCCGAACATCTTCCCCTCTTGATGACAGAAAAAGACGCCGTTAAATGCCGAGCTTTTGCCCAAGAGAATCACTACTTTGTGCCCGTCCGTGCAAAATTTAGTGAAAAATCGACCGCTTGTTTACTCCAACCTATTCTCGATTTAATCCAAAAAAGGAAAACACAATGAACGAAAAACTCCTCCCGCACCTGGCTTGCCCTCGCACCAATGCGCCCTTAATTTGGGATAAAACACATCAACGCTTAATCAATCAAGAAGCAAAGATTTTCTACCCGATTGAGAATGGTATTCCGGTGCTATTGCCCGAAGCAGGGCAACCATTAAGCGAAGAATCGGCATAAAAAAAGCGACCCGAAGGTCGCTTATTTTGCCAAATCACACTCTTTATTTACTGCCAAAGAATTTGTGATCAAGGGAAAGCTTACCCGCACCGGTAAAGACAAACATTAAAAATACCACCGAGTAAAGGGCAGCGAGTTCACCGTTGTTTAGCATCGGGAGGAAAAGCGTAGCCATATCAGCGTGAACGATGAAATAAGCATACGCCATTTGCCCAGAAAGCAAGAAAGCGGTGGCACGGGTAAATAAGCCGGCGATAATCAACAATCCGCCCACGATTTCTAAAATAGCCGCCGCACCGAAGAGTGAAAATAATGCCACGCTACCGTTACCATTGGTCATCGAAACGGGGAATTCAAAGAATTTCGCCGTGCCGTGTAATAAAAACATATAGCCCACTACAAGGCGAACCAATAACAAAGCCACAGGGCTTAATTTTTCTAACAGAGTATTCATAAACTTTCCTTTTAAATAATAAATGAACAGAGATGAAAGGCGCGCATTATACAGCCCACTCCGGGCTTGATCATTACGCCATTACTTAATACATTATTCAGTAAAAATAAAGAAAGAGAAAAAAGATGTACGACTATCGCTCCGCCGCTATTTTCGCCACCGTCATTGAACAAGGCTCTATGCACGCTGCCGCCGAAAAATTAGCCATCAGCCCCTCGGCGATTACCCAAGCCATTCAAAAGCTTGAAACGCAGTTGAATATGAAACTCCTCAACCGTACCACACGGAAAATCTCCCTTACCGAAGCGGGAGAGGTGCTTTATCAACATAATCGACAAATTCAACGCAATGCCGAAGAAGCCCTCAAAGAGCTTGATCTGCTTCGCTCTAACCCTGCGGGGGAATTAACGATTGCTTGTGTCACCGGCTTAATGGATAGCCCTTTTATGGGGCTTTTTCAGTCGGTGTTAGAACAGCACCCTGAATTTAAACTCAATATTCTGTTTGAAGATAAGGTACTCAATTTATTAGATAAACGGGTGGATATTGCCCTACGAGCTGGCGAAGGGGTGCTATCGGATAATATGATCGCCCGCCACATTTACGATTTTCATTGGAAAATTGTCGCCCACCCCGACTACCTCGCCCGAAAAGGCATGCCAGCAGATTTCACCGCCCTTGCTAAAGCGGATTGGATCAGCTTTGCCCACCATCGCTTTCAGCACCTTAACCTTCAACGCCATAATGAGGCGTGCCAAATTGCCCCAGAATATCGGGTCAATGCCAACTCCCTTTATGCTAGCCGTTGCTTAACCTTAAATGGCTTAGGGATCTCTTTACAGCCTGAAATTGATGTGAAAACCGCCCTTGCAAAAGGGGAATTAGTTTCCCTGTTTGATGATTGGCAACTGCCGACAACCCCCCTCTATTTAGTTACCCTACAACGGGCGCAGTCGGAAAAAGTCCGCCTTGCGAGTGAATTGATTATGCAGTATTTTAGCCAGCTTTCCTCCTCTTCTGAGAATTCATTATGAAAAAAGCCCTTCTCTTTTTGCCCTTTATGCTGTTATTAAGCGTGGTACTCTTTCTCGTTTTACAGCTAAAAAACCCCGATAATCTCTCCCCAAGTGAAGATTGGCGAGGCCGCCCTTTCCCTGAATTTCAGCTCCCAAGTTTGACCGACCAACGCATTCTCACCCGTAATGACTTACCGAAGGACGCCTTTATCGTCAATGTATGGGCGAGTTGGTGTACTTGGTGTGTGAAAGAATTTCCAGCGTTAATCAAGCTCAAAGCACAAGGCGTGCCGATTGTCGGGCTAACCATGAGCGATCACCCCGATGACGCCCGATCAGCACTTAAACAGTGGGGCAATCCATTTACGCTGATCCTCAATGATTATGACCACGCTTTTCTCATTCAAACCTTGAATATCAACGCCGCACCGGCGAGCTATTTAGTGGATAAACAGGGCATTATTCGCTTTCAGCAAAAAGGCTATAATCCGCAATTAGCGGAAGCGTTTTACCACCAATGGCAGGCATTACAGGAAGAAACAAAATGAAAAAATGGCTGATGATCTTCGCTTTTCTGACAATGACGGTGCAAGCTGAAATGGTGGATACTTTCCAATTTCAGCACGAAAACGAACGCCTACGGGCGATTGCTTTGGCAAAATCGCTCCGTTGCCCCCAATGCCAAAATCAAAACTTATTGGAATCTAACGCCACCGCCGCATACAAATTACGCCTTGAAGTCTATGAACTGGTCAATCAAGGCAAAAGCAACGAAGAGATCACCCAACTGATGACACAACGCTTCGGCGACAGTGTTCGCTACCAACCGCCCTTTAAAGCGCAAACTTGGGTATTGTGGGGAATGCCTGCCCTGCTCTTCGGCGTGCTGATCACCGCCATTGGCTGGCGAATTAAAAGGAAGAAAAAATGACATTACGCCAACAATTAAACCAACAGCACTATCAACAAGGAGTCAATTTTGCTCAACAATTTGCCAACGAGGAAAAACAGGAATACCTTGCCGAAATCCAAGCCCGACAAGCCTTTGAAGAAAAGGGCGTTGAGTTAGCATTACAAAAAATGCCAAAAAAACGACCGCTTGTACTCGGTGTTTTCGCCCTCGCTATCGGCTTAATTGCCAGCCTCGGTTACTATTGGCAAACGGGGCGGTATGAAAAAGCCGAACAAGGTCACCAAGCCTTTGTCGCCTTTCAACAACAAAAAAGCACGGAAGATAGCCAAACCCGTAACGATCACTACATTAAGAACTTACAACAACAGCTCCGCCAAGATCCAAATAACGGCGAACGCTGGTTTGAATTAGGACAAGCCTATTCCCTGAATAACGATTTTGAAGCCGCTAAAATCTGCTTTCAAAATGCACAGGGTTTATTAGGGGAAACCCCAGCCGTGCTTGGGGCAATGGCAACGGCGGATTATTATCAACATCGGCAGAAGCTCACGCCCCAAGCAAAACAGTGGCTAAGCCAAGCCCTCGCCAACGATCCGAAAGAGAATGCAAGCCTACTACTTCTTGCCTCAAATGCCTTTTTAAACAACGATCCAGCCCAAGCTATTTACTATTGGGAAAAGGTGCTCGAAAGCGATAACCCTGCCCTTAATCGCCGAGAAGTGATCCGCAGTATTCGCCTTGCACGGGAATTAAAGCCTGCTCAATAATCAACGGAATAAAAAAAGCGAGCCACAGCTCGCTTTCGTTTTTATGCGAAGAAATAGATCCCTTGATAAGGCATTAGCCACAGGATCTCCCCCTCTTTTTCTACCTGCGGTTGATTATTCATCAACACCTCGCCTTCCACTACCAACGGTATTCTCTGTTTT
This sequence comes from Pasteurellaceae bacterium Macca, assembly GCA_023101485.1. Taxonomy (GTDB): domain Bacteria; phylum Pseudomonadota; class Gammaproteobacteria; order Enterobacterales; family Pasteurellaceae; genus LVZB01. Next base: position 1,236,350 of record LVZB01000001.1, on the reverse strand, counting down.
TCGCCACTGAGATTAGCGACTACCGTCAAGGTTTCTGTGCCATTTTGGCGTTGGTATGCCCAAACACTTTCGTGCTGGGGTAAGAGATCGTGGTAATCACCGTCCGTTAATACCTTCAAGGTTTTCCGCAATTTGATTAACTGCTGATAGGTATAAAACACCGAATTTTTATCCCTAAGCGCTTGTTGCACGTTAATCTCAGCATAATTGTTGGCAAGGGGAATCCACGGCGTGCCAGTGGTAAAGCCGGCATTTTCACTCTCATCCCACTGCACAGGGGTGCGCGAATTATCACGGGATTTTTGCCCCAAAATCCGCAAAATTTCCCCTTCCCTTACGCCTTTTTGTTGCAAGATCTGATAAGCATTTAGGCTTTCAACATCACGATATTGCTCTAAGGTTTGGAAATTCGGGTTGGTCATCCCGATCTCTTCCCCTTGATAAATATAAGGCGTGCCTTGCATACCGTGTAATAACATCGCCAACATTTTCGCCGATTGCGTACGCGCTTCGCCCTCTGTGCCGAAACGGGAGACGATACGCGGTTGATCGTGGTTACACCAGAACAACGCATTCCAAGCTTTGCCGTGCATACCTTGTTGCCAGTAATTAAAAATCGCTTTTAATTCCACAAAATCTGGTTTTGCGTAGCACCATTTTTCCCCCTGTGGATAATCCACTTTTAGATGGTGGAAATTGAAGGTCATCGACAATTCCGACCCTGCTAAGTTGGCGTAACGTTGGCAATGTTCTAATTTTGTGGAAGACATTTCCCCTACCGTCATCAAGCCATAAGGCTTTAACGCTTTTTGGTTAAGTTCTTGTAAATATTGATGAATTTTCGGGCCATCGGTATAAAAACGGCGACCGTCGCCGTCAAAATCGTCCTCATATTTTTCTGGCTTGGAGATTAAATTCACCACGTCTAACCGTAAGCCATCAATGCCCTTCTCCGCCCAGAATCGGCAAATATCGAACAATTCCGCTTTCAATTTTGGGTTTTCCCAATTCAGATCGGCTTGTTCTTCGGCAAAAAGATGCAGGTAATATTTCCCTGCTTTATCGGACCATTTCCACGCCGAACCGCCAAATTTGGATTGCCAGTTAGTCGGCTTCGCTTTCCAAATGTAGTAATCGTGGTATTCACTCGCCGGATCTTCCCCTTGTTTGAACCACTCGTGGAACGTGGAGCTGTGGTTGAACACCATATCCATAATAACGCGAATATTGCGTTTATGGGCTTCAGCGGTGAGTTGCTCAAAATCCGCCATTGTGCCGTAGCTTGGGTCGATATTACGGTAATCCGCAATGTCGTAGCCGTTGTCAATCTGCGGGGAAACATACATCGGCGTAATCCAGATGCCATCCACACCTAATTCTTGCAGATAATCAAGGCGTTTGATAATGCCTTGAATATCACCCGTGCCTGATCCTGTGGTGTCTTGGAAGGATTTTGGGTAGATTTGATAAATCACCCCATTTTGCCACCATTGTGGAGTATTCATTTGTTTTTCCTTTTTAATTCAGCGAAATTGAATTTAATGATTTTTCTTTCATCGTAGAAAAATCGGTCTATTTTTGTAGCGCAATTTTTATGCCTAAGCTAATAAATACTGAGCCACATAGACGATTTAGATTTGTTGCAATACGATCACTACTGCGTAATAAATTGCCAATACGAGAAGCAAAAGTCACGAGTAACATACAATAAATTAGGCTTGTTGCTAGCACTGTTAATCCTAATAATATAAATGGGAGAAATGTATTTTCACTATTTACGGCGATAAATTGTGGTAATAACGCTAAGAAAAAGAGAACGACTTTGGGATTTAATAAATTCGTTACCATACCTTGAATAAAAATTTTCGCTAAGGGTAAATTTTCCAACGGATTTTCCTTAATAACCAATGGCTTACGCCACGCTTTGATACCAAGATAAAGTAAATAAATTGCCCCTGCATATTTAATTGCATCAAATAAGATTGGTGAATGTACAATAATTTGAGAAAGCCCAAGTGATACCGCTAAAATATGAATCATCGTCCCCACTAAAATTCCCAGCGAAGACATAATGCCTGATTTTCCACCTTCACCAATGGTTCTTGTTAAAATATAAAGAGTATCCGAGCCCGGTGTTAGATTTAATAAAATTGAAGCAATGACAAAACCCCAATAATTTTCAATACCATACATTTTGCTTTCCTTTCATATAAATAAAAATAAATTGAGTAAAATATTAAAATAACAAGCGGTCGATTTTTACTGATTTTTTGCGCTCAATAATAAAAAATTCTTTGAGAACAAACTCTTTAAAAAATCTGACCGCTTGTTTCGGTGAATTACAATGTACCGGCTTTTTCTTTGCGTTTATACACCAAGGTGGTTAAAAGCACAGGCACAATAATCGCCACTAACATCGCTAGGGCATACACGCCCCAATATTGGGCTTGAATGGAAAGAATGCCCGGTAATCCGCCAACGCCAATACCATTGGCTAACACGCCGGATAATCCACACACTAAGCCAGCCAATGCTGAGCCGATCATCGCGCAAAGCATTGGGAAGCGGTATTTCAAGTTGATGCCATACATTGCCGGCTCTGTCACCCCTAAGTAGGCAGAAAGTGCCGCAGGAATTGCCACTTCACGGGATTTCGCTGTTTTATTTACATAGATAATCGCGACTACCGCAGAGGCTTGGGCAATGTTGGAAAGGGCAATCAATGGCCAAACAGGCGTGCCACCAATGCTTTGGATCATCTGCATATCAATTGCTAATGTCGTTTGATGTACCCCAGTCACCACCAATGGCGCATATAAGAAACCAAATAAACTTGCACCAATCGGGGCAAAACTGCCTGTCATCGCTTGTTTCACCACAAATGCAACGCCGTTACCCATTTCACGTCCAATCGGGCCGATAAAGCTGTGGGCTAAAAAGACAGCGAGAATAATCGATGTAACCGGCACGATAATCAGATTTAACGCATTGGGCACGATTTTCGTTAAACCCCGTTCAATATACGCCAAAGTTAAACCTGCCATAATCGCAGGGATGACTTGGGCTTGATAGCCGACTTTATCAATTTGGAAGAAACCAAAATCCCAAAACTCTGCCACGAAATTCGGGTCCGCAAGGGAGTAGGAGTTTGCCAACTGCCCTGACACGAGCGTTACCCCTAGTACAATCCCTAAAATCGGTGATGTGCCCATTTTACGCGCAATAGACCAACAGATCCCCACGGGTAAAAAGAAGAAAATCGCTTCGCCAATCAGCCATAAGAAGGAGTGCATACTGCTCCAGAAAGCACTGATTTCGACGAGGGTTTTCGTGCCACCCTCAAACATTTTAATGTCGCCGATCACATTACGGAAACCTAAGATCAAACCACCACTGATTAGCGCCGGCAATAACGGAATAAAAATATCCGCCATGTGGGAGATGGCACTCTCATACCATTTTTGATTTTGACGAGCAGCGGCTTTAACTTGCTCTTTATCCGCGGACTGTAAGCCTGTTTTTTCAAGGAGCAGTTTGTAGTAATCCCCGACTTCCTGCCCAATGACCACTTGGAACTGCCCACCCGTAGAAATGGTGGCTTTCACCATTTCAAGTTCATCCAGTGCCATTTTATTGATTTTGCTTTCATCATTTAACACAAAACGCAAGCGGGTAATGCAATGGGTCACGGTGGCGATATTCTCTTTCCCACCAATAAATTCCACTAATTTATCGACATTTTGTCCATCGATCTTCTTCGCCATAAAAGGTTTCCTCATAGGGTATAAAACTCGCTAAATTATAGAATATGGTTAAATTCACTTCAATGGGAACGTTCCCAAAGTGTGATAGAGATCACAAAATAGGGAAAACAAGCGGTCATTTTTTGGGAAGATTTTGCACAAAGCCCCCGAGTATGACATCGGGGGCGAGGGAATAGATAAGGCAGAAGGGAAAAATTAGTCGGCTTTTTTCTCTTTCGGTAAGACAAGGTTGAGAATAATCGCCACAATGGCGCACAGGCTGATGCCTTTAAGGGAGAATTCCCCGACGTTGATTAACATACCGCCAATACCAAAAGTCATCACCACGGACACAATGCAGAGATTGCGTGCTTCGCCCATATCCACTTTGGCACGAATTAAAGTGCTCATACCAACCGCAGCAATAGAACCGAAGACGAGCATCATAATCCCCCCATCACAACGCCGGGGATGGTTTGTAATAATGCCCCAACTTTGCCACAGAAGGAGATCGCAATCGCCCAGCAGGCCGCCCACGTCATTACCCTTGGGTTAAAGTTTTTCGTCAGCATGACCGCCCCCGTCACTTCGGCATAGGTGGTATTCGGTGGGCCGCCCAACATTGCGGCTGCCGAAGTGGCTACGCCATCGCCGAGTAGTGTGCGGTGTAACCCGGGTTTGCTCAAATAATTTTTCCCAGCAACCGAGCTAATCGCCATAATGCCCCCAACGTGTTCAACAGCAGGCGCTAGGGCGATAGGCAGTAAATAGAGAATCGCTTCGAGTTTAAACTCCGGCGTGGTTAATTCAGGCAAGCTAAACCAAGGGGCATCGAATACAGGTTGGAAATTCACTAACCCGAAAAAGAGGGAAACGATATAACCCACCACAATGGCGAACATAATCGGCACTAATTTCATCATCCCTTTGGCGAAGACGGCTACAATTAAAGTCGTGATTAAGGTAATCATCGAAACCGTTACCGCGGTGGAATAAGGGATTTCCGTGCCTTTACCCATCGCCATATCCACCCCCACAGGCGCAAGCCCTAAGCCGATAATAATAATCACCGGCCCAACCACCACGGGTGGGAACAGTTTATCTAAAATGGCTACGCCTTGAAATTTGACTAAGGCGGAAAGGGCAAAATAGATAAGTCCGGTGAACATCAAGCCCCCCATCGTCACGGGAATACCCCATTGCTGAACACCATATTGAATTGGCGCGATAAACGCGAAGGAAGAAGCGAGGAAAATCGGGACTTGCCCTTTGGTACAGATTTGGAAGATAAGAGTGCCAAGACCGGCGGTGAGAAGTGCAGTGTTAGGATTAAGTCCCGTAATCAAAGGCATTAACACCAAGGCGCCAAAAGCTACGAAGAGCATTTGTAAGCCCACGAACGCCTGCTTCGGCGTACTGATATTTTCTGTTGTCATTTTTCAACTCTCTAAAACAGGTGGAAGTCGCTGAACCGCGAACGCAGTTCAGGCGGGCATTATACTGAAAAAGCAAACGTTTGCTTAGCCTTTTCTGCTGAGATTGAATAAATTTTGCAAAATGTTGAAGAAATCGGACCGCTTGTATTCAAGAAAAGATAGGCTGGATAATGCAAATCCCACGCTAGAAATCAATAGAAAAGAAAAAGCCTTGAACAGATGTTCAAGGCTTCAAAATTTGGTGGAGGTAAACGGGATCGAACCGATGACCTCTTGCATGCCATGCAAGCGCTCTCCCAACTGAGCTATACCCCCAAAAAGTGGTTCGCATGATAGGCATTTCCGAAAATGTTGTCAAATAGGAAAATGCCTCTCGTTGCTTGTTTGCCGAAAATTTAACTAATTTTTTGGGGCTGTCCTAGATAACGACTAAAAACTCGATTTGGGTTAAGATAGTCAAATGAGAAAAAGTCGTTTAAGTCAGCACAAACAAAATAAACTTATTGAACTGTTTGTTGCAGGAGTTACAGCGAGAACTGCTGCTGAACTAGTGAATGTAAACAAGACAACTGCCGCTTACTATTTTCATCGCTTGCGATTTCTTATCTATCAAAACAGCCCACATTTGGAGATGTTTGATGGGGAAATAGAAGCCGATGAAAGCTATTTTGGTGGTACACGCAAAGGCAAGCGTGGACGTGGTGCAGTGGGTAAAACTGCGGTATTCGGGCTGTTGAAACGCAATGGCAAAGTTTATACTGTTGCCGTACCGAACACGCAATCCGCCACGTTGTTACCGATAATTCGAGAACAAGTTAAGCCTGATAGCATTGTTTACACGGATTTCTATCGAAGTTATGATGTACTTGATGTGAGTGAATTTAATCATTTTCGTATCAACCATAGTACGCACTTTGCAGAAAAACAAAATCACATTAACGGAATTGAGAATTTCTGGAACCAAGCAAAACGCCATTTACGCAAATTTAATGGTATTCCCAAAGCTCATTTTGAGCTGTATTTGAAAGAATGTGAATGGCGTTTTAATCACAGTAACTTAAAGTCTCAAATTTCCTTTCTAAAACAATTAGTTAAAGAGAGTTTGGTCTAGTTATCTAGGACAGCCCCAAAAAATAAATGCCCTTGAATTTATCAAACCAAGGGCATTTCTCTTTCTAAAGCTCAATCTGATGCTTAAATTTAACGATTAAACAAGTTACCTAAGCCACCCATACCACCGCCCATCATGCCTTTCATGCCACGCATCATTTTTGCCATTCCGCCTTTACGCATTTTTTTCATCATTCGTTGCATTTCATCAAACTGTTTGAGCAATTTATTCACATCTTGCACCTGTGTGCCTGAACCAAGGGCAATTCGGCGACGGCGTGAGCCTTTAATAATCTCAGGATTCGCTCGCTCTTTTAACGTCATGGAGTTGATGATCGCTTCCATTTTATTGAACATTTTATCATCCACTTGATTTTTAACGTGATCAGGCAGATTTTTCGCCCCGGGGAGTTTATCAAGCATCGACATCATTCCCCCCATTTTTTTCATTTCAACTAATTGCTCACGGAAATCATCAAGGGTAAAGGCATCGCCTTTCTTGAATTTCTGTGCCATTTTCTCGGCTTTTTCTTGATCCACAGAACGTTGGAGATCTTCGATCAGGGACATCACATCCCCCATGCCAAGAATCCGCGAAGCGACACGATCAGGGTGGAAAGGCTCTAAGGCATCGGTTTTTTCCCCCACCCCTAAAAATTTAATCGGTTTGCCGGTAATTTGACGGATGGAAAGTGCTGCACCGCCACGGGCATCGCCATCGACTTTGGTTAAAATCACCCCCGTCAGTGGCAAGGCTTCATTAAAGGCTTTGGCAGTATTTGCCGCATCTTGCCCCGTCATGGCATCCACCGTAAAGAGCGTTTCAATCGGGTTCAGCACTTGGTGAATTTGCTGGATCTCCGCCATCATATCGCTATCAACGTGCAAACGACCTGCGGTATCCACAATCAACACATCAAAGAAATTGAGCTTGGCGTGTTTTAATGCCGATTCAGCAATCTCCACGGGTTTTTGGCTCGTTTCGGTGGGGAAGAAATCCACCTTTAACGCTTCCGCTAAGGTTTGAAGCTGTTTGATCGCCGCCGGGCGATAAACGTCCGCAGAAACCACCAACACTTTTTTCTTATGACGCTCTTTTAAGAATTTGGCTAATTTCCCCACCGAGGTCGTTTTACCCGCCCCTTGTAAGCCTGCCATTAAAATGACCGCAGGCGGTTGGGTGGAAAGGTTAAGCTCTTCGTTGGCTTCGCCCATTGCGGATTCCAACTCCGCTTGCACGATTTTTAAAAACTCTTGCCCCGGTGTAAGGCTTTTATTGACTTCTTCGCCAATCGCACGCTCTTTGACCTTGTTGATAAATTCACGCACCACAGGTAAAGCAACGTCAGCTTCTAGCAATGCCATACGCACTTCACGCAAAGTGTCTTTAATATTCTCTTCGGTTAATCGCCCTTTGCCGGTGATATTGCGTAAGGTTTTGGAGAGTCTATCCGATAGGTTTTCAAACATAGTTTTTCCCGTTTTGCAAAATTTCTAAAAAATTTGACCGCTTGTCAGCGGAAAATTGGCGCATTATAGCAAAAATGGCTTCGCTTGTTGCCACTGATTTTTCCCCTATCACCAAAAGCAATAAACCGCCAAAAGGCGGTCTATTTCACAGCGAAAACAATCAATACCCTTGTTCGTTTAATCTACGATAATTATCACATCCCACATTATTCCCATTATCACAGGCATCACCATACAATTTTTTTGCTTGAGATTTATTTTGCTTAACGCCAGTACCAAACTCATACATCACCCCTAAATTAGATTGAGCTTGAGCATTACCTTGTTCAGCCGCTTTTCGATACCATTTTACTGCTTGGAAATAATCTTGTTTCACACCTTGACCATTATCATACATCACCCCTAAATTATATTGGGCTTGAGGCAGACCTTGTTCAGCGGCTTTTCGAGACCATTTTACGGCTTGGAAATAATCTTGTTTTATACCTCGACCTTCAATATACATCATCCCTAAATTAAATTGGGCGACAGCATCACCTTGTTCTGCGGCTTTTCGATACCATTTTACTGCTTGAAAAGCATCTTGTTTCACGCCTTGTCCCCTATCATACACATCCCCTAAGCTAAATTGAGCATCAACATTGCCTTGTTCTGCCGCTTTTTGAAACCATTTAAACGCTTCAGTATCATCTTGTTTCACACCTAGCCCATAACCATACATCAGCCCTAAATAAAATTGGGCGACAGGATTACCCTGCTCGGCGGCTACTTTTATTTTTTGCACATCATTTGAGGTTTCAGCGAATACCGAAGAAGCAACAAAAATCGCTAATAACGTTGCCCACATTTTATTTACTCTGCTTAATTTCATTTTTTCTCCTCACAAAAGCATAATAAATGATGCAATATAGTTTATTCTTAATCACTTTTATCTCAAAGTCATTTTTAAATTAACCACACAAGCGGTCAAATTTTTATGCTTTTTTGCACGGCGTTCTGCTGATCCAAAAGCGTTGGCGAGTTGAGCCGTCAGTGAAAGGCACTTCATTTTCTAGCACACCGCCGTTACGTTCGATCACTTGGCGAGAGCCGATATTGGTTTTGTTGCAGGTAATCAGCACCTTTTCAATGCCAAGTTTATCCGTTTCCAATAATGCTAAACGCAGTTGTTCTGTGCCAAGCCCTTTGCCCCAATAATCAGGGTGAATGGAGTAACCAATATGCCCTCCAACATTGAGTAAAAATTCATTCAGTGAATGGCGGATATTCACTACCCCCACCATTTTATTTTCCGCTAAATGCCACGCAAGAAAAGGGCTATCTGCCACTTTGGTAAAGCCTTGTGTGGGGTGAATCGTGCCAGCAAGGGCAAGCATAAAATCGAGAGCGTGTTCCACGCGGTCAAAATCCGACAAGCAACTCCCCATTGGGCGAACATTGATTTTCGCAAAAGCCTCTTTATAGGCTTGCAATTCAGCAAGGTGTGCAAAAGTTGGGGGGATAAGTTGGATAATGGTCATCATCGGCTCCTATAATAAAGAGGAAAATTGAGTTGTCATGGCGATAAAATAGCCCGATCATTCTCACAAAGCAAGCGGTTAGGGGAAAAATCCCGTCTTTTCCCCCCTTGCTCCACCTCGGAAAGCCCTTTACAATGGCGACATCAACAACCGCCCTCGGGGCGGTTTTCTTTTCCATAAAACAAGAGGACGGCGATGAAAGTCGGGATTATTGGCGCAATGGCGCAGGAAGTGGCAATCCTAGCGGGGCAAATGCAAGCACCGCAGATGATTGAGATTGCAGGTGGCAAAATTTATCAAGGTAAAATCGACGGCGTGGATGTCGCCCTCCTTCAATCAGGGATTGGTAAAACCGCCGCGGCAGTGGGCACGGCGTTACTGTTAGAATTGGCAAAGCCTGATCTTATTATTAACACGGGCTCTGCCGGTGGGCTTGCCCCGACATTGAATGTGGGAGATATTGTGGTATCCACAGAGGTGTGTCACCACGATGTTGATGTCACTGCCTTTGGCTATGCGAAGGGGCAACTGCCCGCAAACCCAGCGACTTTTCTTTCCGATCAATCACTGGTAGAGCTCGCCACACAAAAAGCCACCGAAGCGAGTGTGAATGTGGTGTCGGGCTTAATTGGCAGTGGTGATCAATTTATCAATTCGCAAGAAAAAATCGACCGCTTACGTCACGATTTTCCTGCCATTATTGCAGTAGAAATGGAAGCCGCTTCCATTGCCCAAGTATGCCACGCTTTCCAAGTGCCGTTTGTGGTTGTTCGTGCGATTTCAGATGTGGCGGATAAAGTTTCCCACCTCTCCTTTGAAGAATTTTTACCCCTTGCAGCGGAAAAATCCTCCAAAATTGTATTAGCCATGTTAAAACGGTGGGCATCGTAGGCGGAAAACTTCATTATTTTACAAAAACTTGCAGATATTCCTGACTTTATTATCGAAATCTTGCTCTAAATTTTGTACAATTCGCCCCCAATTTTAAAAACCGATGGGATTTTCATCGGTTTACTTTTTATCATTTTCTTAATTTTTGATTGTTTTATGAGTTCAACACCTAATATTGGCTTTGTCAGCCTCGGTTGTCCTAAAAATTTGGTCGATTCTGAACGTATCCTCACGGAATTACGCGCCGATGGCTACAACATTATCCCAAGCTACGAAGGTGCGGATTTAGTGATTGTCAATACCTGTGGTTTTATTGATAGTGCGGTGCAAGAATCCCTCGAATCCATCGGCGAAGCCTTAGAAGCCAACGGCAGAGTGATTGTCACGGGCTGTTTAGGCGCAAAGGAAGATCAAATTCGTGAAGTCCACCCTAAAGTGTTGGAAATCACAGGACCGCATAGCTATGAAGCGGTGATGAAACATGTGCATAAATATGTCCCTCGCCCTGAATATAACCCCTATGTCAATCTTGTGCCAAAGCAAGGGGTCAAACTCACACCGAAGCATTATGCCTATTTAAAAATCTCCGAAGGTTGCGATCATCGCTGTACTTTCTGTATTATCCCATCAATGCGAGGGGATTTAGATAGCCGTTCTATCGTGCAAGTCTTAGATGAAGCGAAACGCTTAGTCGATGCCGGTGTGAAAGAAATTCTTGTGGTATCACAAGATACCTCCGCCTATGCCTTAGATAAGAAAAAAGAGAGTGGTTCAAAAACCGTTTTCTGGAATGGAATGCCCATCAAAAATGATTTGATGACATTGTGTGAAAAACTCGGCTCATTAGGGGCTTGGGTACGTTTGCACTATGTTTATCCTTATCCCCACGTTGATGATTTAATTCCTTTAATGGCACAGGGTAAAATCTTGCCTTATTTGGATATTCCACTCCAACACGCCAGCCCGAAAATTCTCAAAGCGATGAAACGCCCAGGATCGATTGAACGCACCTTAGAGCGGATCAAAAAATGGCGTGAAATTTGCCCTGAATTAACCCTACGTTCCACATTTATTGTGGGCTTTCCGGGGGAAACGGAAGAGGATTTCCAATTACTGCTGGATTTCTTGCAAGAAGCACAACTTGACCGAGTCGGTTGCTTTAAATTTAGCCCAGTAGAAGGGGCTGTGGCAACGGATATGGCAGATCAAATACCAGAAGAGGTGAAAGAAGAACGCTTCCACCGCTTTATGCAACTTCAACAACAAATTTCTGCCAATCGCTTAGCACAAAAGATTGGCAAAACGCTTTCTGTCATTATTGATGAAATTGACGATGAAGGCATCATTGGGCGTTCAATGGCGGATGCACCGGAGATTGATGGTGTGGTCTATATTGAAAATTCGAAAAATGCAGAAGTAAAAGTGGGTGATATTATTTCTGTAACCATTACCCAAGCAGACGAATACGATCTCTGGGGTACTTATTAAAAAGGATTCATTATGTCAGAAAATACACAACCAAGCGTTATTCGCTTTGAACAAGCAGTAAAAGCAAAAGATCATGAATTATCTTGCCGTGAGCTTCTTCGTATTCTCGAAAAACTAGACAGTAATTTTGGTGGTACTTATGAGATTGAAATTAACTATCCACCTCAATTAGCCCAGTTAGAACAAGAGAAAACGGTTCATTTCTGTACTCGCATGGCAAATGCAATCACGCTGTTATTTGAAGATCCGGAGTTAAATATTTCAGAATCTGGCGCATTACGCTTTTTAACTTTACAACGTTGGATGAGCTTAATTTTCGCTAGCTCACCTTATGTGAATACCGATCATATTCTCCGTTCATATAATTCAAATGATGATAAAAAGAGCAGTGATATTATCTTGACACCAACCAAGACTGCATTAATTAAATTCTGTATTATGTATCTGCCAGAATCTATGATTCCTATCAATCTTGATACGATTTGGAATATTGATCCCGAATTATGCGCATCCCTCTGTTTCTCCCTGCAATCGCCACGCTTTATTGGGACAGAGCCGTCCTTCGCCAAACGTAGTACGATTTTGCAATGGTTCCCTGAAAAACTCGCGCAACTAAAAAATTTAAACAGCGTACCAAATGCGATTTCCCACGATGTCTATATGCACTGTAGCTATGATATTGCAGCAAATAAGCATGATGTGAAACGCGCATTAAACCAAGTCATTCGGAAACATTTAGTCGAAGGTGGTTGGGAAGATCGTCAAAATATTACTCAAATTGGTGAGCGTAATGGCAAACCTGTTATGGTCGTGTTATTGGAACATTTCCACGCAGCACATTCTATTTATCGCACCCACTCTACCTCTATGATTGCTGCCCGTGAGCTTTTCCACCTTATTGGGATTGGTGGTTCAGCCGTAGATGAAGATGGCCGCAATGTCTTTGATGAATTTATTGAATTAGATGCTGGTAATATTTTCACCAAATTAACGTCCGTTAAACAGATTTGTACAGAAAATCAAGCGGCTATTTTCTATATGCCAAGTATTGGTATGGATCTGACGACCATTTTTGCAAGTAATACCCGTTTAGCGCCAATTCAAGCCATTGCATTAGGTCATCCCGCCACCACTCATTCCGATTTCATTGAATATGTGATTGTTGAAGATGATTACGTGGGGTCAGAAAGCTGTTTTAGCGAAAAACTGCTACGCTTACCAAAAGATGCACTCCCTTATGTGCCATCAGCCCTTGCGCCAACTTCGGTGGAATACCGTTTACGGGAAAATCCAGAGGTGGTGAATATTGGTATTGCCGCAACAACCATGAAGCTCAACCCATACTTCTTAAATGCGTTAAAAGCGATTCGTGATCGCGCAAATGTGAAAGTTCACTTCCACTTTGCTCTTGGACAATCAACGGGCATTACCCACCCTTATGTTGAACGCTTTATTAAAAGCTACTTAGGGAATGATGCCACCGCCCACGCCCATACACCTTATGATCAGTATCTCCGTATTCTGTACAACTGCGATATGATGGTCAACCCATTCCCATTCGGCAACACTAATGGCATTATTGATATGGTAACTTTAGGTTTAATTGGTGTTTGCAAAACCGGCCCCGAAGTCCATGAACATATTGATGAAGGCTTATTCAAACGTTTAGGCTTACCTGAGTGGTTAATTACCCATAGTGTTGATGAGTATGTCGCGCAAGCTATCCGTTTAGCGGAAAATCACCAAGAACGTTTAGCGATTCGCCGTCAGATTATTGAAAATAATGGCTTACAAACGCTCTTCTCCGGTGATCCACGCCCAATGGGACGCGTATTCTTCACCAAATTACAAGAGTGGCAACAAGCCAACGGTGCCCCATTAGCACAAAATGCAAAACAAGCGGTCAAAAAAGGGTCAAAATCGGCTAAAGCAGAAAAAACAGGAAAAGCGGAGAAACCTGCCAAATCAGAAAAAACGACCAAGGCAGAAAAAACGGTCAAACCCGCTAAAAAAGCACCGGCTAAAGCGACAAGCAAAAAAGAGCCGTCACTGAAAACGGCGGCTAAGGCGTTGAAAAAAACGAAATAGCGTATAAGCCGTTTAAGCGAAAGTTTAAACGGCTTTTTCTTTGCGACAATTTCCGTTCTTCGGTACAATCGGGACAACTATTTTTGACGAGGTGATTATGAAAAAATTATTGATTCTCCTAGCATTAGCCGGTTTTCTCACAGCTTGTGGTGTAAAAGGCCCACTCTATTTTCCGGAAAAAGCACCACAACAACAAAAACAAGCCTAGGTAAAATCACCCCTTACAAGCGGTCGATTTTTTTCCTTTTTTTGCAACACACAACGAATTTCAAACATAATGGACTTTTTTAACTATAAAAACCAACAACTGTTTGCGGAAAATGTTGCCGTTGCCGACATTGCCCAGCAATATGGCACGCCAGCGTACATTTATTCCCGTGCAACATTAGAACGCCATTGGCACGCCTTTAACAATGCCCTCGGCACGCACCCACATTTAATCTGTTTTGCGGTGAAATCCAATTCCAATATTGCCCTCCTTAACCTGATGGCTCGCCTTGGTTCAGGCTTTGACATTGTTTCCCAAGGGGAATTAGAGCGTGTGCTCACCGCAGGGGGCGAGGCCCGTAAAATCGTCTTTTCAGGGGTCGCAAAATCCGCCAAAGAGATTGCACGGGCATTGGAAGTCGGCATCCGCTGTTTTAATGTGGAATCCATTTCCGAACTCAAACAGATTAACGCGGTGGCAGGGGAACTAGGCAAAATCGCCCAGATCTCATTACGCGTTAATCCCGATGTGGATGCCCACACCCACCCCTATATTTCCACCGGCTTAAAAGAGAATAAATTTGGCATAAGTGTCCGCCAAGCAAGGGAGGTTTATCGCCTTGCTCAAAGCCTACCCAATGTGGCGATTGTGGGGATGGACTGCCATATCGGCTCACAGCTAACGGAATTACAACCCTTTTTAGACGCCACAGATCGTCTGATCCATTTAATGGAACAGCTCAAACAAGACGGTATTCACTTAAAACACCTCGATTTAGGGGGCGGTTTAGGCGTGCCTTACAACGGCGAAACCCCGCCCCACCCACAGGAATATGCCCAAGCGTTATTGGCAAAATTAGCGGATTATCCCGACCTTGAAATTATTCTCGAACCCGGTCGGGCAATTACCGCCAATGCCGGCATTTTGCTGACCAAAGTGGAATACCTCAAAGAGAATGAAGATCGCCGTTTTGCCATTGTCGATACGGGGATGAACGATATGATCCGCCCAGCCCTGTATGAAGCCTATATGCAGATCATTGAGGTAGATCGCACACTCCCTCGGGAAAAAGCCACTTACGATGTGGTCGGCCCCATCTGTGAAACCGCCGATTTTCTCGGCAAGAATCGAGAACTCGCCCTTGCCGAAGGCGATCTCATTGCCCTACGCTCTGCAGGGGCTTACGGCTCGGCAATGTCTTCCACCTATAACTCTCGCCCACAAGCGGTGGAAATTATGGTAGATGATGAGAAAACTTATCTCATCAAAGCCCGTGCAGAATGGGCAGATTTATGGCGTTTAGAACAGCTAATCCCGACGGATTAAGCCCTTACAAGCGGTCATTTTTTAGGAACTTTTTACCAAGGAACTTATGAATATTCTTATCAGCAATGATGATGGCTTTAACGCCCTCGGCATTCAAACGCTGGCGAAGGCGCTCCGCCAAGCTGAGCATCTCGTCACGATTGTTGCCCCCGACCGCAATCGCAGTGCGGCCTCCAGTTGCTTAACCTTAGTCGATCCACTGCGTGTGCATCGATTTGAAAATGGCGATTACAGTGTCGTTGGCACACCTGCTGACTGCGTGCATTTAACCCTTAATGGCTTTTTAGAGACGCCCTTTGATTTGGTGATCTCAGGCATCAATCACGGGGCGAATTTAGGCGATGATGTGGTCTATTCAGGCACGGTCGCAGCCGCATTAGAGGGTCGCCATTTACCGCTACCTTCGATTGCGATTTCCTTAGTCGAACCTCGCCAAGCCCTCCCCCTTGAAAAATGGCACTTTGCCACGGCGGCCCAAGTCGTGTTAGATCTTTTAAATAAAATTTCTGTGGAACTTGTCCCCACGGCGCACGTCTTAAACGTCAATGTGCCAAATATTCCCTATGAGGAATTAACGGGCGTACAAGCCACACGCTTAGGCAAACGTACCCCCGCAGCGGAAATTATTTCCCAAGAAGATCCCCGTGGTCACGCCATTTACTGGCTTGGCAAAAATGGGCAATCCCTTGATGATAATACCCAAGGCACGGATTTTTACGCCATTGCCCATAATGCGGTTTCGATTACGCCACTTCACGCGGATATGACTGCCTATTCCGCCCTTAATGCCTTAGAAGAGGTTTTTTAATGCAGTTGTTTGGCACTATTTATGATAAAACGATCGCCTGGTCTAAACACCGTTTTGCCCCCTTTTGGCTTAGTTTTGTCAGCTTTATTGAGGCGATCTTTTTCCCCATTCCGCCTGATGTGATGCTCATTCCGATGTCTATCGCCAAGCCTCAGAAAGCCACTCGCTATGCGATTTATACCGCCGTGGCTTCCGTTTTGGGAGGAATGATCGGTTATGCGATTGGCTACTTCGCCTTTGACTGGGTAAAAGAGATCATTGCGAGCTGGGGAATGCAAAGTAATTTTGATAAAGTGATGCTCTGGTTTGAAACTTGGGGCATTTTTATCGTTTTTTTAGCGGGATTCTCGCCAATTCCGTATAAATTGTTTACAATTTGTGCGGGCGTAATGCAAATGGCATTTTTACCTTTTATCCTCACCGCGGCGATTTCCCGTTTTGCCCGTTTTTATCTTGTGGCAAAAATATCAGCCTGGGGTGGAGAGAAATATGAAGCGAAAATTCGCCGTTCCATTGAACTCATTGGCTGGGGAACAGTTGCCCTTGCTGTAATTATTTATCTCATTTATACCTTTATTAAATAGGACTCCAGTATGAAAAAATACCTTTTATTACCTTTAGTTGCTGCAATTTTAGCCGGTTGTTCTTCAAGCACAACAACAGAATCCTCTAGCACCGAAGTGACCGATGCAAGTAACCCATGGCAAACTGATGTTCAACCAACAGAAATGCCAAGTTCAATGTCACAATCAATTCCGCAACAACCAAGCTACACACCTCAGCCATTACCACAGCCTACTTCTGTGCCACAACCTAAGCCGGTGACGCAACCTAAGCCAGTGACACAACCTAAGCCCATCAAAAAAACTGCACCTACGCCCAAACCCGTGGTCAACCAAGGTAATGATCAAGTCACAGAAACCGTAGGAAATTGCCAAGTAGTGCGTGATAGCAGTAATGCCCCTATTTATGGACAGATGCAAAAAGGATGCTACACCAACAGCCGTTACACGGTGGGCAAATATGATACGCTCTTCTTAATCGCTTATCTTTCTGGCAAAAGTGTAGATGAAATCGCCACGATGAATAATTTACGTAAACCGTATCAATTAAAAGTAGGGCAATCACTTCGTGTCCGTTAAATTTTACTCTTTCATTAAAGTAAAATTGACAAAATAAATATGACAATAAACCGCTTACGAATCAAATGCGTAGGCGGATTTTTAGCTTTTTCAAGGATAGCTTAAATGAATAAATCATTTCTCTTATTACCTCTGACAACATTGATATTAACCGCTTGTGGATCAAATACACCAGCACCGGTGGTCAATGCCGATGACTTAGAACTCAGCCCCGGTGTTATGCAACCCGTAGCGGGAACAGGTGCGACACATTCAGGTATGGGATGGCAATCAGATGTTCAAAGTACGTCAATGCCAGAATCAATGAATAACCCGAGTTATTCAGCCCCGCAAGCGATTCATACGCCAACACCTCAAGCGATTGATGCGCCTGCGCCACAGCCAGTTTATAAAGCACCTAAACCTGTGACTCCCGTTGCTCCAGCCCCGGTGACCAAAGCAAAAACTGTCACAAAACCAATCGCCCAAAAAACCGTTCCACAAGATTTTACAATTCCTCGTGACGAAAATAATGCACCTATTTATAGCCAAATCAGTAAAGGTTTTTATAATGGTGAAAACTATACCGTACGTAAAGGCGATACCATGTTCTTAATCGCCTACATCGCTGGTAAAGATGTGAAAGAAATCGCAAAAATGAATAACATGCAAGAGCCTTATCAGCTATTTGTTGGGCAGACATTAAAAGTTAATCATAACAAGGAACAAAATCCGCCTGCACAAACCGCATCAGTATCAACGCCGGTAAAAAAACCAACGCCAACACCGACACCAAAACCCGTTGAACCAGAGGTCACTTACACACAAGCGGCAAATGGAACAGCCTACGGCTCTGATGGCTCAGTTACTGGTCCTGTCAAAGCTAAAAGTAGTACGACACCGCCTACACCGCAGCCTGTTGTTTCCGCAAGTACCGCACCACAAACAAGCAGTGGCATCACGGCATCCGCAGGCACTTCACCAAACCGAAATACCACTACTGCAGCCCCCGCCTCCTCCATTCGCTGGCAATGGCCAACCCAAGGACGTGTGATTCAAGGCTACTCGGCTTCTGAAGGGGGCAATAAAGGGGTTGATATTGCCGGAACGAAAGGGCAAGCCGTTAAAGCCGCAGCGGCGGGACGTGTGGTCTATGCCGGTAATGCGCTCGAAGGCTACGGTAACTTAATCATCATTAAACATAATGATGACTTCCTCAGTGCTTACGCCCACAACGATAGCATCAAAGTAGATGAGCAAGATAACGTGAAAGCAGGTGAAACTATTGCCACTCTCGGTAGCACAGGAACAAATAGCAATAAATTGCACTTTGAGATCCGCTATAAAGGGAAGCCAGTTGATCCAACTCGCTATGTTTCCCCACGTTAATCTTTTCTTGACCGCTTAACAAGCGGTCATTTTTCATCAGGAATTTGTTATGGTCGTACGTTGCCACTGGGTTGGCGAAAGTGAGCTCTATATCCACTACCACGATAACGAGTGGGGCAAACCCGAATATAATAGCCGTAAGCTGTTTGAAAAACTCTGCCTTGAAGGGCAGCAAGCAGGGCTTTCGTGGATCACCGTATTAAAAAAACGTGACGCCTACCGAGAAGCCTTTTTTCACTTCAACCCTGAAAAAATCGCCCAGATGACGGCAAAGGAGATCGATGACCGCATACAAAATAGCGGCCTGATTCGCCACCGCGCAAAACTGGAAGCCATTGTCAAAAATGCGAAGGCCTATTTAGCCATGCAAGAGAGAGGGGAAGATTTCAGCCAATTTATTTGGGGATTTGTGCAACATCAACCCCAAATCAATAAGGTGCAGAGCCCAGCCGATGTGCCAAGCAAAACACCCACCTCAAAGGCGATGTCCCAAGCCTTAAAAAAACGGGGCTTTGTTTTTGTGGGGGAAACGACTTGCTACGCCTTTATGCAGTCGATGGGCTTAGTCGATGATCACCTCAACACCTGCCTGTGTAAAAGCCAAGGTTAAGATGACAACAATCGTACTTTTTGCCCACAATGACGAAACCGTGCCGGTGCAATTTCAAGATTATGGCAAGCCGGAGGAGAAAGCAGAACAGCACCTCACACCGCGCCAAATTCAAAAATGGCACAGTCGGCGTTTGGCTTATTTTCTGTTACATCAACTGATTGAAAAATATCAGTTAGATCCGGCATTATTAAATACAATAAAAAGAACAAAAAGCGGGCGACCTTATATTGACCACCCTGATATTGATTTTAATATTAGCCATTCGGGGCAATGGGTGGCGATTATTTTTTCTATTTATCCAGCGAAAAAAATTGTAGGCATTGATATTGAACATCCACATAAAATCCGTCCCTTTGAAAAATTATTACGCTATTATGCAAAAGAGAAAGAGATCGCCGAAATCCATGATTTCACTTTATTTCCTGAATTAAATTTAGCGGATCGATTTTATTTAACGTGGTGTTTGCGTGAAGCGATTTTAAAATCCCAAGGGGTCGGTATTATTAAATTGTCCGCGGTGGAACATCACTTTGGTGAGCGTTTACTTTTTTGCGACTATTGCCCCCAAGGGAGGCTCTTTTTTCATTGGCAGTTGCCGTTTTATCTCGCCTATTTTGTGGAAGTTGGTTCTTCCCCCGTTCGCCTTTTTCAATGGAAAAATGGGCATTGTGAGGAACTGCCCCAACAAACAACACTTATTTATAAGGTTAATACACATGAGTAAACTAACTCTTGAACAACAACATTCTCGTTTTGGAAAATGGATTTCCGAAAGTTTCCAATGGCTGTTAAATATTTCTTTACTGCTCATTGGTCTTATTTTATCTCTGGCGTTATGTTATGAAATTTATTCTCTCTTTGCCTTATTAACTCACCATAGTGAGAAATTTCAAATTGTTGAGAAAATTGTTATCTTTTTTCTCTATTTTGAATTTCTTGCGTTAATTGTGCAATATTTCAAATATAACTACCATTTTCCCCTCCGTTATTTTCTCTATATTGGTATTACCGCGATGGTCAGATTAATTATTGTGGATCACTCTAATGCAATTCATACCGTATTATTTGCCTTAGCCATTTTAATTATGATTATCGCGTTATTTATTGTGCATTCAGACCGCTTACGCAAAAGTTAAGGACTTTTTATGACAACTCCCCAACAATTTAGCCAACACGATTTAGACATTCTCAAAGAAGAGATTGTCTATCAAGGGCATTTCCAACTGAAAAAGATGTTCTTTCGCCACAAACTCTTTTCTGGAGAGATGAGTGGCGAAGTGGTGCGTGAGCTCCTTATCAAAGGTGCGGCTTCGGCGGTGATTGCCTACGATCCCCAAGCCGACAGCGTGGTGCTCGTCGAGCAAGTACGCATTGGGGCTTATGACCCGACTCTCGGTAACTCCCCTTGGCTACTTGAACTCATTGCCGGCATGGTGGATACCGATGAATCCCCTGAAGAAGTCGCTCGCCGTGAAAGTTTAGAAGAAGCAGGGCTTGAAATTACCCACCTCGAACACGCCCTCAGCGTTTGGGATAGCCCCGGTGGCACGGTGGAACGTTTGCACCTCTTTTTAGGCTTGGTCGATTCCCGCAATGTGGGGGGAATCTACGGCTTGCCGGAAGAAAATGAGGATATTCTCGTCCATGTTGTGCCCCGAGAACAAGCCTATCAATGGGTTAAAGAGGGCAAGATTGATAATGTAATTGCCGTTATTGGCTTACAGTGGTTGCAATTAAACTATATGCAATATCAGCAAAAAGTTGCCTAAAAACGACCGCTTGTACCTAACCAAATGGGGGAATCTGCTCTCCTTTGGTGCAAGAGAACGGCATATTTGTGATCTTCACCTCAAAATTTCACTTTTTTTATTCGCCTAAATCAAGAATGATTTGCAAATAAGAACTATTTTTATTATTGTTGCCACGTTAAAAAGTTGTAAATAACACGAGGTAACTTCCATGATTATTGCGTCAGCCAATGACTATCGCAAAGCGGCAAAACGCCGTGTTCCCCCTTTTATGTTCCACTATGCAGACGGTGGCTCCTACGCGGAGCAAACTCTCCACCGCAATGTGGCCGATCTCGCTAATATCGCCCTACGCCAACGTGTCTTAAAAGATATGTCGGAGCTTGATACTGAAATTGAGCTTTTCGGCGAAAAACTTTCCATGCCCGTTGCCCTTGCGCCGGTCGGTGCATTAGGTATGTATGCCCGCCGTGGCGAAGTACAAGCGGCTAAAGCGGCAGCCAATAAAGGCATTCCTTTTACCCTCTCCACCGTATCTATCTGCCCGATTGAAGAGGTTGTGCCAGCCATTAACCGCCCAATGTGGTTTCAGCTCTATGTACTCAAAGATCGTGGCTTTATGAAAAATGCCCTTGAACGTGCCAAAGCTGCGGGATGCTCTACCCTTGTCTTTACTGTGGATATGCCAACCCCGGGGGCACGGTATCGTGATATGCACTCGGGGATGAGTGGGCCTTACAAAGAAATTCGCCGTGTGCTACAAGGTGCAATGCACCCGTTCTGGGCGTGGGATGTAGGCATTAAAGGCAAGCCCCACAGCTTAGGGAATGTTTCCCACTATATGGGCAAACAGATTGGGCTCGATGATTATATCGGCTGGCTAACACAAAACTTTGACCCTTCTATTTCGTGGAAAGATTTAGAGTGGATTCGCGAATTTTGGGATGGTCCAATGGTAATCAAAGGGATTCTTGACCCTGAAGATGCCAAAGATGCAGTACGTTTTGGTGCAGATGGGATTGTGGTGTCCAACCACGGCGGTCGCCAATTAGACGGTGTATTATCCAGTGCAAGGGCGTTACCTTCCATTGCCGATGCCGTAAAAGGGGAGATTAAAATCCTCGCCGATTCCGGTATTCGCAACGGTTTAGATGTGGTAAGAATGATCGCCCTTGGGGCAGATGCCTGTATGCTTGGACGCTCTTTTGTCTATGCCCTCGGAGCAGCAGGGCAAGCTGGCGTGGAGAATATGCTCGATATTTTCCAAAAAGAGATGCGTGTTGCGATGACGCTCACAAGTAACCAAAAGATCAGCGATATTACCCCCGAAGCCTTAGTCGATCTCACATGCCTATAACATTTTTTAATTCTGTTTTAACAAGTACAAACAAAAAAGTGTAAGTTCTCACTTACACTTTTTAAACAGAATATTAGCGATTAAACAATATCTAATAATTCCACTTCAAAAATTAACGTGCTAAATGGCGGGATTGATTGCCCTGCACCACGTTCGCCATAGGCTAATTCATGAGGAATCGTTAAGCGCCATTTTGAACCTACTGGCATTAAACTTAATGCTTCTGTCCAACCTTTAATCACACCATTGAGTGGGAATTCTGCTGGCGTGCCACGTTTAACTGAGCTATCAAACACTGTGCCATCGATTAGAGAGCCCGTGTAGTGTACGCGGACTTTATCCGTTGCGGTTGGGATTTTCCCCTCACCTTGGGTCAGAATTTCGTATTGTAAGCCACTCTCAGTTTCTTGCACGCTCGCATGCTTTTTATTCTCTTCAAGGAAAGCTTTACCTTCTACTTCTAATGCTTTAAACGCTTCGGCTTGTGCTGCCTCTGCACGTTGAGAAAGTTCTTGTAATGCTTTGGTCACGACATTGAGATCTAATGCCGGTTCATTTTGGTTTAAGACATCGAAAATACCTTTCACCACTGCTTCTGGCTCAACATCTAAACCACTGCTAATAAGTTGTTGACCGATTTGTAAGCCAATACCGTAACCGCCTTGTGCTTCAACGCTTTCAAGTGCGATGTTATCTAAATTTAACGCCATAATGTTTCCTTATTAAGTAAATGACGGGCAGGATATGGTTACCAAATGGCAAAATACAAGGGCGAGGGGTGTAAATTGGCAAAATTTTTGCAATTTCGGGTATAATCCGCCCGTTTTTATCAATAAAAAAGGAATCCTCAATGCAAAATCCAAAAGATGATGTGCTTTATGCACCAGTAGAATGGCAAGATTGTAGCGAAGGCTATACGGATATTCTGTATCATAAATCAGCAGATGGTATTGCTAAAATTACCATTAACCGCCCCGAAGTGCGTAATGCGTTTCGCCCACAAACCGTCAAAGAGATGATTACCGCTTTTGCGGATGCGCGTTTTGATGAAAAAATTGGCGTGATTGTGCTCACAGGGCAAGGTGAAAAAGCCTTCTGTTCTGGGGGTGATCAGAAAGTGCGTGGCGATTACGGCGGTTATAAAGATGAAAGCGGTGTTCATCATCTTAATGTATTAGATTTCCAACGGGATATTCGCTCTTGCCCGAAACCTGTAGTCGCGATGGTGGCAGGCTATGCGATTGGCGGCGGACACGTTCTCCATATGCTTTGCGACTTAACCATTGCCGCCGAAAATGCAATTTTCGGTCAAACAGGCCCGAAAGTAGGCTCCTTTGACGGCGGTTGGGGGGCAAGCTATATGGCACGGATTGTGGGGCAGAAAAAAGCCCGTGAAATTTGGTTCTTATGCCGTCAATACGATGCCAAAGAAGCCCTAGAAATGGGCTTAGTCAATACTGTTGTGCCTTATGCGGATTTAGAAAAAGAGACGGTGCGTTGGTGTCGTGAAATGTTACGCAATAGCCCGATTGCGTTGCGTTGCTTAAAAGCGGCGTTAAATGCCGATTGTGATGGGCAAGCCGGCTTACAAGAATTAGCCGGCAATGCCACAATGCTGTTTTATATGACAGAAGAAGGGCAAGAAGGGCGTAATGCGTTTAACGAAAAACGCTCCCCCGATTTCAGCAAATTTAAACGTAATCCATAATGAGCTGTTAAAATTTCGATAGCTAAAAATCTCAGATAAAAAAGCCAAGTACCTTACCGTACTTGGCTTTTTCAATTTATAACGTAATTACAATTAGAAAATGAGATATTCTTAAGAAACTTTCATTTGGGTTTCCTATTTTTTCAAACTTTCGTTTTTAAGAAGTTTTCCTTGATATTCACCGGTAAGTGATTCAAGGAAGGCTGCCATATCATTAACATCTTTTTCTGGGAGTGTTTTATCACTTTGGAAATAGAGCATGATTTTAATCGCTTCTTTTAAATCACTTGTGCGAGCATCGTGCATATAAGGCGGTGTTAAGGCGATATTGCGTAATGTTGGCACTTTGAATTTGTGCATATCGGCAGGGTCTTTGGTGTGTGCAAAGCGACCTTGGTCGGCATCGGTTAATGGCGTACCTCGTGCTTGGAAGTAGTCGTGAGCAAGCCCCATATATTCATAGGATTGTCCACCCATTGCCGAGCCTGTGTGGCAAGTATCGCATTTATGTGTTTTAAATAACTCATAACCACGCACTTGTTGTGCTGTGAGGGCTTTTTCATCGCCTTTTAAATAGCGGTCGAAAGCACTATTTGGCGTGATTAAGGTTTTCTCAAATTCCGCAATGGCATCAGTAATGGTGGCTTCACTGATATTCGGATAGATCGCTAAAAATTGTTTTTTAAAGGCGTCATCTTGTTCGAGTTTGGCGATGATCTCTTCCCAAGAGTGCGAACCCATTTCAACAGGGTTGAGTGGTGGGCCACCGGCTTGGGCGGCAAGATCTTTGGCTCGTCCGTCCCAGAATTGTGCTTTGTTAAATACGGCATTAAATACCGTTGGGGCGTTGATTCCGCCTTTTTGCCCATTGATACCAGTGGCAGTGGCTAAGTTATCCACACCGCCTTGATCTAATAAATGGCAACTGTGGCATTGGATAGAACCATCTCCGGATAAACGCCCGTCGTGGTATAACGCATCCCCTAATGCGACTTTGGCGGTATTCGTTTCTAGCTTATCGGGAATTGGTTGCACTAAATTTTGGGCATTTGTGCCTTGAGTATTTTTAGGTAAGAAATGGGCTTGGCGTTGTTCACGAATCCAAGTTAAGACCCTCTCTTTTTCTGCCTCATCAGGGCGACTTCCCCAATGGAAGTGAATAAATTGTGCGATTGGCATTTCATTATTGATGAGGACTTTTTCTAGCTTAGCTAAATTTACTTCCGATAATTTATTAGGATCTTTTAAACCCGCAATAGTTTCATCAAGTAAGAATGTACGTGTTCCTTTTTTAATATCTTCAGCCATAAATTGGCTAACAATAGGCAATTTAGAGTAAAACGGTAATTCAGCACTCGATGTATGGCAATATTGACAACCATTACTGTAGAACACATTAGCGATGTTCGCTTGTTCTGCGGTAAAGCTCCCTTGTGCGAGGGCTTTTTGTGCTTGTTCTTTATCGAAAAGATGGACATACCCCACAGTGCCAAAAAAGGCAACGCCTGCTACGCCAAGGGCTGACAAGGCAAGATGTTTCAGTTTCAAAATACACTCCTTATTATGTGTTGATTTGAGATTGAATGCTATAACAGAAAAGTGAAAGGGGATTTGATCTGCGCTAACAAAAATAATTGTTAGGAAAGATAACAATAATAGGTTGTGACTATTTAATTAGTAATAGAGAGTAAATATAACGCTTAGGCTAAAGCGATAAAGCCTAAGCATTGTAGCGCTACAACCAACCCTTACGTTTACAGTAGATATAAGGCGTTACCGCCGCCACTGCCATTAAGCCTAATGCCATCGGGTAGCCGTACTCAAATGTTAGATATATGTCGAAATTAGCGGTAACAGAGGTCGATAAACTGGTTGGTAAGCGTATTCAGCAAAAACGTAAAGAGGTAGGATTAAGTGCTGCACAGCTGTCGGAGCAAATTGGGATTGCACAACAGCAACTCTCTCGCTATGAGCGGGGTGAAAATAAGATTAATGTGGCACATTTAGTCGAAGTGGCTACGGCATTGAATACGGAAATTGGCTGGTTTTTTATTGATTGTTTATCTGATTTATCCCATAAACAGCGCGTGAATTTCGTTCCTGTTGCGGAAGATGATATTCGTAAACGGTTAGACTATCATTTAAATAATTTAAGTGCAGATCGAAAACGGGGTTTATTAGTGTTTTTAGAAACGGTTTTATCGTAAATAAATCATCTCAATTTTATTTATCTTTCCTATCCATTATCTCTTTGAAACAAATTCTTACCAAAATTTGACCGCTTGTAGAAAGAAAAAAGCCATTACTGGGGGTAATGGCTTCGGAATTTACTGTTTTAACGGATTTCGCTTTTTAGAAGAGAAAAATTACAGCCAACCTTTACGTTTAAAGTAGATATAAGGCGTTGCCGCCGCCACTGCCATTAAGCCGAGTGCCATCGGGTAGCCGTATTCAAATTTTAGCTCGGGCATCATTTCAAAGTTCATGCCGTAGGTAGAGGCAACGAGTGTGGCAGGAAGAAACATCACCGATACGAGGGAGAAAAATTTCATAATGCGGTTCTGCTCAATATTGATGAAACCCATTGCTGCTTGCATTAGGAAATTGACTTTCTGGAACAGGGATTCATTGTGCGGTTGGAGGGATTCCACATCTCGCATAATATCCCGCGCCTGTTCGAGCTGGTTATTCGGCAGACGGGTTTTCCGCAGTAAGAAACCGAGGGCACGTTGGGTATCCATTAAGCAGAGGCGAACTTTGGAGCTGGCATCTTCCAATTCTGTTAATTCCGCAATAGCGTCATCTAATTTGCTATTGCCGGTATCTTCACGCTCTTGCCCTTTTAGAATCACACGGCTGAGTTTTTCTAAGTCGGCGTAAATGGTTTCAATGACATCGGCGAGCTGTTCGATTTTGGTTTCAAACAGATCGAGCAACAGTTCATAGGCGTTGCCGTCGGTTAATTTGGCGCGCCGAGAACGCATACGGTATAAGCGAAAAGCAGGTAAATCACGCTCTCTTAGCGTAAAGAGACGACCATCACGAATGGTAAAGCCCACGGTGGCGACATCGGCGTAGTCATCATCGTCTAAACAGTAGAAGAAAGAGTAAAGGTGCAAGCCGTCTTCATCTTCAAAGAAACGGGCGGAGGCTTCTAAATCTTCTAATTCATGTTCTTCGGCAAGGGTTTGGTCTAAACGTTTTTCCAACACGGAACGCTCTTCATCAGTGGGATCGACTAAATCAATCCAAATAGCGTCATTGAGTTGGTTTTGAATCGTTTCATCTACACTGATTAAGCGTTCGTTTTTTAACGAAAAAGCTCTGATCATTTCATACTCCTAACAAATGGTATGAGGCGATGAACAAAAAGGAACAAAAATAAGATACTGACTGGCAATTCGCCGTCAGCGGAGAAGGGCTTTGGACGAATAGGTTAAACTGCTGATAAGTATCGACTGTGACTGTCCAAAATGCGTAATCCTCAAATAAAAAAACGCGAGAATGGTACTGATTTCATCCCCTTTCGTCAAGGCAAAATCCGTCATCGTGGCGAAAAAGGGCAGGGAGCGGGGCGGAACAAGCGGTCATTTTTGAGCGTTTTTTTGCTTTCGGTGACCAGTGCAAAATGTTTGCCAAAAACGACCGCTTGTTCAGTGCATTTTAGCGGTGGTTTTCTTCATATAGCCATTGGGCGACTTGTTTGGCGAAGTAGGTGAGAATACCGTCCGCGCCGGCGCGTTTAAAGCAGAGAAGGCTTTCTAAAATACACTCTTTTTCCTTTAACCAGCCGTTTTGAATGGCTGCCATGTGCATGGCATATTCCCCCGAGACTTGGTAAGCGAAGGTCGGCACGCCAAAGGTTGCTTTCACACGATAAACTAAATCAAGGTAAGGCATTCCCGGTTTGACCATCACCATATCCGCCCCTTCTTGAATGTCGAGGGCAATTTCCCGTAAGCCTTCATTGCCGTTGGCAGGATCGAGTTGGTAGGTTTTTTTATCTCCGCCTTTGAGATTGCCTGCCGAGCCGACGGCATCACGGAATGGGCCGTAATAGTGGGAGGCGTATTTGGCGGAGTAAGCCATAATTTGAGTATGAATAAAGCCCTTTTCCTCTAAGGCTTGGCGGATGGCGCCGATACGCCCGTCCATCATATCACTTGGTGCGACAATATCCGCCCCAGCTTCAGCGTGGGAGAGGGCTTGTTTTACGAGGATTTCGGTTGTGATGTCGTTCATTACATAGCCCGTGTCATCAATAATGCCGTCTTGTCCGTGGGTAGTAAACGGATCGAGGGCGACATCCGTCATCACGCCTAATTCAGGGAACGCCTGTTTTAACGTGCGGACAGCCCGTTGGGCTAAGCCTTCAGGGTTGTAGGCCTCTTCTGCCATGAGGGATTTTTTCCCTTCACCGACAACGGGGAATAATGCCACAGCCGGCACACCATATTTGACTAATAATTCCGCTTCGATTAACAGTTGATCAATGGTCAAGCGTTCTACCCCGGGCATCGACAGCACAGCTTGGCGTTGATTTTCGCCCTCAATCACAAACACTGGGTAGATGAGGTCATCCACGCTTAATTTACTTTCTGCCATTAAACGGCGGCTAAAATCGTGTTTGCGTAAGCGTCGTGGGCGAGTGAGGGGAAATTGGGTCGTCAGGTATTGGCTCATAGAATATCCTTTACAAATTTTGGAAAAAATAACACCGCTTGTTACACGGAACTCGCGGTATTATAGCAAAAATCGACAGTTTCTTTTTGCCAATTCAGGTAATTGGCTTGCGGAGAGCTAATTCGCTAAAAGAGTAATTTGAATTTTGTCGCCTAAATCATCTTCGCCTTTTCCACTTAAAAGGAACATCGCATCAAGATTACTCATGTCGTTGATCTTATCCATCAAGAGAGTAAGCTCGAAAAGATCAAAATTGGCGGCGTGGTTTATCAAGCAGAGGATATGTGTGGATTGTGTCAGTGGTCGATTGAGATTGTGAATTGCCATCTTGACCGCTTCTTCGGCTTGCTCATGCCCTTCTCCAATACCAACATAAAATTGCCCTAGGTTATGGAAAAATTGTTGGTAATCAGCGAAATTAATACCAATTATTCCTGAATGAAGTAAATGGCTTAACTGTAAATGAATCAGTTGGCTCAATGTGGTTTTGCTGTGTTTAAATACCCCTTGAAGCGTTGTATTTTTAGGGGCATCCGCCAGAATGGCTTGATAAGGTAGAACA
The DNA here is from genome assembly GCA_023101485.1 of Pasteurellaceae bacterium Macca. Lineage (GTDB taxonomy): Bacteria > Pseudomonadota > Gammaproteobacteria > Enterobacterales > Pasteurellaceae > LVZB01. The sequence goes on along the minus strand of LVZB01000001.1, from coordinate 1,207,081 downwards.
CAGTAGCTATCTGCGTGTTGTGCAATTTGATCGAGTGTTTGTTGTGTTGATTGCTCCACAGAAGCTGATTCTGTGGCAATCACTAAGGTTAAAATGCCCTGTTCTTTTGCAATTTTCGCCACAATAGGCGCTATCGTTGAGCTAAATTGACTGCTGAGGTCTGCCAAAATGACAGCAATATCCGCCCCTTGGAGAGCCTGTATCATTTGATTTAAGCTATTTTCGTTGAGTGTCGATTGTTCATCAAATTTGGCTAAAATATGCTTTTCTGCAAGATTCTGGCTTAACTCTTCTTCTATGGCAATAAATTCGGCTTTGCCAATATCGCTACTTTTTAAGATCTGATTTTGAATAATGTCGTTAATGATGTGGGTATCTTGCCCCCCTGTTGTGACATAACGAATTTCGATAAATTTATCTAAAGTTGCTTCATTCATCATTTGTTGTTTCCTCTAAAAAAATCGGCATAACATTTTAACAAATTATGCCGATTAAAAACTAACTTATTTCAACGCCACTCGTGCATTGCGGAATAAACGCATCCACGCACCGTCTTCAGTCCAATCTTCGGGGTGCCATGAGTTGCTGACTGCTCGGAATACCCGTTCAGGGTGAGGCATCATAATGGCGACACGGCCGTCCAGGTTGGAAATCGAGGTAATCCCTTCGGCTGAACCGTTCGGGTTGGCTGGATAGACTTCCGTTGGCTTGCCGTTGTTGTCGATATATTGTGCAATCACGAGGTTTTGTGCTTTTAAGCCAGCAAGCTGTTCTGGGGATTTAAACTCCACTTGCCCTTCACCGTGAGAAACGGCAATTGGCATATGTGAGCCTGCCATGCCATTAAACCACGGGGAGTGGTTGTCGTTGATTTTGACTAAACCGACACGGGCTTCAAAGCGTTCTGATTTATTCCGCACAAAGCGTGGCCAATTTTCCGTGCCAGGGATAATTTCCGCAAGGTTTGACACCATTTGGCAGCCGTTACACACGCCAAGAGCGAGGGTGTTTGGGTTGGCGAAGAATTGGCTAAATTGATCCCGTAATATTGGGTTAAAGAGAATTGATTTCGCCCAACCGCCCCCTGCACCGAGCACATCACCGTAGGAGAAGCCACCACAAGCGACAAGGGCGTTAAAGTCGGCAAGGTTGCGTCTGCCAGCCATTAAATCGCTCATATGGACGTCAATGGCGTTAAAGCCTGCTCGGTCGAAAGCGACTGCCATTTCATAATGGCTATTGACCCCTTGTTCGCGGAGAATCGCAATCGTTGGTTTTGCCCCGGTGTTGATAAATGGCGCGGTAATGTCTTCATTCACATCATAGGTTAAGAATGCAGATAAGCCTTTATCGTCAGGGTTTTTCTTCCCTTCAAACTCTTGGTCGGCACACTCTGGATTATCCCGTAGGCGTTGCATTTGGTGAGTGAGTTCTGCCCAAATACCCCGTAATTCGGAGCGTTTTTCGCTAAGAAGTTTGCGTGTGCCACGGACGATTTCAAAGCGGTCATCTGTCATCACGGAGCCGATTTCGTGGGTTAATGGTAATAAGTTGTGGGCGTTAAGCACCTCTCGCACCGCATTTAGTTGGCTATCTGCCACTTGAATAACCGCACCTAATTCTTCGTTAAAGAGAACGGCAAGATCGTTATCCCCTAGGGCGCTGATGTCGGCTTGGATACCACAATGCCCTGCAAATGCCATTTCAGCAAGGGTGGCGATTAAGCCGCCGTCGGAACGGTCGTGGTAGGCGAGGAGTTTCTCTTCTGCGACTAAGGTTTGCATGGCGTTGTAGAAGTTTTTCAGCGTTTCCACATTCACGACATCCGCTGGTTTATCCCCAAGTTGTTTATATACTTGAGCTAATGCGGTTGCCCCTAGGCGGTTTTTGCCTTCACCTAAGTCAATCAGTAATAGACGTGTTGCGCCTTTATCGGTACGCAGTTGTGGCGTGAGGGTTTTACGTACATCTTCCACACGGGCAAAGGCGGTAATCACAAGCGAAAGAGGGGCGGTGACGGATTTCTGCTCGCCATTTTCTTGCCACGTGGTTTTCATGGACATGGAATCCTTACCCACTGGAATGGTAATACCTAAGGTTGGGCAAAGCTCTTCCCCTACGGCTTTGACGGCTTCATAAAGCCCCGCATCTTCGCCACTGTGTCCGGCGGCAGACATCCAGTTTGCAGAAAGTTTTAAGCGTTTAATCTCGCCGATATTCGTGCCTGCCATGTTCGTAATACTCTCTGCGACAGCCAAGCGTGCAGAGGCACCGAAATCCAGTAACGCTACCGGGGCACGTTCTCCCATGGTCATGGCTTCACCGTGATAGCTATCCAAAGATGCCGTTGTAACCGCCACATCAGACACAGGGATTTGCCATGGGCCAACCATTTGATCCCGTGCCACCATACCCGTTACCGAACGGTCGCCAATGGTGATAAGGAAGGTTTTTTCCGCTACCACAGGCAAGCGTAATACGCGGTGAAGTGCCTCTTTTAATTGAATTTCATCTTGAACAAGCGGTGGGTTTTGGATAGTTTTTGACACTACATCACGGTGCATTTTCGGGGTTTTACCCAATAGCACATTCATTGGCAGATCAATCGGTTTATTGCCAAAATGCGGATCAGAAAGTGTGAGATGTTTTTCTTCTGTCGCTTCACCAATCACGGCATAAGGGGCACGCTCACGTTGGCACAGTGCTTCAAAGAGTGGAAGTTGATCGGCGGCGACCGCTAAAACATAACGCTCTTGGGATTCATTACACCAAATTTCTAACGGTGACATCCCTTTTTCATCACAGAGAATTTTGCGTAAATCAAATTGACCACCACGCTCGCCGTCATGGACTAATTCCGGCATGGCGTTAGATAAACCACCGGCGCCAACATCGTGGATAAAGAGAATCGGGTTTTTATCCCCGAGTTGCCAGCAACGGTCGATCACTTCTTGGCAACGGCGTTCCATTTCAGGGTTTTCACGCTGAACAGAGGCGAAGTCTAAATCTTCTTTTGATTTGCCCGATGCCATAGAAGAGGCTGCACCACCGCCTAAGCCGATGTTCATCGCCGGCCCACCGAGGACGACAAGTTTCGCCCCCACAGGGATTTCGCCTTTTTGCACATGTTCGCCACGAATGTTACCGATACCACCGGCAAGCATAATCGGTTTGTGGTAGCCACGCACCTCTTCGCCGGCAAAGCTATTGACCTTCTCTTCATAGGTACGGAAATAACCAAGTAACGCTGGGCGACCAAATTCATTATTAAAGGCAGCGCCACCGAGTGGGCCTTCAATCATAATGTCTAATGCAGAAGCGATCCGATTTGGCTTGGAAAGTGGATTTTCCCACGGTTGTTCAAAATTCGGGATCACTAAGTTAGAAACCGAGAAACCGGTTAAACCTGCTTTGGGTTTTGCCCCACGCCCTGTTGCCCCTTCATCACGGATTTCTCCGCCTGAACCCGTTGCAGCCCCCGGGAATGGCGAAATTGCGGTAGGGTGGTTATGGGTTTCGACCTTCATTAAAATATGGGCATCTTCTTGGTGTGTGCGGTATTGACCGTCTTCATCAGGGAACCAACGCCCCACGCTTGAACCTTCCATCACCGCGGCGTTATCTTTATAGGCAGAAAGCACATAGTCGGGGGTTTTCTCGAAGGTGTTTTTGATCATTTTAAACAGCGATTTTGGCTGTTTCTCGCCGTCAATCGTCCAGTCAGCATTAAAGATTTTATGACGGCAATGCTCTGAATTGGCTTGGGCAAACATATAGAGCTCAATGTCGTTTGGATTACGATTAAGAGCGGTGAAATTTTCCACCAAGTAATCAATTTCATCTTCCGCTAAGGCTAAACCGAGTTCCACGTTGGCGACTTCCAACGCTTGGCGACCACCACCTAAAATATCCACGGTGGTAAAAGGTTTCGGCGCTTGTTGTGCAAAGAGGCTTTCACTCTCGCTTTGGCTTGTGAGCACGGTTTCTAACATTCTGTCGTGTAACAGACCTTTTAAGGTATCAAGTTGATCGGCAGTCGGTTCAGCACTGAATTCAAAGTAGTAGGCTAAACCACGCTCAATGCGTTCAACGGCTTGTAATCCACAGTTTTTGGCAATATCGGTGGCTTTTGAAGACCAAGATGAGATCGTCCCCACACGCGGAGTGACAATCAGTTCAAAACCAACGGGTTCATGTTCAGTTAAGGTTGGACCGTAGTGTAACAATTCTTGAAGTTTTGCGACCTCGCTTTCCCCAAGGGGAGCATTGAGAGCAACAAAATGCACATATTCGGCATAGACAGATTTAACAGGGAGCTTGTGTTGTTGGAATTGTTGAGCGAGTTGGTTTAAACGAAATTCAGACAGGGCAGGAGAGCCACGAAAAGTTTGTACAGTCATTCACTTGTTTCCTAAAAAAACGAAAAATTTGCCCCTAATTATACTCAATTAAGCAAACGTTTGCTTAAACTTTTGCAAGTTTTTCGTGGAAAAGCGCTCTCCCAAAGGTGTCGTACATTTTGGGGGCGATGAGCGAGAAAATGAGCGGATTAATCAAAGGATTGATGAAAAATATCTCCTTACAAGCGGTCTTTTTTAAGAGAAAATTTGCAATGTAAAAAGAAAAGTGAGCAAAGTGTTTTGCACTTGTTAATACTTGGTAAAGTATTGATTTTATTTAGAAATATTTATTTTATTTGATAAATTAAATCGCTAAAATTTGCTTGCTTTTGACAATATCGTCAAAACAAATTTTTATTTCGGAGATGTATCATGAATTTATTTCAACAAACTAACCCAGCACGCCGCCGTTTTGGTGTGGCGATTTTCGTTGGGATTATCGCTGGCATTATTTCTGCTTTCGTCAAATGGGGAGCGGAGCATCCTTTCCCACCACGTAGCCCGATTGATTTCTTTACTATGGCTTGCCAAGATCCATCACAAGCAATCGAGGTTTGCTCTCGAGCGTTTTTAAATCCACCTCATGTTTTCTTACGAGATTATATCGGTATTGATCCTACGCAAGCTGTATTTATGTTTGCCGATCATGCGTTTAACTGGATTGGCGTGACCCATATGATTTTTTCCCTTGTTTTTGCGATAGGTTATTGTGTTGTGGCAGAGATTTTCCCCAAAATTAAATTTGGGGCTGTCCTAGATAACTAGACCAAACTCTCTTTAACTAATTGTTTTAGAAAGGAAATTTGAGACTTTAAGTTACTGTGATTAAAACGCCATTCACATTCTTTCAAATACAGCTCAAAATGAGCTTTGGGAATACCATTAAATTTGCGTAAATGGCGTTTTGCTTGGTTCCAGAAATTCTCAATTCCGTTAATGTGATTTTGTTTTTCTGCAAAGTGCGTATTATGGTTGATACGAAAATGATTAAATTCACTCACATCAAGTACATCATAACTTCGATAGAAATCCGTGTAAACAATGCTATCAGGCTTAACTTGTTCTCGAATTATCGGTAACAACGTGGCGGATTGCGTGTTCGGTACGGCAACAGTATAAACTTTGCCATTGCGTTTCAACAGCCCGAATACCGCAGTTTTACCCGCTGCACCACGTCCACGCTTGCCTTTGCGTGTACCACCAAAATAGCTTTCATCGGCTTCTATTTCCCCATCAAACATCTCCAAATGTGGGCTGTTTTGATAGATAAGAAATCGCAAGCGATGAAAATAGTAAGCGGCAGTTGTCTTGTTTACATTCACTAGTTCAGCAGCAGTTCTCGCTGTAACTCCTACAACAAACAGTTCAATAAGTTTATTTTGTTTGTGCTGACTTAAACGACTTTTTCTCATTTGACTATCTTAACCCAAATCGAGTTTTTAGTCGTTATCTAGGACAGCCCCTTAAATTTTGGCAAGGGATTGGTGCAGGGCTGATTGCGAATGTGTGTGTCCACTATATTACTTTCCCATTATTGGGATTAGTTCCACCCGTTGCAGAGTGGCCATGGTTTGAACATATTTCAGAATTAGTAGGGCATATTTGTTGGTTCTGGACGATTGAGATCATCCGCCGTGATTTGCGTAATCGCATCACCAAACAGCCCGATGCGGAAGTGCCACTCGATCAAGCTCGCTAACAAAAATGGCAATCATCAGATTGCCATTATATTGACAAATTTTTTTCTAAAATCTGCCCCTAAGTAAATTGGCGTTAGTCCAACTTTTAGGGGCATTATTTTTGGGGCTATTGAATAACTGATTAATAATATCTTTTTAGGCTTACTGCTTTTTCGCCCAATCAAGGAAACGTTTTTGTGTTTCTTTATCCGCTTGTTGGAACCAATATTGAAGTTGCTGTTCTGCAATATTTTCTCCTTGTACCATCACTTTTCCTTTTGTTGCTTTCCCAGCAGAGGTTGGAATGGTCATTACCATCGGCATAGCAGCCAGTGTTTTAACGGCGGCTTTTCCTTCGCTAGCATTATATCGGGATAAATTATCGACAATATTCGCATTCGGCATAAAACCTTCGCCTTTTAAATAGTCCCATTGATAATCCAACGTTTTACCGGATGCCGTTTGTAGAGTAAAGGTTGGCGATTGTTTAAATTTTTCAACGGCGGAAGATTGGCGTAATTCAGGTGCAAGAATTTTAATATCTTCTTGACTACCTTCAAAGGTCACAATGATTGGCGAAGATTCAAAATAGGCGCTATCTGAACCGGATTGATAAATAGAAGAGACTTCAACCACCACTTGATGTTTGGCGTTATCGTTGATTTGAAGTGTAGCGTTTTTCTTTACCTTGTGGCCGTCAAAGGCTAAAACGCTGATGTTTGATGAACTGCTAATTGAACCTGCAAGCGCAGAGGCACTGACGAGGAATGCACCTAAAGTAAGTGCGATTTTCGCTAATTTCATGGAGAGCTCCTTGATCATATAAGAAAATGAAATCCGCCTATCCTATGCTAAATTTTGGCAAATAGAAAGGGAGGAATGGCGTTCTCAGCAAATTTATGATAATTTTCGTGCGTTTTATTTTATTTAGAAGCCGAACAATGAGTAACGAACAGCATAGCGAAACATCGGAGAAAAAATCCTTTTTAAAGTCCCTTTTTGCGGGACTTTTTCAACAAGAGCCTAAAAATCGGGAAGATTTAGTCGAGGTCATTCGTGACTCCGCTGAAAATGAGCTGATAGATAGTGACACCAAAGAGATGATCGAAGGGGTCATGGAGATCTCCGAATTACGGGTGAGAGATATTATGATCCCTCGCCCACAAATTGTGTTTATTCACGCCGAACAAGCCCTTGATGCCTGCGTGGATGTGATTGTGGAATCCGCCCACTCCCGTTTTCCCGTTATTCGTGATGATAAAGACGCTATTGAAGGGATTTTGCTTGCCAAAGATCTGTTGCAATATCTCCGTTCTGATTCTGCTGATTTTGAAATGGCGAAAATTCTTCGCCCAGCGGTGATTGTGCCGGAGAGTAAAAGAGTGGATCGCATGCTCAAAGAGTTCCGTTCAGAACGTTTTCATATGGCAATCGTGGTCGATGAGTTTGGTGCAGTTTCGGGTTTAGTCACCATTGAAGATATTTTGGAACAGATTGTCGGCGATATTGAAGATGAATTTGATGAAGAAGCCATTGAGCCGATTCGTCAGCTCTCTCAACACGCTTATGCCGTTTCCGCCTTGACCGATATTGCCCGTTTCAATCAGCATTTTGCAGTCGATTTTGATGATGAAGAGTTGGATACAGTGGGAGGCTTAGTGATGCAAGCCTTCGGACGTTTGCCAAAACGGGGGGAGGAGATTGAACTCCAAGGCATGACGTTTAAAGTCACTTCGGCGGATAGTCGCCGTTTAATCCAGCTACGGGTCACGGTCGATGATGAGCAGTTAGCCCGTATGGAACAGCAAGACGATAAAGAGAAATCGAGCGAATCATGACCATGACAAAAAAAGCGAAAAATTTGACCGCTTGTTTAGTGGGGCTGATCACCGGTAGCGTGGGCGTATTTGCCTATTCGCCTTTTGACTATTGGTTTGTGAGCTTTCTCTCTGCTGCTGGGCTGATTTGGTTGGCGACTCGCACTGAACGCAAAATTGCTTATTTAGGCGTTTTTATTTGGGCGGTTAGCTATTTTGCCATTGGGGTGAACTGGGTGCAGGTGAGTATGATCCAATTCGGTGGCGTGCCAGAGATTGTCAGCTATCTCGTGGTTCTTCTTCTGGCGAGCTACTTGGCGTTATACCCTTTACTCTTTGCCGTGGCGATTCGTTCTATTCGTAATCCGTGGTTTCTGGCGGCAACCTTTACCGCCACAGAATATTTACGGGGCGTCGTCTTCACCGGCTTTCCTTGGTTACAATTCGGTTATTCATTGATTGATAGCCCTTTTCACGGGCTTGCGCCGTTATTCGGCGTGGAAGGCTTAACCTTTTTTGTGATGCTGGTGAGTGGTTACGGCATACAACTTATCGAAGGCGTTGCAAAAAAACAGTCAATTTTGACCGCTTGTATTGCACTGCCAATGCTTTTATTGTCCGCCTTTGCAAGCCAATTTCTGACCTTTGTACAACCGAATAACAGCCAAACACCGCTTAAAGTCAGTTTAGTGCAAGGAAATATTGAGCAGAAAATGAAGTGGGATCCGGCGCATTTCGACTATTCTATCCGCACCTATGAACGCCTTATTCTGCCACTACTTGGCAAAAGTGATGTCATTATTTTGCCGGAATCCGCTCTGCCAGCGTTTGAAGCGCACATTGAGCCTTTATTACAACAGCTCCAACAGCTTGGGCAAGAGAAGGGTTCGGAGCTGATTATCGGCACGCTCTACCAAAATGATCGCGGTTTATTTAATAGTGCCGTGGTCGTCGGCAACCCTCAACAGCCCTATTCCTTAGAAAATGCCCCTCGTTTTAACAAGCATCACCTCGTGCCTTTTGGCGAATATGTTCCCTTTGGATCACTGCTTGATTGGATGCGGGAAGTTTTTGTGCTGCCGATTAACCTCTCCCAAGGGGCGTTTATTCAGTCCCCCTTAACGGTAAAAGGGAAACGGTTTAACACCGCAATTTGCTATGAAATTATCTTTACTGATCAAGTACAGAAAAACCAACAAGCCCATCAGGCAGATTATCTTCTGACGATTTCCAACGATGCGTGGTTTGGGGAAAGCATTGGCCCTTGGCAACATTTCCAAATGGCACGAATGCGCGCTTTAGAGCTTGGCAAGCCATTGCTCCGAGCGACAAACACAGGCATTACGGCAGTCGTTAATGCCCACGGGCGAGTGACCGAACAACTCCCTCAATTTGAAAGTGCCGTATTAACTACCACGGTGCCAATGATCGAGGGGAAAACACTATTTGCACGTTTTGGTAATCTGTGGCTTTATCTCTTTAGTGGACTGATTTGGCTGATTGGTATGGCAACAAGGTTGAAAAAACGCGCGAATAGGGCATAAACAAGCGGTCGATTTTTGTGAAGATTTTGCAACATCGGCAAAGAGAAAATTTTTTATTATGTGATGAACTTTTCCGCCTTGTGCCACACTAAGTTGGCGTAAGTAAGGAAAAGCACGTCGAAGTTAGGAGAACGTAAAGGGTGAGTGAACAAATCGCCGATCAGGAGTTAGTTGAGCGTGCGCAAAAAGGGGATAAAAAAGCCTTTAATTTGCTTGTTGTACGTTATCAAAACCGTGTAGCCGGCTTATTAACCCGTTATGTCGCCCGTGATGATATTCCTGATATTGTGCAAGAATCCTTTATCAAGGCGTATCGCTCATTGGAATCTTTCCGTGGCGAAAGTGCTTTTTATACTTGGCTTTATCGCATTGCGGTAAACACGGCGAAAAACCATTTAACCTCATTAGGTCGCCGTCCGCCGAAGGAAGATATCCTCGCCGAAGATGCTGAAAGCTATGACAGCGGTGTGCATCTTCGCGAAGCGGATACCCCTGAAAACCTTGTTTTATCCGAAGAGTTAAGACAAGTTGTATTTAGCACCATTGAAAGTTTGCCCGAAGAGTTAAAAATCGCCATTACATTACGCGAATTAGAAGGGCTAAGCTATGAAGAGATCGCCGAAGCAATGGAATGTCCGATTGGCACGGTGAGATCACGCATTTTTAGAGCAAGGGAGGTAATTGATGCAAAAATTGCCCCTCTTATGCAGCAGATTTAATTGATTGGAGTCATTTATGCATTCAAAAGAACAACTCTCCGCCTTTATGGATGGTGAACATGAGAGTCAAGACTTTGCAGCAACCCTATGCAAAAACCCAGAGCTACAACGCCAATGGGCAAGCTACCACGTTGCCCGTAGTGTTATGCGTGGGGAAGAACAGCTCCTTGACCAAAATTTTAGCCTTAAAATGGCTGAATTGCTTGAACAAGAACCGCTTCCACAAAGCCAAAAACCAAAAGGTTTATTGCTCAAATTAAAAGGATGGAGCATGCCGATTATGCAAGCGGGTATTGCTGCATCAGTTTGTCTTGTGGCTGTTGTTGGTGTGAATATGTTTAACAACAATGATGAAGTGGCAAGCACTGAGCAACCGGTATTACAAACCTTACCATTTACCAATACAGTACAACAAGTTAGCTACAATGCACCATCACAAGTACAACCAACCCAAGCTCAATTAGAATATCAACAAAACCGTATCAATGCATTGTTACAAAATCATGAGTTGCAACGTCGTACACAAATTACGGGTGTGACACAAAGCCACGAAGAAAAAACGAAGGCACAAAGCTCAGCAACTCAGCATCCATCACAACAGTAAAATAAAGCATTTATCGAAATCCCTATACTTAAAAGTATGGGGATTTTTTTCAATAATTAACCAATCTATATCACTTAGTTTTATTTCCAAATAATTTCTAAAAGGGCACATTATGAAAACTCAACAATTTATCGGCTTAGGCGTTGCAGGTAACTTCGCTGGGCATTTAGAACAAGCAGGCGAAGCGTCTGATTTCAAAAACGTAAAAACCCAAGAAGCGATTCAACCCAAAGCCATTTTCCCGTTTTACGTGCCGAGCCAAAACCTCAACGAAGCCGACCAATTTCTTACGACTTATCCCCTTTCTCACAACAACATTGCCTTTCCTCAAGGGGCTGATAATTTACAAATTGAACCCGAAGTGGCATTGATCTGTGATGTGATTTACCAAGGCACAAAAGTAGTCGAATTAACCCCGACCCATTTTGCCGCCTATAATGACTGCTCAATTCGCCGTCCGAATGCCCGTAAAATTTGCGAAAAGAAAAATTGGGGCAAAGATTCCAAAGGTATTTCTGAAAATTGGATTCCCCTCGACCGCTTTACCCAAGGAGGCAATTTAGATAACTACCACATTGCTTGCTTTCATAAACGTGGCGAAACCTTGACGGAATATGGTATTGACAGCCCAACAGTAGGGTATAGCTATTTCCACGAAAAATTACTCCATTGGATCATTGACCGAATGAATCATCAAATTGATGAAGGACCGATGAATAACATTGCGGAACTCTTAGCCCAAGCCAACTACCCACAAAAAGCAATTATTAGTATTGGGGCAACACGTTATACGCCTTTTGGTGAAACAAATTTTCTGCAAGTTGGCGATACCAGTATTGTTGTAGTTTATCCAAATTATTACAGCCATAATCAAATTTGTGAAATGGCTGAAAAAGAACACTTTGCAGAAGATATTTCTGCACTTATTCAACGTGTTATCTCTTTATAACAAATTTTTTATCAAAATGACCGCTTGTTCACCATAACAAGCGTGTTTTCCTCTTTATTCTTTTTCGACAATTATCGAAAAAATGACCTTTGATTCAGATTTTTCTTCGCATTTCAAATAAATTAGTCTAAAAGGAGAAAAAATGAATCGATTATTAGCGACATTTAGCTGGATTTTTAGTCTATTTTTCATCACAACGCCTTTCGCTCAACCACTTAATTTAATGCTGTTGGAACAATACACCGACCAACCGATTGAAGGTTGGGTAATGAGTGAAAAATTAGACGGCGTTAGGGGCTATTGGGACGGCAAGCAATTATTAAGCCGTCAAGGCAACCCACTCTCACCGCCAGATTACTTTATTCAAGGCTTTCCACCTTTTGCCATTGACGGCGAGCTATTTAGCGAACGGGGAAATTTTGATGAAATTTCGGCAACGGTGCGAGCATCTTCACCGAAAGGTTGGCATAAATTAAAACTTTATGTTTTTGACGTACCGAATGCCGAAGGCAATCTCTGGCAACGATTAGCGACCTTAGAAAACTATCTTGCCAAACATCCCAATCCCCATATTGCGATTATTGAGCAGATCACGGTGAAAGATAAAACACACCTCAATGCCTTTTTCCAACACATTCAACAGCTTGGAGGCGAAGGCGTGGTGGTTCGTAATCCAAACGCCCCCTATATTCACGGACGTTCTGCACAGATTCTAAAATTGAAAGCGACCCTTGATGAAGAATGTACCGTGATTGCCCACCATAAAGGCAAAGGGAAATACGCCGATAAACTCGGCTCAATCACCTGTGAAAATCACCGAGGGCAATTTCGTATTGGGTCTGGCTTTAAAGATAAGGAAAGAGAAAATCCGCCGGCAATCGGTTCGACCATTACCTATAAATATCGAGGGCTTACCACCAAAGGCAAACCCCGCTTTGCGACTTATTGGCGAATGCATACCGAACCTTAGCCGTGCAAATTTTCACAAAAAAACGACCGCTTGTACTTTCTGTTCTCTACAAGCGGTCTTTTTTCTCTCCATTTTACCCCTCCCCCAACACATAACCACCACTGACTGATTTCACTAATGCGAGTAGTTCTAGGGTTAATAACTCGACTAATAACGCCTCTACGTTGAGGTCTGTGGCTTTGGCGAGATCATCAATCGTTATCGGGTTTAGCCCGATCTCCGCCATAATTTGCTGTTGGCAAGCAGTGAGGTTTTGAATGCTTGGTGCAAAATGTGCTTTTTTTTGCACCGCTTGTATAGGGCGATTTGACGTTTCAAAAAGCATGGGTTGCGTTGTTGGTTGGGGCGTGTGAATCCTAGGCTGATGCTGAAAGGCAATGGCATCTAAAATATCCTCGATACTATCGACTAGCAATGCCCCCTGTTTAATCAATTTATGGCAACCGGCACTTTGTGGGTGGTGAATGCCGTTTGGTAACGCAAACACTTCTCGCCCCTGTTCAAGGGCATAGCGTGCGGTAATCAGCGAGCCACTATTGATGGTCGCTTCAATCACTAATGTGCCGAGGGAAAGCCCACTAATAATCCGATTACGGCGGGGAAAATTCTCCGCAATGGGCGGTTGTTGGGGGAGAAATTCAGACACTAACGCGCCACCACGCTCAATAATTTGAGTCGCAAGGCGTTTATGCCGAGTAGGGTAAATTTGTGCCAAGCCACTGCCTAATACCGCAATCGTCACCCCACCTGATTGCACCACTTGTTCGTGGCAAAATCCATCAATGCCTATGGCTAAGCCACTCGTCACCGCTAACTGATGAGAGACCAACGCCTCTGCTAAATAGCTTGCCCAATGTTTGCCGTAGGCAGAAAAATCACGGCTACCTACCATCGCAATTTGAGGGAGGGATAAACTCGCCACACTGCCTTGCACAAAGAGTAAAGGCGGTGCGGTGCTGATCTGTTTTAAAAGGAAAGGGTAATCGTCATCAAAAAGGCTAAGAATATGGCAATCGGGCTGTTCTGCCCACCGCAGAGCTTGCGCAATCCAATCTCCCTTAGGGTGTTGCCAACGCTGAATCTGCTTTTCATTCCAACCCATTTGCCGAAGTTGGTTGCTATCGTAATGGAGAAGCTCCCCTAAATCGATTTTTTCTAAGAGTTTCGCTATGCGTTGTGCGCCTAACTGTGGCACTTGGGTTAAACGTAGTAACCCTTCGATCATCGCCATTCTCCCTACCTTCTGCCTTTTCATTTCCCTAATAGTAAGAAAACGTCTAAAATAGCCCAATTATTTTCTCCTCATTTTTCGATAGAGATCACAAAATGGCTGTACTCAATGTTTTAATTTACCCTGATGATCACCTTGCGCAAGTGTGCGAACCGGTGACTGAAATTGATGATGCCCTAAGGGCTTTTATTGACGATATGTTTGATACCATGTACGACCACGAAGGCATTGGTTTAGCGGCGCCACAAGTCGATGTACAAAAACGTGTTATCACAATGGATATTGAAGGCGATAAAACCAATCAAATCGTACTCATCAACCCTGAAATTATCGCCAGCAGTGGCGAAACGGGGATTGAAGAGGGTTGTCTTTCTATCCCGGGGGCAAGAGCGCTTGTTCCGCGTAAAGAATTCGTCACCGTAAAAGCCCTAAACCGCCACGGGGAAGAATTTACCCTCGAAGCAGATGGCTTATTGGCTATCTGTATTCAACATGAGATCGACCACCTCAACGGTGTTCTGTTTGTGGATCACATCTCCAAACTCAAACGTGATCGCATTCGCGAAAAAATGCTTAAACTCAAAAAACAGATCGCACGAGCCAAAGAATGATTACACTCTACGCCCTAAAACAATCCCGTGCTTACCGCATCGCCTGGCTACTTGAATTGTTAGAATTAGACTATCAATTAGAAATCATTGAGCGAGATAAAACCACATTCCTCGCCCCCGATAGCCTACGCCAACTTCATCCCCTCGGGAAATCACCCCTACTACAAGACGGCGATCTAACCTTGGCTGAAAGTGGTGCGATTGTTGAATACCTCATTCATCGCTACGGTAATGCCCTCAAACCCGATGGCGAAAGCCCTGCCTTTACGGATTACCTCTATTGGTTACACTATGCCGAAGGTTCGCTGATGCCATTATTGGTGATGAACCTGATCTTCAAACGCATTGATGATCGCAAAGTGCCTTTTTTCATCAAACCGATTGTGCATAAAATTACCCAAAGCGTCCGAGAAAGCTACCTAAACCCACAGCTTGAACGCCATTTAGATCACATTGAGCGTCATCTCCAAGATAAAACGTGGTTTTTAGGGGAAACCCTCTCTGGTGCGGATATTATGATGAGCTTTCCGCTACAAGCCATTGCTTCACGCCAAAGTGGCTACCCTAATATTCAAGCCTATGTCGCCCGTTTAACGCAACACCCTGCCTATCTGCGTGCGGAGCAGAAACTCGGCAAATTTCACATTTAACCCAAGCGGTCGAATTTCGGCATCTTTTTGCCTCGAACGCATAGCAAAATAAGGAAAAGACTATGATTATTGTCACAGGTGGTGCTGGCTTTATTGGCAGCAATATCATCAAAGCCCTCAATGAGATTGGCAGAAAAGACATTTTAGTGGTGGATAACCTCAAAAATGGCGAGAAATTTATCAACCTCGTAGATCTCGACATTGCCGACTACTGCGATAAGGAAGATTTCATCGCCTCCATTATCGCCGGCGACGATTTTGGCAAAATTGACGCCATTTTCCATGAAGGTGCTTGTTCTGCCACCACCGAATGGGACGGCAAATACATGATGGAAAATAACTACGAATACTCAAAAGAGTTACTCCATTTCTGTTTAGATCGCCAAATTCCTTTCTTTTATGCGTCATCGGCGGCAACCTACGGCGGACGTTCGGATAATTTCATCGAAAAACGGGAATTTGAATCCCCCCTCAACGTTTATGGCTACTCCAAATTCCTCTTTGATGAATATGTGCGGAAAATCTTACCCGAAGCGGATTCCCCAGTCTGCGGGTTTAAATATTTCAACGTCTATGGCCCAAGAGAACAGCATAAAGGCAGTATGGCAAGCGTGGCATTCCACCTCAACAACCAAATGTTGAAAGGGGAAAATCCAAAACTGTTCGCCGGTAGCGAAACCTTCCTACGGGATTTCGTCTATGTCGAAGATGTCGCGAAGGTCAATATTTGGGCATGGCAAAACCGCATTTCAGGTATTTACAACCTCGGCACAGGGCAAGCGGAATCCTTCCGAGCCGTCGCAGAAGCTGTCATCGCATTCCATGGCAAAGGGGAAATTGAAACTATCCCATTCCCAGATCATTTGAAATCCCGCTACCAAACCTTTACCCAAGCGGATCTCACCAATCTTCGCAACGCCGGCTACGATAAGCCATTTAAAACCGTCACCGAAGGCACTCAAGCCTATATGGCATGGCTAAACCGCTAATTTAAACAAAAAGACCGCTTGTTACATCAAAACAAGCGGTCTTTTTTTGTTGGGATTTTGCTTTGGCTGTTTTCGGTCGTGTTCGTTCTGATACTGGCTTTAGGCTGATTTTAGACTAACCGCTGGCTTTATTGCATTCGCTAACGCCTAAAAGCAAACCGTAAACCATTGGCGTTGATAGCTTTGATATCTATGCTGTCTTGATAAAATCCCAAACGCAAAAAACCGCAGGGGTGACCTGCGGTTCTTCTTCATTAAAATCTGGCAATGCCCTACTCTCACATGGGGAGACCCCACACTACCATCGGCGTTACTGCGTTTCACTTCTGAGTTCGGGATGGAATCAGGTGGGGCCACAGCACTCTCGTTGCCAGAATATTCTGGTGATGATGTTTCTGTTTTTCGTTCTTTTTCTTTAAATTCGAAACAAGCTGTTCTGAATCGACTTGACCGATTTTCATCTGTCTCTCTTCGTTTTCTCGTTATTTGGCTTAGCTTTTTACAACCCCAAAACCCTTGAGGTTGTATGGTTAAGCCTCTCGGGCAATTAGTATGTGTTAGCTCAACGTCTCGCAACGCTTACACACCACACCTATCTACGTCGTAGTCTCCAACAACCCTTACAGTCTTATAGACTGGGATGACTCATCTTATGGCAAGTTTCGTGCTTAGATGCTTTCAGCACTTATCTCTTCCGCATTTAGCTACCCAGCAGTGCCTCTGGCGAGACAACTGGAACACCAGTGATGCGTCCACTCCGGTCCTCTCGTACTAGGAGCAGCCCCATTCAATCATCCAACGCCCACGGCAGATAGGGACCGAACTGTCTCACGACGTTCTAAACCCAGCTCGCGTACCACTTTAAATGGCGAACAGCCATACCCTTGGGACCTACTTCAGCCCCAGGATGTGATGAGCCGACATCGAGGTGCCAAACACCGCCGTCGATATGAACTCTTGGGCGGTATCAGCCTGTTATCCCCGGAGTACCTTTTATCCGTTGAGCGATGGCCCTTCCATTCAGAACCACCGGATCACTATGACCTGCTTTCGCACCTGCTCGACTTGTCTGTCTCGCAGTTAAGCTTGCTTATACCATTGCACTAACCTGACGATGTCCGACCGTCATTAGCAAACCTTCGTGCTCCTCCGTTACGCTTTGGGAGGAGACCGCCCCAGTCAAACTACCCACCAGACACTGTCCGAGACCACGTTTCGTAGTCTTCGTTAGAACATCAAACGTTAAAGGGTGGTATTTCAAGGACGCCTCCACAAGAACTAGCGTTCCTGCTTCTAAGGCTCCCACCTATCCTACACATCAAAATTCAATGTTCAGTGTCAAGCTATAGTAAAGGTTCACGGGGTCTTTCCGTCTAGCCGCGGGTACACCGCATCTTCACGGCGATTTCAATTTCACTGAGTCTCGGGTGGAGACAGCCTGGCCATCATTATGCCATTCGTGCAGGTCGGAACTTACCCGACAAGGAATTTCGCTACCTTAGGACCGTTATAGTTACGGCCGCCGTTTACTGGGGCTTCGATCAGGAGCTTCTCTTGCGATAACACCATCAATTAACCTTCCAGCACCGGGCAGGCATCACACCCTATACGTCCACTTTCGTGTTTGCAGAGTGCTGTGTTTTTAATAAACAGTTGCAGCCAGCTGGTATCTTCGACTGGTTCAGCCTTCGGAGGTTAACTCCTACAACTTACGCCAGCGCACCTTCTCCCGAAGTTACGGTGCTATTTTGCCTAGTTCCTTCACCCGAGTTCTCTCAAGCGCCTGAGTATTCTCTACCTGACCACCTGTGTCGGTTTTCAGTACGGTTTAGATAAACCTGAAGCTTAGTGGCTTTTCCTGGAAGCGTGGTATCAGTTACTTCAGTGCCGTAGCACCTCGTCATCAGTTCTCGGTGTTAAGAATGCCCGGATTTGCCTAAGCATTCCACCTACCGCCTTAAACAGACATCCAACAGTCTGCTAACCTAACCTTCTCCGTCCCCACATCGCAGTTTATCCAAGTACGGGAATATTAACCCGTTTCCCATCGACTACGCTTTTCAGCCTCGCCTTAGGGGCCGACTCACCCTGCCCCGATTAACGTTGGACAGGAACCCTTGGTCTTCCGGCGAACGAGTTTTTCACTCGTTTTGTCGTTACTTATGTCAGCATTCGCACTCGTGATACGTCCAGCAAACCTCTCGATTCACCTTCTTCCGCTTACACGACGCTCCCCTACCCAACAGATTTACATCTGATGCCGCAGCTTCGGTACTATATTTTAGCCCCGTTACATCTTCCGCGCAGGCCGACTCGACTAGTGAGCTATTACGCTTTCTTTAAATGGTGGCTGCTTCTAAGCCAACATCCTAGCTGTCTAAGCCTTCCCACTTCGTTTCCCACTTAATATAGATTTTGGGACCTTAGCTGGCGGTCTGGGTTGTTTCCCTCTTCACGATGGACGTTAGCACCCACCGTGTGTCTCCTGAGTATCACTCTTCGGTATTCGCAGTTTGCATCGGGTTGGTAATCCGGGATGGACCCCTAGCCGAAACAGTGCTCTACCCCCGAAGGTGTCCGCTCAAGGCTCTACCTAAATAGATTTCGGGGAGAACCAGCTATCTCCCGGTTTGATTGGCCTTTCACCCCCAGCCACAAGTCATCCGCTAATTTTTCAACATTAGTCGGTTCGGTCCTCCAATTAGTGTTACCCAATCTTCAACCTGCCCATGGCTAGATCACCGGGTTTCGGGTCTATACCTTGCAACTACACGCCCAGTTAAGACTCGGTTTCCCTACGGCTCCCCTATTCGGTTAACCTCGCTACAAAATATAAGTCGCTGACCCATTATACAAAAGGTACGCAGTCACAAGATTGCTCTTGCTCCCACTGCTTGTATGCATACGGTTTCAGGTTCTATTTCACTCCCCTCGCTGGGGTTCTTTTCGCCTTTCCTTCACAGTACTGGTTCACTATCGGTCAATCAGGAGTATTTAGCCTTGGAGGATGGTCCCCCCATCTTCAAACAGGATATCACGTGTCCCGCCCTACTTATTGTTAGCCTAGTACCACAATGGGGTTTTTAGATACGGGATTATCACCCTCTGTGATTGAGCTTCCCAGCTCATTCTCCTTACACCACTGCTATCACTAACTGGCTCTTCCGCGTTCGCTCGCCGCTACTGACGGAATCTCGGTTGATTTCTTTTCCTCGGGGTACTTAGATGTTTCAGTTCTCCCGGTTTGCTTCATTATCCTATGTATTCAGATAATGATGATAGATTCTTCATCTATCGGGTTTCCCCATTCGGATATCTTGGATTAAACGCCTCTTATCGACTCATCCAAGCTTTTCGCAGATTAGCACGTCCTTCATCGCCTCTGATTGCCAAGGCATCCACCGTATGCACTTAGTCACTTAACCATACAACCTCAAAAATTTTGTGTTGTACTTCAAATAACAAGACTTGTGTGCTTTTGTTCACACAAGATTTTTTCTTACTCAGACTTTTTCATATCTCGCTTTCGCAAGACTTGAAAGTCTCTTCAGTTTTTTCAGCTTGTTTCCAATTTTTTAAAGAACAAAGAGAATTCACTTTCGTGTCATCATCATTGCTAAATAGACATAGTTGAAATTAGGTATTCTCTTTCTGCATCACTGCATTTTTACCTTTTTTTTTTCGACCGCTTGTCGCTACTATCTACTTAGCAATAATGATATTGGTGGAGATAAGCGGGATCGAACCGCTGACCTCCTGCGTGCAAGGCAGGCGCTCTCCCAGCTGAGCTATATCCCCAATCATTCATCATTCTACTCACTCCATTGAAGTTTAGTTTCTCTCTTCAATTACCCGCTTTGGCGTTGAGTGGTGGGTCTGAGTGGACTTGAACCACCGACCTCACCCTTATCAGGGGTGCGCTCTAACCACCTGAGCTACAGACCCGTAGGATGATGCTTTGCTATTCTTTCTATCAAACAATCTGTGTGAGCGCTTGTCAATTCAGTCTTTGGTAAGGAGGTGATCCAACCGCAGGTTCCCCTACGGTTACCTTGTTACGACTTCACCCCAGTCATGAATCATACCGTGGTAAACGCCCCCCTTACGGTTAAGCTATCTACTTCTGGTACAACCCACTCCCATGGTGTGACGGGCGGTGTGTACAAGGCCCGGGAACGTATTCACCGCAACATTCTGATTTGCGATTACTAGCGATTCCGACTTCATGGAGTCGAGTTGCAGACTCCAATCCGGACTTAGATGCACTTTGTGAGATTCGCTCCCCCTCGCAGGCTCGCCTCCCTCTGTATGCACCATTGTAGCACGTGTGTAGCCCTACTCGTAAGGGCCATGATGACTTGACGTCATCCCCACCTTCCTCCAGTTTATCACTGGCAGTCTCCTTTGAGTTCCCGACCGAATCGCTGGCAACAAAGGATAAGGGTTGCGCTCGTTGCGGGACTTAACCCAACATTTCACAACACGAGCTGACGACAGCCATGCAGCACCTGTCTCATAGTTCCCGAAGGCACCCTCGTATCTCTACAAGGTTCTATGGATGTCAAGAGTAGGTAAGGTTCTTCGCGTTGCATCGAATTAAACCACATGCTCCACCGCTTGTGCGGGCCCCCGTCAATTCATTTGAGTTTTAACCTTGCGGCCGTACTCCCCAGGCGGTCGATTTATCACGTTAGCTACGGGCGCCAAGCTTAAAGCTCAACCCCCAAATCGACATCGTTTACAGCGTGGACTACCAGGGTATCTAATCCTGTTTGCTCCCCACGCTTTCGCACATGAGCGTCAGTACATTCCCAAGGGGCTGCCTTCGCCTTCGGTATTCCTCCACATCTCTACGCATTTCACCGCTACACGTGGAATTCTACCCCTCCCTAAAGTACTCTAGTTGTCCAGTCTAGAATGCAATTCCCAGGTTAAGCCCGGGGCTTTCACACCCTACTTAAACAACCGCCTGCGTGCCCTTTACGCCCAGTTATTCCGATTAACGCTCGCACCCTCCGTATTACCGCGGCTGCTGGCACGGAGTTAGCCGGTGCTTCTTCTGTGACTAACGTCAATTGTAACTTCTATTAAAAATTACACCTTCCTCATCACCGAAAGAACTTTACAACCCGAAGGCCTTCTTCATTCACGCGGCATGGCTGCATCAGGGTTCCCCCCATTGTGCAATATTCCCCACTGCTGCCTCCCGTAGGAGTCTGGACCGTGTCTCAGTTCCAGTGTGGCTGGTCATCCTCTCAGACCAGCTAGAGATCGTCGGCTTGGTAGGCTATTACCCCACCAACTACCTAATCCCACTTGGGCTCATCTTATGGCAAGTGGCCCGAAGGTCCCACCCTTTACTCCTAAGAGACTACGCGGTATTAGCCACCGTTTCCAGTGGTTATCCCCCTCCATAAGCCAGATTCCCAAGCATTACTCACCCGTCCGCCACTCGTCAGCAAAGAAGCAAGCTTCTTCCTGCTACCGTTCGACTTGCATGTGTTAAGCCTGCCGCCAGCGTTCAATCTGAGCCATGATCAAACTCTTCAATTCAAGTTCAATCGCTCAATAACTGCTGTCTTACAAAATCATTTAATGAATTTTTGAGTCAAGCACTTATTAAGACTTTAAAATCAATTTTTTTAAAACCCTCATCAACAAGTGCCCACACAGATTGTCTGATATCTTTTTAAAGAACAAAAAAGTGGTCGGCGAGATAGGATTTGAACCTACGACCCACTGGTCCCAAACCAGTTGCGCTACCAAGCTGCGCTACTCGCCGACTTATTTACATTAAGTAAATGGGGTGGCTAATGGGATTCGAACCCACGACAACTGGAATCACAATCCAGGGCTCTACCAACTGAGCTATAGCCACCATATTAAGTTGCTTTGCGTTACCTCGAAATTTTGGCGCGCTCGACAAGATTCGAACTTGCGACCTTTGGCTCCGGAGGCCAACGCTCTATCCAACTGAGCTACGAACGCTTATTTCAGTACTGCGTCGCAACGGAGGCGTATATTAGTGATTTCAGATCTGCTTGTCTAGCACTTTTTTTAAAAAAGTTTTTTACCTGCTTTTAATTTATTCAAAATGTTTACTAATTATCAAAACCGCTGTTTTTATAGCTGTTTTGTTAAGTAGTAATAAGCAAATTTCATTAGCCTTAACTGCCGACGCCAGCGTGTTGGCTGACTTAATAAACGGTATAACCACTCTAATCCCAAACGTTGCCAAATTTGAGGCGCACGCTTCACTTTCCCAACAAAAACATCATAGCTTCCCCCTACCCCCATATATAATGCCTGAGGATAATAAGCTTGTGCTTCCACAATCAATTTCTCTTGCTTTGGCGATCCCATGGCAACGGTTACGATCTTCGCCCCACTTGCTGAAATACGTTGAAAGAGCCCCTCTTTTTCTTCCTTGGAAAAATAACCATCTTGAACACCCACAATTGGCACATTCCACTTCGCTAATTTCTCCCGGGTTTGTTCTAACGTCTCGCGTTGGCTGCCAATTAAAAACACGGGCACGCCTAATTTACCGGAATCTTCCATCAACTTTACCCACAAATCCGCCCCCGCAATTCGTTCAATATTGCTATGGTGTGGCGATTTAGCCTGAATCGCTTTCACAACGCTTATGCCATCGGCATAACAGTATTCACTTTCTCTGAGAAGTTGTTTCAAGGAAGCATCTTCCTCCGCCAAAATAACCTTTTCTGCATTTATCGCCACAAGTCGTCCTGTTCTTACTTCCCCCTGATTTAATAAAAAATCGGCGAAACTCGCGATATTCTTCCTTGCTAATACGGGAATACCCCGAACACTCACTTTTTCTATCATGCTTTTCTTCCTTTGCTTACGGCATACGCCACCCCATAACAAGCGCCAAATACCAAACAAAACAGCACAAAACGAGCTAAAAAGGCTTCAAATCCTTCACGCACAAGGATAATGACATTAAACAAATTTCCCCAACAATACGCTTGAATTACCGCATGTTGAGCCTGTTGCTGAGCAGAAATAAACAACCGATCTAATCCTTTAAGGAACACGCCAACCATCGCCATCCCCACCGCGATCATCGGTATTCCCCCCATAATATAGAAAGAACCTAACAACGTTGGCGACATCGCTAGCCCCGACTGATTACCTAACACAATCTTCGTAAAATAGTTTGCCGTATTCCATGCAATGTCTGGACGCTCCGCCCAAAGCGATTTAGGAATATAGACATAAAATTCCCGCACAATCGGCATTAAGCCTTGAAACTCAATCGCTTTGCTTAAAATAGTCGCAAAATTTTCCCAAGGAGAAAACGTATCCCGCGTTAAATAAAGAAAGGTATGCCACGCCTCACGCCCACCCACATCGAGCTGATAACGCGCTAACGCAAGCAAGAACATCGCCACCACCGCAACCACCCCGAATAGCCACACGACTTTCAAAGATAGATAGCGATGATACACGCCCAACAAGACAAAAAGCATGACCGTTAATGCCAAATTCGCCCGTGTTCCACCAACGGCTAAATAACTCAATATGCCAAAAACGCTCCCCACAATAAGAAACATTCCCCAGCGGAATCGGCTTGGCGCAAGGCAAAACCAAATCAGCAAAGCAGGTAGAAAGAAATAGAAGAAGCGTTTTAACGCCACGCCTTTCACGAAGGGCGAAAAAATCTGGCTATATTTTTCCAGCTTAAACATCAACAACCCTTCATTTAATGCAATAAACACGCCCAGGCTGACAAGCGCCACCCCAAGCAACAAACAAGCGGTCAAATTTGCACGAAAATTTGCATTGGGCGTAACAGGCAAAGGAAGGCGAGGTCGGGAAAGAAAACGAAAACGGTAACTCAATGTAAAAATCATAAAAGCCACCGCAGAAAGCCCGAATGTCATCAGCATGACTGACACCTCAGGCAACGGATGAGCGAACTGACTTGCCAATAACCACGAAAAAGGCAAACCAAAGAAAAATGTCACCAGATAAATCACGCTAAATAGCAGATAAAAGGAAAAGCCTTGATGACGAAAATCTCGCCAGAGGTATCGGCTTATTCCCCCAAGAATCACCAAATAAACCGCCCCAACACTTATCAATTCCATCCGCTTTCCCCTTTAAAAGCACAAATTCTTGCGAAAATTTGATCCCTTGTCAAAACTACACCAAAAACAAATACGGCATCATATTTAGCACGCCGAAAGTGAGTACTGATTGGAGGAGTCGTGACGAGCCGAAAATAAACCCCCGATTCGTGCCGTTATCAAACTTCACCAATAAATTCGCCATTGCCGTCAGGGCATAAACTTCAATCACCGTAAAGACCACCAAATAGGCGTAGGCGGAAAACAGTGAGGCATAGTGCAGGGCGATAAACCACGGCACAATCATCCCGATGGCAAGGAGAGGGCCAATCCATTTCAGTTGCGAAACGTTTAGGTTGATATGCTTAGAAAACGGCGCTTGCAAGGCAACGGTCATTAACCCATTGATAAATAATGCCACGGGGATCTGCTCCGGTGCGTGGAGTTTGGTATCAAAAAGGTAGGGGAAGATCACGAAAAACGACATCGCCACACTCAGCGGGATAAAGAGCCACAAATGCACTCGGATAAATTCGCCACTGATGATTTCTCGAATCTGCCCCCAGCGGAATTTCACTAATTTATTCACACTTTCCATTTGGTAAAAAGGGCGTGCCATAAAGGCAAAGAGCGTGAATTCAAGTAAAAAACAGCACCAAATCAGGCTTTCTATCTGTTCAAAGTGGATAAAGGGAATCGCAAGGAGGGGCGCTGTCATGGAAGAAAAACTCGTCACACGCAAAAATTTCCCCTGCAAACGGGTTTTCGCGGCATATTCATCCCCCGCCAATGCCAGTAAGCAAGCCCTCGCATTGGTAGAGAATAGGCAACTTCCGACACCAAAACACATGGTGGCTAGGATGATAAGGTAATAGCTTTCCGCCGATAAAAAGACAAAATAAGCGATAACATCTAATAAACAGCCAAGAAGCATAATTTTGGCAAGCCCGTATCTATCCCCCAAAATACCCGCAAAAATCGCCAGCGCTTGGCTACAAAAAAACAGTGCCGAAAGAGAAAAAGCAATCTGTGCGTTACTCAACCCTTTTTGTTGAAGGTAGAGATAAAACACACTCTGCATCGAAAAATATGCGAGGGTTGAAATAAACCGTCGCCACAGTAAAAGCGTTTGTAAAGACATCACCATTAAATCAATATTTACTAAGAAAGGAGCAAATTGTTGGAAAAATTCGACCGCTTGCACCAAACAAGCGGTCAAATTTAGCCATCATTTTGCTTAGGCTCGGAAATCCCGTTGGCGGATACCCAAGGCAATTAAACTGCCGAAATAGCTTATCGCCGCCAAGGCAATCAGCCAAACAAGCCAATAGACTTTATCGCCGAATGAGAGGCTAAACCACCCTTCAAGACTTGGGGAGAAGTAGGACACTAACGCCCCCATCACACAAGCACTGATGAGCAATTTTAAGGTAAAGAGCAAGGTTTTTCGGCTGAAACGATAGATACTTAAACGGTGCAAACCGCGGTAAAGTAAGCTCGCATTCACGAACGCAGACAGGGCTGATGCCATGGCTAAACCGAGGTAACCAAACGGAATCGCCAATACCCCAAAGCAGATATTACTGACTGCGGCAATAATGCCAATTTTCACCGGCGTTTTGGTATTCTGATTGGCATAAAACCCGTTGGCAAGAATACTGATGAGCATATAACTCATCAATCCAAAGCACATAATTTTTAACGCATTTGCGGAGGCTAAAACGTCTGTGAGTTGGAATTTCCCGTGCATAAACATCGTCATAATCAGCGGTTGTGCGAGAATCATCATCCCCACCATTGCCGGCACGCCAAGGAGTAACACCATTCGCACGCCCCAATCCATCGTATCTGCAAACTGTCTTTGGCGTTCCGATTCCGCCACCTCTTTTTTCTTAGCAATGCGAGAAAGGCTCGGCAAAATCACCGTAGAAATGGCAATACCAAAAAGCCCGAGGGGAAATTCAATCAAGCGGTCGGCATAATACAACCAGCTAATTGAGCCAGTAATTAAAAAGCTGGCAATCACTTGGTTGAGCAACAGATTCAACTGTGTCACGGACACCCCAAAAAGCGCAGGGATCATCAAGTTCCGCACTTTTTTCACCCCGTCATCTTGCCACGCCCAAGTCGGCTTCACTAATAGCCCCTCTTTGCGTAAAAAAGGAATTTGAAAGAGAAACTGTAACAAGCCACCGAGAAACACGCCCCAAGCTAACGCGGTATCCGGCGAGTCAAAATAAGGTGCACCCCAAATTGCCATCCCAATAATCGCGACATTCAGTAACACGGGGGAAAATGACATCACACCAAATTTACCAAGGGTATTTAACACCGCACCAGACAAGGCAACAAAGGTGATAAACCATAAATAAGGGAAGGTAATTTTCAGCAACAGCGAGGCTTGGGTAAATTTTTCGGCATTTTCGCCACCGTTTATCCAATCTAAAAACCAACCTGTACCAAAAAGGGCAGCAATCACCGGGGAAGCAATCATCCCCACAAGGGTCACAACCGTCACCAAGCCCCCTAATGTCCCCGATACTTTGGCAATAAACTCTCGGGTTTTATTGGGATCATTCTCGGCATTATATTCCGCCAATACCGGCACAAACGCCTTAGAAAATGCCCCTTCGGCAAATAAACGCCGTAAAAAATTAGGAATGCGATTGGCAAATAGAAAAACATCGGCCGCAACACTCGATCCGAGTAACGTTGCCACCACAATATCCCGCACTAAACCTAATATGCGGGAAATAAGGGTCATACCGCTGACGATAATGCCCGACTTTAATAATTTTTTGCTCAACGGAAATTTCCTTTCTCAAAAATAGCCCGCTATTTTAGCAGTTTCTAAACCTTATACAAAACATCAACAATCCCACATTCCAATACAAAATAGTAAAAACAAAAAAGAGGCGTTTGATCTGCCCCCCAAAAGTTGGACTAAACAACTAACTAAGGGGCAGATTTTTATGACTAAATACAATTCACTTTTCAAACAACAGGTGATCGAATTTTATCTTCAACAACATAAAAATCGGTCATTTACTCGCCAATATTTTCATTTTAACAAGAGAACATTGAACCGTTGGATTGGGCAATTTAATCATTATGGTTTCCCTGGCTTGGCGGTACGAGGTAAAAAACAAGCCTATTCGCCTGAGTTCAAATTATCGGTGGTACAAGCGGTCATAAACGGGCAATTTTCTGCAGAATCGGCTTGCCTTCATTTTGGCATTGCCAATTCGGGTATCATTAGCCAATGGTTGCAAGCCTTTGAAAAACAAGGTATAAACGGATTATTACCCAAACCAAAAGGTCGCCCAGTAATGAAATCGAAATCCCCTAAAATGCCTAGGTTTAAAACCGAAGAAGAACGCTTACGTTATCGTATTTTAGAGCTTGAAGCGGAGGTGGCTGTGCTAAAAAAGTTGCGGGAGTTAAACCAACAAAAAATGGCAAAAAAACCGAAATCGTCAACGCGTTAAGGAGAGATTTCCCGCTCAACATCTTGCTTAATTTGGTTGATTTAAAGCGGAGCACCTTCTTTTACCATCGGCAGCCTAAGGCGGATAAAAATGCAGAAATCAGGCAGAAAATGAGCCAAATTTACCACGAACATAAAGGGAATTATGGCTACCGTCGTGTGGCAGAGGAATTGCGTAAAGCCGAATGTGTGAATAAAAAACGCGTACAAAATATCATGCAACAGCTTGATTTAAAAGGAAAATGTAAGAAACGTAAATACCGTTCTTATCAAGGTCAGATAGGCAACATTGCCGAGAACTTATTGCAACGGGATTTTCACGCCAGCAAACCGAACGAGAAATGGGTAACCGATGTGAGTGAGTTCAAGTGTGCTGAGGGTAAAGTCTATTTGTCGCCGATTAAAGACCTTTTTAACGGTGAAATTATCGCTTATTCTCTTTCACGAAGCCCCAATTTTGAACAAATTATCCAAATGATGAATCAAGCGATGACTAAACTGAATGGCGAACACCCAATTCTTCATTCCGATCAAGGTTGGCAATATCAAATGAGTGGGTATCAAAATCTGCTCAAAGAAAATGGCATTCAACAAAGTATGTCAAGAAAGGGAAATTGCTTGGATAATGCGGCGATGGAAAGTTTTTTTGGGCGGTTGAAAACAGAATGCGGTGTTGATGAACAGTTTGATACCTTCGAGCAACTGGAGAAGAGACTCCACGAATACATTTATTACTATAACAATAAACGTATTCAAAGTAAGCTAAAAGGACTGAGTCCTGTAGAATACCGAGCTCAGTCCTTAAATTAAAGTTGTCTAACTTTTTGGGATCAGATCACTTCCTTCCTTTTCTCTCTCTTCGACCTTAATCACCTCCCGCACCAAGGCGGTGGCATAACTGCCAGCATCAAGGGAGAAAAACAGGCGTAATCCTTCCTCTTCAAATTGCCAATGGAAATTCTCTGCCTTCGCAATCATCCCTCGCCGTGCGGGGCTCATTCGCTCCTTTGCCATTAAATCGAGTAAGGCTTGGTGTTGGAGAATGATGGCTTTTTCGTCCTCATTGGCGATAAGCTCGGCAGACTTATCCCCCACCAAAGGTGCGGTGTGCAAAATGTCTCCTAAATTTAACCGCTTGTTAAGGCTCTCTAATTCCGCTTCTTGCGCCACAAAAAAGCTATTTGAACCGGCTAATTGCATCGAATCATTCGCTAACACTTGATGCAGTAATCCCTTTTCAAGGCGAGAAGAGACCACCCGATTAAAAATTTCACTGCGGGCAGCAGAAAGATAAAAACTGCGTTTTTTACGATCTTTTACCTGAATTTCGCCCTTTGCCCAGCGTTCGGCTTGGGTTAAGTTATGCCCATCACGCCCGAAGCGTTGCTCAGTAAAATAGTTGGGAAAACCGCCGTTTTGTAGGTGATGCAAGCGGTCTAAAATCTCCTGATTTTTGCTCACCCCTCGTAGCAATAATTCAAAATAGTTGCCGGCTAGGCTACCAATGCGAATTTTGCGATTGTGGCGAGTGACCTCGATGATTTCCACCCCATCTAACTGAAAGGCAGAAAAATCTGGCGTTTCTTTACCGGCTAAATGCAGAGAGAACCACTGCTCTGTCACAGCATGGCGATCCTTTAAACCGGCGTAGCTCATATTTTTCGCGGCGATCCCCGCAAATTGGGCTAACTTCTCCCCTACAAAGAGGGTATTGGCATCGGTTTTACGGACTTTTACCACCACAAATTCCCCCTCGCCACTCAATTCATAGCCAAGGTTTTCTTTGACGATAAAATCTGCAAATTCCGCTTTTAAACGCCCTGATTGGGAGGGCTCACCCCATAGATAGTGTAATTTTTCCATTGTATTCCAACTAAAAAAGCCCCCCATGGGCTTTTTGTTTTTAAAAAGAAATCAGTTTAGCGAATTATTGACAAAAAACATCTTTTTTCATCATAAAATTTGTTAAACTTCCTACGTTTTATTGATCAATTTAGGAGAAACAAAAATGGCACGTCGTCCACTTGTAATGGGTAACTGGAAATTAAACGGTAGCAAAGCCTTTACCAAAGCGTTAATCGCTGACTTAAAAACCGAATTAGCGGATGTAAAGGGCTGTGATGTTGCTATCGCACCACCTGTCATGTACTTAGCCGAAGCAGAGCAAGCCTTAGCGGGTCAAGGTGTCATTGCACTTGGCGCACAAAATGTAGATGTGAATGTTCAAGGCGCATTTACTGGGGATATCTCAACGGCAATGTTAAGCGATTTTGGTGCAAAATATATCATTATTGGTCACTCAGAACGCCGTACTTATCACAAAGAGTGTGATGAATTTATTGCGAAAAAATTTGCAGCATTAAAAGAAGCAGGTTTAGTGCCGGTTTTATGTATCGGTGAAACGGAAGCAGAAAACGAAGCTGGTCAAACAGAAGCGGTTTGTGCGCGTCAATTAGATGCGGTGTTAAACACCCTTGGGGCAGAAGCCTTTAACGGCGCTGTCATCGCTTATGAGCCAGTATGGGCAATCGGCACAGGTAAATCAGCTACCCCTGCACAAGCACAAGCAGTACATGCCTTTATTCGTGGCCACATTGCGAAAAAATCCCAAGCCGTTGCGGATCAAGTGATTATTCAATACGGTGGTTCAGTGAATGATGCCAATGCTGCTGAGTTATTCACCCAACCAGACATTGATGGTGCATTAGTGGGCGGCGCGTCATTAAAAGCCCCTGCTTTTGCAGTGATCGTGAAAGCGGCTGAAAAAGCGAAAGCATAATCAGCAAGCAAACGGTACATTTCGTGCATAAAAAACCCCGCCTATTGCGGGGTTTTTGTTGAGATAGACAATTAAGCCTGCGTAAAGAGTAACTCTTCGGCTAAGCGAGATTTTGATAATTTCGCATTGAAATCATCTTCTTTACCGTAACCAAAAGAGACAACTGCAACCGCCGCATAACCTTTTTCAGGTAAATCAAATTCAGCATCAAGGGTCGCTAAATCAATACCTTCCATAATAGTGCTATCAATACCTAACGCCGCTGCTGCCATCGTAGTAAAACCGATATTTAAATACACTTGTCTTGTCAGCCATGGTGCTTCATTACCACTATTACGCTGTGCATTCAAAAACCATTTACGTTTATCACTCTGTTCTTGCTTCTCTTCTTCCGAACGAAATCGCCCATCCTTCTCCTCCTGTTCAGAGATAATATCGAGATAATCATCATCAGCTTGGATTCGAGTTGTAAACACAACAACATGGGAGGCATCTGTAATTTTAGGTGTGTTAAATGCAAAACTAGATTTAGCAATTCGAGCTTTGCCTTTCTCATCATCGGCAATAATAAAATGCCAAGGTTGAACATTCACACTTGAAGGGCTATTTTTCAACGCAGATTTAATTTGAGCAAAATCGCTCTCGCTAATCTTGCGTTCTGTATCATAAGCCTTAACAGTATAACGTTGTTCAGTAATTTGACGAATATTCATCGAGGTTTCTCCTTTAATTAAAAATGATATAAATATGAAAAAATAAGCTCACCGTTTTACAAAATCACCATAAAATTTGACCGCTTGTTGGCCGATATTATCTCCGTTTTGCACCAACTACGCCAGATATACCTTGTAACTTGCGTAAAATTTTATCGAGATGATTCTTATCCCTTATGCTAATGAGTAATTGAACTTGATATACGCTACCTTCTCGCGCCTGACTGTGAATACTCAAAATATTACTCTGCTGTTGAGCTATCACATTTGTCAGAGCCGCTAAAATACCTTGTTGGTTAAGAATATCAACAACAATTTCAACCTCAAATTCAATAGCCTTTTCCTTTGCAATTTCCCAAGTGACGGGTAAATAGTGTTGTTGATCTTTTGCGGCTTCTTTAACATGACGACAATTCACACGATGAACCGACAACCCTTTTCCACTACTAATATGACCGATAATATCATCACCGGG
Organism: Pasteurellaceae bacterium Macca; assembly: GCA_023101485.1. Taxonomy (GTDB): domain Bacteria; phylum Pseudomonadota; class Gammaproteobacteria; order Enterobacterales; family Pasteurellaceae; genus LVZB01. The sequence continues at coordinate 1,175,368 of LVZB01000001.1, read as the reverse complement.
CACTGGTAAACAGCATTTCGCAAAGTGAATCAAACTGCTATCAATCCCTTGAATCGTAAGGGGTTGATTATTCTCTGGGTTACCATCGGTATCAATTTCCAACGGCTGACCCGTCAAGCGTTGTGCTACAATGCCACTAATTTGATTACCAAGCCCAATCTCTGCTAACAGATCATCAAAGCTCGCTAATTTAAGCTCCTCAAGGGTGATGTTTAGTTGAGTTTCATTTAACTCATCAAAAGATGTCATACCAAGGGAAAGCAGTAACTGACGCTTACCAAGTGACACCGCACTATCACGCTCTTGGCGTTTTAAGGTACTGCGAATGCAAGAACGTGCTTTTGCTGTGACCACAAAATTCAGCCAAAGTGCATTTAAACGTGGGCTTTCTGCGGTTTGAATATCAATGGTTTGCCCAGACTGCAATGGTTGTGAAAGCGGATAAGGGCTATGATCAACCACCGCACCGATACAGCGGTCACCAATGTCTGTATGCACTGCATAGGCAAAATCCACCGCTGTGGCATTCGCCGGCAGCTGCACAATACGCCCCTTCGGTGTAAAGACATAAATATCGCTAGAAAAGAGATCTGATTTCACATTCTCAATAAATTCTGCTGAATTCCCTGCACTCTGTTGCATCTCCACAATGCTTTTTAGCCACTGCTGAACGCGAAGTTGCACGCTAGTATTATCTTGATAACCCCAAAAAGCAATCACACCTAAACGTGCCATTTGATCCATTGCTTCGGTACGAATCAACACATCAATAGGAAAACCTTTCGCACCAATCATGGAGGTATGCAGAGACTGATAGCCATTCGTTTTGGGTACGGCAATGTAGTCTTTAACTTGGCTCGGACGAGGTTTATAAAGAGAATGAAGTTGTCCTAAAGCACGGTAGCAATTGTCTTGATTCTCAACTACCACACGGAAAGAGTAGATATCTAAAATAGAATTAAAATGTTGCGCTTTTTGACGCATTTTTTGATAGAGGTAATAAAGCGGACGTTCTTTACCATAAATTCGTGCTTTAATGCCTACTTCGTCAAGGCGCGCCTGCATTTCACGAATAATCTGCTCAATCATCTCTTTTTTACTATTACGCGCCATTTCCATTGCCATTTTTAAAATATTATAACGGTGCGGAAACATCGCTTTTAAACAGAGATCTTCAAGCTCATTTTTTAAATTTTCAATGCCTAAACGGTGGGCAAGGGGGGTATAAATTTCAAGCGTTTCTTTGGCGATACGTTGGCGTTTATCTGGACGTAACGCCCCGAGGGTTTGCATATTGTGGGTGCGGTCAGCCAGTTTGATTAACACCACGCGGATATCTTTGGTCATCGCCAAAATCATCTTGCGGAAATTCTCAACCTGCGCTTCTTGGCGGGTTCGGAATTTAAGTTTATCCAGTTTTGAAACACCTTGTACAATCTCAGCAACACACTTGCCAAACTCTTCGGCAAGTTGTTCTTCCGTATAAGGTGTATCTTCAATCACATCATGTAACAGACCCGCCATGATAGCTTCATGATCCAATTTCATTTCAGCAAGAATCGCCGCCACCGCAACAGGATGAGTAATATAAGGTTCGCCACTTGATCGGAATTGCCCTTGGTGTGCATCTCTTGCAACACAATAGGCACGTTTAATCATTTCCTGTTTTTCTGCAGGCAAATATGCTTGAATTATCTGATTTAGGCGCTCAAAAATTTTCATTATTCTCCCACAGTGCAAAAAAATGAATATATAACAAAAAATGGACAATGAAAAGAATTTCATTGTCCATTTAATCAAGGTATAAAATTATGCGTTAGCTTGTACATCAGCTAAAAATGAGATTGCTTCTCTCTCTGCAACTTCACGTTTCATGGCATCAAAAGTTTCCTGTTGATCCATGATTTGATTATTAATTAAACCTTCTTCAATCTCACGTAATGCGATAACCGTCGGCTTATCCCCTTCTTCCGCCACTAACGCTTCACGGGTATGAAGTTGTAGCTCACGGGCACGGCGTGCAGCGGTTAAAATTAAATCAAAACGGTTACCAATTTTTTCTACTGCGTCTTGTACAGTTACACGAGCCATTCTCTACTCCCAGATTTGCAAAATTAGACTTCTCAAAAAGGTGAAAATTATACAGAGATTCCCCCCAAGTTACAATTAAAGCCTTGATAAATTATTCTAATGTTGCTCTTAAATTGAAATAACTTCAATTTCCCAATCTTAAACTTTATCTTGTGTGATAAAAAAACCCAACAGTTTCCTGTTGGGTCTTTTCGATTTCAAAGAAATCCAGCGTAAAATCAAAATTATTTGATTTCTACTTTCGCGCCAGCTTCTTCTAATTCTTTTTTAAGTGCTTCGGCTTCACCTTTAGAGATGCCTTCTTTTAATGCTGCTGGTGCAGATTCAACTAAGTCTTTCGCTTCTTTTAAGCCTAAACCTGTTGCACCACGTACTGCTTTGATTACAGCAACTTTGTTAGCACCTGCTTCAGCAAGGATAACATCGAATTCTGTTTTCTCTTCAACTGCTGCTGCCGCTGCTGCTGGAGCTGCCGCTGCTACTGCTGCTGAAACGCCGAATTTTTCTTCCATCGCAGCGATAAGTTCTACGATTTCTGATACTGATTTAGAAGCAATCGCTTCAATAAGTTGTTCGTTAGTTAATGACATAACAATCAATTCCTAAGTTAAAAAAGTTAAACGAGTTAAGAAGTTTTCTGCAAAAAATTATGCAGCTTCTTGTAATTTGTCGCGTAATGCTGCAATAGTGCGAACAAGTTTGCCTGCCGCAGCTTCTTTCATTGTGCCCATTAAACGTGCAATTGCTTCTTCGTAAGTCGGTAATGTTGCGAGGAACGCTACATCTTGTAACTTACCTTCAAAGGCTGCACCTTTAACTTCAAACTCTTTGTTTGTTTTTGCAAACTCAGTGAACAAACGTGCTGCTGCACCTGGGTGTTCATTAGAGAATGCAATAAGAGTAGGACCAGTAAACGTATCGTTTAAGCACTCAAATTCAGTGCCTTCAACCGCACGGCGTAATAAAGTATTACGAACCACACGCATTGTCACGCCTGCTTCACGAGCAGATTTACGTAACTCAGTCATTTTTTCAACAGTTACACCACGGGAATCCGCAACAACTGCTGAAAGGGCACCTTTGGCAGCTTCGTTTACTTCAGCAACAATTGCTTGTTTGTCTTGAAGATTTAATGCCATTGGTTTTAGCTCCTGATACACTCCACTTGCGTGGAATTTACAAAAAATCTCAAAAAAATGACCGCTTGTTACACGACTATTTTCTGAGGCTAAGGTGTCCAGAAGCAGAAAATTCTGTCTGTTCACCATCTACGTAGGCTTACTATTAAGAGATGATTTCCATCATTTCACCTACGGTCTTGGACGGGGCTTGAAAGGCAAGCACCATCATTATTTTACGTCTGAGAAATTCTCAACGCAAAAAAAGAGCGCAAATTATAGTTTCTTCTATTTCAGCTGTAAAGCAAAATTCCAACAATCTTGGCATAATTTTTGCCTCACTATCAGCCTAAAAGAGAATTATGCTACACTTCGCCCTTTCAAACCCAATTCTTATGCCCCTAATCGGGGAAACGGCGATTATCTTTGCCAAAAATAAGGAAGCACTATGCAACAACTGATCTTTTTTATTCGCTTATTTCTCTGCCGTTATCAACAAAATCATATTGCCGTTTCATCGGGTTATTTAACATACAGCACCATGCTCGCCCTGGTGCCATTAGTGATGGTGGTATTTTCTGTTTTTACTTTCTTTCCGATGTTTGATGAAGCCACCGCTCAGCTGAAAAATTTTGCCTATGATAATTTTGCCCCAAATGCAGGAGAGCTGGTGCAAGAATATGTGGATCTCTTTGTCGAAAACTCCAAAAAAATGGGGGTAATTAGCATTGGTGGGTTAGTCGTTATTGCGGTAATGCTGATTTCAAGCATTGATAATGCCCTCAACGAAATTTGGCATAATACGAAAAAACGTGCCGTTTTGCCCTCTTTTGCGATTTACCTTGCGGTACTGATTTTTGGTCCGATTTTAGCCGGCTCCAGCCTGGCGATCAGTTCTTATATCTTCTCTTTGGAAATGTTTAGCCCTGAGGGGATTTTCTCTTTCCATCAACATTTATTAAAACTCGTGCCTTTTATGCTCACTTGGCTAATGTTCACCCTCGTTTATATGATTGTGCCGAATACCAAAGTGAGCTTTAAGCATGCTGCTACGGGAGCATTACTCGCGGGGGTCTTTTTTACCCTTGGGCGTCAAGCCTTTATTTGGTATATCACTACTTTCCCTTCCTACCAAGCCATTTACGGCGCATTAGCCGCGATTCCGATTATGATTGTGTGGATTCATCTGAGTTGGCAGGTGGTATTGCTGGGAGGGCAATTTGCTGCGGTATTAAAAGAGATCCCAATGATTCAAAAAGGGGAACTCGCCAATCCATTGATGGAGGAAGAAAAATGATTGCACTCATTCAACGTGTTAAATGGGCAAAAGTGGAAGTTGAGGGCAATACCGTGGGTGAAATTGCCCACGGCTTATTAGTGTTACTTGGTGTAGAACAAGGCGATGACCACGCTAAGGCAGATCAACTCCTCAAAAAAGTACTGAATTACCGCATTTTCGCCGATGAACAGGGCAAAATGAATTTAAACGTGCAACAGGCGGAAGGCAGTTTATTAGTGGTGTCACAATTCACCCTCGCCGCCGATACACAAAAAGGCTTACGACCAAGTTTTTCCAAAGGTGCAACCCCCGATGTTGCCAAAGCGTTGTACGACTATTTTCACCAACAATCCGCCCTATCTTTGCCCACAGCAACGGGGGAATTTGGTGCTGATATGCAGGTCAGCTTACAAAATGATGGCCCGGTGACGTTCTGGCTACAGGTATAAAAAGGAATGACCCGATGATTTGGCAAAAAAACCTCTCCCTTGATGCCCTTAATCACCTCTGCCAACGCTCCGCAGTGGCACATTTAGGCATCCGTTTTATTGAACAAGGGCAAGATTTTTTACGAGGAAGTGTCCCCGTTGATGAACGCACTACGCAACCCTTTGGCTTACTCCACGGTGGCATCTCTGCCACCCTCGCCGAAACCCTCGCCTCTGCTGCGGCGTTATTAAGTTGTGAAAACGAACAAATCCCCGTTGGCACAGAGCTGAATATCAGCCATTTAAAAGCCGTCAAAACAGGGCAAGCTATCGGCACAGCTCGCCCACTACATCTCGGGCGAAGCAGTCAAGTGTGGCAAGTAGAAATCGTGGATGAAGCCCAGCAACTGTGTGCTATAGCGCGTTTAAGTATTCGCTTACATGAACGCCACATGCCTTAGTATCAAAGCGAGGATGACTTAATAGCTCCATCAAGTTAATGGTTTCAATATTTTTATAAAAAAAGACCGCTTGTGATCTGCCCTTAAACTCAATGTTCACTTCATTAAAGGCCGATCACAAGCGGTCATTTTTTTTCATTATTTTGCTACGCTAGCTTGGATTAATTTTTCTGCTTTAGCAAGGCTATTTTCAACATCTTTATAAGCAGTATTAGAATGAGCAACAACTTGTTCTGCGGTATTTAACACCACTTCTACTTTACCGTTTTGCGGTTCAGTAACTAACACTTTCAACGGTAATTGTAACGCTAAAATTGGATCTTTCACCATTAATGGCGTGCCTGCTTTGGGTGTGCCATAGACAATGACCGTGGCAGGTTGCATCGTTAAGCCCGCAGCTTTTGCAGCCGCTTGGTGGTCGATTTGGGCAAAAATGGTCATGCCTTTCCCTTTGAAAGTTTCAGAGAGTACTGATACAGTCTGATTAAAATCATACTTACTTTCAAAAACCGTTGGCTTTAACGACATCTCTGCCTGGGCTACACCTGTTAATGCTAACGCACTGAATACAATCGCTTTTAATTTCATGATTTACTCCTTTTATTGTGTGTTTAGAGCTCGCATTCTAACGAAAAGATCGATTACATTCAGCTATTACATCATGTAATCGATCTTTACGTTTAAACACTCGAATTCTCTGTCTTTACAGACGAAGCATTATTTATGCTTTAGCCGTCATTTTCTTCACGGCATCTGCGGTTGTCCAAAGGTCATTCGCAATGATGCGGTAGTTGGTTAAAGCTGCAAGATAACCATCACCTTCCGGAATACGTGGTCCTGCGGTTGCATCTTTGACAACGGTGACTTCAAAACCTTGCTCAATTAATTCACGTAAGTGTGAATCAATACATAAGTTGGCTGCCATTCCTGCAAGGATAACCTGATCAATTTTACGTTTACGAAGTTGTAAAACGAGATCGTTCGTTTCTGGTCCAAAGATTTTATGTGGTGAAGCAATCACTGTTTTACCATCAAAAATATAAGGTTTGTACTCTTCTAAGAAGTCAGCCCCAGAACTTTCAAAGCCTTCCATTGTGTATTGCCCTTTCCGTGCAAACATACCGCTTGAGTGCATAAAATGCTCACCTGGTGCGGTAAATTCCCAATGGTGATCTACTGGGAAATAGTAATGTGGTGAAACGAAAGTTGGCATATCGACAGATTTTGCCGCTTTAAAGAGGCTTTCAATATTGGCAACGGTATTATTTTCGGTTACAGATGCCCCTAAAACCCCCCACATAACCCCTTTCGGGCTTAAAAAGTCGATTTGTGGATCAACCACGACTAATGCGACACGTTTTGGATCAATTTTCATTCCCGGACGCGCTAAGCCATATTTTTCTGGTTCAGCATAAGGGCTTTTTGCCATTTTTGATCCTTCTGCATTTGCCGCACCTGCAATACCTAATGCGCCTAACACGCTGGCAGCCATCGCAATACGAGAACCGCTGTTTAATGCTTGGCGACGTTCTTCGTTGATAGTTTCTAATTGTTCAGACATACTGTTCTCCTATAAAGATTAACGAATTTAATTATTGTGATAACTTTATTATCAAAACGGTCGCTATTATAGTGAGACGCAAAAATCTGTTTTAACTCATACGCTTAAATAATTATCTGAGGCTCTTAAAGTGGATACATTAACCCATCTTTTTACTCATCTTAATTTTCAAACGGATCTCTTTTACATCGGACAACTATGCCAAATTGGGCGGTTTGACGAGGAAAATAAAGGCTATTTACATTTTGTACGTAAAGGGCGGTTTATGCTTAATCAAGCAGAAAAAAAGCCGCTTTTAGTGGATAAGCCTTGTATTATTTTTTCGCCAACGAATATCTTACATAGCCTACACCCACTTGAGCAGGAAGGATTAGATATTTTCTGTATCAATTTTGGGTTTGGTGATGGTATTCATAACCCACTGACCTACACTATTCACAATATTGTGATGCTTGATTTAGCACAACATACGCCACTTGCGATTATTGCGGAACAAATTTTTGATGAGATTGGCGAAAAAGGTGAAGGCTACCAAGCGATTATTCACCATTTATGTGCTTATTTTATCTTAAAGGTTGTGCGTGAATGTCTGAAATCAGGGCATATTCAAACTGGGCTATTAAAAGGCTTGGCAGATAAACAACTAGGCAAAGCATTATTGGCTATTCATCAATCACCGGAAAAGGAATGGACTGTGGATAATCTTGCCGAATTGGCGTTAATGTCTCGCTCTCGTTTTGCTTCAACGTTCAAAAAAATAATTGGCATTTCACCAATGAGTTATCTTACTAATTGGCGAATTGCCGTGGCGCAAGCATTATTGCGGAAAGGCATATCCGTTGCATTGGTGGCAGAACAAGTAGGGTATAGTCATAATGCGGTATTAAGCCGTGTATTTATGCGAGAGTTAGGTATGTCACCGAGTGAATGGCTAGCTCAATATAAACTTCAAAACAAATAAAAAAGCGATCTGTTCTCTGAGAGCAAATTAACTACTTTGCGAGAGAACAGATCAAAACATAGCGCTTTTATTCAAAACTAATCACACCAAGAACCTATAATATGTTTTCTCGCTTCAATACGCTCTTTTTCTAAATCTGAATCTTTAGGCTGTGCAACAAAACCTAATAATGGCTGAACTACAACGATACTTTCCAAAGCACAAAACTGAGTAAAATTATCGGCTAGCCAATAAGGCTTTAAATGTCTAAGGGTATTTATCAGCGATTTCGCAAGTGATTTTCTGATTAAATAAGGGGCTGTCCTAGATAACTAGACCAAACTCTCTTTAACTAATTGTTTTAGAAAGGAAATTTGAGACTTTAAGTTACTGTGATTAAAACGCCATTCACATTCTTTCAAATACAGCTCAAAATGAGCTTTGGGAATACCATTAAATTTGCGTAAATGGCGTTTTGCTTGGTTCCAGAAATTCTCAATTCCGTTAATGTGATTTTGTTTTTCTGCAAAGTGCGTATTATGGTTGATACGAAAATGATTAAATTCACTCACATCAAGTACATCATAACTTCGATAGAAATCCGTGTAAACAATGCTATCAGGCTTAACTTGTTCTCGAATTATCGGTAACAACGTGGCGGATTGCGTGTTCGGTACGGCAACAGTATAAACTTTGCCATTGCGTTTCAACAGCCCGAATACCGCAGTTTTACCCGCTGCACCACGTCCACGCTTGCCTTTGCGTGTACCACCAAAATAGCTTTCATCGGCTTCTATTTCCCCATCAAACATCTCCAAATGTGGGCTGTTTTGATAGATAAGAAATCGCAAGCGATGAAAATAGTAAGCGGCAGTTGTCTTGTTTACATTCACTAGTTCAGCAGCAGTTCTCGCTGTAACTCCTGCAACAAACAGTTCAATAAGTTTATTTTGTTTGTGCTGACTTAAACGACTTTTTCTCATTTGACTATCTTAACCCAAATCGAGTTTTTAGTCGTTATCTAGGACAGCCCCTTAAATAAAGAGAAGATCCATCACGAATACATTGATGAGCATATGCTAATTTTTGACAAACAAAATTTGTTGTTGTCTCCGTTGCAACCTCAAAGGGAGCTTGACTATGTAGTCCTAATTTTTGAAGAACCACAAAATGTATTTGGCTCTCTTTTGGATCTTGTAACGATTCAATTAATTTCTGCGCATAAAGAGAGAATCGCGGAACAAGTTCTACATCATCTTCTGCAATAACAACAAAATCCTCATCATTGAGTTGATCATCTTCTGCAATTAATTTCCAACAGCCTATATGTGAAAGAGTACAACCTATTTCACCCGCTGTTACAGGGCGATTATCAACACTCAAATAACGCTGAGTATCAAAAACATGATATTCACCCAAAGCGCTAATAACTTGCTTATCTATTGCAGAAAAACGAGTGAAATATTTCGCATCAGGATGCTGATTAAAACGCTGCAAACGATCTGGGCGCTGATCGAGATTAATAACATATCCTTTTAACATAAAATACCTAACTTAAATAAAAACATTACATTTTGTAAAGTATATCACATTGACTTGATACTGAATGGCTTGAATATCTGATTAAAAAATATCCTCTCTTTTTTATTTTTTCCACATTACCTATAACTTATTGTTTTTTAAGTAAAAAGTTTTCATTCTTAATCCTTTTTGGCAGTTATACACGATCATTATCCCCATCTATCACAATTTTATCCACAAATAGTGGGGATAAATCCCCTTCCAATGTGCATAATGGTAAGAAATCATCCCTTTATCTGCTAAGTTATCCTATTTTGTGGATTTATTCTTCACACTATTGGGGATCTATTCAGTGGTTTTTCTGCATTGAAACGATCCTTTATGCCTTTTAAGATCCTACCTAAGATCAATCACTTAGCCCTTTTATTCGCCGTTATTCCCAAGGCATAGACAACTTATCCACATAACAATCCCCAGTTTTGCCCAAAAACGTGCAAAATCGCCCCCTTATTTTGCCTTGTGGTTGTTCAAAAGCCCGAAGTATGAAACAATCTCGCCATTTTTAAATTTCAAAATAAGGCGGTCGAAATTGATCGATTTTGATGGTTACCGCCCGAATGTTGGTATCGTCATCTGCAATAAGGCTGGACAAGTTTTATGGGCGAAGCGGTTTGGACAAAACTCTTGGCAATTCCCACAGGGGGGAATTAACGAGGGGGAAAACATTGAACAAGCAATGTACCGTGAGCTATATGAAGAAGTCGGTCTAACGCGTAAAGATGTACGCTTACTTTGGGCATCAAAATATTGGCTAAGATATAAATTGCCAAAGCGTTTAGTGAGAACGGAAAATTCACACCCTGTCTGTATTGGGCAGAAACAGCGGTGGTTTTTATTACAATTTATCGGCGATGAAAGCCAAATCAATTTAAAAACCTCAAAAACCCCCGAGTTTGACGGGTGGCGTTGGGTCAGTTTTTGGTACCCTGTTCGGCAAGTGGTTTCTTTTAAACGGGATGTATATCGTAAAGTGATGAAAGAGTTCGCCCAAGTGTTAATGAACGAACCGCGTAAAACTCACCTCGAAAAGCCGAATAACACGCCCAAACGGGAAGAAAGCAAACGTGAGGGGCGAAAACCTTATCGTCATCAATCCTATCGGGGGCGAAAATGATGCTATTTTTTTTAAGTTGCCTTATGCTTGGGGCGGGTGTCGGCTTCCTTGCCGGTTTATTTGGTATCGGTGGGGGATTGATCATCGTGCCGGCGTTAGTGTTATTACTGCCTATAGTGAATGTCCCCCCAGAAGCCTTGATGTCTGTGGCACTCGGTACTTCTTTTTCCACCATTGTCGTCACCGCATTCTCTGCCGCACAACGACACCATAAATTGGGCAATGTGGATTGGGCAGTCAGTCGCTATTTTATTCCTGCCTTGATGATCTCCGTCTTTCTCGCTGGCTTAGTGGTGGGTAATCTGCCAAGGGCGTTGATGTCTAAGATCTTCGCCGTAATGGTGCTTTTTTTAGCCTTGAAAATGATCTTCTCCCTGAAAAAAACCACCAGCGCCCCCAAAGCCATTACCCCAGCTTCCACCATTATGGCAGGCTCTCTGATTGGGGTACTAGCGAGTATGGCAGGCATTGCAGGGGGGGCGTTTATCGTGCCTTATCTCAATAGCCGTGGCTTAGAGATGAAACGGGCGATTGGCACATCCTCTTTCTGTGGGGCATTGCTTGGCGTAGCAGCGACATTGAGCTTTATCCTTAGCGGTTGGCAAGCACCGAATTTACCGGCCTATTCCCTCGGTTATATTTACCTCCCAGCCCTCTTCGGCATTACCCTCACCTCCTTTTTCACCTCGAAATTAGGGGCAAACGCCGCCAATGTGTTGCCCGTTGCAACCTTGAAAAAGGCGTTTGCAGTGCTGTTAGTCGTTATTGCCATCAATATGTTTTTAAAATAAGAGTTTAACTATGAATGAACAATTTTTAACTTTCCCTCAAATTGACCCGATCTTATTCAGCATTGGGCCCTTGTCTTTACGCTGGTACGGTTTAATGTACCTTTTCGGCTTTGGATTTGCTTACTGGCTAGGCACACGCCGTGCGAAACAATCCCAAGGGGTTTGGACGGTGGAACAAGTCGATCAACTCCTTTTTAACGGCTTTTTTGGTGTCGTATTGGGGGGCAGAATCGGCGATGTGTTCTTTTATAGCTTTGACCATTTCTTGCAAGATCCCCTCTATCTTCTGCGTATTTGGGAGGGGGGGATGTCCTTCCACGGTGGCTTAATTGGTGTGATTGTGGCGATGATTTTAACCTCACGCCACCAAAAACGCTCTTTCTGGCAAACAGCTGATTTTATTGCCCCTTTGATTCCTTTCGGCTTAGGAATGGGACGGATTGGTAACTTTATCAATGACGAATTGTGGGGACGAGTCACCGATGTGCCTTGGGCGGTGCTTTTCCCGAATGGGGGCTACCTCCCACGCCACCCGTCACAACTCTATGAGGCGGTTTTAGAAGGTGTCGTCTTATTTTTCATCCTTAATATTTTTATTCGCAAACCTCGCCCAACGGGATCGGTTGCCGGCTTATTCCTCCTCGGCTATGGCGTATTCCGCTTTATTGTGGAGTATTTCCGTGAATTTGACCCAACGGTCAATACCGCTGCCGATTTAATTACCCGTGGGCAACTCCTTTCTCTGCCAATGGTTATCGGCGGATTAGCCATTATGGCTTGGGCGTATAAAACGCAAAAATAGCGCGCTGCTTAACGACAAAGAAATTGTATCTGCACCTAATATTTACAATAACGGGAAATATGACTTAACAGGAATAAACTATGAAAAAATTTAAACTCATCGGTTTTGATTTAGACGGCACGCTAGTCAATAGCCTCCCCGATCTTGCCCTCTCCCTCAACTCTGCCTTTGCCGAAGTCGGCTTACCTCAAGCGCCGGAAGAATTGGTACTCACTTGGATTGGCAACGGGGCGGATGTGCTATTCGCCAAAGGGTTAGCATGGACAGGCAAATCCGAAACATTCAGTGAAGAGGAAATTCAGCACCTCAAAAAACGCTTTGGACATTTCTACGGGGAGAATGTTTGCACCATCAGCAAGCTCTACCCCAATGTGAAAGATACCCTCGAGGCCCTCCACGCACAGGGCTATTTACTCGCCGTAGTCACCAACAAACCCACCAAACATGTTCAGCCCGTATTAAAAGCCTTTGGGCTAGAACATCTCTTTGTCGAAGCCTTGGGTGGTCAATCCCTCCCCGCGATTAAACCCCACCCCGCGCCCCTTTATTACCTCTGCGGTAAATTCGGCTTATACCCTAACGAAATCCTCTTCGTGGGGGATTCCAAAAACGATATTTTAGCCGCCCAACAAGCAGGGTGTGCCAGTGTCGGCTTAACCTATGGCTACAACTACAATATCCCGATTGAAGAATCCAACCCCGATTACGTCTGCCAAGACTTTGGGGAGATCTTAAATATCGTCAAATAGCCCCCAACAAGCGGTCAAATTTTTACAACATTTTGCACCGATGAAAAAAGCCTTGCAGGTGATCTGCCCCCCAAAAGTTGGACTAAACAACCAACTGACTAGGGGGCAGATTTTTTATGACTAAATATAATTCACTTTTCAAACAACAGGTGATCGAATTTTATCTTCAACAACATAAAAATCGGTCATTTACTCGCCAATATTTTCATTTTAACAAGAGAACATTGAACCGTTGGATTGGGCAATTTAATCATTATGGTTTCCCTGGCTTGGCGGTACGAGGTAAAAAACAAGCCTATTCGCCTGAGTTCAAATTATCGGTGGTACAAGCGGTCATAAACGGGCAATTTTCTGCAGAATCGGCTTGCCTTCATTTTGGCATTGCCAATTCGGGTATCATTAGCCAATGGTTGCAAGCCTTTGAAAAACAAGGTATAAACGGATTATTACCCAAACCAAAAGGTCGCCCAGTAATGAAATCGAAATCCCCTAAAATGCCTAGGTTTAAAACCGAAGAAGAACGCTTACGCTATCGTATTTTAGAGCTTGAAGCGGAGGTGGCTGTGCTAAAAAAGTTGCAGGAGTTAAACCAACAAAAAATGGCGGAAAAACCGAAATCGTCAACGCGTTAAGGAGAGATTTCCCGCTCAACATCTTGCTTAATTTGGTTGATTTAAAGCGGAGCACCTTCTTTTACCATCGGCAGCCTAAGGCGGATAAAAATGCAGAAATCAGGCAGAAAATTAGCCAAATTTACCACGAACATAAAGGGAATTATGGCTACCGTCGTGTCGCAGAGGAATTGCGTAAAGCCGAATGTGTGAATAAAAAACGCGTACAAAATATCATGCAACAGCTTGATTTAAAAGGAAAATGTAAGAAACGTAAATACCGTTCTTATCAAGGTCAGATAGGCAACATTGCCGAGAACTTATTGCAACGGGATTTTCACGCCAGCAAACCGAACGAGAAATGGGTAACCGATGTGAGTGAGTTCAAGTGTGCTGAGGGTAAAGTCTATTTGTCGCCGATTAAAGACCTTTTTAACGGTGAAATTATCGCTTATTCTCTTTCACGAAGCCCCAATTTTGAACAAATTATCCAAATGATGAATCAAGCAATGACTAAACTGAATGGCGAACACCCGATTCTTCATTCCGATCAAGGTTGGCAATATCAAATGAGAGGGTATCAAAATCTGCTCAAAGAAAATGGCATTCAGCAAAGTATGTCAAGAAAGGGAAATTGCTTGGATAATGCGGCGATGGAAAGTTTTTTTGGGCGGTTGAAAACAGAATGTAGTGTTGATGAACAGTTTGATACCTTCGAGCAACTGGAGAAGAGACTCCACGAATACATTTATTACGACAACAATAAACGTATTCAGCATAAACTAAAAGGACTGAGTCCTGTAGAATACAGAGCTCAGTCCTTAAATTAAAGTCGTCTAACTTTTTGGGGGCAGATCAATACGCCCCTTTATTCTTTTAGATATACGAAGAAAACAAAAAAGAAAGAAAATAAGACCGCTTGTAATTACGCAGAAGCCTCAATGAATTCTTTAGCTTTATCCACCATTGCGGTTGAGCCGACAAAAAATGGCACACGTTGGTGCAGTTCTGTTGGCTGAATATCTAAAATTGGGTGCGTGCCGTCAGTGGCTTTTCCACCGGCTTGTTCCGCTAAAAAAGCCATTGGGTTGCCTTCATAGAGAAGACGAAGTTTGCCCTTTGGATAGCTTGTGGAAGTCGGGTAGATATAGATTCCCCCTTTGAGAAGATTGCGGTGAAAATCTGACACCAACGAGCCGATATAACGTGAAGAGTAGGGGCGTTTGGTGGTAGGGTCTTCCTCTTGGCAATATTTGATAAATTTTTTCACCCCTTCTGGGAAGGTCACATATTGCCCTTCATTGATAGAATAATATTTACCATGAAACGGCATTTTCATCTCAGGGTGGGAAAGAATAAACAGCCCGAGGGACGGATCGTAGGTAAAGCCATTCACACCGTTGCCTGTGGTATAAACCAACATCGTAGAAGAGCCGTAGGTCACATAGCCGGCGGCGACTTGTTGACGCCCTTTTTGGAAGAAATCCTCCAAAGTCACGGGCGAGCCAATCGGCGAGATACGTTTATAGATAGAAAAAATCGTCCCGACAGACACATTCACATCAATATTTGATGAGCCATCGAGGGGGTCTGTCATCAAAATATATTTGGCATTGCGCCCCCGTTCTGTATCAAAGGCGATAAAGCTGTCATCTTCTTCTGAGGCGAAACCTGCCACATCGCCCCGTGCCATTAACGCTTTTTTCATGGTTTCATTGGCGAAAACATCTAATTTCATTTGGGCTTCGCCTTGGATATTTTCATCCCCTGCTTCCCCTAAAATATCTTGGGTTAAGCCCGCGCGGTTAATGTCGCGGTGGATAATTTTCGCCGATAGCCGAATCGCAGATAAAATCCCACTTAATTCCCCCGTGGCATTCGGGTAGTCGGCTTGTTTTTCAATAATAAATTCGCCGAGTGTTTTCATTGGGGCTCCTTGTCGCTATTTGAATCACTTTCCTTTATTATATCCCTCATTTTTCGGGGCTTTTGGTAGAAAATGCCAAAACTGTGAGCCTTATCACATAAATTTACATTTTATTTAGGAAACGCATTATGAAGCACATTCACATTCTCGGCATCTGTGGCACTTTTATGGGGGGCGTGGCGATGATTGCGCGAGAGCTTGGGTATAAAGTGACGGGATCCGATACCAATGTTTATCCGCCAATGAGCACGTTTTTAGAAAATCACGGCATCGAGATTATCCCTCACTACGAGGTGGAGCAATTACAACCTGCACCGGATTTAGTTGTCATCGGGAATGCCATTAGCCGTGGAAATCCTTGTGTGGAATATGTGTTAAATCACCGATTACCGCATACTTCTGGGCCACAATGGCTACACGATCATCTTCTTAAAGATCGCTGGGTGTTGGCGGTTTCAGGCACGCACGGCAAAACGACGACCACGGGGATGTTAGCGTGGATTTTAGATCAAAACGGCATCGACACCGGCTTTTTGATTGGTGGCGTGGCAGGGAATTTCGGCATTTCCGCCCGAGCAGGCTCGAGTGAGTTTTTCGTCATTGAGGCCGATGAATATGATTCAGCGTTCTTCGACAAGCGGTCTAAATTTGTGCATTATTCGCCAAAAACCCTAATCATCAATAATATTGATTTTGACCACGCGGATATTTTTGACGATCTCAACGCCATTCAACGCCAATTTCATCACCTTATCCGCACTATTCCCCAAAATGGCTGTATCTTATCGGCAAAAGGGGATCACAATGTGCAAGAAACCCTCAAACTTGGCTGTTATAGCGAAACACAATTTATCGGTAAAGAGAATGAATGGTATGCCGAAGCATTGAGTGCCGATTGCCACCACTACGCCGTTTTCCACCATCAACAAAAGGCAGGGGAAGTGCAGTGGGCATTACTTGGGGAACATAATATGCACAACGGCTTAATGGCGATTGCCGCCGCTCACCACGCTGGTGTTGCGGTGGAGAAAGCCTGTGAAGCGTTAAACCGTTTTATCAATGCCAACCGCCGTTTAGAAGTCAAAGGCGAGGTTAATCAGATTACCGTTTATGATGATTTTGCCCACCACCCAACGGCTATTCTTGCGACCATTAACGCTTTGCGTGGTAAGGTTGGGAATCAACGCATTTTGGCGGTATTAGAACCGCGTTCTAACACCATGAAAATGGGGGTGCATAAAGACGAAATCGCCCCTGCCTTAGTGAATGCCGATGAAGTCTTTGTATTCCAGCCCGACACCATTCCTTGGCAGGTGAGCGAGATTACCGATGCCTTAACCCAACCGGCTAAATGGTCAGCCAATTTAGCCGAATTGGTGGCGATGATTGCCGAATCTGCCCAACCCCAAGATCATATTTTAGTGATGAGTAACGGCGCATTTGGCGGTATTCATCAAAAACTCCTCACCGCCTTAGCCAATCGATAATAACAAGCGGTCAAAAAAGCGAGAAATTTTGCCTTTCTCGCTTTTTTTCTTTCGCCTTGATGAATAGCAAACGTTTGCCTAAATTGCTATAATCCGCCCCGTTTTGATTTTCATTTTACACAGGAACTGCTATGCAAATTAGTTTAAAAAAGATTTATTCGGGTAAAGTGCGTGATCTCTACGAGATTGATGACAAACGTATGTTAATGGTTGCCACGGATCGCCTTTCCGCCTTTGATGTGATTTTAGATGATCCCATTCCTCGCAAGGGCGAAATTCTCACCCAAATTTCCAACTTCTGGTTTAATAAACTTGCCCACATTATGCCAAATCACTTTACCGGCGATTCAGTTTTTGATGTGCTACCAAAAGAAGAAGCCGAAGGAATCAAAGATCGTGCCGTGGTGTGCAAACGTTTAACCCCCGTGAAAATTGAATCTATCGTTCGGGGTTATTTAACAGGAAGTGGCTTAAAAGATTATCAACAAACCGGCACAATCTGTGGTTTGGCGTTACCGACAGGTTTAGTGGAAGCGAGCAAACTCCCCGAGCCGATTTTCACTCCGTCAAGTAAAGCGGAAGTGGGCGATCACGACATCAACATCAGTTACAGCGAATGCGAACGCCAAATCGGCGTGGAATTAGCCCAAAAAGTCAAAGATTGTGCGATTGCCCTTTACCGTGAAGCCGCGGAATATGCGCTAAGCAAAGGCATTATCATTTGCGACACGAAATTTGAATTCGGCTTAGATGAAAACGGCACACTGACCTTAATGGACGAAGTGCTAACCCCCGATTCAAGCCGATTCTGGGCGGTAGAAACCTACCAAGAAGGCACAAATCCTCCTTCTTTTGATAAACAATTCGTGCGTGATTGGCTAGAAAATAGCGGTTGGAATAAACAAGCCCCTGCCCCGAAAGTCCCTGCCGACGTTATCGAAAAAACCGTAGCAAAATACCAAGAAGCCTTGGATTTATTAACCAAATAGCCAAATACAAGCGGTCGATTTTAAGTAAAAATTTGTTTTGTCGTTGCATTGCCCCCCTCAGTCGCTTCGCGACAGCTCCCCCCGCGAGCAGGGGGAGCGGAAGTTATCTGAGAATAAATCCTCTTCCCCCTGCTTGCGGGGGAAGTCCCCGAAGGGGGATGGGGGGCTTAGCGCAAATTGTTCAGAAAATTTGACCGCTTGTTTTATGAGTTGGAAATCCCCCCCTCAGTCGCTTCGCGACAGCTCCCCCCGTAAACAGGGGGAGCGGAAGTGACTTGAGAATGGATCCCTTCCCCCTGCTTGCGGGGGGAAGTCCCCGAAGGGGGATGGGGGGCATAGCGCAAATTGTTCGGAAAATTTGACCGCTTGTATTGCATTATGCGCAATCATAAATCCCAATAATATCACTTTCCGCAACAAAAACCCTCGCTATAATACCGTCATTACACACAACATCATCAAGGAACAGTTTATGTCTAACTACTTCAATACCCTTAATCTTCGCCAACAATTAGATCAACTTGGTCGCTGTCGTTTTATGGATCGCAATGAATTTGCTGACGGGTGCAACTACTTAAAGGGCAAAAAAATCGTGATTGTCGGCTGTGGCGCACAGGGCTTAAACCAAGGTTTAAATATGCGTGATTCGGGCTTAGATGTCAGTTACGCCCTTCGTCCAGAAGCCATTGCGGAAAAACGTGCTTCATTTGTGCGTGCTTCTGAAAATGGTTTCAAGGTGGGTAACTACCAAGCGTTAATCCCAACCGCGGATTTAGTGATTAACCTCACACCGGATAAACAGCACAGCAAAGTTGTTGCCGATGTAATGCCTTTAATTAAACAAGGGGCGGCATTAGGCTATTCCCACGGTTTAAACATTGTGGAGCAAGGAGAACAAATTCGTCAAGACATCACGGTGGTGATGGTTGCACCAAAATGCCCGGGGACAGAAGTGCGTGAAGAGTATAAACGAGGTTTTGGTGTGCCAACCTTAATTGCCGTTCATCCTGAAAATGACCCACAAGGCGAAGGTTTAGCGATTGCCAAAGCTTGGGCGTCGGCAACAGGTGGCGACCGTGCCGGTGTGCTTGAATCTTCTTTTGTGGCGGAAGTGAAATCCGACTTAATGGGCGAGCAGACGATTCTTTGCGGTATGCTACAAGCAGGATCGATTGTCTGTTATGAAAAATTGATCGCCGAAGGTAAAGATCCTGCCTATGCGGGCAAATTGATCCAATTCGGCTGGGAAACCATTACCGAAGCCTTAAAACAAGGCGGTATTACCTTAATGATGGATCGCCTATCCAATTCCGCAAAATTGCGAGCCTTTGAGCTTGCTGAGCAGATCAAAGCAGAATTAGCCTTCTTATTTGAAAAACATATGGACGATATTATCAGTGGCGAATTCTCTGCGACGATGATGGCAGACTGGGCGAATAATGACGCTAACTTATTGAAATGGCGTGAAGAAACCGGCAAAACTGCCTTTGAAAATGCGCCATCCGGTGAGAATGTGAAAATCAGCGAGCAAGCGTATTTTGATCATGGCGTGTTAATGGTTGCAATGGTGAAAGCAGGGGTTGAATTAGCCTTTGATACCATGGTGGCAAGCGGTATTTATGAAGAGTCGGCTTATTATGAATCCCTCCACGAATTACCGTTAATTGCTAATACGATTGCGCGTAAGCGTTTATATGAAATGAATGTGGTAATTTCCGATACTGCAGAATATGGCAACTACTTATTTGCCAATGTCGCTACCCCAATTTTGCGTGAGAAAATTATCCCAACCTTACAAAAAGGCGATTTAGGCGAAGCAACGCCAACGGCAGAAATAGATAATATTACCCTGCGTGATGTGAATGATGCTATTCGTCATCATCCGATTGAACTCATCGGGCAAGAGTTACGGGGATATATGACGGATATGAAGCGGATTTCGTCAAATAACTAACATTTAATAAGAATATGGCGTAAGATAAGCGGTTGAATTGTCAAGAAAATTTTTTGAGAATTCGACCGCTTTTTTATTGAACAATTAGGAGCATAAAATGAAGCGATTTAAATTATCAACGTTTTCCCTTGCACTATTATCAATTACTCCAGTTGTTACATTGGCAACGGATTATTCTAATATTAACGATCAATTAGTTACTTCGAATGATGGCGGCTTATCAGGTCATTTAAGGCTATATTCTAATGATAAATTATTCGATAGTAATATTAGTACTAATTTAGATGGGCTTTCTGCGGTAAGGATTTATAATGCAAAAGATGCTTTAATTAAAAATGTAAATCTTACAACACATAAAGATAATAAAGCAGATGCAATACACGTATTAAATAGTACGGTAAGTATTGATAACGCTACGTTAAGTAGTTACGGTAACGGGGCAAGTGATGCGTTATATGGCGAGAATTCCAATATTACGATATCCAATAGTAAATTAAGTACATATGGGAATGATGATGTTGATACTATTCATTTTATCAAGTCTAATATTACTGTTTCAAACAGTGAGCTTTCCGTTTATGGTAATCAAGAAAGTAATATTGTGGCACTATATGGCAGTGACATAACATTAAATAATGTAACTTCTCAGCTTAATGGTAAAGTAAATATATTATTTGGCATTGAAAATAGTAATGTCAATGCAAATGATTTTGTTGCAGATGTTAAAGATGAGGATAACTTTTTTATTACCACATATGATAATAATGCTACATTTACTAATGCTAAAATTAATGTCAAAAATTTTATTATTATAGGAGTCAAGCAGGCAGAGGAAGAGGCGGGTAATGATTATCAACATAATCTGAATTTAAATTTAAATAAAAGTATATTGAAAGGTAAAAATTTATTGGCACGAGGTGATTTAGTTGAACCAGATATCATTAAAAAAGATCTTGTAACAAATGTAAGATTAAAGCTAGAAAATAATTCGGAACTGGAAACGAAAACAGAGAAGCAAACGAATACCAATCAAATTATTAATTTAGATAATTCTAAATGGAGTGTGCCAGCAATATCATCAATTGATCAATTAAATTTAAATAATGGTCAAGTAGTTTTAACAAAATTGACTGATTTCCAATCTCTTGAAATAGATAATTTATCCGGCAACGGGCAATTCACCTTAAACACTGATCTTGCGAAACAACAATCCGATAAAATTATTGTAAAAGGCGAAGATAGCGGTGATTTTAGCCTTAAAATTAACAACAGTGGCGAAGAACCCAATGCACCAAATGGCAAAGTTACCTTAGTGGAAACACAGCAAGGTAAAGCCACTTTTAAACTTGCCGATAAAGATTATGTGGATGCCGGTGCTTACCGCTACCGTTTGCATAAAGAAGCAGAGAAAAATTGGGTATTAAGCAATAAAGAGAGCGAGCCAACGGTAACAACGCCAAAACCGACACCGCCTGCTGAACCTGAAAAACCAACTCAGCCAGTAGCACCAAGTAAGCCAGCGGAAACGACGAAACCTATCGTGCCTGTTGCACCAATCACACCACCGAGTGTGAGCCAAGAAACAGCAAACCGAATGCTGAGTGAAACCTCAAATGCCCTTGTTTCCCTCCGCCAAGCGCAACTGGTGCATTTAACCCAAGGTTTAGTGGGGATTCATCAACGTTTAGGGGAAGTGAAACAGGGTGAGAAGGGCAATGTGTGGGTCAGAAATCTGAATTCACGTTCTGAATTTGACCCGACAGCAACGGCTTCAGATAGCCATTCATCCGGTTTCAAGCAAGATTATCACGGTATTCAAGTCGGCGCGGATACCGCCTTATCCGACAATTTCCGTATTGGTGGCTTTGTTGGACATAGCCGATCAACGGTGGATTTCAACGGAAATTATGGCGAGGGCAAACTCAACAGCCAAGGCGTGGGCATTTATGTGACTTACCAAGGGAACAATGGTATCTATGTGGATAACATTGCCAAATATGATCGTTTGAAATCGCAATCCAATGGCACGGGTAGCCGTCATTACAATGCTTTCACGCTATCAAGTGAAATTGGTAAACAGTTTAATTTAGCCGATCATTGGACAGTCACACCTAATGCCCAATTAGCGTGGAGTCAAATTTCAGGCAGTCAGGACGAACAGCGCCTTTCTTCGGTATATTCGCGCATTGGTTTACGCGTGGCGAAGGGGATGAAATGGAATAGCTGGTCGTTACAACCTTATGGTGAGATCAACGGCGTAATGGCAAAAAATCACCGAAACAGCGTTCGAGTTAATCAACACGCTTTTAATGTGGCATCCAGTGATGGCGGAGTGGAAACCGCCCTCGGTTTAAATGCCCAAACAGGCAATCATCGTTTTGGCATTGAAGCTAAAACAAGCCACGGCAAGCGTTTAGCACAACCATTTGCAGTGCAAGCGATCTACCGTTATCAGTGGTAAGATAAATCGTCATTTAAAGCCCAAGGAAAGTGCATTTTCTTGGGCTTTATGCGTTTTATACGAAGGAGATTAACGCTAATTTTCCGCCGAAACGTTGGGTGATTTCCGCTTGAATGGCTTCGACATCATTTGGGTTAATGGCGAGCACTAATTCCACATTGACGCCAAATTGCTGTTCCACAAGCTCAATATCCCGTTGGGTAATTAAGTGTTGTAGGGTGTTGAATTGATCATATTCGCACCACAAGCGGTAGTTTTTGCGTAACACTTTGCGCGCTTTTTCAACTTGCAAAAGTGCTTGTTGCACGCCGTTGCCATAGGCTTTGACTAACCCGCCTGTGCCGAGCAGAATCCCCCCGTAATAACGCACGACCACCGCACTCACTTCCCCTAAACCGCTACCGAGTAAATAATTTAACATCGGCTTGCCCGCCGTGCCTGCAGGTTCGCCATCATCGGAAAAACCGTATTGTTGTGCATCATTCGGCACGCCCGCCACCGTTGCCCAACAGTGATGGCGAGCGTGAGGGTGCAAGGCTCTCATTTCCCCCCAAAAAGCTTTGGCTTGGGCAAGCCCTTCGGTATGGCGTAGGTAGGTGATAAATCGGCTCTTTTTAATTTCTTCTTCAAAGACGACCGCATGTTGGGGGATAAAAAATTGCATATAGGGCTGAATAGTGGCGGAAATAGGGGGATTTTAGCAGATTCACCGCTTTTTATCTGTTGTACGTTGATTGGGCGTTTGTTGTATTGGATAAATGCCCCCCATCCCCCTTCGGGGACTTCCCCCCGCGAGCAGGGGGAAGGGGGTTATCTCTCAAATAAATTCCGCTCCCCCGCAAGCAGGAGGAAGGGATCTGATCTCTCAAATAAACTCCGCTCCCCCTGCCTGCGGGGGAGCCGCGAAGCGACTGAGGGGGGAAACTCATAAAACAAGCGGTCTGATTTTCTGAACAATTTGCTCTAAGCCCCCTATCACCTTTGTGCAACAGCTACACAATAGCGTTTATCTGTTACAATAACGCCCATTTTAAGTAAAACCGAATAAAGATGAAAAAATTGAAGATTATCTTTGCCGGCACGCCTGATTTTGCCGCGCAACATTTACAAGCCTTACTCCATTCTCATCACGAAGTCATTGCCGTTTATACCCAGCCTGACAAACCTGCCGGGCGAGGCAAAAAGTTACAAGCAAGCCCAGTTAAACAGCTTGCCGAACAGCATGGATTACCCGTTTATCAGCCGAAAAGTTTGCGTGATAGTGACGCACAAAACGCGCTTTCATCCTTAAATGCCGATGTGATGGTGGTGGTGGCTTATGGTTTGATTCTGCCTGAAGCTGTCTTAAATGCGCCACGTTTAGGGTGTTTAAATGTGCATGGCTCACTGCTTCCCCGTTGGCGAGGTGCAGCGCCGATTCAACGTGCCATTTGGGCAGGGGATCAGGAAACGGGGGTGACCATTATGCAGATGGATGTGGGCTTAGATACGGGGGATATGCTACATAAAGTGGCGACGCCGATTGCCGAGGATGAAACCTCCGCCACCTTATATGCGAAGTTGGCAACGCTTGCACCGCCAGCGTTAATCGCGGTGTTAGATAATTTAGAAAATGGCACTTTTGTGGCAGAAAAACAGCAAGATGAGCTGGCTAACTACGCGCAAAAGTTAAGTAAAGAAGAAGCAAAATTAGACTGGAATTTGACCGCTTGTCAGCTTGAACGTTGTATTCGGGCGTTTAATCCTGCCCCGATCAGTTACCTCAAACTCACTACGCCGGAAGGGGTTGAGCAGAGTGTGAAAGTTTATCAAGGGGAGGTGCTCCCTCATCAAGATAAAGCCGTGGGGACGGTGTTGCGTGCCGATAAACAGGGTGTTCAAATTGCCACCGCTGAGGGCGTGTTAAATATCACGATGCTACAACCTGCGGGCAAAAAGCCGATGTCGGTGCAGGATTTCCTCAATGGTCGGGGAGATTGGTTTGAAGTAGGAAAGGTATTGCCATCATGAAAAAACGGTCATCTCGGGCGGTTTCTGCCCAAATTTTATTGCAGGTATTAGATGAGGGGAAATCGCTGTCGAGTTTGATTCCCGAAGCAAGCGTTCAACTCGATAGTCAGGATCTGCCCCTTGTGCAGGAGATCACCTTTGGCGTTTGCCGTGTGCTTCCTCGTTTAGAGCGAATTATTCAGCAATTCCTGGAAAAGCCCCTCAAAGGTAAAACTCGCTTAGTGCATTGCCTCTTATTGGTGGGCTTATACCAGCTGCTTTATATGCGAGTGCCAACGCATGCGGCGGTTGATGAAGTGGTCAATGCCACGAAAAGTCTGAAATTAGAGCACTTTCGGGGCTTAACTAATGGCGTGCTACGGCGTTTTCTGCGGGAGCAAGAGGCGATTTTGGCGATTGTAGATAAACATTGGCAAACCCTACACCCCGAATGGTTCGTGAATAAATTAAAGCAGGCTTATCCTCACTGGCGAGAGATTATCGAAGCCAATAATCAACGCCCGCCAATGTGGCTACGGATTAACCCACAGCGGACTGAACGCGCCGACTACGCAGGCTTATTAGGGGAGCGTGCAAAATATCCCGAAAATTCGACCGCTTGTATTCCCCCTTGCGCACTGCTGTTGGCAAAACCTTTGCCGGTTAGCCAACTTCCCCATTTTGAGCAAGGTTGGGCAACGGTGCAAGATGCCCACGCACAATGGTCGGCGTTACTTTTAGGGGCTGAAAATGGCGAATCGGTATTAGATGCTTGCGCCGCACCCGGGGGGAAAACGACCCATATTTTAGAACTCGCACCACAGGCAGAGGTCATCGCCTTAGATATTGAAGAAAACCGCCTAAAACGGGTCACGGAAAATTTACACCGCTTGGGGCAACAGGCAAAGGTGATTTGTGGTGATGCCACTCAACCCGAAACGTGGTTACCGGAGGGCGTGATGTTTGACAAAATTTTGCTGGATGCGCCTTGTTCTGCCACGGGGGTAATTCGCCGTCATCCCGATATTAAATGGCTACGCCAAGCAACGGATATTGCGGAATTGGTCGCCCTCCAAGGCAAGATTCTCCATGCCCTCTGGCAACGTTTAAAGCCTAATGGCGTGTTGCTCTATGCCACTTGTTCCGTCTTACCGGAAGAAAATAGCGAACAGATTACTCGTTTTCTACAAGCTATGCCTGATGCCCTTGCCGGCGAAATGGATTTCTGTGGCGAGAAGGTTTCTCAAAAACAATTCTTCCCAAGTGCGGAGGGGGGTGACGGCTTTTTCTATGCCAAATTAGTGAAACGGGCAAATGAGGAGACACGATGAAAATTATCATCTTAGGGGCAGGGCAAGTGGGGACAAGCCTGGCGAGTACATTGGCGAATGCGGATAACGATATCACCATTATTGATGATGACCAAAGCCGACTTTCGCCGTTGCAAGAAAAATATGATTTACAGGTGATTAAGGGTAACGCCGCCTCTCCCCGTGTTCTGCGTGAGGCCGGGGCAAGTGATGCGGATTTACTCGTGGCGGTAACTAACAGTGATGAAAGCAATATGATTGCCTGCCAAATCGCCTATACGCTGTTTCATATTCCCACCAAAATTGCCCGTATTCGTAACCCCGATTATGTCCGTGAGCGGGAAGCGTTGTTTAACGACAAAGTGCTCCCCATTGACCATATCATCGCCCCTGAATTGCTAGTTACCCAAGAGCTTCTCCGCCTGATTGATTACCCCGGTGCGTTGCAAATGGCGCATTTCGCCGAAGGGTTAGTCAGCTTGGTGAGCGTAAAAGCCTATTACGGCGGCCCGTTAGTTGGCTACCCGATTTCCGCTTTGCGCGATCATCTGCCCCATATTGAAGCGCGGATTGTGTCGATTTTCCGCCAAGAAAAGCCGTTTATCCCTCAAGGCACAACTATTGTCGAAGCCGGCGATGAGGTCTTTTTTATCTGCGCTACGCAACATATCAAAGCAGTGATGGCAGAGTTACAACGCCTTGAAAAGCCTCACAAGCGAATTATGATTGTCGGTGGGGGCAATATCGCCACCGCACTGGCAAAAAGTATGGAAGAGAAATGTCGAGTTAAGCTGATTGAGAAAGACCCTCAACGTGCGGAGCGTTTGGCGGAGCAACTCTCCAACACCTTAGTGCTACTGGGGGACGCTTCTGATCAGGAGCTTCTGTTTGAAGAACATATCGAAAATATTGACCTCTTTTTAGCCCTGACGAGTGATGATGAAGCCAACATTATGAACTCGCTACTGGCGAAACGTCTTGGGGCGAAAAAGGCGATCGTGCTTGTGCAACGCATGGCTTATTTGCATTTGATTCAAGGTGGGACGATTGATATTGCCCTGTCGCCTCAACAGGCAACGATTTCAGCGTTGTCGAATCACGTTCGCAAAGGCGATATTGTGCGTGTGGCGTCTTTAAAACAAGGTTTAGTGGAAGGGATTGAAGTGATTGCCCACGGCGATCAGGACTCTTCCAAAGTGGTCGGGCGTAAAGTGCGAGAGTTGAAATTACCCCAAGGGGCGATTATTGGCGCGATTGTTCGCCAAGAGCAGGTGATGATTGCCCATAAAGCCACCACCATTGAAGAGGGTGATCATGTGATTGTGTTCGTCAATGATAAGAAACAAGCCGAAGAAATTGAAAAGCTCTTCCAAGTGACCTCTTTCTTCCTCTAATTCCGTCCATTTCCTTTAAAGCAAATTGTTTGCCAAAATCGACCGCTTGTGGTGAGCCGATAGGCAGAAAAAAACCGACCAAGCGGTCGGTTTTATTTGAAAATTTGCAAATTTCTCAACTTAGCGATTAAGCTAATTTTTTGATTTGAGCTGCTAATTTTGCTTTGTGGTTAGCGGCTTTATTTGCGTGGATAAGGCCTTTTGATGCCATACGATCCACAACTTTTTGCATTTCAACGAAAGCAGCTTCCGCAGCCGCTTTGTCGCCAGTTGCGACGATTGCATATACTTTCTTGATGAAAGTACGCATCATAGAACGTTGGCTGGCATTGTGTTGGCGGCGTTTTTCAGATTGAATCGCACGTTTTTTTGCTGACTTGATATTAGCCAAGGTCAAACTCCTAAAAAATATCTGGTGTAAAAATAAAAAACATAAAAAGAGGGCTTTTTATGTTGCTATCGATAGTTAAGGTTTCATTTTCAACGAGACACGGGCTTGAAAATAACATCGTTTGATGTGAGAAAGCCCCACTCAAAAGATAGTCTCGAATTCTATCAGTTTTTTTCCGCTTTTCCTAGGGGATATGGCGAATTCCTGCAAAAGAAATGGCGGAAATAAAATAGGGGATTGGCGAAAAGGGCTTTTGATAGCATAATAGCACCGCCTTTTTGGCAATTTTAAGAAGGAGAAAACAATGAAAAAAATGATGGTTGCATTTGGTTTAGGCTTGGCAACGTTACCGGCATTCGCACAGGATAAATTAACCGTTGCGGTGGAATTACTTGATGTGGCAAAAGGCAATGTTGCAGCGGGAACGATTGAGATTACCGAGTCAAAATATGGTTTAGTCTTTACCCCAGCCTTGAAAGGGTTAAGTGCCGGCTTACACGGTTTTCATATTCACGAAAATGCAAGTTGCGCCCCGAAAGAGAAAGAAGGGAAATTAGTGGCAGGTTTGTCAGCGGGTGGTCACTGGAATCCAAATAATGCCAAAGGCCACGGCGAGCCTTGGTCTGATGAGGCTCACTTAGGCGATTTACCGGCGTTATATGTTGATCACGAAGGTAATGCCACAAATCCGGTATTAGCACCGCGTTTAAAATCACTGAATGACGTGAAAAACCACGCGGTAATGATTCACGCCGGTGGCGATAACCATTCCGATCACCCAGCACCACTCGGTGGTGGCGGTGCAAGAATGGCTTGTGGCGTGATTAAATAATATCGAGAAGCGAATAGAAAGGGGCGGTAATGCTCTGCCCCCAAAAAGTTAGACGACTTTAATTTAAGGACTGAGCTCTGTATTCCACAGGACTCAGTCCTTTTAGCTTACTCTGAATACGTTTATTGTTGTAGTAATAAATGTATTCGTGGAGTCTCTTCTCCAGTTGCTCGAAGGTATCAAACTGTTCATCAACACTACATTCTGTTTTCAACCGCCCAAAAAAACTTTCCATCGCCGCATTATCCAAGCAATTTCCCTTTCTTGACATACTTTGCTGAATGCCATTTTCTTTGAGCAGATTTTGATACCCTCTCATTTGATATTGCCAACCTTGATCGGAATGAAGAATCGGGTGTTCGCCATTCAGTTTAGTCATTGCTTGATTCATCATTTGGATAATTTGTTCAAAATTGGGGCTTCGTGAAAGAGAATAAGCGATAATTTCCCCGTTAAAAAGGTCTTTAATCGGCGACAAATAGACTTTACCCTCAGCACATTTGAACTCACTCACATCGGTTACCCATTTCTCGTTCGGTTTGCTGGCGTGAAAATCCTGTTGTAATAAGTTCTCGGCAATTTTGCCTATCTGACCTTGATAAGAACGGTATTTACGTTTCTTACATTTTCCTTTTAAATCAAGCTGTTGCATGATATTTTGTACGCGTTTTTTATTCACACATTCGACTTTACGCAATTCCTCTGCAACACGACGGTAGCCATAATTCCCTTTATGTTCGTGGTAAATTTGGCTCATTTTCTGCCTGATTTCTGCATTTTTATCCGCTTTAGGCTGCCGATGGTAAAAGAAGGTACTCCGCTTTAAATCAAGCAAATTAAGCAAGATGTTGAGCGGGAAATCTCTCCTTAACGCGTTGACGATTTCGGTTTTTCCGCCATTTTTTGTTGGTTTAACTCCCGCAACTTTTTTAGCACAGCCACCTCCGCTTCAAGCTCTAAAATACGATAGCGTAAGCGTTCTTCTTCGGTTTTAAACGTAGGCATTTTAGGGGATTTCGATTTCATCACGGGACGACCTTTTGGTTTGGGTAGTAGCCCGTTTATACCTTGTTTTTCAAAGGCTTGCAACCATTGGCTAATGATACCCGAATTGGCAATACCAAAATGAAGGCAAGCCGATTCTGCAGAAAATTGCCTATTTATGACCGCTTGTACCACCGATAATTTGAACTCAGGCGAATAGGCTTGTTTTTTACCTCGCACCGCCAAGCCAGGGAAACCATAACGATTAAATTGCCCAATCCAACGGTTCAATGTTCTCTTGTTAAGATGAAAATGTTGGCGAGTGAATGACCGATTTTTATGTTGTTGAAGATAAAATTCGATCACCTGTTGTTTGAAAAGTGAATTGTATTTAGTCATAAAAAATCTGCCCCTTAGTTAGTTGGTTGTTTAGTCCAACTTTTGGGGGGCAGATCAAAGCCGATAAGCCACATCGCCCTTTTTAATCTGGGGGGCGATGATCGTGATGACACTTTGGTGGCACAGGATCTTCCCCTCCCTCACTGAACGGGTGGCAACGGAGAATACGCTTTAAAGCGAGCCAGCCACCTTTTATCCCACCGTGGAGGCGGATTGCTTCAAGGGCATAGGAAGAACAAGTGGGATAGAAACGGCAACGAGGGGCAAGAAAAGGGCTAATGGCGTAGCGATAAAAATGCACGACACCCAATAACAGATACGCAATTAGGCTTGGTCGGGCGTTTTGTTCTGTTGGACGAGGCGAATGTGGCGTTGCCATAGTTTTTCTAAGGTCGTGAAGAGTTCTTCGTTACTCAATTTTCCAATGCCGGCTTTGGCAACGAACACAAAATCAAAGTGGGGCAGTTGTTGCTGTTTTAAGCGAAAACTTTCTCGCACAATGCGTTTAATGCGATTGCGGTCGTGGGCACGTTTAAGGTGCTTTTTGGCGACTGTCAGCCCTAAGCGAGGGCAAGCGGCTTGGTTTTCTCGGGCAAGAAGCGTGAGTTGTGGCGTGCTCGCACGGAAAGGCTGTTGGAAAACTGCTTGAAATTGAACGGGGGCTAACAGACGTAGCCCCCGAGGAAATGTCAGCTTATTCACACTGATGTGTTTTGGCTAGTTTCTGCAATTACGCAGATAAAGATTTACGACCTTTAGCACGACGACGCGCTAATACTTGACGGCCATTTTTAGTCGCCATACGAGCACGGAAACCGTGAGTACGAGCACGTTTTAATACTGATGGTTGAAATGTACGTTTCATTTGTATCTACCTAAAATTTAATGATTGGCAAAGTGCCAATTTGAGGACCATAAAAAAGAGTGGCGATTTTAGCGGTAATGTTGGCAAAGATCAAGGTGAATTTACTTTCCCTTGCCTTAATGGAACGATTTTGTTAAAAGATGTGTTTTTATTCTTGTCGTTTATCGGAGAAAAGATGATTTTATCAATGAAAAAGTTTTTCCAACTTGAATCCGCAACGGGGATTTTACTCCTCGCTTTTGCGAGCTTGGCAATCGCCCTTGCCAATAGCCCTCTACAAGAGGTGTATTTTGATTTTTTAAGTTTGCCGGTGAGTGTGCAAATTGGTGCATTTAGTATTCATAAACCGCTATTGATGTGGGTAAATGACGGCTTTATGGCGGTCTTTTTTGTGTTAGTCGGGCTTGAAGTGAAGCGGGAAATGCTCGTCGGGGCGATTTCAAGCTACCAACGAGCAATTTTCCCTGCCATTGGGGCATTGGGCGGAATGGTCATTCCTGCTGCCATTTATGCCTTGATGAATCAAAATGTGCCAGAATTTCAGTCTGGCTGGGCGATTCCCATGGCAACGGATATTGCTTTCGCCCTTGGTGTGTTAGCCCTTTTAGGTAAGCGTGTGCCTTTTGCATTAAAGATCTTCCTCCTTGCCTTAGCGATTATTGATGACCTTGGGGCGATTGTGGTTATTGCGATCTTCTTCTCTAATGAACTGAGTACCACGGCATTAATGATGGCGGGGTTAGCGATTGTTGCATTGATTGTATTAAACCGTTTACGCGTCACAGCTATCTGCGCTTATATGGTTGTTGGCATCATATTGTGGGCTTCGGTCTTAAAATCTGGCGTACATGCGACCTTAGCGGGAGTCATTATCGGCTTTTGCGTGCCTTTAAAGGGCAAAAATGGCGAGAAACCCCTTGAAGATTTTGAGCATCTTTTAGCACCGTGGTGTTCTTTCTTGATTTTACCGCTCTTTGCTTTCTCCAATGCAGGCGTATCCCTTGCGGGCATTACTTGGGAAACATTAAGTTCGCCATTAACCCTCGGCGTTGCAGTGGGGTTATTAGTGGGTAAAACCTTTGGAGTGTTCAGTTTCAGCTGGCTTGCGGTGAAATTTGGCATTGCGAAGTTATCCGAAGGCATTAACTTCAAACAAATTTTGGCGGTTTCTGTGTTATGTGGTATCGGCTTTACCATGTCGATGTTCCTTGCCGGTCTTGCCTTTGGGCATGAAGATACTGATGGTCAGCTCATCACCCTCGCCCGTTTAGGGATTCTCATCGGCTCGGGGCTATCTGCGGTGTTAGGCTATTATTTATTGCGAATTTTTACTACGCCATTAGCCATGAAAAAGGCTTAACGTTATTCAGCATTTAGCCCCTTCACCTTTTGGAAAAGGGGCTAAATAGGGATGCGGATTAGTGGGGAAAAGAGGTATGAATCGTCTGAATAACACGCTCCACTAATTCCTCAAACGTACAATCAATGTTCACACTAATCACATCGGTTTCATCTTGTTGTGGCATTTCAAGGGTGGCAAATTGGCTTCTTAACATTTCTGTTTTCATAAAATGCCCTTGGCGCAGTTTCATTCGCGCTAAAATCAATTCAAAATCACCCGATAAAAAGATAAATCTTACATTTTCATTCCCTGATCGGATCAAATCACGGTATTTTCGCTTTAAAGCGGAGCAGACAATAATACCTGTTTCAGTTTTTTGAGCGAGACTAAATGCGGCATCACTAATGCGTTCTAACCAAGGCAAACGGCTCTCATCATCAAGGGGAATACCTTGCTTCATTTTTAAAATATTGCATTTAGGATGGAGATCATCACCATCAATAAATTTAATACCTAAACGGCGTGCGACTTCTGCGCCAATCGTGCTTTTCCCTGTGCTTGACACGCCCATCAAAATAAAACTGTAACTGTCTTTTTCCATGTTGAAACTCCTAAATTGCAAGATATATGCTGTTTATAATGAGATTGTTGCAAGGGGATTACTATAACTTTTTCAAGTACTTAGGCACAGTTTGAAGAGAGATAAATTTGAACTGTGTCACAAATTTAAAATTTGTCGGGTAAATTCGCTTTACCTGCATTTAAGCTCGTTTTATGTTATCTGCCTATGGACTTATCTTATCAAGGAGCTGTTATGTCTTATCTCATTACGATTATGGTTGTGGCAATATTACTTTTGTTGCTACTTATTATTAAATGCCGAGTTCACGCTTTTGTGGCGTTATTTATCGTCAGCCTGTTTACTGCTGTAGCAACGGGCATTTCCGTGGATAAAATTCTCCCGACTTTACTCTCTGGCTTTGGAAATACGCTGGCTTCTGTGGCGCTATTGGTGGGCTTAGGGGCAATGATTGGGCGTATTTTGGAGATTACCGGTGGGGCAAAAGTGCTGGCGGATACACTCATCAACAAATTTGGTGAAAAAAAAGCGCCCTTTGCCTTAGGGGTGGCTTCATTACTCTTTGGTTTCCCCATCTTTTTTGATGCCGGTTTGGTGGTGATGCTACCGATTATATTCAGCGTAGCAAAACAGTTTGGCGGTTCAGTATTGCGTTATGCGCTACCCTCTGCGGGGGCTTTTGCAGTAATGCACACTTTCTTACCTCCGCATCCTGGCCCTGTTGCGGCAAGTGATTTACTCGGCGCAAACGTCGGGTTACTTGTCTTAGTCGGTTTAATTTGCGCTATTCCGACTTGGTATATCTCTGCTTACCTTTATGGGCAATATATTGGGAAGAAAATTTCCCTTGATCTCCCAAAAACGTTCTTAAATCTTAATCCAATCAATGAAACAATTATCAACCCACCAAAATTTGGCAAGGTGATGTTTATCTTATTATTACCACTTTGCCTTATTATGTTAGACACCGTACTCAATACATTAAGCGTGACCAAAGTGATTGATGGCTCGCAATTTTGGGTACAAAGTTTACGCTTGATTGGTAAAACCCCGATTGCATTGTTGATTACACTCATTGCAACGATTTTGCTATTGAAAGACCAGCGGAGTAACGAACAGTTAGAAAAAATCTGTGATAACGCACTCGCCCCTATCTGTGCCATTATTTTAGTGACCGGAGCAGGGGGGATGTTTGGTGGGGTATTACGTGCCAGTGGAATTGGTAATGCGCTTTCCCAAGCTCTTTCTGATACGGGCATGCCAATTATTGTTGCGGCTTTTATTATTGCTACGGCGTTACGAGTCGCACAGGGTTCAGCAACCGTCGCATTAACAACTACCGCCGCATTGATTGCGCCAACGGTTGCAAATATGCCGGAATTGAGCCAGTTTGATCTTTGCTTTATTGTGATTGCTATTGCTTCGGGAGCGACTGTGTTTTCCCACTTCAATGATTCAGGCTTTTGGCTTATCAGCCGTTTCTTTGAAATGGATACCAAAACGACACTAAAAACCTGGACAGTGATGGAAACCCTCATCGGTTTTGTTGGCTTTACCCTAGCCCTTATTGGTAGCCTATTGCTGTAACAGAAGGATGAATAAATGCCCTTTGTGGGATTAACTCACAAAGGGCATTCTTTTTTGCAAGATCAAGGGATTTTAAGAAGAACAAAAAATCCCAAAAATTTGACCGCTTGTTACCAGTGAATTGTCACCCTAAGCCCTTGCTCACCTTGGCTATTTTGGTGGTTTTCAATCTCAACGTGGTAATGGTGGAGTTGAGCGATGCGTTGGACGATAGATAGCCCTAAGCCACAGCCTTTCTGATTCTGCCCCGCGGGGCGGTAGAAGCGTTGCCCGAGTTTGGTTAACTCTTCTGGGGCGACACCACCCCCGTTATCTTCCACTACAATTCCTTTTGCATTCAGTTGAATCGTTATCGTTGTGCCTTGGGGGCAATATTTGATGCCGTTATCCACTAAGTTACGCAACATTAAAGAGAGCAGAAGTGGCTGACCTTGTTGCGGTGAAGGCAGGCTTTGTTGTTCATACATCAGCTCGATTTGGTGCTGTTGGGCGTGGAAATAGCGTTCCCTTATCAGCGATGGAATGAGTTTATCCCAATGAACGGTTTCAACGCCGTCAAGTGCGGTGAGATTATCAAGACGCGAAAGCGTGAGCAACTGCTCAATCAGCTGTGTGGCACGGTCTATCCCTTCGGTAAGGCTTGATAAGGCTTTCTCACGTAATTGGCTATCTTCTCCAGCAAGTTGAGCAATCTCTGTTTGAATCTTCAAGCCAGCAAGAGGGCTTCGCAATTCGTGGGCGGCATCGGAGGTAAAACGCCTTTCACGGGTTAATAGATGGGAAGTCCGCTCAAAAAATTGGTTGAGGTTGCTCACTAAGGGCAAAATTTCTTTAGGCACATCGGTGGATAGCACCCCTTGATCTTCGGGAGAACGTTGCTCTACTTGTTGGCTGACGGCTTTTAAACTACGCAGTTCGCGGTTGACAATCCACACAATCAGCAAAATCAAAAGCGGAAGGCTGGCAAACCAAATCCACATTTGGCTGAGAACCATCTCTTCGACTAAATCCTCCCGATAATCCAGTTCTTGCCCCACGGCAATGACTAAACGTCCGCTCGCAGTGGGTAGCCAGAAAATACGCCAGAGGTCATCGCCATCATCATTGATTTTATTTTCACTGAAACCTTGTGTTGGGGTGAAATTGAAGTAATCGCCGTGGTTGCCGTCGCTGAGTACGCGTTCGCCTTCATGGGTAAAAACAGCAAAGGCAAGGGCATCATGATCGAAATCGAATCTGACCTTTGCTTGCTTTTTTAAGGCTTTTTTATGACGTATATCTGGGTGGCGGTTCATTAAGATCGTATCTAAGTTAGAAGAAGCAAGCCGTTGCGCGAAGAAAATTTGTTGAGCGTCAAACACATTATTCACTTCTTTACGCACCTGCCACCACGCTGTGAGGGTGGAAAGTGTCCAAATGAGGAGGGCAGTTAAGGAGATCACCAAAATTAAGCGCAGGCGTAAACTGGTGTTTTTAATCAGCTTCATCGTTTTTTCCTAAGGCGTAACCGACACCGTGCACCGTGCGGATAAACTGCTTGCCGAGTTTTTTGCGTAGATTGTAGATATGCACTTCAAGGGCATTGCTACTGACTTCTTCGTCCCACGTGTAGAGTTTTTCTTCAATCATCTCACGAGAAAGTACGCGGGTTTTATTGAGTAGAAAGAGTTCTAAAAGGCGATATTCTCGGGTGGTGAGGGCGACTTCTTCCTCCCGTAAAAAGACTTTACGGGCGAGAGAATCGAATTTAACTAAACTGTGTTCAATAGTAGGGCTATTTTGCCCATAACGGCGGCGAATCAGCGCTTGTAATCGGGCGACCACTTCGGCTAAGGCGAAGGGCTTGCAGAGATAATCATCGGCACCTTGTTGTAAGCCTTTAACGCGTTCATCAAGGGTATCCCGTGCGGTGAGGATCAGAACAGGCGTATCTTGGTGAGCTTTTCGCCATTGTTGCAGAATGTCTAAACCGTCCATTTTAGGCAGGGTTAGATCAAGTACTACGGCATCATAAGGGGCGGTGGTAAGGGCATTAAAGCCGGTTTTACCCTCGTCAAACCAATCCACTAAAAAGCCTGATTTGCTTAAGCCGAGTTTTAACCCCTCGCCAATGAGGAGATCATCTTCAATTAATAAAATACGCATAGTGCTTGCCGTTACTCCAAAACAAAAAGTGGCATTTCTGCCACTTTCTTTAATAATGATTATTTGATTTTTTCGACACGTTTGATGTCAATTTCAGTCTTGTTCCAAGATTTATCCACTTCACCGTAGAGTTTGACCGTATCTGCTGGGGTAATTTCTTGACCTTGCCAGGCTTTACGTTCGATTTCGACGGTAATTTCACCACTGGCATCACGGAAAAGGAAATCGTCTTTCCCGACTTGATTAACAATATTGCCTTGTAACACAATGAATTGGTCGTCTTTCATTGACGAAATTTCACTTACTTTACTTACCGCTTGAGTGCTATTCATAAAGCCACCACCTTGATGACCTTTATGGTGCATTTGTTGTGGTGCGTTTGGATTTTGGAAACCACCCTGTGCAAAAGCAGGGGTTGTAATAAGGGTCGATAACGCGATGGCGGTTAAAAGAGATTTTTTCATAATAACTTTCCTATGTTCAAAATTAAGGGTTGATATAAAGCACCTTGGCTTCGTTGAGGTGTATTAAATCAAACAATTCTGAAGAAAATCTTAATATCGTGAAAAAAAGTCATTTTTTATCTTTTTGGTGATATTTTAACCTCTTCTTGTTAAGGCGTTTTGATCATACTGCGTGCGGACTCCATACTTTTTTCAATTGTCGCTCGGCGTGGATCGTTCTCTGGCAGAAGTTTTAACATCATTCCCCACGTTATCGCCGCCATTTTATAATCCTCTTGCTCAAAGGCTCGGAACGCCAACAAACTGAGGGCGTTGAGATTTGCATGATCTTGGCGGATCACCTTTTTAAGTAACTCATCCCCTTGGGCTTTGTCTTGAGCATCTTCGGAGAAGAGTAACATTTCTGCATAACGTAACATGTATTGCGGATTATCAGGTTGGAGCTGATAGGCTTTGGCAAAGCTATCGTGGGCAAGTTGCCCGTCTTCGAGGGACATTCCCAGCTCCCCGAGTAAAAACCATCCTTTATCATCTTGGGGTTTTTGTTGTAATTCAGCTCGTAGGGCGAGGCTAAATTGTTGCATTTCCTCTTGGGTGAAAGCGTCCGTACTGTCTAATCGGCGGTAAAATTCTTGTAAGTTTTGACCGCTTGCTTGGTAGGCTTCTGTCGCCTGCCATGAGCCAACGTGCCAATAAGCCCCACCACTGACACCAAGCACAAAAAGCACTAATAGCACAAACCAACCTTTGTGAATCCCTTGATCTACAGTTTTTGAAGTCTGGGTAAGGGGAATATCATCGAGCAGGCTTTGTTGTAATTCACGTTGTGTCTGATTGAGATCATCAATCACGCCTTCTTGGGCTTCTTGCTCTACCTCTTTTAGGCGGTGGAAATAGAATGCCTTGTTGAGTTTATCCCGCATATCGTGGCGGATAGCCGTTTTGGCGAAAAAGAGGGGGTAAAAGGCGAGGAAACAAAGGGCGAGGGTTAGCCCTCCAGCAATAATCCAAAATAACATTACTCTTTCTCTCCATTTAGAATTTGTTTTAGGCGTTGCTCATCAAGGTCGTTAGTTGAGGCGTGAGCAGATTGTTGTTGAAAATCGACCCCTTGTTTAGCCGTTTTTCGTCCAAGCAACACCCAACTACCGCCTAATAGCACAAGGAGGAGTGGCATTAACCACAGCAAGATGGTTGCTGGGGTAAGTGGGGGATCGTAGGTGACGAAGTTGCCGTATCGTTCCACCATATAATTCACCACATCTTCTTTGTTTTTCCCCTGTTTGAGTAATTCGAGGGTTTTATGTCGCATATCCGTGGCAATGGTGGCGTTGGAGTCGGCAATATTATTATTTTGACATTGTGGGCAACGTAGCGCTTGAATTAAGGTGTTGTAATCCGCCTCTTGTTGAGGATTGTCAAATTGCTGTATTTCAATCGTGGTTGCCCAAAGCGTTGGCGCGAGGAGTGTGGCGAGTAACCAAGCCTTTTTCATTATTTTGTTCCCTCATAAATCGGTTTGAGAACCTCTGCCCAAACACGAGGATTCACATCCCCTGCGTGGCGGTAGAGAATTTTACCTTGACCGTCAATCACAAAGGTTTCCGGTGCGCCATAAACACCGAGATCAAGCCCGAGAGAGCCTTTTGGATCGAAGATCACCGCTTTGTAAGGATCACCGTTATCGGCTAAAAATTTAATTGCTTTGGCGCGCTCATCTTTGTAATCAATCCCGACAATATTCACCCCCTGTTTTGCTAATTCCGTGAGGTATTGATGTTCGGCATAGCAGGTTGGACACCACGTTGCCCACACGTTTAATAAGCGTGGCGAACCGGTTTTGACGACATCGGCATTGAGCATTTTATTTTCATCAAGCAAAGCAGAAAGCTGAAAGTCTGGGACGACTTTGCCTACTAATGCGGACTCTAATGCCTTCGGATCATCGCCGTTGGCGTTGCGTTGCAGTTGAATGGCAAAGGCAATAATCAAGCCCAAAAACACCACAAAGGGGAGTAAAAGTTTCGTTTTCATCATAACAAGGGGTCTTTTTTCGGGAACATTTTGCACCGAGGGGCAAGCCCTCGGTGTTGCAGGTGTTATTTTAATACAGCACCAAGACGCTCACCCATACGAGTGGCTTCTCCTGCCTGTAAATGGCTTTCAAGGGCAATCGCACCTTGTGGAAAGAGGTTAATCACCGTTGAACCTAGGCGGAATGCACCCATCTCTTCACCTTTTTTCAAGTGAATGGCGGTGTCGCCTTCGGTTAAATAGTGATAAACCGCGACGTCATTCGTGCGAGGCGGGTTAATCACCCCAGCCCAAACGGTACTCATACTGGCGGTAATGGTTGCGCCGACTAAAATTTGCACCATTGGTCCGAAGACGGTTTCAAATTCACAAATCAAACGTTCATTGCGTGCAAAAAGATTAGGCACGTGTTGGGCTAAAAATGGATTGACGGAGAACAGCTCCCCCGGTACATAGATCATTTTCTTTAACGTGGCATCGCAAGGCATATGCACACGGTGGTAATCCCGTGGGGAAAGATAAGTGGTTAAAAAGGTGCCGTTTTTAAATTTCTCTGTCAGTTCGGTATCTTCGGCGAGTAGGGTTTCGAGGGTAAATTGATGCCCTTTGGCTTGTAATAAGCGGTTTTCGCTGATCTCACCACCTTCACTCACACGACCGTCCGCCGGTAAGCAGAGGGCTTGATTATCTTGGTTAATTGGGCGAGCGCCCTCTTTTAACGGGCGGATAAAAAATTCATTGAAGGAGGCATAATCCGATGGATTGCTTTTTTCGGCTTCGGAAAGATCTACTTGGTATTGCTTGGCAAACAGTTTAATAAAAAGATGAGTAACCGCACCCCATTGACGCTCCGCAAGCCAGCCGGCAACACGAGTTAAGCCGAGTTGTGGCATTAAATATTGAAAAGCGATTTTGGCACGTTGCCCGTAAGTGGGACGTGGGTAAGATTTTAATTCCATGAAATATCCTTTGAGAAAGTCATCGGTGTCAAGTACCGAGCGACATAAAGGGGCGCATTATAGCAAAAGCCAAGGTAAATGCCACGTTAGGCCGTGGGGGCATACTCACAAATAGGGGGAAGTTTAGGGCAGATCAAAATGTGTAAAAAAAATCACCGCTTGCGCGGTGACTTTAAAGCGAAATTAGTTCCCGTTTGGTTTATGGAAGAGGGTAAAGGCAATAAAACCA
This sequence comes from Pasteurellaceae bacterium Macca, assembly GCA_023101485.1. Taxonomy (GTDB): domain Bacteria; phylum Pseudomonadota; class Gammaproteobacteria; order Enterobacterales; family Pasteurellaceae; genus LVZB01. Next base: position 1,135,520 of record LVZB01000001.1, on the reverse strand, counting down.
AAACCTAAGAAACAGGAGATGATAAGGGCGTAGAATCCGCCGTCCCAACCAAAGACATCGACCAATTTACCCATGACATAACCCGCACTAGCAGAACCAAGCAGGTAACCGAATAAGCCGGTTAAGCCGGTAGCAGTACCTGTTGCGACACGCGGTACAAGGTCTGCGGCTTGTAAGCCAATCATCATAACCGGTCCATAAATTAAGAAGCCGATTGCCACAAGACAGATGTTATCAATCAGAGGGTTACCGGCGGGGTTTTTCCAATACACCACAATCGCAATTAACACCCCAACAAGGAAAAGTAACATCGGTGGCGCACGGTGCCCTTTGAACACTTTATCACTTAGGTAACCACTGGCTAACATACCGAAGATACCGGCGTATTCATATAAGAAATAGGCCCAGCTCTGTTTATCCACGGTGAAGTGTTTCACTTCTTTCAGGTAAGTCGGTGCCCAGTCAATAATGCCGTAGCGGATGAAATAGACAAACACGTTAGCAATCGCAATCGCCCAAAGGAATTTGTTGTTAATGATATATTTAAAGAAAATATCTTTTGAGGAAAGCGTGTGTGCAGATTCCACTTTCTCCACGACTTTTTCGCCCCGGTATTCATCTACCGGTGGTAAGCCTTGGGATTCGGGGGTATCACGCATTAAGAAAAACATAATGAAAGCTAAGACAATCGCGATCAATGCCGGCAAATAAAAGAGTGATTGCCAAACCCCAAAGAGGGATAAACCGAGAATCGCTAATGGACCAATTAAGCCACCGCCGAGATTGTGGGAAACATTCCACCAGCTCCACCACACGCCCCGTTCTGAACGGGAGAACCAGTTGGTCATGGTTTTCGCCCCCGGTGGGTAGCCCATCCCTTGGAACCAACCGTTAAAGGCCGCTAAGATAATCATAATCGGAATGGAAGAGAGCACCCCCGGCACTAAACCGAAAATTAAACTCACAAAGGCAGAGCCGAGTAAGCCGATAGTAATAAAATATTTTGGGTTACTCCGGTCGGAAACGTTACCCATAATGAATTTACTGAAACCATAGGCGAGGGAGAGGGCGACGCCCACCATACCGAGGTCTGCTTTGGTAAAGCCGTATTCATCGATTAAATAGGGGATCGCCAAGGAAAAGTTTTTGCGAATTAAATAATAGGCAGCATAGCCAATAAAGACCCCAGCAAAAACTTGCCAACGTAGGCGACGATACTCTTCATCAACACGCTTTTCCTCAATACGCGGAGCTGGTGCTGACGCTTTTAAGAATCCAAACATAAAAACTCCTTTTTAATTAAAATGATGGTGTTGCATTATACACAATGAAGCGACCCACTTATTGCTTTCTCAGGGCTTTATTTTTGAAATGAGAGAATATTCACACTTTTATGAGGTGATGTTTCTTTTTTATACAAAGATAAAAAATAATTATAAAGCCTCAGCAAATTTCGAGTAAAATCGAACCGCTTACTTGAATGATGAAGAAGAACCATGTCGGATAATCAACAACAACAGCCAGAATCCTCAGAAAAACCACGCAAAAAAGGCTTTATTTTGCCCACTTGTTTTAAATTGATGTTACTCGGTGCGTGTTGCGCGGGGCTTTATGGTATTTACCTTGACGGGCGAATTCGAGCCAAAATGGACGGTCAAATTTGGCAGCTGCCTGCGCAAGTGTATGGGCGGATTGAGAGCATTCGTTTAAAGGACGATTTAACCCTAGAGCAGGTCAAACTGATCCTTAATTATTACAATTATCACGAAGTACAAAAAATTGTTACCCCGGGGGATTATAAAATCGAGGGGGATAATTTGGTGTTACTACGGCGCGCCTTTGCCTTTCCTGACCACCCCGAAGCTCAGCGAGTATTGCGATTACGTTTTGTCGGAGAAAAATTAGCCCGTATTGAGGATTTAGTGCGAGTTAAGGAAGTGCCCGAATTTCGCCTTGATCCAAAAGTCATTGCGATGTTGCATTCTGACAATGATGAAGAACGCCAAGCTTTGCCATTACGAGATTATCCACGCTTTTTAATTGATGCCTTAATTGCCACCGAAGATCGCCACTTCTATGAACATAATGGCGTGAGTGTGCTGAGTATTGCTCGAGCATTGATTACAAACTATCAAGCAGGGAGAACGGTACAAGGGGCGAGTACGCTGACTCAACAGCTCGTTAAAAACCTGTTTTTAAGTAGTGAAAAATCCTTAGAACGAAAAATTAACGAGGCGTTTATGTCGTTAATTTTAGACTACCGTTACGATAAGGATCGTATTTTAGAAACCTACCTCAATGAGATTTATTTAGGGCAAAACGGAAGCTATCAAGTCCACGGTTTTGCCCTAGCAAGCCAATTCTATTTTGGACGCCCGATTAAAGAGATTAACCCTTCCCAAATGGCATTATTAGTCGGTATGGCAAAAGGCGCTTCCCTGTATAATCCGTGGCGTAATCCGCAAGTGGCATTAGAAAGACGTAATGTGGTGCTGAAATTACTCCATGAACGGGGGAAAATTTCCCAAGATGAGTATGAATTACTGGTTAAACAGCCCCTTGGTGTGAAAGAGAAGGGCAGTTTATACAGCCCTCAACCTGCCTTTATGCACGCGTTGCATTTAGAATTAAAACAGCGTTTTGGTGAGAACCAAATGGCGAAATTATCTGGCGCAAAGGTATTTACGACTCTTGATCATAACCAACAAAACGCGGCGGAACAAGCGGTGATTAACGGGGTAGAAGAGTTAGAAAACTCGGCGGATAAACGGGTGAAAGATTTACAGGCAGCGATTGTGGTGGCGGAGTATCGTTCTGGGAAAGTGCGCGCTATTGTGGGAGACCGTAACAGTAACCGAGCAGGCTTTAACCGAGCGATACAAAGTAAACGGCAGATTGGTTCTTTGGTCAAACCGTCCATTTATGCCATTGCGTTATCTGATCCAAGTAAATATCAATTGAATACTCTCATCAGTAACCAACCGATTACCATTAGATTGCCAAATGGCAAAACTTGGTCGCCACGCAATTATAGCCGTAATTACAGCGCACCAGTGACTTTGGAAACCGCACTTGCTAAATCCTTGAATATTCCAACGGTAAATATTGGTCGTAGTATTGGGTTAAATAAGATTATTGATAAACAAAAAGAAATGGGGTGGGATAAAGTGGAGATTCCACGCTTTTACTCAACTTTATTGGGAGCGTATTCCATTTCGCCATTTGACGTAACGAAATCCTATCAAACTATTGCTAATGAAGGTGTACGTACAGAGCTGACGACTATTGAGCAGGTGATTTCATCACAAGGGGAAACCTTGTATGAACCCAGAGTGGATAACAAACGCAAACAAGTATTGCCACCAAGTGCTGCAATTCAAACGATGCAAGCGATGCAACAAGTTGTTGAGCGAGGTACTGCTCACCGTTTACAAAAAGATTTTGCTTATCTTAAATTAGCCGGGAAAACGGGCACAACCAATGATGCGCGGGATACTTGGTTTGCGGGGATTGATGGCAATCATATTGCCACCGTTTGGATTGGTAAAGATAACAACAGCAATACCCACTTAACTGGGGCAAGTGGCGCATTAAAAGTGTATCAAGAGTATATTAAACGGGCGAACCCAACCGCCTTAGTGCTACCAAAAGCGAATGCCTCAAAGGTCGCAGAACCGGAAGTTGCCCCCGAGGAATAGCCAAAAATCTGATAAAAAAGAGCGAGAGTGATCTCGCTCTTTTTTGCTTTTTGGCAAGTTAAACCGCTTGAAGGGGGGCTTTACAACGCCGACAGAGATAGCGTTTCCCTGCTAATACGCCATTATGACGACGTTGAGTCAGTTGATGTGTTTGGCAAGCACAGCGGTAGGCATATTGTTTGCCCACGACACTGCTCACATCAAAACAGTGATAGGTTTCTGCTGGCACGCCAAGCACGGTTTCCATCATCATTTGCCACTCTTTACCGTGGGGCTGAACACGCCCGAATTGCTGATAAACCAAAATATGGGCTAATTCGTGGGGGACGACCTGTTGGATAAATTCCGCTGCATTTTCCGTTAAAAGGACAGGGTTAAACCGCACTTCATTCTGTTGCAAATAAGCCACGCCAGCTTTCTGCCCACGCACAGCATAGTTTATTTTTGGTGGAGTAAAGGTTTTTTGGAAATAGGCATTGGCTTTTGCCAAATCCCTTTTCAGCTGGCGTTGCACCTGCATTTTCAGTTCTCGGGTAAGCATTATGGGCAATCAATCGCATTCCACTGTTTGTCATAGCAGATATAAAGCTCGTTACCACGGGCTTTTAAATGCACATTTTTCAGTGAAGGATTAAATTTCTTCATCCATTGAAAGAGTTCCCGTTGGGAGAGTTCGCTTCCCGGTAAGTTAAGGCTTTTAAACAGCGCTTTTTGTTTGGCGAAATACGCTTCTGCGCGATCAAAGGCACAAGCGCCGTGTTTTTCCCATTCGCCTTGTAGTAGGCTTGCTCCTGGTACTTCGGTCATATATTGTTTAATTAAACTCGCAGGCAGTTCTGGCAGATCGCCTTGGCAAAAACGTGGGTGATCTTCAACGCCACGGGCACTTGCCGATTGTGGCCATAAGCCGTGAATCACCCAACCTAATTGTGCTGCTTGCTCACATTGGAACTGTAAATGTGCGGGGATTTTGCCTTGATTGCGTTTTTTCTGTGCTTCACAGAAACTCGGTGACCAAGAAAGCGACAGCATATAATAATCCGTTGCCACCACATTTTTGCCATATTTATCCTGCGCCATGCGAGTATCGTAGTGGCCTAAATGATCGGGAATCGTGATGCCGTTACTGCTTTTCTGCGTATTGGTGGTAGGCGTATTGGTGGGCGTGGGTTCGCTTTTTCGTTCATTATTAAACCACGTTATTACTGAGATAATAGCCACAGCCCCAAGGGTTAAGAGTTGATTAAGGGGGCGTTTCGGGTTGCGATTTTTTTGTGTCATTGGATTTCTCACCTGATAAAAAGAGGACATTACTATACCCCAAGCCGGTATAAGGGGGAATATGTTGCTTATCTTTTGCTTAAAAAGCCCTTTTGCTATGCAATTACAGAGGAAATAATATGCAATTTGGTTATATTAAATAGCGTTATTATGCTTAACTTTTTATATAAAAGCAGTATGCTTGGCAACGGTAATCAACCTGATGGGGAAAGGAGAAAAAGATGACAATTTATGCAGACAATTCAGAAACCATTGGCCGCACACCCCTTGTTCGCTTAAAAAATTTTGGGCAGAAGGGCAATTTATTAGTGAAAGTAGAATCGAGAAACCCGAGTTTTAGTGTGAAATGCCGTATTGGTGCGAATATGGTCTGGCAGGCGGAAAAAGACGGCTTGCTCACGAAAGAGAAAGAGTTAGTCGATGCGACAAGTGGTAATACCGGCATTGCCCTAGCTTATGTGGCAGCCGCTCGGGGATATAAATTAACCCTCACAATGCCCGAAACGATGAGTATTGAACGCCGTCGATTATTGCGTGGTCTAGGGGTGAATTTAGTGCTCACCGAAGGGGCAAAAGGGATGAAAGGGGCGATCGCCAAAGCCGAAGAGATTGTCGCGAGCAATCCTGAGCGTTATTTGATGTTAAAGCAGTTTGAAAACCCAGCCAATCCAGCCATTCACGAAAAAACCACCGGCCCTGAAATTTGGGCGGATACCGAGGGCAAGATTGATGTCTTTGTGGCAGGCGTTGGCACAGGGGGAACGATTACAGGGGTGAGCCGTTATATTAAAGAAACCCAAGGCAAGGCGATGATTTCCGTTGCCGTTGAACCTGCGGAATCGCCAGTGATTAGCCAAACCTTAAAAGGCGAAGAAGTGAAAACCGCACCGCATAAAATTCAAGGGATTGGGGCAGGTTTTATTCCGAAGAATTTAGATCTCAATTTAATTGATCGGGTAGAGCAAGTGGATAGTGATACCGCCTTAGCGACTGCTCGCCGTTTAATGGCAGAAGAGGGTATTTTGGTGGGGATCTCCTCGGGTGCCGCTGTGGCTGCCGCAGATCGCCTCGCCAAATTGCCTGAATTTGCAGACAAAACCATTGTGGCGATTTTGCCTTCTGCGTCAGAACGTTATTTGAGTACCTTGCTTTTTGACGGCGTTGAGGCGTAATTCACGGCGAAAAGAAAAAGGCGACATTTGGGAAGATCCCGTTGTCGCCTTCTATTTTTGGGCTAAAACAAGCGGTCGTTTTTTTTCATTATTTTGCAAACACAAGGGCAAAGCTTTGGGAAACGAGCCAGTTGACCGTAAAGCCACCAACAATCAACCAAAGGCAGATAATACCGCCTAACAGTAATGGTTTCACACCCGCTTGTTTGAAGGCACTGATCTTCGTGGTTAAGCCAAGGGCGGACATTGCCATCATCAATAAAATCGTATCGAGTTGAATCAAGGCGTGGATCACCGCTTTCGGTACGATCTCCCCAATAAAAGAGTTCAGTAGTGCAACCACAATAAACCACACCGCAAACCACGGAATCATTATTTTTTGTGATGAGTTATCCTCTCGTTGTAGGGTATAGGAGAGGGCAAGTAAGAAGGGGGCGAGCATCATGACTCGAATCATTTTGGTAATTACCGCCGCATCGGCGACTGCAGGGCTAATATTCCCACCTGCAGCATACACCTGTGCGACTTCATGGACGCTTGAACCGATATAAATCCCGAATTGATGATCCGTTAGATAACTATTGAGATAAGGGTACATCAAGGGGTAAAGGAACATACACAGCGTGCCGAAAAGTACAATTAATGCCACGGCGACGGAAACTTGCTCCGATTTTGCTTTTACCACAGGGGCCGTTGCCATAATTGCCGCTGCACCACAAATACTGCACCCGGCGGCGGTGAGTTGCACAATTTTGCGGTCTATTTTCAAGTAGTGTATCCCGAGCCAACAGGTGAGAAAAAAGGTGCTAATCAGTAAAATCGCATCACTGATAATGGCTTCTCCCCCAACACTGCTCACATCTTGCACCGTAATCCGAAAACCGTATAAGACAATTCCTGTGCGTAATAACCACGTTTTAGCAAAATTCACACCCTCTGTGGCACGAGCTTCAACACGAGCATAAACGCTATTACCCAGGATGATACCCAACACAATGGCGAGGGTTAACGCACTGATTGCACCACTCCATTGCGAAATCAGAAAGGCCAGTGCGGTAATCCCAGCCGTTAAGGCAAGCCCGAAAAATCGCGTCATCTTTCCTCCAAAATCAAAAAAGGCATAATGTTGCCATTATGCCTGAATTATGGTGTTTAATTAGAAACGGTAAGTGGCGTTTGCACTAAATGCGTTTCCTTTTATTTTAAGGTCATCATATTTCAAATTGCTACGTAAATATTCTGCACCAACTTCAATATTATTTGATACTGCATATTTCACACCCACACCGTATCCAAAGCCTTTGAACGTTTCATCTTCAATTTTACTCACGCTATAACTTGCTTTCACGTAAGGAAGTAAATCGGGAAGAACACGGTAACCTTGGGCATAACCAGCACTAAATAGGGTTTTTTGTTTAACGTCATTGTCAATTTTAGTACTGCCTAATTTTGCTTTTCCTTGCACTAATCCAACGAAATTTGAACCATAATCGATACCGTAATCAACGGTGAGATTTAAACTTGTCGCTTGCTTGCCTTTTTCTTCGTCGGACTTGTATTTGATCGTCGTTAAATCTAATCCTACGCCTACGCCAGTAAAGGTTTCGCCCACAGGGGCTGCCATAGTTGAGACAGAAAGTAGTCCTGCAACAATACCGAATGCTAATTTTTTCATATTAAAACTCCATTAATGTCAGAAAAGTCTCACTAAATTAGCGAGAATTTTATTCTACTTGATTTATGTAACCTATGCTAATAAATAAGCTTTTAATTGTGCGAAATCCGCTGCCATGGTGTCGGAAAGCAGTGGCAGTTTATTGTGTTTATCCAACGCTTCGGGTAACGGCAATTCAAGGGATAAAATTCGTTCCACAGATTCTTTAAATTTCGCAGGATGAGCGGTACAGAGGAAAATCCCCGTTTCGCCGGCTTGCAGTTGATCTTTTAACACTTGGTAAGCGATTGCGCCGTGAGGCTCACAGAGGTAGCCTTCCTCGTACTGTGCTTTGAGTGCAAGTGCCGTTTCGGCATCACTTAACGCATCCGAGCCTAAATCTGCTAATGCCCAACCGTTACGTTTAAACAGCTCTTCGACCCTTGGCCAGTTATTTGGACGGCTGACATCCATGGCATTTGAGAGGGTTGCCACTGTCGCATTAGGTTGCCATTGACCACTTCGCAAATAGCGAGGAACGGTGTCATTCGCATTGGTGGACGCGATAAAGCGTTTAATCGGTAGCCCCAATGTTTTGGCAATTAAGCCGGCGGTTAAGTTACCAAAATTCCCACTGGGTACGGAAACGACGACCTCTTGGCGTTTTTCCACTGGGAGCTGTGCCACGGCTTCAAAATAGTAGCAAACTTGAGCGAGTAATCTGCTGATATTGATTGAGTTTGCTGAGTTTAAACCAATGGCTTGGCGGAGATCTTCATCATCAAAGGCTTGTTTGACTAACGCTTGGCAGGCATCAAAATCAGATTCAATCGCAATGGTGCGAATGTTGCCCCCAAGAGTACAGAAGAGCTTTTCTTGTAACGGGCTAATTTTGCCTTTTGGATATAAAATAACCACGTTGATATTCTCTAACCCGTAGAATGCGTGGGCAACGGCAGCACCGGTATCGCCGGATGTGGCGGTTAAAATGGTAATTTTTTCATCTCCACGCACCGCAGAAAGTGCCTGTGCCATAAAACGCCCACCAAAATCTTTAAACGCGAGGGTTGGGCCGTGAAAGAGTTCAAGAGCAAAGAGATTATCAGACACTTGAGCCAGCGGCGCAGGGAAGGTGAAGGCATTTTTCACCATGGTGTTTAAGGTATCAGTGGGAATTTCTTCCCCAATTAACGCCCCTAAGATTTTTTGGCTACGCTCAAGGAGGGGAAGTGCAAGGAGTTCATCAATATTATCGAGGGTAGGAATTGTTTGTGGGAAAAATAACCCTTGATTCTTGCCTAAACCTTGGCGAACGGCTTGGGCGAAATTGACTTGTTCTTCGGGGTGTTTGATGTTGTATAGATTCATTGTTTATCCTTATTTTTTGAGAATTGCCCGATTGTAGCGGTTTGACTTGGTTAGTCAATCAACAAGGGGACAGATTCGGGGAATTTTTTGCAAAAGTGGCGAAAAGTCAAAATCTTGCTATTATGCACGGCAATTTATGTCAGGGTGCGTGGCGACCCACTTATTTTTACCTGTATAGGTGTGAGATTAAGGAGAAAAAATGCCTGATAACAATCAACTCTTTCCAAATTTCTGTGTTCTGTTATCCCAATATCGTTTAATTGAAATCAGTGGCTTGGATGCGGAAAAATATTTACAAGGGCAACTTACCTGCGATGTGGCGAAACTTGCCGTGGGCGAGCAAACGCTAACTTGCCATTGTGATCCCAAGGGCAAAATGAGCGCGTTATTCCGCCTTTATCGCCATAGCTCAGAACAATTCTTTGCCATTATGTTGCGTGATTTGTTACCCGAAGCTTTGGTACAACTGAAAAAATATGCAGTTTTTTCAAAGGTCACATTCAGCGAATTAGACACCCCTATTTACGGCACAGCGGATTCTTATTGGAAAGCAAATTTCAATGAAAAAACGACCGCTTGTCGTTTAAAAGATACCGCCCAGCGAACCCTTTTTTGGGGGGCTGAGGGGCAGGTTGAAGCCCAAGACGAGAGCATTTTGTGGGATCTTTTTGATATTCAACAAGGTATTCCGTTGTTATTGAAGGCGAACCAATTTGAGCTGATTCCCCAAGCGACAAATTTACAACAGTTAGAGCAGGCGATTTCCTTTACAAAGGGCTGTTATATCGGTCAAGAAACCGTGGCTCGAGCAAAATATCGTGGTGCGAATAAACGGGCAATGTTCATCTTTGAGGGCGATTTTTCACAAGGGGAATTACCGCCTATTGGTGGCACGATTGAGATGCAGTTAGGCGAAAATTGGAAAGCGACAGGCACGATTTTAGCCGCCGTGGCATACCAACAACAGTTGTGGTTGCAAGTGGTGTTAAATAAAGAGATCGATACCGTAGGGGCATTCCGTGTCGGCAATACGGCGTTACGCTATTATCCTCTCCCTTATACTTTGGATGAAAACTAATGACATTTATTTACCCTGATGTCAGCCTGATTGCTGGTGTGGATGAAGTGGGGCGAGGCCCATTAGTCGGGGCGGTCGTGACGGCGGCGGTGATTCTTGACCCGAATCAGCCGATTGCGGGCTTAGCCGATTCTAAAAAATTGAGCGAAAAACAGCGTTTGCAATTAGCCGAGGAGATTAAAGCCAAAGCGCTTTGCTGGGCGTTAGGGCGTGCCGAAGTGGAAGAGATTGACCGTTTGAATATTCTCCACGCCACGATGTTAGCGATGCAACGTGCCGTGTCTGCCCTAACGATTACGCCAAATTTTGTGTTAGTGGATGGCAACCGTATTCCACCATTTCCCATGCCCGCTCAAGCGGTGGTCAAAGGGGATAGTTTAGTGGCAGAAATTAGTGCAGCGTCGATTCTCGCCAAAGTGGCACGGGATCACGAAATGGCGGAGCTTGACAAGCAATTCCCACATTACGGTTTTGCCAAGCACAAGGGCTACCCAACGAAACTGCATATGGAAAAGCTCGCCCAATGGGGTGCGACACCTTTTCATCGCAAAAGTTTTGCCCCCGTGGCGAAAGTATTAGGACTTAAATAGAAGGTAAAATGAAACAAGAGGAAGGTTATTTACAACGTTGTCTGGAATGTGATTCCCTCGTTGAAGTGGCAAAAAATAGAAAAAATCAGACCGCTTGTTGCCCGAATTGTGAGGAAGTGTTGCAATCGGGTGGCAAATGGAGCCTACGCCGTTGTGCCATTATCGCCTTGTCGATTGTGATTCTCCTCCCTTTTGCACTCTATTTGCCCTTGATGAATATCGACTTACTTGGCGTGGATATTTACGCCTCTGTTTGGGGGGGCGTGTGGAAAATGGCGACCAACGGTTACCACTACACGGCTTTTATGATCCTCTTTTGCTCCATTATTATGCCCTTTGCTTTTGCGAGTTTGGTGCTTTTAATTCGGGTTCAACGCTGGATTGGATATCGCCCTCGCTACTCGCTGATTTTACTTAGCCGATCTAAACAGTGGGTGATGTTAGATGTTTATCTCGTCGCTTTAGTGGTAGCGGCTTACAAAATTCGTGAATATGCCACCTTGGAGTTCGATTATTACATCATCGCCTTTATTTTAACGGCACTCCTTACGACCTTACTCTTTATTAAAATCAACCCACGCCAATGGTGGGAAGATTTCTACCCTGAATATTATCCCCTCGAGAAAGACCATCAGGGCAGAGCTACGCTTTGTGCTGAATGTGAATATACCTTTGATGAAAATATTGTCGATGAAAAAGGTCGCCACCGTTGCCCGCGTTGTGAAAGCAATTTAGAGGTATCGGATAAAGTGAAATTACAGCGGGTTTGGGCAACGTTAATTGCTGGTGTGATTATGATGATTCCAGCTAATATTCTGCCGATTTCGGCGACTGAATTAGCTGGCAAAACTTCGGCAGATTCTTTAATGGGCGGGGTATTGCTCTTTCTGAGTTTAGGGAGTTATACGGTAGCTGCTATCGTATTTATCGCCAGTATTGCCGTACCGTTTAGTAAAGTTGCCGTAATTTTTTACCTGCTGTTAGCGATTCATTTTCGTTGGAAACATTCGATCCATTGGCAGATGAAACTGCTTCATTACGTCCATTTTGTGGGGCGGTGGTCGATGCTTGATCTCTTTGTATTAGCGTTAATGATGTCGTTACTTGAGCGGGGGCAGATCATCAGCTTTTCCGTTGGTGATGCCGCTTTCTATTTTGGTATGGCGGTCTTTTTAACGATGATTTCATCCAGTAATTTGGATGCCCGAATGTTATGGCAAATTCACCGAGAACATCAGCAACCAAGGGAGAAACCGTCTGATACAAGCGGTTCAATTTGAACAAAAATCTGCAAAGGTTTATACTTTCCCCAAATTTGAGCAACTAATTTGAGCAACAAGGAGCCCATAATGCGTATTGATACTTCTGAACTTTGTGATATTTATTCCGATCAGGTGGATGTTGTCGAACCCATTTTTTCGAGTTTTGGTGGCGAATCTAGCTTCTTTGGCAAAATCACCACGATAAAATGCTTTGAAAGCAATGGTTTAATTGCGGAAGTTTTAGAGGAAGAGGGGCAAGGGCGTGTTCTTCTTGTTGATGGTGGCGGTGCGGTTCGCCGTGCCTTAATTGATGCGGAATTAGCCCGACTTGCGGTGGATAACGGCTGGGAAGGGATTATTGTTAATGGCGCCGTTCGCCAACTTGACGTATTAGAAACGCTCCCACTCGGTATTCAAGCCTTAGCCCCGATTCCTGTTGGTGCAGAGGGCAATACCATTGGCGAAGTCGATACCCCTGTTAATTTTGGTGGTGTTAGCTTCCTACCCGAAGATTATGTTTATGCCGATTTAACTGGCATTATTCTCTCGCCGGAGTTGTTAGATTTGCCGGAAGAAATGGAATGATTAGACTAAATTTTAAACTGAATAGATATTATCTATTAGCAAAATAGCTCACTAAAAGCGAATTGCTAAACTAAGGACTGAATTTGATCTAGTATCAAATTGAGTCCTTTTTAGATCATTAATTGATGAAAAATAATGATTTTAGCAATAGATAAAGAATAGAAGAACATAAGCAACAAGTATGATTAGAATAATAGAAAGAAAATAAAATTATTTCCTTTTTTAGAATTTGTTAATAGAAGAAAGTTAAAATAAAAGGTAATAGCTTGTAACCTAGTTGCAAAAAATGACTAAAATCAGACCGCTTGTAGTAAGTAATTTGATAATATTTAAACTCTCAATAAAATATTCCGTTATGTAAAACGATAAAAAGTTTTAATTTAATAGGGACTATTTCTGTATGCTTTTTTAGGATATGATGTGCTAGTGATAAAAATTCGCCGTAAGTGGAATAGATTTATTTTTGCACTATTGATAGAGCATTAAAAGAGAATGTCGGCTTTATTATATTAGTATAACGGCAAAATCATGCTACATTATAAATGACAATTATTGGATAATGAATGAAAAAATTACTCGTTCTTTTAATAACTTGGGTCGCTACTGGGGAAGCTGTATTAGCTTCAAGTTACCCTGCGCCAAAAACCTTTAGCGTGAATCCAACGTTTAAAATAGATTTAACAAAAAATGTGCCTACAAATTCTGTGTGTAAAACGGCGCGTTATTGTTTGACGCTTGGGGATAAATTAATTGATAAGCTTTACGCAGATGTTCCTGATGGCAATGGCGAGGATGCTCCTTTGCCCGTTGGTAAATTCCGTGATGGTAAACATATTGCCACTTATCAAATCAAAAAGAATAAGATAGCGTTACTTTCCAGCACTAAAACAATTTCTCGTCAGCAATCTCAGAAAATCCATCATATTTGGCAAGATATTATTACATTATTTCCTGCGAGTTGGAGAACAAATTTAGCACAACTGCATATTATTAAAAATGGCGAAACTGCTGCTTATATTGATTTTGTTAAAGAAAGCGAGCAACAATTATTAGGTGTCATTTTAGATAATTATGAAGGTACGATAGACGATTATTCCACTTTGATTCATGAATTTGCTCATCTCTTTTCTCTCAATTTATCACAATATAAGCCAAGCGGTTATTGTGAAGCGATAAAACCGACATTTAATTGCTATTTAGAAAACAGCTATATGAATCGTTTCTTTCAACAATTTTGGAAAAATGTACCAGAACAATGGATTGAAAATTCCGGTAAATCGCCAAAAGATATTAATAAATTTTATCAACTGAATAAATCAAAATTTGTCAGTAATTATGCCGCCAGTGATCCTTATGAAGATTTTGCTGAAAGTTTTATGACATTTGTACAAAATTATACTATTTATGATCCTGAAACAGTGGCTGAACGTAAGCAACAATTCTTTCAACAATATCCAGAATTAGTATTGTTACGGGTACAAATTCTCAAAGGTATGTTGCAATTAAAAGGAAAGAAATAAGAGAGGAAAATTCTTTAAGTAGTTTTCAACTCTTTTTAAAGAGGGACTGTTCAAGATAAAATCGAAAGTCCCTTTTATGTTGAAAAATTGATAAAGTGAATATTAGTAAGTGTACCAACTTTGTTTTGTTATAGCATGAATTTGGCAGCGACCTGCTTGACATTCTCGTAAGCGATCTCGCAAATAATCAGTACGCTCACGGTTAATGCGGAAATTACAATCTACATCGAGATTGCCATTATTATTTTCACAGGCGAGATCACGGTGACGAATCCAATCTTTTTGCGCTTGAATTAATCCCTTGCTAAGCTCTGAGTTTAATTGAGATTTCAATTTGTTATAAACTTTCTTTAGTGCTTTATCTGACTCTATCAATGATTTTGCTGAACAGTAAGTGCGGTCGTAACTTGTTTTAAAATGCTCGCAAGATTCATCCGCTACGGCAAAGGTTGGGGCAACAAGCAGTGCAAGTAAAGCATATTTTTTCATCATCATTGTCCTCTGTTTGAACATTTACAGGTGAATCGCTAATAGGTTAATTTAGATTTAATGAGTTCGACAATGGCTTGTAATTCCGCGGTAGGCGCAGGCTGTTGATTCATCAGCCAACGGAAAAGCTCGGGGTCGGTATAATCAAGCATCGCCACAAAAGTCTGTTGTTGCGAAGGGCTAAGGTCATCAAAATGCTGTTGGTAGAAGGGCATAATCATTTTATCGAGCTCACGCATGCCCCGACGACACGCCCACTCAATTTTAAAACGGTTCATTAGCTGACCTCCGTAATGCGTAATTCTCGTGGTACTTCAAAAACGGTATTCTCTTCACAGCCTTCTAATTCGCTGACTTGTGAAGCCCCTAAGGCTTTAAGATGTTCCACCACGGATTGCACTAACACTTCCGGTGCAGAAGCGCCTGCGGTAATACCAATTGTTTCAACCCCTGAGAGCCAACTTGGGTCAATATCCTGTGGGCCATCAATCAACTTAGAAGGCGTGCCCATACGGGAAGCTAACTCCGCTAAGCGGTTAGAGTTGGAGGAGTTTTTCGAACCGACGACTAACACTAATTGGGCGAGTTTGGCTAATTCTCGCACCGCTTGTTGGCGGTTGGTGGTGGCATAGCAAATATCATTTTTGCGTGGACCTTGAATAGCAGGGTATTTCTGCTTTAAGGCTTCGATCACATCGCTCGTATCATCAATCGAAAGCGTGGTTTGGGTCATAAAAGTGAGATCACTGTCCTCTTTTAACCCCAGTCGGGCAATATCTTCTACATCTTCAACTAAGAAAATCCCCCCTTCGGGATTATCATATTGCCCCATTGTGCCGACCACTTCGGGGTGACCTTCATGCCCAATGAGAATCGCCTTTGTTCCTTTACGGCTTGCGCGGGCAACCTGCATATGCACTTTAGTCACTAGCGGACAAGTGGCATCAAATACTTTCAACTCTCGGCGTTTGGCTTCACTCCGCACGGCTTGGGAAACGCCGTGGGCGGAGAAAATCACAATTGCACCATCGGGGACTTCGTCTAACTCTTCGACAAAAATCGCCCCCTTGGCTTTTAGACCATCCACCACAAAGCGGTTATGGACGACCTCGTGGCGAACGTAAATCGGTGCGCCGTGAATTTCTAATGCCAATTCAACAATGGAAATGGCGCGATCAACCCCAGCACAAAAGCCCCGTGGGTTGGCTAAAATAATCTTCATTTAATCACTCTTTTTCTGTTTACGGTTGGCTAACAGCGACTCTAAAATCAGTAAGCCTGCGCCTACGACAATGCTAATATCAGCAATATTAAAAATAGGATAGTGGTAAATATCCCAATAAAAATGGAGGAAATCCACCACATAGCCGTGATAAGCACGGTCAATGGCATTTCCAATCGCCCCACCAATAATCAAGGCGTAGGCACTATTTTGCAATTTCAGTGAGGCTTGATTACGCCATAGCATCACCACTAAGATGAAGGAAATCACCACCGCAAGCCCTAAGAAGAAATAGGTCTGCCAGCCGGAGTGGTCCGCTAAAAAGCTAAATGCTGCACCGTAATTGCGGGCGTAGGTGAGGCTAAAAATCGGTAGAATGGGAATACTCTCGTGAAGCTCAAAGCCCTGAACAACAAGATATTTAGTAAAGAGATCAACGGCGATAACGGCAAGGCTTAACCAAAGCCAAATAATGCCTGTTTTCTGTTTTGTCATAGTGTTTCCTTGTGTGCTTTGCTTTGGGTAAAGCGTCAAATTAAAAGGGGAGAAAAGGCTAAATCGCCTCGTCATTCTCTTCCCCAGTCCGAATACGAATGGCACGTTCGACGTCATAGACAAAAATTTTGCCATCGCCGATTTTGCCAGTTTGGGCGGTATCGAGAATGGCTTCAATACATTCATCCACCTGTTCATCTAAAACGATAATTTCCACCTTCACTTTCGGTAAGAAATCAATGGCATATTCTGCCCCACGGTAGAGTTCGGTATGCCCTTTTTGACGTCCAAAGCCTTTCACTTCGGTGACGGTCATGCCTTGAATACCGATATCCGTTAGGGCTTCCCGTACATCATCTAATTTAAAGGGCTTAATAATGGCTTCGATTTTTTTCATGTTTTGTCCTTACAAGCGGTCGTTTTTTGCCAACATTTTGCATTTAACGTTTTGCGGATTTGGGTCTGAAACTTTCACAAATTTCGGGATAGGTGTCGATATAAATCTCACTTAAAAGTTGCAAACAGTAGGGAACTGCCGAGAAAATGCCCCGAACAAGGGTGTTTCCGTCACGATCTTTAACCCCTTCTAAGGTTTCTTTAATCGCTTTGGGCTGACCGGGTAAATTTAAAATTAAGGCGTGATGGCGAATCGCCCCGACTTGGCGAGAAAGAATGGCAGTAGGCACAAAGTGTAGGCTGATTTGACGCATCTGTTCGCCAAACCCCGGCATTTCACGGTGTGCCACGGCAAGGGTGGCATCAGGGGTTACATCTCTTTTGGCGGGGCCTGTGCCACCGGTAGTCAGCACTAAATGGCAATGTTGCTGATCAATTAACTCAATGAGCGTTTGCTCAATGAGGGGTTGTTCATCGGGAATTAAGCGACTTTCAAGCTCGAAGGGGGCAACGAGGGCGTCTGTTAGCCACTGTTGCAATTCGGGGATACCTTGGTCGGTATAGACACCTTGGCTGGCTCGATCAGAGATCGACACTAAGCCAATTTTTAATGTTTCTTTGGATAAACTTGCGGTCATTTTGAGGAGAAAATTTGCCAACACAGGGGCACTATTCTACCTTGCTCGCCCCGTTTTCCAAAGTTTTAATCTTGAAGAAGAAGTAATAATATTGCGCAAGAATCACCAAGGCTAAGGCGATTTTGCCCCAAATATTCGGTAATGCCCAAAAAGCAAAAAGGCAGAATGGGGCGGAGATGGCTAAAATCGTTATCTTCTGTTTGAGTGTCATGGCACGGTTTTGATCGTACTCTTTGAGGTATTTTTGGTAGATTTTCGTTCCCATAAACCACCCTTGAATACGCAAGGATCCTTTGCCAAAGCAGTAAAGCGCAAGGAGTAAAAAGGGCGTGGTAGGCAAGCCGGGGGTGGGAATACCGATAATGCCGAGGGCAAGGCTGATAAAGCCACAGAGTAAAAAAAGAGGTTTCATTTCATTATTGAGAATTATTTTCAATAAAGCAATGATACCCCATTTTGGTTAATTTTCAAGACGCTTTATGTCCAATGCAAGGTCAAAGGTTGTACCCCAAGGGTTGGGCTATTGAGAGCCTGTTTGAGAGTGGTAATCTGTTGGCAAATGTGTGCGGTGACGGCTTCGGCTTCTGCCATTTTTTCTGCTGTGACTGTTGGTCGCATTTTCTGAAATAAAATGGCATCGAGTAGATACTCCGCGTGCATGCCCTCTCGGCAATAATGTAGAACACCGGCATCTTGAAACGCGGTGGCAACCTTGCTGATTTGGGTGGTGGCAATGCCTAATGCACCGTCTTCGCCACCGAGTTCTCGAAAAAGAGCGTGTTGTGGAAAACCGCCACAGGCGAGGAAAAAGGCGCGCCGAAACACCACATTCCCACCACAGGTCATCTGCATATGTTGCCACGCATAGTCAAATTGAGGGTGGGTTGCGTAGCGTTCTGCAATCCCGACGGGAACAAGGGCTAATCGCACGAGAGCCGTTTCAGGGCGGAAGGAGAAAATCCTTTCGGCGACTTTGAGGGCATTGGGTTGGTAGGCATCATCGGCATCTAAAAAGGCGATAAATTCGCCATTACTTTGTAATGCACCCCAGTTGCGCGCTTTGGCGACACCGCCATTTTGGGGCATTTTCTCGACCCGAATTTTCTGTGGCACTTGGGCTTCAAAGGCTTTGGCAAGGGCGTAGGTTTGATCTTGTGAGCCGTCATCAATAATCCACAGCGTGCCCAGTTCAGGCTGATCTAACACGCTTTGCACTGCCCGTTGTAGGGTTTGCTCGGCATTGTAGGCTGGAATAATCACATCAATCATGGGGTTTTCTCAATCGGGTCTAAAAAGTGGAAGCCTTGTTCATCGACTTGCAAAATCGAGGGGCGGTTTGGGTGCCAATCACCTAGCACAATACGGTAAAACAAGCGGTCAGATTTTTCTAAAAATTTGTCCTTATGTACGCCTTGGCGGTGGGTATGCCCGTGGATCAGCCAATGGGCTTGGTACTGCTCTGCCATTTGAGTGGTAAAGGTGGGATTGACGTCCATCATCGTCACCGATTTTGCCCCCTTTTCTTGCTGGCTTTTCGCGCGAATTTGCTTGGCGATATGCAAACGCAAGGCAAGCGGAAGGCAGAGGAAAAGCCGTTGTCGCCATTTTTGATGCACTTTACGGCGAAATTGCTGATATTTCACATCATCAATGCACAGGGTATCCCCGTGGCAGAGCAGAATTTTTTTATCGTAAAGCGTTAAGGTATGGTAGCTCGGTAATAATGTTATTCCTGTTGCTGCGGCGAAGCGTTTTCCCAACAGAAAATCACGGTTGCCGTGGATAAAATAGCATTCCACCCCTTGTTCCGTGAGGTGGCGGAGGGCGTGTTTGACTTCTGTGATGAAGGGGCTATTTTCATCATCGCCAATCCAAAAATCAAAGAGATCCCCCAAAATATAAAGTGCTTTTGCTTGAGGGGCTTCTGTTTGTAAGAAATGCAAAAAATCAGCCGTCATCGTAGGCTCATTTTCGCTCAGATGTAAATCCGCAATAAAATAGTAAGACATGGCGTTGAGGCTAAAAAATTCCCCCTATAACAAGGGGGAAAGGGGTTATTTACTACTATCAAACCAACCGCGGATCATCTGCACCGCAAGGAAGAAGGTGAGGGCAAAGAAGGCATAAAGAATATAGCTTAACCACGGGCGGGAAGGCATATCGCCATCTTTTAACTCGTTAATGGAAACGATGTTACGAAACTCATTCCACCAGCTGACATACCAACCGTAATATTTTATTTGCACGACTTTGCGGTCATTCGCAAAGGCTTGGGCTTTGGCTTGGGTAAGGGCAGAGTCAAATTTAAAGTAGAGTGGAAAGCCCCAACCGGTATCTTCATTACGGTAAGTCATTACCTTTTTGGTTTCAGGATTTTCGGTGAAAAGGTAATAAACATCACGAACAGGGCCGTCTTCGGGGTTCGATTTGCTAATTGGGCCGTCTTTATCTACACGGCGGACTTCCATCCCTGTAATGGTGGTCACATCATAGCTTGGGAAGGCGTAATTCACCGCGCCGACTAAGACGATATGGAGAGAGAGCATTACTAAGATCAGAAAGTATTTGATCATGGTTTTCATAAGTTTTCCTCAATTGAGTTATAGGGTAATTTTGAATAAGTTTTGCACATTTTGCGTAGTGATTCTTGCCAATTCCTCACTGCTGATGCCTTTTAAGGTGGCGAGGTAGTCGCACACTTCACGCACATAAGCGGGTTGGTTTGGCTTACCACGATAAGGAATCGGTGCAAGGTAAGGGGAATCCGTTTCGACAAGAAGGCGGTCGAGAGGCACTTGGCGAACCACATTGCGTAATTCTTCTGCGTTGCGGAAGGTAATAATGCCTGAAATCGAGATATAAAAGCCTAAATCCAGGGCGCGTTTTGCCATTGCCCAATCTTCAGTAAAACAGTGTAGCACCCCACCGCATTGATCCGCTTGCCCTTGCTCCAACATCGCCATCGTATCTTCACGGGCAGATCGAGTATGAATGATAAGGGGCTTCTTCACCAATTTTGCAATTTCAATTTGTTGGGTAAAGAGGGATTGTTGCAAGGCTTTGGTTTCGGGGGTGTAGTGATAATCTAGCCCCGTTTCCCCAACGGCGACCACACGAGGATCTTGGCAATAAGTGAATAAACGGTCGTAGTCAAAGGGTTCATCTTCGACATTCAACGGATGTACGCCACAAGAAAGGGAAACCTCTGGGCGATGTGCCGTGAGCTGTTTCATCCCTTCAAAACGCCCAACAGTGGTGCAGATAGAGATAAAATGATGTACGCCACGGGCTTTAGCGTTATCGATCACCTCATCCACATCTTTATGGCGGGTTTCGTAGTCCAAAGAGTCTAAATGACAGTGGGAGTCAATAATGAATAAATTGTTCAAAATCAGTCCTTCAAGGGGTCGGTTTTGCAGAAAATTTTGCCATTATAGCGGATTATTTCATTTTTACGCCAAAATGATTGGCAATTTGCCGTTCATCGCCTTGAAAAAGAGGGAGCGCAGAAACGCGTTGCCCTTTTCGCACCATCACCGCACTGCCACCGCCGTCTAAATTGATCGCTTTGGTCAGCCCAAGTCGGCTGGCTAATTCGGCGAGCTCATCTAAATTCATGCCCCGAGCAGTGAATTGCCGCCCTTCCACCACCACTAAATAGAGCCAATTATTTTTTTCATCTAAACCGAGCAAGGTGCGAGGGTGTTTGGCGGTAAAAATATCCTGCCGACAGCCGATGTTATCCCCCACGGCACACTCAAATTTGCCACTTTTTGCATTAAACCACTGCCACCCCGACAAGGCAAACCGCCATTTTCCATTCACTGGCGTCACCTTGCCTTTATCTTCAATCAAACAGCGGTTTTGCTTATCGCAGGCGAAAATCGTGCGGGCTTTGGTGTCCCCATATTTCGACCAGCGTTTGTGATTGTGCATCACCAACCCAATAGGGGTAAAATCTTTCCAATAGAAATTGGCATTGATGGCGACTTCGGCGTGATATTTTTGAGCAAATGCTGACACACTGAGTCCGTTATCACTTTTTTCACTGCCAATGAGTTCGAGATTCGGACAGTTCAGATCGATTTTGCTGATATGCACCGAACCTTCCTGTTGGTAGGTAATGCAATGCTCTGTTCCCCAAGCAAGAGGAGAGCAGAGTGCCATCAAGGCAAATAAAGGGCGTTGAATTCGTTGAAATAGCATAGGATGATAAAAAAGGTGAGAACATTCTCACCTTAAATAGCGACCACTTGCTTAACAAGCGGTCGTTTTTTATGAAAAATTTGTTTTGATGGATTATTCGTCAATCGTACGCAGTAATTCGTTGATACCTACTTTGCTACGGGTTTTTTCATCCACTTTTTTCACAATCACGGCACAGTAAAGGCTGTATTTACCGCATTTTGATGGCAAGTTACCGGATACCACAACAGAACCCGCTGGCACACGGCCGTAGTGGATTTCACCGGTTTCACGGTCATAAATACGGGTTGATTGACCGATATAGACACCCATTGAGATCACACAACCGTCTTCAACAATCACACCTTCTACGATTTCAGAACGCGCGCCGATGAAACAGTTATCGCCGATGATGGTTGGGTTTGCTTGTAACGGCTCTAACACACCACCAATGCCGACACCACCAGAAAGATGAACATTGTTACCGATTTGCGCACAAGAACCTACGGTTGCCCAAGTATCCACCATAGTACTTTCGCCGACATAAGCACCGATATTCACATAAGAAGGCATTAACACACAGTTTTTCGAGATGTAAGCCCCTTTACGCACGGTGGCTGATGGCACAACACGGAAGCCTTCGGCTTGGAAGCGTGTTTCATCATAGTCGGCAAATTTGAGGGGAACTTTGTCGTAATATTTGGTTTCCGCCCCGTCAATCACTTGGTTGTCATTGATACGGAAAGAGAGTAACACGGCTTTTTTTAACCATTGATGAGTGACCCACTCGCCGTCAATCTTTTCTGCTACACGGTATTTACCGCTATCTAAGCCTTCAATCACTTCGTTAATGGCGTTTTTCACTTCCGCAGTCACAGTTTTTGGGGTGATTTCCGCACGGTTTTCAAAAGCTGTTTCAATAATCGCTTGTAATGACATTTGCATTTCCTTCTTGCTCAGTAATAAAGGGTGCTTTTTAGCATAGCTAGGGGGGATTTCCACAAAATTTTCACGAAAGGAGGGCTTTCAATGTGAAAGAATAAAAAGCTATTAGCGATAGTGTTAATAGCTTTTATAGATACAGATGATTACTTATCGACAGTATTTATCATAGATGATTGCAGAAACGATTCCAAAGGAAATGAGTGCGAGTATCCAATGATCAAAAAGGAAAAGTGTGGTTGTGGGAACGACCAATAAGCTAGCAAGTACAAATTTTTCAAGGCGTGCTTGTTTCTCTAATTTCGTTTTTAATTTCTCATACTGCACTATATACATTGGGAATTTTTGAGTAATATCTTCATATTCTGCAAAAAATTTCTCAATTTCGTAGGCTCTAGGGGTATAAAGGTCGTGTTCAACCTTATTTCTTAATTGAATGCAATTACGAATTTTATGTACGGTTTCGCGATCTAAATGGACTTTAACACTTTTCAATAAATCATTGATGTTTTTTCCTCTTCCGCCAATCTCTTTAAGATTGTTCTTAATAGATTCAACGTAATAGCCCAATTTTCCTCTTAGGATTAGATATTCATTATCTGGTTCTGACATGGTCACCTCATAAAAGTGTTATTAATAAGAAACCTTACCAAATTACAATGGGATAAAATGGTAAGGTTCTATATAGGTTAAAGTTTATTTTTTCAGCCAACGCCATAAGCCGTAGCCTGCAGCGCCAATTATCATAACAGGGGCAGCGGTGGTTATTACTGCGCCAGCTGCCATTCCTCCAATTCCGAATGTTGCAGTACTACCAATAGTCGCAAGTCCAGAAGAAACAGCTGCCACTCCTGCGGTACCTGCTGTACCTGCGAGTGCTGCAGTTGTTGCAATAGGGGTTCCTGCAACAGTTGCCATAATCGTAGCAGCAGAACCACCTGCAACTTTAGCTGCTACTGCGGCACCTGCTACAGTACCTGCAGTTGCACCTGTTTTCACTGATTTTTTAAAGATTGACATATTTTTCTCCTTAAGTAGGTTTTAGTTAACGTTACATCCTAACATTGTTTTTTTTTGTGCAATATGCTATTTTTTTATACATGTCTCTATTTCTAATTTTCAATAAAATGGAATGATGATAATGATTGAATAATCAGCAACGACTGTTTTTATTTTTCTATCCTATTTTTCTTTACTTGTTGAAAGAGATGGGAGGGTTGCCTTTGTCAAATAAAAGGCGATTTTCCCTTTGACTATTTAACTTTCTGTGGGTAATATGCGCACCCTATGCAAAAAGCAAAACTACCTCTTACCATTGACCCATATAAAGACGCTCAGCGTCGAATGGACTACGAAGGCTTCATTCCTGTAAGCCAACTTAGCCGTTTGGGTGAATTTGTAGGCAATGTGCAAACTGATGCACAGGTTACTCTTTCGTTATCTGTCGATCCCCAGCGCTTAACTGTGATTAAAGGCACAGCGGAAGTCGATGTGGAGCTTGGCTGCCAACGTTGCGGTAACGCTTTTACGCAGACATTGGGTGTGGAATTCTGTTTCAGCCCTGTGTCAAATATGGATCAGGCGGACAGTTTGCCCGAAATCTACGAACCCGTTGAACTCAATGAGTTTGGCCAAGTGGATTTACTAGCAATGATTGAAGACGAATTCATTCTTTCATTACCCCTAGTCCCGATGCATGAAAGTGAACACTGTGAAGTGTCCGTGGAAGAACAGGTTTTTGGAGAATTACCCGCCGAATTGGCAAGTAAGCCAAACCCGTTCGCCGTATTAGCTAATTTAAAGAAAAACTAGATCTAGGAGAAAGCCCGTGGCTGTTCAACAAAATAAAAAATCTCGCTCACGCCGTGATATGCGTCGTTCCCACGATGCATTAACCACAGCTGCCGTATCAGTAGATTCTCGTGGTGAAACTCATTTACGCCACCATGTTTCTGCCGACGGTTACTACCGTGGTCGTAAAATCAAATAATCAAATTTAATCTTCGAGGTTTAATTTGAGCAATCTAACCTTAGCGTTAGATGTGATGGGCGGGGACTTTGGTCCCCGTATTACTATCCCAGCTTTATCATTAGCATTGCGTGAAAACTCAATGCTCTCTTTTATTTTATGTGGCGATCACGCCCAAATTTCTCCCTATCTTCACTCACTCTCAAGTGAGCAACAGCAACGTATTCAAATTCGTCATACACCTTCTGTCATTGATGATAATTTGCCCTTTATGCAGGCGTTACGTCAAAGTCAGGGCAGTTCTATGGCATTAGCGGTCGAAGCGGTTGCAAAAGGCGATGCACAAGGCTGTGTGAGTGGGGGAAATACAGGGGTATTGATGGCGTTGGCAAAAAAGTGGATTTCGCCTTTACCCCATATTGATCGCCCAGCCTTGACCTCTTTAATCCCGAGCCTCAATGCCAAAGCGAGTGTGATGTTGGATTTAGGCGCAAATGTGGAAGCAGACAGCTCATTATTGGTGCAATTTGCCGAAATGGGCAATATTTTTGCCCAAGAGATGCTCCACTTAGTTTATCCTCGTTTGGCGTTGTTGAATATCGGCACGGAAGAGCAAAAGGGCAGTCAGCCGTTGCGAGAAGCGCATCAAGCGTTAAAACAGCGTCATCACCTTAATTATCAAGGCTTTATTGAAGGGGATAAGCTGATGAATCACGTCGCAGATGTGATTGTGTGTGATGGGTTCAGTGGCAATATTGCCTTAAAAACCTTAGAAGGTGCGGCAAAGAATTTTCTCTCTTTTTTCAAAAAAGAGGCGGGCGATTCGCCTTTATGCCACCATTTTAAAGGGTGGTTAGTCCGTTTAGTTCTGCACCGCTATTTTCGTAAGTTACAGAAAATTAACCCAGACCGCCATAACGGGGCGACCCTATTAGGTTTATCCTCTGTGGTGGTAAAAAGCCACGGTAGTGCTAATAGTGTGGCATTTTTTTATGCGATTCAACACGCTATTCAACAGATAGAACAACAAATCCCTGCTAAAATTTCGCAAGGTTTATATCGATTACACGAGAATAAAATATGTACAGCAAAATCTTAGCGACGGGCAGTTATATGCCTGCGCAAATCCGCAGTAATGCTGATTTAGAGAAAATGGTTGATACCACCGATGAATGGATTTTCACCCGTTCGGGTATGAAAGAACGGCGTATTGCAACAGCGGAAGAAACCGTGGCGACAATGGGGGCTACGGCGGCAAAAAATGCCTTGGAACAGATGAATATCGACCTTCAATCCATTGATTTAATTGTCGTCGGTACGACCAGTCACTCCCACGCGTACCCCAGTGCGGCTTGCCAAATCCAAGGCATCCTCGGTATTGAAGATACCATCGCTTTCGATGTGGCAGCAGCTTGCACCGGTTTTATTTACGCCTTAAGCGTGGCGGATCAATTTATCAAAACCGGCAAAGTGAAAAGAGCCTTAGTGATTGGTTCGGATCTGAACTCGCGGAAATTAGATGAAACTGACCGCTCCACCGTGGTGCTCTTTGGCGATGGTGCCGGTGCGGTGGTGTTAGAAGCTAGCCAAGAGCAGGGCATTATTTCTACCCACTTACACGCCAGTAGCGACACCAAAGAAGCCTTGGTTTTACCGAATGCAGAGCGTGGTGATATTAAATCAGGTTTTATCGCGATGCAGGGCAATGCCACGTTCAAATTGGCCGTGCGTGAATTGGCAAATGTGGTGGAAGAAACCCTCGCCTCTAACGGCTTAGATAAGAGTGAGTTAGATTGGCTCGTGCCACACCAAGCCAACCTACGGATTATTTCTGCCACGGCGGAGAAATTGGAAATGTCGATGGAACAAGTCGTCGTCACAGTGGATAAATACGGTAACACCAGTGCGGCGACCGTCCCCGTTGCCCTGGATGAAGCCGTGCGTGATGGACGCATTCAACGTGGGCAACTCTTATTACTCGAAGCCTTTGGTGGCGGTTGGACTTGGGGCTCCGCCCTAGTCCGTTTCTAGGATTGACAAGCGGTCGAATTTGACGAAAATTTTGAAAAAAGAACAATGTCTGAACAAATGACCTTTGCGGATAAAAAACGCAAAACCGTAGAACGTGCGGAATTTACTGAAGATGGTCGCTATTTACGCAAAGTGCGGAGCTTTGTGTTACGCACGGGGCGTTTAAGCGATTATCAACGAGATATGATGAACCAAAACTGGGCAAACCTCGGTTTAGATTACCAAGCAACGCCTTTTGATTTTGCCACGATTTTCGGTAATGAAAATCCAGTGGTATTGGAAATTGGCTTCGGTATGGGGAAATCCCTTGTGGAGATGGCGGCTGCAAATCCGAATCGGAATTACCTTGGGATTGAAGTACATACCCCAGGGGTAGGCGCTTGTATCGCCTATGCCTTAGAAAAAGGGGTGACGAACCTACGGGTAATTTGCCACGATGCGACGGAGATTCTCCGTGATAGCATTGCCGATCACACCCTGGGTGGCTTACAGCTCTATTTCCCCGACCCGTGGCAGAAAGCTAAACATCACAAACGCCGAATTGTGCAACCTGAATTTGTGGCCCGTGTGCTAACAAAATTGGCTCAGGGTGGCTTTATTCATATGGCAACGGATTGGGAAAATTACGCCGAGCATATGCTTGACGTGTTACGCCAATTCCCACAGTTGGAAAATCAATCCCCAACGAATGATTTTATCCCTCGTCCGGATTTTCGCCCCCTCACTAAATTTGAGGAACGTGGGCAAAAATTAGGACACGGCGTGTGGGATCTCTATTTCACCCAAAAATCGTCCCTTTAAGGGGGCAACAAGCGGTCAAATTTGACCAATAATTTACCTAATTGATTCATAAGAGGAACACAAAATGACTCAACCAACTCGTAATCGCAGACAGCGTAAAAAAATGCATTTAGCCGAATTCCAAGAACTTGGCTTTTTAGTGAAATTCCAATTTGTCGATGGCACGGGGATTGATCAAATCGACAATACTGTTGATCGCTTTATTGAAGAAGTGATCCGTCCAAATGGTCTTGCCTATGAAGGTAGTGGCTATTTACATTGGGAAGGCTTAATCTGCCTAGAAAAAATGGGCAAATGTGATGAATCTCATCGTCAGCTCGTGCAAAACTGGTTAAGCGCCAATGGCTTAATTGAAGTTGAAGTGAGCGAACTGTTTGATATTTGGTGGGATCTCCCAATCCAAGCCTAAGATAATCCTGCCGAGGCGTTGCCCTCGGCAATTTTCACTGTTGTGAATGTGGAGCAATAATGGAATTTCTATTACCGATTGTAAGCCTCGTGGTTGGCTTTTTAAATTTCGTTTTAGTCTTACGGGCGTGGCTAGAATTTTGCCGTGTGGATGTGCGCTTACCGATCTCTCAAACCTTACTTCGCCTGACTAGCCCGTTGGTTGATCCTGTCGGAAAATTCATTCCTACCGTGCGAAATATTAACTTTTCCGCCCTGTTTTTGGCGATGTTATTTGTCGTTTTACAATTTATTTTGTTCAACGTGCCATTACCGCAAGCAGTGTTGATTGGCGTGTTAAGTTTGGTCAAAACCTTCGGGCAGATCCTCTTTTTCAGCACCTTAATTCGGGCGTTGATGAGTTGGGTAACCGCAGGTAATCACCCCCTTGATTATGTGATTTCACAGATCACCGAACCGGTGTTAGGTAAAATCCGCCGTATTTTGCCAAGAACAGGCATGCTTGATTTTTCTGTGATGTTGCTCGGCTTTGTATTACTGATGCTAAATTCAGTATTGTATAGCGTTTTTGGTGCGTTATGGGCGATGGCATAATGTTGCCCGTAGAACGTTTAGAAAATCCGCCGGCGTTACGTTTGCGGATTTTTTTACAACCCAAAGCGAGTCGGGATCAGATTGTCGGCTTACACGATAATGAACTTAAAATAGCCATTACTGCCCCGCCTGTGGATGGGCAAGCTAACGCCCATTTGCTGAAATTTCTCAGTAAAGCATTCAAAGTGCCGAAAAGTACCATTGTGTTGGAAAAGGGCGAATTACAACGCCATAAGCAGATTCTGATTCCTGCGCCGAAGTGTGTGCCAGAGATTGTGGAAAGCTTAATTCAAGGGTAGAGCAAAAAGTCTCGAAAAAAAGACCGCTTGTAGTGGAAGACAAGCGGTCTTTTTTTAGCTATTTTTTGCTAAGGGCGTGCTTGTTGGCGAACGATTTCAAATAAGCAGACGCCGGTGGCAACGGACACATTCAGAGAAGAGACAGATCCTGCCATTGGAATGCTGACTAATTGGTCGCAGTGTTCTCGGGTTAAACGACGCATTCCCTCGCCCTCAGCTCCCATGACTAAGGCAATCGCCCCCGTCAGTTTGGCAGAGTAGATGCTTTCGGTGGCTTCGCCGGCGGTGCCGATAATCCAGACATGACGATCTTGTAGTTCACGCATGGTGCGGGCAAGGTTGGTGACCCGAATTAACGGCATCACTTCCGCTGCTCCACAGGCGACTTTGCGTGCCGTGGCGGTCAGTTGGGCGGATTTATCTTTCGGTACGATAACGGCATCCACACCAGCAGCATCGGCGGTGCGTAAGCATGCACCGAGGTTGTGAGGGTCGGTTACGCCGTCTAAAATCAGCAATAACGGCTGGGGTTTGTTATCAAGCAGTTGGGCTAAATCGTGTTCGTTCAGCTCCTTTGCCGGCACAACACGGGCGATAATGCCTTGATGTACTTCCCCTTGGGCTTTGTTATCGAGGGTTTGACGATTTACCTGTTGCACGCCAATGCCAAGGCGTTGAAGTTCATTGAGCAAGGGCGTTAAGCGTTTATCTTCTCGCCCTTTGAGGACGAAAACATCAATCAGCCGTTCAGGGGCGTTATCTAAAAAGGCTTTTACGGCGTGGATTCCGTAGATTTGTTCAGACATATTGTTCTCTTTTTTATGGATACGGTTAAATGGAAAAGGGGGCGTTAGCGTTCAACAATCACGCCAACAGTGCTGGCTTGGGCAACGGCTTTCGGCTTATGGAGTTCAATCCGTAAATGTTGAACACCAAATTGTTGTTGTATGAGATCGGCGACTTGGTGGGCAACGGTTTCGACCAATTTGAAGGGGCGATTTTCAACAAAATCAATAATACGTTGCGACACTTCGGCATAGTTCAAACAGTATTGGACATCATCTTCCGCGACGGCTTTGCTAAAATCCCACTGCATTTCAATATTAAAAATTAAGCGTTGCTTAATCGTATGCTCCCAATCGTAAGCACCGATTGAGGCAAAGAGGGTGAGTTCGTGGATAAACACTTTATCTGTCATCGGATTTTCCTTTATGTTGCTTTTCCCTTAGAATGACGCACATCATACACAAGTTTAAGGGAAAATATGAGCATTCTCGGCTATTTACTGATTTTCACAGCATATTTATTGGGCTCGGTGTCGAGTGCGGTGATTTTCTGCCGTTTAGCAGGCTTGCCCGACCCTCGGGAGCAAGGCTCAAATAACCCCGGAGCAACCAATGTGCTACGCATCGGGGGGAAATTATCGGCGTTGGGAGTGCTGTTTGCCGATATTTTAAAAGGGATGTTGCCCGTTTCCCTTGGCTTCTATTTTCAACTGCCGGCGTCAATAATTGGCTTTATTGCGTTATCGGCGTGTTTAGGGCATGTTTTCCCGATTTTCTTCCAATTTAAAGGCGGAAAGGGCGTGGCAACAGCTTTTGGGGCGATGATTCCCATGGGTTATGCTATTGCCAGCGTGGCATTGGGGACGTGGTTATTGGTCTTCTTGATTTCGGGCTATTCCTCGTTAAGTGCAGTGATTACCGCCTTAACCGTGCCTTTTTATGTGTGGTATTTTAAACCTGAATTGACCTTCCCTGTGGCATTAGTGTGCTGTTTGTTGGTGTATCGTCATCACGATAATATTCAACGGCTGTGGCGAGGGCAGGAAGATAAGTTTAGACCGTGGAAAAAGAAGAAATAACAAGCGGTCAAATTTTTACGCTTTTTTGCAAACCACCGAGGCAGTTGCCTCGGTGTTTGTTTTTGAATGGAAGGAAATTAGTTTGCTAATTTCGTACCGTAGAAGTACGAGTAACCAAATGGGCTTTGTTTGTAGTCAATCACACGTTTACTCATTGGCGCAAAGTTAATTGAGTGAGCGATATTGATCCACGGTGCCTGCTCTTTTAATAACACTTGGGCTTGTTCATAGAGCTTCGCGCGTTCCCCTTTATCCGATAATCCAAGGGCTTTGGCAAGGAGGGCATCTAGCTCAGCATTTTTAAAGCGTGCGTAGTTACTGTTACCGATATTGCTACTACCAAAGAGTGGTGAGAGGAAGTTATCTGGGTCACCATTATCGCCAGACCAACCATAAGTTCCCGCAGTTAGTTCCCCTGCTTTGGTACGTTTGATGTAATCACCCCACTCGTAGCTCACCAATTCCGCTTTCACGCCCACTTTTTCCCAATCGCTTTGAATGAGTTCCGCCGTACGGCGTGGGTTTGGATTGGAAGAACGAACCACTGGTTGCACCCAAATTTTTGTGTTAAATCCATTTTCAAAGCCCGCTTCTTTTAATAAGGCTTTCGCTTTTTCAGGGTTATATTCATAACCGGTAATGCTATTGTTATAGCCCCAAATGGTTGGCGGTAGCGGGTTTTTGGCAGCCACACCCGCACCACGATAGACCGCATCAATAATGGCGTTTTTATCCACCGCATAGTTCAATGCTTGGCGAACTTTAACATTATCAAAAGGCGCTTTTTCCGTGTTAAAGGCGATATAAGCGATATTTAAGCCTTCTTGAGAGAGGAGCTGAATCTTCGGATCTTTTTTCATTTTTTCGAGATCCGCCGCATTCGGCAGATCAATCATATCGCAGGCTCCGGCTTGTAATTTGGCATAGCGCGCGGTGGCATCCGGCACAATATCAAAGATCAAGCGGTCAATATCGGCTTTGCCTTTCCAGAAATCTTTATTCGCTAGGAAACGGATACGTTGGTCGAGTTGATAACCAGCAAACATAAACGGCCCTGTGCCGATAGGTGTGGTATCTAACATTTCAGGCTTGCCTGCTTTTAAGAGTGTATCAGCATATTCTGCGGAGTAAATGGAGATAAAATCCATCCCCAAACTTGCAAGGAAAGTCGCATCTTGTTTATTTAAGGTAATTTTAACCGTGTAATCATCCACTTTTTCTACCGCTTTTAACAATGCAGGGAATTTCATCGCATTGAAGTAGGGATAGGTTGCTTTGGATACATTGTGATAAGGATGATTTTTATCTAATTGACGATGGAAGGAGAAGATCACATCATCAGCATTGAAATCGCGCGTTGGTTTAAATTCTTTATTGGAATGGAATTTCACGCCTTTGCGTAGATGGAAGGTGTAGTTTAACCCGTCTTCGCTGACTTCCCAGCTTTCCGCTAATGCGGGTTCAATTTCGGTTGAACCACGTTTAAACTCCACTAAACGGTTATATACTTGTTGTGAGCTTGCATTGTAAGAAATTCCTTCGATGACTAATGCAGGGCTAAAACCGATTGGCGAACGACTGATACAGTTCACAAACGTTTTATCTGCCGCTTGTGTAACACCTGCGACTAATAATGTCGCTGAGATAACAGAAAGTTTAGCTAATTTCATTATGTCTCCCTTATAAAAAGTGTGAAATTATGTGCAAGATACCGATCTTTTAAAATGAGGTAAAGACAAAAATTGTGGGTTTTATAACAAAAAGGAATAAAAATTTCTGTAATAGAAAAGTCTATTGCATATAGAGGCAAGAAATTACCACACTAATTCATTTTTAGAGGCGATTTTATGCTCAAGGAAGAGAAAGAACGGCGAAAGGCTTGCATTTTTAGATTTGAGCCGTAAAATCACGCCCTCTTTTGGGTTCCCTCACCCCAATTTTTTTACATTAAAAAGGAACATGATGACTTTTCAATCTCCCTTTGCGAGCGAGCAACAACGCCGTTCGTTACTTTTACTCGCACTATTTCACATTGCGATCATCACCCTAAGTAACTATTTGGTTCAAATCGCCTTTGAGATCAAACTCCCATTTAGTGATAGCACCATTCCCACCACCTGGGGGACTTTTACTTTCCCCTTTATTTTTCTGGCAACGGATTTAACTGTTCGAGTGTTTGGGGCGGCACTTGCTCGTAAAATTATTTTTGTAGTGATGTTCCCCGCATTACTGGTGAGCTATGTGGTTTCTGTGCTGTTCTTTGAAGGACAATTTCAAGGTTTTGACACCTTAAATAGCTTTAATGGCTTTGTATTTCGTATCGCCCTAGCCAGTTTCTCTGGCTATGTGGTGGGGCAGTTAATGGATATTTTGGTCTTTAACCGCCTACGTCAAAGCCGAGTTTGGTGGCTTGCACCGGCAAGTTCTTCCGTATTGGGGAGCTTAATTGATACCTTCGTTTTCTTCGCCGTGGCGTTCTACCAAAGTAGCGACCCCTATATGGCTGAACATTGGCTGACGATTGGCACGGTGGATTATCTCTTTAAGCTCTTTGTGAGCCTACTGCTTTTTTTACCCCTTTATGGTGTGTTACTGAATTTCTTAGTCAGAAAGCTGAAATTGTCGGTTAATTAAGGCAACCAATAGAATGATGAAAGGGGCAAAATGATCTGCCCCCCAAAAGTTGGACTAAACAACTAACTAAGGGGCAGATTTTTATGACTAAATACAATTCACTTTTCAAACAACAGGTGATCGAATTTTATCTTCAACAACATAAAAATCGGTCATTCACTCGCCAACATTTTCATCTTAACGAGAGAACATTAAACCGCTGGATTGCCCAATTTAATCGTTATGGTTTCCCTGGCTTGGCGGTACGAGGTAAAAAACAAGCCTATTCGCCTGAGTTCAAATTATCGGTGGTACAAGCGGTCATAAATAGGCAATTTTCTGCAGAATCGGCTTGCCTTCATTTTGGCATTGCCAATTCGGGTATCATTAGCCAATGGTTGCAAGCCTTTGAAAAACAAGGTATAAACGGATTATTACCCAAACCAAAAGGTCGTCCCGTGATGAAATCGAAATCCCCTAAAATGCCTAGGTTTAAAACCGAAGAAGAACGCTTACGCTATCGTATTTTAGAGCTTGAAGCGGAGGTGGCTGTGCTAAAAAAGTTGCGGGAGTTAAACCAACAAAAAATGGCAAAAAAACCGAAATCGTCAACGCGTTAAGGGGGGATTTTCCGCTCGACATCTTGCTTAATTTGCTTGATTTAAAGCGAAGTACCTTCTTTTACCATCGGCAGCCTAAGGCGGATAAAAATGCAGAAATCAGGCAGAAAATTATCCAAATGATGAATCAAGCAATGACTAAACTGAATGGCGAACACCCGATTCTTCATTCCGATCAAGGTTGGCAATATCAAATGAGAGGGTATCAAAATCTGCTCAAAGAAAATGGCATTCAGCAAAGTATGTCAAGAAAGGGAAATTGCTTGGATAATGCGGCGATGGAAAGTTTTTTGGGGCGGTTGAAAACAGAATGTAGTGTTGATGAACAGTTTGATACCTTCGAGCAACTGGAGAAGAGACTCCACGAATACATTTATTACGACAACAATAAACGTATTCAGAGTAAGCTAAAAGGACTAAGCCCTGTAGAATACCGAGCTCAGTCCTTAAATTAAAGTCGTCTAACTTTTTGGGGTCAGATCAGGTGCAAGGCTTTGTTTATATTGGATGTACCATTACTAAAAAACTTACTTCCGATATTCTTTACGAAACTTTTTTAGTTGATGGATGATTTCTCGAGATACACCTTTATTATTGGTGATATTCAGTGGGTAATAACCTTCGCTTAAATATTTCTTCTCTATTGCTTTTGTCGTGCCTTCACTTTCAGTCACACACCAATCCCAATAAGCCTTATCAAGAATATGATTAACGCACTCTTGGGAATCTGACATTGGTTTTTGTAGTAATGCACTTAACGTTTGGCGCAAGGTAGAAAGAAATCCGTGTTTTATCGCGGATTCCGTATGAGATTGAGCTATATGCCATTTACTCCGAGCACGAAGATCCTTACTTATACCAAAATATAGACACCAATATTCCTTGTCACCTATAAATTCCTTTTGTATTTTGGATTCATCAACACCTACCAATGGTGCAATAAGCACCTTGGCTGAATCAATCGGAAACCACCAACGATAGACACCATACTGTTGAGGAATATTTACTGTTTTTTGTGTAAATTGATCTCTCAGCTGATGGACGCTTTCTCTTACAAAAACTAATTCCATAAATTTCCTTTTCTAAATACGCGTTTCGTGACTTAAAAATTGAAGAATATAACCTATGCCCTTAAATGGTTTGAATGGCGTACTATAATGTTGAATCCCGTCATCTCCCACAAGGTATTTATAATAATTAGTACCTGCAAGGAAGACAAATTCGTCCTCAGCCAAATTGAGCCCTTCTTCTTTCATCTGCTCCTTAACATCACTAGCCCACTGTTTTTTTTCTGCTACTCTCATCTCATTGAGTGTGAGATCGTATGGTGCAATTTCTTCCAGAGGATTTAATAAATGATGCTTCGCAGAGAGGATATAAATTTTGTCATAACCTATTTTCTGAGCATAATCCCATGATTTCTTAAATAAAGGGCTTTGATAAAGTTGTTTTGCTTGCATTACGGTTTGTTGTTTCTGAGCGCAACATGCAATCAGTATAATTTTTTGTTTTTTCATACTCTCGTATTCCTTTAATAATTAGGTCTCAAATTTGCCCACTGTTTTATGCCTACCTACTTTCACATATCTCTGAACGATTAGAGAATAAGATAAGCTAAATAGCAATAATAAAAATCAGGGCTGATGTAGGTTAGCAGTTGTACCAAGCTACATCAATCTCTTATTTACTCCCCACCAACTCCGCCGTGTATTTAGCGATGACTAACTCTTCATTGGTTGGGATCACATAGGCAGAATGGTGCGCCTTGTCGGTCGTGATCTTGCCACTGTTGCCAAAGCGTGCATTGAGGTTACGTTCTTGGTCGAGTTCAAAGCCGAGAATGGTGAGTTTTTCTAGCACTAAACGGCGGACTAATTCGGAGTTTTCGCCAATTCCGCCAGTAAACACAATGGCATCTAACTGATTATCTAACAGCATCGCATAAGCACCGATATATTTGACTAAGCGATGAATATAGACCTCTAACGCCAGCCGACATTTTTCATCTTTTTCGTAATTTTCGGTAATGTAGCGGAAATCACTGCTCTGCTCACTTAGCCCCAGTAAGCCGGACTGCTTGTTGATCAAATCACTCGTTTGCTCTGTGGTGAGGTTGAGTTTCTGTTTGAGGTAGATCAGCAACGCGGGGTCAATATCGCCACAGCGTGTTCCCATCACTAAGCCTTCACAAGGCGTAAAGCCCATGGAAGTATCAATGCTTTCACCATTTTTAATCGCCGTAATGGACGCCCCGTTCCCCAAGTGGCAACTGATCATATTTAATGCCGAACGAGGTTTGCCAAGGTATTCCGCCGTTTTAGTGGCGATATAGTAGTGGCTAATGCCGTGGAAGCCGTAACGGCGTACGCCATACTCTTCATAGAAACGCATTGGCAGTGGGTAGAGGTAGGCGTGGGCAGGGAGTGTGGCGTGAAAGCCCGTGTCAAACACCGCCACATTGTTCTCCGCCAAGTGCGGAAAAGCTTGCTGTGCGGCACGAATCCCCATGACATTGGCAGGGTTATGCAAAGGGGCGAGTTCAAATAGGGTCGCCAAATCGGCAATCACTTGTTCATTTAAACGTGTCGGTTGGCTATATTTTTCGCCGCCGTGAGTCACTCGGTGACCAATGGCGTGGATATGGGCTTTTAATTCCGGATGTTGGCTTAAAATCATGGTGGTCACAAAATGTAACGCATCGGTATGGGTCGCTTTTGGGGCGAGGGCGTGGTGATATTTTTCGCCTTGATATTTCCAGCTGATTTTTGCCTCTGTTAAGCCTAAACATTCCGCGAGGCCTGAAAGTAAAGTTTCTTCGGTTTGAGGGTGAATAATGGAAAATTTGAGTGATGAACTACCGCAGTTGATCACCAAAATAGTAGATGAATTTGACATAGACATTCCTTATTTGCCAAGAAAACCCACACATCTTAAAAAAGATTTGGGAGGAGAGCTATATCATCATTGCCGTGAAATTGATTGTAGTCAAGCGATGGCAGGATTGTTTAAACAGAAATGAGAGGTCATTCACAAAATGGCAAATGACCTCTCTATTTGGCGGAAAATCAGCGAAAAATTACTGCCCGTAGTAGGCGTTTTTGCCGTGCTTACGCAGGTAATGTTTATCGAGTAGTTCTTGTTGCATTGAGCCAATATTCGGGCGAATTTGGTGGCTGACAAAATTCATATAAGCCACTTCTTCTAGCACCACAGAGTTATGCACCGCATCGAAAGCGTCTTTACCCCAAGTAAAAGGCCCGTGAGAATGGACTAATACCCCCGGGACGCGATTCGGGTCAATACCCCGTTTGCGGAAGGTTTCGACTACTACTTTGCCCGTTTCTAATTCATATTCGCCAGCAATTTCTTCTGGTGTCATTCTGCGAGTGCAAGGCACGGAACCGTAGAAGTAATCCCCTTGTGTCGTGCCAAGTGCTAAAATATCTTCCCCTGCTTGCGCCCAAGCGGTGGCGTGGCGGGAATGGGTATGCACTACACCACCAATGTCAGGGAATTGGCGATAGAACTCTAAATGTGTCGGCGTATCTGACGAAGGTTTTTTATCCCCCCACACACGGTTGCCTTGTAAATCCACGATGACAATATCATCAACGGTCATCACATCATAATCCACACCAGAAGGCTTAATCGCTACTAAGCCACTTTCACGGTCGATTTCACTTACATTTCCCCAAGTAAAGGTAACTAGTTTATATTTTGGGAGTTCAAGGTTGGCTTTGAGTACGCGTTCTCTTAATTCTTTTAGCATTGGAAACCTCCTTCCTGCATTTTTTGTTCAATCCAACGGCGCGCGTTGATAATTTCAGCGATTGGCTCTTCGGCTTTTTCTGTCCACATTTCGATGAGGAATGCCCCACGATAATTTAATTCGGCAAGGGTTTTAAAGAAGCCGACAAAATCGACACAACCGTCCCCAAATGGCACATCACGGAATTGCCCTTTGCACGTTTCAGTCACTTTATAAGTATCTTTTAAGTGAATTTTAGAAATTTTATCCATACCAAGGGTAAGCTCTTCGACCACATTATCATTCCACGCGGAAAGATTGCCGATGTCTGGATACACAGTGAACCACGGCGATTTAATGATCTCGTCCCATTTTTTCCAACGAGAAATCGAGCTCATAAATTGCGTATCCATAATTTCAACCGCAATGGTGACTTCATTACTTGCGGCTAACTCAACCGCCCATTTTAAGCCTTCTTCAAACAGGCGGAGGGTTTCTGCATCTTGTTCTTCATAATAAACATCATAACCGGCAAGTTGAATGGTGCGAATACCAAGATCAACGGCTAACTGAATCGCTTTTTCCATAATCTCATAGGCTTTTTGGCGAGTTTCTGGGTTTTTGCTCCCAAAAGGGAAACGGCGATGCCCGGATAGGCACATCGAAGGAATGGTCACGCCAGTGTTGATAATTGCTTTAACCAGTTTGATCCGCTCTTTTTTGCTCCAATCAAGGCGGGCAAGGCGTTCATCGGTTTCATCAATGGAGATTTCAACAAAGTCAAAACCGCAAGCTTTGGCAATGGAAAGGCGATCCTGCCAACTAATATTTTTCGGGAGGGCTTTTTCGTAAATGCCGAGTTTATGTTTTCTCATAGGGTTTCCTTTTATGTGGAAAATGATGTTTTAATGGGTTGTATCGGGTGACAAGCGGTCGTTTTTATTTCAAAGTTTGCACCGCCCTTTTATTTATAGGGGCTGCTACAAAGTGATTGTGAAGGAGATATTTCAATCAAGCCAATAAAACTTCCAACCCTTTTTCTCTTAATCGTTGAATAATGTCAGGGTCGGCTTCTTTACCAGTAATTAAAACATCAATATGTTCTAATTTAGTAAATAACATTCCCATTTTTTGTCCTAATTTTGAGCTATCTAATAACACAACATATTTAGCAGATTTTGCTGACATTTGTTGTTCTGAATTAGCAATAATCATATCGGTTTTATATAAACCTTCTTCGGTAAATCCTTTACCACTGGTAAACATAATATTGGCAAGGTAAGTGGTTTCATTATCATTATTTAATGATAATGTAATGGCTTTATCTTTATTATATTGCCCGCCCATAATAACTATATCTTTATGATCTTGTTCAATTAAATAATTTGCTAGTGGTAAATAATTTGTCATTATTTGAATTTTACGCCCACATAATTGACTACCAAGCATCATCATTGTTGAACCACAGGTCAATAGCATACTTTCACCGTCTTGACATAGCGTGCTGGCAAGTTCTGCAATACGCTGTTTTTCTTCGCTATTGCGAATAATTTTAGGTGTTTTATTAGAATGAGATAATTTTATGGCTTCTGCCCCGTTGCGAACTTTTTTTAATTTTCCGAGTTCATTCAATTTATTGATATCTCGGCGAACAGTGGCAGGTGAAATTGCTAATTCATCAATGATTTGTTGGGTTGATAATATATTTCTTTCTGCTAATAAAGTTAATAATTTTTGGTGTCGATAAGATTCGTTCATTATATTCCTTGAATTATTGTTGCTAAAATCCATAATGAACTCATA
Source organism: Pasteurellaceae bacterium Macca (assembly GCA_023101485.1). Taxonomy (GTDB): domain Bacteria; phylum Pseudomonadota; class Gammaproteobacteria; order Enterobacterales; family Pasteurellaceae; genus LVZB01. The sequence continues at coordinate 1,096,195 of LVZB01000001.1, read as the reverse complement.
AATCCCCTTTCAAACAGAAAGGGGATTTGATTTGTGCTATAAAGATTAAAGCATTGATTTAAATTGAATATTTGGTTCTTGCTCGAAGCAATCATCAAAGCCACGTGGGTGGTGATATTCAATTAAGTCTTTATCACGTGGGTAAACATATTTACCGCCGACTTCCCAAATAAATGGGTGGAATTTATATTGTAAGCGATCTTTACGCATACGCCATAAATCAATAATTTCTTGGGTGCTTGCCATAAAGTTTGTCCAAATATCGTGATGGACTGGAATAATCACTTTGGCACGCAAACATTCTGCCATACGGAGTAAGTCGATTGATGTCATTTTGTCTGCGATACCCACAGGGTTTTCACCGTAGTTATTTAATGCAACATCAATATCAAATTGTTTACCGTGTTTGGCAAATTGGATTGAGAAGTGAGAGTCTGCACCGTGATAAATGTTACCGCCCGGGGTTTTAAACACATAGTTTACTGCTTTACGTCCCATTTCTTCATCAGACGGGCAAAGACCGGCTAATTCACCGCCACGCTCTTCTGCACCTTCAACAGGTAAAGTGACTAAACAAGTGCGGTCAAAGGAATCAAGGGCGTGAATTTCAACGTCTTTTAATTTCACTACATCACCTGGTTTTACGGTAATTAAGCGATCTTCTGGTACGCCCCATTTTTTCCATAATTCAGTACAGTGCCAAGGGCCAACGAATTTAACGTGGTTGAGTTTTGGATTATTGACAATCGCTGCCGCCACATTCACATCAATATGATCGCTATGGTAGTGAGAAGCTAAAATGAAATCCACTTCGTTAATCGCAAACGGATCTAACACCATTGGTTGAGCGCGCAGATTTGGTTGGAGCTTACGCACCCCTGCCATATTCGCCATTTGATGCCCACGCACCATATCTTTTACTTGTTTTGTGCTTTTACCACGACCACACCATAAATCCATACAAATATTGGCACCAGCAGGGGTTTTGATCCACACCCCCACACAACCTAGCCACCACATGGCGAAGTTATTTTCTGGCACAACTTCTTGTTCAATTTCTTCATTTAACCAAGTGCCCCATTCTGGAAAGGTAGAAAGAATCCAACTTTCACGGGTAATCTCTTGAATTTTGCTCATAAGGCTGTTCCTCTATTACGTTTAGGAGAATAAAAAATCATTTATAATCATAAATAATCACACAAATTTGTACATTATTTTTTTTGAATTTTGTGATCTATCTCTCTTTTTTTCGCTAACCAACGCCTTTTTGTTAATTTTTTGTCAAGATTTTGATTATTTTTATGAATTTATTTTATTATTAAAAATAAACATCAAATGATTAATGAATAAAAATTTTGTGAACTTAATCACAAAACATCAAAAATAATCTTTTTTTATAGAAAATGAACGATTATGATGCCATCGATAAATTCCTCTTGGAATCAATCTCCCTTAACTTACCCTGTTATCCGTAAATCCTAATTAATAAGAGGTACTCTTATGGAAATGCTCACAGACATTCTCCTCTTTATAAAAGATCAGGTGCTGAATAAAGCGCCTTTTCTCCTTGGTATCGTAGCGTGTTTAGGCTACATTTTGTTGAAAAAAGATACGCCAACGGTCATCAAAGGTACGATCAAAACTATCGTTGGCTTTATGATTGTGCAAGCAGGCTCAGGCTTCCTTGTTAGCAACTTTAAACCCGTGATTGCAGGGTTATCGAAATACCACAACCTAACCGGTGCAGTAATTGACCCTTACACCAGTATGCAAGCCACAATTCAAACCATGGCAGAAAATTACGCGTGGGTCGGTTATGCGGTAATTGGTGCTTTATTATTAAATATCTTGCTCGTGGTATTTAGAAAAATCACTGGTATTCGTACCATTATGCTTACTGGGCATATTATGTTCCAACAAGCAGGGCTTGTCGCGGTGTTCTATATGATCATCGGGGCAAGTATGTGGGAAACCATCATTTATACCTCGGTGCTCATGGCACTTTATTGGGGTATCTCCTCAAATATTATGTATAAGCCAACACAAGCGGTTACTGGCGGTGCAGGTTTCTCCATTGGTCACCAACAACAAATCGCCTCTTGGATTGCCGTAAAACTTGCGCCAAAACTTGGGGATAAAAATGACTCAGTGGATCACATGAAACTGCCAAAATGGTTACATATTTTCCACGACAGTATCTCCGCCACGGCGTTAGTGATGACCATTTTCTTCGGGATCATCTTACTCTCCTTCGGCTTAGATAACTTGCAGCAAATCGCCGGTAAAACTCACTGGTTTATGTATATCCTCGAAATTGGTCTGAAATTTGCGGTAGCAATTCAAATCATTGTGACCGGGGTGCGTATGTTCGTCGCAGAACTCTCCGAAGCGTTCAAAGGTATTTCCGAGCGTTTAATTCCAAACTCTGTGCTTGCCATTGACTGTGCAGCGATTTACGCCTTCTCACCAAATGCGATGGTATTCGGCTTTATGTGGGGTGCGATTGGTCAATTCGTGGCGGTCGGTATTCTATTAGGTTTTAGCTCACCAATTTTAATTATCCCAGGCTTTATCCCAATGTTCTTCTCTAACGCCACCATTGGTGTTTTTGCAAACCAATTCGGTGGTTGGAAAGCGGTGATGAAAATCTGTTTCGTGATGGGTATCATCGAAGTATTAGGTTCTGCATGGGTTATCCAAATGCTTGCTAGCCAAGGAACGGTCTTTAACGGCTGGATGGGTATGGCAGACTGGGCGTTATTCTTCCCACCAATATTACAAGGTATCATCAGCGTACCAGGTTTCTTCTTTGTGATTGTTGCCCTTGCCATGGTGTATATGTTCTTCGCTTCACGCACCTTACGCGCTGAAGAAGCCGAAGCCGCTGCCAAAGGCTTAACCCTTGAACAGCTTGATGGCTACGGTTTAGATGAAGTGGAAACCGCCCCCGTTGCACAAGAAAAAGCCCCTGTGGTAGAAGAAAATAGCCAAGCAACTGCTCCAGCTGTGCGTATTCTGGCGGTGTGTGGTTCAGGACAAGGCTCATCCATGATGATGAAGATGAAAATCAAAGGCTACCTCGATAAACGTGGTATTCCAAATGTCATGGATTCTTGCGCCGTCACCGACTATAAAGGCAAATTAAACGAAGTCGATATTATCGTCTCTTCCCAACACTTAGCTGGTGAAATCAATGTACCGGAAGGCAAAGCTTTCCTTGGGGTGAAAAATATGTTGAACCCAAATTCATTCGGTGATGAACTCATTGCTTTGATTAAACAACATCAGGCACAATAAACACACTCCCCCTTGCCTTGTGAGGGGGTTATTGTGACAAGATCAAGCGGTCAAATTTTTCTGACAATTTGCACCGCAACTCAATTTAAGGACAAACGATGCTTAAACAATCTCTTATCGAAAACAATGCTATTCTTCTTAACCAACGTGCGAGCAACTGGCAAGAAGCAATCAAACTGAGCATTGATCTCTTAATCAAATCCGGTGCGGTAGAACCCCGTTACTACGACAACATCATCGCTAAAATCAACGAAATGGGGCCCTATATCATTCTTGCACCGGGTCTTGCAATGCCCCACGCTCGCCCAGAAGAAGGGGTGATCCGCACAGCATTCTCCCTCGTGACCTTAGCGGAACCTATCTATTTTGATGGCGATGACACCCCGATTTCGGTACTCCTTGCCCTTGCGGGAAGCGATTCTGACACCCATATGGAAGGCATTATGGAGATTACCCAAGCCTTTGATGATGAAGATCACGAAGATGGCGTGAATATTCAAAAATTCCTTGATTGCAAAACCCCTGAGGATGTGATCGCCGTTATTGATGCCGCACTGAACTAATTTTTATTTATAAGGAAATGATTATGTCTAAACCATTACTCCAAATCGCCCTTGATTCATTAAGCCTTGAAAAAGCCGTGGCTGATGCAAAACAGGCGGAAAATTTAGTCGAAATTATCGAAGTGGGTACTATCCTTGCCTGTGCCGAGGGAATGAAAGCCGTTTCCACTTTACGCGCTTTACACCCAAATCACATCTTAGTGTGTGATTTAAAAACCACTGATGGTGGGGCAATTCTAGCTAAAATGGCGTATGAAGCAGGGGCTGATTGGCTGACCGTTTCTGCTGCGGCTCACCCAGCGACCAAAGCAGCGTGTAAAAAAGTCGCAGATGAATTTAACGCTGCCCATAGCCCGAAAGTGCCAAAAGAGATTCAAATTGAAATCTACGGTAACTGGACTTTTGAAGATGCCAAAGAGTGGGTTGATTTAGGCGTTAAACAAGCCATTTATCACCGCTCTCGTGATGCAGAACTCGCTGGCAAAGGCTGGACGGACGAAGATATCGAGAAGATGAAACGCTTAGAAGAGATTGGCTTAGAGCTGTCGATTACCGGTGGTATCGTACCGGAAGAAATTCATCTCTTTAAAGAGATTAAAAATGCCAAAGTCTTTATCGCAGGGCGCGCCTTAGTCGGTGAAAAAGGCAAAGCCACCGCCGAAGCAATTAAAGCGGAAATCAATAAATATTGGTAATTCCTAATTAAATAATCTGCACTATTAAAATAAATAGAATATCTATTCCATCCAAGTGCAGATTTTTAATTTATTTTAAAAGGCATATAGGACAAAATAGTTGGTAATAGTTATTTTTTGTTGCTCTTACCAACTTTTTCTATTTAAAAAATCCTTTATAAACAATATCTTATGCTTTCTTATTAAACCGCTATGAGGGCGTAACTTATCTTTAAGGTCTTTAAATAAGACCGCTATTCTATTTGTCGTTTTTCAATATTAAGTTCAGGATACTTTTCGTAGGTAAAAAGATATTCATAGTATCGTTTAATACTTGCCGATGCACTTCTTACATTTCGATGTTTATAAGGAAAATAACCTTTTTCATTAGGTATATTTGAGCGTTCATTTAAAAAATCTTTATGCTTTATTTATCCTATATGCCAATATTAACCCTACCTAAGGCACCTTTAAAACGAGAATATCAATATAATGTCTTTTTATAAACTTACTTGATAATTTTTGAAAAAATCTGTTTTCTTTTTTTATAAATATATTCTTAAAACTGAATAAATACCTCCTCTAAAGGATAAATTTTCTCTCTTCCATCACAAATCTTTTTTAACCAATAGAATAAAAAGTATAAATAATTTAACGCATAGAGTTACAGTGTAAACCCAACTTACTCTTTCCATTAACTACTGTTTGCTTATCTATCAAAACGTGACCCTTAATTTTAAAATACTTGAAAGAGAAATTAAAAAAGATAAAGTAATTTTGATAGTTCATAAAAAGGTAAACAAGATCGCGAAAATTCCCGTAAATTCCATTATTTTTACAATTCACGAACATACCTATTTCTTTCTATTAAGCTCCGTCATTTACATTAATTACTTTAAACACCAAAAGCTCAACGTATCAAAAGCTTTAATTTACGAAATATTCTAACATATTGGATAATCTACGTCTGCGTCCATAATAAAGCACATAGTATTTCTCATAAAAAAGGACCGCTTGTTACATCAAAACAAGCGGTCTTTTTTTGTTGGGATTTTGCTTTGGCTGTTTTCGGTCGTGTTCGTTCTGATACTGGCTTTAGGCTGATTTTAGACTAACCGCTGGCTTTATTGCATTCGCTAACGCCTAAAAGCAAACCGTAAACCATTGGCGTTGATAGCTTTGATATCTATGCTGTCTTGATAAAATCCCAAACGCAAAAAACCGCAGGGGTGACCTGCGGTTCTTCTTCATTAAAATCTGGCAATGCCCTACTCTCACATGGGGAGACCCCACACTACCATCGGCGTTACTGCGTTTCACTTCTGAGTTCGGGATGGAATCAGGTGGGGCCACAGCACTCTCGTTGCCAGAATATTCTGGTGATGATGTTTCTGTTTTTCGTTCTTTTTCTTTAAATTCGAAACAAGCTGTTCTGAATCGACTTGACCGATTTTCATCTGTCTCTCTTCGTTTTCTCGTTATTTGGCTTAGCTTTTTACAACCCCAAAACCCTTGAGGTTGTATGGTTAAGCCTCTCGGGCAATTAGTATGTGTTAGCTCAACGTCTCGCAACGCTTACACACCACACCTATCTACGTCGTAGTCTCCAACAACCCTTACAGTCTTATAGACTGGGATGACTCATCTTATGGCAAGTTTCGTGCTTAGATGCTTTCAGCACTTATCTCTTCCGCATTTAGCTACCCAGCAGTGCCTCTGGCGAGACAACTGGAACACCAGTGATGCGTCCACTCCGGTCCTCTCGTACTAGGAGCAGCCCCATTCAATCATCCAACGCCCACGGCAGATAGGGACCGAACTGTCTCACGACGTTCTAAACCCAGCTCGCGTACCACTTTAAATGGCGAACAGCCATACCCTTGGGACCTACTTCAGCCCCAGGATGTGATGAGCCGACATCGAGGTGCCAAACACCGCCGTCGATATGAACTCTTGGGCGGTATCAGCCTGTTATCCCCGGAGTACCTTTTATCCGTTGAGCGATGGCCCTTCCATTCAGAACCACCGGATCACTATGACCTGCTTTCGCACCTGCTCGACTTGTCTGTCTCGCAGTTAAGCTTGCTTATACCATTGCACTAACCTGACGATGTCCGACCGTCATTAGCAAACCTTCGTGCTCCTCCGTTACGCTTTGGGAGGAGACCGCCCCAGTCAAACTACCCACCAGACACTGTCCGAGACCACGTTTCGTAGTCTTCGTTAGAACATCAAACGTTAAAGGGTGGTATTTCAAGGACGCCTCCACAAGAACTAGCGTTCCTGCTTCTAAGGCTCCCACCTATCCTACACATCAAAATTCAATGTTCAGTGTCAAGCTATAGTAAAGGTTCACGGGGTCTTTCCGTCTAGCCGCGGGTACACCGCATCTTCACGGCGATTTCAATTTCACTGAGTCTCGGGTGGAGACAGCCTGGCCATCATTATGCCATTCGTGCAGGTCGGAACTTACCCGACAAGGAATTTCGCTACCTTAGGACCGTTATAGTTACGGCCGCCGTTTACTGGGGCTTCGATCAGGAGCTTCTCTTGCGATAACACCATCAATTAACCTTCCAGCACCGGGCAGGCATCACACCCTATACGTCCACTTTCGTGTTTGCAGAGTGCTGTGTTTTTAATAAACAGTTGCAGCCAGCTGGTATCTTCGACTGGTTCAGCCTTCGGAGGTTAACTCCTACAACTTACGCCAGCGCACCTTCTCCCGAAGTTACGGTGCTATTTTGCCTAGTTCCTTCACCCGAGTTCTCTCAAGCGCCTGAGTATTCTCTACCTGACCACCTGTGTCGGTTTTCAGTACGGTTTAGATAAACCTGAAGCTTAGTGGCTTTTCCTGGAAGCGTGGTATCAGTTACTTCAGTGCCGTAGCACCTCGTCATCAGTTCTCGGTGTTAAGAATGCCCGGATTTGCCTAAGCATTCCACCTACCGCCTTAAACAGACATCCAACAGTCTGCTAACCTAACCTTCTCCGTCCCCACATCGCAGTTTATCCAAGTACGGGAATATTAACCCGTTTCCCATCGACTACGCTTTTCAGCCTCGCCTTAGGGGCCGACTCACCCTGCCCCGATTAACGTTGGACAGGAACCCTTGGTCTTCCGGCGAACGAGTTTTTCACTCGTTTTGTCGTTACTTATGTCAGCATTCGCACTCGTGATACGTCCAGCAAACCTCTCGATTCACCTTCTTCCGCTTACACGACGCTCCCCTACCCAACAGATTTACATCTGATGCCGCAGCTTCGGTACTATATTTTAGCCCCGTTACATCTTCCGCGCAGGCCGACTCGACTAGTGAGCTATTACGCTTTCTTTAAATGGTGGCTGCTTCTAAGCCAACATCCTAGCTGTCTAAGCCTTCCCACTTCGTTTCCCACTTAATATAGATTTTGGGACCTTAGCTGGCGGTCTGGGTTGTTTCCCTCTTCACGATGGACGTTAGCACCCACCGTGTGTCTCCTGAGTATCACTCTTCGGTATTCGCAGTTTGCATCGGGTTGGTAATCCGGGATGGACCCCTAGCCGAAACAGTGCTCTACCCCCGAAGGTGTCCGCTCAAGGCTCTACCTAAATAGATTTCGGGGAGAACCAGCTATCTCCCGGTTTGATTGGCCTTTCACCCCCAGCCACAAGTCATCCGCTAATTTTTCAACATTAGTCGGTTCGGTCCTCCAATTAGTGTTACCCAATCTTCAACCTGCCCATGGCTAGATCACCGGGTTTCGGGTCTATACCTTGCAACTACACGCCCAGTTAAGACTCGGTTTCCCTACGGCTCCCCTATTCGGTTAACCTCGCTACAAAATATAAGTCGCTGACCCATTATACAAAAGGTACGCAGTCACAAGATTGCTCTTGCTCCCACTGCTTGTATGCATACGGTTTCAGGTTCTATTTCACTCCCCTCGCTGGGGTTCTTTTCGCCTTTCCTTCACAGTACTGGTTCACTATCGGTCAATCAGGAGTATTTAGCCTTGGAGGATGGTCCCCCCATCTTCAAACAGGATATCACGTGTCCCGCCCTACTTATTGTTAGCCTAGTACCACAATGGGGTTTTTAGATACGGGATTATCACCCTCTGTGATTGAGCTTCCCAGCTCATTCTCCTTACACCACTGCTATCACTAACTGGCTCTTCCGCGTTCGCTCGCCGCTACTGACGGAATCTCGGTTGATTTCTTTTCCTCGGGGTACTTAGATGTTTCAGTTCTCCCGGTTTGCTTCATTATCCTATGTATTCAGATAATGATGATAGATTCTTCATCTATCGGGTTTCCCCATTCGGATATCTTGGATTAAACGCCTCTTATCGACTCATCCAAGCTTTTCGCAGATTAGCACGTCCTTCATCGCCTCTGATTGCCAAGGCATCCACCGTATGCACTTAGTCACTTAACCATACAACCTCAAAAATTTTGTGTTGTACTTCAAATAACAAGACTTGTGTGCTTTTGTTCACACAAGATTTTTTCTTACTCAGACTTTTTCATATCTCGCTTTCGCAAGACTTGAAAGTCTCTTCAGTTTTTTCAGCTTGTTTCCAATTTTTTAAAGAACAGTAAGACAATAAAAATCATCTTTAAATGGCGTCCCCACGGGGATTCGAACCCCGGTTACCGCCGTGAAAGGGCGATGTCCTAGGCCTCTAGACGATGGGGACAGCATTTAAAGATGCTTTCCAGCCTTTATTTCTATCAAACAATCTGTGTGAGCGCTTGTCAACTCAGTCTTTGGTAAGGAGGTGATCCAACCGCAGGTTCCCCTACGGTTACCTTGTTACGACTTCACCCCAGTCATGAATCATACCGTGGTAAACGCCCCCCTTACGGTTAAGCTATCTACTTCTGGTACAACCCACTCCCATGGTGTGACGGGCGGTGTGTACAAGGCCCGGGAACGTATTCACCGCAACATTCTGATTTGCGATTACTAGCGATTCCGACTTCATGGAGTCGAGTTGCAGACTCCAATCCGGACTTAGATGCACTTTGTGAGATTCGCTCCCCCTCGCAGGCTCGCCTCCCTCTGTATGCACCATTGTAGCACGTGTGTAGCCCTACTCGTAAGGGCCATGATGACTTGACGTCATCCCCACCTTCCTCCAGTTTATCACTGGCAGTCTCCTTTGAGTTCCCGACCGAATCGCTGGCAACAAAGGATAAGGGTTGCGCTCGTTGCGGGACTTAACCCAACATTTCACAACACGAGCTGACGACAGCCATGCAGCACCTGTCTCATAGTTCCCGAAGGCACCCTCGTATCTCTACAAGGTTCTATGGATGTCAAGAGTAGGTAAGGTTCTTCGCGTTGCATCGAATTAAACCACATGCTCCACCGCTTGTGCGGGCCCCCGTCAATTCATTTGAGTTTTAACCTTGCGGCCGTACTCCCCAGGCGGTCGATTTATCACGTTAGCTACGGGCGCCAAGCTTAAAGCTCAACCCCCAAATCGACATCGTTTACAGCGTGGACTACCAGGGTATCTAATCCTGTTTGCTCCCCACGCTTTCGCACATGAGCGTCAGTACATTCCCAAGGGGCTGCCTTCGCCTTCGGTATTCCTCCACATCTCTACGCATTTCACCGCTACACGTGGAATTCTACCCCTCCCTAAAGTACTCTAGTTGTCCAGTCTAGAATGCAATTCCCAGGTTAAGCCCGGGGCTTTCACACCCTACTTAAACAACCGCCTGCGTGCCCTTTACGCCCAGTTATTCCGATTAACGCTCGCACCCTCCGTATTACCGCGGCTGCTGGCACGGAGTTAGCCGGTGCTTCTTCTGTGACTAACGTCAATTGTAACTTCTATTAAAAATTACACCTTCCTCATCACCGAAAGAACTTTACAACCCGAAGGCCTTCTTCATTCACGCGGCATGGCTGCATCAGGGTTCCCCCCATTGTGCAATATTCCCCACTGCTGCCTCCCGTAGGAGTCTGGACCGTGTCTCAGTTCCAGTGTGGCTGGTCATCCTCTCAGACCAGCTAGAGATCGTCGGCTTGGTAGGCTATTACCCCACCAACTACCTAATCCCACTTGGGCTCATCTTATGGCAAGTGGCCCGAAGGTCCCACCCTTTACTCCTAAGAGACTACGCGGTATTAGCCACCGTTTCCAGTGGTTATCCCCCTCCATAAGCCAGATTCCCAAGCATTACTCACCCGTCCGCCACTCGTCAGCAAAGAAGCAAGCTTCTTCCTGCTACCGTTCGACTTGCATGTGTTAAGCCTGCCGCCAGCGTTCAATCTGAGCCATGATCAAACTCTTCAATTCAAGTTCAATCGCTCAATAACTGCTGTCTTACAAAATCATTTAATGAATTTTTGAGTCAAGCACTTATTAAGACTTTAAAATCAATTTTTTTAAAACCTTCATCAACAAGTGCCCACACAGATTGTCTGATATCTTTTTAAAGAACAATTTCACCTAAATTCAGGCGAAAATAAAACGACGCACTGTGATTTAAAACTCTTCACAACAGTGCGTCGTTGTGTGGTGCGCATTATAGAGATTTTCAAAACCCGCGCAAGTCTTTTTTGCAAAAAGTTTTAAAAAAATGACCATTTGTTAATCTTTTAGCCGATTTGATTATTTTACAGTCTAAATCTTCATAATTACTCTATATTATTAATATTTAGCATATTCCAATATTAATCAGAAAGCCTAAATCTTATACTTAAATATATTATGGAAGCAGACTCACATCATTTTTTAAATTTTCCACATTTTTTCTCAAAGTCCCCAATCAAATCCCCAAATATAGAAACTGTGATGCGTTTTCCTTATATTAAGGTGTCACCCAGAGGGATATTTGCTTTCTAGCAAAAAATCAGTATAATCCGACCGCTTGTTCTCTCTTCTTTGAGGCAAGATCGCACCCTCACCTCGAACGAGGGTTTTATTTTTACTATCTTAAACTTTTAGAGGAAGGTTATGGTAACCATTCGTTTAACTCGTGGCGGAGCTAAAAAACGCCCATTTTATCAAATCGTGGTAGCGGACAGCCGTTCCCCGCGTGACGGTCGCTTCATTGAGCGTATCGGCTTTTTCAACCCAATCGCAGCAGGTCAAGCTGAACGTTTACGTTTAGACTTAGATAAAGTTGATGCGTGGTTAGGTAAAGGTGCTGAGCTTTCAGACCGTGTTGCATCTCTTGTAAAAGAAGCACGCAAAGCAGCTTAATTGCAAGCAACCCATTTAAAATTATAGGTGATGAAGATGAGCGAACAAAAAATCGAAGTTGTGGGGAAATTAGGTTCTACCTATGGTATCCGTGGCTGGTCGCGCCTTTATTCATCAACCGAATACCCTGAAAGCATTTTCGACTACCAGCCTTGGTTCTTAAAAATAAAAGGACAGTGGCAATCTGTGGAGTTGGAAAGTTGGCGTTATCACAGCAATGATTTGATTGTGAAAATCAAAGGCGTGGATGACCGTGAAGCCGCACAGCTTTTAACGAATGCCGAAATCGGCGTCGATTTAAGCGTGTTTCCTGAATTGGACGAGGGGGATTACTATTGGCACGATTTAATCGGCTCAACCGTAGTCAATCTTGAAGGTTATACCATGGGCGTTGTGGCTGAAATGATGGAAACAGGTTCAAATGATGTGCTTGTTGTACGCGCCAGCACAAAAGATGCTTTCGGAAAACAAGAACGGCTTATTCCGTTCTTATATGAACAAGTAGTTAAAAGAGTAGATCTCGCCACCAAAACAATTACGGTGGATTGGGACGCTGGTTTCTAACCTCAGGTATGCGGTTAGCTTTGAGTCGTAGCATTCGGTGATTCTATGTGGATTGGTATTATTTCCCTTTTTCCCGAAATGTTTAAAGCAATTACCGAATTCGGGGTAACAGGCAGAGCCGTTAAACAGCAACTTCTTGATGTTCAATGTTGGAATCCGCGAGATTTCACCTTGGATAAACATCGCACAGTGGATGATCGTCCCTACGGCGGTGGGCCGGGAATGTTGATGATGGTGCAACCACTTCGTGATGCAATTTATGCCGCACGAGGGGAGGCAACAAAAGACGGTAGCACGGTGAAAGTAATTTATCTTTCACCACAGGGGCGTAAGCTCAATCAAGCCGGCGTACAACAGCTAGCTGAAAATCAAAAATTGATTTTAGTCTGTGGTCGCTATGAAGGCATTGACGAGCGATTGATTCAAACGGAAGTGGATGAAGAGTGGTCAATCGGCGATTACGTTCTCACTGGGGGGGAAATTCCGGCAATGACATTGATTGATGCCGTTGCACGATTTATCCCCGGGGTATTAGGTAAGCAGGCTTCAGCTGAAGAAGATTCTTTTGCTAGCGGTTTATTAGATTGCCCCCACTACACACGCCCAGAAGTGCTAGATGGTATGCCTGTACCGAGTGTACTGATGTCGGGTCATCACGAACAAATTCGTCAATGGCGATTAGAACAATCCCTTGAACGAACGTGGTTAAGACGCCCTGAGCTATTGGATGGCCTAGCTCTGACTGACGAACAACGTGTGTTGTTGCGAAAAATCAAAAAACAGCACGAATCAGTTAATTCTAGGATTTAGAAGGTTTATAACATGAGTAACATCATCAAACAAATCGAACAAGAACAGTTAAAATCAAACGTACCAAGCTTCCGCCCTGGTGATACCTTGGAAGTGAAAGTATGGGTAGTTGAAGGTAGTAAAAGACGTTTGCAAGCGTTCGAAGGCGTGGTTATTGCAATTCGTAACCGTGGCTTGCACTCTGCATTTACCTTACGTAAAGTTTCTAACGGCGTAGGCGTTGAGCGTGTATTCCAAACTCACTCACCAGTAGTAGATAGCATTTTTGTGAAACGTAAAGGTGCGGTTCGCAAAGCGAAACTTTACTACTTACGTGAGCGTTCAGGTAAATCTGCACGTATCAAAGAGCGTCTTGGCGCATAGTAACGAGATTCGTATCCGTAAATCAAAAGCCTTGGGGAAATGATCTGACCCCAAAAAGTTAGACGACTTTAATTTAAGGACTGAGCTCGGTATTCCACAGGACTCAGTCCTTTTAGCTTACTTTGAATACGTTTATTGTTGTAGTAATAAATGTATTCGTGGAGTCTCTTCTCCAGTTGCTCGAAGGTGTCAAACTGTTCATCAACAACACATTCTGTTTTCAACCGCCCAAAAAAACTTTCCATCGCCGCATTATCCAAGCAATTTCCCTTTCTTGACATACTTTGTTGAATGCCATTTTCTTTGAGCAGATTTTGATACCCTCTCATTTGATATTGCCAACCTTGATCGGAATGAAGAATCGGGTGTTCGCCATTCAGTTTAGTCATTGCTTGATTCATCATTTGGATAATTTGTTCAAAATTGGGGCTTCGTGAAAGAGAATAAGCAATAATTTCACCGTTAAAAAGGTCTTTAATCGGCGACAAATAGACTTTACCCTCAGCACACTTGAACTCACTTTTCAAAGGCTTGCAACCATTGGCTAATGATACCCGAATTGGCAATGTAAAAATGAAAGCAAGCCGATTCTGCAGAAAATTGCCTATTTATGACCGCTTGTACCACCGATAATTTGAACTCAGGCGAATAGGCTTGTTTTTACGTCGCACCGCCAAGCTAGCTAAACCATAACAATTAAATTGTGCAATCCAACGGTTCAATGTTCTCTTGTTAAGATGAAAATATTGGCGAGTGAATGACCGATTTTTATGTTGTTGAAGATAAAATTCGATCACCTGTTGTTTAAAAAGTGAATTGTATTTAGTCATAAAAAATCTGCCCCTTAGTCAGTTGGTTGTTTAGTCCAACTTTTGGGGGGCAGATCATTTTTCACTCCTTTTTTATTTGCAAAATTTCAATTAAATTTAACCGCTTGTTCTACTATAAATATATTTATATATTCACATCTCTTTGAAAAACAAGAGAAATACACCTCATTCATCTCTGAAAATGCGATCTACTTCATAAAATTGACAAAAAAAGGTTTATCTTCCTAATGACTTATTTAGAATGGGGTTTTTAACCTTTGGAGGAAATCATAATGCAATATAAGACAACCTTAAAAACGACTTTTTCAGCGTTAAGTTTAGCCCTTTGTTTGACGACAAGTGCATTGGCAGCCACTGTGCCGGCAGGGGTGAAACTGGCAACTAAGCAAGAAGCGAATTTTCAGATGAGCGCCGAACCGGCAACCCTCGACCCACAAAAAATGGAAGGAACGGGGGAGAGTTTAATTGCGCGCCAAATTTTTGAAGGTCTTGTCAATTCGGATGAAGATGGGCGAATTATCCCCGGTGTGGCAACTCGTTGGGAAGCTTCGGAAGATAATAAAACATGGACATTCTACCTCCGCCAAGATGCGAAGTGGAGCAATGGCGACCCCGTGACTGCACAGGATTTTGTCTATGCTTGGCGACGTTTAGTCGATCCGAAAACCGCCTCACCTTATGCTTCCTACCTGAATTTCATGAAAATGGAAAATGTCGATGATATTTTACAAGGTAAAAAGCCAGTGGATACCCTTGGGATTACTGCGGTGGATGATCATACCCTCCGTTTAACCCTTTCTGCACCGGTTTCTTATGCGGTGGATCTCACACAACACTCCTCTCTTTTACCGGTACATCGTGCGACGGTGGAAAAATATGGCGAAAATTGGATCAAGCCGGAACATTTAGTGGGCAATGGGGCTTATCGCATTAAAGAGCGTGTGGTGAATGAAAAAATCGTCTTTGAGCGTAGCCCAACGTATTGGAATAATAAAGAAACGGTATTAGAGAAAGCAACCTTATACCGTGCCGATGATACCGCCGCGATTGCCCGTTACCGCACGGGGGAGATTGATTTATCCAGTATTCCAAGCTCCCTGTATAAAACGGCTTCTTTTAAACAAGAATACGGCGCACAGATTCACGGTTCTCGCAAATTAGGGACTTTCACTTATGAGATGAATTTAGCCAAACCGCCGTTTGATGATATTCGTGTGCGTAAAGCGTTAGATCTCTCCCTTGACCGTGTGGTCATTACAGATAAAGTCCTTGGCTTTGGGCAAGTGCCGACCTTCACTTATACCCCAAATTATATTGGTGCAGGGGAGCAGATTAAACAGCCGGAATATGCGAGCTGGACTCAAGCAAAACGTAATGAAGAAGCGGTAAAACTCCTCAAAGAAGCCGGTTATAGCAAAGATAAACCGCTAAAAACCGATTTACTTTATAACACTAATGATGGCTTGAAAAATATCGCCATTGCGGCGACGTCCATGTGGAAGAAAAATTTAGAAGGCTTGGTGGATATTTCGTTGAAAAATATGGAGTGGAAAACCTCCCTCGATACCAAAGCCCAGAAAGATTATACCTTGGCATTTTCGGCGTGGATTGCAGACTATAATGAAGCGAGTACATTCTTAACGTACTACTTATCCCATAGTGATCAGAATAAAATTGGCTTTAAGAGCGAAAAATTTGATCAGCTTATGGAAAGTGCTTACTATGCGAAAACTGAAAATGAACGGGCAGAGATTTATGCCCAAGCGGAAGCAGAACTCGATAGCCATCACCCTTTTGTGGCGGTTTATCACTACGCAGGGCAGTTCATTAAAAATCCAAAATTAAAAGGTTATACGGGTAAGCACCCACAAGGGGTTTATTACTTCAAAGACCTTTATTTTGAAGAGTAAGCACATCAATCAACGGGGAATTTTCCCCGTTGTTTATTTTGAGAAAAAACGACCGCTTGTAGGAGAAAAAATGCCACAGGTTTATATTATTCACGGCTATACCGCCTCGCCGGATAACCATTGGTTTCCGTGGTTAGAGCAAGCCCTTGTTGAGCGAGGTATTCGATGCCACCGTTTAGCCATGCCGGATTCTCAGCACCCAACGCCGGAAAAATGGCTTGATTATCTGAAGACACAAATTCAATGTGATGAGCCAACGGTGATTGTCGGTCATAGCTTAGGGTGCATTGCGAGCTTGAATTTCTTGGCGAAACAGTTTGAACGCCCTGTGGGCGGTGTGTGGGTTTCTGGGTTTTATCAGCCACTGACCACGATTCCTGAATTAACGCCGTTTTCTAACCTCTATGCGATTTTACCGCCTTTAATGCCGTTTAAATCTTATGTCGTGGCTTCGATGACCGATACCATCGTTCCCCACCAATATAGCGATCAACTTGCCCAACATCTTAACGCCGAGTATATCCGCTTACCAGAAGGGGGGCATTTTCTGGATCGAGAAGGCTACACCGAATTTCCGTTGGTGTTAGAACTCGTGCTGAAACTATTGGCGGAGAGTGAGTAAAGAGAAAGGCTTCCTAAGAAGCCTTTTTTGGTAATGGGAAACGCAAATTAAGCGACAAATCCTACCGCTTGATAAACCGCTTTAAGGGTTTTGGCGGCACGTTGGCGTGCTTTTTCTGCCCCTTCACGGTAGATTTTTTCGAGTAACGCTTCATCATTACGGAAATGGTGATAACGGGCTTGTAACTCACTGAGCATTTGGGAAACTTCATCTGCAACGGCGGTTTTTAAATGGCCGTACATTTTGCCTTCAAATTCCGCTTCGAGTTCAGGCATCGTTTTGCCCGTGATACTCGCTAAAATATCTAATAAGTTAGAAACGCCGGGTTTATTCTGGACATCATAACGCACCACTGGGGGTTCATCGCCATCGGTCATCGCCCGTTTGATTTTCTTCGCCACCGATTTTGGATCTTCTAACAAGCCGATCACGTTATTTCGATTATCGTCGGACTTAGACATTTTCTTCGTTGGTTCAAGGAGTGACATCACCCGCGCACCTGTTTTCGCAATAAAGACTTCCGGTACTTGGAACAGGCTTTCAATCACATGACCTTCGGCATCTTTCTTGCCATAAAGGGCGTTGAAACGGTTAGCAATATCACGGGTGATTTCAAGGTGCTGTTTCTGATCATCCCCCACGGGCACTTGGTTTGCTTGGTAGAGCAAAATATCCGCCGCCATTAACACGGGGTAGGTAAATAAGCCCACATTGACGTTATCTTCGTGGCGTGCGGATTTATCTTTAAATTGGGTCATCCGCCCCATTTCGCCGAAATAGGTATAGCAGTTTAAAATCCAAGCTAATTGGCTATGTTCTGGCACATGGGATTGAATGAAAATGGTGCTTTTATTCGGGTCAATGCCACAGGCAAGGTAAATGGCGAGGGTGTCTAAGGTCGCTTTGCGTAGGGCTTCGGCATCTTGGCGAACGGTAATGGCGTGAAGATCAACGATACAGAAAAGGCATTCGTAATCGTCTTGCATTTTCGTCCATTGACGTAACGCCCCTAAATAGTTGCCTAAACTAAGTTCCCCTGAGGGCTGAACGCCACTAAATACGATAGGTTTTGACATAATTCTCTCTTTTTTAAAATAAACAAGCGGTAGAATTTTGACAGAATTTTGCTAAAAAGGCGATGAATTTCGCCCAAAGAGCAAGGAAGGGGAGGCTTGACATCACTTATTAGTATGCAATAAGCCCACAAGGTTATTTTGTGGGCTTTTTTATTGGCGTCATGAAAGGGAATGGGCTATTTGCCGATACAGAAAGAACTGAAAATATTACCCAAGAGATCGTCGGAGGTAAATTGCCCCGTGATTTCGCTCAGGGCATTTTGCACCATACGCAGTTCTTCGGCGAGTAGTTCCCCCGCGTGGAATTGGGTGAGCTGAATATGACCTCGTTCTAAATGTTCCGCTGCCGTTTCAAGGGCGACTAAATGACGACGGCGAGCAAGGAAGCCTCCCTCCGTTGAGCTTTGATACCCCATGGATTTTTTCAAATGCTCACGGAGCAAATCGACCCCTACTTTCGTTTGTGCAGAAAGACGAATTACCGTGAAATCCGCCGATTCCGTTAGGCTTTCCGCTTCATTAGTGAGATCCACCTTATTGCGAATAACCGTAACGGGGAGATTTTTCGGTAACTTCGCAAGAAAATCTGCCCACTCTTGGCGGAAATCGTCTTTCGGGGAGGTTTGGCTGTCGATCATCAGTAGAACGTGGTCGGCTTGCTCAATTTCCCCCCACGCCCGTTGAATCCCGATGCGTTCCACCTCATCGCTAGCATCTCGCAAACCTGCGGTGTCAATAATATGCAACGGCATACCGTCAATATGGATATGCTCACGCAACACATCACGGGTTGTGCCGGCAATATCGGTCACAATGGCGGCTTCTCGCCCTGCAAGGGCATTGAGTAGGCTTGATTTACCGGCGTTGGGCTTACCCGCGATAACCACTTTCATCCCCTCCCGTAAAATTGTCCCCTGTTTCGCTTCTTGGCGAACATCCGCAAGTTGCGCAATAATCTCATTAAGTTTGGCTTCGATTTTACCGTCCGCGAGGAAATCAATTTCCTCATCGGGGAAGTCAATCGCCGCTTCCACATAAGTACGCAGATAGATCACCGCATCAACTAACCCATTGATTTTATGGGAAAATTCGCCTTGTAGGGATTTCAATGCTGAACGTGCTGCCTGCTCGGAGGTCGCATCAATTAAATCGGCAATGGCTTCGGCTTGGGCAAGGTCAAGTTTATCGTTTAAAAATGCCTGCTCTGAAAACTCCCCCGCTCGGGCAATTCGCACGCCCTTCACTTTTAAAATACGTTGAAGCAGAAGATCAAGAATAATCTGCCCCCCGTGGCCTTGAAGTTCCAAAACATCTTCCCCCGTAAAGGAGTTTGGCGCTTTGAAAAAGAGGGCGATACCTTGGTCTAAGACGGTGCCGTCTTCATCTTTAAAGGGGAGATAGTCCGCCATTCGCACCTTCGGACATTTGCCGAGAACAGCGTGGGCAACCTCACTGGCTAAAGGGCCAGAAACACGCAAAATGCCAATACCACCACGTCCAATCGGCGTAGCTTGGGCAACAATGGTTTCTTTTGTCATCATTAATATTGTCGGAAGTTAGAAAAAAGTGGCGTATTGTAACCAAAGAAAGGCAAGCGGTCGAATTTTGACAAGATTTTGTTTGTGCAAAAAGTCATTAAAAATCGACCGCTTGTAGAGATGAAATTAGCCTGAAACCTTGGCGAGCTCGGCACGCATTTGTGCAATAACGGCTTGATAGTCCGGCTGATCAAAAATCGCTGAACCGGCAACGAACATATCTGCTCCAGCCTTGGCGATTTCGGCGATGTTATTGACTTTCACGCCACCATCGACTTCAAGGCGAATGTCATAGCCACTCTCATCAATACGCTTACGCACTTCCTGTAATTTCGCTAAGGTGCTTGGAATAAAAGATTGTCCCCCAAAACCGGGATTAACAGACATCAATAAAATCACATCAACTTTATCCATCACATAATCTAAATAGTGCAACGGGGTTGCAGGGTTAAACACAAGCCCGGATTGACAGCCGAGATCACGAATAAGCTGTAAATTGCGGTCAATATGTTCTGTGGCTTCGGGGTGGAATGTGATGATATTCGCGCCAGCTTTGGCAAAATCAGGGATGAGGCGTTCCACCGGTTTGACCATTAAATGGACATCAATAGGGCATTGAATGCCGTAATCACGCAGGGCTTGGCAAATTGCCGGCCCGAAAGTTAAGTTCGGGACATAGTGATTATCCATCACGTCAAAGTGGATTAAATCTGCCCCTGCGTTGAGGACTTCGGCAACATCATCGCCAAGGCGGGCGAGGTCGGCGGAGAGAATAGAGGGGGCAATTAGGTATTTAGACATAAGCATTCCTCGAAGGTTAAAAATCGCCATAGCCTACCATATTTCTCCCCTTGGAACTGTGATCTTGGTCGCCATTTTCCATTTTTTTATAAAACCATAAAAAAATTATTGCTATTATGATTTTTTACGTTAAGATATAACCACTTTTTAATTATGGATTTAAAAATTTTTAGGAGACAAAATGAAACAGGGCATTCATCCGGAGAACTACCGTGAGGTGCTATTTTATGATAGCAGTGCGCAACAAGGCTGGGTTATTCGCTCTTGTGCGCACACCACGAAAACGATGGTGTGGGAAGATGGCAAGGAATATCCTTTCTATCCGTTGGATACCTCTTCCGCTTCCCACCCCGTTTATACCGGCAAACGCCGTGAGGTCAATACGGAAGGGCGAGCGAGTAAATTTAATGAACGCTTTAAAGGGCTTGCTAGTTTGACAACAAAAAAAGGATAAAAAATGCAGATTTTAAATTCCCTCAAAAGTGCGAAAACACGCCACCCAGATTGCAAAATTGTTCGCCGTAAAGGAAAACTTTATGTGATCTGCAAAAGTAACCCGCGTTTTAAAGCGCGTCAGCGTTAAAATGCAGAAAATCGCTTGCAAACTATGCAAATAATTTAAAAAACGAAAAAAAAGGTTGATCGGGGCGGTAAAATCCGTATGATACGCCCCCGTTACGCAGTAAAAGGGTCGTTAGCTCAGTCGGTAGAGCAGCGGACTTTTAATCCGTTGGTCGAAGGTTCGAATCCTTCACGACCCACCATTTATTGCCAACACCATTCTAAGGGTCGTTAGCTCAGTCGGTAGAGCAGCGGACTTTTAATCCGTTGGTCGAAGGTTCGAATCCTTCACGACCCACCACTTAGAATCCTCCCTTTTGGGTCGTTAGCTCAGTCGGTAGAGCAGCGGACTTTTAATCCGTTGGTCGAAGGTTCGAATCCTTCACGACCCACCATTTTCTTACTTTTTCCCTTAAAATTTCAGCAATTCATCGCTTTTTTATTGCCGTTGTAGTACTTTATCCGCCCTTTTCGATGTTGATATTTTCTTATGTTTAAAAAACTGCTTCTTTCTCTCTTGATTATTGGTGGTACAGCCGTTGGCGTGGCTTATTACAAAATCAATCAGCTAGGGAATCACCCTTTAACAATGCCGAAAGATCAATTTCTTGTGGTGGAAAAAGGCACATCAAGCCAAAAGTTGGCGAATTTGCTGACCTCGCAGGGAATTATTGATAGCGCTGATAGCTTTTTACTTCCCTATTTGATCCGCTTTCATCCTGAATTTAACCAGTTTAAAGCCGGTGTGTATGCACTAAATGAGGTGCAAGATGTGAAAGGATTATTACAGCATCTCAATAGTGGCAAAGAAGTGCAGTTAAATGTGCAGTTAATTGAGGGCAAAACCTTCAAAGCGTGGCGAGAACAGCTTGCTAAGGCAAAATACCTCAAACAGACCCTAAAAGAGAAAAATGAGGCGGAAATTGCCACCTTATTAGGCATTCCACAAGGAAAAGTGGAAGGCTGGCTCGCACCGGATACTTACCGCTACGCACCTTATTCAAGCGACCTTGATTTGCTGAAACGGGCTTATCAAAAACAGCAAAAAGATCTTGATTCGGCTTGGCAAAATCGTGCGGAAAATTTACCCCTTGCGAATCCTTATGAAATGCTGATTTTAGCCTCTATCGTGGAGAAAGAAACCGCCCTTGCTAAGGAACGCCCGCAGGTCGCTTCGGTATTTATTAACCGCTTGAAGATTAAAATGCCCCTACAAACAGACCCGACGGTCATTTATGGTATGGGAGAGCGTTATCAGGGCAATATCACCAAGAAAGATCTCCAAGAAGCCACGCCTTATAACACCTATGTGATCAATGGCTTACCACCAACACCGATAGCAATGCCGAGCTTGGCATCCTTGCAAGGTGTCGCAAAACCAGATGAAACGCCGTATCTCTATTTTGTCGCCGATGGTTCAGGTGGGCATAAGTTCAGCAAAACCTATGCGGAGCATCAACAAGGGGTGCAACAGTGGATAAAAATCGAACGTGAGCGTAATAAAGCCAAAAGCACAACGCCATAGTTTGTATTGATTTTTGCGATCTCTATCGAAAAATTAATATTTCCTTCTACGCAAAAAAACGCCTTCTCTTTATGCTGTAGCAAAGAGGAGGCGTTATGACATTAGCAGTGGTGTATAGCCGTGCTTCAATGGGGGTGGAAGCTCCGTTGGTCACGATTGAAGTGCATATCAGCAATGGTAAGCCGGGGCTAACCTTAGTGGGGCTACCAGAAAAAAGTGTGAAGGAAGCACAAGATCGTGTGCGAAGTGCGTTACTCAATGCCCAATTTGATTACCCAGCAAGGCGGATTACTATCAATCTAGCCCCAGCAGATTTACCCAAAGAGGGTGGGCGTTTTGATTTGCCCATTGCCCTTGGCATTTTGGCTGCATCGGGTCAGCTTGATCTGGATAAACTCAAACAGTTTGAATTCCTTGGGGAGCTTTCCCTCACGGGTTTTCTGCGAGGTATTCACGGTGCAATTCCTGCTATTATTGCGGCTCGGCAAGCCCAGCGTACGCTTATTCTTCCTCGTCATAATATGAACGAAGCGGCGTTAGTGTCCAACACGGAAAGCTATATCGCCCACTCCTTATTACAAGTAGTCAATTTCCTCAATAATCGTGACCAGCTCCCCATTGCTCAACAACTGTTACAGAATACGCCTCCACAAAGCTTGCCTGTAAGCCGAGATTTGACGGATATTATCGGTCAGCAACACGCCAAACGCGCCTTAACGATTGCTGCTTCGGGGCAACATAATTTGCTCTTTCTTGGGCCGCCGGGTACAGGTAAAACGATGTTAGCGAGCCGTTTGGCGGATCTGTTGCCGGAGATGGAAGAGCAAGAAGCCATTGAAACCGCGTCTATCACTAGCCTTGTACATAATGAGCTGAATATGCAGAATTGGAAAAAACGCCCCTTCCGCGCCCCTCACCACAGTGCTTCTATGGTGGCGTTGGTGGGGGGCGGTTCGATCCCTAAGCCCGGCGAAATTTCCTTAGCGCACAACGGCGTGCTTTTTTTAGATGAACTGCCTGAATTTGAACGTAAGGTGCTTGATGCGTTAAGACAGCCATTAGAATCGGGGGAAATTGTGATCTCCCGAGCCAATGCTAAGGTGCAATTTCCTGCCCGTTTTCAGCTGATTGCGGCGATGAACCCTAGCCCGACAGGGCATTACCAAGGCACGCACAATCGTGCTTCACCCCTACAAGTCATGCGGTATTTAAACCGCCTTTCAGGGCCATTTTTAGACCGATTTGATCTCTCCATTGAAGTGCCACTCCTGCCCCAAGGAGCGTTACAAAATAGTACCGCACAGCGAGGGGAAACCACCGAGCAGGTTCGAAAGCGAGTCTTTTTAGCGAGGGAGGTGCAACTTGCTCGCCAAGGAAAAATTAACGGGCAATTAACGACAAGGGAGATTGAACAGCACTGCCCACTCAGTGCGGAAAATGCACAGTTTTTGGAAAAAGCCCTCACCACATTGGGGCTTTCCGTGCGAGCTTATCACCGCATTTTAAAAGTTTCTCGCACCATTGCCGATTTAGCCAATGAGCCAGCGATTCAACAACCCCACATCGCCGAAGCCCTCGGCTACCGCGCAATGGATCGCCTATTACAACGGCTACAAAGTTAGCGATTTAGGCTAAACCAAAAACCTCACTGACTAATTTCGTCAGCATATCCGCCAGGATCAGTTCTTGATTGACGGCGTTGATTTCTCGTAAATCCCGTTGGGCTTGTTGCAAAATTTGGTCGCCTTTCAGCAACTGTTGAGGGGTTAAGGCTTGGCTAAACGGAAGAATACCATTTTGTAGATCGGGATTAAGCCAGTTGGTTGTGATATTCATCTTCGCTTTTAAGGCATCACTGAAAAACGAGCCGAGCCATTCGAGTTGGGCGAGGGCATTTTCCTGCTCTTTGTCAAAGGCATTGAGTAATAACCACACATCGCCACTTTTATAGAAACGCCAAAAGGTTTGTAGGAAGGCTTTTCGTTGAGGCAAGCGGTCATTTTCGAGGAACTTTTTGCACAACAAAGGGCGAGCGTGGCATAGGCGGAGTGCAGTTTCAATCTCTTGGGGCGAGTGTTCGGGGCATTGGGTTTGTAGCCATTCATAGGCTTGGGCAAAATCGGGGGCATTGACAAGCCACGTCTGACAACGGCTTTGAATGGTGGCAAGCATGGCAGATTGCAACGGCGCTTCAAGGAGAAAATAGACCTTAGGTTGCGGTTCTTCTAAGGTTTTGAGTAGGGCGTTGGCAGCGGCTTCGGTTAAGCGTTCTGCATGTTGAATGAAGATCACCACATTGCCCCCTTGCTGGGCGAACTGTTGCAAGGTTTCGGTCATTTCTCGAATTTGATCCACGCCAATATCTTTATTCTCTATGGTGGTGATGAGGTGAAAATCGGGGTGATTACCGCTGTGCCACAAGGTACAGCTTTTGCATTGCTCACAAGGTAAAGCCCCTTGGGGTTGCAAGCAGAATAGCCACTGGGCGAAGGTTTCAATCAGGGCAGTCGTGCCAAGCCCCGTTTCTGTTTTAAAGAGTAGCGCGTGATGCCCACGTTCGGCGAGGAAACTTGCCGTGAGTTGCTGATAGAGTGTGTGATGCCAAGGAAACATAAATCGCCTTTTGATTAAAGTATGCCTGTAAGCAAACGCCCCACGGAAATCGCAGGGCGTAAAGCGTGGTGCAAATTGTGATAAAAATTCGACCGCTTGTTACCGAGTGCCAAACACCACAATGGTTTTACCGTGGGCGGAAATCAGCCCTTCATCTTCTAACATCCGCAAAATTCGCCCAACCGTTTCACGGGAGCAACCCACCATTTGTCCAATTTCTTGACGGGTGATTTTAATCTGCATGCCTTGGGGATGGGTCATTGCATCGGGCATTTTCGCCAAATTCATTAAAGTTTGGGCAATGCGACCGGTCACGTCTAAAAAGGCTAAATTGCTCACTTGGCGAGAGGTCATTCTTAAACGGCGCGCCATTTGGGCGGAGAGATACATCAAAATATCAGGGTTTAGATGAACTAACTGCTTGAATTTCTTATAGGAAATTTCGGCAATTTCGCAGTTGCCACGGGTTCTAACCCAAGCAGTTCTTGGCTGGATTCGGTCTTCAAATAAGCCAATTTCGCCGACAAATTCCCCCTCACTGAGGTTGGTGAGGAGCATTTCTTTATTCTCTTCATCTTTGATGAAAACAGAAACCGAACCGCTCACAATGTAGAACAGCGATTCGGCATTTTCCCCGGCGTGGATTAAGGTATATTTCGCGGGATAACGGTGGATATGGCAGTGTGTCAAAAACCATTCGACAGCGGGGTCGTGAATAGACGGCAGTGGGCTCACGCCTTCTAATTGTACTGTTGAAATTGAAACATTTTGCATAATGACCTCGATTAACTCACCCTTTGGTAGCTTAATTTAACGTAAAGAATTTTAGCATAAATTGACAAATTACCCTAAGAAAGATTTTTTATCTTTAATATCAAGGCTTTGGTGCAATTCTGACCACACAATGACGACTTTTTCCGCCTCTAATTGTGCAAATAAACGGGCTCTTTTTTCCGCTAAACTCAGCTCTTGGGCGCCGTAATCTGTTCCCTCGCGGAGGATAAAAGAGTCCAACACATTATTTAGGGTGCTAGGTTCGAGTTGTTGCCACGGGATAATCATTTTTTTCCTTAATAAAACAAAGGCTTAACCAACGCCCACTGTTTTTCAAAGTGTTGATGTTGATTAAAATTGAAGTTGGAGCGAACAAGGCGGAGGAATTGCCCTTCGCAGAAATTGACTAAATAGCCCGCTAAGGCACGCTCATCTTGAAAACTTTTGCCCTCACGGAGTTTGCTCATTTGGAGCAGGTTCATAAATTGCAGTTCTAAATTATCGAAGAATTTAGCCACCCGCCCTTTGAGTTGATCGTCTTCAAACATCAAGGCGTGCCCAGTGAGAATGCGTGTTACACCGGGGTTTTTATGGGCAAATTCTAAAATCGTCTGCAAAATCGCTTTCACGGCTTGTTCCGTGGTTTCTTTACGGCGATTGGCGTTAATATAATGTGTGAGAGTGCTTTCAATGCGTTCAATTAACGCTTCAAACATTTTGCTTTTGCTTGGGAAATAGCGGTAAAGCGCTCCCTCGGAAACGCCCACCGCTTGGGCAAGGCGTTCGGTGGTAATGCGTTGCATCCCATTTTCCGAATTGAGTAAGCCAATCAGCACTTCAAGCACTTGTTGTTGCCGTTCTTTCACCGATTTTTTCGGCATTTTTACCACAGGTGTTTCCATTTTCTACTTCTCCTTTTCCCTTAGGCTTTGCCTGAATGACCAAAACCGCCTTCGCCCCGTTCTGTTTGTTGAAATTCATTCACCACATTAAAACTCGCTTGCACCACCGGCACAAACACCAGTTGGGCAATGCGGTCGCCGACATTCAGGGTAAATGGCTCGGCGCTACGATTCCACAGCGAAACCATTAACGGGCCTTGGTAGTCGCTATCAATTAAGCCTACCAAATTACCCAATACGATACCGTTTTTATGCCCTAATCCTGAACGTGGGAGAATCACAGCAGCTAAATTGGGGTCGGCAATATAAATCGAGATGCCCGTTGGAATTAAAACCGTTTGCCCTGCTTCCACCGTGAGGGGGCTTTCCACCAGTGCGCGTAAATCTAAACCGGCAGATCCTTCGGTGGCATAGGCTGGGAGGGGAAATTCGTTGCCGATTCGGCTATCTAAAATTTTCAGATCGATTTGTTTCATGATGCTTCCTTTTAAAATGATTGGTTAAGTTCGCCCTGTTTTTGCTGATAAAGGGCTACAATTTCCGCCACCAGTTGTTGGGCGAGGTGCTGTTTATCCGCAAGGGGTAATTTTTTCTCGCCGTTTTGCCAAAACAGGTGCAGGGCATTGTGATCTTTACCGAAAACTTGCCCCGATGACACATCATTAGCACAAATCACATCCAGATTTTTGCGTTGTAATTTACTTTTGGCATAGGCCTCAACCTTTTCGGTTTCCGCCGCAAAGCCCACCACAAAGGGGCGATTTTCGCTTAAATTTGCCACCGTGGCGATAATGTCAGGGTTTTTGATTAAACGGAGAGTCAGCTCATTGTTCTCATCTGTTTTCTTGATTTTCTGTTCGGCAACCTCGGCGACACGGTAGTCCGCTACCGCCGCACAGCCAATGAACAGATCATTTTGTTGGGCAAATTTGACCGCTTGTTGAGCCATTTCCTGTGCAGAAACGACATCAATTCGCTCAATAGCCGAGGAAGAAGATAAATTCACCGGCCCTGCAATGAGTGTTACCTTCGCCCCTTGTTCGGCAAAGGCTTCAGCAATGGCAAAGCCCATTTTGCCGGAACTGTGATTGCTGATATAGCGGACAGGATCAATCGCCTCTTGGGTTGGACCGGCGGTAATGGTGACACTGAGTTGATCAAGCGATCGATTTTTTGGCAAAGTTTGCAAAACGGCTGCCAAAATCTCTGTCGGTTCAGACATTCGCCCTTTTCCCACATCCCCACAGGCTTGGAAACCGCTATTTGGTCCAATGAGATGCACCCCACGTTCCGCCAGCACCTGCAAATTTTCTTGCACCGCTTGTTGTTTATACATCTGCTGATTCATTGCAGGGGCAAGCAAAATAGGGGCTGATGTGGCAAGGCAGAGGGTGCTAAGTAAATCATTACCCATACCAAGACGTAAGCGGGCAAGGAAATCAGCACTCGCAGGGGCAATCACCACGAAATCTGCCCATTTGGCTAATTCAATATGCCCCATGGCGAGCTCGGCTTGGGGGTCGAGAAGGGAAGTGGATACGCCATTCCCTGAAATCGCTTGTAAAGTGAGAGGTGTGACAAAAGCCTCCGCCGCCGGCGTCAGCACCACACGCACCTCTGCCCCTGCGGTTTTGAGCAGGCGAATCAGTTCAATGCTTTTATATGCGGCAATACCGCCTGTAATGCCAACAACAATCTGTTTATTTGTGAGCATAGGAATCCGAAATTTGCTAAGAAAGGGGGCATTTTACGCAAATAAGGCGTTGCTCACAATCGGGATTTGTGGGAAAGACAAGCGATCAATTTTTATGAAAAATTTGACCGCTTGTTTTGCTAGAACGTCTTTTCAAAAATCACATAAGTGCGGTGACGCTTGGTGCTATACAGAGCAGGCAAGTTGGAATTGACTCGTTGATACTGAACGCTGAGTTTTGGTGTGATTCCCCAAAAATGCAGGTTTCGATGCCATAAGGTTAAATTGATATTTAACTCTTTATCACGGCGTACCGTCTGTTTGAATGTCCGATGCGGCGCGAGAAAGGTTTTCTTGCCGTAACTTAACTGAACTCGGCTTGAAATACCTTCCCACCACTCTTGCCCCCAGCCTAAGCGAAGGGCTTGGCGGTTTGACGCATAAGCGCGATCTCTCGTGCGTTCCATCACATAATCCCCACCGCCGAAAAAGTAGGTTTTCGCTCCCCACAAATAAACCAAGGTGGCGGAATTAAGCCAGCTGTTGCCATTTAAGCGGTTATTTTCAGGGCGATAGGTGAGCTTTTCCCCTTCGCTAGCAAGAGAAAGTTGCCATTTTGGCGTGATCCAGTGGTCGAATTCCACTCTTCCCCCTATGCCTTGATTATAACGGTGTTTACCAAACCAACGGCGTTCGTAAAAAGGCAGAAGGGCGAATCGGCTATGGCTGTTTTGGAACTGATAGCCTAGGCTTGTGCGGTTGTTGATGTCATCGTATTGATGATTATTCCAATAACTTTTCCCCGAAAACGCATTTTCAAATACCGCATAATGCGAACCGCTTAAATTCCATGCTTTATTCAGGTTGAAATGCCCCTGCAAGCCTTGTGCTGATTGGGGGAGAGAATCCTCTTCTTTTTTAAACGGCACATTGTTGACGTAAATATATGGTGCTTTTGAGGCGTTATTGACGTTATCTTCCCGTACATAATTCATTCCGAAATTAAACCGCCAACCGCCCCGTTTTTGAATGGCGGTGAGGTATTGGTCGATCAATTTAGCAATATAGCGAGGGGGATTTTCGCTCTGCACTTTATGAAATTGCTGGGTGGCAGCTTCATCTTGCCGATCATCAAATAAGGCTTGGGCAAGGCGTAGGCGAACGGGTAAGAAATTGGGGTGTTCGGCAATCAACTGACGATATAACGCAATCGCTTGGCGGGTGTTGCCGTTTAATTGCCATAAAATCCCCTGTGCATAATCGAGCAAAATGGGGTCAGGGTTCGGTGTTTGGCGGTAAATTGCCAACAATTCCGCTAAATGTTCAAACTGTTGGTTGTGAATAAGCTGATTGAGCAGTTGGCGAGTTAATTCAGGATTGGCAAGAAGCTCCGCATCGCTCGCCGTTTTGATTTCTGCCCCTTGTGGCACTTGGCTTGGGGCAATTAGCTTGCCATTGGGGATTTCAGGGAGTTTGGGTTTAGCGATTTGAATGACCTGATCTTGTTGATTGACAGGTTGAAGGCTTGCCTGTGCGAGTGCAGAAAAAGGCAGGGTACAAGCGGTCGAAAAAAACAGTGATTTTGTTAAAAGAGTGCGTTTCATTGTAGTGGTTTTTTGTGGCGCGGTTGAGGAAAAACGGTCGAAAAATCCGACCGCTTGTTTTGCTTAATGCGGTTTAGGTGGTGGTGTTTTGCCCCCCTCAGTCCTGCGGACAGCTCCCCCCGCAAGCAGGGGGAGCGGGGCTTCATTTTCTTTCCCTTGTTTGCGGGGAGAATGTTCCCTGAAAGGAGAATAGGCAATTTTATTCGTTGTTTTTTTAATCAACATTAAACGGAACTCGAAAATTGACCTTCTCTCTTCCCCCTGCTTGCGGGGGGCATTCCCAGAAAGGGGAATAGGTAATTTTATTTGTTGTTTTTTCAATTAATATTAAACGAAACTCGAAAATTGACCTTCTCTCTCTTCCCCCTGCTTGCGGAGGATGTTCCCCAAAAGGGAGGAGTAGGCAATTTTCTTCGTTGTTTTTTAATCAATATTAAACAAAACTCGACAATTGACCTTCTCCCTTCCCCCTGCTTGCGGGGGGAAGTCCCCGAAGGGGGAAGGGGGGCGAATACCCCACCACCAAATACCGCTTAAATGCGAAGGTTATTGGCGCTTACCGCCGAAGGAAATGTTATCGTTCGAGTGTGTATCTATATAACCGACAACTTCTTCAGCATTTGGACCTGCAAATGAGCCACTGTAATACCCTATTCCCGTTTGATACTTATTATTTGTAATCGGATCAGTCGTATTTTTTATTGCCTCACCATTGAAAGAGAGTGTTACATCATCAGAGTATAAATTACCCGATTTCAGCTGAATGTTATCACCAATAGTGCCATTCACTTTTCCATTACCAAAATCAGCCGTTAATGAAAAATCTTTCTGTTCAAGAGTATATTCATCATTTCTATCTCTATTTCCAATAAGGGCTTTTCCTTGATATGTAGCAGTGAGAGCTGATTTAATAATGTCAGATTCTTGGATGTTTGTAGGCATATAATTTTTAACTATTTTAGTATCATATGCCACTGAACCAGACTCAAGAAGTTCTCTCTTAAATGCAGCATAAGATGAATATTCTTGATTCATAAAATAAAGAGTTCCAATATCTATTTGACCAGTAACTTCTGTTACATTTTTTCCATTTTTGAATACTGTACCTATTTGATCTTCTGCAACCAATATAGATTGTAATTTATCTGAAATAGGGTAATCCTTTAAAGAAATCTTCTTCGAAAAATCGCGGTATCCAGATGTATATATTGCGTCATGATAACCAAGCTTAGCAGATGTAGCCGCATTCTCAGTATTTACCACATATATAAGTCGGTTACGTTTGTCCTCTTCTTTTTTAGCAGCTTCTAAGCGTTCTTTTTCTTCTTTTTCAGCTTGAATGCGATCTTTTTCTGCTTGTAAACGCGCTTGTTCTTTTTCATAGAGTTCGTTATATCGTCTTTCTGCATCTTCTGCCCTATTTTCGGCATTGAATTTTGCTTGTTCACTTTTTTCTGCATTAGCAAGGGCTTCATTTTTGGCTTGGTTTGCTTTCGCTAATTCTTGTTTAGCCTGTTCTGCTTGTTGGCGAGCCAATTCAGCCGATTTTTCTGCTTCAGCTTTTGCTGCGGCATTTTCATTAGCGATTTTGTTTGCTTCCGCTTCTTTTTGTTTAGCTAATTTTTCGGCGTCTTTGGCGGTTTGTTCTGCTATTTTTGCTTGCTGAGCTAAACGCTCGGCGGTGGCTTTGGCTTTTTCAC
This sequence comes from Pasteurellaceae bacterium Macca, assembly GCA_023101485.1. Classification (GTDB taxonomy): domain Bacteria; phylum Pseudomonadota; class Gammaproteobacteria; order Enterobacterales; family Pasteurellaceae; genus LVZB01. The sequence continues at coordinate 1,064,569 of LVZB01000001.1, read as the reverse complement.
TTTTTTCTGCATTGGCAAGGGCTTCATTTTTGGCTTGGTTTGCTTTTGCTAATTCTTGTTTAGCTTGTTCTGCTTGTTGGCGAGCTAATTTAGCGGATGCTTCCGCTTCAGCTTTTGCCGTGGCATTTTTATTGGCGATGTTATTCGCTTCCGCTTCTTTTTGTTTCGCTAGTTTTTCAGCTTCTTTGGCGGTTTGTTCTGCCATTTTTGCTTGCTTGGCTAAACGCTCTGCGGTGGCTTTGGCTTGTTCGCTTTTTTCTGCATTAGCAAGGGCTTCATTTTTGGCTTGGTTTGCAGTACCAAGTGCTTTTTGTGCTTCATTTAAAGCCATTTGAGCTTGGGCTAAATCTTGCTCTGCTTTCTCTTTTGCTTGCTTATTCGCATTATTTTCATTTGCTAGTGCGTCATTTTTTACCTTAGCGTTTTGATAATTTTGAGTGGCTTTGTCTAACTGCTGTTGCAATTTTTCCGTTGCTTTCACTTGAGTGGCTGGTTTAGCAGGTTGGCTTGAACCGCCTCCGCCACTGCTACACGCAGTGACGCCAAGTGAAGCTAAAATCATTAACGCGGTGGTTTGAATCAATCGTTTCATCATTAAATTTCCTTAGGAGAATAAGAGTGAATAAAATTGCTCAAAATTGAGCGAGATTAGTGCTAAAAAATAAGCTGACAAATTATAAATAAAAAACATTTCTTTTTTTTTTTTTGCAAAACTTTACATAATTGGCGATTTTTGAGGGAAAAATATGCAATTCAAGTGCCAAATTCGATGGAAATGGGGGCAAAATGCGGGGTGGAACGTGCGTGTGGAATTTGTGCTTTCTGCAAAGCGATGTCAATTTAAGTGTTTAGGCGAGCGTGTGGGGGGCTAACAAGCGGTCAAATTTTTTCCTTTTTTTGCGCGGGCGTTTTTCGATCTTTCTCGACAAATTGTTCCTCAGTTTTTGAAAAATTGACCGTTTGTGCCTATGCTGTTGGGCTTTTGTAGGGGGAGAGAGAAATGGAAAATGAGCCAATGTTAATGCCTCGGGAAAAGTTGTTGCGGGAGGGGGCTGGGGCATTGACGGATGCGGAATTGCTGGCGATTTTTTTGCGTACGGGGGTCAAGAATTTACCCGTGATGACGTTAGCCGAGGGGGTGTTGCGGGAGTTTGGCTCTTTGCGGGCGTTGCTGACGGCGTCTTTGGCGGAATTTTGCCACATAAAAGGCTTGGGGCAGACGCAATATATTCAGCTACAAGCAACAAAAGAGATGACGAAGCGTTATCTTTGCCAAAAAATGGCGGTGAGTGATTTAATTTCTCACCCTGAATTAGCGGTGATGTCGGTGCAGGCGGAGCTAGAAGCCGATGAAAAAGAGGTGGTGATGGTGCTATTTTTGGATAATCGCAATCGCTTAATTAAGCAGGAAAAAATGTTCTTCGGCACGGTGCATCAAGCGGTGGTTTATCCGCGGGAGATCATTAAAGAAGCGTTGAAATGCAATGCCAGTGCGATCATTATAGTGCATAACCACCCTTCTGGAGATTGTTCCCCCAGCCAAGAAGATCGGCAGATCACTGAAAAAATGATCCGAGCCTGTGAATTGGTGGAGATTCGCTTTGTTGATCATATTATTGTCGGCAAAGGGGATTATTTTTCCTTTAAGGCGGGCGAGTGTGATCGATAAAATTCCTGATCTTTCTCTTGTATGAAGAATTTAAAGCAAGTATAATCCGCAGTCTTTAAATCTGTGGGTCGGGTTTATGTGCCTGACGAGGTAGTCAGTTGGAGTTGAGCCCAACCTAATACCCGAACCACTTATACAGTTAAGCTTAATTTTTTGGAGAATTTCAAATGTCTAGAGTCTGTCAAGTAACAGGCAAGCGTCCAGCAGTGGGTAACAACCGCTCGCACGCAATGAATGCGACCAAACGTCGTTTCTTACCAAACCTTCATACTCACCGTTTCTGGGTTGAGAACGAAAACCGTTTCGTAACTTTACGCTTAACCGCGAAAGGTATGCGTATTATTGATAAAAAAGGCATTGATGCAGTATTAGCTGAAATCCGTGCTCGTGGCGAAAAAATCTAAGGAGTAAACAATGGCAGCTAAGGGTAATCGTGAGAAGATCCGTTTAGTTTCAAGTGCTGAAACTGGTCATTTCTACACCACAACCAAAAACAAACGTAATATGCCTGAAAAAATGGAAATCAAAAAATTTGATCCAGTTGTGCGCAAACACGTTATCTATAAAGAAGCAAAAATCAAATAATTTTGTTTCACGCTTTCAAAACCCAGCAATTTGCTGGGTTTTTTTATGGATGTAAAAAGTGTGGGTGCAAAAATTCCCGAAAATTTGACCGCTTGTAATACTGACGCCCTTATTACATCCTCTAATTTTTCGCTAAATCAAATTCCCCGCACAAAAGCATTCCAATTTTTCTACTTTTCCGTTAGTCTAGCGTTGAATGTTTTCACTATTTTAAGGAAATCGTTATGACAACTTTACTTTCTATTGCTCAAAACTGGTTAAACCAAGACCCTGATGCCCAAACCCGTGAAGAGCTTTCACAGCTAATCAAAGCCACGGAAGCAGGCAACGCCGATGCAGAAAAAGAATTAGCCGCGCGTTTTGACGGTCGTTTGCAATTTGGTACCGCCGGCTTACGCGGTCGCCTACAAGCAGGCTCAATGGGAATGAACCGTGTTCTTGTTGCCCAAGCCGCAGGTGGTTTAGCGGAATACCTTAAAGGGTACGATAAAGAGCCCTCTATTGTGATCGGCTACGATGGTCGTAAAAATTCCGATGTCTTCGCCCGTGATACCGCTGAAATTATGGCAGGCGCAGGCATTAAAGCCTATTTACTTCCGCGTAAATTACCAACTCCTGTATTAGCTTATGCGATTCAATATTTCGACACCACTGCTGGTGTGATGGTCACCGCAAGCCACAACCCACCCGAAGATAACGGTTATAAAGTCTATCTCGGTAAAGCGAATGGGGGCGGTCAGATCGTTTCCCCAGCGGATCAAGAGATCGCCGCACTGATTGATAAAGTCGCCGCTGGCAATATTGGCGATTTACCGCGTAGCCAAGATTTCATCACCCTAGATGATGAAGTGGTGAATGCTTATATCGACAAAACTGCCACCCTCGCCAAAGAGCCAAGAGCAGAAATTAACTATGTTTATACCGCTATGCACGGTGTCGGCTATGAAGTATTAAGTAAAACACTGACCAAAGCGGGCTTAGCACAACCGCACCTTGTGCAAGAACAAATTCAGCCAGACGGTAATTTCCCAACGGTCAATTTCCCGAACCCAGAAGAAAAAGGTGCGTTAGATTTAGCCATTAAACTCGCAAAAGAGAAAAATGCGGAATTTATTATTGCTAACGACCCTGATGCCGACCGCTTAGCCGTTGCGGTACCGGATGCACAAGGTAACTGGAAAGCCTTACACGGCAACGTGGTCGGTTGTTTCTTAGGTTGGTATCTCGCTAAACAAAATCACGCCCAAGGCAAAACAGGTGTTCTTGCTTGTTCCTTAGTTTCATCCCCAGCTCTAGCTGAAATTGCGAAGAAATACGGTTTTGAAAACGAAGAGACCCTTACGGGCTTTAAATATATCGGTAAAGTACAAAACCTCGTTTTCGGTTTTGAAGAAGCTCTTGGTTACTTAGTTGACCCAGATAAAGTACGTGATAAAGACGGTATCTCCGCCGCAATCGCCTTCCTTGATTTAGTTTGCTACTTGAAAAAAGAGGGGAAAACGCTCGCAGATTACGCCGATGAATTTACCAAAGAATTTGGCGCTTATGTCAGCGGACAAATTTCTATCCGCGTCAATGATTTAAGTGAAATTGGCAAACTGATGACCGCCCTGCGTTCTAGCCCATTAACCGAAGTCGGTGGCTTTAAAGTTGCACAATTCCTTGACCACACCAAAACCGACCGCCAAAGCGATATTCTCGTCTTTGTGTTAGAAAATGGTAGCCGTTTAATCGTTCGTCCGTCTGGCACAGAACCAAAAATCAAGTTCTACCTTGATGCCCGTGGTACTGATCCGAAAAATGCCGATGAAGTGTTAGCTCAGTTTGATGAAAGTGTGCGAGCTATTCTTCGTCAGCCTGCTTACGGTAGCCAAGATTGCTAATGTAATCTCATCATAAAATAATATCTGCACCCTAAAATTTGGATCTGATTCCACTTATTAAGGTGCAGATTATGTCATTCTATATAAATACACCTCATGCTTTTACCCTTGTAAAAACCTTTCAAAATACATCACTATACTATTTGCTTATTAAGCACATTATCTGTGCTATCCAACGTTATAATCTTTTTTAGATTTATTAAATTAAGTATGCCTATACTTTAAATATTTAAACGAAGATGGAATAAACTATCCATTAAAGGTGAAAAATACTGATTTCGATAGCCTATTTCATTTGCTTAAACAGTGGTAAATTTTTGCTTTTTTTGACCGCTTGTAATAAATATTCTTAGCTAAACAATCACTTTTAGTTTCTCTTTTTAGTACTTAATTAAGGTAAGCATGAAAAATTGTAGAATCTCTAATTTCCTACAAACAGGATTTAAAATATTAAAAAGAAGTGACGAAAATGAAAGAAATAAAAAAGGTTGAACTTACAATATAAGTTCAACCTTTTATATAGCAATCCAACTCTTAACGTTGGATTACTATCTGATTTTTAAGCTTTCAGCTCAAAGAAATTACATAGAAACTTCTTTTGAACCTTGAACTTGTAACTCAACACGACGATCTGGTGCTAAGCAAGCAATTAATGCTTTACGGCCTTTAACTGCATCACAAGTATTACCTGTTACAGAGTTAGTAGAACCGTAACCTACTGCAGTAATGTTCGCAGGGTTAACGCCTTTAGAAACGATGTAGTTTGCAACTGACTCAGCACGACGTTGTGAAAGTTTTAAGTTATAAGCTGCTTTACCCATACGGTCAGCATAACCATTAACTTGTAATGATGGATTTGCTAAACCTAATTTAGAGATTTCATCGTGAGCTGCATCTAATGCTGCTGCTGCACCTGGTTTTAAGTTAAATTTAGCAGAATCAAATAATACATCTGAGCTGAATGAGAAGTTTTTAGTTACAACTTCTGGCTCTACTACTGGTGCTGGACCTTGACCGAAACGGTAGCTTAAACCAGCAGATACAGAGTGGATGTCTGGACGGTAGTCAGAAGCACCTGTTGCTGCTAAGATATCCGCACCAGCTTTACCTGCGTTGTTTAACATTTGGTATTCAACACGTGCAGCTAATTCAGGAGTGATTGCGTACTCAACGCCCGCACCTAATAAGAGTGAAGTTTGGAAACGGTGATCTTTAACACGGTTTTCTTTTACAACTGATTCTTGTACGTAGTAGTCATTACGCGCTAATGCAACACCTACTTTACCGTAAACATCTAAGTTAGGTAATACTTCGTAGCTTGGTTTTAACGCGATGTTAGCACCGTGTACAGTGTGTTTTAACGCAGTTTTATCTTTGTCTTCGTTATCAAATTTAGCAGTACCACGCATACGACCATAGTAGTCATAGCCTAATTCAGCCGCTAAACCGAAACCAGCTTCGTTAAGGATTTGGTAACCACCAAAAACACCGTAAGTTACAGAGTTTTTGTTGATACCGAAACCTTCGCCATTGTTTTTCTTAGCATCGAATTGCTCAATACCATCGTGGAATGAAGCCCAACCAGCTTTCGCACCTGCGTAGAAAGTATTTGCTTGTGGAGCCGCGTTAGCAACAGAAGCTAAAGCTAAGCCAGAAACTGCTAATGCAATTACAGATTTTTTCATTTTGATGATCCTCTATCAATCGTCATCTAGATTTTAACAAAAATTAACACCTACAAAATATGTAGGGCTAAGTACCTTGTACTACTTTTTCTCGAAAAGGTAGTCAAAATTCAGGCGGTATTTTACGCAAAAATTTCTTAAATGCAAGAAACTTTATCATAAAAAAGGTGTCAGCCTTATCTATTCCTGTCTTTTATCGAGTCCTACCTAAAAACAAGAACTTAGCCATTATCAGCTTTAATGTTAAGAAAATCAATTTCAAAAAAGCCTAAAAAGTGTAATAAAATGCAAATTTAGCGCATTTTTTAATCTTTCATTCCCTTTTTTCACCAATAATTTTCATCTAGCAAAAATCTTGCTAATATCTCCGCCCATCTCTCCTTTGCCTATAATTTATCAATTCTATGTTACCAAGACTTGCAAACACCCCCCATTTAAACCCAACGGTGAAACAATTTTTACAAGAACTCACCGCCCAACACTTCGCCGGTGATATCGCCTCAAGCTATGCCGAGCGCCTCACCCTTGCCACCGATAACAGCGTCTATCAGCAAATTCCTCAGGCGATTTTATTTCCCAAATCGGTGGCTGATGTCGTGATTCTCACCAAACTTGCCCAGAAAGCACCTTTTCAGCACCTTACCTTTACCCCAAGGGGCGGGGGGACAGGCACGAACGGGCAATCCCTCAATCATAATATTATTGTCGATCTCTCTCGCCACCTTACAAACATTTTAGAATTGAATGTACAAGAACGTTGGGTTCGGGTGGAAGCCGGTGTCGTGAAAGATCAACTCAATCAATACCTCAAACCCCACGGGCTCTTTTTCTCACCCGAACTCTCCACCAGTAATCGGGCGACATTAGGGGGAATGATTAACACTGACGCATCCGGTCAAGGCTCATTACAATATGGTAAAACCTCTGATCATGTCCTTGAATTAAAAGCCGTGTTGATAAATGGTGAAATCCTGCAAACACAAGCGGTCGATTCTAGGGAATTTTCTGCTCACCTCGACCAGCTTCCCCTTTCTGCCCATACTCGCCAACTGCATAAAACTATTTTCCAACGTTGCAAAACGCTACGCCCAACGGTGTTAAAAGAACTCCCGCAACTAAACCGTTTCCTCACCGGCTATGATCTTAAAAACGTCTTTAATGACGATGAAAGCCAATTTAATCTCACACGGCTACTCACCGGCTCTGAAGGCTCATTGGCGTTTGTGTGTGAAGCAAAGCTAAATCTACTCCCGATTCCACAATACCGCACCCTCATCAATATTAAATATCGCTCCTTTGATTCCGCCCTGCGTTCTGCCCCATTGATGTTACAAGCACAGGCTCTGTCGGTTGAAACGGTGGATTCCAAAGTCCTCAACCTCGCCAAGCAAGATATTATCTGGCATTCCGTTTCCGATCTCTTAACCGAAGAAGCGGATAACCCGATTCTTGGGATTAACATCGTTGAATTTGCGGGCAACGACCGCGAACAAAATGAAGCTCGTATTCACGCTCTATGCCAATCCCTCGATCAAAAAATCGCCCAACAAGAAGACGGCATTATTGGCTACCAGCTCTGCTACGACCTTGCGTCCATTGAGAAAATCTATGCAATGCGCAAAAAAGCCGTTGGCTTATTAGGCAATGCCAAAGGGTGGGCAAAACCAATTGCCTTTGTGGAAGACACCTGCGTACCGCCGGAACATCTCGCCGATTACATCAGTGAATTTCGCCAATTACTCGATAGCCACGGCTTAGAATACGGTATGTTTGGTCATGTGGATGCCGGTGTACTACACGTTCGCCCAGCCCTTGATTTATGTGATAAAGCCCAAGTGCTGAAATTCAAACAGATTTCCGATGAAGTGGTGGAACTGACCGCCAAATACGGTGGCTTAATTTGGGGGGAACACGGCAAAGGTATGCGTTCTGCCTACGGGGAACGCTTTTTCGGCGCAACGTTATGGCGAGAATTACGCTATATTAAACAGCTCTTCGACCCACAAAACCGCCTAAACCCGGGCAAAATCTGCACGCCTCTGGATAGCCAAGCGACGCTCTACCCGATTGATTCAACCCTACGGGCAGATTTCGACCACCAAATTCCCCTTAACGTGCGGGACACCTTTGTCGGCGCATTAAGTTGTAACGGCAACGGGCTTTGCTTTAATTTTGATGTCCATAGCACGATGTGCCCCTCCATGAAAGTCAGTGGCAACCGCCTATTCTCCCCCAAAGGGCGAGCGACGTTAATGCGAGAATGGCTACGTTTGTTGGCAGAACAGAATATTTCCCCTAAAAAATGGTTGGAAGAAGAACGCACGACGGGGGCGAAACTCGTCGAGCTCGTGCAAAAATTCCGCCACCAATGGCGAAAAAACAAGGAGTATGATTTCTCCCACGAAGTGAAACAAGCGATGGACACTTGCCTTGCCTGCAAAGCCTGCGCAAGCCAATGCCCGATTAAAATTGACGTGCCAACTTTCCGCGCGCAATTTAACGCCCTTTATCACCGCCGTTATCTTCGCCCGGTGAAGGATTATGTGGTCGCAAATTTAGAGTTTGTCGCCCCCCTTATGGCAAAACAGCCCAAGCTGTTTAACGTTTTAAGTGGCGCGCCGGTGGTGGAAAAAATCGCCCAACGCACACTCGGGATGGTTGATCTGCCAACGCTTTCCGTGCCGACACTGCAACAACAGCTTATGGAAATCGGCTACCAAGGTGAAACCCTTGAACAGCTTGAACAACGCTATACAAGCGGTCAAATTTCAGCAGAAATTTGCACGGAAGTGATTATCGTGCAAGACCCTTTCACCTCTTTTTATGATGCCAAAGTGGTGGCAGATTTTATGCACCTATGCCAACGCCTTGGCTTTAAACCGATTCTCCTGCCTTTTAAACCAACAGGGAAAGCGCAACACGTGAAGGGCTTTTTAACCCAATTTGCGAAAACCGCCAGAAGCCAAGGGGAGCTCCTCACACGGGTGGCAAAACTCGGGATTCCCATGGTGGGGGTTGATCCTGCCTTAACGCTGATTTACCGTGAAGAGTACCAAACCGTTCTACCCGAAAAAAACACCTTCAAGGTGTTATTAGCCCATGAATGGCTGATGATACAACTGAACAACGGCAGATTGGCACAATACAAAAAGTCCGTAAAATCTGACCGCTTGCCGTGGCACTTATTCGCCCACTGTACCGAATCCACAGCCCTTCCCAATGGAAATAAAGAGTGGGGGCAGATTTTCGAGCATTTTGGCGAAACCCTTCACCCTGAAAATGTCGGCTGTTGTGGGATGGCAGGTACATTTGGGCATGAAACCAAGCATATCGCCATGTCAAAGGCGATTTATGCGCAATCTTGGCAAATTAAATTGGCAGGCAAAGATCTCTCACGCTGTTTAGCCACGGGCTATTCTTGCCGTAGCCAAGTCAAACGTATGGCACATCAACGGTTGATGCACCCTGTGCAAGCGTTATTGACGCTGATTGACTAATAGCCTTCAGCATTGAATTGAGGAAGAAACGCCCGTTTGAGGCGTTTCACTTCGGTATGAATCGAGCCGTCGGGCAATAACTCGATTTCTCGCCACCCTTGGGGAATCGCATCAAGGGTGAAAGCCTCACAGTGGGGCTTAAATTGAATACAGGTGGAAGGCGTGGCTAACACACGGTAGCCCTGCCAACGATTATCCACCTCTTGATGAATATGGCCGTGTAGAATCGCTCTCACATTTGAAAACGGTTGTAAGACTTTGGCAAGCTCATCCACATTTTGCAAACTATGCTGATCAAGCCACGCCGAATGGGTCGGTAGGAGATTATGATGCAACGCAATCAGGGCATAACGCTCGGGGTGAGCCGTCAATTTTTCTTGCAAAAAGGCTAACTCTTCGGCAGATAGCGCCCCCCGTGGCACGCCATGAATTTGGCTGTTTAATAAAATAATCTGCCACTTCTCCCCCACCAAAAGATGCCGATGAGGATAAATTTGCCCATAGAGGGCAAGAATTTCCCCCATTTGGGGTTGAATATCGTGATTCCCCTCCACCCAAAAAATCGGCTTAGCGAGGGGCTTTACCATTTGTGCAAAACGATGATACGCCTCTCGATTATGATCTTGCACTAAATCCCCCGTTGCGAGGATAAAATCATAATCGAAAGACGTCTCCATCACCCCATTTAAAACCGCTTGAAAACTTTTCGCCGTGTTAATGCCTAGCAGTTGTTGCTGGTCATTCGCAAAAAGGTGCGGATCGGTAAGGTGCAAAATACGCACTCGGGGGCTGGTGTCTGGGAAATGGTAACTGTCTGGCATATATGATCCTTGTCCTTGGGTTGCAAAATAGCGGTTACTCTACTGATTTTTTACGCCTTGTCAGTAAGCAAAATAAAAAAATGTGGCATCCACCACATTTTTGAGAGAAATTTACGTTTATTTGCTGAAAATTTCACTATAACTTATTGATATATTGAGAGAAATCAACGGGAATTAACGCTTCTCGTAAAGCGCTGATTAACGGCGCTTGTTGCTCAATTTCAGCCAGTAAGGTAACGCAATCAGCGAGACTACAAAACGTGGAAAAAGTGCGATGCCGTGCAAAAAATTCCCCAAAATCGACCGCTTGTTCCGTCAATGCGCGCAGAATAAGTTGCTGTAAATTCTGCTCCCGTAAGCAACTCGGCACTTTTTGTACGCTTAATCGCACTTGCCCTTGCCACGCTTTTTCCACCAACTCAAACCCTAATTGGGCGAATGCTGGTTGATGAGCGCGCCAATGGGCAGTTTGAGTAGCATCTAAGGGCAGCATCAAAGGAATCAACAGGGCTTGGGCATCGCCTTTTTGTAACTGCCCTTGGGTTCGCAACTGTTGCAAGGTCTTTATCGCGATCAGGAAAAACATCTCTCCCTCTTTCAGCAATAAAGCGTTCTGCCCCACCATTGCTAAGGCTTGTAAATAGGTAGCCGTCTTTGTTTCCAATAACACCGAAGTAGGGGAAAGGCTTTTCGGTTCGGTCATGGGGAATGATTCAAGGGGTGGCAAATCGGGAGTGGAAATCGGCTCATCCGCATTTTGCAATAATTCGCCATAGGCATTGCTATATCCACGGGGCGTGTTTTCCTTTGGCGATTTAGGCGATTGCCACGGGGCGTGCTTTTCTCCCGAGCGATACGCGTGGCTAAAAATATTCCCCCCCGAGGCTTGGCGATTGGTGTCTGCCACATAATAGGGCGCTGGCTCGCGTAATGTTGTGCTAGGTATTTCTGTCATATCAAGGGGAGCAAGGGGCATTTCTGCCAAAGCATTAAGCACCCCTTGGTAGATAAAATCATGGACTAATCGCCCCTGATGGAAACGCACTTCGTGTTTAGCCGGATGGACATTGACATCCACTTGACTTGGATGAAGATCTAAAAACAGCACAAAAGCTGGATAAACCTCTTTGGCTAAACGCTCGCCGTAGGCTTGGCGAATCGCATGGTTGATGGTTTTATCCCGCATCATTCGCCCATTGACATAGCTATAACAGAGGTCATTTTGCGGTCGGGAAAATTGGGGCGAACCAATCCAACCGTGGAGGTGCAGATCCCCATGTTGCCAATCTAAATGCACCCCGTGGTGGATAAATTCCTCCCCACAAATCGCCCGAATCCGCTTTTGTTGCTGTTCCACACTCTGATTGGCAACGGCTTTGTAGTGGCGGACGGTTTTATCGTTATGGGTTAAAGTAAAGCTCACATTGGGCTTGGCAAGGGCAATACGCCGTACCACTTCATCAATATGCGCAAATTCCGTTTTATCCGTGCGTAAGAATTTTCGCCGAGCGGGCGTGTTGAAAAAGAGATTAGCGACGTCAATGGTCGTCCCGACAGGATGGGAAGCGGGCTGAATTTCCACTGCCATTTCCCGCCCTTGAGCGTAGGCTTGCCACGCTTCATTTTGATATGCCGGGCGAGAAGTGAGGGTCAAACGTGAAACAGAGCTGATACTCGCCAGCGCTTCCCCCCGAAATCCAAGGCTTAAAATCGTTTCTAAATCCTCAAGGTTGGCAATTTTACTGGTGGCGTGACGTGCCAACGCGAGGATGAGATCCTGCTTGCCGATGCCGCAGCCGTTATCCCGAATGCGAATTAACTGCGAACCGCCTTTTTCAATCTCAATTTGAATCTGTGTCGCCCCAGCATCGAGGCTATTTTCCACCAGCTCTTTCACCACCGAGGCAGGGCGTTCCACCACTTCGCCGGCGGCAATTTGGTTAGCAAGTTGAGGGGGAAGAAGATGAATTAAAGCAGGTTGTGGCGTATTCATAGGGCTATTCGCAGGGTGAAAAATGGCAGGATTATAGCAAAGTTTGCAAAATTCTCGCTAAATTTGACCGCTTGTCTTTTCGCTCAATACTGCCCAAATGCACGTTACGGCTTAATATCTCGCAGAATGGGGTTTTGCATCGAAATTAAGGTTTCTGTGGATTGAATCTCCTCAATGAGCTGAATTTTACTGGCGAGCACAAAATGGAGCTCTTCAATCGTATGGGTCATGACTTTAATAAAAATCGAGTAATTGCCCGTGGTGTAGTAGGCTTCCACCACTTCATCAAATTGCTGTAATCGGGCGATGACTTTCTCATAATCCTTGGCACTTTTGAGAATAATGCCGATAAAACAGCACACATCGTACCCCAGTTTGCGTTCATTAAGGCGAATCTTCGTGCCTTCAATAATGCCTGCTTGGCGCATTTTTTCCACACGGACATGAATCGTCCCCGCACTCACGCCAAAATTTTTTGCCATTTCAGCGTAGGGCGTACGCGCATCTTGGGTCAAAACACGCAGAATTTGTTGATCAAGTTGGTCAATTTGGGTTGTTGGTTGATAATTTTTATGCAAAACCTGTTCCTTTTGTAAAAACAATTAGAAAATATCTAAAAAATATCGCATTTTATTAAATAAAATATTTCATTCAAGCCTTTTTATTTGAGAAAGATTGAGTTTCTAGCAAATTCCGTTAAATTAGCGCCCATCTTTTCGAATACATCACCAAGAGAACATTAAAATGAAAAAATCCTTTATTTTACAGCAACAAGAAATCAGTTTTGTGAAGAACACTTTTACTCAAAACTTAATTGAACAGCTTGATATTATTGAAGTGCAGGGCCCCATTCTCAGCGAAGTAGGCAACGGTATGCAGGATAACTTATCCGGTATTGAAAAAGCGGTGCAAGTGAATGTGAAATGTATCCCGAATGCGGTTTATGAAGTGGTACATTCCTTAGCAAAATGGAAACGCCACACCCTCGCACGCTTCCAATTTAAAGAAGGGGAAGGTTTATTCGTACATATGAAAGCCCTCCGCCCGGATGAAGACTCCCTCGACCCAACGCACTCCGTCTATGTTGATCAATGGGACTGGGAGAAAGTGATTCCTGCCGGCCGCCGTGATTTCAGCTACTTAAAAGAAACCGTCACATCAATTTATCGTGCGATTCGCTTAACTGAACTTGCCGTTGAAGCACGTTTTGATATTCCTTCTATCCTGCCAAAACAGATCGCCTTTGTGCATAGTGAAGATTTAGTCCAACGTTACCCGAACATGACAGGCAAAGAGCGTGAAAATGCCATCTGTAAAGAGCTTGGTGCGGTATTCTTAATCGGGATTGGGGGGAAATTATCGGATGGTAAAGCCCACGATGGTCGTGCCCCAGACTATGACGACTGGACAACGGAATCCGAAAACGGCTATAAAGGGTTAAACGGCGATATTTTAGTATGGAATGAACAGCTTGGTAGCGCCTTTGAACTCTCTTCAATGGGTATCCGTGTGGATGAAAAAGCCCTTCGCTTACAAGTTTCCCTCACGAGGGATGAAGATCGCTTGGCGATGGAATGGCACCAAGATTTACTCGCAGGGCGCTTACCATTATCCATTGGGGGCGGTATCGGGCAATCACGCTTGGCAATGTTCCTCCTTCGCAAAAAACATATCGGCGAGGTGCAATCAAGCGTTTGGCCAAAAGCGATGCTTGAACAGTTTGAGAATATTCTCTAATACGCCCTTAACGGACAAAGCCTCAGGCATAACGCTTGCAAAAAGTAGATAAAAAAAGACCGCTTGTCATGATGATAAGCGGTCTTTTAACATTTGAAAGATCCCTTAATTAGAAGTTGATCTCCACAGAAGCTGCAAAGTTGCGCCCCGGTGCATAGAAACGCTCTAAGCCTTTTCCTTCCCGATCCACGCTGTTGGTGGTGGAGCGTTGGTTAATTCCCCGTAGGCTATCCCACGTTTGGTATTTACGATTGAATAAGTTATACACCCCAGCGCGTAAGGTGATATTTTTCGTTGGTTTCACAAAACCATAGGTATCAAATAATACCGCTGAGCCATTGAGATAAGGGAAGGGAATCGTTTCACCTTTGGTATCGTAATAGTGGTAGAGAATCTGAGCATCTTTTGCTTTTTTCGCCCCGAGATAAGTCCAGCGAGCTTGTAACCCAAAGCGATCTTGCGGGTCGTCATAACCAAAACCTAAAATGACCTTAACCGGCTGAATCGGCAACATCGTTTGGGCGGTATCATAAATTTTGCCTTTGGAATAACCTAATGCGCCCATGGCATTAAAGCCTTTTGGAATCGCACGCCATACTTCGCCTAAATTGACTTTACCGCGAACTTCAACCCCTTCAATCTTCGCACGGTCAAAATTCACCGCTTGTTGGAAATAGCTTGGGAAATAACGCTGACTTGGTGAACAGCGGAAATCACAGTTTTTATTTTCTTTCCAACCCACAGTTTCTTGCTCATATAAGAAATCTTTATAGCGTGTTTGGTAAAGATGAATCGCAAAATCGCCCCGATAATCATTAAATTCTAAATTCACCGATTGGTTAATACTGCGTTCTGGCTTTAATTCCGAATTGGCTAACCAATTGCCAGACGGATGCTCATAGGTAAAGAACATTTCAGACGCCGAAGGCGTGCGGTAACCACTGGAAAGGTGGTAAGAAGCCTTCCATTCTGGCGTGAATTGATAATCCACCCCCAAATTCGCCGTTAAACTTTGGAAAGTGACCGCCTCTGGGACTTCTTTAAAGCAAGCCAAGCATGGTGCATTTAACGCTTTTGGCGCAACTTTGGTGTAATCATAACGCCCACCAATGACGGTACGCCATTTATCATTCCACTGAATTTTATCCGCTAAACTCGCACTAAATTGTGTGGTGCGAACGGGGTGCTGAATGGCGGAGATTTTTTCCGACACTTGGGAGTCAAAGAGCAGATAATCATGGTTAATATTCTCAAAATCTAAGTGTGAGCCACTCGAACGGAAAGAGAGCTCATGCGTGCCACCTAACCACTCAATCGGCGTACTATCAAGGCGTAACGACAAGCGGTTAAATTTTGTCTTCATTTTGCGATTTAAAATCTCATTGAGATAAGGGGCATCGGTTTGGAAATCTCGCAAGCCTTTATAGTTAATTGCCCCAACAATAGTGCGTTGGTAGTCATAATCCACTTTGGCATAACCTAATAAGCCACTTTGGGGGAAATATTCATAGGCAAGATTAAAGGTATCGCGGATCTGTTCGTCCTTGGCAATACGCCATAAACTACCTAAATTTTGGTAGGATTTTTCATCCACTAAATTACGCCCATTTTGCCCACTGTAAGCGGTGCTAATTTTGTGATTTTCTGCAAGGAAATAAGCGAGTTTCGCTAAGTAGTTATGGTTGCGATGATTGGAAGGATCAGGCTTGCCACGACCCGAACCGAATGCCTCCCCCGTGTCATTCCCAAGGCTTTTCATCTCTGAACCACGACGTTGAGAATAAAGTGCGACGGCTTCAAGGCGATCATCTCGATAGGCTAAGCCGAGGGTATTTGTCCATTCACGGTTTTTGCTCCCGTAACCATTTTTATACAATACGCCAACGTTGTTCCCTTCACGCACAATGCTATCCGCCCCTAGCGTGCGGTAACTCACCCCACCACCCAGTGCGCCCGTGCCGAGATTAAAGGAATCGGCCCCGCGAATGAGGTCGATACTTTCCACCAATTCAGGATCAATCGCCAAACGGGAGCTATTGAAATTACCATAACGCGCATAAAGTGAATTTTCTTCAAAATCAGGGATTGAAACACCGTCAATGGTGATCGCCACACGGTTACCCTCCACACCTCGCATCGCAAAGCCTTTATTATGGCGACCGTTATCAACAATCCCCACATCCGTGGTATAGCGGACTAAATCTCGGCTATCACTAATCAATTCATCTTGAATCGCACGGCGCGTTTTCTTGATTTCCCCGGTTGATTTCTGTTCTTCTTTGGCGATAACAACGACTTCATCGAGCTTTTCAGCCTCCTCCGCCATTGCCATCTGTCCACAAACGACACCAACAAATACAGCAAGGGGTAAGGGGGCAAATTTTTTCGGTGACATTTTTCTCTCCTTTTTCCAATCTTTCGATCAACGTGCAAAGACACGTTGAACAAAACAAATTGACATTAATTTTCATTGGTAGAGATTATAAACGTGAGCCGATTCCTTTGTCTATACAAATGAGAATGAATTTCTTTTGCATAAAATACTCTTTCTGGCTTGCATAACTTGACAATTAAAATATAATTAAGAATGATTATCAATGGAGATTTTATTCAATGACTGTACTGAAACACCAAATTGCCGAACTGCTCGCCCAGCAACCCAACATCATTACCCTTGAAATAGCCGAACAACTTCAACGCCCCGAAGGCGAAATTCTCTGTGCGTTGCCTGATGAGTTCGTTCGCCTATTCCCCGCACACCGCGCCGAGGAGATCTTTAATCTCATCAGCAAATGGGGAGAAGTCACAACAATTATTGAAAAATCGGGTTGTATTTTTGAAATTAAGGATCAATTCCCCCACGGTATGATCGGGCGAGGCTACTACAATTTGAATATGAAAGGCGAAGAAGGGGCTTTACACGGGCATTTAAAATTAACGCAAATTGCCCAAATTGCTTTTATTAGCCTGCCATTTCGCGGTAAAGAGAGCTACAACATTGCTTTTATCGATCATCAAAATCACACCATTTTTAAAGTCTATTTAGGGCGTGATGCCCAACGCCAGCTCTACCCCCACCAAGTTGAACAATTTAACGCATTTCAATAAGGAGAAAATTTATGTCCCAAACCAACCGCCAAGAGGTCTTACAAAACCGCTTAGGGCCTGAAATTCAAGCATTAAAACAACAAGTCAAAACCATTGCATTGGCTACCGTTGATCAAGCCGGCAATCCAAATGTCAGCTATGCCCCCTTTGTGATCAACAATGGCGAATACCAAGTGCTGATTTCAACGATTGCACGCCACGCACGCAATTTATTAGACGTGCCGAAGGTTTCCCTGATGTTAATTGAAGATGAAAGCGCAAGCCGTGAGATTTTTGCTCGTCGCCGTTTGACCTTTGATGCCACCGCCCGTGTTGTAGAACGCCATAGCCCTGAATGGGAAAGCAGTATTCTTGCCCTCAAAGCACGCCATGGTGAATTAGTTGATCAGCTTGCTCAATTAGAAGATTTCAAACTCTTTTGCTTTAAGCCGGAACAGGGATTATTTGTGAAAGGATTTGGTAAGGCTTTCCAAGTCAGCACCGATGATTTAGTCAGCTTCGTGCATCTTGATGAAGGACACAAAAAAGAAGAGAAATAGGATAAAGTCCTCATTTTTCTTATTAAAAAAACCGCTTGTGAATCACAAGCGGTCTTTTTTTTCCACTATTTTGTTGGCTGTTCTTTCGGCACATAAAAACGTGAAACAATGACACCGAGTTCAAAGAGTACCCACATTGGTACCGCTAAGAGCGTTTGGGAGAAAATATCCGGTGGCGTGAGTAACATGCCCACCACAAAAGCGGCCACAACAATATAAGGGCGTTTACGTTGTAAATCTTCGGGTTGAGTAACGCCCGACCAACAGAGCAAGATAATCGCCACAGGGACTTCAAAACAGATACCAAAGGCGAGGAAGATCGTCAAAATAAAATCTAAATAGCTGTTGATATCGGTCGCAATAGTGACCCCTTCTGGGGCGGTGCTGGTCAGAAAGCCGAAAATCAGTGGGAAGACCACATAATAGGCAAAGGCAACCCCCATATAGAATAAAACGGTGCTTGATACTAAGAGGGGATAAACGAGGCGTTTTTCGTGCTTATACAGTGCCGGTGCGACAAATGCCCAAATCTGGTAGAGAATGAAAGGCACGGAGAGAAAGACTGCCACTACCGCAGTGAGTTTAATGGGCGTGAAGAACGGGGTTACCACATTTGTGGCGATCATCGTTGCCCCTTCTGGCAAGCGTTCCGTTAAGGGGTGGGCGAGTAGGGTATAAATATCATTTGCCCAATAAACAAGGGAACAAAATACGATTAAAACGCAAATAACCGCTTTAAGTAAGCGGTTACGCAGTTCCACAAGGTGGGTGATAAGCGGTTGAGATTCTTCCACTGACATTATGCTTTATCCTTTGTTGTGGTTTCCGTGGCAGGTTCGTTGGCTAAATCATCGTCTGGTGGGTAATAAACACTAAACTGTGATTCGTCCATTTCTGCCTGTTCAGCAATTTCAGCAGGGGATAAGGTTTCTTCTGCCGAAGGGCTTTCTGTGTTCGGTGCAAAATGTTCATTTTTTTCGACCGCTTGTTGTGCCTGTAATTGCTGGCTTTCTTGCTCAATTTTCGTTTGGATTTCCGCGACTTGGGCTTCACTGAGCCCTTTGATTTCTTGTTGCGTCGCGCTGAGGTTTGCCTGCATTTGTTGTGCCGATTGTTTTAGCTCTTCCACGGTTTTGCTTAACTCAGGGGAAAGCTGACCGATATTTAATGCCTCAGCTTTTTTAATGCTCTCTTGAAGTTCTTGCAATTTCAATTCTTGGGCTAATTCATTTTGTACATTGGTGGCTAAGCCTCGAATGGTGCGAACCCACCCCATTACAGTGCGAATGGCAATGGGCAAGCGTTTCGGGCCGAGTACCACTAAGCCAACAATGAAAATTAAGACTAATTCCGAGAAACCAATATCAAACACGATCTATGCCTGCTCTTTTTCTTTTACTTTTTGCTCAGTACTTTCAGCCGTTTTTTGTTCGACTTTTTCAAATTCTGCATCTTTTGTTGCTGTTGTATCTTCATTCATTGCTTTTTTAAAGCCTTTTACTGATTCACCGAGGTCAGAGCCCAGGGAACGTAGTTTTTTTGTGCCAAAAAGCAAAACCACAAGTAATACGATGATAGCTAATTGCCAAATACTAATTCCACCCATAATAAAATCCTCTTAATTAAATAAGGTTGAAAGAAAAATTGCACTGATTATACGAATTTTCACGCCGTAGTACACATAATTTTTGGGCTTCAAAATAAAGTAATCTGCCAAAATGTGAAACAAATCAAAATAAATCACTTCAAATCAGGGCAACAAAGTAAAAGGCGGTTGGCTACGGTTCCAACCTATATTAAAATGCGGACTTTTCCGTGGAATTTTCCACTTCACCTTAACACAGAGAACCTAAAATGAACTCAAACCGCAGTTTACTGACTATGGGGTTGATGTTGGTGTCATTCTTGATTTTTACGCAATGGCAACAAGATTTTGATCCGAATGTTCAGGCACAAAAACAGGCTCAAACACAACAACTGACGAGCCAATCCGGCGATGCACCAAGTGCTTCAAATGCCACCTCACCGATTAGCGAACAATCCGCTAAAGGTAAAACAATTACCCTTGAAAGTGATGTATTGCGTTTAACCGTGGACACCTTAGGTGGCGATGTGGTGGATTCTGATCTCTTAAAATATAACGCACAGTTAGATTCCAACACGCCGTTTGAATTACTCCGCGATGATGGCAAAACCCTTTATGTGGCACAAAGTGGCTTAGTGGGGAAAAACGGGATTGATAACAATGGCGCACCTCGTGCGCAATATCAAACCACGACGGATAGCTTCAAATTAGCGGATGGTCAGGACGAATTAGTCGTCCCATTAACCTTTGAAAAAGAGGGTGTGACTTACCGTAAAATCTTTACGCTTAAACGTGGTAGCTACAATGTGGCGGTGAATTTTGTGGTGAATAACCCAACGGCAGAAACCCTTGAAGTTCAACCTTATGGTCAAATTAAACATACCTTAGTCGAAAGTGCAGGGAATTTTGCAATGCCAACTTACACCGGCGGTGCTTACTCTTCTTCTGAAACGAACTACAAAAAATACAGCTTTGATGATATGGCAAAGGCAAACCTTTCTATTGATACCAAAGCAGGTTGGGCAGCGGTGTTACAACACTATTTTGTGTCAGCATGGATTCCAAACCAAGATGCCGATAACAACCTCTACACACGCACCAAAGATAACGTTGCGACCATTGGTTACCGTGGGCCAACCACACAAATCGCACCGAATAGTGAAGTAACGCTCACAAGTCACCTTTGGACAGGTCCGAAAGATCAAAAAGCGATGGCAGAAGTGGCAAACCACTTTGATTTAACCGTAGATTACGGTTGGGCGTGGTTTATCGCTAAACCGTTATTCTGGCTACTCACCTTTATTCAGTCCATCGTGACCAACTGGGGCTTAGCGATTATTGGGGTGACTATTGTGGTGAAAACCATTCTTTACCCACTGACCAAAGCACAATATACCTCAATGGCGAAAATGCGGATGTTACAGCCAAAAATTACCGAAATGCGGGAGCGTTTTGGTGACGACCGCCAGCGTATGAGCCAAGAGATGATGAAGCTTTATAAAGAAGAGAAAGTGAATCCGATGGGTGGTTGCTTACCGATTCTTTTACAAATGCCAATCTTTATCGCACTTTACTGGACGTTTATGGAAGCCGTGGAACTTCGCCACGCGCCATTCTTCGGCTGGATTCAAGATTTATCCGCCCAAGATCCTTACTACATTTTCCCACTGTTAATGGGGGCATCAATGTTCCTATTACAAAAAATGTCGCCAACGCCAGTGGCTGATCCGGTTCAACAAAAAGTGATGACCTTTATGCCGGTGCTCTTTACGGTATTCTTCCTTTGGTTCCCGTCAGGTCTTGTACTTTACTGGCTGACTTCTAACTGTATCACTATTGTGCAACAGTGGTTAATTTACCGTAACTTAGAGAAGAAAGGGTTACACACCCGTAAGAAATAAGTCCGTTTTCCCCTGAATTTAAGGGGAATACAAGCGGTCAAATTTTGATAACATTTTGCAAAGGCGAACTTGGTTCGCCTTTTTTATATTTAAAATACACTCTTTATTTTTAAATCGCCATAGAAACTTTCAACCCCTTTTCGGTCATATTTCAAATTCAAAATTTAGTCTTAACGGCTTGGCAAATAAATTCCGCAATCTGTTCAATATTATTCAAATCAAGGTGATTTTCCCTTTCAATAGGGTAATCCGTGGCGGTGGCAAGGGTAAATTCATCCCATTCGGGCAAGGGTTTATCCAACCCTTTGCGATGGAGCTGAATTTTCGGTAACGCTTCATGTTTAAAGCCCTCCACTAAAATTAAATCCACATTTTGCTCCGCCATTTGTTGTGCTAATTCAGCAAAGGGGGGCAGGCTTTCTGTTTCTTTCATCATTGCCCAGCGTTGGTCGCACACAATCATCGTGGGGTTTGCCCCAGCAAGGCGTAAGCGGTGGCTGTCCTTGCCGGCTTTATCCACTTCGACATTGTGGTGGGAGTGTTTAATTAACCCCACGGTTAAGCCCCGTTGAGTGAGCTGTGGAATCAGTTTTTCCAAGAGGGTCGTTTTCCCCGTGCCACTATGCCCCGTAATGGCAAGGAGTGGTGCGGTGCAAAAAGTCGGTAAAATTCGACCGCTTGTAAAATCCCCAAAGGTATTAAAATTTTGAAAAGCGTGGGGCTGTTCGGAAAAATCCACAGCAACGCTTCGTTGTGTGTGGAAAAAGTGCAGAAGTCGCCGTTCCCCTGCTTCTAAATAAGCCGTTAATGCGGGCACAACACGGCGGTGGAAGAGGGCAAAAGTGGGGTGAGGGCGAGAGCCGTCATGTGCGTAGGCAATCTCCGCTTGGTTAATGGTTAAGGCGGTAGTGAGCTTCTGGGCTAAATTCAGCGGGAGAAAAGGGCTATCACAAGGCACAAACAGCAAGTAATCGCCTTCAATCTGCTGAAAGCCCGAAAGCATGCCACTTAACGGGCCTTGAAAGCCCGATAGAGTATCGCCGTAGGTCGGCAGATTGGGGTAACGGGTAGCAAATTCTGCCTGCGAGCGGTTAATATTGAGGTAAATTTTGCCTACTTGTGGCGTTAAACGAGGCAGAATATGCTCAATCAACGCCTTGCCGTATAAAGGTTGTAGCCCTTTTTCTGCGCCATTTAATCGCCGTGCTAATCCACCTGCTAAAATCACTGCGGTGATCCCATGAATCTCTGCCATTTTATCCTCTCTTTTTTGCAAAATAGTCGCTAAACGTATATGATCTTGCCCAATTTTTCAAATAATTAAGGAACATTTTATGAAATGTAAACGCTTAGAAGAAGTATTAGAGCTCCTTGGCGAACACTGGCGTAGAGAACCCGACTTACATCTGCTCGATTTGCTACACAAACTTGCTGATGAAGTTGGTAAACCGAATGAGTTAGATGCCCTGCGTGATGAAGTGCTAATTTATCAACTAAAAATGCGTGGCGAGGATAAAACTGCCGTCATCCCTGGAATCAAAAAAGATTACGAAGAGGATTTTAAAACCGCATTGCTACGTGCTCGGGGAATTTTAAACGACTAATCTTGTCAAAAACTCACTTTTATTTTCAAACGAGGAATTTATGAAAAAATTTGCTTTAAAAACCACCTTAATTGCCTTATCGGCGTTATTGACGTTCAACACAGTTGCAGTCGCGCAAGATCCCGTTGCTGGAAAAGAGTATCTCGAAGTGCGCCAAGCACCTTCTGCCCAAAAAGAAGTGTTAGAGTTCTTCTCCTTTTACTGTCCACACTGCTATGATTTTGAATTAACCTACAAAATCCCAAGCCAAATTAAAGCCAAATTACCGGCAGGTGCTACCTTAAAACAGTATCACGTTGATTTTCTTGGTCGTCAGTCAGAAGCCTTAACACGCGCATGGGCATTAGCCATGGCATTAGGCGCAGAAGAAAAAGTCAAAACACCACTGTTTGAAGCAACACAAAAAGGAAAAATAAATTCAATGGACGACATCCGCGCCATTTTCCTTGCTAATGGGATCACAGCAGAACAGTTTGACGGCGGAATTAACAGTTTTGCTGTAAATGGTTTAGTGACGAAACAAACTCAAGCCGTGAAAGCCTTTAATATTCGTGGCGTACCGGCTTTCTTCGTCAATGAGCAATATCAAATTAACCCCGAAGGTTTTTCCGGTGTGAAAACTACCGAGGAATTTGTACAACGCTATGTAGATGCTGTCACTTTTTTAATTAAAAAATAAGGGGCTGTCCTAGATAACGACTAAAAACTCGATTTGGGTTAAGATAGTCAAATGAGAAAAAGTCGTTTAAGTCAGCACAAACAAAATAAACTTATTGAACTGTTTGTTGCAGGAGTTACAGCGAGAACTGCTGCTGAACTAGTGAATGTAAACAAGACAACTGCCGCTTACTATTTTCATCGCTTGCGATTTCTTATCTATCAAAACAGCCCACATTTGGAGATGTTTGATGGGGAAATAGAAGCCGATGAAAGCTATTTTGGTGGTACACGCAAAGGCAAGCGTGGACGTGGTGCAGTGGGTAAAACTGCGGTATTCGGGCTGTTGAAACGCAATGGCAAAGTTTATACTGTTGCCGTACCGAACACGCAATCCGCCACGTTGTTACCGATAATTCGAGAACAAGTTAAGCCTGATAGCATTGTTTACACGGATTTCTATCGAAGTTATGATGTACTTGATGTGAGTGAATTTAATCATTTTCGTATCAACCATAGTACGCACTTTGCAGAAAAACAAAATCACATTAACGGAATTGAGAATTTCTGGAACCAAGCAAAACGCCATTTACGCAAATTTAATGGTATTCCCAAAGCTCATTTTGAGCTGTATTTGAAAGAATGTGAATGGCGTTTTAATCACAGTAACTTAAAGTCTCAAATTTCCTTTCTAAAACAATTAGTTAAAGAGAGTTTGGTCTAGTTATCTAGGACAGCCCCAAAAATAAAGACATCCTAAAAACTAAAAACGAGGTCAAAGCCTCGTTTTTTATTATTAGATTATCTTCGCAATACGCTCCAATTCCACTTTTGCTGCCGCTTGAGCCTTCGCAATAGCTTCTGGACCATGACCAATCCCTTCAGCATAGACAAATTCAATATCGGTAATTCCAATAAAATTCAACACTGTCTGCATATATAATTTCACCAGATCCGCAGGTCCATCTTTATAAATTCCACCATGCGTTAAAATAACAACTGCTTTTTTACCTGTAATTAAACCTTCTGGACCATTTGCGGTATAACGGAAAGTAACTCCCGCACGATTTAAATAATCAATGTAAGTTTTAAGCTGAGCTGGTACGCCTAAGTTATACATTGGCACACCAAAAACTAATACATCATTGGCATTAACTTGAGCAATTAACTCATTAGAAAGTGCAAGGGCTTGTTTCTGCACATCATTTTGTGGCTCACCACGGGTACCCGAAGCCGCATTTAAATCATAATAAGGTAAAGGGTTAGCGCCTACATCACGCTCAGTAATATTTGCTGAGATCTTGCTTTTAAAAAAATCAACAAGCTGATTAGATTGGGAATTAGCCGCTAAAATACTGGATTTAATCACTAAAACATTTTTCATAGAATACTCTCCTAAAAACATATGAATATCAAAAGTGCATAGCACTTAACGGCCCATAGTTTAAGAGAATAGAGGAAGGAAAGTAAGTGAAATTAATTGAAAAGAGAATTCACTTATAGTGAATAATTGAGATAAAAATAAAGCCCGAAAAATTTCGGGCTTTTACTGTGTAAATTATTCCGCTGCTTCTGCAACTTCTGGGCGGTCAACAAACTCAATGTAAGCCATTGGTGCGTTGTCACCTGCACGGAAACCACATTTCAAGATACGAGTATAACCACCCGCACGTTGAGCAAAACGTGGACCTAATTCATTGAATAATTTTGCAACGGTTTCGATGTTGCGTGTACGAGCAAAAGCTAAGCGACGATTTGCAACGCTATCAACTTTTGCTAAAGTAATTAATGGTTCAACTACACGACGTAACTCTTTTGCTTTAGGTAAAGTAGTCTTGATGATTTCGTGACTAACTAAAGCAGTTGCCATATTGCGAAACATCGCTTGGCGATGGCTACTGTTACGGTTTAATTGACGTCCACTCTTACGATGGCGCATAACCCTATTCCTTCTTAGAAAATCTAATACCTAAAATTAGTCTTCAGCAATACTTGCTGGAGGCCAATTCTCAAGGCGCATACCCAGTGATAAGCCACGTGAAGCAAGCACATCTTTAATCTCTGTAAGTGATTTCTTACCAAGATTAGGTGTTTTTAATAACTCAACTTCTGTACGTTGAACTAAATCACCGATATAGTGAATTGTCTCTGCTTTCAAACAGTTAGCAGAACGAACTGTCAACTCTAAATCATCCACTGGACGGAGAAGAATCGGATCAAACTCCGGTTTTTCTTCTTTTACTTCTGGTTGACGAACATCACGCAAATCAACGAATGCAGCTAGTTGTTCTGCTAAAATTGTTGCAGCACGGCGAATGGCTTCTTCTGGATCAAGTGTTCCATTAGTTTCCATTTCAATTACAAGCTTATCTAAGTCTGTACGTTGTTCAACACGCGCAGCTTCAACATTGTAAGCAATGCGATCTACAGGTGAAAAACGTGCATCAACTAATAAGCGACCAATTGGACGTTCATCATCTTGTGAATGTACTCGTGCAGATGCCGGCACATAACCCCGACCACGTTGTACACGAATGCGCATATTAATAGACGCATTTTTATCAGTTAAGTGACAAATAACGTGATCTGGATTCACAATTTCAACATCGCCATCGAGTGTAATGTCTGCTGCAGTTACAGGGCCAATCCCAGATTTAGTGAGTGTCAAAATAATATCATCTTTATTTTGCACTTTTACCGCTAGACCTTTAAGGTTTAACAATACTTCAAGAATATCTTCTTGTACGCCTTCTTTGCTGCTGTATTCATGTAATACACCATCAATTTCCACTTCTGTTACTGCACAACCAGGCATAGACGAAAGTAAAATGCGACGAAGTGCGTTACCTAAAGTGTGGCCAAAACCACGCTCTAACGGTTCTAAGGTCACTTTTGCGTGAGTTGAACTAATTTGTTCAATATTCACTAAGTGTGGCTTTAAAAATTCTGTTACAGAACCCTGCATTTTATCCTCTCTTTGCTTTTAAGCTTTAGCTATTATTTAGAGTAAAGCTCAACGATCAGATGTTCATTAATATCTGCTGATAGATCAGAACGCTCAGGAGTACGTTTAAATACACCTTCCATTTTAGTGGCATCAACTTCTAACCAAGTTGGTTTTTCACGTTGAGTAGCTAACTCTAATGATGCTTTAATACGTGCTTGTTTTTTAGATTTCTCACGAACAGCAATAACATCATCAACAGAAACTTGATATGAAGGAATGTTTACCACACGTCCATTTACCATAATAGCTTTATGACTAACAAGCTGACGTGCCTCTGCACGAGTTGCCGCAAAGCCTAAACGATAAACAACGTTATCTAAACGACCTTCTAACAATACTAATAAGTTCTCACCGGTATTACCTTTTAAGCGGTTAGCTTCTTTGTAGTAATTACGGAATTGACGCTCTAAGATACCATAGATACGACGAACTTTCTGTTTCTCACGAAGCTGACTACCATAGTCAGATAAGCGAGGTTTGCGAGCACCGTGTTGACCTGGTGCTGTGTCAATTTTACATTTTGACTCGATCGCGCGAACACCTGATTTAAGGAATAAATCGGTACCTTCACGACGGCTTAGCTTGAGTTTTGGACCCAAATATCTTGCCATTTTCTTTCTCCAATTATCCTAACGTCAATTACACACGACGTTTTTTCGGTGGACGACAACCGTTATGTGGAATCGGAGTCACATCTGTAATGTTCGTGATACGGAAACCCGCTGCATTTAATGCACGAATTGTTGATTCACGACCTGGACCCGGACCTTTAACCATAACTTCTAAATTCTTTAAACCAAACTCTTTAACCATTTCAGCACAACGCTCAGCAGCAACTTGCGCAGCAAATGGAGTTGATTTACGAGAACCACGGAAACCTGAGCCACCAGCGGTTGCCCAAGCAAGAGCGTTACCTTGACGGTCAGTAATGGTTACGATTGTATTATTGAAAGATGCGTGGATATGAGCTACGCCATCTACGATCTGTTTTTTTACACGTTTACGTGCACGAACTGGTGTTTTAGCCATTTTGCTTATCTACTCCGATTATTTTTTGATCGGTTTGCGTGGACCTTTACGGGTACGCGCATTAGTCTTAGTACGTTGACCACGTACTGGTAAACTACGACGATGACGTAAACCACGGTAGCAACCTAAGTCTAAAAGACGTTTGATGCTTAAAGTCACTTCACGACGTAAATCACCTTCAACAGTAAATTTACCAACTTCTTCACGCAGTTTTTCAATCTGCTCTTCAGACAATTCTCTGATCTTCACATCTTCAGCAATACCCGTTGCAGCGCAAATAGCTTTTGCACGAGTTTTACCGATGCCATAAATAGCAGTTAGTGCGATTACGGTATGTTTTTGATCAGGAATGTTAATGCCTGCAATACGGGCCACTATGCACTCCTATTACTTAAAGTTAATGATATACTGATCTTGAAAAGCCCGTTTCAGGATACTCAAACAGTATATCAGGACGAAATGAGCTGAGCAGTATAACTGCCCAGCTGGTTCTTTGCAAGAAAATTTGTCAATTAACCTTGACGTTGTTTATGTTTAGGGTCGCTACAAATAACGCGAACAACACCTTCACGCTTTACAACTTTACAGTTACGACACATTCTCTTAACTGAAGCACGAACTTTCATTGCTTATCCTTTTTATTAAAGGGCTATGCCCTGTTTCCTTAGAACTATTGTCCTAGGCCTTTTAAATTAGCTTTCTTCAACACAGAATCATATTGCAAAGACATTAAATGACTTTGAACTTGTGCGATGAAATCCATTATAACAACCACAACAATCAACAATGATGTACCACCGAGTTGGAAAGATACTTTCCAAAGTGATGTTATGATATAAGGAACCAAACAAACAAAAGTAATATATAACGCACCAATTAAAGTTAAACGCGTCATTACTTTATCAATATAACGAGATGTTTGCTCGCCTGGTCGATAACCTGGTACAAACGCACCTGATTTCTTTAAATTATCTGCTGTATCACGGGGATTATATTGCATTCCTGTATAGAAAAATGCAAAAAAGATCACAGCCATTGTAAATAATACAATATAGATCGGCTGACCTGGTTGTAACAATTGTGATAAATCAAATAACCACTCAAAGCCTTCGCTTGAACCAAACCACTGTGCTATTGTTGCAGGAAATAGAATGATACTTGAGGCAAAGATTGCTGGAATTACACCAGCCATATTCACTTTTAATGGTAAATGAGATGATCGTGCAGGTGCCATTATTCTACCCTGTTGGCGACTTGCATAATGTACAACAATTCTTCTTTGTCCACGTTCAACGAAAACAACAAAATACGTTACTGCAAACGCTACAACTGCAATAAGCAATAGAACAGGATAAGAGAGTGTTCCTTGACGAGCCTGTTCTAGCGTTTGTCCAATTGCTGATGGTAAATGAGCTACAATCCCAGCAAAGATAATAAGTGAAATGCCATTACCAATACCGCGCTCTGTAATTTGCTCACCTAGCCACATTAAAAACATCGTTCCTGTAACTAAACTAATAATAGAAGTTATATAAAACAATATATTTGGATTAGGAACTAATCCTTGTAGCATATTAGGGAGAGCAAATGAAATACCAATCGATTGAATAAATGCTAATAACAAAGTTGTATAACGTGTATATTTGCTAATTTTACGACGTCCGGCTTCACCTTCTTTTTTCAATTCAGATAAGGCTGGATGAATCGCTGTCAATAATTGAATAATAATTGACGCAGAAATATAGGGCATAATCCCTAATGCAAAAATAGACGCTCTACTTAAAGCACCACCAGAAAACATATTAAAAAGATCAATGATGGTGCCTTGTTGTTGTCGTACTAACTCAGATAATACAGAAGCATCAATACCAGGAACAGGAACAAAAGAACCGATTCGGAACACGATTAAAGCCCCTAAAACGAACAGTAATCTTGATTTTAATTCACCAGTGCCTTTTTGAGCATTCCCTTGATATCCTGGTTGTTTAGCCATTTATTATTCCTCGATAGAACCACCAGCAGCTTCAATAGCAACTTTTGCACCTTTAGTTGCGCCTAAGCCTTTGATAACTACTGCTTTTTCAACTTTACCTGAAAGAATAACTTTTGCAGATAAAATATCTTTTGTAATTACGTTAGCGGCTTTAAGGGTTTCTAAAGAAACAACATTGCCATCTACTTTTGCTAAATCACTTAAACGAATTTCAGCAACGTGTAATGATTTTAGTGAAGTAAAACCAAATTTTGGTAAACGACGGTATAAAGGCATTTGACCACCCTCGAAACCACGGCGAACACCGCCACCAGTACGAGATTTTTGACCTTTATGACCACGACCACCAGTTTTACCTAAACCAGAACCGATACCACGACCAAGACGTTTAGCACTATGTTTAGCACCTTCAGCTGGAGAAAGAGTATTTAAACGCATTCTATTACTCCTCCACTTTAACCATGTATGAAATTTTGTTGATCATACCGCGAACAGCTGGTGTATCTTCCAACTCAACAGTATGACGAATATGACGTAGACCTAAGCCTTTCAACGTTGCTTTATGCTTCGGCAGGCGAGCAATTGAGCTACGAGTTTGAGTTACTTTAATTTTTGCCATATTCGATTACCCCAAAATTTCGTCAACAGTTTTGCCACGTTTTGCAGCAACCATTTCTGGTGATTTCATATTTGCAAGTGCATCAATTGTTGCACGAACAACGTTAATTGGGTTGGTTGAACCGTATGCTTTTGATAATACGTTGTGTACACCTGCTACTTCTAATACAGCACGCATTGCACCGCCTGCGATGATACCTGTACCTTCGCTTGCTGGTTGCATAAATACGCGTGAACCTGTATGAGTACCTTTAACAGGGTGTTGTAATGTACCATCTTTTAGCGCTACATTAACCATATTGCGACGAGCTTTTTCCATCGCTTTTTGGATTGCTGCTGGAACTTCACGTGCTTTACCGTAACCGAAACCTACACGACCATTACCATCACCTACAACTGTTAAAGCTGTGAAGCTCATGATACGACCACCTTTTACGGTTTTTGATACACGGTTAACCGCGATTAGCTTTTCCTGCAGTTCACCAGCTTGTTTTTCGATGTTTGACATCTCAAATTCCTCTATTAGAACTGAAGACCAGCTTCACGAGCAGCATTTGCTAATGTTTGCACACGACCATGGTATTTGAAACCAGAACGGTCAAATGCAACTGCTTTAATACCTTTTTCTAAAGCGCGCTCAGCAACGAGTTTACCCACTACTGCGGCGGCATCTTTATTACCAGTATATTTAACTTGCTCTTTAATTACTTTTTCAACAGTTGAAGCTGCTGCTAAAACTTCTGAGCCATTTGGTGCAATTACCTGCGCATAAATATGGCGAGGCGTACGATGCACAACTAAACGTGTTGCACCTTGCTCTCTCATTAAATGACGTGCACGGCTTGCACGACGGATACGAGCTACTTTCTTATCCATAGTGTTACCTTACTTTACTTTTTCTTCGCTTCTTTTGTACGTACAACTTCATCAGAATAACGTACACCTTTACCTTTATAAGGCTCTGGACGGCGATATGCACGAATATCTGCTGCTACTTGACCAATTAACTGTTTGTCAGCACTTTTCAGAACGATTTCTGTTTGTGACGGACATTCACCAGTTACGCCAGCGGGCAACGTGTGTTCTACTGGGTGAGAGAAACCTAAACTTAATGCAACAACGTTGCCTTTCATTTGTGCTCTATAACCAACACCCACTAATTGCAATTTCTTCGTAAAGCCTTCGGTAACACCGATAACCATTGCATTAACTAATGCACGAGCAGTACCCGCTTGCGCGTCTGCATTGACGATGCCTGCTTTCGGCGCAAATGTTAATACGTTAGCATCGAATTTTACTTCAACTGCATTGTGAATTTCACGAGATAACTCGCCGTTTTTACCTTTAACTGTTAATAGCTGACCGTTGAGTTTAACTTCAACACCGGCAGGAACATTAACAGGTGCTTTTGCAACACGAGACATTCTTCCTACCCCTTTATTATGCTACGTAACAGATAATTTCACCGCCGAGACCTGCTTGACGGGCTGCACGGTCGGTCATTACACCTTTAGATGTAGAAACCACTGCGATACCTAAACCACCCATTACTTTTGGTAATTCGTCTTTACGTTTATAAATACGAAGACCAGGACGGCTTACACGTTGGATACTTTCTACAACTGGTTTATTTTGGAAATATTTTAAAGTAATTTCCAGTTCAGGTTTTACACCTTCAACAACTTTTGCGCTTTCGATATAACCTTCTGCAGCTAAAACATTTGCAATAGCAACTTTTAACTTAGATGAAGGCATACTGATTGCAACTTTGTTCGCAGCTTGACCGTTACGAATACGGGTCAGCATATCTGCGATTGGATCTTGCATGCTCATGTATTTACTCCCATGATTCCAAATTAAAAGAGGTTATTACCAGCTTGCTTTCTTAAGGCCCGGGATCTCGCCACGCATTGCGGCTTCACGCACCTTAATACGGCTTAGACCAAACTTACGAAGGACACCGTGAGGACGTCCAGTTTGGCGGCAACGGTTACGCTGACGGCTTGGGCTTGAATCACGTGGTAAAGTCTGTAATTTTAATACAGCATCCCAACGTTCTTCGTCCGAAGAGTTTACATTCGCAATAATTGCTTTTAACTCTTGACGTTTAGCGTAGAATTTATCAGCTAATTGTGCACGTTTTACGTCACGTGCAATCATTGATTGTTTTGCCACGATAACCTACCTTATTTACGGAATGGGAAATTGAAAGCCGCTAATAAAGCTTGACCTTCTTCATCACTTTTCGCTGTTGTGGTGATAGTAATATCTAAACCACGGACACGATCTACTTTATCGTAGTCGATTTCAGGGAAAATGATTTGTTCACGAACACCCATACTGTAATTACCACGACCATCGAATGACTTCGGATTTAAACCACGGAAGTCACGAACGCGTGGAACAGCGATAGTAATCAATCTTTCAAAGAATTCCCACATACGTTCACCACGTAGGGTTACTTTGCATCCGATTGGATATCCCTGACGGATTTTAAAGCCTGCAACAGATTTGCGTGCTTTTGTAATTAAAGGTTTTTGACCACTGATTGCTGTTAGATCTGCTACTGCGTTATCTAACAGTTTTTTATCGGTCAATGCTTCACCCACACCCATATTCAGGGTAATCTTTTCGATTCGTGGGACTTGCATGACAGATGAGTAGTTGAATTTTGATTTCAATTCATTAACTACTGTATCTCTGTAATAATCATGCAGTTTCGCCATCGCATTACTCCAGTTAATTAAATTGTTTTCTCGTTAGATTTGAAGAAACGGACTTTTTTGCCCTCTTCGAATCTAAATCCTACACGGTCAGCTTTATTTGTTTCTGGGTTGAAAATCGCAACGTTTGATGCATCAATTGCCGCTTCTTTCTTCACTAAACCGCCAGCCTTGCCTAATGCAGGAACTGGTTTTTCATGTTTAGTGACAATGTTGATACCCTCAACAAACACTTTACCATTTGGTAACACTTTAGTTACCTTACCACGCTTACCTTTGTCTTTGCCGGTAAGTACGATCACTTCATCGTTTTGACGGATTTTTGCAGCCATTACATTCTCCTTATAGTACTTCTGGAGCTAAAGAGATGATTTTCATAAACTTCTCAGAACGAAGTTCACGAGTCACCGGTCCAAAAATACGAGTACCGATTGGTTGCTCAGTGTTATTGTTTAAAATTACACAGGCATTGCCATCGAAACGAATAACTGCGCCATCTGGGCGACGAACACCCTTCTTGGTGCGCACAACAACTGCTTTTAAAACATCACCTTTTTTAACTTTACCGCGTGGAATTGCTTCTTTCACAGTAACTTTGATAATGTCGCCAATAGCAGCGTAACGACGGTGCGATCCACCTAGAACCTTGATACACATTACGCTACGAGCCCCTGAGTTATCAGCAACATCCAGCATAGTCTGTTCTTGGATCATATTAGTGCTCCGTTAAATAAAAAACCACCCTTACGGGACGAATCTCTCTTGCACTAGGGCAAAGAGAGGTGCGAATTATACAAGAAATCGCTGATAAAACGCAATCGCTTTTTGTATTTTTTCTTTCCATTGATCTGAGGCAAATTTTTTAACAAATTTGACCGCTTGTACGGCATTGTTTAGCCGAAAAACTCAGCGATTTCAACGCCAGCCATTTGCATTTTGAGGCAAATATCAGTATCTTTCATCTTTCGCAACCGTTTGCGGAAAGCCACTTCATTTTCACTCCACTATTCAAGGATTTTTTAATATGTCTAATACCGATGCAATTAAGAATGTTGCAAAACTGATTAACGATAACGATATTAAGTTCGTGATGCTCAAATTTACGGATATTAAAGGCAAGGAGCATGGTGTTTCCCTACCGACTAGCCTCATTATTGATGATTTGGAAGACCTATTTGAAGAAGGCAAAATGTTTGACGGTTCATCCGTTGAAGGTTGGAAGGCGATTAACAAAGCCGATATGCTGTTAATGCCAATCCCTGAAACCGCCGCGGTTGACCCCTTCGCTCGTATCCCTACCCTGACCCTTCGTTGTAGCATCTATGAACCAACCACCATGCAAAGTTATGAACGTGACCCACGTTCTATCGCAATGCGTGCTGAAAACTATTTAAAATCCACCGGCATTGCTGATAGCGTACTTTTCGGCCCTGAACCGGAATTTTTCCTCTTTGAGGATGTACGTTACAGCACAGAAATGAACAATGTATCCTATAAAATTGATGATGTGGAAGCGGCTTGGAATACCAACCGTCAATATGAAGAAGGCAATAAAGGGATTCGTCCATTGAAAAAAGGCGGATA
The DNA here is from genome assembly GCA_023101485.1 of Pasteurellaceae bacterium Macca. GTDB lineage: Bacteria > Pseudomonadota > Gammaproteobacteria > Enterobacterales > Pasteurellaceae > LVZB01. The sequence goes on along the minus strand of LVZB01000001.1, from coordinate 1,030,351 downwards.
CTGTGCCGTTGCCCCGATTGATACCGCCCACGACATTCGCTCTGAAATGTGCTTACTGTTAGAAGAGTACGGCTTAGTTGTCGAAGCCCATCACCACGAAGTTGCCACCGCAGGGCAAAATGAGATCGCCACGAAATTCAATACCTTAACGCTAAAAGCCGATGAAACCCAAATCTACAAATACGTTGTGCAAAACGTTGCCCTCGAACACGGCAAAACCGCCTGCTTTATGCCAAAACCTTTTGCTGGGGATAACGGCTCAGGTATGCACTGTAATATGTCCTTAAGTAAGGAGGGTAAAAACGTCTTTATGGGGGATAAATATGCGGGACTTTCTGAAACTGCACTCTATTATATCGGTGGTATTATTAAGCACGCCAAAGCCTTAAACGCCTTTACTAACCCAAGTACGAACTCCTATAAACGTTTAGTCCCTGGCTTTGAAGCACCGGTATTATTAGCCTACTCAGCGAGCAACCGCTCTGCGTCTATTCGTATTCCTGCGGTCACTAGCCCGAAAGCAACACGTGTTGAAGCACGCTTTCCTGATCCATTAGCTAACCCATACTTAGCCTTTTCTGCATTATTGATGGCAGGTTTAGACGGTATCATCAATAAAATTCACCCAGGCGATGCGATGGATAAAAACCTCTACGATTTACCACCCGAGGAGTTGAAAGAGATTCCAGCGGTCGCAAGTTCGTTAGATGAAGCCCTCAATGCCCTTGAAACGGATTATAGCTTCCTCACTCAAGGCAATGTATTTAGCAAAGATTTCATTCATGCTTATATTGCAATTCGCCGTAAAGAGGTCGAACGCTTAAATATGACGCCACATCCGGTGGAATTTGAGATGTACTACGCTTAACGCTCACGCAAAACCTTTAATAAATAGGCAAAATCGGATTTGACAAGCGGTCGATTTTGCCTAACATTTTGCAATTTTGATAGGACAAAGCCCTCATGTATCAATGGACCAATGCCCACGCGATTTACCCCGACCGTGGCAAAAAAAGTTACCGCTTAAAGCGCTTGCGTTACCGATTACGCTCCCTACTTCATGCTCATTATGTGCAAAAATTCACTGATTTTGTGAACCAACGCCCTGATTTAGCTCATTTTCTTAACCAAAAACCGAATTATAGTTACCCTCTCGTTCATCGTTTTTTAGACAAGCGCTTTTCAGCAAAGCAACGTTTTCACGCTGTTTGTGAAAATCTGATTTTACTGCCAAACTTCTTTTGGCAACAACCTCTTCTATTAGGTGAAGTCATTCCTGATTTTGAACTTTATCTCGGTATTAACCAATATCAACCGATGGAAGGTTATTGGGCGTTAGAATTGCGTGCCAAAGAAAATGATGAGCTAATTTACTTGCTCACTTTTGGCAAAGTAGAGAATGCATTATTGATTGCTGTTATCCAAGGTCCGAATTTTGAGGGTTCAAAAGAGATGGTGAAACAGCTGACTAAGAAATGCCACGGGTTACGCCCAGCCTATTTAATGGTAGAAGTGATGAAAGCGCTTACTCAAACCCTCGGCTATGAGCAACTTTGGGGGATTCCACAACAATTCCAAAATAAATCTCGCTTGGTACAAAGTAAACGTTATGTCGTGGATTATGATCAGATTTTCCAAGAAAGTGGTGCAATCAAAGGCAACTATTGGCAATTACCGACAACGATTGAAATGAAAGATCTCAGCTTAATCGCCAGTAATAAACGTTCCATGTATCGCAAGCGGTATGAAATGCTAAATCATTTACAACGCGCAATGACGGAAAAATTAGCTCCTTTATGTAAAAAATAAGCAATTTCTGTCTTAGCTCAAAAAGCCTAAGAATAAAATCTGCTATGATTTAGCCACTTTTCTTAATGGAGAATTTCTATGACTCAAACATTTAGCGATCAAGCCGAATGCTGTCACGGCGTTTGCAAACCGAGTAGCACCGCAATGTTCGACAATGCGGACTCGCCCCTTGAATTTAAACAAGATTACCCTTCCCAAAGCGAAGCCGAGCAAGCACTCGCTTGGTTAATCGAAAAGGTACGCAATGTAGAAAGTGAGCCTTGCCAAATTGAAAGCCAAATCCAACCAACGGAACAAGGCGTACAATTACACGCAAAATTTGTCTTCTGTTGCCAAGCAGAAACCGTGCTGTTTCAATTAGCATTGCGATAAATTGTAAACAAAAAAACCACACGTAAAATGTGTGGTTTTTTATTTCCTAATCCCTTAGCAACTACGTTACTTAGTCGCAAGATGAGGTAAATTAGTGACTTCTACTATCCAACTGTTCGAGAAATTCTTCATTCACTTCAATTTTAGCTCGTTGTCTTAAATCGTTCATCATCTCTTGATTTAATACTAGGCGATCTGCTTGTGCAAATTGTGGAGCAAGTGCTTTGAAACTTTCAATATCGCCATCGGTAACACGATTTAGTTCGACTAACACAAAATCACCATTCGCATTACGTGTTGCCAAGTAGTTTGCTTTGCCTTCAGGTTTAGCGAGGGCAAAAATAGCCTTCGTTAATACGGGGTCTTGTAACTGTGCATTAGCGAAAATAGTCTCTTCTGGCGCACCAAAATTCACCTGTACATTTTCACCTTTATTAAGACGGCTTGCGAATTGCTCTACTCGTTCAGTGAGTGTTTTTTCTGCTTTTGCGGTTTTCACATCGTTTTCCACCTTATTTTTGGCTTCTTCAAACGTTTGTGGGCGTTGGGCTTCATATTGGCTGACACGGACAAATAAAGTTGTTGGATGTGTGCTATCCCCCAGATCTAAGGCTTCGGAATTTTGCCCTGTTTGACGTAAATCACCTTCAAAGAGTGCTTTAATCACAGGTTCTTTATTTAACGCTTCTGGCACATTTTCTCGAGTAAAGGCATCTGTTTTTTGCACAGTTAAACCCGCGAGTTGAGCAACAGCATCAAGAGAACCGCTATTTTCCACCGCTTTATTTGCCATTTCATGAGCAATACGAGTATATTCTGTGAGGGTTAATTCTTCACGAATGGTATTCGTAATTTGGTTTTTCACGTTTTCAAGCGGAATTTGACCGCCTACTTTACGATCTAATAAGCGAATAATATGAAATGCGCCATTGACTTTTACCGGCGCACTCACTTCACCCATCGACAATGCGTTAGCCGCTGTTTCAAAATCTGCGGGGAAAGTCCCTGCTTTTGTCCAGCCTAAATCGCCACCTTGACTTGCAGAACCGCTATCTTGAGATTTTGTTTTTGCAAGGGATGCAAAATCTTCACCATTTTTGACCGCTTGTATAATCTCTTGAGCCTCAGCTTCGGAAGCGACTTGGATATGCGCAAAATGGCTTTCTGTTTGTGTTTCATACTGTGCTTTATTCGTATTGTAATAAGTTTCAATCTGCTCAGGGCTGATATTGATATTTTTTTCAATATCTTTTGGCGTTAAGGCCACATATTCCACTGTTAACTTCTCAGGGGCAACAAAATTAGCTTGATGTTTATCGTAGTAAGTTTTCAATTCTTCTGCTGTAACGGTTTGATTGGTAATTTCATTTGCTACAGGGAATATTGCCATTCGCACATTACGTTTTTGTAAGAGTAATTTAGCCAATAGTTCTTGTTGAGCTGGCACGTTAAAATCACTGTTGATAATGCCTTCTTGCAGTTGAGAAAGCAGCATGCCTTCATTCACAATCGCGGCATAGCCATCAGGGCTTAAACCACTTTGCTTTAAGGTTTGTTGATAGAGTTTATTATCAAATTTACCCCCTTGTTGAAAAGAGGGGGTATTAACGATTTCGGCTTTGATTTGATCGGCGCTGATACCGAGTTTTAATTCCTTGCTAAATTGGCGAAGGAGCTCATCATCCACTAATTTGTTAATAATTGAGCGATTAAATTGTTCAGCATACGCTGGAGTGTCTAATAAATCCCAAAATTTAGACCCTAATTCGGCATTTAAACGATTTTGTTGGCGACCACGTTCAAGATTGAAGGCTTGTTGAGAAATTTCATCACCATTTACTTTCACTGCTCCCGTATTTCCACCTAAGACTGAACTACCAATTCCACCCAGTACGAAGGAGATTGAGACCAATGCAAAAATAATTTTAAAAGCAGGACTATTCGTCTTTTCGTGCATTGCACCTATCATTGTTTTTTCCTATGATTTAACTAAAAAAATTACAAAGATTATACCGAAACTTTGCCTATGGATAAAGCGAGATAAATATAGCTAAGAGGCGATTTAACCCAATTGTAAAATTTCCCCGAAAAAAGACCGCTTGTTTTGCAATTTTGATGAAAATTTGCTTTAATCGGTGCCTTATTTCCTTTCCTACTCTCTACGCAATGAATATTTACGCTTACATCTGTTTTTTATCGGCGTTATCGATTTTGCTTGGTTTCGTAACCCACAAAATTAGTGATAAAGTCCAATCTACAATTGCCATTACTGCCGCAGCAATGGTTGGTTCATTAATTCTATTACTTCTTGGCACATTTGGTTGGTTCAACCTCGATCAAATCGCCATCGATGTTATGGAAAAACTTGATTTTAAAAGTTTCCTACTCAATGGAATTCTCGGTTTCTTACTTTTTGCCGGCTCCCTGGGGATTAAATTACCTGTCCTTAAGGATCAAAAGTGGGAAATCACTATCTTTGCACTCTTCTCAACCTTAGCATCGACCTTAATTATCGGCTTGTTGATTTATGGTATTGCACATCTCATTGGATTAGAAATTGCATTAATTTACTGTATCGTCTTTGGCGCGCTAATCTCTCCAACCGACCCGATTGCCGTCTTAGCCATTATTAAAAATTTACGTGCACCGAAGCGTCTTTCCATGCAAGTCGAAGGTGAATCCCTCTTTAATGACGGTGTGGGCTTAGTGATTTTCGTCACCGTATTTGCGGTGGCATTTGGCGGGCAGGAAGCGACCTTCGGTGGCATTATGAGCCTGTTTTTACATGAAGCGATTGGCGGTATTTTGCTTGGTTTTGTGTTTGGCTTTATCGCTCACTTGTTAATCTCAGCCACCGATGACGGAAGCTTGGAAATCCTCTTAACACTGACCATTCCAACCGCCGGCTTTATGTTTGCCAATAATGTCTTACACGTTTCTGGCGCATTAGCGATGGTGGTGTCAGGGATTATGATTGGTAACTGGACACGCCGTTCTGGCTTTTCAGAACAGAGCCAACGTTATCTCGACCATTTCTGGGAGATGATTGACCATTTCTTAAATTCACTGTTGTTCTTCCTCATCGGCTTTGCAATTTTATTAGTCGATTTTAATATCTATGGCGTGGTGTTAATGATTGTGGCTGTGCCGATAAGCCTTGCTTCCCGTCATGTGAGCCTGTGGATGCCTTTTAAAGCTCTCCAACAATTCCGCACTTATAACCCTTACACATTAAAAATTATGACGTGGGGCGGATTGCGAGGTGGGCTTGCCTTAGCGATGGCGCTATCTATTCCAGCCAAAACCGCTTATGCCAATGGCATTGATGTGAAGGAGTTGATTTTATTGATGACTTATTCTGTGGTGATGTTCTCCATCTTGGTGCAAGGTTCAACCGTTGAGCCGATGATTCGTAAAGCAAAAACCGTCGATCCAAATCGTGAAGAATATTTGCAACCGACAAATAATACATCTTCTCATTAATTTAGAGAAAGGCATTGACTTTAATGCCTTTCGCTTTAAAATGCGGAACTTCGTGTCGTAGCTGAATTAGAGATCGGCTATTGATGAATTTCAACTCAATCCTATTAGGAGTAAATAATGTCTCTAAGCGTAGAAGCAAAAGCAAAAATCGTTGCTGAATTTGGTCGTGACGGTAAAGATACTGGTTCATCAGAAGTGCAAATCGCGCTTTTAACCGCTCAAATCAACCACTTACAAGCACACTTTGCGGCGCACAAAAAAGATCACCACGGTCGCCGTGGTTTATTACGCATGGTTTCACGCCGTCGTAAATTATTAGACTACCTCAAACGTACTGATCTTGCTAAATACTCAGAAACTATCGCACGTTTAGGCTTACGTCGCTAATTTCAGTATTCTACATAAGTATGAATCTAAGGGCTGAATCCGATTGTCGCATTCAGCCCTTTTCATTTCCAATTAACCCCACTAATAAATTACCTAGGATAGCTTTAAATTATCAAGCTGTTTTTAGGGTTTCAATACAAATAAAAAAATCTGCACTTTAACCAATTAGATATAAATCGAAGAGATTAAAATGCAGATCTATTTCAAAAAGTATCTATGATGCTAAAAAGCCCGGCAACCAAGCCTCGGCAAGGCTGTCGTGATCCCAACTTTCCACCACATCAATGCGTAATGAATCACAGCGTTTTCTCGCACCGCGGGCAGCCAGTGCTTCTTCCACTAAATTCACCGCACCGCAAAAGGTGTCGTAATCAGAACTGCCTAAGCCGATGACGCCAAAAGTCATGTTGGTGAAATCAGGTTGTTGGCTAGCAAGATCATCAAATAGCGGTTGAATGTTCTCCGGTAATTCGCCGGCACCGTGGGTGGAAGTCACCACCAATAGGCATTCGCTGTCGAGAATATCCTCTAATGTTGCCTGATTAAAAAGTGCAACCGCATACCCTTGTTGGGTAAGTTGCTGTTCCACCGCATCGGCAAGATACTCCGCACTGCCTAATGTGCTACCAGTAATCAGGGTGATTTTTTGCATTTTTTACCTTCAAGATTTAGAGAATAAAACGGCTTAAATCTTCGTTTTCAACCACGTCCCCTAATGCATTTTTCACATAGGCTTCATCAATGGTAATTTGCTCCCCTGAACGCTCACTCGCATCAAAGGAAATGCCGTCCATTAAACGTTCTAGCACGGTATGTAAGCGTCTTGCGCCGATGTTTTCCGTTTTCTCATTCACACGGAAAGCAGACTCCGCAATGGTGCTGATACCTTCGGGGGTGAAGTGAATATCTACGCCTTCGGTTTTCATCAATTCGCGGTATTGCAAGGTTAATGAGGCGTTAGGTTCTGTTAAGATGCGTTCAAAATCCGTTTTGGTGAGGGATTTTAACTCCACACGAATCGGCAAGCGCCCCTGCAATTCAGGGAGTAAGTCCGACGGACGTGCCACTTGGAACGCCCCAGAACAGATAAAGAGAATATGATCGGTTTTGACCATACCGTGCTTCGTGCTGACGGTGCTTCCTTCAATAATTGGCAGAAGATCACGTTGCACGCCCTCACGGGAAACATCGCCACCGGAATATTCGCCTTTTTTACAGATTTTATCGATCTCATCAATAAAGACGATGCCGTGTTGTTCCACCGCATCAATCGCCTGCTGTTTGAGTTCATCTGGATTGACTAATTTCCCAGCTTCTTCATCAATCAGCACTTTAAACGCCTCTTTGATTTTCATTTTGCGTTTTTTGGTTTTATTCGGCGAAATGCCTTCAAAAAGGGATTGCAGTTGGGAGGTCATCTCCTCCATACCCGGTGGGGTCATAATTTCCACACTCATTTGAGCCGCCACATCAATTTCGATTTCTTTGTCATCGAGTTGCCCTTCCCGTAATTTTTTGCGGAAAAGTTGGCGAGTGGTTTTGTTATCCGAATTTTCGGTATTGCCCCACTGATCCTTCGCCGGTGGGAGAAGAATATCTAAAATGCGATCTTCTGCTGCTTCTTCGGCAAGAAATTTATTTTTTTCGACCGCTTGTTGCCGAACTAATTTGACTGCCACATCGGTTAAATCGCGGATAATGGATTCAACTTCCTTACCCACATAACCGACTTCGGTAAATTTAGTGGCTTCTACTTTAATAAAAGGGGCATTCGCCAATTTGGCTAAACGGCGGGCAATTTCGGTTTTCCCCACCCCCGTTGGGCCGATCATCAAAATATTTTTTGGAGTGACTTCTTGGCGGAGATCTTCCGGTAACTGCATTCTTCGCCAGCGGTTACGCAGAGCAATCGCCACTGCGCGCTTGGCTTCATTTTGACCAATAATATGTGCGTCTAATTCTGACACTATTTCACGAGGGGTCATTGACATAATTCTTCCTAAACTTCTTCGATAACGTGATTGTGATTACTATAAATATCAATATCGCCAGACACTTTCAGTGCTTCGGCAACAATTTCCCGAGCAGAGAGAGTATTTGGCGTGCGGAGCAAAGCAAGCGCTGCGGCTTTGGCATAATTGCCACCTGAACCAATGGCAAGAACATCATGCTCCGGCTCAATCACATCGCCACTGCCCGACACTAACAAGAAATCGCTTTCGTTGGCGACAATCATCATCGCTTCTAAACGGCGGAGGGCACGGTCAGAACGCCACTCTTTTGCCAATTCCACCGCCGCTTTGACTAAGTGGCCTTGGTGTAATTCGAGTTTTTTCTCAAAAAGATCACGCAAAATAAAGGCATCCGCCGTAGAACCAGCAAAGCCGGTGACAACTTGGTCTTTATACAAACGGCGGACTTTACGCACCGTGCCTTTTTCAATACAGTTACCTAACGTGGCTTGACCATCACCACCCATTGCCACTTTACCATTACGGCGGACACACACTATCGTTGTCATACTCTTCCTTAATAATGAAAAACTGGGGCGTTATGTGAGGGAAAAGCCACGGGATTTCAAGTCCAAAGGGTTAAATTTCAAGGCTTTTTTGCAAACGCATCGCAATCGGTCTGCCGTTTTCACACTCCACCTCAGCACAATAGGCTAAGGCTTGAACGCCAACAAGGCGTGCAGAGTCGTACAATTCGGCGTATTTCGGGTCGATTTTCATCGCAATATCGAAATCTTTGATACCGGTGTGCAAAATCGCAAAGAACATCACGGCTTTTTGCCCTACATTCACAATTTCAATCAACTCACGGAGATGTTTTTGCCCCCGTAGGGTTTTTGCATCGGGGAACATACCGACACCCTTTTCCGTCAGCCAAGTGGTGGATTTTACTTCCATAAAACAGCTGATCTCCCCTTTTTTCAACAGAAAATCGACTCGGCTTTTCTCCAAGCCAAAGGGTTGTTCAGGCAAAATTTCGTTGTAATCGGCAAGTTCTGGAATCCAGCCGGCTTCAAGGGCTTCCGCCACAAGTTGATTCGCGCGCTGGGTATTCACGCAAATAAAATGCCCCTCTTTGGTTTCAGTGAGTTCCCAAGTATGGGCATATTTACGGCGAGAGTTGGTGGAAGTGGAGAACCAAACACGGTCTCCTTCATTGGCACAGCCTGTCATCGCCCCCGTATTTGGGCAGTGAATGGTAATTTCCTCACCAGAAGGTAGGCGAACATCTGCAAGAAAACGTTGATAACGGCGAAGAAGAGTGCCATGGGAAAGGGTTGGAAAATGCATAGTTAGACCTCGTAAAATTCAAGTGGTAAATTATCCGGATCGCGGAAAAACGTAAAGCGTTTGCCTGTTAGCTCATCTACGCGAATGGGCTCGCAGTCAATGGCAAATTTTGCCAAATAATCGACCGCTTGTGTAATATTTTTAACCTGAAAAGCCAAATGACGCAAGCCACAAGTTTCTGGGGAAGAAAATCGAGGGGGAGGAGAAGGAAAGCTAAATAGCTCAATTTGCGAACCATCGGCAAAACGGAGATCTAACTTATAACTTTGGCGCGCCTCGCGGTAGGTTTCTGCCAAAATTTCCGCCCCTAAGATCGTGGTGTAAAAGTGTTTCGATTTGGCATAATCGCCACAGATAATCGCAATATGGTGAAAGCCAAGAATAGGAGAAGCCATCGTATTTCTCAATCAGTGAATTTCGCCCTATTCTAGCATAAAAAAACCGCCCTCGCGGGGCGGTTCAATATTGCAAAATGTTCAGTAAATTTGACCGCTTGTTATAGCAAGATATTGGCAAATAATAAGCCAAAACCGATGCTAAATGCCATGCTCAATAAACCGGGGAGCATAAAGCTGTGGTTGAAAATGAATTTACCAATGCGGGTTGTGCCGGTGGTATCAAAATCAATGGAGGCGATAATCGGGCCATAATTTGGAATAAAGAAGTAACCATTTACCGCCACAAATACCCCAATTAAGATCGGTGCCGGAATACCTAATGCAATCGCAAGGGGGAATAAAGTGGCGACCGTTGCCCCTTGGCTATTGACAAGCACAGAGAGGGCAAATAGTGCAAAAGCAAATGTCCAAGGTGCGGTTTCAACCAGATTAGATACCATTCCTTTCACTTCACCGATATGGGCGTGCATTAAGGTATCCCCTAACCATGCAATACCAAAAATCGCAATCACTGCGCGCATTCCCGCATGGAATACAGAACCTTGGGTCACAGCATTACCATTCGGCTTACAAATTAGCATGATCAACGCACCAACACTTAACATCACGATCTCAATAGTATGTGCCATCCCCATCGGTTTGCCATTAAAGACTGGACGTAAAGAAGGGAATGCCCCCATGAGAACGACAAGTAAAGCACCGAATAAGAAAAGACCTACCGAAATTTTAGCCCTAGATGAAATCTCTACTTGGCTATCATTCTTCTCAACTTTATTGTTCGCAATATAGTTTGGATCTTGTAGTAAACGTTGGTAATTTGGGTCATCTTTCAGCTCTTTACCCATTTTATTCACAATTAAACACGCACAGAATAGGCCGAGAATCGTTGCTGGCATAGTAACTTTTAATACATCACCAAGATGAATACCTTGAGGCTCTAAAAAGACCACCACAGAAGTCACCGCTGCCGCAATCGGGCTTGCTACAATCGCAAATTGTGAAGCGATTACTGCCATAGAAAGTGGGCGTTCAGGACGAATACCATTATGACGGCTCACTTCGGCAATAACGGGTAACACCGAATAAGCAACATGCCCTGTTCCAGCAAGGACAGTGAATGTCCAAGTCACGAGAGGGGCAATAAAAGTGATATATTTTGGATTACGGCGCAGAATATTGGTGGCAATTTTGATCATATAATCTAAGCCACCTGAGGCTTGCATTGCCGCCGCCGCAGAGACGACCGCCATAATCATAAACATGACATCAATCGGTAAATTGGCAGGCTGTAATCCAAAACCAAATGCCAAAATCGCCAAGCCAAGCCCACCTAATACGCCTAGTCCGATACCACCGATACGTGCACCGATAAGAATACAGAGTAAGACAATGGCAAACTGAAGAAGAAACATTGCAGACATAAGTTGCTCCATTGTAATTTTAAGAAAAAGCCCTCATACTTCTCACATTTATATCTTTGTATGCAGAGCGCTCGCAAAAGGCGAGCACTATATCATAAATAAAAGTTATCTTTATAATCTAGATCAATAAAAAATTCTAATCATAGGAAAAAATATGCAATTTTCAAAAATGCACGGGCTGGGTAATGATTTTATGGTCATTGACGGCGTAACCCAGAATGTTTTTCTCACCGAAGAACTTATCCGTAAATGGGCAGATCGCCATCGGGGCATCGGCTTTGACCAGCTTCTCTTAGTTGAACCACCTTACGATCCAGAGCTGGATTTCCACTACCGTATTTTCAATGCCGATGGAAGTGAAGTGGCACAATGTGGCAACGGTGCGCGCTGTTTTGCCCGCTTTGTCACTCTAAAAGGTTTAACCAATAAACAAGATATTGGTGTCAGCACCGCCAAAGGGAAAATGGTGCTGAGTTTGAAAGACAACGAGCAAATTCGCGTCAATATGGGAGAGCCAATTTGGGAACCCGCCCAAGTGCCGTTTATTGCCAATAAATTCGAGAAAAATTACATTCTTCGCACGGATATACAAACCGTATTATGTGGCGTAGTGTCAATGGGAAACCCCCACTGTGTTTTACAGGTTGAAAATATTGATACCGCGAATGTCTTAGCCCTCGGTGAATTATTGGAACGCCATGAACGCTTCCCAGAGAGAGCAAATATCGGCTTTATGGAAATCGTCAATCGCCGGAATATTAGACTTCGTGTCTTTGAACGTGGTGCAGGGGAAACTCAAGCCTGTGGTAGTGGTGCTTGTGCAGCAGTGGCTGTGGGTATTATGCAAGGGCTATTAGATAATCAAGTCAATGTTGATTTACCCGGTGGCTCTCTCTCTATTGAATGGCAAGGAGAAGGGACACCCCTTTATATGACAGGCGATGCTGTACATATTTACGATGGGTTTATTCATCTATAAGACAAGAAGAAAAAATGCAACATTATCTTTCTGATAATGTTGCAAAGTTTTGACGATATTGAGGGAATCTTATTATTGTTCTGTAATGGGCAATATCTTACCTTGAAAGCCAATAATAAGCGAAGAAATATTTCATTCAATGTTTAAAAATTGGAGCTAGATCACAAAATTACTCATCATGGCATAAAACTAACTGCTTACTCTTCCCTTAAATTGCCTCATTTCTATCATCAATATATTCAACTGAAACGAAAAGGGACTGAAGCCGATCTCATATCCAACTCAGTCCCTTATATTATCTTACTCTTACTTTTCTAAGTAAAAGTATCTACTCGTTTTTAAGATTTCAACGAATCAAATCAATCAACAATTACAGTGAAGATTGATCAACAGCAACACCTGCACCCATGGTGGTAGAGATGCTCACTTTCTTGATGAAGATACCTTTTGCAGTCGTTGGCTTCGCTTTCACTAATGCCGCTAATAATGCTTGAAGGTTCTCTTTTAATTGCTCTGGGCTGAAATCTGCTTTACCGATAGTGGTATGGATAATACCATTTTTGTCGTTACGGTAACGGATCTGACCTGACTTCGCGTTTTTAACCGCTTCTGCCACGTTAGGAGTTACAGTACCTACTTTCGGGTTTGGCATTAAGCCGCGTGGGCCTAAGATTTGACCTAATTGGCCAACAACACGCATTGCATCCGGAGAAGCGATAACAACGTCAAAGTTCATTTCGCCTTTCTTGATTTGCTCTGCTAAGTCTTCCATACCCACTAAATCAGCACCTGCTGCTTTTGCTGCATCCGCATTCGCACCTTGTGTGAATACAGCAACACGCGCAGTACGACCAGTACCGTGTGGAAGTACAGTTGCACCACGCACGTTTTGGTCTGATTTACGTGGATCGATACCTAAATTTACTGCCACATCAACGCTTTCAACGAATTTAGCTGTCGCGAATTGTTTTAATACCGCGATTGCTTCGTTGATTTCGTACGCTTTGGTAGAATCTACGCCAGCTTTGATTGCTTTCATTTTTTTAGTCAATTTAGCCATTGTATTATTCCTCCACCACTAAGCCCATTGAGCGAGCAGTACCAGCGATTGATTTCATTTTGGTTTCGATAGTCGCACCCGTCATATCCGCTGCTTTGGTTTCAGCGATTTGGCGGATTTGATCTAAGGTTACTTTACCCACTTTATCTTTGTTCGGTTTACCAGAACCAGATTTGATACCTGCTGCTTTCTTAAGAAGAACCGCTGCTGGTGGAGTTTTAGTAATGAACGTGAAAGAACGGTCTGCATATACAGTGATAACAACTGGAATTGGTAAACCTTTTTCTAAGCTTTCAGTACGCGCGTTGAATGCTTTACAGAATTCCATGATGTTCACACCTTGTTGACCTAATGCTGGACCAACTGGTGGCGATGGGTTAGCCATACCCGCTGCAACTTGCAACTTAACGTAGGCTTGGACTTTTTTTGCCATTTTAGTTTCCTCTGAATGGGTGATAACGCTGAAATTCAGCTCCCCAATTTAACAATCTGTTAGCCTTAGCTAACGGTTACAAAAAATAACGAGTGATAAATTCACTCGTTATTAAGAGTGGCGGATTTTACTGATTTTGCGACCATTTTTCAAGCATTTGCAAAAAATTTGCGAAAATCAACCGCTTGTAAAGCACTCTTCTCATATCAACCAATAAAAAACGTGGTTCGTGAATAGTCAGATAGCAAAATCCGATAAAACCATTTAGTTAAATGCTAAAAAGTGTCATAGCTAAGGCATAAAAACAACGAATGAATTTATGCGATATAAGCTGAAATGCAAGCGGTCAGATTTTGCCTTTAAAGTGAATTTTTCTGACTTAACGAGCAATCACTTGTTTAGTCGCTCGAATTTTTTCATCGGCATACAATACAACGTCTTTAATCACTAATTTCTGTACCGCAGAGACTAATAACACCATATAGTCATAATCTGGCTTACCATCTTTTTCTGGTAACCAAATATCTAATTCATCGGCATCTTTTGCATAAAAATTACGTGAATAACTAAATTTTCCTGTATACGATGCTTTATGAATGGCTGACGTAATGAACAATGCCGCCATTTTTTTCAAATCTTGTGTATGGACCACCGCAATATGATCATCAGCACCATATTCATAATTGCGATATTTTGCTGAACCGAACATATCGATCGTAGTTGTATTTTTCGGGAAGATAGTAACGTCATTACCAATAAATGCCGAAATGCCTTCATCTGTTTCACCCGCCGTAACGAATGGTAAATTACCTGAAATACGATCAGCACTTTTCAATCGTTTACCGCGTATAGACTTACCGAATAAATATTCCAAATTATATTGTTGCCAATTCAAATAGCTGTAATTTTCTAACGCATTTTGCTCTTCTGCCGTTAAAACATAGTCCGCCAAACCTGTGGCGGACAAATAATTCTCCAGCTCAGCGGAACGCTGAGCTTCCAGCTCAGCCACGAAATTTTCCATAAAGTCAAGATTTATTTCGTTATTTTGAGTTACTGGTAACCAAACTTTCACTTTCGCTAAAATAGAAACACTAAAGCTTGAACTTCCCCATGAAAATGTACGAAATGCTTTTGACATCGCTGGTAAGAAAAATTGAGCATTTTTCTTATTAAAATTCTGTTTTTTAAATTTCATAACCTTAATTTTATCACCCGTAAAATACGGTTTTTCCTGATAAAATATCGTTGCAGTATCTTGTCCAAAAGAAATTGTATTCCTTTCATTTAAAAAAGTTTCATCTTCATTTAAATACCCTTTTACACCATTATTTAGTGCTGTTCTTACCACGTATGGATAGCCATTTTCAACTAATTCAACTTTATTTGCATCAAATCTCTTTTTAGGCGTAAGAATTTCAAATAAATCCCCAATGCGAAACTCCGCCCACTTAACCTGTGCCAATTTATCAGCCAAGTGGGTATCTACTTTCCCAAACCATTATCACTTTGATTTTGTTTTAATAATTGCGAGACTTCCCAAGCTAAATAATCACTTACAGTCTTTTTAAAATCTTGCAAGGTTGGTTTAGTATCAATGGGTGCAGTTTGGTTCCAGTCTGAGCCATTTTTTGGGTCAATTTTGCCTTCGTAATATTCTTGTTCGGTAAAAATATGCAGTTTTGATTTACCAAAACGGACTAAATCCACCAACTCTTGATAACGCTCTGTCGCACGGTCGGTATTTTTCAAATTGTTACTGGCTTTTTTACGATTGGTACGAGTATAACCATCATTAGAGAAATCAATAAATTTCACTATTTCATCCGCTTGATGAGCTTCATTTACACGAAAAACATAAATTTGTGTTTGCACGCTAGATTTACCGATAAATAAATCGATCGGCATTTTAATACTCGCCATTAAAGTATGTTTTTCTAAAATACGACGATTAATTTCTTTCGCTTTTCCTGTGCCCGCAGAATTTTGAATAATGATTGCCGCATAGCCTTTTTGCATCATATTTAATGCTTTTTCTACAAAATTCATACCATTTCCTGCTGCAGAATATGGTGGGTTTAAAATAAACGCATCAGCTGGGAAATCTTGATTTACATCGCCAAAACCATATTTACCGTTAAAATCGGTAAGTGAGTCTTTGTTTAAAATATTCGAACTTCCATCTCCCATTAAAATCATATTCAGAATTGCAAGCATATATACGCTAGATAGCAGCTCAATACCAAGTAGTTGTTTAGATTTAATCTCTAATTCTTTTGTACGCAATTCAGCAGGAGATGTAATATTATTTTTTGCATCAATTAGCATTTCATTCATCGCTGCTACTAGCAATCCAGCCGAACCTGTTGCGAAGTCCCAAACATAAGAATTGCGGTTTACTCGAGCAAGTTTTGCTAGTAGCGTCGCAACATAAGAGGGGGTAAGTACCACATCATTCAGCTTATCTTGGGTAAACCCTAGCCAAGAATACATTTCATTGAATAATTTTCCTGTGAAATCTGTCGTTAAACCTATTTTGTAATAAATACCTAAATCATCCACAATTTTAGTAAATACACGTTTTAATTGACTCTGTCCATCTTTGACTTTATTGATATTTTCAGTCAAGAGTGTATTAGATAACGTACGAATAATGAGATCTTTTTTCTGTTCAGGTAAATTCTTTTTATCTAAAAATGCATTGATTTTACGAATAATTATTTCACCATCTGTATCACCTTTTTCGGTATAGGATTTTAAATCTGATTTTTCCAATGGGCGAACACCATTTTCGCCCAAAGTTGCCATAATTACCGCCGCAACTAAATAAACACGATCATTTTCACCTAAACCTTTTTCATTTTGATAAATATCATTATTAAGTTTAGTTAAGCTAATATCAATTTCACGCTCACGCTTTTCTTTTAAACGATCTAATTCTTCTTGTGATAATGTAAGCTGATCAACTTGTTTAATAAAATTATCGAAATGTTCTTTCGCTAAAAAAGATAAATCACTAAATTCACCAATTTTTTGCCCAACCCCTAAATTCTTTTTAGACACATAGTACACACCAATTTGAGTATGAATCTTGCCTAAATCGTCTTTATGCCCTGTTACACCAATCGCAATAATATCAGTATAGTGAGTATGATGTAGTACTGCATTAGCGTAATGAACTGCACCATTTACAGCAAAACTATTGATATTTTTAAATAGAGGCTCACCTTTATCGTTACGATTTACAACATTGCCATCACTGTCTAATTTAGCAAGTTTGTCTTTATAGCCTTTGTATTCAATAAGAATAGGATAATCTTGCTGACTACTTTCGTGACGTAACAACAATTTTGCATCAGGGCGATTTGCACCCTCTCCCCCTGTTTTAGAAAAATAATCACTTAGTGCATTATCAATATCATCATTAAGATGTTCTTGCTCAAGTTTGTAATCTAATTGGTATGATTTTAACCAGCCATTTACAAGATCCGCGATATTAGGTTCAATAGATTGAGTTTTTGCCATTCTTAACATCCTTAAATGATAATTGTAAAACTAAGTAGTGAGAGCGTAATTTATGAAATCGATAAATTAAAAATTTTAGTCATAAAAAAATCTGCTCTTTAATGAGTTGGTATAAGCCCAACTCTTTTGGAGCAGATTATTTAAAAAAGGGATTGTAAAATGGATTAGCCGTTCTGTTTTTCCACTTGATTAAATTCAAGCTCAACAGGGGTTGCACGACCAAAGATAGAAACTGACACTTTCAAGCGGCCTTTTTCGTAATCCACTTCTTCCACTGTGCCATTGAAATCTGCAAATGGCCCTTCGGTAACACGAACTTCTTCGCCCGGTTGGAACTCTTTACGGTGGCGTGGTTTGTCGGCGGTTTCTTGCACACGGTTAAGAATGCGTTCCGCTTCACGTTGGGTAATTGGCGCAGGTTTATCTGCTGTACCACCAATAAAGCCCATAACACGAGGCACGCTTTTGACTAAGTGCCAAGTATCGTCATTCATTTCCATTTGCACAAGCACGTAACCTGGGAAGAATTTACGTTCTGTTTTACGGCGTTTTCCACCAACATTTTCGACCACTTCTTCCGTTGGCACTAACACTTCGCCGAACTGATCTTGCATATTGTGCAATTTAATATATTCCCGCAAAGTCATTGCCACACGAGCTTCAAAACCTGAAAAGGCTTGTAATACATACCAACGCATACGAGATGCTTCTTTAACTTCAATTTCGCTCATTTTAGAATCTCAAATTGGTTAGGAAATCAATGATTGATACGATAACGCTATCAATACCCCAAAGTGCCAACGCCACAACCACACAAATTGCTGCGACAATTAACGTTGTTTGCGTCGCTTCTGGACGATTTGGCCAAATCACCTTACGCAACTCTTGGCGAGAATCTTTCATAAAACCAATGGCTTTACGCCCTTGATTAGTAATCGCTGCTAACCCCACAGCGGCAATAAGAAGCACTACGATCAATAAAATACGCACAACAAAAGCAAAATGGGTAGCAAAATAAGTATTTCCTACTGCTGCCACTGCTAATAAGACGATAGAAACCGCCCAAAGTGCGCCGTTTACGCCTTTACTTTTTACACCCTCTACTTTTTCAGGGCTTTGTTGTTGAATGTTTTTAGCCATATTAACCTAATAATTTATTAAAAAGAGAACGTTCCATTTTCAAAGCGCAGAATTTTAGCATTTTTTACACCACTGTGGCACGATCTTTTCAAAAAAATTTCTCCGCAAAATAGGAAGATCGTGGCACACAGCGCCCCAGTTTTAAGCTATCGCCGAATCAAAGGAATATGGCATAATGCAAAATGCCTTTTTATCCCCAATTCCAACCATACTAACTATGCTCACTCAATTACAAACACAACTTACACGCCTTGCACCACACCAACGTGAATTTCTGATTGGGCTAAGTGGTGGGGTGGATTCAGTGGTATTGCTTCATCTGTTTAGCCAACTACGCCCCCTGCTCGGGCTAAAACTGCGGGCAATCCATATTCACCACGGCATCAGCCCAAATGCTGATCAATGGCGACAATTTTGCCAAGATTATTGCGCCCAACTTGCCGTGCCGTTTCTCAGTGAAAGGGTCAAGGTTTCGGGGAAAAATCTCGAAGCCGAAGCACGACAAGCACGCTATCAAGCTATTGGAAAGCACATTTTTGCCCAAGAGATGTTCGTCACTGCACATCATCAAGACGATCAAGCGGAAACGCTCCTCCTCGCCTTAAAACGAGGCAGCGGGGTGAAAGGGCTTTCTGCGATGCAAGGGGTGAGTTTTTGGCAAAATTTCACCATTCTACGCCCCTTCCTCAACACTTCAAAGACGGCGATTCTCGCCTATGCGAAAGCCCAGCAACTCGCTTGGGTGAGGGATGAAAGCAACAACGACAACCACTACGACCGCAATTTCCTGCGCAATCAAGTCCTCCCCCTTTTAAACAACCGTTGGCATTTTACTCAAATGGTCGCACGCACGGCACAACATTGTGCGGAACAACAAGCCCTGTTGGAGGAGCTTTTAAGTGAAGAACTGCACCGCCGTTGCCATAGAAATTGCTTTGATATTCAAGGCTTTGCCAATTTTTCACGCCCCAAACAACGCCAACTCATTCGTTTATGGCTCGCCAAACTGAATCAACAAATGCCAAGTCAAGAACGCCTCGATCAGATTCTGCATCAAATGGTGGAAGCAAACCTCGACAAACATCCCCAATTTCCCTTCGGCAATGGCGTGTTACGCCGTTATCAATCACGGCTCTACTTTACCCCACCCTTTGCGGATTCTGCAGATACCGCCAGCTTCACCGCCACGCTTTCAGCTGGTGAGGAAGCCCTTACCTTACCCGATGGCATTGGCACGATTTTGCGTCAAAAAGGGGAAATCTGTGGCAAATTTCCCCATAAAACAGACCGCTTGTTACTGCCAAAAGCGCTTGAATCTCAAACGGTGACGATTAAACTCACCCATTCTGGAAAAACGGCACGTTATGGGCAAGCACAACGGGAAGAGATGAAAAAGATCTACCAACAGCACGGCATTCCCCCATGGCTTCGCACTCGCACACCTTTACTCTTTATTGGGGAGATTTTTCTCGGCTTGCTGTCCGCCATGGAATAAACTTAACCCACTTGGATGAGACGGCTGACAACCTGCCCTGCCGTTTTTTCTTTGAGGATCTGCCAGTGCGTTGGCAAGGTCAGGGGTGGATGATTTTTCTCCGTTTCGACATAAATTAGCGCCTGCTCACTTAGCCACTGATTTTCCGCCAATAACGCCAACACCTGTGGCACAACGCCGTGATGAAAGGGAGGGTCAATAAATACAATATCAAAAGGGGCATCGCTATTTTTTTGGGCGAGGAACTGCAAAGAATCCCCCTGCACGACCGTTCCCGCCGTGGTCTTTAAGCTGGCTAAATTTTTCTTTAACTGTGTCGCTACCGGTGCAAATTTCTCTAAAAAAACGACCGCTTGTCCTTGACGGGAAAGGGCTTCCAAGCCAAGTGAGCCACTGCCTGCAAAGCAATCCAAACAACGACTCCCCGCAATATCCCCCATCAACCAATTAAAGAGCGTTTCCTTCACACGATCTGTCGTGGGGCGTAGCCCCTCCGCATTCAAGACGGGCAATTTTCGCCCACGCCATAACCCCGCAATAATTCGCACTTCCCCTGTCGCGCGCGCAGAATTGCCTTTGGGGGAATGTTTTGAGGGAGAAATTTGAGTTTTTTTCATACGTTGTCGCCAAATTCGTTGGGAAAAAGTGATAAACTAACGCCAAGTTTATTCCATTTTGAGCCAAAATGGATTTTTAATTTTTAAGAGATAAGAAAATGGCAGAAGAAAAGAAAAAGAAAGGATTTTGGTCGTGGTTAGGCTTTGGAAAAAAAGAAGCGGAAGAAACCCTCGACACCCCGACAGAAACGCCCGAAGAAGCCCCAGAACAAGCGGTCGAATTTGAAGCAGAATTTGCACCGAGCCAAACGCAAGCGGAAAGTGTCGAAACGGTCACTGAACTCACCGAAACGCAGGAAGCACTCACTACTGAAACTGCCCCAGAACAAGCGGTCGAATTTGAAACAGAATTTGCACCAAGCCAAACGCAGGCAGAAAGTGTCGAAACGGTCACAGAACTAGCCGAAACACAAGAAGCACTCACTACTGAAACTGCCCCAGTACAAGCGGTCGAATTTGAAGCAGAATCTGCACCGAGCGAAACGCAGGCAGAAAGTGTTGAAACGACCACTGAACTAGCCGACACGCAGGACGTGCTAGCCATTGAAACTGCCCCAGAACAAGCGGTCGAATTTGAAGAAGAATTTGCACCGAACCAAACGCAAGCGGAAAGCGTTGAAACGGTCACTGAACTCACCGACACGCAGGAAGCACTCACTACTGAAACTGCCCCAGCACAAGCGGTCGAATTTGAAGAAGAATTTGCACCGAGCCAAACGCAAGTGGAAAGTGTTGAAGCCCAAGAAGAGGCGACAGAAGAAGCCATTACCGAAACAGCAGGGGGAGAAAGCTACCCCGAGAAACCCAGTGAAGGGGGCTTCTTTAGCCGTTTAATCAAAGGGTTAATCAAAACAAAACAGAGCATCGGTTCTGGCTTTTTAGGCTTTTTCCGTGGTAAAAAAATTGATGATGAACTCTTTGAGGAATTAGAAGAACAGTTGTTAGTAGCCGACCTCGGTATGCCAACAACCACTAAAATTATCAATAACTTAACGCAACACGCCTCGAAAAAACAGCTCCAAGATGCGGAATTACTCTATCAACAACTCAAAGTCGAATTAGGCGAGGTGCTTAAACCTGTTGCTAAGCCATTGATAATTGAAGAGAAAAAACCTTATGTGATCTTAATGGTCGGGGTAAATGGCGTGGGTAAAACCACCACCATCGGCAAACTCGCACGCAAATTCCAAGGGGAAGGGAAATCGGTGATGTTAGCCGCCGGCGATACCTTCCGAGCCGCCGCTGTTGAGCAGTTGCAAGTGTGGGGAGAACGTAATCAGATCCCTGTGGTGGCACAAGCCACGGGGGCAGATTCGGCTTCGGTTATTTTCGATGCCATGCAATCCGCCGCAGCTAAGGGCGTGGATGTGTTGATTGCCGATACCGCTGGTCGTTTGCAAAATAAAAATAACTTGATGGACGAGTTGAAAAAAATCGTCCGTGTGATGAAAAAATATGATGAAACTGCCCCCCACGAGATTATGCTCACCCTTGATGCTGGCACAGGGCAAAACGCCATCAGCCAAGCAAAACTCTTTAATGAAGCCGTAGGGCTAACGGGTATTACCCTCACCAAATTAGACGGCACTGCCAAAGGTGGGGTCATTTTTGCGATTGCGGATCAGTTTAATATCCCTATTCGCTACATTGGGGTGGGAGAGAAAATTGAAGATCTCCGCCCATTCAATGCAGAAGAATTTATTGATGCCCTTTTCGCACAGGAGAATGAAAAAGTATGATCACCTTTAACAATGTCAGCAAAGCCTACAAAGGCGGTGGTCGCCCTGCGTTGCAAAGAATCAACTTTCACTTACCCAAAGGTGAAATGGCGTACATCACAGGACATTCCGGTGCAGGGAAAACCACACTGTTAAAACTGATTATGGGGATTGAACGCGCCAACGGTGGGCAGGTGATCTTCAACGGACACGATATTACACGCCTTAGCGAGCATGAATTGCCCTTCCTACGCCGTCAAATTGGTATGGTGCATCAACATTATAGCTTGCTCTCTGATCGTTCGATTTTAGATAACGTTTCTCTACCGTTGATCATTATGGGCGTAGCACAATCTATCGCCATCCGTGAAGCCAAAATGGCATTAGCGCGTGTCGGGTTAGAAAATAAGCTCAACTTCCTCCCTCGCCATCTTTCCGGTGGGGAACAGCAACGTGTCGGCATTGCCCGCGCCATTGTGCATCGCCCGGATGTGCTCCTTGCCGATGAGCCAACCGGTAACCTCGATGACAAACTCTCCTTTGAGATCTTCCGCTTGTTTGAGGAAGTTAACAAAACGGGGACGACGGTGTTAATCGCTACCCACGATACCCACATCATTACTCAACGTCCAAAACCGTGCTTGGTCTTGGAAGAAGGGCATTTGAAATAAGGACGCATTATGCAACTCATCAATACGCAAACTCGCTTTATTCTTACCGCCGTTTGGCAAGATCTGCTGAAACGTAAATTCGGCACTTTTTTAACGGTGTTGGTGATTGCGGTGTCGCTGACCATTCCAACGGTCAGTTATCTTCTGTGGAAAAATACGCACCACGCCGCCACGGAGTTCTACCCTGAACCGGAATTAACCGTCTATCTGCATAAGAATTTAAGTGATAAAGATACGAATGCCTTAGTCGAACGTATCCGTGCTTTTGAAACGGATAAAATCGACCGCTTGAACTATATTTCTCGCCAACAGAGTTTGGAAGAATTTCGTTCGTGGTCGGGCTTTGGTCACGCTTTGGATATTTTAGACGATAACCCCCTTCCGGCGGTTGTCACGCTCAAACCGAAAAAGGCGTTCTCTCAGCCTGAGCAGATGTTAGCCCTACGGGATAGTTTGCAAAGTATTAAAGGGGTGCAGGAAGTCCGCTTAGATAACGGTTGGTTAGAGAAATTAACCGCATTGACGGAGCTTATCGCCCGTATTGCGGTAACTTGTACGGTGTTAATGTTAATTGCGGTCTTTTTGGTGATCGGCAATAGCGTACGTTCCGATGTGTCTAATAGCCGAGCGTCCATTGATGTAATGCAACTTCTTGGTGCAACGGACTATTTCATCGCTCGCCCATTCCTTTACACGGGGATGATTTACGGCTTACTGGGTAGCCTCTTCGCGTTGCTATTTAGCTTAATGACGATTAGCTATTTCACCAGTATCGTGCGTTATGTGTCGGATATGTTCACGGTGAAATTTGAACTACTTGGTTTTACGCTCAGCGAATCCTTTTTAATTGTAATTATCAGCATATTCCTTGGCTGGCTGTCTGCGAAATTAGCGACTAATCGTTATATCCAAAAACTGAGCAAACAATATTAATGCTATGACTTCATCATATTCAAAAGACTCTTCATGAGTCTTTTGAACAATACTGTTTCAATATTCCTTGTAATTTTTGATTATTTCGTTGGAAATGACGGCAACGAGGACAAATTAACAAATGCAAACTTAAAGCCATTTTCTCTTGTGGCTTAAGCTTACTATCGAGTTGTTGCGAAATTAATTTACTGGCACATTGGCACTTCATTAAACCTCCCCCTCAAACCAGTTACGCGCAAGGCAAGCATGGAGCTGTAGCCTTGCACGATATAACATCACATTTAGGTTAGTCGCTGAGATACCACATTCATTACAAATTTGCTCTCTTGGTAATTCTAAATACTCTTTCATCATAAATACTCGTGCTTGTTGACCAGATAATTTATTCAAGCAAAGATCAAAAATCGCCCAAAATTCTTTTTGATACGTTATTTGTTCCACATCTTGCCATTCTTTAATTTCATTGACTGCCCAATGACCCGTTTGGTCGAAAAAACATTCCGGATCAATCTCATCTCCCATTTCAGAAAGGGTAATAGTCCGCTTTCTACTCTGTATTAAATCAATAATCTTGTGTTTAAGAATCGCAAAAATCCATGTCTTTAAAGCAGATTTTCCTCGAAATGAGTTCGCATTTTTATAAGCGCTTGCCAACGCTTCTTGTACCACATCTTCAGCAAGGTCAGGATCATGGAGCTGTAATTGCGCAAATTTCAACATTTGTTGGCGAATTTCACTGATCCCCTGTGAATTAAGTGAAAACATATTTCCTCTTTAAAAATTTATGTAATAAATTTAGTTATAGTGCGTCTAATGGATATGTTCACAAGCTCCGCTAATTTTTATTAAAAATTGACCGCTTGTATGACAAACATAATGTAAATGATAAAGGAGAAAACCAATGCAGAAATTTACCACTGACGACATCACCCCTGAATCAATTTTCCAACAACGACGGAAAATTATTAAAGCACTTGGTGTGGGTGCTGGTTTAGGTGTAACCGGCTCACTACTACCCAATATCAGCTTTGCTGAAACACAAAAATTGCAGGCGCTGAAATTTAAGGCAGATAACAATAAGAACTTAGTGCTCACACCTGAAAAAAAAGTCATCGGCTACAATAATTTCTACGAATTTGGGGTAGAAAAGGGCTCACCTGCGCAGTATGCCAAAAATTTTAAGACGGATCCATGGAAACTCGAAATTGGTGGCGAAGTGGAAAATCCATTCACACTAAGCCATGCGGAACTGTTTAGCACCTTCCCATTAGAAGAGCGCATTTATCGCTTCCGTTGCGTTGAGGCTTGGGCAATGGTCGTGCCGTGGATCGGCTTTGAATTAGCGCGCTTAATCGAAAAAGCCAAACCAACCAGTAAAGCAAAATATGTGGTCTTTCACACCCTACACGATCCAGAACAAATGCCGGGGCAAAAAAATCTCTTCTTTGGTGGCGGTATTGATTACCCTTACGTAGAAGCCCTTCGCCTTGATGAAGCCCTCAACCCATTGACTCTTATGAGCGTTGGGCTCTATGGCAAAAGCCTACCACCACAAAACGGCGCGCCAATTCGCCTTGTTGTACCATGGAAATACGGCTTTAAGAGCATTAAATCGATTGTCAAAATCACTTTCTCAGCAACTCGCCCTCGTACTACATGGGAAAAATTAGCCCCTGACGAGTACGGTTTCTACGCCAATGTGAACCCACATGTCGATCACCCTCGCTGGTCCCAAGCCTCTGAACGTGTTATTGGCAGTGGTGGTTTACTCTCCGTAAAACGCCAACCAACACTGATGTTTAACGGCTATGAAAAAGAAGTTGCACATCTCTACAAAGGCTTAGACTTAAAGGCGAATTTCTAATGTTAGTACCATTGCGAATTATCATTCATCTCGGCTGTTTTGCTCCGTTAATCTGGCTCGCTACCGTACTGGCGAGTGGTGATGAAACAGCCCTCGGCTCTGACCCGATTAAAGAAATTGAGCATTTTCTTGGCTACACTGCAATCTTAATCTTCTGCTTTATGTTTGTGCTGGGGATCATTTTGCAGTTACTAAAAAAGAACCAATATCAAATTCTCCGCCGTCCTCTTGGACTTTGGGCATTTGCTTGGGCTCTGTTACATGTTTCTAGCTACTTCGCCCTAGAGCTAGGGTTAGATTTCTCTCTCTTTATCAGCGAAATCGTCAATCGACCTTATCTCATCTTTGGAGGAATCGCTTTCGGGATTTTAACTCTCATGGCAATCACTTCCTTACCACAAGTGAAACAGGCCATTGGAAAAAAATGGTTTACTGTGCACCAATTAGCCTATCCAGCAATTGTTCTCGCCGCAGTGCACTATTATTGGTCCGTTAAGGGAATTACTCTCGCTCCAATTGTAGTTGGAGTTCTCGTAGCAGCTATTGTTGCTTGGCGAATCAAAATGAGAAAAGGATAATATTTCACTCAACATAAAATCTGCACCCTTAAGATTGATCTCACGGTGAATCTATTTAGGTGCAGATTTTTTATTTTCTCTAAAATAAATCTTAAACCACTCTTCTAAATAGCCTCAAAATCTTCCTAAAAATAATTAATCATTTAATTGGATAGACTATTTCATCGCAAAGATAAGAACCATCAGTAGAGGTAAATTATTAAAATAAAGGGGCTGTCCTAGATAACGACTAAAAACTCGATTTGGGTTAAGATAGTCAAATGAGAAAAAGTCGTTTAAGTCAGCACAAACAAAATAAACTCATTGAACTATTTGTTGCAGGAGTTACAGCGAGAACTGCTGCTGAACTAGTGAATGTAAACAAGACAACTGCCGCTTACTATTTTCATCGCTTGCGATTTCTTATCTATCAAAACAGCCCACATTTGGAGATGTTTGATGGGGAAATAGAAGCCGATGAAAGCTATTTTGGTGGTACACGCAAAGGCAAGCGTGGACGTGGTGCAGCGGGTAAAACTGCGGTATTCGGGCTGTTGAAACGCAATGGCAAAGTTTATACTGTTGCCGTACCGAACACGCAATCCGCCACGTTGTTACCGATAATTCGAGAACAAGTTAAGCCTGATAGCATTGTTTACACGGATTTCTATCGAAGTTATGATGTACTTGATGTGAGTGAATTTAATCATTTTCGTATCAACCATAGTACGCACTTTGCAGAAAAACAAAATCACATTAACGGAATTGAGAATTTCTGGAACCAAGCAAAACGCCATTTACGCAAATTTAATGGTATTCCCAAAGCTCATTTTGGGCTGTATTTGAAAGAATGTGAATGGCGTTTTAATCACAGTAACTTAAAGTCTCAAATTTCCTTTCTAAAACAATTAGTTAAAGAGAGTTTGGTCTAGTTATCTAGGACAGCCCCATTTTTATTGCTATATCGTGCTTTTTGTTGAATGTTATAAATGAAAGATTTCACTTGGTCGATTTCATTATTTAACGCAATATAATCATTTAATTGAAAGTGTTGCGGAATAAAAAGCATTAATGAGAGGGAAATCAGCACCAACACAAAAAGTGTTTCAATAAAACTGATGGCTTTGAACATATTTCCCCAACTTTGAATCACAAAAAATTGGGGAAATAGTAAAGATGTGGAAAATGCAGTAAAGCAATTTGGGGGGATTTTTCGACAGTGATCGAAAAATTAGAATGTAGTGGTATCTTGGAATAAGCCGACTTTTAAATCCGTGGCGGTGTAAATGACACGACCATCCACTTCAACTTCTCCATCCGCCATACCCATGACTAATTTGCGATTGATGACCCGTTTCATATTGATGCGATAAACCACTTTTTTCGCCGTGGGTAAGATTTGCCCAGTGAATTTCACTTCGCCAACACCTAGGGCTCTACCTTTGCCTTTACCGCCGACCCAACCGAGGAAGAAACCCACTAATTGCCACATTGCATCTAGCCCTAAACAGCCCGGCATCACGGGGTCGCCAATAAAATGGCAGCCAAAGAAAGGTAAATCGGCGTGAATATCTAATTCGGCTTCAATATAGCCTTTTTCAAAAAGCCCTTCGGTGGCGGACATTTTAGTAATTCTATCCATCATTAGCATTGATGGGGCAGGGAGTTGCGGACCTTCTTTGCCGAATAATTCACCACGCCCAGAGGCGAGGAGGTCTTGGTAATCGTAGCTTGATTTAATATTCGGAGTACAACCGTTCATATTTTTTATTCCTATATGCAATGTAAAAGCCTGTTATTGCCTGTGCTTTAACAGTGAAGGCATAGTAACAGACTTTAAACTTAGCGTACAGGTGTAAGCCGACTTATCGGATCAGTGCCCTTTTCCCCATTTGCAAATTCTTTGCCAAATTGAACCGCTTGTTTGTTCTTCTTGATGCTCAATATGTTGATGAATCAGCTCAAAAAGGGCGGTTTTTTCACTTTTTGCTTTATCATCTTCTTTCTCTTCTTCGGCATAGAAAGGGTGTTCAAAGAGGATCTCACAGGCTTCAAACACATCGGAAACGGCCCAAATGTGGAACTGTTTTGCCTTCACAGCGTCGATCACCGCAGGCTTTAAACTTAAATGAGAAAGGCAAGCCGAAGGGATAATCACGCCTTGCTCGCCGGTTAAGGTGCGGGCTTCACAAAGGTCGAAAAAGCCCTCAATTTTCTGATTTACCCCACCAACACTCAACACATTGCCAAATTGATCGATAGCCCCAGTAATGCCGTAGGATTGTGGCACAGGCAGTTTGGCTAAGGCACTGATCAGCACGCAGAAAATTGCCAAGGAGGAGCTATCCCCATCAACTTCGCCATAGGATTGCTCAAAGGCAAGGGAAGCGGAAAAAGGGAGCTGGGTTGGCAATTCTAATAAATGGGCGAGGCAAGATTGTGCAATTAAAATCCCTTTGGCGTGAATATTCCCCCCTAATTCTACCTTGCGTTCAATATCGTGAATTTCGCCTTCGCCATATTGCACATTACAACTAATCCGAATCGGCTCGCCAAAGGGTTGGGGGATACCGTCAAATTCCACCACCGATAAACCGTTAATTTGCCCCTCGGCTTTCTCTTGGGTTTCAATATATTGTTGATGATTTAACATATCATTCAGCACATATTGATTTAAGGTGGCAGATTGCATTTGTAAATAATCAAAATAGCCCTGAATATCATCAAAGGTCGCCTGTTCAGGGTAAAACGCCCGTAATCCGCTTAAATGCTTGGCTAACAAGGTCGGCGAAATGGAGAGAAGATGGTGGCTTTCGCTTTCTCGCACATAATATTGTAAAAATTGATTTAGCCCTCGGCGTGAAAATTGGCGGTTATGCTGTTTTTCGGCGGTGCTTTGAATATAGTTCCCCCACTTTTCAAACTGCTGATCCGATACGGTTAAATAGGCATCAATTTCGGTATATTGGCAAAATTGATAGAGAGAATCGTCATATTTTGCAAGGGTGGCAATATCCTCCCGACTACCGAGTAATAATAATTTAAAGGGCGAATGAACAACGGGAGATTCCGCAGGCATGTCATTTAACGCAATTTTTTGATACTGCCCAAATAAAAGCGCCTGTTTTAATTTATCCCATTGCGTAATATCAAGTAGCAAGGCGTTAATATTTAAGATCAACACGCCCTTTTCGGCTTGTTGAATCGCACCATTGACTTCTTGAATCCGATTCTCTTTACTCAAATAGAGGGCATAGCCGAATAAACTTTGGCGATCAAACTCATTCTTAAAAACATATTTCACCTGCTTTTGGTGCAAATAGGTTTCAATTTCGGCGCAAAATTCACGAAAGGTTTCCGTTTTAATCACCAATGCACTGCCAAAATCACTCTCAATAAATTGATTTAACGCTTGTTGTGTTTTCTGCTGAAAATCAAAAAAACGCACTGGGGCGTTTTGTTTCTCATTAAACGGATAATTGACCGTGAGGGATTGCCATTGAATAGCAAAATTAGAATGAAAGGAATGATGCACAACCTTGCCTCGTGATGAAAATTTGCCGCCATTATACCGCCAATTCGGCTATACTTCACAAATTATTCCCGTCGGAAAAGTCGAATGCGCTACCAAAAGTTAGAGATACAAGAGGCAAGTTGGAAGTGGGCATACTTGCTGAAAAAATACCGTGAGGGCGAAAATGTCACTAAGCATACAGAAGCGAGCCTCATTGAGCAGAAAATGCAGTTATTAACCACCTTACAAAACTCCCCCGAAGGCATTGAGGGCTGGATTAAGGCAGAAATGACAGCGGATCAAAAACGCCGAATGCGTCAGACTATTCGTGCCAGAAGAAAGCGTTTTTTCAATGCAGAAAAACAATCCACGCGGAAAAAATCCATTGATTTAGACTACCCAAGTTGGCAACGGCTTGCCAACGTCGCCGAAAGCATGGAGCTGACCCTCTCCGAGGCGATTCACCTGCTCATCGATGAATTTGAGAAAATGCCCCCCAAAGCAAAGAATGGCTAAAAAAAGACCGCTTGTGGCAAACAAGCGGTCAAATTTAGACAGAAATTTGCGTTACTCTAAATTTTGAATCTGCTCACGCATCTGCTCAATCAGCACTTTTAGCTCCACGGCGGAGTTTGTGATTTCTGCGTTGATCGACTTTGAGGCAAGAGTATTAGCTTCACGGTTTAGTTCTTGCATCATAAAGTCTAATTTACGCCCAACTGCACCGCCTTTTTTCAGAATCGCCGTGGTTTCTTTGACGTGAAGTTGTAGGCGATCAAGCTCTTCGGCAACATCGACTTTCTGTGCCAATAGCACCATCTCTTGTTCTAAGCGTTGTGCGTCAAGGGCGACATTCAGTTCCTCAAAACGTTGCGCTAAACGCTCTTTTTGCCACTGTAAAACACTTGGCATTTGGCTTTGCACTTTGCTGGCTTCTTCGGCAATGCTGTCAAGGCGTTGTTGAATTAAGGCGTGGAGATTCGCCCCTTCACGCCCACGCATAGCGATAAAATCTGCCAAAATCTGTTCAAATCCTGCGAGTAAATCTTGGCTAATTTGGTCGAGATCTTGGGTTGGTGCGTCAATCACGCCGGGAAAACGCAGAACATCCACAAGGTTAATTTCTCCTTCATTAGCGGTGGCTTTAAGCCATTTTAATGAGTTGATCACTTGCTCTGCATAGGCTTGATTGACCGTTAAACTGCTGTTTTGTTGGCTGTTTAATTCAATGCGGAGGCTACATTCAACCTTACCTCGCGTTAAGGCTGACCGTAGGCGTTCCCGAAGGGTCATCTCTAAATTACGAAAAGGTTCTGGCAGGCGGAAGTAGGTTTCTAAAAAACGTTGATTGACCGAGCGGATTTCCCACACGGCGTTTCCCCAATCTTGTTTGATTTCAAGGTGGGAAAAGGCGGTCATGCTATAAATCATTATCGAATATCCTCTGAAATTTCGGCATATTGTACGGGTTATTCTGCTAAAATAGGGAAAATTTTATCAAAAAAGGAAGAATTATGCGCCCAAATAACCGCCCCACCAATCAAACTCGCCCGATTAAAATCACCCGCAATTACACCCGTTATGCCGAAGGTTCTGTCCTTGTTGAATTTGGTGAAACCAAAGTATTGTGTAATGCCACAGTCGAAGAGAGCGTTCCGCGTTTTTTGAAAGGTCAGCAACAGGGGTGGATTACCGCAGAATATGGTATGTTGCCTCGTGCGACTCACACACGCACACAGCGTGAAGCCGCAAAAGGCAAACAGAGTGGGCGAACAATGGAAATTCAACGCCTTATCGCTCGCTCTTTGCGTGCGGTGGTGGATTTAAAAGCCCTTGGTGAGCGGACAATCACGGTGGATTGTGATGTGATTCAAGCCGATGGTGGCACTCGCACGGCGGCGATTACAGGGGCTTGTGTGGCGTTATCCGATGCGATGAATAAATTAGTCGCCGAAGGAACGTTAAAAACGAATCCAATGAAAGGCTTGGTGGCGGCGATTTCGGTGGGTATTGTGGAAGGTGAAGCCCGTTGTGATTTGGAATATGTGGAAGACTCAAACGCCGAAACGGATATGAATGTGGTCATGGTCGAAGATGGTCGCTTGGTGGAAGTGCAAGGCACAGCCGAAGGCGAACCTTTCAGCCACGAAGAGTTATTAACCCTTCTCACGTTAGCCAAAGAGGGCATTATGCAACTGGTGCAGGCACAGCGTGAAGCGTTAGCCAGTTAAACTATCAGGCAAATAAACAGGGCGGAATCGGATTTCGCCCTTTTTTTATCGGTGCAAAATCTTGTTTAAATTTGACCGCTTGTTGGGGGCTTTTTGCCATTTAGAAAGGGAGCAGAAAAATTTTGGGCATTATGGGTTAAATATGCCATAATTTAACTATTGATTTGATAGGAAAAGAAGAGAAAACCAATGAATATTCGCGATCTTGAATACCTTATTGCCCTTGCTGATTTTAAACATTTCCGTAAAGCAGCGGATTTTTGTAATGTGAGCCAGCCGACTTTAAGTGGGCAGATCCGTAAACTTGAAGATGAACTTGGTACCGTATTGCTAGAACGTACTAGCCGTAAAGTGTTGTTCACTCAAGCTGGGTTAAATTTAGTTGAACAGGCCAAAGCCGTTCTGCGTGAAGTGAAAGTGCTAAAAGAGATGGCGAGTAATCAAGGTAAAGAAATGTCTGGTCCAATGCACATTGGTATTATTCCTACTTTGGGTTCTTATCTTTCACCGATTATTTTGCCGAAATTGCGTGCGTTATTTCCTGAATTGGATTTATACATTTACGAACTGCAAACAACGACATTGCTCGAACAACTGCAATCGGGCCAATTAGATTGTGGTATTTTGGCATTAAATAAGGCGAGTGAACCATTTATTGAAGTACCAATGTTTCATGAAAAAATGTTACTGGCGGTTTCTAAACAGCATCCTTGGGCAAATAAACAGAGTATCCCTTTAGCAGAATTACACGATCAAGAAATGTTAATGCTAGATGATGGTAACTGTCTTCGTACTCACGCGCTTGATTATTGCCTTTCTGTGGGGGCAAAAGAAAACCCGCATTTTAAAGCCAGTAGCCTTGAAACTTTGCGAAATATGGTATCTGCGGATGCGGGAATCGCTTTTATTCCTGAGCTTGCCAGCCGCGCACCAGCGCCACAACAGCTCCATTATCTCCATTTTAATGATCCTGAGCTTTATCGATCAGTTGGGTTAATTTATCGACCAGGTTCACCATTACGCTTACGTTATGAACGTTTAGCCACAGAGATTAAACATATTATGGAAGAGGAAAAATGAGTGTTGGCATTCGAGCGTTACAGAAAGAGAAAACACGGCGCGCTTTAGTCGATGCGGCGTTTAACCAACTCAGTGCCGAGAAAAGTTTCTCCACCTTAAGCCTTCGAGAAGTGGCACGGGAAGCCGGTATCGCCCCAACCTCTTTTTATCGCCATTTTAAAGATATGGACGAGCTAGGTTTAGCGATGGTGGATGAATCGGGCTTAATCCTACGGCAACTGATGCGCCAAGCACGCAAACGTATTGAAAAGGGCGGAAGCGTGGTGGTTATCTCGGTGGAAACTTTCTTCGAATTTATTGAAGAACGCCCAAATATGTTCCGCCTCTTATTGCGAGAAAGCTCAGGCACTTCCCAAGCCTTCCGTACCGCGGCTTCCCGTGAAATTCAACATTTTGTGGCGGAGCTGGCGGAATATATCCAACTGCGTAATCCCCAAGTGAGCCGTGAGCTGGCTTGTATTGAATCTGAAGGCTTGGTTACTATTGTATTTACCGCCGGATCCCACGCCTTAGATATGAACGCCCAAGAGCGGGCAAAACTTAAAGAACGCGTGGTGATGCAACTGCGAATGTTAGCTCGAGGGGCAAGCATTTATGCTGCCAATACCGCACAACTTTTTAAGGATGATTAACCATGAAAAAATCTTCACTTATTCTTCGCTTTGTCAAAAATATCTGCCTGTTTGGCGGTTTATTTATTATTGTCAGCATTGCAGTGGATTGGTACCGCAAGCCCACCGCACCGGCGGAATTTTCCCAAAAAGTCCTCTCGGATACTCAAAACCAACCCCACATCATCGCCCAAATGAGCCACGAACAGCCAATGTTGCTTTACTTTTGGGGGAGCTGGTGTAGCTTCTGCCGTTTTACCTCGCCAGCAATTCAAGAATTGACCCAACAAGGCGTGCCGGTATTGAGTGTGGCATTAAAATCGGGGAGTGACGCAGAAGTAGCGAATTACCTCCAAGAACAGGGCTACCACTTCCCTGCGATCAACGACCCCACGGGGGAATTTTCTCGCCAATGGGATATTCAAGCCACCCCGACTATCCTGATCATCAAAAAAGGTAAAATTATCAACCACACCACTGGCTTAACGAGCTATTGGGGCTTAAAAACCCGTTTAGTATTAGCGAATTGGGCGTGGTAGCTCAAACTAGTCATTTTAAGAAATCACAAGCGGTCGAATTTGGGCAAGATTTTGCAAAAAGTCCAGTATTATGTAGCACTTGCACAAAGATTTAACCGATTAAAAATCTTAAAATCCTCATTGAAACTTTAACTCAATGGGGATTTTTATTATGACACAAAAGTTAAAGCTATCGAAACAGGAATTAGTGGAAAAACTGCTACTATTGAAGGAAAAACAAGCCAAATTAGTAGAACAAATGGAAGCCTTAACGTAGGAGATTGATGAGCTGACCTTGCCGTGTTTATATCGAAAGAGCCTAAAACCCCGACATTATTTACGATGCCGTTAGTGGCGAAAGAATTACGAGAATATGGAGGTTGGGGATCGTGTGGGGAAATTGCTGAAGTTGTACTGAAATTGCAGGAGCAGCCTCAATTTTTGGATATGGGTGATAAAGCATATCGAGTTGTAAAAATATGTTGCTACGGTTAGCGAGGAAAGGATTGGGTGGATTTCATTGGCGGTTAAAGCCCATTATTTAAGTTGCCATTTTACATCCGTTACTCCTTTTTCAAGTCTTTCCACTACACCTTTTGTTAGCCAATGTTTTAACGCTCCACGTACAGATACGGTGTGTTGTGGGCGGGTAATGGGTGTTTTGTCTTTTACTAATAGAATTTCGGTAAGTTCATTTACGGTAAAATAATGGCTAGGGCAAGCTTTAAGTTCTGTCAAGAGCATTTGTCTTAATTTGCCGTTAAATCGTTGTTTGTGGGTGTGGTAGGTGTAAAGTTCGGTTCGATAGGGGTTCAGCTTCCATCACCTCAATCGCCGCATGTAATTTGGCTATTTTACTATCTAGCAATGCAAGATGTGCCAATACTTACTTCAGCTCACGTTGCAAGCGGTCAATTTTCTCTTGAATTTGACTAAGGTAAACCTTTTTTGCCATTACATTATTACCGCTCTGTTTGTCTGTGATTGCCCTACCAATAGCCTACCCAGTCATTATCATTGGAAGTGGAAAGGCATTTGTGAGCCACGTCATTGAAAATCGTTAGATTATCCAATTTACGAGTATCTTCTCGGTAGGATATTTCGTTCGTATAATTATCAAGGTAAAGGTTAATCATTTTATGCACTTGACCGTAATACATTCGTTTGAAACGAGCGAAATAGCTTTCGGCGAGATTGTTGGTAATGCCGTCATCGTTGCGATACTTTTTTGATTGTTTACCCGTTGCAAGTCGTAATGTATCATCAGTTCATCATAGGCTGAATTTTCGTCTGTGTGAATGCGACTGTTTGGCTCAATATAGGCGGTTGCGAGTTTGTTCACGGTGGCGGTATTTTCGGATAAAATAGGAAAGGTGATGGTCTTTTTTGCACCGACTAATTGTTGGTTCGCTAAGGTTTCTTGTTCGGTATAACGTTCACGCATCACCAAAATCGCCCGCTTATTTGGATTGGCATTTTCTTTCAAACGTCTATCCACTCTATCCAATTTCTTATTTTTAGGACGTGGGGCGGAATGTACATACGTTCCATCAATATGGATTTCACCCTAAAGCGGAAACAGCTCACGCTGCACGATTAGGCTCTCACGGATTTTATGAGCGAGCGTAAAGGTAGTCTTATATTGTACGTTTAAATCACGTGATAATTGGCAAGCGGAAATGCCTTTTACGGCATTAACAAACAAGGCGATAGCAAATAGGTAAGTCTGAAGAGGCAGTTTGTGATTGGAAAATATAGTTCCAGAAGTAATACTGAATGTATGTTTACAATATCGGCATCTCCACCGGTTACGTGTGGTGATTTTGTAAACAGTATGTTGTACGCCACATTTCGGGCAGATTTGCTCTTTTTCACTTCCCCGACGTAATTGGCACAATATCGCAAACGCTTCCGCATCAGATAGACGAGCTATTTTGAGCGGAGAAAGCGTACGAGCTTTGCTTGATAGGAGGAAGTGTTGTGCCATTTGTTCTTTGATTTTACGGATGTTTTAAGTTAAAATACAGACCCAATGTGGTATAATCAGATTGCTTTTATGTACCATAAAGAGCATAAAAAATTAAGTAAAAATACTCAAATGAGCATAGCTAATAGACTTAAACTCTTGCTAGATACTCAATCACTTACGATTAAAGCTTTTTCTGAAATAACAGAAATTCCTTATCGTTCAGTACAAAACTATTTAAGAGAAGAACGAGATCCAAATGTAGAAGCCCTGAATAAAATCTGCAAAAAAATGAATATCAATTTGAATTGGTTAGTAACAGGGAGGGGTGGAATGTTTATTGAACAAATATCTGAAAAAGATTTAGTTAATGAAGAAATTAAACTACTTGAAAAAGGAAGAAATACAGCACCATTAGGTAAAAAACTCATTTATCAAACCGCAGAAACGATTTCTGTTGAATTAAAGTAAAATAATATAGTTATAATAAATTGTGGTGCTTATTGATAGAAATATGTCTAAGAGGAATTTGAAGAATATTACTGGAATAAATTCAGCGATGCTAGTAAATATGGGAAGAGATAAATATATTAGTTTGAGAATGATAGATAAAATTTGCGAAGAATTAAATTGTGATGTCAGTGATATTGGTGAACATATTGCGGATGAAAATTTTGAAACTGAGGAAAAAGAATGATACAGAATAAACCTACATATATTTCGTTGTTTTCTTCTGCAGGAGTAGGTTGCTATGGGTTTAAACAGGAGGGATTTGAATGTATAGCAACGAATGAATTATTAGAAAAAAGATTAAACATACAGAAATTAAATAATAAGTGTAAATTTGAAAGCGGGTATATTGCAGCGGATATAAAGGAATACTCAACGAAAAATCTTATATATCAGGAAATAGAAAAATGGAATAAACTTGGAAATGATAGAGTTGATGTTGTTATAGCTACTCCACCTTGCCAAGGTATGAGTGTTGCTAATCACAAGAAAAAAGACAAAGAAATTGAAAGAAATAGCTTAATAAAAGAAAGTGTGGATTTGATTAAAAATATAAATCCAAGATTTTTTGTGTTTGAGAATGTGTCAGCATTTTGGAAAACTGGTTGTATAGATAAACAAGGGAATGTTGTGGCTATTGGAGATATGATAACTAATGAGCTGGGAGATAGATATTTAATTCATAACGAAGTTCTTAATTTTAAAAATTATGGTTCAAATTCTTCTAGAACTCGTACACTTGTAATAGGTGTTGATAAGATGTTTTCTAATGAAATATCTCCAGTTGAACTTGTGCCAAGTTATGTTTCAGAAAAAACTCTTTATGAGATTATAGGAGATATGAAAAGTTTAAATTGGGGAGAGTATGATTCCAACGACTTTTTTCATAGCTTTAGAGTTTACCCAAAATATATGTTGTCATGGATAGAAAATTTAGAACAGGGACAAAGTGCTTTTGATAATAAGGAGGATGAATTAAAGCCACATAGAATTATTGATGGAAAAATAGTCATCAATAAATCGAAAAATGCAGATAAATATACTAGACAAATTTATGATAAAGTAGCGCCATGTATTCATACAAGAAACGATCAAATGGCTAGTCAAAATACTGTTCATCCAGTTGATAATAGAGTTTTTTCTATCAGAGAATTAATGCGTATGATGACTATTCCAGAATCGTTTAAATGGATTAATTATGATTTAGACTATTTGAATCAATTGCCAATTATAGAAAAACAAAAAATATCAAAAAAGGAAGAAATGAATATTAGGCAAAGTATAGGAGAAGCTGTGCCTACTGCTATATTTAGACAAATTGCTTATAAAATTAAAAAAAATATTTCATTTCCTAAATTAACTAAAAAAGACATTAAAGAAATAATTGAAAAACATAATCTTGATAACACTGATAATTTAAAAGAGTTTTTATTAAAAAATAAAGATAGATACAGTTTATCTTCATTTTCAACGATTATAGAATATGCTAATTCAAAAAGACAACAGCACTCAGCATATTTCACAAATAAATTTATAATACAAGAAATATTTGAAAATTTGCCAGAATTTGAAAAAGATGAACTTGAAATAATAGAACCATCAGTTGGTTCGGGAAATTTTTTACCATTTATTTTTAAAAAGTATGAAAATAAAAGACATGTAAATCTTACAGTAATTGATGTAGATTCTGATACAGTAGAATTACTTAAAATTTTGTATGATAAAAATAATATTCCATCGAACTTTTCTTTAAAATTTGTGTGTTCTGATTTTATGAATTATGAATGCGAATGCAATAGAGTTGATTTAATTATAGGAAATCCACCATTTTCTAAAATTAATGGCTCATATAGAAATTCATTACTAAAAGATAATATAAATAAAGAATCAACAAATTTAGCAGAATTCATTTTAGAGAAATCAGTAAGATTTTCTGATTATATTTCTATGATTATGCCAAAAAATATTCTTAATACACCAGAATTTTCTACAACTAGAGAATGGTTAAAAAACTATAGGATAGATAGTATTATAGATTTTGGAGAAAATGGTTTCAAAGGAGTATTAGTAGAAACTGTTAATTTAATGATAAATACTAAAAGAGAATCATCATATACAAAAGTTATTTCTACTACTCTAGATATTTCGCTCGTTCAAAAAAGTCAATATATTTTTGATTCAAATTTACCTTATTGGATAATATATAGGAATGACTTTTTTGATGAAGTATTTAAGAACATGAATTTTGGTGTATTTGATGTTTTTAGAGACAGACAAATTACGAATGGTAATTCATCACTGAATAAGACTGATAAATATAGTATCAGGGTGTTAAAATCAAGAAATATTTTAGATAATGGGGAAATAACATCAATAAATGGATACGATTCATTTGTTGAAAATGAGCAGTTATCAAAATTGGCAGTAGGAAAATATTTTAATAATAGCAATGTATATTTAACGCCAAATATGACTTATAAACCACGGCTTATAAAAAAAGAAAATGGCTACATAGTTAATGGTTCCATTGCAATTTTGATCCCTAAAAATGAAAATCTAATTCTGTCTAAAACACAAATGGATTATATTTCTAGTGATGAATTTAGGAATTTCTATAAGATAGCAAGAAATTATCAAACTCGCTCATTAAATGTTGACAAAATAAGCTGTTATTGGTTTGGAGTAAATAAGGAGATTTAAAATGGAAATATATGAAAAATTTTTAAATCAATATGATTTTGATATTAGAAAATCAGGTGATGCAAGATGGATAGATCAAAAATGTACTTATGATGTAGTATCTATTATTGCAGACTGTATTAATGAATATGTAGAAACGATGCATGTAGATGAATTCACTGTATCAGATATTTGGCATAGTGATTATGCTAGAGAAAATGTTATTGCTATTTTTTCAAAACCTGACCCTGAATTAAAAGCTGGGAATGAATATGATAAATATTTTGGACAACCTATTAAATTATTAGGATATAGTAAAATACTAAATGTAAGAAAAGAGAAAAATAGGTACTATTATTCTATAAATAATAAGGATGTTTTGAATAAAATTGCATTAAGACCAATGAATGCCTTGAACTTTTTATATTATTATATTTGTAAAGTTTTAAACGATAGTGGATTGATGGTTACGTTTGAAGAGTTTTTTAGAATTCAAGATAAAGATTCATATAAAGATGTAAGAGATAGATTTATCCAATTTACTATTAATCACACAAAAATTAATGGTGAAACTGAATGCGGAAGAATATTTACAAAAGTAATAAATCCACTAGCTTTTAAATTGAGAAAACTAGGAACTGAGAAAGGTAGAATTTCTAAATATGTCATAACATTGAATGATTTGCAATATAATCGTTCAAACTGGAGAGATGAGCTTAGCGGTAAAGAAAAATCCATCACTAGGTCTGAGTTTGAACTTACCACATCTCAATTACAAGCAAGAGCTTTGGCAAATTATACCGTTAATAAAGCTAAAAAAGCGGTTCGTAAGTTCAATGATGCCATGTTTGATGGTAAATCAGAAGTATCTCAGCCAACTGAAATAGTAAATGCAACACAAGTACATCATATTTTTGCACAATCGGAATTTCCAGATATTGCTGATTATGTAGAAAACTTGATTATGTTAACACCAAATCAACATTTTTCTATGGCTCATCCTAACAATAATACTCAATATATAGATAAAGATTTTCAATATATTTGTTTGTTGGCTAAATCAACTAAAATTCATATGAACTTAACATCTACAAATGAAGAGAAATTCTATGATTTTGATGATTATAAATATGTTTTAAATACAGGATTAAATACTGATGAATTTTCATCAATTAGCAATTTGGATTTTGCAAGCATAGTTAATAAAATAGATTATTTTTATGAGGTTACATTGGAAACTAATAAATATTGTGATTTAGTGCAATATAACAGATTTTCGATTTAAAAATTAATTAAGGAAGTGAAATAATGAAATTCTTAGAATATAGACGATGGTTTTTAATATATTATTAGATTCTTGTGTTTCCATAATCGTAAATTCTCCCTTTCATCATTGGTTAAATGGGGTTCTAACACATCAATCAAAGCATAGATAGATTGTTTATGCTCACCACTTGGAAACCATCATCAAGTATCACATGCCCAATAGCGCTAGCGCCTGTTTTTAGTACGGCGTAGTAAAGGTAATCCACACAAGCACGAGGGTGATCGACAATCCAAACAGGCGCATTTTCAGGGTAATATCCCATCTCATTTAGCCGTTTTGTACCATCAATTATGCTAACGAAACAGTATGGCGAGAAGATAACCGCAGGCAACCCCTCAAAGACAAATTTGATGACTTACTGCAACGTTGTTTTCAACCTCAAATATCTACCTTTAAAGGGTATTGGTAAGGGAAAAAGCGAGGTGAGCCTCTATTTGGCTTGTGGGGATTGGGGAAAGCATAAAGGGGCGGTGAGGGTAATCTATTTTGAGCTTTTGTTGATGAGGTATTATTTCTCACACTCTTTCTTAACTTATCACTTTATTGACAGTCTTTCTGATATAATAAAACCTCATAAAGTTTAAATCCTTTATGAGGTTTTTTGACTGGTAATTTCAGCAGTAAAAATCTTTGTGCAAGTGCTACATAATACCGAAAAGTCCCTAAAATTCGACCGCTTGTTTTATGCCACTTTACCGGAAATTTATTTCTTCAAGGCTGAAAAGATCGGTTTCATCGCTTTCTCTTCTTGGTAAATCCGTGTGGCGAGAATGAGGAGATAAATCGGGAAGAGAATCGCCAAGGTGCTCCAACTATGGCAAAGCAGCACTAAGCCTAACAGTTCAGGGATGATATTCAGGAAATAGTTAGGGTGTCTGACGAATTTGAAAAGAGAAGAGGTGTTAATCTGATGATTCGGCAGAATGTAGAGTTTGACCGTCCAAATTTCGTTTAAGGTGCGAATTACCCAAAACAGGGCGAGGTAGGCAAGGAGCATCATCACAACGCCAACAAGGGAGATTGTATCAAAGGTTTGGGCGTTGTAATTGGCTTCAAACAGGGCGGAAAAATAGAATAAAACATGGGTGATGGAGAGCAGTTTCGAGGTGTTTTGTCCATATTGGATCGCCCCTTTTTGAATTAAATTTTTCTCATTATGAATGGAGATTTTGAGGGTATAGAGGCGAATCAGGAAAAAGCCAATAAAAATCAGGTTAATGGTGAGCATAGTTCTCCTTTTAAAATGTCAATTTTTGTATATAAATCAAGGTATTGTAATTTTATTTTATTTTTCGGCACTGGGCTAGTGCTATTGGGGAGAATGGCTTGATCACGGGGCATAAAAAGCCACGGCAAAAAACGGAAAATTTGCTATAATTCTGCCCATTCATTTTGTTGAAAAGAGATTCCAATGACAGACACAAGCACTTTTAACCGCAGTTGGGCACGGGTAATTTTAACCGCTTTAACGCATTATGGTGTGAAGCATTTTTGTATTGCACCGGGTTCCCGTTCTACGCCTTTAACCCTTGAAGCTTTTATATTGCAACAGCAAAGCCGTGCCGAATGCCATAGCCATTTTGATGAACGCGGTTTAGGTTTTTATGCCTTAGGGATTGCCAAGGCAACGAATGCGCCTGTGGCAGTGATTGTGACTTCAGGAACGGCGGTGGCAAATTTGTTACCGGCGGTGATTGAAGCCTCTTTAACCCAGCAGAAATTGATTATTCTTTCCGCAGATCGTCCTATTGAGCTGATTGGTTGCGGGGCAAATCAAGCGATTCACCAACCCCATCTTTTTGCCAACTATCCGGTGGTCACGTTAAATTTACCCAATCCGAACCCTCAACATTCCGCAGGCTGGTTAGTGTCAAGCCTTGAACAGTGTTTGAATAGCCAAGCCCAGTTGGGCGGCGTGGTGCATATCAATACGCCTTTTGCTGAACCATTATATGAAGCCGATGAAGCACAAATCGGCACAACGCCGTGGCTTGCACCGATTCAACGTTGGTTTAATCAACCGAAGGAGAAATGGATCGATCACCAAGCCACACAAAATGATGTGTTAATGCACGAAAATTGGGATTTCTGGCGGACGAAACGAGGGGTGATCGTGGTGGGGCGTTTGCCCCTTGAACAGGGTATGGGCTTAAAACAGTGGGCAGAAACCCTCGGCTGGTGTTTGATTAGTGATGTGCAATCCGGCATTGAGGCGAGTTTGCCTTATGCCGATGTGTGGTTATCGAATAAAACGGTGGAACAACGCCTCCTCCAAGCGGATATTGTGATTCAATTCGGCTCACACCTTGTCAGCAAAAGGGTGAATCAGTTCCTCTCCGCATTTAAAGGGGAGTATTGGTTAGTGGATTCTGCCCAAAGCTATCTCAACCCTTATGCCCACCGTCAAACCCGTTTTGTGGCAAAAGCGCACCATTTTATGCGTGTGCATCCCCCTCTACGGCAGAAACCGTGGCTTCTTGAACCCCTTGCGATTTCCCAATTTTGTGCTGAATTTATTGAGAATCAAGTGGGCGGAAACCTTAATGAAGCCTCTTTTGCACATCATATTGAGCGTGTGTTACCTGCTAATGGCAATCTCTTTTTAGGGAATAGCCTGTTTGTGCGTTTGGTCGATGCGTTATGTAAATTACCCGAAAGCTACCCCGTATTTACCAACCGTGGCGCAAGTGGTATTGACGGTTTAATCGCCACTTTTGCTGGTATTGCGAAAGGGAGCGAACAGCCTACCGTTGGTGTGATTGGGGATATTTCTGCCCTTCACGATCTCAACTCCGTTGCCTTGTTAAGCCAAATTAAG
This sequence comes from Pasteurellaceae bacterium Macca, assembly GCA_023101485.1. Classification (GTDB taxonomy): domain Bacteria; phylum Pseudomonadota; class Gammaproteobacteria; order Enterobacterales; family Pasteurellaceae; genus LVZB01. Next base: position 986,933 of record LVZB01000001.1, on the reverse strand, counting down.
CACCCAAGCATTCTCTTTGTGATTAACAATAACGGTGGCGCGATTTTTGATATGTTGCCTGTGGATGGCAAAGTGAAAGAGAAATTCTACCGCTTAACGCATAATATTGAGTTCTCCCAAATTGCCACGATGTTCGGTTTAGAATATCTCCGCCCTTACACTTGGGCAGATTTAGCCTCAAAACTGAAACAAGCCTACACACGGCGCGGTGTCACATTGGTGGAAATCAAGGTTAATGATCAAGAGGGCAGTGCCTTGTATAAATCGTTACTTGAACAGATCTCCCTCGCCTCAATTAACTAATGTTAGCCGCCCAATGGTTCGCTAAACAGGGCAAGCCCGTGGTGTTTTTACACGGCTTGCTCGGTTCTCGCCACGATTGGGCGACGCTTTTTAGCCATTTGCAAAAAAAGGGGGAAATTCGCCCCCTTGCCATTGATCTCCCTTTCCACGGCGACAGCCAAGCCATTTCCTGTGTGCATTTTGACGATTGTCGAGCCTTAATTCATCAAACCCTTTGTCATTATCTCGGTGATGAGTCGTTTCATCTGGTGGGGTATTCCCTTGGAGGGCGTTTAGCGTTGGATTACTACTTCCACGCCCCGCATCGGTATCTACAAGGTGTGTTGTTAGAGGGGGCGAATATCGGCTTATCCACCCCACAAGAGCGCGCGAGCCGTTGGCAACATGATTGTGCTTGGAGTGCGCGTTTTCGGCATGAATCAATGGCAAATGTGCTAGAAGATTGGTATCAGCAAGCCGTTTTCGCGGATTTAACTCCCCCACAACGACAAGCATTGATCGCACAACGGCAACATCAATCGGGGGAGAAAATCGCCCAAATGTTACAAGCCACAAGCCTTGCCAAACAGCCTTGCTTTGCCGAAAAACTAGCCACTTCGGGGGAGAGGGTCGCCTTTATTTTGGGGGAGGCGGATAGCAAATTCCGCCAAATGGTCAGCTATTATCAGCTCCCTTATCGGCTTGTTCCCCACGCTGGACATAATGCCCATTGGGCGAACCCTCAAGCCTTTGGCGAGCAGTTAGGGCAATTTATTCAGTATCCTAAGAGGTCATAATGGCACTACAACCTTGCCCAGAATGTCAGCAGAAAATCAGCCAACGTGCATTGACTTGCCCCCACTGTGGTTTTGCATTGAATGAAGCCAACGAGCAACATTATCGCCAATTATTAGCGGAACGCCGATTGCATAATGACACCATCAATCGCCAGAGTATGAAGGTGCATTTAGTGTGGTTAGCCATTTTTGTGGGCGTGATTGTGGTGGCGAGTCTTATTAAAGGGTAATGCCCCCCTTCCCCTTCGGGACTTCCCCCCGCAAGCGGTGGGAAGGAATTTTCGTTTTTTCTCTCGGTTTTGGCTTTGGTGCAAAATGTTATGAAAATTTGACCGCTTGTTTTCCTTGAAAAGGGCGTGCCTTGGGGTAGAATAGCACCCATTCCTAATGATAAAACCGCCGTTGAGGGCGGTTTTCTTTTGCTTGATAAACAGAATGACAACATCTCTTTTTCCTCTTGCGGAATCTTTCCCCGATGCGCCTTTTGCGCAAAGTGTGTTACGTTGGTATGCCCAATATGGGCGGAAAACGTTACCTTGGCAACAGAATAAAACGCTCTATTCGGTTTGGCTCTCTGAGGTGATGTTACAGCAGACGCAAGTGGCGACAGTCATCCCCTATTTTGAGCGTTTTTTGGCACGATTCCCGACAGTCACCGCCCTAGCAGATGCGCCGATTGATGAAGTCTTACACCTTTGGACGGGTTTGGGTTACTACGCTCGGGCGAGGAATTTACACCGTGCCGCCCAGCAAATTCGGGATCAGTTTGGGGGTGAATTCCCAACCGATTTTGCCGATGTGTTTGCCCTTTCGGGCGTGGGGCGTAGCACCGCTGGGGCGATTCTCTCTTCCGTATTGGGGCAACCCTACCCAATTTTAGACGGCAATGTAAAGCGTGTGCTTTCTCGCTATTTTGCCGTAGAGGGGTGGTCGGGGGAGAAAGCCGTGGAAAATAAGCTCTGGAATTTGACCGCTTGTGTCAGCCCAAGGGCGCAGATTACCGAGTTTAATCAAGCCATGATGGATTTAGGGGCGATGATTTGTACCCGCAGTAAGCCTAAATGCACCCTTTGCCCTTTAGAAAAACAGTGTGAAGCCAACATTCGCCAAGCGTGGCAGGATTTTCCGGCGAAAAAGCCGAAGAAAGTGCTCCCTGAACGTCAGGCTTATTTGTTGATTGTTAAATCGGGTGGGGAAGTATTATTACAACGGCGCGCAGAAAAAGGTATTTGGGGCGGGCTTTACTCCTTCCCACAATTTGAAACCTTAGACGCGCTAAAACAGGTTATTTCAATGGAGAATTGGCAAATTGCCCAACAGCTTATTGCCTTTCGTCATACCTTTAGCCACTTCCATTTAGATATTTTCCCAATTTTAGTCGAAGTGCCACAACTTTTTGTGAAAGAAACGGTCGGAAATTATCTCCACTCGGTATCATCCCTTGGGGATTATTGGTATGATTTGCACCACCCTGAGGCGGTCGGTTTACCGACACCGATTAAGCGGATTTTAGATGAATTAGCAACAACCCTGAAACAAGGAACAACTTATGGCGCGCACAGTCTTTTGTGAATACCTTAAACAAGAAGCCGATGGCTTAGATTTTCAGCTTTACCCTGGTGACGTGGGCAAACGCATTTTTGACTCCATCAGCAAACAAGCGTGGTCTGAATGGATTAAAAAACAGACGATGCTCGTCAATGAAAAAAAGCTCAATATGATGAACCCCGAACACCGCCAACTTTTAGAAAGCGAAATGATTAGCTTCCTGTTTGAAGGTAAAGATGTGCAAATTGAGGGCTATGTGCCCGTGGAAAACAAGTAAGTGAAAATGAAAAAATTAGTCAGATATTTACCCCTCGCCATTATCCCTTTTTTGGTTGCTTGTGGTGGGAGCAGTAATAAAAAAACCACTTGGGGTAAAAAGAAAAAAACAGATTACACTAAAGACACCAATGGATTAGATATTCTTACGGGGCAGTTTTCCCATAATATCGACCAGATTTGGGGAGTGAATGAACTGTTGGTGGCAAGTCGTAAGGACTATGTTAAATACACCGATAAATTTTATACTCGTAGCCATATTAGTTTTGAAGAAGGGCAAATTACGATTGAAACTTTAGGTGATCAAAACCATTTACGTAATGCCATTATTCACACCTTGTTAATGGGAACTGATGCATCCGGCATTGATTTATTTGCGTCGGGAGATACACCAATTAGTAGTAATCCATTTTTAGCGGAGCAAGTTGTTGATCAATTTGGGCGTTCTGTAACGAATGTTGCGATTGCTAATGACTTTGCAAGTTACTTAATTCAGCAGAAAGTAAAAAACCGTCGTTTAAAAAACGGGCAAGCTGTTACTTATGTCAATATACCAATGATTGCTAACCATGTAGAAGTTCGGGCTCGGCGTTATTTACCAATCGTGCGTAAAATGTCGAAAAGATATGGCATTGAGCCGAGCTTGATTCTGGGAATTATGGAAGTGGAATCTTCTTTCAATCCTTATGCTGTCAGTTATGCTAATGCAATTGGTTTAATGCAGGTTGTGCCCCGCACGGCTGGGCGAGATATTTTTGCCCGTAAAGGCTTTGGCGGACAACCAGATCGTGATTACCTTTATGACCCAGCACAAAATATTGATGCGGGGACGATGTATCTCACGATTTTGAGGGATGAATATTTAGAAGGTATCACTAATCCAACCTCAAAACGCTATGCGATGATTTCCGCCTATAACAGTGGTGCGGGGGCAGTGTTACGCGTTTTTGACCGTGATAAGTGGGAAGCGATGGAGCGTATCAATAACTTGCAACCTGAGGCGGTTTATCGCATTCTGACTACGGCTCACCCTTCTGCTCAGGCAAGAAATTACTTGTTAAAAGTGAACAAAGCCCAACAGAAATACCTTCATGTACGTTAGCCGCTGAATCAGAATAAATACTAAACCTCCACTAAGCTTAGGCGAGTGGGGGTTTTTGTTTATTTTGAGGGTTTTATTGTCGTTTTGAGGGAAAAGCAAAATTTTCTAAAAATTTGACCGCTTGTATTGGGTATAAAAGCTGTTAAAAAAGCTGATTTTTCTCGATAACTTGTTGATCTTTAAAACAAATTGCACAAAAAGCGATCCATTAAACGGAAATTTTTATTTTTTTGAAAAAAGTGTTTGACGAGAAGGGAATAAATCCGCATAATGCGCCCCGTTAACGACGAGATGCCTCGATAGCTCAGTCGGTAGAGCAGGGGATTGAAAATCCCCGTGTCGGTGGTTCGATTCCGCCTCGAGGCACCATTTAACGTTAACAAACTCTTTTCCTCCTTAGTTCAGTCGGTAGAACGGTGGACTGTTAATCCATATGTCGCAGGTTCGAGTCCCGCAGGAGGAGCCATATTCAGAAGCCCTGATGAGAAATCATCAGGGCTTTGTCATTTCTACTATCATGAATTAAATATTTATTTTGGGGCTGTCCTAGATAACTAGACCAAACTCTCTTTAACTAATTGTTTTAGAAAGGAAATTTGAGACTTTAAGTTACTGTGATTAAAACGCCATTCACATTCTTTCAAATACAGCCCAAAATGAGCTTTGGGAATACCATTAAATTTGCGTAAATGGCGTTTTGCTTGGTTCCAGAAATTCTCAATTCCGTTAATGTGATTTTGTTTTTCTGCAAAGTGCGTACTATGGTTGATACGAAAATGATTAAATTCACTCACATCAAGTACATCATAACTTCGATAGAAATCCGTGTAAACAATGCTATCAGGCTTAACTTGTTCTCGAATTATCGGTAACAACGTGGCGGATTGCGTGTTCGGTACGGCAACAGTATAAACTTTGCCATTGCGTTTCAACAGCCCGAATACCGCTGTTTTACCCGCTGCACCACGTCCACGCTTGCCTTTGCGTGTACCACCAAAATAGCTTTCATCGGCTTCTATTTCCCCATCAAACATCTCCAAATGTGGGCTGTTTTGATAGATAAGAAATCGCAAGCGATGAAAATAGTAAGCGGCAGTTGTCTTGTTTACATTCACTAGTTCAGCAGCAGTTCTCGCTGTAACTCCTGCAACAAACAGTTCAATAAGTTTATTTTGTTTGTGCTGACTTAAACGACTTTTTCTCATTTGACTATCTTAACCCAAATCGAGTTTTTAGTCGTTATCTAGGACAGCCCCATAAAAATTATTCTATCAATATCAGCCAAGATTATTTTGCTGATCGTTGGTGCATGATCGCCATTGAAAAAGAGAAAAATAAACAGATTAAATGCGACTGTTTAAACCTTAATTACTGTCAATTCAATACCCCTTATTTTATTTACCATAATCAATACCCTAGCGTGGTAAAAAGCCAGAATCTTTATCCTAATCATTTTTTAAATTTAAGTAGTCAGAGCGGAAAATTAGACCCAAGTTGTTTGAAAATTGAAGTTAATCAATTAAGTGAGGTAATTCAGCTCGATCAAAATGGGATGATTTATGTGGCACAAACATCGAAACGGACAAATTGTCGTAGCCTTTAGCTTTATTGAATTGTTGGTATCTCTTTTATTATCCTCCACCCTGTTGGGGCTATTTGCCACTTTTTATAGTGATATTTATCGCCACCAACATCAACAACGGGTGCAATTCGCCCTGCAAAAACAGAGCCACCAGCTGTTGGATTATTTACAAAAACATCTCCAACATATTGGGTATCAAGGGCTAAACCGAGAGCCTGAACAGTGGGCATTATTTACCAAGAACCAACCTTATTACCTTGAAAAGCACTGTCTACTCTTTTTCTATGACATCAACCAAGACGGCTGTTTAGGGAAACGTAAAACCGCCAAAAGTGCCTGCCAATCTGATCATCGCAATCACACTCAGGATCTCACTAAAGAAATCTTCGGCTTTAAATTTCTGCACGGCGAACTTTATGCCTATGAACAGAAAAAGAAAAACAACCTTAACCATTGCTATGGCACAGCGTGCCAGCAACTTTTAAACCATTGTGACTTTCCTACTTATTGGGAAAAAATAGCCGACCAAGCCGATTACCAAATAGCGGATATGACCTTTCAGTGGTATAAAAAAGGCGAAATCATTGAAACACAATTAACCCTAGCTTCCACGCAAACGCCCACCATCCGTTACCACGCCAAAGCTTATAGCTATTTATTAAATCACCCAGAGAGGAAAGCATGGGGGAAGAATCATGAACAATAAAGCCTACCCTGCTACGGTGCTATTGGTGGGTATATTGCTCCTCACCGCGCTACTTGCCACGATTTTTCTCACCAAATCGACCGTTATTCAACAAGAACGGGCGGGCATCGCACAATACCAAGCCTATTTGCAGGATAAATTTGCCCTTATCGAACTGCTACAACAAGATGAAAATACACTCTGCCAACAACAGCAACAAAATGTGGTTGAATTCACACGCCCCCATTTGAATTACCGTTTTCACTGTCTTGATAAAGATATTTTCTCCGGGAAGTTCCCTACTAGAAAAAATCTCTATGGTAACGATTTTCATCAATTTACTGCCTATATTGAGAACTACGCTATAAAGCCAATTACCTCGTGGGAGGAATTACCTAAAAGCTCGCTTTCTCACCCCCAAATAGTCAAAGCTGACAATGCTTTAATAGGGCATTTAACGGACGATTTTTACGGTATTTTAGTGACGGAATATCCCGTTGAATTATATAAAGGTGGGAAATTTTACGGGGCAATTTATACCCCAAGAAAAGTCTTTTTAAGCCGATTTATCAGCTATAAAAGGGAAGTGATTGAAAATATACGCCGTGATTATTCCATCTGGCAATATCAAGAAAACTCACGACATTTAATGACACCATGAAATATTTACTTAAAGCAGAAACATTAACAAGCCTACTGATTGCCCTCGCCATTTTTGCAATTTTAATTTTCAATTATGGGCAGTGGCAAAATAGCCAACATCAACAAATGAATCGAATTTATCAACAACAGCAAGCGTTGCTCATTGCTGAAAATCAGCTTACCTTAAAATTAGCTAAATTACCTTGTGAAAAACAACAAAAGCAAAATCATCTTTTATTTAAAATTGAATGTTCCCCCCAACAAATTAAAGTCATTTTTCCCCTTGGCGAAATTACCCTTGGGGAAAATAGCTAATTGAAACTTAACACGGTAGAATAGGGTCGAATCATTTATTTGAGGAATTGCCATGTTTACCGTCCATTTTTCCAATCAGATTGCTCACCTCAAAGAGAATTTAATTGGGATTTTACAACAAGACCCGAATCCAAATGCCTTTGCCAAGGAAACCGTCCTTGTCCAAAGTCTGGGTATGGCGCAGTGGCTACAAATGCAGATCGCCGAAGAACTTGGCGTGGCTGGTAACGTGGAATTCCCCTACCCCACTAGCTTTTTATGGCAACAATATCGCACACTCTTTCCTGAATTACCCAAAGAGAACCTTTTTGAACGTAGTCACATGACATGGCGTTTAATGCGTTTGATTCCAACACTCCTCCATCATCCTGAATTTCAGCCCCTTGCCAATTATCTCAACCCACCTCATCAGCTGAAACTCTACCAATTAGCCAGCAAAATTGCCGATTTATTCGATCAATATTTAGTCTATCGCCCACAATGGTTAGTCCATTGGGAAAAGGGTGAAACAGAGAAAATGCTCAAGGGTATGTCAAACGCAAAGGCAAAACAGCAACAAGACGAAATCCGAAGCACTATTCAGTGGCAAAGCCAGTTGTGGAATGCCCTCGTCGCCGATATTCGCCAAGACAGCGATGAAGCCATTTTTATTGCCTCTCACCGTGCCTATTTACAGCAACGTTATTTTGACAAACTCGATAACTTAAACCCAAGCGAAAAAGAAAAATTACCTCAACGGATTTTTATTTTTGGCATTTCAGCATTGCCCCTGAGCCAATTCCACGTTTTCCAAAAATTAAGTGCTTTTTGTGATATTCATCTTTTCTTTACCAACCCAAGTTCAACCTATTGGGGCAATGATTTAGAAGATCGTATGATTGAACGCTTGGCAATGGAGGAGGATATTTCCCTCGATGATTTAGCCAATCTCTATGAAGCACAGGGCAATCCGCTACTCGCCTTGTGGGGAAAACAGGGGAAAGAGTTTTTTAATCTGTTATTAGAGGCGGAGTTAGAAAACCATGCACAGGAAAATTATGATGAATTTGATAATCAGGAAAATGCGAGTTTATTAACCCAAGTGAAGCAAGCAATTCTCTCCAATCAGAATCAAGCGGAAACCGAACTCTATTGGGATAACCACGATCACTCCATTCAAATTCATGCCTGCCACAGTCCAATGCGGGAAGTTGAAGTGCTACATAATCAGCTACTCCACCTCTTTGAGCAAAACCCAAGCCTCTCTCCCAAAGATATTATCGTGATGTCGGCGGATATTGACCGCTATGCCCCTTATATCCATGCGGTCTTTTCTCGCTATGAACGGCAAGATCCACGTCATATTCCTTTTGCGCTCTCGGATCAGAAAATCGCCACCATTAACCCGATTATTGCCAGCTTTCTACGCCTGCTTGACCTTAACGAGCGGTCATTAAATGCGGAAAATTTGCTCGACTTTTTCGATATTCAAGCCCTGCGAGAACGCTTTAAATTCAGCAAAGATCAGCTCTTTACATTACGGGAGTGGGTGAAATCCGCGGGTATTCGTTCAGGGTTATATACCGAAAACCCTCACTGGCAGAATCATAACTCTTGGGAAAATGGCTTAAACCGCTTGCTACTTGGCACGAGTATGAAAGCCGAACATCAAGCCTGGGAGGGCATTATCGCCTTTGATGAAAGCTATGGATTAAGTGCGGAGCTTGCCGGACAGCTGGCAAAATTCCTCGAAAATTTAACCCCTTGGTTAGCCTTTATCCGCACCCCACAACCCATAGCGGCTTGGCATGCACAGCTCACGCAACTACTGCAAGACTTTTATGCCGAAACAGAAGAGAGTATGGACAGCCTTGCCACACTCCGCCTTGGGATTGAAACTATTGTCGAACAGGTACAGCAAGCCAACTTTACGCAAGCAATTGATGCCGATGTGATGCGCCAGCTGTTTGAACAGCAACTAGCCGAACAACGTAGCCACCTCAATTTTCTTGTTGGTCGGGTCAATTTCTGCACCCTATTACCCATGCGTGCCATTCCCTTTAAAGTGGTCTGCCTACTCGGGATGAATGAAGGGGAATTTCCTCGCCAACAGTCCGTCAATAGTTTTGATTTAATGCAATACGCCCCCCAACGGGGTGACCGTGCGAAGCGAGATGATGATCGCTACCTTTTCCTTGAAGCGTTACTCTCCGCACAGCAGATTTTTTATATCAGCTATATCGGGCAATCCCTGACCAGTAGCCAAGAGAAATTACCTTCTGTTTTAGTCACGCAACTCCTTGATTATCTTGAAAAAAATAGCGATGACTTACAACAAGCCCAAGCACAACAAGGGGAAAACCCCTTGGTGCAAAAACAAGCCATGACGGTATTCAGCCCGAGTAATTTCCAACAACATCGCTCTTATGATAAAGAGTGGTTAGCCGCCAAAAATGAGAAAGGGCATTTCACGCCCTTTTTAAGCCCGATTGACACCGAAGAATCACCCTTTGAGATCGCACTAGACGATTTAATCGCCTATTTAACCGCCCCAATGGAATTTTTCTGCAAAAAACAGCTTGGGCTTTCCTTTCAACAAGAGGACGAAGCTATTGAAGAGGCAGAACATTTTGCTTTAACCGGGTTAGAACACTATCTGCTATTAGATAACCTATTACACATAGAAAAAGAACAACAAGCCACGTTCTTTCACAATGAACAGTTAAAGGGCAATTTACCCGTCAATGCGTTTGCGACCTTAGAACAAGAAACCTTGGAAAATGAAATTTGTCTATTACGCGAGAAAATCAAAACGTATCTGCATAAAGAATCCCAAGTACTCGAAATAACCTACCCCCTCACCTTAAAAGGGGAAAAAATAACGCTATTCGGCAATATTCCTCACTACTTTGAGGATGAAATCGTCCTTTGGCGTGTCGGGAATTTAAGGGAGAAAGATTTAATTCGCGCTTGGGTTTACCACCTCTGTTTAATCGTCACGGATAACTTACAGATTCCACTCTGTTTCTATTACCGCACCAAAGATGATGCCAAACAGCTGACATTTAGTGGAATAACAATAGCTCAAGCCCAAGAGTTATTAGAATGCTATGTTCAAGATTATTTAACGAGCCAGAAGGAACTTCAATGGGCATTAAATACCCCAATGGACTATTTTGATCGGCTTCGCAAAGCAGAAAAAAGTGGTAAAACAAACGAAGAGTGTATAAAAGAGATCTTAGACGAACAAAAAGATCCTTACTTAAAACGGGTACTTGCACAAACGTCCCCCTTAGACTTTAACGCCCTTCACGAAAAAACAACCCAATGGTTTGAAACAATGATGCAAAGCAAAAAGGAAAAGCAATGAGAAAATCATTATTAAGTTGTACCCTCAACGGGATTTTGGCGTTGGGATTGATGCAAAGCGGTATCGCCCTTGCAAATAATCCACAAAATTCGACCGCTTGTATTACCCAGCAACAGGGCTGTTTCCAATGGCTAGACACGACCATTCATAAAAGCCCCAATGATGAAGCCAATTACCGTGCCATTCGTCTTGCTAATGGGATGGAGGTTTTGCTTATTTCAGATGAAAAGGCGAATAAATCCCTGATGTCCGTCGGGCTACCCATTGGTTCAATGGAAGACCCCGAAAGCCAACAAGGGCTTGCCCATTACTTAGAGCATATGATCTTAATGGGGTCTAAAAAATTCCCTGAAACCAATAGCTTAGATGCCTATCTCACCAAAAATGGGGGCTATAACAACGCCTATACGGCAGCTGATCGCACGGTCTATTATTTAGAGGTCAATCATAACGCCTTTGATGAAGCGGTAGATCGCCTCGCTGACGCCTTCACCGAACCCTTACTTGACCCGAAAAACGCACAAAAAGAGCGTAATGCAGTCCATGCTGAAATGGTGCGCGCAAAAGCAAATGACGGCTTTTTACTGCGAGAACTCAATCACACCCTTGCCAATCCAGCCCACCCGATCACCAAATTTGCCAGTGGCAATAAAGCCACCTTATCAGATAAACCAAACAGCATTTTGCAGGACGAATTAGTCAAATTTTATCAGCGTTATTACTCCGCAAATTTAATGAAAGCGGTGTTATATTCAAATCAACCTGCGGAGAAATTAGCCCAACTTGCGGTAAAAACCCTTGGCAAAGTCGAAAATAAAAAGCTGAATGTGCCAACGGTGGATGTTCCTCTGTTTCGTGAGAGCGGTAAGGGCATCATCGTGCATTATAAGCCCATCAAACCGCAAAAAATGTTAGCCCTCTCCTTTGACATGCCGGAAGATAAAGCCCAATTTAAAGCCAAAACGAGTGTGTATTTAGACTATATTTTCAGCAACAATACGGAAAATACCCTCTCCGACTATCTCATTAAACAGGGCTTATCGGATAGCGGTATCCGTGCTGATCACAACCCCGATGTTTCAAGAAATCGGGGTAACTTTACGCTTTATGTCAATTTAACCGAGAAAGGGCTAACACAAACAGATAAAATCATCTCCCTGATTTTCCAACAGATTGACGCGATTAAAAAACAAGGGATTCAACAAAGTTATTTTGGCGAGCTCAAAGAAACCCTTACCCAACAGTTTCAACATCTACAAAATGAAAAAAGTGGCGCTTATGTGGCCGATTTAGCGGAACAGATGATCGACTACCCCTTAGGCAATATTCTCGATCAAGGCTATGTCATTGAGAAGATGGATGAATCTGCCCTTCGGGCAAAATTAGCCTTAATGACGGTGGAAAATGCTCGTATTCTGATTATTGATGAAAACGCTAAGACTGATCAAAAAACGAAATATTTTGAAGCAAACTACCACAAAGCGAAGATCAGCCCCGAACAACAGGCAAAATGGCTTGATTTTAGCCAAAATCCAACCATCAAACTGCCGGTATTAAACCCTTATTTTGCGACCGATTTTTCCTTAAATGACACGGATAAATCCCGCACTATCCCGAAATTGATTGCCGAAGGAACGGGTAAGAAAATCTATGCCATGCCAAGCCACTATTTTGCCAATGAACCGAAGGTCAATGTGGCGATTGGGGCATCTATTTCCCCCGAAAATGACTCCCTTAAAGAGCAGATTAGTGTAGAACTCTTAGACTATATGCACGAACTCTCCCTCACCCAACTTAACTTCCAAACCAGTGTGGCAGGTATGGATGGAAAAGTGATTCTATCGGAAAATGGTATCGGGCTCGCCCTCTCGGGTTATACCCAGCACTTGGCAAAATTAGCCACCGATCTACTCACCAATTTCCGCCAATTTGAATTACAAGAAGCGACCTTGCAACAAGCCAAACAACGGTACTTAGAATCCCTCAACCGAGTCAAAAAACAAAGTGCTGCCAGCCAAGCGAATCGCCCATTACGGAATTTTATCGCCTATCCTTATAACGAAATGGATAAAAAACGCCAAATGATCGCTGAAATCACCCTAAAAGATGTGGCACAAACACGCACTCGCTTGCTCACAGAAGCCAACGGTCTGGAATTACTCTCCGTGGGGAATTTATCGGACAAACAAGTCCTTGATCTTCTCAATGATTTTGAGAAAAACGTAAAAACGAACCCACAGGTATTATTGCAAGAACGCTACCTTGATATTCAACAAAGCGAGCGTAAGCTCAACTACATCACTAAAATTCCACACGCCGACAACGCCCTAAGCATCGCTTACTTTGCCAAAGGTATTGGGGAATTAGAGGGGATTGCTCGCACCTCACTACTCAAAGACATTCTCTCTCGTTGGTATTTTGACGATCTCCGCACCGATAAACAGCTCGGCTATGTTGTCTATGCCGACAGCGCTCGCATTGGCAAAACCTCGGGGATGATGTTTGTGGTGCAAAGCCCGACAGAATCCATCCAAGGTATTATGACCCATAATGAACGCTTCTTCCGTGAAAGCCTCACTAAACTCACTGCGATGCCAGAGGCAGAATTTGAGAAATATCGTGCCAGTTTAGTGGAGTTGCTCCAACATAAACCTGAATCCCTCTCCCAAGAAGTTGAGCAATTTACCGCAGATTTAGCGCGTCATAACGGCAAATTCGACCATAAGGAGAAAATTATCGAAATGGTAAAACGTACCACCAAGCAAGATGTGATTGATCTGTTCCAACAAGCGGTCATAAATTCTCAAGGTTTTGTTTTTGCCAGCCAAGCGATTGGTACAAATAGTGCGATAAATCAAGAAGCAAAATTCGAAGGCTTTGAACGTGTAGAAAGTATAGAAAAACTACAAAAAGAGTTTGAATTGAAAAGAGATAAATAGATTTTATCTTAGAAGAATAAAGTTGGTTGAACTATTTGTAATAATAGTATCAACCAACTTTATTAAATTAATGATTTAACATATTAATTAAAGCGGTACCAAAGAGCTCACCTTCAATACGATAACCTTTGCCATTTAAATGAATTCCATCTTTTGAGGCAAATCCTAATGATCGCCAAAGATTCACAGAACCCGATTTCCCAGAAATATTATACCAATCATAAAATAGAACATTTTCAGATTTTGCAATTCGACGAATTAACTTAGCATAAGTTGCAGAAATAGTGACATTATTCCCTTTATAATTTGCCTCTTGAACACTTTTCAAAAGAATCACTGCTTTGGGATTGACCGACTTAACGCGTCGAATTGTTTGCCTAATCTTATTCTCTAATTCTGGCGCAATCTGATTAGTATAAATTAAATCATTTGTTCCCCAATCTAATACAACAAGATCAGCATGAATCATTGGAAATTGCTGCTCAAAATAACGTTGATGTAAGATTGCATTAAAATTAGCACCCCCAACACCCAAATTATGGTAGATCAAACCATTTGAATTATTTTTTAAATTTAAGCCATGGAATTCAAACTTACCTATACCTGATATTCTTCTAATTTGAATATTAATATTTTTAGCCGTGTTTGGTAAATCAAAGCTAAGTTGATTAATATTATTATCCATTCCAGCATGGATAGTTGAGGTTTTACTAATAACACCATTACTCATTATAATTTGATAATCTCCGTCTAGCGCTCGAAAATATAATGTTGCATTTACATTTCCTAAATTCTGAGGAGATTTAATAAAATTAAAATTGACACTCGAAAATGGTTCTTCTGTCACCGCAACAAATCCCGATATACCGACACCAATTTTTGGCGGTTGCTGAATACTATTTGCAGTACGCCATTTTCCTATAAAACCACTTACATAATCTTCTTGAGAATATGTTTTAGCAATTGAATAAGGAAAGATCATCCCTCTTCCCCCGTTTCCTCGTACTGATTGTAATACTCTTCTCGTTGCGCCAACTTGCCAGCCCGTTTGAATATGAGAATCGCCAAAATGGGCGATGATAATTGGCTGTTTTTTATCCTTCCATTTTTTCTGCAATTGTGAAATATTTCTATTATTAAAATTTTCTATTTTATTTTCTTTATAATTAATATTAAATGGCGCATTATGAATAAAACTTGGCTTACTTATTTTTTTATGAACATCCTTAGAAGGAGAAGAACATCCAGCAATAAATAATGAAATAACAGAAGTAAAAATAAATAATTTTTTCTTAACAAAAAACATCAAACATCCTTAATTAAATAAAAAATAAAAAGTAGATTATTTTAACATTCGCTTACCATACTTTACAGCCGCTCTCGAATTAGCTGCAAATGTATTATGAGCATATAGTAATTCCTTAATATCATGCTTACGCATTAATTCAGGAATACTTTGTTTAAAATAACGATAGTCAACAATATATACATCACTATAATGGGTTGGTAAATAAGTACTTAACGCATTTCCAAAAGAATCTTTAATTATAAGAATCTTACGTTTACTTTGATTTTCTGCCTGAATATGCATTAAGGCATAATCTCCACCTAAGAACACTCCATAACCCGTTGTTTTTTCATAGTATAACGTAGCAGGAATACCTTTACCCGAATTATCTTTATATACTACAGCAGTTGTTTTTGTTGGAATTTTATAATATTCCAATAAATCTGGGTTTTGAGTTAAACTTTTTTCATGTGTATAGTTATAAAGACTACCTAAAAAGGTTTTTGATGCTTTAACATGCTGCATATCAGATAGTTCAAGCGGACTAAATCCAGCAACTTTAGCAAAAGCTCGATAAGCATAATATGCTCCTAATCCCGTCCAATGATGATCAGTTTTATACATAATATATTCATCTTTATGTGGAGCAATTTCCGCATAAGCATTTACCGGAATAATTTTATCATTTAATAATGTCGGAAAAATATCAATATTTTCCTTTTCTTTTAATATGCCATGGTTTACTTTTGTTGGAAGATAAAAATCGCTACCACTTGGAATTAACATTGCATAAATTTTCACATCGTCACCTAATTCGGATTGATAACGATTAATCAAATCTGCAAAAGGTTTTAATGTCTTTTTCGAACCAGAAAAGTTTTGTATCACTCTATTATTAGCAATAACAACACCTTTGATTTTATTAAAATCATCATTAATATTTTCATTCCTCGAAATTTTTTCTTCTTCTGCTTTATCATTTTCTAAATGCTTTATGCTATTTTCATTTGACACTGTTAAATGAACATTTTTTTCTTCTGATCTTTCTTGCTCATTTATTTTCTCTTTTTCAATATTTTGCTTAGATATTAATTGTTGAGAATCCGCTTTATTATCCTCTAACAAATGTTTATCAATAGCCACTACGGCTTCTTTCTCATCTTCGGCATCCTCATCATCACTAACACCTTCCAAATTAGGTGCCGTTGGCATGATAATCTTAACCTCTTGATCTTGATAGCCACGAAGCTCTTTTAACTGATCAGAAATACTTATCCACATATTACGATAAACAAAGTGATCATTATAGAACTCTTCAAATTTCCGCTCAAACTCACCAGAAAAAATTGTTGTTTTATCTGCTTTTGGAAAAATAGCTAAATTACGATTTTCTTCCTCTGATATAGTTTCTTTAGGAAAAATCCAAAATAGAATACCACCAATAAATAATGCTAATATAAAAAATAGCGAATTAATTATCATAATTGTCTTTTTCATTTTTTATTCTCTAAAACCTAAAATAGATAAATGGGTTATACGTACTACCGACCAATAAAGAAACAGACACAATGATAAATAAAATACTTAACATCATCTCCATAAATAAAACGGTCGATTGTGTCGAATATTTTTCTACTTTCACCTTTGTAAATTTATAGACAGGCATACATAACAGACAAGCTAAAACAAACCAATAAATATT
Source organism: Pasteurellaceae bacterium Macca (assembly GCA_023101485.1). Lineage (GTDB taxonomy): Bacteria > Pseudomonadota > Gammaproteobacteria > Enterobacterales > Pasteurellaceae > LVZB01. The sequence goes on along the minus strand of LVZB01000001.1, from coordinate 970,426 downwards.
ACTTTGTAAAAGTGAAATTTCGTTATAGCTATATAGTGGAGCGTCACTAAACCCAAACATTAATTTGAATGATTGAAAGAGTTTAGCTAAATCAGTAAAGTAAAAAATAGCCCAACCGATAATAATAAAAAATAGTGCATAAACATGCTGAAATAATGATGGTAATTTCTCCAGAATTTTGTTTAAAATAAATTTTTCAATAAGCAATAAACCACCAAAATAAACACCCCACAAGATAAAATTCCAACTTGCTCCATGCCAAAAGCCAGTCAATAGCCATACGATAAGAATATTTCTCACTTGCTTAGAACGATTCCCACCTAATGGAATATAAACATAATCTTTAAAGAAACTAGATAATGAGATATGCCAACGTCTCCAAAAATCTGTAATTGATTTGGCAATATAAGGGTGATTAAAGTTTTCATGATATTTAAAACCAAACATTCGTCCTAAACCTATTGCCATATCAGAATAACCTGAAAAATCAAAATATATTTGTAAAGAAAAGAATATAACACCTAACCAACTTGATAATAAAGTTACACTCGTTGGATCTTGATTTAGTAATGTTTCAGCTAATGAACCCGCTGTATTGGCAATAAATACTTTCTTAAAGAGACCTTTACAAAAACGGTTAATTCCGCTATTAAAATCTTCCCATTTAAAATAGCGTTCAGTAATTTCATTTGCTATATGACCATAACGAATGATAGGTCCTGCAACTAAATGATGAAAATTCGCGATATAAACTAAAAAGGAACTAAACTTGTTCTGGACAGCCACTCTTTCATACCATACATCTAAAGTGTAAGAAATCGACATAAACACATAAAATGAAATACCAACAGGTAATTTAAAATTTGGAGTAGGTAAGTTCCAGCCCGTAATAAAATTTATATTCTCAATAAAAAAATCACTATATTTAAATATTGTTAAACAACCAATATTAAATACAAATGTATTAATTAGCCCCCATTTAGCAATTGAAGTACCTCGATATTTTTCAATAAATCGTCCATTCCAATAATCTACCGTTGCAGAAAGTAATAATAAAACAACCCAAATAGGCTCTCCCCAAGCATAAAAAATGATTGAAGATATAATCAATATCCAATTTCGAATTGATAATTTGGGTGAAATATAATATAAAAATAAAACAATAGGGAGAAATAGGAATATAAAAATGAGGCTTGAGAAGACCAAAGTAATAACCCTTATTAGTAAAATATAGCTGAATATTATAACATGATAGTTCTAAAAAACTTCAATGTTTATTTAAAATAGAGATAAACATTAAATATTTGTTAATAAAAAACCCTTTAATCTCAAGATTAAAGGGTGCTGACAAAATTATTTCACTAAACCACCGCTTGCTTGGAGATCGGCATGGTAAGAAGAGCGAACAAAAGGTCCACAAGCCGCGTGTTCAAAACCCATTGCTTCGGCTTCTTCTCGGAACATATCAAACTCACTCGGATGAACATAGCGAGCCACTGGCAAATGGTGACGGCTTGGTTGCAGATATTGCCCAAGGGTCAGCATTGTAACGCCATTTTCCCGTAAATCACGCATAACGGCTAAAATCTCTTCATTGGTTTCGCCTAAACCCACCATAATGCCTGATTTAGTCGGAATTTCAGGAAATTCCGCTTTAAAGGCTTTGAGCAATTTCAACGACCACTGGTAATCCGCACCTGGACGAATCTCTTTATATAAGCGTGGCACATTTTCTAAATTGTGGTTAAACACATCCGGCGGATTCTGTTTAAGAATTTCCACCGCTTGTTCAATCCGCCCACGGAAATCAGGCACGAGGATTTCAATTTTAATTCCCGGGTTAATGGCACGAATCTCTTTCACACATTCCGCAAAATGGCTTGCACCACGGTCGGGTAAATCGTCCCTATCTACCGAGGTAATCACCACATATTTGAGTTTCATATCTTGAATGGTTTCGGCTAATTTTCTCGGCTCATCTTGGTCAAGGGGAAGGGGCTTGCCGTGGGCAACGTCACAGAATGGACAACGGCGTGTGCAAATCGCACCCATAATCATAAAAGTTGCCGTGCCGTGGTTAAAGCACTCGTGTAAGTTCGGGCAAGAAGCCTCTTCACACACGGAATGTAAGCCGTGACGACGCATACCATTTTTAATGCTGTTAATTTTCTCAGAGTTCGCTGGGAGCTTAATTTTCATCCAAGACGGTTTTTTGAGAAGCTCTTGGTCAGGATCAATATTTTTAACGGGGATAATGGACGTCTTCGCCGCATCACGGTACTTCACACCACGTTCCATTTTAAAAGGTGTACCCATTCGTTATTCCTATTTGTTAATGATTTGTTGCTTATTATACCCGAGAAGCGCGGTAAAGTAATTGACCAATTTCGGGGAAACTTGGTCGCACTGAGCTTCACTCTCTGGCACAAAATCCGCAAGCTGACACATTTCTAACCCCGCATAACCGCAAGGGTTAATATTCAAAAAGGGCGAGAGATCCATATTGATATTTAACGCCAAGCCGTGGAAAGAACAGCCTTTACGAATGCGTAGCCCCAATGAGCAGATTTTACGTTCCGCCACATAAACCCCGGGCGCATCGGGTTTAGGGTAAGAATCAATGCCATAATCCGCCAAGGTTTTCACTACCGTCTGTTCAAGGGCTGTGACTAATTGGCGAACATTCAGCTCATGACCATTCGCTTTGTGGCGTTTAATATCAATGAGCACATACATAATCTGCTGACCTAAACCGTGATAGGTAATTTGCCCGCCACGATCCGACTGCACCACGGGAATATTCGTCGGGTTAAGCAAATGTTCCGCTTTACCTGCTGATCCTTGGGTAAAAACGGCAGGATGCTGTACCAACCAAATTTCATCGGGGGTATCCGCATCACGAGAATCGGTGAAAGTTTGCATTTGTTGCCAAACCTGTTGGTAATCTTGCACGCCTAATTGGCGAATAATCAAAGATGGGGCGGTCATAACAGTCTTGAAGTTTGAGGGGTCAATTAGGAGGAATTTACAACGCCCAAATGCTGGGCGTTGCTTCGGGATTATAACACCATTCTTACGCCATCAATTTTGGCTAAATCAGCGTAGAGTGTTTCCACTTGTTCGATATTTTCGGCGTTAATCGTAATGGAAACGGAATGGTAAGTGCCTTTGCCACTCTCTTTTAGGCTAGGAAGATAGTCGCCTTTCACCACTTGTTGTACCATTTGTACAACATCATCGACTAAATTATCCCTTGCACTGCCCACGACTTTAAAGGTAAAGCTACAAGGAAATTCGAGGAGATCTTTCAGTTTTGCTTGAGGAATATCGGCTAAATTAACGGTTTTAGTTTCTGTCATTGCATTTCCTTATTTTAAAATTCTGTTAATGAAATAAAAGTGAACAAGCGGTACGATTTTGCAAAAAATTGCCGAAATTGCACCGCTTGTAAAGCGCATCATGATATAGGGATAATATGAACAATTTCAATTGCCCACATGATGTTTGCTTAATTAAATAGCCCCTTAATCGTTAAAGCAATCCAATCCCACGCCTTACCGAAAATACCAGCTTCTTGCACATCTTGCATCACTTGAAGATCAACGCTAGCAATCTCTTTATCATTGAGCTGGTAAATCACTTTCCCTACTACTTGACCTTTAATTAATGGCGCTTCAAGATTTTTCTTCTCTAACGTATAACGAGCTTTTAATTCACCGGCTTTGCCTTTTGGCACTGTAATAAAGCGATCTTGTAACACACCGAGTTGAACTTTGTTCAAATCGCCGTAGTAAACGCTCTGATCTAATACGCTTTGTCCTGCACTTAATGGTTTGAGGGTTTCAAAATTCGCAAAACCCCACTGTAAAAGTTTTTTACTCTCAACCTCACGCCCCTTATAAGTTGGCACGCCCATCACCACCGAAATTAAACGGGTATTGCTATTCGTGGCAGAGGCAACAAGGTTATAACCTGCTTTATCAGTATGACCGGTTTTCATACCATCCACGTTAATGGTTTTATCCCACAATAAGCCGTTGCGGTTTGGCTGTTTGATCTTGTTGAAAGTAAATTCTTTTTCCGCATAGATTTTATACTCTTCGGGAAGGTCACGGATAATATGCGCGCCAATGAGTGCCATATCTCGCGCGGAGGAGTATTGATTCGGATCGTCTAAACCATGTACCGTTGCAAAATGGGTGTTTTTTAAGCCAAATTGCTGAACATATTTATTCATCGCTTCAATAAAAGCGTGTTGAGAACCGGAAATATGCTCCGCTGCTGCAACACTGGCATCATTACCCGACACCACAATAATCCCCCGTTGGAGATCATCAATCGATACTTGTTGATTGATATTAAGGAACATTTTAGACGAACCCGGGAATTTCTGTGCCCACGCACTCTCTGTAATCGTCACCAAATCACTTCCCTTTACTTGCCCATTTTTAATGGCCTGACCAATCACATAACTGGTCATCATTTTGGTTAAACTGGCTGGATATTGACGCTGATCGGGGTTTAAACTGGTTAAGACTGCTCCAGAGTTATAATCCATTAAAATAAAAGTTTGAGCATTTAATTGCGGGGCAGGAATGCCATAATCCATATCCTGTGCATTTACTGACACTGTAACCAACATAGCACTCACAAGGCTACCTAATTTGAAAAGTTTGCTTTTTAACATCATAAAACTTCCATTAAAATTTAAATTTCGCCGTTACAATAAACGACTTTTTATATTAGATTCCGCTCTTAATCGCTAAATTCTGGTTACTACCCTTGATCTTAAGTGGAATTTGTTTTTTCTTCGCAATTTGTATTAATGTTTCAACCCCTTTACCTGAAACATAACCATCTTTATCTACTTGTAATCCTTGAATTTTTACGCGAGCTAATCCTAAACCTATCATACCTAACTCTTTTGCAGATGCTTCTGAAAGGTCAATGACACGTGTTTTTCTAAATGGACCACGATCATTAATTCTAACAATCACATAACGCCCATTTTTTATATTTTGAACAAGGGCATAAGAACCTAAAGCAAGCGTTGGATGTGCTGCCGTATAAGCATAAGTATTGAATACTTCTCCTGATGAGGTTTTATGACCATGAAGGAAACCACCATAATAGCTTGCCACACCTTCACCAGTATATTGGCGAGAACCTTCTTTACCTAAAGTACGGAAGGAAAACCCTTTTACTGTATAACTATGTTGCTTATTACTGATTGGTCTATATTTAAACATAGCCCCATTTACACCATACATTTTTTTCATACTACTCGTATGATTATTCGTATGGGATGCGGATTGAGATACCGGCTGGCTCTGTTTTACCTCTTGCATCGTTTTTGCTGTTTTTTTCGTCGGATGAGATGCAGAACAAGAAGAATTCGCAAAAGCAAGGAGAGCTAAAAAGAGAGTTGAAATTTTAGTTAAACGCATAAGATGATCCTTAGTAAAGTGTACTGAAAGGGAAGCGACAATGCCCCATTAGTCAATATATTAAACAAAAAATTCTATTTAATCTTGTTATACGGGTTCTTTTTATCTTTTCGCTCTCGGTGAACATAACACGACATCATCAAACCAAAAGCCACCATGAGGGTGACATAAGACGTCCCACCATAGCTAAAAAGCGGTAATGGCACACCAACCACAGGTAAAATACCACTCACCATACCAATATTTACAAAGACATAAATAAACAAAAGTAGCACCGTACCGCCAGACAAAATACGTCCATAAGCCGTGCCGGATTTTGCACCGAGAATAAATCCCCGTGCAATAATAAAGAGGTAAATGCTCAATAACACAAGCACACCTAACATCCCCAACTCCTCGCCTAATACCGCGAAGATAAAATCCGTATGGGGTTCGGGAAGGAAATCCAGCTGTGACTGCGTACCCGCCATCCAGCCCTTTCCTTCCATACCACCTGAACCAATCGCTATTTTCGATTGGATAATGTGATACCCTGCCCCAAGGGGGTCTTTCTCGGGATCAAGTAGCGTTAACACGCGCGTTTTTTGGTAATCACGCATCACATAAAACCACATAATCGGTAAGAAAGCGATCATCGAAAGCGTTGCCCCACCAATCAGCCACCAGCTTAACCCCGCTAAGAAAAGCACAAATAAGCCCGAAGCGGCGACTAAAATCGAAGTGCCTAAATCCGGCTGTTTTAACACTAATACTGTAGGGACAAAGATAATCCCAAGGGTAATCAGCGTATCCCGCAAACTTGGAGGAAGTGGGCGCTTACTTAAAAAAGTCGCCACCATTAACGGCACCGCCAGTTTTGCAATTTCCGAGGGTTGGAAACGAATCCCTAAATTTAACCAGCGTTGCGCGCCTTTACTACTTTCGCCAATCAACGCTACTAGCACCAACAGCACCAAACACAAAATATAGAGATAAGGAGCAAACTGTTGATAAACCCGAGGCGGAATAAATGACATCACCAACATGACGCTTAGCCCTAATCCTACTTGGAAGATTTTATTAAAGAACATTCGCCCGTGGATTTCACTCCACGCCCGTCCATCTAACAGTTGGGCTAAAACACCTTCACCACTGGCACTGTCTAGCACCCAAATCCCGTAGGCTGAAATGGCAAGTAAGCCTACTAGTAAAAGTGGATCAAGGGCAAAAATCTTCCAAAAACGGTGTAAAAAGCCTTTATTCACTTAATCTTTCCCCCACATCTCCCTCCACAAGCGGTCGATTTTTTGGATCTTTTTGCAACTCCTCCTGTTGATTTTCTAATGGATTACGTAACACATAATCCATAATTTTTCTTACCACAGGCGCTGCTGCACTCGAACCGCCACCAGCATTTTCCAAAATAATTGAAACGACAACTTTGGGATTCTCATAAGGCGCATAACCGATAAACCACGCATGGTCATGTAGCTCTTTTTTCAAATTACCGGCTTTATAATTCGCCCCATTCAAACTGAATACTTGTGCCGTACCACTTTTTCCCGCAACACGATAAAACGCTCCCGCAAAGGCTTTTCGCCCCGTACCACTCGGGGAATTGATCACGTTATACATTCCTAACTTTGCAATCTGCCAATAGCGACTTGGCACGCCTTGAATATCATCATAAAGCAGTGGATCTGCATAAGGCGTAATTTCATTTGCCATCACCTCTTTCATCAAGTGTGGTGTATTGACTTTACCATTATTGATTAATACCGCCGTGGCTTTAGCTAACTGTAAAGGAGTGGAAATCCAATACCCCTGACCAATCCCAACGGAAATAGTATCCCCTTGCACCCACGGTTTCTTATACCGTTTTTGTTTCCATTCACGGCTTGGCATAATCCCAACGGACTCTTCCCCTAAATCGATACCCGTTTTCATTCCAAAGCCAAATTTTTTCATCCATTCGGACATCCGATCAATCCCCATATCATAGGCGAGTTGATAGAAAAATGTATCCGAAGATTCCGTAATCGCTTTATTCACATCAGTATGCCCATGGCCTGAGCGTTTCCAGTCACGGAATTTCTGTGTTGTACCGGGTAAAATCCAATAGCCGGGATCAAAAATCGTACCACTTGGGGAAATTTTATTCTCTGTAAGCCCAGCGACCGCCATAAAAGGTTTAATGGTCGATGCAGGAGGATAAGTGCCTTGTGTTGCACGGCTATATAAAGGACGATCAGGATCGTCCAGTAGTTGCTTATAATCTTTGCCGGAAATCCCATCGACAAAGAGATTATTATCATAGCTTGGGTTAGTCACCATCGCTAAAATACTACTGTCTTTGGGGTCAAGCACCACTACAGCACCTTTTTGAGCACCTAATAGGCTTGCCACATAACGTTGCAATTCAATATCAATCGTTAAACGGATACTGCCTCCCGCGACAGCAGGCTGATCCCGTAATTTGCGGATCACTTTACCTCGATTATTAATTTCGACTTCTTCGAAACCAACTATACCGTGGAGTTGATCTTCGTAATATTTCTCAATGCCAAGTTTACCAATTTCATGGGAACCGGCATAATTACCGAATTTTCCTTCCTCTTCGAGGCGTTTTTTATCCCTATCATTAATTTTTGATACATAGCCCAAAATATGCGTCATCACATCACCATAAGGATAATTTCGCTTGAAATAAGGGCTAACACCAAGACTAGGAAAACGGTGCTGATTTACAGAAAAGCGGGCAATCTGATCCTCATTCAAATCAGGTTTAAGTAATATGGAAGTATAACGAGAAGCGCGTTTTTTCTCTTTACGGAAATTTTCAATATCCGTATCCGTTAAGCCCACTAATAGGCGTAACTCTTCGAGAGTTTTATCAAGGTTATCCACCTTTTCTGGCACAATAAACAGCCCAAAATAGGTCAGATTTTCCGCAAGCACTTTGCCATTGCGGTCATAAATTAAGCCCCGCGTTGGGGGAACGGGTAACAGTTTAATGCGGTTACCATTAGAGCGTGTTTGGTAGGCATCATAATTCGCAACTTGCAAATTATAAATATTACCAAGCAATATCCCAATGAATGGCACAACAATCAGCAAAAAAGCCACCACCGCACGGCGGATATAGAGGTTTAACTCCGCTTGCCCGTTGCGAATTTTTTCCATCTGTTTTGGTTTGAATAATTTTCCAAACATTGGCTTCTCGGCGCTATTCTCGGTGATAGGGGTGATTAGTCGTTAATGACCACGCTCGGTATAAACTCTCCGCCACAACAACGCGCACGAGAGGGTGAGGTAATGTGAGGGGAGAAAGCGACCAACTCTGCTCCGCGGTGGCTTTACACTCTGGGGAAAGCCCCTCTGGGCCACCAATAAGCAAGCAAACGTCACGTCCGTCATTTTTCCACCCTTCAAGTTGGCTAGCTAACTGCTCCGTTGTCCAAGGTTTGCCGGGGATATCTAAGGTCACGATTTTTCCGCGCCCACAGGCGTTTAACATCGCCTTTCCCTCTTGCTCTAAAATACGTTTAATATCCGCATTCTTCCCCCGTTTTCCAGCCGGGATTTCCACTAATTCAAAGGGCATATCCTTCGGGAAACGGCGTTGATACTCCTCAAAGCCTTTTACCACCCAATCAGGCATTTTCGTGCCAACGGCGACAAGCTGAATTTTCATTACGCCCAGAGTTTTTCGAGTTGATACACCTCACGGCTCTCTTGTTGCAGGATATGCACAATCGCCTCCCCAAAATCGACCACCGTCCAATCTGAAATGGTTTTTCCCTCTTGGGCAAACACTTCAACGCCGGCTTTTTTGCACTCGCTAATAAGATTATCCGCTGTGGATGCCGCATGACGGCTTGATGTCGCCGTACACAGAATCATATGCTCTGTGATACTGGATTTTCCTTTCACGTCAATCACTTGAATATCTTGTGCTTTTAGCCCTTCTAGGGTATCGGTGAGGAAATTTACTAAATTCTGTTCCATAGTTTTATTCGGTTTTGTTAATTTATGGTGATAAAAAGGGCGAAATTATAGCATAAAAATTCAAAGCGTTCGTAAATCGGGCATACAAGCGGTCATTTTTAGCAAAAAATTTGCCACAAAAAAACCTAGCATTTAGCTAGGTTTTAATGAGCTTACATTGGATTAAGAATTTGATTTTTTCAATAAATCACGAATTTCGGTTAATAATTTTTCCTCAGCACTTGGTTCTGCTGGTTTCTCTGGCGCAGGTTCTGGCGCTTTTTTCAAATTATTAATCATTTTTACCATTGCAAACACCGCGATCGCGATAATTAAAAAATCAAACACATTTTGAATGAAAGCGCCATATTTCAACATCACAGCTTCGGTTTCACCTTGTTTTTCTTGTAGAACAATGGCGAGGTCTTTGAAATCCACACCGCCAACAAGTAAACCAATCGGTGGCATGATCACATCATTGACTAACGATGAAACGATTTTACCAAATGCACCACCGATGATCACACCCACGGCGAGATCAACCACATTACCTTTTACTGCAAATTCACGAAACTCTTTTAAAATGCTCATGTTCTATCCTATAAAAATAAATAAAAATACAAAAAATACTCAAATTGAGAGTCGGCGATTATATAGAAGAATTTGAAAAAAACTATCTTCTTTTACAGTTTTTTAGCAATTTTCTGCGCAAATTCGGTCACTTTTTGCCAATCGGTATATTCATACTCTCGGCGCGTATCGGTATCCCCTCCCGTGATTTTCATAATAAAGCGGATCATCACACGGTCAAACCACTGATAACGGGGGTAAAACAACGCCCCCGCAAAGACCGCCACATATTGGGGTTGCCAAGCAATACGAGCCAGCAATTTACGCGTATAAGTATTGGTTTCAGGGGTGTTGCGGTTAGCTTTACGCGCGGTCAAATTGACACTAAAAAATGCCGATTTCTTGCTTTTTAGCAACCCTTGATGCTGTTGAATAAAGGCTTCTAATATCGGGTCGAAATGCCCATAACGAATAGACGCACCAAGGATAATGCAATCATAATCCTGCAACTTTTCCGCCTGAATTTGAGGCTGTTCTCTCAGGGAAATTAAGGTGCAATCGGCAAAGGTTTCTGCCATTTTCTCGGCAATCTTACGGGTTTGCCCGTCTGTGGTTAAATATAAAATGAGGGTTTTCATGGGTCTAAATCTCGTTAAATCCGCCATAATATGGAGGAAAATTTCTGCGTTGATCTTAGCACAAATTGCAAAATATTAAGGAAATCAGACCGCTTTTTTGCTATGGTAACGGCAATTTTTACTGTTAGGCAAAATGATAATGAACGAGAATAATCACTCCGCTTCCACTCCTACCGAAACCACCCACTTTGGCTTTAAAACGGTCGCAAAAGAAGAAAAGCAACAGCTTGTTGCCAACGTTTTCCACAGTGTGGCAGGCAAATATGATTTGATGAACGATCTCCTCTCCTTTGGTATCCACCGTATCTGGAAACGCTTTACCATTGATTGTAGCGGTGTGCGTCGGGGGCAGAAAGTCCTCGATTTAGCCGGTGGCACGGGGGATTTCACGGCAAAATTCTCCCGTATTGTGGGGGAAACCGGAGAAGTGGTTCTGGCTGATATTAACAGCTCAATGTTAGAAGTGGGTCGGGAAAAACTGCGAAATCTCGGTGTGGTGGGGAATGTGAATTATGTCCAAGCCAACGCCGAATGTTTGCCCTTTGGGGATAACACATTCGACTGTATCGTCATCAGCTTTGGGCTACGCAACGTCACCGATAAAGATAAAGCCCTGCGTTCGATGTATCGCGTGTTAAAACCCGGTGGTCGCTTGTTGGTGTTAGAGTTCTCTAAACCAATTATCGAACCCATTAGCCAAGCCTATAATTTCTACTCTTTTAATATTCTGCCCCAAATCGGGCAAGCGGTGGTCAATGATGGCGACAGCTATCGCTATTTAGCGGAGTCCATCCGTATGCACCCAAAACAAGATGAATTGAAAAAGATGATGGAAACCGCGGGTTTTGAAAGTGTCAATTACTACAACCTCACCGCCGGCATTGTGGCACTCCACCGCGGTTATAAATTCTAAGGCAATGTTTGATTTTGATGGCTGATTAAGACGATGCAAATTGCTTACAAAAACCTGCTCGGATCTGACCGCTTGTTAGATCTCTCCACCCCACAAATTATGGGAATTTTAAACTTCACACCGGACTCTTTCTCCGACTCGGGGCGTTTTTTTAGCCGAGATAAAGCCCTCCGCCAAGTGGAAAAAATGCTCCAAGAGGGTGCAACGATTATTGATATTGGGGGCGAATCAACTCGCCCGAATGCTCCTGTGGTCACGCTTGAACAAGAGTTAGACAGAGTGGTGCCGTTAGTCGAAGCCGTCCGCCAACGTTTTGACTGCTTAATTTCCGTTGATAGCTCAAAAGCCGACGTGTTTCGCCAAAGTGCGAAAGCTGGGGCGGATTTACTCAACGATGTACGCGCCCTCACAGAACCCCTCGCCCTCGAAACGGCTGCCGAATTAGGTTTGCCAGTCTGCTTAATGCACATGCAAGGCTCGCCCCAAACCATGCAACAACGTCCCGATTATGATGATGTGGTCGAAGAGGTCGCCGATTTTCTCAACCAGCGGATTTTTGCCTGTTTAAATGCCGGGGTTCCTCAATCTCACTTAATTTTGGATGTCGGACTAGGCTTTGGCAAAACGGTGGAACATAACTTCCAACTGCTGAAAAACCTCCACCATTTCGCCCAATCCGGCTACCCCGTGTTAGTGGGGCTTTCTCGAAAATCGATGATCGGCGCAGTTCTGGATAAACCCGTTGAACAACGCCTAATCGGCAGTGTGACCGGCGCATTATTAGCGGTACAAAATGGTGCGAAAATTGTTCGGGTTCATGATGTTGGCGAAACCGCCGATGCCTTGAAAATCTGGCAAGCGATGCAAAACTGCGAATAACAGCACGGTTAAATCGGGGAAAGCAAAAAATGCCCCAAATTTGACCGCTTGTTTTCCCCACAAAAACGAAAAAATAGGAAACAGAATGAAAGTTTATGGAATTAAAAATTGCGATACCGTCAAAAAAGCCTTGAAATGGTTAAGTGATAACGGCTTTAACCCTGAATTACAGGACTACCGTGTCCAAGGTATCGACCCACAATGGCTTGCCGAAATGGCGGATAAATTTGGCTGGGAAAATTTAGTCAATAAACGCAGTACCACTTGGCGAAATCTTGATGATAGTCTGAAAACCGACTTAAACCGCGAAAAGGCATTGAGCCTTCTCCTCGAACAACCCACCCTCATTAAACGCCCTATCGTGCTTGACGGTGATGTCGCGCTACTCGGCTTTAACGCCAATGACTACGAAAAGGCGTTTCGATAATGCAACAAGATATCCTCACCCTTGCAAAAGCGTTGATTCAACGCCCGTCCATTAGCCCACAGGATTGCGGTTGCCAACAGCTGATCGCAGAACGCTTACAACGTGTCGGCTTTCAGTTGGAATGGTTACCCTTTGGCGATACCTTAAACCTCTGGGCAACCCACGGCGAAGGCGATCCTTGCGTCGCTTTCGCAGGACACACTGATGTCGTTCCCGTTGGTGATGAAAGCCAGTGGCAATATCCGCCGTTCTCTGGAGAAGTCATCGAGGGAATGTTACACGGGCGAGGTGCTGCCGATATGAAAGGAGCATTGTCTGCCTTAGTGATCGCCGCAGAAACCTTTGTGAAACAAAATCCACATCACAGCGGAAAAATTGGGCTACTCATTACCTCCGATGAAGAAGCCGCCGCCCTTGACGGCACGGTGAAAGTGGTGGAAACCTTAATGGCAAGGGGTGAGAAAATTGACTACTGTCTCGTTGGCGAGCCTTCAAGTAACCAACGCTTTGGCGATATCATCAAAAACGGTCGGCGAGGGTCGATTACCGCCGATCTCATTATTGAAGGCATTCAAGGGCATGTCGCTTATCCTCACTTAGCGGAAAATCCGATTCACAAAGCCCTCCATTTTTTAACCGAACTTACGCATTATCAATGGGATAATGGCAACGATTTCTTCCCCCCAACGAGCTTGCAAATCGCCAATATCAAAGCCGGCACAGGCAGTAATAATGTGATCCCCGGGGAGCTTTATGTGCAATTTAATTTACGCTACTGCACCGAAGTGACCGATGAAATCATCAAAGCGAAAGTCGCCGAACTGTTAGCCAAACATCAACTCAAACACCGGATTCATTGGCATTTATCGGGAAAACCGTTTTTAGCCGGCAAGGGGAAATTGGTATCCGCAACAGTCCAAGCAGTCGAAAAAATCGCCCAAACAACCCCACGGCTTGATACCGGCGGTGGCACGTCAGACGGGCGTTTTATCGCCCTCATGGGGGCAGAAGTCGTCGAATTTGGGCCCCTCAATACCACTATCCACAAAGTGAATGAATGTGTCAGCGTGGCCGATTTAACCCACTGCGGCGACATCTATTACCATGTGCTAGAACAACTCCTTTCCAAGTAACAACAAGCGGTCAAATTTATGTCACATTTTGCACACCTCTCGGCGATCCTTACCGGCAAAAGCCGAGAGCATCTTACCCCTCTACCCAACCCCTTATCGAACAAACATTTCCTCCAAGCCCCTGTGGTGAAAGCATTTTTAGAAATGCAACAAGCAGCCAAAACAACGGGGTTTAATCTCCAACCGGCAAGCACTTACCGCGATTTTGAGCGTCAAGCGTTGATTTGGAATGGTAAATTTAAGGGGGAGAGGAAGGTCCATGATGATCAGGGCAACCCTGTTGATCTACAACCTCTCAATACGTGGCAAAAATGCCAAGCGATATTGCGTTGGTCGGCGGTAGCTGGGGCAAGTCGCCACCATTGGGGAACTGAAATTGATATTTTTGATCCTGACTTACTGCCACAAGGGCAATCCTTAATGCTTGAACCTTGGGAATATCAAACGGGGGGCTATTTCCAACAACTCACTAATTGGTTATTGGTCAATAGTGAGCGTTTTGGTTTCTATTTTCCATTTATGGAATGTGAAGGGAAGAAAATTGGGCAAGAACCGTGGCATCTCAGCTATTTTCCTCTTTCTGATCAATATGAACGGCTCTTTACGGCTGAAATGCTCCAAAATGCTTGGGAGAATGAAGAGTTGGGCGGAAAAGATTGCCTTATCGCCCATTTTGATGAACTGTTTCGGGATTATCTTTTGCCTTAATTAAAACGCCGTCTGAAAAATATATCCTGACCAGCCGTAAAAAAGGGCAAAACCAATTAGCAATAAAAGCTGTGCAAAGGCTTTATGCTTTTTAAATAACGTATAACAAACACCGGCATAGGCGAGTAATACAAACGGATAAACCCAAAACGTAATGGAAAAGAGATCAATTTGGCGACCGCTTAATTGAGGATGATCAGAAAACCCCGGGGAAACCAATAATGCCAATGGCCATAACGCACTTGGCAAACAAAACAGGGCTAATGCCCAACTGAACTTCGAAAAACGGTGTTGCATATTACCCCCTCGGGTGGAATTGTTGATGTAACGATTTTAAACGAGCTTTCGCCACTTGGGTATAAATTTGTGTGGTGGAGAGATCGCTATGCCCAAGCAACATCTGCACCACGCGTAAATCCGCACCATGATTGACCAAATGGGTGGCAAACGCATGGCGTAAAACGTGGGGGGAGAGTTTGTTGCTATCAATACCTGCTAAAAGTGCATAATGCTTAATACGATGCCAAAAGGTTTGACGCGTCATCTGCCCACCTCGCCGACTCGGAAACACCACACTCGATTGCACGCCGTTAAGCAAACTGCCTCGCCCATGTTCAAAGAATTGTGTAATCCAATAACTCGCCTCCTCCCCAAGTGGCACAAGGCGTTCCTTATCCCCCTTACCAATGATTCTCACCACACCTTGACGTAAGCTCATATTCTCAATGGTCAGGGAAACCAACTCCGTGACCCGTAAGCCTGTGGCATAAAGTAGTTCTAACATGGCTTTATCCCGTAGCTCTAAGGGATCATGGGTATTCGGCACATTAAGCAGATCGAATACCTGCTCTTCGCTTAATGATTTAGGCAAATGGGCTGGCTTTTTGGGGGACATCAATGTTGCGGTGGGATCATCTTGGCGATATTTCTCTAAATAGAGAAAGCGAAAAAATTTACGCAAACAACTTAACATTCGGGCAGAACTGCTGGATTTATACCCCAAAGTAAGACGCTCACCTAAAAAGGTTTGTAAATCGGCATAATCAACATTTAAAAAAGCTCGAGGCTCACTCAACCATTTCGAAAAGGCCGCTAAATCAAGGCGATAAGAAGCCACTGTGTTGTCGGATAAACCATGCTCTTGCCATAACGTATCAAGAAATTGTTCGATAATGGGGTCTAAATTTGTCATGAGGAAATCATAGCAAATTTAGTCTGAAAGAACAAAAAGGCTTTGAACAGCTATCTTTACATTGCTCCAATGACATATTTCTCCCCAAATAATGTGATAACAAGCGGTCTAATTTTAATGAAAATTTGCATACGAAAAAGCCGTGTAACTAAATTACACGGCTTTATTGAGAATTTAATGGCAGGGGCGGAGAGGCTCGAACTCCCAGCATTCGGTTTTGGAGACCGACGCTCTACCAATTGAACTACGCCCCTAAAAGGATACCGAGTGAAGTTTAACGACTTACTCGGTTAATAAAGTGGCGGAACGGACGGGACTCGAACCCGCGACCCCCTGCGTGACAGGCAGGTATTCTAACCAGCTGAACTACCGCTCCGCGAATTGGGAACTTAGCAATGTCCTACTCTCACATGGGGAGACCCCACACTACCATCGGCGTTACTGTGTTTCACTTCTGAGTTCGGGATGGAATCAGGTGGTGCCACAGCACTATGGTTGCTAAGAAATTCTTTTATTAAGTTAGCTCACTTCAAAAAATAAGCTAAGTTAATAAAATCTGGCAATGCCCTACTCTCACATGGGGAGACCCCACACTACCATCGGCGTTACTGCGTTTCACTTCTGAGTTCGGGATGGAATCAGGTGGGGCCACAGCACTCTCGTTGCCAGAATATTCTGGTGATGATGTTTCTGTTTTTCGTTCTTTTTCTTTAAATTCGAAACAAGCTGTTCTGAATCGACTTGACCGATTTTCATCTGTCTCTCTTCGTTTTCTCGTTATTTGGCTTAGCTTTTTACAACCCCAAAACCCTTGAGGTTGTATGGTTAAGCCTCTCGGGCAATTAGTATGTGTTAGCTCAACGTCTCGCAACGCTTACACACCACACCTATCTACGTCGTAGTCTCCAACAACCCTTACAGTCTTATAGACTGGGATGACTCATCTTATGGCAAGTTTCGTGCTTAGATGCTTTCAGCACTTATCTCTTCCGCATTTAGCTACCCAGCAGTGCCTCTGGCGAGACAACTGGAACACCAGTGATGCGTCCACTCCGGTCCTCTCGTACTAGGAGCAGCCCCATTCAATCATCCAACGCCCACGGCAGATAGGGACCGAACTGTCTCACGACGTTCTAAACCCAGCTCGCGTACCACTTTAAATGGCGAACAGCCATACCCTTGGGACCTACTTCAGCCCCAGGATGTGATGAGCCGACATCGAGGTGCCAAACACCGCCGTCGATATGAACTCTTGGGCGGTATCAGCCTGTTATCCCCGGAGTACCTTTTATCCGTTGAGCGATGGCCCTTCCATTCAGAACCACCGGATCACTATGACCTGCTTTCGCACCTGCTCGACTTGTCTGTCTCGCAGTTAAGCTTGCTTATACCATTGCACTAACCTGACGATGTCCGACCGTCATTAGCAAACCTTCGTGCTCCTCCGTTACGCTTTGGGAGGAGACCGCCCCAGTCAAACTACCCACCAGACACTGTCCGAGACCACGTTTCGTAGTCTTCGTTAGAACATCAAACGTTAAAGGGTGGTATTTCAAGGACGCCTCCACAAGAACTAGCGTTCCTGCTTCTAAGGCTCCCACCTATCCTACACATCAAAATTCAATGTTCAGTGTCAAGCTATAGTAAAGGTTCACGGGGTCTTTCCGTCTAGCCGCGGGTACACCGCATCTTCACGGCGATTTCAATTTCACTGAGTCTCGGGTGGAGACAGCCTGGCCATCATTATGCCATTCGTGCAGGTCGGAACTTACCCGACAAGGAATTTCGCTACCTTAGGACCGTTATAGTTACGGCCGCCGTTTACTGGGGCTTCGATCAGGAGCTTCTCTTGCGATAACACCATCAATTAACCTTCCAGCACCGGGCAGGCATCACACCCTATACGTCCACTTTCGTGTTTGCAGAGTGCTGTGTTTTTAATAAACAGTTGCAGCCAGCTGGTATCTTCGACTGGTTCAGCCTTCGGAGGTTAACTCCTACAACTTACGCCAGCGCACCTTCTCCCGAAGTTACGGTGCTATTTTGCCTAGTTCCTTCACCCGAGTTCTCTCAAGCGCCTGAGTATTCTCTACCTGACCACCTGTGTCGGTTTTCAGTACGGTTTAGATAAACCTGAAGCTTAGTGGCTTTTCCTGGAAGCGTGGTATCAGTTACTTCAGTGCCGTAGCACCTCGTCATCAGTTCTCGGTGTTAAGAATGCCCGGATTTGCCTAAGCATTCCACCTACCGCCTTAAACAGACATCCAACAGTCTGCTAACCTAACCTTCTCCGTCCCCACATCGCAGTTTATCCAAGTACGGGAATATTAACCCGTTTCCCATCGACTACGCTTTTCAGCCTCGCCTTAGGGGCCGACTCACCCTGCCCCGATTAACGTTGGACAGGAACCCTTGGTCTTCCGGCGAACGAGTTTTTCACTCGTTTTGTCGTTACTTATGTCAGCATTCGCACTCGTGATACGTCCAGCAAACCTCTCGATTCACCTTCTTCCGCTTACACGACGCTCCCCTACCCAACAGATTTACATCTGATGCCGCAGCTTCGGTACTATATTTTAGCCCCGTTACATCTTCCGCGCAGGCCGACTCGACTAGTGAGCTATTACGCTTTCTTTAAATGGTGGCTGCTTCTAAGCCAACATCCTAGCTGTCTAAGCCTTCCCACTTCGTTTCCCACTTAATATAGATTTTGGGACCTTAGCTGGCGGTCTGGGTTGTTTCCCTCTTCACGATGGACGTTAGCACCCACCGTGTGTCTCCTGAGTATCACTCTTCGGTATTCGCAGTTTGCATCGGGTTGGTAATCCGGGATGGACCCCTAGCCGAAACAGTGCTCTACCCCCGAAGGTGTCCGCTCAAGGCTCTACCTAAATAGATTTCGGGGAGAACCAGCTATCTCCCGGTTTGATTGGCCTTTCACCCCCAGCCACAAGTCATCCGCTAATTTTTCAACATTAGTCGGTTCGGTCCTCCAATTAGTGTTACCCAATCTTCAACCTGCCCATGGCTAGATCACCGGGT
Source organism: Pasteurellaceae bacterium Macca (assembly GCA_023101485.1). GTDB lineage: Bacteria > Pseudomonadota > Gammaproteobacteria > Enterobacterales > Pasteurellaceae > LVZB01. The sequence goes on along the minus strand of LVZB01000001.1, from coordinate 951,511 downwards.
TTCGGGTCTATACCTTGCAACTACACGCCCAGTTAAGACTCGGTTTCCCTACGGCTCCCCTATTCGGTTAACCTCGCTACAAAATATAAGTCGCTGACCCATTATACAAAAGGTACGCAGTCACAAGATTGCTCTTGCTCCCACTGCTTGTATGCATACGGTTTCAGGTTCTATTTCACTCCCCTCGCTGGGGTTCTTTTCGCCTTTCCTTCACAGTACTGGTTCACTATCGGTCAATCAGGAGTATTTAGCCTTGGAGGATGGTCCCCCCATCTTCAAACAGGATATCACGTGTCCCGCCCTACTTATTGTTAGCCTAGTACCACAATGGGGTTTTTAGATACGGGATTATCACCCTCTGTGATTGAGCTTCCCAGCTCATTCTCCTTACACCACTGCTATCACTAACTGGCTCTTCCGCGTTCGCTCGCCGCTACTGACGGAATCTCGGTTGATTTCTTTTCCTCGGGGTACTTAGATGTTTCAGTTCTCCCGGTTTGCTTCATTATCCTATGTATTCAGATAATGATGATAGATTCTTCATCTATCGGGTTTCCCCATTCGGATATCTTGGATTAAACGCCTCTTATCGACTCATCCAAGCTTTTCGCAGATTAGCACGTCCTTCATCGCCTCTGATTGCCAAGGCATCCACCGTATGCACTTAGTCACTTAACCATACAACCTCAAAAATTTTGTGTTGTACTTCAAATAACAAGACTTGTGTGCTTTTGTTCACACAAGATTTTTTCTTACTCAGACTTTTTCATATCTCGCTTTCGCAAGACTTGAAAGTCTCTTCAGTTTTTTCAGCTTGTTTCCAATTTTTTAAAGAACAGTAAGACAATAAAAATCATCTTTAAATGGCGTCCCCACGGGGATTCGAACCCCGGTTACCGCCGTGAAAGGGCGATGTCCTAGGCCTCTAGACGATGGGGACAGCATTTAAAGATGCTTTCCAGCCTTTATTTCTATCAAACAATCTGTGTGAGCGCTTGTCAACTCAGTCTTTGGTAAGGAGGTGATCCAACCGCAGGTTCCCCTACGGTTACCTTGTTACGACTTCACCCCAGTCATGAATCATACCGTGGTAAACGCCCCCCTTACGGTTAAGCTATCTACTTCTGGTACAACCCACTCCCATGGTGTGACGGGCGGTGTGTACAAGGCCCGGGAACGTATTCACCGCAACATTCTGATTTGCGATTACTAGCGATTCCGACTTCATGGAGTCGAGTTGCAGACTCCAATCCGGACTTAGATGCACTTTGTGAGATTCGCTCCCCCTCGCAGGCTCGCCTCCCTCTGTATGCACCATTGTAGCACGTGTGTAGCCCTACTCGTAAGGGCCATGATGACTTGACGTCATCCCCACCTTCCTCCAGTTTATCACTGGCAGTCTCCTTTGAGTTCCCGACCGAATCGCTGGCAACAAAGGATAAGGGTTGCGCTCGTTGCGGGACTTAACCCAACATTTCACAACACGAGCTGACGACAGCCATGCAGCACCTGTCTCATAGTTCCCGAAGGCACCCTCGTATCTCTACAAGGTTCTATGGATGTCAAGAGTAGGTAAGGTTCTTCGCGTTGCATCGAATTAAACCACATGCTCCACCGCTTGTGCGGGCCCCCGTCAATTCATTTGAGTTTTAACCTTGCGGCCGTACTCCCCAGGCGGTCGATTTATCACGTTAGCTACGGGCGCCAAGCTTAAAGCTCAACCCCCAAATCGACATCGTTTACAGCGTGGACTACCAGGGTATCTAATCCTGTTTGCTCCCCACGCTTTCGCACATGAGCGTCAGTACATTCCCAAGGGGCTGCCTTCGCCTTCGGTATTCCTCCACATCTCTACGCATTTCACCGCTACACGTGGAATTCTACCCCTCCCTAAAGTACTCTAGTTGTCCAGTCTAGAATGCAATTCCCAGGTTAAGCCCGGGGCTTTCACACCCTACTTAAACAACCGCCTGCGTGCCCTTTACGCCCAGTTATTCCGATTAACGCTCGCACCCTCCGTATTACCGCGGCTGCTGGCACGGAGTTAGCCGGTGCTTCTTCTGTGACTAACGTCAATTGTAACTTCTATTAAAAATTACACCTTCCTCATCACCGAAAGAACTTTACAACCCGAAGGCCTTCTTCATTCACGCGGCATGGCTGCATCAGGGTTCCCCCCATTGTGCAATATTCCCCACTGCTGCCTCCCGTAGGAGTCTGGACCGTGTCTCAGTTCCAGTGTGGCTGGTCATCCTCTCAGACCAGCTAGAGATCGTCGGCTTGGTAGGCTATTACCCCACCAACTACCTAATCCCACTTGGGCTCATCTTATGGCAAGTGGCCCGAAGGTCCCACCCTTTACTCCTAAGAGACTACGCGGTATTAGCCACCGTTTCCAGTGGTTATCCCCCTCCATAAGCCAGATTCCCAAGCATTACTCACCCGTCCGCCACTCGTCAGCAAAGAAGCAAGCTTCTTCCTGCTACCGTTCGACTTGCATGTGTTAAGCCTGCCGCCAGCGTTCAATCTGAGCCATGATCAAACTCTTCAATTCAAGTTCAATCGCTCAATAACTGCTGTCTTACAAAATCATTTAATGAATTTTTGAGTCAAGCACTTATTAAGACTTTAAAATCAATTTTTTTAAAACCTTCATCAACAAGTGCCCACACAGATTGTCTGATATCTTTTTAAAGAACAATTTCACCTAAATTCAGGCGAAAATAAAACGACGCACTGTGATTTAAAACTCTTCACAACAGTGCGTCGTTGTGTGGTGCGCATTATAGAGATTTTCAAAACCCGCGCAAGTCTTTTTTGCAAAAAATTTAAAAAAAATCACCGCCTGTTAGTTTTTTACACAAAACCTCTATTTTTTATCAATTTTTTGTTGCCATTATAGCTTGAATACGTTCAGGTATTCGTAAACCAACAAATATTACAAGTAATAATGTCCAAAATAACGTGACATAGATAAGCGCAGCTCCTAATCCAATCTTATTACTGATACTCGCAGCAATTACAGGTGAAACACCACCTCCAATAGCTGCAAAATTATAAATAAAACCAATGCCCGCACTTCGCATTTCTGTTGGAAAAAATTTAGACATATACTTAGGTACCAATCCGGCAATACCTAAATTTGTTCCCATCAATAAAAAGAGTAGTATACCGAGTAATACAACACTTTCTTTTAAATAGAATACTGGAAACAAAAACACTAAAGAAACCAATAAACTAACTACAAATGTCTTCTTTTCTCCCCATTTATCACCAAGAAAGCCAGCTATCAATGTGCCAATCAAAATTCCAAATCCAGCCCAAAACATCAATGATTTTACATTTTCAGCATAGCCATTTTCTTTCAAATAAAGTGGTAATAGCCCTACAATTGGCCAATTCACAGAGAAAATAGAATAACATACAGCAAAAATAACTAATGTAATTGGCCATTGCTGTTTTGAAAATAGAGCAAGCATAGACACTTTCTCAGTCTTACCCTCATTTCTTGCTTGTTCCCATTCTTCACTCTCAGGTGCATAACGGCGAATATAAAGCACTAAAATAACAGGAATCAAACCAACAAAAAAAGCAACCCTCCAACCATAATTCAGAGCAACCACTGGAATAATTTGTGAGGCTAGTATATTACCTACAGAAAAACCACTCACTAAGAATGCACTAGCTTTTGTCCGCAAATGTATAGGCCAACTTTCAACAGCATAAGAGGATGAACAAGCATATTCTCCAGCCATTCCCATTCCAACAACCATTCTAAAAATAAAAAGCCAAATAAAATTGGTTGATAAACCACATAAAAATGTCCCAATTGAATACACAACAATAGAAATAATCATTGCTTTACGTCTGCCATATTTATCAGCAAAACTACCAAAAATAGCCCCTCCAAGTGGACGAGCAATGAAAGCTGCAAGTAACAATGTTGATGTCTCGGTTGTTGTCATGCTGAATTCTTTTTGAATATCCAATAAAACATAAGTAATCAGCATATAGTCGAAACCATCAAAAATATAACCAAGCCAAGCGGCAAATAAAGCCATCCGTTGCTTTGAATTAACTTCTTTGTACCAAGGAAGCTTTACAGATGAAGTGTTCATAATTACCTCTAAAAATTGATTAATAAAAATGTGCGTTAGATCACAAAAATAAAATTTTATGCGAATACTGCTTGCACCCCAAGATATAGGATGTATGATGTCACATAACAAAACAAAATAAAGTGATCTGCATCACATTTTAAAAAAATAACCAATTTTTATTCTAATTAACCAATTTAAGGAGTCCTTATGAATATTCGTTATGGTGTTATTGGCACTGGCTACTTCGGTGCAGAACTTGCTCGAGCATTAAAAAATTGTAAAGGTGCTATCATTAGTGCTGTTTTTGATCCTGAGAATGGAGAAATGATTGCTAATGAGCTTAGTTGTGATAACACACAAAGTCTCGAAGCACTTATCTCTCGTCAAGATGTAGATTGTGTTATTGTTGCTACACCAAACTATTTACACAAAGAGCCCGTATTACTCGCAGCTCAATATAAAAAGCACGTTTTTTGCGAAAAACCCATTGCATTAAATTACCAAGATTGTGATGAAATGGTAAAAACTTGTGAGAAAAATGGAGTGATCTTTATGGCTGGGCATATTATGAATTTTTTTAATGGTGTTCATAAAGCCAAACAACTCATCAATGATGGGGTAATTGGTAAAGTTCTATATTGTCACACTGCTCGCAATGGCTGGGAAGATGAACAACCTGATATTTCATGGAAAAAAATCCAAGCAAAATCTGGAGGGCACTTATATCACCATATCCATGAGCTAGATTGTGTACAATTTTTAATGGGAGGAATGCCTAAAACGGTAACAATGACAGCTAATAATGTTGCTCATCACAGTGAGAAATTTGGCGATGAGGATGATATGATATTTATCAATATGGAATTTCATGATGGACGTTTTGCTTTACTTGAATATGGTTCAGCTTTTCGCTGGGGAGAACATTATGTGCTTATTCAAGGTGAGAAAGGAGCCATTAAATTAGATATGTATCATTGTGCTGGAACGCTTCGCATAGATGGTCAAGAAAGCCATTTTTTGATTCATGAAAGCCAAGAAGAAGATGACGATAGAACTCGAATATATACTAGCACAGAAATGGATGGCGCAATCCAATACGGTAAACCAGGAAAACGCACACCTCGTTGGCTCAATTCAATCATCCAAAAAGAGATGAGTTACTTACATAATATTCTCTCAGGGATGAAACCAAGCACAGAATTTGAAAAACTTCTAACCGGTGAAGCAGCGCGCGCAGCAATTGCAACTGCAGATGCTTGTAAACTATCTAGAAATGAAAACCGCAAAGTTCAATTAACAGAAATATTACATCAGCATTAGCTTAATAAAAAGCGGTCTTTGATTGTCTTTCATCCAATTTAGACCGCTTTTTCCATCAACAATATTTCACTTGTATTCTTGTACCTTGTAGAATAGATTTTTTAGCAGCAACCGCCACACAGACTGCATTATGTATCTGCTCACTTAACAAACTTTTTTGCTCTGCTCGCATATCATCTACAACTCGTTGAGCCTCAATTTCTGTTGCTCTTGACAACCAAAATGGGCAGGTTGCTTTTACCTGATTATATTTTTGAACTCCCTTACTATGTTCTCGCAAAGATAAATCCGCTTCAAACTCATCATAAAGATTAAATTGTTGGCGCTCCCCTATTGCTAACGTTAAAGTTATAGTTGAAGTAAAAAAATTGATAAGCAATGAGCCCAATTCACCATGAATAGTAATATCCCATTTATGTAAACGGTATGCCGTTCCCATTTCTAATGAACTAAAAATCCCATTCTTAAACCGTAATAATACTTGAATAATATCATCATTATCAGGATATTCTAAATGTGCACGATTAGTCGCCTGAGCATAAACAGACTCTACATCACCTAACAACCAACACAAGAGATCTAACTCATGAATTTCATGTAATAGTTTTCCTCCTGTTAGTTGAATATTATTTTTCCACCAATCTTCATTTTTTTGAGAATCAATCCAGCGTTGACGATTTGCTCTTACGACTGTTAGTTTACCTAATGCTTGTTCTGATAAAAGTGTTTTCACTTTTTGCAATCCCGGTAATGTTCTTAGTAAATGTCCAACAAATAAGGCTTTACCTTGTTCCTCTGCTAACTGAATAAGTTTATATGATTCAATGTGATTTAAGGTAAAAGGCGTTTCAATAAAAACAGCACAATTTGCTTTCAAAGCTTGTTTTGCCAGTTTAAAGTGAGTGTTATTGTAGGTAGCAATTAACACCAAATCAGGTTTTTCCATTGCTAATAAGTGGTCGAATTTATCGTACATTTTACAATGACACTTATTAGCTAATTGCTCTGCCAATGCCTGATCCAAATCACTGACTCCTACCAATATAGCCCCTGACTTTTGGAAAGCCAAAGCTAATTGTTGACCAAAAAAACCACAACCAATCAAAGCAACATTAATGCTTTTCATTCCTTAATCTCCTTTATTGTCAAACGCTGACGAATTTGATGAAAGTAACTCAAAATACTATGTTGAAACCGATCGACATCACGACTTTCAACAGCATCAACCCACTCTTGATATAATATTGCTAACATCGTCGGAGAATAATGAGATAAGGGTAACTGTAATTCTAATCTCTGAAAAATCTGCCAGAATGCATCAAGATATTGTAATAATAATGGGTTATTGATACATTGATAAGAAAGTAAATGAATTTCTTTTTCCAACTCCAAAGAATATTGCTCAATCCGAGCCTTTTTTTGCAGTTGCTTAGCTAATTGTTGTAATGCTTCAACTTCACTGTCACTAATTTTTGCTAACACTAAAGAAGCAAAACCATATTGTAAAATTTCACGAATATCTAAAATATTCAGCAAATATTGGCAATTATTATGTAATGATAATTGAGCATGAAAAGCTAAACTACGTATCATTGGTGTTAATGATGATTCACCGACAAAAGTACCAATACCATGCTTAATATCTAAAATATGCAAGGCTTCTAAAGACTTAATAGCTTCTCGTAAACTAGAGCGGCTTACATCCAATAATTCAATCAATTCACTCTCTGTTGGCATTAAATCACCAACCTGTAACTGGCGTTCTAAAATAATTTGCTTGATTTTCTCTTGCAAAACCAAACTAGCTTCTTTCTTTGTGGATTTTTTCATAAAAAATGATTAAAACTCATAAAAATAAACAATATAGATCGTGACACAAACCCTCTTATCAATCTAGAAAAATTTAATACTATTGGACAATCGTCACAAAAACTAGCCGACTATCATACATAACCAATTTTTTACTTACATTCATTCCATACTTATAAGCTTCAAGCAAATCAATCTTCCTAGTATCAATGCCCCCTATTGCTAGCGATAACAAAGGGATCAATACATTAATCGTGCCAGTCATAATTAAATACCCCACTACGGCTATTAACTCTACTACACTTTTATCGTATATTTCTCAGCTAATACCTAAACCAATACAAAGCAATAAAGCAGAATTTGCAAACACTATTCTGCCTATCACCGATATAAAAAACATTAACCAAAAATTTCGCCCCCTCATTGAATTCAATGAAGGGGCGACAAGCGGTCAAATTTTTTAGCTTTTTTGCAAGAATGCTTTTACTTCGGCTTGGGTTGGAATCGAGGTTTGAGCCCCTAATCGGGTGACAGAAAGTGCCGCGGCAGCTTGGGCAAAGCGGATTGCATTTTCCCACCCTTCGCCATCCAGCAAGCCTGCCACAAGCCCACCGTTGAAGGTATCCCCAGCGGCGGTGGTATCAACGGCATCAACCTGAAATCCTTTAAGCAACTTACCTTGCCCCTGTTGGCTGAAATAAACCCCCTTCGCCCCCAAGGTAATCAAGACCGTCGTGATACCGTATTGATGAAAACGTTGTGCTGCGGTGGAAGCAGTCGCTTCATCGACAATTTTCACCCCCGTGAGGATTTCCGCTTCGGTTTCATTTGGCGTAATCACATCAAGCAACGAGAATAAACCCTCCGGTAATGGGCGAGCAGGTGCTGGGTTTAATAGCACTTTTTTCCCTGCTTTTTTGGCAATTTCCGCGGCCAAAATCACACTCTCTAACGGGCTTTCTAACTGCATCAGCAACATATCAGCCTGCTCAATCACCCCTTGGGATTGATAAATATATTCAGAGGAAAGATCACCATTCGCCCCAGCAGAAATCACAATGCTATTTTCCCCCGAATCTGCTACTTGAATCATCGCAATACCGGTGGTTTGATGAGGAATTTCATAAACGGTGGAAACATCAATACCATCATTTGCAAAGGCTTCTTTCATCGCTTGCCCGATTTGATCCTCACCAATGGTAGCAACGAACTGCACCGAAGCCCCAAGACGAGCCGCCGCGACCGCCTGATTCGCCCCTTTTCCACCGTAGGCAATATGGTAATCATAGCCCGTTAATGTTTCCCCAGCTTTGGGGAAATAAGGCACACGAACCACGTGATCGGCATTGATACTGCCTAAAACACACAATCTCTGTTTCATTACTGCTCCTACAAGCGGTCGATTTTTGCAAACAATTTGCTAAACGTTGCGAAATGACCGCTTGTCTTACTTATTCAACTATTGGCTGACCACTTTTAATGGCACAGGGATTTTTGCTTCGACTTTTTCGCCCTTCAACACTTTATCCGCGGTTTCCACGCCTAATTCACCAATTTTTTCAGGCTGTTGAGCAATCGTTGCCGCTAATTTGCCACTTTTCACCGCTTTTACCGCATCATCCGTGCCATCAAAACCGACCACCAGAATCTCTTTGCCGGCAGATTTAATCGCTCGTAATGCCCCTAATGCCATTTCATCATTTTGTGCGAAAACCGCTTTAGCAGAACCGTGGCTTGCAAGTAAATTTTCCATCACATTTAAGCCCTTAGTGCGATCAAAATCAGCCGGTTGGCTTGCTAACAATTCAAATTGGTTACTTGCGACCGCTTGTTTAAAGCCCTCACCACGCTCACGGGCAGCGGACGTGCCGGCAATCCCTTCAAGCTGAATCACTTTGGCATTTTTACCCACTTTTTCAGCAATAAAATCCCCTGCCATTTTACCGCCCGCGACGTTGTCAGAGGCAATATGGCTGACCACAGTGCCTTTATTCGCCCCACGGTCAAGGGTAATTACAGGGATATTTTTCTTATTCGCCACCGCAACGGCATTGCCAACCGCTTCGGAATCCGTTGGGTTAATCAACAACACTTTCGCCCCACGCACGGTAATATCTTCCACATTCGCCAACTCTTTGGCAGGGTCATTTTGCGAATCTAACACCACCAAATCATAGCCCAACGCTTTCGCTTTTTGCTCCGCCCCTTCTTTTAAGGTAACGAAGAAAGGGTTATCTAAGGTAGAAATCGCCAGAGCAATGGTCTCTTTCGCCATTGCTGAACCACCAAACGCCAAGCCTAAGGCAACGGCTAATGAAGTTAATTTTTTCATAAAATTCTCCTGTGAAGAGTAAAAAAGGGTTAGCTCAACCACAACTAACATCAAGGGGGTATTTCTCTCTCAAAAAAGGAAATCGAAACGTTTCGATAGCAAAATCATAGAAAAATTTGACCGCTTGTGCAAAGGAAAGGCGTGAAAAGTGTGAAGTGGTTCACAAGATTGATCAGCAAAATGAGAAGGGGATCACACGTTTTGAAACAATTTATTTACAATTTCAACTTTTTTGGCAATCTTTGATATATCTCTACTTCTTAATATTAAGGAATATCTATGAACAACATCAAAAAACTTTCCCTTACCACACTTGCCGCTCTCTTTACCTTTTCTTCTACTTTGGCGATTGCCTCAGAACCAACGACAGTGAAAAGCCGTTTTATGACGATTGCCACAGGCGGTGCATCTGGCCCTTATAACATTATTGCAACGACCTTAGCGGATATTTATAGCAAAGACCTTAGCGGATATTTATAGCAAAGACCTTAAAACGAATTCTAAAACGCAAACAACAGGGGCTTCTGTTGAGAATCTGAACCTGATGGCACAGAAAAAAGTGGAAATGGCATTTGTGATGAGTGATACATTAAATGATGCCGTCAATGGGACAGGTAATTTCAATCGTAAACTCGATAATATTAACCAAATTGCTGCGCTCTACCCTAATTATGTACAGATTGTAACCTCAAAAAGTACGGGGATTAAAACCATTACTGATTTAAAAGGTAAACGTGTTGCAACAGGCGCCCAAAACTCAGGTGTTGAAGTGGCTTCCCGAACACTACTCGAAAATGTAGGTATTACCTATGGGGATATTAAAGTCGATTATCTTGGCTATGCCGAAGCCGCAGACGCATTAAAAGCCGGTAAAATTGATGCTGCATTTTTAACAAGCGGTATCCCTAATTCTTCCTTAATGGAATTACAACAAAGCTTTGATCTTCAATTAGTGAGTATTCCCGCAGACAGTGTCAATCAATTAGCGAAAGATAGACCTTATTTCAATGCCATAGACATTCCTGCCAATACTTACGGAAATTCAGAGGCTATCCCAACAGCGGCGATTAAAAATGCACTGGTAATCCGCAAAGATATTAGCGAGCAAGACGGCTATTTACTCACCAAAAAATTCTTTGAAAGCCTACTGCAGTTACGCACCGCTCACCAAGCTGCACAAGGGATTAGCGTAACCGAAGCACAAAAAGGGCTTATTGCGCCACTCCACCCAGGTGCAAAAAAATATTACGATGAAATCAATGCAAAATAGGGGGTGCTTACTCTTTCTACTCCTCTTTCTAGGGGGAGTTCTTTGGTGGGGTCTATCTCCTCAGTATGTGCTCAATATCCGTAGTGATAGCCCTCAATTTACCCCCTGTATTATCAATACTGACCATTTTGCATTGCGTTGGCGGCACTCCGTTGAGCGTCAACTTTGGTTAGAACATTACCAACGACAAGGAAATCAGCTTCATCTCTATCAAAGTTGGCTACAAACGTTTGGGGCTGGAAGTCCCTCTACGGAGAAAGAAGTCACCGATGTACCACCAGGATATATCGGCTACCAACACAATCAACTATTCAAGGAGTTAAATTGGACGGTTTCTCGCCGAATGGAAGGTTCACTACTTTGGGGGAAAAATCTCAACCATGAATGGTTAGTTTATCAACAATTACCCGATTATAGTTTACTGACCATTCACGCGTATTCTGCACCTCGCATCCTTCTTCTATTAAAAAAACATTGTTAAGGAAAGCCTACTATGACTAACACCGTAAAAATAGACACATCACTCGGTGAAAAAGAACAAGCCATTCTCGAAAAATATGACCGAGAATCCGTCACTCGCCAAACAGATAATCCATGGCAGAAAAGGCTGATTACCCTACTGGCAGTCTGTTACTCACTTTTTCATCTCTATATTACGTTTTATCCCATCGCCACCTTATTACAACGCACTATTCACGTTGGTTTTGGGGCAGCCCTGATCTTTCTTATTTATCCTAGCAGAGTAAAAAACCGCCAAAGCACACCTTGGTATGATTGGCTATGGCTCGTTGGTGCAATCAGTAGCGCCATCTATCTTATTCACGAATACCAAGATTTAATGACAACACGGGGGGGAATTCCTAATGTATTCGATATCGTAATGGCGATAATCACCACCGTTGTTGTACTTGAAGCAACTCGCCGTGTTACGGGGTGGATTTTAATCGTTTTTGCTCTACTCTTTTTACTCTACCCCTTTATCAGCTCAATGGAATTTATGCCCGATAGTTTACTTACCCGCCCTTATGATATTGGCGATATTTTCGGGCAACTTTACTTGAAAACCGAAGGCTTATACTCAACGGCTATTGGTGCCTCCGTGTCTTTTATTTTCCTTTTTATTTTATTTGGTGCTTTCCTTGCAAAATCAGGTATGGGGCAACTCTTTAATGATATTGCCCTTGCAATTGCTGGAGATAAACAAGGCGGCCTTGCCAAAGTAGCGGTTATTTCAAGTGGATTTATGGGCAGTATTAATGGTGCGGCGGTTGCCAATGTTGTTTCAACGGGAGCATTTACAATCCCACTGATGAAAAAGATCGGTTACCACAAAAACTTTGCCGGTGCCGTAGAAGCGAGTGCTTCTGTGGGAGGGCAAATTCTCCCCCCAATAATGGGCGCATCTGCTTTTATTATGGCTGAAACCACTGGAGTAAGTTACGGTACTATTGCCTTAGCGGCTCTACTTCCTGCCCTTCTCTACTATCTTGGTGTGATCACCCAAGTACATTTACGTGCAGGTAAACAAAATCTCAAAGGTTTATCTAAGGATCAGCTACCACGCTTAAAAGAAGTTATGAAAGCTCGTGGTCATATGCTATTACCCATAGTGGCTCTTGTTGGCTTTTTAATTGCCTCTGTTCCTATTGGCTATGCCGCAACTTATACTATTGGTATTACTGTACTAGTCAGCCAACTCAGTAAAGAAACCCGAATGGGATTTAAAGAGATCATTGAAGCCTTAGAAGATGGCGCAAAACAATCTCTCTCCGTAATGGCAGCCTGTGCTGCAGTAGGTATTGTGATTGGTGTTGTTAATCTCACAAGTTTTGGTACGGTAATTACCTCATCGATAGTCACACTTGGAGCTGGTTCACTCTTTCTCACGCTATTTTTAACGATGATCGCATCGATGATTTTAGGCATGGGGTTACCTTCTATTCCTGCTTATATCATCACCGCAACAATGGCAGCCCCTGCGCTAGCTAGTTTTGGTGTGCCAGTACTGATTGCTCATTTATTTGTGTTCTACTTCGGTATCTTTGCCAATATCACCCCTCCTGTGGCATTAGCGGCATTTGCCGGAGCTGGCATTGCACAAGGAGATCCCATGAAAACAGGTTGGCAATCTCTCCGCTTAGCCCTCGCAGGCTTTATTATCCCGTTTATGTTTGTATATAATCCGCACATTTTAATGATTGATACAACCAATGTAGCCGTTATGGCAAAAACTTTTCCACTACCTAATGTTTTGGAAATTATTACCGTTGTGATTTCTTCGGTGATCGGCGTACTCGGGCTTTCTGTGGCGGTTGAAGGCTACTTCAAAACCATAATGCCAATTTGGCAACGACTCATGCTTACTTGCGGTGCATTGATGTTAATAACCCCAGAATGGATAAGCGATTTAGTGGGTATTGCGATTGTAATCATTATTATTGGTTTAAATAGTCGGGCTAATAACCTAACTAAAATTAAATAGACACTAAAAAATAATCGACCGCAGTTAACGCCTTCCAAAAGGGCGTAACAAGCGGTCGATTTTCGGCTTATCTTTACTCAGAATTATTTTAACTTCCGATAAATCTCAGCAAATTTTTCTCGTTTAGCTTGGTATTCTGAAAATCTATCCCTATTCGGTTGATAAACCTGTTCTAACGGTAACAGTTGGCAGAATGTGGCGATATTTTCCGTTGGATTTAACGCAATTTGTGCTAATTTTGCTGCCCCAAGTGCAGGTCCAACATCGCCTCCTGTACGATATTCAAACGTTTTCCCTGTTACATCGGCTAATAACTGTCGCCAATAGGCACTTTTTGCTCCACCACCAATTAACGTGATATTCCCCGCTTCAACACCTGTTGCGTGAAGCACATAAATGCCATCAGCAAGGGCAAAGCTAACCCCTTCAACAACCGCTTTTGCCATTGTCACTGCGTTATCTTGATGAGTTAATCCCCAAAATACGCCCTTCGCATAGGGGTCATTATGGGGCGTTCGTTCGCCTGAAAGATAGGGTAAGAAAATCGTTTGGGAGGCTATCTCTGTTTCCTTCATTTGCTCAATTTGTTGGAATAGTTGCCCTACGTTATTTACATTTGTAGCTCGGCTCACCCAATCTACCGCCGAAGCGGCGGATAAGATTACCGACATTAAATGCCAACGATGGGGTAGTGCGTGGCAAAAACTATGTACGCCTTGTTGTGGATTTGATTGGAATTGGTCTGTGACAACAAAATAGACCCCTGATGTACCTAAGGAGAGCATTCCTTGCCCAGCTTGATGTAAACCAACACCTATCGCCCCAGCTGCATTATCGCCACCGCCAGCCACCACTGCAACGGCAGGCATTTTCCAACGCTGTGCTAATTCAGAACGTAGTGTGCCTGTAATTTGGTTGCCTTCAAATAACGCAGGCATTTTGCTGAGATCCAGATGACACGCTTGCAATAGTGCTTCATTCCAATCTCGTTTACCCACATCAAGCCACATTGTGCCGGAAGCATCGGACATATCCGAAGCATATTCCCCCGTCATTTTTAAACGGAGATAATCTTTTGGCAGCAGCACTTTGCTAATTTGTGCCATATGCTGGGGCTCATTTTTCGCTAACCAACGTAATTTAGGGGCGGTAAATCCTGCCATCATTAGGTTACCCGTGATCTCTCGGCTATTCGGCACTAATTGCTCTAACTCTTCGCACTCTGCAACACTTCGCCCATCATTCCATAAAATCGCGGGGCGGAGAATGTTATCTTTTTTATCTAAAAGGGTCGCTCCGTGCATTTGCCCCGTTAAACCGATAGCTTTCACCGCACTCAGATTATGCTGAACACTCAACTGTTGCATCGCATTATCCACGGCTTGCCACCAATCTTCGGGATCTTGTTCTGACCATAATGGTTGTGGTCTTGAAATCCCAATTTGTTGCGAAGTAGTGGCAATAATCCGTTGCTGTTCATCAAGTAGAACGACTTTTACCCCTGATGTACCAAGATCGATACCAATATACATACACCCTCCATTAAATGAGCAAAAGTACAGTTAACATAAGCTTTCAACTGTACTTTCCGTAATCACAATGCCATTAACAACTACACTTTCTTCCGCCCAATTACATTATCCAAAATCACTGCCGTTAGGATAACCAATGCTTTGGCAACAAGTTGGTAGTAGGAATCAATGTCTAATAAATTCAAGGCGTTGCTTAAAAAGCCGATAATCAATGCCCCGATAAGCGTGCCGAAAATTCGCCCCTTTCCGCCCATAAGGCTTGTTCCGCCCACCACCACGGCGGCGATAGCGTCTAATTCATAGCCTGTGCCTGCGGTTGGTTGGGCTGAGCCTAAGCGAGAAGTAACAATTAACCCCGCTAATGCGGCTAATACGCCACTAACTGCAAAGACAAACAGTTTAATTTTATTCACATTGATGCCGGACAATGTGGTCGCTGATTCGTTGCCCCCTAAGGCATAAACGTAACGGCCAATGCGTGTTTGAGTTAAGATGAACCACCCTAAGGCAAATAAAATAAACATTAACCACACTGGAATCGGCACGCCAAGCCAAACGCCTGTCCCGATTTCCGCAAACAGGTCGGCATTATCCGAAACGCCCACACTAATCGGGCGACCGCCCATATAGATCATCGTAACACCCCGTAATAGCAACATGGTAATCAAGGTTGCCATAAAGGCTTGCACCCGCCCAAATGCCACTAATGCACCGTTCATCACCCCAATAATCCCGCCAAAAATCAGCACCATTGGAATCACAAGATACACAGGGAAATCAAGCCCAATCAAGGTGGCTGCCACCGCACCGGTGAGGGCTAACACCGATCCGACCGAAAGGTCGATACCGGCAATCAAAATCACAAAGGTCATCCCAATGGCGATAATCGCATTCACGGAAGTTTGACGCAGAATATTTAGCATATTATCCACACTAAAAAAGTGTGGATTTAAAAACGACACCACCGTAATCAAAATCAGCAAGGCGATAATGGAACGCTGTTCAATTAAAAATGTAGATAGTTTAAACGATTTATTCATAACAAAATTCTCCAAAAAAACGACCGCTTGTTACACCGATTTACCAATCGCAGCCGCGAGTAAGCGTTCTTGTGTGGCCTCTTGGCGAGTAAATTCGCCACTGACTCGCCCTTCTCGCATCACTAAAATGCGATCCGACATACCCAGCACTTCGGGCATATCACTTGATACTAAAATAATACTCAACCCTTCGGCTTTAAATTTATTGATGAGTTGATAGATCTCTTTTTTCGCCCCGACATCCACACCCCGTGTCGGTTCATCTAAAATCAGCACATTCGGGCGTGTCATCAAGCCTTTGGCAATCGCGACTTTTTGTTGATTTCCGCCCGATAGCTCACCAATGATTTTATTGAAACTTGGGGTTTTAATGTTGAAGAGATCGATAAAATCGACCACCGTCATCTGCTCCTTAGCGTGGTTAATTTTGCCCCATTGGGAAAGGTAGGCTAACGCCGTTAAGGACATATTCTCCTTCACCGACATCCCTAAAATCAGCCCGTCTCCTTTGCGATCTTCGGAAATATAGACAATGCCGTTTTGTAAGCCGTCCTGTGGCGAGCGGTTCTCAATCTTCACGCCGTCTAGCCAAACTTCGCCACTCTCACGGGGTAAAGCACCATAAAGCACCTTCATTAGCTCCGTTCGCCCTGCCCCCATTAAGCCCGATACGCCGAGAATTTCGCCTTTATTCAGGGAGAAACTCACCCCTTGCACACCACTGCCACTGACATTTTTCACCGTTAAGCGTAGCTCATTACCAAGGGGTTCAATATGCGGATATTGATCTTCTAATTTTCGCCCCACCATCATCTCAATCAAGCGATCTTCGGTTAAATTCGCCACCGTCTGTTCTCCGATAAATTGCCCATCTCGTAGCACGGTAACATCATCACAAATCTGGAAAATCTCTTGCAAGCGGTGGGAAATATAGACAATGCCTCGCCCTTCCGCTTTGAGTTCCGCAATCACGCTAAATAGGGCTTCGGTTTCGGTGTCGGTGAGAGCATCGGTTGGCTCATCCATAATAATCACTTGGGATTCAAAACTTAACGCCTTGGCAATTTCCACCATTTGTCGCTCCCCAATAGAAAGGCGATTTGCCGGCATTCGGCTTGAATGGCGAACCCCCAAACGAGCTAACAAGCGGTCGGATTCGGCGAACATTTTGCGCCAATCAATCCCGCCCCAAGGGTGGGTAAATTCTCGCCCTAAGAAAATATTTTCCGCAATGGAGAGATTCCCCAAAATATTTAGCTCTTGATGAATAATGCTAATACCGGCTTGTTGCGAGGCTTTGGGGTTGGCAAAGTCCACCGCTTGGTCAAGGTAGGTTATCGTGCCGGCATCCCGTTGATAAATCCCCGTGAGAATTTTCATCAAGGTCGATTTCCCTGCCCCATTCTCCCCCATTAACGCCATAACACGCCCTGCATAGACATTCAAACAGGCATTTTTTAACGCTTGCACTCCCGGGAAAGCTTTATCTATCCCATTGATTTTTAATAAGTTTTTCATTTTTCCACCTTAAAACGGCACACCCGAATAGAGAATCACATTGGCATAGGGAGAGCATTCCCCCGAGCGAACCACCCCTTTGGCTTGGTTGCTTTGGGCTTTAAACTGCTGATGAGGAATAAATTCAATCGCAATCGGCTTCCCTTGCTGTTCCGCCGTTTCCGCGAAGAGATCCGTTACTTGCTGTAAAATCAAAGGGTTATATTGTTTGATCTCCTCTGCCAACACCACTCGCTCCACAAAAAGCTCCTTTAACACCGTTTTTAAGGTTGTCATAAAATCTGGCACGCCAGCGGTTAAGGCTAAATCCACCGTTTGTTGAGCAGCCGGAATCGGCAAGCCCGCATCACAAATCGTTAAACCATCCGTATGCCCCATTGTCGCAATCAACTGTGAAAGTGAGCTATTTAAGAGTGCTGTTTTCTTCATTTTCATTCCCTTCTTTTGTTCTTTGTATTCGATAAGCAATGTTATCGAAACGTTTCGATGACAAAATCATAGAAAAATTTGACCGCTTGTGCAAAGGGATTCGCGAGAATTTGTGACGTGGTTCAAAAAAAGAGAATGCGATCTTCCCTATTTCAACGCCGATAATTTTTGTAATAACGTAGATTGCTTAAACGGTTTATTCAAAAGTGGGAACTTCGGTGTTTTTTCTGCAAAAGCGGTTTGATTCCCTGTCATCAATAAAATGGCAATATTGGGGTAATATTCACTCACATACTCGGCTAGTTGTAATCCGTTCATTCCCGTTAAAGAAATATCCGACAGAAGATAATCGATTGTTTGATCCGCATTTTTCACTAAAAACTCGACCGCTTGTTCCGCACTTTCTAAGGAAATTGTGTGGTAACCTGCCAAATTAAGTTGCTCTTGTAGGGTTTCTCTCAATGTGTACTGATCTTCGACTAATAATAACGTGCCTTGATAGCTTTCAGCCCGATAATTCGGGACAATATGACTGAGGTCGGTTGTTTTTGAAGCAATCGGGAGCTGTAAATAAATTGTTGTTCCTTTCCCGACCATTGATTCAATTTTAATCCGCCCTTTTGATTGACGAATAAAACCATATACCATCGATAAACCTAAACCACTACCCTTATTCTGTTTTTTTGTGGTAAAGAAAGGTTCAAATACCCGTTTTTGTGTTTCAACGCCCATTCCACACCCCGAATCTCGGATGGTAATTTGAACCATCTGCTCTTGCCGATGAGTGCGTTGCACTAATTTATATTCGGTTTCAATCGTGATTGAGCCTTCGCTCTCAATCGCATCTTTGGCATTAACAATTAAATTCACTAAGGCAGTTTCAAGTTGATTTTTATCGATATATGCAGGGGGTAACTGTTCCGATAAATTGTGCTGTAAGGTAATTGATGCCGGTAGGCTATGTTTAACTAAATCCGCAACATCAATAAGTAACTGATTGATATTTACTGCCATTGGGTGCAAAGGTTGCTTTCTGGCATAAGCCAGTAAGCGTTGAGTTAAAATAGCACTATTTTCTGCCGCTTTCATTGCACGCTGTAAACGATTGGCTTGTTTTTCCGTTAGAGTAGCAGGATCAATTAAATCTAAATTTCCGATAATTACCGCTAAAAAGTTGTTGAAATCGTGGGCTATTCCCCCCGTTAAATGCCCGATACTTTGCATTTTTTGACTATGTGCCAGATCCATTTCTAAATTTTTACGCTGAGTGCGGTCAATTAAAAAGGCAACTAATCCACCATCTTGTAAAGGGCTAATCCGCCATTCCAAAATACTCTGCCCTAATGCAATTTCCAATGGCTCTTGCTCCACGCGCATTTCTTGCAATAAATGTACATTCACTTGCTGTTCAGTCGCATAAATTTTACCCTTGCGTTGGCATAAAAAATCAGCAAGGAGGGATAAATTCCAGCGAGTATCGAAAGGCTTTTCGGGATTGAGTAGATGTGAAAACTGGGCATTACAAGAAACTAAATTAAGTTGAGCATCAAAAATAGCCAAGCCATCTCGCATTGCCAAATAGGTCTGCTCTAATAGGTGGCTTTTCTCTTTGAGTAACGCATCTGTTTTATCTAATGTGATCACCTGTTGATAAAAAATATGAAAGGCCAAAGCAAGATGACCGATTTCATCTTCCTTTTGATGTTGGGGAACACGGACGGTTTTATCGCCATTAGAAAGCTGTGTCAGTGCCTGCGTAATGGAATAAAGCCGTTTACCAATTAAATGATAAATATAAAATCCCAACACTATAATCAGCAAAATAGTAAATAATGCGAAAAAGAGAATCGTATTTTGATACTGTTCTAAACGGCTTTGTACTTGTTCAGAATTAACTTTGACATCATCAATTTTCTCTTGGGCTAATTGCGTATAACCCTGATCAATCTGCTTTGATAACGCATTGATTTTATAAGTTAAAAATTGAATTCGCATATTGATTTCAGCTAACTTTTTGGCTTGCTGAATCGTTTGGCTAAATTGCTGTTCGACTTTTTGCCATTCTACCGAAATATCTTGATGAGAAACGGGTGGCAAAAAAGAGAATATGGCTTGAATACTTAAAAATACATTGGGAGAAAAAGAGCTATGGGTAGATTCTTCAATCAAATTCTCAATTTGGGCTAATTGGGAATGATAAGCTGTGGGTAAACTTTCTCGCTGAGCCAACCGCTTGATATGACGAATATGCAGTAAACTTTGGTTAATATGGCTAATAATATTGGTATTAAAAATATGTCGTTGGTGAGCTTGCAGTAGAAGTTCTTTGACAGTGCTTTCTAAGGCTTCAATTTCCCCAACAATCAGCGAAAAACGCTGTTCCCTAGGGTGTTGGTTTGTCAGCTTTGCATCTTTTAATAAATGATGCACTTGCTCGATATGCTGTTCAAGTTGGTTTGATGCTTCTTGATATTCTAATGCTCGAATCGTTTGGCTTAGGCGGGTTGCATAGGTGGAAATCTGCGTCGTTTTGACACCTAATGTCATTGACAGTAATAACTGATTTTGTGATCGATCTCTCAAATCTGACAAAGAATGATAAGTATTATTTAGCCCAATAACAGCACTTAAACTGATAAAAAGCACCAATAGCACGGCTGTAATCACAAACAATACTAACCGCATTCTGACACTATAACCTTTTGTAAATAAAGGCATTTTCCACTTCATTTGTAAAATCTCATTCAAATTTGACCGCTTGTTCTGCCCCATTTTAAAAAGAATGACAGACAAAATTATGACAATTATGAACGAAACACCAACATATTCCATTCATAAAACTATGCTCTAATTTATTACAAATGAAATCAATGAAGGGGAGCGAAGATGACAGAAAAAACACATTCTCCGACACCGTTACTCAAAATGCGTGGAATCGCTAAACGATTTGGCGATTTTTATGCCTTAAAGGATGTCAATCTCGATATTTATCGTGGTGAGATTCACGCCTTAATGGGAGAAAACGGGGCTGGCAAAAGTACCTTAATGAAAATTTTAGCTGGTGCTTATATTGCAACATCAGGGGAAATTGAAATTGATAACAAACCCTATGCAATCTCTTCTCCCAAAGATGCTATTCGGGCAGGGATTACCTTGATTTATCAAGAAATTCATCTCTCACCCAATTTAACGGTGGCGGAAAATATTTTCCTTGGGCGTGAAATTAAGACCTTATTTGGGTTAGAACGTAAAAAAATGGCAGAAGAAGCACAACAAGTATTAGATCGGCTTGGTGCACAATTTTCTGCAACACAAAAAGTCTCCTCATTAACGATTGCAGAACAACAACAAGTCGAAATTGCACGAGCATTACACCGCAATAGTCGAGTGTTGGTAATGGACGAACCTACTGCCGCACTCTCTTCCCGAGAAACAGATAATCTCTTTGCCTTGATCAAGAAATTACGCGATGAAGGATTAGCCATTATCTATATTAGTCATCGAATGGCGGAAATTTATGAACTTGCCGACCGTGTTAGCGTACTACGAGATGGGCAATATGTCGGCTCACTCATAAAAGAAGAAATCAATTCCAATACCTTAGTGCAAATGATGGTAGGCAGACCGCTTACCGACTTATTCAATAAAGAGAAAGTCGCCATTGGTGATGAAGTAATCCGTATCGAAAATCTTGCCGATGGAAATAAAGTGGAAAATGCGTCCCTCGTTGTGCGGGCGGGGGAAATTGTCGGGCTTTCGGGTTTAGTTGGTGCAGGGCGTTCAGAACTGGCTCATTTACTCTTTGGTGTGAAAAAGCAGACACAAGGCAAAATTTATCTTCACGGTGCTGAAATAAGTTTTAATTCTCCACGAGATGCTATTGTTCATCACGTTGCACTCTTGCCAGAAAATCGCAAAGAAGAAGGTCTTTTTTTGGATATGAACCTTTATAAAAACGTATCAATGGCAACACTCGAACGAGATGCGACAATGATGGTCATCAATCAAAGGAAAGAGAAAGCCGAAACAGAACAAGCAATTCAAGGGCTTAAAATTCGAGTACCGAATGCCAAAGTGAATGTCAGCGGTTTATCGGGTGGAAATCAACAAAAAGTGCTACTTTCTCGCTGGATGGCTATTCACCCTAAACTGTTTATTTTAGATGAACCCACTCGGGGAGTTGATGTTGGTGCAAAAAGTGAAATCTACAAAATGATGATCGAAATGGCAAAACAAGGGGTCGCTATTTTAATGATTTCAAGTGAATTACCTGAAATTGTTGGAATGAGTGATCGTGTTTATGTAATGCGTGAAGGGCATATCGTCGGGGAAATTACTGATGAGAACATCAACCAAGAAAATATTATGGCATTAGCCGTTGGTGCAACCGCTTAATTTGAAGGAGTAATAAAATGGAACAAACAGCAAAACCATCATTTAAAAAGTTGGCACTCGCCGACACAATGCAAGCCGTGGGAATCCTACCGATTTTAGTGTTAATTATCGTGGTATTCTCATTTGTTGCACCGAATTTTATGACCGAAGCCAATATGCTGAATATTACCCGCCAAGCATCTATTAACATTGTATTAGCAGCTGGAATGACTTTTGTAATCTTAACTGGTGGGATTGATTTATCCGTTGGCTCGATTCTGGGCGTAACCGCTGTAATGGCATTAGTTACCTCGCTAAACCCAGCTTTTGCTGACCTTGCAGTGCCAATTGCCTTAATGGCGGGTTTAGGAATGGGTATCTTTAATGGCTTACTTGTTGCCTATGCAGGGCTTCCGCCTTTTATTGTCACACTCGGCACTTACACCGCCTTGCGTGGTGCTGCCTACCTTGTCGCTGATGGTACAACAGTTATCAACTCAGATATTTCCTTTGACTGGATAGGTAACGGCTATCTTGGCTCAGTACCTTGGCTTGTCATTATTGCCTTTGCAGTGATCGCCATTTGTTGGTTTATTCTCCGCCGTACCACATTAGGCACACATATTTACGCTGTCGGAGGTAACTTACAAGCCGCTCGCTTAACAGGTATTAAAGTTTCTCTTGTTCTGATTTTTGTCTATGCTGCAAGCGGTCTATTATCTGGCTTAGGTGGAGTAATGAGTGCTTCACGCCTATATAGTGCTAACGGTAATTTAGGTGTGGGATATGAGCTAGATGCTATCGCTGCCGTTATCTTAGGTGGCACAAGTTTTGTCGGTGGTATTGGCACCATCACCGGTACATTGATTGGGGCATTGATTATTGCCTCTCTCAATAATGGAATGACGTTAATGGGCGTGTCTTACTTCTGGCAGCTCGTCATTAAAGGTGGGGTAATTATCGTTGCTGTCTTAATCGATAAATACCGTACAAGCAATCACTAAAAACCCTTATTTCACAGGAGAATGCTATGAAATTAAAAACCTTATCTCTCGCACTTATGGTGGCTATCGCCCCATTCGCTCAAGCCAAAGAATTAAAATCAATCGGTATTACCGTAGGCGATCTTGCTAACCCATTCTTTGTACAAATTGCCAAAGGGGCTGAATTAAAAGCCAAAGAATTAGGCGGTGATGGTGTTAATGTAACCTCCGTATCAAGCGGTTATGATCTTGGGCAACAAGTCGCACAAATTGATAATTTCATTGCAGCCAAAACGGATATGATTATCCTTAATGCTGCCGATTCAAAAGGGATTGGTCCTGCGGTAAAACGCGCTCGTGATGCAGGCATTATTGTGGTTGCGGTCGATGTTGCCGCAGACGGTGCAAATGCAACGGTAACCTCAAATAACTACCAAGCAGGTGAAATTGCTTGCCAAACTATCGTTGACCGAATCAATAACAAAGGTGATGTTGTTATCATCAATGGCCCGCCGGTTTCTGCTGTACAAGACCGTGTTCAAGGTTGTATGGACGTTTTTGCCAAACATAAAGAGATCAAAGTGCTTTCCCATAACCAAAATGCCAAAGGAAGCCGTGAAGGTGGTTTAGAAGTGATGACGTCATTATTAACTGCTTATCCAAAACTTGATGCGGTATTTGCTATCAACGACCCAACAGCCATTGGTGCCGACTTAGCCGCTAAGCAAGCACAACGTAATGAATTCTTTATTATGGGCGTGGACGGTTCACCCGATGGCGAAGAAGCATTAAAACGCAAAGGTAGCTTATTTGCAGGCACACCTGCACAAGATCCACAAGTAATGGCGTCCGAAGCAGTTCGTATTGGTTACGATATTTTACAAGGTAAAGAAGCACCCAAAGAGCCTGTGCTTATTCCAGTAAACTTAATCGACCGTAACAACATCAAAGATTACAAAGGTTGGACAGTGAAATAATCGACACTGAACGGATTGAATGGGCGGGGCAACTCGCCCTCTTTAATCGGATACAAGCGGTCGGATTTTAACAATTTTTTGCACGTTATGAGATTTGCTCAACTGCACAGGTAAATAGATAGCCGATCCCTCGCACTGTTTGAATAAACGTGGGCAATTTCGGGTTAGGTTCTAATTTTTTACGCAATCGCATAATAAGGACATCAATCGTACGATCAAAAATTTCTAAGGTTTCACTGTGAGTCAGTTCAAGTAATTTTTGCCGAGAAAGCACTTTTTGCGAATGTGATAATAACGCAAATAGCAAAATATACTCCCCTTGGGTTAATTCTACTTTTTGTTGGGCTGGGTTAAATAAGCGATGATTTTCAGTATCTAAAAACCAATGCTGAAACAAGAGCCCTTGACGTGAATACAATATCGGGGCGGGTTCTAAACGGCGTAATGCCGCTTTCACTCTGGCGACAACTACACGGGGATAAAAAGGTTTTGCAATATAATCATCTGCACCCATTTCTAACCCGACCACCACATCAGAATCAGACCCTAAACCGCTTAACATAATGATCGGCACTGTCGTTAATGCTTTGATCTGCTGTAACAACAGTAAACCGTTAATATCAGGCAACATCAAATCTAACAAAATTAACGCAATCTCATTCGATGAATGAAGCAATGTTAAGGCATCTTTGCCACTATGAGCCAAACAAACCTTATAACCATATTCATCAAAGGTTTCGGTTAATAATTCACATATTTGCAAATCATCATCGACAATTAAAATCGTTTTTCTCATATGCAATGCCTTATTCATTGGATTGCATACAGTATATAACAAAATCAAGGAGTTTTTATGCGTATCGGAATTGATTTAGGCGGTACAAAAATTGAAGTTATCGCCCTTTCAGATCAGGGCGAAGAGTTATTTCGGAAACGAATTCCCACCCCTCGTGGATCTTATACAGACACATTACAAGCCATTAAACGTTTAGTCGATGATGCCGAACTTGCCACCCAACAAACAGGCACAGTAGGTATCGGCATTCCCGGCACAATTTCCCCTTTCAGCCAAAAAGTAAAAAATGCCAATTCGGTGTGGTTAAATGGACAACCACTAGATAAAGATTTAGAACAACTCTTACAACGCCCCGTGCGAATTGCCAATGATGCTAACTGTATGACCGTTTCAGAAGCGACAGATGGTGCGGGTAAGGGGAAAAATATCGTCCTTGCGTTAATTCTCGGCACTGGTTGCGGCTCAGGCATTGTTATCAATGGTAAACCTCATAATGGTGCTAATGGCTTAGGTGGGGAATGGGGACACAATCCATTACCGTGGCAAGATGAAGAAGAACAAGCGGTCGCCAAAGCAACACCTTGCTACTGCGGAAAACAAGGCTGTATTGAACAATTTGTATCCGGCACAGGGCTTTGCGATGACTACCAACGCCGTTCTGGCACACGTCTTAAAGGCGATGAAATTGTGAAACTCGCTGAACAAGGCAACAAACTGGCAGAACAATCTCTCCAAGCCTACGAACGCCGTTTAGCAAAATCCCTTGCCAGTTACACCAATATTCTCGACCCTGATGTCATTATCTTTGCAGGCGGGGTATGCAATATTGAACGGCTATATAAAAATGTTCCGCCACTCTTACAACAATATATTTTCGGTAAAGAGTGCTTTACCGAAATCAAAAAAGCCCAACACGGCGATTCAAGTGGCGTACGAGGTGCCGCTTGGTTGTGGGGTGTGGACGAAAAAAGCTGATTTGAGCATTTAAACCGCTATCTCGATCTAAAACGACTCCCGTTTCACCAATTCAGGGTCAAGGCAGATATTTTCAATCGCTTTGTTTGGTTGATGAATACGGGCGATTAACTGCTCTACGGCGTGTTTGGCTAGCCGTGCTTTAGGTTGATGAATGGTAGAGAGTGGCGGAGAGAGATATTGAGCCAATTCGATATTATCATACCCCACCATGGCAATATCCTGTGGAATGCGTAAGCCTGCTCGCCAAATGGCTTGGTACGCCCCGAGGGCGATGCTGTCGTTCATGGCGAAAATAGCCCGAGGGAGCTTGGGGAGGGCGAGGAGTTTTTCCATGCCTTCAATACCGCCTTGGTAGTGGAAATGGCTTTCGATAATCCATTCTGGACGAAGGGGCAAATTATGCGTTAAAAGTGACCGCTTGTAGCCCGCTAAACGGTTACTTGCCAGCGGTTTAGAAAGCTCCCCCGTGATAATTGCAATCTCTTGATAACCCGCTTCAATTAACGCTGTTGTCGCAAGATAGCCCCCTAATTCTGAATTTTCGTGAATAATGTCCGCATTAAGGGGCTGTTGCCACCAGTCGATCACCACCATCGGCAAATGAATTTGAGATAATAACGCTGGGGCAAGATCTTGGGGTTCGGCACACATCAATAATAAGCCATCGACCTGTTTGCGTAATAGGCGGTCGAGGTGGCGTTGTAAATGTTCATTCGTGGCTTCGGTATTCACTAAAATGAGATGGTAGTGATGCCGTTCGCAATAGCGTTCCACATGGCGAACGACTTCCGCAAAGAAGGGGTTGTTACTCGTGGTTACGACCATGCCAATGGTGTTGGTTTCTTTGACTTTGAGGCTTCTCGCCACCAAAGAGGGGGTGTAGTTGAGTTCATCAATCACACGTTGGACTTTTTGCGTCACCCCTTCACTCACAAAGCGAGAGCGATTCACTACATGGGAAACCGTGGAGAGCGAAACCCCTGCAATCCGTGCAATATCTTTCATTGTTGCCATAGTCATTCCTTTTCGGGAAGCGTCATTTTGACGTTATTGTAGGGGAAATAAGGAAAAAAGTAAGCGGTCGGGTTTAGCAAATTTTCAATATTATATTTTAGTAACAAAAATTTTTTACGCTTCGAATAGGTAATACCTAAAATGCTTTAAATATTCAATTTTTTCTTACTCCTTAATCAATCTCATCATCCAAAATTGCTCTTATTATTACCCTTACTAGAAAACTAAGCAGACCATTAAAACCAAAGCATATCTTACTCTTCTAGCTTAATATTTCTATTGATAGAACCGTTATGTTTGACAACCATCTCTTTTGTTTTATAATTATCTTTAATTAATTTCAGTCTATTTAACACAATAAGGGATATATGAACGTTTCTGACTTTTTACGTGGTGATAATTATGAGTATAAAATTTATTTATATCCAAAAGTGCCCAAAGATAAAGCAAAAAATGTGATTAATGCATTTAATTCTAAGTTTATTCAAGAATACTCTGACATAGAAGTCTTAATTGATGGGACTCTTTTTGGAAGTGCTAAAAAGGGTATTGTGATTACAAATAAAATCATCGCCATTCGCACTTTAAATAATGATAATATAGAATACAAACTCTCAGAAATAAAAGAGATCTATGTTAAAAAAGGGATACTTGATTCAAAACTATTTATTAATGGAGTCAAAGTAGCTGAATTAACTCAACCTTACGCTTCTCTAAAACGCTTATTTTCTAAATTAAATCAATATATTCTTGATAAAGAAAACACTAATAAAGAAGAGGATAAAAATGAAGAAGAACTAAAAGTTTATGATTTTAACCAAGAAATCGAAAATAAGGTTAACTCACTTTTTGAAGCTACTATTAACATATACTCAGACTCAGTAATATTGCTTATTCTAGCTGCTAAACATTTAAACAATAATAAAAAAATACTACATAATGGAGATGTATTATTAGATTATTCTCAAAGTATTAGAATATATAATGAAAACATTACTTATTTAGACACTCTACTTCCCGCTATAGAAATACTAGACAATCCTATTTTAACTAAGAAAATAGAAGTTGTTTCTCAAATTTCAACCTCTTTTAAAAAAGTGATGGATGATCTTTCTGCTTTTTATCATGAGCTATCAAACGGTAGATATCAATCTGCAGAAGAATTTGGAAGTTTTGTGAATGACTATCGTTTATTAACTAAACATTGGGATAATATCCCATTTAAATTAAACTTTGATCCTTATAAATTAAATTCGAATGATCCTATTAGTAATAAAATCAATGAGATTTTAAAAGAGTTAGAACATTTTTGTTATTTTGGTGCTATATCAACAGGTATTCTAGAAGCATTGAAATATAGGATTATCTTTTATGATAAAAATATAACATTTTTCTCTTTATTAGGATTCATTTTTAGTTATCAAAGAGTAAAATCCGAAGCGAATAAATTAGACATTATCTCAAAAGCACTCAATAATGATTCTGCAAGTATAATTCATAATAAATTAGCATTTATTCGTTCATTTATTGAAAATTATAAAGAGATTTATGAGAATGTTTCTTCTTACGTTAATTCTTGCCTTAATGAAAAAGTTGATTTAACGTTGGCTAAATATCAATATTTTAAAGATGGAAATCTCGATTCCGCAGTATTACCATTATTAGAATTAGCTAGCCCTTTACTTATACAAGATGAAAATGAAGAAATTACCCATTGTAATTGGGAAAAAGCCATTTCCGATTTAAAAGATAATAGATTGCCGATTTTATCAGCAACCAAAAGAAATAATCTAGCACTTTAACGAAATATTCGTCTGAAAAAGACAAAGCCAATTCAGATGATATTGTTGCATTATTAACAAAATAAGGAAAAAAGTGGCATATAGGACAAAATAGTTGGTAATAGTTATTTTTCGTTGCTCTTACCAACTTTTTCTATTTAAAAAATCCTTTATAAACAATATCTTATGCTTTCTTGTTAAACCGCTATGGGGACGTAACTTATCTTTAAGGTCTTTAAATAATCCCTCTATTCTATTTGTCGTTTTTTCAATATTAAGTTCAGGATACTTTTCGTAGGTAAAAAGATATTCATCGTATCGTTTAATACTTGCCGCTGCACTTCTTACATTTCGATGTTTATAAGGAAAATAGCCTTTTTCTCTCAGTTTATTTAATGCCTGCTTGTAATAAATATCTTTTTCTGTCTTCACAATTTGGTGGTAAACCACTTTGGTTGAAAGACTATCAATAAAAACCATCACACCAAAATCACGATGAAAAAAAGTCGTGTCAATAATGAGATTAAGATATTTATTTTGAAGGATGTTAAATTCTGTTTTAGGGGCTTTTTCTAAATATCTTCGAATTGTTCGAGGAGAGCAATGATATTTTTGAGATAATTGTTGATGAGTCTGTTTTCCAATAATGTAATCTTGCCAAATATCTTCGGGATTTAATTTTTTTTAAAGGTAAATGTCTTATTACAATGGGAGCATTTATAGCGTTGAAGTTTATTTTGAATACCATACTTCTGAATAGAAGAATATTGGCAAAAAGGACACGTTTTTTGTTCATTTTCAAAAGAAGGGCTTAAAGCCTTTTACTATAAGGCTTTAAGCCAGTTTTTACCAACTATTTTGTCCTATATGCCAAAAAAGTAAGCGGTCGGGTTTGACAAATTTCCTGCAAAATCCGACCGCTTGTTAAGCCCTGATTAGATAGCTTATTCGGGTTAGGGGTTAAATATCGCTATCATTTTCCCATTCAAGGGCGCGTTTAACCGCACGTTTCCAACCTTTATAACGGCGAGCACGTTTCTCTTCATCGTTATCCGGCTCGAAGGTGCGTTCCACCACCGCTTTACCCCGTAATTCCTCTAAACTGCCCCAGAAACCGGTGGCTAAGCCGGCAAGATAGGCGGCACCAAGGGCGGTAACTTCACGCACTTCAGGGCGTTCGACTTTGGCGTTTAGAATATCGGCTTGGAACTGCATGAGGAAGTTATTTGCCACTGCACCACCATCGACACGGAGAATACCGAGCTTCTCACCGCTGTCGGATTGCATTGCATCTAACACTTCACGGGTTTGATAGGCAATGGATTCTAATGTCGCACGCACAATATGGTTGCGGTTAGAACCACGAGAAAGCCCCACAATCGCACCCCGAGCATAAGGGTCCCAATACGGTGCACCAAGCCCGGTGAATGCTGGCACGACATAAACGCCATTTGAGCTTTCCACTTTATTGGCAAAGTATTCGGAATCTCGAGCATCGTGAATAATCTTCAACTCATCGCGTAGCCATTGAATAGAAGCGCCCCCCATAAAGATAGAACCCTCTAAGGCGTAGCAAGGTTCGCCTTTGGCATTACAAGCAATGGTCGTCAATAAGCCATTTTGAGATTCAACGGCACGATCGCCGGTATTCATCAACATAAAACAGCCTGTGCCGTAGGTATTTTTTGCCATACCGGCTTCAACACAAAGGTGACCATAAAGGGCGGCTTGTTGGTCGCCGGCGATACCTGCCACAGGAATACGCACGCCCCCCATTCCCCCAATGTTGGTTTGACCATAAATTTCAGAAGAGTTTTTCACCTCTGGCAATATCGCTCGTGGAATATCAAGTAATTCCAACATTTTGTCATCCCACTGTTTAGTGTGAATGTTAAATAGCATAGTACGAGAAGCGTTGGTGTAATCCGTCACATGGGAGCGACCTTGGGTTAATTTCCACACGAGCCACGTATCCACTGTACCGAATAGTAACTCCCCTTTTTCTGCACGCTCACGCGCGCCTTCGACATGGTCTAAGATCCATTTCACTTTAGTACCAGAGAAGTAAGGGTCAACCACTAAACCGGTTGTTTTGCGGATATAACTTTCGTGTCCATTGGCTTTTAATTGGGCGCAAATATCTGCCGTACGGCGACATTGCCACACAATGGCGTTGTAAATCGGCTTGCCGGTTTCTTTTTCCCAAACAATGGTCGTTTCACGTTGGTTGGTAATCCCAATGGCGGCGATTTGATCGGCTGTCACACCAGCTTTTGCCACCACTTCATTTAAGGTTGAGCTTTGGCTTGCCCAAATTTCCATCGGGTTATGTTCTACCCAACCTGCTTGGGGATAGATTTGGGTAAATTCACGTTGTGCTACTTCAACAATATTCGCATTTTTGTCTAAAAGGACGGCGCGGGAACTCGTTGTGCCTTGATCAAGTGCGATGATGTATTTTTTTTCCATAAGTAAAGACTCCAAAATTAGTGATTATCACAATTACACGGTAAATTCTTACCGATAAAACGGGTATAAATAAAGCCGCCGAGTAATGCCCCTACGATAGGTCCAAAAATTGGCACTAAGAAATAAGGAATATCACGACCACCGGTTAATGCAACCTCACCCCAACCTGCTAAGAAAGCGAAGATTTTCGGCGCGAAGTCACGGGCAGGGTTCATTGCAAAACCGGTTAATGGCCCAAAAGCACCACCAATTACCGCAATGAGTAAACCAATCAATAAGGGTGCCATTGCCCCACGAGGCACGCCATTACCGTCATCTGTTAAAGCAAAAATTAACGCCATGAGTACGGCAGTAATCACCATTTCCACAAAGAATGCTTGTAACACGCTAATATTCGGATTTGGGTAGGTCGAGAAAACACCCGCAAGCCCAACACCTTCACCCCGTACAATATTCTGTGCTGTTTCCGTGGCAACAAAGAGATCTTTATATAAGAAATAGACCAAAGCGGCGGCAAAGAATGCGCCTAACATTTGAGAAATGATATAAGGCACGATTTTACGTTTCTCAAAATTAGCAAAGACTGCAAGTGCCAAAGTAACCGCAGGGTTAAGATGCGCGCCAGAAAGCCCTGCGGAAGCATAAACTGCCATTGCAACGGCTAACCCCCACACAATGGAAATTTCCCACAAACCAAAGGTCGCGCCTGCCACTTGTGCGGCCGCGACACAACCCGCCCCAAATAAAATGATCAAGCCCGTACCGATGAATTCACCGATACAGGCTGCTTTGAGTGATTTATCCATAATTTCTCCTTAAAGAAACAAAAATGTTGAAAAACAAACGTTTTCGTCGGCAAATATAGATAAATGCACTATTTTCGCAAATGGAAAAGTGTTAATTTGTGAGCGACTTCACAGAAAAATTATCATTAAAAAAGGCGTAGCCATAAAAACGGCTTTTTTGCATAAAAAGCATCCTAAGCTAGAACACGTTTTTATTTTATCGGGAGGAAAAATGGTACTTTTTTGGATTTCCCTTGGGGCGGTGTGTGGGGCGATTAGCCGTTGGGGGGTTGGCGTTTGGCTTAATCCACTCTTTAACACTTTTGCCCTTGGCACTTTGCTTGTGAATTGGTTAGGCTGTTTTTTAATTGGGTTGTTGATGGGCTTTAATCTGCAAGATCATCACCGTTTTCTGTTTATTACCGGCTTTTTAGGCAGTTTTACCACCTTTTCGAGCTTTTCAGCGGAATTAAGTGAGAAATTACTTTCGGGGAAATATCTGCAAGGAGTGGGTATTGTTGCCCTGCACTTGCTTGGCGGAGTTGCCTTAACCTTAGGAGGAATGTTGCTTGCCCGGCTCTTACAAACCGCTCGTTAGGGGCTAAAAACCGCGTTTTCCGCCATTAAAGAGGCACAACAAGCGGTCAAAAAAAGAGAACATTTTGCACCGAATAAAAAAATGGGCTTTCGCCCATTTCTTTTACAGTTCGCCTCGTTTGAGCATTCCTTGTTTTTTCAATGCCACTAATAAAATCGAGATCGCCGCCGGCGTAATGCCTGAAATTCGGCTTGCTTGCCCAATCGAGCTTGGGCGATGTTGCAACAGTTTTGCCCGAACTTCGTTGGAAAGGCTATCCACTTTATCATAATCAAACTCCGCTGGAATGAGGGTATTTTCGTGGCGTTTATGCCGTTCGATCTCTTGATATTGATGTTCAATATAGCCTTGATATTTAATCGCAATCTCCACCTGTTCTGCCGCTTGTTTATCTTCTAAAGCTGGGGCAAAAGGTTCAATTTTAGTTAATGCTTCGTAACTGACTTCCGGACGGCGAAGGAGATCTTCACCACTAGCTTCCCGAGCAAGGGGGCT
This sequence comes from Pasteurellaceae bacterium Macca, assembly GCA_023101485.1. GTDB lineage: Bacteria > Pseudomonadota > Gammaproteobacteria > Enterobacterales > Pasteurellaceae > LVZB01. Next base: position 918,429 of record LVZB01000001.1, on the reverse strand, counting down.
ATTTAATAAGGCATTCACTTCGTCTAAATTTGGCATCTGTAAATGCGCCCAAATCTGTTTTAAACGACTCCGTTCTTGTTCGATTCGTTCCATTTTTTGGTTAAAACGCACCCAACGGGCTTCATCAATTAACCCCAATTCGTGGGCGATTGGCGTTAAACGGCTGTCGGCATTATCTTCCCGTAAAAGTAAGCGGTATTCCGCACGGGAGGTAAATACGCGGTAAGGCTCTTTAGTGCCAAGGGTGCAGAGATCATCCACCAGTACGCCCGTATAGGCTTGATCCCGTGTTGGGAACCAAGGGGCTTTACCTTGTACTTGCAAGGCGGCGTTAATTCCTGCTAATAACCCTTGTGCCGCGGCTTCTTCATAACCGGTTGTGCCGTTAATTTGACCGGCAAAGAATAAGCCGTCAATGGCTTTGGTTTCGAGGGTCTGTTTTAGATCCCGAGGGTCGAAATAGTCATACTCAATAGCATAGCCCGGTTTGATAATCCGCGTATTCTCTAAGCCTTTCATGGAATGTACGATCCCCATTTGCACATCGAACGGCAAGCTGGTTGAAATGCCATTTGGATAGACTTCAATGGTGCTTAGCCCTTCTGGTTCGAGGTAAATTTGGTGACTGTGACGATCGGCAAAACGCATCACTTTATCTTCAATGGAAGGGCAATACCGTGGGCCAATGCCTTCAATGATACCGGTGTACATTGGACTACGATCAAGACTATTGCGAATTAAATCGTGGGTCTGTTCATTGGTGTGAGTAATGTAACAAGGGATTTGGCGGGGGTGCTGTTCTACCGATCCCATAAAAGACATCACCGGTAAAACGGCATCGCCATGTTGTTGCGCTAAGACCGAAAAATCAATCGTACGAGCGTCTAAACGTGGTGGCGTACCGGTTTTTAAGCGATCAACGCGTAAATTGAGATCACGCAAGCGATCAGCTAACATCGTTGCGGCGGGATCACCTGCGCGCCCACCGGCATAGTTATCTAAACCAATGTGGATCTTACCAGCGAGGAAGGTGCCTGCGGTTAAGATCACCGCCTGACTGCGGAAGATTAACCCCATTTTAGTCACCGCTCCGACGGCGCGGTTATTTTCCACCACAATATCCACCACTTCTTGTTGGAAAATATCCAAGTTAGCTTGATTTTCAAGGGCGGTACGCACTGCTTGGCGGTAAAGTACGCGGTCTGCTTGAGCGCGGGTGGCTCTTACTGCCGGCCCTTTGGAGCTGTTAAGGGTACGAAATTGAATACCCGCCTGGTCGGTTGCCGTTGCCATTAACCCCCCCATGGCATCGATCTCTTTGACTAAGTGACCTTTACCGATCCCACCAATCGCAGGGTTACAGGACATTTGTCCAAGGGTATCCACATTGTGCGTGAGTAATAGGGTTTTTAATCCCATTCGTGCAGGGGCAAGTGCCGCTTCTGTACCGGCATGGCCACCGCCTACGACAATCACATCATATTTTTCAGAGTAAATCATAGTCATTCATTATTTTAAGCCTGATTAAGATGGGCTTATTCTACCTGAAAAAAAGAGGATCTGAAAAAAGGTTTTGATCGGACAGATGAGGGGGATCTTCCGTTACGCTAATAAAGAGAAAGGATCTTTATATAAAGATCTTATTATTGTGATTATTAGAGAAGCCGATCTTTTGGGATAACCTTAAAAAAGGCTTTGAGATCAAAAAGATAAGATCGATCCAAGACTGTATAGAGTCTGAATATTTTAGGGATCTTAACTGTGGATAAAGGGGTGGGTTATCCACAAATGAGATGAAATAAAAATATTTTCCCGAATAAATCAAAGGTAATACCGATCATATTCAGTGAGTTATCCACAGAAAAAGCAAGATTGATCGCAGAAAAAATAGACTTTTTAGATGGGAAAAAGCGAAAAAAATCACCAAGAAGGCGGACTCACTTGGTGATTTTATCCATTACTTAGCTAACGCCATAGAGAGTAGTGTGATGGGGTGTAAACAGGTTAAATTGGTGGACATATCAATTTGCCATTTACAGGTTTCACATTCGGAAACCACATAATCAAAACCGCCGTTGTTGATTATCTCAAATTGTGGGTTACCAATGGCTTGGGAAGTTTCATAGTTCTCTGCTTTAAAACCGTAAGTCCCTGCAATACCACAGCATTGAGAAGGAAGCATCACAATTTCGATATCAGGGATCGCTTTTAAGATAGAAAGCGTATAAGGTGCCCAGCCCGCTTTATCTACGTGGCAAGCCGTATGATAAGCTACTCGTAATGGCATTGATTTAAATGTTGGCTTTTTACCTTGTTCAAATAAGCGATAGAGATATTCGGTCACAATATGAGTATGTGGTCGGATTTTGGCGTTATCCATTCCGAGCACGTGATGGTATTCATCCCGTAGGTTCATTGTGCAACTCGATGATGTACCCACTACATCAAGTTCATTTTGCTCGACAACTTTTTCAAGTTGTTGAAGATTAAATTTTGCTAATTCTTTGGCTCGTTTTGGGAAACCATTAACAGCAAGAGGCAAACCACAGCATTTCTCTTTTTCAAGTAATACAACGCCAATATCCATTGCATTAAAGACATCAATCAGTTCTTTACCAAGTTGTGGATTATTGTAATTAACATAACAGCCGTGATAGTAAGCCACTTTTTCTTTATATTGAGCCTGACGTTCTGCCATTTTGCGGAGATACCATTGGCGGAAAGATCCGAAGGCGTATTTCGGTAAAGTACGATGACGGCTGACATTCAAGGTTTTTTCAAGTAAGAATTTTGTTGCTTTTAAACCTGTAATTGCATTGACAATCGGTGCCAAAGGCGTATTGAGTTTCCCCATTAAATCGGTATTACTTAGCACGGCATCACGCAATTTATTCTTTAATGGTTTATTTTGGCGTTCAATATAGGTATTTCTAGCTCGAACGATAATATCGCCAATTTTTACATCTGATGGGCAAGCCACTTCACAGCGTTTGCAGTTGGTGCAATATTTTAATGCTTCATCATAAAGCTCAGCACTTTTTAAGCGTAAACGCTCGCCATCTGGGCCAGCTTGTTTCGGGCCGGGGTAGTTTGGATTCTGGCGAGAAACTGGGCAAACCGCTGTGCAAGCGGTACATTTTATGCAACTTTCAAAACTTTCATCAAAATATTGATGAACCACGCTGGGTGTGGTTTGCATATTCTGTTTTGCTTGCTCAATAAGTTGTTGAATTTTCACTCTTACCTCCCACAAATTTGCTCTGCAACGACTAATGCAGTGACCACTGAAACCCCCGAACCGCAACCGAGTTGTAAAGCGTTATAGCCACCGATAACATTCCCTACGGCATAGAGATTAGGCACAAATTGCCCAGCTTTGCGTACTTGGCATTGTGAATTGATGGCTACACCTGCCGATTGGTAAGGTTGAGGTGAAGAGAAACGGTTTTCTGTCCAAGACAAGCGGTCATTTTTTTCGAACTTTTTGTAACCGATAATATCAGCATCAAATACAGGCTCGAAAATATGGTCGAAATCAGACATTAAGCCATTGCTAAAAAAGCCACCCGAAGCCAGCACAAAATGTGATGCGGTAATCGCATTTTCTTGATGAAGTTGGGTGTAGATTTTGCTGACACCTTGCTCATTAAATTCTGCTTTCAATGCACGATCACCATTTAACATCATTCCACCAAGCTGTTCAAAGCGTTGGCTAAGCTGTTTATGTTGGCGAATACCGAGTAATGAAGGCGGTAGTGTTGGCAGTTCAAAAATCGCAATACCGACCGCTTGTTTAAGGCGTTCAAAGAACTGTTGGTTATCTAAACCGAAGCAAGCGGGCAAGAAAATCGCATTTGCATTTTTGGCTGATTGTTTAATTTCTTGTACTAAGTCGTGGAATGCGAGTTTATGTTCGAGTAATTGAGCAATATGCACACTACGAAATTCACGCCCATTGGCACGAAGTTGATCGAGTTCGGGAATATGAATATAAGCAGGGCTAAATTCACAATGTGCAAATTGCGGTTGTAATTTTAAATTCTCCGCTAACATTTGCGGTTGAAAATCAAGATAGCCTTCAATCCCTAATACGGCAATTTTGTTATGCGGAAAGGGTTGATTATCGCTCATTGTCGGCACACTATTTGGAGATAGCCAAGTTGATGTTATTCCCCCTAATGGCGTAACCCGTTGATGGTTTTGTGTGGTTGAGCCACATAATCCCAACGCTAAACTTTCGGCAAAGTGTTGAAATTGTGTTGCTTTTTTAAGCGTTTTTTCAACACCTAAGAGTGAATAAGGGTGGTCGGGTAATTCTTGGGTGAGTGCTTCTAAACCTTCGGCAAAATGTTCAATTTTCTGACCGCTTGTTAAACGGCTGAGTAAATCCATTGAGCCAGAGGAAAAGTCAATCGCCGCTTGCCCGTTGTTAATAATAACGCACTGTTTGCCTTGTTGTTGAAGGTGTATGGCACAAGTTAAACCTGCAAGCCCACCGCCGATAATTGCTACATCAAAATTCATTGTTATCTGTTCCTTGCTCGGCTTGGGGGGCGATTACATCATTCAAGCCTAATAAACTGTAATAAATCCAACTGGTAAAATCTGCTTCTCGAATGGCTTCACCCCAAGCAATAGGTTTAATGCCACGCCAACGTTCTTCCATAAAAGCAGAAAGTTGTGTTGTTGATTGGGTTGGTGTGGTCACACCAAAACGGTTCATCAATCCAGCTGCTCGGCAGGCACAAAGCTCCGCTTGGCAAGTCCCCATTCCGACCCGAGTACGGCGGCGAAGATCAACTAGATTATTGACACTCAACTCGTCCACTGCATAACGTACTTCCCCCGCCGTAACGGCTTCACACTCACACACTAAGGCACGATCAAGGCGTTCATTTTCAAGCAAACGTGTTGCACGAGAACCGTGTCGGTAAACCGCAGAATAGCGAATAGTACTTGGCAGGGAGATGACTTTATTATTGGTTTCGCTACGGCTTTCATTTGAACCAGGTAACATTTTTTCAGCGGTGGTACAGCGGTCGGTTTTATTCAATTTTTTACATACGAGATCTGTTGTCCATTCTGCCATTAAGCGATAGGTCATCAATTTTCCGCCAGTGATGGTAATAAAACCGTCTAAACCATCACGTTCTTGGTGGTCAAGCAGTACGATCCCACGGCTAACATTCCGCCCTGATGGGTCATCATCGGTGGCAACAAGGGGGCGAACGCCGGCATACGCCCGTAATACACGGGTATGACGAAGGCTTGGGGCAAGTTTTTCGCCTTCACGGAACAGAATATCAATCTCTTCGGGCGTTACATCCATATTATCAATTTGATCGTAAGGAATACGGCTAGATGTTGTGCCAATCACGCAAATCGTATCACCAGGTACAAGAATATCGGCATCGGCAGGTTTTCGGCAACGGTTGATAACCATTTTATTGATACGGTGCCCCATTACTAATAATGCCCCTTTGGCTGGGAACATTCGGATTTTTAGATCAGCATATTCAGCAATTCCTTGACCCCAAATTCCCCCCGCATTTACCACAATAGGAGCGAAAAATTGGCGTTCAACCTGATTTTTATGATCAAAAACATTAACACCAATGACTTTCCCACCTTCTCGGATTAGTCCTTTGACTTCGCAATAAGTAAAAACACGCGCTCCGTTTTCAGTGGCATCAAGCATATTGGCTGCGGTCAAGCGGAAGGGATCAATTGAACCATCAGGCACAACCACTGCACCAACTAAATCAGGGTTTACCGACGGTTCTAAATATTTTGCGAGATCGGGTTCAATCGCAACCGCTTCAATCCCGGATTCTGTACAGGCTTGAATAAAGGTTTTTTGGTAATTGAGATCGTCTTCGGGGAGTGTAATGAAAAGCCCTTCGGTTTCATCAATACAGTGGCGTGCAACACGGCGGAGAATTTGATTTTCTTCGATACATTCTGTTGCGGATTCTCGGTCATTTACCGCATAACGTGCACCACTGTGAAGCAAGCCGTGATTTCGCCCTGTTGCACCGGTGGCAATATCTCGCCGTTCGAGCAAAATACAATCAATACCTCGTAAGGCACAATCTCGAGCTACGCCAGCCCCCGTTGCTCCGCCACCGATAATAATCACATCAGTACTTAACGGCGTGAAATCAGCGACATTGCGATAAAATTTAGGAGAAATGCTCATAAAATTACCCACAAATTAATTAAAAATAAACAATATGATATATAAACGAAACTATTTTAAATCTAATCACGCTTTTTAAAAAGTTTATGAGCGAAAAAGAAAGTAAAATTGTGAAGTGCGTCACATTTTTGTTGAAAATTTGTCTGTTTTATTATGTTTTTGTGATGTATGTCACAAAATAGAGAATATTCCTTTTTCATTATGAAAAAGGTTTTATATCATATTGCTCCCTTATTTTAAGTAAGGTGTTTTTTCTTTTTATTGATTAAGAGTGAGAGTATTCTTATGTTTGGTCCATTCAAACCCGCTCCGCATATTGCAGAGCTTCCTGCCGACAAAGTTGATGCACGTTATAAAATGTTGCGTTGGCAAGTTTTTGCGGGGATTTTCTTCGGCTATGCCGCTTATTATTTCGTTCGTGCTAACTTCGATTTAGCTCAAAAAGGCTTAATTGAAGCCGGTCTTTACACCAAAACTCAACTTGGTGTGATTGGTACTGCGGCTGGTTTAGCTTACGGTCTATCTAAATTCTTTATGGCGAGTATTTCTGACCGCTCTAACCCACGGGTTTTCTTACCATTTGGTTTATTACTTTCGGGTTTATGTATGACCATGATGGGCTTAGTGCCTTGGGCAACATCGAGCATTCTTATTATGTGGGTGATGATTTTCCTTAATGGTTGGTTCCAAGGTATGGGGTGGCCGCCATGCGGACGGACGATGGTTCACTGGTGGTCTAAATCCGAGCGTGGCACGATTGTTTCTATCTGGAACTGTGCCCACAACGTGGGTGGCATGGTACCGGGTGCGATGGTTCTTTTAGCCAGTGCGTTATATTTCAGCAACTTTGGTGTAGAAGCAACGGCAAAAGATATTTGGCAACAAGCGCTTTATTATCCAGGTATTGCAGCGATGATCGCGGCTATTCCAGTTTATCTTGTAATGCGTGATACCCCACAATCTTGTGGTTTACCACCGATTGAAAAATGGCGTAACGACTACCCAGATAACTATGATGAAAAAACCGCTGAAAACGATTTAACCGCGAAAGAAATTTTCATTACGTATGTACTGAAAAACAAATTGTTATGGTATATCGCTATTGCGAATGTGTTTGTTTACTTAATCCGTTATGGCGTATTGAAATGGTCGCCAGTGTATTTGGGTGAAGTGAAACACTTCAACATTAAAGGCACGGCATGGGCTTATACCATTTATGAATTAGCTGCTATTCCGGGCACATTATTATGTGGTTGGGTATCGGATAAAGTCTTTAAAGGGAAACGTGGTTTAACTGGTTTCATCTTTATGATTTTAACCACCGCAGCAGTGGTGGCATTCTGGCTAAACCCAGCAACACCGGAATCTGAGCTTGCTAAATATGCGGGTCATGCGTGGTATGAAAACCCATATCAGTTAATGGACTTCATTTGGATGACGACTATCGGTTTCTTAATCTATGGTCCTGTGATGTTAATTGGCTTACATGCTCTTGAACTTGCACCGAAAAAAGCAGCTGGTACAGCGGCAGGTTTCACTGGCTTATTCGGCTACTTAGGTGGTACTGTTGCAGCATCTGCGGTTGTTGGTTGGGCGGCAGATAAATTCGGCTGGGACGGCGGTTTCTACGTGATGATCGGCGGTGGTATCTTAGCGATCTTACTCACCTTCTTAACCATGGTTGAAGAAGGTAAGCATAAAGCTAAACTCGGCGAAACTTACGGTAAATAACCTTAGTTAAAAAGAAGAACATGAAAATGTTCTTCTTTTTTTATCTCAAATTTCGGCAAAAGCGCCAAAAACAAGCGGTCAAAAAAATCATAAAATTTGACCGCTTGCACCTCAAAAAAGAAAAATATTTATTTTCTAATAGGAGAACACTCATGAAATTTAAAGCACTCACGCTCTCGCTTATGGCGAGCGTTTTATCCGTTTATGGCAGTCAAGCGGTGGCATCTTCAATGCCAACGGATTCAAAAATTATTATCGCTCACCGTGGGGCAAGTGGCTATTTACCAGAGCATACTCTTGAATCTAAAGCCTTAGCTTTTGGTCAGCAAGCAGACTATTTAGAGCAAGATTTAGCCATGACAAAAGATAACCGCTTAGTTGTGATACACGATCACTTTTTAGATGGTTTAACGGATGTGGCGAAAAAATTCCCAAATCGTGCCAGAGCTGACGGGCGTTATTATGTGGTGGATTTCACCTTAGCGGAAATTCAAAGTTTAGAAATGACAGAAAATTTCAGCGTGGAAAAAGACGGTAAGCAAGTACAGGTTTATCCAAACCGTTTCCCAATGTGGAAATCCGATTTTAAAATTCACACTTTTGAAGATGAAATTGAATTTATTCAAGGTTTAGAAAAATCCACGGGGAAAAAAATCGGGATTTACCCAGAAATTAAAGCGCCGTGGTTCCATCATCAAAATGGCAAAGATATTGCCTTAGAAACCTTAAAAGTCTTAAAAAAATACGGCTATGATGAAAAATCCAATTTAATTTACCTTCAAACATTTGACTTTAATGAATTAAAACGTATTAAAACCGAATTATTACCAAAATTAGGCATGTCATTGAAATTAGTGCAATTAGTGGCTTATACCGATTGGCATGAAACGGAAGAAAAAGACGCTTCGGGTAAATGGGTTAATTACAACTATGATTGGATGTTTAAAGATGGCGGAATGGCAGAAGTGGCGAAATATGCAGACGGCGTAGGCCCAGGTTGGTATATGTTAGTTGATAAAGAGAAATCTAAAGTCGGCAACATTCAATACACCCCATTAGTGAAAGAACTCGCGAAATACAAAATGGAATTACACCCCTACACGGTCAGAAAAGATGCCTTGCCAGAATTTTTTACCGATGTAAATCAAATGTATGACGCACTCTTAAATAAAGCTGGTGCAACGGGCGTCTTTACTGACTTCCCTGATACAGGCGTTCAGTTCCTGCGCACACAGAAATAGTGGGTAAATAATGAAAAACGCCTCCGAGGGGGCGTTTTGTTTTTGTATAGATCTAATGTGAAATAACCTCTCTAACTAACCGCCCTATTTCCGTCCAATTTTTTGCATTGATAAATGATTTTTCAACAAACCACGAACCGCCACAAGCAATCACGTTTTGAATGGCTAGATAGTCTTGAAGATTATGCAAACCAATACCACCTGTTGGCATAATTTGTAAATCAGGATAAGGACCGAGTAAAGCTTTAATCATTTTTACCCCGCCACTTGCTTCTGCGGGGAAGAATTTGACAGTAGTAATACCCATATCAAGAGCGGCTTCAATAGACATTGGGTTATTTACGCCCGGGGTAATCGGTATGTCTAATTCTTGGCATTGCCGTACGATTTTGGGATTAAATCCTGGGGTTACAATTGCATCTGCACCAGCATTTTTTGCAGAGAGGACTTGTTCTGTTGTGAGCACTGTACCTGCTAATACAAGCATATCGGGGTAATGTTGCTTACATAGTTGAATTGCTTGGGTCGCAACGGGGGAGCGAAAAGTAATTTCCGCCACAGGTAAGCCATTTTCAACTAAGGTTTTTGCGAGCGGTAAAATATCTTGGGCATTATCTAATGCAATAACAGGCACAATTTTGACCGCTTGTAATTTTTCGATAATTTGTTCAATGGTATAACGCATTATTTTTCCTTGCTTTTATGAGTTAAATTGGTGGCATAAATGGGCAGTCGCATTTTTATCAATAATTGCCCCTTTATGTTGAATAACGATACCTGCTAGTTGATTGCCTTGTTGGCAACATTCTTTAAGGGATTTTCCTTGTAAGTAGCCAACAAGGAAACCTGCATTAAAGGAATCACCTGCGGAAGTGGTATCGACAACTGTGGCAAGCGGTGTTGTTTTTACAACAATTTGCAACTGGTTTTCCCATGCTAATGCACCTTGACTGCCTTTTTTGATGATGATTTTTGGTATGCCGAATTGAATAAGGCGAGTAAGTATGCTTTGTTCATCATTGTCTTGCCAAAGTTGTTGTTCGTCATCAATCGTTACAAGTGCAATATCTACAAGCGGTAATAATTGGGTATAGCACGCTTGTGCTTGGGAAATATCTTTCCATAATGAAGGGCGAAAATTGCTATCAAAAGCGATTTCAACGCCTGCTTTTTTCAATTCTGTTAATATATCAATCAATAACAAGCGGTCTTTTTCAGGCAAAATTGCAAGACTTATACCACTGAGATAGATCATATCAACGTGTTTTAATTCTTCAATGATAGGTTGAAAATCAATATGTTGCAGTAAATAACGGGCAGCTGATTGATTTCGCCAATATAAAAAAGTGCGTTCGCCTTGTGCATCTAATTGAATAAGATAAAGCCCTGCATTTCGTTGCTCATCAGTTAAAACCCAATTTGTTTGAATATTGTCTTCTTGCCAATGAGCCAACATTTGTTGGCAAAGTTTATCTGTACCAAGCGCTGAAACATAATGTACTGCCAATTTGTTAGGTGAGCTGATTCGGGCTAAATAAGTTGCCGTATTTAAAGTATCACCGCCATAACTTTGCCACATATTACCAAAGGGTTCGCCCCTTAACTCAATCATACATTCGCCAAGTAGTGCTATTTTTTTCATTTTATTCCCTTATTTAAAATAGCCTTTGGCATTGTGGTAACAGATGTTTTTTACCATATTACCGAGTAATTCCATATCATTCGGGACTTCGCCATTTACCACCCATTTACCCAGCATTTCACATAAAATTCGGCGGAAATATTCGTGGCGAGTATAAGAGAGAAAACTACGGGAATCGGTAAGCATACCGACAAATTGGCTGAGCAGACCTAGTTGAGAAAGTTGCTGTAATTGGCGTTCCATTCCATCTTTTTGATCGTTAAACCACCAACCTGAACCAAATTGAATCTTGCCTGCGATACCGCCACCTTGAAAATTACCGATCATTGCTGCCATCATTTCGTTATCTCGTGGGTTTAAACAATAGAGAATTGTTTTTGGCAGTTGATCATTGATGTCCATTGTATCAAGTAAGGCGGAGAGTGGTTCGGCATAATTGCGATCACCAATAGAATCAAAGCCAGCATCAGCACCAAGTCGCTTAAACATTCGGCTATTATTGTTACGTAATGCTCCGATATGTAACTGCATTACCCATTGGCGTTGATGATACTCTTTGGCTAGCCAAACTAAAATGGCAGTAAAAAATTGTGCGATTTGTAACTCGGAGAGCGGTTGATTTTGATGACGAATTTGTAAAATATGATTGAGTGTCTGCTCATCTGGAATTGGGGCAAAACGGACTATCTCAATTCCGTGATCTGCGGATTTACAACCGCATTGATCAAAATAATCAAGGCGTTTTCTTATAGTTTGTTGGAGATCTGAAAAAGTTCGAATCTCAATATCAGCAACTTCTCCAAGCTGTTTGAGATAATCATTAAATTGTGCTTGTTCAATTTTAAAGATTTTATCGGGTCGCCAGCTCGGCACAACATCAATATCAAAGTGAGGATCTTGGGCAATTTTTCGATGATGTTCAAGGCTGTCAATTGGGTCATCGGTTGTGCCAACGAATTTGACATTCATCTGTTGCATAATGCCACGCGCTGAAAATTCAGGTTGTTGTAGTAATTCGTTACATTCTTGCCAGATTTTTTCTGCATTTTGAGGATTAAAGATTTGTTGATGAATACCAAATGGTCGGCGAAGTTCAAGGTGCGTCCAGTGATAGATAGGGTTTCCGATACATTGAGGCACAACGTTTGCCCACGCTTGGTATTTCTCATAATGGCTTGCATTACCTGTAATCAAATATTCGGGAATGCCCGCAGAACGCATTGCTCGCCATTTATAATGATCACCTTCTAACCAAATTTCGGTTAAATCAGCAAATTGACGATTTTCTGCAATCTCTTTTGGATTTAAATGACAGTGGTAGTCAAAAATCGGCTGTGATTTTGCATAGTGATGATAAAGCGTTTTGGATACGTCATTAGAAAGTAGGAAATCTTCACACATAAAGGGTTTCATTATCGTCTCCTTAATAATTCAGTAATAATTTTGGTAAGATCAAGCTAATTTCTGGGATAAATGCGACTAGCATCAATGTAGTAAAGAGAATGAAAAAGAAAGGCAACATTGCTTTAATTACTTTTTCAATTCTAACGCCCGATACAGAACTGCCGATGAATAAGGCACTGCCAACAGGTGGCGTACAGATGCCTAAGCAGAGATTAAACGTCATCATAATTCCGAAATGAACAGGATCAATGCCAATATCTGTTGCAATCGGTAAGAAAATTGGTGTGAAAATCAATACTGCGGGTGTCATATCCATAAAGGTGCCGATAATCAGTAACAAAATATTGATCGTAAGTAGAATAATAATAGGATTATCTGAAATATAGAGGAATGCATCTTGAATAAGATAAGGAATATCAGCATTTGCCATTGCCCAAGACATTCCCGAAGATGCACCAATAAGCAACAGAACAATGGCAGTGGTCACACTAGAATCTAAAATAATTTTAGGTAACTCTTTTAATGTGATCTCTTTATAGATCACCATTGATAAAATCAGAGTATAAACAACGGCAATACCCGATGCTTCCGTTGCGGTAAAGATACCACCAACAATTCCTCCAATGACAATAACAATCAGAAGCAGTGAAGGAAGAGCATCAAGCGTTTTATGGAATATTTGTGAGCAAGTTGCTCTTTCGCCTTTTGGATATTGACGTTTGGCTGCGATCATTCCAGCAACAAGCATTACGCCTAATCCCATTAAAATTCCAGGAAGATAACCGGCTAAAAAGAGTGCAGAAATCGATGTCCCGCCAGAAACTAACGAATAAACGATAAGTGTATTACTCGGTGGAATAAGTAATCCGGTTGGACAAGAAGCAACATTAACGGCAGCAGATACTTCGGGATCATAGCCTTCCTTTTTTTGTAAAGGAGACATTATTCCTCCCATTGCGGCAGCTGCTGCAACAGCAGACCCTGAAATTGAGCCAAACATCATATTAGCTAATACATTACAATGAAATAGAGAGCCAGGTAATCTTGCACCTAAGACTTTGGCAAGTTCGATTAAACGAATTGCAATACCACCTTTATTCATAATATTTCCAGAAAGAATAAAGAAAGGGATCGCAAGTAGTGCAAAGTTATCTAAACCCGATGCCATTTTTTGAGTTACTACCGTTAATGCGGATTCAAAAAGAAGATATACACAAATTGTGATTAACGTAGAAAGAGAAATCGCAAAAGAAATTGGTACAGATAAGGCAAGCAAAAGAAAAAAGCTACCGAATAGCGTTAGAATTGAAATCCATTCCATTTTTACACCTCGCTATCTTTAAATTTTGCAATTTTCTGCACAATATCGGCTAAGAGATAAACTAGCATAATGCCCCCAGAAAGTGGTAAACAGAGATAAACAATACCCATACTTAAACCTAAAGAAGGTGAAATTTGCCCTGTTCGGTAGGTATCAAGTGCTAAATTCAGACCACCATAGATCAATACTATTGCAGCAAAGCAACTCATAATGATCAGAATAAGTAATTCTAAAAACGTTTTACGTTTTCCTTGTTGCTTCATAAGGAGTAAATCTATTGCAATATGCTGTTTTAACCCTGTTGCATACGCAGCACCAATTAGCCCAACCCACATAAAAAGAAAGCGGGCTATTTCGTCAGTAAATATACTGGGTGAGCCAAGCACATAACGAGAAATTACTTGCCAAACGACACAACAGATCAAGATCGAAAATATGATGACAATAAAACTGGTTAAAATACGATTTAATAGAGCCATAATGGTATGCCTATTTTGATTGAGTTTGCTGAAATATAGCATTGTAGCGGTGTTTTTTCTGTGATTTAGCTCACAAAAAGCAAAATTAGAATACCAATTTAAGAAAATATATGAAGAAGATCACAGATTTTAATCGATTTGTTTGACTTTGGTATTCCTAATTTGGAAGAATGTTCATATTCCATTGTTGGAATGTTGTTTAGATTTTATTTACATCTTTAAGGTAATAAGGAGAGTATGATGGCAATCTCTAAATATGTAAAAATGACGTTACTTTCGGCAACGATTGCGTTAATGAGCAATGCTTATGCTACAACAACATTGAAGCTGAGTCACAACCAAAATAAATCTCACCCTGTACATAAAGCATTACAATTCTTTGCCGAACGTACTAATGAACTTTCTAAAGGTGATTTAAAAGTGCGAGTTTATTCTGATGCACAATTAGGTAATCAAAGAGAATCTCTTGAATTGGTACAAAAAGGTGCATTAGCCTTAGCTAAATCTAATGCCGCAGAATTGGAAGCCTTTACCAAAGATTATGGTGTCTATAATTTACCTTATCTCTTTAAAAGCAAAACGCAATATCACAATGTATTACGTAGTGATGTCGGGCAAAAAATTCTTGCTTCCTCAGAAAAAAATGGCTTTTTAGGGCTTGCTTATTTAGATGCGGGAGCTCGCAGTTTTTATGCAGATAAAGCCATTAAATCGCCTGCTGATTTAGTCGGTTTAAAAGTACGTGTACAACCAAGTCCAACCGCAGTCAATATGGTAAAAGCATTGGGTGGGAATCCAACGCCGTTAGCCTATGGAGAGTTATATACCGCATTACAGCAAAAAGTCGTCGATGCGGCGGAAAATAATATTCCATCTTATACACTTAGTCGCCATAGTGAAGTCAGTAAAATTTTCAGTGCAGATGAACATACTATGGTGCCTGATGTGTTAGTCATTTCAAGCAAAGTATGGAATGAGCTTTCTGATGAAAATAAAAAAGCAATATCGCAAGCAGCAAAAGAAGCCACTGAGAAAATGTTTGCGTTATGGGAAAAATCAGAAAGTGATGAAAAACAGAAGGCGATTGCTCAGGGCGTGAAATTTGAAAATGTGGATAAAGCACTGTTCAAACAAGCGGTTGAACCAATGTATAAAGAGCTTCAACAAAAAGAACCTGAATTTTATAAATTAGTTGAAAAAATTCAAGCGGTCGAATAGATCGAATAATTAAATTAATGTATAAAAAGAAGGCAATAATTAAATTGCTTTCTTTATTTTATCTGCTAAGCATTTAAATAATGCTATACCCCACTATACGCTGAAAAACCACCATCAATCGGTAAGACAACACCATTTACAAAACTGGCATAATTTTCATCCATTAGAAATAAAATACCACCGAGTAATTCATTTGCTTCTCCAAAACGTCCCATTGGGGTATTCGTCAAAATTTTATTAGCTCGTGCTGTTGGGTTGCCTTTTTCATCAAACAATAAAGTACGGTTTTGATTACTCACTAGAAATCCCGGGGCTATTGCATTACAACGAATGCCAACACGAGAAAAATAGACTGCTAGCCATTGAGTAAAATTGCTTATCGCAGCTTTTGCACCCGAATAAGCTGGGATTTTTGTTAGGGGGGTATAAGCGTTCATACTGGAAATATTGATGATGTTAGCTCCTTTTTTACCAATCATATCCTTAGCGAAGATTTGGGTCGGTAACAATGTGCCTAAGTAATTGAGATTAAAAACAAATTCAATACCAGCTTTATCAAGCTCAAAGAAAGATTTTGTATTTTCTGTGAGATCAAACTCGTGAAATTCATTATCTGTGGTTGCTTTTGGATTATTTCCTCCCGCTCCGTTAATTAAAATATCACAGGTGCCAAAATCTTCTAAAATGGCTTCTCTTGCTGTTTGCAGGCTTGCTAAATCTAACACATTAGTTTGATAGGCTTTGGCAATCCCCCCTTCATTTACAATTTCGTTAGCATATTGATTAGCAGATTCAAAATTCAAATCTAACAAAGCTACTTTTGCCCCTGTTTTAGCAATTTCTTTTGCAAAATAAGCACATAGCACACCGCCAGCTCCTGTAATAACAACAACTTTGTTTTGAAAATGATGGTTTTTTGCAATGTTCATTTATTTGACTCCATTTTATTAAGATAACCAATTCATTGGTATAATTACAATTTCTGGAAAAAATACCATTAAGAATAAAATTGTAAAATAGACTAATAAGAATGGAAAAATACCTCTAGATATTTTTCCTATTCCTAATTTAGATATACCAGAACCAACATATAATACTGTTCCAACAGGAGGGGTAATTAAACCAATTGAGAGATTTATTACCATCATAATACCAAAGTATGCAATATCGATATGATAAGCTCTTAACAATGGCAGTAATACAGGCACAAAAATTAAAACAGCTGGAATTAGATCCATTACACAACCAACTAGTAATAAAAAGACCATAATTACAAGCATTAATGTCGTTGAACTGTCTGTAATACCTTGAATAAAAGTTACTAATTCCATTGGGATTTGGGCAACTGTAATAGCAAAGGCAGAAATCATTGCGGCTGCAGCAACAAACATTACCATTGCTGTAGTTTTGATTGTATTTATAAATACTTCTTGTATTTTATTTAAAGTCAATGTTTTATATAAAACACTAACAATTGTGGCATAAATAGCAGCAACTACCCCAGCTTCTGTTGGTGTAAAAATCCCACCTCTCAATCCAACTATAATAATTATTGGTAATAATAATGGCCAAAATGCTTTTTTAAACGCTTCATAACGTTGCTTACCACTTTGTTTAGGATCAAGATGTTGATTACTATTACGATATAAAAATTTCCAGGATAGCCAAAGCCCAATTATCATTAATAATCCTGGAATAGTCCCTCCCATAAAGAGTCTAGTAATAGATGCTCCAGCTGTAATACCATAGATAATCATTGGAATGCTAGGTGGAATAACTACTGAAATAATACCGGCAGAACAAGTTAATCCTGTTGAACGAGCAATATCATAGTTTTTTGATGCCATCATTGGAATTAATATAGCACCTAATGCTGCTGTATCTGCAACAGCTGAACCTGATAATCCTGCAAATATTAACCCTGAAATAATAACAACATAACCAAGCCCTCCTTTTATGTGTCCAACCATACTCATAGCAAAATTAATAATACGTTCAGAAATTCCGCCATGTTTCATTATTTCACCAGTCAACATAAAAAAAGGAATTGCCATAAGAGGGAAATTATTTGTTCCCATCACAAAGTTTTCAGCAATTAGTTGAGTGTCAAACATATCCATTTGAAAAAGCATTAAGCTAGCACTTAATAACATAGATAAGGCAACAGGGACACCTAAGAAAAGGAATAAAAATAAACTACCTAGAAAGAGGAATAACATTTCATTTATCTCCTTTTTATTGCTAATTTAAGATGTTTCCATAAATTGATAAAAACTATAAGAAAATAGCTTATTGAAGATATAATTGCAGCTAGATAAATAAAGGCAGAAGAAATTCCAGTTGCAGGCATTTTTTGATCATAAGTTAGCAATATTAACTGATATGCTCCATAAGTAATAAATACCATAGATATTAATACAAGAATATCTGCAAAAAATAAGAAAAACATTTGATATTTAGCTGGTAATGCTGTTATTACAATATCAACTGTTAAATGTCCTCTATCCTTAGCAACAATAATAATTCCTAGAAATATCATATAAACAAAACATATCCTGGCAAATTCTTCAGACCAAGCTATGCCTGAATCAAAAAAATAACGTAGTAATGCATTAAAGAAAACTAAAATAATCATAGATATTAATGATAAAATAGCAAGTATTTTTAATGTTTTATCTAGAAATGTATAAGACTTCATTATTATCTCCAAAGTTTTATAGGCTATTCTTTTTGAATAGCCTATTGTTCCATAAACTATTTTGCAGCATTAATTTTTTCTATTATGTCTTTAGACCAATCATATTTTTTATAGAATTGTTGGTAAAGTCCCTCAGATGCTTTCAACATATCTTCCTTAAATGATTTACTTGGTACAATAATTTCTTTTCCATTTTGCTTAAAGAAATCTTTAACATCTTGTTCTGTTTTAATAGCTAGCTCCCATTCTTTCTCTTGGTATAACTTAGCAGCTTCTAAAAATATCTTTTGATCTTCTTTTGAAATCTTATTCCACGTTTTTAAACTAATTTGTAGTAAACCAGGAGAGAATATATGGTTACTCTGAATAATATATTTCTGTACTTCATATAATCCAGAATCTTTAATTAGCATATAAGGATTTTCTTGACCATCAATAACTTTTTGCTCTAAAGCTGTAAAAACTTCACTTAACGGCATACTTTGTGGGTTGATTTTCATTGCATTCGCCCAATCTACAAATAATGAGTTAAGGGGAACTCTTAAACGTAAACCTTTAAAATCATCAAATTTCTCTAATTTTTTATTTGATGAAATAACACGGAAACCATTCATTCCATAAGCAAGAAGTTTAATTCCATAATTCTCCATTTTATTTCCAATTTCTGTGGCAATCGGCGATTCTAAAACTTTTTTTGCTTCTTGGTTATCTTTAAATAAATATGGCCATTCCCATACTCCAAAAATAGGGTCAACATTTTGTAATAATAATCCTGTAATACCAGCCTCAATAGTACCATTACGTAAGCCATTTACAATTTGATCTTCCCCACCAAGTTGATTATTGGGATAAATACGAATTTCATAACGGTTGTTAGTTTTCTCTTCAATAGTTTTCTTAAAATACTCTTTTAAGGCAATATTAGATGGATGGACATCTGAATTATAATGCCCTAATTTAATAATTGTCTTTGCAAAAGCAGAAGAACTAAGTATAAGTGCTGAAGCTAAAAAAGTTTTAGCTAAATATTTAATTTTCATAAAATCTCCTATTTTTGATGGTTGTTTAAAATAAAGCAATAACTTTTAAATAATTAGATGGTTGTTCAGAAATATTTTTTATATATTTAGGAATTTCATCAAACTTAATAAGTTTACTAACAATATCATTAGGATTAATTGTTTTTTGAGATAGAAGTGTTAAAGCCTCTTCAAACTCACCTTTGCTTGTTCTTGCACCATATATATTAAGCTCTTTAAAGGTAATAATATTAGTTGGTAATAGAGTTTCATTTTTTGGCCATCCTGTTAATGCTATTCGCCCAGCAAAAGAAACGTATTTAAGCGTATTTTGAATTGAGATATTAGAACCTGATGCTTCAATAACAACTTCAGCCATTCTTCCCTGAGTAATAGCTTTGATAGTTTCAATATCATTTTCATTTTGAGGGTTAATAACATAATCTACTCCTATTGATTTTGCATAATGCAATCTTTCATCAAGAATATCTATAACAATAGGAATTGCTTTATAGGCTTTTGCAACAAGTGCTACCATTAATCCAATAGCACCTGCACCAATAATTACAATATGTTCTCCTTCTTTCACGTTGGTTCTATGAATGGCATGTAAAGAAATAGTAAGTGGTTCTGCTAATACTAAGTGTTCAATAGGTATATCAGGAGCTTTTACTATAAGATGAGCAGGGTGTCTTACAATTTCTTGCATTGCACCATTAGTATGAACACCCAGTACTTGTAATTTTTCACAGCAATTTGTTCTTCCTATAGAGCATGGATAACACTCCTTACAGTAAATATAAGGATCAAGTACTACACGATCACCAACATTTATGTTTTCAGGCATACCAAAACCAGATTCTAAAATAGTACCAACAATTTCATGTCCTAAAATTCGTGGATAACTTACAAGGGGATTTGTACCTCGGTAAGCTCCAATATCTGAACCACAAATTCCCATAGCTTCAACTCTTATTAATACATCAGTCTCTTGCTTACTTGGATAGGGAACATTGATAAGTTCTACATTTAATGGATTATGTAAACATACGCTCTTGATAACCTTATTCATAATGTATCCTCTGGTATTTAATGTTCAATGGACGTGTATATTTTGACCTTTTCAATATACTCTATTATCAAGTTAATTTGGAATACCAAAATATTAAATATGAGATATAGATCACAAAATAAATAAATTGAAATACCAATTTGGTGGGATTTTATGGAAAATAACAGTGAACCACAGAACTCAGGCTGTGTGTAAATATTGATTACTAATATACAAAAAAACAATAGGAGTAAACTATGGAACAAGCGTGGCGTTGGTATGGACCAAAGGATCCTGTATCGCTAGATGATATTCGACAAGCTGGAGCAACAGGAGTAGTAACAGCGTTACATCATATTCCTAATGGACAAGTTTGGTTAGAAGCGGAAATCAATGAACGAAAAGCACAGCTAGCAGAAAAAGGTTTAGTTTGGAGCGTTGTTGAAAGTGTTCCTGTACACGAAGAGATTAAAACGCAATCCGGTCACTATTTACAATGGATTGAAAATTATAAGCAAACCTTACGAAATCTAGCTAAATGTGGTATTGATACCGTCTGTTACAATTTTATGCCTGTATTAGATTGGACTCGCACAGACTTAGCATACGAGATGCCAGATGGTTCAAAAGCATTACGTTTTAATCATATTGAATTTGCTGTTTTTGAACTTTATATTTTACAGCGTCCGAATGCTGAACAGTGTTATTGCGAAGCAGAAAGACTAGAAGCAAAAGCATATTTTGAGCAAATGAGCGAGATGCAAAAACAAAAATTAACTCAAAATATTATTGCAGGCTTACCTGGTTCCGAAGAGGGCTATACGTTAGCTGAATTTCAAGCACAATTAGATCGTTATAAACATATTTCAAGTGAGCAATTTCGTGAACATTTGGCATACTTCTTACGGGAAATCATCCCCGTAGCGGAAGAAGTTGGCATACGAATGGCAGTACATCCAGATGATCCTCCTCGTCCAATTCTTGGGCTACCTCGTATTGTTTCCACTATTGAAGATATGCAATGGTATGTAGATACAATGCCTTTAAAAGCCAATGGTTTTACAATGTGTACGGGGTCTTATGGTGTTCGACCAGAAAATGATTTAGTTGCAATGACAGAAAAATTCGCTGATCGTATCTATTTTGCTCACTTGCGTTCAACACAAAGAGAAGGGAATCCTTTAAGTTTTTATGAAGCTGATCATTTAGCCGGGGATGTCGATATGTTTTCTGTGGTCAAAGCCTTAGTCAAGGAAGAGCAACGCAGACAAGCGATGGGCGATATGCGTCCAATTCCAATGCGTCCAGACCACGGTCATCAAATGTTAGATGACTTAAGTAAAAAAACAAACCCAGGTTATTCCGCTATCGGTCGTTTACGAGGATTAGCCGAATTACGAGGGCTAGAATTTGCCATTAAACGGGCTTATTTTAGTAAGTAACAAAACGGGCTTGAATCATTCAAGCCCGTTTTTGTAATACGAAGACAATTTTAAACTCCCACAACAACAGGGCTTGTATTAAATAAATAACCATCAAATTCAGGATCATCAATATCAGAAAGTTCAAATAGTGTCTGTTTAACATTTTCTAAATGTTGCCACATTGCTTTGCGAGCAAGTGCAGGATCTTTGCGTTGAATGGCATTAACAATAGCTTCGTGATCTGTCAGCCACTGTTTGCGGTAAGCAAAATCAGAAATACGAGCGTGCAATCCTTTCCACATATCGCTATGAAAGCGATAGTCCCAAAGTTGGGTTTGCAGGCTGATTAAGACTTCATTTTGTGTGATTTTTGCCAATGAGAGATGAAATTCTTCATCTTCAATATAATCATCTTTTCCTTGTTCGAGCGTCTCTTTTTCTCGCCGTAAAATATCCCTTAATACCAATAAATCATTACGAGATGCTTGAATTGCGGCAAATTCAGCAATACCACTTTCTAATAATTGCCGAGCTTGTAGCAATTCAAAAGGTCCAATATCTTCAGTCGTATTATTGGAAAAGGAAACATTATCATTTTGAGGATAATTAGTAACATATACGCCAGAACCTTTTTTCACTGTAACTAAGCCTTCTAGCTCTAACATAATCAATGCTTCACGAATCACCGTACGGCTCACACCAAAACGTTCAGCAATTTCTCGTTCTGTGGGAATACGTTCTCCAAGTTGATATATTCCTTTACTTAACTCTTCTCTTAGTAAAGCACCTATTTTTTTGTAAGATCTTGATTGTTCTTCAATCTGCTTTTTCATTATGGTCTGATTATGATCAACGAAATAAATGCTTTAATTTTAGCATATTTGTATAAGAAATAGAGATAACAATGAAATAAGCTGACCGCTTGTCAGCGGTCAGTTTTTGATGAGATTTTGCATTAGCCACCAACTGCAGTGCCGACAGTCATATGTAACCCATAGAATAGTGTTCTGCCAATCATTTCTGCCCCTAAGGCAAACACAATAATAAGTATTTTACTCATCACCGAATTTGGCTGGCGAATGAGGTAAAACAGCAATGCAATACTTACGGCTAACAGCGTCAATCGAATCGCAGTCAGAATAGCAAAATCAGGGACTAAATCGACCGCTTGTTGTACCGGTGTTACAATGCTACTTAAATGAAAACCTTGATAAATTGTCACAATCGCTGATAAAAGGAAAGCAAGTGTAATGGCTTTGGGGACTTGGCGGAAGATCGCAACGTCCGTCCGATCTGTTTGTAATAACGCATAACCTAAACTCCAACCACCAAGTATAATGGTTAAATAGAATTGCCAATAGGTAAAACTATTATTCCAAGTCGGCACAGTAGCGATATGATAAACTTGGTTCATCATATACATAAAAATTAACCCAACGATACTTGTCAATATTAACCAAAGATAAGCCAGTCCTTTTGGCATTTTATTGAATAAAGTCAGTAGCCAATATCCTCCTAATAAAGCAAAGAATACTGAACCGCTAGCAATTTCATTGCTGAGCATTGAGCTTCCTACTCGATTGAGTGAGTTGAAAGCCCGTAAAGGCGAGCCTAAATGGAGAATAGAAGCAACAAAGCCAATCCCTAATAACGCCAGTAAGATAAACATCACTTTATGAATATAATCACGGTAAAATTTATCTTGTGTTAGGAATAACAGAGCAGAAAAGAGTAAGAAAGCCCCTGTGACCGATTGAGCTAATACGGTAAAAATAATTAGCGGTAATTCATGTAATCCATTCATCTTACACCTCTCTTGGGTTGGCGAGAAAACCTGTGGCATCACCACTTGGGCGTGCATTTTTGTTAACGTTAATGACCAAATTCGGTGAGGTTACCTCTGAGGATGGTAACGGCGCAATAGACGCTTCATGCCCATATTTTGCACGAAGTTGATCAATCGGGGCGAAATCTAATGCTCGTAGGGGACAAGCATCCACACAAATCGGTTTTTGCCCTTCTTTGATGCGAGAATAACAGCCGTCACATTTAGTCATATGCCCTTTTTTCGCATCATATTGTGGTGCATCATAAGGGCAAGCCATATGGCAATAACGACAACCAATGCAAATTTCTTCATTAACAATCACAAAGCCATCGGCATTTTTGTGCATTGCCCCTGTTGGGCAGACTTTCACACAAGCAGGATCGGAGCAATGATTACAAGAAATGGAGAGATAATAGGTAAAAATATCGTGATTCCAACAGCCCTTGTTATCCTGTTGCCAACTGCCACCGGCATATTCATAAATACGGCGGAAATTGACATCAGTACCAAGGTCTTTATAGTCTTTACACGCTAATTCACACGTTTTGCAACCTGTGCAACGATCTGAATCAAAATAAAAGCCAAATTGTTCCATATCTCACCCCCTTAAACTCTTTCAATTTGAACTAAATTAGAATGTTGTGGATTCCCTTTTGCCAATGGCGAAGGGCGTTGTGTCGTTAACACATTCACACAACCTGCGTGATCAATGCCTTTACTGTCAGGCATATACCAAGCCCCTTCTCCTAACGCCACAACACCCGGAATAATACGAGGTGTGACTTTGGCGTGAATTCTCACTTCGCCACGGTCGTTAAAGATACGAATCATATCGCCATCTTTAATTCCCCGAATTTGGGCATCGATTGGGTTTATCCAAATTTCCTGTGGATTGGCGGCTTTCAGTACATCTACGTTGCCGTAAGTGGAGTGAGTTCTGGCTTTATAATGGAAGCCCGTTAGTTGGAGGGGGTATTTTTCCATTAGTTTATCGCCATAATGCTCAAAACTATCGGTGTGGATTGGCAATGGATGAATCACTTCATCCTTTTCTAATTTCCAATTTTTGGCAATGTCGGCAAGGCGAGAAGAGTAGATCTCAATTTTGCCGGATGGTGTCTTAAGAGGATGTGTTTCTGGATTTTCACGGAAATCTTTATAAGCAATGAAAAAACCTTTAGGATCGATTTTTTTGAAAATCCCTTGTTTTCTAAACTCTTCGAATGTCGGTAATTCTGGCAAAGCCTTTCTAGAAAGTTCATAAATATGACGAAGCCATTCTTCTTGGGTGCGACCTTCTGTAAACTGTTCTTTTACACCCAACTTTTCGGATAAATCAGTCAAAATGTCATAAATATTACGACATTCAAAAGACGGTTTAACGACTTGGTCAGCAAAAATAACATAAGACATGTTGGATACGAAAGCATCTAAACAGAAATCCATCTGTTCTGATGCGGTACAATCAGGTAATAAAATATCACTATATTTCGCTGTTGAAGTCATGTGATTATCAATGGTAATAATCAGCTCACAATTATTTTCGTCTTGTAGAATTTGATGAGTACGATTGATATCGGCGTGTTGGTTTATTAAACAGTTACTTGCATAATTCCAAATGACTTTAATCGGGGCAGTGAGTTTGTCAACACCACGAATACCATCGGTTAAGGCGGTCATTTCGAGGGAACGGAAAATCGCATCCGTCCATAGGAACATTGGAATACTCGCTTTAACTGGGTTTTTTAAGGTCGGCATTCGAATAAATGGGATTTTATAAGAGCTTTCTCTTGCACCAGTGTTGCCACCACTAATACCGACATTACCCGTTAGGATAGGCAACATCGCAATGGCTCGAGAAATCAGCTCGCCATTACTTCGGCGTTGAGGTCCCCAGCCTTGTGAAATGTAGGCAGGTTTAGTTTGCCCTATTTCTCGAGCTAATTTGATAATTTTATTTTCTGGAATACCGGTGATTTTAGCTGCCCACTCTGGTGTTTTGGCGATACCGTCATCACCCTCCCCTAAAATATAGGCTTTGTAGTGACCATTTTGAGGAGCATCGGCTGGTAAGGTTTTTTCATCATAACCGACACAATATTTATTAAGGAAAGGTTGATCGACTAAATTTTCCGTAATCATGACATAAGCAAGTGCAGAAACTAATGCTGCATCAGTACCTGGGCGAATTGGAATCCACTCATCTTCCCGCCCTGCGGCGGTATCGGTATAACGGGGATCGATCACAATCATTTTGGCATTAGATTTCAAACGTGCTTGCTCAATAGCATAAGTTAAACCGCCACCACTCATGCGTGTTTCTGCAGGGTTATTACCAAAAAGAACGACTAATTTAGAATTTTCTATATCGGCAATACCATTACCTGATGCCCAACCGCCACCGTAAGTGTAATCTAAGCCAACGGCAATTTGAGCAGTGCTATAATCGCCATAATGATTGAGATAACCACCAATACAATTCATTAATCGAGCAATCAAAGAGCTACCTGGTGGCCAAGACTTAGTTACTGTACCGCCTAATGTGCCTGTTCCGTAATTGAGATAAATGGACTCATTACCATATTTCTCAATATTTTTACGCAAAGAAGCGGCTATTTCTGTTAAGGCCTCATCCCAACTAATCCGTTTAAACTTACCCTCTCCCCGTTTTCCTACACGTTTCATTGGATATTTCAAGCGGTCGGGATTATAAACACGGCGACGCATTGAACGTCCTCGCAAGCAGGCTCGAACTTGATGATCCAAATTATAAGTTTCAGTGCCTGTATTATCCGTTTCAACATAAATAATCTTATTATCTTTAACGTGCATTCTTAACGGACAACGGCTACCGCAATTAACGGTACAAGCACTCCAAACCACTTTTTCTGCTGAAGTATTTTCTACTTTGTTTTGAGGTGTGGCATTGACTTTAAAAGGGATGCAGACATTAGCCGCTGCAGCAGCAACACTGATGGAAGCCGTTTTTTTCAAGAGTGATCTTCGTGCTAAATTGGGATGAATGATATGTCTATCCATCATTTTCTCCTTATTTTGAATATAAATCAGAATAAAAATATTAAACCGCAAAAATAAAAGGGGAATAATGATGCAGATCAAGGATTGGATAAAAAGAGAAAATAATATTAATAAGTTATTATTGATAATTATTTTTATTAAAAATAGAAAAAATAATTAGTTAAGGGGCTGTCCTAGATAACGACTAAAAACTCGATTTGGGTTAAGATAGTCAAATGAGAAAAAGTCGTTTAAGTCAGCACAAACAAAATAAACTTATTGAACTGTTTGTTGCAGGAGTTACAGCGAGAACTGCTGCTGAACTAGTGAATGTAAACAAGACAACTGCCGCTTACTATTTTCATCGCTTGCGATTTCTTATCTATCAAAACAGCCCACATTTGGAGATGTTTGATGGGGAAATAGAAGCCGATGAAAGCTATTTTGGTGGTACACGCAAAGGCAAGCGTGGACGTGGTGCAGCGGGTAAAACAGCGGTATTCGGGCTGTTGAAACGCAATGGCAAAGTTTATACTGTTGCCGTACCGAACACGCAATCCGCCACGTTGTTACCGATAATTCGAGAACAAGTTAAGCCTGATAGCATTGTTTACACGGATTTCTATCGAAGTTATGATGTACTTGATGTGAGTGAATTTAATCATTTTCGTATCAACCATAGTACGCACTTTGCAGAAAAACAAAATCACATTAACGGAATTGAGAATTTCTGGAACCAAGCAAAACGCCATTTACGCAAATTTAATGGTATTCCCAAAGCTCATTTTGAGCTGTATTTGAAAGAATGTGAATGGCGTTTTAATCACAGTAACTTAAAGTCTCAAATTTCCTTTCTAAAACAATTAGTTAAAGAGAGTTTGGTCTAGTTATCTAGGACAGCCCCTTAGTTAATTAGTAAAATAAAAAAATACAAGCGGGCAATTTTATTCAAAGTTTGCAAAAACAATCCCTAATTCTTAAAAATAAAATTAAGGATCATAGAAAATATATAATAAATCTTATTTAATATCAGATATAGATATCACCGCTGTTCTTACTATATTTATGCCAGCCTTATAGCGTTGCATAAAGGCTTGGTAGCCTTTAGCCATTTCAGGGTCTGGTTGGACAATATTGATATTAGATTGATTGAAAATATATTGATCAAGGTAATCTTCAAGGGATATTTTTCCCTCTTGTTGTAAGAAATTTGCCAATAATGCAATACCCCAAGCACCACCATTTGAAGCGGTATTCATTGTGGCAAGAGGAATATTTAAAGCTGAAGCGAGAATTTGTTGGGCAACATTTTCAGTTTTAAAAAGCCCTCCATGCCCAAGAATATGGTCAATATTAACATGCTCTTTTTCCCGTAAAATATCCATACCCAATTTCATTGCACCAAAGGCTGTATAGAGATGAACGCGCACAAAATTCGGTAAGGTAAATTTGGCATTAGTTGGGTGAAGGAACATTGGGCATCCTTCTGATAAACCAACATTATGTTCCCCAGAATGAAAACCATAAGCGAGCAAACCACCACAATCGGCATCTCCCTTTAATGCTTCTAAAAAGAGGGTTTGATATAACTCTTCTGTACAGATTCTTATACCAAATGCTTGTAATGTTTCTCCAAGTAAATGAACCCAAGCATTGATATCGGTTGAACAATTATTGGCATGTGCCATTGCCACTAATTTACCTGCTGGGGTCATTACAATATCGAGTTCGGAGTAAGTTTTTGTGAGGGCTTTTTCTAGTACAATCATTGCAAAAGCAGAGGTACCAACAGAAATATTACCTGTTTTCTCTTTAATGCAATTAGTAGCAATCATTCCTGTACCGGCATCTCCTTCTGGGGCACAGAGAGAGATTCCAGCTTGTAATGTGCCTGTTGGGTCAAGTAATAATGCGCCCTGCTGCGTGAGTTGTCCCGCTCTTTGTCCTGCAACTAATACTTTGGGAAGAATATCGGCTATTTTCCAAGAAAAATGGTAATCCGATATATATTCATCAAACTTTGCTAACATTTCGCGATCAAAACTTGAAGTTTTTATATCAATGGGGAACATACCAGAAGCATCACCAATCCCAAGTACTTTTTCACCTGTTAATTGCCAATGAATATAACCAGCAAGAGTTGTAAGGTAGTCAATTTGTGATAGATGAGTTTCATTATTTAACATTGCTTGGTAAAGATGTGCAATGCTCCAACGTTGTGGAATCGGATAATCAAAAAGTGATGTGAGAGTTTCAGACGCTTGTAGTGTAATGTTATTTCGCCAAGTTCTAAAGGACACTAGTTGCTTGCCCTGTTTATCAAATGGTAGATAGCCGTGCATCATTCCACTAATACCGATTGAGTTAGCATTTCTAATTACAGTGCGATATTTATCTTTAACTGTTTTTTGTAGATCCTGATAGGCTTCTTGTAATTTTTGCCAAATTTCTTGCTGATCGTAAGTCCAGATGGAGTCAATAAAGCGATTTTCCCAATCTGCTCCACCAGTTGCTAAAATCATACCTTGCTCATCAATTAAGACGGCTTTAATTCGAGTGGAACCCAGTTCAATCCCAATAACAATATCGCCATTTTCAATTAGCTGTTTTTCATTTTGCATAATGACTCCTAATTAAGATTTAAGAAATTGACTCTTTTGTAGGAAAATAAATGAAACTAATAGCATTCCCCATAAAATCATCGTGATATAACTACTAATACCTAACATGTTTAGACCGCTTTCAATCATTTGTAATATAACTAATGCAATGATGATACCAAATATTTTACCTTTGCCACTATCAGGGTTAATACCGCCTAATACAGCAGCTAAAATTGAAATTAACAGATAAGAATCACCGTAGGAGGCTTTTGCTGAATTTAATTTTGACATCATAATTACAGCAGCAAACACGCATAAAATGGAAGAAAGAATATAAACAAAGGTAATCGATTTTTTTACATTTATACCTGAGTAAAGCGTTGCCTTTTCGTTGTTACCGATAAAATAAATCGATTTTCCAAAAGTGGTTTTCTCCATAATAAACCATACTGTGATAGCTAATATTGCAAAGAGTAGCACAGGTAAGGGAATGTAGAATATTTCTATTGAATTAATGCTTAAAATAGACTCTGGGAAGTTAGCAATAGTTGAGCCGTTGGTTAATAGAATATTGATTCCGTTAATTAAGGTCATTGTGCCGAGTGTTGCTAAAATTGGGGAAACTTTAATGAAGGCAATTAAGACACCATTAAACAAGCCAATTATGATCGCACAGAATAAACTTAAACTCAGCCCTAAAATAAAATAACTAGCGGAATCCTGTTGAGTAACATAATAAGCAATGATTAACGAGCATGCATTCATGCTCGCAATTATCGATAAATTAATTCCGCCGGTTATCATTGGAATTGCCATAGCTAAGGTTAAAATACCTAATACAGAGATTTGTGATGCCATAGATTGAAAATTTGCAACAGACCAGAATATATCAGGAATTAAAACGCTAAATGTGGTGATTGCGACTAAAAATAGAATGCCTAAATATTTTATTGAATTATCTTTTACCATTCGCATAATTATGCTCCTTTTCTTTGACCTAATGCCGTAGTACTAATGCTGACAATAATAATGATCCCTGTGATAATTGTTTGCCAATAAGAAGAAACATTTAATAAATTCAAGCCATTTTGGATAATCGCTAATAATGCAACGCCCATAATAGTGCCTGTGAGAGTGCCTTTACCACCGGATAAACTTGCACCACCTAGCACCACCGCAGCTAATACTGTTAATTCATAACCAAGCAAGGAGTTAGGCGCAACTGATTGAACGGTATAGGCTTGAACTATTCCTGCAAGCCCTGCCATAAAACCCATATAACCATAAGCAAAAAGGTGAAGTTTTAGGATATTAAAACCGATACGAGATGTTGCATCTTGGTTACCCCCTAAAGCATAAATTTTTCGACCAATGCTCAATTTATTTACGATAATACCTGTTAATACAACCGCAATAATTGCAATCACAGTTTGGAAAGATAATCCATAAACAAAATCATTAGCAGTCACTGATTTTATAAAGATGATTTCCTCTTGAAACCAAGAAGGATAATCATATAACCAAACGCCTTTAGTTAAATAGAATAATGCACCGTAGAAAATGTTTAAAGTTGAGATGGTAATAATAATTGAAGGTACTTTCAGTTTATTGATGATAATTGCATTGATAAAACCAAGGGTAATACCGATGACACTTGAAATAATAAACACGCCAACAAAACCAAAATCATATTTTGAAATCAATGAAATCATTATGTATTGAGAAATAATAGTGATTGCAGGGAATGAAATATCAATCCCTCCTGAGATTAACACAACAAATAATCCACAAGCTAAGATCATCAACATTGTATAGTTATTTACAACATCATACAGATTTTCAATGGTTGCAAAATCTTTGGTAAATAGAGAAAGTAATGTGGCTAAAAGTAAAAGTGTGCCAAACAGAATTTTATTATTGAGCGTTTTCATAGATAACCTCTTCAATCTGTTTTTCAGTTGTTTGAGTTGGAATTAACTCGTGAGTAATGGTACCTTTTTTCATAATCAAAATACGATGGCTGTTATAATAGGCTTCTTCAATTTCATCAGTAACGAAAATAACAGAGATTCCTTGCTGCGAAAGTGATTTAACAATTTGAAAAATACCCTCCTTATTGGCAATATCTACGCCGATTGTGGGAGCATCTAAGATAATAATGTTCGGATCGGCGACGAGCCATTTTGCAATGGAAACTCGTTGAGCATTACCACCCGATAATGTATTGACAGGTAAATCTGAATTAGAGACTTTAATTTTAAGTGATTCAATCAATTTATCACTATATGTATAGGATTTTTGTTGGTTAATAATATTAAATCTATTTGTAATTTTATTAAAAACAGTTGAAATAATATTATTATGAATGGATTCTTCCATAATTAACCCAGTAGTCATTCGATCTTCTGATACATAAGCGATTCCATTGGCAATGGCATCTCTATTAGTTTTAAAATGAATCTCTTGGTTTTTCACACAAATTTCACCGGAATCAGGCTGAGTGATACCAAAAAGACTTAAACAGAGTTCTGTACGTCCAGAGCCAAGCAAACCGGTTAGGGCAACAATCTCTCCCTGTCTAAGAGAGAAATTAATGTTTTGGTACTGATTTTTTAAGGAAAGATTTTTGACTTCCAAAATGGTAGGGCTTTGCGAAAAATCAACAGGCTCTAACCGTTTATTCTCAATTTCTAAGCCTGTCATCAAGAAACCAAGTCGTTTTTCATTCATTTCAGCGATTGGATATTTTCCAATCATATTGCCATCTTTGAGAACCAATACGCTATCAGAAACACTCATGACTTCATTTAATTTATGGCTCACGAAAATAATGCTGATACCTTTGCTTTTTAGTTTCAGAACAACATCAAGTAAATCATTAACCTCTTTTGCGGTTAGTGATGCGGTTGGTTCATCCATGATCAACAATTTGGCATTTTGTGCTAATGCTCGGCAAATAGCGACAAGCTGTTGTTGAGCAATCGGCAATGTTTCTAATATGGCATCTAAATTCAATTCAGCATTGATACTTTCAATTGCTTTTTGAGCAATTTCTCGTTGTTTTTGTCGCTTAACCCAACCAAATTTACGATAAGTGTTAATTGCAATATTTTCAGCTACGGTAAGATTGGGAAAAAGGGCTAAATCTTGGTAAATAACTTGAATACCTCGGCGAATTGACTCTTCAGGAGTGAGCTTGTGATATATTTCTGCCCCTATTTGAATTCGAGCATGAGCATCAGGCTGATATACGCCAGATAAAATTTTAATCAATGTTGATTTACCACAACCATTTTGACCTGCAAGACATAGCGCTTCGCCATAGTTTAATGAGAGTTCTACTTGATTTAACGCTTTAATGCCATGGAAGGTCTTACTGATATTTTTCATTGAAATAAATGCCATAACCTCTCCTTAAATTGGGGGACATTTAGTTGATAATGACCATTTGCAAAATCTTGTAAAAAAATGACCGCTTGTTTAAGAGAAAATCGTCGCAAGCGGTCTCTCTTTTCGTTAAATTAGTACAAGGTATCTACATTATCTTTGGTTACGCGTAAAATTTTGTGGAATTGAAGCAATTTCTTGTCTTGATCGACCTTGGCTTTACCAATTTTAGGAATTTCAAAGCCGGCTTCGATCTTCTCGCCTTTTAATACTTTGGCAGCGACAGTCGATAAAGCATAACCCGCATCTGCAGGATCATAGGTTATCCCCATTGTGATATCCCCTGATTTTATGAGAGCAGCAGCTTGTGATGGAATCATTAAACCAAATACATTCAGTTTGTTTTTTAAACGTTTTTCTTTTACTGCTAACCCTGCACCAATAGGGCCTTGTGATCCCAAAGAAACAACAGCTTTTAAATCAGGGTGTGCTTTTACTAAGTCTATTGTTGTACGGCGAGCATCATTGATATTTTCAGCCACAGGGACTCGGCTAGTCACCTCAAACATATCTGGATAATGTTGTTTTTGATATTTAATGAATAAATCTGCCCATAAGTTGTGTTGCGGTACTGTCAAACTTCCTACATATAAAACATACCCACCCTTACCACCTAAGGATTTTGCAACTTCTTCTACAATATCTGCCGCAAATTGTTCATTATCAATTGTTTCAATATCCCAGTCAGCACTCGGTTGCCCGATTGATTCATGGGTTAATACCACCATTCCGTTTGCCTTTGCTTTTTTTAAGACTGGCTCTAATGCACTAGCATCATTAGGAATAATAGAAATTGCTGGGACTTTTTTAGCAATTAAATCTTCAATCATTTTTACTTGCTGAGGAGCATCGGTATTAGATGGGCCAACTTGTGATGCTTTGATATGGCTATCTTTACCTCCTTCAAGCACACCTTCTGCCATACGGTTGAACCAAGGAATACCATCAATTTTCACAATATTGACAACATCATTCGCTAATGCTTGTCCATAACAAGCGGCAGCTAATAATCCGGAGAGTAATAAGCGGTTAAATTTTGGTTTTTTCATAATGAGTTCCTCATAACAATTAATTGGGATAACCTGAGGTATAAAACAACCAAACCAAAGGTTGCCTCATCTTAGAAGTTGGGCAATGAAATTGATATGTAATTTTTTGTTACAAAGATGGATAATCCTGCTATCTCATTAATATTGAGATCTAGATCACAGTTGGTGCTTATCTCGTTCTATAGAACGAAATTGTGAAGGTGATAATCGTGTATGCTTTTTAAAAATTTTGGAAAAATAGAAAGGATCTTCATAACCTATTGATTTAGCAAGGACACTAATTGGAATATCAGAAAAATAGAGTAATTTTTTGGCTTCTATAATACGTTGCTGCTCACGCCATTGTACTAAACTTGTACCAAGTGTTTGCTTAAATAAATGAGAAAGACGAGATGGAGACAGAAAAACCTGCTGTGCTAAATATTCAATGCTCATATTTTCAGATAACGCAGATAAAATGAGATCGCATACTTTACGAATCCTATAGTCAATCTCTTGTGCCACAGAAATCTGTTCTGCAGACATACATTTCATTAATAAATAATCAAGTAAGCTCGATGCAATATCTTGGGAGAAAGAGTGATGTATTTTCAATTCTCCCTCAATTTTGCTAAATAGCTGACTAATTTCTTGGAAAAGATGATGATCTTGAATGAACATTCGAGCTATGTTTTGCTGAGTATCTGCCCAATGTAACCATTTCTCTCGACGGGGGTGAGGATAAAAATAGATCCATTTATAATGCCAAAACTGGCTGTTTAACTCACGGTGATATTGCTGTATGGCATTGGGCGAGAAAAGAATCAATTGCCCAGGCGTGGTGATTAAATGTTGTTTGCCATCAAAGAGATCACCTCGCCCAAATGTAGTTAATTGGAGTAAGTAACCCTCCATACCATTTGGACGATCAACAACAAAATCAAGATAGTTCCCTTTTTCACTTTGTATGATACCTGCGACTAATTCTTGATCAAAAGGATAATTGAGTAACAGTAATGAGGGCTCGCCAGTTTTTTCTTCCATTGTAAAATCTCTTAATTCTAGTGATTAAATAACTACTAAAATTTTTAATCAAGAATATGTCTAATTTAAGAGTAGATCAAATAGTAAAAACTATTACATTTTAGAATTTAAGCGATAATCTATTTTTCATTCGATTGTGTTTTTAAAAAAGGCATAAGTAACAATGCAATCGCAAAGGCTGAACACGTAATGACGATAAAAAAACTACCCAATAAAATTGGTATATTATCAATAATTGAAAATCCTAAGCCAATCATACCTAATTGGGTTTTGGTTAAACCGTAGGTTTCGATCATATCATTTTGAGCAATATTGAAATTCTTACGAATTAAATACATTGCCATATAACCAAAAAAGACAACGAGATAAGATTGCATAAAGGGTTTAAACCACATCTTGCGTCTTTCTTCAACAGGCAGATCAAGCGTAGGTTTTCTTACTTGTTCTAAAAATTTAAGCATCATTTGCTCCATTAAGATAATTTAACGACTGATACCAATATAGAAAATTTTGAGAGAAAGTGAGTGAGAGAGCTTTTTATTTTGGCTAGGAAAATTTCTTAGTTTTGGTGAGGTTATCGTATTTTTGTGAACTAGATCACAAAATGTAAGATCAGAGAAAAACAAGCGGTCAAAATTGATAAAAAATTTGACCGCTTGTAAATGGGGGTTAAGCCTGACGATTACGGCGATTTTGTAAGAGATACACTAAGACAAGTAACATTGCACAGCTAAGTGAAATGACAAAAAGTGTGCCGAAAAAGCCGTTCCATTTGAATTTTTCAATAATTAAAGATAACGGTAGCCCTGCGATAGACGCGCCGATGTAGGCAAATAAGCTGACAAAACCGGTGGATGCGCCGGAGGCGTATTTGTGTGAGTTTTCGGCAGCAGCCATTGCGATAAGGAATTGCGGACCGAAAATAAAGAAACCGACTAAGAAGAACAGTGCAGAAAGTACGATGGCACTGTCACTTGGAATTAGCCATAGACCAAGAGCGACGGCAATAATCCCCACCACATAGATGATGTTCATTTGAGTGCGGTTGCCTTTGAAGAATTTATCCGATCCCCAACCAGCAAAAAGTGCGCCTAAAAATCCACCCACTTCAAAGAAGGCGATAACGGAGTTCGCTTGGAGTAAATTATAGCCGTGCGTTTCGGTGAGATAGAGGTTTCCCCAATCGTTGATCCCTGTGCGGATAATATAAACTAAGGCATAAGAAATCGCTAATGCCCAAATAATCGAATTTTTGAACACATATTGTTTGAGGATTTCCCATGTAGATAACCCAACCCCTTGGCTTTCATGGGCTTTTTCAGCGACGTCATTACGCCATTCCCCCACTGTCGGTAAGCCCATAGAAGCAGGGCGATCACGCAGTAAAACACATAAGCCTAAGCCAACCACCACAGCGATAATACCAGGGATAATCATGCCATATCGCCAGCCCATCGCAACGGTAATTGCCCCAGCAAGAATAGGAATCAAGGCACCGCCTAAATTGTGGGAGGTGTTCCAAATTGCCCACCATAATCCCCGTTCGTTACGGGAATACCATGTATTTAAAATTTTTGAGCAAGGTGGCCAGCCCCAACCTTGGAAGAAGGCGTTGATCATCCATAAGGTGACAAACATAAAAATGGATGAACTCATTCCAAAGAGAATATTGACCACGCCTGTTGCCATTAAGCCTAAGCCCATAAAATAGCGAGGGTTTGAGCGATCGCCGAGAACGCCGGAAAGGAATTTCGATACCCCGTAGGTAAGGTAGAATGCCGTGCCCATAATACCAATATCTGCTTTTTGCAAACCTAAATCAGCGAGCATGGCTGGCATCACAAAGTTAAAGCCTTTGCGGGTGAAATAGAAAACAGCATAGCCAACATAGCTAACGATCATTAAATGTAATCGCCAGTAGCGGTAGGTTTTATCAATTTCCTGTTGTGATTTAGTCACAGGAATGTCTGGCGCTTCTCTAAAGATAGACATACAGTTCTCCTTATAAGTCTTAAGATAAAAATGTAAAAAGATTTTTTATGTAGTATAAAACAGGCGAAAAGCGAAAAAAGTGATATAAATCACAGTTTTACCAATTTCTCCACTTTTGCTTTCGGCTTGTTACCCCTTGGGTTTGGCTATATACTCCCTCGCCATCACAGCATAATGAAATGAACGAAAAGAAGGAATGACAAAATGTTAGCAAAATTAGACCGCTTGCTTGGGCAGGCGGGAATCGCTTTGTCTGATCACCAAAAACAGCAGTTAGTTGGTTTTGTGAAGTTATTAGATAAATGGAATAAAGCCTATAATTTGACCTCGGTGCGCGATCCTAACGAAATGTTGGTGAAGCATATTCTCGATAGTCTTGTGGTAAGCCCTTACTTACAAGGCTCGCATTTCATTGATGTGGGTACAGGCCCAGGCTTGCCGGGTATTCCGTTAGCGATTGCTAACCCCGATAAACAGTTTGTATTACTCGATAGCCTTGGTAAGCGAATTACCTTTATTCGTAATGCGTTGCGTGAGCTGGGTATTTCTAATGTCACGGCGGTATTAAGCCGAGTGGAAGTCTATCAAGAACATCAATTTGATGGCGTGTTAAGTCGGGCTTTTGCCTCCCTAAATGATATGGTGAATTGGTGTTACCACTTACCGAATGAACAGGGCAAATTTTATGCGTTGAAAGGTCTGTATGATGAGGCGGAGATCGCCGAGGTCACCAAGCCGATTCAGTTAGTTGATGTGGTGAAATTAAATGTGCCGGAATTAGTCGGTGAGCGACACTTAGTTCTATTAGCCAAAGAATAAGCAAGAAAAAGTGTTAGACAAGCGGTCATTTTTATTTAGTTTTTTGCAAAAAAAGGCGAAAAATCGACCGCTTGCTTAGAATAGACACGATGTTTTCTGAAAAATGTTAAATACCTCTCATTTTTCCGTTGGCTGTTGGTTGGAATAAGGCATAATTCAACGTATAATCGCTTGGATTTTTATTCGATATTGAAACTCCAATCTTGTTACAATATTGTAAAAAATGTTACATTTTACTGTGTTTTTTCATTGATTTAGAGATTGCATTCGTTCATAATTCTACGCAATCTTCTTTGTAATTTTATAATAAAAATAAGATGTTAAGTTAGGATAGTCATGTCAATCGTATTAAAGAAAACTAAGCGTTTGTATCAAACGGTATTATTGGTTGAAATTGGCATTTTTTTCCTAGCGATAGTTTTTTTTAGCATAGTTGAAAAGAGTATCAATGAAACTGTGCTGAGTTTTTTTGTGGGTTTGATGGCAATTTTTTTGCCTTATTTGTTTTCTATATTATTGATGTTTTTTCGTCAACAAGTAAATCAGCCACTTTCTCGGTTTTATAAGGTAGCGGCGTTTAAATTTTCATTAACAGTGGTATTTATCATAATGGCAATAAAATTTTTTGCTCATTTAGACCACTCAGTATTTTTTTTGGGTTGTATTTTATCGCTTGTTTTAAATAGTATCTTGCCTTTGGTATTGAATCACTATGGGAAACAGTAAAATATTCTTTTTCACTAAAAAGGTTTGATTGAACTATGTCAAATTTAACTACTGCAGATTATATTCAACATCATCTTAGCTTCTTAACAAGTGGCGAAGGATTTTGGAATATCAATATCGATTCACTGTTTTTTTCTATTTTGACGGGTGGAATTTTCCTCTTTATTTTTTATAAAGTAGCACAAAAAGTCACAAGCGGTGTTCCTAGTAAATTACAATGCCTAGTAGAAATACTTGTGGAATGGATTGATAAGATTGTGCGTGAAAATTTCCACGGTAAACGTGATCTTGTTGCACCACTTGGATTAACCGTGTTCTGTTGGGTTTTCCTTATGAATACGGTGGATTTAATCCCTGTCGATTTCCTCCCTCAATTTGCAAATTTAGTTGGCATCCATTATTTAAGAGCCGTACCTTCTGCAGATCTCAATGTGACATTTGGCATATCAATTGGTATTTTTGTCTTAATTTTATTCTATACAGTAAAATCAAAAGGGTTTGGAGGCTTAGTTAAAGAATATACGATGCATCCATTTAATCATCCGCTTTTAATCCCTGTGAACTTGTTACTTGAAACGGTGACATTGATTTCTAAACCTGTTTCTTTGGCACTACGTTTATTTGGTAACATGTATGCGGGTGAACTTATCTTTATTCTTATTGCAGTGATGTATTCTGCAAATTATGCGATCGCTGCAATGGGAATGTCGTTACATTTTGTTTGGGCAGTATTTCATATATTAGTTGTGGCATTACAAGCGTTTATCTTTATGATGTTAACAGTCGTGTATCTCAGTATCGCCTATAACAAAGCTGATCATTAATTTTTCAACCGGCCATTAGGCTAAATTTAACTCAACTTGGAGAACTTTATGGAAACTGTAATTAGTGCAACAATCATTGCATCAGGAATTATGCTTGCTTTTGCTGCTTTAGGCACGGCAATTGGTTTTGGTTTACTTGGTGGTAAGTATCTAGAATCAGCAGCACGCCAACCAGAGCTTGCTAATTCATTATTAACAAAAATGTTTATTGTTGCTGGCTTATTAGATGCGATTGCGATGATTGCGGTCGGTATCGGTTTATATTTTGCGTTTACAAATCCATTTGTATCATTATTAGCTCAGTAAAAGCGGTTTTATTAGAGTTTAAAAAACTTAACTAAGGATCCGTTATGAATATAAACGCAACATTAATTGGGCAAACAATTATATTTGTTATTTTTGTTTGGTTCTGTATGAAATACATATGGCCACCAATTATTCATGCAATTGAAACTCGCCAAGGGCAAATTGCTGATGCTCTTGCTTCTGCCGAAAAAGCAAAGCAAGAACAAGAAAATACACAAGTCTTAGTTGCTCAAGAGCTTGAAAAAGCAAAAATGGAAGCTCAGCAAATAGTGGATCTTGCTAATAAGCGTCGTAATGAAATTTTAGAATCTGTTCAAGCAGAAGCTGAAGCAGAAAAAGCGAAAATTATTGAGCAAGGTTATGCTGAGGTAGAAAGTGAACGCAGACGTGTTCAAGAAGAGCTTCGTCAAAAAGTAGCAGCATTAGCTGTTGCTGGTGCTGAAAAAATTGTTGGCCGCTCAGTCGATGCTGCTGCAAATAATGACATCATTGATAAGCTCGTTGCTGAATTATAATTAAGGGGGGCTAATGTCTGAATTAAACACAGTAGCTCGCCCTTATGCTAAAGCAGCTTTTGATTTTGCTTTAGAACAAGGTCAGTTAGATAAGTGGCAGGAAATGCTACAATTTTCCGTGTTAGTCTCTGAAAATGATGAAATGAATAATCTGATTACTTCATCACTTTCAGCAACGAAAGTAGCTGATACTTTTTTGGCTATTTGTGGAGATAATCTTGATCAATATGGGCAAAATTTTATTCGACTAATGGCTGAAAATAAGCGTCTTTTAGCATTAGCTTCGGTATTAAAAGGTTTTCTCGATTTAAGAACTGAGTATGAATCCATCAAGGAAGTTTTTGTTACATCAGCGACAAAATTAACGAAATCACAAGAAGTTAAAATTGTTGATGCAATGAAAAAACGCCTTAATGGAAATGTGCGTTTAATCTCAAATGTAGATAAATCGCTAATTGCTGGTGTTATTATTCGTTACGGTGATACAGTAATTGATGGAAGCAGCCGAGGTCAGCTCAGTCGTTTAAGCCAAGAGTTGTGCTTGTAAGAGGAATAGAAAATGCAACTAAATTCAACAGAAATTAGTGAGTTAATTAAAAAGCGTATTGCCCAGTTTAATGTAGTGAATGAAGCTCAAAGTACAGGGACAATCGTTTCAGTAAGTGATGGTGTAATTCGAATCCATGGCTTATCTAATGTAATGCAAGGTGAAATGATTGCATTACCAGGCAATCGTTATGCGATTGCATTAAACTTAGAAAGAGATTCTGTCGGTGCTGTAGTCATGGGGCCTTATGCAGATTTAGCAGAAGGGATGGAAGT
This sequence comes from Pasteurellaceae bacterium Macca, assembly GCA_023101485.1. GTDB lineage: Bacteria > Pseudomonadota > Gammaproteobacteria > Enterobacterales > Pasteurellaceae > LVZB01. The sequence continues at coordinate 878,030 of LVZB01000001.1, read as the reverse complement.
TCAATGCACCGGACGTATTTTAGAAGTACCTGTTGGTCGTGGTTTGTTGGGGCGTGTTGTTAATACCCTTGGCCAGCCAATTGATGGTAAAGGTGAAATTGAAAATGATGGTTTCTCGCCAGTTGAAGTGATTGCACCAGGAGTAATCGACCGTCAATCCGTTGATCAACCTGTGCAAACGGGTTATAAAGCGGTGGATTCAATGGTGCCAATCGGTCGTGGTCAGCGTGAGTTGATTATCGGTGACCGTCAAACAGGTAAAACTGCCTTAGCGATTGATGCAATTATTAACCAACGTGATTCAGGCATTAAATGTATCTATGTTGCGATTGGTCAAAAAGCGTCAACGATTGCAAACGTAGTGCGCAAATTAGAAGAGCATGGTGCATTAGCGAACACCATCGTGGTGGTGGCATCGGCTTCTGAATCTGCGGCACTTCAATACCTTGCCCCATATTCTGGTTGTGCAATGGGTGAATATTTTCGTGATCGTGGTGAAGATGCGCTAATCGTTTATGATGATTTATCAAAACAAGCGGTTGCTTATCGTCAAATTTCATTGTTATTACGCCGTCCGCCAGGTCGTGAAGCTTATCCAGGTGATGTTTTCTACCTACACTCACGTTTACTTGAGCGTGCGGCTCGTGTCAATGCCGATTATGTTGAGCGTTTCACTAACGGTGCAGTAAAAGGTCAAACAGGTTCTTTAACTGCCTTACCAATTATTGAAACCCAAGCTGGGGACGTTTCTGCTTTCGTTCCAACGAACGTCATCTCCATTACTGATGGTCAGATTTTCCTTGAAACCAGTTTCTTTAATGCGGGTATTCGCCCTGCGGTAAACCCAGGCATCTCAGTTTCCCGTGTAGGGGGTTCTGCCCAAACGAAACTTGTGAAGAAATTAGCCGGTGGTATTCGTACCGCACTTGCACAATATCGTGAATTAGCCGCCTTTGCTCAGTTTGCATCAGATCTTGATGATGCAACTCGCAAACAACTTTCACATGGTCAAAAAGTGACTGAATTGTTAAAACAAAAACAATTCTCGCCAATGTCTGTTGCACAATTAGGCTTGTCCCTTGCTGCAGCAGAATACGGTTTCCTTGATGATGTGGAAGTAGAGCGTGTTGGTTCTTTTGAAGCTAACCTTTTAGATTATGCTAACGCAAATTATGCAGACTTTATGAAAGACTTAACAAAATCTGGCAACTTTAATGATGAAATTAAAGATAAGCTCGTTGAGATTTTAGAAAGCTTCAAAAAGAATAGTGCGTGGTAATTCGACTTTTTAGCGGAGAAATAATATGGCAGGTGCTAAAGAGATAAGAACCAAAATTGCAAGTGTTCGGAATACGCAAAAAATTACCAAAGCGATGGAAATGGTAGCAGCATCTAAAATGCGTAAAACGCAAGAAAGAATGTTTGCTTCTCGTCCATATTCAGATGCCATTCGTAAGGTAATTAGCCATATTGCCAAAGGAAGTATTGGTTATAAGCACCCATTCTTAGAACCACGAGAAGTGAAGAAAATCGGCTATTTAGTGATTTCAACCGACCGTGGTTTATGTGGTGGTTTGAATATTAACCTTTTCAAAGCGGTACTTAATGAATTTAAAGTCCAAAATGATAAAGGTATCAAAGCACAAGTGGGCGCAATTGGAAACAAGGGCATTTCTTTTTTCCATAGTATGGGAATGGATATTGTTGCTCAAGTTTCTGGCTTAGGTGATGCTCCAGAAGTGGAACGTATCGTTGGTATCGTAAATGGTATGATTAACCGTTATCGAGAGGGTGAGGTGGACGAGGTTTATGTGGTTTATAACCGCTTCGTGAATACCATGTCACAAAAACCGACTGTACAAAAACTTTTACCATTGCCGATCCTTGAGGATGATAATTTAAGTAGCACGGGTTCGTGGGAATATCTCTACGAGCCTGATGCGAAATCATTACTAGATAGCCTTCTTGTTCGCTATTTAGAATCTCAAGTGTATCAAGCAATTGTGGATAACCTTGCCTCCGAACAGGCAGCTCGAATGGTCGCAATGAAAGCAGCAACTGATAATGCAGGTAATTTAATCCAAGAGTTGCAGTTGGTGTATAACAAAGCGCGTCAAGCAAGTATTACGAATGAATTAAATGAAATTGTTGCAGGTGCCGCAGCAATTTAAGGAAAAGAGGAACGGTAATGGCAGCAGGAAAAATTATCCAAATCATCGGTGCGGTCATCGATGTTGAGTTTCCACAAAATGCAGTACCAAAAGTTTACGATGCATTAAAAGTTGAAACAGGGCTAACCCTTGAAGTTCAACAACAGTTAGGTGGTGGTGTGGTACGTTGTATCGCATTAGGGACATCTGATGGTTTAAAACGTGGATTAAAAGTAGAAAATACCAATGAAGCGATTCAAGTACCCGTAGGGACCAAAACCCTTGGTCGTATCATGAACGTATTAGGTGAGCCGATTGATGAGGCTGGTCCAATTGGTGAAGAAGAGCGTTGGGCTATCCATCGTGCAGCACCAAGCTACGAAGAACAATCTAACAGTACCGAACTTTTAGAAACGGGGATTAAAGTTATCGACTTAATCTGCCCATTCGCAAAAGGCGGTAAAGTCGGTCTATTCGGTGGTGCGGGTGTCGGTAAAACCGTAAATATGATGGAGTTAATCCGTAACATTGCGATTGAGCATAGTGGTTACTCTGTATTTGCTGGGGTAGGTGAGCGTACTCGTGAGGGTAATGACTTCTACCACGAAATGAAAGACTCTAACGTATTAGATAAAGTATCCCTTGTTTATGGTCAAATGAATGAGCCACCAGGTAACCGCTTACGTGTGGCATTAACTGGCTTAACCATGGCAGAGAAATTCCGTGATGAAGGTCGCGATGTATTATTCTTCGTTGATAATATTTATCGTTATACCTTAGCGGGAACAGAAGTATCCGCACTTCTTGGTCGTATGCCATCAGCCGTAGGTTATCAGCCAACCTTAGCCGAAGAGATGGGTGTGCTTCAAGAGCGTATCACTTCCACCAAAACAGGTTCTATCACTTCGGTGCAAGCCGTTTATGTTCCTGCGGATGACTTAACTGACCCATCGCCAGCAACAACCTTTGCGCACTTAGACTCTACCGTTGTATTAAGCCGTAACATTGCTTCTCTTGGTATCTACCCTGCGGTTGATCCACTTGATTCAACGTCACGTCAGCTTGATCCACTTGTTGTTGGTGAAGAGCATTACAACGTTGCCCGTGGTGTACAAGGTACGCTTCAACGTTATAAAGAGTTAAAAGATATCATTGCTATTCTTGGTATGGATGAGTTATCTGAAGAAGATAAATTAATCGTAGCTCGTGCGCGTAAAATTGAACGTTTCCTTTCCCAACCATTCCACGTTGCAGAAGTCTTTAACAGCGTGCCAGGGAAATTTGTATCGTTAAAAGATACCATTCGTGGCTTCAAGGGCATTTTAAACGGCGACTACGACCATATCCCAGAACAAGCGTTCTATATGGCTGGTTCAATCGACGAAGTGGTTGAAAGAGCCAATAAGCTATAATGTTCCCGAAACCTCACTGGGAAAAAGGAGAACACAATGGCATCTCAATTTGAACTGACAGTGGTCAGTGCCGAGAAAAAAATTTTTGAAGGGCAAGTAACAAGCATTCGTGTCACAGGTATTGAGGGTGAGTTAGGTATTTATGCTGGGCACACCCCGCTATTAACTGCGATAAAACCCGGTATGGTGAAATTCACCCTTGCAGATGGTAAAGAAGAATTTATCTATGTGTCAGGTGGTTTTATTGAAGTCCAGCCAACTGTGGTTACTGTATTAGCGGATGTAGCGATTCGAGGCGAAGAACTTGATGAGCAACGCATTCTTGCAGCGAAACGCAAAGCAGAAGAAACAATGTCCAAGGTGAATGATGCCGATATGACGGCAAAATTAGCACAGGAAATTGCCAAACTGCGTGTTTATGAGCTAACCAAAACAAAATTAGCAAATAGACGTTAAGTCTGAATAAAAAACCCTCCGATTGGAGGGTTTTTTCATAATACAAGCGGTCAAATTTTTTCAAGATTTTGCTTTTTACCGCCAAAAGGATTTAGCTAATAAGCCTATTTCTACTACAAGTAATGCCACTGCTACGCTAAGGGGAAGTTTGTCAAACTGCCAGAACGTGCCACCGATGGCGACAGTAAGCGCCGTCATCCCAAACCAATTTGGCTGATTGGCTTGTCGTTGTAGGCTTTCGTTAATCTCTTTTAAACGGAAGTTAATCTGCTTTTGTTGTTGCAATGCTTGGAATACTGCTTCGGGGAATTCAGCGAAATGTTCCCGAAATTGCGGTAAGCGTTGTTGCACTTGGCGGATCATCGCTTTAACACCCACTTGCTCATTTAGCCACTCTTGTAAAAAAGGTTTGGCGGTTTGCCATAAATCGAGTTGTGGGTAAATCTGTCTGCCTAAGCCTTCAATATAGAGTAAGGTTTTTTGCAACAAGACGAGCTGGGGTTGCACTTCCATATTAAATTCCCGCGCGACATTAAACAGATTAAGTAACACATGGCCAAAGGAAATTTCAGATAAAGGCTTGGCGAAAATCGGTTCGCATACTTCACGGAATGCTTGTTCAAAGGCATCAATATCCGTATCGGCTGGTGTCCAGCCAGATTCCACGTGCATTAACGCTACACGGCGATAATCTCGATTAAAGAAGGCAACAAAACTTTCCGCTAAATAGCGTTTATCGTTGGCGTTGAGCGTGCCGACAATGCCACAATCAATGCCGATATATTGCGGATTGTCAGGATGCTCTCGGCTGACAAAAATATTACCGGGGTGCATATCGGCGTGGAAGAAACTATCTCGGAAAACTTGGGTAAAGAAGACCTGCACGCCTCGTTCTGAAAGTAATTTCATATTCGTGCCATTGGCTTCTAATTCGGCAACATTGGCGACAGGAATACCGTAAATACGCTCCTGCACAATCAGATTTTTCCGTCCAAATTGGGGGTACATTTCGGGAACGTAAAGTTCTACGCTATTTTCAAAATTGGCGCGCAAACGTTGTGCGTTAGCCATCTCTTTACGCAGATCAAGTTCATCTCGCAAGGTTTTCTCATATTCTCGCACCACTTCTACGGCCCGTAGGCGTTTGCCTTCGGCAGAGATTTTCGGAATTAAGCCGGCGAGAAAATACATCAATTCCAAATCGGCGTTAATCACGGGTTCAATGCTAGGACGAATGACTTTAAGCACCACCTCTTTGCCCATTTCTTTCAAGGTGGCAGTATGCACTTGGGCGATTGAGGCGGAGGCGAGGGCGGTTTCGTCAAAATCATCAAACCACGTTTCTAATTTATCGCCTAAGGCTTGTTCCATCACTTCACGGGCGATTCTGCCGTTAAAGGGTTCTACTTGGTCTTGCAAGAGGGCAAGCTGATCGGCAAGTTCAGGGGGAAAGAGATCGCGCCGTGTAGAGAGCATTTGCCCGAGCTTAATCCAAACGGGGCCTAACTCTTGCAAGGCAAGGCGTAACCGCACGCCAAGGGGTTCTTCGGGGAATTGATTTTTGACCCAAAAGAGCGATTTTCGCCCTAATCGTAGGGAGCGAGTGAGGGGAATGGCGGGCAGAGTTTCGTCAATGCCATAGCGTAAAAAGGTATGAATAATGCGGTAAAGACGGCGAAGGTTTTTGATATTCATCGTTTTAACTCTTTTTCTCGTTGGGCAAATTTTTCCTCAAATTTGACCGCTTGTTCTGCAAGCAGGGCGACCTCATCGCTAAAATGGACAAATTCTAAGGTATGAACAAGCACGGGGCGTTCTGTCATGAGGTTATCGACAAGATACTGTGCTTGGGTATGGGTGTGCTGTTTGATTTTGCCAAACAGGTGGCTTGCAATATCGGTGGAGAATTGCGCCAACACATCACCAAGGAGAGGGGAAAGGAGCTCCGCAGGATTTTTTTCTAACTCATCAAGAAGTGTATTGAAGTGTTGTAGCACTTGAATATCCCCCGTGAGTAGGAGCTGTTTTTGGTTAATCAGCTCGCTGAGTTTGCTTTTATCGGCAAGTTTGGGCAGAACGGTGCTTTCTAAGGTGATGGCGCAATCGGCATCGCCTTCATATTGGGTTAGCCAATCGCTTCGTTGTTCTGAAAAAATCACAAACAGTGAGAGATGAGGGGCGGTAAGCTGAATGTGGAGAATCTTGCCTTTTAGCTTGCGTAGCTGTGGGGCAACGTGGGGGGAGCGTTTAATCAGTTGATTAAAGGCGGTTTCTAACGCCCCCACGGCAAGTTGAGAAAAGAGAAATTGTTGAGCCATAGTGTTCAATAGTTATTCTGCCCGCAAGTTGGCTAAGACCTGTTTTAACCCTTTATCGAGAGGGGCGGTGATCACCACCTCTTCCCCCGATTTTGGGTGGATGAAGCGAATTGCGTAGGCGTGGAGGAATAGGCGGTTTAAGCCTGCTTGTTGCATTTTTTGGTCAAACTCCCCTTCGCCATATTTATCATCACAGGCAATGGGGTGGCCAGCGTATTGGGTATGCACGCGAATTTGGTGGGTTCGCCCCGTAACCGGCGAAGCCTTCACTAAGGTGGCATTGGCGTAGCGTTCTTCAATGGTAAAACGGGTTTCTGAGGCTTTGCCCTCTTCGCTTACTCGCACAATGCGTTCGCCACTGGCGAGTTCGTTTTTGAGTAGTGGAGCTTTAATCACTTTGACGTGGGATTGCCACTGCCCTCTCACTAAGGCGAGGTAATCTTTTTGTACCACTTTTTCGCGAAGTTGATCGTGCAAATGGCGTAGGGCGGAGCGTTTTTTGGCGACTAAAAGAATGCCGGAGGTATCACGGTCGATACGATGGACCAATTCTAAAAATTTTGCCTGAGGGCGTAATGCGCGTAAGGCTTCAATTACACCAAAACTTAGCCCACTCCCACCATGCACGGCAATGCCCGAGGGTTTATTGATCACGAGCATGACCTCATCTTCATACAGAATTTGGTTTTCTAATTCCGCCACTTTATTGAGCTTGGTGGAAACGGGCGCTTCGTTTTTTTCAGCCACTCGAACCGGTGGCACACGCACGACATCTCCGGCTTGGAGTTTATAGTCCGGCTTTACACGCCCTTTATTCACACGGACTTCGCCTTTACGCACGATGCGGTAAATTAAACTTTTTGGCACACCTTTGAGTTTGGCGAGTAAAAAATTATCTAAGCGTTGTCCGGCTTCGTCTTCACTCAGGGTTAAAAATTGCACGCTGGCTTGGATGATCTTATCGGTCATGGGGGTTATCTAAAGAGGAAAAAATTGCCCAAATGGTAGCATATTTCAGTATCACGCCGAAAACTTTGTGCTAGAATTTTTGGCTTTGTTTAACCTCTGCTCAGCCTTGTTTGAACAAAAGCAAAAAAGACCGAAAAAACGACCGCTTGTTTGCACTTATTTTAGGAGAAATAGAATGACAAAACCCGTTCAAGAGACGGTGACGAGTCTTGATGTCACCACCGAAGCTAAAAAAGCCCTTGATTTTTTTGAGCGTAATGATCTCAACACGATTTTACATGAGTGGATTATTCCCTACGGCACTAAATTACTTCTTGCTATTGGGATCTTCTTTTTGGGGCGTTATTTAGCCCGTATTCTCAGCCATTTAATTGGTCGAGCTGTGCTCGCATCAAGCAAAGATGAAATGTTACAAAGTTTCGTTAATTCTATTACCTATTTCCTCTTTTTGCTCATTACGGTGATTGCCTCCCTCTCCCAGCTTGGGATTAACACCAGCTCTTTGGTGGCGTTGATCGGTGCAGCGGGTTTAGCCGTCGGTTTAGCGTTACAAAATTCCCTACAAAATTTTGCCGCCGGGGTGATGATTTTAATCTTCAAGCCGTTTAAAAAGAGTGATTTTATTGAAGCCGGTGGCGCTTCTGGCAAGGTGGAGCAGATTGGCTTGCTGATGTTGGAGCTTCGCACTGGAGATAATAAAACCGTTTTAGTGCCAAATGGGAAAGTGTTCTCCGACAGTATTACCAACTATTCACGCAATGAAACACGACGGATTGATTTTATCTTCGACATTAGCTACGAATCCGACATTGAACAAGCTAAAGCGGTGATTCAGCAGATTCTGTTTGATGATGAAAATGTATTAAATTACCCAGAGCCGACTATTGCGGTAGGGAGCTTGGCGGCAAGTAGTGTGCAACTTTTCGTCCGCCCGTGGGTGCAGACCTCTTCCTATGCCAGCACACAATTTGCCATTTTGGAAAAAGTGAAATTAGGCTTTGATAAGGCAGGCATTTCGATTCCATACAATCAGTTAGACTTGCATTTACCGGCAGAACAGCCGATTCAAGTTGCCCTCGCTCGCCCCGCCACAAAAGCGTAATCGGCGAAAGGGCTGATTTCTTCCTTTCTATTCCCGACAAAAAATGCCATAATGGCTCGCTTTTTTTGTCGGGATTTTTTCGCAAAAAAAGCATAAAAAAGCACCGCTTGTTTGGTGCTTGTTGAATGGAGTAACCCTTTGAATTTGCTGGCTTTTTTGGCTGTAAGACGAAGGTGGGTTCTCCGCCCCAAAAGAACATTCCATTACAGAGAATCGGGAGATTGACTGTCGCGAAATCAAATCAGCGTGAGGGAGAGGGGCATATCTGTTGTTAAACAATAATGAAAAACGAGAAACACAATGAAAAGAATGTTAATCAATGCAACTCAGAAAGAGGAGTTGCGAGTTGCCCTTGTTGATGGGCAACGTTTGTTCGATTTGGACATTGAAAGTCCGGGTCATGAACAGAAAAAAGCGAATATCTACAAAGGTAAAATCACCCGTGTTGAGCCAAGCCTTGAAGCGGCATTTGTTGATTATGGTGCAGAACGCCACGGCTTTTTACCGTTAAAAGAAATTTCCCGAGAATACTTCCCACAGGGTTATGTATTCCAAGGTCGCCCGAATATCAAAGATATTATTCAAGAAGGGCAAGAAGTCATCGTTCAGGTCAGCAAAGAAGAGCGTGGCAATAAAGGGGCGGCTTTAACGACATTTATCTCCCTGGCGGGAAGCTATTTGGTGTTAATGCCCAATAATCCGCGTGCGGGGGGCATTTCTCGCCGTATCGAAGGTGATGAACGCTTAGAATTAAAAGAAGCCCTTGATTGCCTTGATGTGCCAGAAGATGTGGGCTTAATCGTGCGTACCGCTGGCGTGGGCAAATCCCCTGAAGAGTTACAGTGGGATTTAAAAGTCCTTCTCCACCATTGGGAAGCCATTAAAAAAGCCGCGGAATCTCGCCCTGCACCATTTTTAATTCACCAAGAAAGTGATGTGATCGTTCGTGCGATTCGTGATTACCTCCGCCGTGATATTGGGGAAATCTTAATCGACAATAAAAAAGTTTTTGAGAAAGCAAAAAATCATATCCGCCTTGTTCGCCCTGATTTCATCAACCGTGTGCGTTTGTATGAAGGCGAAGTGCCACTTTTTAGCCATTACCAAATTGAATCCCAAATTGAATCTGCTTTCCAACGGGAAGTCCGCCTTCCCTCCGGTGGTTCGATTGTTATTGATGTGACGGAAGCCTTAACGGCGATTGATATTAACTCTTCACGGGCAACCCGTGGTGGCGATATTGAAGAAACGGCATTAAATACCAATTTAGAAGCCGCAGATGAGATCGCTCGCCAATTACGCCTGCGTGATTTAGGGGGGTTAATTGTTATTGACTTCATTGATATGACCCCAGTTCGTCATCAACGTGAAGTGGAAAATCGTATCCGTGAAGCGACCCGCCAAGACCGTGCGCGCATCCAATTTGGACGCATTTCTCGCTTTGGCTTATTAGAAATGAGCCGTCAGCGTTTAAGCCCGTCATTAAGTGAAGCCTCTTCCCATGTTTGCCCTCGCTGTCAAGGCACAGGTAAAGTGCGGGATAATGAATCTATCGCTCTTTCCATCCTCCGTTTATTAGAAGAAGAAGCAATTAAAGAAAATAGCGCGCAGGTGCATACCATCGTGCCAGTGCAAATTGCCTCTTACTTGTTAAACGAAAAACGCCGGGCTATCAGCAGTATTGAAACACGCCACAATGTGCAAGTCGTTGTGGTGCCAAATGAGAGCATGGAAACGCCACATTTCCACGTTTATCGTTTGCGTGAAAATGAAGTCATGCCGGTGTTAAGTTACGACTTAGCACGCCGTTATCAGCAAGAGCACGAAGAAGAGAGCATTACCGCATTACATCACCACGGCGAAGAAGCCCTTGTGACGCGTAATGAGCCCGTTATTACGGTGGAGTCGGTATTACAAAGTACGGAGTTAAATCTTCAACCAGCACCGACGCCAGAGTCAGCAAAACCGTCACTCTTGAGCCGTTTAATAGCGAAAATTAAAGGTTTCTTTGCGACAGAGGAAGTTCAGCCAGAGAAGAAACCTCGCCAGCATCGTCACCGCAACCAACGTGATCGCCGTCAGCAACGCCGTGACCGTCCAAACAACCGTAACGAGCGTAAAAATCCTCTCCCAACGGAAGGGAAAGAGGTTACAGAGCCGAAAAAACGCCGTGAAATCGTGGAAGAAGTGGTCACTGTGACGCCAGAACGCCCACCGCGTGAAGCGAAAGTGGCAGAACGTCGCCAACGCCGTGATCTCCGTAAAAAAGTGCGTATCGAAAGCACCTCTGAGGCGACTGTCGAAACCCTTGAAAACGGAAGCATTAACGAGGTTCATTCCACGAAAGGCAACACCCCTGCACCACAGGCTTTCGCACCAGTTGCACCAATAGTCGAAGAAACGCTAAATCATACCCCAGTAGACACCCTTGAGGTTACCAAAGGGGAAGATGAGCGTAGCGAGAATCGTGATGCAAACCGCCAACGTCGCCTACCTCGCCATTTACGCGTGGGGAATCAACGTCGTCGTGACCGCCGTGATGAGGTGAAAAGCGCTCCAATGCCATTAACTTCGGCGGTGGCATCACCAGAACTTGCAAGCGGTAAGATTTGGGTGAAATTTAGCCATGCACCAAAAGCGGAAGAGAAACCGCGTTTCTTATCGGTAGATGAAATGTTGCAACAGCAACAGCCGACCCTAGCGGAAGTGGGGGACGCGGTTCATCACGAGCAGAGCAGTGAAAAAGCCCTCTCCGTTCCCTTTGGACAGGTGGTAAAACAAGGCACAGATCGTGATTTAGTCAAAGAGAATCATCAACGCCCAACGACGCCAGCCCTCGAGGGTAGTGTGACTGAGGCGAAAGTGGTGGAAGCCTCAGTCAAACCTTTTGGGGATTTTGTGGCACAGCCAAGTGATCGTGACTTAGTGAAAGAAAACCATGCTCGCCGTCAATGGGTGAAAGCAGAAATGCAATCCCCAGCGCAACAGCCAACGGCAGGGGATGCGGTAGAAGTGAAGGTGTATCAAAGCAGTTACCAATTTGACGGTCAATGTGGCACTTTCTCCCGTGTTGCCCACACGAAGGCTGAAATGACGGTTGCTGCCGCACCGGCGACTGAATTGTCCGATGTAGTGGTTCAGGAATGGTTAAATTCAAAATACTATTTCTATGGCAAAGGTTTTGGCGGTCACAGTAGTGCCGTTAGCCATGTCTATTCTGCCGCCAGAGTTGCACCTTCTGTTGCGGTATAACGAAAAAAGGGGGGATTGCCCCCTTTTGTGTTGAGTAAGGTGCAAGATTGCATCTTGTTATTCTATCTATGGAGATTATTCCCATGAAAAAATCATTCTTTGCGTTACTTGTATTAAGTGCTTTTACCCTCACCGCTTGCGACAATGGCAAAGCCAAAGTGGAAGCTGAATTAAAAAGCACCCAAACCCAACTTGCTGAAATTCAAAGCAAAATGGCTGAAACAGAGAAAGCCTTAGCGCAAAAAGAGAGCCAAGTGGCAGAGGTTCAACAAGCTACGGCAAAACAGATTGCAGAGATTCAGCAATCAACGGCAGCACAAATTGCCGAAGTGAAAAAAGCTTCGGAAAGCAAAGTAGTTGAAATGCAAAAACTCGCCGATGAAAAAGTCGCTCAGGCTCAGAAAGAGGCAGAGAGTAAAATTGCCGAAGCACAGAAAAAGGCCGAAAGCAAAATCGCTGAAATTCAACAGTCTATTGACAGCCGTGTCGCCGAAGCGAAAAAAGTCTCCGAAGAGAAATGGGCGGAAATGAAAAGCGCCCTTGAAGCGAATTTAGAGGCGAAATTAGATAACACGAAAGCGAATGCCACTGAGGTAAAACAAGAGTTAAATGAGAAAAAAGGCAAGCTCCTTGAAACCTTTAACGATGTGAAAACCAACTTGGGTAATTCAATGAAAGAAGCAAAATCTGCCATTGCCGATACCATGGGCAGTGTGGGTAAAGCGATTCAAGAAGTGGCTTCTGATCTGAAAAGTGAAGTGAAAGAAGCCATGGGCAAGGACAACGCAGAGAAACCAAAAACGGAAGCTCCAAAAGCGGAATCGCCAAAAAGCGAGAGCGCACCCGTTGAAAGTAAAACCTGCCCCTGTTCAAGATAAAACTGCTGCTTAATCTTCCTGTTATCCTTTCGCAAGCGGTCGTTTTTGACCGCTTTTTTGCCAATCTGACAACATTACCCCCTACCTATCTTCCCGCTCGTGATGAGCATTAACCCAATGAGAAAATTGAGAAAATAATGAAACAAGATCCAAATTATCAACAAGAAAAAGAAAAATATGAAAACCCTGTCCCGAGTCGGGAGTTCATTTTACAAACCATTCGTGACTACGATGCCCCCATGAGCCGTGAGGAGCTATTAGCCAGTTTCCAAATTACCGATGAAGATCGTCAAGAAGCGATTCGTCGCCGTTTGCGGGCAATGGAAAATGATGGTCAGCTCGTCTTTACCAAACGTCGCCGTTATGCCCTCCCTGAAAAAATGGATTTACTCAAAGGCACAGTGATTGGTCACCGTGACGGCTACGGCTTTTTACAGGTGGAAGGCTCAGACGACTGGTTTATCCCGAATGGACAGATGTTGCGTGTGATGCACGGCGATTTCGTCCTTGCGCAGCCTAACGGCACGGATCGTCGTGGACGTAAAGAGGTGCGGATTGTGCGTGTCCTTGAAGCGCGTAAAAAACAGGTGGTGGGACGGTTTTTCACCGAGTTAGGGATTAACTATGTCGTACCGGATGATAGCCGAATCAACCAAGATATTTTAATTCCCGAAGAACATCGCCTTGGAGCGAGAATGGGGCAGGTGGTCGTGGTCGAACTCCAACCCCGTAAAGCGGATTTCAAACGCCCTGTGGGAGTGATTACGGAAATTCTCGGCGATAATCTTGCCCCGGGCATGGAGATCGAAATTGCCCTGAGAAACCACGAAATTCCCCATGTATGGAGTGAGGGGGTGGAAAAACAGATTCGCCAATTTAGCGAAGAAGTCCCCGAGGAGGCGAAGGCTGGGCGTGTTGATTTACGCCAACTTCCCCTTGTCACCATTGATGGCGAAAGCGCGCGTGATTTTGATGATGCGGTATTTTGCCAACGGGAAGAGAACGGCTGGCGTTTATGGGTGGCGATTGCCGATGTGAGCTACTATGTTCGCCCGAAAACGGCACTCGATCTCGACGCCCAACAACGTGGAAATTCAGTCTATTTCCCTAATCGTGTGATTCCGATGTTACCGGAGATTCTCTCCAACGGGTTATGTTCCTTAAATCCGCAAGTCGATAGGCTTTGTTTAGTGGCAGAAATGCACATTGATGAAAGCGGAGCGTTGGGCAATTACCAATTTTATGAAGCAGTGATGAACTCCCACGCCCGTTTAACCTATACCAAAGTGTGGAATTTATTAAGTGGTGATGAGGCACTTCGTGAGCGCTATGCTCCCCTTGTTCCCCATTTAGAAACCCTCCACGAGCTATATCAAACCCTTGTTCGTACCCGACAAAAACGCGGTGCGATTGAGTTTGAAACCGTGGAGAATCAATTTATTTTCAACCCACAGGGCAGAATTGAACGCATTGAACCCCTTGTGCGTAACGATGCCCATAAAATCATTGAAGAGTGTATGATTTTGGCGAATATCGCCTCCGCACGTTTTGTGGAATCGGCTAATGAGCCGGCGTTATTCCGTATTCATGCCCAACCGAGTGAGGAAAAATTAACCAGCTTCCGCACCTTCTTAAAAGAGTGTGGATTATTTCTAGATGGTGGCTTAAACCCAACACCGAAAGATTATGCCAAACTCTTGGCAACGGTTCGGGAGCGTCCTGATAAAGAGCTGATCCAAACTATGCTCCTTCGCTCCCTAAAACAAGCGGTTTATACGCCGGATAATGAAGGTCACTTCGGCTTAGCGTTAAGTGAATATGCGCATTTTACCTCCCCGATTCGCCGTTATCCAGACTTGCTCCTTCACCGTGGCATTAAGTATGTAATCGACAAGGCAAAAGGCAGTACCAAGCACTATACCCACGGTGGTGGTTACCATTATCAGCTTGATGATATGGATCAGTTCGGCGAAAAATGCTCCGCCACAGAACGCCGAGCCGATGATGCCACCCGTGAAGTAGCAGACTGGTTAAAATGTGAATATATGCAAGATCACATCGGGGAAACCTTTGAGGGCGTGATCTCAAGCGTGACGGGGTTTGGTCTGTTTGTTAAATTAAATGAATTATTGATTGACGGTTTAGTCCATATTTCCACTCTGGATAACGGTTACTACCATTTTGATAGCGACCGCCAACGCCTTGTGGGGGGAAATGGCGTGATGTACCGTTTAGGCGATCCCGTGAAAGTCCGTGTGATTGGGGTGAATTTAGATGACAAGAAAATTGATTTTGCGTTGATCACCAATTTACGCCCACCGAAAACAGCAGGGAAAACCGCCAAGCAGAAAGCCAAACAAGGCACGCCTGTGTTTAAAGAAGTGGCGAAAGCGAAGGTGATGAACGGCAAAGCGACTAAGGGAACGAAAGGAAAAGCCAGCAAGGATAAAAAGTCAAAAAGAGGGAAGAAAAAGCCCGTAGCAAAAAAATAAAAGAAAACGACCGCTTGTAATCTGATTTTTGAGCAGTGAGCTTTGAATAGAACAGTTATATGGGAAAGTAAAAGAAGATAAATTGAAATCTTTTAGAAAACTATTGATTAATAGATTGAACTTTTTTGACGGTATTAAGTCTTATCAAGCGTTCTAATTACCGTGCAATCCTGCACATCTAATGTCTTAGGAGACAATATGAAATCACTTAAATCACTTTTAGCCTTAGGTATTGCAATGGCTGTTTCATCAATGTCTTTTGCTGAAACCTCGACTACTGAAATGATGAAAGACGGGGCTAAACAAGCAAAAGAAACCATGATGAAACAAGCAGACAGTATGAAAGATTCTGCGAAAACCATGGGTCACGATTCCATGAATAAAATGGCAGATGGCAAAGATACCATGATGAAAAAAGCAGATAGCATGAAAGATTCTGCAAAAACTATGGGTCACGATTCCATGAATAAAATGGCAGATAGAAAAGATACCATGATGAAAAAAGCAGATAGCATGAAAGATTCTGCGAAAACCATGGGTCACGATTCCATGAATAAAATGGCAGACGGCAAAGATACCATGATGAAAAAAGCAGATAGCATGAAAGATTCTGCGAAAACCATGGGTCACGATTCCATGAATAAAATGGCAGACGGCAAAGATACCATGATGAAAAAAGCAGACAGTATGAAAGATTCTGCGAAAACCATGGGTCACGATTCCATGAACAAAATGGCAGACGGCAAAGATACCATGATGAAAAAAGCAGACAACATGAAAGATTCTGCGAAAACCATGAGTCACGATTCTATGAATAAAATGACTAAAGGCACGAAAGTAAATATCAATACTGCGGATGTAAAAACCTTACAAAACCTAGCGGGTATTGGTGAAACAAAGGCGAAGGCTATCGTTGAGTATCGTACTAAACACGGTCAGTTCAAAAATAGCAAAGCGTTACAAAAAGTGCCTGGCATTGGTGCAAGCACGGTGAAAAAAATCAAACCATATATCTCGTTTAAATAATAACGATAAAAATAGCCACATAATGTGGCTATTTTTTTGCATGTGATCTTTCTCTAGGCTCTTTCTACACCAAATGCCATCACTTCATCAATGGATTCAGCCTGCATGGCGATCATCAATAATCTATCGACCCCTAAAGCAACGCCGGAGCAGTTAGGAATACCAGCTTTCAGCGCATCGAGAAAGTAGTGATCCAATTCTTGTGCTGGTAAGCCCATCATTTCCCGGAGGCGATTATCCTGTTCAAAACGGCGAATTTGTTCCTTCGCATCACTTAATTCATGAAAACCATTCGCCAATTCTAACCCTTTATAGTAGAACTCAAAGCGTTCGGCTACGCGGTGATCCTCCGAGCTTAATTGTGCCAAGGCCGCTTGGGAAGCAGGGAAGTGATAGACCGCCGTTGGGCGATCTCGCCCGATTTTGGGCTCAACGACTTCACTAAAGAGAAATTGGAGGAGCGTATCCCGTTGTTCATCGTCCTCACATTGGAAGCCCTTTTCCCGTGCTTTGGTGACTAACTGGGCATTGCTGGCGGAGAGCGGGTCAAGCCCCACATAGGTTTGGAACACAAATTGGTAGCTGTAAGACTCCGCGGGTTCGCAGTCGAGCATCTGTTGGAGCAAGTCATCCACTTCATTGATTAGCCGATACATATCAAAGTAAGGGCGATACCATTCCAACATCGTAAATTCAGGGTTGTGGCGTTTGCCGGATTCTTCATTCCGAAAGACACGGCAGATCTGGAAAATCGCACCGCTACCCGCACTGAGTAACCGTTTCATATGGTATTCCGGGCTTGTGATAAGGTGAAACGTTTTGGATTGATTTTCAAAAGGCGCGAGAAATTGCGTCGAAAAGGTGGAGAGATGCACATCGGTGACCGAGAATGCCGACAGGGCAGGGGTTTCCACTTCGAGTACCCCCCGTTCTGTGAAAAATTGGCGAATTTCTGCCATGATTTTGGCACGTTTAATTAAACGCTGAATAGACGCGGACGGTTTCCACATTTGTTGTTCTGATTGCAAATTTTCCATAAATTCAGACCCCTTGTAAAAAGGGGCATATTATAGCAAACAGAAAGGGTAGATATGGTCGAATGTATTCTATCGTTTAGAAATTTTCAGTTTATTTAAAGAGAAAGCCTGTCAAAAGCGCTTTAAACTGCGAGGAGTCGGGTGCTTATTGATTGAGTTCTATAACTATATTTTATGTAAGGGTTTTGTTGTGTTTTTGTAATTAAAAGGTTTAAATTAGGTAGTGTTATTATTCTGTTTAATCGTTATTTGATTTATATCATTTTTTATTTTAAGAATAATTTTTTTTTATACATGGAGAATTATTATAAGAGAATAAGATTCTCTATTTGTAATTAAGAAATGATATTTTAATGATTATTTATAATTCATTTCTTAATGTAAATAAAAATGAATATACCAGTGTTGATTAAGGAGGAATTTATGGATGATCAAGATTCAAGAAAAAAATTTTTACTCCGTATTATTTTGATTACTTTAATTGGCGTGTTTATTGGTATAAGTGCTTATACGGCATATTACTCTGAGGCAATTTCATATCTTAGCAATGATCCTAAAGCATGTAAAAATTGCCATGCAATGCAACAACATTATGATGCTTGGATAAAAGGCCCACATTCACATGTTGCAGTCTGTAATGATTGTCATATGCCTCATGATAGCGTGCTTAATAAAGTTATTGCCAAAATGGATAATGGTTTTTGGCATACTCTTAAATTCACACTGGGAAATTATCCACAAAATATTCAAATTCGAGAAGTCAATCATAATATTACCAAAAAAGCTTGTTTAAATTGCCATGGTGAATTAACAGATATGATTCATATACCTTATCAGAAAGATGAAACCATTGATTGTACTCGTTGCCATGCTTCTGTTGGGCATAGAGTTCGCTCTAAATAGTAAACAAAACCTATTATTGTCTTACCACTTAAAGGGGGATTATTATGTTTGGAAAATGTAAAACTGGTTTATATACAGTTGGAATTATCGTAGTTGCCATTGCTACTTTGGCAATTACTGCCTTGCTAATAAATATTTCTCAGCATAAAGCCGAAGCAAAAGTACAATTTGAGAAAGTTGTAGAAATTGGTAAAACTGAGACTGACCCCGCGGTATGGGGATTGAATTTCCCATTACAATATGAATCGTTTATGCGTACATCACAAATGCGACCAACTTTATATGCTGGATCAGAAAAAGGAGATGTATTGCCACCGATGAAAGGGTATCCAGACGGTTTCCAAATCACTAAACGTCCAGCACAACTTGATCCTCGTTGGAATATTCTTAATGCAGGGAATATCTTACCGCCGCATTTTTTCCGTGAAACTCGGGGGCATTATTATGCTTTAGATGAGGCAAAAACGTTATTAAGACAGTGGGAAAGTTTGCCTGTTGCGGGTGTCTGCTTGAATTGCCATTCTTCAAAAGGTTATGCTGGTGGGCTTATTGCTGAATATGGGAAGAAATGGAAAGAGCAGAATGTTAAAGACGGCAAGCTCAAAGATGGAACGGTTTATAATAAGAGTGACGAAGACGCAGGTTATGAAAATATTGGTTTAATGCCAAAAGAAGATGTACTTAAAATCTTAGACAAAGACCATGGTTTTTCTTGTATCCAATGTCATGATCCAAAAACAATGAAACTAAGAGTTGTTAATAAAGCCTTTATAAATGGAATTAAAGAGGCAAAAGCAGCACAAGGTATAATGAATTTTGATGTCAATAAAGATGCAACTCATAAAGAAATGCGCTCTTTTGTATGTGGACAATGCCATGTTGAGTATTACTTTAAAGCACCAACTATGCAATTAACATTTGGTTGGAACAAAGGCTTTAAGTTTTCTAATATGTATGATTATTATAAAACGATTGACAACACAATCATGGATAAATATAAACATGAAATTGCTGGTTCAGATCTTTATTTAGGTAGACACCCAACGTTTGAAGTGTATAACCAATCTATTCATGCAGAGAATAATGTTGCTTGTGCAGATTGCCATATGCCTTATGAGCGTAGTGGAGCGAAAAAATTCACTAACCATCAGATTCAATCACCGTTGTTTAATATTAATTCAGCTTGTATGGGATGCCATAAATCTAGTGAAAAAGAGATGAAAAATCGTGTTGAAAAAATCCAAGATAGATTTACGCAGACCGCAGATAAAGCAGCAGATGCGTTAGTTCGTTTGGTTAATGCGATTGCCAAAGTCAAAGATGATCCAAGTTTCCCAGCGGATCGTTTAAAAGCGGCACAAGAACATCATGGTAGAGCAGATTTCTTCTATCAAATGATCATTACGGATGGTTCAACAGGTTTCCATGCCCCAGATTATTCCCAACAAGTATTAGCAGATTCTTTAGATGAATCTGGAAAAGGCTTGGCAATATTGAATGGCGCAGATCCTGAAACGATGAAATCATCTGAGAAAACGTTAGAACGCTTGAAAGAAATTCAAGAGCGAGATAAAAAACGTGAGGCTGATAAAGCATTGAATTAATCAAGCTATTATTAGGAAATTAATTAGTGGTTGTATTTTGAACTGTGTTCAAGATGCAACCACTTTTGTCTTTTATGTAAAGTAAACTAGAAATATCATAAGTAGCCTCTTCTATATAAATTCTCTACTATGGAATCGTGCTATAATCAAATGTCAAATATATTTAAAAGAAATTGCTGAGTTATTAAAGCAGCAAATTCATAAAGGTTATCAAATGCAATTTCTTTCTATTATTCGTATTGTTGGCATTTTGGTGATGCTGTTTTCCTTCACAATGCTTGTGCCTGCTTTTGTCGCACTGATTTATGGCGATGGTGGTGGGCGAGCTTTTATGGAAGCCTTTGTGCTGAATTTAAGTGTTGGCACGGTGCTATGGTGGCTGTGTCGCAAGCGAAAACAGGAGCTGCGTTCCCGTGAGGGCTTTTTGATTGTTGTCCTCTTTTGGGTGGTGTTAGGCTCTTTGGGGGCAGTGCCTTTTATTCTCCTTGAACACCCTGATCTCAATTTTTCTGAATCCATTTTTGAATCCTTTTCGGGTTTAACCACCACTGGGGCGACCGTGATTACGGGCTTAGATAGCTTACCGAAAGCGATTCTCTTTTATCGCCAGTTCTTACAATGGCTTGGCGGTATGGGGATCATCGTCCTTGCGGTGGCGATTATTCCGCTTTTAGGGATTGGGGGAATGCAGTTATACCGCGCGGAAATGCCCGGGCCGTTGAAGGAGCAAAAAATGCGCCCAAGGATTGCGGAAACGGCAAAGGCATTGTGGCTTATTTATGTCTCCTTGACGGTGTTATGTGCCACGGCATTTTGGCTTGCCGGGATGAGTGTTTTTGACGCGCTTTGTCATAGTTTTGCCACCGTTGCGATTGGCGGATTCTCCACCCATGATGCCAGTATGGGGCATTTTAACAGTGATGCAATTAACTACATCACCGTCTTTTTCTTACTGATTTCGGCCTGTAACTTTGCCCTACATTTTGCCCTCTTCGACCAATTCCAAGGTCGCTATAAAGGCAAAATGCAACGATCGATTTTGAAGCATTACTGGCGTGATTATGAGTTCCGATTCTTCATTCTGGTTCAGCTTTCACTCTTTTTAACGTGCGTGGTTTTGTTGTGGGCATATCAATATTTTGATAATCCAACGACCACACTTTCCCAAGCGTTGTTTCAGTCGGTGTCCCTTTCCACCACCGCAGGCTTTACCACCAATGATTTCAGCAGTTGGCCCTCTTTTTTACCCTTAATTTTAGTCCTAGCCTCTTTTATCGGTGGCTGTGCCGGTTCAACGGGTGGGGGTTTAAAAATGTTCCGCGTCCTCTTGCTTTATTTACAAGGCAAGCGAGAGATCCACCGCTTTATTCACCCCAATGTGATTCAGCCGATTAAACTGGGCAAGCACGTGTTATCGGAACAGATTGTGGATGGCGTATGGGCATTTTTCTCTGCGTATTTCTTTGTGTTTATCGTCTGTTGGATCGCTACTATCGCCTGTGGGATGGAAACCTTTGATGCCCTGAATGCCGTGATTGCTACTATGAATAATCTTGGACCCGCTTTAGGCACAGTCAGTAGTAATTTTGTGAAAGTGCCAGACAGTGCCAAATGGGTACTGACTTTTGCTATGGTGTGTGGGCGGTTGGAAGTTTTCACTTTATTAGTGATTCTCAGTCCGAGTTTTTGGAAAGATTAAGGCGAGAAGTAGAATAACAAGCGGTCAAATTTCTCACAAAATTTGACCGCTTGTTTTATCGCTTAGTGAGTGCTGTCAGCTGCGCCGTGCTTTTTATCGGAACGATATAAGGCAATCATCAACACTGGGGAGATCACCCCAATCCACATGACCCAAGAGAGCGATAAACCGAGGTAGGCGGCAAGCATAGAGAATGCCGGCGAAATCAACATCAACACAAAGGCAAAGTAGTGCTTGTTAGACGATTTCAATAAGAAAGCGTACATCAGCGACATACTGAATAAGAACACGAAAGTCGCAATCGCTAATACGCTTACGGCTAACATCGGCGATACAAAATGCCCGCCAAGCTCGTGCTTTAAGCTCGAATTTTCTTTGACTACATCAGCGACAAGTTCAAACCCTGCTCCCATAGCCGCTAAGGCAGCCCAAGCGAAATAGTGCCAATAACCAAAAATAAACGCATTTAATCGGCTACGATTTTTTTCTAAACGTTCGGCAAAGTGCATTTCAAAATAGAGCCACCAACACGCAAAGAGTAGGGCGATCATGCCACCACCGAGGGGGAATATTTCCCATAAACCGTTTTCACCACTGGCAAATAAGCCCCTTACTGCAGCGGTCGCACCAAGTACACTTTCACCTAAAATGATGATCGTTAATAATGAATAACGTTCAGCAATATGATGTGGATGCCAAGGCGTTAATTTTTTAGACTCTGCCCAAACGGGTAACGACAGTTCTAACACCACCAAAATCAGTGCTGAAATCACGAAATATGTTTGCGGTAACCAAAAACGAGAAATCCAACCTAGCTGGACAACTACAATCCCAACCGCATAACGCAGTGCAGTTTGGCGATATTCTGAGCTATTTAAACTTGCTCGAAGCCATTGGCTTGCCATGGCTAAACGCATCACCGCAAAACCGATGACTGCCGCCAAAGAGTTGCCACCGAAGAATTCCGGCACACCGACTGCCATCAATAACGCCCCGAACATCTGCAACATGGTTTGCAAGCGGTAGCGTGTATCATCTGTATCAAAAGCAGAAGCAAACCAAGTATGGTTGAGCCACGCAATGAAGATCCCGAAGAAGACCAACCCAAAGCCTAACACACCTTGCATAATATGATGCGCTGCTAAGGCGTGATGTAAACCACTGACGGCAGCGGCAATCGCGACCACGAAGACTAAGTCAAACAACAGTTCAAGGGGTGTTGCAACACGGTGATGTTCGTGAATATCACGCCCCGTCATCACCTTTTTCTTTTTACGAAATGGCATAAAAAATCCTTAAAAAATAATAAAAAATTGCCCGAAAAATAAAAAATCAAGCCGAATCGAATAAACGCTAAAAATGTAGCGTGGCTATTCTAGCCATTTCTTTTGGGATAGCAAGGGCAGTGCAAGGCAAGCAACGGAAACAAAGTGAGCAAAAAAGTGTGAAAAAAAGACCGCTTGTATTAAAAAAAGTAAAAATTTTTTCTCTTGCTCCCTTGAAATCCACTTTTTTATCGCTATTTATTGGCTCGTCTGAATGGGAATCAAAAATCCCATTTCTTTTTTTATGAAACGTGCAAGAAAATGCGTTTAAATGCCTTGAAAAAGCGTGAATTGCCACAATCTTGTAAAACAAATTCAACTCGATTTATATTTGGAGAAACAAAATGGGTAAAATTATTGGTATTGACTTAGGGACAACGAACTCTTGTGTTGCGGTCATGGATGGTGACAAACCACGCGTATTAGAAAACGCAGAAGGCGCACGCACAACCCCGTCAATCATTGCTTATACAGATAAAGAAACCTTAGTGGGGCAGCCGGCAAAACGTCAGGCGATCACGAACCCGAAAAACACCTTATTCGCCATTAAACGTTTAATCGGTCGCCGTTTCCAAGACACCGAAGTACAACGTGATATTGAAATTATGCCTTTTGAAATCACCAAAGCTGACAATGGCGATGCGTGGGTGTCTGTAAAAGGCGAAAAAATGGCACCACCGCAAATTTCTGCGGAAGTGTTGAAAAAAATGAAGAAAACCGCTGAAGATTTCTTAGGCGAGCCAGTAACCGAAGCGGTTATCACTGTGCCGGCTTACTTCAACGATGCACAACGCCAAGCGACCAAAGACGCAGGCCGTATCGCCGGTTTAGAAGTAAAACGTATCATCAACGAACCAACAGCCGCGGCATTAGCGTATGGTTTAGATTCGAAAAAAGAGAACCAAATCATCGCCGTGTATGACTTAGGGGGCGGTACATTTGACTTATCTATCATCGAGATTGATAACATTGATGGCGAGCAAACCTTTGAAGTGCGTGCCACCAACGGTGATACCCACTTGGGTGGTGAAGACTTTGACAACCGTTTAATCAACTACATTGTTGAAGAGTTCCAAAAAGAGCAAGGCGTTGATTTACGCGCAGACTCTATGGCAATGCAACGTGTGAAAGAAGCCGCAGAAAAAGCGAAGATCGAACTCTCTTCTGCACAATCCACAGAAGTGAATTTACCGTACATCACAGCAGATGCAACCGGCCCGAAACACTTAGTGCTAACCATTACCCGTGCGAAATTAGAAGCCTTAGTGGAAGATTTAGTCGCTCGCTCACTTGAACCGGTAAAAGTCGCCTTAGCTGACGCGGGATTAAGCATCTCTGAAATCAATGACGTGATTTTAGTCGGTGGTCAAACTCGTATGCCATTAGTTCAACAAAAAGTGGCAGATTTCTTCGGTAAAGAACCGCGTAAAGATGTGAATCCAGATGAAGCGGTGGCAATCGGTGCGGCAGTACAAGGTGGGGTATTAGCAGGGGACGTTACAGATGTTTTATTATTAGACGTAACGCCACTTTCACTTGGTATCGAAACAATGGGTAGCGTGATGACTAAACTCATCGAGAAAAACACCACGATCCCAACAAAACACAGCCAAGTGTTCTCTACGGCGGAAGATAACCAAAGTGCGGTAACGATCCACGTGTTACAAGGCGAACGTAAGCGTGCGAGTGATAATAAATCCCTCGGTCAGTTCAACTTAGACGGTATCCAACCAGCGCCTCGTGGTATGCCACAAATCGAAGTGACTTTCGATATTGACGCCGACGGTATCTTACACGTGTCAGCAAAAGACAAGAACACCGGTAAAGAGCAAAAAATCGTGATTAAAGCGTCATCCGGTTTAAGTGATGCAGAAGTCGAACAAATGGTGCGTGATGCAGAAGCGAATGCCGAAGCCGACCGTAAATTTGAAGAGCTAGTACAAACTCGCAATCAAGCGGATGCCATTGTACATTCTACTCGCAAACAGATCAGCGAAGCAGGCAGTGCTTTAAATGCGGATGACAAAGCGAAAATCGAAGAAGCCGTCAATGCCCTTGAAACCGCAGCCAAAGGCGAAGACAAAGCCGATATTGAAGCGAAAATCGAAGCCGTCGTAAAAGCCTCTGAGCCGTTAATGCAAGCCGCTCAAGCCCAAGCTCAACAAGCCCAAGGTGGCGCACAACAACAGTCCGAAAAAGATGACGGCGTAGTTGATGCGGAGTTTGAAGAAGTGAAAGATAATAAATAATTATCTGAACTGAAAATAATAAGGGCGTAGAGATACGCCCTTTTGGTGTATGAGGTTTAAATGAATTATTTACAAGAAATGTTTAGTAAAGCAGCTTATGCTTATAAATTCAATATATCAGAAATATTTAATACTGAATTGTTTTTATGGATTAATATTTTAATTACTATTTTTGCAGCCTTAATGTATATAATTTTAAAGGAGACTAAAAAAAATAGTAATGAAATAACAATTGAAACGCATAAAGAGTATAAAAACTTCACAAAGTGGAGTGTTTTGTTTTCTCTTTTTTGGTGTGTGTTTTTAGCTGTTTCATCAGGTAATGGTTTAGATCCTAATGAGGTTACATTATGTTATTCTGGCCTTAGTGTTTATTGTTGTGTCTTTTGTTTATTTGTATTTTTAAATTCAAAAACATTAAGTTTTTATAAAATGCTTAAAACCAAGTATAAAATTATATCTTTTTTCATTTTTTTATTGTTGGCTGCTAATACTGTTTTAAGTTTGTATTTAGCTTATAAAGGATATATAAAGGAAGGAGAGTTTGGTTTATTATCTTGGTTTTTGTATTTTATTGGATGTGCTTGGATGATGTTGGCTTTAACTATTAATAAAATATTTGATAAGTTAATAAAATAATCTAGGCTGTAGGGCGTAAACCCACTAAAATAACTATCAAGCGGTTGAAAATAAAGATAATTGTGCAATGGTGGGCTTACACCCACCCTACAAATTTCACAAGGCAATAATATGAGCAGATACTTAATCACCTTTGATATGGACACCAATTGCCTAAAAACTAATTATCAAGGTGAAAATAATGCTTACGATGATATTCGCCAAGTGCTTGCCAAACACGGCTTTGAAAATTTGCAAGGTAGCGTTTATTTAGGCGAAGAAGGGATTAGCGAAGCACACGGTACAATTGCGATTCAAGAATTAACGGCGAAATTTAAATGGTTCTATCCTTGTGTATCGAATATTAAATTTTACCGAATTGAAAGTGATTTAAATGCTGATTTTATTGCAGAAAATATTTATAAGGCAAGAATGGCATTTGAAAAGCAATTACAGGTTTTAGAGCAAACGTTAATCAGCTCAGGTTTAGAACGCTATAAAATTGATGAAATATTGCAAAAGCAAGTTTTTGCCCTAGAACAAAACAAATAGTTTTACAAGCGGTCATTTTTTGGAGGAATTATGCAAAGCCTTTACCCCATTGCGCAATTAAATATTGCCGAGAGTGATTTTACTATTCAGGCATTTTGGCAACAGCATTTAGATAAATTACCCCAAGACCAGCCTTACTACGGCATTTATTTGTATGATAACTCACAAAAATTAACTCAATTTGTGATTGCAACGGAACAGTCTAATAATTTACCAGTGATTAAAACCGATCCTTTTGTTTGGTATGAAACCTTTCTTACCACCAAAGCATTCGTCGATCAAACGTGGGAACGGATTAAAAATAAAGAAAAACAAGGGTTATTAAGACGGGCATATAGCCTTGATATTGAGAAATATAATCCAGACGGGAAAGTCGAAATTCACATTTCCCTTGTGGCACATTGTTAATTGATGAGCGATTAAAAAGAGGGAATAACAAAAAAGCGATAAAAATCGACCGCTTGTTCTTCCCTTCCCCCTGCTTGCGGGGGGAAGTCCCCGAAGGGGGATGGGGGGCAATATACCACTCAATTTTATTTTTTATAATTAAGAAAAATTAGGTTAAAAACTTATGTCAAAACGTGATTATTATGAAGTCCTCGGATTAAGCAAAGGGGCGAGCGAGCAAGAGATCAAACGGGCTTACAAACGTTTGGCAGCGAAGCACCACCCCGATAAAAATCAAGGCAGTAAAGATGCCGAAGAGAAATTTAAAGAGATCAAAGAAGCCTACGAAGTGCTAGGCGACGGCGAAAAACGTGCCATGTACGATCAATACGGCCACCAAGCCTTTGAACAAGGTGGTGCGGGCGGTTTCGGTGGTGGCTTTGGCGGCGGTGGTTTCGGCGGTTTTGAAGATATTTTCAGCGAAATGTTCGGTGGCGGTTTTGGTGGCGGTGGTCGCCGACAACGGGTTGTTCGGGGCGATGATTTACAATATAACCTTGAAATCACTCTCGAAGAAGCTGTGCGTGGTGTGAAAAAAGATATTCGCATTCAAACCCTTGCCGAGTGTGATAGCTGTCACGGTTCAGGCGCGGAAGCGGGCAGTAAAGTTGAAACTTGCCCAAGCTGTCACGGTTCAGGCAGAATCCGCCGTCAGCAAGGCTTCTTTATGACCGAAGCTGTCTGCCCGACTTGTCACGGTAGTGGTAAGAAAATTGAAAAACCGTGTAAAAGTTGCCACGGCGACGGACGAGTGCATAAAGCGAAAAATCTTTCCGTCACTATTCCAGCCGGCGTGGATACAGGCAACCAGTTACGCTTATCCGGCGAAGGGGCGGCAGGGGAAAATGGCGCGCCTGCTGGGGATTTATATGTGGTCATCCACGTTAAAGACCACGATATTTTTGTCCGTGACGGCAATAATCTTTACTGCGAAGTGCCAATCAGTTTCACCATGGCGGCACTTGGTGGTGAAATTGAAGTACCAACCCTTGATGGCAGAGTAAAACTTAAAATCCCAGCAGAAACGCAAACGGGCAAACTTTTCCGCGTAAGGGGTAAAGGCGTGGTGGGGGCGAGAGGTGGCTACGCCGGTGATTTAATCTGTAAGGTCGTCATTGAAACGCCAATTTCCCTTAACGAAGAACAAAAAGCGTTATTGCGTAAATTGGAAGAGAGCCTTGAAGGCACAAATTCCCATCGTCCAAAACATCAAGGTTTTTTTGATGGTGTAAAAAAATTCTTTGATAACTTAGGTAAATCGTAATCGTTTCCCTAACATGCAAGCGGTCAAATTTTGTGAGAAATTTGACCGCTTGTTTTTTATTACGCGAGAACCGCTAACGCTTTGTCGTATTGGGGTTCTTGCTTAATTTCTGGCACAAGCTCGCTGTGTAACACGCGGTTTTGCTCATCAAGCACAACCACTGCACGCGCGGTTAAGCCCGCAAGTGGGCCTGTTGTGATTGCTACGCCGAGTGCTTGTGGGAATTCAGTATTGCGGAAAGTAGAGAGAGTTTGTACATTTTCAATCCCTTCTGCACCACAAAAACGCCCCTGTGCGAAAGGTAAATCCGCCGAAATGCACAGCACAACACAGTTTTCTACATTGCTTGCTTGTTGGTTAAATACGCGCACAGACGTCGCACAAATGCCGGTATCAATACTTGGGAAGATGTTAAGCACTTTGCGTTTGCCGTTGAAATCCGCCAAGCTCACTTCGGATAAATCATTCGCTACTAAGCGAAAATCTGCCACGCTATCGCCGATTTGTGGGAAGTT
Organism: Pasteurellaceae bacterium Macca; assembly: GCA_023101485.1. Classification (GTDB taxonomy): domain Bacteria; phylum Pseudomonadota; class Gammaproteobacteria; order Enterobacterales; family Pasteurellaceae; genus LVZB01. The sequence continues at coordinate 849,762 of LVZB01000001.1, read as the reverse complement.
TCCAGCGACCTCAATCGGGTTGCCTGCTAAGGTAATTTGAGTCATAAAAAGCCTCTATGGAGTGGGTTGAAAGAGAGGGTAATATAGCGAGTTTATCGCCTATTGGAAATAGTTAAGAGTGGAATAGTGCTGTGCTCTGGTAATGAAAGATTGCCATGCAAAATATCCTTAAAAATCGAGATTATTTCTTGATTATTGGTGTGTTTTTATTTAAAATTTCCAATCCCTATTTCCGACCTTGGCTAGATGAATTTTCTTCTGGCCTATTGTTGTTTTTAGGGTTTAGTTAAATTTGCGTTGTTTAGGTTTAACTAAGTGATTGATTTATCGCAAGTTTTGTAGGGTGGGCGTTAGCCTACTGATGCAAGCGGTCGAATTTGTGTGAAAATTTGCTTTTGTGGGCTAACGCCTGCCTTGCAGGGCGATGAATCAGGGTTCTCCCCTCCATTCCTTATTGATACAGTGCGGTAGTGATTTTTGACCCCTGTTCCTCAATAAGAAAACAACACCTCGTAATTTTAATGCCACTTCGCCTCAGTCGTTAAGGCGGATGTAACGTTCAACAAACCCAATAAAAATCAGAGGCTATCTAATAATGGGATACTCATACTCCGAGAAAAAGCGTATCCGTAAGAGCTTTGGCAAACGCCCACAAGTTCTGAACGTACCTTATCTATTAACAATTCAGCTTGATTCTTTTGATAAATTTATCCAAAGAGATCCCGAAGGGCAACAAGGTTTAGAAGCGGCATTCCGTTCTGTATTTCCGATTGTGAGCAACAACGGTGCCACAGAGCTTCAATACGTTTCTTACGAACTTGGCGAGCCGGTTTTTGATGTGCGTGAATGTCAAATTCGTGGCACAACCTACGCCGCCCCGTTACGCGTGAAACTCCGCTTAGTCAGCTTCGACCGTGAAGCCGCAGCCGGTACCATTAAAGATATTAAAGAACAAAATGTCTATATGGGTGAAATCCCATTGATGACGGATAACGGTACCTTTGTAATCAACGGCACGGAGCGTGTTATCGTTTCACAATTACACCGTAGCCCGGGCGTCTTCTTCGATTCAGACAAAGGTAAAACCCACGCATCAGGAAAAGTGCTGTATAACGCACGCATCATTCCTTACCGTGGTTCTTGGTTAGATTTTGAATTTGATCCAAAAGATAATTTATATGCGCGTATCGACCGCCGTCGCAAACTTCCAGCTACCATTATTCTGCGTGCTTTAGGTTATACCACCGAAGAAATCTTGACGATGTTCTTCGACAAAGTGACCTTCCACATTGAAAATAACCAACTCTTAATGGCATTAGTGCCAGAACGTTTGCGTGGTGAAACGGCAGCGTTTGATATTGAAGCGAACGGTAAAGTGTATGTGGAAAGCGGTCGCCGTATCACCGCACGTCATATCCGTGCCTTAGAAAAAGATAACATTACACAAATCGTTGTGCCAACGGAATACATTGTCGGCAAAGTGACGGCGAGAGATTATATCGATCTTTCTACCGGTGAGATTGTCTGCCCAGCAAATAGCGAGATCAGCTTAGAAACCTTAGCCGCACTTGCTCAAGCCGGGTATAACGAAATCGAAGTACTCTTTACCAACGATTTAGATCACGGTGCTTACATTTCTGAAACCCTCCGTATTGACCCAACTTACGACCGTTTAAGTGCGTTAGTCGAAATCTACCGTATGATGCGTCCGGGCGAGCCACCAACGAAAGAGGCGGCGGAAGGGCTATTCGATAATATGTTCTTCTCCCCTGACCGTTATGATTTATCGGCAGTCGGTCGGATGAAGTTCAACCGTTCCCTTGATATTCCAGAAGGCGTGGGCGGCGGTGTACTAAGCAATGACGACATTATCGGAGTGATGAAAAAACTCATCGAGATCCGTAATGGTCGTGGCGAAGTGGATGATATTGACCACTTAGGTAACCGTCGCATCCGTTCTGTGGGCGAAATGGCAGAAAACCAATTCCGTATTGGTTTAGTGCGTGTTGAGCGAGCGGTGCGTGAGCGTCTTTCCCTTGGCGATTTAGAAGGCGTTGCGCCACAAGATCTTATCAATGCGAAACCAATTTCCGCCGCAGTGAAAGAGTTCTTTGGTTCTTCTCAGCTTTCGCAATTTATGGACCAAAATAACCCGCTCTCAGAGGTAACACATAAACGCCGTATTTCTGCATTAGGCCCGGGTGGTTTAACCCGTGAGCGTGCTGGCTTTGAGGTGCGTGACGTTCATGCAACACACTACGGTCGTGTTTGTCCGATTGAAACCCCAGAGGGTCCAAACATCGGTTTGATTAACTCGCTTTCTGTGTATGCTCGTACAAATAACTACGGTTTCTTAGAAACGCCATATCGTAAAGTAGTGAATGGTCAAGTGACCGAAGAGATCGAGTACCTTTCTGCGATTGAAGAGGGTAACTATGTTATCGCACAGGCAAACTCGAACTTAGATGATGAGTTCCGCTTTACCGATACCTATGTGACTTGTCGTGGTGAGCATGGCGAATCCGGTTTATACCGCCCAGAAGAGATCCACTATATGGACGTTTCAACCCAACAGGTTGTTTCTGTGGCAGCTGCGTTAATCCCGTTCCTTGAGCACGACGATGCGAACCGTGCCTTAATGGGTGCGAACATGCAACGTCAGGCTGTGCCAACCTTACGCGCGGATAAACCATTAGTCGGTACTGGTATTGAAAAAGCCGTGGCATTAGACTCGGGCGTGGCAGTGGTTGCAAAACGTGGAGGTACGGTGCAATACGTGGATGCTTCCCGTATCGTGGTGAAAGTCAATGAAGATGAAACCGTTGCCGGCGAAGCGGGTATTGATATTTATAACTTAATTAAATACACCCGTTCTAACCAAAATACCTGTATCAACCAAATTCCTTGTGTGAAATTAGGCGAACCTGTTGAGCGGGGCGAAATCCTTGCCGACGGTCCTTCCACTGATTTAGGGGAATTGGCGTTAGGTCAAAATATCCGTGTGGCGTTCATGCCATGGAATGGTTATAACTTTGAAGACTCCATGCTTGTTTCTGAGCGTGTTGTACAAGAAGATCGCTTTACGACCATCCACATTCAAGAGCTTTCTTGTGTGGCTCGGGATACCAAATTAGGTGCAGAAGAGATCACCGCGGATATTCCAAACGTGGGTGAATCTGCATTAAGTAAATTGGATGAGTCAGGTATCGTCTTTATCGGTGCAGAAGTGAAAGGCGGGGACATTCTTGTGGGTAAAGTGACACCAAAAGGTGAAACACAATTAACCCCAGAGGAAAAATTACTCCGTGCGATCTTCGGTGAAAAAGCCTCCGATGTAAAAGATAGCTCATTACGCGTGCCAAATGGTACATCAGGTACAGTGATTGACGTTCAAGTCTTTACCCGTGATGGCGTAGAAAAAGATAAGCGCGCGAAAGACATTGAAGAAATGCAACTTCGTGAAGCGAAAAAAGACCTCGCCGAAGAGCTTGAAATTTTAGAAGCGGGTTTATTTACCCGTGTGCGTAACCTCCTCATTGAAGGTGGCGTGAATGCGACGGCGTTAGATAATGTTGCCCGTGAGAAATGGTTAGAACAAACCCTCGATGACGAAGCAAAACAAAATCAACTTGAACAGCTTGCTGAACAGCACGAAGAGTTACGCAAAGAGTTTGAGCGTAAGCTTACAATTAAACGTGACAAAATTATCCAAGGTGATGATTTAGCACCGGGCGTGTTAAAAGTGGTGAAAGTGTATCTTGCGGTGAAACGCCAAATCCAGCCAGGGGATAAAATGGCGGGTCGTCACGGTAACAAAGGGGTTATCTCAAAAATTAACCCTGTGGAAGATATGCCTTACGATGAAAACGGTCAGCCGGTGGAAATCGTGTTAAACCCACTGGGCGTACCATCGCGTATGAATATCGGTCAGATCTTAGAAACGCACTTAGGCTTAGCGGCTCGTGGTATTGGTGACAAGATCAATGCGATGATCAAACAGCAACAATCTGTTGCGAAATTGCGTGAATATATGCAAAAAGCCTACGATTTAGGTCACGGTTCGCAAGTCGTTGATTTAAGCACCTTCTCGGATGAAGAGATTTTACGTTTAGCACAAAATTTACGTAAAGGCTTACCGCTTGCGACACCAGTATTTGACGGTGCGCATGAAAGCGAAATTAAAGGCTTACTCGAATTAGGTGGCTTACCAACGTCGGGTCAAATTACCTTATACGATGGTCGTACCGGTGAGAAATTTGAGCGTCCTGTAACCGTCGGTTATATGTATATGCTCAAACTCAACCACTTAGTGGATGACAAAATGCATGCCCGTTCAACAGGTTCTTATAGCCTTGTTACTCAACAACCGTTGGGTGGTAAAGCACAGTTCGGTGGTCAGCGTTTCGGTGAGATGGAGGTTTGGGCGTTAGAAGCATACGGTGCAGCTTACACCCTACAAGAAATGCTCACGGTGAAATCTGATGACGTCAATGGTCGTACGAAGATGTATAAAAACATCGTCGATGGTACGCACTATATGGAACCGGGTATGCCAGAGTCCTTCAACGTAATCACGAAAGAAATTCGTGCATTAGCGATTGATATGGAACTCGACGAAGCGTAGTTCCTAGCAAGCGGTCGGCTGGCAAAATGTTTGGTAAAAACGACCGCTTGTTAATCCATTTCTCATTTGGGGTAGTATTACCCCAATAACTTTAACCTCCACCTTAGGGGCAAAAAAGTGAAAGACTTAGTTAAGTTTTTAAAAGCACAATCTAAATCGAACGATGATTTCGATGTAATTAAAATTGGTTTAGCATCACCTGATAAGATCCGCTCATGGTCATTTGGTGAAGTAAAAAAACCAGAAACCATTAACTACCGTACCTTCAAACCGGAGCGTGACGGTCTATTCTGTGCGCGTATTTTCGGGCCAGTGAAAGATTACGAATGTTTATGTGGTAAATACAAACGCTTAAAGCACCGCGGTGTGATTTGTGAAAAATGTGGCGTTGAAGTAACCCAAACCAAAGTTCGTCGTGATCGTATGGGTCATATCGAACTCGCTTGCCCTGTGGCGCATATTTGGTTCTTAAAATCCCTTCCATCCCGTATCGGCTTAATCTTAGATATGCCGTTGCGTGATATTGAACGTGTTCTTTATTTTGAAAGCTATGTGGTGATCGAGCCGGGCATGACTGATCTTGAAAAGAATCAGCTATTAACGGAAGAGCAGTTCATTGAAGCCGAAGAGCGTTGGGGCGATGAATTTGAAGCGAAAATGGGTGCCGAAGGTATCCAAGCCTTGTTAAAAGATTTAGATCTTGAACATCAATGTGAAATTTTACGCGAAGAATTACAAGAAACCAATTCAGAAACCAAACGTAAAAAAATCACAAAACGCTTAAAATTACTCGAAGCTTTCCAACAGTCTGGCAACAAACCAGAGTGGATGGTGATGACCGTATTACCGGTGCTTCCGCCGGATTTACGTCCATTAGTGCCACTTGATGGTGGCCGTTTTGCGACGTCTGATCTTAACGATTTATACCGCCGTGTGATTAACCGTAATAACCGTTTAAAACGTTTATTAGACTTAGTCGCCCCGGATATTATCGTGCGTAACGAAAAACGGATGCTTCAAGAATCTGTCGATGCTTTATTAGATAACGGTCGTCGTGGTCGTGCGATTACGGGTTCAAACAAACGCCCATTAAAATCCTTGGCTGATATGATCAAAGGTAAGCAAGGTCGTTTCCGTCAAAACTTATTAGGTAAGCGTGTAGATTATTCCGGTCGTTCGGTCATTACCGTAGGTCCATACCTACGCCTACACCAATGTGGCTTACCGAAAAAAATGGCGTTAGAGTTATTCCGTCCATTTATTTACTCAAAATTAGAAAGCCGTGGCATTGCCTCAACCATTAAAGCGGCGAAGAAAATGGTAGAGCGGGAAGATCCAATCGTTTGGGATATCCTTGCCGAAGTCATTCGTGAGCATCCAATTCTTCTTAACCGTGCGCCAACGCTTCACCGTTTAGGTATTCAGGCGTTCGAACCGTTATTGATTGAAGGTAAAGCGATTCAGTTACACCCACTCGTGTGTGCGGCGTTCAACGCGGACTTCGATGGTGACCAAATGGCGGTTCACGTTCCATTAACCCTCGAAGCACAGTTAGAAGCCCGTGCCTTGATGATGTCCACCAATAACGTGCTTTCACCGGCGAACGGCGATCCGATTATTGTTCCATCACAAGACGTGGTATTAGGGCTTTACTATATGACTCGCGATAAAGTCAATGGTAAAGGCGAAGGGATGTACTTCCTTGACCCACGCGAAGCGGAAAAAGCTTACCGTACCGGTCAAGCCGAATTACACGCTCGTGTGAAAGTGCGTATTACCGAATTTACTAAAGATGAAGCAGGCAAGTTTGTTGAGCAAACGTCCCTTGTGGATACCACTATTGGTCGTGCCATCCTTTGGATGATCGCACCAAAAGGAATGCCATTTAGCTTATTCAACCAAACCTTAGGTAAGAAAGCGATTTCAAAACTGATCAATGAAAGCTATCGCCGTTTAGGTTTAAAAGAGTCAGTGATCTTTGCTGACCAAATTATGTACACCGGTTTTGCTTATGCCGCACGTTCAGGTTCTTCGGTGGGTATTGATGATATGGTTATTCCTGATCAGAAATACGAAATCATCTCCGCTGCGGAAGAAGAAGTGGCAGAAATCCAAGAACAGTTCAACTCCGGTTTAGTGACCGCCGGTGAGCGTTATAACAAAGTGATCGATATTTGGGCCGCGGCGAATGAGCGTGTTGCCAAAGCGATGATGGAAAACCTTTCCACGGAAGAAGTATTAAACCGTGAAGGTCAGTTAGAGAAGCAATCTTCTTTCAACAGTATCTTTATGATGGCAGACTCCGGTGCGCGTGGTTCTGCGGCACAGATTCGTCAGCTAGCGGGTATGCGTGGTTTGATGGCGCGTCCAGATGGCTCGATCATTGAAACCCCAATTACGGCGAACTTCCGCGAAGGCTTAAACGTTCTCCAATACTTTATCTCCACCCACGGTGCGCGTAAAGGTTTGGCGGATACCGCATTAAAAACCGCGAACTCCGGTTACTTAACCCGTCGTTTAGTAGATGTTGCCCAAGATTTAGTGATCATTGAAGATGACTGTGGCACGCACGAAGGTATCGTCATGACTCCACTTATTGAAGGTGGCGATGTAAAAGAAGCCTTGCGTGATCGTGTGTTAGGTCGTGTGGTGGCAGAAGATGTGTTAAAACCGGGTACAGAAGAAGTGTTAATCCCGCGTAACACCCTGATTGATGAGAAATGGTGTGATGTGATTGATGCAGAATCGGTGGACGTGATTAAAGTACGTTCTGTTGTAACCTGTAACACAGACTTCGGTGTGTGTGCGAAATGTTACGGACGTGACCTTGCGCGTGGCCACTTAATCAACCAAGGTGAAGCCGTCGGTGTTATCGCGGCACAGTCAATCGGTGAGCCGGGTACACAGTTAACGATGCGTACGTTCCATATCGGTGGTGCGGCATCTGCGGCGGCGAAAGAGTCAAGCATTCAAGTGAAAAATGCCGGGACATTAAAACTCGCCAATGCGAAATTTGTAACTAACAAAGAAGGCAAGCTCGTTTTAACTTCCCGTAATACGGAATTAACTGTCGTGGATGCGTTTGGTCGTACCAAAGAGAACTATAAAGTCCCTTACGGTGCGGTATTAGGCAAAGGCGACGGTGCAGAAGTGAATGCTGGCGAAGTGGTGGCGAACTGGGATCCACATACGATGCCGATCATCTCGGAAGTAAGTGGTTTCATCAAGTTCAGCGACATCGTAGATGGCTTAACCGTGACACGTCAAACGGACGAATTAACGGGTCTTTCCTCTATCGTCGTGCAAGATGTGGGTGAGCGTGCAACGGCAGGTAAAGACCTCCGCCCTGCATTAAAATTAGTGGATGCTCAAGGCAACGACATTTTAATTTCAGGCACAGACGTTGCTGCACAATACTTCCTACCGGGTAAAGCGATTGTAAATCTCAATGACGGTGCGGAAATCTCTATCGGTGAAGCCTTAGCGCGTATTCCACAAGAATCGACCGCTACCAAGGATATTACCGGTGGTCTTCCACGCGTTGCCGACCTCTTTGAAGCCCGTAAGCCGAAAGAGCCAGCGATTCTTGCCGAAATTTCAGGTATCGTGTCATTCGGTAAAGAAACCAAAGGCAAACGTCGCTTACTCATCACCCCTGCTGAGGGCGAAACCCATGAGGAAATGATTCCAAAATGGCGTCAGCTCAACGTCTTTGAGGGCGAGTTAGTCGAACGTGGCGATGTGATTTCCGATGGCCCTGAAATGCCACATGATATTCTCCGCCTACGGGGCGTTCATGCCGTGACGGACTACATTGTCAACGAAGTGCAAGAAGTTTATCGCTTACAGGGTGTAAAAATTAACGACAAGCACATCGAAGTGATTGTTCGTCAAATGTTGCGTAAAGCGGTCATTACCAATGCTTATGACAGCGAGTTCCTCGAAGGGGAGCAAGTGGAAGTTTCTCGCGTGAAAATTGCTAACCGCAAACGTGCCGAAGAGGGCAAACCACTTGTGGAATTTGAGCGTGAATTACTCGGTATTACCAAAGCGTCCCTTGCAACGGAATCCTTCATCTCTGCGGCATCGTTCCAAGAAACAACCCGTGTGCTAACAGAAGCGGCGGTTGCGGGCAAACGTGATGAATTGCGTGGCTTGAAAGAGAACGTAATCGTTGGTCGCTTAATTCCAGCGGGTACTGGCTTTGCTTATCACCAAAACCGTGCGAAAAAACGCGGTAATGTTGAAGAAGTAGTGAATTTAGATATTCCAGCGCCAACGGCTTCTTCTTTCGCTACGGCGGAAGAGATTGAAGCAGAAACGCAAAGTTTCATTGCCGATGAAGCAACCCAAAGCCTTGCTGCGTTATTAAACGCGGGTTTTGAGGCAGACGAAGAGTAATTTCAGTCTTTGATACTAGAATAACCTTTGAACTTTCAAAGGTTATTCTTATTCAATAAAAGTAAAGTTCTAATATTAATCGTAGAGGATTAAAATGAAAAAATTGATGCTACTTGCTGTTGCAGGTTTTTTAATGGCTGGGTGTTCAACGCAGACCTATATTGTTTCTCAGCAGGTTGGTAAAGTTGAACCAACCTATGAAGATATGCAAACTTTCTTTGTTCAGGGGATTGCTCAACAAAAAGAAGTGAATGCCTCAGAAGTATGTAAAGGAAGTGAGAATGTGACAAAAGTACAGACAAAAATGTCTTTTCTAAATGGCTTTTTGGGAACGTTATCTCAAGGCATTTATACACCACGTGATATCAAAGTTTATTGTAAGTAGGGAGTTAAAATGAAAAAAGTAATAACAACAATGCTGTTAGGATTAACCTTAGCTATTTCAGGTTGCGCGACTCAAACAGCAACTTTAAAACCTACTACAAAAACATTGCCGACATATGAAAATTCAGAGAATTTCTTTGTCTTTGGTATTGGGCAGGAAAAAACTATCAATGCAGTAGAAATCTGTGGTGGCGCGGATAAGATTGCCAAAGTGGAAAGTTTCTTAAGTGCACCAAATATTCTATTAACATTAGTAACGATTGGTATTTATTCGCCACGTACCTCAAAAGTATATTGTGGTTAATACCCTCGAATAAAAAAGAAAAGCACCTATGGTGCTTTTCTTTTTTAACGGTTATTCCTTACGAAACATCTCCCCATCCCGCAATAAATGCACATTCCCTTTACGGCGTAAAAAACCACAACGGTTGAAGTATTCGATCAGTTGTACCGTGAGTTTTCGCCCGTATTGGATCTCATCACGCAGTTGATTGACAGAAATTTCCCCGTGTTCTTCAATAAAGTTTTGAATCAAACGGGCAAAGGCAACAATCTGTTCATAAAGTAAAAAGCGGTCTTTCACAATCGGCACTAAGTAGCCCAATTTCCCCGCTTTATAGAGCAGATTCCGCATGGCCGTTTCCTCTTGTTGCACGATGTTAGCAATATCTCTTACCCATAACGCTTGGTGAGTTTGCGCAAAAAGGGGCTGAATCTCCGCCCAAAGGGCTTGTTCTTCCTTGGAAAAGGCGATGCGATGTGCGGGCAAATGAAGCCAACCGCCTTGCTGGGCGATTTCGCCTGCTTCGACCAATTCATCAATGATGGCAAAGACGAGCTTATCGGGCTGTTGCAAGGCAGCGATACGGTGCAGTCGAGCTTTGGTCACGCCCACTTGGTCGTTATGTTGGGCGTGGTATTCCGCCAAGGCGTTGAGCAGTTGCTGTTGTAATTGCGTTTTGAACGCTTGAGAGAAGAGCCAACTACTCTGTTGGGGGAAGTGAAGCCCTGCAATTTCAGTGACGAAGCGTTGTTCCGCCCACATCAGTTGTGGCAGTTGGCGAGGTTGATCTTCAATATAACAAGCGGTGCGTTCTGCCCAATTTTTTGCACGGTGCAAATTGTTGAGTAAATTTAACCGCTTGTCGCTACGTTTATGCCGTTTCGGGCTGTTGATTTCCAACACTTCCGCCCCCCGAGGGTATGGCTGTCATCGCCACTACGCAGAATCAGCTTATCTCCCACGGCGATGTGGAGAGGTTCATCTAAAATCAGCTCCGCCAAGGCTTGCTGTTGAGGAGCAAGGCTTTTGCAATCAAGCAAATTCACTTTGCCAGTAATATGGCGGACATAGTGATAGAGATGCACCACTTGGTTCTCTTTAAGCGGATGGCTTGCTTCTAACTGTACGCAAAGGCGATCACAGGCAAAGTCAGGGGCGAGGGTAGTGAGCCAATCGCCACGGGTAAGGTTGCTTTTTTCTACCCCACCGAGATTTAACGCTAAACGTTGCCCGCCTTGCCCTTGTGTGGCTTCACGATTTTGAGCGTGAATACTTTTTACCCGCACTTTCTGCCCTGTGGATAAAAAGAGTTCATCGCCAAGGGCGACCTTGCCACTAATCGCCGTGCCGGTGACGACTAAGCCCGAGCCTTTGAGATGAAAAAGGCGGTCAATCGCATAGCGGAAGGGCTGGTGCAAGCGGTCGTTTTTTTGTTGCAATTTGATCAAGTGCGTTTTCAGGCGATCAATGCCTTGCCCTGTCTTGGCAGATGTGATGAAAAAAGGCGAGGTAGCCAAAAAGGGGAATTGTTGCTGAATATCTTGAATGAGCTGGTCGATTTGTGTTTCTGTACAGCGATCCGCCTTGCTGATCACCACCATAATTTCCGTAAAATGGAGCAGGCGTAGAATCCCTAGATGCTCCACGGTTTGCGGTTTTATTCCCTCTTCAGCGGAAATCACCAAAAGGGCGTAGTCAATTCCCCCTAGCCCTGCAAGCATATTCGCCAAAAAGCGTTGATGCCCTGGCACATCAATAAAACCGAGGACGTTATCCTTCCAAGGTAAATAGGCGTAACCCAATTCAATGGTGAGCCCCCGCTTTTTCTCTTCCGGTAAATGGGCAGTGTGTGTGCCGGTTAAAGCTTCCAATAATGCTGTTTTGCCGTGATCGACATGCCCTGCCGTGCAGATGATCATTTTCTTTCTCCGATAATTTGGTGGTTTTCCAACATCTCAATCAAGCGTTCAAATTGGCTGACGGAACGGAGATCGAGCCACAGTTTTTGCTGATGAAAACGCCCAATAATGGGTTGCGGAAAGGCTTTAAATTGCTGTTCTAATTCGAGTAAATCTCGCTGTTTTTCTGCTGAAATGGTTACGGCAACGGATTCAATGCGTTCACCAGGCAAAGCACCACTGCCAATTTGAGCAAGGCTTGGCTCAATGTGCAAAATGTAGCGAGAATTCGACCGCTTGCTTAACACGTTTTTTAACCGTTCTGCTTTCTCTTGCAAGACTTCAAGGGGTTGAGTGAGTAAATGTAATGTCGGGAGCTCCGTAGTTAATTTATCGGGGAAAAGGTAGTGCCGGAGGGTCGCTTCAAGGGCGGATAAAATCACTTTATCACAGCGTAATGCGCGTTTAAGAGGATGTTGTTGGAGCTGGGCGATAAGATCACGTTTCCCGACAATAATGCCCGCTTGTGGGCCACCTAATAGTTTATCGCCAGAGAAAGAAACGAGGCTTACGCCGGCGGTGATTTTTTCTTGCACTAAGGGTTCATTCGGTAGATTCATTCCTGCCATATCCACCAATGCACCACTGCCTAAATCGCTGATGACAGGAAGGTTAAATTCTTGCCCCAACGCAACTAACTCTTCCTCGCTCACACTCGCCGTGAAGCCTTGAATATGGTAATTGCTGGTATGTACCTTCATTAAAAAAGCGGTGTTTTCTGTAATGGCGTGGCGGTAATCGGCGAGGTGAGTGCGGTTGGTTGTGCCAACTTCCACTAATTTACAGCCTGCTTGACGCATAATATCGGGAATGCGAAAAGCACCGCCAATTTCTACCAATTCACCACGAGAAACAACCACTTCTTTCCCCTGCGCAAAGGTGGCTAACATCAGCAACACGGCAGCGGCATTATTATTCACAATACAAGCAGATTCGGCTTTTGTCAGTTGTTGTAATAATTGGGAAATGGCGAGATCGCGGTGGCTACGTTTGCCGGCATCAATATCAAATTCTAAGGCGATATTATTTTCCATTGCTTGGGTGGCAGCGGTGATCGCTTGGGCAGACCAAATACTTCGCCCTAAATTAGTATGTAAAATCGTGCCGGTGAGGTTAAACACACCTTGCATGGCGACCTGCTTGCCCTGTTGTAGGCGTTGTTCGATGACCTGAAAAACGGATTGAGCGTGCATAAACTCGGGGAGATCGTGGTGCTGTTTAATATGCTCCCGGGTTTGTTCAATGAGTGATCGGGCTTGTGTCACAAAGGCGTGATGCCCAAATTGAGCGATGAGTTTAGCACCTTGTGGGGTGTTGATGAGCTTATCCACAGAAGGGATGGCGCGAAATAGACTTTCCATAGGGTTTCCAAAAAATTTTGGACAATTTTAATCAATTCAGTAAAATGGCGCTACTTTTTCGGAAGTGAGTCGTCTCCGGTGAGGCGGCAGGACTTCAAATCCTGTTGAGGACGCCAGCGTTCTCGGGTGGGTTCAACTCCCATTCACTTCCGCCAATCGTTGTTTTTACACGTCCTTTAATGTCCTCTACTGATTAGCAACTCCTTGTAAAATAAGCCTTGGCAGTGTTTTTATTGTCTTTTATTGTCCGCTATTGTATGCTGAAAGCCACGTTTTTTAGTAACACTGATTGTAACACTGCAAGCGGATTTTGCTGATTTACTCCCGCCAAACAGAAAAAATCTATTTATCCAGTGTTACTAAAAACTCGCATAGCATTGTGTTGCAACGCTTACAGCGTTTTATTTTTACAGAGAATAGCAGGTTATCCAGTGTTACAATGGCACGAACTACTAAGCCTTTAACCCATACCGAAATAGAAAGAGCCAAACCGAAAGCCAAAGAATACAGCCTTGCGGACGGTGGCGGGCTACTGCTACGTATTAAACCGAGTGGGGCGAAACTTTGGCTATTCAATTATTGTAAGCCGTTCACCAATAAGCGCAGTAATTTGAGCCTTGGCAGTTATCCTAGTGTTACATTGGCACAGGCAAGAGAAAAAGCGGGAGAATGTAGGGCGTTATTAGAACAACAGCGTGACCCAGCTATTGAGCGGTTAAAAGCGCAAGATGAACAAGCAGAGCGATTAGCACGTACATTCGGCAAAATGGCGGTGGCATGGTTCGATTCTCGCCGGTTACAAGCCAACTTCACCGAGCGTACAGCAAAAGATGCGTGGGCGTTATTTGAGAGGCATTTACTCCCTCTTTTCGGGCAATATCCGATAGACCAACTTACCCCTTTAATTGCTATAAACGGCTTAAAACCCTTAGAACAAGCGGGCAAACTAGAAACCGTCCGCAAGCTAATTAGCAAACTCAATGACGTAATGCGCTTTGCCTTACACCGTGGGTTCATTGCCTCCAACCCGTTAAGAGAAATCCATAAGGAATTTGACAAGCCTATCACGCAGGGAATGAAAACCATTACCCCCGATGAATTGGCGGATTTTCTCAATGCCTTTTGCCAAGCACAGCAAGCGGGCAAGTTTTCCCCTACGGCTTATTATGGCGTTTTACTTGCATTGCTCACAGGTAGCCGACCGAGTGAAATTGCCAAGGCGAAATGGGCAGATATTGACGAGCAAGGGAAATGTTGGCGGTATACTGTACAGAAAGGCAATAAGAACCTACCGCAAGGGCGGATTCACACGGTGACGCTCTCCCGCCAAGCAATCGCCCTTTTTCATGCAATGAAACGGCATAATGCGTTAATGCGATGCGCTAATAGCCCTTATGTTTTCGCTAGTCTGACCGCCAAAGCGGGGCATATTTCCATTGAAACGCTACGCAAAGCCATCATTAAATCCATTGGCGAGAATAAACTGACTACTCACGGCATACGCCATTTATTCAGCACTGCCCTCAATGACCGTAATTTTAATGCGGATTGGATAGAGCGAGCGTTATCCCATAAAGACCGAAACGCTATCCGAGAAACCTACAACAATGCGGAATATTTAGACCAACGGGCAGAGATGTTGCAACAGTGGGCTGATTATTTAGAAAGTCTAATACCTTACTCTTTGATTGTGAATGCGTGTTAAAAAGAATTAGTTATAATTATTTATGCCGTGTATAATTATACTTATAATGACTAATTGAGTATAACAAACAATGAACAAGATAATTGACCCTCTTTATTTTGACCGTAAACTGTTAGCAAATGCGCTATTAACTAACTTGGCAAGCGGTATATCTCACGCTTTAACGCTTTTTGCCCCTAGACGAATGGGGAAAACACAATTTTTGCTAAATGATATTACCCCCCAAGCCAACGCAGAGGGGTTTAATGTATTTTATTTTAGCTTTATGGATAGCTATGACGGTGATTTGAAAACGTCTTTTTGCCAAGCCTTAATCTCTTTTATTGGCGCTATTCAAAGTGAAAAGAAAGCATTAAGCCTATTAGACAAAGTAGCTTCTGTTGAGATCATGGGCTTTGGCGTTGAATTGAATGGTGATAAAAAACAAAACATAGTTAACCCAAGCCATTTAATCAACGAGATCGCACGTTTAAGTAAAAAGCCCGTATTACTGTTATTAGATGAAATCCAAGAATTGGCAAGGGTAAAAGAAACGGATAGCTTTATTCGGTCATTACGGACAGGATTAGACATTAACCAACGTAAAGTAAAAGTGATTTTTACGGGCTCAAGTACGAATGGATTGCGCGCAATGTTTAATGATAACAAAGCCCCCTTTTTCCATTTTGCGCATGCGATTGATTTTCCCAATTTAGGGCAAGAATTTAGCGATTTTTTAGCGAATATTTACCAACAAAGAACGGGCAATGAGATCGACAAACAGGCATTTTTTACGTTATTTCAGCGATTAAATTACACACCGCTTTATTTACGTGCGATCACGCAAGATATGATTATTAACCCCGCCTTGACACTTGAACAAGCGGCGCAAATTAGATTGGCACAAATTGGTGAGCAAGCCGAAAGTAGCACGAAATGGCAACAGATTAGCGAGTTAGAGCGCCAACTCTTAATTATTATTGCACAGCAAGGGAATATCTCTATTTATAGCGCTCAAACCCGCAAACACTTAGCGAATACGCTAGGGGTTGAAAACCTAACACCAAGTAGCATACAAGGTAAAATACGAAAATTAGAGCGAGCGGACTTAATTACTCGAAATGCTGATAATTCTCTTAAAATCAACGACCCGTATTTTCAAACTTGGATAAATGAAAATGCGGATAACCATTCTCCTTGAACTTAGCCAATAATGCCCGTAATTTACGGGTTTTATTGTAAATAAATACATCACTGTTTAAAAACCCAAATTAAATTTCCTTTTAAAATCAAATACTCCCAACGAAGAATCAACAACCCGCATTTGTCAAGGTCTTGAAACAAGTCAAAATAGGGTTATTATTCACTAGCGAACAAAAGAAAATAGAAGTAAATGGATTTGTGCGCTTGTTCTTTATTAAGTTAATATCTCACAAGGCTATTCAATGGGAAAAACGATCAAATTAAATTTTGAGGATTTGTCTTTAAAAGATGATTTAGAATTTATCACGTTAGAAGATGTCTTAAAAAAATCGGTAGATGGTTTTTGTTGTCTGACATCAAGAGGATATGGTTCATTGGCGATTTTCCTCGATGAAAAAATGACAAACCCTATTAAGCAAATGGCAGTGGCTTTGATTAAATGCTTAAAGCATACGTCAGCGGGGCTACTACTTTATGATTTAAAAGGCTGCGATCCCGTTTTCGGACTAAATGCACCGCCAACAATACCACTCTTTCATTTAGAGCAAGCATTAAAAGCGATTTATGAGAACCCAGATAATCTCGAAAAATGCCCTTGTGTAGGTTTTAGGAGAGTAGAGATAGAAGTATTATTAGGCGTCTCTTTAATTACAGAAGAACAACGGAGGCGAATAACAAACATTGACAAAGCATTACAGCAAGAAGTCAGAGAGGCATTAAATCAAAATAACATAGGGGAATTTGGAGAGTACGATATTCACCAACTTCAAAAAGAGATTAAAGAATTAAAAACGCAAAATGAACATTGGCAGAAATTAACAACGATTCTTTGTGAGGAATTAACAAGAACAGGGAAAAAATTTACTTGGGGAGGGCGTTCGAATTTGTCCGCATTGGCAAGACTAACAGAAAATTCAATCCTTAATCAAAACCTCTTTAAAGCCCCGTTAGGCTATGAAACAGCACGAAAAAAACTAGAAGAATTAAATCTACACTAATTCAATTAAAAGGCTTTCCTAAACAGGAGAGCCTTTTTTATTGCCTATTCGCTTTCATCACTCTTTCAATTTACCAACTTACCAAACTTGCCCTCCTTTTCAGCACAGAATAAGCACGTTTAACAACAAATAACGACTTAGCACAAAGGAGCTTTCACAAATGGAAACACTATTCAGCGTTAAAGACGTTCAAGCCGTTGGCGGTTTCGGGCGTTCTTTTATCTATGCCAACATCAAAAAAGGCTTATTAGCGAAACCTATCCGCATTGGTAGGCTATCCCGTTGGAAAAAATCAGACGTAGAGGCGTGGCTCAACATCCTTATTCAACAAGGGCAAAGTGACACACTTAGAACACCAAAGGCGAATCAAGCGAAGCAAGGGGGCAAAGATGACTAGCCCCTACTGGCAAATTATCGCTTACCCACAGGGGCAACAAAAGCCCGTTATTGTCGGGAGTGAAACCGAGCTAAAAAAGCGATGACCGCCATTAAACAAGCGGTAAAGGCGAATCCACACTATCACGCATTCACATTGAGAAAACTCACCGCAGGAGCTAACCCATGACTAACCCAAAACAAAACCCAATGGACGCCTTAAAAGTATGGAAAGCGAACCACCGCCAAAACGCCACAACACACCCAGAGAGCGATTTAACCGAAAAGCCAAGTAAAGATACCCGTTCACCGAAGAAAACCACACAGCAAGCCAAACAAGGGGCAAAACCGCCAAGAATAAAAGATTTTCCCCAACTTAACCGCCAATTTTGGCTTGCCCGAGAAAGTGTGATGCGTTGTTTTACGCAATACCCCGATAAATTCCACTACAAAGCGCAGTTAGCCAAAGAGTGTCGAGCTTTGGCGGAGGGATTAAAACAGGGCGATGACACCGCCAAAACCTACCTAATCGGGCAACTTTACGGCTTAGCCGGCAGTGTGAAAACGGCTCAACAGCAAAATGAGGTAACGGACACCGCCCCACAAGTAAGGGATACGCAAGCTATTGTTGATATGACTTACCTCGTTACTTTGGCGGAGAGCTATTTCACTGCTCTCCATCAAGGCGGAACCGTATTAAGAGAAAACGGCACACGATTAACGGACACGGAAATTCAAGCCGAAACCTTTTCTGCCCTTGCCCAAGTGAAGAACTTTTTAACCCAATGGGTAGAGGCAAAAAATCATCAAAATCAGACCGCTTGTAAGGAGTAACCAATGCCAAATGAAATAATGAACGTTTTTCATAAAGTTTTTCACAAGCAGGACACCGCAATGACCGATAGCCAACGAGTAGCTACGGTTTTTGGTAAACGGCACGCAGATGTTTTAAGAGCAATCGAAAGCCTAGACTGTTCGCCCGAATTCAGCCAACGCAATTTTGCGTTCGCTAACTATATCGATGAACAAGGAAAGAAACGCCCCCTTGTTCAAATGACTCAAGACGGCTTTACATTCCTTGTAATGGGCTTTCGGGGCAAAAAGGCGGCAGGGTTCAAAGAAGCCTTTATTGCAGAGTTTAACCGTATGAAGCAATGGATTGAGAGCCGAGCGCACATTAAGCACGACCAACACCGCTTAAATGATGCCGTTAAATTGCACTTAGCCCGCACTGGTAAATACGACCCTCACGCCTACGCACGAGAAAATAACCTCATTTATCTGATTGCGCTAGGCAATAAGCGCAAGGCGTGGCTAGTGGCACACGGCTATCCAGAAGATGACGAAATCCGCCAACACCTTAACGAGAGACAGCTAATGCTGGTGGACGAATTGCTATCAGAAAACGCCGTAATGATTAAGCTAGGAATGCCTTACTCCGAACGCAAAATCAAATTAGAGCAATCCGCCCTTTATGTTTTACGCCAACAAGCTTAACCCAGCGAGCTCTCCCGATTTTTCGGGAGTGTCCCTAACAAAAAGCCCTTTTGGCATTAACCGAAAGGGCGAAGGAATCAAAAAGATGAAAAAATTTTTACTGCACTATTTTACCGAAAATAGCCACAACTTACCAACAAATCGCCACCTATTAGCGAATATCCTACACATTTCGGCAAACTTGCTGAACATCAACGCCTTGACAAGCGGTCGGATTTTTCCTAAATTTTGCACCGCAGTCGCAAAATCGGTTGCCGAGCCTGGAAACTCGAATGATTTACAATTGGCGAATAGCACGCCCAAAGCGTGTTTTTTTATTCGTAGCACACGCACACCCCAAGAACGCCCCGAGCGTCAATCTATGGTAGCGTGTAGCGGGAAAGGTTCGCCCTTTGCTGTGTTCCAATTGTCGCAGTTTTCCAGCCCGTTACACGTTACCGCCCAAATCCTGGAAAATTTAGCGGTAACTTTCAATCAATTACAATTGGAGTTACGCAAAATGCTTTACACCTATCTTACCCGTCAAGGCGAAAAACGCCTTAATATTACCTTTTACGCCCGCAATTTCACCGAAGCCAAAAGCAAATTACAGGCATTCAACCCAAGCCAGCCACCGTTATTGATTAAACGCTTGCCGAGAGCAAAATTCCCTCAAAATCAGACCGCTTGTTTAGCGAGCCAAGGGGGAATTTATGCGCAATTCCCACCCAATCCCAAACTTACAGGACAAATTAAAACAGGAAATGGACACGCTTTACAGCTTAGTCACAATGATTGAATGCTTGGCGAGTGTGGATCCTGATAATGAATTTGTATCACTCAACCAAGGTTCGCTCAACCTTGCTCTAAAAAGAATCAGCCTTGATTTATTCAATGGCTTGGAGCGTGTTCAAGACTTAATGGATAGCCTTAGCAAAGGGGGCAAAGATGACTAGCCCAATGCACCGTTTAAAAATCAACCCGACAATGATTAGCCGGTTACTGCACGATCACGCCAAAATGAAATCCCAGTTGGCGATGATGGCGGATAATCCAACGGCTTACACGGGTGAAGTCTTTAAATGCGCAATTAGCGTTTTACAGTGGCATTTAGAGGAGCAAGAAGCCTATTTAGACGTGCTGGCCCATAAAGCCGAGAAGCTCAATCATTTCATCAATCAAGCCGAGAAGTTACTGCATGACACACAGGCTAAGGGGGCGCAATGCGTAAATTAAAATCCGCCCCAAACCTGAAACAACAGCCCGTAGGCGCAACGCTCACTAAAATCTATTTTGGCAGTTTAGCGTGGGAGATGGCAAAAAATCCAATGGCGAGAAATGGCGTGGAGATTGCATTATCGAACGTGTTACCGACTGGGCTTGAAACCGTGCCACCCGTGGTAGTGAGTGAGGCGGTGGAACAATCACCGATGGCTTACCGCCTTGCCCCAAAGAATGCGCAATCTATTGAGCTTTATCAAATGGGTGAGTGTGAGCATCAAGGCGAGCTATTAGCCGGGCTTTGCTTGAATTTAGCGCAAAACAACACCGCCAAGAGTATTGTGCTTTACGATATTGCCGGCAAGTTACAGGATGATTTGACCAATTATGTTGAGCGCTTACGTCAAGATGAGAGCAGTCAAGCGATTGCCCGTCTTGCCGTGGCTAAATCCGCCAAAGAGGGCGGGAAAGACCAAGAGGCGAATAAGAACAAGCCTTACATTGATGAACGCACAGAGGGCGAAATACGGGGCTTATATCGGGTGATTCCAAAATACGATAAAGAGACCGGTGAATTGCAATCCGAGCGGACAGAATGGCTTTGCGACCCCGTCAGTGTGATGGGCATAGGTCGCAGTGAGAGCGAGGATTATTTAGTCCTTGAATGGCAACCCGAGCAGAGCAAGCACAAAATCAAAGAGGCATTGCCTTTGAAAGATTTAGGCGAACGGGAGGGCTGGAAACAACTTAAAGCGCGAGGCTTGAAAATTACCACCAATTCCGGCAGACGAAATGAGTTGGCGGACTATCTTCAAAAGAGCGGAAACCGGACACTTTGGACAATCACGCACGCCACAGGCTGGCAAAATGGGGCGTATATTCTGCCCAATGGGGAAATCATTGGCACACCGGAAAGCCCCGTGTTATTTCGCAGTCAATCCGCCAGCTTTGGCGGTTATGATATCCAAGGCACATTAGCCAGTTGGCAAGAGAATATTGCTCACTATGCCAAGGGTAACCCCTCCATGATGACAGCGATTGCCGTCGCACTTTCTGCCCCAATGATTGCGCTATTAGAGGCGGATAGCTTTGGCGTCCATCTTTTCGGTGGCTCAACCACGGGCAAAACCACCACGGCAAACATTGCCAGTAGTCTTTACGGACACCCAGACAGAACTCGCTTATCGTGGAATGCTACGGCATTAGGCTTAATTAACGAGGCTTCAGCCCGTAATGACGGCTTTTTACCTCTGGACGAAATAGGACAAGGGGCAAGCAAGAAACACGTTGAAATGACCGCTTATGCGTTATTTAACGGGGTGGGGAAAATCCAAGGGGCAAAAGACGGGGGCAACCGAGAAATGCACCGTTGGCGGGTAATGGCTTTCTCTACGGGGGAAATCGATTTAGAGGGCTATCTCTCACAAGCGGGCATTAAAACCAATGCAGGGCAATTAGTCCGCTTGCTAAATATCCCTATTAACAAAGCGACAGACTTTCACGGATTGGCAGACGGTAAAGCCCATGCCGACCATTTAAACGACGCCAGCAAGGCACATTACGGCGTAGCGGGTCGAGAATGGATAGCCTATTTAAGCACACACCGCCAAGCGGTAAAACAAGCCTATGCCCCAATAAAGCAGAAATGGCTTGCCCGCTTACCGCAAGATACTAGCCCCCAAGTGCAACGAGTGGCCGCACGTTTTGCCATTTTAGAAACCGCCTTACACCTTGCCCAATTTATTACACAATGGAATGCGCAAGCCAGTAGTGAGGCACTGCTCCACAGCTTTAATGAGTGGGTGAATGTTTATGGCTATCATTCCAAAGAGGAGCGACAAATCATTGAACAAGTGAATGGCTTTTTACTCGCCAATGCTGAAAGCCGATTCATTGCTTACCCCTTTGACAATACGCAAGGCAAAATTCACACCATTGCGGGTTATCGAGTGATACCAACGGAAACCAAAGCCGAGGAACAGGAGCATTTTTACCTTTATCAGCCCGCTTTTATGGAGGCAATACAAGGCTTTAATAAGTCACAGGCTTGCCAAGTGTTGGCGGATAAAGGAATGCTCAAACGAGGCAAAGAGAAAGGGTATGAGTTTATGGTAAAAATCCCCCATAAAATCGACCCAAAACGCACCCGAAGCTATTTAATCACACCGATTTATGAGAGCGACAGCGAAGAGGAAACGCACTCACCGCCAAGCTAAACATCCCCTACCCGACAGAAAAGGCAATCAATGCACCCCTCGCTTGATTGCCTTTTTGCCTTTTGTAAAACCTTATTTTCTTATTGCTTATTTATCTTATATTCTTATAATAAGCTATAATCAAGCATTCAAGGGGAAGCGATGAATAAGGTTGAATGGACAAACAAAGCACGCAAGCAGTTATTGAAAATTGATAAACGGTATATCAAAGCGATAATGGACAGCACAAGGACACTTGCGACTTTTCCAAACGTTGATCTTGATATTGTGAAACTAAAAGACCGTCAAAATGAATATCGCATAAGAGTAGGGAGCTACCGCATAATCTTTGAAGTGATAAACGATGAACCCAAGATCATCAACATTCAAGCCATAAAACGCAGAACAACACAGACTTACAATTAGCAACGAGGTAAACAGATGAATGAATTACAAACGATTAACGACAAACAAGGCAAAGCTCTTTTTGTAGTGCTACCAATGGAAGAATACGAGCGTTTACAACATTACAAAACCATTGCCACCCTAGACGATGAAAGCAGTGAAGAAGAGTGGGAAGATATTTCCTACACCGCCAGCGATAACGATAGCGAAACGATACCGCAAGAAGTCTTGTTTTTGATGATTGAAGAGGATATTAGCCTTCTATCCGCTTGGCGGAAATATCGCAATCTCTCGCAAATTGATGTCGCAACACAAACAGGCTTATCACAATCTGCCATTTCACAAGCAGAACGCAAAGGAAGTAAACCGCAAAAGCGAACCATTGAGCGCCTTGCTAAAATCTACAATGCCCGCCCTGAACAATTAACCCTTGAATAACTGGCAAAGAGACCAATTACCCCTAATATCACCCACCCAAAAGGCAATCAATGCACCCCTCGATTGATTGCCTTTTTGTTTTGTGGCATTAAATCAATTTAATCTTTTAGAGATATAGAATATGTAGCATATGTGCTACGCATAAAATCATCAAATAATGCGAGTGCTCACCAACTTAAAAAATTTTTTCTCACGTGGAACGATTTTTTTATAGGACAATTAGGACAATTTACCCCTGTTTTCTTATATATCAATAACTTATCTTAAAAAATTGTCCTATTTTAGGGTGATTTTGTCCTATTTTTTGCCCTTTTTGTCCTATTTTTGGGGCATTTTGTCCTATTTTGTCCTGAAAAAATGGCTCTTATTTTTCTGCCATCTCGATTTTGTCCTATTTTTGTCCTAAATTGTCCTATACCAATAGGACAAAAATAGGGTACTTGAAGCCTTGGTATTCCTAGAATTGTCCTATTGTCCTAATTGTCCTATGATTTTTGCTATATATAAAAAAAGAATGTGAAAAAATAAGGGGCTGTCCTAGATAACGACTAAAAACTCGATTTGGGTTAAGATAGTCAAATGAGAAAAAGTCGTTTAAGTCAGCACAAACAAAATAAACTTATTGAACTGTTTGTTGCAGGAGTTACAGCGAGAACTGCTGCTGAACTAGTGAATGTAAACAAGACAACTGCCGCTTACTATTTTCATCGCTTGCGATTTCTTATCTATCAAAACAGCCCACATTTGGAGATGTTTGATGGGGAAATAGAAGCCGATGAAAGCTATTTTGGTGGTACACGCAAAGGCAAGCGTGGACGTGGTGCAGCGGGTAAAACTGCGGTATTCGGGCTGTTGAAACGCAATGGCAAAGTTTATACTGTTGCCGTACCGAACACGCAATCCGCCACGTTGTTACCGATAATTCGAGAACAAGTTAAGCCTGATAGCATTGTTTACACGGATTTCTATCGAAGTTATGATGTACTTGATGTGAGTGAATTTAATCATTTTCGTATCAACCATAGTACGCACTTTGCAGAAAAACAAAATCACATTAACGGAATTGAGAATTTCTGGAACCAAGCAAAACGCCATTTACGCAAATTTAATGGTATTCCCAAAGCTCATTTTGAGCTGTATTTGAAAGAATGTTAATGGCGTTTTAATCACAGTAACTTAAAGTCTCAAATTTCCTTTCTAAAACAATTAGTTAAAGAGAGTTTGGTCTAGTTATCTAGGACAGCCCCTAAATTAATTAATACATTTCGACAATCATCATTTGATATTATTGCCCTACGCTTTAGTGTTTTTATGATATTTTTTGTTTTTGGTACAACAAAATGGTTTGAATTTGAAGTTCAAGCTCTTAAACCACTTATTTCTTCAAGCTGGTTGAGCTTCCTTTATGATTTGTTTGGTTATTACGGAGCCAGTTATTTTTTAGGCGTGATAGAAGCTATTGCTTATATTGGATTATTTGTGGGATTTTGGCGTCCAAAAGCTGGAATTATTGGTACATTAATCGTTATGGGTACAGCAGTTGTCACATTAAGTACTACATTCCAACTTGGATTTAATGGTTTTATTTTTAAAGATATTTTATTACTTGGTGCTGGATTTGTATTATTAAAAAATGACCTAAACCGACTCTATGCGCAAAAATAATCGACTTTAGGATCCAACACTTTTTATATACCTCTTCATAAAAGAGATATCAAGGAAAATAATAAAGGTTGATGCTTACACATCAACCTGACAAATTATCAAGAAAATTCGACCGCTTGTTCAGCCTAAATTAAGAGTACATACGCTCAATTTGTTGGCGATAACGCTCCAAAATCACTTTACGGCGGAGTTTCAAAGTAGGAGTGATCTCCCCCATTTTTGTGGTGAACGCCTGAGGCAACAAGGTAAATTTTTTCACCTGCTCAAAACTAGGCAACTCTTTTTGTAGCTCCTGCAAACGCTTTTCAAACAGGGTCACAATTTCAGAATGGCGAACTAATTCCATACGATCTTGATATTTGATATTTAACTGTTTGGCGTACTCTTCTAACTGTTCAAAACACGGCACAATCAAGGCAGAAACATATTTTTTCGCATCGGCAATCACGGCGATCTGCTCAATAAATTTATCCCGACCGATTTTGCCCTCAATGTATTGAGGGGCAATATATTTGCCGTTTGAGGTTTTCATCAGCTCTTTAATGCGATCAGTAATATAGAGATTCCCTTGGCTATCCATCTCCCCTGCATCGCCCGTTTTTAAGAAACCATCGGGGGTAAAACTTTCTGCGGTTTCTACTGGCTTTTTGTAATAACCTCGCATGACAGAACCGCCCCGCACCAAAATTTCATTATTCTCACCGATTTTCACTTCCATATTCGGCATCAATTTACCAATGGAATTGGCATTAAAACCGCGATCTTCCCAACAAGAAACGGTAGCGGTCGTTTCCGTCATACCATAACCGAGTTTGATATTTACACCGATGCTGTGGAAAAACTGCCCAATTGTGGGTTCTAACTTCGCACCGCCACAAGGCATCATCTTAATACGCCCACCAAGTAACGCGCGTAATTTGGAGAGCACTAATTTATTCGCTAAGTGATACTGCCCTTTCAACCATAGGGAAGGCGTTGCGGTATTCGCCCAACGCTCCCCAATGCGGATTGCCCAGTGGAATAAGCCACGGCGATGAATCGGTGCTTTAGACACTTTATCCCACACCGCAGTGTAAATTTTTTCATAAAAACGTGGCACAGCACACATCACCGTTGGCTTAACTGCGGTTAAGGCTTCTCGCACCTGATTGGTCTCTTCTAAATAGCAATTTGTTGCCCCACAGTGGAAGACATAAGCCGTCCAAGCACGCTCAAAAATATGGGCGAAGGGTAAAAAGGAGAGGGAAACATCTTCCCGACCGACACCGCCCTCAAACACCTGATCATGGGCGTCAAGTTGGTGGGCAAGGTTAGCATAATCGAGCATCACGCCCTTCGGTTCACCCGTAGTGCCCGAAGTATAAATCAGGGTGAATAAATCGGATAACTGCTTCCCGGCTAAACGGTGTTCAAACTCCACAGGGGAAGGTTCAACGGCAACAAAATCTGCCCATGACACCGCCAAAGGATGATCGCCAAGTTGAATATCCTCTTTCATTGCCACAATTTTGGTTAATTGTGGACAGATGTACGCAATTTCGATGGCTTGATCAAATTGGCTTTGGTCACCCACAAAGAGAATTTTAATATCCCCATCTTGGAGAATATACGCCACCTGTTGTGCGGTATTCGTGGCATAAATGGGCACAGCAACGGCACGCATTTGCATGGCAGCGAAATCCACCATTGTCCAACGGGGCATATTATTTGCAAAAATCGCGATTTTATCTTGCACGCCAATATTATGAGCAAGTAACGCGTGGGAAAGGGCATTGATATTGGTTTGGAAATCCGCCCAAGACATGGAAATCCATTGCTGATTTTCCACAAAACGAATGGCTGTTTGAGAGGCTAACTGCTGAGCCTGATGACGAAAACGATTTACAAAATGAAAATCTAACGAAAGCATATTGATCCTTAAATGTGATAGCTTATTTCAGCGAACAACTGTTCGCTAATATACTGTTTTCGATTCGAAAAATCTAGCGAAAAATGGACAGTTGTACGCTGAAAAAGATCAACAAGCGGTCAAATTTTACCTCAATTTTGCTTTCTGCCTAAAATTAGCGTTTTACCCCCGTAATTCGGCACCACTCTTCTTTTTCGACCACAGGGTCAAGGGCAAAATCGTGTTGATAGGCTTCACATACGGATTCGGCTTGGGTCGCGAGAATGCCCGATAAATCTAAATCCCCTTGTGGCTTCACTAAGGTGATAATTTGCGGGGCAAGCTCTTTGAGTGGGCCCGCCAAAATATTCGCCACCACCACATCGGCTTGTAAATTTTCAGGCTGATCTTTGACAAGGAAAAGTTGCAAGCGGTCAGCAACGCCGTTTGATTCCGCATTGTTACGGCTAGCCAAAATCGCTTGGGGGTCAATATCAATCCCGATTGCCGATTTTGCCCCTAATTTCAGCGCAGCAATGGCTAAAATGCCCGAACCGCAACCAAAATCAATCACCGTTTTACCCGCAAGATCAAGGCTATCTAACCACTGTAAGCAGAGTGCGGTGGTCGGGTGAGTGCCCGTGCCAAAGGCTAATCCTGGGTCTAACATCACATTCACCGCCGTTGGATCAGGCACTTCTCGCCAGCTTGGGCAGATCCACAACCGCTTGCCAAATTGCATTGGGTGGAAATTATCCATCCACTCACGTTCCCAATCTTTATCTTCGATTTGCTCAATTTTATGGGCGAAATCTTCCGCCACTAAACGGCTTGTGATCAAGGCTTCCACAATCACTTTCATATCCGTTTCAGCATCAAACAGTGCCACTACATCGGTATTCCCCCACAAACGAGTTTCCCCCGGTAGCGGTTCAAAAATCGGGGTATCTTGGCTATCCATAAAGGTGACCGATACCGCACCAATCTCTTCTAAAAAATCGCTGATCGTTTCAGCTTGCCTATCTGTGCTATTTAAGCGAATTTGTACCCACGCCATAATCTTTCCTTCTTAAATTTGGGGTTCGTTGAATATCTGTAAATAAGTTAATTTCTGTGGCTGATAAATCGATTCCTCAATCTTCAAATGGATTTATCATTTTCATTTTGAGCTTAATAAAATCTTTTGTATTACGCGTTACTAGTGTTAATTGACGATGTTTAGCCGTGGCAGCAATATAAGCATCATTAATATCCATTTTGTTCGGGATATGAAATTCAGCCGCCAGTAGGGCAATTTCTGATGACAATGACAATGTTCTTTCACGATAAAGTGGTAATACTTTTTCTTGAAACCATTGATTAATCCTCTCTGCTTGAATTTGATCTTTACGCGCTTTCAGTAAGATACCCGTCTTTATTTCTGCAATACTAATACAACTAATAAAGGTCTCACTGGGCTTAATCGTCGATAGCCATTGCCGAACACATGGGCTAATTTTACCATTTTGTAACTTATACAATTCGGAAATTAAATTGGTATCAAGCAAATACATTAATCGAGCTCCACAGAACGTAGTGACGATGTATGACGGATTTCGCTTAGTGCTTGCTCAAATTCAGTGAAAAAATGATCATTTACGTCCTCTTCTATCTCTGTAAAAATCTGCTCAAAACTTGGTTCTGCTTGCTTGGTTTGCTGATAATCTGCATAGCTTGATAAAACACTCACCACTTTTCCCCATTTTGTAATAAAAACAGGTTGCTCTTCAGACCATTTCAGGACTTGGCTTGCTCGTTGATTAAATTCTTTTGATGTGACTGTAATTGCCATTTATTCCCCCTAAACTTTAAAAGGTAGCTATATTACTACCTTTTAAAATAACTTCATACTGACTATTTAAGTCTTTGAAAAAATTTACCCCCGCCCACCAACGGTAATTTTATCCAACTTAACGGTTGGTTGCCCCACGCCGACTGGCACACTCTGCCCCTCTTTTCCGCAAGTACCAATACCGAGATCAAGCTCCATTTTGGTGCCTACCATAGACACTTGTTGCATCGCTTCGATACCACTCCCAATTAAGGTTGCCCCTGTTACTGGCTTGGTGATTTTGCCTTTTTCAATTAAGTAGGCTTCCGAAGTGGAGAAGACAAATTTGCCGGAAGTAATATCCACCTGACCGCTACTAAAATGGGGGGCATATAAACCGAACTCGACGGATTCAATCATATCCTCAAAGGCATCTTGCCCTTCTGTGAGATAGGTATTCGTCATTCTTGGCATTGGTAAATGGGCATAGGATTCTCTCCGCCCATTGCCCGTTGGCGCAACCCCCATTAAGCGGGCATTGAGCTTATCTTGCATATAACCTTTGAGGATACCGTTTTCAATCAAGACATTACGTTGTGAAGGCACGCCCTCATCATCCACCGTGATTGAACCCCGCATATCCGGCACAGTGCCATCATCCACAATGGTACAACGTGGTGAAGTCACTAACTCGCCAATTTTGCCGGTAAAGAGTGAGGATTCTTTGCGGTTGAAATCGCCCTCCAAACCATGCCCTACGGCTTCGTGGAGTAAAATGCCCGGCCAGCCAGCACCAAGTACAATCGGCATCGTGCCTGCTGGCGACGGAATCGCCCCTAAATTGACAATCGCTTGTCTAACGGCTTCTTTGGCAAGATAAATGGCACGATTATCACCACTCTGATGTGGTTCAAAAAACCAATCCAAACCAAAACGACCACCGGCACCGCTACTTCCACGCTCCCGTTTGCCATTTTGTTCAACAAGCACAGAAACCGACAAACGCACCAAAGGGCGAATATCAACGGCTAATGTGCCGTCCGTTGCGGTAACTAACATCTCCTCATAAGCCGCCGAGAGATTCGCATTCACTTGAATAACACGAGGGTCGGCACTTCTTGCGACGCTATCGACTAAATGCAGTAGCTCGACTTTCTGCTCCCGACTCATCGTATCAAGAGGATTAATTCCCCGATAACGTGGCACGGCTTGGGTTTGCTTAAAAGGCTGAATCATCAACTTACCCGACTCTTGAGTAATACTCCGAGCCGCCATCGCACACTGTTCAAGCTGATTAAGGGAGATCTGATCCGCATAGGCAAAGCCGGTTTTCTCACCGGAAACGGCACGCACGCCGAAGCCGCGATCAATATAAAATCCGCCTTCTTTGATAATACTATCTTCTAACGACCAGCTTTCATCTTGGCTGAATTGGAAATAGAGATCCGCATAATCTATTTGGCGGGTACTGAAATGGTCTAAAACTCGGCTTAAATCCGATAATTGCAACCCACTCGAACCGAGCAAGCTGTTAGAAACTTGGTTTAACATGGTTTTCTCATCTTTATTTACGCTGTGCAAGGGGTGGATTCTAACGGATTTTTGCAAAATATTTGTAATTTTTTGCACCGCTAAATCAAGCGCCTTGCAAAGTTATACTATAATTTCGCCCACTGAATATGATTGAAGGAAAGCCCATGAACCGAGATCCTCTCCAATACTATTTTTTAGAAATGCGTGAGCATTTTCTTGATGTGCCGTATCTCAACCGCCCTCGGCGTATTCGCGTGCTACTGCCCAAAGGCTACCGTGAGGAAGCCGGTCATTACCCGGTGTTATATATGCACGATGGGCAAAATATTTTTTACAGCAAAGAGTCCTACTCCGGCTACTCTTGGAAAATCATTCCCACCATTAAGCACCACCGCGAATTTCCTAAAATTATCGTGGTGGGAATTGATAACGCCGAAAGCGACCGCCTTGATGAATATGGCCCGTGGCAAACGGATGTTGGCTCAACCCCCGAAGTTCGCCACGCGGGGGGCTATGGTATGCACTATGGGCATTGGGTGGTCGAAACCGTCAAACCCTTTATCGACCAGCACTACCGCACCAAAAGAGATCGGGAACACACCCTACTCGCAGGCAGTTCGATGGGGGGAATTATCACCGCTTATATGGGAGCGGCTTATCCGGACGTCTTTGGGCATTTAGGGGTCTTCTCCCTCGCCTCGTGGTTTAGTGAATCCGCTTTTATGGCATTTATCCACAACCACCCCCTCAACCAGCAAAGCCGTGTGTTTATTCAAGTTGGCACCAAGGAGGGGGATGAAGTCGATTCCCAATTCATCTCCAATATGAATCAAGCCTATATTGATTGCACCTTGCACTACTACCAAGCCCTACTCCGCACAGGACACCCCTTAGATCACATTCGCCTGAAAATTATGGCAAATGAGATCCACCACGAAATGCACTGGGCGGATCATTTTGTGGAGTTTTTATCCTTTTCATTACTAAGTTAGTTAACATCTTCCTCCTTTAACAGTATTTATAATAGGAGGAAGATTCTTAACATAAAAAACCTATGCAATTAAAACTTTAATACCTTTTTCTTCCAATCTTTTTTTCATGTCACTAGATAAATTGTTATCAGTGATAACAGTATCCACCTTATCTAATCCACATACTACATTAGGGCTTTTCCGCCCAAATTTACTTGAATCTGTGAGTACAATAATTTTCTTAGCTGCATTACACATTGCTTGGCTCACACCATAAACTTCATTAAATGTTGTTAGCCCTATTTCAGGATCAATTCCATCAGTACCAATAAATAGCACATCAAAATTTGAGCCTTTGAAAGCAGATTCAGCTAAATAACCGTGAAAAGAAGAAGATTTTTCTCGGAATGTTCCTCCTGAAATCCATAAATTATAGGATTTATTTAGTTGAGTGATTCCATTTACGATATGTAAACTATTCGTCATCACAGTAAGATTATTAAATGGGGTTAGATGTGGAATCATCTGTAAAACAGTACTTCCGGCATCTAAAATAATAGAATCTCCATCGCGAATTAATGTTGTGGCTTTTTGTCCTATTTTTTGTTTTTGGAACAGATTGATATGAGTTTTCTGATCGATAGGTTGATCGCTTTCTTCGGGTAGAAAAACAACACTACCGTAAGTGCGTAATACTTTTTTCTGGTTTTCAAGAATGGTTAAATCTTTGCGAATGGTTGCTCCTGTAAGCTGAAAATAGTTTGCTAGTACATCAACATCTGTTTTTCCATGAGCGATTAAATAATCTAAAATTCGCTGTTGTCGTTCAAAAGGCTTCATTTTACACTCTCTTTATCTAAAAATTCTGTTTTTAAAGTAGATGAAATTATCCCACTTTTATGATCAGAATTCCTAAATAAAAATGTAAAAATGCGGAACTACAACAAAATTATGATATGGATAGTGCACTTTGTAATGCTAATCTTGAATTTTGATCCTGTGGAAAAAGAGCAACAGGATCAATTTCATTTAGTTTTAAGCCAATGAGATTAGGGCAACTTTGTGGTTGAGCAAAAACTGAAAAACCTTTCATATATAAGCAATCTATAACATTTTCTTGTTCATCAATAGCTAAAACAAAAATAACTTTGGCTTTAAATCGTCCATTATTATTTCGTCCAATTAATGTTCGTCCTTTGGTACTGACTCGTTGGAATTCTTTATTAAAACGCTGAATTTGTCTCCAACCAAGTAGAATTTGTAATCCCCACATCACGACAGCAAAAGCAATTAAAAAAGAGATCGTATCCATTAGTATTCCTTGATATTTCATATACAAGCGGTCGAATTTTAAACTAAGTAAAAAATAGAAAAAACCGACCGCTTGTTATTCCTAAAACATAACTTGTCCACCAGTAATATTGATGGATTGTCCTGTGCAATAACTTGCTTTTTCACTAGCATAGAACAGTAATACATCAAGCACATCTTGATAATCACAACCACGTTTTAGAGGAACCTTATCGATATAAGTTTGTTCCACTTCACTTTCGGCAATGCCTAATTTTTGAGCATACTGTGGAATGAGAGATTGAAACATTGGTGATTTAAGTAAATTACCTAACATCAATGAATGTACAGTAATCCCATTATCTGCAAGATCAAGTGCAAGTGATTGGGTTAACCCAACACCGCCAAATTTTGCAGCACTATAACCAGAATTATGCTTACTACCCACTTTACCTGATTTAGAATTGATCTGAATAATACGCCCCTTAATTTTTTCTCGGATCATTAAACGAGAAAAATGTTTTGCACAAAGAAAATATCCAGTGAGATTAACTTTTACTGATAAATTAAAATCCTCCAATTTGAAATCAGTGATTGGCGCAGCTTTGGCTGTTCCTGCACTATATACGAGCAGATCAGTTCGACCAAATTGCTCATCAACCTCCTGAACCAAACGCTCTACACTCTTTTCATCACCTGCATCTACTTGCCAACCAATGGCTTGAGACTTCGTATTTGCTTGAATTCTTTGGGCAATTTTCTGGGCATTTTCACCATTGAGATCAGCAACAACAACGTGATAACCCGCTTGAGCTAAACCTTCACATAAAAATGCACCTAATGTTTGTCCACCACCAACAACAACTGCAATTTTTTTCATTTCTCACTCCTATATGGATAAACTTGAAAAGGTAATTTGGTGACCAACAACGATATGTTCAGGAACATTTCCTTGTAGATGAATGGCACCAGGAAACTGGGCAATCTCTGCACCATCAAAAAATAGAGTAATATGTCCTAATTGAGCGAGATTTTCAGATGCAATATCGCCAACAGCAGTAATTAAATAGTCTTGATGATTAAACGTCATTAAATCACCTACTAAAATGGGCCGTTGAAGCTGAGAATGTGAATGCAATAAACAATATTCTGCAATATCTTCTGGTGCATCTTGTTTAAATAAAATCAACATTCCTTCTGCAATACCATCTAAGCTTAAATTGCCTATTCTTGTAATATCGGTTTGGTAATTCTGATACATAGTATTGTCCTTAATAGATAAATCCTGAAACTAACCACGCAATTAATACTGTTGGGGCTCCTGTCAAAAAACGCCCGACTAAGACAGATGGCACACCAACTCTCACTGTATCTTGTTTAGCTTCAGCCAATGACAAACCAACAGGAATAAAATCACAAGCAGCTTGTGCATTTATCGCAAATAAAGCAGGCAAAGCTAATTGCGGTGGAATATTTCCTAATCCAATTTGAACACCAACAAGCACGCCAATCACTTGTGCAATAACAGCCCCTGGCCCTAAGAATGGAGAAAGGAATGGGAAAGAGCAAATTAGTGCTAGGATAATCAAACCTATGGGGTTTGTTGCCAGTGGTGTTAATGCGTGGGCAATGAGATCTCCAATACCTGATGCCATAATGATCCCAATTAAAGCAGAAACAAAAGCCATAAATGGTAGGATTGTTTTCAGTACGGTATCAATCGTTTCGCGACCAGATTGATAAAATACTGCAACGATTGCGCCCATTCCTGTCCCAATTTTTGCAAGTAAACCATCACTTTGCTCCGAAATTTTCTTATTTGTATCATATTCACGAAATGAAGTATTTACATTTGTTTGTTTTGTTTCATTTTGAATGAAAATATTTTCATTTTGTTGTAGAGAAATATTCTGTGGTTTTACTGCTGAAACATAAATATCTTCCACAATATACTGAGCAAGTGGTCCTGATTTACCCGTAGTATGAATATTGATGGTTGGAATCCTACGTTTTGGATATAACCCACAGCGTAAAACACCTCCACAATCAATTACAGCAAGCCCGATTTCTTCTGCTGGCGGTTCACCTTCTTTGAAACCATCTACAGCTTGCCAGCCGGTGAGTTCAACAAGCTTATTTACAATCTCAGGGCGAGTTCCTCCCGTGATATAAACAATCTTTTTCCCTTCAACCACTGGGATAGATAAAGGACCACCCCAACCGCCAATTCCTTTTTCAATTTGAATTATTTTTGTCATTTTCTACTCCTTATTTTGTTAAGTTAACTTCACGATCTAACTGAATACCCATTCTTTTTTCAAAAAACATTGTTGTAAAATCAGTAATCCAACCACGAAAGAAATTAGTAAATA
The DNA here is from genome assembly GCA_023101485.1 of Pasteurellaceae bacterium Macca. Taxonomy (GTDB): domain Bacteria; phylum Pseudomonadota; class Gammaproteobacteria; order Enterobacterales; family Pasteurellaceae; genus LVZB01. The sequence goes on along the minus strand of LVZB01000001.1, from coordinate 815,227 downwards.
ATCCAACTAAAAAATAGCTTACTGCAAGGGGTGCAAGAGGTAATCCGAGAGTAGTTAAACCACTCGCAATTCCAAGATACACAAATAATTCCCCTGGGTTAATATGTGGGAAAAGTCCATTCATTGAATGGCAACTATATGATGCCGCTGCATAATAACTTGGCTTATAACGTTCTGGAAGAAATCGTCCAAGACTTAGCGTCATTGGATTACAAAAAACAAAAGTACCGATTAGTGGTAAAAGAAAATAACGAGAGAAAGGATTACCCGCACTGCGTTGTGCTAGACGTTCGATTCGTTCTGAACCGATAAAATAAATTACCGCATTCATTACTACGAGTAATGAGATTAATAGGGGGAGAATACCTGTTACCATTCCAACAAATACCTCGCCACCTTTCTGGAATAGTCCGATAAACCATTCCGCCCCTTTTGTGATGTATTCGATCATACGACCTCCAAAGTGTAGATTTGAACAATATTTGTTGCATATCATTTCTGCAACAAGGGTATATTACTCAAATTTCCACTTTAAAAATGCGATCTTTGTCACAAAATGAAAAATAATTTTTTTATTTTGAAATACTTTAGAAGTGCTTTCTTAATCAAAGAGAATAAGTATTAGTAAACTGAAAGCCTTAAATATCTAGTCGTTCATCTCTTGCCGAAAAATGAGAGCTATAACCCCAAGGCGTATTTCAACGCCTGTTTTTTGAATGGGGTTATTTTTTCAGCGGCTATCAGCCCTAAATTTCGGGCGATTTTGACAGGGAGTAAATCCGTTTTGAAGGTCTTATAAAAGAAATCCATACCACTTTGCATGAGTAGGTTATCCCCTTTGCGTTGCTGTTCATAACGTGCAAGAACCTTATCATCGCGCCACGATTCGCCCTTTTGCAAGGCTTGTTCAAGTACCGAAAGCAACGCCTTCACATCTTTAAAGCCGAGATTCACACCCTGCCCAGCTAAGGGGTTAATGGTGTGGGCCGCATCGCCGACTAATACCACCCCTTGATGAAAATAGCGTTGGGCGTGCTGGCGAGTTAAAGGGAAACTGCCTTTCGCCTGCACCTTTACCTCCCCTAAACGAGGGGGGAACGCCTGCATAATGGCATCACTTAATTTTTCGTGGCTCATTTGAGTAAGTTGGGCAATGCGTTCTGGGCTGTCATACCACACCACACACCCTTGATGACCAAGTAACGGCAAGAAAGCCCGAGGGCCAGACGGGAAGAACTGTTGCCAAGTGACACTCTGTTGTGGAAGTGCTGTTTCCACAACCGCTAATAAACAGTGCTGACGATACTGCCAACTTGTTAAGCCAATGCCAGCCCACTGTCGGACAACGGAATTTGCCCCGTCACAGGCAATCAATAAGGGGGCAGAAAACTGGCGTTTATCATCTAAACTAACCTGCCACAGCCCATTTTCACGCCGTGCAAAAAGATGTGAAAAACCGACCGCTTGTTGGCAGTTCGGATAGGTAGATAACGCCTGCCATAGCCCAATCTGCATCACATTATTTTCCACCATAAAACCGAGGCGGGGAATATCGAGATCCGCCGCCCGAAATGCCGTTTGAAAGCCCTCAATTTCCCAGGTTTCTAAACCGTCATAGGGGCAAAGACGCATGGCCTCAATCTGTTGCCACGCCCCTAACTGTTCAAGCAGTGCCACGGAAGCGACACTAATGGCAGAAATGCGGACATCATACGCCATAGACGGCGAAAACTGTGGTAGGGGATTTTTTTCAATTAACGCCACCTTCACCCCCAATTTGGCAAGCCCCAACGCCATTGCCGCCCCTGTCATACCACCGCCAATGACAATCACCTCTTGCTGTTCCATTCTCCCTCCTCTTTTGAAGCGACGATTTTACTACACCCCATTTAATTCGCTTTGATTTTTGCAAAAAATTTGCCATTTTTCCCGTTGTCTGTGGGTATCGCCCATCAAGGGAAAACATAAAATGGTATGATAGGGGAAATTTATTTCGTCAAGGAACTGTTATGCAGGCAAAATTTATTACGATTGAGGGGCTTGAAGGGGCAGGCAAAAGCAATGCTCAACAAGTTGTTAGCCAAGTTTTACAACACCATCAGATCCCCTTTATTCATACTCGCGAACCCGGTGGCACACCCATTGCCGAAGCCCTACGCACCCTTTGGAAAGAGGGCATTGGCGGGGAGCATACCACCGATAAAGCGGAGCTTTTAATGCTCTATGCTGCCCGTACGCAACTGGTGGAAAGCGTGATTCAGCCCGCCCTTGAAAGTGGCAAATGGGTGATTGGCGATCGCCATGATATGTCCACCCTTGCTTATCAAGGAGGCGGACGAGGGTTAGATCCTGATCTCATCCATACCCTCCGCCAAGCGGTGTTAGGGGATTTTGCCCCCGATTTCACCCTCTATTTAGATATTCCCCCAGAGGTTGGGCTTGCCCGAGCCAAAGGGCGTGGTGCATTAGATCGCATTGAGCAACAGCACATTGATTTTTTCCACCGCACTCGCACCGCCTATTTACAGCTTGTCGAAGCAAGCCCTAATGCCGTGCTCATCAATGCCGATCAGCCCATTAAACAGGTTTCTGCCGAGATTCAACAAGCGGTCGAAAATTACCTGAAATTTGCTATTGCTTAAAATAAAACTTATTTCACACGCCTTTCAATGGGCGTGTGATTCATTACAGTATGCTCAAGCAAATTGTTAATTAATTTTGACCGCTTGATAACGGCTTTTTGGCGAAACAATCCACTCTCTGGCAGCAATGGTTTGTAATTCGTAACAGCCCGACTGGTGGGTTACTTCCATGACATCATTCACGGCATTAGCCGTATGTTCAAAGGCGTCTAACTCACTCTTGCCATTCAGCAAATTCGCTAAGAATAGCCCGGCGGTTAAATCGCCCACCCCGACGGGTTCTTTATCAAAGGCGTGTAGCGGACGGCTGATATGCCAAATGCCGGTTTGGTTTGCAAGAAGCATTTCAAATTGGCTTGGATCTTTGCCGACTCGGCTAAGATGTTTAACTAGCACGGTTTTCGGCCCTTTGGCTAAAATCGCTTGCACGGCTTGGAGGGCTTGGTCAAAATTTTCCACCGTTAAGCCCGTGAGTTCGCGTAGTTCCACTAAGTTTGGCGTAATGATATCCGCCTCTGCCATCGCCAGTTCAACTAAGCCCTCTTTAACGCCCTCTGCCACAATACAACCCTTATCAGGATGTCCCATCACGGGGTCACACAGGTAGATCGTATCCGGGTTACGCTGTTTGACAAAACGCGCCGCATTCACAATCTCTTGTACCTGTTCTGCCGATCCCATATACCCCGACAGCACGGCATTACACTGCGTTAATGCCCCCACGTCATCAATACCACGGAGAATTTCACCAATCTGTTCTTTTGGCATGACCATTCCCGTCCATTTGCCATATTGAGTATGGTTAGAAAATTGCACGGTGTTCAACGCCCAAACATCCACGCCGAGTAGCTGCATTGGGAAGGTCGCCGATTTATTACCTGCATAGCCATAAACGACATGAGATTGAATAGAAAGAATATGTTTCATAATTCACTCCTAAAAATGGGGGAAAGAAAAAGCGGTAAGATTGCAAATTTCTTCGAAAATCTTACCGCTTGTAGGATGGCTTAGACGTAACCGTAACTCATTAAACGTTGGTAACGGCGATCCGTCAGGGATTCTTTGTCGAGGGGATCAAGGTCTGCGAGATCTTCCAATAAACGGGCTTTTAGATTTGCTGCCATTTGGTCAAAATCGCGGTGAGCCCCACCAAGTGGCTCTGGCACGATGTTATCAATGAGTTCTAACTCTTTCAAACGTGGCGCGGTTAAACCCATGACTTCCGCGGCGGTGGAGGCTTTTTCTGCACTTTTCCATAAAATAGAAGCACAGCCTTCGGGCGAAATCACCGAATAGGTGGCGTATTGCAACATATTCACTTTATCGCCAACGCCAATGGCTAATGCACCGCCAGAACCGCCTTCGCCAATGACGGTACAAATAACCGGCACAGTCAAACTCGACATTTCACGCAAGTTACGAGCAATGGCTTCGGATTGCCCACGCTCTTCCGCACCAATCCCTGGGTAAGCGCCTGGGGTGTCGATGAAGGTAATAATCGGTAAATTAAAACGTTCCGCCATTTCCATTAAACGTAACGCTTTGCGATACCCCTCAGGCGCTGGCATACCGAAATTACGTTTTACTTTCTCTTTGACATTGCGTCCTTTCTGGTGGCCAATCACCATCACCGGGCGTCCGTCTAAACGGGCAATACCGCCGACAATAGCTTTATCATCGGCAAACGCACGGTCGCCGGCAAGTTCATCAAATTCGGTAAAGATACGTTCAATGTAATCTAATGTGTAAGGACGGCTTGGGTGACGCGCCATACGCGAAATTTGCCAAGCATCTAAATCGGCGAAGGTTTTTTTCGTCAGCTCTTCACTTTTCTTTTGTAGGCGGGCAATTTCATCATCAAGGTTGATTTTATCGTCTGTACCAACTGCCGAACGGAGTGCTTCGATTTTAGCTTCAAGCTCGGCAATAGGTAATTCAAAATCTAAATATTCTGTGGTCATTTTTTCTTCCCTATGGTGTAGCAGAATAAAACTGCCGTATTCTATCAGTGATAACGCAAGGTGTGGGTGGATTTATCGCATTTTTTGCAATTTTCACCACAAATCGGACCGCTTGTTACTCGACACTAAATTGCCCCATACAGCCTTTATCTCGAAGCATTAAATCCGATACGCCAAAAGTAAAAGGCTGTTGTGGGGAAGCGGTCTGCTCAAATTTCACTAATAAAGTGACTGTTTGATCTTTCTCAATCCAAACTGTATCCCGCCACGCAAGCTGGGCAATCGGCTCAGCTTTCTGTTGCCGTGTCTCCACAATGAACTTCGCCCCTTGAAGGGTAAAGCCAACGCTTTCGCTCGTGTGAATAATCCAACGTTCTGTGGTGTTAAGTTTCACTTTTGCATCAAGGCGTTTCGGGTCAAAACGTTGCTGATTGATCAAGCGGTCTAATGGACGGAGATTGAATTTCCGTTCCTGAGCAATTTTCAGGTGAAATTGAGTGCGATCCTGTGTGGGTAACGTCGGTGTGATGTTAAACACAGAGAGCAAGCCCTCGGGGTGCATTTCAAGAATCACGTTATCTTCTAAGTCATCATTACGTTGAAAGAGTTGCCCCAAGGTGTAAAAGAAATCTCGTTTCTCACCACTAATCAGGGAAACCACTTGCCCGTCACTCAGATCCACAAGAAGTTCCATCCGCTCTGATGGGGCGAGTAAAACGGATGGCATTTCCACACATTCCGCCAACATCCCCATTCCGGTGGCGATTAAATGCAAGGGCTTGCCGTTATCTAAGCGTAAATCATAGGCACGGGAGAGGGAGGCATTTACAATCCGCAACCGCACCCAACCTCGGGGCAATGTCATTGACGGAGAGCGTTGCCCATTGACAAAAAGCGTCTTACCAAAGAAAGGTTTAGCGTCGTTATAAAAGAGCTGTACGCCATTACTGTTCAGTTGCTGATCTTGCAAAATAAGAGGAATATCATTTACACCATATTTATTCGGCAAACTTGCTTGACGGCTGGCGCTGTCTTCAACAATCCACATTCCACCAATGCCACGATAGACTTGATAGGCAGAATTAAGCATGGTATTGGCGTGATACCACCCCGTGAAAGCGCCTTGTTGGGTGGAAATAATCGGTGACCAATGGCTATTTTTTTCCAGTTTACGATGAATCGACCCCACCATTTCCGTTGGGGCTAAAAGACCTTGAATATTGATAGAGAGCGCTTGCGGCAAGCTATTAAGATAAGTGAGTTTGACAAAATCGCCGGATTTCATTCGCACAGTCGGCGGAAGGGCTAGTCCATTAACGCCCCACACATCGACTAATTTACCCGAAACAAATTCCCGTTGGGCAACCCGAAAGTCTAATCGCACAGGGCGACCACGCCCAACATCAATTAATGTTGGAATCGGCAGTTTTGGACGTTCTTTCGCAAAAACAAGTTGCGGTGCAACCACACCAAGACTTGCCAACGATGCACTTTTAACAAATTGGCGACGGGAATATTTCATGCGTTTCCGCCTTAGCCTTGGCGTTCAAGTTCTGCAACTTCTTGATCTAACTCGGCAATTTTCGCTGCCATCAATGCGTGGCATTTAGCGATTAATTCGCCCATATTTTCACGACTGTAACCGCTTGTATCAATCGGCTCAAGCTGTTCACAAATCACCACACCATTATTTAAACGGTTGAGATCAACTTTATTATGCAGTGTTGAACAAACCACTGGCACAATCGGCACACCAGCGCTAATGGCTGTATAAAATGCCCCCGTTTTAAACGGCAATAAACCTCGCCCACGACTACGGGTACCTTCGGGGAACATCCAAATAGAAATTTGCTCTTTTTTGATAATTTCCCCCACTTGATTCATGGTATTAATGGCACTACTGCGTTTTTCACGATGAATAAAAATATTCCCCGTTGCCCAATAAACTAGCCCGAAAAAAGGAATCCAAATTAAACTCCGTTTCCCCACACTCACTGTCCGTTCTGGCACCATTGATGCAATCGTCACCATGTCATAATTGTTTTGATGGTTACCAATATAGATCGCAGGTCCATTGAACGTACCATAATGACGAGTCATTAAGCGAATGCCCAATAAGCGGTGCAGTGAGCCAAACATTCTTGCCACCACGCCCGTGCTACTTGGATGACGCCCGCGTAAAAGCGCATAAATCGTGCCCCCTAAACAGATGGCGATAGCGACCACCACAACGGCAATCACGCGTAAAATTTTTAACATTTTCTTTTTCCTTTTAGGCCAATAAAATTACTGCCAGTATAGCGGAGATAGTGAGGATAAAAAAGGCGCTCATTTTAATGAGAGCGCCTTATTCAGCAAATTTTCACGTAAAAATGACCGCTTGTTAAACTCCACTAAACTAATGGAAATAACAAGGGCACAAAAAAGACTGCCAACAACATAATCAACAGCGTAAATGGCAAGCCGACTTTGACAAAGTCCATAAACCGATAGCCACTTGGGGCAAGCACCATTGTATTAACAGGTGAAGAAACGGGCGTAATAAAGGCAGAAGACGCCGAAATTGCCACAATCATGGCAAAAGGTGCTGGAGAATAATGGAGTTGTTGTGCAATCGCAATGGCAATTGGCATCACTAAAATCGCCGTCGCCGTATTAGAAATAAAAGAACTGATTAATGCGGTTAAGACAAACAGCACCACTAGCATAAAACGCACATCCAGCCCTTGCATAATCGCAAGCAGATTATTCACAACTAAATCGATCCCACCGGTTTTTTGCAACGCAATGGAAAATGGCATCATACCGACAATTAAAATAATGCTTGGCCAATGAATTGAGTTGTAAGCACTTTTCATATCAATACAACGAAATTTGCCCAACATTAAACAAGCAATCAAGGCTGCAATCACATTTGGTACAATCCCCGTAATCATGAGGAAAATCATGCTGCCAAGTGCTAAAAGTGCATGGGGCGCTTGGCTTAATGCTGGAGCTACATTTTTACTCTCTTCTGGAGCATTCAGTAAGAAAAAGTCTTTACTCTGATCCATTTTCAGCAGTTGATTCCACACGCCCATCACTAACAAAATATCGCCTAATCTTAACGGTGTATGAATAATATCGTGTTGCAGAATCTGCCCTTCCCGTTTTAAACCCACGACACTTAATCCATAACGAGAACGGAATTTTAACTCAGCAACCGTTTTACCAATGCTTTCCGCTTCGGGAATCATCGAAAATTCTGCCATACCAACCGCTTTTGCGTGTGCAGAAAAATAGTCACCTTTTAAATCAATCCCTCTTAAATCAAATTCATGACAAAGCGCATCAAATTGATCGTTATCGGGCGAAATATCCATTAATAACACATCTTTGATATTCAGCACGGTATCAGCATAAGCCGCAACGGTAATATTACGCAGATGCTTCACTCGGCGTATCGCCACAATATTTAAACCATATTGAGCGCGTAAATTTAATTCATTAATCGTTTTGCCGATAAAAGTAGAATTTTCCCCAACAATGACCATTTTAGCTCGACCTTGGAGCTGATAGTCCTCAATCAGTTGATGCATATTCGAACTTGATGAAAATTCAGCATCAGGTTGCTCACCATTATCTAACCAGTGGCGAGCAATCAACATATAGCCAATGCCAAGCACTAAAACAGACACACCAACAGGCGTAAAGCTGAAAAAACCAAACCCGTCAAAACCTGCTCGCACTAATTCAGAATGGGCAACAAGATTCGGCGGTGTCGCAATTAATGTCATCATGCCACTAATTAACCCCGCAACACTTAATGGCATCATCAACCGCTTCGGAGAAATTTTCATACTACGACAGATCGCCAATACCACAGGGATAAAAATGGCCACAATTCCGGTAGAACTCATAAAAGAACCGAGAGTGGCAATCGAGATCATCAGCAAAATCAGTACGCGCACCTCATTTGCCCCAGCAACTCGCATCAGCCACTCACTGACTTGATAGGCAATTCCCGTACGGACTAACCCCTCGCCAACAACGAACAATAAAGCAATCAGAATCACATTCGGATCGCTTAACCCCGCAAAAACCTCTTTCACACTCAGAATACCGGTTAAGCTAAAAAAGGCGATTACAATTAATGCCACAATATCCATTCGCAACTTATTTTGAATAAATTGCCAAATCGCAAAAACCAGTAACACTAATACCCAACAGAGAGGCTGTTGCACAAATTCAATAACGGCAGGAAAAAAGGACATAGATAAATCAATATGGAGAGAAAAAGATGAGCAAATTATACTGAGTTTTCTATCAGAATATTCCTAAATAAATCAAATTTTAGGCAAGTAGCGATAACAAGCGGTCGGATTTTCACAAGATTTTGCAAAATGTTGAAAAAATTCGACCGCTTGTAAACGCAAAAAGGCGTGCCTTTCGACACGCCTTTCTTTTTAGCTTTTAGTGTTTCACTAACACATCAATTATTTGATGATTTTCGCAACAACACCCGCACCAACTGTACGACCACCTTCACGAATCGCAAAACGAAGACCTTCGTCCATGGCGATTGGGTGAATGAGGCTTACTGTCATTTTGATGTTATCGCCTGGCATTACCATCTCAACACCTTCCGGTAATTCGATAGTACCCGTTACGTCCGTTGTACGGAAATAGAACTGTGGACGGTAACCTTTGAAGAATGGTGTGTGACGACCACCCTCTTCTTTTGAAAGTACATACACTTCTGATTCGAAGTCTGTGTGTGGCGTGATTGTACCTGGTTTCGCTAATACTTGACCACGTTCGATTTCTTCACGTTTTGTACCACGTAATAATGCACCAACGTTCTCACCTGCACGACCTTCGTCAAGTAATTTACGGAACATTTCAACACCAGTTACAGTTGTTTTTGTGGTCTCTTTGATACCAACGATTTCAACTTCTTCACCTGATTTGATGATACCACGCTCAACACGACCTGTTACTACTGTACCACGACCTGAAATTGAGAATACGTCTTCGATTGGAAGAAGGAATGGTTTGTCGATTGCACGCTCTGGCTCTGGGATGTAAGAGTCTAAGTGACCTGCTAATTCAAGAATTTTTGCTTCCCACTCTGGCACGCCGTTTAATGCTTGTAACGCTGAACCACGTACGATTGGTGTGTCATCGCCTGGGAAATCGTATTGAGAAAGAAGTTCACGAACTTCCATTTCAACTAATTCTAATAACTCTTCGTCATCTACCATGTCGCATTTGTTTAAGAATACGATGATGTATGGAACACCTACTTGGCGACCTAAAAGGATGTGCTCACGAGTTTGTGGCATAGGACCGTCAGTTGCCGCTACAACTAAGATAGCGCCGTCCATTTGTGCTGCACCCGTGATCATGTTTTTCACGTAGTCCGCGTGTCCTGGACAGTCAACGTGCGCGTAGTGACGAGTTTCTGTATCGTATTCAACGTGTGACGTGTTGATGGTGATACCACGCGCTTTTTCTTCTGGCGCGTTATCGATTTGGTCAAATGCACGTGCTGCACCACCGAAGTGTTTTGCTAAAACGGTAGTGATTGCTGCAGTTAAAGTTGTTTTACCATGGTCAACGTGGCCGATTGTACCCACGTTAACGTGCGGTTTTGTACGTTCAAATTTTTCTTTAGACATTCTATAAAGTCCTCTAAACAAACACGGTTACGATGGTACATTACCACATTAACCTAATGTAGAAATTGATACATTTAATTAAAGGAAAGAAGAAATCAGAAATGACAAGTGGTGCTGATAGGCGGATTTGAACCGCCGACCTCACCCTTACCAAGGGTGCGCTCTACCAACTGAGCTATATCAGCGCTTGGAGCGGGCAGCGGGAATCGAACCCGCATCATTAGCTTGGAAGGCTAAGGTAATAGCCATTATACGATGCCCGCTGTTCTAAATTCGTCTGTCCCAATTCAAGGAATCCAATCAGAGAAATGGTGGAGGGAGAAGGATTCGAACCTTCGAAGGCTGAGCCAACAGATTTACAGTCTGCCCCCTTTGGCCGCTCGGGAATCCCTCCACGCTAATTGAATACTTTCTTACATTTTGCAGTAATGGTGCCGACTACCGGAATCGAACTGGTGACCTACTGATTACAAGTCAGTTGCTCTACCTACTGAGCTAAGTCGGCGTTGCGTTGTCGTAAGCAAGTGATGCGCATTATAGGGATTTTTCAGATGTGCGCAAGCCTTTTTTTCAAAAATTTTAAAAAATCGTTTTTTTTGCCGACAAAACATGCAAACTGTTGATTTTTTAGGTATTTTCTTGACTTTTTATACTATTTTAATCCTAAAAAAACTGCATATTAGGTATCTTTTCTTGTTTAAAAACTTGTAAAATAGTCACTTTCCACAAAAAGAATAGAGAATATGGCAATGCGTCTGCAAGAAAATCCAAAAATTACGCCATTTTTAACTTTTGATCGTCAACAATGGGCAGACCTACGAAAATCTGTGCCACTTTATCTTACCGAACAAGACCTAAAACCCTTACTCGGTTTTAATGAAGAACTTTCCCTTGAGGAAGTGCGGACAATTTACCTCCCCCTCGCACGCTTGATTAACTACTATATAGAAGAAAATCTCAAACGGCAGGAAGTTTTACACCGCTTTCTTGATATTCAATCCCCCAAAGTGCCTTATATTATTAGCTTAACGGGAAGCGTTTCTGTGGGAAAAAGCACCTCCGCTCGCATTTTACAGGCGCTCCTCTCGGAAGGCAGAAAAGTCGATCTCATTACCACGGACGGTTTCCTCTACCCTCTCGCCACACTTGAACAAAAAAATCTCTTAAAAAAGAAAGGCTTTCCTGAATCTTACGATATTCATCGCCTCATCAAGTTCGTTTCCGATATCAAATCAGGGGAAAGGCACGTTAAAGCGCCGATTTACTCACACCTGACTTATGACATTATTCCCGACCAATATAATGAAGTCGATCAACCTGATATTCTGATTCTTGAAGGGCTAAATATGCTACAAAGCGGTATGAACTACCCGCTAAGCCCACACAATGTTTTTGTGTCGGATTTTGTGGATTTCTCGATCTATGTCGATGCCGATGAACCGCTCTTAAAACAGTGGTATATCAACCGCTTTCTCAAATTTCGCCGTAGTGCTTTTTCTGATCCGAATGCCTATTTCCATCACTATTCCAAACTTTCCGAGGAAGAAGCCGTCGCCACCGCAAGCCAAATTTGGGAAGAGATCAACGGGCTGAACTTACGCCAAAATATTCTCCCAAGTCGTGAGCGTGCAAACCTGATTTTAGTCAAAGGCGAAGATCACGCCATTCAAAGCGTTAAACTGCGGAAATAAGCCCAATGTCCAAAGGCTTCCAATTCAAACAATTTTTTATTGCCCATGACCATTGTGCCATGAAGGTCAATACAGACGGTATTTTACTCGGTAGCCTTGCCCCTATCGCCCACCTCTCACCCCGAGGGAAAATCCTCGATTTAGGCACCGGCACAGGGTTAGTCGCGATGATGCTTGCCCAACGCCAGCCCAAAACAACGCTTTTCGCCGTTGAATTAGAGCCTAATGCCTATGCACAAGCGGTTGAAAATATCCATAATTCGCCATGGCAAGAACGCATTCACCTTTTACAAGGCGATGTTCTCCAGCTTAATTTTCCAAAAGAATTTGATCTGATTGTTGCCAATCCGCCCTATTTTGAACAGAGTTTACGTAGCCGAAATCCACAGCGAGATCTCGCCCGTAGCACCGAGATAAATGGGCATTTAGCTTGGCTTCAACAGTCTGCCAAATGGCTTGCACCACAAGGTATTATTAGCTTTATTTTGCCAACAGAAATGGCTGAAAAACTCATTAAGCAAGCACCAACAAGCGGTCTTTTTTGTCAAGAAATTTGCTACATTCATGCCAAAGCGAATCACCCACCTAAACGAGCTGTTGTCAATTTTCGTAGGTATTCACAGCCCTCGAATCCACAATCTCTACCAGAGGTAACACATCTCACCATTTATGATGAACAAAACCAATATACTGCCGAATTTAAAGCGCTCACACAGGCGTTTTATTTGAATTTCTGACACTTTCTCTGTAATGCTAAAAGTGCTTTTCTCTCTATAGATCATCATTCTTTGCTAACTATATTTAGAAATATACTTACAAAACTATAAGGGCTGACGTAGATTAGCGAGTATGCTAGTCTACGAAAATGAAGATAACCCATTGTAAATTAAAGAAATCTATACAGAAAAACTTCTTGAATTTTTTGTGTTAGAAGTAACGGCTCGCTCAGCCGCAGATTTACTCGGCATTCAGTCCAATTCTGCCATCCTGTTTTACCGTAAAATCCGCGAGGTCATCAGCTATCATTTAGCCCTTGAAGCGGATGAGGTATTTGATGGACAAATTGAGTTGGATGAAAGCTATTTCGGTGGGCATCGCAAAGGAAAACGAGGGCGTGGTGCAGCAGGAAAAGTAGCTGTCTTTGGGATATTGAAACGACAAGGAAAAGTGTTTACTGTAGTCGTTAGTGATACGAAAACAACAACGCTCATGCCCGTTATAGCAAGGAAAATCAAGCCTGACAGCTGGGTTTATACGGACACTTATCGTCGTTATGATGCCCTTGATGTCAGTGAATTTCACCACGAGCGAATCAACCATTCAGAATTATTTGCCGTGAAACAAAATCATATCAACGGCATTGAAAATTTTTGGAGTCAAGCTAAACGGATACGCCGAAAATATAATGGAATTGACCGAAAAAGTTTCCCTTTATTCTTGAAGGAATGTGAATTTCGGTTTAACTTTGGGACACCAAAAGAGCAACTTAAAATGCTGAGAAAATGGTGTACAATTTAGGGCTAATCTACGTCAGCCCCAAACTATATAGAGATAATAAATTCAAATTACATTTAATTTATTTTTTCTTTTATTTTGTCATTATAAGAAAAAAGCCCCCGCATTACTGCGAGGGCTTCTATTTTTGGCGTTATTGATTAAGCAACGGCTTTCTCAACAACACGAACTAAAGTGTGTGACTTAGTTTTAGAGAGTGGACGACACTCTTTAACTTCCACTACATCACCTAATTTAGCTTCGTTGTTTTCATCGTGTACGTGAAGTTTAGTTGTACGACGGATAAACTTACCATAAATAGGGTGTTTAACTGTGCGTTCAATAGCAACAACAAATGATTTGTCCATTTTGTCGCTAACAACTTTGCCTTGTACTGTACGAATTTTATCAGTCATTACTCACCCGCCTTTTCGGTTAATACAGTTTTTACTTGTGCAATGCTACGACGCACTTGTTTTAACTGATGGGTTTGTTGAAGCTGACCGGTGGCTGATTGCATACGCAATTTGAACTGTTCGCCTAAAAGGTTCACTAATTCACCATTCAGCTCTTCAACACTTTTGTTACGTAGTTCTTGAGCTTTCATTACATCACCGTCTTAGTTACAAATGTGGTTTTAAACGGAAGTTTTGCTGCCGCTAACGCAAATGCGTGACGCGCAATCTCTTCAGAAACACCATCCATTTCATAGAGAACTTTACCCGGTTGGATTAAGGCTACCCAGTACTCAACGTTACCTTTACCTTTACCCATACGGACTTCTAATGGTTTTTCAGTGATTGGTTTGTCTGGGAACACACGGATCCAGATTTTACCTTGACGTTTCACTGCACGAGTCATCGCACGACGTGCTGCTTCGATTTGACGAGCAGTTAAACGACCACGACCAATCGCTTTTAAGCCGAATGTACCGAAGCTCACTTCTGTACCGCCCGCAATACCACGGTTACGGCCTTTGTGTACTTTACGGAATTTTGTACGTTTTGGTTGTAACATCTAGTGATTCTCCTTATTTACGACCACGACGAGCAGGTTTTTTAGGCGCCGCCGCTGGTTCTTTTTCAGATTCAATCACCGCAGCCATTCCACCGAGAATTTCACCCTTGAAGATCCACACTTTTATACCGATTACACCGTATGTTGTGTGAGCTTCTGCTGTGTTATAGTCGATGTCCGCACGTAATGTATGAAGAGGCACACGGCCTTCACGATACCATTCTGAACGTGCGATCTCTGCACCACCTAAACGGCCGCTAACTTCAACTTTGATACCTTTGGCACCTAAACGCATTGCATTTTGTACCGCTTTTTTCATTGCGCGGCGGAACATAACACGGCGTTCAAGTTGAGAAGCGATGCTATCTGCAACTAATTTTGCATCTAGCTCAGGTTTTTTCACTTCAGCGATGTTGATTTGCGCTGGTACGCCTGCAATTTTAGATACTGCATTACGTAATTTTTCAACATCTTCGCCTTTTTTACCGATAACGATACCCGGGCGAGCTGTGTGAATAGTTACACGGATGCTTTTTGCTGGACGCTCAATAGTGATGCGTGAAACAGAAGCATTCGCTAACTCTTTATTTAAAAATTGACGTACTTTGAAATCGCCTTCAAGATTGTCAGCGAAGTCTTGTGTATTCGCGAACCAAGTAGAGCTCCAAGGCTTAACAATACCAAGGCGAATACCATGTGGATGGACTTTTTGACCCATTTGTATATTCTCCTACTGATTAACGATCTGATACAACCACAGTGATGTGGCTAGTACGTTTTAAAATACGATCTGCACGACCTTTTGCACGTGGCATAACACGTTTCATGCTTGGACCTTCATCAACGAAGATCTTAGCAACTTTAAGGTCATCGACGTCTGCGCCGCCATTGTGCTCTGCGTTAGCAATAGCTGACTCTAATACTTTCTTCACTAAAGCTGCTGCTTTTTTGTTAGTGAAAGTTAAGATTTCTAATGCTGCTGCAACTTTTTTACCGCGAATTAAATCAGCAACTAAGCGAGCTTTTTGGGCAGAGGTGCGAGCGTAACGATGTTTTGCAATAGTTTCCATCTTTTACCCCTTACTTCTTAGCTTTCTTATCTGCGGCGTGACCGCGGTATGTACGAGTCGGTGCAAATTCACCAAGTTTATGACCGATCATTTCGTCTGATACATAAACTGGAACGTGCTGACGACCATTATGGACTGCGATGGTCAATCCAATCATTGATGGAATGATCATTGAACGACGGGACCAAGTTTTGATTGGTTTTTTATCCCCGCTTTCCACCGCCTTCTCTACCTTCTTCAACAAGTGTAGGTCAAGGAAAGGACCCTTCTTGAGAGAACGTGGCATGGCTTACCTCTTTAATGAATGAAAAAATTATTTGCCACGACGACGTACGATGAATTTATCAGTACGTTTGTTGTGACGAGTTTTCTTACCTTTGGTTTGAACGCCCCAAGGTGTAACAGGGTGCTTACCGAAGTTACGACCTTCACCACCACCGTGTGGGTGATCTACCGGGTTCATTGCAGTACCACGAACGGTTGGACGAATACCTCTCCAACGGTTTGCACCTGCTTTACCAAGTACGCGAAGCATATGCTCTGAGTTACCAACTTCACCGATGGTTGCAGAACATTCAGCTAATACTTTACGCATTTCGCCTGAACGAAGACGTAAGGTGACATAGTTACCTTCACGCGCGATAATTTGTACATAAGCACCCGCAGAACGTGCGATTTGACCGCCTTTACCAGGTTTTAACTCTACGTTATGTACAGTTGAACCTACTGGGATGTTACGCATAGGTAATGCATTACCTACTTTGATTGGTGCAGATGCACCTGCTTGTACTGTATCACCAGCAGATAAACCTTTTGGTGCTAAGATGTAGCGACGCTCACCATCTTTATAAAGTACTAATGCAATGTTTGCAGAACGGTTTGGATCGTACTCTAAACGCTCAACAACACCTGGGATATCTAATTTATTACGTTTGAAATCAATTAGACGGTAGTGTTGTTTATGACCACCACCGATGTGGCGAGTGGTAATACGACCTAAGTTGTTACGACCACCCGTTTTAGATTTAGAATCTAAAAGCGGAGCGAAAGGTTTACCTTTGTGTAGTTCTGCGTTAACAACTTTAACTACGTGACGACGACCAGCGGAGGTCGGCTTACATTTAACGATAGCCATAGTGTTCTATTCCTCCGAGATTACTCTGCTGCACCTTCAACGAAGTCCAATGATTGGCCTTCTTGAAGTGTAACATACGCTTTTTTCCAGTCTGAACGACGACCCATTTTGTTACCACGGCGTTTAGTTTTACCTTTTACTACCACGGTACGTACTGAATCTACTTTCACTTCGAAAAGGGCTTCAACTGCATTTGCAATTTCTACCTTGTTTGAATCCAAAGCTACTTTGAAAACAATGGTATTGCCTTTTTCTGCGTTATTTGTCGCTTTCTCAGAGATGTGTGGTGCTTTAATCACTTTTAACAAACGTTCTTGTTGGATCATGCTAACATCTCCTCAATTTGTTTCACTGCATCAACGGTAACAACCACTTTATCGAAAGCGATTAAGCTTACTGGGTCAATACCTTGTACATCGCGAACATCTACTTTGTAGAGGTTACGAGCAGCTAAGAAAAGATTTTCATCTAAACTTGCAGTGATGATAAGGGCATCAGTTAATGCCATCTCTTTTAATTTTTGAACTAATGACTTAGTTTTTGGCGCATCAATTTCAAATTTCTCAACAACGATTAAACGCTCTTGACGAACTAATTCAGAAAGAATGCTTTGAATCGCACCACGGTACATTTTCTTGTTCACTTTTTGGCTGTGATCTTGTGGTTTTGCCGCAAATGTCACACCACCTGAACGCCAGATTGGTGATTTGATATCACCAGAACGAGCACGACCTGTACCTTTTTGACGCCAAGGTTTTTTACCTGAACCAGACACTTCTGCACGAGTTTTTTGTGCGCGAGAACCCTGACGAGCACCTGCTGCGTAAGCAACAACGACTTGGTGGATTAACGCTTCGTTAAACTCACGTCCGAAGGTAGTTTCAGAAACAGCTAGTGCGTTTGCACCTACAACTTGTAATTCCATCATCTATCTCCTGACTTATGCTTTAACTGCTGGTTTCACGATAACAGTACTGTTAGTAGCACCAGGTACAGAACCTTTTACTAATAATACTTTACGCTCAGCATCTACACGAACCACTTCAAGGGATTGAACGGTTACACGCTCAGCACCTAAGTGACCTGCCATTTTTTTACCTTTAAACACACGACCCGGAGTTTGGTTTTGACCAATAGAACCGAGAACACGGTGTGATAAAGAGTTACCGTGGGTTGCATCTTGGGTACGGAAGTTCCAGCGTTTAACACCGCCAGCAAAGCCTTTACCTTTTGATGTACCAGTAACATCAACTTTTTTAACATCAGTGAAGATGTCAACATTGATTTCTTGACCTAAAGTGAATTCTTCACCTTCAGTACGAAATTCCCATAAACCGCGACCAGCTTCAACACCTGCTTTCACGAAATGACCCGCTTCTGGCTTAGTTACACGACTTGCTTTTTTAGAGCCAGTAGTAACTTGAACAGCAGTATAGCCATCGTTTTCAAGAGTTTTCACTTGAGTAACACGGTTGGCTTCAATTTCGATAACAGTAACTGGTATAGAAACGCCATCTTCATTGAAGATGCGAGTCATACCTACTTTACGACCGACTAAACCAATCATTGTAATAACCTCTTAATTAACCTAGGCTGATCTGCACGTCAACGCCGGCAGCCAAATCTAAACGCATTAATGCATCAACAGTTTTTTCTGTTGGCTCTACGATATCGACTAAACGTTTGTGTGTACGAATTTCATATTGATCACGCGCGTCTTTGTTCACGTGTGGAGAGATCAACACGGTGAAACGCTCTTTACGAGTTGGTAAAGGAATTGGACCACGAACTTGTGCACCAGTACGTTTAGCTGTTTCTACGATCTCCGCTGTAGATTGATCGATCAAACGATGATCAAATGCTTTTAAGCGGATACGGATTCTTTGGTTCTGCATTAGACCAAAACTCCATTAAAATTTAGCTAATAAAAAAACCGAACCACCGCTAAGCAATCGCATAGGGGGCACAGTCATACCTTGTTATAGCTCCCAAATCGGGAACATTGTTGCACTACCCTATCGGTAGTACCACTTGATAAATGATTACATCAAGCGACTTTTTCTATCCTCAAAGAATATAAAAGCGAGCGGATTATATCCAAACTCTTTTTTTCTCGCAAGAAAATTTTCTTTTAACCAGTCAAAAAATCATTTCCCTAAGCTTTTTATGCCTATTTTTACCCTATTTTCCCCACTTTTTTTCAATTTTTCGATATAGGTCACAAAAATAACTTATTGAAGTAATTGCATTATGAGAAAAATTGAGTAATTTTTATATCGAAAGGATAATCATTCCATTTTTTCTCTATTTTTTGGAAGCAATAACAAAACAACAGGAGGAAGATTTATGACAACAATCAACATCAAAACTCAAAAAGCCCGCGATCTGCTTTATCCTATTGTCGGCGAAACTCACCCTAAAACGTACTTCTCTTATTACAGTCTTTTTAAGGATGGTGCGATGTTTTGTCTATATAAAAACGACAATTTATACCTCTTTATTCCAGAATGTTATTTAGAAGAAGTCAAACAACATCCTGATATGTATTTATTACAGGACAAACGTAATGGGTTACACAATCAATCTTTTTACTACATTCCACCACGTTTATATCCACACCTCATGGAATACCGTCATTGGATTGATACCGCCATTACCGAAATCCAGCATAGACGGCAACAACTTAAACAGAAAAAGAAACAAACATTACGCGCTCAAATCAATCTTGATATTCATATTGAGCGACTCCTCAATAAGATTGACATTTATACCGTCGAACAGCTTAACGAACAAGGTGCTATCAACATTTTTGTCAAGCTTGCTAGTCTTGGCTACGATGTCAGAAACATCACACTACTGCGATTACACGGCGCAATTCAAAATAAACTCTTTTATCTCTACGATGATAAAGAGCAACAAGCCCTTTTTAAAGAAGCCGATATTGCACTCGATAAAGCAGGCCTACGCAAACTCTTTCAGAAGAAATAAAGCGTTCAAACGATAAATTAGATCCACATCACAAAATCGGTAAAAAGTGAGAAAGGAATATCGCTTTTTCGTTCCTTTCTCCTCCTCCCAATGCTACTATTTCATTCAATTCTTTCATCTTTTATTTTAGGAGAAAACAATGGCATTCCGTATTGAAAAAGACACAATGGGCGAAGTACAAGTCCCCGCAGATAAATATTGGGCAGCACAAACTGAACGTTCTCGTAATAATTTCAAAATCGGGCCAGAAGGCTCCATGCCGGCAGAAATTATCGAAGCCTTTGGCTACCTTAAAAAGGCGGCTGCTTTTGCCAATCACGACTTAGGTGTTCTACCACTTGAAAAACGTGATTTAATTGCTAAAGCTTGTGATGAAATTTTAGCAAATCAATTAGATGACCAATTCCCCCTCGTCATTTGGCAAACCGGTTCAGGCACACAATCAAATATGAACGTCAATGAAGTGGTATCAAACCGCGCCCATGTACTCAACGGTGGGAAACTTGGCGAAAAATCTGTTATTCATCCTAATGATGATGTGAATAAATCCCAATCGTCTAACGATACTTATCCCACAGCGATGCACATTGCGGCCTACAAAAAAGTCGTGGAACACACACTCCCCCGCGTGAAACGCTTACAAAAAACTTTCGCCGAAAAAGCAGCCGCTTTCCAAGATGTGGTCAAAATTGGACGTACCCACTTAATGGACGCCACCCCCCTCACCCTTGGACAAGAATTTTCTGCCTATGCCGCCCAACTCGCTTTTGGCATTAAAGCATTAGAAAATACCCTCCCACACTTAGCGGAACTCGCCCTCGGGGGTACAGCTGTCGGTACGGGCTTAAATACCCCGAAAGGCTATGATGTTAAAGTTGCAGAATATATTGCGAAATTTACTGGCTTGCCATTTGTCACCGCACAAAACAAATTCGAAGCCCTTGCTACTCACGATGCCATTGTCGAAACCCACGGTGCATTAAAACAACTCGCCGTGTCACTCTATAAAATCGCCAATGACGTACGCCTCCTCGCCTCTGGCCCTCGCTCAGGCATCGGCGAAATTCTCATTCCAGAAAATGAGCCGGGTTCTTCAATTATGCCGGGTAAAGTGAATCCAACCCAATGTGAAGCCATGACAATGGTTTGTGCGCAAGTATTAGGGAACGATGTCACCATCTCCTTTGCTGGCACACAAGGGCATTTCCAACTGAATGTGTATAAACCTGTGATGGCGTACAACTTCCTACAATCGGCACAACTTCTCGGTGATGCTTGCGTTTCCTTTGATGAACACTGTGCTGTGGGTATCGAACCAAACTACCCTCGCATTAAACAACAGCTTGATCAGTCCCTTATGTTAGTTACTGCATTAAATACCCATATTGGCTATGAAAATGCAGCGAAAATCGCCAAAACTGCCCATAAAAATGGCACAACATTAAAAGAAGAAGCGATTAACTTAGGCTTACTCACAGCAGAACAGTTTGATGAATGGGTTCGCCCGGAAGATATGGTCGGTAGCTTGAAATAAAGCCCCCTCAATAATACAAAAGGGTCGAATTTACAAATTTGCTTGTAAAATCGACCCTTTATTCTTATCTGCTCTTGGCTCATTCTTCTACTACCACTCCACCTCATTAGAATTCTCTGACGTTGTATAAATAGCTGAATCATCAGAAAATGCGGAAGGTAACAAGAGAAGAAAAACGATTGGCGGAGTGAATGGGAGTCCAATTTTAAGCATAACCAATTGATAAATAAAATATTTATGAATTAGTTTTTCTCTTGGTGTTACATTCAGTGTTACTAAAATCAAAAGTCACCCTACTTTTAGGCTAATAATTATTCGCTTGCTAGTAAATCTTTGTTAATCGTGCCTGCTGATTTTCAAGTGTGTGAATGGTGATTAAATCATTGCTTGGGTGTGGGCTTTCTTCTCGCTCCTGTTTTAGTGCTTCAATCCGCCAATTTAAGACGATAAGCAATTCCGCCAAGGGGTAAGGCTCGCATTCGCTATAAAGGCTCTCAAAAGTGAATAGGGGCGTTTCTGTGCGTGCTTTCCTGTTGAGATAGTGGCGGATAGCGGTATTCATTAAAACGGGGTTTTGCTTGGCGGTTTGGCATTGCATCGGCTTTCTCCATAAAATCTGTGGGGCGATATTCTAGCCGATTTCTTGCCCTCTTGCTTTTGCCTCGCGCGCGTACTGCTCCGAAAATTCGGTCTTTCACTGTTCCAGAATGGAAAAATCAGATATACCCAAAAGGAGATAAACATTCTCAACGTGGGTAAATCGCTCAAAGACAAAAACTCAACTTTTCTCTACGATCTTTCGTGGCCCATTCGCAAAATCTCCGCCAAAATTGACCGCTTACTGTTGGAATACTTAGTCTAATATTGTCCGATCTTTAAATATAAACATTACCGTAAAAGTACCCGATCTTTGATTACCACACTTTACGCTTTTTTATTACTCCACGTTGTCGGGCGAAAGTGAGGGATAACCTCGCCACGCTCTCGCATTTCCGTCAAAATTTCATCTACTCGCTCGACTACCTTGTAATTATTCTTTAACTCGTTGGCTCTTGCTCTTAGGCTATGCGGTTGCATTCTTTCCGCTCTCTCATTGCCTAAAACGGCTCTCAGGGCATGGGTAGCGTTGCCTAATCGGGCATAGTGTTGCGCAAATTGCTCTTGGCGGTCGTTGGTTAAGGTCGGCATTTAATCTTCTCCTAAATCAAAATTCACCCACAATATAACTCATTGATTTAATGTCAGGCTAAAAACTGCGTGAAATACTTCTAAAATAATTTTGGTGGGTATTTGTGGAGGTAGCTCTCCTCAAAATTGAGGGGGCTATTACTGTGCTATTCATCTAATAAAATAAGCCTGTTTTCGTTGGTTGCGTTTTTACACAATACCGATTGCGTTTTTACACAATTTTTAAACGCAGTGTTAATCTCCTAAAAAATCAGGAAATTGCTTCCCTAGATTTTCGGGGCTTCCCTAGTATGTAGGGAGTTTATTTGTAAAGGTACTCCCGACGGGGTGGGGCTTCCACGGGGTTGTGGGAGCGTGGTATTCAGCTCATTTTTCGGGGTTAAGGCATCATCATCTTCTTGCCATTTTTTAAAGGCTATTCCGTTATGTGGTAAGGGTTTAGTGATGATGATAGTTGTCGGTTGTCTTTGGTATTTTCAAGGGTTTAACCTGCAGTCTATGATCAGGCTTGTAAGCCTTATATGCCAACGGGTTTTACTCAAAAATGGCGTTGTTTGATCAAGGTAAACTGCGGGCTTGGCGGTGTCTCTATCTACTTGGATATGAAGTTTTGTGAGGTCGTTTCAGGTTTCTTCAGGTTGTTAGTGATAGGCAATAAAAACGCCCCTGTAATTTGAGGAGCGCTGAAATAGCGTTAGGCGTGAGCAGTTTTCAGTGTGGGAACTAGCTCGATATTGAGTGCGTTCAAAATTTTGCGAACACTTTCAAATCTTGGTTTGCTTGATGATAAGGTTTGATAAAGGCTCTCGCGCGCAATACCTGCTTTTTGAGCTAACTCGTTCATTCCCTTTGCTCTGGCTATGGTGTTGAGGGCTTTGATAAATTCTTCGTCTGTGCCATCTCTCAACACTTCGGCAAGGTAGAGGGCAATAAGCTCATCGTTTTCTAAATATTCCGCCACGTCAAAATCTGTAATGCCATATTTCTCAACAAATGTAGGATTTAATTCGGTCATTGTGATTCTCCTGTTCGTTTATAAATCGGGGTCTTGTGCCATAGTTTGCGCTTGTTTTATATCGGCTTGCTGGGTAGTCTTATTACCACCGCATAGCAGAATATAAATAACCCCGCCTTTCTGCGTGTAGTAAATTCGATAGCCTTTACCGGTATCTATTCGCATTTCATGCACGCCACCGCCAACGCTTTTATAGTCGCCAAAGTTGCCATTTTCTGCTCGTTCAATTCTTCGTGCTATGCTGATTTTAGCGAGTGGGTCTTTCAGGCTTTTTAGCCATTTTTTAAAAATTTTGGTTTGCTTGATTGTGTTCATCACTCCCCCCCGTTATGTGATTATTGTAATGTTTTCCTTACTGTTAAACAAGAACAAAAGCCAAAATCTGTGTGCAGTCATTTTTGTAGCATGATTTACCGACATTGGCATTTTTCACTTCTGCCGGCAAATTTTATTTTTGGGGCTGTCCTAGATAACTAGACCAAACTCTCTTTAACTAATTGTTTTAGAAAGGAAATTTGAGACTTTAAGTTACTGTGATTAAAACGCCATTCACATTCTTTCAAATACAGCTCAAAATGAGCTTTGGGAATACCATTAAATTTGCGTAAATGGCGTTTTGCTTGGTTCCAGAAATTCTCAATTCCGTTAATGTGATTTTGTTTTTCTGCAAAGTGCGTACTATGGTTGATACGAAAATGATTAAATTCACTCACATCAAGTACATCATAACTTCGATAGAAATCCGTGTAAACAATGCTATCAGGCTTAACTTGTTCTCGAATTATCGGTAACAACGTGGCGGATTGCGTGTTCGGTACGGCAACAGTATAAACTTTGCCATTGCGTTTCAACAGCCCGAATACCGCAGTTTTACCCACTGCACCACGTCCACGCTTGCCTTTGCGTGTACCACCAAAATAGCTTTCATCGGCTTCTATTTCCCCATCAAACATCTCCAAATGTGGGCTGTTTTGATAGATAAGAAATCGCAAGCGATGAAAATAGTAAGCGGCAGTTGTCTTGTTTACATTCACTAGTTCAGCAGCAGTTCTCGCTGTAACTCCTGCAACAAACAGTTCAATAAGTTTATTTTGTTTGTGCTGACTTAAACGACTTTTTCTCATTTGACTATCTTAACCCAAATCGAGTTTTTAGTCGTTATCTAGGACAGCCCCTTAATTTATTCATTAAATTCTCCTTTTAAAATTAAATAGCATACCTTTTTAGTCAGTTAAATAACATTTTTGTTACATTTAAATTCAAAACGATTTTAAAGATAGCTTACCTTGAATTATTCTAGGAGATGCCTTAGGACACTTTTAATGAATAAAACAAAGCCTTGGGTTTTGATCTGCCCCCCAAAAGTTGGACTAAACAACCAACTAACTAAGGGGCAGATTTTTTATGACTAAATATAATTCACTTTTCAAACAACAGGTGATCGAATTTTATCTTCAATACCATAAAAATCGGTCATTAACTCGCCAACATTTTCATCTTAACGAGAGAACATTGAACCGTTGGATTGCCCAATTTAATCGTTATGGTTTCCCTGGCTTGGCGGTGCGACGTAAAAAACAAGCCTATTCGTCTGAGTGCAAATTATCGGTGGTACAAGCGGTCATAAACAGGCAATTTTCTGCAGAATCGGCTTGCCTTCATTTTGGCATTGCCAATTCGGGTATCATTAGCCAATGGTTGCAAGCCTTTGAAAAACAAGGTATAAACGGGTTATTACCCAAACCAAAAGGTCGTCCCGTGATGAAATCGAAATCCCCTAAAATGCCTAGGTTTAAAACCGAAGAAGAACGCTTACGCTATCGTATTTTAGAGCTTGAAGCGGAGGTGGCTGTGCTAAAAAAGTTGCGGGAGTTAAACCAACAAAAAATGGCAAAAAAACCGAAATCGTCAACGCGTTAAGGGGGGATTTTCCGCTCGACATCTTGCTTAATTTGCTTGATTTAAAGCGGAGTACCTTCTTTTACCATCGGCAGCCTAAGGCGGATAAAAATGCAGAAATCAGGCAGAAAATTAGCCAAATTTACCACGAACATAAAGGGAATTATGGCTACCGTCGTGTCGCAGAGGAATTGCGTAAAGCCGAATGTGTGAATAAAAAACGCGTACAAAATATCATGCAACAGCTTGATTTAAAAGGAAAATGTAAGAAACGTAAATACCGTTCTTATCAAGGTCAGATAGGCAACATTGCCGAGAACTTATTGCAACGGGATTTTAACGCCAGCAAACCGAATGAGAAATGGGTAACCGATGTGAGTGAGTTCAAATGTGCTGAGGGTAAAGTCTATTTATCGCCGATTAAAGACCTTTTTAACGGTGAAATTATCGCTTATTCTCTTTCACGAAGCCCCAATTTTGAACAAATTATCCAAATGATGAATCAAGCGATGACTAAACTGAATGGTGAACACCCGATTCTTCATTCCGATCAAGGTTGGCAATATCAAATGAGAGGGTATCAAAATCTGCTCAAAGAAAATGGCATTCAGCAAAGTATGTCAAGAAAGGGAAATTGCTTGGATAATGCGGCGATGGAAAGTTTTTTTGGGCGGTTGAAAACAGAATGTGTTGTTGATGAACAGTGTGATACCTTCGAGCAACTGGAGAAGAGACTCCACGAATACATTTATTACTACAACAATAAACGTATTCAGAGTAAGCTAAAAGGACTGAGCCCTGTAGAATACAGAGCTCAGTCCTTAAATTAAAGTCGTCTAACTTTTTGGGGTCAGATCAAAATTGTCCACATCCTTTTGATGTTGTGATTAAATGTTAAAGTTTAATGACGGCAAATAACACAATAAATGAGTAAAGTACCGATAAACCGTAGAAGATAAAACTAGCGGTAGGAATATGGACTTTAAAATCATGTAAGCCTAAATGCACACGGTGCATACCGCACCACATTGGGAAAATTAGTAGTGCAAGAATCGCTAATTTACCGATAAAAGTTTGTGAAAAGGCAATAATATTGTCCGGCGTTACTAAACCAAATGGCAGTAAAAAACCTAAAATAAGCACAAGTACGGGAAAGAATACCGCACTAATTGCCCCGCCTGCACCGAAAAGTAACCATACAGCCGGTTCATTTGAACGTTTTGGATTGAGTTTGTCCATTGCAATTCCCCTATACTAAAATTAAGGCTAATAGGCTTACCACTGCGGTGATGCCCCAAAAGACTTTGGAAACCAATTTGGTGTTGATACGTTCATTTTTAACAATGACGTTCATCATTTGTGGTGCCATATTAAAGAAAGTGAAGCTGTTAAGTAGTACAGCCCCCAGTGTGATAATGTTTAGAATCACAACTAATGGATTTTGTAAGAAAGCGATAAAATCAACAAAATTTTTGCCTTCACTACCTAAACAGACTAAACCATAAAGTAGCACTAAACAGAACCAAAGCGTTGGTACGGCAGTGCTTTCACGCAATACATAGAATTTGTAAAAATCGAGTTTTTTCCACCACGTTGGGGTTACTTCACGCACATATTTTTTGCGTTTACTTGCTGTTGCTGTCATTTTACATTCTCCTTATTTCTGCGGTTTTAACATCGCAAAGACATAATCTTTGGCACTTTCAATTTTGCCTTGGTTTACCGCAGAAGCTGGGCCTACGTGTTTTGGGCAAACTTCGGAACAGTAACCCACGAAAGTACAACTCCATACCCCATTTTTGCCGTTAAGAATTTTCATTCGTTCAGCTTTACCATTATCACGGTTATCTAAGTTATAACGGTGGGCGAGCGTAATTGCAGCAGGACCAACAAATTCAGGGTTTAAGCCAAATTGTGGGCAAGCGGCGTAACATAAACCGCAGTTAATACACATTGAGAATGTTCTAAATTTCTCTAATTGTGCAGGAGTTTGTACTGTACGGCTTTTTTGTAATTCTGCTGACGGTGCAGGATTACCTGTCAATTCAGGGGCTTTATTATCAATGATATATGGCTTGATGCTCTCTAAACTTTCAATGAAGTGGCTTAAATCGACCACTAAATCCCGTTCAATTGGGAAGTTTGCAAGCGGTTCAATTTTCATATAACCGCTATAATCCCGTAGGAACGTTTTACACGCCAATTTTGGTTTGCCATTCACCATCATACCGCAAGAGCCACAAATCGCCATACGGCAAGACCAACGGTAGGAAAGTTCTGGTTCTAATTCATCTTTGATATAGCCTAACGCATCAAGTAATGAAGTTTGGCTGTCATAAGGTACTTCAAATTTCGCCAAATATGGCTCGTTATCTTGCTCGGGATTATAACGAAGTACTTCAATCGTCATTTTATTTTGATTTGTCATCTTCTGTTACTCCTTTTTTGCCGCTTGTTCTTGGGCTTCTGCTTCTGCACCATATACACGTTTAGCAGGTTGAGATTTCGTGATCTTCACATCGCTATATTTAATCGTTGGTGCACCATCGGCATTGTAGAACGCTTGGGTATGTTTCAAATAGTTCACATCATCACGCTCAACATAGTCTAAACGTTGGTGTGCACCACGAGACTCTTTACGTTCTGCGGCAGAAGATGAAATTGATTGAGCCACATCAAGAATATAACCTAACTCGATTTTATAGAGTAGATCGGTGTTAAAGACGCTTGATGTATCTTTCACTTTAATGCGTTTGTAACGCTCTTTTAATTCCGCAATTTTGGCAACCGTTGCGTCCATACTCTCTTGGGTACGATAAATACCACAGCCTTCTTCCATTGAATCACCCATTTCATTACGGATTTGCGACCAAGATTCTTCTCCATCTTGGCGAGCAAGGGCATAAACACGTTCTAAAACATCTTGTGCTTGTGCATCAATGACGGCTTGATTACGTGGGCTTGCTTCCACCGCACGTTGTGCTGCCATTTCGCCAGCAATTTTACCGAATACAACTAATTCAGCAAGAGAGTTTGAACCTAAGCGGTTTGCGCCGTGTAAGCCTGATGATGCACATTCACCCACCGCAAATAAGCCTTTAATACAAGTTTCTGCTTGTTGATCAACTTCAATACCGCCCATTGTGTAATGTACTACTGGACGCACTGGAATTGGTGCTTTGGCAGGATCAACACCTTCATAAGCTTTGGCTAATTCGCAAATAAATGGTAAACGTTCGAGTAAGTATTTTTCCCCAAGATGACGTAAATCTAAATGAACAATATCTACACCTTTGGCAGTTTTTAAGGTATTGCCTTTACGCCATTCTTGCCAGAATGCTTGAGAAACTTTATCCCGTGGGCCAAGTTCCATATATTTATTTTCAGGTTTGCCGATAGGTGTTTCAGGGCCTAGACCATAATCTTGTAAGTAACGGTAACCGTCTTTATTGACTAAGATACCACCTTCACCACGACAACCTTCTGTCATTAAAATACCGGTATTTGGTAGGCCGGTTGGGTGATATTGTACAAATTCCATATCACGCAGTGGCACGCCGTGGCGATATGCCATAGATAAGCCATCACCAGTTACGATACCGCCGTTCGTGTTGAAGCGATAAGCACGGCAACCACCACCTGTTGCAATGACAACGGCATTAGCGTTAATTTGTACGAAAGTGCCTTCCATCATATTCATTGCGACACAACCCCGTGCGTGGCCATCATCAACGAGAATATCCACCACAAAATGTTCATCAAAACGAATAATTTGTGGATATTTAATCGATGTTTGGAACAAGGTATGTAATAAGTGGAAACCGGTTTTATCAGCAGCGAACCACGTCCGCTCAATTTTCATTCCACCAAAACGGCGAACGTTGACATCACCGTCTTCTTTACGGCTCCAAGGACAGCCCCAACGCTCTAATTGGGTCATTTCTACTGGGGAGTGTTCAACAAAATATTCCACGACATCTTGTTCACACAACCAATCGCCACCGCCCACGGTATCGTGGAAATGTTTGTCATAAGAATCGGTGTCTTTAATCACAGCTGCGGCACCACCTTCTGCGGCAACGGTGTGGCTACGCATTGGATACACTTTTGAAATTAACGCAATTTTCAGGTTCGGATTGGCTTCCGCCGCCGCAATTGCAGCGCGTAAACCACCGCCACCAGCCCCCACAATCGCAACATCAACATTAACAGTTTGCACAATTTCCTCCTCGGAAAAATAAGTAAATTGAAATTATTTTGCCACTATTTCTCCTTATTATGGATGATTTTTACACTTTGTTAACATAAAAAAATTTGTTTTGTGATCTACCTCAAAAAATAGTTTTAGCCATATCAAGTAAGTGAGAATCGCTCTTATTAAGTGAGTGATATTTAAGGCATTTTTCCTCAAAATATCCTAGAAAAAGTATCGCTCATATAGAAATTTTTTGGGGCTGTCCTAGATAACGACTAAAAACTCGATTTGGGTTAAGATAGTCAAATGAGAAAAAGTCGTTTAAGTCAGCACAAACAAAATAAACTTATTGAACTGTTTGTTGCAGGAGTTACAGCGAGAACTGCTGCTGAACTAGTGAATGTAAACAAGACAACTGCCGCTTACTATTTTCATCGCTTGCGATTTCTTATCTATCAAAACAGCCCACATTTGGAGATGTTTGATGGGGAAATAGAAGCCGATGAAAGCTATTTTGGTGGTACACGCAAAGGCAAGCGTGGACGTGGTGCAGCGGGTAAAACTGCGGTATTCGGGCTGTTGAAACGCAATGGCAAAGTTTATACTGTTGCCGTACCGAACACGCAATCCGCCACGTTGTTACCGATAATTCGAGAACAAGTTAAGCCTGATAGCATTGTTTACACGGATTTCTATCGAAGTTATGATGTACTTGATGTGAGTGAATTTAATCATTTTCGTATCAACCATAATACGCACTTTGCAGAAAAACAAAATCACATTAACGGAATTGAGAATTTCTGGAACCAAGCAAAACGCCATTTACGCAAATTTAATGGTATTCCCAAAGCTCATTTTGAGCTGTATTTGAAAGAATGTGAATGGCGTTTTAATCACAGTAACTTAAAGTCTCAAATTTCCTTTCTAAAACAATTAGTTAAAGAGAGTTTGGTCTAGTTATCTAGGACAGCCCCAATTTTTTAAATAGTTCAGGTAATAGAACGAAATTGCAATCCCTACTGGGATTTTATACAATCAAGCGGTCATTTTTTTGTGAAAATTTACCTTTATGAGCCAAGAATTGCTAGACGGTGTGCCTCTTACCGCCCTTTCGGGAGTGGGGGCGGCTATTGCGGAGAAATTAAGTCGCATTGGGATCAACAACGTGCAGGATCTGCTTTTTCATCTGCCGATGCGTTATGAAGATCGCACCTGCATCACCCCCATTGCGGATCTTCGCCCAGAAAGCCATGCCACGGTGGAGGGGATCGTGCAGGTGACCGAAGTGCAATTTGGCAAGCGCCCGATTCTTTCGACCACCTTATCCGACGGCACGAGCAAAATTACCCTCAAATTTTTCAACTTTAATGCGGGGATGAAAAATAGCTTGGCAGTGGGTGTGCGTGTTAAAGCCTTTGGGGAAGTCAAGCGAGGGCGGTTTATGGCTGAAATTCATCACCCCGAATATCAAATTATCCGCAATAATCAGCCCCTTGAAATGGCGGAAACGCTCACGCCGATTTACTCCACCACGGAGGGCTTAAAGCAAGCCTCATTGCGAAAATTAACTGATCAGGCCTTGGCATTGTTGGAAAAGGTGCAAGTGGCAGAACTGCTCCCCGATACGTTTAATCCTCATCAATATAGCTTGAAGTCGGCGCTACAACTGCTTCATCGCCCACCTCCCCATGTTTCCCCCGAAATGCTTGATAAAGGCGAACACCCTGCGCAAAAACGGCTGATTTTTGAGGAACTGTTGGCGCATAATCTGGCGATGCAACAGGTGCGTGCTGGCGTACAACAACATTCCGCCGAGGCACTGACTTATCAAACGGATTTAAAATCTCGCTTTTTATCCAGCCTCCCTTTTCAACCGACCAACGCTCAACGCCGAGTCGCCATGGAGATTGAGCAAGATCTTGCCAAACCTTTTCCCATGATGCGATTAGTGCAAGGGGATGTTGGCTCGGGGAAAACATTAGTGGCGTTGTTGGCGGCGTTAGTGGCGATTGATAATGGTAAGCAAGTGGCGTTAATGGCGCCAACGGAAATTCTCGCCGAGCAACACGCTAACAATTTTGCGAATTGGCTTTCCCCTTTTGGGATTGAAGTGGGCTGGCTTGCCGGCAAAGTGAAAGGCAAGGCGCGCACGGCTCAACTTGATGCGATTAAAAACGGTGCGGTGCAGATGGTGATTGGCACCCACGCCTTATTCCAAGAGCAGGTTGAATTTCACGATCTTGCCCTTGTGATTATTGATGAACAGCACCGCTTTGGCGTGCATCAACGCCTCACGCTACGTGAAAAAGGGGCGAAAAATGCCATTTATCCTCATCAGCTGATTATGACGGCAACGCCGATTCCTCGAACCTTAGCGATGACGGTGTATGCGGATTTAGATACCTCTATTATTGATGAACTGCCTCCGGGGCGAACCCCCATTACTACGGTGGCAATTTCCGAAGAACGGCGGGATGAAATTGTTCGGCGAGTTTATCAAGCCTGTAAAAATGAAAAACGCCAAGCCTATTGGGTTTGTACCTTAATTGATGAAAGTGAAGTGCTTGAAGCTCAAGCAGCGGCTGCGATTGCCGAAGATTTGTGCCGAGCTTTGCCAGATCTACGGATTGGCTTAGTCCATGGTCGGCTTAAACCCCAAGAAAAACAAGCCATTATGGCGAGTTTTAAAGCCGCGGAGATTGATTTGTTAGTTGCAACTACGGTGATTGAAGTCGGGGTGGATGTGCCCAATGCGAGTTTGATGATTATTGAAAACTCCGAACGTCTTGGCTTGGCACAGTTACACCAACTACGAGGGCGAGTGGGGCGAGGGGCAACGGCTTCCCACTGCGTGCTAATGTATAAACCGCCCTTGGGGAAAATTTCGAGCAAGCGATTACAAGTGTTACGGGATAGCCAAGACGGCTTTGTGATTGCAGAAAAAGATCTTGAAATTCGCGGCCCGGGAGAAGTTCTTGGCACAAAACAGACGGGGATGGCAGAGTTTAAAATTGCGAATTTAATGCGTGATCGCAAAATGATTCCCCTTGTGCAGAACTACGCGAAACAGCTTACCCAACAGCACCCCGATTTAGCCAAGGCGTTGATCCGCCGTTGGTTAGATGAGCGAACGATTTATCGCAACGCCTAACAAGCGGTCAAATTTTTGGTTTAATTTGCTGCCCACCTTGTTGTTTAATTTTAAGGAAATCAACCGCTTGTGTTTCCCTATTGTGTGGGATTACCGCTATAATTTGCCGACTATTTATTGATATTGAGGAAAAGATGTTAAGTGATGAAGATATTTTTAACCGTGCACAAGTAAAGCAAGCCGAGTTTCAAAAGAGAGCAGAGGTGACGTTAATTGGGCATTCGCTCTTTGATATGTGGGACGATATGGTTGAGGGAACGCCCAAGCTTGGCGGTAAAAGTGTAGCAAATTTAGGGTTATCAGGGACAAGTACACGCCAATATTTAGATGCAGTGATTAAAAAAGGGTTAATTACGCACCTTGGTGATACCGTTTTTCTGTTTCTTGGCGTGAATGATATAGTTAAAGAGCCGAAGTATTCACCAGCGCAGGTGGTTGATTGGCTGGCGCAAATTGTTTCCGCTTTACGCCAAATTGCTCCTGATTCACGCTATTTCTTGCTAGAAGCTACACCGGTAAATCAGATTGCAACGGTAGATAACCCACAAATTTTAGAGATGAATCAATACCTTGAAACGCATTGCCCAACGGGTGTGCATTATGTAAAAACATGGGCAATGTTTGCCAATGAGAATGGCATGTTAGACCGCTCATTGTGCCACGATGGTTTACATTTTACCCAAAAAGGCTACGATAAACTGACCTACATTCTTGAACGATATTTATAATCGGATCAATTTGAGCTTATGCACGAAATTTCCCACCAACCCGATTTTTGTGCCTATCGCCAAGCGTTATGTCACAGAGCGTGGCGAAGTGGCGAGCAAGGCTTACCTCAAGGGGTGGCTCCTTGGCTGCTCCATCCCGATTCCCTCACAGAGAAAATGCAACAGTATTGCACTGCCTTGCTGGTGGAATTAGTGAATGAAGGGTGGCAATCGGCGGGGGCAAATTGTTCATTAAATTCGACCGCTTGTTGGGTGCGAGAAGTCCAGCTTTGGGGCGATACCGAGGCGTGGATTTTCGCTCAAACCTTTATTCCCCAAGAAACGGTGGAGAATGTCGCCCAAGGCGTACTGACCCTTGGGGAGAAGCCCATTGGCTTGTGGCTTTTTCCACAAAACCCGCAACGCCAAGGGATTCAATGGCGGTGGGATGAAATCACCCAGTGTTTTGCGCGCCGTTCTTGCTTTACATTAAAAGGCTACCCCCTTGAAATTCGAGAACTTTTTTTACCCCAATTCCCCTTTGATCGACAATCAGTAAATGTAAAGGATAACCAATGATGGAAAGCAAATTGAGCAAAAAAGCGTTAAAACCCACGATTTTGCTATACGATTCGGGAATGGGGGGCTTAACCATTTACGATGCCATTCGCCGTGCATTGCCCGATGCCCATTATCTCTACTGTTTTGATAATGCTTTTTTTCCTTACTCGGAAAAATCCGAAGCTGTGCTGATTGAACGGGCGGTGGCGATTGTGCAAAAAATTGCGGAAATTCGCCCCCTCAGTGCGGTGGTAGTGGCTTGTAATACGGCGAGTACCGTTGTTCTACCCGCGTTAAGAGCAAATTTTCGTTGCCCGATTGTAGGAACTGTGCCGGCGATTAAACCCGCCGCACAAATCTCAAAAAGCAAGACCATTGGCTTATTAGCCACAAAAGGGACGGTCAATCGCCCCTATGTCGATGAGCTGATCGCCCAATACGCACCACATTGTGTGGTGGAGAAAATTGGCACGACGGATCTCGTCGAAATTGTGGAAGAGAAACAACAAAGCGGTGTTGTGGATTGGCAACGCCTCGAAAAAGTGGTTGCGCCGTGGCAAAATCACCCCACTTTGGATACCGTAATTTTAGGCTGTACCCATTTCCCCCTTGTTAAAGCAGAACTACAACAGCTTCTACCTAATGTGGCTTATTTTATCGACCCCGGGGTCGGATTAAGTAACCGCTTAATTGAGTTATTTAAGTATTTTCCGCCCTACCCCGAAGAAAAGAGCATAAACACTGCATTCTGCACCCAAAAAAGCCCCAATTTCCCCCAACGGGAAAAAATCATGCAACAGTGGGGTTTTGAAGAGTTGGTGGTGTTGGATTTAGAATAGAGATGTTTTTCTCGAAACAGCGAAATATCCACCATATTTTGTTATAAAAACTATCGTTTTGTTTATATTTTTAACAGGCGATGATTTTTTTAAAATTTTTTGCAAAAAAGACTTGCGCGTGTTTTGAAAATCTCTATAATGCGCACCACACAACGACGCACTGTTGTGAAGAGTTTTAAATCACAGTGCGTCGTTTTATTTTCGCCTGAATTTAGGTGAAATTGTTCTTTAAAAAGATATCAGACAATCTGTGTGGGCACTTGTTGATGAAGGTTTTAAAAAATTAAATTAAAAATTTTAAAGTCTTAATAAGTGCTTGACTCAAAAATTCATTAAATGATTTTATAAGACAGCAGTTATTGAGCGATTGAACTTGAATTGAAGAGTTTGATCATGGCTCAGATTGAACGCTGGCGGCAGGCTTAACACATGCAAGTCGAACGGTAGCAGGAAGAAGCTTGCTTCTTTGCTGACGAGTGGCGGACGGGTGAGTAATGCTTGGGAATCTGGCTTATGGAGGGGGATAACCACTGGAAACGGTGGCTAATACCGCGTAGTCTCTTAGGAGTAAAGGGTGGGACCTTCGGGCCACTTGCCATAAGATGAGCCCAAGTGGGATTAGGTAGTTGGTGGGGTAATAGCCTACCAAGCCGACGATCTCTAGCTGGTCTGAGAGGATGACCAGCCACACTGGAACTGAGACACGGTCCAGACTCCTACGGGAGGCAGCAGTGGGGAATATTGCACAATGGGGGGAACCCTGATGCAGCCATGCCGCGTGAATGAAGAAGGCCTTCGGGTTGTAAAGTTCTTTCGGTGATGAGGAAGGTGTGATTTTTAATAGAAGTCACAATTGACGTTAGTCACAGAAGAAGCACCGGCTAACTCCGTGCCAGCAGCCGCGGTAATACGGAGGGTGCGAGCGTTAATCGGAATAACTGGGCGTAAAGGGCACGCAGGCGGTTGTTTAAGTAGGGTGTGAAAGCCCCGGGCTTAACCTGGGAATTGCATTCTAGACTGGACAACTAGAGTACTTTAGGGAGGGGTAGAATTCCACGTGTAGCGGTGAAATGCGTAGAGATGTGGAGGAATACCGAAGGCGAAGGCAGCCCCTTGGGAATGTACTGACGCTCATGTGCGAAAGCGTGGGGAGCAAACAGGATTAGATACCCTGGTAGTCCACGCTGTAAACGATGTCGATTTGGGGGTTGAGCTTTAAGCTTGGCGCCCGTAGCTAACGTGATAAATCGACCGCCTGGGGAGTACGGCCGCAAGGTTAAAACTCAAATGAATTGACGGGGGCCCGCACAAGCGGTGGAGCATGTGGTTTAATTCGATGCAACGCGAAGAACCTTACCTACTCTTGACATCCATAGAACCTTGTAGAGATACGAGGGTGCCTTCGGGAACTATGAGACAGGTGCTGCATGGCTGTCGTCAGCTCGTGTTGTGAAATGTTGGGTTAAGTCCCGCAACGAGCGCAACCCTTATCCTTTGTTGCCAGCGATTCGGTCGGGAACTCAAAGGAGACTGCCAGTGATAAACTGGAGGAAGGTGGGGATGACGTCAAGTCATCATGGCCCTTACGAGTAGGGCTACACACGTGCTACAATGGTGCATACAGAGGGAAGCAAGCCTGCGAGGGGGAGCGAATCTCACAAAGTGCATCTAAGTCCGGATTGGAGTCTGCAACTCGACTCCATGAAGTCGGAATCGCTAGTAATCGCAAATCAGAATGTTGCGGTGAATACGTTCCCGGGCCTTGTACACACCGCCCGTCACACCATGGGAGTGGGTTGTACCAGAAGTAGATAGCTTAACCGTAAGGGGGGCGTTTACCACGGTATGATTCATGACTGGGGTGAAGTCGTAACAAGGTAACCGTAGGGGAACCTGCGGTTGGATCACCTCCTTACCAAAGACTGAATTGACAAGCGCTCACACAGATTGTTTGATAGAAAGAATAGCAAAGCATCATCCTACGGGTCTGTAGCTCAGGTGGTTAGAGCGCACCCCTGATAAGGGTGAGGTCGGTGGTTCAAGTCCACTCAGACCCACCACTCAACGCCAAAGCGGGTAATTGAAGAGAGAAACTAAACTTCAATGGAGTGAGTAGAATGATGAATGATTGGGGATATAGCTCAGCTGGGAGAGCGCCTGCCTTGCACGCAGGAGGTCAGCGGTTCGATCCCGCTTATCTCCACCAATATCATTATTGCTAAGTAGATAGTAGCGACAAGCGGTCGAAAAAAAAAAGGTAAAAATGCAGTGATGCAGAAAGAGAATACCTAATTTCAACTATGTCTATTTAGCAATGATGATGACACGAAAGTGAATTCTCTTTGTTCTTTAAAAAATTGGAAACAAGCTGAAAAAACTGAAGAGACTTTCAAGTCTTGCGAAAGCGAGATATGAAAAAGTCTGAGTAAGAAAAAATCTTGTGTGAACAAAAGCACACAAGTCTTGTTATTTGAAGTACAACACAAAATTTTTGAGGTTGTATGGTTAAGTGACTAAGTGCATACGGTGGATGCCTTGGCAATCAGAGGCGATGAAGGACGTGCTAATCTGCGAAAAGCTTGGATGAGTCGATAAGAGGCGTTTAATCCAAGATATCCGAATGGGGAAACCCGATAGATGAAGAATCTATCATCATTATCTGAATACATAGGATAATGAAGCAAACCGGGAGAACTGAAACATCTAAGTACCCCGAGGAAAAGAAATCAACCGAGATTCCGTCAGTAGCGGCGAGCGAACGCGGAAGAGCCAGTTAGTGATAGCAGTGGTGTAAGGAGAATGAGCTGGGAAGCTCAATCACAGAGGGTGATAATCCCGTATCTAAAAACCCCATTGTGGTACTAGGCTAACAATAAGTAGGGCGGGACACGTGATATCCTGTTTGAAGATGGGGGGACCATCCTCCAAGGCTAAATACTCCTGATTGACCGATAGTGAACCAGTACTGTGAAGGAAAGGCGAAAAGAACCCCAGCGAGGGGAGTGAAATAGAACCTGAAACCGTATGCATACAAGCAGTGGGAGCAAGAGCAATCTTGTGACTGCGTACCTTTTGTATAATGGGTCAGCGACTTATATTTTGTAGCGAGGTTAACCGAATAGGGGAGCCGTAGGGAAACCGAGTCTTAACTGGGCGTGTAGTTGCAAGGTATAGACCCGAAACCCGGTGATCTAGCCATGGGCAGGTTGAAGATTGGGTAACACTAATTGGAGGACCGAACCGACTAATGTTGAAAAATTAGCGGATGACTTGTGGCTGGGGGTGAAAGGCCAATCAAACCGGGAGATAGCTGGTTCTCCCCGAAATCTATTTAGGTAGAGCCTTGAGCGGACACCTTCGGGGGTAGAGCACTGTTTCGGCTAGGGGTCCATCCCGGATTACCAACCCGATGCAAACTGCGAATACCGAAGAGTGATACTCAGGAGACACACGGTGGGTGCTAACGTCCATCGTGAAGAGGGAAACAACCCAGACCGCCAGCTAAGGTCCCAAAATCTATATTAAGTGGGAAACGAAGTGGGAAGGCTTAGACAGCTAGGATGTTGGCTTAGAAGCAGCCACCATTTAAAGAAAGCGTAATAGCTCACTAGTCGAGTCGGCCTGCGCGGAAGATGTAACGGGGCTAAAATATAGTACCGAAGCTGCGGCATCAGATGTAAATCTGTTGGGTAGGGGAGCGTCGTGTAAGCGGAAGAAGGTGAATCGAGAGGTTTGCTGGACGTATCACGAGTGCGAATGCTGACATAAGTAACGACAAAACGAGTGAAAAACTCGTTCGCCGGAAGACCAAGGGTTCCTGTCCAACGTTAATCGGGGCAGGGTGAGTCGGCCCCTAAGGCGAGGCTGAAAAGCGTAGTCGATGGGAAACGGGTTAATATTCCCGTACTTGGATAAACTGCGATGTGGGGACGGAGAAGGTTAGGTTAGCAGACTGTTGGATGTCTGTTTAAGGCGGTAGGTGGAATGCTTAGGCAAATCCGGGCATTCTTAACACCGAGAACTGATGACGAGGTGCTACGGCACTGAAGTAACTGATACCACGCTTCCAGGAAAAGCCACTAAGCTTCAGGTTTATCTAAACCGTACTGAAAACCGACACAGGTGGTCAGGTAGAGAATACTCAGGCGCTTGAGAGAACTCGGGTGAAGGAACTAGGCAAAATAGCACCGTAACTTCGGGAGAAGGTGCGCTGGCGTAAGTTGTAGGAGTTAACCTCCGAAGGCTGAACCAGTCGAAGATACCAGCTGGCTGCAACTGTTTATTAAAAACACAGCACTCTGCAAACACGAAAGTGGACGTATAGGGTGTGATGCCTGCCCGGTGCTGGAAGGTTAATTGATGGTGTTATCGCAAGAGAAGCTCCTGATCGAAGCCCCAGTAAACGGCGGCCGTAACTATAACGGTCCTAAGGTAGCGAAATTCCTTGTCGGGTAAGTTCCGACCTGCACGAATGGCATAATGATGGCCAGGCTGTCTCCACCCGAGACTCAGTGAAATTGAAATCGCCGTGAAGATGCGGTGTACCCGCGGCTAGACGGAAAGACCCCGTGAACCTTTACTATAGCTTGACACTGAACATTGAATTTTGATGTGTAGGATAGGTGGGAGCCTTAGAAGCAGGAACGCTAGTTCTTGTGGAGGCGTCCTTGAAATACCACCCTTTAACGTTTGATGTTCTAACGAAGACTACGAAACGTGGTCTCGGACAGTGTCTGGTGGGTAGTTTGACTGGGGCGGTCTCCTCCCAAAGCGTAACGGAGGAGCACGAAGGTTTGCTAATGACGGTCGGACATCGTCAGGTTAGTGCAATGGTATAAGCAAGCTTAACTGCGAGACAGACAAGTCGAGCAGGTGCGAAAGCAGGTCATAGTGATCCGGTGGTTCTGAATGGAAGGGCCATCGCTCAACGGATAAAAGGTACTCCGGGGATAACAGGCTGATACCGCCCAAGAGTTCATATCGACGGCGGTGTTTGGCACCTCGATGTCGGCTCATCACATCCTGGGGCTGAAGTAGGTCCCAAGGGTATGGCTGTTCGCCATTTAAAGTGGTACGCGAGCTGGGTTTAGAACGTCGTGAGACAGTTCGGTCCCTATCTGCCGTGGGCGTTGGATGATTGAATGGGGCTGCTCCTAGTACGAGAGGACCGGAGTGGACGC
This sequence comes from Pasteurellaceae bacterium Macca, assembly GCA_023101485.1. GTDB lineage: Bacteria > Pseudomonadota > Gammaproteobacteria > Enterobacterales > Pasteurellaceae > LVZB01. The sequence goes on along the minus strand of LVZB01000001.1, from coordinate 775,300 downwards.
ATCACTGGTGTTCCAGTTGTCTCGCCAGAGGCACTGCTGGGTAGCTAAATGCGGAAGAGATAAGTGCTGAAAGCATCTAAGCACGAAACTTGCCATAAGATGAGTCATCCCAGTCTATAAGACTGTAAGGGTTGTTGGAGACTACGACGTAGATAGGTGTGGTGTGTAAGCGTTGCGAGACGTTGAGCTAACACATACTAATTGCCCGAGAGGCTTAACCATACAACCTCAAGGGTTTTGGGGTTGTAAAAAGCTAAGCCAAATAACGAGAAAACGAAGAGAGACAGATGAAAATCGGTCAAGTCGATTCAGAACAGCTTGTTTCGAATTTAAAGAAAAAGAACGAAAAACAGAAACATCATCACCAGAATATTCTGGCAACGAGAGTGCTGTGGCCCCACCTGATTCCATCCCGAACTCAGAAGTGAAACGCAGTAACGCCGATGGTAGTGTGGGGTCTCCCCATGTGAGAGTAGGGCATTGCCAGATTTTAATGAAGAAGAACCGCAGGTCACCCCTGCGGTTTTTTGCGTTTGGGATTTTATCAAGACAGCATAGATATCAAAGCTATCAACGCCAATGGTTTACGGTTTGCTTTTAGGCGTTAGCGAATGCAATAAAGCCAGCGTAAAATCAGTCTAAAACCAGCGAACTCAACAGAAGAACGAACACAACCGAAAACAGCCAAGGCAAAATTCCAACAAAAAACGACCGCTTGTAAGGTGTTAGAATGAGTACCAGATTTAAGTTATTTAGGAAAATTAATTAATTTAGTAAAAATATTGTCAATATATTACATTAAGTGTGCTTATATTAATTAAATAGATATTATGATTATGAGAATAATCGTTTAACTATTTAGAATAGATCAATTTCAAGTTATGAAGAATTTGTAAAGTTTTTTTATTTTCTGATAGAATAAGCAAAATTTTATAATTTTGGGGAACTATAATGAGTGTATTATTACGCACGGGCGATTTAAAGGATTACACAGCCCTTGGGCAAGATGGACGTGCGGTTTATATGATTGCACCGCAGATTAGAGACACTATTAAAATTAAGCGTGGTAAATCTTTTACTGATTATTTGGCTATACCACAACGTAATGAAACAGGTAATACTATTGACTGGTATATTCCCTTTCAACCTTCCAACCCCGAAGGATCCTATCTAATTGTTCCTTGGACTGCGGCAACGGATGATGAAAAGTCTAAAGCGTTATTGGAATTAGATTTTTTTAAGAATCATCTTACTGAGTTGGGTAAAGAGCTTAATAAATTACCAAATTTACAAGGCGATCAGTTGCTTTTTTCACGTTTGCTTTATTCTGAGAAATTGTCAGAAAATGAACAACTGAAAACAATTCGTTTTCCAAATCAAGAATATGTTTATTTAGTTGATGGTAAACCAGTTATTACTTTTTGGGGATTTACTGAAAAACATCAGCATTTAACTTCTGATCCTTTCCTTTGTTTACGCCCTCCGAAGCCAATTAATACTCAACCTACGATAACAAATGTTTCTACAGCAACGGTAGAAACAATATCTAAGCGTCCATTTTTTAGGCATTGGTGTTTTTGGGTAGGGTTAATACCATTACTTTTATTGTTTTTAGGCTTGTTGGGATGGTGGCTTGGCTGGTTTCTTAAATTACCATCATTGAATATGGAAAATAGCCTTGTTACTCAAACTGCAAATGCCGTTGAGAAAGAAACGTGTCAATTTTATTGGGTTGATAATCAGTGGCGAGATGATAATGGAAACTTAATTAAAACTGTGCCGAGTTATTGTAAGCCAACGGTGCAACAATCAGTACCTTATTATCAAAAAGATGGAAAATGGTATAGTGTAAATGGTCACTTGATCAATGATTCTGCATTACTAAGTTATTTAGCCCAAGGTCAATCTGCTAGCTCGGCTATAAGTAGTAATCCTATGAATGATAATCAAGCAGTACCAGAAAATAGTGCGATATCTAGCAATCCAAATGAAGTACAAAATCCAGAAGAAAATAAAGATGCAACGCCACCTGTTGATCCGACAACTTCAAACTTGAACCCACCAAAAGGGACAGAAAATACTGAAAATAGCCCATCCGCAAATGAGCCATTAATTCCTGAATCAAATGAACAAAGTAGTGGAAAAAATTCACCATCAGATACAGTAGATAATTCTGCTTTATCACCTACGAAGTTGCAAAATCAAAATATGGAAAAAAATCAACCGCTTGCATTAAACTCGAAACAATTAGCTTCTGGTAAGACTGATTTCTTGAATGGTAATTGGAATGCCGGGGCTGGGATTCAAGATAAGGCATCGGGCAAACCATTAAAACTTAATTATCAATTTAATAATGGTAAAGGAACGGTGCAGCTTAAACGGGCTGATGGTGTTGCTTGCCAAGCGAATGTACAAGCTTCAATTCAAAATGGTGGCTTGAATATTAATAATACAGATGTGGCGAATTGTTCTGATGGTTCAACTTATCAATTACCTGCAGTAATTTGTCAGCCTGGTACGACAGGTAGTGCAGATTGTCGAGGTAAATATGGTAATCAACAATTCCCAATGACAATAAAATCTAATTAAAAGGTGCGATATGCTTCAAGAACTTCATAGTTACGATAGAGAGATTTCGTTAGTCATGAATAGCGGAATCCAATTTATTGATTTTGGTTTAAATATTGATTGGAAAGATAAATCTTGGCGTGAAAAATCAATGGGGAATTTTGTTCCCGCAGGCGAAAACGGCGCATTACGCCGTTTATTATTAAGTAAAACAGGTGAAGGATATTATGATCCTGCATATCCTGAACGGATTATTAATCCGCAGTTAGAAATTAGTGTAGAACAATCTTTCCGTTTATTTGATGGGGTATGGTTACCTATTCCTGTATTACGTAGTATTCCGCCAGATCGTTTTGATGAAGGCCCATATAACTGGGCAAGAGCGAGAATTGTCAAATTAGATAATCCAGATAGTGATGGAAATACACATCGAGTTACACTCGCTTTTGATACCAAAATTTTTGCAAATAGCAGTAATACAGCCTATTTAGCGCCAACAACAGAAGATGTGCGAGCAGGGAGCGAGTTTTCTTCGGCTCATCAATCTAATCAGATCGCATGGTTTTTAGATTATAAATGAGTAAATGATTGGCTATTAGAATTATTCCAAGAGCTTGCACCAGAACCAACACGGTTAAAAATCCATCCTGATGATGTGGAAGAAAGTTTAAAAGAAAAACATTATCAGGCTCATTATTTGAATGTATTAGCTATTCTTGGTACTGAATTGCAATTACCAAAAATTAAATTAATTTCTAATCAAGAAGATGATATTACTAAGCCTATTGCTGTAGATATGGTTCTTGATGTAGGGAATTCTCGTACTTGTGGAATTTTAATTGAACATCATGAGCAAGAAAATAATGGTCTAAAAAATCGTTATGAATTAGAAATTCGTGATTTAAGTAAACCAGAATATATTTACAACGAGCCTTTTGAGAGCAGAGTAGAGTTCTCACAAGCGTTTTTTGGTAAAGAGCATTTTTCAGTACAAAGTGGACGTCGTGATGCATTTCAATGGGCAACGATTGGACGTATTGGCAAAGAAGCAAATCGCTTAGCAAGTTTGCGTGAAGGTAATGAAGGTTCAACAGGACTTTCTAGTCCGAAACGTTATTTGTGGGATACGGATAAATACGAACAAGGTTGGCGTTTTAATACTTCTTATGTAAAAAGTGATTCTGAGCCTTTTGCGACAGCGGAGCCTCTTTCCGGTTTAATTAATGAATTTGGCGAACCGCTGCACATTTTACGTGATGAGGTGATGGAAGAGTTTGAGCGTAAAATGCCGGTATTCCAGCCAAAATATTCTCGTAGTTCGTTGATGACTTTTATGTTGTCGGAAGTATTGATGCATGCATTAATGCAGATTAACAGTCCTGCACGGCGTTATAAATTAGAGCATGCAAAATCACCGCGCTATTTACGAAAAATCATTCTGACAGTTCCCCCTGCAATGCCAAAACCTGAGCGAGCGATATTCCGTGAGACAATGTTGAATGCCATTGGTTTAGTGTGGAAAAGTTTAGGATGGGATAATAGTGATGATCCGTTTGATTTTTCTAACGAAGAACAACGTAAAAAATATTGGCCATATTTACCAGAAGTACATATTCAATGGGATGAGGCGACTTGTGGGCAAGTTGTTTATTTGTTTAATGAAACACAAAATAATTATAGCGGTCGTCCAGAAGAATTTATTCGGGCTATGACTCGTCCTGATAAGCAAGATCGGAGTAAATTAACAATTGCCACTATTGATATTGGTGGTGGTACAACAGATTTGGTAATTAATAATTACGCACTTGATTACGGTGGCAACCAAAATGGTTTGTCGAGTAATGCGTATATTGTACCGACTCAGCTATTTAGGGATGGTTTTAAGGTTGCTGGGGATGACATTCTTCTCGATATGATTCGTGATATTGTACTGAATGCTTTAACGATGGGATTAAAAAACCTCGGTTTGCGTGATCCAGAACCAATTTTATCGAAATTGCTTGGATCATCATCGGATGCAAAAATCCAAGATCAGCTATTGCGTCAGCAACTTACATTACAGATTTTTAGCCCGATGGGTCTGAGAATTTTAAAGGAATATGAAAATTATGATCCTTATACTTCTGAACCTGTATTATCGAATTTAACTTTCCGTAATTTATTGGCAGATGCTGAGCCACCAACACAAAATGTGTTGAACTATATTAATGTTCCAATTCAGAGAGAGCTTGGTCATAGTGAGTTTAATATCCTTGATCTCCCGATAAGCATCGATTTAAGACGTATTCACCGCCTATTTTTAGAAGGTAAATATGATATTTGTAAAACTTTCAATGCGTTAAGTGAAGTGATCAATTGCTACCAATGTGATGTATTGCTGCTTACAGGGCGCCCATCTCGTTTGCCGGGTGTTCAGGCCTTCTTTAAATCACGTTTACCACTCCCTGTGGGACGAATTTTACCGTTACATCATTATCGTACAGGAAGTTGGTATCCTTTCCACAAGCAAGGAAGAATAGATGATCCAAAAACTACAGCTGCCGTAGGGGCAATGTTATGTGTACTAAGCGGTAATCAACGCTTATCTAATTTCTATTTACGCGCAGCAGCGATGAAATCATATTCAACAGTCAAATATATTGGTTTATTGGATAATAATAATGTGATTAAAGAGAGCAATATTTATTATCAAGATATTGATTTAGATAATGAAGATTATGATTTCCCAGATACGGAATTTGAGGTTCGTGGATTAACTCGGTTGGGTTTCCGTCAATTAAATGTTGAACGTTGGAATGCATCGCCGATTTATTTACTCACAATAGAAAATAACGATCTAAAAAGTCGGCTTGCAAATGATGGAACATTCTTAAAAGTTTCTTTAGGCATTAAAAACTCTTCACGGGAGAAAGAAAGTAGCGAGCATTTCTTTATCCGTAATGTCACAGCATCAGATGGGCGAGGTTGTAAAAAAAGCGATATTAAATTGAGCTTGAATACCATGTTAGATGCAGGCTTAGGGGAAAAACAATATTGGTTGGATAACGGAGTAGTGAAAAGATGAGTATAGAAATGGCCGATAAATTAACGGAATACTGGTTAAAAGTAGCAATAGGTGCAGCACAAGGCATTGACTGGGTTAATGAAACACGTAGTCAAAGTCAGCGTTTAGATAATGAGGCCGAAAGCTTAATTTTAGATTTACGTCGTTTACGTAATACGGCAAAACGCTTAGGTGCTGTCTCCTCTCGTCCAATGACAACAGGTTTTTTTGGATTATCACAAGCGGGCAAATCTTATCTCATTTCTGCCCTTGCAGCGGGAGAGAATGGTAAACTCGAAACCATTTTTGATGGTAACCCCCTTGATTTTATCAAACATATTAACCCACCGGGTGGTGGTAAAGAAGCAACCGGTTTAGTCACACGTTTTAGTCGAACGGCAAAAGGTGGTATTAAAGATTTTCCTCTGGAATTACGTCTGTTTAGTGAAGTGGAAATTGCAAAGATTTTGCTTAATTCCTATTTCAATGATTTCGATAAAGAACGAGTCGAATATCAGTGTGATGGTCAAAAAGTAAGTGAAATTTTAAAAAGAGCACAAGCAAAAATAACAGCTAGCACTGTTGCTGGGGTAAGCGCGGATGACGTTGTCGATCTACAAGATTATGCCATGGATAATTTTGGTAAATCACTTTCTGCTTTACAAGGGCGTTATTGGGCAAAAGCAACAGCGCTTGCACCACAACTTACACTAGAAGATCGTGCAATTCTTTTTTCATTATTATGGGGTGAAGTTCCAGAATTAACGGCAACCTATATAATGTTTGCGAAAAGTTTACAACAGCTTGGTCATCCTGAACGAGTTTATGCACCATTAAGTGCGGTAGTAAAAGAGCAAAATGGTATTTTTTCCCAAGCAGACAGTATTATGAATGTCGATATGTTAGAACGTATCGGGAGTGAGCGTGATGAACAAATTTTCGTGCGTCCTGCTTTTGGTGAGGGAAATGATGAACAAAGCTGTGGAGAGGCTGTTGAAATTTCTTTAGCACAGTTAGCTGCATTGACGGCTGAATTAGTTTTCCCATTAATTAATAAAACTCGAGTTGATGCTTTTGAAAAAGTCGATTTATTAGATTTCCCAGGCTATCGTGGTCGTTTAGCGATTAGTGCATTATCGGATGTAAAAGAAGGGAATCCTGTACCACAATTGATTTTACGTGGAAAAGTAGCCTATTTATTTGAGCGTTATACCGATAGTCAAGAGATGAATATCTTAATTGTCTGTACGCCATCTGATAAGCAGTCTGATGTAAATAGCGTAGGGCCAGTATTAGAGCGTTGGATTAAAAAAACGCAAGGAGAAAATGCTGAACAGCGTGCTTTACGTAAACCTGGACTACTTTGGGCAATCACGATGTTCGATAAACGAATTTCTGCTGATTTAGGTAAAGATGAAGCGATTTTTAAAATTAGTTGGGGTAAGGGTGGATTATTACAGCAAACCATTTTAGAGCGTTTTGGAAGTTATGATTGGTTTAATAATTGGGCTAATAATCAACCCTTTAATAACCTCTTTTTAGTCCGTAAACCTGGTTTTAAAACAGCATTTATTGATGCAGATAATGATATTGAAAATGGAATTGTTGCACGTGAGCTAGGGCAGTTAGATTTAATGCGCCGTACTTTTGTAGATGATCCAGATATTCAAAAACATATTGCGGAACCAAGTCAGGCATGGGATGCAATGATGCTACTTAATGATGGTGGGATGAAACGGATTAGTGATTATTTGCAAACAGTTGCTTTACCAGAGGTTAAATTACAAAGGATTGGTGAGCAGCTTAACCAAGCAATTAACCATATTAGCCTGCGTTTTGATCATTGGTATCAAAGTGATGGTGCAGAAGAGATCGCTAAAAAAAGACAAATTGCGCAACAATTCTTAGGTGAAATGCAAAAACGTATGGTGTTACTTGGTGAATTACTGCGTAGTTTACAATTACCACAAGAAACGATACGGGCCCTCTATCTTGATAATGATGATAGTCAGTATGTTGAGCAACAGACGGAAAATCAGCAGAGTGTTGGCTTTGCTGATGTTGATCTTGGCTTTGGTAGTTTTGATCTATTCGGAGAGAGTTCAACCGAACAAGAAATGGTTTCAGCTACGATAGACAGCCCAGTTGTGCAATCGCCATTTGCACAGAATGTTTTCCGGGCGTGGATTGAGTATTTACGTAATTTATCAAGTGATTCACATTTCTTAAGTTTTTATCAATTACAACCACAATTAATTGATGATTTTGTTGGCGAATTAATTACGGCAGCAACACGCTTAAAATTACAGCAGAAAATCACCGATATTGTGATAGAAAATGATCGGACAGGTGTAAAGCGGGATCAATTAGTCGAAAGACAAGTATTTACCGTGAATCTGTTGATTGCAGATTTTATTGCATGGCTTGGTATATTAGATAAAGAAGTTGATTTACGTCCTATGAGCCGTGCCAAAGCGGATGCAAAAGTATTTGATTTCTGCCCACCAGTTTTCCACAACGATTTACCGCGTTTGAGTGAGCAGAGCCAAATGTATAGCGCTGATTATATGAAAGATTGGTTTGTTACTTTTGCGCAGTTATGTGAGCAAAATGCGGGGCATAGTGCTGGTCGTGAAATTGATGCAAGCCAAAATGCAAAATTAGGTTCAGTATTGCAACAATTTACTCAAGCAAAATTAGTGTAGAGGGAATTATGATTAGAGTTGAGTTTAAAGAACATCAGCAACCAGGTTATGCGTTAGTAATATTTAATAACTGGAAAGGAAATGCTGAGATTGAGATTGCAATCCAACGTAACCAAGATAGTTGGTATCTTGCTGAACAAGAACAGTGGAATAGTGAACCTGTTTGGCATCAGTTAAATGGGCTTAGTTTTGATGCTGAGAATAATTTAGCTGGGGAAATTGGACCTACGATTATTGATCCCCTGTTACAACAAGTGAGCAATGTGCGTTATATGATTTTAGCCCGTGATGCTCAGGGTAATAGTGATCGTGGTGTGCTGAGAATGGTTGGGAATATTCTATCATCTTCAGCGAGTGGTAATTCCGAACGAGAAGATTTGGTACACATTGCGTCAGAGCCTGAGCCTGAACAAGCGGTCGAAATTGAGTCAGAAATTGTAACATCAACACTATTAGATGATGATACTCAGCCGACTGCTGAGTTTGAACCTGAACCTGAACCTGTTCCGCCAATGTCACAAAACAAGAGTAAAAGTAAATTGCCCCTTATTATTGCAGCAATTATTGCATTGTTAGCTCTATTAGCTGTGGCAGTTTGGTTTTTGTTGTTTAATAAAAGTGATAAGCCTACGACACAAACAACGGCTTGTGAAATTAGTACGATGGGGAATGATGAACTTGGTTTTATTCAAAAGTGTTTGAAAAATAATCCAGAAAAAAAACAATTATTACAATTAATTGAACAAGCTAAAGAAGCAAAACAATGTAGTCTTGCTCAACGTATTTATGCAAATAAAGCTCAAGGTGGAGATGTAGAAATCGCCCTCGCTTATGCAAAAGAATATGACCCAGCACATGCTCAAAATCACTGTTTCCAAGCGGATAAAGAAACGGCAATATATTGGTATGAGGTTGTACTCACAAATGATCCTAATAATCAAATGGCACAACAGCGTTTACAGGAGCTGAAAAAATAATGGCAAAAATGAATAAATTAGCTTTGATGATAAGCTTGGGATTAACAGCAAGTATTTCAACAGGTGTATTAGCAGAGCAACCATTAAAACAACCGGGTAAGAAAACCTTGTTCCAACGTGTGTTGAGTACGCCAACATGTTCACTTACAGATCAGATGGGGGGGCAAAATGGGAAAGCAGTACCTGCTTTTTCGCGTTATTATGTATATGAACGTGGCCAACTCAATGGGTCAGAATGGTTAAAAGTTGGACCTGATGAATCGGGAAAGATTGAAGGTTGGTTGCAAAGTGATTGTGCTGTGCCTTGGAATACACAACTTACTTTAACTTTTACTAATCCGGTGTCACGAGAGCCGTTACTATTTTTTAAAGATCGTGAAACTCTAGAGGGGATTATTTCTGCAGATAATGGTAAAGAGCAAGTTGAGAAAATTCGTCAGAATTTATCAGCACAAAATACTAGCCCTGAAGTGTTAGCTCAAGAGCCTAAAGAGTTTGTCGATTTTCAAAAAAACTTCTACTTACTGCCTGTTTTACAGGGTGAGGAAGTGATGAATAATAGCGGTTTCTATGAGCGAATGTTAGAAGTGGCTTCAGTAACAAAAGCTGAGAAACAAGCGGTTCAAAATACGCAACAATTTGCAAGCGCGACAAATAATACACAGTCAAGTAACGGGCAAGGTCATCAAGATAATAATGAAATCACGGGGTTTAAAGCGGCTGTGGTTTTTGTCATTGACTCGACGATTTCAATGGATCCTTATATTAATCGTACTCGAGATGCAGTAAAAAAACTGTATGAGAAAATTGAAAAAGAGGGTTTGAGTGATCAAGTTAAATTTGGTTTAGTGGCATTTCGTTCCAGTACAAAAGCAGTACCGGGATTAGAATATACGGCGAAAATGTTTGTAGATCCAAATAAAGTCAAAGATGGTCAAGACTTCATGGCGAAAGTTGCTAATTTAAAGCAAGCCAAAGTATCGAGTAAAGAATTTAGTGAAGATGCATATGCTGGTGTTGTAAAAGCGATTAATGATATTGATTGGAATGGTTTTGGGGCTCGTTATATTGTATTGATTACAGATGCTGGGGCGATTGAAGGTAATAATCCCATTTCTACGACAGGTTTTGATGCGCCTCAGTTGAGACTCGAAGCACAACATAAAGGCGTTGCTCTTTATACATTACATTTAAAAACACCATCTGGAGCAAAAAATCATCAGCAAGCCGCGGCACAGTATAACGATTTGAGTTTTAATCCTGTTGTTAATAAAGCGCTTTATTACCCCGTCAATGCAGGTGATGTCGATGAGTTTGGCCATAAGGTTGCACAACTAGCAGATGCTTTAGCCTCCCAAGTGAAGCAAGCTTATATGGGCGAAACATCTGTCGGCAGTGCAATGAATGCTCAAGATAATACCATGAAGGCGAGTGCCAATCCTCAAGCTAATAATGAAATAGAAGAAGACGCTGCTTTATTGGGTAAAGCGATGCGTCTTGCCTACTTAGGTCGTTTAAATGGTCAGAAAGCACCACCTGTATTTAAAGCGTGGATTAGTGATCGTGATTTTGCTAAACCAGATAGTGCAACAGCAGAAGTACGAGTGTTACTGACCAAAGCACAATTAAGTGAAATGAGTGAAGTCGTTAAAAATATTATGGACGCAGCAAATAATGGCTTGATTGCGCCGGCGGATATGTTCAATCAATTACGTTCAGTGGCAGCTGCTATGGGGCAAGATCCAAGTAAAGTTAAGCAAGGCAGTTCCACAAAAATTGCGGATCTCGGCTTAATGGGTGAATATTTGGAAGGTATTCCATACAAAAGCCAAGTAACAGGCATTGATGAAGATACTTGGAAAAGTATGACTGTTGCACAGCAAGAAAAATTTATTCGTGATTTACACAGTAAATTGCGTCATTATCAAGCCTATAATGCGGATGTTGATCGTTGGATTTCTCTTGCAGAAGGGAGCGATCCAAAAGATAACGTTTATCCAGTACCACTTGAAGCTTTACCATAATAGAGAGATAGAGTGTGTTATTGATTGAAGAGTTGGTTGTAAATCGTGGGCAAGGAGAGCAAACTTTTCAAGTTTCTCTCCCTTACTTGGCACTCAACGCGGGGGAAATTATTGCTCTAAAAGGTATTAGCGGTTGTGGGAAAAGCACATTGTTAGAACTGATAGGGCTTATTCTCACACCAAACCAACTCACACGTTATCAACTTGATGGCGTCGAAATAAGTCCAAGTATTTTGGCTGAACATCAAAGTGTACTTGCCAATTTACGCGCACAATATTTTGGTTTTATGCCACAAACAGGCGGTTTGCTTCCTTTCCTTAATGTACAACAGAATATTGAACTGTCTAGTCAAATTTTAAATAAAAAATTAGATTCTCAATGGATTAGGAATATTATCGAACAACTTAGTATTTCCCATTTATTAGATAAATTTCCTAAGCAGTTATCTATCGGTGAACGGCAACGTGTTTCATTTGTACGTGCTATTGCTCATAAACCGATGGTCTTACTCGCCGATGAACCTACGGCATCTCTTGACCCCAAAAATGCAACGACTTTATTTGAAATGATGTTGCAATTAGTAAAAGAGCTAAATATCTCGGCAATTGTTGTGAGCCATGATTGGCAGTCTTTACAACAATTCGCTATTCCGTTTTTTGCTCCTCAACTTGAAAATCCACAACAAGCAAGATTTTTGCCACAGGAGATGGGAAGATGATACGGATAAAATTACTGACTCGCCTAGCATTACGTGATTTGTTATATGATCGCAAAATCTCTTTCTGTTTAGTGGCTTCATTGTTAGCAGTTATTGCGCCTTTATTACTTCTATTTAGTTTGAAATATGGCATTGTGTCGCAGTTACAACATAAATTGTTAACTAATCCTCGAAATCTTGAAATTAAAATTGTTGGGGTGACTTCTGGGCATAAATTTGATCCCACTTGGTTTGCTCAAATGGCAGCAGAAAGCCGAGTGCGTTTTGTTATTCCGCAAGTTCGAATACTTAATTCTCAAGCTGATTTTCGAAACCCAACGAATAATAAGCAGAGCTTGAATGTGCCATTAATTCCGACTGCAAAGGGAGATCCTTTGTTACCACAACAAGGTGCGCCTTTAAAAACTAACGGTATTGTATTATCCGCATTGACAGCACAAAGTTTAGGGATTGAACTTGGTCAGCAATTGGAATTATCTGTTTTACGCCAGATTTCAGGCAAAGGCGAACGGCAACGTATAAGATTAGAGGTAATACAGATTCTGCCAGAATATTCTTATAATGCTCAGGGAGCCTTTGTATTATTGCCTTTATTAGTAGCTTTGGAAGATTATATTGATGGTAAGGCTTTTGATTTCCAGAGTATTGAAGGTGAAGTGAGTACAATATTGCCCGAACGAGAATTTGCCAAAGGACGTTTATATGTCAAAGAGCTGAATGATGTGTCACCTATGGCATCTCAGTTGCGTGCTCAAGGCATTGAAACAAATACGCAAGCAGCAGCAATTGAGGAAATGCAGGCTATTGATTCTGTATTAAATTTACTTTTTAGTGTTATTGCAATTACCGCTATTATTGGCTGTGTGTTATCCTTATCAGGATCATTTTTAGCTAATATTGAACGTAAAAGAAAAGATATTTCATTATTAATGTTATTTGGATTTAAGCCGAAGGAAATTAATGTATATCTGATTATTCAGGCCTTTATGTTAGCAAGCAGTGCTTTTTTATTTGCATTATTGCTTTATTATCTGAGTAGTTTAATAGTTAATGGTAGCCTTGGATCATTAAGTCGTGATAATTTAGTGAGCTTTTTGTTACCAAGCCATATTTTAATTGCTCTATTATTGACGTTGTTTATTTCTTGCACTATCGCATTTATTGGTAGTCGTCGAGCTTTAATGATTCAACCTGCGGAGAGTCTACGTGAAATCTAAATTTATATTAACGGTACCAGTATTATTATTGGCGTACCAATCTGCTTCAGCCACAATGTGGGAAGAGAAATTTTATAATCCAAAAGTTTTACCCGATAGTGTTATCTTACCAATGCCATGTGATGGAGCTATGGCATTTCGGGTTATTAAAACGGGAACAAAACATCCATTAGAAGATCAATCTATTCTTTTAGGGAGTGATAGTAGTGAAGCGGATGCGTTTGCGGAGCATGCGACGCCAAATTATATTGCAGGAAGTTTTGAACAAAAGGGTGAACGTTATTTTTTACTCGCACAATATGAAGTAAGTGAGTTGCAATACAAAGCGGTAATGGGGGAAACTTGCCCAACGACGAGTATGAAATTACGCTTGCCACAAACAAATATTAGTTGGTTTGATGCCGTACAATTTGCGAATAAATATAGTGAATGGCTAATGAAAAATCATGCAGACAAATTACCAAAAGAAGATGGAAAAATGGGTTTTTTACGTTTGCCAACGAATGCAGAAGGGGAGTTTGCCGCCCGCGGTGGTGTTGCGGTATCAAGTTCACAATTTCGTGAAAAGACATTCCCAATGGCAGATGGCATTGGAAAATACGTTTGGTTTGCCGGACCATCTTCTGCCAATGGTAAATTACAGATTACAGGCTTGAAAGCGCCAAATCCATTAGGTTTATTTGATGTATTAGGAAATGCCAATGAAATGGTATTTGACTCATTTAAAATGAATAAGTTGGATCGTTACCATGGACAAGCGGGAGGAATGACGATTCGTGGCGGTAGTTATATTTCAGCAGAGAATCAAATTTCAAGTTCATTTAGAGCAGAAGCACCTTATTATAATGATGATGGTCAGGCCTATAAAGCTAAGGATTTAGGCTTCCGTGTTGCATTAGTTGCACCGATTACCACATCCTCAGAACGCAGTAAATTACTTGATAAAGAGTGGCATGCACTGGGTAAAGAGAGTGATAAAGATCAAGAAATTGCTAAAAATTTCCAAACTTTAAGTTCTAATGTAGAAAATGAAGAGCTAAAAAAACAATTAAAGACATTGGAGAATCAAGTCCTTGCCTCTAATCAAGCCAAAGATGAGCAGCGAGATCAAGCAGTAAGATCCAGTTTAGAGCTTGGCGCTTTTTTATGTACTAATCTAAATGAATTAGATCAAGTCAATCGCAAAAATCAGAATATCGCGAAAAAATATTGCCAACTCTTAGGAACAGCAGGTGAAGCATCGGATAAAGAGCGCTGTGCTAACTTTGAAGAGAAAGCCAAAGTATCCCAAGCGGCACTTGATTTTTCGGCGACATATTATGCAGATACGATAGTGAATAGTACAAAAACGTATGAAAAGAATGTCATGCTAAAGCAAAAAGAGTCTGTTAAAGCTAAATTAAATAACCAACATAAAAGTAATTTAGCTGATTATGTGGATCGATTTTGGTTACATTTGGATAATTATTATGGTACAGGTAAAATAGAGCGCTCAAAATGGATTGAGCAATGTGCGAAAAACTAATTTAATTCACCTAAACACAGAAGGAAACTATTATGAGCTTTTTAAAATCTCAAAAATCACTCCCTTTAACATTGGGGTTATCACTTTCTATTGCATTAACGGGTTGTCAAAGTGTCGGTGGCGGCAGTTCTGCGTCGAATGATGATAATGTGGAATTTTTCACTAAATCAGGAATCCAGGCTTGTTTAGTGGGGGCAGGGCTTGGCGCTGGCGTTTGTTTATTGAGTAATTCAGGTAAAAGCGGCTTGTGCTGCGATTGCTGCGATTGCTGCGTGCGGCGTTGCAATGGGGACAGATCACTATCTTGAACGTCAACGTCAAGCTTATGCAAATAAAGAAGATCGTTTAAATGCGCACTTGAAGACTATTCAAGATGAAACACAACGTGCTCATCAATTAAATGCGTCTGCGAAAACTCAGCTTGCAAAAAATCGTAACACATTAAAACAATTAGAAGCGAACATTAAAAATAATAGCCTTAAACAAGAAGATGCGAAAAAAGCATTAGCCGCGATTGATAAAGACATCAATACCTATAATAAAACGTTAGCAAACATGAAAGAGCGAGCTAAAAACTGGAAATCTATTGTGGCAGATGAGAAAAAAACAGGGATGCAAACAAGCAAACTTAATGGGCAAATTGATCGCTTAAACAAAGAAATTAAAGTATTAGAAGGCGAGCTTTCTGCTGCATCTAAACAACGTAGTGCAATTCGTTTAGGTTAGGAGTTTAAGGATGAAAGGAAAATTTCTGTTACTTGCAAATTTTGCATTAATTTTGACCGCTTGTACAACCACACCTCAACAATGTGATCCAAGTAAACAGTTAGGTATGTTGGATAAGCTCTCTTGCACGATGTCACATAGCTATGATCAGCGTATTACAGATAAAGAGCAAGATATTGCTTATGAGCAACAACGTAATGCACATGCACAAGCAGATTATGCAAAAACGCAGAGTCAGCAGAGTGCTTTGAATAAGACGATTTCTCAAAAGCAAGCTCAGCAACAAAAAATTTCTCAAAATACCAAAGCATTGCAACAGCAAGTTGGGAAAAAGCAACAACAAAAACAAGCTACTATGCAAGAAATTAAGCGTATAGAGAAACAGATTAGTGCGGTGAAAAGTAGTGGAAAATCGGCTGCTCAGCAACAATCTGAAATTAAAGCGCTTGAAAGCAGATTAGAAAAATTACGTGATCTTGCCAATGATCTTTAATTTTTCTATTTATGGTGCGGTCTATTGACCGCATTTTTATTTTTAAGGATTTTTATGCAACGGCTTACTCGTACTCCAATCACCGAAAATAACCGTAATACAATCAATGCATTACAACATTTTTATTCGATAAAAAAACTTTTAGAACCACATCTGCCACCAAGTACATTTAGTTTATTTGCACAGCCACAGATTAAATCGGATATTGTTGAGTGGTATAGTCCTCTTCAAGGTCAGCCAATAAAAGTTGATATTGTACAAGATCATCCGACTTTGATAGCGCGGCTTGATCAACGATTAAATGATATTCGTCATACAGCGAAGCAACTACAGCATCAGCAAAAAATAACTGAATCAGAGTATCAACAAATTCAACAGTTATTACAAGGCGCAAACCATGATAGCCGTGAAATTTACCAAGTGAATGGCGATCCTGTCATTGTTGCTTGGGGAATGGGTAAGGAAATCGTTAAACCAATAACGCCCCCCGTTTCTGCGGTTGCTCCAGCTACAGTTGCTTCACGTAAACATCTTTGCTGCTGGTTATTGCCATTATTGTTACTACTGTTGGCACTATTTTTTATTTTGTGGTGGTTTTGGCTTAAACCTCAGCCAGCCGTTGTTGCCCCAGTGGCAGAACCTGTAATTGAGAAACCCGTAGAAGAGAAAAAACCAGAATTAGTCGAAACACCTAAGCCAGTTGAAATAAAAGAAGAAGTAAAACCAGAAGAACCGAAGATAGAAGAGCCTAATATAGAAGAAGAGTCTAAAGAGGATCTTCCTGTTTCAGAGCCTACAATTGTTGCGCCAAAGCCAGAAGTACAGAAAGCAGCTTGCGTCCCTAAAAATATTGTGACGACAGAGCGCGATAAAATGGTGATTGTATTTGATAATTCATACTCTATGTTATGGAGCTTATCTGAAACGAATCGTTCAATACAACAATTTATTGATTATTCTAGTCGTTATGGCGCAACGAATCGCGATCTAGCATATATGCAACGAACGCCTAATCGTCTAGGTAGTGCTAAAAAAGCCGCAAGCCAAGTGATTGATCAGATTGGTAATAATATGGATATTGGTTTAATTAGTTTAACTGTTTGCCCATCGGCAAAAAATCATGGCTTTTTTGGTGTCAATCAGCGAGGGAAATTGAAGAAAACAATCAAAGGAATGTGGCCAAGAGAAGGTGGGGTTAGCGGTACACCATTATATAGTGGGCTACAAAAGGCGGCATCAATGTTAGATGGTAAAAAGAAAGAGAGTTTTATTTTACTCATTAGCGATGGTGAAGATAATTGTAGTAACAAAAATATTTGTCAATTAGCGAGAAAAATTGCTAAATCTCAACCAAAACTGAAAGTGAATGTGGTTGATATCGGTTCTGCTGGAGCAGCAAATTGCGTTGCCCATGCGACAGGTGGCAAAGTTTTTCAAGCAAATAGCGCAAAACAAGTTACGAATATGATCAATCAGGCCATTCAACCTGTAACAAAGCAAGTGTGTGAATAAAAATAAGAAAGTGATATAAAAGGCTCAATTTGATGGAATATCAGATTGAGCCTTTTTTATTATGAGATACTCATTGTCATAACGCTACTTGGGGGAAGAAATCTTCCGTTAAGTGGACAAATTCCGCGAGGCTAATGGTGGGTAAATCGGTTTGAATACCGCGGGCTTTCACATCATTTTCTAACAGATAGCACTGTTTGAGGTGAGCAAAAAGTTGCGGATTTTTGACCGCTTGTAACACGCCGTCTTGCCATAGAAGGACGGCATCGTTTTCTTTTACTTGCGTTAAGAGGGTGGCAAGCGTTTGGCGGTCATATTGCGCATTGGCGAAGGTGTAAAGCATAGATTGTCCTAGAAGGTCAGTATTTTATCCGCACGGTTTAACACATTAAAAATCTCTGCCTGTGGGCAAAGGATGATGTCACTAAGGAGAAGCGGTGTGTCATTTAACCCCCGAGCAAGGAGGGAATCTTGGCAGACAAAACATTCTCTGAGCTCATAAAGCTCAATAAGTTTAAAGGTGGCAATGTGGTCTTTTTGCAAAATGGCTTCGGGCTGTTGATCGGGTAGGAGATTAAACACGCCGTCATTTAAAAAGCAGATGGCGATCTCTTCTTCATCACAAAAAGCACTGGCGGCGAGTAACGCATCTAACCCTTCTCGGCTTTGGCTTGAACCAAAAGGCGGTTGGGTAAAGAGTAGAGCAAGGCGGTATTTTTTCATATTAGAGTGTGAGTAATCGGTCGGCGGTGAGTACTGCTTGGCTAAATTCGCCAAGACCAGCGAGGGTAAAGCCTTCGGCGAGGTTCTCTTCCACCACGCCACGCCGTTGGGCAGCACTGATACACAAATGGAGGGGGATATGATGTTGTTGAGCAAGGGCTTGCCAATGTTGTAAGAGATGAAATTCATCACTGGCAGGATCAACCTGCTTTTGGGCATTGCTGACGCCCTCTTGGAAGAAGAAAATCTGGCGAAGTTGATGTCCGGCTTCAAGCAAGGCTTGTGCCGTTTGGTAGGCAAGATACGCCCCTTGATGACCGTAAATGCCGGATTTTACCGCTAAAACGTAATCCATTATTCTTCCCCTTGTTTAAGCTGGCGAATGTAGAGATAAACCGTATGGCGAGAAATCGCTAAACGTTCCGCGACTTGGTTAATCGCATCTTTAATATCAAAAATCCCTTTCTCAAAGAGAGCGGTCACAATTTGGCGGTTCTTATTATTATGGGCAATAGTGCGATTTTGGCTGATTTCCTCGATGGTATTTTCAATCGTCTGTTGGACTAAATCCTCCACGGAGCTGGCAAAATTCACGTTATTGTCACCCTCTTGGGGGGCAATAAAGGTGCTGAGAAATTGAGAAACCGGCACATCTAAATTGAGGTTAATGCAAATTAAACCAATGACGTGCTGTTTCGCGTTGCGAATGGCGATAGTGATCGATTTCATCAACACACCGCCTTTGGCTCGGGTGAAGTAGGGTTTGGATACGCTATCCGTTTGCATATGGTGAAGCGACCATAATGCACGGTCGGTAATGGGCGAGCCGATTTTGCGATCCGTATTATGCCCATTGACGATATAAATCGCCGAATGTTCGAGAAATTCTAACGAGTGCAACACGATCTCACAATGTTCGCCAATAAGGGTGGCAATGCCATCCACCACCGGAAAGTAAGAGGCGAGTATGGCGTGATCTTCGTCGGATAGGGGGTTAAAGGTGGCAGTCATAGTCATTAACGCAAAAAAGCAAAAAAATCAGACCCCTTGTTAGGGTAAAAAATAAAAGGGGGAAATTCCCCCTTTTGCTTCCCGATTAAATGGGATTGCTATTTTTTATCTTCAGCTTTGAAGTCTAATAATTCAATTTCAAACACGAGGGTTGAATTCGCTGGGATTTTACCAGCTTGGCGGTCGCCATAGCCTAATGCCGGTGGAACAACGATTTCCATTTTGCCCCCTTTCTTCAGCATTGGAATCGCTTCTACCCACGCAGGGATAAGTTGATTTAATTGGAACTCAATTGGCTGACCACGTTCAAGGGAGCTGTCGAATACCGTGCCGTCCGTTAATGTGCCTTTATAATGCACTTTCACCGTGTCCGTTGCTTTTGGTGAGTTGCCTTCACCGGCTTTTTCAATTTTGTAGAGTAAGCCTGAGGTGCTTTTTTTCACGCCGGCTTTTTTCTCATAGTCAGCACGGAATTTATCCCCTGCTTCAATGGTCGCTTTGCTTTTCTCAGCAAGGATTTTTTGTTCCTGCGTTTGGAGATAGCTATCTAACGCTTTAAGTTGTTTTTGTAGATCGTCATCGGATAATTTACCGGTTTTTTTCAAGGTATCTTGTACGCCAGCTAAAATGCGATCTTGGTTATAGTTAAAGATCTCTTTTTGAGAGCTCATCACATCTTCAATATTTTTACCCATCAATACGCCCACTGCGTAAGAAGAGTCATCTACGAATTTCGTATCGGCGCTTTGTGCAAAGACACTGCCTGCCATGAGGGTTGCGATTGTCGCCACCGCAAATTTATTTTTTAACATTAGGTTTCCTTATAAAAATGATGAAAGAGTGTGTTAAAAAGAAAGGGAATAGGGTAAAGTGTATTTCCTTTTAAAACAACCTTTTTATTTAACACGGAGTAAAATTTCGCCAAAATGGAGCGCCATTTAATCGAGTTAGAAACGAAACTCGCCTTTGCGGAGATGACTATCGAGGAGCTCAATCAAGCCCTGATTCAACAGCAATTTGCCTTAGACCGCTTGCAAAATCAAGTCCGCCAGTTGGCGGAAAAATTACAAGGCATGCAACCTAGCCAAGTCGCCAGCCGAGCCGAAGAAACACCCCCGCCTCATTATTAATTTCTCACTCAATTCGACCGCTTGTTAGCCGCCCTTCCCCCTTCGGGGACTTCCCCCCGCAAGCAGGGGGAAGGGGGTTATTCTTCTTTGAGATGTAAGCTCGCAAATTTTTTTGCACACCCTCATAAAATTATTTGCATAACTATTGAATCATAAGTTATGCAAATAAAAATGAGAAAAGCACCTCTTTAAACCCCATTTAAACCCTCTTTAAAAACCTCATCCAGCCCACAATGTCGCCTACCAATTCCTTTCTTTCAATTAAGACTTGCTATGCCAACCTCAGAGAGCGACAGTCGGCGTTGTTAAACAACGAAAACCAAGGAGTACCTGATGTTTAAAACCCGAACCAAAGCTGAAATGATTGCTGACTTTGCCTTAATCATTGAGGCAATTAGCCCTGAATTAGATAACCACCAAGACTATCTCTTACCCACCTTAGGTTTATGCCGCACAACATTGCGCTATGTGCGTTTTATTCCCGAAGGGAATGTTGATGCCGTAATGGGTTTTTATCCTTATGACGGTCAAGCTGAATGTTATGCTTTTCAATCTGCGGTGTGGGAATTTGAACGAAACCAATAGATAAACGCCCCTTAGGGCGTTTTTTATTAGAATTTAAAGACGAGATTATCCTCATACGTCACTTGGTAATTGAGTGTGGCATTCATCTTAATATGCTGAGCGTTCTCAAAGGCTTGCCAATTATCTCCCTTTATCTCTTGAAGATACGCAATAAACCGCACGAACTCGCTTTTGGTTGAACTAAAAAAGAGAAAGGGAGGTCGCGTGAGGTTGATGAGTCGTAGAAAATCAATCAAATCAAAATAATTCGCCATTTTATAACTGTTTTGCCTTGTGCAAAGATAAGGCGGGTCAAGCACAAATAATGCTTTTGAGTTAGCTTGGTGCTTTGGGAGTAGCGTGTGAAAGCTCTCACTCACGATTTCAATGCCGTCTAAATACCCCTCTGCATTCGGGTAGTCCGTTTGGCGAATGCCGTGATAGAAACGTTGCTTAAACAGCTCATCAAGAGAACCGGCTTGTTGGCCGCTGAACAACAACCAACCGGCAAGCGCCCCCACATCTTTAAAGCCTTTAAAGGCCTTAATCGCTTGGATAATCTCTTCTTTCAATTCGCCTTGAATGACCTTGCTTTTCGATACCTTGCCATCGACTAACTGAAATAGTTGTCGGCGGAGTTGATTGGTTTCCTTGATGTGTTTGAGCCTTTCTGAATAGCCATCGAAATCATTATAGATTACTTGCGCTTTTGGCTTTAACCGCTTAGCGGTATGGCTCAGTAAGCCTGAACCACCAAAGACATCGACTATTGTCCAGCCCTCACCCTCATCAGGAATATTGTCATTTAAGATTTGCGTAAAATGTGTTAGAAACATCCGTTTTTGCCCCACAAAGGGCAAGGGGGCTTGTTTGAATTGTGTGTGTCCCATTGGCTTTCTCCTTTGGGAACTCCGACGCTCAAGGCATTCCGGCTCTCACACATGATTTAAAAGTCGTTTAAAATCGGTTTACTGTTTTACAACGCAAGCATTTAATTTCTAAACTGCCTACGCTTTGTTCTTTTTTATGCCAAATTGCCAACAACTTGTTGCAAAATTGGCATCTTAATTCGTTACACTGCATTTTATCCCTCACGTTGTCGTGGTTTTTGGTTAGAATGCCGTTGCCTTGCAAGGTAACAGCAGCCGTTAAAATACAGGTACACTCTGTGTTTTAGCCGGTGCGGTTATAGCCGCCAAGCATCATTTCCGCACCGCTGTTCTTTCAAGTTGGGCGAGTCATCGCCCTTTTCCCTTTACAACATCGTTTTCCCCCGCTTAATAATCACACCAAGTGCACTCGGGCTAAATCGCCAACCTTCTTCACCGCCTAAGGCTTGCCAGCACCACTCTGAGCAAAACCAACGGGTTTTACTTTGTCTTATTCCAAACAAGATACCGATAGCCCCTACAAAATCATACTTTGCCCCTTGTGTTTGGTGAAAAAAGGCGTGGATTTGCGCCTCGCTTATACCTGAGAGGGGGATTAAATCCCAGTTCAAGCGGTCAAATTTACTGAACTTTTTGCACCGAACCCCGCCGTCACGCGGGCTGGATGAGTAGCTGTCAAACCACTCTTCGGCATGGTAATGCCCGACAATTTCCCGTTGAAAGACGGCAATCTCACAATGGGAATAACGCCCACGAGTGAAAACGCGAATCACCTTATCGACCCAATTGCCCTCCCCTTTATAAAGGGCGAGATAAACCTCACCGCTACGCATTACTCACCGCCTCCATGGTAAACGTCACCTCAATCGCTTTCACTTCTTCAAGGCTTTGTGCCGCTTTTAAGCGGTCTTCTAACGCTTGCCGTTGCCCGGCTACTGTGGCGCCTAAAAGCTGATAACCGATGGCTTTTTCGTAGGCTTTTTCCCGCAAAATATCAAGGGGAATGCCTCGGGCGCTGGCAATCGTCTCTAACACTGGCGTCGGGCTTGTGGCATCCGCTTTCCACGCCTTCGCTTCGTTGGCTTGTTCCTGCCAAGTTTCCCGCTCAAAGTCGGGGGTGGTGTTGGTATCAGCAATCGCATCCACAAAGACTTGGGCTTGACGATTGATGTCCGCGAGTTTATTCGCCTTCGCTTGGGCTAACATGTCCGCTTGCTTGTCTTTGGAAAGCACCCATTTATTGCCATTCCATTCATGAAAATCACTTGGAGGCAAACCTTGCTCTATGATTTTTCCTTGTGTTAACACAGGGCGAATGAAAACTTGATCACACTCGACAGCCACTTCTTCACGACTAGCAAGATCATCAAGGTTAGGGGAAAGGTCGCAATTCCCTAAATAATGACCTTGTTTATCAAATAAATAATACATACGCTCCCCTCCTATTTAATCCCAATCACAATATAATTTGCTTCCGAATTATCATAACGTATGCCTGTTTTCGATTCGGTATGTGTTCCCCCTCGACTAATCACTCTTGCCACAACTCGGCGATTATTATCAACATAACACTCTGTACGCGTATTTTCTAAATCCGATTTTTTCACTCGGTCAATATTCACATCCGCTTTAATTGAAACTAACCAACGACATTGGTTTTGATTAAATCCTGATGGAAGAGGAAGGGTCGCGCCATTAGTGAGGGAACCTGAAATCACGGCAATATCACTTTTTTGTAATGCACTGCTTAAACGCTTCCCTTTGTTGGTTTGAAAATCCGGTGCAATAACATTCTTATTGAATTCTGCAGCATTCTGTTTTAGTGCGACATAAGTTTCATAAATGTAATGATAAAAATAGGCGTCATCTGATTCACTATTCTGAAAACCGATATACCAACCATGATTGCCCTTGCGTTTACCTCTTAAGAAACTGTTGGTTGTATCGATTTCTAAAATACCCCGTAACGTCCCGCCTTGTTGGGAAAGGACTTCTTCAAAAATAGCCAATGTGCCCGTCTTTTTCGGTATCTTGATTTGCGCTTCATTTTCCCAAGCGCTATTACGATAAATTATGGCACCAATATCATTGTTATTATGGGGCTTACTTTCCAAAATGAGTCGATACTTAGCATCATTCATCAAATCAATCCCAGAATAATCCCCATTTCGAATTGTTATTCTGCCCGAAACTTCCCCACCTTGTTTAGAAAACCGGCTATTCGCATTGTCATTCACCGCCTTCACTGCCGCTGATGTCGCCACGGTATCGTTACTTGCCGAATTTGTCGCCGAGGACTTTTTACTATTCGGAATATAGTTGCTCAAATTTCGGTTCAGTGCATCGATTAAATCCTTCACTGTCTTAACCGCTTTGGGGGTTGCTGCTTCGGTTTCACTCGTGCTGTTCGTCGCAGAATTTAATTTTGAAATCCCCGCTTGCTTTGTTGAGGCTTTCTGCTGATAAATCACCGTAATGATGGCATCATAAATCTGTGTTGTTTTTGATGGAATCGGTTGTAAATCCGCTTTTGACAAGAGATATTTCACCTCTTGCCCAATATCTCGCAGATGATCTTGCACACCGTTCAACCACTCATCCGTCACGCGTGTGCCCTGCTCGCCGGTTGCGGGGTTGCCATTATGAAAACGCCCATCATTACTCTTAATTTGAGGTAATAAATCTTGGGGCTGTCCTAGATAACTAGACCAAACTCTCTTTAACTAATTGTTTTAGAAAGGAAATTTGAGACTTTAAGTTACTGTGATTAAAACGCCATTCACATTCTTTCAAATACAGCTCAAAATGAGCTTTGGGAATACCATTAAATTTGCGTAAATGGCGTTTTGCTTGGTTCCAGAAATTCTCAATTCCGTTAATGTGATTTTGTTTTTCTGCAAAGTGCGTATTATGGTTGATACGAAAATGATTAAATTCACTCACATCAAGTACATCATAACTTCGATAGAAATCCGTGTAAACAATGCTATCAGGCTTAACTTGTTCTCGAATTATCGGTAACAACGTGGCGGATTGCGTGTTCGGTACGGCAACAGTATAAACTTTGCCATTGCGTTTCAACAGCCCGAATACCGCAGTTTTACCCGCTGCACCACGTCCACGCTTGCCTTTGCGTGTACCACCAAAATAGCTTTCATCGGCTTCTATTTCCCCATCAAACATCTCCAAATGTGGGCTGTTTTGATAGATAAGAAATCGCAAGCGATGAAAATAGTAAGCGGCAGTTGTCTTGTTTACATTCACTAGTTCAGCAGCAGTTCTCGCTGTAACTCCTGCAACAAACAGTTCAATAAGTTTATTTTGTTTGTGCTGACTTAAACGACTTTTTCTCATTTGACTATCTTAACCCAAATCGAGTTTTTAGTCGTTATCTAGGACAGCCCCTAAATCTTTCATTCTTCTTTTAATCCCTTTTAGTTTGTTGGATAAGCAAAATAACAATAGGTGTGAGCGGGTTTGAGATCTTTAAAAAATTCTTCAATAATCCGATCACCGAATGCCACTAACCGGTCGCCAGCAAGGGATTGCCCCGCTCTAAAATAAATCACATTGTTATCCGCATTGAGAACGGTAACGCGCCACATAAAAATTAAGTCTTCACGGGGAGCATGTTGGATGGGAATATCCCCAGCATTCGGTAAATCGTTTTGTAGTGGGGAAAACTCTTTAATCTCGATCTGATAGCCAATGCTCTCAGCCAGTCGTTTAAAATAGGGGAGAGAGAGCCCTCCGATAGCATTGAGTTGTAATATGACCCGTTGCACTCGCTCTTCATAGCTTTTCGCTAAGTTGGTTGAAATACCACAGACGCGCTCCCAGTCACTTAACATCACCCCCGCACTCTCAGGACTAATGGCACCCAGCATCTCCTTCGCCTGCTGTTCAATACGCTCAAACAGCCGAGC
The DNA here is from genome assembly GCA_023101485.1 of Pasteurellaceae bacterium Macca. GTDB lineage: Bacteria > Pseudomonadota > Gammaproteobacteria > Enterobacterales > Pasteurellaceae > LVZB01. The sequence goes on along the minus strand of LVZB01000001.1, from coordinate 749,547 downwards.
ATCGGCTTCGCATTGAGCGAGAAATTGCTCACCGCTTATCTGATAAGCCACGGGCGGATAGAGGTGAGCAAGGGTGCTAACAAGCGGTCGTTTTTTTGCCATATTTTGTTATCCTCGCATTTCTCTTACCACGACATTACCCAACCGAAACCAATCAATCCGTGTTTGAATATCGGCTTTGCGATTGCCGACGGGCTTGACAATACGTCTATCAACGACACCACTTAAATCACTAATAATTGCCTCACATTGCGACAAAATCAGATCGTCTGCGGGTTGCAAGCGGTTAAAATAATCTGCAAGGGCTTGTTCAATGGATTGTTTTACCCTTGAAAAATCATGCTGCTCAATACGCACTTCAACCTCAAAATCAACCCGAGCCACATCGGGCTTAACAACCTTCGCTTCCTTCGCTGTCACGGGGCGCACATCATCAATATAGGCTTGCGTTTTTCGTACAGTCTCTTCACTGGGTAAATCATTGCCTGCCGTAATCGCAATATCTACCGTCCCCAATCCTCGCCGTAGAGGGTAAACAAACGCCGCCGTCACACCGTCAATATTCAATGCCCAGTTTTTATAGTCATAACGATTTCCCCCTGCGGGCGGTCGGCGAATCAATTCCAATAAACGTTCAAGGAGTGAGGCATCACTTTCCGCATCGGTTCCCCCCACAATATGATTTAACACACAATCTGTCTGCACACCGTTAGGCGCAGCCATAAACTGCCCTGGGGTTTCATGCTGAATATTTTGCGATGCGCCCATTGCTAAGGCTTTTACCGCAATCATGGCTTGACCGTTTTGTACAGTGGCTGTCGCTGTCGTTTCATAAAAACGCCCATCTTTGGTAGTAACCTGCGCCCCCACCGGCACAACGGCCCCCTCATTGCCCTTTACCGTGACTCCGACACCACTTGCATAGGTCGCATTTTTACGACGAAGCCCTCTCAATCCTGCATGGCGTTCAAGGTATTGTGTATCGGCGGTATCGGGGAAAAACTGCTTTATCTGCCATTTCAAATGAGCATAAATCCCTTCTCCCAGGGCAGCTAAGGCGGAAGCACGGACGAAATTGTCCGAATCGTTAGCCGTATCTGCACGAGGATTTAGTGAACGAATATCTCTTAAAATGGCTTCACGAATTTCATCAAAGGTAGGGGAAGTAAACACAACGGCATCCTGTCAAGTAAAAGAGGGTTAAAAAGCGTTTAAAACGGGTTAAATCACCGCAACGGGGTGAGAAAAAAGTTGCACCTCTCCTCGCGCATCTGTGATTTTTACATGTAAAAATAACCGCCCGTCATGGGGTTGCGTATGGCTCACCGTAATTGATTGCGCTCGGCCATCTTCAAGTAAGGGCTGTAAGGCTTCAAGGGCATACTGCTCAGCTAAAAGCCCCACACGGGCAACATCTTTCTCTCGGGTTAAGGTATGGAGCAGAGAGCCTACACGCCCATCTGCCCACCAAGAGCCTAAAGGTGTGGTGAGTCGGATATACACTGCATTTTGCAGTGTACTAATTTGATTAGATGTATAATCCCCGGTAAGCGGGCTGATCTCTCTGTCCATGATGACAGGATAAAAGAAAGGATAAAAAGGTAAGAGGGGAGCCTGTTCAGTGCTCCCCTTGGATTAATTTGGTACGCTTGTTTTTCCCCCACTATCACCACTGTGGGTGTGGCTTTTCAGGGAAACGCCACCAGCGCTGACATCACCCGACGTCGTAAAACTGCCCGAGGTTTGTTGCACGTTGCCCGAAAAACTCGCCCCATTACCACCCTGTACAGCCATTCCGCCCTCGCCGTTAATTTGTCCTTTTGCAGTAAAAATCTGATCGGTTGTGAGTGTCGGGGTAGAGAAACTCGCCTGTGCGGAGGCAGTCACCTGATAATTCTTGCAGTTAATTTTAAAGGTATCGCAGTCCACCTCAATCACCCGCCCTGCCTTTAAAATAATCGTGCTACCACTTTGATCATATACAGCCACTTCACCATTTTTTAAGCCTTTTACTCGAAAAGCGCCATTTTCCGTGGCAATCACAACAGAGTGCGTCGTTCTCCCACCTATCGGGATGATCACCGCCTCCGTCCCTTCGGGGGGAACCGAAGTGAGACCAAAGTGCTGCATCAACTCGACATCTTGCAACGTTTCATCCGCCAGGGCTGACAGCTGTACTTGCTGAATTTCGCCTTGGCTTTTGACTAAATTCAGCGTCCCTCGAAAAGCAGAGCGTACGCTGTGACCAACATTCTGCATCATTTGTTGAGTCTGTGTGAGTAATTTTCGCATTTTCCACTCCTAAGAAAAATCAATGGTCGCCAAGGCCATTTTTGCTTTCTTGCCTTTCTTACCTTTTTTGCCCTTTTTACCTTTTTTCGGTTTCTGACCCTTCTTACCTTTACGCTTACGGGCTTCTTCCGCCTTCGCTTGATAAGCATCCGGTGTCCAAACGCCATCTTGTTTTAATCGCAACTCTGTTTGCGTTCCGCCATTTCGGCTTAACGTAAACCGTCGCCCCATTAAAAAGAAGATGGCATCAATATCATATTCTTCACAAATGACATGCACTCGTTGCCCCGCTTTCCATAGCTTGCCTTCATGGGTTTTATGGTCAGGTACAATAATTGTTAATGTAAATCCCTATAGGATCCAATCTGAAATCTGCTTTTTCGCCTGTTTTTTTAGTGCCTCTAAATTCTCGACATCACCCAATACCACGGTTTTAGGTTTAAAAATGGTCATTTCAGGATCGCGATAAGCCCATTTCAAGTCATTTTTATTTTTATCCCCCTCTCGTCCATGTTTTTGCCCAAGAAACGTGACATCGGAATAGCGATTACTCGTGTCATAAGTTAAATTCACCTCGCTGACATTATTTTTCTTCCCTGATTTCATAGCACAAAGTGTTGCCACCGGTGGCGAGCGATAATCCGCACCGCCGACAATTAACACCCCTTTGACATCAAACCAGCAGTGCAACCCGGCTGAATTAGCGCACTTCATAATCGCACTCCAAGCGGTTTCCCCGACATCGATATCCACTTTATCCAACGTCGGGTTATGCTCAGCTTTCAGCATCACCGCTGTAATTCCCAGCGGTTCAACAATTTTTTTGACTGCGGCTAGTAATGTCAGCCCTTTCACATTGGTGATTGGGGCAGAGCAATCGACTAAAATGGCGGCTCTATCTCGCCCATTGAGTGAAAACGTGCGCTCGCCTTTGCGTAGGGTATGATTGACGGTATCGACAATGCCCGTTAATACCGTTTCCCCATTAATCATCACCTTGACTTCTTGCCCTGAAAAATCGGGAACATCACTCCCTGATGGTAATCCCACCGTAAAATGAAAGGCATCGGCGGGGATTAAAAAATCACTGTCAATATCGTAACTCTGCCAATGCTTATGTTGCTTCCCGTCAATTTCTACCACGATCTCATTCTCAAAAGGGTAATTATGTTTAACTTCATTTGGCATAACTATTCAATAAAACTCCCTGCTCAATGTGGTAAGGATAAATAAGATGCGGATTTAACGCTAATAACTCTGGAGCACGGCGAAAATCCCCATAAAAGGCATGGGCAATTTGGTGAATTGCACCTTCAAGGGGCGCTTCTCGTACGATAAGCGGCGGTTTTCGGTTAATCGCCGCGATGGCCAACTGATTAAATAACCCCGCAACTTGGCGAATATGCTCAGCCAATTGTTGTGACTGTGTGTAACTGGTGAGATTCGGTGGGGTATTATTGAGGGCATGAGCCTGGTTTTCTTGCTCTTTTGCCTGTTGCAACGCACGCAATGTATTTAAGGCTTCCATAAATTGTAAGCGGACTTGACGATTCATCTCATCAATTTCAACGGGCAACAGCGTATCTTGTTTCGCTTCAATAATGCGCGTCGCCACCTCTGCCAACAAGGTGCTGGTACATAATTGCAATAAGCAGGCAAGCTCTGCCGTATCCTGAGGTTGAATCAGTGAGGCACGAGAATGCCAACGCTCAGCGCCCTTTTGTTGACGAATGGCATTCGCATAGCGACTCGAATTGCGAACCAAGCGACTTTTACCACTCGCTAAATCCACTGGAAGTTGATTGATTTGCTTAACCAAACGCAATACCTCGTTAAAACGCGCTTGCTCGGTGGCAAAAGATAAGTTCTCCATTTTGCGAAATTCCCGACGAATCAGACCGCTTGCTTGGCCCAATAAAGCACGAGAACGAGAAGCAAAAGTCGTAGGTGACACACCACCCACAGGGGAAAACGAGGGAGCTTGATTCACCGCAAAGAGCCCCGAAAGCTGTGCTAAACAACCAGATATCGCCCCCCAAACGCCCAATAAACGAGATTTGACATTCTCCACAAAGGCAATCGCCTCCATCGCAGAGGCCCACCAACCCATGGCTTCATCAATCAAGTCATCTAACTGATTTAATAACGCATCAATACGGCTAACCAGCGCAGATTCAAACACAAAAATCGGCTTACTCGGGGTTGCCTCACGAAAAGTTAAATCAAGGGTAACATAATTGACATACTCCGCCTCATGGCGAAGATTAACAGAAGTGCAAATCATATTCGGCATCCGCCCCCGCACAGGGTGAACTAACACATCTGCCCCTTGTTTTTGTAGCGCATCTAACAACTTTTTGTAATCGGTATAATACCCCTTACCATAAAGCACCGCTTGAAAACTCACCTCTTGAACCTCTAGCCCCATATCTTCTAAATCTGCGCCATTGACAAAAGGGTAAGCGTGCTCGACCACGGCACGCTCAAAACGATCATCAACGGAGATCACCTCAAAACGTACTCCACGATAACTTGCCCGTTGCACAGGCATCGTCCAGCCAGCCATTATTTACCCCCGTTTAAAAAATTGAAATTGTCGGTCAGACATCATTTGTGCCACTTGATGACCATCAAGTTCGACGACTAGATGATTTTGCAAAGTATGCGATTGAGAAGAGAGCCCCACCTCAATGGCTGTTGGAATCGTTTGAGCAAGGGATTGAATTTCGCTGTGATATTGTGAAAAATTGGTGGAAATCCCATCCATCAATCCCGTGATATTTCCTTGTTGCGTACTTAAATCTTTTAAAGACAAGGTAAGACGGCTAGTCTCTTGCGCCCCATTTGTCACCGATTTATCCGATGGATTGCCCCGAATATAACTTTGTCGAGATACCGCATTTCGTTCAAGTCGTGCGTTTAACTCAGCCTGACTGTATCCGCCCAGCTCATAACGCGCTTTAGCGACCTGATCATCCGAAACCGTTTGTGCTAACGCATAGCCACCATATAAGGGCACCCCTTTTGAAGTACTTCCCATTGCCTTTGCCATTTCCCCATTACCATAGGCAAATCCCATTGTAGGTTTGGCTTGTCTTTGCATGGTGTGCGTAAAGGCGGCTTTCGCCTCGGCGCGTTTTTCGTCTTCCATCTCCCGTCGTGCGGCTACCCGAGGAGCTTGCTCGCCGAGCTCCATGGCTGTCATCACAATGCCAGCCCCGCCTAACGCTTTAGAACCGATACTCAACACACCGCCTAAACGACTAGCAAATCCCGCTCCTCGTGCCACCGTGCCCACGCTCCCCGCACCGGTTGCAGCCCCTGTCATAGCGCTTGCACCACGGCTTGCTGCCTCAACAGTGCGCCCCGCGCCTTTCCCTCGAATTAAAGAGCGAAGATCAACCCCACCCACAGAGGCAAGGGCAACAGCAGCCACCCCCGCAGCAGCCGCAACCGCACCAAAACCCAGCTTGACATCACTTAACACCCCAAGGGCATCACCGTTTTCTGTGCCTAAATTGATTTTCCAGTCATTCCAAAGTCGCTCAACTTTGGTTAAATTTTTATCTAGCTTACCATTTAAAAACTCTAAGGATTTTGCCCGTTCTTCAACGGCTAAATCGGTGTTTGACGTGACGTCAAAACGCGTATCATTTAATCCAGAGATTAACGCTTTATCGCTCGTATTAGAAAGACGCTTGTCCATTGAAGCCTTATCCGTCGCGGCATTTAAACCAGACTTTGCTTGAACATCCGGCAAAAGCAAGCTCAACACTTGCCCCTTCTTCAAATCGAGCTGAGCTTGAATTTGGGCCTTATCTTCTTCTTTTGCACTAGCGAGTTTTTTCTCCAATTTCCGATACTGCGCATCCGATCCCAGCAATTTATCAGCAAGCAATGTCATCACTTCTATGGGATTCATCCCCAGTTTGCGCCCTTCCAATGTTGAGTTAGCCCAATCAATGGCTTTACCTTTTTTGTCTGGGTTTTCAATGCTTGATAACCGTTTAGCGGTGTCTGCCGAGGTCATTTTATTCAATGTGTTTAATACATTATTTGCCGCTTCACTATTGGTGCCGCTCTTATCGGCGGAGGATTGTAGCCATGCAAGAATATAATCAAAATCTTTCATTCCTGTGAAACCAACATTCTTTGCAGTCGCTAAAATACTGGGTAATGCACCGACCATATCAGCGATCTCAAATTTCCCATCCATCCCCGAACGCAAGGCGTGTTCAAAAGCGTTGGTTAAATCATCCCCTTTAAAGCCATAGTCGGATAACACCTTAATCAGCGCACCAATATCCTCTGGTGTACTTTCACCAGCAACCACCATTTTTTGCGCTTTCCCCATCATCTTCACCGCTTGCCCAAAATCCAAGCCGTTTACCATCATCGCATTTAATGAATTTAGGGCATTATCATGGTTACCGCCGACTTTATTCACCGTATCAACCACCGCTTGTTGAATTTGTGCAACCCCTTCGGTCATGATGTATTTTTTATCTTTATCCCCAAAGGCTTGTAAAGCCACCTTGGACACGTTCGCATCCCATTGCTTGCGATTGTCCATGGCAGGGGTCAGGACATGCTTAGCCGCAATTAATCCACCACCGATAGCCGCCACACCTTTAGCCATATTCCCGAATTTCTGCCCTGCAGAACCCTTGCCTAATTCGGCATTCAGCTCACGCACTCTATCACGCATCGCCCGGCTTGCCCGTGCGAGCTCTTGACTACTTGCCGTGCCACTGCGCGCTAAACGGTTATACGCCGCAATAGTGCGTGTAATCTCCCGCTGTACTTCTCGTTCTGCCCGCATGCCTAAGGTAGTACGCGCTTGAGATAAACGCGCTAAGGATTGCTGTGTTGTTCGTGCCGCTTGCTCAACGCCTCGGGCGCCCTGTTGTGCCCCGCGATGCCCTTGTTGCACCGAATTGTCGATCTGTTTAATGATTCGGCTCGCATAATCTTTCGCCTTAATTTCCAACTGTAACAGTAAATTTTTACTCATTTAAAACCTCTTTAAAGCGGGTTTAAAAATAAAAAAAGGGCTAAAAAAGCCCTTAATTATCACGAGGCTTGCGTAAAGAGATAATCGTCGCCTCTTTTGCAATCTCAGGTAACATGTGCGGTTTAATCCCTTGACTTTCCAAGTAATGGGCTAACCAAGCCCCCGCCTCACGGTGAGACATCGCCCACACATCACTTGCACGAAAGCCTATTTTGGCAAGTAGCAACACGGTTTTCTGATAATGCCCATACGCCTCTTTAACACCGATTTTTACTGTGCGGCTGCCGTTGTTTCGGGGCTCTCCCCAACGGCGTGCCGCTTTTTTCGCAATTCTGTGATTTGCGCTGTAACTAACAGGTAGTCATCCGTAGCAAGATGATCAAGTAAAAAGGTCGGTGTGAGCACTTCTTGGGGAATGCCTAAAATAGTTAATTGTTGTGCTAAAAAAGCCAACTCCACCAGCATATTATCCTGTGCCTTCACACTTTCAGCGGGGAGGTTTAATTCCGCAATCTGCTCAAGGGCATGACACTCTCCCCCCAAGGTGAGAATATGCACGGAATAATCAAAATAGAGTTTGCCTTGATAAGGCACGCCCATGGAAAGGCGCCCTGATAGTGTTAAATCCATTATTCCACCACCCGACGCAATGCGTTCATCTGAATATCTTGTGTGGCTTCATTATCCACCGTATAGCTTTGCCCGACCTCGGTGGTAAAGCACCCTAGATAAGAGACACGCTGATCGGTTTTATTCAGTGGATAAATGGTTAATTTCGCATCTGCAATGCTTGCCCAATCCACCGCGGAGCCATCAATGGGCACCACCGCCGTGAGGGATAGGGTATATTCCGCAATGCCTTGAGCGTAACCCTTAGCCGTCCCACCACTGTTCATGGTTTTCACCAATTTGCGCCCGGTCATGGTTTTCGGGTCGCACTTCACAATCTCAATTTCTCGCCCATCGACTTCCAAGACGATAGAGCCTGCATAGGTTTCAGCCATTTACGCCTCCTTATAAAATTAAATCAATGCGATTGCCCACGACATGTAAGCCATTTACCACATCCGCTGGCACCACCGTATCTAAACGATTTACATCTTCCCCATTGCGTACCACTAGCAATTTCCCTTTATGCTCATCGACATTTTCAATAATCTCTGCCTCTTCCAAGCGGTAGAGCACATCTAAAATTTCAGAACGGACTTTCTGTGGAATCCGTGCATGCAATTTTGAACGCGGGAAACGCAATTCAATGCGTTGCTCAATCGCTTTACGCACATAGTCCAAAGTACGGAGAGTGGTTAAATCTAGCCAGCTCGGATCATCGGTATTGGTTGCCGACTTCGTATAAGTGGTAATGGCTCGCATAATGCGTACCCGGTGATTAACCACCTCTAACGGAGTTAAGCCGTTATAAAGGGCTTGGTTAAATTCGGAAAAGGTTGGCACAAATTGGCTTCCTACCACCGTTAAACCTTTAATTTCAAGGGTATTTAACGGACGCGCTGGATCTTCTTCTCCAGCAATCACCGCCGCATAGCCGGCGGCTAACATCGCATTGCTCTCAATTGCCCCCCGATACCAAGCCACGGTTAAACGCTCGCTATTTAAGGCACTGGTAAAAGTCGTTCCTGTCGCCAGGGTGCCACGCCAGCCCATCACGCCAATCGCCGGCTTTTTCGCAGTCGGTGCCGAGATATTCTCTAAATGTTCACGCAATGCTGTCGCATTTGCCGTATCACTAAAAGGAGAAACCAGAATATGAAAATGAGAACCCGCAACACTCGCCAATGCACCGGCTAATTCCGCATTTTTCTCGCCGCCGTTCATTGCAGCGGTGTTGAGATTTAAGCCCTCGGCAGTGATTTCGCCATCAAGGGTGATCTCATTACCAATTTCGCCTTTGCATTTTGCCGTTAAATTAACAACCTTTTCTTGCACCGAGGCTTTCACTGGGCTATCTAGCGTTGCATTAATCAGCGCACCTAAGCGTGTCGCCAGGGCGCTATCCGCTTCCCCTTTGCTGATGGCTAACTCATAACGTTGCCCCGCAATCATTGCCGTGAGTGTCCCTGCATGGGATGCTGAACCCGATAACGTAAATGACCCCGTGGCTGCTACACCCGCACTGTGATCTGCCAAGCCAATCACCGTTAAGCGAATATTGGCATTATTCCGCAACGCCTGGCGTACCATTAAATGCGCCACGGAGCCACCCCCAAAGATTTTTTCTGCCTCAACATCGGAAAAGAGTTTAACTGGTGCAGAAAACGCTACGCGGTTTAATTCTGTGGTTTGCGGCGCGATAATCAACACCTCTTGCGGATTAACCGGCAATGCCGTCACCGCCCCTGAGGTGTTGTACTCACTATAAACCCCCGGCTTACGCAACGACCCTGGAATCTGATTAAATTCAATATGCGTGTTACTCATCACTTGCCCCTTTTCGTTGTTTTTTGACCGCTTGTTCCACGATCACCAAATCCCCATCTGCCACACGACGCTGGTAGTAAAGTGTGTTCTCCACCTCCACCACCTCATGTGCAGTAATATATTCATGCGCCATTCCCTCTTTCGGTACACGCACGCCATCAACGGCTTTCACTTTCATTTAATTTCACCTCTAATTCCACATAACTCCCCGTTGTCGGGTCAACCACTTTACTTTGAATACGCAATAATTCCGGCGTTTCTTGATCTAACTGCCCTCGGTAATCAGAAAATAACACCTCATGTGCACTCACGCCCACGGGGAAAGCCCCATCCTCTAACCATTGATTTTCGTGATAACTCACTTCAAACTCCACGGCATAAGCCGAAAGACGCTCCCGTTGCACCTCTTGGTTATTCCAAAGTGTGCGTACCCGTAGCGGTTTTATCGGCTGAACTTTGCCATCCAGCGTTTGGTTAGTAAGCAGATATTTCACCGCCCCGACAAGCTGATTAACGCCCACTTCTCGCTTATGCACGCCACCTTGTCGCCCTGCCACTTCCGAACGCAAAGAGCGCGTGAGGACAATAACGACAAAAGTATCGTCACAACGCAACCGCAAACCTTGCGCCCCCATGGTTTTCGGTTCAAAGCGAGAACCCCCATAAGCAACCAGTACTGCAGGTAAGCGCCGTAGGGCTAAACGCTCATCATCTAACTCGCCACCGTAGCTTTCCACCCCCGCAGCAAGTTGCCCTAAACCCTGTTTTAAACGTGCCACTAACGCATTTTCAATGTGTGTAATCATGGATTATCCCGACTAAAAATACGGTTATTGCCATTAAAAAACTGCACGCCACTGACTTTATCTTCTGGGTTATTAGGCTGGTTTTCGCTTAACCCCAAGGAGATTTTGCCCTCGGCAATTTGCTCTAACTCCCGAATACTGAGCTTATAGCGTGCAATAATCTCTTCATGAATGGTGACATCACTTAAACTGGCTAAACGATAACGGGTTAAGTCACAACACAGCCGGGCCAAATTACGCGGCTTTTCATTGAGCGGCAGTCGATAGCGCCCCGCTAAATAGCCATCAATTTGGCTGGAGCTATCTTCCAGCGCAAGGGTTAAGACCTCCGCATTAACCTCCCCAAGACGCTCTCGGTCGGTTAAGGCTAAAGCGTCAATCTCCCCAACCCGAAGGATAAACTCCTCAACGCTGGCATACATCATCACCCCTCCGTCACCGGCATCACCACTAAATACGGATCGGCATACAACCGCTCAATCTGCGCCTCCGAAAGCGAACTGTGGGGAATTTCCACTATTTCACCCTTCGTAAAGCACCGCCCAATACGCCAATAGCTTTCATTGGGGTGAGTTGCTTTCAGTTGCACTTGGTGAGCAATGGGTTCAATCACGCCATATTTAGGCGCTTGTTCAGAACCGTCGTCAGGCACGGTATCTTTTTTATCTTCTTCGGCTTCTTTTGCCGAATCGCTCGCTCTCTTTTTTGCCATAACGCCTCCTTAATCAGCGGTCAAAATGTGAGAAAATATTGACCGCTTGTACGCCTTATTCAACAATATACGGGCTAACCATCACTTCCAAGCGCCCTTTTAATACGTTGCTTGTCCCGTTAATTTGGTCGGCTTGAACAAGCTCCCGTGCAGTGTGTTCAAGGCTCGGTGGCACTAACAACACACTTGGGCGAATGTTTAAATAAGCCCCACCATCGGCTTTCAGGGTGGTCATTTTCTCCAACACCTTCATCAAGTTGGCTGTATTGAGCTTGGTTTTTTTCGCTTTATGGGCGAGTTGCCAAAAACCGAAGCCCGCTGCACAGCGGTAGCGAGAACCCCATAAATATTGGTCTTCCATAAAGACGGTATCCGATTTGCTCGGGTCAAACTTCGCTTCAAACTCCGGCTTGGTACGCTCTTGGAAAATCAGCGGTTTAATCACGTTTTTATCATCAAACACATACCACGCCGGGGCATCGGCATCGGTGCCGGTGGTGATATTCACTTGCGGTGTACCGGCGGTTTTGCCTTCCACATCGGTGTAGAACGGGTGATCGGTATCAAAGAATGCCTGCCCGTCATAGCACAAGGTGGTTTCACCCGTTTTTAACAAGGCAAAGATCAGCTGGTCAGGGAGCTCTGATGCCGATTGCCCCATCTGTGCCATCATTGGGCGGAATAAACCGACTTGGTCGTCTTCAATATCGGTACGGGGAACCCCCACCGTTGCTTCAAATTTTTTATTCTCAATGCTAAAGCCTTGAGCTTGCATCGCCTTAATTGTCCGTTTGCCCACCCATTCCTGCATTTGCGGGAAGGCGCTTAAAAAGCCGTAGGTATTGACCTTTGTGTTAGACCCAATAGTCATTGCCAGCTTTTTATATTGCGGTTCGATATGGGCTAACCCATTACTAAACTCTTTACGAAACGCCGCATCAAGGGCTTTTAACACTTCCGATTTTTTAAACATTATTTGTCCTCCTTAATCAATGCTGCATACTCGACTTCGGTCATTCCCAACGCTTTAGCTGCCACAACTTGCTCTGCAGAAAGCGCCACGCCTTTATCGGTATTCGGATCTTTCCCTCCAGATTGCGTACCGTTTAACGCGGGATTAGCCACAGCCACACTTAAATAATCCGACAATGCCACTAGGTTTTGCTTGCCCAGTTTGACCGCCCATTCTTTTTGGCTCGGCAGTAATTTACCCTCGCTTAATGCCACGGCGACCATTTGCTCCACCTTATCGCCCTGCACTTGGGCTTGTAGGGCGGTGAGTTGGTCTTGTACCTGTTTCATTTCCGATAGCGCCACAAATTTTGTTGGGTCGGGGTTATCCTGGGCGGAAAGGGCAACTGCCTTCGCTTCCTCAACCGCTTTTTGTGCCTTATCAAGTTCGGCATACACCTCGCTTAACGCCACGCCGTTTTCGCCTTTGGCAGCGGATAATGCCGTCAATTTATCCGTGATGTCCGCTTCCGTGCCATTCGGCAAGCCGAAGAGTTTTTTGAGAATTTCTAACATAGGAAAGTCCTGTTGTGTGTGAGCAGAAGTTGCCACGGCTTCTGCCAGTTGATGTAATGCAGGGCGATTGGTCAGTGCGGCGTTAATCAGCTTTAACACCTGTCCATCGTCTGCGGGGAGAAAATAGGGCGAAATGTAGCGGTACTCCTTGGCTTTGATGTGCTCACGGGCTTTCTCTGTCCATTCCACCTCGGCAAACAAGCCTTCCCCCGAACGGTATTCCGCTCGGGTAATCCAGCCTGCCGCCGGGTTGCCTTGCCCATTCTGGGCAATAAACAACGTTTGGTGCTCGTAATCAATCATCAAACGCACTTGGGCGTGATTGATTTGTGTAGCTAACATCTCGCCATTGCTATCATCCACATACCAACCTTCAACCCCCTCGGGGCGTTTATCTGCTGGGTAAAACCGCCCAAAAGGGAAAAGTTGAATGTAGCCGTTAGCGATATTGGTAAGCTCAAAACTGCATGCAATCGGAGAACGCTTCATATCTTCCTATTGTGTTTTAAAGTAGGATGGCAGAATAACAAGGAAGAAAATAGGGAAAGAGGGGAGCAGGTTCAGTAACCCTAAAAGGAAGAAAAAACGAGAAAAAGGCAAAAAAAGACGAATGACACGGAGTCAGAATGGCACAACCCATTTTAAATCATTTTAAAACCGCTTTAAAAATTTTTAAAAACAAAAAGATGAACCGATATACCCCTAAAAATAAAAACGCCCCACAATGCGATTGAGGGGCGTTAGCGTGGCAATTTAAAACTTACTTGATTAACCCTTGAAAATAACTCTGTGCATCGTCAATTAACTGCGCCTCGTCCTCGGGGGTTAACTGCAAGAAAGGGCGGGCAGGGATCACGCTTCCGGGGTGATCAACCGATTTATACACCCCATCATTAAATGTTAACCCTTTTTTGAATACAGGCTTAATCTTATGGGGTTTGGTTTTGCCGCCGAAGTGATGAATGGCTGCATACTTCACATTAGTCCCCACCACGGCTGATTGACGATCACTAAATGATTGAATGCTATTTTTTAACTGCCCAGAATCATTAAGTGGTGTACCTTTACGATGTTTAATCCCCAACCACGCTGGGCGACCACCAGCTTCAAAGTTTTTATCCACCGCTGTTTGCATTGTGCCAGAGAACTTTTTCATCAAAGGCGTAAGGTTTTCAGCTCCCTCCGAGAGCTTATCAAGCCGTGCGGTAAGTTGTTCAAGGTTGTTGACTTTAATTTCAATCATAATTATATTTGCCTCTGCCGTTAGAAAAGCGATGAATTCTGCTGATCGCAGCCTACCCAAGGTCGGCTTGGGTGTCCGAGAGCGTGTGGGGCTTCGCAGTACCCCCTAACGGTTTTTCAATACTTTGTCCCACTCACGTTGACTAACCTTTCTAAAAGATTGAATAAAAATCTCTCTGTCCAATACTTTCACAATAGCAACATATTTCTGTTGATTGACTAATTTAAAAAACTGGAAATGTTTATCCCTTGTAAAGGTGATCATTTCAGGTTGATAAAGTAAATCAGGCAAAATTTTATAATCATCAGTAGTGAAATCACCATCTTCTGAACGGCTGTTAAACTGTTTAATCAGAGTATCATCAGAAAGCCACACGGTTTTGGTTTCACTTTTGACCGCTTGTTGGGTTTTGGCACTTAATACCCCCGCACTAAATTTATACTCACGGCTAAGCTGGTTACGCACCTCAATCATCTGATCAGCGTTGAGCTTGCCCGTATTGCCGAGTTTCGCTTTGATTGCTTCTACTTCTTTTTCAAAGGCATGATAATCTAATTTAAAACTCTCCCCGCCCATTTCCCGCTTAGCAAATTGATGGGCAAGTGCTTCGGGGTAGTGGTCTAAATTCGGCTTATAGACTTGTCGCCCTACATTGGTGTCAAACCCACGGTCAGGCATAATCACCCGATCACCCAATTTCAACGCCCTTGTGGTTTCCCGTGTCGTTTTGTTGACTTGCCGTTCTGTTTCAATTAACTGCCCCTCGCTATTGCCCACCGTCATATTGCTTTGGGCAATCTCCCGATCATTTAACGCAATCACACTGCAACGGCAGTTAAAGCCATTGGGTGGGTAAAAGGTGTGCCAAAACGGATCGTCATAACGATACACCAAACCATGCATCGCACTATGGCTTGGGCGAGTACGACCATCATTGACAGCTGAGTACTGCCAGTAGGGGCGGTTGTCGGCGTTATCTCGCATCTGCTGATAGCGTTGTGCCGAATAAGCAGACTGCATATTGGTGCGATAAATGGTTTCTAACCGCCGTGGTGTGCCAAAATACTCCCCCGTTTTCGGGTCAGCTATCACATACTCCCGCAGGTTTTCATCAAAGCCCGCAATCCAGCCCTTTTTGTGAGGGTGTTGAAAAATACCCTTTTTCCACTCCCCAAGGGGAATGCCTTTTTCTTGTGCCTCGATTAACGACTGATAAATATCGCTGGTCATCTCAAGGCTTGATAAATTGGCAATACGCGTAGCCCTCGCTCGAGCGGAGTTGGCAAGGCTTGCCTCATCCAGTTTTTTAACAAAGGCTTTTTTGCTTTCTAAAAAGGCAATGGCTTTTTTCGGGGGCAAATCAAACGAAAACTCAGTACGCATAGCTTGTTCCCAACAGTTCTGCAATAAACAAGGCTTTGTTTAAATAGTCAAAATGTTGTTGCGTGTGTAATTTGGGGTACAACTCAGCCAGTCGCTCACTGGCTTGTTCATAACTATCACAACGCAACAATACCCCCACCGCTTGTTTTATCATGGGGTCAAGTTGCTGATTAAAATCCACCGTGGTGAAGGCATGATCTAGGCTTCCGTCAAGTAAACCCTGGGCATCAACGCCTTTGGGTTGGGTATGCGCCGATAAACTCACCCCACAACCACAAGCGCAAGTGGCGTGCTTAATCCCCGTTTGGGGGATTGTTGCAGAAAGCGCTTCGGGGTTTAAAGGCGCTTTAATCTCACTTTCAAGGGGTTTTAAAATCGCCTTGCCCTCTTGCACGTCTGGAATACCCAGCTTTTCTCGCACCCAATCTTCGGGAATTTGCACCCCCACATTGACTAATTTTGGCAACGCCTCAGCAAATTGCCCTAAATCTTCTCGCTCTCTGGTATCAAACTCAAAATAAGGAATACGGGTCGGGTCGATATTCGGGTTCACGTTGATTTGCAGATAAGGCAAAATCAGCTGTTGAGTTAAGGTTTGGGCAAGCTGTTTCGCATCCGAAATCAGCAAATCACGGCGCACCTCGTTATGCACATTGCCTAGGGCATTGGTGGAACTTTTACCATCTGCACCACTGGTGAGCGTTTGCCCTAAAATCAAACGGGCAATGGATTTTTCACACCAATCCACCATCTGCAAAAAGGGGTTATTTCCCGCACTGGTGCCCGTGGCGACATTGTGCAACTCGACATTCATGCCCTCAGGCATAATCCCCGCCGCATTATGCCCAATTTGAGCGAGTGCCCGTAATAGCGTACGCTTCTCTTCATTCGTTGCCCCCGCACCGTATTTCCCGATGCGAATCGGCATACCGTAAAGTTCTAAAAACTCGGCAAAATCATGAACGGAATAGTGCTTAAACATATAAAGCCAGGCGAGGCTACGGTAAAGCCCGAGGCGAGCCAAACCGACGGAGCGGGATTTATGGCAATGTACCACCCAACCAAAGGGCTGTAAGGGTTCACCCTCTGAATTGCTTGGCGTTTTCAGTAACAGATTGTCGTCTTTATCTAACCGAAACCACGATTGTGGGCGAGGGTGAAGGGCTTTAATCGCCCATTTATCGCCGACCTGTTGCCATTCAATTTCTAAGGCTGAAAAACCATGCCCCACGGCATCCATTAAGTCCATCATCACATCTTCTAAATTGATAAACTGATAGAAAAATGCTTCCACCTCTTCACGCAGTTTCTCCTCTGCGGGAGTCGCATTACGGGGCTCAGCAATACGCCAATCCAGCGTTAAAAGTGACCGCTTGCGAGTTTGAATATTGGCTGCAATACTGCTATCCCGCTCCTCAATATCCATAAACAGCTCGTGCTGAGTGGTTAAATCCCCCATTTCCGCATCATCAAAAATGGCTTTGAGTTTAGCCGGCGTAATCTTATTGCTCGGGTGGTCGGCAATCACCCGCCCTGTTGCGGTAATCTGTGCTTCATTGGTTTGCAGTGATTGAACCCCTTGCAAGCGGTCATTTTTTTGCGGTTTTTTGCTTTTTGCTTTCTTTGCCATTAGTGTGTCCATTTGCTTTCAAATTCATCAAAATCTCTCTCGGCATCATTTAACTCGCCGTCCATATCATGAAGGGCAATCCACTCAATTTGTACCGAATTAGCCAACGTGTTTTTCCACAACATCTCTAACGCATCAGGGCCATCATCGTGATCGGCTTTTGGGAAATGGCGTAATTGGCTAATCAGCGTGCTTTGTGAGCGGTGGAGTAGAATTAAGCCGTTAGCGATATGGGGCTGTAAGCTCTCAATACGGAGCATTTTGTCCGTATTGGGTTTAATGGCTGTTGCGGGTACGGGGTAGCCCCGTTGGGCTGAACGTTTAATTAGCTCCGTTTGTAAAAACTCTTGGAATTGCACGGTTTCCACAAACCAGCGGTGGCAACCGTACTGCTTGTGTAGTCGAATTACATCTTCAATAATCAAATCAGGTAAACGCTTCTTGACTTGAGCTTCCACCACATAGAGCTTCCCTGTGGCACGTTGAAAACCGCCGACTAAAATCGCCGACGGGTCACGACTTGCCCCCGCTTTTCCCAGGCTCGGATCAACCGCACCAAAGTAAATTAAATCATTGGGTAACTCCGTCCAGTATTGGAGAGAATTGGCAAAAATCGCATCATCCCCCGACACGGGGTCATTTTGATATTCCGAATCAAATGCCGAATGCCCATCACTGGCACGGATTTTCATCAAGGCTAAAATCGGGCGAGCCAACCAAGAGACCACCGCCCCTTTATCCATTTCGGCTTTGTGTTGCTGGTAGAAAGCGTCAGACTGGCTATCATCTGCCCCCGTTTCACTCAAATAAAGATTTTCCCATTCATCCCATAACGCCATATTGTCAGGGAATTTTAAAATCGCTTGAAAACGAATGGCACGCCAGCCTTTGGTCGAAAGGGTGCGATTTAGCACACTGTCATAGTGAAGAATGGTACCGACATAAATTACATCAAACTTTTCCCCTGCTGCTCCCAGTTTTAATACCGCTTTTAAGACCCAATCATGCAATTTATTCCGTTGTTCCGGCGTACGCACACTTTCATCGTTTTCAATATCGTCTAGCACCACTAAATCAGGACGATAAGCCCCATGACGGCGTCCACGCAGTTTCTGTCCTGCACCCACCGCTTCCACTTTTTGATGTTGGCTGGTTAATATCGCCCCCGCACGCCATACTTTACCTTGTCGCATTTCAGGGAAATCAATGTGTAAACGGGTATTGGATTCAATCTCCGCTTTAATCGCCTCTAACATACCGTAGGCTTGTTCTTTACTGTCCATAGCGATAATCACATAACGCTTACGCCCCGTGATTAAGCACCATAACGGGTAGAGTTGAGTACAAATCGTGGACTTTGCCTCCCCACGGGGGGCAGCAATGGCTTCACGGTGGGATTTTTCACTCGCAGCCACCTCGGGTAAAGTAGAGAATAAATAGCGGTGCAGTTCAGATTGATGCTCAGAACGAACGTAATGCGGAAAATAGTGTTGCACAAAATAGGCAAAGCCATTTTTTTCATCAAACACCTTGGCGCGGCGCGCTGCAATATCCTGCGGTTTATCCGACCAATGTTCTAAATTGGCTTCGATTTGGCGTTGCAATTTAGCGCGTAAGGCATCAAAGCGAGCGTTAAATTCGGTTTGTTTCATGTTTATCGCCCTTTCTTAAATTTCTGCTCCACGCGCACTTGTAATTCCGCCGATAGTGCCAGTAAATCCCCTAATAATTCAGGTTTATGTTGGCTCACCACCTCAAACACTATTTCCACCGTCTCCATTGCCGTGGCAATTTCGCTGGTTTCCGGCAAAATTCGGCGGCTAGATGCCGTCATTTTGGCAAATGAATCTGCGAGGTTTGCCAGCTCCTTCACCCGGTCTTGCACGGGCAGATTGTCATTCTTTTCAAGGGCGGTCATCGTTTTTTTATATTGAATAAGAAAGCCTGCCAACAACCCTCGGGCAAGCTGTTCCACTTCGCCACCTGCCAGCACTTGTACATCACGAGCCGCTTCCCAGTTATCCCCTGCTTTTTCGGCTTCGGCTTTCCAGCGACGCACTGTTCCCACCGCTACCCCCGTTTTCTCAGCAATCTGCTCTAAGTTCAAACGGTCAAAGACATAAGCACGGCGCACGGCATTTTTTACACTCTGGTCAAACGCCATTTAGCCTCCAAATTTCAAACGCAGCAACTCAAACCCCACAGAGGCAACGCCACCGCCGAGTGCGCCAGCAATCAACGCCGTATTACGATTTTTGCGGTTCATGGTGTTCACCAACTGCTCAAGGGCTTTCACCTCTTTTTTAAGGCTTAAAATTTCGGCGTTTTGTTGTTCGACTTTATCGTTAATGTTGCGGGTTAAATCTAAAATTTCACTTAACATCGCATTTTGTTTGTTATTCTTTTTACTCATTTGTCTGCCTTCTTATCGACCTTGGCTTCAATATTTTTTAGCATCTGCTTGATTTCCGTGAGCGTTTGCTCCAAGTGTGAAATTTCGCTTTTGGCTAACTCCTTTTGTTGATATTTCGCTTCGACATACTGCTGAAAGGCTTTAAACTCCCCTTTTAATTCATCAAGGGCTTTACGCACCTCATTGTTACGGTCAAAAATGACCTTAATCAGCCACCCAACCAACGCCGACACCAGCGCCATGCCGACATTGAGAAAAAATTTTTCATCAAACATCACGCCCCCGCTGTTTTTTACCTAACTGAATGGCTAACATTAACAACGCTCGCCGCTCAAAAATTATTGGTGAACGGCGTTTAAGCTGCCAGCGTTGCCACGCTTTACGGAGCTTTTGTAGAAATCTCATCTTGGCAAATCTCCCTATAAGTGGTGTTGTGAATTAAAATTTGTTGCAAGGTTTCAGCCGTATCTTGACGACTGGCTTTGATAATAGAGAACCCCGCACAGCTGGGGTTAATCACGGAGATCGCCTTGCTGTTGCAAGCGGTCAATAACGTGCTGATGGCTAATGCCACGAGTATTTTCTTCATTTCTTTGTCTCACTTGATGATGTTTAACTTGGGTTTCGGCGACCGCTTTTTCATTGGCAATTTGTTGATTTTCGGCTTCAAGCTGTTCAGTGACTTTTAACAAGTGATCAATTTCGCGACTCGCTTGCTTAACTCGAAAAACCGCCCAACCAATCACCGCTAAAAAAATGCCCACAATGGCAAGCGCGATGTAACTCATTCCCCCTCCCCGTTTCTGCGACGAACAGCATTTGCAAAGCCTTTGGTGGCGACCTGCCCACCGCAGAAAATTGCAAAGGTCATAAAGAGTTCAGGGGTATAAGCACGGTCTAAATAAACGCAATAGGTTAAAATCCCCGACATCAACAACGCTCCGAAAAATTGAATAAAGGCGGTGGTAGATAACCGCCCGTCATGGTTGGTAAACAGTTGTGAAAATCTCATTTTTACCCCTTAAATAAATGCTGAACATTGACGACTTCTTCACTATCCAACC
Source organism: Pasteurellaceae bacterium Macca (assembly GCA_023101485.1). GTDB lineage: Bacteria > Pseudomonadota > Gammaproteobacteria > Enterobacterales > Pasteurellaceae > LVZB01. The sequence continues at coordinate 729,027 of LVZB01000001.1, read as the reverse complement.
ACTCCCAAACATCAAAGCAAGGGCAACTTTTTACCCATTCGTTCGGGCTAATGGTGCCGTCACCGTTTATATCGGGACTTAAATCCCGATGTCCGCAGACCTGCTCAATGGTTGAGTATTTGGCTTCCAGCTCTCGAATCAAGCGGTGTAAGGCGTACCATTGTTTTTCGGTAAATTCCCCGTGATTTTTGCCTTCGGGAGTAATCCCTCCCACTAAGCAAATACCGACGGAGTACATATTGTGCCCCTTGACGTGTGCCCCGATTTCACCACACTTTCTCCCTGTTTCTACTGTGCCGTCAGTATCAATGACATAGTGGTAGCCGATATGTTGAAGATGCGGATTAAAGGCGTTGTAATTTTTCGTTAATCGTTGAAAGCCCCGTCCCTTATGCCAGCCATCAATGGTTTGGGCAGCGGTGTGAGTTTGGGTGCGAAGTGATTTGCCATTTTGTGTGGCAGAGCAGTGGATAACCACTTTTCGAATTGGAAAAGACATAAAAAAAGCCCCTAATGAAAAAAACACAAGGGGCATTTTTACCTGTTTAACGTAAGGGAGAGAGGGGAGGGCGTTCAGTAGGCTAAAATAAGCCTTGTTGAGCAGTGGCACAAGGCAGGCGTTCACGCACAATTTCCCAGCCATACCGTTCGGAAATGCCATATTTCGGGCAAAGGGCAATCATTGCCATATTGCCACTTAATGCTTGTTCCCGTTTTAATGCCTCAAATTCTGCCTTAAAACGGGCATTGCGCAATGCTCTCAATGCTCTGTCGCAACGAGGGATATAAATTTTCTCACGCTTAAAATAACGGCGTAGTGAATCAGCAGACTCCTTGCCAATCACCTCCACCATTTTCGGGAAATACCATTTACCCAGTGAAAAACGAAAATCCACCCCACCAAAATGCTGAATCACTTTTTCTGTCGCCGGCAAACCAATCACCGACACCATCTCCTGCACAACGTCAGGGAGATAGGCTTCAACTTGTTCAAGTTCACACATTGCATCCTCCAATACGGATAAATTTCAGTATTCTCACATTCAAATTTTAAAACTGTGAACTTTTGGTACGCTTTTTTTGTAAAATTGTGTAAAAGAAGAGCACCTATGTTAGAATATCTTGCCTTTTAACTCATAAATCTTAGGTGACTTTCTATGAAAATCGTTAAATTTCCATTATTTATTACATTCAGTTTAGCGCTTACATCATCGGCTTTTGCTGTTGATGGATACAAAGACATTAAATTTGGTTCAACTCTTGAACAAGTAAAAAATCAAAAAGTTGCAAATCAGGCTGGTTTGATTTAAAACAAAATGGTGCTTTTGGCTGCCCTAAATTCCAATTTGGTAAAGGCACAACCTACGGTTATGCTTTTTTCATTGATAAGAAACTTTCACGACTAAGTATTCTAGTACCAAAAGATAAAATGACCTCTGCCGCTGAGGGATTAGTAGAAAAATATGGCAGACCGTCAAGTCAGCCGGAAAGCCTCCCACAAGATGGTAATTTCCCACCAGATTCAAATTGGGATGTAGGATTTGATAATGATACTGTCATTTACCGTGTAAGCATAGACTCCAACAGAAGAGAAAGTGCCTTTATTATGTATACTCAACCAGATTTTGGTGAAAAAAGAAACAAAGAAAGTAAAGCTGAACTACAAGGTGATCTATAAATTTAAAAACCGCCCAAAAGGCGGTTTAAATCTTTTTTAAAGGGTTAATTATACAGTGCCTCTAACACGTTATTCATTTCTTTTACCTGTTTTTGACTCGCCGTTGCTAATAGCTGAATGAGGTTGGCTAAGTCGCCAACGGAAATCTGATCGGCAGTCTGATCAACAATCGCTAATAAATGCCCTAAACTGGCTAAACCGTTGGCAAGTTGCTCATTTTGATATAAAACATCTTCAAATAAGGTTCTCATATTGCCCCCTATGCGATAAAGTTTAATGCCAGTTGGCTTTGATTGGCGATAATGCTTTTTCGCTCCAATAATCCTAGCTGAAAGAGTTTGGCAAGGCGAAGTTCCAGCCCTTTTCGGCTTAAATCCAGTAATTTACCGATTTCGCCGTTAGTTAGCCCCATTTCACGGTAGCGGATAATCGCTTTATATTCAGGGAAAGCGGTTAAAAATGCCTGTTGAGCCTGTTCCACAAGTAAAGCATTTTGGGTTGCCAGTGCCACCGCTTCTTTTTCCATTTGAATAAAATAACGCCGTGCTTGTTGCCCGAGTTCGGAGCGTTCCAACATACACAGCTCTTTTGCCATATCAAGGGTGATGTGGTAGTCAATTTTATTTTGACCGCCCCAAAACCTTGTCAGCCCTTGATTTTTCTCGCTCGCCAAATTTGGCGAGCAAGTGTAATCTTCATTTTCGGTGAAATTATAATCAGTAATGCGAGATTTTATCCAGTTTGAAAAATCCCGTTTGACTTGTAAAAACTGATAAAGATCACGAGCATTGATCAGTTGAACGGATTGATTTTGAATTGAGCCGTTAAAGGCTTGGATAGGTAGGTTTGTCATTATGTGTTCCTATTTGAAAATAGACCCTATTTTGAGTAGGGTGACCGACAGCTCAAAACTGCACATAAAAACAGCGGAATTATTCCCCTTATGGGTGTTGTATTCTTCACACTGTCGGTCATTGAGTTATATTGTTTACTTTTTCTACCTTATTGTTTGAATACAATGACGCTCTGGGCATTCGTGTAACCAACTTTCAGGCAAAAAAATAGCACAAATGGTCGGCTGTGCCAGCCGTTTATGTCGCTTTTTGAGAGCTTGATCGACAAATTAAAACTTTTTCTTGTCAAAATCAAGTCCCAAAAGTAGGTTATGCAAAAAATTTGGGGCTGTCCTAGATAACGACTAAAAACTCGATTTGGGTTAAGATAGTCAAATGAGAAAAAGTCGTTTAAGTCAGCACAAACAAAATAAACTTATTGAACTGTTTGTTGCAGGAGTTACAGCGAGAACTGCTGCTGAACTAGTGAATGTAAACAAGACAACTGCCGCTTACTATTTTCATCGCTTGCGATTTCTTATCTATCAAAACAGCCCACATTTGGAGATGTTTGATGGGGAAATAGAAGCCGATGAAAGCTATTTTGGTGGTACACGCAAAGGCAAGCGTGGACGTGGTGCAGCGGGTAAAACTGCGGTATTCGGGCTGTTGAAACGCAATGGCAAAGTTTATACTGTTGCCGTACCGAACACGCAATCCGCCACGTTGTTACCGATAATTCGAGAACAAGTTAAGCCTGATAGCATTGTTTACACGGATTTCTATCGAAGTTATGATGTACTTGATGTGAGTGAATTTAATCATTTTCGTATCAACCATAGTACGCACTTTGCAGAAAAACAAAATCACATTAACGGAATTGAGAATTTCTGGAACCAAGCAAAACGCCATTTACGCAAATTTAATGGTATTCCCAAAGCTCATTTTGGGCTGTATTTGAAAGAATGTGAATGGCGTTTTAATCACAGTAACTTAAAGTCTCAAATTTCCTTTCTAAAACAATTAGTTAAAGAGAGTTTGGTCTAGTTATCTAGGACAGCCCCAAAAATTTTGTAAAACAGAATTAAACACGTATTCCATTCCGATTGTTATACACCGCTAACATCTGCAACACGCGGTAGATCTCCTCATCGGTACACCATTGCAGTTTTTCTTTACCGAACGACCGCTTGCAAATGGCATGCACATATTGCCAGCTTTTGCCACTCCCCACTAAAAGCGCTTTGATTTTATCTAAATAACTTTGTCTAACGGGGTTATAAGCGCTTGCCTCGGGCGTTTTGCCATATTTTTTAGACTTCACCTTAAACCCTTTGGCTTTCATCACTTGAAGAACGATCATCAATTCCCCGTCCGTCATCATGGCGCAACTCGGCTTATCGACCGCTTGCAACAGCAACATTTTGTAGCCTTCCTCATCAAGTTTAAGTTGATTTTTCGCAATATGAATCTTCTGAATCATCTGCTTACGGGTTTGTGCGTACATTTTGCTTCTCCTCTTGCCATTTTTGCCAGTCTTCAAAGCCGTGTAAACCACGGCAACCTTCCACCCCTTTTAATTTCACTAAGCGATCAATGTAGCCAATGTTATTTAACCGTTTCTCCTCCGCCCCTCGTGCCTGTTTCTCTTGGCTATCATATTGGGGCGCTTTATCCACGCGCCGCCCTTGATTGGATGGAGCAAATTGTGGTCGGCAACTTTCATACACCTTTTTCAAATAGTTATGATTGCTCAATGGCTCACATCGCCCACCCTCACGGCGGTTTTTACGCACTTGCTCCACCGTTTCGCTTAATGCATGGGCAAGCAAATGCGAGCAATCATACAGTTCTAAAAGCCCATCTAAAATACGCACCGCACGGCTATTGCTTAGCGTGCTTTTTGCCGGCTTAAACAGCCCCAAATACCCCACTACAGCACTTCCGCAACCATAGCCCATATTCAAGATCTTATTTAATAACACACGCCCAGCCTCATCTTCCATTAACGCTTCGAGCGTTAAATCCGAATGGCAAATCGGGCATCGACATAGCTTCATTGCACCTCCTTAATAAAACACATTATTCAGCCCTTTTAATATCAGAGTAAAAGGGCTGTAAATGGGTTTTATTTGCCTTGTAGGGCTAAAAATTCACTCTCTTTAATTTCAGTTAAATAGTCGGGAATTTGGGGGAATTCATCGCCTTTATCCCCCTGTTCTTTCTGGGGTATCTCGACAAGAAATACGCTATTTTCTACACCACAAACAGAAAAGAAAGCACGCCCTTCATTAGTAAAAATCCAGCAATCTAAACCAAGTTGCTTAATGGCATAACGAGAAAAGCTAGGGTGCTTGTGTAAAATTTCCCGAATGGCTTTAATCATTTTGTCTAACACCTTACCCGCTTTGTAGCGTTTATCAGCAGTGATTTTAAATCTCTCCTTATACGGCTCAATCTTATAGCCTTTTATGGTTTTAAGCGTTTCTAATTCAGGGTTGTCGGCATTAACAACAATGCCGAAAATACTTTCTTCACTACCTACCCAGCCGTCATTAAACGGAATATCGTTAAAAATTACCTGTAACAGCTTATCTCGCTCTTCTCTGAGCTCTCGCCAGTTGGCTTCAAGGGATTTGAGTGGCTCTTGGGTTAAGTCCCCCTTAAAAAATCGGAAGTACATTTTTTCTCCTCGTTCGTGGTTAAAACAGATAACTTAACCCTTAGCACAAAGGCTAAATTATCGGCTTTAAGCCACCGCCCCTGCGCATTACACAATTTAAACAAGGTTAAAATTGGGTGGGGCGGTTTGTTTAAAATTCAAAGCTACATTTTGTTTTCCTCCTTGATTTTTCTCACGTTAAAAAAATAACGCTCTTTAGTATTTCCTTTTCGATACACGACCACATAACCCTCATCAGGCAAGTAATGAGCCTCTGGAATATCTCTTAATAGACGACAGCATCCAGAAGGATAAAGGCTATGAAAAGGCTTAAATACCTTGTTTTTAATATCGACCGAAACTTGTTTATCAGTTGGGCTCGTTAGATAAGATTTGAAATAAAATCGCTTCATTGCATTGCTAGTTGTCGCTGAATCTGTGGTAGTTGGTTTTGCACATTCCCCAAAAAAACGACCGCTTGTTGTGGGTTGTCGGCATTTAATGCCTGTTGTAGCTGGCGTATGCACTCACTAATTCGCATTTCAAGATATTCCGCTTGGCTCATCGTCTTGCTCCTCCAAACGGTTTTTTATAAACGCGTTGGCAAAATTTACCTCGGTTTTGACACCAAAGCTGATTAGCTTCTGTTTCAGCAAATTTTTCCGCAGCACTCCAACTTTCTATGGCTTGTTTATAATCGCCTTTCTGCTCCGCCCTTGCTGCTGCGCTACTCCAATGCTTGAACGCATCAAACACTTCTGCTTTGTTCATATTGCTCATTTGGGTTCTCCTATTTATCTAAAACACTTTATAAATACCCCTTAAAATAGGGTTTAAAGGGTATTGAAAAGGGTTTTAAAGTTTAGTGGCTGCAAGCCAAGCCACCCAACCCATCAGACAGTAATAACCTACAACAACAAGAACATCCCCCATTACGCCCCCTTCTGCTCAAACGGCTTAATCACAAAATCTTCCACCCCTTGCTTGATAGTGATGCCTGCAATACCTTTGGCAACATCGGGTTCGTTGAGTAACGCTTCTTTGTTAATTTCGTTTTTGGTACGAATAAAACGGCCTAGCCCTAAGCGGTTGAGGCTTTCTAATACGCTATCCGCTCCCCGAATCGACACTGACGGCGGTCTTGCTCGCCATTGCACTTCGCCTGTGATAAAAGTTGCCGTTTTGCTTTTGCCGTTCTCCGTAAGCTCCTCTCGGTGGGCTTCACAGTATTCCTGCACCGCTTGTTGCAACGGTTCAATTTCATTTTTAAGCTGGGTGAGTTGCGGAGCAAATTTCTCGCTGGTTTCGCCGATTAAGTCGTTCATTTCAGTAGTCAGCCTTGTGTGCTCTCGGCTTAAATCGCCGATTTCCTTAATCGCTGATTGCACTTGTTCGACGGTGGTAAAACGCAGTTTTGCTGCGGCTTTTACACGAGTTTTGGTGGTTTTACTCATTTTCTTTCTCCTATGGTTAAAAAATTAGTGCAAGCGGTCAGTCAGCCAGATAATTTTGCTCCCATTCGCTAGGGGCATTTTGACAAGATCGTAGGTCACGCCGTGCTTTTGTGTGATGCCGAAAAAGTGGGCTTTGCCTTCTGCCTGCAAGCGGGCGGTTTTGGCATTGCTCTTGACGAAAAGTCGTGGGCTAAATTTGCCATCAAACTCCACTTTCTCAATTTCCAGCCCCAATTTATCGCACTCTAAAACAGCCAACTCCATAGCGACTGAAAGATTGAAAATTCGGGCATTTTTACCTTTCACTTCGCCGTTGGCGTAGTTCGGAATCCCTTTAGTGTTAATATTGCGTAATGCTGCCATTGCTCTTTCTCTCTTCGTTTGTTTATAGTTTTACAATCGTTGTACCGCTTTTACTTCTCACTTGCTGACTAGGTGTTGCCAACTTGCGTACGGAACTTACTTTTATTCCTAAGGCATCAGCCACTTCTCTTGCCGTACCATCAAAGAAAAATTTATCCCCCCGATATACCGCATAAATTTGCTCACGCTTTCTTGCTTTCATTGCCATAAATTCCCCCTTAGTTGATTAATAATTTTGTGTACTCTTTAATCAAATCTTCATCAATCGGGCATTCATTTAAATGCGCCAACCGCACAGCTCCCCGAATCAACTTGTTCAGCCGTCTCGCGTTGCCTTGGGAATATTTCACAAATAGCGTATTAAATTCTTTCGTACCCAAAGTATTTTCGGTTAGTAAAGCCAAATCAGATGCAGATAATTCATTACCAAGAGGGCAGTGTCGCCAAACTCGACTGTACAACTGCTTCAACTCACCCCGTCTTCCTCTTAAATTCACTAGCAACTGGGGCATCCCCACCAACACCACACCAACACCGGATTTATCATGAATACGGCGTAAAAATTCCAATGAACGGGTGGATAAATTCTCCGCCTCATCAATTAACAACACCCTGGAACTCCCGACCAAACGCCCGATAATTAAGTCCATTAACTGGTCAATCGTGCCTCGTCCATCAAGTTTTAAAGCGCCACACAACTTCTGCAACAGCACCTTCGGTGAATAACTCCCATCAGTTTCAATTACTACTGCAGCGCTATTTTGACGAGCGTACTGCAACACTGCCTGCGTCTTACCTAAGCCGGCATCGCCATAAATCATCCCCATATCGCCCTCAACATGCACTTCATTTATCAAGTCCATCATCTTGCGTGCGGCAAACGTCGGGACAAAAGTGACATTGAGTTTTTTCTCTAACACTTTCGCTTTATAGGTGGCAATTAACGCCTCAACTTTCATATCTAGCTCTTCCACCCGCCCTTGATATTTCCCCGCAAGGTACTGGCTAATAGTTGTTATGCTGACACCTAAGGCGTTTGCCACCTGTTTCTGATCCATTCCTTGCTGACTCATCAGCCCTTTTAATAATTGTTTGCTCATTATCAAACTCCGTTATAATTTAAAATCTTTTAATCACTCATTTAAAGGAGGGCAAAATGCACCCCAATTTATATACAAAAGAACATTTCACTGCAGAACGTAACTTTATGTTCAACTTGCATTGGGAGGATTATTTAGATAACGATCTCACTCCCGAAGCGAGACAGTCGCTTAATCACGCCCTTTCTCTTGAAAGCAACTTTGCTTTTTTTCGCTGGCTAGACGACAATGAAGATCAAGTCTTTCGCTATATAGAAGCCACGCCGGAACAACGAGCCACCGAACCAACTTGGCAAGCAGAGCGTCATCTTTTTGCGTATGCCCGTTGGCATATTTTGTGTAAAGGCGAGATAATTTACGAATGGCTAAAACAGCGATACGATCCACCATATTTGACGAAGAGCGAAGAGACCTTATCCCAGCTTGTCTACGAGCAAAATCGCTTGCTGCATGCTTGTGATTCTTTGCCCATATTTCCTGTCTGCGGAGGGAACGTAAGTTACCCTTCATTTTGGCCAGATCTTGATGTTGATATTGAAAATTCATAATTAGCCTCCCACAGCTATTTGTTGTTGTTCTAATTCCCACTCATCTTTCTCGACCTGTGAGGTAAATATTGGTCGAATACGCTGAGTTTCTTTTTTCGGACGGTAAGTCGTCGTAATCAGCTCCGTCCGAGGTTGTAAATCTTCTAGGGTAATAACAGGGTTTAAATCCAAATTATTCCGTTCTATACGAGCCTGTAAGCGCTTATTCTTCGCCTCTACACTCTTAATTTCCGCTTGCTCCCGAATCGATTTAGGGAACGCATCCACTCGGTTACCGTTAAGTTGAGCCACACAAATCCATTCTCCTTTCATCGTTTTCACAATCACATTGGCAGGATCATGTACGTCATAACCCACCCGTACTTGCTCACCATCAAATCCAGCTAGCGCTGTGCTAAAATAAATGTTTCGAGAAAGCACAACCTCACCACGACTGACCGTACGCACCATTTCAGGGCGGAATAACAACTGCAACTCCAACGGATCAAGCAGGTTTGGCATATACTGCTCTGCCAATTTCACTTCGGCATGATATTCAGCAGGGGAGTAATGCCCACCTGTATTTTTTTGCGGCAAACTGCGATGTGGTCGCTGGTTGTACTCCTCTACACAAGCGGTCAAATCGGCAATAAAATCTGCAAAGTGAGGCACTTGCCCTAGATGCTTCTGTTGCTCCTCAGTTAATGCTTTCTTCTTCGTTAAGGCCTTGATTGCACTTTCTAGCTTCCGATAGCGGTAGTGCTTTACACTTTCATCGGCATCATCACCGTGGTAAGTCGGATAAGTTTTCGCTAAATCAATCAGCGATTGTTGCCACAACCGCTCAATAATGCCTCGACCCTGTGGATTACCCGGCATCCCCGTTTCGTGATGCACCCCTAAACGAGGGAGCAAGCCGGTAATTTCAGCATCAAGGGTTTTATTTGCCTGTCCTCGACCGTTATCTGAATAACACATCACTGGCAACCCATGGCGAGAAACGGCATGGCGAAAAGCATCAGAAACAGCAATCACACTTTCACTTTGCGCGACCGACCAGCCCACAATTAACCGTGTCCGACCATCAATAAATACCGTTACTTCCGGCACATAAGGAATGCCATTCATATTTTTCACACGAGCTTTAAAGCTATGCCCGTCCGAAATCCACACCTCATTCACACCCATAACATCCCAAGCTCTACGCTTAAACGGTGCAATCGCTTTAAAACTTGCACCTGTCCGTCTGCCTCGCTCTAACACAATTTTTGGTAACTGACTAAGCACTCGGCGAACCTTAGAAAGCGTAGGCAACCCAACAACCCCTTGCTTAGTGAGCTGTCGATAAACATATTCCACCGATGGTTTAGAAAAGACTTGGTAGTGCGTTAAAAAAGGAATCAGCCAAGCACTTTCTGTTTCAGGTGTCACCCGCACCATCGGTTTCAACGGCACAAGACTTTTCAAGCGCTCACCGCTGTTACTGGCTTTTTCATAATCCACCACCCACTGATATAACGTGCGAGGGCTAACAGAAACAACCGCACGAGGTTTTGCGTTCGCTAATCTCACCCATTCCAACACTTGCGTAGGCGCATCACCGGTTTTAATTTCATGACATAGCTGATTGATCATCTCATTGCGACTCACGCCACGAATCTCACGCTCCTGCATAAAGTATTGCGCCACCGCAGCTCGGGCATCTGCCACTGCTAACTGCTTATCGGTGACAGAACGTAAATCCAACTCATCACGCACAGCCACCAAATCTAACTTCGGCTTCTGCTCAATTAACGTCAAACCACATTTTTTACGAATTTCGGTTTGAACCTCGATTGGAAGAGAGGTCAGGGAGTATTCCAAGCCACCGCCACGTCCTTCTCGCTTGCGTGAAAGCCAGTTTTCGCGCTTGGCTTTATCTGCAATATTTTTAGGAGCAGTAGGCAAGCTAGATAACTTGAAATCAGATAGTTCATATACGGAATAATGTGTTTTTAAACTTAAATCTTCCATAAATGTTCCTTTTTATAACTTTTATGGATAAAATTAGAATTTGTTGATCAACGTTGGTCTTCTATTACGATCAGCAAATCGTTTTGCCCAGATAATTTCAGGGGCAACTCCAATGGCATTCGCAATTAAGCGTTCCATTTTGGGGTAAGGTTTATCTAAAACCGTTTTTAATGTGTTGTAGCTAACATTCCCCTCTATTGCGAGTGTTCGTAAAGACCAACCTCTTTTTTTAAGCTCCGCTAAGATGTCGGCTCGATGCCAATCTTGTTCAGCGGTTTTTTTTGTATTTTGTAATACGCTCATTTAATACGTCCTTTTCGCTGTAACTGATGTGATGTATATTAACCGTAATAGTTTAATTCAATCAAGTGGTATTTACCCGTAATAGTTCTATTTGATTAAATAGAAAGCACTTTTTAGGTGTGTATTCGGAAAATCAATAACTTACAATTTACTAATACGGTAATAGTTTTGAGTGTGTATTCGTAATAGATAAATAAATCCAACTATTACGGTCAATTAGGTGTAACTAGTATGTTGAGTAATGATAATTTCCCAGAAAGAATAGAATTGGCTATCGCCAAATCGAATGGTCCGAGTGAATTTTCCCGAAAAATGGGGGTGACGTTATCTACAATCACTCGTTGGAGAAAAGGCGATGCTGAACCATCTCGTCCAAATTTAATTAAAATAGCAGAGGTTTCTGGAGTTGACTTGAAATGGCTCGCCACAGGAGAAAGCCCAGAGTTATCTGAAAATAAGCAGGAAAGCCATATCGAACAAGCTGTTGAAAAAGCTCAGGAAAAACAACAAGAGGGCGTAACAATGATTGATAGCTTCAACTCTATTATTGTTTCCGCAGGTTATGGCAGCTTTAATGAAGGGGTAACAGATCCAGACGGCGAAGAGCCTTATTCTGATAGCCTTTTACAAACCTTAGGTGTAAAAGCTCGCCACTGCGCTGTATTTTGGGCAAATGGAAGTTCTATGTTTCCAACTATCGACGACGGCGATCAGCTATTAGTTGATTTAAGCAAGAAAGAAGTTAGAGGGGACGATAAAATCTACCTCGTACAAAACGGCGATAGCGTATGGGTTAAGAGAATTAGACGACAATGGAATAGAATGGAACTGATTAGTGATAATAGTGAAGAATACGAGCCAATCAGCATTTCAGCAGAAGAAGGACAATATCTACAAATCATCGGACAAGTCGTTCACATCGGGCATAGCCTTGTTTAACCACAACCATTTTAAAACAGCATTTAAACTTTTTTAAAAAGGTTTTAAAAACCGATCAAACCAATCCAAAGTTATGCAAAAAATTTCGCAAAAACTGCTCATTTTTGCCTATTTTCAACCATTTTGTTTTTTGCATAACTTTTCTCAATAAAAAACGGCGAAGCCTTATATACCAAAGCTCCACCGCCAATTTTTTCCGCCAAATTTTTTTCTTTCTTTATGCAAAAAGAGTTAGTACCCCACAGAGATTTCTCCTTAATGTGAGGAAAAACGCCGCTCCCCCTGCTTGCGGGGGGAGCTGTCGCGAAACGACTGAGGGGGGAATTTGGATACAAAGCAAATTTTTGTGTAAATTCGACCGCTTGTTAGCCCCCTTCCCCTTTCGGGGACTTCCCTCCGCAAGCAGGGGGAAGGGGTTATTCTTCTTTGAGATTTCTCCTCAATGTGAGGAAAAACGCCGCTCCCCCTGCTTGCGGGGGGTGCTGTCGCGAAGCGACTGAGGGGGGCGTTATGGCTCATTACCAAATTTTGATCCGCTCACTCATTGGCTTAAACATTTTATCCCCTTGTTGAGTGCTAAACGCATCGTGGAAGGCGTTAATATTCAACACTGGGGCGAAAGCGCGGAATTGCCCCGGGGCGTGAGGGTCGCTTTTCACTTGGTGGGTGAGGGATTGCACTGTCGCTTTATTTCGCCAAGAGCGTGTCCAGCTCATAAAGAAGCGTTGGTCAGAGGTGAGATTATCTAAGCGTGGTGATTGCCCGTTATCTTTTTCGTAGAGTTTCAAGGCATCATAAGCGATGCTTAACCCGCCAAGATCGGCAATATTCTCCCCAAGGGTGAAACGCCCATTGACGAACACTTTTGGTGAAACTTCAAATTGGTCAAACTGGGCGACAAGTTTGTCCGCTAAGGCTTCAAATTTCTTGCGATCATCTGCCGTCCACCAATCCGTGAGGTTGCCGTCGCCGTCAAATTTCGAACCGCTATCATCAAAACCGTGGGTGATTTCGTGACCGATAATCGCCCCAATCGCGCCAAAATTCACCGCCGGATCGGCATTTACATCATAAAGCGGTGCTTGCAAGATCCCTGCTGGAAAGACAATGCGGTTTTTCAATGGGCTGTAAGAGGCATTGACCACTTGTGGGAGCATTCCCCATTCACTTAAATCCACCGCTTTGCCGACTTTACTCAGGGCATCTTGGTAGTCCCATTGCTGAATTGCCCGTAGGTTGGCGTAAAGCGAACCGCCCTCTTGAGTGGTTTTAAGTGTTAAGGCGGAATAATCTTTCCATTTATTCGGATAACCGACTTCCACAATAAATTTATTGAGTTTCGCTTTGGCTTTCTGCTTGGTTTCAGCCGACATCCAGGCTAACTGCTCGATCCGTTGGTGGTAGGCTTTGACTAAATAGCTCGCGATTTTGAGAAGATCTTGCTTCGCTTTTTCAGGGAAAAATTTTGCCACATAAACTTGGGCGAACTCTTGCCCGATTTGGCGGTTGATTAAACTGAGGGCGCGTTTTTCCAATTTGCGTTGCTGTTTTTGCCCCGTGAGGGTGCGACCATAGAAATCAAAGCGCGCTTCATCAAGGGCTTTGTTAAGGTAACCGGCAGAGCCAGACAGGGTTTTAAAGCGGAGATAATCTTTAATCACTGCCAATTTTTGTGGGTTATATAAACTGTCAAACTGTTTGAGAAATGCCGGTTCCCAAACAATGACTTCATCGGTTTTTACCCCCACTTTTTCAAAAAACTCGGCTAAGTTGATATTCTTGCTCGCTTTGGCAAATTCCCCAATACTTAATGGATTGTAACGTTTGGCAATATCACGGCTTTGCTCATTGGTGAAGAGGGTTTTGGCGATGGCTTTTTCATATTCCACAATCGCTTTTGCCCGTTCCTCGGCATTTTCTACCCCACCAAAGGTCAGCATTTTGGCGACATAGGCTTGGTACTGCTTTAAGGTTTCACGATTTTCAGGGGTATCCTTTTGGTAGTAATCATTGCTTAGCCCCAAATCATCATTGCTGAAATAGATGGCATTTTGGTGGGAGTTTTTCAGGTGAGCAAACACCGACCAACCAAAGAGCACCTCATTACCTTGCTTCGTTTCGGTGATCATATAGTCGATGAAATCGTTGAATGTTTGAATCCCATCAATTTTGGCTAAATCCGCTTTAATTGGCGTTAAACCTTGGGCTTCACGGGCATCGAGATCGGTATAGGTTTCATAGAGGGCTTTGAGGCGTTGGATTTGTGGCGAGTGAGCAGAATCTTTGTCAGAAATGACCGCTTGTAGTAGGTCTAGGGAGCGTTTTTCGTTTAATTCGCCAAGCTCTGCCAGTGTTCCCCAGGAAGTGCGGTCGGCAGGAATTTGGGCTTTTTCAAGCCATTTGCCATTTACATAGCGGTAGAAATCCTGTTGGGGCTTGACGGTGCTATCCACACCTTCCATTAAGGTACTGGGTTGAGGGGCTTCATTGGCATGACAGGCGGTGAAAATGCTCATGGCGACAAGGCTAATCATAAGGGGTTTTTTCATCGTTTTCTCCTTTGTTTAACAATGCAGGGGAGAATAATCTCCTCGGTGGCAGGTTGGACTACAAAATCAAGCCCTTGTTCAAATAAAAAGGGGAATTGCTCCCCTTTATGGTGTTTTTTGCAAGCTATAACGCCCCCCTTCCCCCTTCGGGGGCTGTCGCGAAGCGACTGAGGGGGGCGTTATGGTTTATTACCAGATTTTAATCCGCTCGCTCATTGGCTTGAACATCTTATCCCCTTGCTTGGTGTGGAAGGCGTTGTGGAAGCCATCAATGTTTAGCAAGGGTGCAAAGGCACGTAAATGCCCCGGTGCATGGGTGTCGCTTTTCACTTGGTGAGTAAGGGATTGTACCGTCGCTTTATTTCGCCAAGAGCGTGTCCAGCTCATAAAGAAGCGTTGGTCGGCGGTGAGATTATCAATCGGTTGAGCTTGCCCATGTTCTTTTTCATAGAGTTTCAACGCATCATAGGCAATGCCTAAGCCCCCTAAGTCCGCAATGTTTTCGCCGAGGGTAAAACGCCCATTGACGAACACTTTTGGGGCGACTTCAAATTGGTCAAACTGGGCGACAAGTTTGTCCGCTAAGGCGTCAAATTTTTTGCGATCATCGGCATTCCACCAATCCGTGAGGTTGCCGTCGCCGTCAAATTTCGAACCGCTGTCATCAAAGCCGTGGGTGATTTCGTGGCCGATAATCGCCCCAATCGCGCCAAAATTCACCGCTGGATCGACATTCACATCATACAGTGGCGCTTGTAAAATCGCCGCCGGGAAGATAATGCGGTTGGTTAAAGGATCATAAGAGGCATTCACTTCTTGAGGAAGCATTCCCCATTCCGTTAAATCCACTGCCTTGCCGACTTTACTGAGTTCATCTTGGTAACGCCATTGTTGAACTGCCCGCAAATTAGCATAGAGTGAGCCACCTTCTTGGGTAGTTTTGAGTGTTAAGGTGGAATAATCTTTCCATTTATTTGGATAGCCCACTTCGGTGGTGAATTTATCCAGCTTCGTTTTCGCTTTTTTCTTGGTTTCAGCAGACATCCAATCTAATTGGTCGATGCGGTGATGATAGGCTTTGATTAAATAGCCTACCATTTCAAGGAGTGCTTTTTTGGCTTTTTCAGGGAAGAATTTTGCCACATAAACTTGGGCAAACTCTTCGCCGATTTGGCTGTTGATTAAATCAAGGGCACGTTTATCTAAAGCTCTCTGTTCTTGTTGCCCGACAAGGGTGCGTCCGTAGAAATCGAAATGCGCATCATCAAGGGCTTTGTTTAAATAAGGTGCGGAGCCGGAGAGGATTTTAAAGCGTAGATAATCTTTGATAACGGGTAATTTTTGTGCGTTAAATAAGCGGTCAAACTGCTTGAGAAATTCCGGTTCCCAAATAATGACTTCCTCGGTTTTTACGCCCACTTTTTCGAAAAACTCAGCTAAGTTGATATTTTTACTCGCTTTGGTAAATTCAGCGATAGTCATCGGATTGTAGCGTTTTTCGAGATCGCCACTCTCTTCATTGGTAAAGAGGGTTTTGGCAATCGCTTTTTCATATTCTACAATCGCTTTTGCCCGTTCCTCGGTATTTTTTCCCCCACCCAAGGTGAGCATTTTTGCCACATAGGCTTGGTACTGTTTTAAGGTTTCATGATTTTCAGGGGTCTCTTTTTGGTAGTAATCATTACTTATCCCAAGGTTGTCATTACTAAAATAGACAGCGTTTTGGCGAGAATTGGTGAGATCTGCAAACACCGACCAACCAAAGAGCATGGTATTTCCCTGCTGAGTTTCTGAAATAAGGTATTGAATAAAATCGTTGAAATTTTGAATGCCGTCAATTTTGGCTAAATCGGCTTTGATTGGGGCTAAACCCTGTGTTTCACGGGCATTAAGATCGGTATAGGTATCGTAAAGGGCTTTAAGGCGCTTTGCTTGGGGGCTTTCTTGGGTATTTTTATCGTTAAGGAGTGAGTGTAATAATTCAATGGCGCGTTTTTCGTTTAATTCGCCGAGTTCATCTAACGTCCCCCAAGAGGTGCGGTCGGCAGGAATTTGGGCTTTTTCAAGCCATTTGCCATTCACATAGCGGTAGAAATCTTGTTGCGGGGCGACGGCGGTATCTAGCCCTTCGGTTAAGACGTTAGTGGTCGTCATTTCATTGGCGTGGCAAGCGGTAAAGATCCCCATTGCAACCAAACTAACGAGAAAAGATTTTTTCATGATGTCTCCTTTTGTTTTTAATTGATATGCCGTAAAACGGTGTAGTAATGGACAATAAAATTAAACGCTTGTTCGCCCTTTTTCTTAAATTCATTGAAAATAGTGGCTTACAAGCGCTCAATTTTTTAGCAGATTTTGCAAAGCATAATGAAAGGTTATTCAATCACTTTTGCACCTTCGGGTGTGCCAACAATCGTGACATTCGCGTAACGCTGGGCGAAGATCCCATTGGTTACCACACCGGCGATGTTATTGATCGTCTGTTCCATTTTAAGTGGTTCGAGGATCTTAAAGTTATACACATCTAAAATCACATTGCCGTTGTCTGTGACCACACCTTCGCGGTATTCAGGCGAACCACCTAATGCCACTAACTGACGTGCTACATAAGAACGTGCCATAGGGATCACTTCCACGGGTAAAGCAAAAGTCGAACCGAGTACATTAACTTGCTTACTCGCATCGACAATACAGATAAATTTTTTGGCGAGGGAGCTGACAATTTTTTCACGGGTTAATGCCGCGCCACCGCCTTTAATCATATAACCTTGAGGGGTGATTTCATCTGCGCCGTCAATATAGACATCAAGGCTTGACACATCATTAGCACTAAACACGTCAATGCCTTGCTGACGCAACAATTCTTCTGAATGTTTAGACGCTGCCACCGCACCTTTGATTTTTCCTGCCATTTCGCCTAAAGCTTCAATAAAGCAATTCACCGTTGAGCCACTACCGACGCCGACAATGGTGTCCGGTTTCACATATTTTAAGGCTGCACGCGCAGCGATTTTTTTGAGTTCGAGTTGATCCATAAAGCCCCCTATGATGATGCTTGGGCATTGCCACAAGCGGTTAAATTTTGAGAAAAATTTGCAAAAGGTGGGTTGCCCCACCTTTTTCTTTCTGTTGATTATTGACGTTTTACCGCCGCGACAATCTCTTCCGCGCTCTGCTGGGCAAGTGTGGCATCTTCACACTCTACCATCACACGAATAAGCGGTTCTGTGCCGGATTTCCGTAGGAGAATCCGCCCTTTACCGGCTAAGCGTTGTTCAACATCGGCAGCAACGGCTTTCACTTCTTCGCTTTCCAGTGGGTTAGCGCCACCGTCAAAGCGGACGTTGAGTAGTACCTGTGGAAAGAGTGGTACGGCTTTGGCAAGGGCATTGAGGCTGAGTTTGTGAGTTGCCATTGCACTTAACACTTCAAGGGAGGCGATAATGCCGTCGCCGGTGGTGTTTTTGTCTAACACGATGATATGACCAGAGTTTTCGCCCCCGAGCTTCCAGCCCTTGGCTTTTAGCTGTTCAAGGACATAGCGATCCCCGACATTGGCACGGACAAATGGAATGGCGAGCTCTTTTAAGGCTAATTCGAGGCTCATATTGCTCATTAACGTGCCAACGACACCGCCTTGTAATTTGCCGGCGCGTAATGCTTCCCGAGCGATGATAAAGAGGATTTGGTCGCCATCGACTTTATTCCCTAAGTGATCCACCATAATGAGGCGGTCGCCGTCGCCGTCATAGGCTAAACCGACATCGGCACCCACTTCCACCACCACTTGTTGTAGGGCTTGAATATCCGTTGCTCCGCATTTTTCATTGATATTTAAACCGCTTGGGTGCGTGCCGATTTCAATCACTTCCGCCCCTAATTCACGCATGACGTTAGGGGCAATATGGTAGGTTGCGCCATTAGCACAGTCCACCACAATTTTATACCCTGCAAGGCTGAGATGATTTGGGAAGGTGCTTTTACAAAATTCGATATAACGACCGGCGGCATCGTTGATTCGGCTTGCACGACCCAGTTCGGCGGATTCTACGCAGTCCATTGGTTGATCGAGCATGGCTTCAATCGCTTCTTCCACGTCATCGGGTAATTTTTCGCCATTGGCAGAGAAGAATTTAATGCCGTTATCATCGTAAGGGTTGTGGGAAGCGGAGATCACAATCCCTGCTTCGGCACGGAATGTGCGTGTTAAATAGGCAATGGCAGGGGTTGGCATTGGGCCGGTGAATGCGGCAGAAAGCCCTGCGGCGGCTAACCCGGCTTCAAGAGCGGATTCCAACATATAGCCCGAAATGCGGGTATCTTTTCCGATCAATACTTTCTTTGAGCCTTGTGTGGCAAGTATTTTACCCGCTGCCCAGCCAAGTTTTAGGGCAAATTCAGGGGTGATAGGGAATTGCCCCACTTTGCCTCGTACACCATCTGTACCAAAATATTTACGTTCAGCCATATATTTTTTCTCGTTTAAAAAATTATTTTAAAAAATAGCCATAGGAG
The DNA here is from genome assembly GCA_023101485.1 of Pasteurellaceae bacterium Macca. Taxonomy (GTDB): domain Bacteria; phylum Pseudomonadota; class Gammaproteobacteria; order Enterobacterales; family Pasteurellaceae; genus LVZB01. The sequence goes on along the minus strand of LVZB01000001.1, from coordinate 710,091 downwards.
AGGCTATCACTCACATTAGTGCAACGATAGCCTAATTTGGCGAGATCTTGTTCAAAGCTCGCTTTTTGTTGTTCATCTAATACAAATGCCGCCAAAATGTCGCCGTAGTCTGCCCCGTGGGCACGGTAGTGAAAGAGCGAAATATCCCAGTTGATCAGCGTTTGTAAGAAGTGTGCTAATGCTCCTTTCTGTTCAGGGAAATCAAAGCGGTAGAGCTGTTCTTGGGTGACGGAACTTGCCCGTCCGCCGACCATATAACGAATATGGGTTTTGGCAATATCATCATCAGAGAGATCGGTCACAGTATAGCCGTGCTGTTCTAACTCTTTGATAATCTCAGCTTTTTCCGCATGACCACTGATTCTCACCCCCACAAAAATACGGGTTTGTTGATCGTCTGCGTGGCGGTAGTTAAATTCCGTCACGGCACGATTACCGAGAATCTGGCTAAATGTGAAGAAACTACCTTTCTGTTCTGGAATCGTGACAGTGAGAAGAGCTTCGTGTTTTTCGCCGATTTCACAACGTTCGGAAACATAGCGTAGTGTGTGGAAATTGAGGTTCGCCCCTGACAAGATACAACTTAGCGTTTGACCTTGTAGGTTATGCTGTGCAACATATTTTTTTAAGCCAGCTAAGGAGAGTGCTCCCGAAGGTTCTGCCACTGCGCGGACATTTTCAAAAACATCTTTGAGGGCAGCGCAGATTTCATCATTATCCACGAGGATAACATCATCCACATATTGCTGACAGAGTCGGAAAGTTTCATCGCCAATGCGTTTAACGGCAACGCCATCGGCGAATAAGCCGACATGGGGGAGATCAACAGGTCTGCCAGCTTGCAGTGCCATAGAAAGACAGGCGGAATCTTTAGATTCAACGCCGATGATTTTGACTTCCGGCATCAGCTGTTTCATTAATACCGCAATGCCAGCGATTAAGCCACCGCCCCCGACAGGCACGAAAAGGTAATTGAGATTCGCGTTTTGTTGGAGTAGCTCCATACCAATAGAGCCTTGTCCTGCAATCACTTGGGGGTGATCGAAAGGATGGACAAAGGTCATGTTCAGTTCTTGGGCGAGTTCAATGGCTTTGGCTTCATCAAAATTCGCGCCATAGAGTAGCACTTCTCCCCCGAAACCTCGCACCCCATCGACTTTAATACTCGGCGTTTTTTCTGGCATCACAATCAAGGCACGCAACCCCAAATGTTTTGCAGAAAGGGCAACACCTTGGGCGTGATTTCCTGCGGATGCCGCGATAACACCGGCGGATTTTTGGGCGGGAGAGAGGTGGGAGATCATGGCATAAGCGCCACGGAGTTTGAAACTATGGACGGGCTGACGATCTTCACGCTTAATAAAGATGTGATTGCCTAAGCGTTCAGAGAGCTTTGCCATTTTTTGTAATGGCGTGACTTGGGCGAGATCGTAGATGTTAGAGCTTAAAATGGCACGGAGATAATCCGTGCCGTTGAGAACAGGGGTATCACTCATCGTTCAACCAACTTGGGGTTAGTGGCTACATCCACAACCACCGTGTCCGTGGTGATGTCCGTGATCGTGGTGACCACCGCAACAACCGTGGCCTTCTTCATCGCTATCGTGTCCGCCACAGCAACCGCCTTCTTGGTGAATATGACCGTGGGCGATCTCTTCTAATGTCGCTTCACGCGTGGCAACAACTTCCACGGAGAAGAGTAATTCTTGACCGGCTAGCATATGGTTACCATCCACAACGACTTCATCGCCATCCACTTCGGTAATCACCACCGGTAATGGGCCTAAATCGGTATCTGCGATAAAACGCATCCCTACTTCTAATTCATCCACGCCCATAAAGACATCCGCCGGCACACGTTGAACCATATTGTCGTTGTATTCACCGTAGGCTTCTTCTGGTTTTACACGCACTTCAAACGTATCGCCAACGGCTTTGCCTTCTAACGCATTTTCTAAGCCAATGACTAAGTTATTATGACCGTGTAAATATTCAAGAGGTTGCTCAACAGGGGCTTCATCAACTAATACGCCGTCTTGAGTGCGAACTTGGTAAGCGATGCTTGGCACCACATTTTTGGTAATTTTCATAAAAATTCCTTTCAATCAGTAAAAAAAGTTTCGGCATTGTAGCCGTTTATGGCGGATTTGCAAATTGTTCGACCAAAATGACCGCTTGTTTTAGGCAACGGCACAATTCTTTGCTAGAATAGCGCGTTTTTTATATTGCATAATTATTAGGATAGAGAATGAAATTTATTGATGAAGCGCTGATCCGCATTGAAGCAGGGGACGGCGGTAACGGCTGTGTGAGTTTTCGCCGTGAAAAATTTATCCCGAAAGGGGGCCCCGACGGCGGTGACGGTGGCGATGGCGGTGATGTTTATTTAATTGCAGATGAGAACCTGAATACCTTAATCGACTACCGTTTTGAAAAACGCTTTGCCGCAGGGCGGGGGAAAAATGGTCGCAGTGCCGGTTGTACGGGGCATCGTGGTAAAGATATTACCCTCCGCGTTCCAGTGGGAACTCGGGCGATTGATAACGACACCCAAGAAGTGTTGGGGGATCTCACCAAACACGGTATGAAAATGCTGGTGGCAAAAGGCGGTTATCACGGTTTAGGTAACACGCGTTTTAAATCGTCAGTGAATCGCGCACCACGCCAAAAAACCAATGGCACACCCGGTGAGAAGCGTGATTTACAGCTTGAATTGATGTTGTTAGCCGATGTGGGGATGTTAGGCTTACCAAATGCCGGAAAATCGACCTTTATTCGTGCCGTTTCAGCCGCGAAACCGAAGGTAGCGGATTATCCATTCACCACCTTAGTGCCAAGTTTAGGCGTGGCACGAGTTGGGGCGGATCGCAGTTTTGTGGTGGCAGATATTCCCGGCTTAATTGAAGGTGCAGCAGACGGTGCAGGCTTAGGGATTCGTTTCTTAAAGCATTTAGAGCGTTGCCGTGTGTTGATCCACTTAGTTGATCTGCTCCCTATTGATGAGAGTGATCCGGCACAAAATATCGCCATTATTGAGAGCGAGCTTTATCAATATAGCGAAAAATTGGCCGATAAACCTCAATGGTTGGTGTTTAATAAAATCGACACCATGAGCCAAGAAGAAGCCGAAGAACGAGCAAAAGCGATTGTGGAGCAGATCGGCTGGGAAGGGGACTACTACCTTATTTCCGCCGCTACTGGGCAAAATGTCTCTGCCTTAACGGGGGATATTATGGATTTCATTGAAGCCAACCCTCGCCTTGAAGCCGAAGAACAAGCAAAAGAAGAAGTGGCATTTAAGTGGGACGATTACCACCAACAAGCCATGCAAAATCCCATCACGGAAGATGATTGGGATGATTTTGATGACGATTGGAGTGAAGAGGACGACGAGGGCGTCGAAATCGTTTATCAAAAATAAACGCAAATTTTGCTAAAAATCAGACCGCTTGTATGACTCAAAAACGCCGAGATGATGATCTTGGCGTTTTTTTATGATGGTTAGACAAATTGTTGAGAAAAAACGACCGCTTGTTGAACATCACAGCCGTTTTTTATGTCACTTTTAATCCATTTCTGCCATTAAACTTGCATTGCCCCCTGCGGCGGTGGTGTTAATGCTGATGGCTTTTTCATGAACCAACGGTAATAACGACAAGGCTAATTCAAGGCTTTCAATGTAGGTGAGAATCGCCCCTTGGCGATTCGCATAGTGCGTTTTTTCTTCCGCAGTGAGGGGATCTAAGACGATAAGCACGCTTAAATTCGCTAAGTCATTGAAATCATTGACAACACGGAGATGATCACGCAATGCACCAATGTGATTGGCTAATTCACTCTCTTTTTCCACCACCCCTTGGCTTCCGGCAATGACAATCGCTATCAAGGCTTGGAGCTGTTGAACGAGAGAACCTTTACCAATGGCAATCAGAGGGCGAGAAACTAAGCGTAAGTAGTTCGATTCGCCGGTAATGCCTTGCATCACATAGCTTTGACCAAGTGGGGATTTCACCGTGAGCTGTTTCATTAAATCCAGCGTTTGCTGTTGTGCTTCGCCACTGAGTAATGAACGCACCGCTTGGGTGAGGGCATTGAGATCGCGCTCTTCGCTCTCCCCTGTTAAGCCATTTAACTGCCATGTTGGGCATTGAGCTAAGCGTTGTAAATAGAGTGGCCCACCGGCTTTTGGCCCCGTGCCAGACAAGCCCATTCCACCAAATGGCTGAACGCCAACAACGGCACCAACGGTATTACGATTGACATAAAGGTTACCGGCATGAATGGTATTTAGCCAGCACTCCACGGTTTCATCAATTCGGCTATGCAAACCGCTCGTTAGCCCAAAGCCGGTGGAGTTAATCTCCGTCATCACTTGGTTGAGATTCTCGCCGTCAAAGCGGATAACGTGAAGCACTGGGCCAAACACTTCCTGTTTGAGCTGACGAATACTGTCAATTTCAAGGAGCGTAGGTGGCACAAAAATGCCTTTTTCAGCAAGATCAGCCGGAATCGGCACTTGGTAGCAAGATTTCGAGACTTTTTTCATCTCTTCAATATGATTGAGCAGGCGTTGTTGGGCAATGGTATCAATTACAGGACCAACATCCGTATTCAACGATTGTGGCATCCCCACATTTAACTCCGCCATTGCACCTTTAAGCATCGTGAGAATGTGATCGGCAATATCCCGTTGTAAATACAAGACCCGTAAAGCCGAACAGCGTTGGCCGGCGGAGTCGAATGCTGAGTTCAGCACATCGGCCACAACTTGCTCCCCAAGGGCGGAGCTATCAACAATCATCGCATTTTGCCCACCCGTTTCGGCAACAAGCGGTCGAATTCCGTCATTATTTTGTAAATTACGGTTAATCAGTTTTGCGGTATCCGTTGAGCCAGTGAAAATCACACCATTGACATTTGGATTGCTGACTAAGGCGGTTCCCACCACTTTACCGCTTCCCGGTAAGCATTGTAACGCCGAGGTTGGCACCCCTGCTTGATAGAATAAGCTCACTGCATAGTGCGCCATTAAGGAGGTTTGCTCCGCTGGTTTTGCTAATACCACATTACCAGCCACTAAGGCGGAAGACACTTCCCCAACAAAAATCGCTAAAGGGAAATTCCACGGGCTAATCGCCACCACAATGCCACGCGGTTGGCGGTATTGCTCGGCATTATTCCGCACCTCTTGGGCATAATAACGGCAGAAATCCACCGCTTCACGCACCTCTGCAATGGCGTTATTTAAGGTTTTACCCGCTTCTCTCACCGCTAAATCAAAGAGCTGTGGCATATTGGCTTCCATTAAGTCAGCCATTTTTTCAAGCATTACTGCCCGTTTTTCAGGTTCAACGGCTTGCCATTCAGCTTGGAAGGCTTGGGCATTGGCGAAGGCTTGTTCAACATCTTCGACCGTCGCATCAACCACTTCCCCGACTAATTCGCTTTGGTTAGCAGGGTTATAAACGGCATGTTTTTCGCCTTTTTGTCCGCTTCCTGATGCAATTTGTGCGGTAGCTTGGTAAGTCTGCTCAGCAAGCTGATTTAATTGCGTTTGGAGATCACGCAGGTGTGTCGCATCGGTAAGATCGTAGCCCTTTGAATTTTGGCGATTTTCCCCAAAGAGAGAGAGAGGAAGGGGAATTTTCTCGTGCATTGTGCCAGAGGTGCGTTGTGCTTTTTCCACCGGGTCTTGGGCTAAATCGTCAAGGCTGAAATTCTCATCAACAATTTGATTGACGAAGGAGCTATTTGCACCATTTTCTAAAAGACGGCGTACCAAATAAGCTAACAGCGTTTGATAAGAACCCACAGGGGCATAAATACGGCATTGCACATTTAAGTTTTCTGCGCCGACAACTTGGTCATAGAGCGTTTCGCCCATGCCATGTAAGCATTGGAATTCAAAGCGTTTGCCTTTGGCTAAGTGATAAACCGTCGAGAGTGTTTGGGCATTGTGGGTCGCAAATTGTGGGTAGATGACATCTTGGGCGGCGAGTAATTTCTTCGCACAAACAATGTAGTTTAAGTCCGTATGGACTTTACGGGAGAAGACCGGATAACCCGCTGTGCCATCTGTTTGCGCCCGTTTTACTTCCGTATCCCAATACGCCCCTTTCACTAAGCGGATCATTAATTGACGGTTGTTCTCTCTGGCTTTTTCAATCAAATAATCAATCACATAAGGGCAACGTTTTTGATAGGCTTGTACCACAAAACCGATACCGTTAAAGTTGGCTAAATCGGGATCGGTGAGTAATCTATCCATTAAATCTAAGGAGAGTTCGAGGCGGTCTGCCTCTTCGGCATCAATATTAAGCCCAATATCGTACTGCTTCGCAAGTAAAAAGAGGGCTTTTAAACGTGGGTAGAGTTCATCCATCACACGTTGATGTTGTGCCAAGCTATAACGAGGATGAATAGCCGAGAGTTTGACCGACACCCCCGAAGATTGATAAACCCCTAAGCCATGGGAAGTTGCGCCTACGGCGTGAATCGAAGCAACATAATCGTCATAATAGCGTTGGGCATCTTCTTTGGTAAAAGCGGCTTCGCCGAGCATGTCGTAGCTGTAACGATAGCCCATTGCAAAGCGTTTTTCGCCATTTTTAATCGCAGTTTGGATTGTTTCCCCCGTCACAAATTGTTTGCCCAGCAAACGCATTGCCACATCCACCCCTTTACGAATTAACGGCTCGCCCCCTTTTTGGATAAGGCTAGCCAATGCTGAACCTAATTTTTTCTCACTGTGGGAAGAAACGAGTTTTCCCGTAACAACTAACCCCCATGCCGCCGCATTAACAAAAAGGGAAGGGCTATTCCCAACGTGGGAACGCCAGTCGCCTTTGGCAATTTTATCGCGAATGAGTTTATCTGCCGTGGCGCTATCCGGAATACGGAGTAACGCCTCCGCTAAACACATCAACGCCACCCCTTCTTGGCTAGAAAGGGAAAATTCATGCATTAAGGCATCCACACCACTGGCTTTTTTACGAGAGGCGCGGACTTTACTCACGAGCTTATGAGTGAGTGCTTTAATTTCAGGGGCAAGTTCATCGGTACGCGCTTGCTCTATAAGCCCTTGAACGAGGCGCTGTTCGTCAATACGATAATGGGTGCTTAAACTTGGGCGGATTTCAGTACTTGGTAGTAGATGATAGTGAGACATAGTTATTTCCTCTTTATTATCAATAAAAAAGGCGGTTACTCCTTACGCAGTCACCGCCTTTTGTTTATTTCTTCATTTCATCATTGTAAGCTTTTTGTGCTTTTTCAAACACAGCCACCACCTCTTGGCTTGGGGCAGAAGTGACCAGAGATACACAAATAATCACTATTAATGCGGAGATAAAGCCTGGGATCATTTCATAGATACCGCTGTCTGGAACAAGTTTATTCCAGAAAACAACTACTACCGCCCCAGTGACCATACCTGCCATCGCACCGGCTGCATTCATGCGTTTCCAGAAGAGGGAAAGAATAACCACCGGTCCAAAGGCACAACCGAAACCAGCCCAAGCATAAGAAACTAAACCTAAAACTTTACTATTTGGATCTTGGGCGAAGAAAATCGCTAATACCGCAATGGCAAGCACCATCGCACGACCAATCCAAACAAGCTCTTTTTGGCTAGCATTCGGACGAATTAAACCTTTGTAAAAATCTTCGGTAATTGCACTTGAACAGATCAGTAGCTGACAGCTTAATGTACTCATGACGGCTGCTAAAATGGCGGAAAGTAACACACCAGCAATCCATGGATTAAATAACAATTTAGAGAGCTCAATAAAGACTTGCTCATGATTAGCATTAACTATATTTGCATGTTCTTGGTGAGCAAAGAAATAGGCTTGCCCAAAAAATCCAATCCCGACTGCACCAATTAAACAGATGATCATCCACGTCATACTAATACGGCGAGCATTAGGAATTGATTTCACACTATCTGCTGCCATGAAACGTGCAAGAATATGAGGTTGCCCAAAATAGCCTAATCCCCAAGCGGAAAGACTTAACAAACCAATTACTGTTGTGCCAGTAAAGAGATCCGTGAAATCACGTTGTGCAGCAGCTCCGGCTTCTGCAATAACTTGTTGAGTTGCTTCTACCCCGCCAAGTTGGAATAACACAAACAGAGGCGTTAAGAATAGAGCGAAAAGCATTAAGGAGGCTTGGATCGTATCTGTCCAACTTACCGCTAAAAAGCCACCGATAAAGGTATAAACGATGGTGGCTAATGCACCATACCATAGCGCAGTGGCATAAGGCACACCAAATAAATTCTCAAATAAACGCGCACCGGCAACCACACCCGAAGCACAGTAAATGGCAAAGAAGAACAGAATAATGGTAGCCGAAACAATTTTGAGGATTTTGGTATTATCACCAAAGCGGTGGTGGAAATACTCCGGCAAAGTCAGAGCGTTTTGATTATATTCCGTGTGCATACGCAAACGACCCGCAACAAACAGCCAGTTGAGGTATGCCCCGACGGTTAAACCAATGGCAATCCAGCCCTCAATCAAGCCAGAGGCATAAACTGCCCCGGGTAATCCCATCAATAACCAACCAGACATATCTGAAGCACCAGCGGATAAGCCTGTCACAAAGCTCCCCAAACGGCGACCGCCGAGAATATAGTCGGATAAATTATTCGTAAAACGGTAGGCAAAAAAGCCGATTGCGATCATCCCTATGATATAAATCAGGAATGTCGTTGTGGTTGGATCTAAACCAAACATAGTAGATTCCCCTTAATTTCGCTGATATAAAACGATGCAATATAACAGAAATAGATCTTTTCTGCGTTATATTGTTGCTAGGTGTTCATTCTTTATCCGTTAAAATACGGTAAATGTGAGTATAAATTAAAGGGTTTTTGTGTGTTACATATTTTTAACAGAATTGTGATATATGTAACAATTTTCTTTTTAAAGATCGTATTTTAATGAAATATTAAATTAATTTTGGGGCTGTCCTAGATAACTAGACCAAACTCTCTTTAACTAATTGTTTTAGAAAGGAAATTTGAGACTTTAAGTTACTGTGATTAAAACGCCATTCACATTCTTTCAAATACAGCCCAAAATGAGCTTTGGGAATACCATTAAATTTGCGTAAATGGCGTTTTGCTTGGTTCCAGAAATTCTCAATTCCGTTAATGTGATTTTGTTTTTCTGCAAAGTGCGTACTATGGTTGATACGAAAATGATTAAATTCACTCACATCAAGTACATCATAACTTCGATAGAAATCCGTGTAAACAATGCTATCAGGCTTAACTTGTTCTCGAATTATCGGTAACAACGTGGCGGATTGCGTGTTCGGTACGGCAACAGTATAAACTTTGCCATTGCGTTTCAACAGCCCGAATACCGCAGTTTTACCCGCTACACCACGTCCACGCTTGCCTTTGCGTGTACCACCAAAATAGCTTTCATCGGCTTCTATTTCCCCATCAAACATCTCCAAATGTGGGCTGTTTTGATAGATAAGAAATCGCAAGCGATGAAAATAGTAAGCGGCAGTTGTCTTGTTTACATTCACTAGTTCAGCAGCAGTTCTCGCAGTAACTCCTGCAACAAATAGTTCAATGAGTTTATTTTGTTTGTGCTGACTTAAACGACTTTTTCTCATTTGACTATCTTAACCCAAATCGAGTTTTTAGTCGTTATCTAGGACAGCCCCTTAATTTTTATTAGGTTTAGCATAACAAAAAAGTATTAAAATTTGACCGCTTGTTATTGTTCTTCTCATTTTAAGTTTGCTTTGTATCAAAATTCCCATAGCTATTTTATGGAATTAAGCGCTCTTTGATTTCGATCATAAAAAAGTGTGCTTCGCATTCATATAATGTGTCTCTATCTATTTAGTATGGTATGGAGGTACTATGTCAAAAATTAAAAAATATTCTTTCTTTTCTCTGTTGGTCGCCTTTGTCTTGGGAATTGTCGTGTTATTTGGAATACAAAAAATAATGAAAGCCACGAATAGCACCGAGTTTTGCGTCAGTTGTCATTCAATGGAACAGCCAAAATTAGAGTGGGAAGGCTCAAGCCATTTCTCTAATCGCAAAGGGATTCGAGCAGAATGTGTTGACTGCCACGTTCCGCAAGATGGTCTGCACTATGTCAAAACGAAATTTATGGCATTAAAAGATGTGTGGGCAACCATGACGAATAAATTACCCGATCAAACCGCTTTTGAAAAGCACCGTTTAGCCATGGCAAAAAATGTCTGGGCTGAGATGAAAGCTAATGATTCTGCCACTTGCCGGAGTTGCCATAGCTTTGATGCAATGGAGTTGAGCGAACAAAAAGAGGCGGCACAAAAAATGCATAAAATCGCCCAAGAAACGGCTCAAACCTGTATTGATTGCCATAAAGGCATTGTTCATTTTATGCCCGAAATGTCGGAGGATACTTCTACGACAAGTACACAAACAGCCACAGGAATTACCGATAACAGCACGCTCTATACCAAATCGATTACTACGGCACAGCTTACAAGTGGTCAGGAAATTCGCTTATTCCCTTATGCAGAACTAACCCATGTAAAAGATGATGGGGAGAAAATTTCTGCGACTATTCACGGCTGGCAACAAGTGGGCGCAGAAAGTATTGTTTACCTTGAATTGGGTAAACGTGTAATGGTGGCATTATTAGATGATGAAGCCAAAGATAAAATCACCGTACTAAAAACAGTACAAGATGAGATTACCGCATCAGAATGGAAAGAAGTAAAAGCAGATATTTTGGTCGCAAAAAATGCCTTAACAGGTGATCTCAATGCTCTAAACCAAATGGGCGATACATTAAATCAAACGCATTGTAGTGGGTGTCATTCACCAATTGGGGCAGAGCATTACACCGCCAATCAATGGATTGGGGTAGTAAATTCAATGAAAGATCGTACTTCAATGAGTGCCGATGAAGTGCGTACTTTGACGATTTACTTACAACGTAATGCAAAAGATATGGGTCATTCACATTAAGATTTTTATGTCGTAAATATGGACTCCGAGCTTGTTGACCTAAGTCGTAAGATAAGGTGGCAATGCCGAATAAATCTCGGTATTTATTCCAAGGATAGTTGAGAAATTGCCTATCCCCTCGTATTAGAAAGGTGTCTAAATTTTCAATTTAACCTTAGAGGTCATTATGAAAAAACAAGAAAAAATTAACCAAAAACGCCGAGGCTTTATTAAAAATTCATCACTTGGTTTAGCTGGGGCTAAATTAGCCGGTACGGGGGTTTTGGGGGCAGTTACCAGTAGCCAAGCCTTAGCAAGTGAAACCAAAACGGTTGTTACTGCCGCCCACTGGGGGCCATTAGGTGTGGTGGTTGAAAATGGTAAGGTTGTGAAATCAGGCCCTGCTATTGTTCCCGCTGTTGAAAACGAGTTACAAAGTGTAGTCGCAGACCAGCTATATAGCGAAACAAGGGTGAAATATCCAATGGTGCGTAAGGGCTATTTAGCGGGCAATAAAGATACGTCTCTGCGTGGTCGTGATGAATGGGTTCGCATTTCTTGGGATAAAGCGTTTGATTTAGTGGCAAAGGAGATCAAACGTGTGCGAGATGAACACGGTGCAAAAGGTATTTTTGCAGGATCTTATGGCTGGTATAGCTCAGGTGCATTACACGCAAGCCGTACACTGTTAAAACGTTATATGAATGTGACGGGAGGCTTTGTCGGTACGAAGGGCGATTATTCCACTGGTGCCGCCCAAGTCATTATGCCCCACGTATTAGGCACTATTGAAGTTTATGAACAGCAAACGAGCTGGGAAGTGATATTAGAAAGTACCGATACAATTGTGCTATGGGGGGCGAATCCTTTAACCACAATGCGTATTGCTTGGACTTCAACAGATCAAAAAGGGATTGAATATTTCAAAAAATTTAAAGAAACAGGCAAACGGATTATCTGTATCGATCCTGTACGGAGTGAAAGCTGTGAATATTTAGGGGCTGAGTGGATTCCAATTAACACTGCAACTGATGTGCCGTTAATGCTCGGGATTGCTCATACGCTTGTTGCAAATAATAAACACGATAAAGCCTTCTTGAAAAAATATACCAAAGGTTATGAGAAATTTGAGGAATATCTGCTTGGCAAATTAGATAACCAAGTCAAAGATGCACAATGGGCAAGTAAAATTTCTGGCGTACCTGTCGAGATCATCACTAAATTAGCGGAGGATTTTTCTTCTAAACGCACAATGTTAATGGCTGGTTGGGGTGGACAACGTCAACGCCACGGCGAACAATTCCATTGGATGTTAGTTACCCTTGCTTCAATGCTCGGACAAATTGGCTTAGCGGGCGGTGGCTTTGGATTTAGCTATCATTACTCTAATGGTGGGGTACCAACGACCACGGGTGGAACAATAGGTTCTATTTCTGCCAATGCTTCCTCTACCTCTTATCCTATCGAAGATACAGCAAAATTGGCTTTCCCATTAGCACGAATTGCCGATGCGTTGCTCAACCCAGGGAAAACAATCCAATATAACGGCACAGAAATCACCTACCCGGATATTAAATTGATTTACTGGGCAGGCGGTAATCCTTTCACTCATCATCAGGATACCAACCAACTTGTCAAAGCGTGGCAAAAACCGGATACCGTGATTGTCAATGAAGTGAACTGGACACCCACAGCCCGTATGGCGGATATTGTTTTACCCGCAACGACCAGTTACGAGCGTAATGATTTAACAATGTCAGGGGATTATTCAATGATGAATATTTACCCAATGAAACAGGTCGTTGAGCCTCAATTTGAAGCCAAAAATGACTATGACATTTTTGCTGAATTAGCCAAACATGCTGGCGTGGAAGAAGCCTTTACCGAAGGAAAAACAGAAATGGAATGGCTAAAAGGTTTTTATCAAACCGCATTTGATTCAGCGCGTAAAAACCGTGTGCTGATGCCGAAATTTGATAAATTCTGGCAAGATAACCAACCTCTCACATTCACGGCAAATGAAAAGGCGAAAAAATGGGTACGGTATGAAGAGTTCCGTAACGATCCTCTTCTGAACCCATTGGGTACACCGTCGGGTAAAATTGAGATTTACTCTGAAACGATCGCCAAAATGAATTATGACGATTGTAAAGGTTATCCAAGTTGGTTAGAACCCGATGAATTTGCCGGTAAAACAACAGAAGAGTATCCATTAGCCTTAGTCACTCCACACCCATACTACCGCTTACACAGCCAATTAGCACATACTTCATTACGTCAAAAATATGCCGTGAATGATCGTGAGCCTGTGCTTATTCATTCAGAAGATGCTAAAACCCGTGGCATTGCCAATGGCGATATTGTGCGAATTTCTAGCCCTCGTGGGCAAGTACTTGCCGGTGCAGTGGTTACTGATGGTGTGATTAAAGGCACAGTGGCACTCCACGAAGGGGCTTGGTATGACCCACTTGATCTAGGCGAGAGTGAAAAACCGTTATGTAAAAACGGTTCACCGAATGTGCTGACCCGTGATGAAGGCACATCAAAATTAGCCCAAGGTAACTCGCCAAATACTTGTATTGTTCAAGTCGAAAAATTTACTGGCGAAGCACCCGAAGTGACAGTCTTTAAACAACCAAAAATGGCTCAGAGCTAAAATAGTGATAAAAAACTAATCTGACTCTAAAAAGTGAGATGCTACCTATATCAAGGACTGAAACCGATATTGGATTCAGTCCTTTTCATTTTAGTTGAATGTGTTTTTTGTTGTAATAACGCACAAATTTCTCAAGCAATAACGCCAAAGAATTGTCTATTCGTAAAGTTTGGACGATTTCCGTTGCCTAGCTTTTTACAAAAAATACGCTATTTTTGACCGCTTGTACCGCTTGTACCGCTTGTACCGCTTGTACAGCTTGTACCGCTTTCAGCTTGAATGTGGATAAATAAGATGTTTGGTTTACAACACGAATAATCCACTCTTTCACTCTTCCGTTGGTAATGTAAAGTGATGCGTTGTGATGTGATATGTAGAAATCTACGATTTGTTGTTTGAGTGATTGGATATATTTCGTCATAAAAATCTGCTCCTTAATAAGTTGGTATTAGTCCAGTTTTTGAGGCAGATTATAAAGTGAGTCTTAGCGTATAGATTTTTGATGTAAAACGGTTGGTCTCAACAAAAAGTGGCAGAAAATTTCATCTTCTCAATAGTTTTGGTCATTGATGGCTTTTTTACACTATTACCCATAAAATAGAACCATTAATATCAAGAAATTAATATAGCAATATGAATTCAACCCCAAAAACCCCACAACACACCCCCATGATGGTGCAATATTTACAACTCAAAGCCCAGAATCCTGATATTTTGCTCTTTTATCGCATGGGGGATTTTTATGAGCTGTTTTATGAGGATGCCAAAAAAGCGGCGGCGTTGTTGGATATTTCCCTCACAAAGCGGGGGCAATCTGCCGGCGAGCCGATTCCTATGGCAGGCGTGCCTTATCACGCGGTGGAGGGGTATTTGGCAAAATTGGTTGCGTTGGGCGAATCCGTGGCGATTTGCGAACAAGTGGGGGACCCGACTGCCAGTAAAGGCCCTGTGGAGCGTAAAGTAGTGCGGATTGTCACCCCCGGCACAATCAGTGATGAAGCGCTTCTCCCTGAACGGCAAGATAACCTCGTGGCCGCGATTTATGCCGAAAAAGGCATCTTTGCCCTTGCCACGTTGGATATGACCTCCGGGCGCTTTTTAATGAGCGAACTTGCCAATAAAACGAGTTTAAGTGCCGAATTACAACGCCTACAACCGGCGGAAATTCTTTACCCCGAAGATTTCAGCGAAGCCGGCATTTTACAAGGCTATAAAGGGTTACGCCGCCGACCGATTTGGGAATTTGAACTCGTCACCGCCATTCAGCTCCTCAATCGCCAATTTGGCACGCGTGATCTCACCGGTTTTGGGGTGGAAAAAGCCGTCGTTGGGCTTTGTGCAGCGGGCTGTCTGCTCCATTACGCCCAAGAAACACAACGCACGGCATTGCCCCATATCAACGCCATTCATCTTACTCAACATAGCGATACCATTACCCTTGATGGAGCAACAAGACGCAATTTAGAACTCACCACCAACCTAAGCGGTGGCGTGGAAAATACCCTCTCTGCGGTGTTAGATAAATGTGTGACACCAATGGGCAGTCGGCTACTCAAACGCTGGATTCATCAGCCTATTCGCGATCTGAATAAGCTCACGACACGCCAGCAGATCATCACAACATTACAGCAACACGAACGCATAGAAATCCTGCAACCGTTATTACAACAAGTCGGGGATATGGAACGCATTTTAGCCCGAGTGGCACTCCGCACAGCGCGACCACGGGATTTTACTCGCCTTCGTTCTGCCCTTGGGCAAATTCCTGCCATTACAAAAAATGCACTAAATTTGACCGCTTGTTTAGACCAAACACTTGGGCAAATTGCCGATTTTAGCGAATTGCATCAGCTGTTGGAAAAAGCGATTATTGAGAACCCACCCCAACTTATTCGAGATGGAGGCGTGATTGCTCCCCATTACCATGCGGAACTTGATGAATGGCGTAGCCTTGCGGAGGGAGCAACCCAATATCTTGATAAATTGGAAGCTCGTGAGCGGGAGAAAACCGGCATTGACACCCTAAAAATCGGTTTCAATGCGGTGCATGGTTACTATATTCAGATTAGCCAAGGGCAAGCCCACCGCGCGCCGATTCACTATGTTCGCCGCCAAACCCTGAAAAATGCCGAGCGTTATATTATCCCGGAGCTGAAAACCTACGAAGATAAGGTACTCAAAGCCAAAGGAGCGTCCTTAGCCCTTGAAAAACAGCTCTATGACGAACTCTTTGACCTGATTCTACCCCACTTAGGCCATTTGCAACTAGCCAGTATAGTGCTAGCGGAATTAGATGTGCTGACAAATCTTGCCGAACGGGCGGAGAGTTTAAATTACGTCTGCCCGACATTCCGCCCCCAACGTGGCGTGAATATCAAAGGGGGAAGACACCCCGTGGTGGAGCAAGTGCTGAAAGAGCCTTTTATTCCGAATCCGGTTTTCCTCAATTCCCAACGCCATTTGTTAATTGTGACAGGGCCGAATATGGGGGGGAAAAGTACCTATATGCGTCAAATTGCCTTGATTACACTTATGGCGTATATCGGGAGTTTTGTGCCGGCGGAAGTCGCCGAGATTGGGCCCATTGATCGTATCTTTACGCGTATTGGCGCGAGTGATGATTTAGCATCGGGGCGTTCAACCTTTATGGTGGAGATGACGGAAATGGCGAATATTCTGCACCAATCTACCGAAAATAGCTTAGTGCTAGTGGATGAAATTGGTCGAGGCACTTCCACCTACGACGGCTTATCCCTCGCGTGGGCGTGTGCGGAGTGGCTGGCGAAGAAAACGCAATCCCTCACGCTTTTTGCCACCCACTATTTTGAGCTGACAAGCCTGCCGAATCAGCTAAAAGGGGTGGCGAATGTGCATTTAGATGCCCTTGAACACGGTGATGGCATCGCCTTTATGCACAGCGTGCAAGACGGTGCGGCGAGTAAAAGTTACGGTTTAGCCGTGGCGTCATTAGCCGGTGTGCCAAAGGCGGTGGTTAATCTCGCTAAGCAGAAGCTCGCCCAGCTTGAACAGTTCTCTCAACAAACGGCGAAGGTTTATGATCACCCACAGGGCGATCTGCTCCAAGAGATGCCTTTGCAAAATGTGTCAGAAAAACGACCGCTTGTTGAGGCAACGCTAACGGTTTCCGAGGTGGAACAAGCCCTTCGTGCGATTGATCCTGATGAGCTCACCCCAAGACAAGCCCTTGATGCCCTCTACCAATTACGCCAATTATTGTCGGCGTAGGGAGAGTTCCCCCACGGCAAAGGCCCGAACCACACCATGTTGAGCAAGGAGTAACTCGCCTTGCTCATTGATGCCTTGTTGGATACCCCTTTCCACCCGATTTTCACTTATCAACTTCACCGGCTGATTGGCAAAGCAATCAAAGTGTTGCCAACGGCTTACATAAGGCGTAAAACCGCTAATTGGGTAGGTTTGTAAAGCCTGTTGCAAGCGTTGTGCGAGTGTCATCAGCAACTGCTCACGGTTGAGCTGATAAGCCGAAAGATCTGCCCAGTCTTGGGTGACAATGGATTCATCCACCTGCTCCATTGCCAAATTCAAGCCAATACCAATCACCAAGCTCACGCCGGACTTATCGCATTTAGTTTCATTTAAAATTCCCCCCATTTTTTTGCCCTGATAGTAAATATCATTCGGCCACTTAATCTGAATACCAGATACACCAAGGGCTTGGAAAGTTTCAGCAATAATCACTGCCACACTCAAACTAAAAGAAGACAATGTCGGCAATACGCTTAAATCGTAATGCCAGAGGAGAGAAAAATAGAGATTCTCTCTTTGTGGGGAGTACCACTGTCTTCCCCGTCTTCCTCGCCCAGCGGTTTGGCTTTCAGCAATGCAGAGAGAGCCTGAGGGCAAGGTTTGGCAATGGGTTAAGAGGTAATCATTGGTGGAGTTGATCTCCTCAAAGTATCGAACTTCCCCTTGGGGAAGGGCTTCGCGGAGGGCGGTGATATTCAGTTTCATCGGGTCACTTGCTCGCTATCAACTTCCCCCACTTTCCCCATAAAACGCACTTCGGGGTGAATATCGACCCCAAATTTCTCCCGCACTTGGCGACGAACGTGGGTGGCTAAGGCGAGAACATCTTGCCCCGTGGCATCACCTTTGTTAATAAGTACGAGGGCTTGTTGTGTATGCACCCCAGCGCCACCAATTTGGAAACCTTTTAACTGGCATTGGTCAATCAACCAACCGGCAGGCAATTTCACACTACCGTCAGCTTGTGGATAATGAGGAACATTTGGATAAGCCGCCAAAATACGCTGAAAATCGGCTAATGGCACAATCGGGTTTTTAAAGAAACTCCCTGCATTCCCAAATTCATTCGGGTTGGGTAATTTTGCTGAACGCACGGCACAGACTTCCGTAAAAATCTGCCGAGGGGTGACATTTTCGGGGTCAAATTGGGCTAAACTGCCGTAGTTCAACACCGGTTTCCACGCTTTGGGCAGTTTTAATCCAATGCGGATAATCGCAAAATGGTCACGGTATTGATGTTTGAACACGCTTTCACGGTAGCCAAATTGGCAAGCCTCACGAGAGAGTTGGAAAACCTCACCACTGCGTAAATCCATCACTTCCACAAAATCACACAGGCTTTCAAATTCGACCCCATAAGCACCGATATTTTGGATCGGCGCAGAACCCGCACAACCGGGGATTAGGGCTAAATTTTCCAAGCCACCAATGCCCTGATCTAAGCTCCATTCCACTAGCTGATGCCAGTTCTCCCCTCCGCCGACGTGGAGGAAATAAAAATCGTCATTCTCGCTAAGCGCAATGCCCAACAAACGGTTGAGAAGAACCGTGCCATCAAAATCATCAAGAAACAGCATATTACTGCCCTGCCCAAGAATCAGCACCAGCTCACCAGCTTGTGTGGCAAGCAGCCATTCATCCCTTAGGGCTTCTTTGGTACTGACGGAAATAATTTTGCGAGCATTCACCGGCAAATGGAAGGTGTGAAAAGGGGTCAAAGAGGTTGTCATAACGCAAGTTCGATTCATGAAAAATTGCCCCTAGTGTAGCATTTTCTCGGGTAAATTGAATTGAATTTAGCGTTCAAGGCATAAAACATACCCCCGAGGGAGTATGTTTACTTAACGAGAAAACCACTACTCTAACACAATACGATCACGGTTTTTATCTAGGGTGGCTTTGCCAATGCCCGAAACTTCCGTTAGCTGTTCGACACTTTGGAATTTACCGTTTTTTTCACGGTAATCGACAATCGCTTTCGCCTTTTTCGCCCCTATATTGACGAGCTTATCTTGTAATTCTGCTGCCGATGCGGTGTTAATATTTACCTTATTGGTAACTTGTTGTTGCACCTGTGTTGGACTTGCCGTTGGTGGCGGTGGTGGGAGTTGTGTGGTATTGGTTTCTGCTAATGCTGGGGTGCATAGCCCTAAGAGTAAGCTGGCATAAAAGGTGAGTTTTTTCATTATATCTCCTTGTAAAGGGAAGGTAGTTAAACAGGATCTCTACCTTACAATACACAAAAAGAGACTCAACAAGGGCGGGCAGTTTTGTCGATCACGATCGAAAAATTACTCCTCCCATTGGGCAAATTCAATAAACTCTTCCAATTCTGGATGCTGTTTAAGCCATTTTTGCCATTGGACTTTATCGACCTCAATTTCTATTAGGCGATCCCCAAAGTCGGTAAATTGCTCCGCTAGAATACACCGCTGTTGGCAAAATTTCGCATAAATTTGACCGCTTGTTAAGGGCAAAAGCAGGCGTTCTCGCACCAATTCATTCTTCAAGCGTGCTTGTATTGCCTCAAGCAGTAAATCAATGCCCTGTTCCTGTTGTGCCGAGAGATAGACGCCAATCGGCACGCCACTGTCGTTGTAGTCAATATGAGGGTCAACACCGTCTAACTTATCCACTTTGTTATAGACTAACAGAGTCGGCAGATCGAGGGCGTTAATTTCATCAAGGACAAGATTAACCGCATCAATATTTTCATTTTTTCGCTCATCGCTACCGTCAATAACGTGGAGCAATAAACTCGCTTCGGTTGTTTCTTGTAGCGTGGATTTAAACGCTGAAACTAAATCATGGGGAAGAAAACGGATAAAGCCTACCGTATCGGCTAAAATTGCCGTGCCGACATCTTGAATATGAAGCCGACGTAACGTGGGGTCTAAAGTGGCAAAGAGCTGATCGGCCGCATACACGCCTGCTTGAGTGAGGGCGTTAAACAGTGTCGATTTGCCTGCATTGGTATAGCCGACCAGAGAAATCGTTGGAATATCCGCTTTCTGCCGAGTTTTGCGGTTTTGATTACGCTGTTTATTGACCTTTTCGAGACGATTTTGTAGCTGTTGAATCCGCACTTTAATCAAACGGCGATCCGTTTCTAACTGCGTTTCACCCGGGCCTCTTAGCCCCACTGCACCGCCTTTTTGCTGATCTTGATTGCCTAATCGGCGGACTAAGCGAGTCGATAAATGGCGTAATTGTGCTAATTCAACCTGCAATTTCCCTTCATGGGAGCGTGCCCGTTGGGCGAAAATATCCAAAATCAAGCCCGTGCGATCCACCACACGGCAATCACAAAGGGATTGTAAATTTCGTGTTTGTGCAGGGCTTAATTGATGATTCACCAACACCACCGTTGCCCCAAAGGATTTGACCGCTTCGGCGATTTCCTCCGCCTTACCCTGCCCAACATAATATTTGATGTGAGGTGCTTGGCGAGAAGTCGTTAAAATGGCACTAACTTCAACACCAGCAGATTCGGCGAGGGTTTGAAATTCAAGGAGATTTTCAACGTCTTTGGTTTGAGAAAAGTAAAGATGCACCAAAATGGCACGATCTTTATCCATGGAAAGAGAAGCCTTTTCAGGCAATAGAAAATCAAGCTCAGTGTTTTCTGAGCTTGATTCAAGGGAAGATAATGCTAACCGAGTAATAAGTACTATTCCGCTTTTTCAACCGCTTCCACCGCAGGGGCAGGCTGTGCCTGTTGTGATTGCTGATGGTTATGGTTTGAGTTGTTATGAGAGATAGCACGCGCAGGAACAACCGTTGAAATGGCGTGCTTATAAACCATTTGGCTCACGGTGTTTTTTAGTAAAATCACAAATTGGTCGAAGGATTCAATTTGCCCTTGTAATTTGATCCCATTAACGAGATAAATTGACACGGGAATACGCTCACGGCGTAATGCGTTTAAATATGGATCTTGTAAAGATTGACCTTTTGCCATGGTTTTGTCCTTATTTTAGTTTGTTAATTATTGTGCCAAAGGCGTGGTGGATATTATCACAGATTCTGTTGGGTTTGCTCCATTTTTTCGATCATTTTTGCAAAGCTACCTTGGGGATCGAGACTATCTAACCACTGAATTTCACTTTGCCAACCTCTTAGCCAAGTAATCTGCCGTTTGGCTAATTGACGAGTGGCACAAATCCCCTTGTAAATTGCTTCATCAAGGCTCACTTCCCCCGCCAAGTATTCCCACATTTGGCGATAGCCCACACAACGGATAGAAGGGAGATCCCGATGAAGATCGCCACGTTGGAATAACCCTCTGACTTCCGCTTCAAAACCCAGTTCGATCATCTTATGGAAACGCTGTTCGATCCGCTGATGCAACACACTGCGATCTTGTGGTGCAATCGCAAATTGCAAAATATCGTAGGGAATCCCCTCCCCTTGTTCGGCGGTTAATGTCGTCATCGTTTTTCCCGAAAGGTAGAACACTTCCAAAGCTCGGTTAATGCGTTGGCTATCGTTGGGGTTAATCCTTGCCCCAGCCACAGGGTCAATGCGGAGCAACTCTTGATGTAACGCCCCCCAGCCCTGTTGTTCGGCTCGGGCTTCAATCTCCGCTCTCAGGGTTGGGTCTGCCGAAGGCAAAGGCGATAATCCTTCCAACAAGCCTTTGTAGTAAAGCATGGTTCCCCCCACGAGCAACGGAATTTTGCCCTGTGCAGTAATCTCTGCCATTTCATTAAGGGCATCTTCTCGGAAATTCGCCACGGAGTAGCTCTCTTTCGGGTCAAGAATATCAATTAAACGATGAGGGGCAAGGGCAAGCTCTGCTGAACTCGGCTTAGCCGTGCCAATATCCATACCACGGTAAATTAAGGCGGAATCGACACTAATCACCTCCACAGGTAATTTCTGACGTAGGGCAATGGCGAGGTCTGTTTTGCCCGATGCTGTCGGGCCCATTAAAAAAATGGCAAGGGGTTTAGAGGACATAATCTTTTCTATAAAAAAACAAGCGGTGGGATTTTAACGAAACTTTGCAAATATTTCAGTAAATCTCACCGCTTGTTATCAGGCTTGCTAGGATTTCACGCTATTTAACCTCAAAATCTTTGAGATTTTCGCTCGATTTATCGCAACTAAAATAACTACAGCCTTGTTTAGTCACGCCGAATACGCCGTTTTTATCTTTATCTTCTCCTTGTGTTTGATAGAAGATACCGCCCATATCACGCCCTTCTGAGCCATAGAATGCGCCACTGGTGTAAACACCATTATGTTCACCGACAAAAGTGCTATCTTTAATTGTTGCACCTAAAGTAAGTAATGTTTTTTCATCTTCTTTGAGTTCGACGAGAATTTTCTTATTACTAAAATCTGCTACACCTCTTGCATTAACTTGGCGATAGTTATTATCTTTACCATAAAATGCAAAACCTTGATAATCATAAGCCTGTTCAGTTGGAAGAGAATCTAGACTTGAGCCTCTCTCATTATCATCATTTTTCGCATAATTAACATAAGATGATGGAGAACGATAACTTCCGCTATTTTCTGTTGGTGTGCGGTGTCCTTGAACAAATAATGTTGTTTTACCATCTTTCGTGACATAACCATAACGCATTTGTTCAAAGCCTTCGTTGAACGCGCTTTTTGGTAGTGATGCAACTTTACCTTTAAACCCTTCTTGATCTATATCTTTTATAGGATTAATTTCCTCGACACGTTGTAAATTTTTAAGCGCTTCATCTCTTGTAAAGAGATCGATTTCTTTTCCATCAATGATAAGTGTGTCAAGCCGTTGTTCATTTTTAGCTACATCATTGTGGGTAAATTGATTTTGATCGATAGTCAATAACTTACCATTAACATAAGCCATTGTAATATCTTCATTCTTTTTGAAAGTAACTACCGGTGCAAAATCTTTTTTAAGCTCAACAATATTTTTCTTTACGCGTTCGTCAAGCTCTTCTTTTTTAGCTTTTTCTTTTTCCGCTTGCTCTTTTGCTAAACGTTCTGCTTCAGCTTGTAGTTTAGTTAAACGATCTGTTTCTGCCTGTTTTTCGGCTAATAAACGCTGACGCTCTTTTTCTGCTTCGGTCTGCAATTTAGTTAGGCGGTCTGTTTCTGCTTGTTTTTCGGTTAATAAGCGGTTGTATTCTTCTTTTGCTTTCATATAGGCATCTTGAGAGGCCTTTTTCTCTTTTTCGGCTTTTTCTACCTGTGCTTTCAGCAAATTATCTGATTCGGATTGCTTTTCGGCTAATAATTTCTTATATGCAACTTCTGCTTCTTTTTGGGCTTTCGCAAGGCGATCCACTTCCCCTTGCTTTTCCGCTAATAATTGCTTATTAGCTTTTTCTGCCTTGTTATATGCCTCTTGCGCAGTTTTTTTCTCTTTTTCGACTTGCGCTACTTTTTGAGCTAATTCTTGCTGTTTCGCTTCCGCTTCACGCTGTTTTTCTTTGGCAATACGCTCTGCATCTTGGGCTTTTTTTAACGATTCCGTCTGTGATTGATCTTTTTTCGGCGCAGGAATTGACACTTTGCTACCAGAAGAACAGGCGGTGAGAGCCAAAGCACAGGCGGTTGCAATTACACTTAAACGTAAAGTTTTCATCATTTCTCCTTTTAAATGGACATCGTTGAAGGGGGATATTTTGTCAATTTATGTCAGTGTAACATGGCAAAAAAGGAGATTCAATACAATTGATAATAATTCTTATTTATTGAAATGTGATGCTAAGATTGTTAAAATTAATTTAAATGTCAATTTATTATGCTTTTGTCAACAAGGAGATTTTATGCAAAAACGTACCCTTACTCTTATTGCGCTTTCGTGTGCGATTACTTTAACTGCATGTTCTACACGCAGTGGTGGAAAAAATCATTATCAGGCAGAAATATATAGTAAACCTCCCATTGCTCAATCAGGTTCAGATCAATCTAATCATTCATCATCAGAAAATACAACACCACCACCAAAAACAGATTTATCAAATAATTCATCGACAGAAAAACCATCTACTCCTCCTGTTGCGAATAAACCAATGGAAGATTTAGTTCAACCACCAAAAGAAGATAAACCGATAATTCAAACAAAGATTTTCCAAGATAGTACTTTCAATGAAGGTGGTGAACCTTATTTTTATCGTGGTTTAGCTGGAGGAGTCTATACATTGAAAAAAGATGGTTCAGTACAGGGACGAGCACCTAAAAACTATCGTGATGAACATATTAACGAATTGTTATTAGGCGATTTAGTTTTGCCACTCTTTACTTCAACAGACTATGTTTCTGGTTATGAAGGTTATCCCGAAAGTGCTTTTAAGCCACTTACTGCTAAAAATGTTGTGAAAGGTAATGCTCCGGCTGATCTTAAGGGGTATGTAGGTGGTTTTGCTGAACCGCATGAATATGCTAAATATCAAAATGTACGCTTTGGTATTGTAAGTTCTCAAGGTGAACCAACCCTTTTTGTCCAAGGCTATCTCACTCCTGTCAATGAAGTCCGTGATTCCATTAATGGTACGCATTACCCAATGCCAAAAAGCGAAGTTTTTGTGTATAAAGAAGGTCATGCCCTTTATGGTAAAGAGGGTAATTATCAGCAATATTATGCCGATGTCCGTGCTGATTTCGGGGAACGAAAACTCACGGTAAACTTAGAGGGTAAGCAAAATCCACAAAGTAAGATCCACTTTTCTGCAAATATTGAAGGTAATAAATTTAGCGGTTTAACTGATGGTATTGAAAGTAACGGTGCATTCTTTGGTTCACAGGCGAATGAGGTGGGAGGAATGTTCTACCAAAAAGAAGGAGCTGATAAAGGGGCGCATGGTGTTTTTGGTGCAACAGAAAAGCATCCGGCAAAATAACTATAGATGAGTATGATGTCATTGAATAAAAGCACTCTCCTTTTGCTAACGCTCACTTTCGCTTATCAATCCAAGAGGTAACGTGTTGGATTTGAGTGGAAGTGGCCTTAGCGAGGAGGGCTATTTTATAATTACGATATAATCCTTTCTGTCTATTTATAGTCATAGCGGATTATATTTAATGATATAAGAGTTCAAGTAACAGGCTTCAAGGCAAGATATTTGCTACTTGAACTCATGATTTCGTTTTAATTACTCACCATCATTTAACACGACCCAACCGCTGTCGAGCCAGTCGCACAAAGTGTCGAGCAGTAATTCCAATTCATCTTGCCCACTCACTTTGGAGGCGAGTTTATTCCAAGAAATGCTGTCGCCATTAGCAATACGAATCAGTAAATTGGCTTCGGCTTCGTTAAGTTCATCAATCCATTCGCCATTGACATACACCCGTTGCGGATTTTCTGTGTAGAGTATTTTGACGTTGCTATCTTGCTGAATCCAACCGCCAGCTTCCAAAATCTCTTGTACTTCATCAGGGTAGAATTCGTTATCTTCGGTTAGCTGTTCATAACGTCTTGTGCTGACCGCCGTGGCAACTGCATGGGTAAAAATGTCATCCAGTTGATGAGAATTTTGTAGCACATCAATTAACCGTTGTTTGAGGGTTGCTACCATTTTGGGATCAAGCAGTGCGT
Organism: Pasteurellaceae bacterium Macca; assembly: GCA_023101485.1. Lineage (GTDB taxonomy): Bacteria > Pseudomonadota > Gammaproteobacteria > Enterobacterales > Pasteurellaceae > LVZB01. The sequence continues at coordinate 684,630 of LVZB01000001.1, read as the reverse complement.
TAGGCTGAACCTGTGGCGATAAACGAAACGGAATCGAAAAATCAGACGTAGCAAGCGTTTCGCTTTGATGCTCTAAGGTTTTGCATAGATTTTCTAATAAATCGGTGGCATTTGGGAAGCGTAAGCCAAACGAGAAGGTTAAGCAGTCATCTTGGGCGATCCCGTAGTGAGAAAGGCGAGAAGGCACATAAAGCACATCACCCGGGGCTAAGATTTCATCAAAAATCAGATCGCCCATATCGTCAAAAATACGAATTGGCTGATTCGCTTTAAATTCAGTGCTTGGATCGCACCATTTTCCTAATTGCCAACGGCGATGACCGTAGCCCTGCACTAAGAACACATCATATTCATCATAATGTCTGCCCACAGAACCACCTTCTGGAGCATAAGAAACCATAATATCGTCCCGTTGCCACTGCGGAATATAGCCAAAGGCTTGCCACAGTTCGCCTAATTCAGGCGACCACTGTTCTAAATTTTGTACCAGAACAGACCACTGTTGAGGTAAATCATTAAAATCACTTTCACTTAATGGGCTACGTTTAAGCGACCATTTCTCTCCGTCATCGGAATAATGTGTTTGCACCAAGCGAGCAGTGACATCAGGTTCTTGGGCAAGCTCGATAATATCATTTGGCTCAAAAAGCCCGACAATTTGGGGTAAGCCGTTACGGATTAACAACGGTTTTTTCTGCCAATAATGTTGCAAAAAATCGTCGGGGGAAATATTTTCAGGAAGGCAAAATGGAATGTTCATCGTTCGTCCTTTCGTGCAGTGAATCAGGGCTTTTACTTTAATCTTTTTTGAATGGCTTGCCAAATGTAAAGGCGAGGATTTTTAGTGAATTTCGCAAAATTTTCACAAAAAAAGACCGCTTGTCCGCTATAATAACGGCATTTTTTCAATGAATTTCAACAATAGGAAACCCTATGTCAGCACAATTTAATGTGAAAACCTTTCAAGGTATGATCCTTGCATTACAAGATTACTGGGCAAAACAAGGTTGTACGGTGGTTCAACCTTTCGATATGGAAGTCGGCGCAGGAACTTCTCACCCAATGACGGCACTGCGTGCATTAGGCCCTGAACCCATGGCATTTGCCTATGTACAACCTTCACGCCGTCCAACAGACGGGCGTTACGGCGAGAACCCAAACCGCTTGCAACACTACTATCAATTCCAAGTTGTGATTAAACCGTCGCCTGATAATATTCAAGAACTCTATTTAGACAGTTTAAAAATGCTCGGCTTCGATCCAACACAAAACGACATTCGTTTCGTAGAAGATAACTGGGAAAACCCAACCCTTGGTGCGTGGGGCTTAGGTTGGGAAGTGTGGCTTAACGGTATGGAAGTGACCCAATTTACCTATTTCCAACAAGTTGGCGGATTAGAATGTCGCCCTGTAACTGGCGAAATTACCTACGGCTTAGAGCGTTTGGCAATGTATATTCAAGGCGTAGATAGCGTTTATGATCTCGTTTGGTCGGATGGTCCACTCGGTAAAACCACTTACGGCGATGTGTTCCACCAAAATGAAGTTGAGCAATCGACCTACAACTTTGAATATGCCAACACGGACTTCTTATTCTACTGCTTCGACCAATACGAAAAAGAAGCCAGTGAATTATTAGCATTGGAAAAACCACTTCCACTGCCAGCCTACGAGCGTATTTTAAAAGCGGCACATAGCTTTAACTTGCTTGATGCGCGTAAAGCGATTTCCGTCACCGAACGCCAACGCTACATTTTACGCATTCGCACTCTCACCAAAGGCGTTGCCGAAGCTTATTACGCCAGCCGTGAAGCCTTAGGGTTTCCGATGTGTAAGCGATAGAGATTAGGAACAGTTAAATTTTTGATAAATTTCACTGTTCCTAAATTAAAGGGAAACAAAATGAATTATATTATTCTTGCTGCCAACCAAAAATATGTTGAACATATGATTACAACAATAAAATCTGTGTTGTATCATAATTTAAGTACAACAGAATTAAGATTCTATGTTTTAAATAAAAATATTCCAAATGAAGTGTTTGAAATATTAAATAAAGAATTAAATTGTGTTGGTGTAAGTATAATAGATGCCAAAGTAATCAATAATGAAGTAGCAAAATTCAATACATTGCCACATATTAGTAGTGAGACAACTTACTTTCGTTATTTTATTCAAGAGATATTTAATACACCAGATATTCCTAATAATGTATTATATTTAGATTGTGATTTGGTTGTTAATGGGGATATTTCTGAATTATTCCAGATAGAATTAAAAGATAATTATGTTACGGCAAGTAAAGATTTTATTGCAGAAAATAATCTTGAAAATTATCTTTCACTAAACGGAAATTATTTTAATGTTGGTGTATTGTTAATTAATTTACCACTTTGGAAGCAAGATAATGTGGCTAGAAAATGTATGGATTTATCAAAAGAAATTATTAATAAGGTTAAATTTGGTGATCAAGATATTTTAAATCTAGTTTTTAAAGACCGCTGGCTTAAAGCAAATCGTTTTTTTAATTATCAACTTGGTGGTGATTTTGTATTTGGAAAAGATTCTGAGATTATCGAGAAATTACCTGGGAATCAAATACCCTTAATTACTCATTGGAATACAGAAGCTAAGCCTTGGTTGGCTAATATGAATATTCGATTTAGAGAATTGTATTGGCAATATTATGCTTTATCTTGGGAAGAAATTCGGCAAAAATATAATGTATAACTAAATGGAGGAAAAAATGTCAAAACCGGTTCTATTTTTCGCCAAATGGTGCCCTGATACTTACCCTTTTGTGGATGAGTTGAAAAAATTAGGGATTGAATATGAAGAAGTAGAAATCACGGAAACCCCCGTGGGCTATAAACAATTCCTTAAACTCAGAGATCGTCATTCTGCTTTTGATCATGCTAAACAGAATGGCTATATCGGTGTTCCTGCGTTGTTGTTAGAGAATGACGAAATCATTTTGGATTTAGCGGAATTGGGAAAGCTTGTATGATAAGTGGTCGAAATTAAGTAAAAATATTAGCGATCTATTTGAAACGGCATTGTGTTGGTGAGAAATATGAAATTTGCTTTTATTGATTATGAAAATATGAATTCTTTAGATGGGTTGGAACTCCACAAATATGAGCGTATTTTTTTATTCATTGGCGCTTCAGAAAATCAGTCTTGTATTAGATTGAGTGACAAATTTTCTGATGAAATCAACATCTCATTAATTACTGTAAAAGAGATCGCTAAGAATAATGTTGATTTCCATATTGCCTATTATTTAGGAAAATTAGATTCAGTGGTTGATAAAAATATTGAGTTTCACATTTTCTCAAAAGATCAAGGGTATGATGGTATATGCCACTTCATTCAAAATCAACGAGAAAAGCGTATTTGTTATCGCAAAAATAGCAATGAAGAACCGAGAGTTTCATCCGAATGTTACATATCATTATCAAATGATAATGAAATAGAGAAGATAAATCAATCATTTGAGGAATATAAAATCTTTATAAAAAATACAAACAAAAGAAATTTCCCTCAAAAATTGAAAACCTTGTAAAATAGTATTCATCATCAAACTATTTTTAAAAAATATAATAAACAAAATGAAATAGAGAATATAAATCAAGTAATTAAAAAATTAGAAAACGAAGAAACAATTAAAATAGAACACTCTAAAATTATTTATTTATAAAGTAAGTAACAAGTAAAAGGAATGAAAATGAAACTCTGGCACTCAACGACTAGCCCTTTTGTTCGTAAGGTGATGGCAGTGATTAAATATCATCGCCTTGATGAACAAGTGGAATTAATGACGATTCAATCGTCCTTTGATCCTCATTCTCCACATAACCAAGATAACCCTCTTGGTCGTGTGCCGGCATTACAACTCGATAACGGAGAATGGTTATATAATAGTCAAGTTATCAGTGAGTATCTTGACGATCTTGGTGCAAAAAATAGTTCCAAGGCAAATTTATTGCCTCGTGATAGCCAACGATGGAAAGTATTGCAGTTATACGCTTTAACGGACGGCATTTTGGAAAATACCTTGCCGATTATTTCTGAGCGTTTGCTTCGCCCTGAAAATGAGTGGTGGATAGCACGCCATCAGCAATTAACTGAACGTAATATTCGTAGCTTTAAAGTATTAGCTGAGCATCTTGCCCCTTTTGGCGATACTTTAAATCTTGGTACTATTTCCGCCGTCTGTTTAATTGATTGGTATGTATTACGAGGTGAAAAATTAGGTATCAATCTTAATGAAATTGCCCCTGAATTAGTGCAATGGGCAAGAAAGATGAATGAGAAATATACCGAATTAGGCGAAACTCAGCCGAAATAAGTATTAGATGAATACATTGGATTATTACTATTTGAATGGACGGCAACATCGAAAAAGTCGAATATAATGCTTTTGAAAGTGTCTAAGGTAATAATTACCTTAGGTTAAATATAATATTACTCCTTGGAGTAAATTTCAGTGAGGAAAAAATAATGAATTTTTTAAAAATGACATTACCAACTTTATCTTTTTTATTAGCTGGTTGTAGTTCATTAGGGTTGGAGAGTGATATTCCAGAGGGAAGACCTTATCAAAATATTGATGGAGAAATCAATCGAGTGATTTTTTTAGAAACAAATGAGTATTTGGGTAGTAAAGGGGAGTTAAAACATATTGCAGCTAATCAGCCGTTAGATCAGATTGGTGAATTGCATTCATTGGTAACAAAAAATCAAGCGAATGTTCAGGTTATTTTAGTTGCTGATAAGAAATCGTATAACCCGAGAAATAAAAAAGAGATGAAAGAATTGGGTTTAAAGAAACAATTTTACTTTTATGATTTCGGAAGAGGTCAGGTAGGTCAAACAAGATTCACAGCCTCTAATAATATTTGTGGTGATTTACACGGAAAATCAGGCATAAAATTGGATATGGCAATAAATTATTATGCGGACGTTGAACATTTTTATACAGTAAGTCTGAGTACAAATAGTCGTAATCCAAAAGATAATTATAAGCAATATTTTCACTCATCAGATGAAAAAATAGTGAATCAATTTAAAGGGATTGACAGAGAAATGGGAAAAGAGATTATAAATAAAGAAATTATTGAAAAAATGAGTGTTTTAGAAAATATTGTATGTAAATAAACTTAATCAAAGAGAAAAAAATGACAACCCAAAACTTCCTAGTAGAAATCGGCACTGAAGAGTTGCCACCAAAAGCATTAAAAACCTTAGCTACGGCGTTTGCGGAGAGTTTTTCCGCTGAATTAACGCAAGCGGGTTTAACCTTTGACAACGTTGAGTGGTTTGCTTCGCCACGCCGTTTGGCGTTAAAAGTGGCGAATTTAATTACCGCTCAACCAAGCAAAGAAATTGAAAAACGCGGGCCGGCTGTTTCCGCTGCCTTTGATAGTGAGGGTAACCCGACCAAAGCGGCAGAAGGCTGGGCGAAAGGTTGTGGCATTACCGTTGCTGAGGCGGATCGCATTGCTACCGACAAAGGCGAATGGCTGGTACATCGTGCCGTTGTGGAAGGCAAAGCCACCAAAGATCTTCTCGCTGGCTTAGTCGCCAATGCCCTCGCTAAATTGCCAATTCCAAAACCAATGCGTTGGGCGGATAAAACCGTGCAATTCATTCGCCCTGTGCATACAGTCACTATGTTACTTGGTGCGGAGTTGATTGAGGGCGAAATTTTGGGCGTGCAAAGTGGCAGAACAGTGCGTGGTCATCGCTTCTTAGGCGAAAGAGAATTCCAAATTCATCACGCTGATGACTATCTCCAAACACTGAGAGAAAAAGGCTCAGTGGTGGCAGATTTCAATGAGCGTAAAGCCTTGATTTTGGCAAAATCGCAAGAAAAAGCGACCGCTCTCGGGGGCGTGGCAGATATTGAGGAGAGCTTATTAGAGGAAGTGACTTCCTTAGTGGAGTTCCCGAATGTTTTAACGGCAAAATTTGAAGAGCGTTTCCTTGCCGTGCCAGCGGAAGCCCTTGTTTATACGATGAAAGGCGACCAAAAATATTTCCCGATTTACGATCAAGCGGGCAAATTATTACCGCACTTTATTTTTGTTTCAAATATCAACCCTGATGATCCAACGGCGATTGTGGAAGGGAATGAGAAAGTGGTTCGCCCACGTTTAACCGATGCGGAATTCTTCTTTAAAACCGATTTAAAACAGCGTTTAGCAGATCAACTCCCACGTCTTGAAACCGTGTTATTCCAACAACAACTCGGTACATTGCGAGATAAAACCGACCGCATTGAGCAGTTAAGTGGCTTTATTGCGGAACAAATTGGGGCAGATGTAGCGAATGCCAAGCGTGCGGGTTTGTTGTCAAAATGTGACTTAATGACCAATATGGTGTTTGAATTTACCGATACGCAGGGCGTAATGGGGATGCACTACGCGCGCCACGATGGCGAAGCCGAAGAAGTTGCCGTGGCATTAAATGAGCAGTATATGCCACGTTTTGCCGGCGATAACTTGCCAAATTCTTTGGTGGCTTGTTCGGTGGCGTTGGCGGATAAAATCGACACATTGACAGGGATTTTCGGCATTGGGCAAGCACCGAAAGGCAATGCTGACCCCTTTGCACTACGCCGTGCAGCCTTAGGGGTGCTTCGTATTATTGTGGAGAAAAATCTCCCTCTCGATCTCACCCAGTTAGTCACTCAATCGGCACGTTATTTTGGAGATAAATTAACGAATAACGCCGTAGTCAATGATGTGGTGGATTTTATGCTCGGACGTTTCCGTGCGTGGTATCAAGATGAAGGGTTCAGTGTGGATGAAATCCAGGCGGTACTTGCTCGCCGTCCAACGAAGCCGGCGGATTTTAACGCCCGTGTGCGTGCGGTGGCCCATTTCCGTCAGCTCGATTCTGCCGAAGCCCTTGCCGCAGCGAATAAGCGTGTGAGCAATATTTTAGCCAAAGCGGAGATTCAAATTGGCGCAATCAACCCAAGTGCTTGTATTGAGCCTGCGGAGAAAGCCCTTGCTGAAAGTGTGTTAGCGTTACAAAGCGAAATTCAGCCATTAGTTGCCGAAGGCAATTACCAAGCGGTGTTGGATAAGCTCGCTAACTTACGTCAGCCGGTGGATAATTTCTTCGATAACGTGATGGTGAATGCCGAAGACCCAGCCCTTCGCCAAAATCGTTTAGCGATTTTGAAAGCCTTGCAAGCGTTGTTCTTACAAGTGGCAGATATTTCCCTCTTACAATAATCTGAAAAACGCCCAGCACAGTGCCTTCACTCTGCTGGGCGTTGTGTAAGCGTCACAAGCGGTCATTTTTATCAATTATTTTGCAACATAAACACAACAGGAAAAAACAATGACAAAAGTTTCACTCGACAAATCTAAAATCAAATTCGTCTTGCTTGAAGGCGTCCATCAAAATGCCGTGGATGTGCTGAAATCAGCGGGATACACCAATATCGACTACCACAAAAAAGCCCTTGATGGGGCGGAGCTGATCGACGCGATTAAAGATGCCCACTTTGTTGGTATTCGCTCACGCACCTTTTTGACCGAGGAAGTGTTAGCCCAAGCGCCGAAATTGATTGCCATTGGCTGTTTCTGTATTGGAACAAACCAAGTGGATTTAGAAGCAGCAAAAAAACGCGGTATTCCTGTGTTTAATGCGCCTTTCTCCAATACTCGTTCCGTGGCGGAGTTGGTGCTAGGTGAAATCATTGTATTGATGCGTCAAGTGCCGAAAGCGAATGCCGAAGTGCATCGTGGCATTTGGAATAAATCTGCCACAGGCTCAAACGAAGTGCGGGGGAAAAAACTGGGGATTATCGGTTATGGGCATATCGGTTCGCAGTTAAGTATTATTGCGGAATCTATTGGGATGCAAGTCTTCTTCTACGATATTGAAAATAAATTGCCCCTCGGTAATGCGCAACAAATGGCAAGCCTTGAATCTCTCCTTTCTACCTGTGATGCCATTTCTCTCCATGTGCCAGAAAATGCCTCAACGAAAAATTTAATGGACGCTACACGCATTGCCCAATTAAAAGACGATGCCGTGTTAATCAATGCCGCACGGGGAACGGTGGTGGATATTGATGCCCTTGCCGCAGCCATTGAAGGGGGGAAATTACGCGGTGCAGCCTTAGATGTATTCCCTGAAGAGCCCGCCTCTGCCAGTGATCCTTTTGAGTCGCCATTGTGTCAATTTGATAACGTGATTTTGACCCCGCATATTGGCGGTTCAACGTCTGAAGCTCAAGAGAATATCGGTACAGAAGTGGCGAATAAGTTTGTTAAATACTCCGATAACGGATCAACCCTTTCCGCGGTGAATTTCCCAGAGGTTTCTTTACCAAGCCACCAAGGCACAAATCGCTTGCTCCATATTCACGAAAATCGCCCTGGGGTTCTGAATAAAATCAGCCAAGTGTTTGTGGAATTAAATGTGAATATTGCCGCACAGTATTTACAGACGGATCCGAATGTCGGTTATGTGGTGATTGATGTGGAATCGGACAATACAGCCGAAGCCCTTGCACGCTTGAAAGAGATTGACGGTACGATTAAAGCGCGTGTATTACTGTAGTGCAAAAAAGTCACTAAAAACGACCGCTTGTTAGGGGTCAAAAACGAGAAAACGGGGCATTGCCCCGTTTTTTTATGGGGTTTAACTTAACTGCACGCCCCCGGTGCCAAAGGCTTCGAGGTGGATTTGTTCCTTCGCAATACCCAATTCAAGCAAGGTTTTGTATTGTGCTTGCATAAAGTAGAGTGGGCCGCAGAGGTAGTAATCTGCTAAGGTCGGTAATAATTCCCGAGGGAGTTGATGTAAATCTAAGCGACCAATCACATCGGCGTCCCCTTCATTGCCTTGCTCATAGGCGGTAAAACTTTTTACATGATCAAAACGCGCTTTGACGGCATCCACATGCGGTTTCATGGCATGTACTTCGGCATTTCGGCAAGCGTGAATAAAACTCACCGGAGCAGGGATATTGGCATCGACAAGCTGATTGAGCATCGCAATCATCGGGGTTAAGCCCACACCACCGCTGATAAAGACATTCGGTTTCGTGCTATCAATCAGGAAGAAGTTACCCGTTGGGGCGGTGACTTCAATCTCATCGCCTTCATTCAGCCCGTGGAGCGTGTTTGAAACCCAGCCCCCAGCAAGTTCGCCTTTCGGATCTTCCCGTTTCACAGAGATTCTCAGGTGATCGGTTTTCGGGCTGTCGGAGAGCGTATATTGCCGAGGTTGTTTTAAGCCTAATTCTTCCACCAAGACTCGCACGGAAATATATTGCCCAGCTTTGTAGTGCGGTAAAGCCCCGCCGTCTGTGGGCTGAAGATAGAAAGAGGTAATCTCGCTATTTTCAACCACTTTTTTGGCGATTTTAAAGGTTCGCCAGCCTAACCAGCTCCCCTGTGTTTGGGCATGTTCATCATAGATGGCTTTTTCAGTGGAAATTAACACCTCCGCAAGCTGGCCATAAGCCGCCGCCCAAGCTTCAATGAGGGGATCATCCATTGGAATGGATAACACTTCACTAATGGAGTGTAATAAATTGCTCCCGACAATTTGATAATCAGGGGCTTGGATTTCCAAACTGACGTGTTTATGTGCCATCAATTCAATTGCTGAGGCAAGCACACTTGGGTTTTCAATATTTTCTGCATAAGCCAATACTGCACCGGCTAAGGAGCGAGCTTGAGCACCGCTACGCTGATGCCCGAGGTTAAACACCTCTTTTAATTCAGGATGGTTGTTTAACATGCGATTGTAAAAATAGCCCGTTAATGCCACACCATTTTCACGCAGGACAGGGACTGTCGCTTTAATCAGTTCAATTTGTTTTGGGGTTAAAGACATAGGATTTCCTCGTTGAGTTATTATTTTTAAAGTGTATTTAAAATACATTTTAAAGCACAAAGAATCAAGGCTATTAGGCAGAATATTTCGTGCTAAAATTTGGCGCGAAAGAGAGGGGCTATGCAATTAAATAAATTTACGGACTACGGCTTTCGCATTTTGATGTTACTTGGCAGTAATCAGGCGGAAAATTATACGATTGGAATGTTAGCGACACAGCTCCAAGTGTCGGAAAATCATTTGGTTAAGATTGTCCATTTTATGGCAAAACAAGGTTGGTTGATTACCACCCGAGGTAAGGGCGGAGGTATTCGTCTTGCTCCAGAAACGTTGCACCTACCTTTAGGGGATCTTATTCGGATTTTGCAAGGTGATCCACAAATGGTCAATTGCACCTCACCATTATGCGTATTGCATCCCCGTTGTGGTTTAAAATCGCTCCTGAATGAGGCACAAGAGCAGTTTTACCAATCTCTCAATCAATATCGGCTTGAACAAGTCTTGCCGACAAAGAAATCCGATGCAGCACAGCAAATTCCCATCACTCAATTAGGTTAAGCATGGGCTTACAAGCGGTCATTTTTTAACAAAATTTTGTTAAATTACTTTGATACGCTGAATACCTAAATGTTGTGCAAAATCAGCTAATTCCTGTGTTTCTGCCAGAGTGGGGATATGTGCATTAAGCCCTTGAGGATCTCGGCTACCTTTTGAGTGAACTCGAATAATTTTGAGTAAAACATCAGGGTAATGGCGTAATAACTCGGCGACTTTGGCAATCAATGTATGCGCATCAAAAAAGCCCGTAATAAACACTAACCGCACTTCTTCAATTTTGCCTAAGGGGAGTAATTTTGCCAGATTAGCCAAATTACGGTTTAGGTTATCGCTTTTAATATGTTGAAGTGTGGGAATAGGTTGTGTTGGTATCAGACCGGCTTGATTTTTACGATCAAAACAGAGTGTTTGTAGCCCTAAGCCATCACCTTTCAGATCGAATAAAAATTTATCGGTTATCTCAATCAACGGCAATGTCTGCTCATAATCAAAAAATCCGCTACTATCTAAATAGCAAGTTAGCCCTGTTTTTCTAACTGCTTGAAAGAGTGGTACAAGTTTTTTGTGATGAATCGTCGGCTCACCGCCTGAAATAGTGATGCCGCGAATAAAGGGAACAGCGTCCATGATTTGATCATATAAATATTGCAAGCTGACCATTTTGGCTTCGGGATTATGGCGGGCAATCGTTTCAGGATTGTGGCAATACAAGCAATTCAACTTACAGCCTTGTAGAAAAATGCTCGTACGGTTACCTTGCCCTTCCACATTGGAAAAGGGAATAATACGGTGCAAGGGAACAAAAATATTCGCAAGGGTGTTCATTCCATATCCTGCTGACATTGTTTATCGGAAAAACGAAAAGTGAAGATTGGTTTAAGCGAGCATCATTGCCCGCTTTTACTCATAATGTCTTCATTTTTTATTTAGCACTCACATTCTGCTCATCGCGTAGTTGGCGATCAAAGACATTGGCACATTCGTCCGTGCCTGAGCCGTACCAAGTCGTATCTCGTAGCACCGCTTCACCGTTACGGAAACGCTCTACTTCACTTTTTTTCACTAAATAGCCCGTTACCCGAATTAAATCGGTATTTTTGAGATAGGTTGTGATATAGCGGTAGCCTTGTGCAAATGAGCCGTCAATAATATCGACAACAGCATCAAGATGATCGGTATAGGTTTGATCAAAGGCAAAGAGATCGCCGGTGCCAGAAGGGAAATATTGGTGATAAGGGGCAGATTGTTTGAGATGAGCAAGAAGTGTTGGCTCTTGTCCTACGCGTACTCGGTGTGCGGGGTTATTGGCTTTATCTTCTTCGTGAATACTTGCACCTACTTGGGCGTGAAGCAAATAACGACCGCTTGTTCGCTCAACATACAGCCCTTGATGTGCATTCACCACGTCTTGCAATTTCTCCATAATTGCCGTCGCAATTTCATCGCCTCGTTTACTTTGGCCAAAGGTTTCGTTTAAACCTTCTTGATGAAGTAAATGATTTGTCGCATCAGCCAGCCCGACAATCGCAATCATACTGGTAAAATTAGTGCGTTGAATAAAACCTTCTTTCACTAAAAAATCAGTGTCGAAAAAGTGGCTCTCTTCCACCAAAAATTTATGTCGTTTATCCATTGTTGAGAGTGCTAATTTTGCGACTTTGGGTAATAAATGGTTCACCATTTCATCAACACTTTGACAGGCTCGTCCAATCGTGCCAAGCCGTAAGCGAGTTAAGGTATAAGCACCGCCACATTCAGGTAAAGCGTTGTAGCAACTTGCTACGCCATATTCTTCACCTAAATCGCTAATGTAGTAAGCATCATTCGCAAAAGAAGGCTTAGATACTAATAAACAGGCTTTGGCTGCCAGTTCAGCAAATTCCCGTGAAGTTTTTGTCTTATCGTAGCGAATGGTCATATTTGGTGTGGTATTTTCTAATTCAATGACTGCTTGAAGAATTAAGCGTCCTGCACGAGTATCGTAAGGGCCGATATTGGCGTGGCAGAAAGAATCAGCGATAGTTTTATCAATATGATTTAAGAAACGTTTAATTTTAGGATAATCACTGGCTTCATCGGTAATAAAAGGGTCAATTAACTGATCAAGTCGCCCGATATAGACAGGGTAAGTCGTAATAGAAGGAACGTGAGCATAAATAATTAGTAAGCCATCAAGGACATCATCAAGGGTTTTAGGTGGCGGGAGATCGAGAAATTGACAGCCTTTTTGGATATATACATTATAGTCAGGCAAAATATAACGAGGGCGGTAAATGGCATAGCCTTCATTCAAATCGCAGATCATCTGATTTTCAATATGTTGCCACTCTTCTTCGGTATAACTTAATAATTCGATTGGGTTGAATAGCCGTTCTGCAATATTGCCGATTATCATCAATTTTTGATGATAGGTTAAATTATTCGCTTTTACGGTGTCGAGAATATCTTGTAATGAAGATTGCATAATAACCTCTATGAATTTAAGATAATTGAGCAAATTATAGCACTCTTACGAAGAGAAACGATGTTTAATTGAATAAAGGAGCACTTATGAGCATCACCATTTACCACAACCCAAATTGCTCAAAATCACGGGAAACACTGGCTTTGATTCGCCGTCGAGGCATTGAGCCAAAGATTGTCGAATACCTTAACACCGCCCTTGATATTGATACCGTCAAAAACTTAATTGAAAAGAGTGGCTTAACACCGCGGCAAGCGATTCGCACGGATGTGCCTGCCTATGGCGTCATTGATGATCAGACGAGTGATGAAGCGATCCTCGCCCACATTGTGGCAAACCCAAGCCTATTGAATCGCCCTTTTGTGGAAAGTGATAAAGGTGTCCGCTTTTGTCGCCCACCAGAATTAGTGAATGAACTACTCCCTTAAAGAGCCTATTATGAAAAAAATCTTGCTACTTAACGGCCCAAATTTGAATATGTTGGGCAAACGAGAACCCCATATTTACGGGGCACAAACTCTCGCCGAAATTGAGCAACACCTACAACAACAAGCGTTATCACGGGGGTTCTCCCTCGATTATTATCAAGCCAATGGTGAAGAAGCCTTGCTTAACCGTATTCATCAAGCTTTTCAACAGGTTGATTTTATTATTATCAACCCCGCGGCTTTTACGCATACCAGCGTGGCATTGAGGGATGCGTTATTAAGTGTGAATATTCCTTTTATTGAGGTGCATCTCTCCAATGTGCATGCCCGAGAGCCTTTTCGTCATCACTCCTATTTAAGCGATATTGCCAAAGGGGTGATCTGTGGCTTAGGGGTAAAGGGCTATGATTATGCGCTGGATTACGCCGTGGAATTTTTAAGCAAATCATAATTTCAAGCATTTTTACACTTTTCTCAAACTGATAGGAACAGTGCCAAAATTGCCTCGATCTTGCCAATTTTACAAGATTTTAATCGCAAATTTGGCGAATTTGAGGTAATCTACGCCCAATTTTGCTCTGCATTCCCGTGCAGAGTTTCTCTTTTCATTTATCACACGGATCTCAATTATGGATATTCGCAAAATTAAAAAACTTATTGAATTAGTCGAAGAGTCAGGCATCACTGAATTAGAGGTATCTGAGGAAGAGGGAACGGTACGCATTAGCCGTGCAGCCCCAGCTTCGGCAGCGCCTGTACAATATGTTAGCGCACCTGCACCAACGGCGGTGGCACAGCCTGCCCCTGTTGCACCCGTGGCTACACCAGCAGCCGCACCGGCGCCAAGCAACGAAGTGAGTGGCCACGCTGTGCTTTCACCAATGGTGGGGACGTTCTACCGTAGCCCAAGCCCAGAAGCAAAACCGTTTGTGGAAGTGGGGCAAAGCGTGAAAGTTGGCGATGCGCTTTGTATCGTTGAAGCGATGAAAATGATGAACCGCATTGAATCGGACAAAGCCGGTGTCGTGAAAGCGATCCTCGTAAATGATGGCGAAGCCGTTGAATTTGACCAAAAACTATTCATTATTGAATAATTCTCTTGTTACAAGCGGTCGATTTTGGCAAAAAGTTTGCAAAAAAAGACCGCTTGTTCCGCTAAAAGGACAAGCTAAATGTTAGAAAAAGTTGTCATTGCGAACCGTGGCGAAATTGCTTTACGCGTTTTGCGTGCTTGCAAAGAGCTCGGCATTAAAACCGTGGCGGTACATTCCACCGCTGACCGTGAATTGAAACACGTTCTCCTTGCAGACGAAACCATTTGTATCGGTCCTGCACCTTCTACCAAAAGTTACCTCAATATCCCTGCCATTATTGCCGCTGCCGAAGTGACCGGGGCGGACGGGGTGCATCCGGGTTACGGATTCTTATCTGAAAATGCAGATTTTGCTGAACAAGTCGAAAAATCGGGCTTTACCTTTATTGGGCCAACGGCGGATGTGATTCGCTTAATGGGCGATAAAGTCTCTGCAATCAATGCGATGAAAAAAGCCGGCGTGCCTTGTGTGCCGGGTTCAGATGGCCCAGTGGGATCCGATACGGCGAAAAATAAAGAGATCGCAAAACGCATTGGTTACCCAGTGATCATCAAAGCCTCTGGGGGCGGTGGTGGTCGTGGTATGCGTGTGGTTCATCAAGAAAAAGATCTTGAAGAGTCTATCGCCATGACTAAAGCGGAAGCGAAAGCGGCGTTTAATAACGATATGGTGTATATGGAAAAATACCTTGAAAATCCACGCCATATTGAAATCCAAGTGCTTGCAGATACCCACGGCAACGCCGTTTATCTTGCCGAGCGGGATTGTTCGATGCAACGTCGCCACCAAAAAGTGGTGGAAGAAGCGCCAGCACCGGGGATTACCGATGAACTGCGTAAATTTATCGGCGAGCGTTGTGCCAATGCGTGTATCGAAATCGGCTACCGTGGGGCAGGGACGTTTGAGTTCCTCTACGAAAACGGCGAGTTCTATTTCATTGAGATGAATACCCGTTTGCAAGTAGAGCATCCTGTGACGGAGATGATTACCGGTATCGACTTAGTGAAAGAGCAGCTACGCGTTGCAGCGGGCTTACCGCTTTCCGTTAAGCAAGCGGATATTAAAGTCCGTGGTCATGCGATTGAGTGCCGTATCAATGCTGAAGATCCGAATACCTTCTTACCTTCGCCGGGTAAAATTACCCGCTTGCATGTGCCGGGGGGCTTAGGCGTACGTTGGGATTCCCACATTTACGCAGGCTATTCTGTGCCACCGCATTATGATTCCATGATCGGCAAGCTCATTACTTATGCGGAAAATCGTGATATTGCCATTCGCCGTATGGAGAATGCCCTCAGCGAAACCATTATTGAAGGGATTAAAACCAATATCCCACTTCATCAGCAGATTCTGTCCGATGAAAATTTCCGCAAAGGTGGCACGAACATTCACTACCTTGAAAAGAAATTGGGCTTGAAATAATCCCGATAAAAACAATCCAAAGCGAGCGAATGAGCTCGCTTTTTTATTTCCTCTTTTTTGAATATATGTCGTGCTGTTTTGATGGCGTTGGCGATAAATTTCACTTTCTTTTTCGGCTTAAACCCACTAAAATGCACTAAATTTTGAAACGAAAGATAATGCGATATAAATATGTCGAAACGAAACACCCAACAACGCCGTCAAATCATTGCAAATTTAGTGCAAGAACAGGGGGAAGTGAGTGTGGAGTATTTAGCGCACTTTTTTGATACCTCCGAAGTCACTATTCGCAAAGACCTAACCGCTCTGGAAGAGAGTGGTTTTTTATTGCGCCGTTATGGCGGGGCGATAAAAATTCCCACGGAGTTAATTGAAGAGAGTCAAGAGCAACTTTCGAAACAAAAGTTAGCCATTGCCAATGAAGCGGTGAATTGGATTGCCGATCATAACCGTATCATTATTGATAGTGGTAGCACGACAGGGGCATTAGTCAAAGCCTTGCATCAAACGGGTTTGGTTGTGATGACAAACTCCCTCGCCTTAGCCAATGAATTAACGGCTCACGAGTGCGAGCCCACCGTGTTAATGACAGGTGGTACTTGGGATACTCGTTCTGAATCTTTCCAAGGCAAAGTGGCGGAGCAGGTGTTGAGATCTTATAACTTTGACCAACTTTTTATTGGGGCGGATGGGCTTGATTTAGCACAAGGCACGACGACGTTTAATGAATTAGTCGGGCTAAGCCGTGTAATGGCAGAGGTTGCTCGGGAAGTGATCGTGCTGATTGAGTCACAAAAAATCGGGCGAAAAATGCCAAATGTGGAGCTCACTTGGCAACAGATCGATAAATTGATTACCGATGATGAACTTGACTTACAAATTCGTCAAGAAATTGAAGCCCAAGGCGTAGAAGTCATTATTGCATCGTCGTAACAAATTTTGCCCAAAATCAGACCGCTTGTTGGGCGTTTCCCAATAGCGTGGGCGATTAACTATTTTTAACTTCAACAAAATAAGGAAGCAAATTATGTGTGGAATTGTTGGTGCTGTGGCACAACGTGATATCGCGGAAATCCTAGTCGATGGCTTACACCGTTTAGAATACCGTGGTTATGACTCCGCAGGGGTCGCGGTATTAAACGAACAGCAAGAGATGAACATTGTTCGCCGTGTTGGTAAAGTGAAAGCCCTTGATGATGCCATTGAAGCTAGCCCATTAAAGGGGGGCACAGGGATTGCTCACACTCGCTGGGCAACCCACGGTGAGCCTTCTGAAACCAATGCTCACCCACACCGTTCAGGTAAAATTGCGGTGGTGCATAACGGTATCATCGAAAACTACGAAGAGTTACGCACCGCCTTACAACAACGGGGCTATGTGTTCCAATCTCAAACGGATACCGAAGTGATTGCCCATTTAGTGGAATGGGAATTCCGCACCGCAAGCACCTTACTGGAAGCGGTACAAAAAACCGTCGCACAGTTGCGTGGCGCTTACGGTACGGTGGTGATGAATCAAGATGAGCCGGCGCATTTAATCGTTGCGCGTTCAGGTTCTCCGCTGGTGATTGGTTACGGTGTAGGCGAAAATTTCTTAGCGTCTGACCCGTTAGCATTATTAAGCGTTACCCGCCGTTTTGCTTACTTAGAAGAGGGTGATGTGGCAGAAATTACTCGCCGTTCGGTGGATATTTATGACGCTAAGGGCAATAAAGTGGAGCGTGAAATTCACGAAGGCAATTTTGAAGCTGATGCGGCAGATAAAGGTCCTTATCGCCACTATATGCAAAAAGAAATTTTTGAACAGCCGGTGGCGATTCGTAACACCCTTGAAGGGCGTATTGCAAACGATAAAGTGGTCATTGATGCCATTGCTCCGAATGCGAACGAAATTCTCAGCAAAGTAGAGCATATCCAGATCGTTGCCTGTGGCACCTCTTATAACGCCGGTATGGTGGCTCGTTACTGGTTTGAAGCCATTGCGGGTGTGAGTTGTGATGTGGAAATCGCCTCCGAATTCCGCTACCGCAAATTTGTGACACGCCCAAATAGCTTATTGATTACCCTTTCTCAATCAGGGGAAACCGCCGATACCTTAGCCGCTTTACGTTTAGCCAAAGAATCTGGCTACATGGCAGCGATGACAGTGTGTAACGTGGCAAGTTCTTCCCTTGTGCGTGAATCTGATTTTGCCTTTATGACCAAAGCCGGTGTGGAAATTGGCGTGGCTTCAACCAAAGCCTTTACCACCCAATTAACCTGCTTATTATTACTTAACGTGGCAATTGGTCGCCTAAAAGGCACGGTGAGCGAAGAGAAAGAACGCCATATCGTACAGGCTTTACAGCGTTTGCCAGCACAAATTGAAAGCGCATTGGTCTTTGATAAAGCGATTGAAAAACTTTCCGAAGATTTTGCCGAGAAGCATCACACCCTTTTCTTAGGGCGTGGCGAGTATTACCCCATCGCTATGGAATCGGCATTAAAATTAAAGGAAATTTCCTACATTCACGCCGAAGCCTATGCCGCTGGGGAGCTAAAACACGGGCCACTTGCGTTAATTGACAGTGATATGCCAGTCGTTGTGGTCGCCCCAGAAAATGATTTACTGGAAAAAGTGAAATCGAATATTGAAGAAGTCCGCGCGCGTGGCGGTCAACTTTATGTTTTTGCAGATCACGAAGCCGGCTTTGAAGAAACCACAGGCTTTAAAACCATTGTGTTACCGAAAGTAGATGAAATCACCGCTCCAATTTTCTACACCGTGCCATTGCAACTTCTCTCTTACCACGTTGCCCTTATTAAAGGCACCGACGTGGATCAACCGAGAAACCTTGCCAAAGCGGTAACGGTGGAGTAGTGATTTAGTTATTTGTCTTACATGCCAAGATAAAAATAGCAACATTTTCTATTATATGTTGCTATTGTCTATGATTTTAGAAAAACAAAATCCAACCGTTTGGTTGGATTTTGCTATTTATTATTGATTGTTTTGAACGTAATCGATCGCAGATTGAACTGTGGTGATTTTTTCAGCTTCTTCATCTGGAATTTCGATATCGAATTCTTCTTCCAAAGCCATTACTAATTCAACAGTATCAAGAGAGTCTGCGCCTAAATCTTCGATGAATGAAGCTTCAGGTTTCACGTTGGCTGGTTCTGCACCAAGTTGATCAACGATGATTTTTTTTACGCGTTCTTCAATGCTCATTTTATGTTTCCTATGTAAATTCGCCTAAGTGCGAGAGTGGATAGTGTAATAGAAAATGGGCTAAATTCAACTTTTTTAAGAGAAGTCGAACCACCCTTTGCTTTTCCACACACTGGAACTTAATAATATTCGCCCATGATGCGAGCGAAAAAGCGTGCTAATTCTACCATTTTGGTCGGGGTTTATCTAGCACGGATTTTGAGATGTGTTGGTTTTTTATTTGGCATGGTAATCCCAATGGATAGCGAGATCGATTGCAAAACTAAACCGATTTAGCTACTATTTCGGTTAATTTTCTAACAATAAGAGATCTGTGTTATGAGCAAAATTTGGGTATTAGGGGACGCTGTGGTGGATTTAATTCCCGATGGCGAAGCCCACTATTTACGCTGTGCAGGCGGTGCGCCGGCAAATGTAGCTGTGGGTGTTTCTCGTCTTGGTGTGGAAGCCGGTTTTATTGGGCGGGTGGGGAACGACCCGCTTGGGCGTTTTATGCAAGAAACGTTGGCGAAGGAGAAGGTTTCCACCGAACAGATGATTCTTGACCCCGAACATCGCACTTCAACTGTGATTGTGGGGCTAGATAAAGGCGAGCGGAGCTTTACGTTTATGGTGAATCCGAGTGCGGATCAGTTTTTAGAAGTGGAGGATTTGCCCCCATTCCAAGCGGGTGAGTGGTTACACTGCTGTTCCATTGCGTTAATCAATGAACCTTCTCGTGGAACAACTTTGGAGGCGATTCGCCGAGTGAAACAAGCCGGTGGATTCTTCTCTTTTGACCCTAATTTACGGGAATCGCTTTGGCATTCATTAGGGGAGATGAAAAGTGTCGTCAATGCGGTGGTGGCAATGGCTGATGTGCTGAAATTTTCCGAAGAAGAACTCACGCTCTTAATGTCAGAAAGCACCCTTGAAAAGGCGGTAGCGCGTATTACGGCACAATATCCTGAAAAGCTGATTATCATCACCTTAGGGAAAGACGGAGCGATTTATTATCTCCAAGGCAAGAGCCAGCAAGTTGTGGGCAAGGCGTTAGAACCCGTTGATACCACAGGCGCCGGGGATGCTTTCGTTAGTGGGTTATTAGCTGGGCTTGCCGGTGTGGCAGATTGGAAGCGGGAATCCGCACTTGGGGAGATTATTCGCCAAGCCAATGCTTCCGGTGCGTTGGCGACAACGGCGAAAGGGGCGATGTCTGCCTTGCCGAATAAAGCACAGTTAGCGGCTTTTTTAGCTTGTTAGACATGGGCGAAAGCCCTTTTCTGCCATAACAAGCGGTCGAATTTTTTGCAAAATTTACACGGGAACGCTATGCATATTTTTAACCAAGGCAAATATAAAAGCCTTCACGCACAAGAAGTTGGGGAGTTAGAGGCGGTCGCCCAACAAGTCGCCCAAGACAATGATTTTCGCCCTCGCTACCACCTCGCACCGCCGACGGGCTTACTCAATGATCCCAATGGTTTGATTTTTGATGGTGAGAAGTACCACATTTTCTACCAATGGTTTC
This sequence comes from Pasteurellaceae bacterium Macca, assembly GCA_023101485.1. Taxonomy (GTDB): domain Bacteria; phylum Pseudomonadota; class Gammaproteobacteria; order Enterobacterales; family Pasteurellaceae; genus LVZB01. The sequence goes on along the minus strand of LVZB01000001.1, from coordinate 664,073 downwards.
CCTACGGAGCAATGCACGGGATGAAACATTGGCAACATTTCATGACCCGAGATTTTCAACATTTTCAGCAAGGGGATTTACTGATTCCTGATGAACTGTTTGAATCCCACGGCTGTTATTCTGGTGGGGCGATTTTATGGCAAGATCAGATTGTGGCGTTTTATACCGGCAATACGCGCCGAGCGGGTGATAATCAGCGTGTGCCACATCAAAATATCGCTCTTTTTGATAAAGATGGCACACTGCTGTCGAAGCGTTGCTTAATTGATCAAGCCCCCGAGGGTTATACCGAACACGTCCGTGATCCAAAACCTTTCATCACTGCGGAGGGGAAAATCCGTTTTGTAGTTGGGGCGCAACGCCATGATTTAACCGGCACAGCGTTACTCTATGAGATGGACGATTTAAACAGCCCACCTCGTTTGCTTGGTGAACTCGCCGTTGAAGGCTTTGATAATCGGCACGTTTTTATGTGGGAATGCCCTGATCTCTTTCAGCTAGAAGGGGAAGATGTTTTTGTTTGGTCGCCACAGGGGAAAGCGCGAGAGGAAAGACGCTTCCAAAATAATTACCACGCGACCTATGCCTTGGGAAAATTAGTTGGAAATCGCCTTGAAGCGAAGCAGATTGAGGAGCTTGATTATGGCTTTGATTTTTATGCACCGCAAACAGTGCAACACGCCGAGGGTATTCTCCTTGGTTGGGTTGGCTTGCCGGATTTAACCTACCCGACAGACCGCTACCAATGGCACTCGATGCTCACGCTACCACGGCGACTTTCTCTCCAAGAGGGCAAGATTTATCAACAGCCTATCGCCCAAATTGGACAATTACAAGCGGTCGAATTAGGTGAAAAATTTGCCACCATTGCAGGCTTAGATACCGCGTATTTAGACATTCCTGTGGAAAATCAATGCCTTGACCTGAAATTCTTTGACAATGCAGAAGGGCAACATTTAGCGTTGCGCTATGAGAAGGGCGTACTTACGCTCGATCGCACTCACACCGCGCAAAGCGAAAAAATGGCAGAATTTGGCACAGTGCGACATTGTGAAATTGCCAATCTGACGAGCTTAGCGATCTTCTTTGACCGTTCGGTGGTAGAGATCTTCTGTAATCAGGGAGAAAAGGTGTTTACTTCCCGTTTCTTTATTGCAGATCGTCAAAATAGCGTCAGATCGGCAACGCCATTAACCATTAAAGTGGGGCAAGTTCAGGGGATCGCTTTGGCATAAGTGCGATTTAGATCACAGATTCTCCACCCGTTTATCGGTATAATAGGGGAAGTTTAGTCGCAATAAGGGGTTAAATTTGGCGTATTTTTTGCAATATGCTCAAATTTGCCCCTTTGATGTCATAAAAGAGATGTCAGGAGAGAAATATGACAGAAAGAAAGGAAATTCAGCACCGCCTTGCTCAAGTGGCAACACAAGCAAACCCCGTGACAGAAAAGGTCATCAACCTTCTTCATCAGCAAAATTTAAAAGGCGTGATAAGTGCTGAACAAGTCGCCTTATTGAGTACTGAGTTTCAGCTTACGCCGGTGCAACTCGCTTTGGCTTGCTTGCCTATTGCTGCTTGTTTTGCCCTTGTGCCGGTGTCGAATTTTTATGTTGGTGCCGTTGCTATTGGTGAATCGGGGGCTTTCTACTTCGGGGCGAATCAAGAGTTTGCGGGCGTGGGAATGCAACAGACCGTCCATGCAGAGCAAAGTGCCGTGATGCACGCTTGGTTAGCCGGCGAAAAAGCGTTAAGTGATATGGTGGTAAATTACACCCCTTGTGGGCATTGCCGTCAATTTATGAATGAATTAAACACGGCGGAAAAACTGCATATTCACTTACCCCATGCCCAACATAACCCGCTACACGGCTATTTGCCTGATGCGTTTGGGCCAAAAGATCTCGATATTCATCACGTGCTGTTCGATCCACAGGATCACGCTTTACAAGGCGGAAATGATGCTTTAGAACGTGCGGCGGTAGAAGCGGCTAACCAAGCCTATGCACCTTATAGCCAAGCCTATAGTGGTGTGGCGTTAATGGTAGAGGGGGAGATTATTACGGGGCGTTATGCCGAAAATGCGGCCTTTAATCCGAGCTTTTTACCTTTACAAAGTGCCTTGAATTTTTACCGCTTGCAGGGCTATGTTGGGCGTCGTATTGAACGCGTTGTCTTGGCTGAAAAGCGAGCTGTATTAAGCCATCAAGCTATGGCAGAAGATCTTGCTCGAAGCTATTTAGCGTTACCGCTTGAAAGATTGGAACTGTAACAAAAGGGATACAAACTTCCTACAATTTATCTAATTTTTACAACAAATTTGATTGAAACTAATGAAATGTAAAATAAATTCTTTCTCCAAGTTGCATTGGTGAGTAGAATTAAGCATAGTGTTAAATTTAATTGAAAGGGTATAGAAATGCAGAATCCCCAAATTCTTATTGTTGAAGATGAAGCTGTTACACGCAACACCCTCAAACATATTTTTGAGGCAGAAGGATATGAGGTGTTTGAAGCAACTGATGGCAACGAAATGCACCAAATTTTGGAAACGCAGGCGGTGCATTTAATCATTATGGATATTAATCTCCCCGGCAAAAATGGCTTAATGCTTGCCCGTGAATTGCGAGAAAATACCGATATTGCGCTGATGTTTTTAACCGGGCGTGATAACGAGGTGGATAAAATTTTAGGCCTTGAAATCGGTGCGGATGATTACATCACGAAGCCGTTTAACCCACGAGAGCTGACTATTCGGGCGCGTAATTTACTACAGCGGACGATGTCAGATAAAGTCAAAGAGCAAGAAGGCCCGCAGGATGTGGAGTGCTACCGTTTCAACGGCTGGGTGTTAGATGTCAATAGTCGTAGTTTAATCAACCCCGAAGGGGAAGTGATTAAGCTCCCTCGTAGTGAATACCGTGCCTTACAACATTTCTGCCAGAACCCCGGCAAAATTCAAACCCGTGGCGATCTGCTGTTGAAGATGACTGGGCGTGAATTAAAGCCCCACGATCGCACCGTGGATGTTACCATTCGCCGTATCCGCAAGCATTTCGAAGATCATCCTAACACACCGGAGATTATTGTGACCATTCACGGCGAAGGTTACCGTTTTTGCGGTGATATTGAATAACATTTAGCCATCTCCCCCGACTTTTACCTTTTTTCCAACAAAGTCGGGGGTGAGTTTGTGGATAATTTAGCAAGATATGGAATCTTTTTTCCATCTATCCACAAAAAAACCACAAGATCTTCCCCCCTTTTTCAGGTATCATAGCGACCTTTTTTGATAACGATTTTGGAGCCACAATGTCTTCCCTCTGGTCTGATTGTTTAAGCCATTTACAGGCGAAAGTTTCGCCCACTGATTACAGCACATGGCTACGTCCGTTGCAGGCGAGTGATTCAGCGGGAACATTGATGCTGTATGCGCATAATCAATTTGTAGCGAATTGGGTTAAGGATCGTTTTTTAGCGGAGATCGTGTTACTAGCCCGTACTTTGACTAAAAATGATGCCTTAAGTGTGGAGATCCAAGTCGGGATCAAACCCGAGCCAACCCCTGATCCTGTGGCGGAGGGGAAGATGATCGAAGGGGGCGACATACCAAGTGCCCAGCGAATTCGCACAGGGCTCAATGAACAGCATACTTTTGATAATTTTGTTCAGGGTAAATCGAACCAACTCGCCAAAGCAGTGGCACAGCAAGTGGCGACGAACCCCGGCGAGAGTCACTGTAATCCTTTCTCCCTTTATGGCGGAACCGGTTTAGGTAAAACGCACTTGCTCCACGCCATTGGCAACGAAATTTTGGCTCGAAATCCGTCGGCAAAGGTGGTTTATATCCATTCAGAACGCTTTGTTCAAGATATGGTGAAAGCGTTAAAAGGCAATACCATTGAAAACTTTAAGCGTTTTTACCGCTCCCTGGATGTGTTGATGATCGATGATATTCAATTCTTTGCCAAAAAAGAGGCGACTCAGGAAGAATTTTTCCACACCTTCAATTCATTATTTGAACGAAGTAAGCAAATTATCGTCACCTCCGATCTGTTCCCTAAAAATATCGAAGATATTGAGGAACGAATCCGCTCTCGATTGAGCTGGGGTGTCAATGCCGCCATTGAACCACCAGAGTTAGAAACCCGTGTGGCGATTTTAATGAAGAAAGCCGAAGAGCGAGGCGTGCAATTAGAGAAAGACGTGGCATTTTTCCTCGGGCAAAAACTCCGCACAAACGTGCGTGAATTGGAAGGGGCGTTAAACCGCTTAATTGCGTGGAGCAACTTTACCAAACGGCATATCACGATTGATGCTGTCCGTGAAGCCTTAAAAGATCTTATCGCCTCTTACGATCACTTGATCACAATTGAAAATATCCAAAAAACCGTTGCCGAATACTACAATATTAAAATGACGGATCTGAAATCGAAAAGCCGTACCCGATCCGTGGCGCGCCCTCGTCAAATGGCGATGGCACTGGCAAAAGAGCTGACAAATCACAGCTTACCTGAAATTGGGCGAGAGTTTGGCGGCCGTGATCACACCACCGTGATGCACGCCTGTAAAACGATTAACGAGCTCCGTGATAGTGACAGCAGTTTCCAAGAAGATTATACCAATTTAACCCGCAAATTATCGTCCTAAGGAATGGTTATGCAATTTACGATTACCCGTGAACAACTACTTAAACCATTACAGCAAGTTTGTGGCGTACTTAGCAGCCGCCCGACCTTGCCTGTGATTAGTAACCTTTTATTGGAGATCGAAGGCAATAGCCTTTCCCTCACCGGTACGGATTTGGAAGTGGAACTCACCACCCAAGCTGAACTCTTTGAACCTGTAAAAAAAGGCGGTTCTTTTACCATTCCGGCGAAAAAGTTTCTCGATATTTGTCGTAGCCTCCCCGAAGATAGTGTGATCTCCGTGCAGTTTGAGGAAGAGAGAGCCTTAATTCGTGCTGATAGAAGTAAATTCAACCTCGCGACCCTACCGGCAGCGGATTACCCTAATTTAATGGATTGGAAGCCCGAAGTGGATTTCACCTTAGAGCAAGGCACGCTTTCCCGTTTAATGGATGCGACACAATTTTCCATGGCAAACCAAGATGCCCGTTACTTCTTAAACGGTATGAAATTCGAAACCGAGGGCAATTTGCTTAGAACAGTGGCGACGGATGGGCATCGCCTTGCGGTCTGTACCATGGCGTTAAACCAAGAGTTGCTAACCCATTCGGTGATTGTGCCACGCAAAGCGGTACTTGAACTTTCACGCTTGGTGAATGGTAATGATGAAGCGGTGCGCCTTGAAATTGGCACAAATAACCTCCGTGCCTCAATGAATGGCATTGTCTTTACATCTAAATTGATTGATGGGCGATTCCCAGATTATCGCCGAGTTCTCCCTCGTAATGCTGACCGCATTTTAGAAGCCGATGCCGAGGTGTTAAAACGTGCCTTAGTGCGGGCGGCGATTTTATCGAATGAACGCTTCCGTGGCGTGCGTTTAGCCCTCAGCCAAAATCTCCTTAAAATCACGGCGAATAACCCAGAGCAGGAAGAAGCGGAAGAGATCATTGATGTCTCTTACCAAAGTGCGGAAATGGAAGTGGGCTTTAATGTGAGTTATCTGTTAGATGTGTTGAATACCTTAAAATGCCAACGTGTGCGGATTAGCCTTGTGGATGCCAGTTCCAGCTGTTTGATTGAAGATTGTGATAACAGCACCGCAGAATACGTCATTATGCCGATGCGTTTATAACCCTTCTTTCTTATCGTTGGCGATACCTTTCCTTGCTAAAAGGGGCATCGCCAACGCAGAACAAATTTTCCCTAAAAAACGACCGCTTGTATGTCCCTATCTCGCCTGATTATCCATCATTTTCGTAACCTCCATGCCGTTGATCTTGAATTAAGTTCGGGCTTTAACTTTTTAGTGGGGGAGAATGGCAGTGGTAAAACAAGCCTACTCGAAGCGATTTTCTACCTCGGGCATGGGCGTTCTTTCAAAAGCCATATCAGCAACCGCATTATTCATTACGATCACGACCAATTTACCCTCTTTGGCAAAATTAGCGAGGAGAAGCACGATTGGTCCGTGGGTTTAAAAAAAACACGCCAAGGCGACACGGTACTTAAAATCAACGGCGAAGACGGCAAGAAAATTTCCGATTTAGCCCACCTTCTGCCGATGCAAGTGATCACCCCCGAAGGGCTGACCTTACTTAACGGTGGCCCAAGCTACCGCCGAGCTTTTTTGGATTGGGGGCTATTTCATCAATACAGCGAGTTTTATCACTATTGGGCGAACCTCAAACGGTTACTCAAACAGCGGAATGCCGCCCTTGCACAGGTACGCCATTATGGCGAACTGAAAGTGTGGGATATGGAGTTGGCAAAACTTGCCCAAGTGGTGAGCCAAATGCGTGGAGAATATGCCGAAGCCCTCCGCCCTGAAATTGAAAAAACTTGCCAATTTTTCCTCCCCGAATTAGAGATTAGTGTTAGCTTTCATCAAGGTTGGGAAAAAGGCGCTGATTATAGTGACATTCTCGCCCAAGGGTTTGAACGGGATAGAGGTGTCGGCTATACGATGATTGGCCCCCAAAAAGCCGATTTTCGTTTCAAGGCGAATGGTTTGCCCGTGGAAGATGTGTTATCCCGTGGGCAGTTAAAATTATTGATGTGTGCCTTACGCCTTGCCCAAGGGGAGCATTTAGTGGCGCAAAAACAGCGTCAATGCTTGTTTTTAATTGATGATTTTGCCTCGGAACTTGACCCCACCAAACGGGCATTATTAGCCCAACGCTTACGCCAAAGCGGTTCTCAGGTTTTTGTTACGGCGATTACCGAAGATCAGCTCCAACAAATGCAGTGGCAAGAACAGCACGGGGATAAACTTTTTACCGTCCAACAGGGCAATATTTCCCCTTTAATAAAGTGATTTTTATGACAGCAAGGATTCAACTGATCAACGAGAGTGATTTTCCAGACACTTTCCAACAGCGATGCGAGAAATGGCAACTCACCCACTCCTCAGAGAGCGTGTTAGCCTTGGTACAAACCAATGATCGCTTAGAACTACGCAAGTTAGATGAGCCAAAATTAGGGGCGATTGCGGTTAATTTTGTCGATGGCACCATGGCCCATCGTCGTAAATTTGGTGGCGGACGTGGCGAAGCTGTTGCCAAAGCGGTAGGGATTAAAGGCGAATATCTCCCCAGCGTGATTGACGCCACCGCCGGCTTAGGGCGTGATGCCTTTGTGCTTGCGGCAATAGGGTGTCGGGTGAAATTAGTGGAGCGAAATCCCGTTGTGGCGGCATTGTTAGAAGATGGGCTTAATCGGGCTTATCAAGATGCAGAAATTGGGGCTTTTATGGTAGAGCGAATGCAGTTACTGAACGTCTCCTCCATTGCGGAATTATCCCCCAAGGAACAGCGTGTTGATGTGGTGTATCTTGACCCTATGTACCCTCACAAACAAAAAAGTGCCTTGGTCAAAAAAGAGATGCGAGTGTTTCAGCATCTCGTTGGAGCGGATTTAGATGCCGATGATTTTTTCCTGCCAGCCAAAGCCTTAGCGACGAAGCGTGTGGTGGTGAAACGCCCCGATTATGCCCCCTTTTTAGCAATGCAAAAGCCGGATTTCAGTCAAACAACGAAAAATCACCGCTTTGATGTCTATCTTTCCCACCTTTCTTTGGGGTAACAAGCGGTCGAATTTTGCCGACTTTTTGCATTAGCGTGAAAAATGAGGGGAAATTACCGGCGAGTAAAAGTGTGATTTTCCTCAAAGTTTTGCTAAAAAAGCGTACAAATGAAGTAAATATTCATTTATAATCCAGTCTGATAAAGTTTTATTTCAAATTAGAGGGATTTATTTATGCGTTTAGTGCCATTAGAGAATGCCGGTGAAGTGAGCCAATGGGCGGCTCGTTATATTGCCAATAAGATCAATACCTTCCAACCAACCGCCGATAAGCCTTTTGTGCTTGGCTTACCTACCGGCGGAACCCCTCAAAAAACCTATCAAGAATTGATTAAACTCTATCAAGCCGGCGAAGTGAGCTTCAAACATGTGGTCACGTTTAATATGGATGAATATGTCGGCTTGCCGAAAGAACATCCCCAAAGTTACCACACGTTTATGTATGAAAATTTCTTTAATCATGTCGATATTCAGCCCGAAAATATCAACTTACTCAATGGGATGGCAGAAGATGTCGATGGGGAATGCGAACGCTATGAAGCTAAAATTCGTTCCTACGGTAAAATTCATCTCTTTATGGGCGGTGTTGGCGTTGATGGGCATATCGCTTTCAATGAGCCAGCTTCTTCACTAAGTTCCCGTACTCGCATTAAAACCCTCACCGAAGATACCTTAATTGCTAACTCCCGTTTCTTTAATGATGATGTCAATCAAGTGCCAAAATTTGCTTTAACCGTTGGCGTTGGCACATTATTAGATGCAGAAGAAGTGCTGATTTTAGTCACAGGGCATAATAAAGCCCTTGCCCTACAAGCTTGTGTGGAAGGGGCGGTGAATCATCTTTGGACGATCAGTGCCTTACAGCTTCATTGCCGTGCCGTGGTGGTCTGTGATGAACCCGCAACCCAAGAGCTTAAAGTCAAAACCGTCAAATATTTCAAACAGCTAGAACAAAACGTCGCACGTTAAGGAAACCAAATGAAACATTATGCATTGACCAATTGTGTGATTTACACCGGCGAAGAAGTTCTCTATCAACACAGTGTGATTGTGGAGGGGGATAAAATCGTAGGCATTGTCCAAGAACAAGATCTCCCTGAGGATTTGACTTGTTTAGATCTTGAAGGGGCGAATCTTTCGGCAGGTTTTATCGACTTGCAACTCAACGGCTGTGGTGGGGTGATGTTTAATGAAGATATTAGCGTCCGCACCCTTGAAATTATGCAAGAAACGAATTTGAAATCCGGCACTACCAGCTATTTGCCGACGTTCATTACCTCCCCTGATGAGGGGATGAAGCAGGCGGTGCAAGTAATGCGAGAGTATTTAGCGAAGCACCAAAACCAAGCCCTCGGCTTGCATTTTGAAGGCCCTTATTTAAGCGTGGCGAAAAAAGGGGTTCATCGCCCAGAATATATCCGTGAAGCAAGCGGTGAAATGTTAGATTTCCTTTGCAACAATGGTGATGTGATTACCAAAATCACTTTAGCCGCTGAAAACCCAACTGCAGAGCATATTCAACGTTTTATTGATGCGGGTATTTTGGTGTCTATCGGGCATTCTAATGCGACCTATGAGCAAGCAAGCCAACGTATTCGTGAAGGGATTGCCTTTGCGACGCATTTACATAACGCCATGTCGCCGATTAGTTCAGGCCGTGAAGGTGGTGTTGTTGGGGCGGTGTTAGATAGCGATATTTATGCCGGCATTATTGTAGATGGCTTACACGTTGATTGGAGTAATGTGCGAATTGCGAAAAAAGCCAAAGGGGATAAGCTCCTTATTGTAACCGATGCGGTTGCGCCGGCGGGGGCGAATATCGATTCCTTTATCTTTGTAGGCAAAAAAGTGCTGTATAAAGATGGAAAATGCGTAGATGAATTTGGTAGCCTTGGTGGTGCAGCGATTACGATGATCGAATCCATCCGTAATGTTGTGCAACACGTTGGAATCAGTTTAGAAGAAGCGATCCGGATGTGTACTTTATACCCTGCTCGAGCAATTAAGGTGGAGGACAAACTCGGCACTATTGCAAAAGGGAAAGTCGCCAACCTCACCGCTTTCAACCACCGTTTTGAAGTGTTAGGTACAGCCGTAAATGGGGAATGGAAGTGGAATTCTCAGCGTCAAATTTAGGATAAATTTTTGAAAAATCCGACCGCTTGAAATTTATTTTAAGCGGTTTTTTTATGGAATTTTAAAATGAATACCTATTTTTATGTAAATCATACTTGCTCTTATCAGACTTTTTGCGTAGAATTGCACCCCTATTTTATATGAATTTGAGCGTGCCAAACACAATGTGATAGGCACAGTTAGCGGAGTAAATATGTACGCAGTTTTCCAAAGTGGCGGCAAACAACACCGAGTCAGCGAAGGTCAAGTTGTTCGTTTAGAAAAACTTGAAGTTGCAACTGGTGAAACAGTTGAATTCGACTCAGTATTAATGGTCGTTAATGGTGAAGATGTTAAAATCGGTACCCCAGTTGTTGCTGGCGGTAAAGTAGTGGCAGAAGTTGTTTCACACGGTCGTGGCGATAAAATTCGCATCGTTAAATTCCGTCGTCGTAAACATAGCCGTAAACAACAAGGTCATCGTCAGTGGTTCACAGAAGTGAAAATCACTGGGATTCAAGCATAATTTCAGAGGAGTTATAGAAGATGGCAACTAAAAAAGCTGGTGGTTCAACTCGTAACGGTCGTGATTCTGAAGCTAAACGCCTTGGTGTTAAACGTTTCGGTGGTGAATCTGTTTTAGCAGGTAGCATTATCGTTCGTCAACGTGGTACTAAATTCCACGCAGGTTCAAATGTAGGTATGGGTAAAGACCACACTTTATTTGCAACTGCTGACGGTAAAGTTAAATTTGAAGTAAAAGGCGAGAAAAGCCGTAAATATGTCAGTATCGTCGCTGAATAATCTACTTTCAAAATAAGAATAAATGCCCCACTAATTTTAGTGGGGTTTTTTTATAATTGCGTTTATTGAAATTAAAGGAGTGTTGTATGCAGAAACGCCCATTATTTGGTTTTTCTCTATCTCTTTTGGCGGCAATTGCATGGGGAACGTTGCCCCTTGCGATGCAACAGGTTTTGCCAGCGATGAATGCCCAAACGATTGTTGCAAGTCGTTTTATTGTTGCAACTTTAGGTTTATTACTCATTTTGGCATTGACAAAAAAATTGCCAAAATTAACCGCTTTCACGCCTAAAATTTGGTCATGGATTGTGCTGGGTGTTGTAGGATTATCAGCGAATTTCTTTTTATTTAGCTATGGGCTTAATTTTATTTCACCGACGACCATTCAAGTATTATGGCAACTTGCCCCATTTTGTATGATGCTGTGTGGGATTGTTATTTTTAAAGAACAATTCGGTTTGCATCAAAAAATCGGGTTGGTGATTTTGCTCATTGGCTTGATACTCTTTTTTAATGATCGCTTTGCTGAAATATTACAGTTCGGGACTTATGCCTTTGGAATTGCCATGGGCGCAAGTGCTGCGATTATCTGGGTTGCTTATGGAGTGGCACAAAAACAGATGCTTTCTACATTCAGTTCTCAACAGATTTTGTTGATTATCTATGCAGGTTGTAGTTTAGTTTTGACACCTTTTGCGGATTTCAGCTTAATTCATGAGTTAAGCACACCTTTGATAATAGGTTGTTTTATTTATTGTTGCTTAAATACACTCATTGGCTATGGGGCTTATGCGGAAGCACTTCATCATTGGGATGCGACCAAAGTGAGCGTAGTCACTATTTTATTACCTATCTTTACCATGATCTTTTCTCAGCTAGCACATTGGATCGCCCCGCAACATTTTCAGGCAAGTGAGCTGAATTTATTGAGCTATGTTGGGGCGTTTGTGGTCGTTTTTGGGACGATTTTTTCGGCTATTGGGCATAAGTTTTATCGTAGAAAAGTCGTTTAATTTGATAGAAATAGGGCGCTAGAGCAAATTCTTTCTCATTTTTGACCGCTTGCTTTGGCTATATTTCCCCCCTAAATTCAAGTAGAATGCACAGAATTTTTTAACAAATAAGGAAACAGAATGTCCACGCAATTTGTTTATACCATGCACCGTGTTGGTAAGGTTGTTCCACCAAAACGGCATATTTTAAAAGATATTTCTTTAAGCTTTTTTCCTGGGGCAAAAATTGGGGTTCTCGGCTTAAATGGCGCAGGGAAATCGACCCTATTACGCATTATGGCTGGGGTTGATAAAGAGTTTGAAGGGGAAGCACGCCCACAACCGGGCATTAAAATCGGCTATTTACCGCAAGAGCCAAAATTAGAACCACAACAAACCGTGCGTGAAGCGGTGGAAGAAGCGGTTAGTGAAGTGAAAAGAGCCTTAACTCGTTTAGATGAAGTTTATGCCCTTTATGCAGACGAAAATGCCGATTTCGATAAACTTGCCGCCGAGCAAGCTAATTTGGAAGCCATTATTCAAGCCCACGATGGACACAATTTAGAGAACCAATTAGAGCGTGCTGCGGATGCCTTACGCCTACCAGATTGGGAGGCTAAAATTGAGCATCTTTCAGGGGGAGAACGTCGCCGTGTCGCATTATGCCGTCTATTACTTGAAAAGCCAGATATGTTGCTTTTAGATGAACCGACCAACCACTTAGATGCAGAATCTGTGGCGTGGTTGGAGCGTTTCTTACACGATTATGAAGGCACAGTGGTGGCAATTACCCACGACCGTTACTTCTTAGATAACGTGGCAGGCTGGATCTTAGAGCTTGACCGTGGCGAAGGTATTCCTTGGGAAGGCAACTATTCTTCTTGGTTAGAGCAGAAAGAAAAACGCTTAGCCCAAGAGCAAGCAGCGGAATCGGCGCGTCAAAAATCCATTGAGAAAGAACTTGAATGGGTTCGCCAAAATCCAAAAGGTCGCCAAGCGAAAAGCAAAGCCCGTATGGCACGTTTTGATGAGCTTAACAGTGGCGAGTATCAAAAACGTAACGAAACGAACGAACTCTTTATTCCACCTGGCCCACGTTTAGGGGATAAAGTGATCGAAGTGCAAAATCTAACTAAATCCTATGGCGAGCGGACGCTGATTGACGATCTCTCTTTCTCCATTCCAAAAGGGGCGATTGTGGGGGTCATCGGGGCGAATGGTGCGGGTAAATCCACATTATTCCGTATGCTTTCAGGGCAAGAGCAAGCCGATAGCGGTTCTATCACCATGGGTGAAACGGTGGTGTTAGCCTCGGTAGATCAGTTCCGTGATGCAATGGACGATAAAAAAACCGTATGGGAAGAAGTATCCAACGGGCAAGATATTCTGACCATTGGCAACTTTGAAATCCCAAGCCGTGCGTATGTTGGCCGTTTTAACTTCAAAGGGGTCGATCAACAAAAACGCGTAGGCGAATTGTCCGGCGGTGAGCGTGGTCGTTTGCACTTGGCGAAATTATTACAACGTGGTGGAAACGTCTTATTACTGGACGAACCAACGAACGATTTAGACGTAGAAACTCTGCGTGCCTTAGAGAATGCGATTCTCGAATTCCCCGGCTGTGCAATGGTGATTTCCCATGACCGTTGGTTCTTAGACCGTGTGGCAACGCACATTTTAGACTACGGTGATGAAGGTAAAGTGACTTTCTATGAAGGTAACTTTACGGATTACGAAGAGTGGAAAAAGAAAACCTTTGGGGCAGAATCGACTCAACCGCACCGTATTAAATACAAACGCATTGCTAAATAGCATTGCGGATTCAAACTTATTTATTGATAACGAGGTAAAAATGGAAACTATCGACAAAATCAAAAAGCAAATTAGCGAAAACCCTGTTCTGATTTATATGAAAGGCTCGCCAAAATTCCCATCTTGCGGATTCTCTGCCCGTGCAGTTGAAGCGTTAATTAACTGCCAAGTGCCGTTCGGCTATGTGGATATTCTCACCAATCCAGACATTCGTGCAGAATTACCAAAATATGCGAACTGGCCAACCTTCCCACAATTATGGGTGGAAGGGGAGTTAATCGGCGGTTGTGATATCGTGCTTGAAATGTTCCAAAAAGGCGAATTACAAGCACTTTTAAAAGAAGTAGTAGAAAGACACCCTGCATAAAGGGTAGAACAAACGGTCGATTTTGTTCTACATTTTGAGTAATTAATGAAAGGACTGAATAAGATATTGTATCGGATTCAGTCCTTTCATTTTTACTGTGTGCCGTAGGTTAAATTTTTTAGCGGAATTCACTGTGGAAAAATTTTTCTATGCAAAGTGTTATTTCACTTTGTTCGTGACTTTTTCTTCAGATTTTGAGGATTATTCTCTAATTGTACATTGACCGTTTCGGGAGAAATATCGAACATTTTTCCACTAAACGGATCAAGTAAATATCCAGGAAATCCAGCAAAAATAAGATTTCCCGCGAGATACCAACCATTTGGATGGCTATCTAAGAAATAGGTCTTATCCTTATAGCCCGATTTATGGAAGGTAATTTCATAGTCTTTTTCTCCAAAATACTCTCCAGTACTTTTTTGTAATGTAACGCTGCTAGGTGTCACACCTTGGAAAACCAGCTTTCCATTTGTATCCTTTATTTTAAAAATCGCCCCTGATGGTTCGCTATTGATAGGGATTGTTTGAGTATCCTCTCCAACAATGGTGGCACAGCCCGTAAGCATACTTAGCATCATTGTGATAAGCAGAAGTTTTCTCATTGCGTATTCTTAAATAGGATTAGAAATCGTAGCGTAAGCCAGCTTTAATACCGTATTGAGCAAAATTCGCGGCTAAACGATTTGCTTCAACATTAAGATTTAGCGAAACATTTTTAGTCAAATCATATTTGATACCAGCTAATACCCCAAAACCTACGCGAGATTCAGAGTCTTGACCACTATAATATTGATATGAACTAGATACACTAGCATTTAGATCAAATTTATTATAGCTCATACGAAGCCCTACATAAGGCGTAAGGTTATTTTTGGCTTTGAAATCATATAGCCCTGTAATCCCTAATGATTTAACTTTTAAGCGTAATTTACCAGTGTAGCCACTGATACTCTCACTTTCTTTTAATTTCCCGAAGTGCGTATAGTCTAGCGCAACACGGAATTTATTATTAATTCTTTGCCCAATACTGAGACGAAAATCAGCGACAGAACCGTTTAAATCTGCATCACTATTATCAATAAAGCCAAGATAAGAATAGCCAATATCAGCTTGTACATAAGGATTTCCTTCAAAAGCTTGACTTGGGAGAGCGATACTTGTTGCCGCTAATGCAACGAAAAGAGTTGTTTTTTTCATTTTTAAACCTCTGTAAATAATTGAATGAAAATTTGCTATGAAAAGCGAACTTATTATAACCATTACATTGAGATATTCAACTCAAAAAGTTGATATTCAACCTTTTTGGTTCTGTAAGTGGTCGGCGTTATCCATTCAACTACTTAAGTTGAATGGAGAATGAAAATGAGTAAAGAGAATCTAAAAATCGGTAAACAAATTGGGCAAACCATTGCATTTTATCGTCAGCGTATGGGGCTCACGCAGGAAGAGCTAGCAGAAAAATTGGAGATTGGTAATGAGGCAATTTCACGGATTGAGCGTGGGGTTGTTATTCCATCGGTACCTCGATTAGTTGAGTTTGCAGATATTTTTCACTGTAATACTGCGGATTTGTTAGTCAAGAGTAGTTCTCGCCATCAAGATCAGGCGGAGTATCTTTTATTTTTACTGAATAAGGTTAAAGAATCAGATCGTGTATTGATTCTGGAAGTGGTCGAAAAATTGGTATCGCATTTAGCAAACAAGGAAATGTAAGCGGTCGGTTTTATTTCACTTTTTGTTCATCTGCTAATGATTAGCATGGCAAAAAAAGGAAAAAATTTGACCGCTTGTACAGTGTGCTGAGAGCCACACGAGGGAATGAGTTACAACTTCCGCTCAATCAATCGAACAAGTAAATCAATATGGTTGGGCTGAGCGTTTAATGCGGGGATATAACGGTAACTTACACCGCCGGCTTGTTCAAAATTCTCACGGTTTTCTTCGCCGATCTCTTCAATCGTTTCAAGGCAATCTGCGGAGAAGCCAGGGCAGACCACTGCGACTTTTTTAATCCCTTTTTTCGGTAATTGGCGGAGGGTTTCATCGGTATAAGGTTTGAGCCACTCTTCTTTTCCGAAACGGGATTGGAAGGCAAGTTGCCACTGTTTTTCGTCAAGTTCTAGTCGTTCGGCGACTAAGCGTGCCGTTTGGTGACAGTGCTGGGCGTAGTAATCTCCTTCTTGCTCATAGCGTTTAGGAATACCGTGGAAAGAGAAAAAGAGCTGTTCATCCTTTTCAAGCTGAATGCTGTTGGCAAGGGCTTTGATGTAGAGTGGGTCGTTGTAGTAGTGATGAATAAACTCAAACGGCACCATTTTTTTGTGCTGTGTAAGGCTTCGGGCAAAGGCATCGAAAACAGACGCCGTTGTAGTGGAGCTGTATTGTGGATAAAGCGGTAACACAATGATTTTACTCACATTTTTTTCAAGTAAGCGGGTGACCGCATCATCCATGCTTGGGTTGCCGTAGGTCATTGCCAGTTCCACAATCACATTCGGATGAGCCGAATTAAAGTGATTTTGTACCGCTTGTTGCTGTTGGCGAGAGATGCTTAATAGCGGTGAGCCTTGTTCTGTCCAAATGGATTGATAAGCGTGAGCAACGCGGGGCGCACGTTTGGGTAAGACCATAAAATTCAAGATGAATTGCCATTTCCATTGGGGAAGATCGATAACCCGAGGGTCACTGAGAAACTGTTTGAGGTAGCGTTTTACCGCAGGGGTTGTGGGCTCGTCAGGCGTGCCGAGATTGGCAAGAATAACGCCGATTTTAGATGCAGGCATAGAAGATTCCTTAATAAACTTTTTCCTTATTATAGTGAAAAGTAAGAAAAAGTGCCATTTTTCAACGAGGTAGGGCAATGCGCTACCCGTGAAAAGACCTTGACATTGAGTGATTTCTACACTAGAATTCGCCGTCCTTTTACCTGTTGTAAAAGGCTTTTTAGTATTTTTTAATTTAAACTGGAGCTTTATTAATGGCAACTATCAACCAGCTAGTACGCAAACCGCGTGTGAAAAAGGTTGTAAAAAGCAACGTTCCTGCATTAGAGGCTTGCCCGCAGAAACGTGGTGTATGTACTCGTGTATATACTACAACTCCTAAAAAACCAAACTCAGCATTACGTAAAGTATGTCGTATTCGTTTAACGAATGGTTTTGAGGTAACTTCTTATATCGGTGGTGAAGGTCACAACCTTCAAGAGCACAGTGTTGTGCTTATCCGTGGTGGTCGTGTTAAAGACTTACCAGGTGTGCGTTACCACACCGTGCGTGGTGCACTAGACTGTGCAGGCGTAAAAGACCGTAAACAAGGTCGTTCTAAATACGGCGTTAAACGTCCTAAATCTTAATGGTTCTCCGTTAAGTAAGGCCAAACGTCTAAATAATATATTTAAACCTAAACTCCAGTCATCGTAAGCATTCTTACAATAATAAAGAGTTTTGGATAATCCTGAAGATTTAATACGGAGAAATTGCAATGCCACGTCGTCGTAGTATTGAACCACGCAAAATTCTTCCAGATCCTAAGTTCGGATCAGAATTACTTGCAAAATTCATCAACGTTCTAATGGTTGATGGTAAAAAGTCTATCGCTGAATCAATCGTTTATGGTGCATTAGAAACTCTTGCACAACGTTCTGGTAAAGAAGCGTTAGAAGCATTCGAAATCGCACTTGAAAACGTGCGCCCAACTGTTGAGGTTAAATCTCGCCGTGTTGGTGGTTCTACTTACCAAGTACCAGTAGAAGTTCGCCCAGCTCGTCGTAATGCCCTCGCAATGCGTTGGATTGTTGAAGCAGCCCGTAAACGTGGTGACAAATCAATGGCACTTCGTTTAGCTAACGAACTTTCTGATGCAGCGGATAACAAAGGCTCAGCAGTGAAAAAACGTGAAGATGTTCACCGTATGGCTGAAGCTAACAAAGCATTTGCTCACTTCCGTTGGTAATAAATTTGTAGGCTTCATCTCAAAAATTGTGATGAAGCCTCTTACTATATAATTCACATTAGATTCCATATAAGGTAATAATAATGGCTCGTGTAACTCCTATTGAGCGCTATCGTAATATCGGTATTAGTGCTCACATTGATGCAGGTAAAACAACTACCTCAGAGCGTATCCTTTTCTATACAGGCGTAAGTCACAAAATCGGTGAAGTACACGATGGTGCAGCAACCATGGACTGGATGGAACAAGAACAAGAACGTGGTATCACCATCACCTCTGCAGCAACAACTGCATTCTGGTCTGGTATGTCACAACAGTTTCCACAACACCGTATCAACGTTATCGATACTCCGGGACACGTTGACTTTACTATCGAAGTAGAACGTTCAATGCGTGTTCTTGATGGTGCGGTAATGGTTTACTGTGCGGTTGGTGGTGTTCAACCACAATCCGAAACAGTATGGCGTCAAGCAAACAAATACCAAGTACCACGTATCGCATTCGTGAATAAAATGGACCGTACTGGTGCTAACTTCCTACGTGTTGTTGATCAAATCAAAACTCGTTTAGGTGGTAATGCTGTACCTTTACAACTTCCAATTGGTGCTGAAGATAACTTCAAAGGCGTTGTTGATCTTATCAAAATGAAAGCGATCAACTGGAACGAAGATGACCAAGGTATGACCTTCACTTATGAAGACATTCCTGCGGACATGGTTGCAGATTGTGAAGAATGGCGTAACAACCTTGTTGAAGCTGCGGCTGAATCTTCTGACGAATTAATGGATAAATTCTTCAGTGGTGAAGAGTTAAGCGAAGAAGAGATCAAACAAGGTTTACGTGATCGCGCATTAAGAAGCGAAATTATTCTTGTAACTTGTGGTTCTGCGTTTAAGAACAAAGGTGTTCAAGCAATGCTTGATGCGGTAATTGATTACTTACCAGCGCCAACTGATATTCCTGCAATCAAAGGTATCAACTTAGACGAAACCGAAGGTGAGCGTCACGCAAGCGATGATGAGCCATTCTCATCACTCGCATTCAAAATTGCGACTGACCCATTTGTGGGTAACTTAACCTTCTTCCGAGTATATTCAGGTGTCATTAACTCTGGTGATACCGTCATGAACTCCGTGAAACAAAAACGTGAGCGTTTCGGTCGTATCGTACAGATGCACGCAAACAAACGTGAAGAGATCAAAGAAGTTCGTGCAGGCGATATCGCAGCGGCAATCGGCTTAAAAGATGTAGGTACAGGTGATACATTATGTGCACTTGACGCGCCAATCATTCTTGAGCGTATGGAATTCCCAGAGCCAGTAATTTCTGTAGCGGTAGAACCAAAAACTAAAGCAGACCAAGAAAAAATGGGTCTTGCATTAGGTCGTTTAGCACAAGAAGACCCTTCATTCCGTGTTCATACGGATGAAGAATCTGGCGAAACCATCATCTCTGGTATGGGTGAGTTACACTTAGATATCATCGTTGATCGTATGAAACGTGAGTTCAAAGTAGAAGCGAACATCGGTAAACCACAAGTATCTTACCGTGAAACTATCCGTTCTGCGGTGAAAGATATCGAAGGTAAACACGCAAAACAATCTGGTGGTCGCGGTCAGTATGGTCACGTTGTCATCGACTTATACCCACTAGATCCAGAAGGTCCAGGTTATGAGTTCGTGAACGAAATCAAAGGTGGTGTAATCCCTGGTGAATATATTCCTGCGGTTGATAAAGGTATTCAAGAACAGCTTAAATCAGGCCCATTAGCAGGTTACCCAGTAGTTGACCTTGGTGTACGTTTACACTTCGGTTCATACCACGATGTGGACTCCTCTGAGCTTGCGTTTAAATTGGCTGCATCTCTTGCATTTAAAGCTGGCTTCGCAAAAGCAAGCCCAGTATTACTTGAGCCAATCATGAAAGTGGAAGTTGAAACTCCACCGGATTACGTGGGTGATGTAATCGGCGATTTAAGCCGTCGTCGCGCAATGGTAAATGGCCAAGAAGCTAACGAATTTGTTGTTAAGATCAACGCTGAAGTACCACTTTCAGAAATGTTTGGTTACGCAACGGATCTTCGTTCACAAACTCAAGGCCGTGCCTCTTACTCAATGGAACCGTTAAAATACGCAGAAGCTCCGGCAAGCGTTGCAGCGGCTGTTATTGAAGCACGCAAAAAATAATTTTTAACACAAACTCGTAGCCTATTTCAGGCTACGGGCTTTCATTAAAGGAAACATTAGCAATGTCTAAAGAAAAATTTGAACGTACAAAACCGCACGTTAACGTGGGTACAATCGGTCACGTTGACCATGGTAAAACAACTTTAACTGCAGCAATCACTACCGTTTTAGCAAAACACTTCGGTGGTGCAGCACGTGCATTTGACCAAATCGATAACGCGCCAGAAGAGAAAGCGCGTGGTATCACCATCAACACGTCACACGTTGAATACGATACAGAAACTCGTCACTACGCGCACGTTGACTGTCCAGGACACGCGGACTACGTGAAAAACATGATCACGGGTGCAGCACAAATGGACGGCGCTATCTTAGTTGTAGCGGCAACTGACGGTCCTATGCCACAAACTCGTGAGCACATCCTTTTAGGTCGCCAAGTAGGTGTTCCATACATCATCGTATTCTTAAACAAATGCGACATGGTAGATGACGAAGAGTTATTAGAATTAGTTGAAATGGAAGTTCGTGAACTTCTTTCTCAATACGATTTCCCAGGTGATGACACACCAATCGTACGTGGTTCAGCGTTACAAGCATTAAACGGCGTGCCAGAGTGGGAAGCAAAAATTCTTGAATTAGCAGGTCACTTAGACTCTTACATCCCAGAGCCAGAGCGTGCAATCGACAAACCATTCCTTCTTCCAATCGAAGACGTATTCTCAATTTCAGGTCGTGGTACAGTAGTAACAGGTCGTGTTGAGCGTGGTATCATTAAATCAGGTGAAGAAGTTGAAATCGTTGGTATCAAAGAGACCACAAAAACAACTGTAACTGGTGTTGAAATGTTCCGTAAATTACTTGACGAAGGTCGTGCAGGTGAGAACGTTGGTGCATTATTACGTGGTACAAAACGTGAAGAAATCGAACGTGGTCAAGTATTAGCGAAACCAGGTACAATCACACCACACACAGATTTCGAATCAGAAGTGTATGTACTTTCAAAAGAAGAGGGTGGTCGTCACACTCCATTCTTCAAAGGTTACCGTCCACAATTCTACTTCCGTACAACAGACGTAACAGGGACTATCGAATTACCAGAAGGTGTTGAGATGGTAATGCCAGGCGATAACATCAAAATGACAGTAAGCTTAATTCACCCAATCGCCATGGACGAAGGTCTTCGTTTCGCGATTCGTGAAGGTGGCCGTACA
This sequence comes from Pasteurellaceae bacterium Macca, assembly GCA_023101485.1. GTDB lineage: Bacteria > Pseudomonadota > Gammaproteobacteria > Enterobacterales > Pasteurellaceae > LVZB01. The sequence continues at coordinate 642,923 of LVZB01000001.1, read as the reverse complement.
GTAGGTGCAGGTGTTGTTGCGAAAATCATCAAATAATTGATGTTTTAGTGAAATACTAAAAGCTAAAGAGAAAGGCGTGTCGAAAGGCACGCTTTTTTGCGTTTACAAGCGGTCGAATTTTTTCAACATTTTGCAAAATCTTGGGAAAATCAGACCGCTTGTTTTCTAATATAACTTTGAGTATATAGGAATAGTTATTCGATAAAGGCTTAATTCTCTTTTATCCATTTTGAGGTGACACCACTCGCTAATTTCTCCACCAACTCCCTCACAAATTTCAATCTCTCTTCACTGTTTTCAAGTGGTAAGGTGAATTTGAATTTAAGTGGGCCATCAAATTTATACACTTGCTTATCTTGCTGAATCAGTTGCAGGAACTTCATCGGGTCGGGCTGGGCGGTGGCTTTAAATTCCAAGTAACCGCCGTGAATACCCACATCAATTTTTTTCAGGGCTAATTTTTCACTCAGATGACGAAGCTGTGTGATGTGAAATAGATTCTGTGTGGCTTGAGGAAGCATCCCAAAGCGGTCAATCAGTTCGATTTTCAGATCATTGAGTTCATCACTATTGTCACTGCTGGCAATGCGTTTGTAGAAAGATAAACGCATATTGACATCGGGGAGGTAGTCGTCGGGAATTAACGCCGGCACGCGAAGTTCGATCTCCGTTTGCTGTTGGGTAATATCTTCCAAGCTCGGCTCTCGCCCCTCTTTTAGGGCTTTGACAGCACTTTCAAGGAGATCCATATATAAGGAGAAGCCAATGCTCTCAATTTGCCCACTCTGCTCTTGCCCAAGTAGCTCCCCTGCACCACGAATTTCCAAATCGTGGGTCGCCAGTACAAAACCTGCGCCGAGGTTATCAATACTGCTCATCGCCTCTAAACGTTGTTGCGCCTCTTTGGTGAGGGTTTTCGGCGGTGGAGTGAGCATATAAGCGTAGGCTTGGTGGTGGGAACGCCCCACTCGCCCACGAAGCTGATGCAACTGTGCTAAACCAAATTTATCCGCACGTTCAATAATAATGGTGTTGGCAGTGGGGACGTCAATGCCGGTTTCAATAATGGTGGAGCAAACAAGCACGTTAAAGCGTTGATGATAAAAATCGCTCATCACACGCTCTAATTCTCGCTCGCGCATTTGCCCATGCCCAATCACAACTCGGGCTTCCGGCACGAGAGCGGTCAGTTTTTCGGCACAATTTTCAATGGTCGCAACATCGTTATGGAGGTAATAAACCTGCCCTCCGCGGAGAATTTCCCGTAGGATCGCTTCTCGAATCACGCCTTCATCACTTTGGCGGACGAACGTTTTAATCGATAAACGGCGTGCTGGGGGGCTGGCAATAATGGAGAGATCACGCATACCATTCATCGCCATATTTAAGGTACGAGGAATCGGGGTGGCGGTGAGGGTAAGAATATCCACGTTGGCACGCAACTGTTTAATTCGCTCTTTTTGTCGCACCCCAAAACGATGTTCTTCATCAATGACTAATAAGCCAAGATCACGGAATTTCACATCATCTTGTAATAATTTATGCGTGCCAATCAGGAGATCTACTTTACCTTCCGCCACTTTTTCTAAAATCGCTTTCTGCTCTTTGGCCGTTTTAAAACGGGAAAGGACTTCCACCGTCACGGCATGATTGGCAAAGCGATCTTTGAAATTTTCATAATGTTGTTGAGCAAGTAGCGTGGTTGGGGCAAGAATAGCAACTTGTTTATGGTTCATCACAGCAAGGAAAGCCGCCCGAATTGCCACTTCCGTTTTACCAAAACCAACATCGCCACAAACAAGGCGATCCATTGCTTTCGCTTGGCACATATCGCTAATCACGGCGTTGATCGCAAGGCGTTGATCTTCCGTTTCAGCATAAGGGAAGCTGGCACTAAACTGCTGATAGGCCTCTCTATCATACTGAAAAGCAAAACCGCTTTGGGATTCTCGCTTGGCATAAACATCCAGTAATTCGGCTGCCACATCACGGATCTTCTCCGCCGCTTTTTGGCGAGATTTCGTCCACGCTTCACTGCCTAATTTATGCAAAGGAGCGTTTTCGTCCGCACCGCCAATATAACGGCTAATCAAATGAAGAGAAGCCACCGGCACATAGAGCTTGGCGTCATTTGCGTAATGGAGGGCGAGGTATTCCGTCTGCATTCCGCCGGCATCTAAGGTTGTTAAGCCACCGTAACGCCCCACGCCGTGTTCTAAATGCACCACCGCTTGCCCAATTTTTAGCTCCGCAAGATTGCGAATTAAGGTATCCGGATTGACCGTTTTACGCTGGCGAGCGCGCCGTTGCTGTTGAATCCCTTCGCCGAGGAGATCCGTTTCGCAAATAATTGCTAAATTTTGACCGCTTGTTTGGTGGATGATAAAGCCTTTGTCTAGCTGACCGATCATCAGGGAATAAGGCTCACTGATTTCGGCAAGGCTCGTTACCCATTTCGGCTTCACGCCAAGGGGGGCAAGAAGCTCGAGGAGCGTTTCCCGCCGCCCTTCACTCTCCACAGAAAATAAAATCTGCCCTTTGAAATGGTGTAAGAAGTGTGAAAATGGCTCAAAGGGCATTTTTGCCCCCGATTGCACGCCAATTTCCGGCAAGGCTTCAATATTGGCATTTTGTTTCGCTGCCGATTTTCGCACCTTCTCACTCGTCAGGCTCAAACGGGGGTAATTTTTCAGCCCGCGATTTATCTCATCTAAGCTAAACCAGAGCTGTGCTGGCGTCAGAAGAGGTCGCATCGGATCGACTTTGCGACTTTCATAGCGTTGGTGTGCATCAAGGAGGAACTGCTCCGCCTTTTGTTGAATACCGTTAAGGGTAATAAAGAGCGTATTATTCGGCAAGTAGGCGAAAAAGCTACTCATCTCTTGGAAGAAAAGTGGCTGCCAATATTCAATGCCGGCATTTAAAATACCCTTGCTAACCTGTTGATAAATATGCTCCGGCTCACGGCGAATTTCCCCAAACTGCTCACGAAATTGTTTGCGGAAAAACTCGATGCCTTGGCTATCCGTCGGGAATTCGTGCGCAGGGAGGAGATTGATCTCCGCAACGGTCTCGAGTGTGCGTTGCGTATCGACATCAAAGGTGCGAATGGTGTCAATTTCATCGTCAAAAAAATCTAACCGAAATGGCGCTTCTGCCCCCATTGGAAAGAGATCAAGCAATGCACCTCGCACGGCATATTCGCCATACTCTAAAACTTGCTCCACACTTCGATAGCCAGCATTTTCAAGCTGTAAGCGTAATTTCTCAATGGAGAAACGATCCCCTTTTTTCACTAAAAAGACATTATTGGCTAAATAACTCGGTGGGCAGATTTTCTGTAAAAAGGTGTTAATCGGTAACAAAAAAATCTGCTTTCGCCCTTGCTGTAAGGCAAAAAGCGCAGAAAGCCGTAGGGAGATAATTTCCTGATGAGGGGAAAAGCTGTCGTAAGGGAGGGTTTCCCAATCGGGGAAGAGTTGCACCGGCAAGTCGCTAAACTGCGGTAGGCTTTTCTCTAAGCGTAGTGCGGTTTGTGTGTCCGGTGTCAGCACTAAGGTCAGCCCTTGAAATGCGTCACTCGCTGTAGCGATAGCAAGGGTGTCGGCATGCCCGGCTAAGTTGCCCAGTGTTTGATGATCTTGAAAGTTGCCACCCTGTTCAGGCAGGCTAAATTGAAGGGGAAAAGACATAACAAGCGGTCGATTTTATGAATAATTTTACACAGATAGGGGGATAGTTTACTTGGAATAGTAGGGAAGTGCAAAGCGGAATGCGAGGTATAAAAAAAGCACCGAAGGTGCGATTATTTTTGATTTGAAATTGGAGCGGGAAACGAGGCTCGAACTCGCGACCCCGACCTTGGCAAGGTCGTGCTCTACCAACTGAGCTATTCCCGCGTTCTCATTGCATTTGCAACGAAATATGTGCCCTATTCTACGAATTTTGCCAATGCTGTCAAATAAAGAATGGGCGGTCTTGTTTTGACCGCCCAATTTTCAGACTACTTTAAAAGGGGTTCTAAATGATAGTGACGATTTTCCGCCACAACCTTTAACAGAAGATCGATATTCGGGTGCTTACCGACATTCTGTTTCGCATCGTCAAGATGTTCTGCAAACCAAGTAAGACCTTGGGTGGCACTCTCTGCGTTTAACTGTTGTTGAAACTGGGTGCTTAACGCATGGTAGAGTTTAAGTGAGCCGAGTTTTCCTTCCACCGCAAGAATCGTGTGAATCACTTCGCCCTGTTCGTCTTTCACATTCAAGCCAGACAAATGGTCAATGGCGGGGAATGTGGCTAAATAATCTTTAAACTGCATTGCAAACCTCTTACATACCAATAATTAAACATTCAGCCACACTGCGCGCATTGGATTGTGCTTTTGAGGCTGCCGCACGGTCACCGACAGGACCGATAAATACGCGGTTCCATTCGCCGTTACTGCTAATTCGTGCGTTATAGCCAGCCATCGCAAGACGTGCCTGCATATTTTCTGCTTGAGCTTTATGTTTATATGCACCACATTGCAATCCATATTTATTTCCGTTTTTTGTTAATTCAGGCTCTTTTTTTGCCTGTTCTTTTGCTGCTTTCTTGCGTTTCTCTTCTTCTTTTTGTTCTTGTGTTTTCTTCGCTTCAAACTCTTCTGGTGTTAATGCTTTAACTTTTGTGGTGGAAGCCTTTGCGGTTTCTTGATTTTTCAGTGGTTTTACGTCAGTTTTTGTTTTTTCCGCTTTTACATTTGCTGTTTTTGTATCAGAAGGTGCGGTATTTGTTTTTATTGGCGAGTCAATTTCATTTTGAGTTTGAGCTAAACGGCGCATTTCTTCTTCACGTTGTTGCTGAATCTTTTGCTCTTGTTCTTTGGTGAGTTGAGCAAGTTTGGAATTTTTATCCACGGGGACTTCTCGTGTTTCGAGATCACGAATATAGCTATACACTTCCTCTGGTGGGCTAGGGAGTGCAGGTTTTGCTTCATTTTTTACTGTTTGTGGTGGCGTTTGAACCGTTCCACGTTCCATTAATAGCCATAAACTAAGTCCACTAACGGCAAGGAGTAATACAATAATTGCTAAAATAAGTGGCACATTAGCACCTTTTTTCGCTTTCGAGCGAACAGCATAATCACGATTTGGCACAAAAACCTCGTTAAAATAAGAAGATAATAAAAAGTCGCTAATATACTGAAAAAATCAGCCTTTGACTAGCACACAATCCGCCCATTTTCAATATGTCGCACGCCACTGACATACTCAGCCACTTCATCGAGTTGGTGAGTCACCATTAACAAAGTGAGATCCCGTTGTAAGCAAAGTGTATGGACTAACTGTTGCATCTCCCCTCGCCGTTTGGGGTCAAGGGCGGAAAAAGGTTCATCTAACAGCAAAATAGGTTTCTCTTGTAGCAATGTCCGTGCCAATGCCACACGCTGTTTCTGCCCACCGGAAAGCTGATCCCCACGGCGAGAAAGAAGCGTTTCAATACCCATTGCGTGGGCGATTTCTGCCACTTGGCGTTGTTGAGTGGCGTTAAGCATTAAACGAGGAGCTAAGCCTAAACCGATATTTTGCACCACCGTTAAATGCAAAAAGAGATTGTTATCTTGAAACAACATCGCCACAGGGCGTTGGGCTGGTTCGGTGGCAAAGTGGTTCTGCCCATTTAGCCATAATTCCCCTCGAGAGGCCTGCTCAAAGCCGGCAATCAAATTCAAGAGGGTGCTTTTTCCAGCCCCGCTCTCCCCCACAATGGCTAAACGCTCACCACGCTGAACATCCAGCTGAAATGCCATTGGCATTTCGGGGTAGTCAAATTCAAGATTTAAGTGAATCATATTGATCAATCCATAACACAGGGAGCCAAGCAAATAAAAGTAAAAAGAGTGCCGTTAAACTGGCATCATCAATTCGGTAACTCCCGAGCTGTTGATAAAGTAAAAAGGGGAGGGTGGCGAAATCCGGCGTACCGAAAAACGCAATCAGGGAGAAATTTCCCAAACTGGCAGACATCGCCAAAGCAAAAGCGTTCCTCAGAGGGTGGAGAAGATAGTGCATTTCTGCAATCCGCCAACGTTGCCAACCTTTTAGCCCAAGGCTACGGGCGAGTTTATCTTGGGTGAGATAAATTTCCAAAAGCGGAACACTAAGAATGCGGTAAATATAAGGCAAAAGAATCAATGCATTACAGACGGCTAATAAAGTGAGGAGTTGCCCCGTGCTTAATTCTACGTCCATCAACAGTAAAAACAGCCCCACCGCCAACATAAACACCGGTAAAATTAAGGGGTAAATACTCACGCCTACCAAGATATTCAGGTAACCTTTTTGCTGGCGATAAGCCAGTCTTCGCGCTTCAAGGGCGAGGAGATAGGCTATCGCCACCACAATCACACCACTCATTAGGCTTAATAAGAGTGAGTAAAGGCTTGCTTGCCACAGTATCGGCGAATGGAGCTTTTCCGCCAAATTCGGCACACTGATCCCTTGCCATACCACATTGGCAAGGGGCAAGAAAATAGCAAAACAGCCCACAAATAACACCGCTTGTAGCCCGTATTTTCGCCAGCCAGTGACATTCCCTCGCCAAATTTCTGCCACCGGTAACGCCGTTGTGCTTGGGCGTTGGCGATTGACGACCCTTTGCATTAACAGTTGTAACACCACGCCGATAGCCAGTTGGAGGAGAATCAACATCACCGCTTTGGCAAAATCAAATTCAAAGGTCACGGCTTGATAAATCGCCACTTCAAGGGTGCTGTATTTTGGTCCGCCACCTAAGATCAGCACAATCGGGAAGCTAGTAAAGCAAAGAAGAAAAACGGCGGTAAATGCCGATGGCACAACCCGTTTAAAGACAGGCAATTCCACAATGTGGAAAAAAGCCCACCCTTGCAGATGAAGTTGAGTGGCTAATTTATGTTGTGAGGAAGGGATCAAACAGAGCCCTTCTAAGTAGTATTTCGCCACCAACGGCACATTTAAAAAGAGATGGGCAAAGAGAATACCTTGCAATCCATAGAGCGAGTAATCCCAATCCAGCCCCATCATTAAAGCGAGCTGTTTTACCCAGCCAGAATTACCCCATACACCGATAAGGGCGAAAATGACCACAAGGGAAGGCAACGCCCACACAAAGCTAAATAGCTTAGTGAGCGCCCCTTGCCCGATAAAACGTAAATAGAACAGACTCCGCGCCAGAAGCACGCCTAATAGGGTGGCAAGAATAGACGACAGCCCCGCCTGAAACAGGCTCTGTTGCAGAATCGGTAGGGATTGTGCCAACGTCCATTGGCTTTCCTCCCCTTGGTGGGAAAAAATCGCCCACAGGCTAAACCCATAAAGCCCGATAATGGAAAAATAGATTCCCCACGCCATCAATCTAGTTAAAAAACGCAATTTTCCGCCCTGTGAAAAAATACAAGCGGTCGAATTTTAACAGAATTTTGCACTATTCGGTTTTTATTGCATAAATCCTTTTTTTACCTGTGCAATAACCTTCTTGCAAACAAGAAGCACAAGATTCTTTTCGTTGTTTTGACCTGGAAAAATCCCGATTAAGATGACTATTTATTCCTTTTTACAACAACGAAAATCAGTATAATAAACCGCCTTTATAACAACAGCGGAGAAACACAATGTCCAGTCCTAAAAATTTTGTGATGATCTCACCTCACTTCCCAACTAATTTCGAAACCTTTGCGGTTCGGTTGCGTGAAGCAGGCTTTCACACACTCGGTATCGCCGATACGCCCTACGAACAGTTGAGCGATACGCTACGCCAATCCCTCACAGAATATTATCGTGTTGATAATATGGAAGATTATGACCAAGTTTATCGTGCCGTGGGCTATTTTGCCCATAAATATGGACGGATTGATCGCATTGAATCCCATAATGAATATTGGTTGGAATTAGACGCCAAACTCCGTACTGATTTCAATGTGCCGGGCTATAAATCGGCGGATATGTTAGCCATTAAAACGAAAGCGCAAATGAAAGAAGTCTTCCGTAAAGCGGGGCTGAAAGTGGCTCAAGGGCGAGTATTTAATGGGGATGACGATGCACGCAAATTGGCAAAACAGTTGAAATTCCCTGTGATTATTAAGCCAAATTCTGGCGTGGGGGCGAGTGATACCTACAAAATTAAATCCGCCCAAGCGTTAGAAGCGTTCTTCGGTTATCGTAATGCTAATGTGGAATACATTATGGAGGAGTTTATTGACGGCGATATCGTTACCTTTGATGGTTTAACGGATAAAGACGGCAATATTGTCTTCTATTCTAGTTTAGAGTATTCGGAAGTGGTGCTCGAAACGGTGGAAAAAGATAACGATATGTACTACTACGTGCCACGGGAAATTGCCCCTGATTTAGTTAAATTAGGGCAAAAATGTGTGGATGCGTTTAAGGTGCAGGAGCGTTTTTTCCACTTTGAATTTTTCCGCACCAAGAAAACTGGGGAGCTAATGCCCCTTGAAATCAACTGCCGTCCGCCGGGTGGTTTAACAATTGATATGTGGAACTATGCAAACGATTTTGATGTGTTCCGTGAATACGCGAATGTGGTGAAAGAAAACCGTTTTTACACCGACATTCAACATCCGTGGAATGTGGTGTATATCTCACGCAAAGCCAACAAAAATTATGTGCATAGCATTGCCGATATTTGCCAAAAATATGGTGGAAATATCATTAGCGTTCAGCACGTTCCGGGTGTTTTCGCCAAAATTATGGGCGAAGAGGGCATTTTAGCGCGCACCGAAACACTTCAAGAGATGCGTGAGATCGCCCAATTTGCGCAACAGAAACAAGGGGAGGCGTAATGCACTTTGAAAAACGTCGCCATTGGAGTGGCGAATTAGGGCGTGAGATGCACTTTAACGTCTATGGTCATGCCGGCAAGCCAGTGATTGTGTTTCCTTCTTCGGGGGGCAATCAAAATGAGTATGGCAATTTTGGTATGATTGAAGCCTGCCGAGCTTTTATTGATCGGGGGTTAGTGAAGTTCTACACGCCTGATTCCTTTGATAGTGAGTCTTGGCTGGCTGTTTATAAATCTGCCCACGATATGGCATTAGCTCATGATGCCTATGATCGCTATATCTTAAATGAGCTCGTGCCCTTGATTCGTCATGAATCCCATTGGGGAGGTTCGATGATCGCAACAGGTTGTAGTATGGGCGCTTTCCATACAATGAATTTTGCCCTGCGTCATCCTGATCTGTTTGATACTGCGATTGCGTTAAGTGGTGTGTATGATGCTCGTTTCTTTACTCAGGAGTACTACGGCGATCAAGCGGTCTATTTTAACTCGCCAATGGATTACCTTTGGAATCAGCATGACGACTGGTTCTTATCCCGTTATCGCCAAAATCATTATATTGTGGCAGTGGGGCAAGGGGCGTGGGAAGAACAGCATATTGCCGATACTCAACGTTTAGAAGAAGCCTTCCGTGCTAAAGGCATTGAAGGGTGGTTCGATTATTGGGGTTATGATGTCGATCACGACTGGCCTTGGTGGCGAGTGCAGATGCCGTTTTTCCTCTCTAAATTAGCAGAACAAGGCATTATTTAGCAAAAGGCTTAAATCAACGCTAATTCAATGGATTAGCGTTGATCTTTTTTACCTTAAGAAAAGGAAACAAGCGGTCAAAAATATGTAAATTTATGCAAAAATTTGACCGCTTGTAGGTGATTTTGGGGAAAGGTCGTGCTGATTTGGCAGAAATCCTTTAAAATGCCCACACTTTTTTGTTCAATTTATTCAAACTCAGTTGGAATTTTATGACCCAAAATAACAATATGCGCAAAGAACCGACCTTTGGCACTTCAAACCCTGTAAATGATACTCAGGAAATAAAAAATAATGCGACGAAAGTCAATGTATCTGTTCGTTCAAATCAATCGCCAGGGCATACTTTCACTCCAGTGATGAAACGCCCAGTAGAAACAGCGCAAGATTTCGCGACTATGGAGGAGCAGGCTCAACAATCAGCACAGTCTGCGAAATCATCGGGTTTTGCTTTTGCGCCTGTTGTCGAAAATCAACCAACATCCGATAATTCAAAAAAAGAAGAGTTGGAAAAAACAGCGGTAAATGAGGAAAAAACACCCTCTGAGAACTTGAATACTTCTCAAGAGCGAATTATTCCAACCGTTTCGAGCTCAGAAAAACCAGCTACGATAGAGAAAATACCAGGTAAGTATCGTCGTCTTATTTTAGTGATTTTATTGGCATTGGCTCTTTTATTGGTCTTTTTCTTATTAAAACCGAAAGCACCAGAAACAGTAGAAGCGCTTCAAGAACAAGGTACTAATTTACCGATTGATTTCCGTTCAGTGAATGAGGCAGATGCAAAACGTGCGGAAGAAAAAGCCAAAGAATTGGCGCAACAAGCACAACAACAGGCTCAAGTACAGCAACAAAATGAACAGCCTTCACAACAAGGGCAAGCTATAGCGACGGTGCCATCATCAGCGGATAGCGTAATAGCAGCTCAACCGACGGCTTCTGCAAATAATGCAACTACAGCACCTTTAGCTGAAACCGCAAAACCTGTGGAGATTAAGCCAATCGTTGTTGAACCAGTGAAAAAACCAACTGTTTCAGGGAGTGTGATCTACCAAGCAGAGCATTCTTCTCCTACTCAGACGGTAAAAACAGTTGAAAAAGCTAAGGAACATAAGGTTGAGCGTTTAGTGAAAGCGACGCCAACACCGCCAGCTAAAACGGAGCAAAAGAAAGGAGATGCTCAGCGTGTTGAGCGTACTGCTAGCACTTCGGCTGTTCAAGTAAAACAGCCAACATTAAAGGAAACATCATCGGCAACTTCCGCAAATGGTGTAGTATCAAGTAAAACCTTAACTGTACCGAAAGGGGTTTCTTTGATGCAACTTTTCCGTGAAAACAACCTTAACATCGCAGATGTGAATGCCATGGGTAAAGCCAACAATGCAGTGAGTAATCTGAAAGTGGGTGAGAAAGTGGTCGTGCGATTAGATAAACATAATCGTGTTGCGGAAATGAGTGTCGGTGCGGGGAAATATACTCGTCAAGCGAACGGTAGCTATACGTTCAAATAATCTAAACAGGGCAACGTCGTCGTTGCCCTGTTGCTTTAAGGAAAGATAATGTTCAATATAAAATCAATGATATTGTTAGTGGGTTTACTCATGCTTAATGGCTGTGCAGTACCACCGGCATTAACCCCCGTTTCTCAGATTGAGGATGTTCAAAGCCATCAACAACAGCCGAGTAAGCCCGTCACTCGACAACGTGCGACGCAAAAAATGCCTAAAGTGGTGGAGTATCGCTGTCAAAAAAATCAAAAGGTTCGGGTTCAACCGAATAGTAATCAAAAAAGTAAAGCGATACAGGTCACCTTTAACCAAACCTCCCATAAACTTTCCTCAGCCGTGACAAAAATAGGGAAAAAATATAGCAATATCCGTTGGATATGGCGGGAAGATTTTAACGGCAGAGGGCAGTTAAGTGATAACCGTGGCAAAATCTTGGCGGATAACTGCATTCGTCAGTAAGGAATTTCATGAATATTTTAGTTATTGCGCCATCGTGGGTCGGGGATATGATGATGTCCCACGCCCTTTATCAACAACTTAAACGCAATTATCCGGAGTGTGAAATTGATGTGATGGCACCGGATTGGTGCCGTCCTCTGCTTTCACGAATGCCTGAGGTGCGACAAAGCATTTCTATGCCCATTGGGCATGGGGCATTTCGCCTGTGCGAGCGGTATCATTTAGGTAAAAGTTTGCAAAATCGTTACGATATGGCGATTGTCTTGCCAAATTCGTTGAAATCCGCCTTTATTCCATTTTTTGCCCGCATTCCCCACCGCCGAGGTTGGAAAGGGGAGATGCGTTATGGCTTCTTAAACGATTTACGCCAAAATAAAAATGACTATCCGATGATGGTGCAACGCTATGTGGCACTTGCCTTCGAGAAAGGGGTAATTCCGTTGGCAGATGCTTTACCTTTACCAAAACCGTATTTGCAAGTGAAGGCGGAGGAGATCGCACAAACCAAACACGCTTTTGGGAAGCAGTTTGCCTATGGAGAAAATCGCCCTGCAATTGGTTTTTGCCCTGGGGCGGAGTTTGGACCTGCAAAACGTTACCCTCACTACCACTATGCAACCCTCGCTCAAATGTTAATTGAGCAAGGTTATACCGTGCGTTTATTTGGTTCAGTCAAAGATACCGCCGTCGGGGAGGAGATTATTGCCACCTTGCCTACTGAGTTACAACGCTATTGCATCAATTTAGCAGGACAGACGAATTTAAATCAAGCGGTGGATTTACTCGCCGATTGCGTTGCCGTTGTGAGTAATGATTCAGGCTTAATGCACATTGCTGCCGCACTCAATCGTCCACTGGTGGCACTTTATGGGCCAACAAGCCCGCAATATACCCCACCGCTTTCCGATAAAGCGGTGATTATTCGCTTAATTGAGGGGGGGCTGATCAAGGTGCGTCAAGGTGAGGGAGAGAATGGCTATCATCAAAGTCTGATTGATATTTCGCCCCAGTTAGTGTTCGAAAAATTAACCCAATTATTGTCTGCGAATGAAAATTTGCCTGATTAAAACCTCTTCAATGGGGGATGTAATTCACACTCTCCCCGCATTAACCGATGCACAGCGAGCAATTCCCCACTTACAAGTAGATTGGGTTGTTGAGCCCGCTTTTGCGGAAATTCCTCGTTGGCATTCAGCGGTAGAGAGCGTTATTCCCGTGGCTATTCGCCGTTGGCGGAAGCAATTGTTCTCACGGCAAACGTGGCGAGAATGGCAAGCCTATAAACACCAATTACAGGCAACAGAGTATGATGCGGTGATTGATGCCCAAGGCTTATTAAAAAGTGCCGTGCTTGCCACCCATTTCGCCCAAGGCACAAAATTTGGTTATGACAAACACGCCGCCCGAGAAGGGCTAAGTGCCTATTTTTATGATAATGCGTTCTCTATTGCCTATCAGCAACATGCGGTTGAACGTATTCGCCAGCTTTTTGCACAAAGTTTAGGCTATCCACTGCCAACGGAAATGGGGGATTATGGCATTGCTCGTCATTTTACAAAAAGTGCGATAAATTCGACCGCTTGTTCTCCCTATCTTCTCGCAATCCACGCCACGACAAGAGCTGATAAGCATTGGCCGGAAAGCCATTGGGCTGAACTCTTAAAAGCCTTAACGGAACAAGGTATGGAGGTTCGCCTTCCGTGGGGTAATGCGTTGGAATACGCACGGGCAGAGCGTTTAGCCCAAGTTTCGCCAAAGGTTAAGGTGTTAGCCAAATGCTCGCTGACGGAATTAGCCAGTCAAATTGCAGGGGCGAGGGCAGTGGTTTCGGTGGATACGGGACTTTCCCACCTCACGGCAGCATTGGATAAGCCGAATATTATTCTTTATGGGGCAACCGATGCGAATCTGATCGGCGCTTATGGCAAGAATCAGCACTATTTAACCGCCTGTGGAATGGAAAATATTGCCCCGAGGGATGTAATTGCGCAGTTAGCCGAGTATTGCGGAGAATAAAAAAGCCAATAGAAACTATTGGCTTTTGAAAGAGAGGGAAGTATTAGATGCTAAATGACGAGCCACAACCACAGGTAGAGCTTGCGTTAGGATTATTCACGACAAAGCGTGATCCTTCCAACCCCTCAATATAATCAACCGTCCCCCCAATGAGATATTGCAAGCTCATTGGATCAACCACTAAGCCGACATTTTGATTCTCAATGGTAAGGTCACCGTCATTGATTTGATCATCAAAGGTAAATCCATACTGAAAGCCACTACATCCGCCCCCGGTGATATACACACGTAAGCGGAGGTTCGGGTTGTCTTCGCCCTCTATCAATGATTTCACTTTTTTCGCTGCCGCATCGGTAAAGATAAGTGGAATATTTAGTTCGCTCATTCTTTGTTCCATATCAAATTTTGCGATATTATCCACGAATTGGAGGGAGAGAGCAACTAAGGCATAAGATTAAAGTTATGAAAAGTTATGCCATTTTGTAGTGAGAAAGTAGTAGAATGCGAAATCAATTCTTACCTATATTTTTTATCTTGTGGGGATATTTTCAATGTCAAAAGCAACTCATGATGAAATCGATTTAATTGATTTGATTACTTTATTATGGAAGAAAAAGTTAATTATTGTATTAACTACCTTTGTTTTCACACTTTTAGCCGGTGTTTATGCTTTTACAGCTAAGGAAAAATGGACCTCTCAAGCTGAAATTATTGCTCCTCGAATTCATGATTTAGGCAATTATATGAATGTGAAAAAAGAGTATGCGCAAATTTTACGCCGTAATTTTGATATGGGAGCCTTAGTGAATGGATTGTTTTCTAAATTTGACCGACTAATTTATTCCTTCGATGAAAGAGAAGCATTTATTTCACAATCCGAAGTGTTTAATAAATTAAATAAGAATAGTGAAATTAAAGATGAAGATACTAAACGGAAAATTTTAGCAAACTTAATTGTTGAAAATATATCTATAATTAAACCAGATGCAAAAAAGAATCCTGATGCAATAGGAAAAAAGGTAACTTTTTCTGCACAGACACCGGCATTAGCAAAGGAGACTTTATCCAACTTTATAGAATACGTAAGTAATGAAGCGGTTCAATTAGATGTAAAAGAGTTTACATTAGCTTTTCAAGAGTCATTAAAAGATATCAAGATTGAAAAATCAAGAATTGAACTTGATTTATCAGTACAAAAAAATATTCAGCTTGAAAACTTGAAAAAGGCCTTAGAAATAGCGAAGAAAGCTGGTATTAAAGAGTATTCATCCGTTGTAGAAAATAACGGTATGACAGCCGTATCAAATATCGCATTAAGTGATACTAAGATTCCTCTATCAGATTCTAAATTAAGTAATGATACTTACCTATTTATGCTTGGTGAAAAATATCTTCAAGCACAAATTGATGTTATTGAGAACCAAGGAATTATTTATCCACCAAGATATTATCAATTACAAGAAGAGTTAGCTAAATTAAAACAGTTAGAACCGGCATTACAAGCTGTAAAGGCTCGGGCATATAGTTATCAGAGTTCTCCAAGTTATCCTGTTAATCGAGAAGCTCCTAAACGAATGCTAATTATATCTATAGCATTAGTATTAGGTTTTATTCTTTCATCTCTTTTTATAATTATATTAAGTTTTTGTTTGAAGAGAAAATAAATATGAACTTGATTATTTGTACTACACCATTACAAATGTTAGTTGCTGAAAGAATTATAATTAAAAATAATTTAAGATCAGTTGTTTTTATTGTGATCAGTAATGTGAAAAATGAGAAGTTTATACACTATTATAATAGGGTTTCGAAACTGGCTAGTGATTCTCGTTTTGTTAAAATTAACAAGGATAATTTTATAAATAGAATAAGATCAATGGTAAAGTTAAAATATGACATTTTAGATGTTCTAGATAAGAATAAAATTTATGATGGATGTTATATTGCAAGTATAGATAGTAGTTATGTTCAATTAGTGACTAGTGCCATAAAATATAAAGCGTTATATACTTTTGATGATGGAACTATAAATATAATTCCTAATAGTATATATTATTCTGAAAAAGTTAATAAAAACTTACTTGAGAGGGTTTTTAGAAATCTATTTGGAATAAAAGAAAATATTCAGTCTTATAGAGAAAAAAGTAGAGCTCATTTTACTATTTTTAAAGGTGTAAAAAATATTATAAATAATACGGTAAATATAGATCTTTACACAAATAAAGAAATCGTAGATGATAAATTAATAAATACTGGTAAAACAGTTAAGATATTCGTAGGGCAGATTTTAAGTGAAATAGAAGTTTCTGAAGAAAGATTGGTAAGATTAATAGAGAGTAATAATATAGATTATTATTTCCCTCATCCTAGAGAAACAGTAAAGATAAAAAATGTTACATATATTAATACAAATAAGATTTTTGAAGATTATTTATTAAGTTTTATTTCAGAAAATAATATAGAAAAACTGGAGATTCATACTTTTTTTAGTACAGTACTTTTAACGGTAATGAATATACCTAATGTAAAATTATGCGCATATCGTACAAGATTATTAGAGCAATCAAAAAAACATAGAAAAGTATATGATATTTTCAAAAAAATGAATATAGAGGTAAAAGATATAGAACTATAGATATATTTTATAACTAATTAGTTAATGTTTTTCTATTATTCTAAATAATTTGAATTTATAGCGTAGTATGCTATTTTCTAAAATAGTATTATTTGAAATGATACACTTAAATAAAACTCTTTTTATCACCGGCGGAGCAGGTTTTATCGGCTCTGCCGTTATTCGTTATATTATTCAGCACACCGATGATGTGGTGGTGAATATTGATAAACTGACCTACGCAGGGAACTTGGATTCCCTTTCCATGGTAAGCGATAGCCCTCGTTATCATTTTGAGCAAGTCGATATTACGGCAAGCGGTCAAATTCAGGCACTTTTTTGTAAATATCAGCCCGATGCGGTCATGCACTTGGCTGCCGAGAGCCATGTTGATCGTTCGATTACCGGCTCCCGTGTGTTTATTGATACCAATATTATTGGCACTTACTGCTTACTTGAAAACGCCCGTCATTATTACTCGTCATTAAGTGGGGAAAAACGCACTCATTTCCGCTTTCATCATATTTCGACGGATGAAGTGTTCGGCGATTTACCCAATACCGATGCATTCTTTACGGAAAATACCCCCTACGACCCAAGTAGCCCTTATTCTGCCTCGAAGGCAGCGAGTGATCATTTAGTGCGCGCATGGCACCGTACCTATGGTTTGCCCGTGGTATTAACTAACTGCTCGAATAATTATGGTTACTATCATTTCCCTGAAAAATTGATTCCCTTGATGATTCTGAATGCCATTCACGGCAAGCCTTTGCCTGTTTATGGGCAAGGAAATCAAATTCGAGATTGGTTATTTGTCGAAGATCATGCCCGCGCGCTGTATTTAGTCTTAAAGGAAGGCAAAATCGGGGAGAGCTACAATATTGGGGGGCATAATGAAAGGACGAATCTTGACGTCGTTGAGCAGATTTGTGAGATTTTAAACCGTTTACAAGCGGTCGGAAAATTAGCAAAATTTGCTCCACAGATTGGGCATATTCGGGATTTTAAATCTTTAATTACCTTTGTGGCAGACCGCCCCGGGCATGATTTACGTTATGCTATTGACGCCAGCAAAATCGAACATGAACTTGGCTGGCGACCACAAGAAACCTTTGAAAGTGGCTTAGAAAAAACAGTGCATTGGTATTTGGAAAATGAAGCCTGGTGGCAACGGATTTTAGATGGTTCTTACCAACTTCAACGTCTTGGGCTTGATTGTGAGGAGAGCAGATGAAAGGCATCGTACTCGCTGGCGGTTCAGGATCTCGTCTTTACCCCATTACCCGTGGGGTGTCGAAGCAACTCTTACCCGTTTATGATAAACCGATGATCTATTACCCGATTTCCGTGCTGATGTTGGCAGGCATTCGGGAGATTTTGGTGATTACCACCCCCGAAGATCAAGAGAGTTTTCAGCGCTTATTGGGGGACGGATCGGGCTTTGGTGTGCAGATTCAGTATGCCATTCAGCCCAGCCCTGACGGTTTAGCACAGGCATTTTTAATTGGGGAAGCGTTTATCGCCAAAGAGAGTGTTTGCTTGGTGCTTGGGGATAACATTTTCTACGGTCAGCATTTTAGCCAAGCGTTAAAAGAAGCAAGTCATTATGCAGAACAGGGTGGGGCATCGGTATTTGGTTATCAAGTGAAAGATCCCGAACGTTTTGGCGTGGTGGAGTTTGATGAAAATTTCTCTGCTCTGTCGATTGAAGAGAAACCCCTCCACCCGAAATCCAATTATGCCGTCACAGGGCTTTATTTTTATGATCATCGTGTGGTGGAGTTTGCCAAGCAGGTGAAGCCTTCCGCACGGGGAGAGCTAGAAATTACGAGCTTAAATGAAATGTATCTCAATGAGGGGTCTTTGAATGTAAAACTGCTAGGGCGTGGTTTTGCTTGGTTAGATACTGGCACGCACGAAAGTTTGCACGAAGCTGCCGCCTTTATTAAAACGATTCAGAATGTCCAAAATCTGCAAGTCGCTTGTTTAGAAGAGATCGCGTGGCGAAATGGCTGGCTTTCGGATGAGCAGGTGGAAGCCCTAGCCACCGCAATGGCAAAAAATGAGTACGGGCAATATCTTCTGCGGTTAATCAAAATGGGGAAATGATGACACGCTTTTTGATTACCGGTGCAAAGGGGCAAGTGGGGCAGTGTTTAGTTTCGCAATTAGAGGGTAAAGGGGAATTACTTGCCCTTGGGCGTGAAGATTTGGATATCAGCTGTCGGGATCAGGTTTTTCAAGTGATCCATGAATTTTGCCCTGATGTGGTGATTAACGCCGCCGCTTATACGGCAGTGGATCGCGCGGAAGAGGAGGCGAATCTTGCCCAAAAGATCAACCTTGACGGGGCGAAATATTTAGCCGAAGCGAGCCACCAAGTTGGGGCGATGATATTTCATCTTTCCACGGATTATGTCTTTAATGGTCGCCTGACGAACCCCTATGTAGAAAGCGATGTGCCAGACCCACAGAATGTCTATGGGCAGACGAAACTGGCGAGTGAAATCGCTGTTCGGCATTTTAACCCCCGCGCTTTTATCTTACGGACGGCGTGGGTTTTTGCTGAACAGGGGAACAATTTTGTGAAAACAATGCTTCGCCTTGCAAAAAAGGGAGAGAATCTCGCTGTGGTGGCGGATCAAATTGGTTCGCCAACCTATGCTGGCGATATTGCCACAGCGATTATTCAAATGGCAAATCGTGCCTTAACCGATGATGATCTCTTTGGCATCTACCATTTTAGTGGCTTCCCTTATGTGAGTTGGTATGCGTTTGCCGAACGGATTTTCGAGGAAGCGGAAGTGCAAAATGTGATCAAAAAAAGACCGCTTGTTAAGGCGATAAGCACGCAAGATTACCCCACGCTTGCCAAACGCCCTACCAATTCCCGTCTAAATTGCAGTAAAATTCAGCAAGTCTTTGGGATTCAACCGAGTGATTGGCAAAGGGCATTGCAAAATTTGCAAGGGTACGAACGCAATAACGCAATGAAGTAGGAATATATGCTAAAAAAAATTGAAAGATTAATTGATGAAATTAATAAAGTACATTTGGCTTTTTCGCAAGATTATTTTGAAACAGGCAAAGTTGAGAAAATAAATTTAAAACATACACTGCCTAACGTACCGGTAAAACATATTTTATCTTATCGTTTAAATTTACACGAAGCGATTAATGATTATTTATATCGAGCAGATTTATATGATATTTCTTATTTTTATCGTGTAAAAACTTCTGAATCTATTTTAGATAAAATCGAGCGTTTTCAGCAACGCAGTGAAGGCTTTCCGGTAAATAGTATTCTTAATGATATTTTTGGTGCAAGGATGATTGTAGAAAGCCAAGATATTATGCAAGTGATGGAAAAGTTAGATGACTGGAAACAGCAATATGGTTTAAAAAATTGGTATTTACGGGATAAAGAAGAATATATTGGCATTCATATCTATTTTAAAAACGCAACGAATTTCTATTATCCATGGGAATTACAAATTTGGGATAGAAAAGATGCCGAGAGAAATATTCAAAGTCACCGAAAATATAAACGGAAATTTGTTGAAAAGTATAAATAATGAAAATAATTGATACAAAAATCCCCGAGGTAAAATTACTTGAACCACAAGTTTGGTGTGATGAACGGGGATTTTTTATGGAAACTTTCCGTGATGATTGGTTTAAACGCCAGATTGCGCCCTGTACCTTTGTGCAGGAAAATCACTCCCAATCGGTAAAAGGGGTGCTACGAGGGCTACATTATCAAACCGAAAATACACAGGGTAAATTAGTGCGTGTTATCGCCGGTGCCGTGTTGGATGTGGCGGTCGATTTACGCAAAAGCTCTCCGACTTTTGGATACTGGGTTGGGGAAGTGCTATCAGCAGAAAACAGACGCCAGTTATGGGTGCCGGAGGGCTTTGCTCACGGTTTTTATGTCCTGACGGATTCGGCAGAAGTGGCCTATAAATGCACCGATTATTATAACCCAATGGCAGAACAGACCTTATTGTGGTGCGACCCGACACTGGGGATTGATTGGCAATTGCGAGGCGATCCGAGTTTATCCCCAAAAGATTTAGCCGGAAAACGCTTTACCAAGGCGGTTTTATTTGATTAGCCCTTTACTTCCCTATTTGGCTAAGGTAGAATACCGCACCTTTTTTAGTTCTATGCTGCCTCTGCTTTTGTGCAGCTTAATTTAATCATTATTTCCTGAGGTGATGGCTTATGCCAGTAATTAAAGTTCGTGAAAATGAATCATTTGACGTTGCATTACGTCGTTTCAAACGCTCTTGCGAAAAAGCAGGTCTTTTAGCAGAAGTTCGTGCTCGTGAGTTCTACGAAAAACCAACAACTATTCGTAAACGTGAAAAAGCATCTTTAGCTAAACGTCACGCTAAACGTAACTTCCGTGAGAACGCGCGTAATACTCGTTTATACTAATTAGTATTAGCTAAATCGCTAGAACCGTGAAACCCGACATCTAATTTAGAAAAGGGAATCGCGGTTTTAGCATTTCTAGCGACATCCATTTCAAGGGTCATCTTGTGCAAAATGTTGCAAAAATTTGACCGCTTGTTTCTTCGTAGGGGGATTGATGAAAGGTAGTATTCCACGTTCATTTATTGATGATCTTGTCGCTCGCACGGATATCGTGGAGCTCATCAATAGCCGTGTTAAGCTCAAAAAAGCTGGGCGTGATTATCAAGCCTGTTGCCCATTTCACCACGAAAAAAGCCCCTCCTTCACCGTTAGTCAAAGCAAGCAGTTTTACCACTGTTTTGGTTGTGGCGAGCATGGTAATGTCATCAGTTTTTTGATGAATTACGACAAACTTGAATTCCCCGAAGCGATTGAAGAGCTTGCCGCGTTGCATAATTTAGAAGTGCCACGGGAGAATGTTCTTCCGCGAGATGGCAAGCCCCAAGCGAGCTACAAAACCAAGCGTAATTTGTATGAATTGCTCGATTTAATTGCCCGTTTCTATCAGCAAAAACTAAGCCAAGATGCCGAAAGTCAACATTATTTACAGCAACGGGGGCTTTCGTCAGACGTAATTGCTCGCTTTGAGTTAGGGTTTGCGCCGAATGCGATGGATACCGTTTTACGCGAGTTCGCCAAAAATAGCGAAGAAACGCAGAAATTATTAGATACGGGAATGCTCTCGAAAAACGATCGCGGTAATGTTTATGACCGTTTTCGCAACCGAGTGATGTTCCCGATTCGTGATAAACGAGGAAGAGTAGTTGCTTTTGGTGGGCGTGTGATGGGGGATGAGAAGCCGAAATACCTCAACTCGCCGGAATCAGCCACTTACCATAAAGGCAATGAACTTTACGGTTTATTTCAAGCCTTGCAAGTTAATGAGTCGCCAGAAAGTTTGCTAGTCGTGGAAGGATATATGGATGTCGTCGCCCTTGCCCAATTTGGCGTGGATAATGCCGTTGCTTCCCTGGGTACGGCGACGACGGGGGAGCAGATTCAGCAAATGTTTCGCTGTACGGAACAGGTAATTTGCTGTTATGACGGTGACCGTGCAGGAAAAGAGGCGGCGTGGCGAGCCTTGGAAAATGCCCTACCTTATCTCCACGATGGTCGCCAACTCAAATTTATTTTCTTACCCGATGGCGAAGATCCGGATACTTTTATCCGTGCCAACGGCAAAGCCGGTTTTGAACGCTATTTAGAAAATGCGCAAACGTTGAGCGATTTTCTGTTTGAAAGCCTATTGGCACAGGTGGATCTCTCCACCAAGGAGGGGAAATCGAAACTGGCTTCCCTTGCCGTGCCATTGATTAAGCGAATCCCCGGGGAAACGCTACGCCTGTTTTTACGCAATATTTTAGGGCAAAAGCTCGGGATTCTTGACCCAAATCAGCTTGAAGCGATGTTGCCTAATCAAGGCAGTGCGGTACAAACACCAAACCGAAATATGCCCCAAATTGAGCGTACGCCAATGCGTTTATTGATTGCGTTATTACTGCAAAATCCGCATTTGGTGGAGAATGTGCCAGAAGATATTCGTTTTCTTCATAGCCTTGAAGAAAAAGGCTTTACGCTCTTTTTAGCATTAGTACAGCTTTGCCAAACACATACGGGAATTTCAATGGGAGGGCTGCTTGAACATTTGCGTGAAAGTGAGCATTATCGCCATTTAGTTGCCCTGGCGAATTGGGATCACTTGGTTGCCCCTGAAAATATCACAAATACCTTTATCGAAACCCTCGATTTTTTCTATAAAAAATTGGTGGATCGGCAAATTGAACGTTTAATGGCAAAAGATCGCACTTCGGGCTTAAATGCGTCAGAAAAGCAGGAATTGATGTTGCTTCTCTCCCAAAGAGATTAAAACAAGCGGTCAAATTCTGAAAATTTTTTGCAAATCCCCTTATTTTTCCTAAACAGTGGTATAATCCCACACTTATTTTTGCTTGCATAAATTGGATAACATTATGGAACAACAAACTCAATTAGAAGAACAACAATCTCAGTTAGAACTTCTGATCGCTCAAGGGCGGGAACAAGGTTATTTGACCTTGTCGGAAGTCCACGATCACTTGCCCGAAGAGCTTGTTGATGCGGATCAGATCGAAGATATTATCCAAATGATCAACGATATGGGGATCAAAGTATTTGAAACTGCCCCTGATGCGGATGATTTAATGCTCGCAGGCAATGTGGCGGATGAAGATGTGGTGGAAGAAGCGACAAAGGTGCTTTCCACCGTGGAATCAGAATTAGGCCGTACGACCGACCCTGTGCGTATGTATATGCGAGAAATGGGGACGGTGGAGCTTCTTACCCGTGAAGGCGAAATTGACATCGCTAAACGTATTGAGGAAGGGATTAACGAAGTGCAATGCGCTATTGCTGAATACCCAGAAGCCTTAACTGATTTAATCGGGCGTTATGCTCAAGTGGAAGAGGGTACTCTGCGTCTTTCGGATCTGGTGACGGCTTTTGTCGATCCGAATGTTGAAGAGAGTGGTCCGATTGAAGAGCTTGAAGAGCCAAGTGATGATGAAGAGAGCGCCGAAGTTGCCGACATTGATGATGAAAGCGAAGATGAGGAAGAGAGTAGTAGCACGGATTCGAGTGATGATACCTCCGTTGACCCAGAACTAACTCGTGAGAAGTTCTATGCGTTAAAAGCACAACACGAAAAAGCCCTCGCGGCGATTCAAAAACATGGTCGCCATAAAAAGCAAGCGCGTGATCAGATTCAAGCCCTATCAGACATTTTCCGTGAATTCCGCCTTGTGCCGAAGCAGTTTGATCTTTTAGTCGAATCCATGCAAAAAATGATGAAACAAGTGCGTGCCGAAGAGCGTCAAATTCAACGTTATGCGGTGGAATATGCCAAGATGAAGAAAGCGGATTTCGTTAAAGCGTTCCAAGGGCATGAAACTTCCGAAGCGT
Source organism: Pasteurellaceae bacterium Macca (assembly GCA_023101485.1). GTDB lineage: Bacteria > Pseudomonadota > Gammaproteobacteria > Enterobacterales > Pasteurellaceae > LVZB01. The sequence goes on along the minus strand of LVZB01000001.1, from coordinate 619,334 downwards.
GGATTGAAAAAGCCATTAATGCGAAAAAGAATGGCGTGCCAAAATTAGCGGATTATGTGGAGTCTATCCGCATCAATATTAGCAACTTACAGCGCTTAGAAGAAACAACAGGCTTAACCATCGCCCAAATTCGTGAAATTGGTGGGCGAATTTCAGAAGGGGAGTTAAAAGCTCGCCGTGCAAAAAAAGAGATGGTCGAAGCGAACTTACGTTTGGTGATCTCCATTGCGAAAAAATATACCAACCGCGGTTTACAATTCTTAGATTTAATTCAGGAAGGGAACATCGGTTTGATGAAAGCCGTGGATAAGTTTGAGTACCGCCGTGGGTATAAATTCTCCACCTATGCCACTTGGTGGATTCGCCAAGCCATTACTCGCTCCATTGCGGACCAAGCCCGTACTATTCGTATTCCGGTGCATATGATCGAAACGATCAACAAGCTCAACCGGATTTCTCGCCAATGCTTGCAAGAAATGGGTAGAGAAGCGACCCCAGAAGAGCTGGCAGAAAGAATGGGGATGCCGGAAGATAAAATCCGCAAAGTGTTGAAAATCGCCAAGGAACCGATCTCCATGGAAACCCCAGTGGGTGATGATGACGATTCACACTTAGGGGATTTCATTGAGGATAGCACCCTTGAATTACCACTAGATTCTGCGACAGCGGAAAGCCTACGCCTTGCGACTAACGAAGTTCTTGAAGGTTTAACCCCACGGGAAGCGAAGGTGCTTAGAATGCGTTTTGGTATTGATATGAATACCGACCACACGCTTGAGGAAGTCGGCAAGCAGTTTGACGTTACCCGTGAGCGTATTCGTCAAATTGAAGCGAAAGCGTTGCGTAAACTCCGTCATCCAAGCCGTTCTGAAACCCTCAGAAGTTTCTTAGATGACTAAATAAACCAAGCCCTGCTGTTGCGGGGCTTTCTTCTACCCTTCAATTAAAGGAGATGATATGAAAAAACAACTACTTGCGGTAATAATGGCATCCGTTTTTGCCCTTTCGGCTTGTGAAGATAAAAATCTGACCTCACAGGTGATCGAAGCCGAAAAGCAGATCACGCAACTGGGTAATGATCTTAAAAATAGCCAAGATCAGCTCACCAAAGCCCAAATAGCGGTGAGCAAATTAACCGCAGAAAATGACCGCTTGCAACAAAAGCTTACCGCAATGGGGGATTTCCCTGCTTTGCAAGTGAAGATCGAGCCGATTTTTAGCCAGCTGAAAACACTGAAGTTTAAGAGTACAGCAGATCAAGATAACCCCGAAACAGATATTGGTATTTTTGCATCGAGAGCGGTGACCGGTGTGGAATGGCTTGATCAGTTGTTACTCAATAAATTGATGATGAGCCATGTAGTTCCAGAATCATCAAAAAAATCTTTTACTTTGGATGAAGCGAAGAAATTTTTTGAAAATGAATTTATTGAGCTAGAAAAAGGTGCTAATGAAGAAGAGTATAAGCCTTCTGCGCTTAATTTTTCTCACGAAATGAATTATCTCGGGCAGCGTAATAATATTGTAGTATTTTCTCTTTCAAATTCAAATTATACCGGCGGTGCGCATGGTTCCTACGATACGAGTTACTATAATATCGATGTAACGAAGAAATCGGTAATTGGCTTAAACGACTTGTTTATGCCAGAAAAAATCAATACCTTGAAAGAGACTTTATGGAATAAATATGTGCAAGATTATAGTAATGGCAATGCTCAAGAAGCATGGGTAAATAAAGAAGATTTCCGCATTTCTGAGCAGTTCTACTTTAACCTTGTTAGCGGAGATATTACTTTTGTTTATCCTGTTTATGAACTCGGACCTTATGCTATTGGTGAAGTGGAGATTTCGGTATCATCCTTCGACTTACAAAAGTTAATGAAACCAGAATATCGTCAAACGGCAGAACGTGATGGTGTCGGGTTGAATCCAATAAATGGCATATAAGACTAACTATTTTGTTCTATATACCCAACTATACACATAATGTTAAAAAGGCGTATTTCACGGGGAAATACGCCTTTTTTATCACAACAAGCGGTCGAATTTTGCAGACATTTTGCTAACGTAAAAAAGCGGGAATTTGGCTTTCGTACTCCGCGATTTTCCCTTCGTGCTGTAAGGTCAAGCCAATGTTATCTAAGCCGTTTAGCAAGCAGTGACGGCGGAATTCATCCAGTTCAAAGGAATAAACCTTCTCGCCGGTTGTGACGGTCATGGCTTCAAGGTCGATCGCAATTTCTTTTCCTTCATTTGCCCACACCCATTGGAAAATCTCTTCCACTTCTTCTTCACTTAAACGAATGGGTAACAGATGATTATTTAAGCTATTGTTATAGAAAATATCTGCAAAACTTGGGGCGATCATCACTTTAAAGCCATAATCAGCTAATGCCCAAGGGGCGTGCTCACGGGAAGAGCCACAACCTAAATTTTTGCGTGCAAGTAGCACCGTTGCCCCTTGATATTGGGGGTAATTCAAGACAAATTCAGGGTTCGGTTGCGTGCCTTCGACATCAAGATACCGCCATTCGTGGAAAAGATGCTTCCCAAAGCCGACACGGGTAATGGCTTGTAAAAATTGTTTTGGAATGATTGCATCGGTATCGACATTCGCCGCATCAAGCGGGACGACTAAGCCAGAATGTTGTTTAAAACCTGCCATTTTTTCTTCCTTTTTGTTTGAGGTTATAGGTGACGAATATCGACAAATTTGCCAAACATCGCTGCTGCGGCTGCCATTGCAGGGCTGACTAAATGGGTGCGTCCATTCCGCCCTTGGCGACCTTCAAAGTTACGGTTTGAGGTGGAAGCACAGCGTTCCCACTCGCCTAAGCGGTCATCATTCATCCCTAAACACATCGAACAGCCCGGGTTACGCCATTCAGCACCAGCGGCAATGAAGATTTTGTCTAACCCTTCTTTTTCCGCCTGTTCTTTCACTAAGCCTGAACCGGGTACCACTAAGATGCGTTTCACATTATCTGCTTTTTTCCGTCCTTTCATCACTTCTGCGGCAGCGCGTAAATCCTCAATACGGGAGTTGGTGCAAGAGCCGATAAACACTTGATCAACAGGGACATTGGTAAAATCAGTATCCGGTGCTAAGCCGATATAGGCTAAGGCTTTTTCGGCAGAAGCACGTTGAACGCTATCGCCCATTTCTGCGGGGTTTGGAATTCGCTCGTCAATACCGATTACCTGCCCTGGGTTAGTGCCCCAAGTCACTTGGGGGGCAATCTCGCTGGCTTCTAAGGTGACGACAGTGTCAAATTGGGCATTTTCATCGGTATGTAGGGTTTTCCAATATGCGACAGCATCTTCCCAATCTTGCCCCTTCGGTGCGTGTGGGCGATCTTTTAAATAGGCAAAGGTTGTTTCATCAGGGGCGATTAACCCTGCTTTCGCACCCAGTTCTATCGCCATATTACAGACCGTCATTCGCCCTTCCATCGAAAGATCACGAATCGCCTCGCCACAAAATTCCACCACATGACCCGTTCCCCCTGCCATAGTGGTTTTACCGATAATGGCTAACACAATGTCTTTGGCGGTGATACCTTTGGCGACTTTACCTCGCACTTCGATCTTCATACTTTTCGCACGGGCTTGTTTTAGGGTTTGGGTGGCAAGAACATGCTCAACTTCGGAGGTGCCGATACCAAAAGCCAATGCACCGAATGCCCCGTGGGTGGCGGTATGGGAATCGCCACAGACAATCGTCATACCGGGTAGCGTAAGCCCTTGTTCTGGGCCGACCACATGCACAATCCCTTGCTCTTTGGTGTTCATATCAAAGAGGGAAATGCCGGTATCTTTACAGTTTTTATCGAGTTCTAATACCTGAATACGGGCTTGACCTTCGAGTTGATTGACATCTCGCACTTGGGTTGAAATGCTGTGATCCATTGTACCGAACGTTTTCCCCACTTGTCGAACTTGGCGGTTGGCAACACGCAAACCGTCAAAGGCTTGTGGGCTAGTGACTTCGTGAATTAAGTGGCGGTTGATATAGAGGATAGGTGTTTCGCCGGCTTCTTCATGTACGACGTGTGCATCAAATAATTTTTGGTAGAGTGTTTTTGCCATAAGTCTTCCCACGTTAAAAGGTCAAATTGAAGGAACAAGCGGTGCTTTTTTTGCGGTTTTTTGTCAAGGCACCGTGTGTGATGCCCCGAATATAAAGGCTTTAATTGGGAATGTAAAACGCTATTTTATGGCAAATGGAGGAGTTTGAAATTCTGTTTTTGATATTAAATGATGAATTTTAACGCTTTCTTAGCATTTTGTACTAGTTCTAAAAAAGAACGTAGCGAGTTCTCATTAGAAAGTGATTTTCCTTAGAGAGATGACTTAATGATTTTTTTAATGAAAAAAAGAAGAATTTTTCCTGATAGGGGCAAATTCTTCCTTTTTGAAGAGAGATTAGCGATATTTATCTAAAAAGCGGTAGTAATTAACACCGATTTTTAACGCCATCTGTTTGATCCATTTACCGCCGAAAATGGTAGGGACTTTTAAGGCTTCAAAAATGCGTAGGCGTTCGTCATTGCCTTCAATCGCTTCACTGATGATTCGCCCTGCAAGCCCCGTTAAGGCGACACCGTGGCCAGAAAAACCGTGGGCGAAATAGATATTCGGTTGCACGCGCCCAAAATGTGGTGCGGCGTTGAGGGTCATATCAATCGGCCCACCCCAACCATAGTCAATCTTAACGTGTTCGAGTTGGGGGAAAACCTCGAACATATTGCGTCGCATTTTAGCGACCATATCGACATTACTACTCGAATCGCTCCCAAAGAGAAGACGATTGTCTGCACTGAGGCGGTAGTAATCAAGTAGGATATTGTTATCACACACCGACATTCCGTTGTTGATCACGCTATCGGCGAGCTTTTGGTCTAGGGGTTCTGTGGCGATGATGAAGCTCTCTACGGGGAGAATTTTTCGCGCAAGTTTAAAGCCGATTTTGGCATTGAGAGGGGAATCAATAAAAGCGTTAGTCGCAAGAACGACATTTTTAGCCTGAATGGTCGCTTCTGGGGTGTGGATGTGAACCATGTTGCCTTGGGGGTTGAGATCCAGTGCCGGTGTGTGTTCGTAGATTTTCACCCCAAGGGATAAACAGGCTTGGGCAAGCCCGAGGCAATAATTTAATGGGTGGAGATGACCGGATTGGCTGTCGTATAAACCGCCAACATAAATCTCACTGCCTAAATGTTGTTGTAGCTGGGGTTTATCCCACAACTGCATATGTTGATAACCAAACACTTCTTGGCTTGCTTTGGCAATGGCAACTAAATCCGCCATTCGGCGTTCGTTCAATGCTAAGGTAGCGTAGCCCTTTTTCCAATCACATTGGATGCCGTATTTTTGTACCCGCTGATCGATGATCTCAATCGCTTCTAAGGACATATCCCACAGCTTGCGTGCATTCTCAAAGCCTACTTGGTCGATATATTCGTGAATACCTTCCTCAAAGCCGTTAATTGCTTGACCGCCACTTCGCCCTGACGCACCGTAGCCAACGCGAGCGCCTTCAATTACAATCACATTTTTGCCTTTTTCGGCTAATTCTAATGCTGTTGAAAGCCCTAAGAAGCCAGCGCCGATCACACAGACATCAACGTGTTGGTTGTCGGTTAAATTAGGAAGATTAAAATGGAGATTACGGGTGTCGGAATAATAAGTGCGAATATGTTCTTGATACGCAAAGTTCAGCATAAAACCAGCTTAGAAATGAGTATAAATAAGAGAATTTGGTATGAAATGGCGCACCCGAGAGGATTCGAACCTCTGACCGCTCGGTTCGTAGCCGAGTACTCTATCCAGCTGAGCTACGGGTGCGTATTTTGAAAGAAAGCAGTGTATTTAAGTTATCTGCAACCAAATTAAATCGTATAGAGAAACGTTTAAAATGGCGCACCCGAGAGGATTCGAACCTCTGACCGCTCGGTTCGTAGCCGAGTACTCTATCCAGCTGAGCTACGGGTGCCTGATAAAGTAAATGGCGGTGAGAGAGGGATTCGAACCCTCGATAGAGCTTTTTAACCCTATACTCCCTTAGCAGGGGAGCGCCTTCAGCCTGCTCGGCCATCTCACCACTCACTGTGTCTGTGGGCGTGCATATTACTCGCTTCTAAAAATATGTCAAACGCTTTTTCGAAAAAAAATCTTATTTGTTGAGTATCTAAACAAAACGGCGTATTTTTACTATTTTAATGAATAAAACCTAAACTTTTCATAGGCTTAGGTTTTCAGTGCAAATTTTTGTTAAAAATCGACCGCTTGTTTTTCCCCAAAAATCGGGCTAGTCGCGGAAGTTATTAAATTGGAACGGTTGCCCTAATTCCGCCCCTTTGACAAGTTGAATCACGGCTTGTAAATCATCTCGGGATTTCCCCGTTACACGCACTTGATCGCCTTGAATTTGGGTTTGTACCTTCATTTTGGCATCTTTGATGAGTTTTGTGATTTTCTTCGCCATATCCGTTTCGATACCCTGTTTGAGCTTCACTTCTTTGCTATAAAGTTTGCCACTATGTTCGCTTTCTGTGGGAATATCAAGGGAGGTGCTGTCAATATCACGCTTAATGCAAGCCCCGATGAGGATTTCCATTAACTGTTCTAATTGGAAATCAGATTCCGTAGTCACTTTAATGGTTTCATTTTTTTCGTTTAATTCGATGAGGGCTTCCACTCCGCGGAAATCGTAACGGGTGGAGAGAACACGGTTCGCATTTTCGACCGCATTGCGGACTTCGTGTAGGGTAATTTCTGACACAATATCAAAAGAAGGCATATTATTTTTCCTTATTGTTGCTGAACAAATTGATTAAACAGGGTTTCGGCATTTAATAACAACACTAATGCCGTTAAATCGCCAAAGTTTACCACAAATTTTGCCTGCGCTTGTACTTTGGGTTTGGCGTGAAGGGCAACGCCTAGGCTAGCGGTGGCTAACATCGGTAGATCGTTTGCACCGTCACCGACGGCTACCCATTGCTGGGGTGGAATCGCAAATTCGGTGGCTAATTGTTTCAAGGTGTCGGCTTTATATTGGGCATCCACCACTTTGCCTAGCACCTTGCCGGTGATTTTGCCTTCTGTGATTTCAAGTTGATTCGCATAAGCGCGATCTAAACCATATTTTTCTTTCAAATAATCGGCGAAATAGTCAAAACCACCAGAGGCAATCGCCAGTTTCCAACCCTGTTGTTTTAAAAGGGCGACCATCTGTTCAAAACCGTCCATTAACGGGAGGTTTTGGCGGACTTGCTGTAAAATCGCCTCCGACGCCTTTTCAAGGGTAGCAACACGTTGCCGTAAGCTTTGTTCAAAATCAAGCTCTCCACGCATGGCGCTAGCGGTAATGGCAGAAACCATCTCCCCGGTGCCGGCGAGTTTGGCTATCTCATCAATACATTCGATTTTAATGGCCGTGGAATCCATATCCATTAACAACAAACCTGGCTGTGCAAGGTTTGGCGTAATATCCAGGGTGCTGATATCTACCTGTAATTGGGCGGCGAATTGCCTCGCTGCGGGGGTGATATTGCCCCGAAAAAAAGCGATTTGGTAGTCAAGATAATCACCTGTGCCAACTAATTCCGTTGCCGTTTGTTGGCTAAACTGGGCGATTTGTGAGGTGGAGAGCGTTTTGCCGTAAATAAAAAAGTGGTTTTGCATGGTGATGAAATGGGCAGTAAATGGTGCCGATAGTCTATAAACATTCCGTTAAACTGCAAGCAAAAAATCGCCCTCGGCTTTTAACTTCCCTCCTAACAAATTTCAAGCTAAAATCGACCGCTTGTATTCCCCCAGAAATCAGGGGTATTGAGGAATTTATGTATATCACACGAGAAAAAGCCCTGAAAAGTAGCTTATTTGCTTTGATTATGCTGATTTGTGTCGCCATTGTGGGGTTGATCTTAGATGGGGTAAATCAATTTAAAGTCGGTTCACAACTAGCTAGTTTGAATCAGGTGTCTAATTTATCCCATCTTTTGGTGCGCCAGCAGGCAAGACTTTTTTCTATTTTATTGCTGAAAAATACCCAATCGGAAGAATTAGTCGAAGCCCTTGATACCTTCGCTAAAGAAGATTTTGTGATCGATGCTAACCTCTATTCTGCCTCGGGGCATCTGCTCGCTCAAAGCCATAATGCCCAGCCGTTGAGTCGTCACTCCGCCACACAAAAGTCAAGTACCCAACAGATCGTAGAGCCGATTGTGACCCCCGATGGGTTAATCGGTTTTCTGCGGATCACCTTTGATATGCAGTATGGGCAAACGACCCAAAGTAAAGTGAATTCCTTGTTTCATCTGCTTTATGGCGAATTAGTGATTCTCTTTTTAGCTGGCGGATTGGCGGTCAGCTGTTTTTATGGAATGCGTCATCCAACAGTGGTGGTCAATCGTGGTGGAAATACCGAAATCGCCCCCCAAAAGAAAACACAAACGGCACGTTTTCATTCCCGTCGCCGTGCTTTTCGGCGTAAATGATTGTAATTCGGGCAAGTCAGGGTATAATATCGCCCGTTTTTGCCCAAGGGCATACTTAAACTAAACTAGCAACTCAAAGAGGAATAAATGGCTAAAGAAGATTGCATTGAAATGCAAGGTACAATTTTAGAAACCTTACCTAACACGATGTTCCGTGTAGAATTAGAAAATGGACACGTTGTGACAGCGCATATTTCTGGCAAAATGCGTAAAAACTATATTCGAATCTTAACGGGCGATAAAGTTACCGTTGAAATGACCCCTTATGATTTAACCAAAGGGCGTATTATTTTCCGCGCAAGATAATGCTTGCCAACAGAAACGGAAGCCAATGGCTTCCGTTTTGTTTTTTCGGCGTTTGGGTTTAACTTCTTGCCCCAAAGATAGCTGTGCCGATGCGGACCATCGTTGAACCACAGGCAATCGCCGTGGGCATATCATCAGACATTCCCATTGAAAGGGTATCAATCCCCTCAAACTGCTCTTGAAGTTGTAAAAAGAGCTGTTGCATTTGGGCAAGGGCAATTTTTTGTGCTTCGGGGGTGCTTTCGGGCTTCGGAATTGCCATTAAACCCCGTAATTTGAGGTTTGGAAATTGCTGAATCTCACGGGCGAAAGGGAGCATGTCAGTCGGCGAAATGCCCGATTTGCTTGCTTCATCGCTGATGTTGATTTGAATCAGCACATTTAATTTCCCTTTTGAAAGGGGGCGTTGTTCATTTAAACGTTGGGCAATTTTTACACGGTCAAGGGTTTGCACCCAATGGAAATGCTCCGCCACGAGGCGAGTTTTGTTCGATTGCAACAGCCCAATGAAATGCCATTCTAAATCTTGCACATTGGCAAAGTGTTGTACTTTTTCGACCCCTTCTTGTACATAATTCTCCCCAAAGGCTTTTTGCCCTGCTCGGATCGCTTCCTCAATGGCGGAAATGGGTTTTGTTTTACTCACCGCAAGTAACGAAACTGCCCCCTCTGGACGCTGTGCTTCTTGGCTAAGTTGTTGAATTTGTTCGAGAATATTTGTGAGATTTTGTGCAATCGACATAACGCATTCCAAAAGGCTATAATGCTCGGCATAATAAATCCCCCTCTTTACAAAATCAAGGAAACCCAATGAATTCCCTCTCAAAAATCAAATTAGTGATCACCGATGTGGATGGCGTACTCACTGATGGCAGTCTTTATTACAGTGAAAATGGTGAAGCGTTAAAATATTTTAATGTGAAAGACGGTTTAGGCATCAAAATGCTACTCGCTTGTGGCATTCAAGTGGCGGTGCTTTCCGGGGGCGATACACCGATTCTTCGCCGTAGAATCCAAGATTTAGGTATTCCGCTTTTCCAACTGGGTAAAATGTCAAAACGCCAAGCCTGCCTTGATTTAATGGCAGCGGCGAATGTAACGCCAGAGGAAACGGCGTTTTTAGGGGACGACACCCTCGACCTTCCCGCCTTTGAAATTTGTGGCTTAGCCGTTGCGGTTGGCGATGCTTTTGATTACATCAAATGCCAAGCAGATTTAGTCTTAAAACAAGAGGGCGGTAAAGGGGCATTTCGGGAATTGTCCGATATGATTTTAAAAGCCCAAGGCAAAGAAGGGGTTTATGCCACGGCGGACGGTTTTATGCAGGTGGTAAACCAAATGGTGCAATAGCTTGGCTTTTAGCAAAATTTTGTTAAAATCCGACCGCTTGTTTGAGCAATTTTCAAAGGAGAAATAAGATGTTTGTTGAAATTTATGGGCGTTTAACTTGCCCTTACTGTGTTCGTGCTAAAGCCCTTGCAGAGAAAATGAAAGGGGAATTAAGCGATTTCGATTTCAAATTTATTGATATGGTTGCCGAGGGTATTTCCAAGGAAGATTTAGAACCTCGTGTCGGTAAGCCAGTTGCGACTGTGCCACAAATCTTTTTCGATAATGAACACGTTGGCGGTTGCACCGATTTCCAAGCCCTTGTTAAAGCGAAGTTTGGGATTGAGGTTTAATTCATTATCCTCCAAAAGGTTAGCAGAAATGCTAACCTTTATTTTATCCGCCATTTTTCTCTCTATTTTCCCCTTGTCCGCTCTGTGCATTCTTGCTTTGATGAAAATGCCACATTCAGGTAAAATCCGCCCTTATTTGCCTATAAAAGATAACACAATGAGTATGCTATTCTCCCTCGAACAGATTTCAACCCTGGCTAAAACCGAAATGGAAGCCGTGGATAACACTATCCTTGCCCAGCTGAATTCCGAGGTGGTGCTAATTAACCAACTCGGGCATTACATCATTAGCGGTGGTGGAAAACGCATTCGCCCATTGATTGCAGTATTAGCTGCCAATGCTTTAGGGGTGAATAGTACGCAAGCGGATAAACATATCACTTGCGCCGCTTTTGTGGAGTTTATCCACACGGCGACCCTACTCCATGACGATGTGGTCGATGAATCCGATCTCCGCCGTGGGCGTGAAACCGCCAATGCCCGTTTTGGCAATGCAGCGAGTGTGCTTGTGGGCGATTTTATCTATACCCGAGCCTTTCAAATGATGACAAGCCTCAACTCCCTTGATGTGTTGAAGGTGATGTCTGATACCACCAATGTTCTCGCCGAGGGGGAAGTTCAACAGCTGATGAATGTGAATGACCCCAATACCACAGAAGCGAGCTATATGCAGGTCATTTACAGCAAAACTGCCCGTTTATTTGAAGCAGCTGCGCAATGTGCTGCCATTGTGGCAGGGGCTAATTCTACACAGATTGATGCTTTACAGGCTTATGGTCGTTATTTAGGCACTGCTTTTCAGCTTGTCGATGATGTACTTGATTACAGCGCGAACGCCGAGCAGTTAGGCAAAAATATTGGTGATGATTTAGCCGAAGGCAAGCCTACCTTACCGCTTCTCCATGCAATGCACCAAGGCAATGCCGAACAATCTGCCCTGATTCGCACGGCGATTGAAGAAGGCGGAAAGCGTGAGGCACTGGATGAAATCCTCGCCATTATGGCGCAGCATCGTTCCCTCGATTATGTGATGAGCCGAGCCAAAGCCGAAGCACAAAAAGCAGTCGATGCCATTGCCATTTTGCCCGAGAGCGATTACAAAACCGCCTTGGTTTCGTTGGCGTATTTATCGGTAGAACGGGATTATTAAGCCCTTTTTTAAGAAAAAAATGCCCCTAAGTGCTTGAACAAGCGGTCATTTTTTTTCCTTTTTTTGTTCATATTCTTATTACACTCAATTAGCCATGACAGAACCACTTAACTCAACACCACCACGAAAAAAACTCACCCGTAAGGGCAAAGATCCCAACGCGCCTTTTGTACGGGAGAAATTATCCCTCCCTAATGGGCATAACAAATTGCTACTCCACTCTTGCTGTGCGCCTTGTTCAGGGGAAGTGATGGAAGCTATTCATGCCTCGGGGATTGAATTTACGATCTATTTCTACAACCCGAACATTCACCCGTTAAAAGAGTATCTTTTGCGTAAAGAGGAAAATATCCGCTTTGCCGAAAAATGGGGAATTCCGTTTATTGATGTCGATGATGATTATGAGAACGACCGCAAGGAATGGTTTAAAAAAGCCGAAGGAATGGAATGGGAGCCTGAACGTGGCGTTCGTTGTACGATGTGCTTTGATATGCGTTTTGAGAAAACGGCAAAATATGCCCACGAAAATGGCTTTCCGGTATTTACCAGTTGCCTTGGCATTTCTCGCTGGAAAGATATGAATCAAATTAATGGCTGTGGGCACCGTGCTGCCGAGCCTTATGATGATGTGGTCTATTGGGATTACAACTGGCGTAAAGGCGGTGGTTCACAGCGGATGATCGAAATCAGCAAACGTGAGCGATTCTACCAACAAGAGTACTGCGGTTGTATTTATTCCCTACGAGATAGTAATAAATGGCGGTTAGAAACGGGTCGCCAACGGATTGAAATCGGCAAATTATACTATTCACCCGATTAAACTTAGCCTGAGGAGGGGCAGATGATTCATTCTGATTTTTGGCAAAACTGGCTTTATGGCTGGATAAAATCTCGCGAAATCACGCAGGTGGATGTTGTGCCTAATGGTTATCTGTTTGACATAAACGATGGCAAACGCAATAAGGAGCTCCTTCTGGTTAGCCCTGATAACCTGGAACAGGCAGTCACGTGGCTTTCGCCCAAAGATTACCTCTGCGTGAGTTATTTTGAAGATAGCTTAGCCCCGCCAAAGGGCTGGCGATTTGCCTTAGAAGCCACGATGATGATTCACCTGAATCTCACCCCACAAGGGGTTAATTTACCGCCGAATTTTGTGGTGGCGCATGAAACTCGCCCTGATGTATTTATGGTGAAAATTTTATCCCCACAGGGGGAATTGGTATGCAGTGGGCAGATCGCCTATTATGGCGAGTATGCTATTTTTGACCGCATTGCCACCGCACCCGCTTACCAACGGCAAGGCTTTGCCACACAGGTTATGGCGTTACTCACACTTGATGCGACTTCCCGTGGGATTCACCAAGGGTTACTCTGTGCTAGCGAGCAGGGTAAAGGGTTATACCATAGCTTAGGTTGGCGAAGTATCGGACGCTATGCTCGCTTTTTACATCAAGATTACACCAGAGATTAACTTAACTATTTACACACTTATTTAGAAGGAACAAACAATGTCAATATTTGCGATGGTTTTCCCCGGACAAGGCTCACAGGCTGTGGGTATGCTTGCCGATCTTGCCCCCCAATTCCCGATTGTGGAACAGACTTTCCAACAGGCAAGCGAAGTACTTGGCTACGATCTTTGGGATTTAGTGCAAAACGGCAGTGCAGAAGATCTTGGGCAAACCCAACGTACTCAACCGGCATTATTAGCGGCTTCGGTGGCACTTTTCCGTGTTTGGCAGGAAAAATTTCCCCAACAGCAACCAGCGGTGATGGCAGGTCATAGCTTAGGGGAATATTCTGCCCTCGTTTGTGCCGGCGTATTAGATTTTCAACAGGCGGTTAAATTAGTCGAACTACGGGGCGAATTGATGCAACAAGCCGTTCCTGCCGGTAGTGGGGCAATGTATGCCATTATCGGTTTAGACAATGAAGCCATTATCAATGCCTGTGCTGAAGCACAACAATTAACCGGCGAGATTGTTTCTGCGGTGAATTTCAACTCACCGGGTCAAGTGGTGATTGCTGGCACGAAAACCGCCGCCGAAAAAGCCGCTGAATTGTGTAAATCTGCGGGGGCTAAACGGGCATTACCTTTAGCCGTGAGCGTGCCTTCACATTGTGAATTGATGAAGCCAGCAGCGGATAAATTAGCGGAAGCCTTAGTCCAGATGACGTTCAATGCCCCGCAAATTCCAGTGATCAATAATGTGGATGTCGTGGTGGAGCAAAAGGCCTCGGCGATTCGTCTTGCCCTCGTTCGCCAGCTTTATAGCCCTGTGCGTTGGACAGAAATTATCGAAAAAATGGGCAATGAAGGCATTACGCACATTTATGAAATCGGGCCGGGTAAAGTGCTGACTGGTTTGACAAGCCGTATTCGCAAAGAACTTTCTGCCCAAGCGGTGAATGATGTGGCATCATTAACCGCAGTTGAGTTTTAAGATCAACGTTTATTCACATTTATGAGAAATCCTTTATACCATTTAAAGGATTCCCAATTAAGGAAACATTATGGAAAATAAAATTGTATTAGTTACAGGGGCAACCCGTGGTATTGGCAGAGCCATTGCGGAAGAGTTTGTCGCAAAAGGCGCTTTTGTTATCGGTACGGCAACCTCTGAAAAAGGGGCGGAAAGCATTTCAGCCTATTTAGGCGAAAAAGGGAAAGGCTTAGTCCTTAACGTGGCAGATGAACAGTCTATTGATCAAGTCCTCACACAAATTAAAGCCGAATTTGGTGATATTGATGTTCTTGTCAATAACGCAGGGATTACCCGTGATAACCTGTTAATGCGAATGAAAGATGACGAGTGGTTTGATATTCTCCAAACGAACCTCACTTCCGTTTATCGCTTATCCAAAGCGATGTTACGTTCCATGATGAAAAAACGCTTCGGGCGTATCATCACGATTGGTTCTGTGGTCGGTTCAATGGGGAACCCCGGTCAAACTAACTACTGCGCTGCCAAAGCTGGCTTAGTCGGTTTCTCCAAAGCGCTTGCTAAAGAAGTGGCTTCCCGTGGTATTACGGTGAATGTTGTTGCACCGGGCTTTATCGCAACAGATATGACAGAAGAACTCACTGACGAACAAAAACAAGCTATTTTAAGCCAAGTGCCAGCAGGGCAATTAGGTTCGCCAAAAGATATTGCCAAAGCCGTTGCGTTTTTAGCCTCAGAAGATGCTGGTTATATCACCGGAGAAACCATTCACGTCAATGGTGGCTTGTATATGCATTAAACCCATAGAAGGGTATCGTGAACGACTAAAACGATTAAAATTAAGAAACCTTTTAGGGGCTGTCCTAGATAACTAGCAAACAGCCCCTTTAACTTATTCTTTTAAAAACGAAATTATCTCTTTCCAAGTTAGTGTGATTAAAACGCTATTCACATTCTTCCAAATAAAGTGCAAAATGCGCTTTAGGGAGCAATAGGCAAATTTGTTGCTGAACCAGCCAAAATTATTTCAAATGAACAAAGTGTTGCTAATATTTATTTTTCTAGAATGTTAGCGGATCTTTTTATTTAAAAAAATTTTATATCACTTTTTTAATCCGTTGTGCTTATTTAAATTTTTTAATTTTGCTAAATAACCTTTCTAATCTATTTGTTGTCTTTTCGATATTGAATTTAGGATGATTTTTATAAGTGAAAATATAATCAAAAATAGATAAACGTTCTTAGATGAGCCTCGGGACGGTGGAGTTAAGTACTGTATTGAAATGAAGAATTATCCAGTAAAATTAGAAAATCCTAGGGATGAAAAACATGAGAGTTAATAAAGCTTTTAAAATGGTTTTTCTGATTTATTCGTTGAATCATTTGCAGGTACTCACGATATGTTAGGTGGGCAAATATGGGGCTGGTATGATAAAAAAGGAAATACGGCAAAGAAAACAAATTTTGAAGAAAAAGCTTCCCTTGCAACTACGGTAATTGCGATACCTGTGTCTGCACCATTTGCGATTTCTGATGTAATGTCTTCAGATATGTTTGAAATATTAATGAAAATAGGAGGGAATTAAAATGAAAAGATACATATTATTTATCCTTTTTATATTAGCAGGGTGTTCTTATTCTGAAGGTTGTTTTTATACACCACAGATGGTTATCTGTGAAGATAAAGGGAAAGAATATCCTTATATAGCACATTTTCAAAAGAAAGAAACGTTGGGGAACACAAATCCTATTAAGAGAATCATTGATTTTAAGAATTGTGGTGGAGAAAAAAAAGAAAATGGAGATTTTGACATAAAAAACAATAGAGACCATAGGGGTGTGATAATAGGTGATGTAGTTGCTAAATTCAAAAAATGTATGTTTTCCAAAGGATATTATATTGAATATGATTGTGGATATAACAACCCTAAATGGAGTACGGGGAAGTGTAATATAGATTAACATTGTTGAAAATATATGGTGTTTTAAATGTGATAAGAGAACAAGCTCAAATTAGCAACCGCAGATAGTTATTTAAGTCATTTACAAACAGGAGGTGAAAGAACAACATCAACAGGTTCAATTCGAATTGAAAATCATGAGAAAGATCCGGTGGGTAGTGTGCCCGTCGTATTGGGCGGAAACCCCGCCACAACGAATGAAAATCACAAAAATAACGGCTGGCTAAAACTGATACTAGATATGTTTAGTGATGAGCGCTCATCGGTACATAATTGCTATGGATTAGGACAAGATCAGTGTGTTAAAGATGGCTATCGAAAAGATGGAGATTTAAAAATGGGCAATGAAACAACAATTTTTGAACTGAATCAACTTAAAAAAGGAGAAAGCAAATGAAAAAAATAACGGTACTAGCGACGGCAATGGTATTGATGGCTTGTAGTGAATCGTATTTTCAACCACCTAAACCTTATTTTAACTGGGGTCTCGATCCTTTAGAGCGAAAGAAAGATATAGAAGAAGGGGAAAAAAAGGGACTTAGCTTAACTACAAGTTATTTAAATAGAAGAATTAAAGATATGAAAGCCTGCGGAATGGATTTTGTCAGTGGCGAAAGTGATAATCCAGAGGTGAATCTTTGTATGGAAAGCAAGGGTTGGTATTTAGAGGGCGGACCAGTGTGTGAAAACGTGCTGATGTGGAATAGACCTGTATGTATAAAATGGCGAAAAAAACATAGTGCACCAGATGTGAAACCTTGGGATTGCAAAGATAACCCAACCTATCCAACTTGCCTACAAACGGGTTCAAAGCGGTAAGAGCTAAATAGGCATAATCTAATAGCAGATTGGTAACTTCAACATTAAAAAAACAAGCGGTCAAATTTTTAAGAAATTTTGTTTTGAGCAAAGTTTTCAAAAAATTCGACCGCTTGTAAATATATTCGATGTTTAGTGATGAGCGCTCATCGGTGCATAATTGCCATGGGTTAGGTCAACAACAATGTGTTAAAGATGGTTATCGAAAAGATGGGGATTTAAAAATGGGCAATGAAACAACAATTTTTGAACTGAATCAACTTAAAAAAGGAGAAAGTAAATGAAAAAAATAACGGTACTAGCTATGGCAATGATATTGATGGCTTGTAGTGAATCGTATTTTCAACCCCCTAAACCTCATGACGTTTGGCTACTAGATCCGACAGAAAGACAGAAAGATATTGAAGAAGCTAAAAAGAAAGGAGTAAGTTTAGGGGTAAGTTATATTGATAGAAGCGAAAAAGATATGAAAGCCTGTGGAATGGATTTTGTCAGTGGCGAAAGTGATGATCCAAAAGTGAATCTGTGTATGGAAAGTAAGGGGTGGTATTTAGAGGGTGGACCAGTGTGTGAAGAAATGACAATGTGGAGAAGACCTGTTTGTATAGAGTGGCGAAAAAAACACAGTGCGCCAGATGTGAAACCTTGGGGTTGTAAAGATACCCCAAATTATCCAACTTGCCTACAAACGGGCTCAAAGCGGTAAGAGCCAAGTAGCGATAATTCACTAGTAGATTGGTAACTTCAACATTAAAAAAGACAAGCGGTCAAATTTTTAAGAAATTTTGTTTTGAGCAAAGTTTTCAAAAAATTCGACCGCTTGTAAATATATTCGATGTTGAGTGATGAGCGCTCATCAGTACATAATTGCCATGGGTTAGGTCAGAAGCAATGTGTAGATGATGGTTATCGAAAAGATGGGGATTTAAAAATGGGCAATGAAACAACAATTTTTGAATTAAATAAAGGAGTTAAATAATGAGACTTTTACTTGTATGCTTATCATTAACTTTATTTGGATGCTCTTTCGGCGGCTTTAAACCGCCTCGTCCTTATGATAGTTGGCGCCTGCATAATGCGGATAAATTATTTCCTAATTCTGATCCACAAGTGCTGAATAAGTATCTTGATAGAAGAGAAAAAGATATGAAAGCTTGTGGTATGGATTTTGTCAGTGGCGAAAGTGATGATCCAGAGGTGAATCTGTGTATGGAAAGCAAAGGGTGGTATCTAAAAGGTGGACCTGTATGTGAAGAAAAGATAATGTGGAGGAGACCTGTATGTATAGAGTGGCGAAAAAAACACAGTGCGCCAGATGTGAAACCTTGGGGTTGTAAAGATAACCCAAATTATCCAACTTGCCTACAAACTGGTTCAAAGCGGTAAGAGCTAAATAGGCATAATCTAATAGCAGATTGGTAACTTCAACATTAAAAAAACAAGCGGTCAAATTTTTAAGAAATTTTGTTTTGGGCAAAGTTTTCAAAAAATTCGACCGCTTGTAAATATATATGGCGATACAAACGGATAAATTTGCGGTGCAAAATTATGTTGCAGGGAAAAATGACCAAACGGGTGAGATAGACCAAAAACTTTATAAAAATGTGTATTTTGTTCACCATCCAAAGGCAAATAATTTTACCTCGGAGTTATTGGTTGCAGGTTATGAAAAAATGGTTGAAACCTCTTTTGGCAATTTGTTAGGGATGGATAATTCGAGTTTGCAAGCCATGAACTTGATGAAACAGTATGGTAAAAATGAGCTTTATCTTGGTGCACATAGCCGTGGTACATTAACGCTGAGTAATGCGCTAAAAGCCTTGGATACCAAAGAAAATCAAGATAAACACTTATTGTCAGGAACCCGAATTAAAATGGTCGGTCCAGCAGCCGATGTGACAACCGCAGATAGTTATTTAAGTCATTTACAAACAGGAGGTGAAAGAACAACATCAACAGGTTCAATTCGACTTGAAAATCATGAGAAAGATCCGGTGGGTAGTGTACCCGTCGTATTAGGCGGAAACCCCGCCACAACGAATGAAAATCACAAAAATAACGGCTGGCTAAAACGGATACTAGATATGTTTAGTGATGAGCGCTCATCGGTGCATAATTGCTATGGGTTAGGTCAACGTCAATGTGTGGATGATGGCTATCGAAAAAAAGAGGATTTAAAAATGGGCAATGAAACAACAATTTTTGAATTAAATAGAGGAGTTAAATAATGAGACTTTTACTTGTGTGCTTATCATTAACTTTATTTGGATGCTCTTTCGGCGGCTTTAAACCGCCTCGTCCTTATTATAGTTGGAGTTTACATAATGAGGATAAATTATTTCCTAATTCTGATCCACAAGTGCTGCATAAGTATCTTGCTAGAAGAAAAAAAGATATGAAAGCCTGCGGAATGGATTTTGTTGTTGGAGATAGTAATGACCCTAGATCACATTTGTGCATGGAAAGCAAGGGCTGGTATGTGGAAGGTGGTCCAGTGTGCGAAAATGTAACGATGTGGGATTCAGATGTTTGCATTAAGTGGCGAGCAAAAAATAGTAAGCCAAATGCCAAACCTTGGAGTAAGAATAGTAAATAGCTTAATAAGTCAAAGAAGAGGAAACTCTAGCAAGAGGATTCAAATACACCACACAAGCGGTCAAATTTTTAAGAAATTTTGCTTTGAGCAAAGTTTTTAGGAAAATTGACCGCTTGTTAATATATTCGATGATTATCCATCCTTGGCAAAGGGAATTTAAACCTAGTTGGGGAAAATGAAGCGTATTTACGTTAAGCGAGCATAGTGAGAATGGCACAGTCGCCATTGGTTCAAAAGGTAATGTAGCAAAAGGTTTCTTTATTTTCTCTGTCAGTATGGGTTTAACTTTCCAAATAGGGGATATTTCAGTAGAATCCCTTTCTTTTTATTTAGATAATTACAGAAGTATTATGAACAAAACGACTCTGGCAGTAGGCTTTATGCTTTTTGCAATGTTTTTCGGCGCTGGGAATTTGATTTTCCCACCTAAATTAGGGTTTGAAAGTGGAGCGGACTTTTGGGTTGCGATTACTGGTTTTATTATTACAGGGGTTGGACTTCCTCTTATTTCAACTATTGTTGCAGCTCATTATGAAGGGGGCTATAAACAAGCCCTTGCTCGCATCCACCCGTGGATTTCTTTACTATTATTAAGTGCGATTTATCTAACTATCGGGCCTTTCTTTGCGATTCCGCGTACTGGGGCAACAGCCTATGATATGGCGATTGTGCCGTTTTTAGGCGAATCAAGTTCTAGTTCACTCCTTTTCTTCACAATTGTTTATTTCGGTATTTCTCTTTGGTTAAGTTTAAATCCAACTAAATTGGTTGATCGCATTGGTACCATCTTAACCCCAACGCTTTTATTGGCGATTGTGGCGCTAGTGATTCGTGCGGTAATGCTTTTTTCGGGTTATGCGGTACCACAAACAAGTCAGTTTGAAGCACCACTTTTCGTTGGCTTTTTAGAGGGTTATCAAACAATGGATGCCCTTGCTGCGGTTGCTTTCTCTGTTTTAGTGATTAACGCCATTCGTGCTAAAAATACGTCTACACAATCCTTAGTGAAACAGACCACGCAATCCGCCCTTGTGGCAGCCATTGCACTTGGGGCAATTTATATCGCTATTGGTTGGATTGGTTATAAAATTCCATTATCAAGCGAACAAGTTGCTGATGTGGCAGCGAAAAATCAGCACCTTGGCGTATTTATCCTCAATAGCACCACCACCGAAGCCTTTGGTGAACTAGGTCGAGCATTACTCGGTTTAATCGTGACTTTGGCGTGTTTAACGACTTCTATTGGTTTAATCGTGGCAACTTCTGCCTATTTCCACAGTGTATTCCCGAAAATTAGCTACCGTATTTATGCTGTTATTTTCACCCTCATTGGCTTTGTGATTGCAAACCAAGGATTAAATGAAGTGATTGGTAAAGCCGTTCCCGTATTGCTGATTCTTTACCCTGTGGCGATGACGGCAGTTATTGTGCTGTTAATTGGTATTTTCCGTCCGTTATCCTTATGGGCTCAACGGGGTGCGATTCTCTCTGCCACGGTGATTTCTATTTTATCTGTCAGCCAAGTCAGCTGGATTGCCGAATTACCACTTAAAGCCTATTCAATGGAATGGGGGCCTGTGGTGATCCTTGGCGGTATCATCGGCTTTGTGCTAGAAAAAGCACTGTGCAAAAAAGCAGAAAAAAACGACCGCTAGTTTAAGTCAAAATAGGGACGATAATGCCTGAATTACCAGAAGTTGAAACGAGCGTACGGGGGATTTCGCCCTATTTAGTGGGGGAGGAAATCGCCCACATCACCATTCGCCAACGGCAGTTACGTTGGCGAGTCAGTGATGAGCTTGACACCCTTGCAGGGGCGAAAATTCTCACGATTTTTCGCCGTGCTAAGTATCTGATTATTCGTACCAACCGTGGGGATATTGTGTTGCATTTGGGGATGTCAGGCTCTCTTGGCATTCTCAATCAAGCACAAAATCAACCGCAAAATCAACCGATTGGAAAGCACGATCATATCGACTTACAAACCACAAAAGGGACGATTTTACGCTATAACGATCCGCGTAAATTCGGCGCTTGGCTTTGGTTTGAAAATGCGGAAACCTCACCACTTTTTGCCAAATTAGGCCCTGAACCGCTTTCTGAGGCGTTTAATGGCGAGCATCTGTTTAAATTGAGTCGACATAAGACGGTCGCCGTGAAAAATTTTGTGATGAATAATGCCGTGGTCGTTGGGGTGGGGAATATCTATGCGAGTGAATCCCTTTTCCAGGCAGGCATTCACCCTGATTTGGCCGCACAAAATCTGACGAAAAAACAGTGTGAGCGTTTGGCGGGGGTGATTAAATCAGTGCTGACACAATCGATTATTCAAGGGGGTACAACCTTGAAAGATTTTATCCAGCCTGATGGCAAACCCGGCTATTTTGCACAAGTATTGCAAGTTTATGGGCGAAAAGGCGAGCCATGTAATGCGTGTGGCACACTTATTGAAGCCAAAATAATTGGGCAGCGAAATAGTTTCTACTGCCCAAAATGTCAAAAATTACCGCGTTAGTGTGATGTAAATTCGGTTTCGGTAAAGGCGGTGATAATCCCTACCACGACTTTCGCCGCCTGCGCCATGACATCCACAGAGATAAACTCAAAACGCCCGTGGAAATTTTCGCCCCCAGTAAAGAGGTTTGGCGTTGGTAATCCCATAAAAGAGAGGCGAGAGCCATCGGTACCGCCACGAATCGGTTCTAAATTCGGGGTAATGCCCTGTTCCTTCATCACTTTTTCCGCAATTTCCACTAAATAACGGTAATCATCAAGAACTTCCGCCATATTGCGGTACTGTTCGTGAATTTCCACCTCGCCACAACCTTCCCCATATTGTTGAACCATGGCTTGCATTGTGTCGTGTAGGTTCTGCCCGAATTCGGCTAATTCACGGCGCGAGAAACTGCGTAAAATATAGTGCAGTTGGCATTTTTCTAAATCGCCACGAATATCGTGTAACATCATAAAGCCTTTACGCCCTTCGCTGGTTTCAGGGGTTAAATGTGCTGGCAAGCGTTGTTGAAATTCACAGGCACGGGTTAAGGCGTTAATCATTTTCCCTTTGGCTGTGCCGGGGTGAACGCTTCGCCCGTAAAAAGTCACCGTGGCACTGTCGGCGTTAAAATTCTCCCCTTGTAATTCGCCTAATGGCCCACCGTCTAAAGTGTAGGCAACATCTGCGCCAAAGGCTTTTACATCAAAGTGATCCGCACCTCGCCCGATTTCTTCATCCGTCGTAAAGCCGATACGGATTTTACCGCGGGGAATTTCGGGGTGATTGAGGAGATATTCCACCGCAGAAAGAATAATCGCAATGCCGGATTTATCGTCTGCGCCGAGGAGAGAAGTGCCGTCTGTGGTAACAAGAGTATGCCCTAACAAGCGGTCAAGATTGGGGAAGTTTTTGGGGGAGAGGTAATCGCCACTGCCTTTGAGCAGAATATCCTCCCCTTGATAGGCTTCAATGACTTGGGGTTTAACCGCTTTGCCATTAAAGTCGGGGGAGGTATCCACATGGGCAAGTAAGCCGAGAACAGGGATTGGCTTATCCGTGTTCGCCGGCAAGGTGGCAAACAGATAACCACGATCATCAAGGTGAATCTCTGTCATCCCCATTTCTGTTACTTCTGCTTGTAATAAACGCAGGAGATCCCACTGCTGTGGTGAGCTTGGCACATTTTGGCTATCGGGGTCGGAGGTGGTATGAATTTGGGTGTAACGTAATAAACGTGCTAAGGCAGGTTGTTTAAAGGTGTGTGGCATAGTGTCTCCTTTTAAGCAAATGAAAGGGAAAAGGTAGCATAAAGTGGCATAAAACGAAATAAAGCCCCTTATTTTCTGTTGCATTTGGATGCCGATTTTCTCCGCACACTTTTTGATTTTATGCTGATTTGGCAAAATTTTGACAAAATCAGACCGCTTGCTTTGCCTACTCACGCTTATGGGCTATAATCACGGCGTTTTTCACCCTAATTTAACCAAGAGGAACCAACATGGGCTTAGAAAATGTACCTGCTGGCAAAGCGTTGCCAGATGATATTTATGTTGTAATTGAAATCCCTGCAAATTCTGATCCAATCAAATATGAAGTGGATAAAGAGAGTGGCGCATTATTTGTTGATCGTTTTATGGCAACCGCAATGTTCTACCCGGCTAACTATGGTTATGTCAATCACACGTTATCCTCAGACGGTGACCCCGTGGATGTTTTAGTCCCAACCCCTTACCCACTTCAACCAGGTTCTGTGATTCGTTGCCGTCCTGTTGGCGTGTTAAAAATGACAGACGAAGCCGGTGGCGATGCGAAAGTGGTTGCTGTTCCCCACACGAAACTCAGCAAAGAGTACGACCATATTCAAGACGTTGGCGATTTACCCGCACTTTTAAAAGCACAAATCCAACACTTCTTTGAAAGCTACAAAGCGTTAGAGGCTGGCAAATGGGTGAAAGTGGAAGGCTGGGAAGGCGTTGAAGCCGCTCGCCAAGAGATTTTAGAATCCTTTGAACGTGCTAAAAAATAAGATTGAATGAAAATAATATGCCAAAGTAATTTCTGCTTTGGCATTATTTTATAAAGGAAAGCCAATGAAAAAGTGTCTGTTTCTTGCTCTTTTTTCTCTTTTTTTAACCGCTTGTGCAACAACGGCGGGGACAAATGCGAAAGCCGCGAGCCAGTATGCCAATGCGAAAGCGCAATATACCCAAAAAGGTGTGTTGGATAATGGTTCTTCAACGGCTCTTCGTGTGAAAAAAGTATTTAATACGATGGTGCCTTACGCTAAGCGTGAAAATCAAACCGGTGTGCCTTTTGACTGGGAAATCATGGTGATTAAAAGCAATGAACTCAATGCTTGGGCAATGCCAGGTGGCAAAATGGCATTTTATACGGGGATTGTTGAGCGTTTAAATCTTACCGATGATGAAATTGCCACTGTAATGGGGCATGAGATGGCTCATGCTTTGAAAGAACATGGTAAATCTAGTACAAATCGTAGTGCGGCTATTGATAGTCTTTTTGCGATTGCTAATGTTGCTATTACAGCAGCAACAGGGGTTGATTCAGGTAATTTACTTGGGCTTGCTAAAGATCTAGGCGTGGATAAACCTTTCTCTCGTGGGGATGAAAGTGAAGCCGATGAGATTGGTTTATACCTCATGGCAAAATCAGGCTATAACCCAAAATTCGCTCCTCAAGTTTGGGTGAAGATGAATCAAGCAACCGGTGGTGGCGGTGGTTTTTTCTCTACTCACCCAGCTGATAAGGATCGCCAACAAAATTTAGAAAAATGGCTCCCTAAAGCGATGGAATATTACAACGCTCGCCGGTAATTTTATTCTTAAATGACTCAAATCAGGTGTAACAGATGTTTCACCTGATTTTTTATTTCTACCTTGTAAAAGGATAAATTCATTGCGGATAAGCGGGTGTTGATTTTCTCATCGCTTTACAACATCTTGCGATAGTGCGATAGCATGAAATACGCTAAAAATGCCCCGTATTTTGGCACAACAAGCGGTCGATTTTTGTTAAAATTTTGCTTCAGCTTTCAAGGAGACACGCATGCAAAAATTACTCTTTATTTTTAATCACGCCCCCTACGGTAGCGAAACTTTTTTCAGTGGCTTACGGTTAGTGCTCCAACTGCAAGAGTTAAATCGGGCGGAGATTCGGCTGTTTTTAATGTCCGATGCGGTGACCGCAGGCTTAGCGAAACAAGCCCCAAGTGAAGGTTATCATCTGCAACAGATGCTAGAAATTGCCACCGCCCAAGGTGCAGAAGTGAAATTGTGTAAAACTTGCACTAATGCAAGGGGCATTACGGATCTCAAACTTGCCGAAGGGGTGGAAATTGGCACCTTGTCTGAATTAGCCGAATGGACGCTAAGTGCCGATAAAGTATTGAATTTTTAGTCCAAAACAAAAAAAGCAAAAAAAACGACCGCTTGTCGCTATAAGGCTCGGGCTTTTAAAGGGAGAAATCGACTATGTTGCTGTTTATTCTTTACATTATTGGCATTACTGCTGAGGCAATCACTGGGGCTTTGGCGGCAGGGCGTGAAAAAATGGATATGTTTGGGGTGATTATTATCGCCTCGGTCACGGCGATTGGTGGCGGGTCGATTCGAGATGTCCTCCTTGGGCATTACCCCTTAGGTTGGGTGGCTCATCCGGAATATTTCCTCATTGTAGCAGGAGCGGCAGTCTTTACGATGTTTATTGCCCCTTTGCTTGGCTACTTCCGCACGATTTTTTTAGTCTTAGATGCTTTAGGTTTAATTGTCTTCTCCATTATTGGCGCTCAAGTCGCCCTTGATATGGGCTATGGCTTGGTGATTGCGATTATCGCTGCCGTCACAACAGGCGCATTTGGTGGTGTCTTGCGTGATCTGCTGTGTAACCG
The DNA here is from genome assembly GCA_023101485.1 of Pasteurellaceae bacterium Macca. Classification (GTDB taxonomy): domain Bacteria; phylum Pseudomonadota; class Gammaproteobacteria; order Enterobacterales; family Pasteurellaceae; genus LVZB01. Next base: position 593,468 of record LVZB01000001.1, on the reverse strand, counting down.
TATTCCCCTTGTGTTTCAAAAAGAGCTATATGCCAGTGTTGCCTGTTTGGCAGCTTGTATTTATGTGGGCTTAATTTCCCTTGATATTCCCCATCATCTTGTGGTGATTGCCACCTTGGTTTCGGGCTTTGGTATTCGCCTACTTGCCATTCGTTTTAAATTGGGCTTGCCGGTATTTGAATTTGATGAAGCCCAATATCTTGGTAAGGGCGATTTGTGGGATAGATTGTCTAAAAAGAAAAAATAGTCAGCTAAGATGAAAATTACCCCCATCGATTGTTAAAATGAGTGAGCAAATTGTCAGTAAAAAACGACCGCTTGTTTGGCTTTATAGGCTTAACAAGCGGTCGTTTTTTTCGCTTTTTTTGCACCTAGCTGGCGATTAGCCCTAGGCTGAACAGCAGATTGGTGAGTAACGCTAACCCTGCCATTTGCCCGAGAATTGGGCGAAGTTCAACGGGGTTTTGGTGGCGATAAACAAACAAACCGTGTTTTACCAGAAGTGGCGTGGCAAGCAGGAAAGCCAAGCTTTGCCAAGTACCAACATAACAGAGAGCAAAAATCAGGTAGGCAAAAAGAGCCGTTGCCAACAAGGCGAGGTGGTAAATTCGTCCATAATGGCGACCAATGCGAACGATTAAGGTGTTCTTGCCGGCTTTTTTATCTTGCTCAATATCCCGTAAGTTATTGATATTTAGTACCGCGACGGAGAGTAATCCACAACCTAACGCAGGGAAGAAAAGGGCGAGAGGAAGGTTGTGGGCTTGGAGGTAGAACGTGCCGAATACGGCGAGAAAGCCGAAGAAAATCAATACCGACAGATCCCCTAAACCAAAATAACCGTAGGCTTTTTTCCCCACGGTGTAGGTAATGGCGGCGATAATGGCAATAATCCCTAAGCTAAGAAAGACCATAAAATCTTGCCACGTTTGGTAAGCGTAGCCAATTAAGCCAAAGCCAGCGACTAAGGCAAGGATTGCCACGACAATCAAGGATTTTTTGAGCTGTTCTTTGCTGATCTTGCCGTGTTGAATAGCCCGAAGTGGGCCAATTCGTTCTGCCGTATCGGAACCTTTGACGTGGTCGCCATAATCGTTAGCAAAATTGGACAAAATTTGCAGAAGAATCGTAGTTAAAAAGGCAAGGGCAGTGGTGATGCCGTCAAATGAACCTGCCCAATAGGCTAACGCCGAGCCGACAACAATGGAAGCCAAGGCGAGGGGCAGTGTTCGAGGGCGCGCGGTGGAGAACCAAATCGAAAATGTGGATTGCATAGTAAATAAAATGTGGCGTAATGCTTTCAAAAGAGGGCATATTATTACAAAATAGCACGCTATGTTTTGATTTTTAACAGAAAAAGATCATTTATGTCATCACTTCCTGAAATTACCCTCAAACCTATCGGTATTTTACACAGCCCCTATGGGGAAAAGTTTGCCGTGCCTCGTCAGGCAAATCTTGTGCAAGAGGGCAAAGGCACACTCCGTTTATTGCCACCCTATAACACCCCCGATGCGGTGCGAGGGTTATCGGCATTTAGCCATTTATGGCTGATCTTTCAATTTCATCATATTCCTGAACGGGAGTGGCACGCCACCGTTCGCCCACCAAGGCTGGGGGGCAATGAACGGGTGGGGGTTTTTGCCAGCCGAGCAACGCATCGCCCAAATCCGATTGGGCTTTCTAAAGTCGCCTTAGAACAGGTGGAGGTTCGCAATAGGGAGGTTTTACTCCATTTAGGGAGTGTGGATTTAGTCGATGGTACGCCTATTTTGGATATTAAGCCCTATCTCGCTTATGCCGATAGCGAGCCCCAAGCCCATTCGAGCTTCGCCCAAGAAAAACCTTCAGCGACGTTGACTGTGAGCTTTACCCCAGAGGCGGAACAAGCGGTCGAAAATTGCCCCCATTTTGCACATTACCGCATTCAGCATCCACACCGTTTCCTACAAGAGATTATTGCCCAAGATCCACGCCCAGCTTATCAACAAGGGAAGGTCAGTGCTCGGGTGTACGGGATGAAAATTGCCGGCTGTAATGTAAAATGGCAAATTAATGCACAAAATCCCACCTTTGCCACAGTTTTAGCCGTGGAGTATTGAACTTAGTGGCATATCTTTGCTCTAAGCACATCATTTCTATGAGGAGTTTAAAATGAAATTAACGCACTATCTTGCTCTCTTACCTTTAACGATGGCTTCTTTCTCTGCAATGGCAGAAGAAAATGCCAAAGCAAAAAATAACTCGGTTTTCCGTTTTTCTACCCAAGTGAGCCGTACGGTGGAAAAAGATTTAATGCAGGCAGATGTTTATAGCCGTAAATCGGGCAAGAATTTAGCCGATTTGAAAAAAACAGTGTCAGCCAACCTCAATGGTGTATTAGAAAATGCGAAAAAATACAGCGATATTGAAATCAGCGCCGAAGGGCTAAGTAACTATGCCGATTACGATAACAAAGGCAAAGTGACCGGTTGGGTGGCTGAAGGGCATATCAATCTTAAAGGGAAAAATTTTGAGAGTATCGCCAAAGTGCTTGATGAACTCGGTGCGGACGTCGCTATTTCACAAGTGAATTTCAGCGTATCGCCAGAAAAAATGGCATCTCTTGAAGATGAAATGACCTTAGAAATCATCCAACAATTCCAACATAAAGCCGATGTGATCCAAAAAGGCTTAAAAGCGCAAAAATATACCCTGCGTGATATTCAATTAAATACGCCAAATGGTGGCATGATGCACTCACCAAGCCCGAGAATGTATAAAGCCGCTGCAGTAACGTTATCTGCTGATAGTCAAGAGAGTGTCCCTCTTGAGGCCGGCAAAACCACGATTTCTGCCACGGCATCCGGTGAAGTGGTTTTTGAATAATGGCAAATAAAGGTAGCTTTTTACTTCTTTTTGTAAAGTATAATAGATAAATATTATGAGTAATTGGGCAAACGTTTTTGGGTGACTAGGGCGTTTGCCTAATTTTTAAGGTATTAAAAATAGTTTATTTTGCTAAACGTATTTTATGAGGGAAGTAGGTGAGAAAGGCTATTTGGGAAAATTAAAGGTATAAAAATCTGCATTTTAGAGAGATTTAGATACTAATCTAACTTTTAATGCAGATTTTATAGTTTTTAGAAAAATCGTTATTTAATTCGTTTCTCTGTTACTTTACCGTTTCGATAAGTATATTGCCATATTTCTTTGCTTGCAGCCGCTTGCTCTTTTGGTGAGCTAAATGGACCTCTGAATCCTGGAGCTGTGATGATGATTTTATCACCGCTTTGTTTAATGCTTTTGACGTATTCAGAACAAGAACCAAAAGCAACGCTTTCTTTTCCGTTCATCACTACGACAAATTGTTGAGGGCAAGATGTTCCCATTGAGCCTGAATAAAGTTTGGCAGTATTACCATTAATTTTAAATGTTTTTACAACACTAGCAAAGCTAATATCATCTAACTCAGCAAAAGCAAAATTACTAGATAATGCAGTAACTAAACTTGTCGCAATTAAACAGGATTTAAGATTTAATTTCATTTTTTGTTCCTCTGTGGTTGGTTAATTCTTAGGGCATTTCACTTTGACTGCTTTTCCTGAATGAATGTATTTTCTTGCAATTTCATCGGATTGTGCAGTGATTTTAACGCAATTTCCGATGGGCATTTCTCTTAATACATTGGTAGCTTGTGCTTCTATATAAAACCAAAAAGTACCCTTTGAGGTTGAGATGGGCATATTATCACCACTCCCCTCGTCCATCTCTTTTTCAATCTTTCTCAATTCGGATTTCGTAAAATCTGTTAATTTTACTGTGATAGATTTTTGGGCAGCAATCACATTCATTGAACAAACTAAACTCGTTAAAACGATGATAAATTTTTTCATTAAATATCCTTCTGCGGTATAATCAAGCGTATTTCTATGCTACAAAAGTTGTATGTCATAAACCACCAATTAAAACGTGTTTTTAGTTGCTAAAATCGTTATTTCTATATCAAAAAAAGAGTTTTTATGCAAAAAATCAATGAAAGAATTAAAATGCTAAGAGAACAGCATGCTTTTTCTCAAGAACAGATGGCTGAGAAAATGAATATTTCAACCAATAGTTATGGAAAGTTAGAGCGTGGTGAGACAAAGATATCGATTGATAAATTAGAAACTATCGCACAAATTTTTGATTTAGATATTGTGGAATTAATGAATACTGGTGAGCGAAATATTTCTTATCAGTTTAATAATAATTCCGCATTTTATGCTGTTAATGTCCATGGAAAAGAAGTACGGGATTTTTTGGTGGAAAATGAAAAATTACAGCTAGTGATTTCTCATAAAGAGGAAATTATTCGTCATAAGGATGAAACAATCGCACAACAAAAAAATGAAATTGCATTATTAAAGCAAATTTTAGCCCTTTCAAAAGAAAAGTAGATCATAAGATCGATTGGTTATAAGTTGATTTAGCCCACGAAAGTGGGCTTTTTTTGTTTAGTTTTCCGATGAATCTTCAAAATATTGGTTCATCTCAAAGGCGGGTTTTTGGTGGTGGGATTGCCCGACAATGCGAGCTGGCACACCAGCGGCGGTGGCGAAGTCGGGAATGGCTTGGAGAACCACAGAATTTGCTCCAATTTTGGAATAACGCCCAATTTCAATATTGCCGAGAATTTTTGCCCCTGCGCCAATCATCACACCTTCACGAATTTTCGGGTGGCGGTCGCCGTGTTCTTTTCCTGTTCCGCCAAGGGTAACGCCTTGTAAAATCGACACATCATTTTCAATCACTGAGGTTTCCCCCACAACAATGCCCGTGGCGTGGTCAAGCATAATGCCATGTCCGATTCTGGCGGCGGGGTGAATATCTACATCAAATGCCACGGAAATTTCATTTTGGAGATAAATCGCCAGTGCTTCTCGCCCTTGCTTCCAAAGGTAGTGTGTGACGCGGTAGCTTTGCAGTGCGTGGTAGCCTTTTAGGTAGAGTAGCGGGGTGGAGTATTTATCCACCGCCGGGTCACGGGTGAGTACGGCGCGGATATCGCAGGCGGCATCGGTAATAATTTGGGGTTCTGCACGGTAGGCTTCTTCAATAATCTCTTTTAGGGCAATGGCAGGCATAATCGCATTAGAAAGTTTATTCGCCAAAATATAGCTTAGGGCATCGCCCAGTTGGTGGTGCTTTAAAATAGTGGCGTGGAAAAAGCTCGCTAACATCGGCTCACTATTGGCTAATGCTTGGGCTTCTTGGCGGATTTGCGTCCAGATTTGGTTGAGTTCTTGTGTGTGCATATTCTCCCCTGCAAAATTGTCGTCAAATTTGACCGCTTGTTATTCGCCTTTTCTTGCGCGTCCAAGCAGGCTGGCTACCACCTCTTCGGCTTGTTTGCCACAGAACAGCATTTGGTAGATCTGCTCGACGATTGGCATCTCCACTTGCTGTTGTTGAGCAAGGAGGTAGGCTTCTTTGGTGTTATAAAACCCTTCTACCACTTGCCCGATCTCTGCCATTGCTTCTTCGGCACTGCGCCCTTGCCCTAACATAAGCCCAAAACGGCGATTACGGGATTGGTTGTCGGTACAAGTCAGCACAAGATCGCCAAGCCCAGCCATCCCCATAAAGGTGTTTGGATTTGCCCCTAAGGATGCGCCTAAACGGCTTATTTCCGCAAGCCCGCGGGTGATAAGTGCAGTTCTCGCATTTGCGCCAAAGCCCATGCCGTCAGAAATACCTGCCCCAATAGCGATGACATTTTTAATCGCTCCCCCGAGCTGTACGCCTATCATGTCATTATTGAGATAGACCCGAAAAGATTTGGAGCAGTGGATGCGTTGTTGCATTTCATCTGCAAATTGTGGGTCGTTTGTGGCAAGGGAGATCGCCGTTGGCAAGCCTTGGGCAAGCTCTTTGGCAAAGGTTGGGCCTGATAGCACCCCGAGAGGGCGATGTTCGCCTAAAATTTCCATGGCAACGGATTGCAATAGTCGACCAGTGTCACGCTCTAAGCCTTTGGTTGCCCACATAATACGGTGATTCTCCTTTAAGAAAGGGCGAATTTGGCGTAGTACCTCTGCAAAAACGTGGCTTGGTACAACGATAAGGAGATCCTGCCCGTGGTTCAGTGCCTCTTTTAAATCGCTTTGAATATGGAGTGTGTCGGGAAAGAGAATATCGGGTAGAAATTCACGGTTTTGGCGTTCTTTGGCAAGGGTTGCCATTTTCTGTGGGTTATGTCCCCATAAATGGGTTTCATGACCGTTACGCGCAAGGGCAATAGCCAATGCCGTGCCGTAAGAACCTGCGCCAAGTACGGTAATGGGGGCGGTATAGGTTGTCATTGCGTTATCCTTTTATCCTTGAATTGATAAAAAAATAGGTATGCTTGGCATACCCATTTTGTACAAGTTTAACCTTGCAAATTTTGACTAAAAACAGACCGCTTGTTGGGCTTAGTTTGCCGTTGGTTGGGCATCAATCTCTGCTTGTTGGCGTTCGAGATAATCCATAAAGAGGGCATCAAAATTAACCGGTGAAAGATTTAATGCAGGGAATGTACCACGATTAACGAGGCTTGAAATCAATTCACGAGCATAAGGGTAGAGTACGTTCGGACATTGTGCCGCAAGGCAGTGGGCGAGTTGTACGCCTTCGATACCTTTAATCGTAAACACACCTGCTTGTTTCACTTCACAGATGAAAGCAACATCATTGCTCTCTTCTAAGGTCGTTTGTACGTTGAGGTGAAGGGTAACTTCATAGGTGTCATCACCGAGTTGAACGGTGTCGGTATCCAGTTCAAAACCTAATTGAGGTTTCCACTCTTGGTAGAAAATGTGGGGAAGATTTGGGGCTTCAAAAGAGACGTCTTTGATGTAAATGCGTTGGATCTGCATTTCAAATGGCACTTGTTCTTCTGTTGTTGCAACTTGGTTTTCTTCGCTCATCGTTTCATCCTTAATTAAAATTATTTATGTTTTTTGACTAATGGGAGATTTGCACCACGCCAGCCGGCAATGCCTTCTTTGAGGGCATAAACTTTGCTAAAACCGTGTTTTACTAAATCATTGGCAAGACTACCGGCGGTTAAGCCGTTGTTATCGACAATAATGACCGGGCGATCTTTGTATTTTTCAAAGTTATTGATTTTGCCAGATTTGATATCGCTGGGTAGCGCTTGTTGGCTTTCAATGATGTGTCCGGCACGAAATTCATCTAAGGTGCGGGTATCAACAATGACGGCGTTTTCTTTATTGATTAGTTGGGTAGCTTGGGCATTATCGACAACGGTAATTTTACTCGTGAATCCTTTGTAGAGATTAAAGAGTACCGCCACGAAAAGGGCAATCCACGCAACAATCATAATGGTATGGTTTGCCACAAATTGTTGAATTTGTTGAGCAAGGGGCAGTTGTTCCATAATTTTCTCGCAATTTAAGTGGTAAATAGAAGGTGCGTATTACGCACCTTCGGCTAACTTAACGCAATTATGCTTGACCTTGCGCCATAATTTCATCAAATGAAGAAGCTTTTTCAGTCACTTTCGCTTTCGCTAATACGGCTTCTACGGCTTGTTCTTCTAATACCACATTGCGGATATTGTCCGTTAAGCGTGGGTTTTTCGCATAGTATTCAACAACTTCAGCTGGTTGCTCGTAAGCAGACGCTAACTCTGCGATAGTTTCTTTCACGCGATCTTCATCCACTTTTAATTCGTTTGAGGCAATCACGCTAGAAAGTAATAAGCCGACTTGTACGCGACGTTTTGCATCCGCTTCAAATAATTCCGCAGGAAGTTGTGCTGCCATTTCTGGTTTGCCACCAAAACGTTGTACGGCTTGTTGGCGTAATACATCCACTTCTTCAGCCACCGCAGCGCTTGGGACTTCAACATCGTTATTGGCAAGTAAGCCATTGATTACTTGGTTTTTCACACGAGCGGTCACGGCATTTTTTAATTCACGTTGCATATTTTTCTTAATTTCTGCACGTAATTCTTCTACCGATTTTGCGTTACCGAATTTTTTCACAAATTCTTCAGTTAATTCAGGTAAGACCATGTTTTCCACTTTTTTCAAGGTAATTGCAAATTTGGCTGCTTTACCTTTTAAGTTTTCTGCGTGGTACTCTTCTGGGAAAGTGACGTTGATGTCGAACTGCTCACCCGCTTTGTGGCCAACAATACCGTCTTCAAAACCTGGGATCATACGACCTTGACCCATTAAGAGAACGAAGTCAGCGGCTTTACCACCTTCAAACTCTTCGCCATCAACAGAACCGTTGAAATCAATTGTTACACGGTCATCTGCTTTAACGGCTTCTTGGCTTTCAGTCCAAGTGGCTTGTTGTTTGCGTAATACATCAACCATTTTGTCTAAATCAGCTTCAGTGATTTCAACAATTGGTTTTTCTACTTCGATATTTTCTAAACCTTTTAATTCCACTTCTGGGAATACTTCAAATGTGGCAGTGAATGAGAAATCTTGGCCGGGTTGGTAGTTGTTTGGTGTGAAGGTTGGGCGACCTGCAAGGTTGATTTTTTCATTGATCACTACATCAAAGAATGCGCGTTGCATCTCTTCAGAGAGAACATCTTGGCGAGCGCTTAAACCGAAACGCTGTTCAACGATAGCGTGAGGTACTTTCCCTTTACGGAAGCCATCAACGCGTGCGTTTTTTGCATAGCCTTTTAATTGTTCTTTATAGCCTGCTTCGATTTTATCAGCAGGTACGGTGATGGTTGCACGGCGTTGTAAGCCTTCAAGAGTTTCGATAGAGAATGACATTCTTAAACCTCAATAATTTTGGGATGTAAAATACAGATAGAAAAATAGGCAGAAATTGTAACGATGTGGGGCGAATATGTCGAGAAATTTCCACTCTCCTTAAGTGATTATTCGGGAGATTCGCTCATTATTGCTCGCTTTTTCGACATAAAAAAGTGGAAAGCGTTGCCACTTTCCACTGAATACCTTAGATTTAACTATAAACTTTTTGGAATACGGATTTTTTGCCCTGGGAAGATTTTATCTTCGTGTTTGATCACTTCTTTATTCGCTTCGACAATAGCTTTATATTTAATGCCTTTACCGTAGGCTTTCTCAGCGATTTTCCAAAGGGTGTCTCCTTTTTGAATTACATAGAATTCATCATCACTAGCGAGTTGTTCACCATTCGCAATTTCTAAATTGTCAATATTAACATTATTAATCCCAGCAATATTACCTGCCATTAACACCGCTTTTTCTACAGCGCTTGCCGTTGCCGCCGCACCAGAAATTTTAGCAGTACCATTTTCAACGGTCACTTCCACATTTTCAATGCCGGGATTGTCTTCGGCAATATGTGCAGTTACGGCAGAAGATGCCTCTTCCTCTTTATGGAATAATTTTTTACCGATGTCAGAAACGAAATCAAATAAACCCATTGTAAAGTCCTCTTAAAGATAAAATAAATAATGTTGAGATTGAATTCTCTCAGCGTCTACATTAGAGTAGCGGATTATTTAGAAATTCAAAAGTAAAAATTTAATGAAATTAGCCGAAGCTTTAATTGAACGGGCAGATTTACAACGCCGTTTAGAACAACTTAGCCATCGTTTACGCCAAAATGCTCAATACCAAGAGGGAGAACAACCCAGTGAAGATCCCAGCGAGTTACTGGCAGAATACCTCTCCACAGAAGAGCAATTACAGCACCTTGTGGTGCAAATCAATTTTGCTAATCAGCGTGTGACATTGGAAAGTGGGATCTCAATGATCGAAGGATTAGCCCGTCGAGATAGCCTTAAACGCCAACATTCTACTCTTATTAGCCTAGCAGATGCCGCAACACCTGAGCAATCACGTTATAGTCGCAGTGAGATCAAAATGCTTTCCGCGGTGAATGTCAAAACCTTACGCAAGCAAGCAGACGAAATCGCTAAAGCGCATCGTTTGTTAGATACTCAAATTCAGCAGGCGAATTGGCTCAATTTGTTGTAATCATTTAGGGTAGTTTCTCTTTAAGGCGAACAATCACCCTCGCTTAGGGCAAAAAGCAACATATCTTGCAGGAACGAAGGGCAGTTTCACTTTTTTACCGTGTCGCCCCGTACTGTGTAGAGTAAATCGTGTATGCAAAAAGCGTATTACCAGTTGTTGATTAAAGAGAAATGAGGGTGGGAAGTGGGATCTTTTGGCTATTTTTAACAATTTTTTGTTAAAAGTGGTAGTACGTTTTAATCTATTCAGAACGAGAATACGGTGAAGCAAGTAAAATTTTATCTATTAAATGAAGCACCATCACAGGGCGAACTCAGCCCTACGGAAGCCTTAGCCTGTGATCTTGCTGTGAGTGCATGGCGGTCAGGGAAACGGGTGATTATTAGCTGTGAAAGTGAAGCCCAAGCCCTTTTGCTTGATGAAGCGTTATGGGCAAGAGATCCCGATGATTTTGTCCCCCATAATCTTTCCGGCGAAGCGACAACTTATGCCACGCCGATTGAAATTTCTTGGGCAGAAAAACGGAACGCTCAACGCCGTGATGTGTTGATTTCATTACAAAATCAGCTCCCCGATTTTATTAACAGCTTTAATCAGATTATTGATTTTGTGCCGGCAGATGAAGAGAAAAAAGCGCTTGCGCGGGAGCGTTATAAGCAATACCGCCAGTTGGGTTGGCAGTTGGAAACCGTACAAGTTTAAGGGAAGGTTTCCCTTCCCTTTGTGATTATGCCAAGATAGTGATACCACAACGTTTCAACAGTTCTGCCGTTTCATATAACGGCAACCCCATCACCCCCGTAAAACTTCCCGATAAATATTGAATAAAACTTCCACCAATGCCTTGAATACCGTAAGCACCCGCTTTGTCGAGGGGATCTTGGGTGTCAATATAAGCCCAAATTTCTGCTTCGCTTAACGATCTCAATGTCACTTCACTGGTTTGTACCGTCGAAAAATATTCCTCTCCGACACTCACCCCCACGGCGGTATAAACGTGGTGGGTTCGCCCAGAAAGTTGTGAAAGCATGGCAAAGGCTTCGGCTTTATCTTTGGGTTTGCCGAGAATTTGTCCATCAATAGAAACGGTGGTGTCTGCCGTCAGCAGAGGTAAGGGAGCAAATTGTTGTGAAAAAACGACCGCTTGTGCCGCTTGATTTTTCGCTTTGGCGATGCGTTGGCAATAACTTTTTGCATCTTCCCCCACTTTCGGGGTTTCATCAATTTCTCCACCGATACGACTGACAGATAGCCCCAGTTGTTGGAGTAATTCCCAACGGCGAGGGCTTGTAGAGGCGAGATAAAGGGTTTTGCTCATGATGTCCTACTGTTTGCGTAATAATTGATAAATCGGTTTTAGTAAGGAAACAGGTAAAAAACGGGGAATCGCTCGAAGAAGAAAGACCCCTAAGCCCGACAAATACCCCTGCACACCTAAACGATATTTTAATTGGAATAATCGCCATTCGGCTTTGGCTTGTGCGATACCACGGCGGCGTCCAACCATTCCATTTCCCACTCGGGCATAAACGAGAATATCGGGCAAGTTAGCGACTTGTTTGCCCAAGGCGACTAATTTTATCCAGAGATAGTAATCTTCTTGTAAATCTTCATATCCCCCCACTTCCATCACAGCTTGTTTTTGATAAGCCACCGTCATGTGGTTAAAAGGGCAACGTTTTTGGGTAAAACGCAGGATGTCAGCCATGGTGGTTGGCACTCGGCGGTGGCTGACAATATCGTTAATATGTTCCCCAAATTCCGCAATTTGACCACCGAAGACGATGGTTTCGGGGTTTTGTTGAATAAAAGCCACTTGTTTGGCAAAGCGATCAGGCGTACAGATATCATCTGTATCCATACGGAATACCCAATCGTGAGAGCAGTGTTGTAGCCCGATATTTAACGCTTTGCCAAGCCCTTGGTTTTGGGGCAATTTTACCGTCACAAGGGGTAATTTTTCGGCAAAATGTTGTACTACTTGCTCTAATTCAGCGGGAATTGCGCCGTCAAACACAATGACAATTTCATCTGCAGGGTACGTTTGTTGAACTAAACTTTCTAAACAAGCGGTTAAAAATTGAGGTTTTTCTTTGAGATAAAGGGACATCAATACCGAAAATTTCATTAAATAAACCTCTTTAAATTAATGGCTAATTGCGGGGAAATAAAAATAACAAGAGCAATCAAGGCGTGTTTAATATTTTTACTTAGCATAAACATTTTCCAATAATATTTGGCAGCTGAGCGAGATAAATTCATCATTCTTGGGTGTGCCAACATATATAACGCATTTAATTGAAAAGCCTGTTTTTGTGCAGGTGTTTTCACATATTGCTGTTCAATCTCGGTAATCGCTTGTTCTGTGTGTGTGGTATTGGTAGAAACACTCTGTCGTTGGGTATGAAAAGTGCATACCGTTAAGGCTTTATCCACATAGGCGGGGCTAAATTGAGGGTGGGAAATCGCTTTTAACACAAATTCATAATCCTCTAACGAGCGAAGTGTTGAAGAGAGCCCCGCAATCTCGATAAAGAAACTTTTTTTAATGGCTAACATTGGCATGCCACCAATTTTATTTGCCCTTAAAATATTATCTAAATGAATATCTTGAATATTGGCATAGGGCTTAGTCATATAATCAAATTGTTCATTCACCATAATACATTTTGCCGGATGATAAATAAAATTTACCTCAGGCTTTTCGGCAATCGTTTTGGCTAATTCAGCACATTTTTCTTCCGCAAAGCGATCATCATCATCTAAAAAAAGGAGCCAATCATAGTTGGCATGGTTTGCCCCAATATTGCGACTTTCAGCCGCCCCTTGGTTTGTCGTATTACGAATAATGGTCACAGCAAAACCATAATCTTGGGTAATTTCCACCGCTTGTTGGGAGTGATCATCAACAATAATGACCTCAAAGCGTTGATCTGTTTGTTGAGATAAACTGGCTAATAATGGGGGTAATTCGTGATGACGATTATAAGAAGGCACAATAATACTAAACATTATAATTTCTCGTTTTTATTAAACAGGATTTTGTTTTTTCCACTTTTGCCAAAGAGAGAAAGAAACATCAAGAGCACTAACATAATTCCCGGAAAGGCATAAGTATCGGCTTTAATATTTAAAATACTCAACATCAATAACGTTGAGAGCGTAAATTTCCAGCTGTGATTAAACCACTGATCAGCAATACGTTTGACAAAATAAGCGGTAAATAAAAAGCAGAGGGATAAATAACCAATACCACCATATAATACTTGGCGAATAAAGCCTGAATCCGTTGCGCCATAATAGCCACCCGTTGGGGTGTAATATAAACCATCACCGAATAAAATTTGTTTTAATTGCGGAATATATAAATGATTTTTCACTAAATTTTCACTAGAAGAACTGATTGTACCCTTATCTTGTAACAAATTGATTAAGGGTTCTAAGGCGTGAAGCACATATTTATTATCAGCAAAGTTAATGGCTAAAAATAAACAGCATCCGGCAAATATGAACAACATCGGAATATAACGCCATTTAAAATAGACTAAAAAGCTAACAGCAGAAAGAAATAAGAATGTTCTACCCGAAATTAACCCAATAAAGAGCAATAGCAAAAAGAAAATACTTGGAATCGTATTGTTTTTCGCATTATAAGCCAGTAAAAAATGTTGTAATACAATATAAAATAAACTCAGTTGGAAAAAGGCAATCGAGGTAATATTATACAGGCGATATTCTTGCTCGGAGTGGTAAAAGCGAGGTAGTACCACATTAGTAGAAAGGGCAAGATCAATCATCGCATTTACGCCTAAGAGCGCAATAAAACCGACTACAGCTTGAATAATAATACCGATTTTTAAATCCCGAATCAGTGTGGTTTTTCCTTCTTCACGATAATAAAAAAGATTATAAATCGCCACGCCTAATGTAAAGAGAATCAATGCTTTGCAATACATCACAATGACGCCAAACTCTTTCGTTTGATGTAATGCCATGGGCAAAATGCTCAATGCAATTAAGGCAATAATTACCCCAAAACTGTCTATTGGAATAATAATACCTTGTGGGCGTTGTTTGCGATAAAGCTGATAGGCTAAGCCAGCAACAGCAATAAGACCGACAAAAAATGCCATTCTAAAAAAGTGGAAAAGCCACGGATCGTAAAGATAAAAGAGATTGAATATTGCTGACATATTATTTTCCCCAATTATTCTTAATTGCGAATAATTTTTTAAGTGGATATTTTAAATACATTTTCCAAGAACTTTGATGCTGTGCCAAACGTGCTTGGGCTAAATTACTATTTAATGTTGGATTTTCAATGACCATCAAGGGGCGAATATAGCGAATATCGAGTTTTAATTCCTGCCCAAATAAAATGAAATCATCGGCTAACCAATAAGCCTTGCCTTGCTTGGTAATATGATTAAGCAAAATTTTGGCTGCGGATTTTTTAATTAAATAAGCGACCGTGCCGGCATAATAATGGCGGTAAGGATAGACGCTTTTATATTCTGTTCCGTCTATTTTTGAACATAGCAAGGAGCAGGTTGTTGGATAGAGGTATTCTAAATCGGTATGATTAAAATCAAGCACTTTTGATTGCCCAAGGAGCACCATATCCGCCGATAAATGGGGAAGGAGAGCGGTCAAATTTTGCTGAAAATTTGTTGCAAACAGCGCATCATCTTCACAAATTAGGGTGTAATCATCGTCATGGATAGTTTCATCCGCCACAATTTGTTGATAAACCGCTAAATGGCTTAATGTACAGCCCACTTCTCCCTTCGTCACATCTCGGGCATAGCGTGTTTTAAATTGGGTTAAATGAAATTGCTGATCTAATTCGTCAAGATCGCATCCCATCGTATTGATGGCTGAAAAGATCGTAAAATCGTGTGTATCAGCCTGTTGGAAAAATAATTCCCGACGGGGCTGATCCTTTTCTAAGGAAATAAGGTATTTTTTCATGTTCTTTTTATACTTCGATTAAATGAATGCCTAATTTTTCAATCAGTGAATAACAGGCAAGATAAGCGGGATCGTTAACTTCTACTTTCAGTGCAATGGGTTCAATCGCCCCTTGATGTGGGATAGATAAAATAGCCGTACTAAAATAGCTATATATGCGACATTTTTTGCCATTGAGTTGTTGAATTAAATAATCTTCAAAAATGAGAGGGGTTTCAATATATTCCACTTGCTTAATTTTATAGGTTTCCCGTGGGTGAGGTAAATAGTATTGAATATTAAATTGTTTAATGACTTTTTCCGCTAATGCGATATTTTTTTGTTCATCACGATAGATCGGCTGACCTAATAAAATAGAAATAGGTTCTTCATTTTGATTATCAATGCCACTTTCAAGGGATTGAGATTCAAATAAATTTAAGTAAGTGGTATTGGCAATAATATTCGGTAACCCCTCATAAAGTGTATAGTGATGCGTTGATAAGGATTTTAAACTCACTAAGTTGTATTTATTACCTAAAAGTATATTGATTATTTTTCGATTTAAACTGAGGTTTTCAGGTTGATAAAATAGGCTATTTTCAACAATATTTGCCGTGCCATCATCAAACGTATTTAATATTTGAAATTGAATTGTGCTTAATAAAAATTGAATTTGTAGATCATTGATGTTCGCTACAAATACCTTGTCAAATTGCTGACCTCGGAACGTTTTTTTTAGTTTGAAAATCTCTTTAATTAAATTCACCCGATCGGTGTGCTGTACCATAGAAAATATCTTCTGGCATTTATTTGCTAGGCGTTGGGTATAATAATCAAATTTTGCATTTGACACGGTGGAAAGCATAACACCCCAAAACTGTTCTTCGGGGTGTTTTTCAATAATTTTTTCCGCAATTAGAACTTGTAGCGGGGTACAGCAAATCATTAAATTCACAAGGTTTTTCCTACTTTATTCGTCATAAAATATAAAATGGGTAAAATGGCTAATGCGCCAATAATACTCGCATAAGGAATATATTGAATATCCGTTAGGGTTAATAATATTAAGCTCACTAAATAGATCACGGTGGATAAAATAGAGCAGATCGAGATAAGTTTATTTTTACCGTAATAAAATAAGTAATTCACTAAAATTAAATAGGGAATAACAAGCATCGTCGCGACTAAAAATAATACGGCATAATATTTTGTACCAATAAATTGTGCCCCTAATAGCCAACTAATAACTGATTCTGGAATGATGAGCATCACAAGAGCGGGGATAGGGACTAGAGCGAGGGAATAAAATGCCCAGCGTTGTATCTGTTTTACATTGATTTTTTGTTTTTTTAAGGCTTCAAAGAGATAAGGAATTAAGGCTTTATTGACGGCTTGAATCACAATCATCAAGATTGCCGCAATTTGCGCACCCATCGCATATAAACCTAAATCCGCTTCACTGTATTGATGATAAATGAAAATACGGTCAAGTTGCCCTTTTAAGAATAAACTTATATGGTGCAAAATTAACGGTGCACCAAAACCAATTAAATACCAAAGCGCCGTTTTATGTTGGCGAAGGGAAAATGATTTTCCTCTAGCAGTTTTAGCATAAAATAAGTAAGCAATAAGGCTCACTAAAAAATTACTGACTAAAATGGCAAGAATACGTTTTTCAACTAAATCTTCTTTATAATATTCTAAGAGAAAAATAGTTAATAATGCGGAAGTAAAAGTCGAACAAATTTGAATAATGACATAAGGAATCGCCTGCTTTTGGCATTGCCTTACACTTAATTGTACATTTAAAAAGGATTGAAAGATCGCAGAAATGGCTAAATACGCCATAATTTCTGAGCCACTTAGCCAACACCCAATTAAAATAATACTGCCGACTAAAAAAGTATAGGCATAGCCGGTATGCATGACTAAATTAAGGGAGCGTTTCCCATAAAAGTAGAAATATCGTGCGATTGCCCCTTCTTGACTAAGGCTGACAAGAATGACAAAAAGGGCTAAATAAGTTTGGTAATAAGAGAGTTCACCAAAACCTTCTACGCCTAATTGACGGGATAAATAAGGTAATAAGAAAATTGGCACAGATTTTGCCAATAATTCTCCCCCTAAGTAAATAATGCTATCTTTAATGGCTTTCATCGTTGCAAAAAGTTAAGAAAAAATGACCGCTTGCTGTTGGGTGGGCTTAACGATTTTCATCGTCAAATTCATCTTCTTCGTCAAAGAATTCGCCATCCTCGCCATATTCATCCTCATCACTGTTTGGATCTTCAAAATAAGTCCCCCAGCCTTCATAAATTGCCCCAGCTTTTTCAATAAGGGGTAATAACTCTTTTTGCTGTGCTTGAATTAATTCGGCTTTTAATTCAATTTCAGACACAATATCACAGACAAAAATGAGCTTGCCTTCTTCTTCAATCTCTTCGGCTTCAGAAATTTCATAGCCGAGTTTAAAAATATCAACGACTAATTTTTCCAGTTTATCAAAGTCGTGATGGGCAATATGATGCTCAATAATATAAAGGGCATCGGGATCGCTACCGTCTGCGAGTAGATTACTAATAATTTCATCGGTTTCTTGTTGAAGGTGATTAAAATCGTACATAATGTTTCCTTAATAAAAATAAGTTGGAGTATAGCATAACCCTATTGCTGGGGAAGTAATGGAATATTATATTCCATCAATCTTAAAATCTTTCCAAGTGAGAATTTGTTCAGGCTTAATAATATTTAATTCAAGTAGCACATTTGCTAGCATTTTCTGCTCTGTAATTTGGTGGCTTGGAATGTTATGACCTAAGTTAAATATCACTTTACCAATACGTTCTTGTGGTAAACTTAAAAGAATTGAACTCGCATGACCAAATGTTTTTTTAGGCATCATGCCAAATATTAAAAATACTTCTAAGGGAATTTTATTTGAAATAATTTTAATATCGGAGTATTTCTGTGTTAGTAGATATTCATTTTGATAGTCAGCAGGATGCTTCTTATAAGCTAATTTTTCTGGAATATATTGTGGATGAAGAGGGTCGTGTAATGAGTTTAAAATAATCTCATTCATTGATTTTTGTTCATCTTTTAAGGCTTTTTCGTTGATAAAAAGTGTTGTTGTACCAATAAATAGGCTATGGTGAAGTAAACTATTTAAAGAATCATTAAATTCTGTTAATGAAACATTCAATAGTTCTAAAAAGAGAAATTGTTGTGAGTAGCTCCAATTTCTAGCATGATCAAAATATGTCATTTTGACCTGTTTATCAGATAAATATTCCCATAGATTATTTAATTTTGAATTGTTCTTGAAATAATCTGGACGTAATAAATGATATGTGGTTGGTAAAAACTCGTTAAAAAAGTAAAAATTTATAGTATTGTTTTTGAATTTTTTATCTGTTTTTATTAGATGTAATTCACTTCTTAATTCTTCTTCAAAATTTTTATCAAGCATCGCTTGATGTAATTTGACATAATTTCCAGATCCATCATCATATAAATGTAAATGTTTAAATGAAACTTTATCAGGATAACGAGATAAAATTTTTAAAATATCATTAAACATAATAAAAGAATGTGTTAAATTAAGATGAATTTCAAGTTTGATGAGAGCGTCAGTATGTTGAATTATCTCTTCTAAGGTTTGGTTAAACACGAGTTGATCATTAATATGCTCATTTCCTCTTTGAGTAATATAAATATGGTTTTCTGGAAAATAGTTTTTAATACTTTCAGGCAGATTAAAACGGAATAAACCAAAAAGACGTAGGCTTTCTTTATCCTCAAAATGATCGATAAAGTGCATTAGCTGATTTAATGCCGGTAAGGTGGCATAATCTAAATATAAAATAAGATTTTTTGAGCCATGAAGAGAGTTATTTACCATAATGTTTGATTTAAATTTTGCTATCGAGAAAGAGAAAACCCCGCCTAATTTAAGACGGGGAAGATAAAATTAATAATGGTAATTATACATCATACTTAGTCGATGCGGTATTTCCGCCCCGCCCTGTCCAGTTGGTGTGGAAGAACTCACCCCGTGGCTTATCAGTACGCTCATAAGTGTGTGCCCCAAAATAATCCCGTTGTGCTTGCAGTAAGTTTGCTGGCAAACGCTCGGAAGTATAACCATCTAAGAAAGTAATGGCTGATGCCATACACGGCACTGGTAAGCCAATTTCAATGGATTTTGCCACCACTTTACGCCAATCCGCTAAGCAGTTTTCTAAAATGCCTTTGAAGTAGGGATCTGAACCTAAGAAAATCAGATCAGGGTTGGTTTCATAAGCATCACGAATATTGCCTAAGAAACGACTACGAATGATACAACCTTCACGCCATAATAGCGCTGTGCCACCATAGTTGATATCCCAACCAAAGTTTTCTGAAGCTTCACGAATGAGCATAAAACCCTGCGCATAAGAGATAATTTTCGAGGCGAGTAACGCACGGCGAACGGCTTCCACCCACGCTTTTTTATCCCCTTCCACTTTGCCAATAGTTTTACCAAAGAGCGAAGAAGCGTTCACGCGTTGATCTTTGAAAGCCGAAACGCAACGGGCGAAAACGGATTCCGTAATTAAGGTTAATGGAATACCGAAATCTAAGGCGTTAATCCCCGTCCATTTACCTGTGCCTTTTTGACCTGCGGTATCAAGAATTTTTTCCACCAACGGTTCGCCGTCCGCATCTTTGTAGCCAAGAATATCTGTTGTAATATCAATCAGATAGCTATCTAATTCAGTCTGCTTCCACGATTGGAAAATTTCCTGCATTTCAGTATAGCTTAAACCTAAACCGTCTTTTAAGAATTGGTAGGCTTCACAAATTAACTGCATATCGCCGTATTCGATACCGTTATGCACCATTTTCACAAAATGCCCTGAACCGTCTTTACCGACCCAATCACAGCAAGGCTCGCCTTTGTCCGTTTTCGCGGAAATGGCTTGTAAAATTGGTTGCACATATTGCCACGCTTCTTGATTACCACCGGGCATAATGGAAGGCCCATGTCTTGCGCCTTCTTCACCACCAGAAACGCCAGAACCGACAAAACGAATCCCTTTTTCCGCTAAGGCTTGCACACGGCGGTTAGTGTCAGGGTAGTTGGAATTACCGCCATCGATAATAATATCCCCTTCTTCTAAATGTGGTACTAAGGCATCAATAAACTGATCCACCACATCACCCGCACGTACCATTAACATCACCTTGCGTGGTTTTTCTAATTTGGCGGCTAAATCTTCAAGAGAGTAAGCTCCAATAATATTCGTGCCTTTGGCAGGACCTTGTAAAAATTCATCGACTTTTGAGGTAGTGCGGTTATACGCCACGACTTTAAAGCCCTTGTCATTCATATTTAAAATGAGATTTTGCCCCATTACCGCTAAACCGATAACGCCGATATCGCCTTTTACTGACATTGTTTTCTCCTATATATCAGGGATTTTCCCTTATTATTTTAAAATCATTTAGTCTGTTATATCTTTGACTAGATTGCCTTTATTGTCATAGATTTGTAAACGAATAGTCTTACTATCTTTATATAAAACCTTGGTTTTTAATACTCCTTGAATATCATATCCTTCAGACCAACCTTGAGCATAGCCATTAACTAATGGTGTGCGAGAATGTAGCTGTCCATTAGGATAAAAAATATCAAGATTTCCCTCTCCTAGACCGTTTTTGATGGGTACCGTATAAGTTCTACCTTGACTAATCGTACCATTTTTTATTCCATTTTTAGTTCCTTTGGGGGCAATATATCGAGGGTGAGCTCTATATTGTTCCGGCAGTTGCTGAATACTGGTAATTTGTTGATAAGGTTGTTGAGTTGGTTCAAT
Organism: Pasteurellaceae bacterium Macca; assembly: GCA_023101485.1. GTDB lineage: Bacteria > Pseudomonadota > Gammaproteobacteria > Enterobacterales > Pasteurellaceae > LVZB01. Next base: position 572,692 of record LVZB01000001.1, on the reverse strand, counting down.
AGAACTACATCCTACAATTCCAAGCATTAATGTTATTAACAATAGTTTTTGGGGCTGTCCTAGATAACGACTAAAAACTCGATTTGGGTTAAGATAGTCAAATGAGAAAAAGTCGTTTAAGTCAGCACAAACAAAATAAACTTATTGAACTGTTTGTTGCAGGAGTTACAGCGAGAACTGCTGCTGAACTAGTGAATGTAAACAAGACAACTGCCGCTTACTATTTTCATCGCTTGCGATTTCTTATCTATCAAAACAGCCCACATTTGGAGATGTTTGATGGGGAAATAGAAGCCGATGAAAGCTATTTTGGTGGTACACGCAAAGGCAAGCGTGGACGTGGTGCAGCGGGTAAAACTGCGGTATTCGGGCTGTTGAAACGCAATGGCAAAGTTTATACTGTTGCCGTACCGAACACGCAATCCGCCACGTTGTTACCGATAATTCGAGAACAAGTTAAGCCTGATAGCATTGTTTACACGGATTTCTATCGAAGTTATGATGTACTTGATGTGAGTGAATTTAATCATTTTCGTATCAACCATAGTACGCACTTTGCAGAAAAACAAAATCACATTAACGGAATTGAGAATTTCTGGAACCAAGCAAAACGTCATTTACGCAAATTTAATGGTATTCCCAAAGCTCATTTTGAGCTGTATTTGAAAGAATGTGAATGGCGTTTTAATCACAGTAACTTAAAGTCTCAAATTTCCTTTCTAAAACAATTAGTTAAAGAGAGTTTGGTCTAGTTATCTAGGACAGCCCCTAGTTTTTTCATCTTAAACTCCTTTTTAAAGTAGAATTTAATTTTTTGTAGCATTTTTTTCATAATAGCAAGCATTAACGCTATTCATCGTTTATTTTTTGTGTTTGAATTTAATAATACCTACTTTCTAATGAAAACAAGCGGTCGATTTTTTGGCAAAATTTGCTGATATTGCCTTAATTACAACAACTTCGCCGCCAATTTATCCAAATACCACTCCGTATTGCTGTTTTTAATTCTCGCCGCAGGATAAGGCAAACTCTCAGCTGGTGTAGTTTGAATTTCGTTTAAAATTTCTGCTTTGCTTTCGCCGGTGACTAAATAAGTAATACGTTTGGCTTTTTCGATTAGGCTTGCCGTTTTAGAAATACGGAGCTGACCGCTTTCGGGGTGCTTAGCCAGAACGGCTAAATTGGGATCGGCAAAATCCGTTTGGTGTGGGAAAAGTGAAGCGGTATGCCCATCATTCCCCATCCCTAAAATAATCCAATCAAATTGTTGCTCAAAAACGACCGCTTGTATCTCTTGCTCAACGCGTTGTAATTCGCTTTGGGGATCGGCTTCGCCACGAATACGGTGGATATTTTCCCGAGGGATAGCGATATGATCGAAAAGTAATTTTTGCACTTCGCCGTAGTTACTTTCAGGATTCGTTGGGGCAACCATTCTTTCATCTCCCCACCAAAAATGGAGATTTTGCCATTGAATCTCGTGGCTAAAAGGCGATAGTGCTAAGGTTTTGAATAATAATTTAGGCGTACTACCACCCGAAAGAGAAATATGCACTGGGCGGTTCAGCTGGCTATAAAGCAGAAATTCCTGTGCAATTTTATTAACCGCATCTTGGGCGGTGGGAAATATGATGGTATTCATTTTATCTTCCAAACTCACCGCAACAAGCGGTGAGATTTATTGCATAATTTGTTTCGGTTACACTTTTTTCTTCATTAAACCGCTTGGCTTACGCCACACTTTGCCGTGTTTAGCAATAAGTTTATCTGCTTCGCTTGGCCCCCAAGTGCCGGCCTCGTATTGATAGACTCTTCCGCCATTGGCTTTGTAATTGAGAATCGGTTGTACATATTGCCAACAGGCGTGTACCGCATCTGTACGAGCGAATAAGGTTGCATCGCCTTTCATTGCATCTAACAGTAAGCGCTCATAGGCGGTTAAGAGCGTTGGCGAGGCGAGATCGGCATAGCGGAAATCCATAGAAACTTCCTTCGCTTCAAAACCTGCTCCCGGTTTTTTCAAGCCGAAACGCATTGAGATCCCTTCATCAGGTTGAATACGGATGATCAATTTATTATCCGGTGCGTTTTGGCTGAAAACAGGGTGTGGAGTGGTTTTAAAGTGAATTACCACTTCGGTTACCCGAGCGGGTAAACGCTTACCGGAACGCACATAAAATGGCACGCCAGCCCAGCGCCAGTTGTCGATTTGGCAACGCACCGCCATATAGGTTTCTGTGTTGGAATCGGACGGTACGCCTTTTTCTTCTAGATAACCAACCACTTCTTTTCCGTCAATGACACCATTACAATATTGCCCAAGTACTAAATTATTTTTAATGTCGTCATTGGAAAGCGGGTGTAAGCAATAGAGTACTTTTGCCACTTCATCACGCATGGAATCGGCGTTAATGATGGCAGGGGGTTCCATGGCGACCATAGCAAGCACTTGCAGTAAGTGGTTTTGGAACATATCCCGCATTGCACCAGAACCATCGTAATAACCACCACGCTCTTCAACACCAAGGGATTCAGCACCAGTGATCTCCACATAATCAATAAAATTGCGATTCCAAAGAGGTTCAAATAAGCCATTTGAGAAACGGAGTACTAATAAATTTTGCACTGTTTCTTTGCCTAAATAGTGGTCGATACGATAAATTTGATGCTCTTCAAAAAAACGGTGGATTTGAATATCTAAGGCTTTGGCAGTTTCAATATCATAACCAAATGGTTTTTCGACAATGATACGTTTCCAGCCTTGTTCTTCGGTGGTTAAACCGTGTTCTGCAAGGCATTCTGGAATCACACCATAAAGGCTTGGTGGGGTGGAAAGGTAGTAAAGCGTGTTGCCGTGAGTATCGTATTTTTCGTGTAATTCTGCTAAACGAGGAAGTAATTTAGCGTAGTCTGCTTTATCGGAGGTGTTGATCGCTTGGTAGTAAAGGTGTTGACAAAATTTTTCTAATTCTGGACCGCTTGCATCTTCTAATTTGACGAGAGCATCGTGCATTTTTTGGCGGAAAGTGTTGTCGTCTAATTCAGACCGTGCCACCCCTAAGACGGAAAAACTTTCCGATAATCTGCCGATTTTATAAAGGTGGTAGAGGGCGGGAATGAGTTTGCGGTAGGTAAGGTCGCCGGAAGCGCCGAAAATTACAATACAGTTGTTATCTGCTTTCATGGGTTATTGTCGTCCTAAAATATGTTGAAAATTTGTTATATTTTGCATGACTTTTTTTTAAAAGGCTAATAAATAAAACTAATCGAAGTGAAAGATACTTGCCCAATCTTTCCCCCTATCGCCCACCATAATAAAGTGAGGGTTGATAAAGGTTTCTCGCTGATTATAACTAAGAGGTTGAAAGTGTAAGTCAAAGGTCGCCCCACCAGCTTCGGCGAGTAAAATTTCCGATGCGGCGGTGTCCCATTCGCCGGTATCGCCTAGGCGTACATAGCAATCGGCTTTCCCTTCGGCAACTAAGCCGGCTTTTAAGCTACTTGATCCGTATTTCAAAAAAGAAACCTGATAGGGCGGTTGCACTGCTTGGCGGGTTTTTTGGCTGTTGGATGTGCCAATCGTAATGCGTAAATCCGTGCTTGGATTAGGGGTGAGATGAAGGGGGCGAACACCCTCTTCATCTCGTAAAAACGCCCCGTGTGCTTTCATCGCATAATAGGTTTTATTTAAAATGGGGGCGTGAATCACGCCGAGTACAGGGCGATTGGCAACCACAAGGGCAATCATGACGGAGAATTGATCCGTGCGGTCAATAAATTGTTGTGTGCCGTCTAAGGGGTCGATAATCCAATAAGCCTGCCAATTTTCTCGTTGTGCAAGGGCGATTTTACAACTCTCTTCCGACACAATCGGCGTTTCTGGTGTGAGCTGTTTAAGCTGTTCAATCACAAATTGGCTAATAAAAAGATCCGCCTCGGTGACGGGGGTTTTGTCGGCTTTGATTTGAATTTCAACGGATTTTGCATAAAACGTTTTGAGATGTTCGCCGGCTTGGCAGGCAATGTCTAACACGTCTTCTAATAATTGTGGTGTAAGCAACGGCATAATATTTCCTTAACGCAAAATCAAATAGGGCATGATGTTATCACAAATCAGGGTGACACAATCGTTTTCTTTGGCAAAAATTGCCTTAATAAAAGTAGGGCATAAACCATACTCGGTAGGGCAAACATTAACGCATAAAAAACGATGGCAAGGGTTTGCTCCCAAATGGCTAATTCTTCCGTGGGGGCTTCAATGGCAATGAGCAGAGAAAAGCCCACGAGGGAGAGAATAAAGCTTATCGTTCCCGACCAGAATGCGATCTGCACGAGGTTACGTTGATGAAATTGGTAACGCAAGCAAACTAGCGCAAAGAAAAAGGCAGGGAGCGTGGTAAAAAGAAAAATCCCCCCGAAGCCGGCGAGGGAAAAGCCCCCAAAAAACGGTAAAAACAGCGAAAAAATCAGCTGTGTGAGAGCGGGGAAAATCCACAGAATCTGTTTATTTGGCATTTAAAAATTCTCGCAGTAAAAAGAGGGCAGACAGGTTACGAGATTCGGCAAAGTTCGGATCACCAAGCAATTCTTCTATTTTATTCAGAGGGTAATAGACGATTTCTAGGGGCTCTGGTTCGTCCCCTTCTAATTGCGAAGGGTAGAGATCTTCAGCAATAAAGAGGTGCATTAAGCCATACATATGGCTTGGGGAGCTATATAACGGGCGTAATGGCGTAAGCCGTTTTGCCCCGAAGCCGATCTCCTCTTGTAATTCTCGATTGGCACTCTCAATAGGTGCTTCCCCTACATCGACAATCCCTTTTGGGAAGGTTAATTCATAGCGTTCTGAGGCAACGGCGTATTCCCGAATCAAGATCAGATTATCCTGATGAAGGGGTAAAACCATCACCGATGATCGGCGTTGTGGCGTTAAGCGTTCGTAGGTGCGTAATTCGCCGTTGGAGAATTGTAAATCGACCCCTTGCACCTCGAAAATACGAGTTTTGGCTAAGGTCGTCACAGACAGAATTTTAGGCAGTTGTTGAGTCATTATGGTGTCCAAAATAGGTGATAAACATTGAGATTATAAATGTTGATAAAGTTTAAAGGCTTGCCCGTCAGACATACTGGCGAGGTAGTCGCAAATCACTCGAGGGCGTTGTCCTTCGGGGCTGGATTGCCAACGTTCAGCGACACTTTTTGGCAGTAGGCGTGTGGGGTCGCTACTGAGCATATCAAAGAGATCCATTAAGATACGCTGACCTTTGTATTCCACCCGTTGGGTCACCATATCGCAGATCACATAGTCATAGACAAACGCTTTTAAGACTTTCAATACCGCTTCCACTTCTTCGGGGAGCGTAGCGTTAAAACGGAGCAGAGGATCGTCAAATTCGCCCACCACTTTCCACTGTACATTCGTCACAAAAAAATTCACCAATGCGCCAATCACATCTTTACGCTCATAGCGATGGGGAGAGAACAGTTTGCGACTAAGGTCGGGTAAAAAATCGTGTAACCAAGGGGAGCAACAGCGGTGGAGCTTTTGTTCCGCCTCTTGCCAAGATTGAGGTGTGACCATTCCGCCAACAATGGCATCTTCTAAATCATGGACGCCGTAGGCAATGTCATCGGCTAATTCCATTAAGCTACAATCCAGGGATTTATAGCGAGAATGGTTAGGCGAGTGAGGGTCTTCATTAGGGATGACAGAACAGAGAAGTTGCCGATCAGAATTTGATAGGGGCTGTAAGACCCAGTGAAAAAAGTGTGCATCATCATCAAAAATCCCCTTGGCAGTTTTGAGTTGATGAAGATTGATAAAGCGAGCCGGCAAAATTTCTTGGGGGCTTTTCGGCACGGCTTGGTGCATTAAAATGGGGTATTTGAGAATGCCCAGCAAAGTTCGCCGTGTTAGGTTCATCCCCGCTTTTTCAGTATAGGGTTCAAGTTGCGTCACAATGCGAAAAGATTGCGCATTCCCCTCAAAACCACCGTAGCCTTGCATTTTATAATTCAGTGCCATTTCGCCACCGTGTCCAAAGGGTGGGTGACCAATATCGTGGGCAAAACAGAGGGATTCAATCAAGCTACGAGAGGGAAGTAAATCACTCAGATGATCGGCAAAATGGGCATAGTGCTTATCCGTATTGATCTGTTGAAAAGCCTGCGGTTCGCTGACTAATTTTGCCCGTAAGCTGCTGCCGATTTGTGCCACTTCTAAGGAGTGGGTGAGCCGTGTACGGTAGAAATCATCTTCCCCGACGGCATGAATTTGCGTTTTCGCTTGAAGGCAACGAAAGGCCTCGGAGTGCAAAATCCGTGCTCGATCACGCTGAAAAGGGGAGCGATGATCCTGTGAGCGTTGCGTATCGGGTTGATAGCGTTCTGTCCAATGGCGTTCAAGCATAGTATCTCCTGTCATCTTTTCCGCTATAATACGCCTTTCTGCTTTCCTTTCAAGAGTATGCCATGGCACTGTTTTACCACGATAAACCCCACAAAAAAGCCCCAAAGACCCCCACATTGCACCGTTTTTCCATTCAAGATCTCGATTATCAAGGTCTTGGTATTGCAAAGGCTGGGGGGAAAACGTGGTTTGTCGAAAATGCGCTCCCCACAGAGGTGGTAGAGGCGAAGGTGATTGAGGAAAAACGCCAATATGGTCGAGCAACGGGGGTAAAAATTCTCCAACCCTCCGCCCAACGGACTTCCCCTTTTTGCCCTATTTATAGTCAATGCGGAGGCTGTCAGGGGCAACATATTGCCCTCTCATTACAGCGAGAAGCCAAGCAAAACGCCCTTTTTCGCCGTTTGCAAGGGCTACAAAAAACGCCCATTGATTTTCAACCCATGATTGTCGGGGAAGATAGACACTACCGCCGCCGTGCCAAACTTAGCCTGGTAATGCAAAACGGCAAGCTTGTGATGGGCTTTCGCCAAGCGCAATCCCAAGCGGTCATCCCCGTGACACAGTGTGACGTACTCACCCCAACGTTAAACAAATTATTGCCAAAATTAGACCGCTTGTTCGCCCACTGGAAACAGAAAAAATCCCTCGGGCATATTGAGCTCGTGGAAGCGGATAACGGTGTTGCTCTTTTGCTTCGCCATTTAGGGAACATCGGAGAGGCAGATCGGGTGGCATTATATGATTTTGCGGAAGCCGAATCCCTCTTGCTATTTGTGATGAAAGAGAAAGATCACATCGAACAGTGGCGGGGAGAAACGCCCTTCTACCAAATTGAGGGGTTGCAACTTCGTTTTTCGGTGCGTGATTTTATTCAAATCAATGCCAGCCTTAACCAAAAAATGGTGGCAGTGGCGAAAGCGTGGTTAGCCTTAGAAGCCCGTGATCGGGTTTTAGATCTCTTCTGTGGCATGGGGAATTTCACCCTGCCGTTTGCCAAGATTGCCAAAAGTGTTGTCGGGGTGGAAGGCGTTGCCCCAATGGTTGCCCAAGCCCAAGAAAACGCCAAAGTGAATCAGATCGCCAATGCTGAATTTTACCAAACTAACCTAGATGAACCTTTTATCGATCAGCCGTGGGCGAAAGAGGCGTTTAATAAAGTGTTACTCGACCCCGCTCGCAACGGGGCATATTTCGCCCTTGATCACCTCTGCCAACTCAACCCCGAACGGATTGTCTATGTTTCCTGCAACCCTGCGACCTTAGTCCGAGATGCCGAAAAGCTAATAAGCCAAGGCTATCAACTGCAAAAATCCGCCATGATTGATATGTTCCCCCACACGGGGCACTTGGAGTCGATTTCCTTATTCCTGCGAAAATAGGCTAGAGCAAATTGTTCGAAAAATTTGACCGCTTGTTTGCAGTGAGTTTCACTCTTAAATCGTTATACAATAGCTCCCTCGCAAGTAAGGGAGCAAAGGTGCTATTTCCAAATCTTTCTTTGGTAATCCCGAATTGAGCGGTCGGCGCTGAATACGCCGAGTCGGGCGGTGTTGAGAATGGCGGATTCTACCCAAGCGGTCTGATTTTGGTAACGTTTTGCAATCTCTTGTTGTGCTTCGACATAGCTTGCAAAATCGGCGAGAACGCAGAAGTAATCGTCATTGAGCAAGTTTTCTACAAGGGGCTTAAAGCGTTCGCGATCGCCTGATGAGAAAGTGCCGTCAGCGAGGGCATCAATCGCTTGTTTTAATTGGGGGTTCTGTTCGTAATAATCTCGTGGGGCATAGCCCTGTTCCCGAAGTTGGCGAACGGAATCAACGGTATGGCCAAAAATCACGACATTTTCCGCCCCTGCATAGTCGGCGATTTCCACATTCGCTCCATCTAACGTGCCGAGGGTAATTGCCCCATTGAGTGCTAATTTCATATTGCCCGTGCCGGAAGCCTCTTTACCGGCGAGGGAAATCTGCTCCGAAACATCCGCTGCGGGGATAATTTTCTCCGCTAAACTGACCCGATAATCGGGTAAAAAGACGACCTGTAATTTCCCTTGGAGATCGGGATCGTGATTGACCACTTCACCAACGCCATTGATCGCTTGAATAATCTGTTTTGCCATAAAGTAGCCCGGTGCGGCTTTGCCGGAGAAGATAAACACCCGAGGCACGCAAGGGGCGGTTGGGTTGGCTTTTAATGCTTGGTAGGTGGCAATGATATTGAGCAAGTTGAGATGTTGGCGTTTATATTCGTGGAAACGTTTAATTTGTACGTCAAAAATCCCTTCGCAATTCACCGTAATACCCGTGAGTTGTTGAATTTCTTGGGCTAGGCGTTGTTTATTTTGCTGTTTAATGGTGGCGTAAGCGGTCTGAAATTGAGGATTTTTTGCAAGTGGCTCAATTTGTGAAAGAAGGGTGAGATCCTTCGTCCAATCCCCTTGAATATGTTGGTCAAGTAGGGCACTTAGGGTAGGGTTGGCTTGGCGAATCCAACGGCGAGGGGTAACGCCGTTAGTCACATTATGGAATTTGCCTTTAAAGAGCCGTGCATAGGCGGGGAATAAGTCGCTGACAACTAAATCCGAGTGAATTTGTGCTACGCCATTCACAGCAAAAGCGCCGACAACACAGAGATTTGCCATTCGTACTCGGTGATTCATTAAAATTGCGGTTTCGTGCCAAGCGTTTTCAAACGCTTCGGCACTGAATGTAGCTTGGACTTGTTGATAGAGTTCGCGATCAATGCGTTCAATAATCAATAAATGGCGGGGAAGCAGTTCGGCAAGGAGCTGTTGATCCCACTGTTCTAAGGCTTCAGGTAAGAGCGTGTGGTTGGTATAGGCAAAGGTTTTGCGACAAATTTCCCACGCTTGTGACCAGTTGAGCTGATGTTCATCTAATAAAAGACGCATTAGCTCGGGAATGGCGATGGCGGGGTGGGTGTCGTTTAATTGAATCACCTCATAATCAGGCAAGGTTGCCAAAGGGCGTTGCTGGGCAAGGTGTTGGCGCAGAATATCGGCAACAGAACAGGCGCAGTGGAAATATTGTTGCATGAGGCGTAGGGCTTTGCCTTCTGGGTGGTTGTCATTCGGGTAAAGCACTTTGGTGAGCTTGGCGGCATCAATGACACGGCTTTCGGCGTGGAGGTAATTCCCTTCGTTGAAGGTGGCAAGATCGAAGGCAGTTTCACTGTATCCTTGCCATAGGCGTAGGGGTTGTTGCACGCCTTTATAGCCCACAACAGGGAGATCAAAGGCTTCGCCATTGACTTGCCATTTGGGTTGCCATTGGTAGCGGTCGCCCTCAATGTGCTGAACTTCGCCCCCAAAGCCGACTTGTTGGGCTAATTCGCTACGGTGAGATTGCATTGGGTAGAAATCCCGTTGCCACGCATCGCCACTTTCTAACTGTTCCCCAGATGAACCAAAATGCTGTTTAAATAAGCCGTATTGGTAGTGTAATCCGTAGCCAATCGCCGGTTGAGCAAGGGTTGCCATTGAATCTAAGTAACAAGCCGCTAAACGTCCTAAGCCCCCGTTGCCAAGGGATGGGTCACGTTCTTGTTCTAATATATCGACTAAATTTTTACCATATTGGGTGAGTTGTTGATTGACGAACTCGTAAATGCCAAGATTCATTAAGTTATTGCCAAGCAAACGTCCGATGAGGAATTCCATCGAGAGGTAATTCACTTTACGCCCTTTTGTTTGATTTTCTGGGGGGGGAAGGGTTGTCGGGAAATTGTGTAATGCCGTTTGGTGAGCCAGTTTGGCAATAAGTTGATACCACTGGCGATCAGTGAGTTGCGTTGGGGTACAAAAGCGTTGGGCACAGTAATCGTTTAGTGTGCTAGTAAAAAGGGGTTGAAAAGCGTGGATGGACGTCATGCTACTACTCCAAGAAATAAGTGGTCCTAAAATTCATGGCTTTTATTATCAAGAAAATCGAGGGGATGAAATCCTCCCTCTTCGTGAGCGGGTGAGTATGATCTCTTAGTAGGATAGGCGGATTTTGTGCGATTGAGCGTTATTTCATGCTTTTTGTTCTGTTTATTACCCGTTTTTCGCTTGTTTTCTCTGCAAAGCAAAATGTTTCAAAAATTTGACCGCTTGCTGTAATTTTGTCAAAAAACTTAAAGAGCATTGACATTGAGGTAACCTTCCTAGATTATCGCAAACCATTTTTTATTGTAGAGAAGACCGAATGAACAACAACGAAAATTTGGTTGAGGTCAAAAATCTTACCTTTAAACGGGGGACGAGGACGATTTACGATAACCTCAACCTCCGTGTACAAAAGGGCAAAATTACCGCCATTATGGGGCCGTCAGGGATTGGTAAAACCACCTTGCTACGCTTAATTGGTGGGCAGATTGTGCCGGAATCGGGGGAGATTTTGTTTGACGGAAAAAATGTCTGTCAGGCCTCAAATAAAACGTTATATGAAATTCGTCAGCGAATGGGGATGTTGTTTCAATCTGGTGCGCTATTCACGGATTTATCCACCTTTGATAATGTGGCATTTCCTCTTCGGGAGCATACCCGTTTGCCCGAGGAGATGATCAGCAAATTAGTGTTGATGAAGCTTGAAGCCGTCGGATTACGCGGTGCAGCGGATCTGATGCCTGCGGAGCTTTCAGGGGGCATGGCACGCCGTGCGGCACTTGCTCGGGCGATTGCACTCGATCCGGATTTAATTATGTATGATGAGCCTTTTACGGGGCAAGACCCAATTAGTATGGGGGTGATTGTTTCATTGATAAAAAAATTAAATCACGCGCTGAATTTAACTTCTATTGTGGTGTCCCATGACGTTACCGAAGTCCTGAGTATTGCGGATTATGCGTATATCGTGGCGGATAAACGGATTATTGCCGAAGGAACGCCCGAGGCGTTATTGTCTAGCCAAGATCCCCAAGTGGTGCAGTTTTTAAACGGCAAGGCAGACGGCCCAGTACGTTTCCATTATCCAGCACAAAATTATACCGAGGAGCTTTTTCAATGATGAAATGGATTTCTTCCATTGGTGCAACGGTGATTGCCTTTGTTCGATCCTTTGGACGCGCAAGTTTTATGCTCTGGGGGGCTTTGGTGGGGAAACCCGAAGTCCGCAAACATACGCCGTTATTGATTAAACAGCTTTATGTGTTGGGGGTGCAATCTCTGCTCATTATTATGTTGTCGGGCTTGTTTATCGGTATGGTGTTGGGCTTACAAGGTTATGTGGTATTGGTCGGGTTCTCCGCAGAAACAAGCCTTGGGCAGTTGGTTTCACTTTCATTACTGCGTGAGTTAGGCCCAGTGGTGACGGCACTTTTATTTGCAGGGCGTGCCGGTTCGGCATTAACGGCAGAAATTGGTTTAATGAAAGCCACCGAACAACTTTCTAGCCTTGAAATGATGGCGATTGACCCTCTTCGCCGTGTGATTGCCCCTCGCTTTTGGGCGGGTGTGATTGCCATGCCATTTCTAGCAATTATTTTTACTGCTATTGGCATTTGGGGTGGCTCATTAGTGGGGGTAGATTGGAAAGGCGTCGATAGTGGGAGCTTCTGGTCTGTGATGCAAAATAGCGTGACGATAAGCGATCTTGTGAATGGCTTTGTTAAAAGTGCCTTTTTTGCAGTGGCGGTGGTGTGGATTGCCCTCTTTAATGGCTACGATGCAACCCCCACTTCCGAAGGGATTAGCCAAGCAACAACCAAAACGGTAGTCCATGCCTCTTTAGTGGTATTAGGATTAGATTTTATTTTAACGGCCATTATGTTCGGCGGTTAAGAAAAAGAAGGAAAAAAGAATGCGTCAATCAATTAAATATGAATTTTGGGTCGGGCTATTTGTGCTATTAGGCTTAGGAGCGTTGGTGTTCCTTGGACTAAGGGTTGCCAATGTGCAAGGTTTTTCCAGTGAAAAAACTTACCCACTCTATGCAACTTTTGACAACATTGGGGGACTAAAAGTCCGCTCTCCGGTAAAGGTGGGGGGCGTTGTTGTTGGACGTGTTGCGGATATTCAGCTTGATGCTAAAAGTTATTTACCCAAAGTAACGCTTGCGGTAAATGAGGAATTTAACCAAATTCCAGATACAAGCTCCCTCTCCATTAAAACGGCAGGTTTATTGGGAGAGCAGTACATTGCCTTAAATGTTGGCTTTGTATTAGAAGGGGAAACGGCGATGTTAAAAGCCGGTGATTCTTTTGCTGATACAAATTCTGCTATGGTGCTAGAAGATTTAATCGGTCAGTTCTTATACGGTGATAAAAAAACTGATACAACAACCCCAGAAACCGCTACACCTAAAGCAGAGTAAGCGGTCTGATTTAAACTAATTTTTGCTTTTGCAAAAAATACTCTCGAAAGAGAATGATTGACTAATTGGAGTTTTACAATGATCAAAACCCTTAAAAAAATCCTTGTCGCTAGTGCAGTAGCGATTTCAGCGTTGGTTTCAACCTCGGCATTTGCTTCCACGAGCCCTTATGTGCTTATGCAACAAACGGCGGATAAACTCTTTGGCGATATTAAAGCGAACCAAAGCAGAATCAAGCAAGATCCGAATTATTTACGTACTATCGTGCGTAATGACTTAATGCCCCATGTGCATGTGAAATATGCCGGACAGCTTGTTTTAGGGAAAAACTTATCCTCTGCAACAGATGCGCAACGGAATGCTTTCTTTGGTGCATTTGGTCAGTTTATTGAGCAATCTTATGCCCAAGTATTAACACAATATACTAACCAGAACGTGCAAATCGAAAGTGAGAAACCACTTGGCGATAAAACCATAGTAAGTATCCGTGTGAATGTATTACAAAATGGTAATGCCCAGCCGATTAAATTAGATTTTAAATGGCGTAAAAATAGCCGTACGGGTGAATGGCAAGCCTACGATATGGCTGCAGAAGGTATCAGTATGGTGGCAACTAAACAGAATGAATGGAGTGGTATCCTACGTCAAAAAGGGATTGATGCTTTAACTGCGCAAGTGACTCAATCTGCGAAACAACCGATCACATTGAACAAATAATTCTGTATGACAGTAAAAAATCCATTACAATGGCACATTCAGCAGAATAATGAAACGCTGTTTGTTCAATTGTCGGGTGAATTAACACGAAACACGTTGCTTCCATTATGGAAGCAACGTGCTTCTTTTTTATCGCCAAAAATGAATCAAAACATTTATTGGGATCTCAAATCACTCACGCAAATTGATTCAGCAGGCTTTACCTTACTGGCTGAAATTCTTCACCATTATCAGAAAAAAAATGCGAATTATTTAATCAATACACCGCAATTCGTCAAAGGATTGGCGGATTTATTTGATTTAAGTAATTGGTTTTCTTCCTTTTTATATTGCGAGAATCAACACTAATTATGGAACCAAAACAAATCGAAGAGATGCTCAAAAATGCCCTCGAATTAGATGAAGTTTATGTACAGGGCGAAAATTCACACTATGGTGTGATTGCAGTCAGTGATGCCTTTGCGAGTCTTTCAAAAGTCAAACAGCAACAGATGATCTATGCACCATTGACGGAGCTTTTCGCGACGAACGCGATCCACGCCTTGACCATTAAAACCTTCACGACTGAACAGTGGAAACGTGAACGTTTATTGAATATGGCGGGTTAATTTCGTTATTTTTATAGAACAAGGGGTCTTTTACAAAATTGTTTGCAAATTAGACCGCTTGTTTTTTGCTTTTGTTTGATAAGGAATCACAATGGAAAAATTTCGCGTACACGGGCCTTTCACACTAAGTGGCTCAGTGGATATTTCAGGGGCAAAAAACGCAGCATTACCTATTTTATTTGCTGCGATCTTAGCCGAAGAACCGGTGGTGCTAACCAATGTACCAAACTTAAAAGATGTGGATACGACGTTCAAAATCTTGCGTAAATTAGGCGTCAAAGTTGAACGGACGGGAGATAATAGTGTAGAAATCGATGCCAGTGGCATTGATCACTATGTTGCGCCTTATGAATTAGTGAAAACCATGCGTGCTTCAATTTGGGCATTAGCACCTTTGGTAGCGCGTTTCCATCAAGGGCAAGTTTCCCTACCAGGGGGCTGTACTATTGGGGCACGTCCTGTGGATATGCACATTACAGGTTTAGAAAAAATGGGCGCGGTGGTTACGCTTGATGAAGGTTATGTAAAAGCCGAAGTGAATGGGCGTTTAAACGGTGCTCGTGTTTATATGGATAAAGTCAGCGTCGGGGCGACACTTTCTGTCATGATGGCAGCGACCCTTGCAAAAGGGACAACCATTATCGAAAATGCTGCCCGAGAGCCAGAAATTGTCGATACGGCTCTTTTCCTCAATAAAATGGGAGCAAAAATCGCCGGCGCAGGTTCAGATATGATCACCATTGAAGGCGTTGAACGCTTAAAAGGCTGTGAGCATCGCATTGTTCCAGACCGTATCGAAACGGGGACTTTCCTCGTGGCAGCGGCTATTTCTGGTGGTCGAATTACTTGCCGTGGTACGAAAGCGGATACCCTTGATGCCGTGATTGAAAAATTGCGTGAAGCGGGAATGCAAGTAGATGTAACCGAAGATACAATCACCTTAGATTCCTTAGGGATGCGTCCAAAAGCAGTGAATATCCGCACGATGCCACACCCAGGATTCCCAACGGATATGCAGGCGCAATTCACGTTATTAAACGTTGTGGCGAATGGCACAAGTAAGATTACGGAAACGATTTTTGAAAACCGTTTTATGCATATTCCAGAGCTTATTCGTATGGGGGCAAAAGCGGAAATTGAAGGCAATACAGCGATTTGTCATGGCGTTGAAACCCTTTCAGGGGCAGAAGTGATGGCAACAGATTTACGCGCTTCAATTAGCTTAGTGTTAGCCGGTTGTATTGCAAATGGCGAAACGATCGTTGATCGTATTTACCACATTGACCGCGGTTATGAACATATTGAAGAAAAATTGCGTAAGATCGGTGCTCGCATTGAGCGTTTTCAATCAGATAGTGCAGAATAATCTGTAAATTAACTTGCCCTTAAGTGTGATGATTTTTGCATTTAAGGGCATTTTTTATAAAAATCCAACAAAAAGCACAAATTTCAAGCGAGTGAATCGCTTTCGACAAATTTCCCTTTGACAGAAATTTTTAAATCGCTAGAATACGCCTCATTGAAACGCAACGCTAAAACGTTGCGTTTTTTAGCGGGAATAGCTCAGTTGGTAGAGCACGACCTTGCCAAGGTCGGGGTCGCGAGTTCGAGCCTCGTTTCCCGCTCCATTTTTAAAGCGTTGTGCCCGAGTGGCGGAATCGGTAGACGCAAGGGATTTAAAATCCCTCGCCTTTCGGGGCGTGCCAGTTCAAGTCTGGCCTCGGGCACCATTTAAAAATAACAAATTGAAAAATAAACGCGGGAATAGCTCAGTTGGTAGAGCACGACCTTGCCAAGGTCGGGGTCGCGAGTTCGAGCCTCGTTTCCCGCTCCAATTTTTCAGCGTCTTGCCCGAGTGGCGGAATCGGTAGACGCAAGGGATTTAAAATCCCTCGCCTTTCGGGGCGTGCCAGTTCAAGTCTGGCCTCGGGCACCATTTGATAAGCCTTATGATATAAAGGTTTATACAAACAATGATAGTCGCATTAAGCGACTTTTTTTGTGCCTGTTATTTGGCTCCTGTCAAAATCCTGTCGGAATACAAAGATAGTTCTAAATCACTTCATGCTATTTAACTTCATTGAATAACATCAATCCTTGACCTTTATTGAGCTATACGTTGAGTACAGTAACTTCCTAAACCTGAATGTATCAGCAGGTTAGAATCGGATTATTTGCTCGGTAAAATTGGAGTTCGGTGTTTTAATTCTCCTCATTTAAAAATAAAGATTTAGTATATAAATGGCATTTGTGCTATTTATCTCAAAACTTCAAGGATAATGCTCTTGTATGCAAAGTAAACAATAAAATATTGATAATGAATACAATGGTTAGTAATTTTTTATTTATGATACTTTTTACTGTGGAGATGAAATATTGTTATAAAAACTAATATGCAAAAAATGCCAGATGCAAAAATTATTTTGCTGAAATCCAAATAGTTAGATAACACGCCAATTAACCAAAATGAGAGAATCATTATCAAAGAGCATAGCGAGTTTGCCATAGATAAAATAGTTCCTCTATCATTTGGTGAAAGAGAGTGATTTAATAATACGCCGAGAGATGTATCTATAATCTCATAACTAATCAAAATGATAATGAAAGTTAAGGCTACCCATACATCACCAAACAGAAGAGAAAGAGCTAGAAAACATAATAATAGTAAGGAAAATAGTATTATTGACCTTTTTTCTCCCATTAAACCAGCAATCCATCCTGAAAATACCGATGAAAAAGCGCTAAATAAAAAAGAAATAGAGTATATTCCAGAAATAAACAATAAAGAGAAATTATTATCTTTAAGAACGGTTTGATAATATAAGGTAATAGAAGAAAATACGCCTTGAAATAGGGCAAGAGAAATGATCAATGTATATATGTTTAACGATATATTGCGAAAAATCTTAAATATAGAAATACTTTCTCTATCATGAATAAAATTTCTATTATAAAAGTCGACTACGGAAAATAGAACAATCATTGCAATAAATTGACTAATAACACCTAAATAAAATATCATATCCCAAGCATTGTACTCTGCGATTACTCCGCCTAAGAAAGAACTTATTGCCAAAGCAGATATGGAAATGAAGTTATATCTCCCTATAATCTTATGATATAATTTTTTTCTTCTCTTAAATAAAAGCTCATCATAAATTAATGATTGTTCTGTGCCTGATAATAATGCAATGCCAAATCCATAAATAATAAAGAAAATAAATACAGAGATATTATTTTCGGCAATAAGCATTCCAACAAGATAGGTTATGGTGCATGCTAATCCTAAAAACATGGATATTTTTCGTCCAAACCTATCAGAAACAATTCCAGATGGAATTTCAAATGCAAACATTGCTATATTTAATCCAATCTGAAAAAAGGATATTTCAGACATGGAAAATCCTTTACCTTGCAAGTATATCATCCATAAGCTTCTTTCAAAAAACAGGCTACTGAAAAAACCAAAAATCAGTATCTTTGATATATTATTTAATTTCATAAATAAACCTTTTCTAAACGCGCTATAATAAAATTAATATCATCTTCGGTGAATTTATCTTTTAATGAGCTAAATATATCATTTATGTTCATTTTATGTCCATCGTTGGATTAATATTTCCTATCATGCAAAAGTCAATATTTCTATTCTCTAAATTAAGCTTTCTAGTATGTAACATGCTTGATAGAATCCTTATGTCCTGATGAATGGGTTTTGTCGTTTTGCCTTCAAACAACGTTCTAGGCACTCAACTTTTTTTCCTTCAACGCCCTTTAACAAGCGGTCATTTTTTTCACATTTTTTGCTCACAAAAAAGTTCCCATAAAATTCTTGATTTAACGCAAATAACTTGCAGATTACACTCGCAAATTCCTTTACTTTTAAGTACGCTTAATAATCTATAAATTCCCTCTATCTTATTGATTTTAAATAAGAAACATTCTCAATTTCATTACTTCTTTGTGGGAGGCTCTCGTGAAACGAGTTAGCAAAATTTTAAAAAGTGGGTTAGCGTTTATCGCAATGCTCGGATTAGCACAAACAACAATAGCGGGTGAACCGAAAACCTTTGAAGGCCCGAAACCAGACCTAAAAATTGAATCTGCAAATCATCTTTTTGCAGAAAAATACCCATTACAATATAAGTCTTGGGAATCAACGAAAGAATCTACAGAGGTCGTTTCTGCGTTAGAAGAAGATCCACGTTTAGTCGTATTATGGAGTGGTTATGCTTTCTCTAAAGATTACAACAAGCCACGTGGACATTTTTATGCCGTGACTGATGTAAGAAGCATTTTACGTACGGGTGCACCAAAAGATGAAAATTCAGGCCCTATGCCAATGGCTTGTTGGACTTGTAAAGGTCCAGATGTTCCTCGTCTGATTGCAGAGAAAGGTGAGGTCGGTTATTTTGACGAAAAATGGGCTAAATACGGTTCAGAAATTGTGAACTCAATTGGTTGTGCAGATTGTCATGATACCACTTCTCAAGAGTTTAAAGATGGCAAACCTGCGTTACGTGTTGCTCGCCCACATGTTTTACGCGCCTTAGATGCTATTGGTTGGAAATTTGATACCCTTGATAAACATGGAAAACGTGTTGCAGTGTGCGCAAACTGCCATGTGGAATATTATTTTGCGGGTAAAGAGAAAGCGGTAACTTTCCCATGGGATAAAGGAACTGATGTTGATAGCATTGAAAAATATTACGATGAAAAACAATTCACAGACTGGGTTCATGGTTTATCTAAAGCACCAATGTTAAAAGCACAGCACCCTGATTTTGAAATTTGGTCGATGGGTACGCACGGCAAAAATGGTGTGACTTGTATTGATTGCCATATGCCAAAAGTAGAAGATAAAAACGGTAAAGTTTATACCGATCACAAAATTGGTAATCCGTTTGATGCCTTTGAATCGACTTGTAAAACTTGTCACGAACAGAGCAAAGAGAGCTTACAAAAACGTGTCGCAGAGCATAAAAAACAAGTAAAAGATGTGATGGTTCGTTTAGAAGATCAAATTGTTAAAGCACACTTTGAAGCGAAAGCCGCGTGGGATGCAAATGCTACAGCAGAAGAGATGAAAGCCGCATTACAAGATATTCGTCATGCCCAATGGCGTTGGGACTACGCTGCAGCAAGCCATGGTGGTTATATGCACGCACCAGATGTGATGCTCCGTGTTCTTGGCACAGGTTTAGAGAAAGCATCCGAAGCGCGTGCGAAATTAGCGGTTGTTTTAACTAAACATGGTGTTGCAACTCCAATTACTTATCCAGACATCTCAACCAAAGAAAAAGCGCAAAAAGTGATCGGTTTAGATATGCCGAAAGAGTTGCGTGAAAAAGATGAGTTCCTACGTACAATTGTGCCTCAGTGGGAAAAAGAGGCGAAAGCCAAAGGCTTATTGCCTGCGGATGAGAAATAACCTAAAGGTTGAGAGGTTATGATGAAAACAATTATCTCAAAAGTTGGGCGAATGCTCGCCCTACAAGCGGTCATTTTTGGTGGACTTTTTGCCATAGCCAATACCGCTTCGGCAGAGATGCCAGCACAGCCACATCCTTTGTGGGCAGAAACCGCAGATGATGCCACTATTGCTAAGGATGCACGCCGTGATCCGAATCAATATTGTGTTGCCTGCCACGGACGTTTTTCTAAATTCAAACACGAGGGTAAACACTTTCAAAAAGAGACTGTCAGCCCAAATAACGGCAAGCCGTTAAATTGTGTGAGTTGCCATGGCAATATTTCTGAAAACCACCGTAAAGGGGTGAAAGATGTCATGCGTTTTAATGCCCACGGTAAAGCGAAGAACCCTGCTCTTGAACGTTCTCCACAAGAGCAGAATCAAGTTTGTTTTGCATGCCATGAGGTTGAAAAATTACGTCAAGTTTTCTGGGCGCATGATACCCATGCGAATAAAATGGCTTGTGTAAATTGCCATAAACTTCATCCAGAAAAAGAACCGATGAAAGGTATTGAGAATAAACAACGTGTTAAATTATGTGTTGATTGCCATACTCGTATTCATCAAAATCGTAGCCAGAAACTTGAAAAAGTTAAGGATTCCCAATGAGTTGCACCCGCCGAGATTTCGTTTCAGGGGCGGGGGCATTGATTGCAGTGGCAGGCTCGGGGCTTGCCACTAGCCAACTTGCCTTAGGCTCTAACAACGAAGAAAAACCTATTCGCTATGCGATGTTGCACGATGAGCAAGTCTGCATCGGTTGTACGGCTTGTATGGAAGCTTGTCGTGAAACTAATCACGTGCCGGAAGGCGTTTCCCGTCTTGAAATTATCCGCAGTGAGCCTGTGGGTGAATTTCCGAATGTGAAATATGAATTTTTCCGTCAATCTTGCCAACACTGTACGAATGCGCCTTGTGTCAAAGTTTGTCCAACAGGGGCTTCATTTATTGATAAATCTACTGGGATTGTCGATGTAAATCGTGATTTATGTGTAGGTTGTTCTTATTGTATTGCAGTGTGCCCGTATCGTGTTCGTTTTATTCACCCAGAGAAGAAAACGGCGGATAAATGTAATTTCTGTCGAGATACTAATTTAGCCCAGGGTAAACAGCCGGCTTGTGTGGAAAGTTGCCCAACTAAAGCGCTTACTTTTGGTGATTTAAACGATCCTAATAGTGAAATTTCTAAAGCAATTAAAGAAAAACCTGTTTATCGTACGAAAGTAGAGCTAGGGACTCAACCAAATCTCTATCATGTACCCTTTGCCCACGGAGAGCCAAGACGATGAACGACTATGTGCCCTTCCATACCCCGAATCTCGTTTGGGATTCCACCATTGCGATTTATCTCTTTTTATTAGGGATTTCCGCAGGAACAACGCTATTGGCAGTGTTATTTAAACGTAGCCACAAATTAATTGAGCCAAGCCAGAATTGGATTATTCGTAGCACTGCGATACTTGCTCCGGGATCCATTATTATTGGTTTGATTCTCTTGATTTTCCACCTTGCTCGTCCATGGACATTTTGGTATTTAATGTTTAATTACCAATTTGGGTCTGTGATGTCGATGGGGGTAATGCTCTTCCAAGTCTTTATGGCGGTGCTATTTCTTTGGTTGGCGATCCTTTTCCGTAATTGGTTAGCGAGTTTTGCTATCGTGCCAAAATTTGTGTTGCATGTGATTGATATGGTGGCGAAGTGGAGTAATGTGATTGAATTATTCCTGATTTTCTTATCCGTTGCCTTAGGTGCTTACACAGGTTTTTTATTGTCGGCGTTAATTAGCTACCCGATGTTGAATAATCCGGTATTGCCGATTCTATTCCTCGTGTCGGGAACTTCATCCGGTATTGGTGCGTTGATTATGGCGACCTTAGTAGTGGGGAAAATTTCTACCCATTCCGATGAAATTCACTTTCTACATAAATGGGAAACCCCCGTTGTGTTACTTGAACTTCTGCTACTTTTCGCCTTCTTTGTTGGGCTGTATTTTGGTGGTGGTCAGAAAACGATGGCAGCTGTGAATGCGTTATCGGGATTCTGGGGAGCAGTATTCTGGATTGGCGTTGTGTCAGTGGGTATTTTATTCCCTCTTATCGCTAATCAAGTTGCGAACCAACAATTAAAACACCGTAAAGGCTTTATGTTACTCCTTGCGAGTGCTGGGCTAATTGGGGTTCTCTGTTTACGGTATTTCATTCTCTATGCGGGGCAGATGACAATCGCTTAAATGCGATGAAAAAAGATAAAAAAATGCCACTGCGTAATACAGTGGCATTTTTTATGAATGTTAGCCTAACCAATGAGTAAGCCCTTCATAAATGAGTGTTGTGCCAAAAAGTAAAAACACACAGCCCGCCAAATTATCTAAATAATGGTTATATTTTGCATAAAATTGGCGGATTTTTCGATGAGAAAAGAGAAATGCGATGAGTCCAAAATAGACAAGCGCACTGCCCATTAAAATCAGTAATACAAACAAAATATCACTTAGATTATCCAGATTGGATACATACCCTGCCAATACGCTACTAAAAAAAACCACAATTTTCGGGTTAGAAAGGTTAATCATTAAGCCTTTGATAATCTCTTTCCACGCGGTTGTTTCTTTGCTTTGGCGTTGGCTTTCGTCAAGTTTCGCATTTTCCGTAATCCGCACCATTTTAAAGCCATTATAGGCAAGATAGCTTCCCCCTAATACCATGAGGATATATTGGAAAGACGGCACGGTTCGGTTTAAAAAGGCGAGACCAAAAAGCACGACGAGGGACCAAAATCCCACCCCAAAGGTAATGCCAAGAGAAGCGAGCAAGGCATTTCGGCGAGAATCCCCCATCGCTTTACGGCTAACATAAAAGAAATCCGGACCGGGGCTAATTAGCCCAACTAACTGTACAAAAAAGATCGTCCACATTTAAAAAAATCCTTGAATAAGATAGAGTGAAATCAGGGCATAAAGACCGGCAAGCACATCATCAAGCATAATACCAAAGCCGTTTTCGACTTTCGCATCGAAATAGCGAATTGGAAAAGGCTTGAGAATATCAAAGAAACGGAAAGTTGCAAATGCTAAGAGATAATAAAGGGCATTATATTCAGGCAATGCACCGAACATCAGAAACACCGCAACGATTTCATCCCACACAATACGCCCATCATCATGTACGCCAAGATCATGGCTTGTTTTGCCACAAATAAAGCAACCTACGATAAAGCTCACTAAGGTTAAAAGTAAAAAAAAGAGGGGAGAGGTCGTCAGAAGCCAAAGGGGAATAGCCACGAGAAAGCCCGCAACAGTGCCCCAAGTGCCGGGGGCTGGGCGGATTAAACCCGAGCCGAAGCCCACGGCGAGAAAATGGATCGGATTGCTAAGTTGAATTTTCATAAGTATTAGGCGAAATGATCGAAGCCGATTTTATCTGGCAAAGCCACGGGCTTGCCCTGTCGGCGTAGTTGAATGCCCCGATGAGAGGTAATTCTACCGATTCGGTGACATTTTACGGCAAGCTGACTAGCCCTTTGTTCAAAGGTAGCCCATTGATCGGGGGGTAGGGTAAAGCAGAGTTCATAATCTTCCCCACCTGTGAGGGCGTACTCTTCAGCAGTGCGTTGCGTTGGCTGTTCATCACAAAAAGCATGCAATGGTTCAGAAAGAGGAAGTTGGGAGAGTTCAATCTCCGCACCACATTGGCTTGCCTTAAGGATATGCCCTAAATCAGCGAGTAAGCCGTCTGAAATATCAATGGCACATCGGCTAAATTGAGTGAGCAACTGCCCCAAAGCAATGCGTGGTGTTGGGCGGAGGTGGCGTTGAATTAACACATCATCGTAACAAGCGGTCGAATTTTGGCATAATTTTGCCAGGCCTGCCGCACTCTCTCCAAGGGAGCCAGAAACGTAAATACCGTCCCCCACTTGGGCGAGATGACGGCAGAGCGCTTTGCCCTTTTCCACCGTACCTTGGGCGGTAATGGTGATAGACATTGCCCCTTTGGTGGTATCCCCACCAATTAAGGCGACATCATACTGTGCCAAAATATCGAATAAACTTTGGCTAAATTCAGCGAGCCAAGGGTGATTGATTTCAGGCAAGGTAAGGGCTAAGGTGATCCACTTTGGCGTTGCTCCCATTGCGGCGAGATCACTTAAATTGACCGCTACCGCTTTGTAGGCTAAATCCGCAGGGGAAATATCGGGAAAAAAATGCGTACCGAGGACTAAGGTATCAGTACTAATGGCGAGTTGATGATGGGGGGGGATTTCGAGTAAGGCACAATCATCCCCACGGAAAGTGCCACATCGGCACGGGAAGATGAATGGGTAAAATAGCGTACAATGACATCAAACTCCCCCATTATGCCCCCTATTTCCGCCCAAGTGCTGGGGCAAGTTTGTCTAAAATACCGTTGATGTATTTATGACTATCGTCAGAACCAAAGACTTTAGCGACTTCGATCCCTTCGTTAATCGCCACTTTATAAGGTACATCAAGCTCAAATTTTAATTCATAGGCGCAGAGGCGTAGAATCGTCCGTTCAATAGGATCAACCTCAGTTTCATTGCGATCTAAAAAGGGGCGAAGGGCGGTATCAACGGCATCGATATTCTCCACCGTACCCCGTAACAATTTGCGGAAGTAAGGCATATCCACGCCTTTCATCTCTTGATCGGTAACGAAATTAAGCTCAACTTGTTCAATACTATTTTGTGAAATATACCAAGAATAAAGGGCTTGTACCGCACATTCACGGGCACGGCGACGAGGGGAAATTTTCATAAAACCTCAAAGGAAAACTGATCTAAAAAATAGTCGCGGATTCTAGCATATTGCAGTTTTTCTCTCTACTGTTCTTTATGGCAAAAAAGTGGCTAAAAATGACCGCTTGTTACTCCTTTCGAATGATATGTGGCGTCACAAAAATCACTAATTCCCGTTTAGAAATACGATCTCGGCTTTGGCTAAACAGCTTTTTGATAAAGGGAATGGAGCCAAGAATCGGCACACGATCTTCCCCTTTGGAAATGATATGCTGAAAGATTCCCCCTAAAATAATCGTTTCGCCATGTTTGGCGAACACTTGGGTAGCCAATTCTTGTTTATCAATCGTGGTAAGCGCATTCACGCCGTGTTGATCGTTGGGGGCATTTTGGGTGACGAGTAAATCAAGCAGAATTTGATTATTCTTCGCAATATGAGGTGTGACTTCAAGCCCAAGTACGGCTTCTTTAAATTCTACATTATTACTTTCGGATTTGCGGTCGTAAATGACATAGGGGATTTCGGTGCCTTGTTTAATGCTCGCTTTTTGTTTATTGGTGGTCAGCAGGCGAGGGCTGGCAATAATTTCCACACTGTTTTCTCGTTCAAGGGCATTGAGTTCGAGATCTAACACTCGGCTATTCACTTTGGCGATTTGTAGCACTACACTTGGCGCATTGGGTAGAGGGAAATTGACGTTAAGATTGTTGAGATTTGCCCCATTTTCGCCGATGTTGCCAGCAAAGCGGTGGGTTTGTTCATTTGGGGTAAATAGCCCCCAACGGACGCCAAGTTCCTTTAAATTTTCACTGCTGATCGTCACAATTCGCGCCTCAATGGCGATCTGCTCAACGGGTTTATCCATCGCTCGCACAAGGGCAGTAAAATGCCGAATAGCATTAGGATTATCCTTAATAATCAAACTGTTACTACGTTCATCATAGTGTAGATAGCCCTGTTCGCTAAGAAGCGAACCACTGCCTTTGGTGAGGGAATCGATCATCTCTGAAGCCTTGGTATAGTGCAGTTTAATGCTCTTCGTTTGCAGTTTGAGTTTAGCAGGTAATGCCACCACTTGTTTCTCCTGTGAAGGCAAGGGCGGTAATGATGACGGCGTGGCTTTGGGTGTGAGGGAATAAACGCCGTGTTCTTGTTTCACCATAAGTTGATGACTCTGTGCAATGGTGTTCAGTACCTCGGCAAAGGTGCGGTTTTCAAGGCGTAGTGCTTTAATGGTTTTCATCTCGTCATTGAGGATCAGATTTTTACCTGTTTCTTCGGCAAGGTATGCCAGCACCTCGGCACTGGGAGCATCTTTGAGGGAAAGGGAGATCGTTTCGGCATTTAACCTTGGCACTAAAAGTGCGAAGCAGAGTAATAGAATACGCATTTTTTCTCCTTAAAGTTTGCGTTGTAAGGGGCGAGGTTGATCACATTGGGGCGTATTGAGCCAGTCGATGTAGTGAATCGATTTTAGGTTGATGTCGCTAATTTCCGTTTGGGATAGGGTGAGAAAATCCCCTTTTTTCAGGGCGATAAGTTGCTGATTTTCATTGAGAAATAGCCCTTGATAATGCTCATTAATGCGAATTAAACCGACTAATTTAAGCTGGTTAAAGTCAAAAGGGTATTGCTCTGCTTGCGTTAAATGGGGCAAGTCGCAAGGCGATGTTTTAGCGAGATCTTCACTTTCCTTTGGGTTTTCCTGAGGCAGAGTATGAGATGTAAATTCTTCCCCTTGTTCGACATGGGTGGTTGCCTGTTGAGGTGCACTGTGAAAAGGATCGCCTTGGGCAGTTGTTGCGATAATCAGGGTGGATAAAGCAAGCAGAATTGGGGGCAGTTTCATTTAAAATCCTTAATCAAAAGCAGAGCCGTGAGTTGGATCTGATAGTTGGGTTGTTTGTGAAAGGTGAGTTGTTTAAATTGGAAATGGGGTTGCTGATTTAATGTTTGCACAAGGGGCAAAAGGGCAGAGGTCTTGCCTAATACCACCAGAGCGATTGTTTTCTCCCCTTCAAATTGCCATTGCAGTTGCGTGATTTTGGCGTGATGTTGCGTCGCAAGGTTGTTGAGTTGTTGGTTAATTTTCAGGACATTTTGGGCATTTTGTTGCTTACTTTGATAGGCTTTTAGAGAGTCAAGCAGGCTTTGTTGTTGCTGATTATGGGCTTGCAGTTGGGGGATTTGTGTTTCAAGTTCATCAAGTTGAAAGAGCTGATCACCGAGGAAGTAACTCGGTAGCAAACAGATCAGGCAGATTGTGCTAGTAAGTAGGCAGAAAAGGTGCTGATTGAGCCATTCACAGGCTTGATATAAACGGCTTTCGGGTTGCCAAAAAAGGGCACTAAGGTCGATTTTCATTTCATCCCCTCTGATTTTTCTTCGCTTTTTTCGTTTTTTTCCTCTTTGTTTTGGAAAGAGAGTGGCAGGCTAATACTAAACTCAATTTCTCCCGTTTCTAAAGTATGGAATTGGTCGATTTGGTAGGGGTAATAGGTTTTTAGCTCGTTTTCAAAACGGGCAAAAGTGTCTGAATCCGTTTGACCGGCTAGGTGAATGAGTTCCTCCTCAATATTGACCATCAGCAGAATGCCTGAAACATGGAGCTTGTTTAAAAAGTGTAGAAAATGGTCGAGCTGGGGTTTGGAAATTGGATGTGAAAGCCGAGATTCCTTTGGGCTAAGTTGCGTGAGGGCTTGTTGAATTTGCTGGGCTTGGTGTTGGAGTTGATGCTGTTGGGCATTTTGCTGTTGATAACGTTGAGCTAAGCCTTGTGCTTTTTGCCAGAGAAGAAAAGCGAGGGCGGTAGCGATGATGATCGTCACAAACCAATAGCGTAAATACCGTTGGACTTTGTTATTCCAACGAGCTTGATTCTGCCCTGAAAGATCTACGCCGTGCCATTCCATTGAGAAGCTCCAAGGGCAATTAAAAAGAGAGTGGCATCAGTCAGGGCGTCAGGCAGCTGGCATCTTGATAGATCCCAGCATTGGCAGTCGGCTTGGGGCGTTTTGCTGAGTGTGATGCCGTTAAGGCTGAATTGGAGAAATTGCTCTCCGAATTGAAAACAGCGGTGGTGAAGTGCCGTGGCAAAATCTTCTTGAAAATCGACCGCTTGTTCATAGCCTCGAAGAAGGCAGTGTAGCTCGCAATCCAGCACCGTTGGGCGATGTTTAAGGCAAAGTGCGTGGGCATAATCTTGACGGATCGCCAAAAGGGCAAGGCGTTGTCCCTCTTTATGGCGGGAGTGATGATAATCGAAATAAACCGCCTCCAAAGGCAAGGGGAGTTCTTGCTGTAATTGGCGGATCAGCTGGCGATAGATCTGTGTTGCGGTGTAATGGGGCGGAAAGAAAGTGACTTGGCGGTAAATATAATGGTGAGGAACAGCTCGCACTAAACGAAATTGGGTAAATTGGTCGTGTAAAAAAGCCATTTCATCACAGGGTTTCGCTAAAAAATGGTAATGTTGTTGCTGATGTTGTGTATAGACAAGGCAGATGTAGCGTTCGTTTTCGCTACAACCAATTTGTAATAAGGGGCGTTTTTTCAAGGAGAAATTCATCATAAGCCTCGAATAAATGGGGAATTAGGGCGGTTTTTTTGCTATAATTCGACAATTTTTTCGGGCATATTGCCTTGAAAGTTCTGTTCCGTCATTTAGCAAAAGAGGATTTTTCGATGAAGATCGTAAAAATCATATTAAGCACATTACTGACATTACTCATTGTGGGATTAGTCGCCGGTGGGGTGTTGTATGTGCATTTAAAGAAAGAGTTGCCTGATGTGGCAAGTTTGAAAAACGTTGAGTTACAACAACCGATGCAGATTTTTACCGCAGACGGTAAGCTCATTGGCGAAGTGGGGGAGCAACGCCGTATTCCAGTGAAGCTAGAAGATGTTCCACCTCTTCTTATTGATGCGTTAATTGCGACGGAAGATAGCCGTTTTTATGAACATAAAGGTATCGACCCTAAGGGTATTCTTCGGGCGATTTGGCGTTCAAGCCAAGGCGATACTCAAGGAGCAAGTACCATCACACAACAGCTGGCGAGAAATTTTTTCCTCTCTCCAGAACGAAAAATGGAGCGTAAAATCAAAGAGGCAATTTTAGCCTTAGAGATTGAGGAAAATCTGTCTAAGCAGGAAATTTTAGAGCTCTATCTCAATAAAATTTACCTCGGCTATCGCTCCTACGGGATTGGTGCTGCAGCTAAAACCTATTTTGGTAAAAAGCTCAATGAATTAACGCTTTCGGAAATGGCGATTATTGCAGGGCTTCCGAAAGCGCCTTCCACCATGAATCCACTTTATTCCGTCAAACGTGCTGAAAATCGCCGTAATGTCGTGCTAGGGCGTATGTTAGAAGTGGGTAAAATTACCAAAGAGCAGTATGACCAAGCCAAAGCTGAACCCGTGGTAGCGAAGTTTTATGGCGCTTCTTTGGAATTCCGTGCAGATTATGTCACCGAGATGATTCGTCAAGAAATGGTCAAACGCTATGGCGAAGAAGCAGCTTATACTAAAGGTTTCCAAGTTTATGCCACGGTATTATCGGGGGATCAATTCACAGCACAAACGGCTCTACGAGATAATTTGATTGATTATGATCGCCGTCACGGTTGGCGTGGTGGGGAAAAATTATGGTCTGAAACAGATAAACCTTGGGATGAGGAGAAGATTGTCGATCATCTCAGTAAATTACCCCTTTCGGAGCCTTTTGTCGGGGGGGTTGTATTATCCGCAACTAAAGAGAATGCGGAGATTATGCTCTCCGATGGCGAACGTGTTGAGCTAAAAATGGCAGGAATGCGTTGGGCGCGTAAATTTATCAATGATTCCGCTCAAGGTCGCTTGCCGAGATCTGTAAAGGATGTTGTCCATGTAGGGGAACAGATCTGGTTACGTCAAGATAGCAAAGGGAATTGGGAGCTAGGGCAGATTCCAGAGGTTAATTCGGCATTAGTTTCCCTTAATAGCCAAAATGGTGCGATTGAAGCTATTGTCGGTGGATTTAGCTTTGAGCAGAGTCGCTTTAATCGTGCTACACAATCTTTAGTGCAAGTCGGATCGTCGATCAAGCCCTTTATCTATGCGGCAGCTTTAAACAAAGGACTTAGCCTTTCGACGACGATTAGCGATTCTCCAATTACCATTAGCAAACGGGGTCAGAAGCCTTGGAGCCCGAAAAACTCCCCGAATGTGTATGAAGGCCCATTGCGTTTACGGGTAGGTTTAGGGAAATCAAAAAATGTGATGATGGTGCGGACGGTGCAAATGGCAGGGGTAGAATATATCGCTGATTATTTGCAACGCTTTGGTTTTAATCGTGAACAATATAAAGCAACCGAAGCCTTAGCTCTAGGTGCCGCGTCTTTCACACCGTTAGAAATGGCACGCGGCTATGCCGTGTTTGATAATGGTGGTTATTTGATTGAACCTTATATTATCGACCGCGTATTAGATAACAATGGGAATGAGTTGTTTAAAGCAAATCCAGCGATGGCTTGCTTAAATTGTCACGATAAACCTGTGATTTACCCAGAGCCACAATACTTTGATTTTGTCAAAATTGAAGAGCCACAGAAACAAGAAACGGAAACTGTTGTAGGTAAAGAAGAGGCTCAAGAGGATATTCCTGAATTGAATATCGCCACGCAAAATCGTGAAAATGCGCCAAATTTAATGGCGGATTCGGCTTATATTTCCAAAGATGTACACTATGCACCACGGGTTATTAGTGGTGAGATTGCATTTTTAATGCGCAGTGCGTTGAAAACGGCGATCACGGGGGAAAAAGGACAGAGTTGGAAGGGGACAAGTTGGCGTGTAGCCAATAAGATCAAGCGTAATGATATTGGAGGCAAAACGGGTACAACGAATAATGCCAAAGTGACGTGGTATGCAGGCTTTGGTTCAAATATTGTCACGACAGTGTATGTTGGCTTTGATAATAGCAAACGGGATCTTGGTCGTGGTGAGGCAGGGGCACAAACGGCCTTGCCTGCATGGATTAGCTATATGAAAACCGCCCTTTCAGATAAGCCAGAACAAAGTGAAGTCGTGCCACCAAATATTGTGGAGGCGAAGATTGATCCAATAAGTGGTTTCTTAGGTGATGGCTTAACCGAATATTTTATTAAAGGTACAGAGCCGACTAAACGTTATGTGGTGCAAAAAGCAGTCACTTTACCAACGCAGTCTAGCCCAGCCTTACAACAACGCTTAGGCTTACCGCCACCGGGGGTATTAAAAGCCGAAGGAAAGGAATTATTTTAATCGGATAAAAGGCTGATTTCGGTTGAAAAGAGGGGCGGTTTATTGAGATAATATTGCCCATCTTTATTTAGGCGATTTGTGGTGTAATTTGCATCTTTCTTTTCATTAGAATTTTTGTGCGTTTGCACTTTGCAAAATGTGATCTAAAACAGACCGCTTGTATGCTTGCAAGCGGTCTGTTTTTTCCAAAAATCTGCAAATCTAAGTTTAGCTTTTTAATTATTGATAGAACACATAATGGCAGAAAAACGTAATATTTTCTTAATTGGCCCAATGGGCGCAGGTAAAAGCACGATTGGCCGCCAGCTGGCGCAAATGCTGAATATGGACTTTTTGGATTCTGATTCCGTGATTGAAGAACGTGCCGGGGCGGATATTGATTGGATCTTTGATCTCGAGGGAGAAGAAGGCTTCCGTAAGCGTGAGGAGAAGATCTTAAGCGAATTAACGCAAAGCCAAGGGTTGGTGCTTTCTACGGGGGGCGGCTCGATTTTGTCTAAAGATAACCGTAATATGCTATCAGCTCGAGGAATTGTGGTTTATCTTGAAACCTCCGTAGATAAACAATTTGAACGCACTCAGCGGGATAAAAAACGCCCTCTTCTTCAAACCGACGATCCTTACCAAACTTTGGTGGAACTAGCCAAAGTTCGCAATCCGCTTTATGAAGAGATTGCGGATATTACCCTTCAAACGGATGAGCAGAGTGCCAAAGTGGTGGCAACACAAATCATTGAGATGATGGATAACCTACAATAACGCAAGGAGTCGCAAGATGTTACAGGTCAATGTGGAATTACAAGAACGCCGTTATCCGATTACCATTGGAGCTGGGCTATTAAGCCAAGTAGAAAGCTATCAGCCTTTAAAAGCCGGTGATCGGGTGATGATTGTGTCAAATCCTACGGTAGCCGAACACTATCTTGCGACAGTACGTCAAACTCTTGAAACCTTAGGTTGTGTGGTCGATGAGGTGCTTATCCCCGATGGCGAAGCCTATAAGACACTCGATTCATTAAATCTTATTTTCTCCGCATTATTAGCTAAAAATCATAACCGTGATAGCACCTTAATTGCCTTAGGTGGCGGTGTGATTGGCGATGTAGCAGGTTTTGCTGCCGCTGCTTATCAACGAGGCATTCCCTTTATACAGATTCCTACTACCTTGCTTGCCCAAGTGGATTCGTCTGTAGGGGGGAAAACGGCGGTCAATCATGCTTTGGGTAAAAATATGATTGGGGCATTTTATCAGCCGATTTCCGTGATTGTTGATACCAATACCTTGCACACTCTTGCTAAACGTGAAGTCAGTGCAGGTTTGGCGGAGGTAATCAAATACGGAGCGATTTTTGATCTGCCATTTTTTGAATGGTTAGAGGAACACATTGATGCCCTTATTCGTTTAGAACAGGATGCCTTAGAGTATTGTATTCAACGTTGTTGCCAGCTTAAAGCTGATGTCGTTGCTCGTGATGAAACGGAAAAAGGTGACCGTGCATTACTAAATTTAGGGCATACCTTTGGGCATGCGATTGAAGCGCACCTTGGCTATGGGCGTTGGCTACACGGCGAAGCTGTTGCCGTGGGTATGTTAGAAGCAGCAGCTCTTTCAGAAATCTTAGGCGATCTGGATGCGAAGGATGTTGCCCGTTTAGAAAAATTGATCGCCAGAGCCAATCTGCCGACCATTTCCCCCGACGGTATGCTCCCCGAGGCGTATCTACCCTATATGTGGCGAGATAAAAAAGTTCTCGGTGGTAAGTTACGTCTGATTTTGCTCAAAGAATTGGGCAAAGCGTATGTTTATTCCCAAGGGAAGGAAGAACAAGTCCTCGAGGCGATTGCCCGTTTTACTCAGCAATAAATCATGAAAACCAAACAGCGCGCCTTTTTAAAGTGGGCAGGTGGGAAATATCGTCTCACTGAGGATATTTTTCAGCAGTTACCCCAAAGGCGCTGTTTAGTGGAGCCTTTTGTCGGGGCGGGTTCGGTATTTCTTAATAGCGATTTTGAACGCTATATTTTGGCGGATATTAACCCCGATTTAATTAACCTCTTTACCATTATTAAAGCGGATGTGGAGCGATATATCGCCCACGCGAAGGCGTTATTTACCCATCCAAAGGCGAACACGCCAGATTTTTATTACAAAAAAAGGGCAGAATTTAACCCCTCCCGAGATCCTTTTCAACGGGCGGTGCTGTTTTTGTATTTCAATCGTTTTGGGTTTAATGGACTATGTCGTTACAATCAAAAGCATGAATTTAATGTGCCGTTTGGACGCTATAAACAACCCTATTTCCCTGAAAAAGAGTTGTGTTTTTTTGCCGAAAAAGCCCAAAAAGCGACATTTTTATGTGGCGATTTTGAGCAAACATTTGCCTATTTACAGGCAAACCCAGACGATTATGCCGTCTATTGCGACCCCCCCTATGCACCTTTAGTGCAGGAGAGTAATTTCACCCACTATGCAGGCGGTGGTTTTAGCTTGCAACAACAAGAGAAATTAGCCTTATCTGCGAAGGCATTAGCCAAGGCGGATATTCCGGTGCTGATTTCTAATCACGATACGCTTTTCACGCGTCAAATTTACCGTGGTGCAACCATTAAATCCTTTCAAGTTCAACGACACATCGGGCAAACGGCCCGTTCACGGATTAAGGTTAATGAATTGTTTGCACTGTTTTCTTAATTAGCTATACATTTTGGAGTCAAAATGGCGAATCAACAGACAGAGCGTCAATCGTGGTCAAACCGATTGGCATATATTATGACCGTTGCGGGAGCAACCGTCGGTTTCGGCGCAACTTGGCGTTTCCCTTATTTAGTCGGTGAAAATGGCGGCGGAGCTTATGTTGCATTATTTTGTATCGCCATGATTGTGATCGGGATTCCAATGATTCTAGTTGAGAATGTGATTGGTCGCCGTATGCGGGTGAATGCTATAGATGCTTTTACCGGTTCTGCCAATGGTAAAAAAATTCATAGTGGATGGAAAATCCTCGGCTATATGGGGCTACTTGGGGCTTTTGGTATCCTTGCCTATTACATGGTGCTTGGGGGCTGGGTGTTAAATTACATCGGTAGCTTAATTTCAGGGCATTTAGATCTCTCTCAACCAGTGACAGTGGAAACAACTTCTGCTTTCTTTAAAGAGGGAATTTTTAATAGCCCAACCACGATTATTCTCTATACCTTGCTCTTTGTGGCGGTTAATTTCTTTATCTTATCTAAAGGGATTGTTGATGGCATTGAACGCTCCGTGAAATATTTAATGCCGATTCTGTTTATTTTCTTAATCGTCATGGTCGTGCGTAACGTGACCTTACCGGGGGCGATGGAAGGTATCCGTTTCTATTTAATGCCTGATTTCTCGAAAATCACCCCGAAACTGTTTGTTTTCGTGTTAGGACAAGTTTTCTTTGCATTAAGCCTGGGTTTTGGGGTGTTGATTACCCTCTCAAGCTATTTAGATAAGCAAGAAAATCTGGTGAAAACGGCAACTATCACCGGCATTATGAATACGTTGATTGCGGTATTAGCCGGCTTTATGATCTTCCCTTCATTATTTAGCTTTGGCGTTGCCCCAAATTCAGGTCCAACCCTTGTCTTCCAAAGTTTGCCGATTGTATTCTCCAATATGTGGGGCGGTACGATTTTTGCGATTATCTTTTTCAGCTTATTAGTGGTAGCCGCCTTAACGACGTCTTTAACCATTTATGAAGTGATTATTACCGCCTTGCAAGAAAAAACAAAAATGAGCCGTAAAATGGCGATTTTTATCACCTTGAGTGTGATTTTCGTGGTGGGCAATATTCCTTCCGTGTTAGGGGATAGCCTATGGAAAGACGTCACCATTATGGGCAAAAGTATTTTTGACGCCTTTGATTACATTAGTGGCAACATTCTCTTTATTCTTACCGCATTAGGCTGTGCCTTGTTCGTGGGCTTTGTGTTAAAAGAGGAAGCGAAAGAGGAACTTGGTGCAGGGAAAGTCTTTACTGCATTTTGGTTTAACTATGTGCGTTTTGTGATTCCGGTGATTATTTTGGTGATCTTCTTTAACTCACTTTAATCGCGGTGCAAATTGTTCAAAAAATTTGACCGCTTGTAGAATGAAAAACGGCACGAAAGTGCCGTTTTTTGTTGTGAGGGGGCTGATTAGACGGATTGCTGTAATTGTCCAATAATGTGTGGGTTTTCCAAGGTGGAAATATCTTGGGTAATCATTTCGTTTTTCGCAATAGAGCGAAGCAGACGGCGCATAATTTTGCCCGAACGTGTTTTTGGTAGGTTCTCTGCAAAACGAATATCCTCAGGGCGTGCGATTTTCCCGATCTGGTTTGACACCCAAACTTTCAGTTCATCGGCTAAGGCTTTCGCTTCTTCCCCTTCTGGGCGGTAGCCTTTAATGACCACAAATGCCACCACGCTTTCGCCTTTAATCTCATCCGGCTTACCGACTACGGCTGCTTCAACGACTTGTTCGTGGGAAACGAGTGCCGATTCAATTTCCGCGGTACCTAAGCGGTGGCCAGACACATTCAGCACATCATCAATACGTCCTAGAATCCAGAAATAGCCGTCTTTATCCCGTAGGGCAGAATCCCCAGCGAGGTAATATTTACCGCCGTACTCTTCAGGGAAGTAGGATTTCTTATACCGTTCAGGATCGCCCCAAATAGTGCGGAGCATGGATGGGAATGGGCGTTTGATCACCAGCGCGCCACTCTCTTCGGCTTCGCATTTTTCCCCTTTTTCATTCAGCACTTCTGCCATAATGCCCGGTAGCGGTAGGGTACAGGAGCCCGGTTTAGTTGCCGTTACCCCCGGCACAGGCGCAAGCATAATTGAGCCCGTTTCTGTTTGCCACCAAGTATCCACAATCGGGCATTTGCCTTTACCCACAACGTCGTGATACCAAAGCCACGCCGATGGGTTAATCGGTTCGCCCACCGTACCCAATAAACGCAAGCTAGAGAGGTTATATTTATTTGGAATGTGCTCGCCTACTCGTGTGAGGGAGCGAATCAGCGTTGGCGAGGTATAGAAAACAGACACTTGATGGCGTTGAATCATCCGCCAGATACGCCCCACATCAGGGTAGCTTGGCACGCCTTCATAAATAAGTTGTGTTGCACCATTGGCTAGTGGGCCGTAACAGACATAGGAATGTCCTGTAATCCAGCCCACATCTGCGGTACACCAATAAATATCGTTCGGTTTATTATCAAAGACCACTCGGAAGGAGTTCATCGCCCCGAGGAGATAGCCCGCCGTGCTATGCACCACGCCTTTTGGCTTACCCGTTGAACCCGAGGTGTAGAGAATAAAGAGGGGATCTTCGGCATTCATCCATTCCGGCTCACAGAATGCAGGCTGTTTTTTTGAGAGTTCGTGCCACCAGAGATCTCGCCCTTTTTTCCACGGTGTATCGATATTTACACGGTGATAAACCACCACATTATCCACCGATTCACACCCCATTTCTAAGGCTTCATCCACCGTTTCTTTTAACGGAATAATTTTTCCGCCCCGTAAGCCAGCATTGGCGGTAATGATGAGTTTTGCTTCGGCATCTTCAATGCGATCCCGTAATGCCCCGGCGGAGAATCCACCAAAGACCACGGAATGCACCGCACCGATTCGCGCACAGGCTTGCATTGCGACAACGGCTTCCGCAATCATCGGCAGATAAATGATGACACGGTCGCCCTTTTGAACGCCGAGTTCGCGTAAGGCGTTACCAAAACGGCAGACGCGGTTATGCAGTTGAGCGTAGGTAAATTGTGAAATCTGCCCAAAGTCGGATTCAAAAATCAGGGCTAATTTATCGCTTTTATCGGGGAGGTGGCGGTCAAGGCAGTTGTAAGACACATTGAGTGTGCCGTCGCTAAACCATTTATAGAAAGGGGGATTGCTGTCGTCAAAAATCGCCATAAAGGGTTTTTTCCACGTGATCTGCTCCCGTGCTAAATCTGCCCAATATTGGAGATAGTCGTTATCGGCAAATTCCCAAAGGGCTTGATAATCTTCTAAGCCGGAAACGTTCGCTTGGCGACGAAATTCATCGGAAGGTTTAAAGATGAGTGGGGTTTCGGATTGCATAGGAAATCCTCCTTTGTTTGCAAATGAATCAGTAGATTTACAGCTTGGGGAGAAAAAATGCTAAAACAGGCGATAAAATAGATCAAATTTGTTGCTTAAATGTTGTGATCTTGTTCACAAAATTTTACAAAATAAGCTAAAAAACAAAAGCATGTGGTTAAATTTTATCGTTTTTTTGTCAGGCGTTAAACCTAAAAATAAATATCATAATTGATAGAAATTACAACGAAAGGATAATCGATTCCCCTATTTTTGCTTTAACATACAATAAAGAGTAAAAAACTTACAAATAAGTATTAAATTATCAGAAAAAAATTAAATGGGGTAAAATTATTCTAAATAATAGAATTTCCAATCGAGTTGGAAAATAAAAACTACATTTTGTTTTTTATTTAAAATAGCTTTAATTTCTATTCTGAATAAGAAAAACACTCTCCTTAAATCCAGCCATTAATTATTCTCTTTAAATACGAGTAATAAGTAAATTACACCTTTACTAAAATTAACCTATCTAGCAAATAGTTTACTATTAAATTTAGCCTGAGATAAAAGTTAGGCTCAATATAGCTAATAGAAGTACATAAATTCTCAATTTGTTCTTCCAGTCTTGTCTATTTATCCTTCAACTCAGTAATCTTTGATAGTTAATCATAGTTTTCTTGCTATAATAAAAATCCTCGTAGATGAATAATACCTATGAGGATTGTATGATTTTTAACGGTTTTAGTCTTTGTGTAAGTATTACATAATACCGAGTTTGTGTCCGTTTTGTATTTATTACTCATTATTATCTTTAAGAGATAAATACTCATCTTTCAGCTTTTTAGCGAAATTAACCCATTCTGAAAAGCTATTTAGATAAAATGAAAAATCCCCCGTATTATGGAGGCTAGAATATTCTTTATTTGCATCATAAATAAAAATTCTCTCTTGATCCTTAATATTAAATTCGAATGCAGAAACTATAACATAGCCATCATTAAAAACACCACTCGGATCTACAGCTAATGCAAACGGAATAAGTTTTTTATTTGGATATTTTCTAACTAAATGATCATAATATCTTATGAAGCTCAACGTATCTTCAAAAAGATTATTCCATAATATATCAATTTCACTGAATCTATTTTTTTCCAAGAAATCTAAAATGCCTGATGGAATTCTATCTTTTTCTGACAAAATAGTTTTTTGTTTACAAAAGCACATCATTTTGTTCTCCTCAGTTGCTTTACGATAGCTTTCCTGCTTGTGGGAGTATAAAAATGCACCAACCTCAGTTGATGCGTAGCGGGATTATTGGCTAAAAAGCAAGCCGTCATCACTGAGCTGTTCTTGGCGGTTTTGCTCAAATAGACGGAGCAGATCGGGTACGTCCATATTACGGCGAGTTTCCCCTGACACATCAAAGGCGACTTGCCCTTGGTGTAGCATTACGGTGCGGTCGCCATAATCAAGGGCTTGACGCATTGAGTGGGTGACCATCAAGGTTGTAAGTTTCTGCTCACGGACAATTTTATTCGTCAATTCTAACACAAAGGCGGTCGTTTTGGGGTCAAGGGCGGCGGTGTGTTCATCTAACAAGAGAATATTTGAGGGCTGTAATGACGCCATCAATAGACTGACCGCTTGTCGTTGCCCGCCGGAGAGCCTGCCCATTTGATCGGTTAAGCGATTCTCTAAACCTAAACCGAGTAGTGCGAGTTTCTCTTTAAACAGGGTGCGAAGTTGGCTATTAAGGGCAAAACCAAGCCCACGCTTTCGCCCACGAGAGTAAGCCAGCGCCATATTTTCCTCAATCGTGAGGGCTTCACAAGTGCCAGCCATGGGGTCTTGAAAAACACGAGCGACTTGCCCTGCCCGTTGCCAACTTGTGGTGTGGCTGACATTTTTGCCCTGAATCAGAATTTCCCCCGAATCAATGACACAGTCGCCACTAATGGCATTCAGTAGGGTGGATTTTCCTGCCCCATTACTGCCGATAACGGAGATAAATTCCCCTTCGGCAACATTTAAACTCAGCCCACGGAGGACTGGATTCTCAATGGCTGTTCCGCGATTAAAGGTAATAAACAGGTTATGCAGTTCAATCATTTTTTACCTCGGGCGAGTTTCTGTTTAAATTTTGGCAGAACTAATACCCCAACGACTAATAATGCCGTGATTAAGTTCAGATCCTGAGGACCAAAACCAATGCCGTTGAGGGTGTCGTTATTTAGGGCAAGGGCAATGAAAAAACGGTAGAGCAGTGAGCCGATAATCACCGCAAAGGTCAGCCACAGGATGCGTTTGGCGGCGAAAATCGCCTCACCGATAATCACCGCCGCTAAGCCAATGACAATGGTTCCCACCCCAATAGAAATATCAAAACCCCCGTTACTTTGCACATAAAGCGCCCCGGCGAGGGCGATGAGCCCATTGGAAATCGCCATACCTAATAGGGTCATTTTGTTAATTGCAATGCCTTGGGCTTTTGCCATTCGCGGGTTCGTCCCCGTTGCCCGAACGGCTAAGCCCGTTTGTGTGGCGAAGAAGAGGTCAAACAGTAATTTGGCGATCACTACCACAAAAAGGGCTATGAGCAAGCGTACAAGGGCGAGTTGTAGATCATCATTGGCTTGAATACTGTCATAGACGGTTGGATCGCCCAATAATGCCACATTGGGTTTCCCCATAATGCGTAAGTTAATGGAGTAGAGGGCAATCATCATCAAAATGCTGGCGAGTAATTTTTCAATTTTAAAACTGATATGAAGGCTGGCGGTAATCATACCGGCAATCGCACCGGCAAACATACCCATTAAGGTTGCCCACCAAGGGTTGATACCGTGGAGAATGCAGACCACGCACACGCCTCCTCCAAGGGGAAAGCTACCGTCAGCGGTCAGGTCAGGGAAATCGAGAATTTTATAAGAGATCAGCACGCCTAAGGCGACAAGGGCGTAAATAAGCCCAAGCTCAATCGCGCCGATCCAAGTAATGTGGGTTAAAAAGCCACTGAGAAATTGAAGTAATCCGTCCATAAATACTACTTTACTAGTACAAATCAAGGGGCGATTTTACGCCATTTCGGGGGAAAAGTCCGTCTTTTCGTAAATTATTTTTGACGCAAACCTTTGCGTTTCAACGCCCCTACCGACAAGGGAAAAAAAAGACGTTAAAATAGTTTTTTCAATGTTTTATAGGAAATCAAAAATGGATAGTGTTGAAATTTTAGGCTATGTTGCGATGGTCACTGTGGCAGCCTCTTTTTTGTTAAAAGATGTGGTGAAATTACGCCTTGTCAATGCCCTTGGTGCGGCGTGCTTTGTGGTGTATGGCTTACTGATTGGCTCTTGGCCGGTCGTGGGCTTAAATATTTTTGTTACCGCAGTAAATAGTTACTACATATTCAAAAGTAAAAGTCAATAGCAAGCGGTCGATTTTTTCAAAAAATTTACAAAATTTAAAAGGGTATTCTATAATGGAATCCTTTTTATATTTTGAGGATTTTATTATGAGTAACGTAGCCAAACCGTTCCCAATCCCTACCAGCTATTTTGGTCTTTCGCTTGGATTGGGGGCATTAGCCATGGCATGGCGACATGCCGGTGTTTTATTTCCTGAACAAGCCAATTTTATTAGTGCAATTTTAGGATTTAGTGCCACTGTACTTTGGATTATTTTTTTTATTGCTTATGTAACGAAATGGAAAACCCATCGTGAGCAAGCGAAAACAGAATTTAAAAGTGCGATTCAATTTAGTTTTATTAGTTTGATTCCGATTAGTGGCATTGTTGTGGGGATGTTTCTACTTCCTTATCAGTCGTTCATTGCTCATAGCTTTATCTTTGTCGGTATTGTGGTACAACTGCTTTTTTCTGCGGTACGAGTCGGTGGGCTATGGCGAGGTGATGCTTATTGTGAAACGGCGATTTTACCGCCATTTTATTTGCCAAGTGTAGCGGCTAATTTTAGTAGTGCGGCTGCGATGGGGGTATTAGGCTATCAAGAAATCGGCTATCTATTTTTAGGTGCAGGTATCTTTTCGTGGTTAAGTTTTGAGCCAATTATTTTACAACGTATCCGTGTAGCTGCAAGCCCAGAGCCTCTACGCCCAACGATGGGGATCATTCTTGCCCCTGCTTTTGTGGCTGCTGCTTCTTATTTGGCGCTAAATGGCGGAGAAATCGATCTCTTTGTAAAATTACTGTGGGGTTACGGTTTATTACAACTGTTCTTCTTAATCCGTATTTTTCCATGGTTATGGCAAAAAGGCTTTACTATTGGTTTTTGGGCCTTCTCGTTCGGATTAGCGTCCTTAGCAAATAGTGCTATTTCTTTCATTCATCATGCAGAAAGTAGTTTAATGGTTCATCTAGCTTGGATTGCGTTTATTTTGGCAAATATTGCCATATTAGGGCTTATTTTAGGGACGTTACTTCGCCTTACCCAAGGTAAGTTTTTGGTAAAATAGTCCCGAATGGCGGTGGATTAGGCTATAATCACCGCCATTTTTTTAAACCGATAGAAGATCAATGACAACAACGACCTACTTCGCCACCACCGCCCGTGGTTTTGAAGAGATGCTCAAAAGTGAGCTCGAACAGATTACCCAAGCAGAATGTAAAATCG
Organism: Pasteurellaceae bacterium Macca; assembly: GCA_023101485.1. Taxonomy (GTDB): domain Bacteria; phylum Pseudomonadota; class Gammaproteobacteria; order Enterobacterales; family Pasteurellaceae; genus LVZB01. Next base: position 531,408 of record LVZB01000001.1, on the reverse strand, counting down.
CCCAAGGGGGCGTTCATTTCACCACCGACCAACGCGGTGTTTATCGTACTTTACTGCATAGCCGTTTAGCTTCCCGCATTTTATTGCCTTTAATCACGACCAAAATTTATAGCGATATGGATCTCTATGCCGCTATTGTGGGCTATAACTGGGGGGCGTTGTTCGACCCAAGGGATACCTTTTTTGTCGATTTTAACGGCACAAATAGCGAGATTCGCCACACCCAATTTGGGGCAATGCGAGTGAAAGACGGCATTGTGGATTACTTTGAACGTAAAGGTTCGCCTCGCCCAGCGGTGGATAAAATCCGCCCTGATGTGCGGATTCATGTCTATTTGAATCGAGAAGCGGTGGTCATCTCCCTCGATTTAAGTGGTGATGCTTTACATAGGCGTGGCTATCGGGAAGAAACTGGGAAAGCACCGTTACGGGAAACCTTAGCGGCGGCGATTTTGCTCCGTTCTGGTTGGCAAAAGGGAACGCCATTAGTCGATCCGATGTGCGGTTCAGGCACGTTGTTGATTGAAGCCGCCCAAATGGCGGCTCAAATCGCACCGCAAATTTGCCGTAAGCAGTGGGGTTTTGTTTGCTGGAAAGGACATAATACTGACCTTTGGCAACAAGTATGGCAGGAAGCGAAAGATCAGGAATTACCGCTTGCTTCATTAGAAAATCGCACTGCGGTGGGGGCATTTTTCGGTTTCGATCTTGACCACCGTGTTCTTGCAAAGGCAAAACAGAATGCGGAAAATGCTGGCGTGGCAAGTTTAATTCAGTTCCAACAAGGGGATATTGCCACGCTGAAAAACCCGATAGCAGAGCAAGTCGGCACGGTCGTGTGTAATCCACCTTATGGCGAACGTTTAGGCACAACGCCAGCGTTAATTGCGTTATATTCGGTCTTTGGGCAACGCTTAAAACAGCAGTTTGGTGGCTGGAATGCCTCTATTTTTAGTGGCGAGCCGGAATTACTCAACTGCTTGCGATTACGTTCATCACGGCAGTTTAAAGCGAAGAATGGCCCCCTTGATTGTGTGCAGAAAAATTATGCCATTAGTGAGGGGCGTGGGGAGCAGAGTACCGAGGGGGATCTTCAATTCCAACCGACAGCACAAGTCGCTCCGGATTTTGCCAACCGTTTAGCCAAGAATATTAAAAAGGTCGAGAAATGGGCGAAACAGCAAGGGATCGATGCCTATCGCCTATATGATGCAGACTTGCCCGAATATAACGTGGCGGTGGATCGTTATGGCGATCACATTGTGGTGCAAGAGTATGCCCCACCGAAAAATATTGATGAGCAAAAAGCACGCCAACGCTTGTTAGATGCGGTGTCTGCGACCCTTTATGTGACGGGCATTGAAACTAATAAATTAGTGTTAAAAGTTCGTCAAAAGCAGAAAGGCACGAATCAATATGAGAAGCTCGCCAATAAAGGAGAGTACTTCTTTGTACAAGAGTATGGGGCGAAATTGTGGGTGAATTTAACCGATTATCTTGATACGGGGCTGTTCCTCGATCACCGCTTAACCCGTAAACTCGTGGGTGAAATGGCAAAGGGCAAAACATTTTTAAATCTCTTTGCTTATACCGGATCGGCGACTGTCCATGCCGCTTTAAATGGCGCAAAATCAACGACAACGGTGGATATGTCGAACACTTATCTGAACTGGGCAGAGCAGAACTTAGAACTGAATCAGATTGCCATGCGTCATCATCGCCTACACCAAGCAGACTGCTTGCAGTGGTTGGCGGAATGTCGTGAGCGTTTTGAGGTGATTTTTGTTGATCCACCGACGTTCTCGAATTCAAAACGAATGGAAAATAGCTGGGATGTTCAGCGTGATCATATCCAGTTAATGCAACAACTGAAATGGATTCTGGTGGAAGGTGGCACGATTGTGTTCTCCAACAACAAACGGGGTTTTAAAATGGATTTTGAGGGCTTAGCCGAGTTAGGCTTACAGGCGGAGAATATCTCCCACAAAACCCTCCCGTTGGATTTTGAACGTAATCCACAGATTCATAACTGCTGGATTATTCGAGCCGTTTAATTCAGATTGACATAAAAAAGGAAGGTATTGCACCTTCCTTTTTGTTTTTGACTATGTTTTCTCGCTTTTAGGGGAGGACAAGCGGTCGATTTTTAGCAAGATTTTGCACCAGTGAAAAATGCCTTAAACATTTTTCATAAAGCGTTGGATTCGACCCGAGGCGATTTCTTCCTCCCGAATCGTCATAATTTCACACCCCTCTGCGGTGATGACAATTTGATGCTCAAACTGGGCAGAGTGGCTACGGTCTTTGGTTTTCACCGTCCAACCATCCCCCATTAAACGCACCTCTTTCTTACCGGCGTTGATCATCGGCTCAATGGTAAAGACCATCCCTTCTTGCAAAATCACACCACCGTCATCGGCAAAGTAGTGTAGCACTTGGGGCTCACTGTGGAATTCTGAACCAATACCGTGGCCACAATATTCACGCACCACCGAAAAGCCCTCTTTTTCCACATATTGTTGAATCACTTTGCCGATCTGATTTAAGCGAATACCTGGTTTAACCGTACGCAAGGCGAGGTAGAGGGATTCTTGGGTGACGTCAATGAGGCGTTTATCTTTCACGCTTGGCTCACCAACGACATACATTTTGGAGTTATCGCCAAAATAGCCGTCTTTAATCACCGTGACATCAATGTTTAAAATATCGCCTTTTTTCAATTTTTTATCATCGTGGGGAATACCGTGGCAAACGACTTCATTTAAGGAAATACAGGTTGCTTTCGGGTAGCCGTGGTAGCCAAGGCAGGCAGGAATAACATTCTGTTGGTTAATGTAGCCGTGGCAAATGCGATCTAATTCCCCCGTGGTTACACCCTCTTTCACAAAGGGTTCAATCATCACTAAAATATCGGCGGCAATTTGACAGGCTTCGCGTAATTTTGCGATTTCCTCGGGGGTTCTGATGGGAATATTTTTCATTTAATGATCCTTAATGCAAAAAATTGTGCCGATTATACCTTTTTTCCTTGGGGTAAGGAAACAAGGGGCATTTCAAGGCGGTTTTGTGGCGTGAAATATTCCCCAAGGGCGTGATTTTCCGTTAAAATAGCCCACTTTAACGACATTATTAAGGATTATTATGGATTTCCCAATTTGCCCTGCTTGTAAAGGCGAGAATACTTACCACGACTCAATTCAATTTGTTTGCCCTGATTGTGGCAATGAATGGACAGGAGAAGAAGTGGCGGAGCAAGATGAAGATCAGCTCATCGTTAAAGACAGTAACGGTAATTTATTAGCTGACGGCGATGATGTGATTTTAATTAAAGACCTCAAATTAAAAGGCTCTTCGGAAGTGTTGAAAAAAGGCTCAAAATTCAAAGGCATTCGCTTAGCAAGTGGCGATCACAATGTAGATTGTGGCAAGATTATGTTGAAATCAGAATTTTTGAAAAAAGCGTAATTTTACCTTTCGGATTAAAAAATGCTTGATGATGACATCAAGCATTTTTTATGGGATTAACTGATCATCTCGTTAAATTCGTCCTGTTCTGGCTCCCCTAATTTCCATTCCATTGTGCCAAATAGCCCTAATGAATGATCGATCAAGCGTACATATTCTAACGAAACCTCCCAAATAGGCAGTTGATCAATTAATTCATGGCTATACTCTTTTTTATATAGCTCTCGGGCGATTTTTTGGGCTTCGCCATGAAGCACTTGGGATTTTCCCGTAAATTGTATTCCCTGTAAGGAAGGGTGAAAACGTGTTGGAATAAAAATCGTTCCAGCAACTTGTGGATTGTTGCGTATGACTTTCCCGTGATGAGTTTGATCGCTTGTAACATAGAGAAGACGATAGTTTTCCTCATCAAAGACATAATAAAATGCGTTTGCCCAAGGTTGATCGTTTTCACAGCAACAAAGTGTCAATAAATATTTTTTATGAAGAAAAGATGAAATGCGTTTTTGCATAAAAAACCCCTGATGTTGCTAGGTGGTTACAACAGAAATCATATATTTTATAAATAAGAGTTGGGATTATACGTATTATTTACAAACAAAACAATAAATTTGTATTTTTATGTTTGTTTTGTAATTTAATGTTGTTGTTTTTAAGCGGGGGATGATTAAAAAAAGTAATTTTTATTAAGGGGCTGTCCTAGATAACTAGACCAAACTCTCTTTAACTAATTGTTTTAGAAAGGAAATTTGAGACTTTAAGTTACTGTGATTAAAACGCCATTCACATTCTTTCAAATACAGCTCAAAATGAGCTTTGGGAATACCATTAAATTTGCGTAAATGGCGTTTTGCTTGGTTCCAGAAATTCTCAATTCCGTTAATGTGATTTTGTTTTTCTGCAAAGTGCGTACTATGGTTGATACGAAAATGATTAAATTCACTCACATCAAGTACATCATAACTTCGATAGAAATCCGTGTAAACAATGCTATCAGGCTTAACTTGTTCTCGAATTATCGGTAACAACGTGGCGGATTGCGTGTTCGGTACGGCAACAGTATAAACTTTGCCATTGCGTTTCAACAGCCCGAATACCGCAGTTTTACCCGCTGCACCACGTCCACGCTTGCCTTTGCGTGTACCACCAAAATAGCTTTCATCGGCTTCTATTTCCCCATCAAACATCTCCAAATGTGGGCTGTTTTGATAGATAAGAAATCGCAAGCGATGAAAATAGTAAGCGGCAGTTGTCTTGTTTACATTCACTAGTTCAGCAGCAGTTCTCGCTGTAACTCCTGCAACAAACAGTTCAATAAGTTTATTTTGTTTGTGCTGACTTAAACGACTTTTTCTCATTTGACTATCTTAACCCAAATCGAGTTTTTAGTCGTTATCTAGGACAGCCCCTTTATTAATTATCAATATGTTATTTATCGCATGAGTAAGAGTGGAGATTGTAATTAAACGTCAGTTTTTATTTGTGTCATTAAATCTTTTTAAGGTTAATGATAATTGCTAAGTGTTATATTTTTGTTGCCGTATTGTTAATTGTGGTGAGGTGGAAATAATTTCTGACGAGTTCTAGGTCAAAATAGGGATTCTTTCTTATAATAGTACAAATTTTTTATGAAATGAGGTAGCTATGAGCAAAGCATCTCCCATGATTGCCATTGTGGCTGGGGAAATTTCTGGCGATATTTTAGGGGCAGGTTTAATTCAAGCCTTGCGGGGGCATTACCCAAATGCGCGTTTTGTTGGGGTCGCCGGCCCTCAAATGTTAAAGGCAGGGGCAGAAACCCTGTTTGATATGGAAGAACTTTCCGTGATGGGGTTAGCCGAGGTGGTTAAACATCTTCCTCGCTTGCTAAAACGCCGACAACAGGTCATTGATACCATGTTGGAATTGAAGCCGGATGTCTTTATCGGTATTGATGCACCGGATTTTAATTTAGGCGTGGAAGAGAAGTTAAAAGCAAAAGGGATTAAAACAATTCATTATGTTAGCCCGTCTGTATGGGCGTGGCGACAAAATCGTGTGCATAAAATCGCCCGAGCGGTGGATTTAGTGCTGGCGTTTCTACCCTTTGAGAAAGCCTTTTATGACCGCTTTAACGTGCCTTGCCGTTTTGTTGGACATACGATGGCAGATAGCATCCCCCTTAAACCGAGCCGTAGTGACGCGTGCCAATTATTGAATTTGGCAGAAGATGCACGTTATGTGGCGATTTTGGTGGGTAGTCGCAGTAGTGAAGTGGCTTTTTTAAGTGAGCCTTTTCTCCAAACGGCGAAATTGTTGAAAGATCGTTACCCTGATGTACAATTCCTTGTGCCATTGGTCAATGAAAAGCGTATCGCCCAATTTCAAGCGATTAAGGCGGCCGTTGCCCCTGAATTAGAGGTGACGATTCTCCACGGTCAAGCACGTTCTGCGATGATGGTTGCCGAAGCAACGTTATTAGCTTCTGGCACGGCGGCTTTAGAGGCGATGTTGTGTAAATCGCCGATGGTGGTGGGGTATAAAATGAAAGCCACAACCTATTGGCTTGCTAAAAAATTGGTGAAAACGGAGTATATCTCCCTGCCGAATTTACTCGCCAATGAACCCCTTGTCAGTGAGTTGATTCAAGAAGCGTGTCACCCTGAAAATCTTGCGTTACATTTGGGGCGTTATTTATCGGATGAATGGGCAGATATTCAAGCGAAGAATCTGTTAAAACAGCGTTTTACGGCACTTCATCAGCAAATTCAGTGCCATGCAGACCAACAAGCAGCAGACGCGGTCATTGAGGTGATTGAAGGAAAAGGGGAGTAAGAAGGGCATAAAAAAGCGGTCTAATACTGCAAAATGTTTGCAAAATTAGACCGCTTGTTTAATCAAGAATGACCGAGATTACTGTTGGCACACACCACAAGTTGCTGCGGCAGAGAACATCCAAACGAGTTTTTCTTGCTCTTTGATGTAGTCGCTCATTTGTGAAGATGTCCCTTCATCTTCGGCTTCTCCCGCAAGAGTGAGAATCTCACGTTGTTGTCTTAATAACGTTTTAAAACCTTCAACTGTACCGGTTAAGCATTCTTGTGCATTGCTTACGCCGATATGCTCTTTGATGCTAGAAACTTGTAAGTACTGGCTATATGCGTTAGCAGGCACGTGACCTAGTGTTAAAATACGTTCAGCAATTTCATCGATTTTCTCCACTAAATCGTTATAAATTTCTTCAAATTTTGCGTGTAATTCGAAGAAGCTCACACCTTTAATGTTCCAGTGATAGCCACGGATATTAGTGTAGAAAACTTGATATGAAGCGAGTAAACCGTTAAGTTCTTTTGCTAATTTTTCAGATGATGCAACATTTAAACCAATTGAATTTGTCATTTTGATGTTCCTCTTATTGAATGAATTGAAAGTAGTATAAACCAAATTTTATTATGGGTAAAATGGATATAACTTATCCATTTGATAGAATTTACTAATCGAATAAATGATAATAATTCCTTTTACCTATCAATAATGCAAATGAGAAAAACTCTTTTTCCGATTAAGGAGAGAGTTTAACCCTTTTCTATTTTCCAAGTAACCACTGATCAACTAACTCCGCTGTGGCTTCTTTATGTTGCCACATACTGCCGAGTTCAGGCTCGGGGAATTTTGTGCGGTTGTAGCCGATAAAATGTCGAAAATCAAAGACGGCGTGGGGGTAGTCGTTAATCAGTAGCACCCCTTTATAGCCGGCTTCGTCCCAACAGATTTGCAAACGGCGGGGTTCTTTTAGGCTGTTTTTTTCCACATCACTGACCGCATAGACAAAAAGGCTATCCACCACAGGATTTGCCTTTTGGTGCAGATCCATCGCATAAAAATAGCCGGTTTCGCCATCGTCTTCAAACATCACCACTAAATGTTCCTGTGTGGTTGAATGCGCCCCTGTGCGGTAAGGTGTGCCAATGAGCAGTTGATCATCTAAAACGGAATAGAGCATAAAGATTCCTTTTGAAAGAAGTCGATATAAAAACACCGCTTAACAAGCGGTGTTTTTTTGATGAAAAGTTTGTCGTTAGCGAATTATGCTTGACCTTTTACTTCTTTTAAACCGTTGAATGGCGCTTTTTCGCCTAACGCTTCTTCAATACGGATTAACTGATTGTATTTCGCAACACGGTCTGAACGGCTCATTGAACCGGTTTTGATTTGACCTGCTGCTGTACCGACTGCTAAATCCGCGATGGTCGCATCTTCGGTTTCGCCTGAACGGTGAGAGATAACCGCTGTATAGCCTGCATCTTTTGCCATTTTGATCGCCGCAAGGGTTTCAGTTAATGAACCGATTTGGTTGAATTTGATTAAGATAGAGTTTGCGATGCCGTTGTCGATACCACGTTTTAAGATTTTGGTATTGGTTACAAATAAGTCATCACCCACTAATTGAACTTTATCGCCAAGGACTTTAGTTTGGTAAGCGAAACCGTCCCAGTCAGACTCATCTTGACCATCTTCGATAGACACGATTGGGTACTCTTTGCATAAACCTTCAAGGTAGTGTGTGAACTCTTGTGATGTGAAGGTTTTGCCTTCGCCTTTCATTTCGTAGTTACCTGTTTCTTTGTTATAGAACTCAGAAGAGGCACAGTCCATCGCCAGTGTGACATCTTTGCCTAATACATAGCCTGCTTTTTCTACCGCTTCTTTGATACACGCGAGAGCATCCGCATTTGAAGCAAGGTTTGGTGCGAAGCCACCTTCATCACCCACGGCTGTATTTAAGCCTTTCGCTTTTAATACTTTAGCAAGGTTGTGGAATACTTCTGCACCAATACGGAGCGCTTCTTTTAAGGTTTTTGCGCCTACTGGTTGAATCATAAATTCTTGAATGTCCACATTGTTATCTGCGTGCTCACCACCGTTGATGATGTTCATCATTGGAAGTGGCATAGAATAAACGCCCGGTGTGCCATTTAATTCTGCGATGTGTGCATAAAGTGGTAAGCCTTTTGAGGCCGCGGCTGCTTTTGCATTCGCAAGAGAAACAGCTAAGATTGCATTTGCACCGAATTTTGATTTGTTTTCTGTACCATCTAAATCGATCATGATTTGGTCGATTTCAGCTTGGTTAGAGGCATCTTTACCGACAACAGCGGCTGCAATTTCGTTATTTACCGCAGAAACCGCTTTTAAAACACCTTTACCTAAGAAACGCGCTTTATCACCATCACGGAGTTCTAATGCTTCACGAGAACCTGTTGATGCGCCAGATGGAGCCGCTGCTAAACCAACAAAGCCACCTTCAAGATGCACTTCTGCTTCAACAGTTGGGTTACCACGTGAGTCAATGATTTCACGACCAATTACTTTAACGATTTTTGCCATTTTAAGTATCCTCTAATATGGAAGTTAAGATTAAAAAAACTTGCGTATAGTAAAGGGATTTTGCCCTTTTGTCTTGCAAAAAAGTGATCCGCTTCACAAAATCTGCGGGGAATTTGATCTTATTGGGCATTTTAGCGGTGAGAATGCGACAAAATGAAATGGGTTAAATCTTTAAGGTTTAAAATCCGCTATAATGCCCTGAATTTCCATGGAATAACCAATAAGAACGACAAACATGAACAATGAATTACTCCGTTGTGATCAGATCAGCAAATTTTATCAAGAGGGTGAAAACACCACCCAAGTGTTGAAAAAGGTCTCTTTTTCGATGAACAGTGGCGAACTTGTTGCCATTGTGGGAAGTTCTGGATCGGGCAAAAGTACGCTTCTTCATACTTTAGGTGGGTTAGATCAGCCAAGTGAAGGGGAAGTTTTTATTAAAGGGCAATCCTTGCAAAAACTGGGGAGTAATGCATTAGCCACATTGCGTAACCAAAATTTAGGCTTTGTTTATCAATTTCACCATTTAATGGCTGATTTTTCTGCCCTCGAAAATGTGATGATGCCGATGCTTATCGGGCAACAAAATCGCAGTGAAGCACGCGAACGGGCGGAAAAAATGCTCCAAGCAGTGGGCTTATCCCACCGTATTCACCACCGCCCTTCGGCACTTTCGGGGGGAGAACGCCAGCGTGTTGCCATTGCGCGCGCCTTAGTTAATCAGCCGGCGTTAGTACTGGCGGACGAGCCAACGGGGAATCTCGACCAAAAAACCACGGAGAGCATTTTCGAGCTGATTAAAAGACTCAATGTGGAACAAAATATCGCGTTTTTACTCGTCACCCACGATTTAAGCCTTGCGGATAAACTCAACCGCCGTTTGATTATGCAAGATGGCGTTCTGCGTGAGGCAAGCCAATGAATACCCCCTTTTTTATTAGCTGGCGTTACCAAAGAGGCCAACAAAAAAATCGCTTAGTGTCGCTTATTTCCCTTTTTTCAAGTATTGGTATTGCCCTAGGGGTCGCCGTGCTGATTATTGGATTGAGTGCCATGAACGGTTTTGAGCGTGAATTAAATCAACGAGTACTTTCGGTTGTGCCCCACGGCGAAATTCTGGCCTATCAACAAGGGGGGGCTGGGGTCATTGAAAAAGGCGAATCCCTTGAAAGCCTTTTAGCACAGCACCCTGATGTGAAAGCTACCTCACCTTTTGTGAGCTTTACCGCGTTAATTGAAAATGGCTCGAAGCTAAAAATTGCCCAAGTGCGAGGTATTGATCCACAAAAACAGCGTCAAACGAGTCAGTTAAGCCAATTTATTCCCGAAAAACAGTGGCAAGCCTTTGAACAACAAGGCGGATTGGTGCTTGGCGCAGGGATTGCCAGGGATCTTGCTATCGAAGTGGGGGATGAAGTCACGCTTCTCCTTCCACAACCAACAGAGGACGGGCAGCTCGCCCAACCGTTACGCTTTAATTTAGAGGTTTCGGGAATTTTGCGTTTAGACGGTCAGCTTGACCACAGCTACGCCCTCCTTCCCCTTGCGAAGGCGCAGGAATTGCTAGAATATCCCGAAGGGCATTATTCCGGCGTTGAATTAGCACTTAATTCGCCTTTTAAAGTAAAAGAGCTGAGCTTCCCCGCACTAGAAAATTACCCACAAATTCTTTATCTACAAACGTGGATCGATAAATTTGGTTATATGTACAACGACATTCAGCTCATTCGCACCGTGATGTACATTGCGATGGTATTAGTGATTGGCGTGGCGTGCTTTAACATTATCTCCACCCTTGTTATGGCAGTGAAAGATAAACAAGGGGACATCGCCATTTTTCGCACCCTCGGCGCGAATAACCGCTTTATTCAGCGGATTTTTCTCTGGTATGGCTTAATTTCAGGGATGAAAGGTGCATTATCCGGCGTGGTGCTTGGTGTGTTAGTGGCCGTGAATTTAACGGCGATCATTAAAAGTGTGGAGCAGTTTATCGGCATAAAATTGCTTTCCGATGGGGTCTATTTTATCGATTTCCTCCCCAGCGAAATTCATTGGCTAGATATTGCATGGGTGCTACTTGCCACCGTGATCCTAAGCCTTGTCGCTAGCCTTTATCCTGCCCTGCGTGCATCCAAACTAGAACCCGCCAAAGTCCTTAGCGGTCATTAATTTCGCCCTTACAAGCGGTCAAATTTTTCACACTTTTTGCTGGTGCAAATATAGAGAGAAATTTGACCGCTTGTGATTTATCGCTCACTTAACGCTTTAAACACGGCTGGTGGAACAAAGGGGCTGACATCGCCGTGGTGGCGGTAGATTTCCCGAACCATGGTGGAGGAGAGATAACGCCACTTCACCGACGGGGGGAAAAAGAGGGTGTCTAATGTGCCGTCGAGTTCATGATTAAGCTGTGCAAGTTGAATTTCATAATCGATATCATCCCCCCTCGAATCCCGCGAATTAAGGTACTTGCCTGCTGTTCGGCGGCTAAATCCACCAGTAATCCACTAAATCCAATGACTTTTACTTGGGGTAAATGGGCACAGCTTTGTTGGACTAATTCGACCCGTTGTGCCAATTCAAAAAGGGGATGCTTACTCGGGTTTTTGGCGACAGCGACAATCACGGTTTCAAATAGTTGGGTCGCTCGCTCAATAATATCAAGATGCCCGTGGGTGATGGGGTCGAAAGTGCCAGCATAAATTACAGGTTTCATGAGCTATTTCTCTAGATAGGGGGAAAGCAGATCTAAATGACGTCTCAAAGCGCCTTGATTCTCACGCAACACAGCAAAGCCTGCTTGGCTCATTTTTTGCTGAAGTTCAGGGTGCGCAAGGAGGAAGGCCACCGCATCGACTAAATTTTTCACTTCACTACCGATTTCCAATACCCCATTTACATGGCGGAGTTTGGCGAAAATTTCAGGGAAATTAAAGGTATGCACTCCGGAAATGACCGGTAGTTCAAAGGCAATCGGCTCTAAGGGGTTATGCCCACCGTGGTGGACTAAACTCCCCCCAACAAAGGCAATTTGTGCTAAGCCGTAGAGGAGCATCATCTCCCCCATGGTGTCGCCAAAGAGCACTTGGGTTTCTTCGTTTAAGGCTTCCCGTGTCGAACGTTTTACATAGGGGATGGCCATTTTTTTCAGCAAAGTTTCCACTTCATTAAAACGTTCTGGGTGGCGAGGAACGAGGATCAGCACCAGATCTGGATAGATTTCAAGGAGCTGTTGATGTGCATCGAGGATAATTTTTTCCTCGCCCTCGTGGGTGCTGCCGGCGACCCAGACGGCACGGTGTTGGATATTCAACGCCGCCGCAGTCAATTTAATTTGTTCGCGTTGTGCTTGGCTGATCTCCAAATCGAATTTCAAATTCCCCGTGTTAATTAAGCGTTCAGGGGGAAATCCAAGGGAAATATAGCGATCAGCACTAATATGATCTTGGGCTAAGATTAAGCGAATTTCACTCAGCATATTTTTAACATGGGAATGAATCCAGCTATATCTTTTGGCGGAACGGGGGGAAAGCCGAGCATTAGCAATGACAAAAGGAATGCGGTTTAAATTCATCTGGCGAATCAGATTTGGCCAGAGTTCCGTTTCAATCACAATAAACAATTTCGGTTGGACAAACTGTAAAAAGCGTCTAATCGAAGCGGGTAAATCATAGGGCAGATAAAAGTGTGACACCTTCTCTCCAAAGGCGGCTTTTACGCGATCTGAACCTGTGGGGGTGACGGTTGTGAGGGTAATTGGTAGAGTCGGGTATTTTGCTTGAATCGCGCGCACTAATGGTGTTGCCGCGATGACTTCTCCCACGGAAGCGGCGTGGATCACAATGCCATTAGGTTGTGGCTGCGGGTTTTCGCCATAAAAGCCGTAACGCTCAGGTAAGCGTTTGCCATAGCTTGGCTGTTTGAGGCTACGCTTATACATCATCAGCAACAAAAGGGGCTGAATAAGGTAGCTCAACAATGTATAAAAAAATCGCAACATAGCTAGGTTTGCTCCTTTACAAGCGGTCGATTTTTGGCATTTTTTTGCAAGGCGTAGAAAATAGCCACACCAAAGAAATAGAAAACCGCACCCGAATTATGAGATAAAAAAGATTGGCTTAGGGAATACACCATTACGGAGCTAACTTGTAAAATGCCTAAAAGTCCCCAGAGCCGAGTTTCGGCATTATGGGCTAAATTTCGCCAAAATAAGTTTAACGGCACGAGAAAAATACCAAGAAGGGTGAGTAAGCCGAAGATACCTCTAGCAGAAGTATCTTGTAGGTATTGGTTATGGGCATGGTCAAATCCGGCAATTGCAGGGCTGACTAATCCTTGTGCAACATGTTGCTTACGCATTGCTTTTACGCCTTGTAAGCCCCAGCCAAGGAGGGGTTTTTCTTGGATGCCGATTAGTGCGCTTTTCCACATATCAAACCGTGCGCCGAGGGAGGTGTTGCTTTTATTACGTTCTACATAGGCAACGACATCATTTTTTGCTTGTACAAAGCGCTTTTCAATGACTTTACCTGTAAAGGCTCCCCCGATAAGAGTGGTTATGAGAAGAAAGATCCAAAACCATTTAGAAATATTTTTACGATTAAAAAAGAGAATAATGACTAACCCAGCAGGTAGTGCAGCCCAAGCCCCACGAGATTGATTGAGAAAACAGCCAATAATCGCTAAACCACTAGTGAGTAGGCTTACCAACATTAAGGCTTTTTTCCCTTGGGCTTGAAAATAGAAGAAAAGGGCAAGGGAAAATAAGCTAAATAACATCAATGCGCCACCTGCTTGAATATACATATGGGCAGGGAACAGAAAGCGGTATTTCAGCACAAAAAATTGATAAATCGCCGTAAACCCTGCTACACCGGAGGCGATGAGTAGCGACCACATCACCCACTTCCCATTCGGTTTAAAGTGTAAAAAAGTGGCTAGGGCAAGGAGCGCTAATAAAGCACGGCTGGGCAGATCTAATTCACTTCCTTTGCCTTTGTGGATAATCAAAGAGAGTACAAAAAGAATAAAATAGCAAACAAAAGCGATGACGAGGGCTTTATTCTCCCCCGAAAGTTGCCTATTTTTCTGTTTAATTTGAATACCGACGAGCACCAAACCGATTAAAGACATTACCACGGCTAATGCGGTATAGCTGGCTTTAAAGTGTAAAAAAAGCAGGAAAAATAGCCCAATGAGTACGCTTGTCCAGAGGGGAGCGCTATCCTTTATTTTTGTCATTACATTCATAATTTGCCTTATTCAAATTCCAATTCCACAGCGTTTTCACCAAGAAATTCTTTGAGTTTTACTAACATCTCTTCTTTTGGAGTCACGCGCCACTCCACTCCGCCTTTGAGTAAAACACGTCCTTCTGGGCTTTGGTAGTAGAAGTGGAGGGGGAGCGTTCCCGCTTTATGGGGGGTGATAATACTGCCCAAGGTTTTGATAAAAGTGGGGGTAATCTGCTCTTGATGAATCGCGAGGGCTAAACTTTTGGCATAACGGGCGCGGGCATCATCGAGGGTAATCACTTCTCGAACCGACATTTTCAGCCCACCGCTGAAATCATCGTGTTGCACAGACCCTGTTGCGATCACGATTTGATCTTTTTGCAGTAGCTCGCCGTAGGTATCTAACGCTTCGGAGAACAGCGTAAGATCTAATTTCCCCGAGCGATCTTCAATGGTGGCAATACCAATGCGGTTGCCTTTTTTGGTAATCGCCACCCGAGAAGCCATCACAATCCCTGCGACGGTAGCGGTTTGACCACGGTAAGTGGGTTGCAATTCATTTAAACGGGTGGAAGCATAGTGAGAAAGCTCCTTGATAAAACGCCCAATAGGATGCCCACTGAGGTATAAACCGAGGGTGGATTTTTCTCCCTCTAAAACGACTTGTTCCGTCCATTTTGGTGTATTGGCGTAGGCATTTTGCACTTCTTCAGGCGTTTCGGTCAGTACGCCGAACATATCACTTTGCCCGAGGGCTTCCATTTTGCTATGTTGATCGGAGGCTTTTAAGGCATCGTCTAGATTTTTCATCAAAGCCGCGCGGTGAGGGCCTAATTTATCAAATGCCCCGGACATAATCAGCCCTTCAAAGGTTCGGCGGTTGATTTTTTTCAGATCGACCCGAGCGGTTAAATCAAAAAGATCTTTAAAAATGCCCGCTTGTTGGCGCGCTTCTAAAATGGCTTCAATCGGTCCTTCGCCCACGCCTTTAATTGCGCCTAAACCATACACGATCTCCCCTTTTTCATTGACGCTAAAACGGTGCTTACCGCTATTTACATCAGGGGGAACGACGGTTAAGCCTATGTTGATACATTCATCATAAAAGCCGACGATCTTATCCGTATTATCCATTTCCGAGGTCATTACCGCCGCCATAAATTCCGCAGGGTAGTGTGTTTTCAACCACAATGTCTGGTAAGACACTAAGGCATAGGCGGCAGAGTGAGATTTGTTAAATCCATAGCCTGCAAATTTCTCGACCAAGTCAAAGATCTTCATCGCCAATTCGCCATTGACGCCTTTTTCAATCGCCCCTTTTTCAAAAATTTCCCGTTGGGCGGCCATCTCTTCGGGCTTTTTCTTACCCATCGCACGGCGAAGCAAGTCTGCGCCCCCGAGAGTATAACCAGCGAGAACTTGGGCAATTTGCATGACTTGTTCTTGATAAACAATAATGCCGTAGGTGGGTTCTAAAATCGGTTGAAGCCACTCGTGCTGATATTGTGCATCGGGGTAAGAAATCGGCTCGTTGCCGTGTTTGCGGTCGATAAAGTTCTGCACCATACCGGCTTCTAATGGACCGGGGCGGAACAGTGCCACAAGGGCGATAATATCTTCAAAGTTACTCGGTTGCAGGCGTGAAATGAGATCTTTCATACCGCGGGATTCTAGCTGGAATACGGCAGTGGTTTTCGCTGATTTGAGTAACTTAAAGGCTTTTTCATCATCAAGGGGAATACTTTCAATCCGAACAGGGGGCTTGCCCTCTTGTTCAAGGCGTTGGTTAATCATCTCCAACGCCCATTTAATGATCGTCAGCGTACGCAAGCCTAAGAAGTCAAACTTGACTAAGCCGGCATATTCCACATCATTTTTATCAAAGTGGGTAACAGGGTGCAGACCTTCGGAGTCGCAATACAGGGGTGAGAAGTCGGTAATCGCTGTTGGCGCAATTACAACCCCCCAGCGTGCTTACCGGCATTACGGGTAACGCCTTCCAGTTTGCGAGCCATATCAATGAGGGCTTGTACCTCTTCGTCGGCATCGTAGAGTTCTTGTAATTTCGGCTCAGCCGCGAAGGCTTTGGCAAGGGTCATGCCCGGATCAGGTGGCACTAATTTAGAAATGCGGTCGCAAAAGCTGTATGAATGCCCTAATACTCGCCCAACATCTCGGATAACCGCCTTCGCCGCCATCGTACCAAAAGTGATGATTTGAGAAACCGCTTGGCGACCATAGGTGTCAGAAACGTGTTCAATCACCCGATCTCGCCCGTCCATACAGAAATCCACATCGAAGTCTGGCATCGATACCCGTTCTGGATTAAGGAAACGCTCGAAAAGGAGATCAAACTCAAGGGGATCAAGGTCAGTGATTTTTAACGCATAGGCGACTAATGAACCCGCCCCGGATCCTCGCCCCGGCCCAACGGGGATATCGTTATCCTTCGACCATTGGATAAACTCCATGACGATCAAGAAATACCCCGGAAAGCCCATTTGGTTAATCACATCGAGTTCGATTTGCAAACGTTCGTCATAAACAGACCGCTTGTTGGCACGAATTTCTGGATCAGGGAAGAGAAACTCGAGGCGTTCTTCTAGCCCTTCTCGGGATTTTTGGACTAAAAAATCTTCTGTAGAAAGCTCCCCTGTTGGGAAATTCGGTAGGAAATATTCTCCTAAGCGAATCGTTACATTACACCGCTTGGCAATTTGGATCGTATTTTCTAATGCCTGTGGAATATCGGCAAATAGCTCGCACATTTCCTGCTCAGTGCGAAAATATTGCTGAGGCGAGTATTTTTGCGGACGTTTAGGATCATCAAGGGTAAAGCTATCGTGAATGGCAACACGGATTTCATGGGCATCAAAATCCTCTTTTTGCAAGAAAAGCACATCATTTACTGCCACAACGGGGAGTGCAAACTGTTGTGCAAATTCGACCGCTTGTTGAATGTAACGCTCCTCATCAGGTCGCCCTGTGCGACAAAGGGAGAGGTAGTAATGTTGGGGAAAATGTTGCTGATAGAAAGCGAGCAGTTGCTCCGCTTCATGTTGATTCTCTTTGAGTAAGGCCTTGCCCACATCCCCTAATCGCCCACCAGAAAGGATGATCACCCCTTCGGCGTGTTCCGCTAACCACGCTTTTTCCACAACCGGGAACTCAATATAGCCTTGTTGATAAGCCTTTGAAATTAAAAGGGTAATATTGCGGTAGCCATCATTATTTTTGGCAAGGAGGGTGAGTTCGTAGAAATCTTGGCTTTCGGGTTCGGGGCGAACCAGCATATCCACCCCAACAATCGGTTTTACCCCAGCACTTAATGCTTCGCCGTAAAAACGCACTAACCCACAAAAATTGGTGAAATCGGTCAGTGCAAGGGCAACCATTTCGTTTTCCGCGGTTTTTTTAACTAAGGGTTTGACCTTAGCCAAACCGTTAATCATTGAGAAATCGCTATGAACTTTGAGGTGAATAAAACGAGGTTGGGGCATCATAATCTTAAAAATAATTTATTAGACAACAGTCCATGACATACTAGGGTGAAGCTTATTTTTATTTACTACACGGGGGTGAGCATCGATAGACTTCACGAGTGATTTCAATTTTTGTTGAATATCCACTGGATTTAATATATTGGGATATAATCGAGAGTATTTATTCGGTAATTCTAAATGTAAAACAATTTTTATTTTTTTATTTCTTAAAAATTGATGAGCAAACTGTTTTTCATTACTATCACTAGTATTGCAATTCATTGAGACAATACCAGCTAATGTATCTCTTATTTTTAAAGCGACTTCTTCACTTAAATCAGCAAGCTTCGTTCTTTGATGAATAGAATAATCTTTTACTTCAATTAGCCAGTTTATATTATTCTCAATAGAAATAATATCTACGGCTTTCATACCAGTAAAAGCAGTAGTTAATTGATTTCGGTAGAAAGATAAATCATCGTATTTTTTAACATTCGCATTATTATTGAATGTGAATGTTAAATTTCCTTCTTGAATAATAGTCATTATAATTCCTTATTCAATTGATAAAAAACGATCAGCTTGTTTAATTTCTTCATCTAATAAAATGAGGGTTTTTATATCATAAAGATCATCGCTTTGTTCTATGGTAACGCTATGTTCTTCATCGTGCTTTAATCCAAAATAACGTGATTTAATGTGCTTAAAATTAGCTTTATGAGATAAAATCTCTAATTCTCTTAATAAAAAGAGAGAATGTGTCGCAATAAATACTTGAATACCATTTTCACATAATAACAAAATTGTTTCTGCGATTAATTTAATTAATTTAGGGTTAAGGTTTGCTTCAGGTTCATCCCAAAATAGTGTTCCTTTATCAATTAATGAACCTGTTGCAATAAGGCGAGCTACCATGGCTAATTTTCTAAGTCCTTCGGCAACTAATGGAATTTCCATTGTTCCCTGTCCCTGAATTTTTAAATAAAACCGGCCATTTTTATCTAAAATGACTTTTCCGCCCATCATTTCTTCTAAAGGTTTTAACAAATTTTTGATATTTTCTTCTTTTGGACCTTTAATCGCTAATGCGCCTAATAATACACAAGTATCATAATATGTTTCTTCATATTCTAAATAATTATTAAGATAAACAGATACAAAATTAGGATAAATTGTTAATAATTCTCTTGTAGGTAAAAAAACAGGTTTTTTATTAATTTTCTCAATTGGATTTAATTCAATTTGTACTTCACTTTTACTTGCAGATGAAAAATTAAAGTTACAATTATATTTTTCTTTATTAAATGCCAAATTGATTTCACAACGTTCTCGTCCTTGCTTTCTTCTAGCAAGTCGTCCGAGTGATTCAGATCTAAATACATTTATAAGTTTTTCGGCATATGCTTTCTGCAACTGTGTTTTTGTTAATGCATTTGCATTTGCATTTGCATTTGCATTTGCATTTGTGGCTAAAATGGAATAGGCTATTTTCAATAAGTGAGATTTTCCCATTCCATTTTCACCAATGATAATGTTTAGATTATTTGAAAATGATAATGTAACATCATCAAAAACAGTGAAATTTTTTAAACTTAATTCTTTTAACTTTTCAGTGTTTGACATTTTTTTCCTCGTATTTAATCTCTTTTCTTGCTTAATAGCCACCAGACGATAGCCACGCACAGCAAGCTTGGCGTTAATGCACCAAGGGGAACAGGTAACCACGATGCCACAAGGCTAAGGTTACCAAAGACAATATTCGACACATAAAACGCAAAGCCCGCGATAATCCCGATAACGACTTTCGCCCCCATGGTGCTACTTCTTAATGGCCCGAAAATAAATGAAATCGCAAGGAGCATCATCACGGCCATGGAAATCGGTTGAAAGACTTTTCGCCAGAAGGTGATCTCAAAGCGTTTTGAGTCTTGCCCCGTTTCTTTTAAAAAGCCCACATAATCGGCTAAGCCGGAAATGGAGAGGGATTCTGGTTTAAGGGACACAATGCCGAGTTTGCTTGGGGTAATGTTCGTTTTCCACAGCTGATCTTTCCCTTTGGTTTGTGAAATCGTATTTTCCCCAAGGGTAGATTTTTCCACCTGTTTTAAGATCCAACCTTTGCCCTCTTGGTAGTTGGCTTGGTTGGCTTTCATAATGGATTTTAATTCCCGTTTATCAAACTGATAAACCAAGACATTATTCAGCTCTTTTTCATTTTTAATCCGGCGAATGTAAATAAAATCGTTGCCGTCTTTTGCCCAAAAACCGCCCTGTGTCGCTAACATTGAGCCCCCACTTTGGGCGATAGATCGCATATTACGGGCAAATTGTTCGGTTTGTGGCACGCCCCATTCACCAATGACCATCGTGAAAATAACCAGAGGAATCGCCGTTTTCATCACCGCTAATCCAATACGGAAACGGGAAAAACCTGAGGCTTGCATGACGACGAGTTCACTCCGACTGGCTAAGGTGCCAAGCCCCATGAGTGAGCCGAGGAGGGCGGCAATCGGGAAGAAGGTTTCAATATCACGAGGAATTGTTAAAAAGGTGTAGTAGGCAGCGAGTAAGCCATCATAACTGCCCTTACCAACATCGCGGAACTCTTCCACAAATTTAATGATCGCCCCTAACCCGACGAGCATAAAGAGGGTTAGGAGAATCGAGCCAAGGATCGTTTTACCAATATAACGTTCTAAAATATTCATCTAAGCCACCTTTGGCGAAAAGAGGCGGTAACGCAGTGCAGAAAGCCATTTGCTATCCCAACTGCTTAACACTATCCCAAGGAATAAAAAGGCAAGGGAAACGGAAGGCATGAGGAGTGAAATATCCAATTTGCCTGCGCCACCTGCGGATTTTAGCGAGCTTTGTAATAAGAAATAGATTAAATAGAGAAGCAACGCGGGCAACAGTTTCGCAAAACGCCCTTGGCGTGGATTAACACTACTTAACGGCACAGCAAGGAGTGCCATTAACGGCACAGCTAAAATCAGGGCTAAACGCCAGTGTAATTCGGCTTTGGCTTCGGGGCTTTTTTCTTTCATCAGCTGGGAGAAATCTGCCCGTTGTACCAATTTTTCATCCGTATCTACATCATGATAGCCCAAGTAGGCGGTATAGTTATCGAAATGGGAAATACGGAAATCTGCCGATTGAGGCGTGCCTTCATAGCGTGTGCTATTGCTTAGGCTTAACATCTGATCGCCATTGGGTAAGCCTTGTAGCTCCCCTGATTCTGCGACCACCACAGACGGTTTATTTTTTTTCTGTTGGTCGGGTTGGAAAACATAAATATCGTTAATGCGATTCTCTTTAATGTTATCAATAAAGAGTACATAGCCCCCCGCAGACATAAATTGACCGGCGGAAAGGGCGGTAAAACGGGGGTTGGCTTTGGCTTCGGCGAGCATTTCACTCTGTTTATTGATTGCCCAAGGTGTGAGCCAAAAAACATTATAAACGGCTAAGGCGGTGGTAAAAATGGAGAGGAACATGGCAGATTTCACCAATAAGCCTTGTCCGATACCGCAGGCGCGCATGACGGTGATTTCGCTTTCGGCATAAAAACGCCCAAGGGTTAATAACAAAGCGATAAAAAGAGATAACGGCAACATCAGCTGTGCCATGGCGGGCATCCCTAAACCGAGGAGATTGAGGACTAAATCCGTTGGGACTTTGCCACTGACTGCTGAGCTTAAAACTCGCACTAATTGTTGGCAAAAGAAAATGACTAACAGTATGAAAAGTATAGCTATTTGGCTCTTAAATATTTCTTTTGTTAAATATCGACTTAAAATCACGACAAAGCTCTCATTTTTGAAAATTAGTTCTTGCAATTTTGGTGCAAGGGGGTAGCCTTACGACCCTCATTTCAATCTTTCGTTTAAGTAAGGGTGTGCAAAATTTTGGATAATTTTCACCGCTTGTAAAGTGGCGATTATACCTTTTTCAGCTCAAAAAAGCATAGGAGTATTTTATGGAATTTAGTGTTAAAAACGGATCAGTAGAAAAACAGCGTACGGGCTGTTTAGTTGTCGGTGTGTATGAGCCTCGTCGTTTATCGGCGGCGGCAGAACAGCTTGATAAACTCAGTGATGGCTACCTCAGTGCCTTATTGCGTAAAGGCGATTTAGAGGGCAAGGCAGGGCAAACACTCTTATTACACAATGTGCCGAATGTGCTTGCTGACAGAGTGTTACTAGTTGGTTGTGGCAAGGAGCGTGAATTAACAGAACGTCAATATAAACAGACGATTCAAAAAATGGTGCAAGTGATTGGCGATACGGGTTCTACTGAGGCAAGTTGTTTTCTCACCGAATTACACGTCAAAGGGCGTTCAATCTACTGGAATGTGCGTTTTGCCATTGAAGCAATTCATGAACAAGGCTATACCTATAACGATTTCAAAAGTGTGAAACCTGAAGTTCGCCGTGAGTTACGCAAAATCGTGTTTAATGTGGCAAGCCGTAAAGAGTTACCTTTGGCAGAACAAGCCCTTGAACACGGAAAAGCAATTACCAAAGGGCTTTTTGAGGCAAAAAATGTAGCAAATTGCCCAGCGAATGTGTGCAATCCCAAATACCTTGCTGATCTTGCCCTAAGCCTTGCCGAACAATATTCTACGGTAAAAACGACTATTGTGGATGAAGCGGAAATGGCGAGTTTAGGCATGAATGCTTATTTAGCTGTTTCCCGTGGGTCAGAAAATCCGGCGTATATGTCAATTATCCGTTACGCCAATCACCCAGATCCAAAGGCAAAACCGATTGTGCTTGTGGGTAAGGGCTTAACCTTTGATGCAGGTGGTCTTTCTCTCAAGCCTGCGGACGGTATGGATGAGATGAAATATGATATGGGCGGTGCCGCATCTGTTTTAGGTGCGATGAAAGTGATTGCCGAGTTGAATTTACCGCTGAATGTGATTGGCGTATTAGCCGGGTGTGAAAATATGATCGACGGCAACGCCTATCGCCCAGGGGATATTCTCACAACGATGTCTGGCTTAACGGTGGAAGTGCTAAATACCGATGCTGAGGGGCGTTTAGTGTTGTGTGATGCTTTAACCTATGTGGAGTGTTTTGACCCTGAATTAGTGATTGATGTTGCAACATTGACGGGCGCTTGTGTGGTGGCATTGGGTCATCATAATAGTGGTTTAATCTCGCCAAATAATACTCTAGCCAATGATTTGCTAAGTGCAGCAGAGCAGGCGGATGATAAAGCATGGCGTTTGCCGATGGGCGAAGAGTATCAAGAACAGCTGAAATCAAACTTTGCGGATCTTGCCAATATTGGCGGTCGTTGGGGGGGCGCGATTACCGCCGGGGTATTCCTCTCGAATTTCAGTAAGAAATATACTTGGGCGCATCTTGATATTGCCGGCACAGCTTGGAAATCTGGTGCAGCGAAAGGTGCAACGGGCAGACCCGTGCCATTGCTAAGTCAGTTCTTGATTAACAAAAGTGGTGTTTGTTGCAAAATTGTGAGCTAACTCACAAATTTGTCACTTAATTCAGCGAAAATGTGCCCCTTTTGATATAGTGAAGCCCTTATTTTGATTGAAAAGTGGGGGCGTCTATGTCAAATACTGCAAATACAGTCACTCAAATAGAAAATAGCAAAATGCTCAGAAATAGTGTGATTCTATTACTCGACATTGTGCTATTTTTTATTTTATTAAATACACTGCCTTTTGAAGCGCAAGCAACAAAAGGGTTAGCATTATTGGTTTTCGTTGCTGTGTTATGGCTGACTGAAGCGCTACACGTTACGATTACCGCGTTACTCATTCCGATTTTGGCAATTGCCCTTGGATTAGTGAAATCCAAAGAGGCTTTAGCGACCTTTGCCGATCCAACCATCTTTCTTTTCTTTGGGGGCTTTGCTTTAGCGACCGCCTTGCACGTTCAGCAACTTGATCGCTTGATCGCAAATAAAATTATGGCAATGGCAGGGGGAAGATTAGGGCTTGCGACCATTTATCTCTTCGTTGTGACGGCTTTCCTCTCGATGTGGATGAGTAATACCGCGACAGCTGCGATGATGCTTCCTTTGGCAATGGGGATTTTAAGCAAAATGGATCGCACCCAACATAACAATACCTATGTGTTTGTGTTATTAGGGATCGCTTATAGTGCCAGTATCGGTGGTATGGGAACGTTAGTGGGTAGTCCACCGAATGCAATTGTGGCATCACAACTTAAACTCACCTTTGCCGATTGGTTAGCCTATGGTTTGCCAATTATGTTGATTTTAATGCCATTAATGCTTGGCACACTTTATGTGATTTTCAAACCGCAATTAAATCAACGTTTTGAGCAAGAATTTGAAAAAATTGAGCTGAATCGTTCCCGTATTATTACATTACTCATTTTTGTTACTATTGCCCTTTGTTGGGTGTTTAGTAAACAAGTTAATCCATTCCTTGCTGGCTTATTTGGCTTAGAAGGAAAGATTGCGAGCTTTGATAGTATCATTGCGCTTTTTGCGGCAGTGCTCATCTGTATTACTCGTGTGGCGAGCTGGGATCAAATTCAGAAAAATACCGAATGGGGCGTGTTAATGCTCTTTGGTGGCGGTTTAACGCTCAGTTCGGTATTAGGTAAAACAGGGGCAAGTAAAGTGCTCGCTGATGGCATTGTCTTTATGATTCAAGGCGGAAACTATTATCTTATTGGCTTAATCGTTGCTGCCTTTATCGTTTTCTTGACGGAATTTACCTCTAATACAGCGAGTGCCGCACTCTTAGTGCCGATTTTCATATCCATTGCAGAAGCCCTTGGTTTACCACCAGTCGGCTTAGCTTTAATCATCGGTTTAGGCGCATCTTGTGCCTTTATGTTACCTGTTGCGACTCCACCGAATGCGATAGTCTTTGGCACAGGCATGATCAAACAAAGCGAAATGGTGAAAGTTGGCTTCTGGCTAAACCTTATTTGTATTTTTGTGATTGCGACTATTGGTTATCTATTTTGGTTATAGCTATTGGGATTCTTACCATTTGTATAGTCTGATAAGTTAATCTAAAAAAGTGAGAAACCTATATTAAGGACTGGATCTGATGTTGTATCAGGCTCAGTCCTTTTAATTTTAATAGGGTATGTTTTTGTTGTAATAACGCATGTATTTTTCAAGTTTTTTCTGATTTCTACTATGCTGTCAAACTATTTGCATTAGTATCGGAGCAAATTTTCCTTAAAAAACGACCGCTTGTATTGGGCTAGTTATAGCCCATCATACGGAGCAAACTGCGTGTATATTCAATGGCTTCGCTACGATTTGCCACCCCGATTTTTTGGTAGAGATTGCGAATGTGGGTTTTAATGGTGGTCATCGCCACCACTAACTCTTGGGCAATCTGTTCGTTGCTGTACCCTGAATAGATAAGCCCTAGCACTTGCCACTCCCGTTGGGTCAGTGGGCTGATTTTTAATAATTCAGGCACTTGGGGATTTTTTAGCAAGTTTGCCACAAATTCTTCATCAAAATGGGCTGTTTTGTGGCGGTTGTGTTGATTGATACTCCGTAGAATAAATTGTGCTTTATGCACGGATAGCTCCGGTAGCACGTTTAACTGCAACAGTTGGCGGATCTGCTGTGCCATGAGATCGCCTTCAATCACAAAGGCACTGATAAAGTTAGTCTGCTGGCTTAAATTCAGGGCTTGGATCAGATCACGTTGAGCCAAATCTTCCTTGCCTTGTAACATATAAAGGCGATTACGCAGAATTAACGCCCGTTGGCTGTCACTTACAAGGTTGAAAATCGCCGTGGTTTTCAACAAGCTGTTGAGAATGTTTAACGCTTGGCTGTAATCTTGGCGAAGGATGTAGCAACGGGCAATATTACGCCATTGCCGTTGTGTGAAGTGGTTATGTTCTGCGTCGGGAAAATGTGCCTGTGTGAGCCAACTTTCGAGGGCGGTGGTGTCACTTTTCATTTGCCAAAAGATCAGCTGAATTTCATCTAACGCCGTGACCCAATCCTTGTGAGGAGAACAGCGCGCTAATAGCCCTCGGCACTGTTCAATCAGCCGTTCTGCATTGGTGAGATCGCCCTTGGTAAGGGAGATTTTTGCGAGTAACGCCATACATTGAATACGCTCTTCCTCTTTTTCTAACACCTCGATTCCGGCATTTGCCATAGCTTCGGCTTGGTCAAGATGATGCCACTCCCACAGTACTTGCCCCTTTAAGCGGAGCAGAAATTCATTCATCGGGATTTGATGAAATTCTTGGCTTTGCAGGGTGGTTTCTTTCAGTAAATCATAGGCTGACTGCCAAAAACCTTGGGCGGAGAGAATTTCGGACTGTTGCAACTTCGACCAAAGCCAATGGTGGTAGGCACGTTGGTGAATAGCCATTTTTTCCACCTGTTGCATTAAAGAGAGCCCCTCTTTGAGATAGCCTCGGCAATGCTGTGCTTCCCCAATCACAGAGGTGGCAACGATTTGAGCGTAGCTATATTCCGAAGAGAGATTTTTTAAGGCTTGATTGGCGAGTAAATACGCCTGTTCCTCATCGCCAGCGTTAATCGCCACTTGGGCTTTTAAGGCATCAAAACGCCCTTGGAAACTTTGGGTAAGTGGCGCTTTGGGTTGAAATTTTTGCAAAATACCGCTGACTTCTTGGTGGCGATGTTGGCTTTGGGCAAGCCATGCTTTGAGTAAAACGAGGTTTTCGTTCTGCCAAAGATCCTCCGCGCGGAGGTGATTTAAGCAATCATCAAGCAATTTGAGTTGCCCTTGATGAAATAACGCCCAGCCGTGTTCTTGTAAAATTTGGAGGAGGGTTTGAGGATCGTCCAATCTTTGGGCGTGATATAACGCCTCCGAGCCGTAGCCTAATTGAAGCCATTTCATTGCCGCGGCGCGGTGTAGGGCTTGCCATTCATTCGGAAGTTCTAAACGGCAAGTCTGGGCGAGGTAGGCGGCGAGAATGGGGTGGAATTTCCACCAAATTTCCCCATCATCGTGGGCGATGCGTGTCATAAAAAGCCCGAGTTTTTCTAATTCATCGAGTTTTTTCACCCCATTTTCATCCTGAGTAACGGCAACCACTAATTTCTCATTCATAGAACGGAGAATGGCACAGCGTTGCATAAACTGTTTCATTTCAGGGGGAACATAGTGGAAAACCTCTTCATTGAGGTAGTCGGCAATATGTTGCTGATTGAGTTTGCGAAAGAGTTTTTCAGGAAAGTGCAACAGCTCTTCATTTTGTTGTAGGGTAAAAATAATCAGTTGCAGTGCCGTTGCCCACCCCTCAACTCGCTCACAAATGGCGAAAATAATCTCATCACTGAGAGCGGTATGCAGTTTTTGTTCAAAAAATTGGCTTGTTTCCGCCGGCGTAAAGGCGAGTTGATGGACATCAATTTCCAACAATTTTTCGTGAATGCGTAAATTGGTAATGCTTAATGGTGGCACAAGGCGAGAGAGCAGAACGAGGCTCATCATCGGGGGTTGGTGTTTAAGCCAAAAGCGGAGGGTATCGTGGATCTCACTGTTCTCAATGAGGTGATAGTCGTCCATAATGAAGTAAAAGTGGCGTTCGCTTTCGGCGAGTAGCACCAATAATTGCCCGAAACTGTCGATCAAATTCTCCTTATAACTTACCCCCTCAAAGGAAATGCCCGTTGCTTTGGTTAATGCCGAAGCGAAATAATTTAAAAACTGTTCGGGCTTGTTATCGCTTTCATCTAAGGCAAACCATGCCACGGCTTCATTTTTGGCAAAAAGACGGGCAGTCCATTGGGAAACCAATGTTGTTTTGCCGTAACCTGCAGGGGCGGTAATGAGAGTTAAAGGGTAGGATTTTGCATTTTCTAAACGGGCTAATAACGCACGGCGTTCAACACCTTGATGTGGGTTAAGCGTGCCGTTTGAGTGATTTGAGATCAATTTTGTGGGAATCAGCTTATTGGTCGCGAGCATTGTACCTCCGTGTATGCAAAGGCATTCTAGCAAAATTTAACAATAAATTGATCGGTGAGGCGTTGGAATCTGTATTTTATTAGTGATAGATAATAAAAAACCTCTGATTTCTCAGAGGTTCTTACTAACATACAAGGAGGTATATTATAAAATAAGTTGGCGGAATGGACGGGACTCGAACCCGCGACCCCCTGCGTGACAGGCAGGTATTCTAACCAGCTGAACTACCACTCCGCAGCGAACGAGGCGTATAATAATGATTTCGTTTTTGAGCGTCAAACACTTTCTTGCAAAAAAGAGATGACTGCTTTTTTTCTCGCCAAATCAATCAAAGATTAAACGCGGTTTAGCCAAAAACAGTTACCCTTTGATTTTTTATTGACTAATTCGAGGTAAGTTTGGTGGGCGAGTAGCTCTGCTTCATCGGCTTCGAGAATGATTAACCCCGAGCTATCAGCCACCGAGCTGTTTGCAAATTCTGAGGTAAAATTCCCCCCTTGGGATTCTTGTTCTTCTTCGCCGAGAAGGGCTATCTGCCCCCCTGTCATTAGGAGAAAAACATCGGAGAGGATTTCCGCATCCAGTAACGCACCGTGGAGTACTCGCTTGCTGTTATCAATGCCTAAACGATCACACAGGGCGTCTAAATTATTGCGTTTGCCGGGGTACATCTTCCGCGCAAGGTGAAGGCTGTCGGTAACCTGACACATCTCCGCCACTTTGGGTGGTGGGTTAGGAAGGAAAGAGAATTCGTGATCGATAAAGCCCACGTCAAAGGGCGCGTTATGGATGATAAGTTCCGCCCCTTGGATAAACTCGATAAATTCACTTGCAATTTCGGCAAAGCTTGGTTTATCCGCTAACATTTCATCGGTGATACCATGTACTGCAATAGCATCAGGATCAACAGGACGGGGAGGTTTAATATAAACGTGGTAAGTTCGCCCCGTTAAACGGCGGTTAATGACTTCCACTGCACCAATCTCAATAATATTATGCCCAAGATGAGGTGCACCCCCAGCTTGGTTCATTCCCGTTGTTTCGGTATCTAGCACGACTTGGCGGTGTATTATTTCGCTCATTTTTCCTCGATATGGTTATCAATATTTGCCATCGCGCTGTCTTTCATTTCAGTCGCTTTAGTTTCAACGGCATTTTTTGCTTCTTCAGCTTTTGCCATCGCGCTGTCTTTCATCTCAGTCGCTTTAGTTTCAACGGCATTTTTTGCTTCTTCAGCTTTTGCCATCGTGCTGTCTTTCATCTCAGTGGCTTTGGTTTCAACAGTATTTTTTACTTCAGTTGTTTTTTCTTTAGCTTGATCACAAGCGCTCACACCAAAAACAGCAATAGTTAAGGCTAGGCTAGTTAATAATGACTTTTTCATAAAATTTCCTTTAATTTAGGGATAAGAATACACTTTGAAGTGCGCGCGAATTATAGACATTTCTATAAAAAATACCATAGCTAGTGATAGTGTGATGGTATTTTATCTATGGATTAGATATTCCAAATATAAAAAAGGCACAGAAGACTGTGCCTTGAAATACGGATGCTTTGGCGTTTAGTTTAATGTGACTCGGGCAAATTTGCGTTTGCCGACTTGATAAACAAAAGTGCCTTTCTGTGCGTTTTGTTTCACATCATCGACTTTCTCGCCGTCAATTTTTACTCCACCTTGTTGTGCGGCACGAATAGCCTCCGAGGTTGAAGCAACAAGCCCCGCTTCTTTGAGTAACGTGGCTAATCCCATTTCCCCTTCAAAGGTCAATTCAGGCATTTCATCAGGCATTGCCCCTTTTTGGAAGCGGTTGATGAAGTTTTGCTCTGCACTTTCGGCATCGGCTTCACTGTGGAAACGGGCGATGATCTCTTTCGCTAATAAAATTTTCACATCACGCGGATTCTTACCGTTTTCCACCTCTGCTTTCAGTTGGGCAATTTCGGCAAGCGGTCGGAAAGAGAGTAAGTTATACCAATCCCACATGAGTTCATCGGAGATTGACATCACTTTACCGAACATCTCATTCGGTGCTTCGGTAACGCCAATGTAGTTACTGAGGGATTTTGACATTTTTTTCTCGCCGTCTAAGCCGACAAGAAGCGGTAGGGTCATTGCCACTTGAGGTTTTTGCCCCGCAGATTTTTGTAATTCACGCCCAATAAGGAGGTTGAAGGTTTGGTCTGTCCCGCCAAGTTCGACGTCTGCTTCAAGGGCAACGGAGTCCTGACCTTGTAAGAGTGGGTAGATAAATTCGTGAATCGCAATCGGCTGATTATTAGCAAAGCGTTTTTTGAAATCATCACGCTCTAACATCCGTGCAACGGTGTAGTTAGATGCGAGGCGAATCATGCCTACCGTGCCGAGTTCCCCAAGCCAGTCGGAGTTAAATACCACACGGGTTTTTTGTGGATCAAGAATTTTGAAAATTTGCTCTTTATACGTTTCGGCATTGCGTAATACATCTTCCCGAGAAAGGGGCGGACGGGTGCTGTTTTTACCCGATGGATCACCTACGGTGGCAGTAAAATCACCAATGAGGAAGATCACTTCGTGACCAAAATTTTGGAATTGGCGGAGCTTGTTTAACACCACCGTATGCCCTAAGTGAATATCCGGTGCGGTCGGATCGGCGCCTAATTTAATCCGCAATGGGCGGTTTTCTTTGAGTTTTTCAATTAAATCGGCTTCCGAATAAACATCCTCTACGCCTCGTTTCAGTTCGGCGAGCATGGTTTGCAAGTCTTGCATAATATAATCCTTAGTCAATGGCTGAAATTTAATGCGTTCCATTATAGCGATTTACCCAAGAAAGGGTAGGGAAGATCGAGAAAGAATCCCGAGAAAAGTGATGAAGTGGTGGGGAATTGGGCTTTACTGCCGATTTGTTGAAAAAGAGAGGGCTAAAAAAAGCCCCTTATTCTGTGGGGAAATAAGGGGCTAAGAGTTGGAGTGATTACCTATTATTTTTGAGTGATTAAATGATAGTTATTCTCAAAAATGATGGCAATCGGTTTTACGAATCTTTACAAATAAGAATAATTCTCAACAACTTGCTCTGGTACAAAATGTTGTCTAAAAATGACCGCTTGTAGGAGCATTTATTCTGTCGAGATATTGCGGTGGTGCAATCTCTCCCCGTAGGTAGAAGCGGTATTTCTCACTTTCTGGAGTAGGTTTATCCAACTCGATTTGATGCGTTTGTAACGGGGCAAGCCAAAGGTGTTGCCAGGGCGTTTTTTCTCGCTGATCTTGGGTTTGCGTGACACCCAATTTATCATACCAAAACAGTTTATAACGAAGCGTGAGGGGATCATTTCCTTTATTTTGGAGGGTTAATTTCTCCTTTTTGGCATCGACTTTAACCAACGCATCGACATTCGCCTCAATATTCACAATAGGTTTATCGCCTTCGGGTAAATAACTTGGTGGCGTTGAGGCGCAAGCGGTGAGAATCATCACCGCTAACAAGTTGAGAAGTTTTTTACGCATACTATTTCGCTAAAATTTTGCCGAGGGGTTCACCACCGACAAGGTGCATATGGATATGGAATACTTCTTGTCCGCCGTCTTGATTGCAATTCATAATCAAGCGATAGCCACTTTCGGCAATGCCTTCTTCCTTCGCAATTTGTGCGGCTACCGTGAAGATGCGTCCAAGGGAGAGTTCATCCTCACTGCTGATATGGTTAATCGTGGGGATAAATTTGTTTGGCACAATCAAAATATGCGTATTGGCTTGGGGGGCAATATCACGAAAAGCGGTAACCAGTTCGTCTTGATAAACAATGGCTGCCGGAATTTCTTTGCGGATAATTTTGCTAAAAATTGTTTCTTCGTAGCTTTTGAGGTTGCTGAGCATAGGGTGTTCTCCATTTTGATTATTAAGATGTTGTGAGGGAGCGATTTTGCAATGTTTTCGCCGATTTTGCAAAAAATTCTTTAAATTTGACCGCTTGTTGGCTACTTCCAAAACCAGCGTGGAACACGTTGTTGATATTGGGCATATTCTTTGGGGAATTTTGCTGCCAAGATACGTTCTTCGGGCATAATTTGATAGCGTGTGAGGTAAATTTTTACGCCTAAAACGACGAAAAGCCCCAGAAGGCTTGTTTGCCAAAAGCTAAAGGCGACAAGAAAGTAGAGCAACGCCATATACATGGGGTTACGGGTCACGCGGTAAATCCCTGTGGTGACTAAGGTGCTTGTTTTATTCGGGTCGTGGGGATTAACTGTAGTGTTGGCGCGGTAGAAGGCATAAATGCTACTGATGGCACAGACAAAGCCTAAAAGACAAGCCAGCCCAACGGCAACATATTCTAAAGCACCGATTTGCCCAGATTGTGGTAAGAAGAAAATCACGAGCAAGGCGAGGGCAAAAAGAACGGGTGGCGGAATTTTCAGTTCCATAGGGGTTATTCTCCGATCAATAAATGGGTTAAGGGCATATCCCAATGGGCAAGGGGAAGTTGTTCCACCTGCTGACAGCGATGAGCAAGCCCGACACTAATGAGCTTTTTCTGGGATAAGGTGCGATCATAAAAACCACCGCCCATCCCCAAGCGATTGCCGAGTTTATCACAGGCGACAAGGGGAACAAAAATCATCTCTAACGCATTGAGAGGGAGGACATTTCGCACATCCAATTTCGGCTGCCAAATCCCGAAGCGGTTTTGTTCTAGCGCTTTTTCTGAATGATAGGCTAAAAAAAGGAGCTGATGGGCAGAAAAAGGGTGGAGAACAGGTAAGTAGATCGCTTTGCCTTGCTGGCGGAGTGTGTCGATAAGCGGTAGAGGTGAAATTTCCCCCTGAAAGGGCAGATAAAAAGCCAAATGGTGCGCTTGGTAGCGTTCAATTAGCTCAAGGGCTGGAGCAATAATGGATTGTGCGGATTGCTGTTGCTGTTCGAGGGTTAAAAGCGCACGTTTTTGACGCATTTCTGCGCGAAGGGCTTGTCGTTGCTTGTTGATATCAGAAGATAAGGGAGTGGTTAAATGTAGTTTCATAAGAAAAGACCCGAAGTGCCGTTATCAGTTGAAGTCCTTGAACCAGACGGTTCAAGGGAGTCGAACATCACTGTTTTTAGGCTTCTCGTAAACGAGCCTGCTCACCAACACTGAGCAGTCCAACTCAAAAAGTTTTAAATATCGGCTCAGGGACGTAACCAACAACGCACACCTCAGGCAAAGCGAATATTAACGGAATTTGGGCGATTTTCCTAGTGTTAATGGGCAGAAAATCGCACAAAGTGATTTATGAGGGATTTTCTTGACCAATAGACAGGGCTTCATTATTTGTCGATTGGAATTTCGTTAAGGAGTTATCAAGCTGTTGAACACAAGCCATCAGTACATTTTTGTTCTCCCGATTTTTACGCTGTTCTAACTCTAACTCGTAATTTAAATTTAATGCCACAATGGAGAGTACTTTTTCAAGCTGAATGATACCCGATTGCTCTTTTAGCACCGCCACACGTTCTTCTAAACGTTGAGCAGAAGCGAGTAGCGCTTCTTGTTGTTCTGGGGGGCAATAAAGGCGAAGTACCTGCCCAAAGAGGGATAATTCAATATTATTTTTCGACATTGTCGGGAAATCCTCACGAAAACAAAAATTTTTGCTATTATGCCACCCTTTGACTAAATCACAAATAATCCCTTATGGCTATTTCAACCTTTGCACAGCTCAAACAGCTGATCACCGAACTTCATATTGACTATTCCAACGCTGAATTTCACGGCTTTTTAAGTGGTTTAATTGCTGGCGGTATCCAAGATGATTCTTGGCAGACATTGACTTACCAATTCACCAATGATGGTCACGCCTTCTCCCAAGCGCCCTTAAAACAGCTTGTTGAGTTATATCAACAACTGAGTGAAAGTTTTGATGAAGCGAACACGCAATTTGCCTTGTGGTTGCCGGAAGTGGAGGACGGTTTTGCTCTAGCGACTTCACTGTCAGAATGGACAAACCATTTCCTCCTCGGATTAGGGCTGGCACAGCCAAGGCTTGCTCAAGAAACAGGGGAAGCGGGCGAGGCGATTGATGATTTAGATGAGATTGCCAAATTAGGTTTTGAAGAAGACGATAACCCAGAAGAACTCCTCGAAGCAGGGGAAGAGGTGGTGGAATATCTCCGATTATTAAGCCTCTTTTTACACAGCCATTTTTCTTCCCCCAAAATGGCAGAAAAACCGTCCTTACACTAAGGACAAAGTCTATGCGAACCGTTGCCCTTTATCGTTATGCAATTCCTGTTGAAACGGGTGTAGTGTTACGCCATCGTCGGCTCAAACAGCGAGAGGGATTGATTATTCGCTTAGGCGAGAATGGTCGAGAAGGTTGGGGAGAAATTGCCCCTTTACCTGAATTTAGCCAAGAGAGTTTGGCGGAAGCCGAAAGCCAAGCCAAAGCCTGTTTAAAGGCTTGGCGAGCAGGAGATCCTTGCCAGTTTGACACCCTTTTTCCCTCCGTAGCATTTGGCTTGAGCTTCGCCTTTGCTGAATTACAAGGCGAATTAGGGGAAGAGGGGAATTACCGTGTTGCCCCCCTCTGTTATGGCGATCCTGATGCGTTGTACCATAAACTCAACCAAATAGAGGGCGAGAAAGTCGCCAAAATGAAAGTCGGTTTGTACGAAGCCAATCGAGATGGCTTACTCGCCGATATGTTTTTAAGCGCCTTGCCGGATTTAATGCTCCGCTTAGATGCCAATCGGGCTTGGAGTTTGGAGAAAGCAAGCCAATTTGCCCGCCAAATTTCCCCTGAAAATCGCCACCGTATTCAATTTATTGAAGAACCTTGCCATACACCGGCACTTTCTCGTCAATTTGCACAAACACACCAGCTGGCGATTGCATGGGATGAAAGCACCCGAGAGCCGGATTTTTGCTTACAGCCAGAACCAAATTTGCGAGGCATTGTGATTAAGCCAACTCTAGTCGGGGATTTTGCAAAATGTGTTGCGTTGATTCAGCAAGCCCACCAATTCGGGCTGACGGTTGTGATCAGTTCAAGCATTGAATCGAGCCTTGGGCTGACGCAACTTGCCCGTTTTGCAAAGCAATACACTCCCCACAGCACGCCGGGGTTAGATACCCTCGGGCTAATGACCGCACAACTGCTTCGCTCATGGCAAGGCTCATCATTACCCCTTATTGGGCTAGACAGTGATGCCCTACAAGCGGTCGAAATTGACTAGAAATTTGCAATATTCACACTTTTCGCCCTTTTCCCCCTCCATTTCCTAGAAAAAAGCCCGTATTTCGGCTACAATTATCGCCAAATCCAATTTATTATTTAGAGAAAGAAAATGTCAAATTCACCTCGCAAAATTCTAGTGACTTGTGCTTTGCCTTACGCGAATGGGGCACTCCATTTAGGCCATATGCTTGAACATATCCAAGCGGATATTTGGGTACGTTTTCAACGGATGCGGGGTCACCAAATCCATTTCGTTTGTGCAGATGATGCCCACGGCACGCCGATTATGCTGAAAGCCAACGAGCTAGGCATGACACCGGAGCAGTTAATCGAAAACGTGAAAGCCGAGCATATTGCCGATTTCAACGGTTTTAACATCAGTTTTGATCACTACCACAGCACCCATAGCGAAGAGAATAAACAGCTTTCTGCCGAAATTTATACCAAATTAAAAGCCAATGGTTTTATTAAAAATCGTGTGATTTCACAACTTTTCGACCCTGAAAAGCAGATGTTTTTGCCTGATCGCTTTGTAAAAGGCACTTGCCCGAAATGTAAGGCGGAAGATCAATATGGCGATAACTGTGAAGTTTGCTCCGCGACATATAGCCCAATGGAGTTGATTCAACCTCGCTCAGTGCTCTCCGGTGCAACGCCTGTGGTCAAAGAGTCGGAGCATCTCTTTTTCGATTTACCTCGCTTTGAAGGGATGTTAAAAGAATGGACTCGTTCGGGCTCTCTCCAAACGGAAATCGCCAATAAAATGCAAGAGTGGTTTGAAAGTGGCTTACAGCAGTGGGACATTAGCCGTGATGCACCGTACTTTGGCTTCCAGATTCCTGACACCGAGAACAAATTTTTCTATGTTTGGCTTGATGCACCGATTGGCTATATGGCGTCGTTTAAAAATCTCTGTGATCGCACGGGCTTAGATTTTAATGAATTTTGGAAAAAAGAGAGTACAACAGAGCTTTATCACTTTATTGGCAAGGATATTGTCTATTTCCACAGTCTTTTCTGGCCAGCAATGTTAGAAGGGAGTGATTACCGCAAACCGACTAACGTGTTTGCCCACGGTTATGTCACAGTAGATGGATATAAAATGTCAAAATCCCGTGGTACTTTCATTCAAGCCCAGACCTACTTAAAGCATCTCGATCCTGAGTGCCTCCGTTATTACTACGCTGCTAAACTCAATTCTCGTATTGAAGATCTCGATTTTAACCTCGAAGATTTCGTCCAACGAGTCAATAGTGACATTGTGAATAAATTGGTGAATCTTGCCTCTCGCACCGCCGGTTTTATTACCAAACGTTTTGACGGCAAACTCGCCAGCGAATTGGCTGAACCGGCGCTCTTTGGCGAATTTATCGCCCAAGGCGAACAGATTGCCCGCTATTTTGAAAGCCGTGAATACAACAAAGCCATTCGTGAAATTATGGCATTAACGGATAAAGCCAATAAATACATTGACGATAAAGCCCCTTGGGTGATTGCCAAAGAAGAGGGTAAAGAGGCGGAGCTACAAGCCGTCTGCTCAATGGGCTTAGAAATGTTCCGCGTGTTAATGAGCTACCTCAAACCGGTATTGCCGGCCTTAGCTGAACGTGCCGAAGCCTTCCTTCAAACCGAACTGCGTTGGGATAACATTGATACCCCACTTTTCGGCAAACAGATTATGCCTTTTAAAGCCCTGTTCTCACGCTTAGAGAAAAAACAGATCGATGTGGTGATTGAAGAAACCAAAGCCCTATTTGCAAGCAACGAACAAGCGGTCAAAAAAGTGGAAAAATCTGCCCACGCACCAGTTGAGCCGATTGCCCCTGAAATCACGATTGATGATTTTGCGAAATTAGATTTACGCGTTGCCAAAGTGATTAAGTGTGAAGCCGTGCCGAAATCCGATAAATTATTACGCTTTGAATTGGATTTAGGCGACCACACTCGTCAAGTCTTTTCGGGCATCAAAGCGGCTTATCAATCGCCTGCGGAATTAGAGGGGCGTTTTGTGATTATGATTGCCAACCTTGCCCCGAGAAAAATGTCCTTCGGTTTATCGGAAGGGATGATCCTTTCTGCCGGTACTGGTGGGACGGATTTATTCCTCCTTTCCGCAGACAGCGGTGTGAGTGCAGGAATGCAGGTGAAATAATTGCGCTTCACTCAGCGCAAATTGTTGTAAAAAAACGACCGCTTGTAAAACAGGCGGTCCATCTGAAATAAGGCACACGGGTAGAAAAGGAGAAAAAATGCAACAGACCTTAGCCATCATCAAACCCGATGCAACTCAACGCCATTTAATTGGTGAAATTCTTGCTGTTATTGAAAAGAATGGATTACAGATCAAAGGATTAAAAATGCTTCATCTTACCCAAGCGCAGGCGGAAGGGTTTTATGCAGAACATAAAGGCAAAGCATTTTTTGAACGCTTGGTGAGTTTTATGACCTCTGCACCTATCGTTGTCGCGGTTCTTGAAGGGGAAGAGGCGGTGGAAAAATACCGCGAATTAATGGGAGCGACAAAAGTAGAAGATCGTCGCCTTGGCACGTTACGAAAAATGTTTGGCTTAGGGCTGACGGATAATTCCGTCCATGGTTCTGACAGTGTCGCATCGGCGCAACGGGAAATCGCGTATTTTTTTACGCCGAATGAAATTGTCGGCTAAATTTATCGCTTTCGTTACTCAATTAACCAAATCCCCACCTTTTGAGGTGGGGTTGTGATCTCGGGAAATTAAGCGAAAAATAATAAGAAGAACAACAAGCTTTTTCATTCGTATCACACAATATAGCGCGCCAAAATGAGTCTTTACTTATTATTGGGCAGAATATCCATAATTCATTAGGAAAGAAATCAATGCAAAATGCACAAAATAAAGTCAAAAAATTGGTGCTAGAAATGCGCCGTGTGAGCCAGATTCACTTTGTCGGAATTGGTGGGGCTGGTATGTCGGGCATTGCGGAAGTATTACTGAACGAAGGCTATCAGATTAGTGGTTCAGATATTGCCGAAGGGCCTGTGACACAACGCCTTGCCAAAGCCGGTGCGAAGATCTTTATTGGTCATCAGGCTGAAAATGTACAAGGGGCGAGCGTGGTGGTGATTTCCAGTGCCATTAACGAAGAGAACCCCGAGGTTGTCGCTGCGAAAGAAGCCCGTATTCCCGTGATTCAACGGGCGCAAATGTTGGCTGAAATTATGCGTTTTAGACATGGTATTGCTATTGCAGGGACTCACGGAAAAACCACGACAACGGCGATGGTGTCGATGATTTATACCGAAGCAAAACTTGACCCAACTTTTGTGAATGGTGGCTTGGTGAAATCGGCGGGGAAAAATGCACACCTTGGGCAAAGCCGTTATTTAATTGCCGAGGCTGATGAAAGTGATGCTTCCTTCTTGCATTTGCAACCTATGGTATCGGTGGTGACGAATATCGAACCCGATCATATGGATACCTACGGTGGCGATTTTGAAAAAATGAAAGAGACTTATGTCAATTTCCTTCACAACTTACCGTTCTATGGCTTAGCAGTTATGTGTGCCGATGATGCGGTGGTGATGGAAGTGGCTCAAAAAGTGGGCAGACAGGTCGTTAGCTACGGATTTAGCGAGAATGCCGATTACCGCATTGAGAACTATCAACAAACCGGCTTCCAAGGGCATTACACGGTAGTTTGCCCAAATGGCGAACGAATTGATGTTCTGCTGAATGTACCGGGAACGCATAACGCCTTAAACGCAACGGCGGCATTAGCCGTGGCGAAAGAAGAGGGCATCAGTAATGAGGCGATTTTAACGGCATTAGCGGAATTCCAAGGTGCAGGACGCCGTTTTGACCAGTTGGGTTCATTTATTCGTCCAAACGGTAAGGTCATGTTAGTGGATGATTATGGTCACCACCCAACAGAGGTGGATGTGACGATTAAAGCAGCTCGTCAAGGGTGGGAGAATAAGCGTGTGGTGATGGTTTTCCAACCTCACCGTTATTCCCGGACGCGTGATCTCTTTGATGAGTTTGTGCAGGTGCTATCCCAAGTGGATGCCTTAATTATGTTAGAGGTTTATGCCGCAGGCGAAACACCGATTGTCGGGGCAGACAGTAAATCCCTCTGCCGTTCGATTCGTAATTTGGGTAAAGTCGATCCGATTTTAGTCTCCGATACTGCCCAACTTGGCGAAATGCTTGATCAAATCATTCAAGACGGCGATTTAATTTTAGCCCAAGGGGCGGGTAATGTGAGCAAACTCTCACGGGATTTAGCAGAAAGTTGGAAAAATTAAGGAGCTTTTTATGAAAAAATTATTGGCTATGTTAATTTTTAGTATTTTTACATTGCCAACTGTGAAAGCTGCTGATATCTATGCTTCCGATAATTTTATTATATTGTCAGGGCCAATTATTGAAGGTGATTATGATTCAATAATATATAAAGCCAGATATATTCCTTATGGTAAAGGGATTGTTGTTTTGAATAGCCAAGGTGGTGTGGCCAGTGAGGGAATGAATATAGCAAAATATATTCATCAACAAGGATTTGCTACTGTGGTGTATGCTGGTGATCACTGTTATTCTGCTTGTGCTATCATTTGGGCTTCTGGTATAGAGAGATTTGCCACATTACCACAATCAAAAATTGGATTTCATGCAGTGTATGATCCAAAAAATCTTCATGATAAAGGAGATGCAAACGCAGTCTTGGGAGCATTATTAAGCCAATTTGGCTATTCTTTTGATGCTATTGCGTTTATGACTAGAGTTGGGGCAGGAGATCTCAGTTATTTAAATGAGCAATCTGCCAAAATTTATGGTATTAATTATCATGAGTTAAATTCTTATAATGATATATCCTCAAAAAGGACTTCCTATAATTTATCTGCATATGATGTTGTTTTAGGTTTTTATCAAGCGTTATCTAATGCAGATGGTGATTTAGCCGCAGCTTATGTTATCCCTGAAAAACGAGGCATTGGACCATTTAATCAAACAAATATTTATCGTTTTTACTCATCATTAAGAGTACCACTGCAAGTACATAATATTTATCAGATTAACCAAAAACAATTTAGGGTAGATTACACTTTTACAGCAGTGAGAACCCAATGTAAAGGAACAGCAATAGTTACAACGGAAAACTATTCTGGCTATAACTTAATTCGAACGATTAAAGCAAATTGTTAAAATGAAAGAGTATATAAGGAATTAAAAATGAACTTAAAAAATGAAAAAATTGCCGTGTTGTTTGGTGGAGAATCGGCAGAACGTGAAGTTTCGCTTAATTCAGGGAAAGCGGTTTTCGGGGCATTACAGAGCCTTGGTTATGATGTAGAAGCCATTGATACCAAAGCATTTCCCATTGAAAAACTCAAAGAAAAAGGGATTCAGCGAGTATTTAATATTCTACACGGTGGCATCGGTGAAAATGGGGTATTACAAGGGGCATTAGAGCAACTTGGTATTCCTTATACGGGTTGTGGTGTCATGGCATCTGCGATTACCTTAGATAAATTCCGCACCAAATTATTATGGCAGGCAGTGGGTTTGCCTACTGCGGAAATGGTAGTGGTAAAACGGGGACAAGCGGTCGATTCTGAGCAAATTCTTGCTCAGCTCGGTTTGCCTGTGTTTGTAAAGCCGGCTAGTGAGGGATCAAGCGTTGGGGTGAGTAAAGTGAAAACCGCCGAAGAGCTACTGCCAGCGATTTCAGAAGCCTTAAAATATGATGCGATTGTCTTAGTGGAAGAAAATTTAGCGGGTGCGGAATATTCTGTGCCCGTGTTAGACGGCGAAGTTCTGCCTGCGGTACAAATTATCCCAGAGGGTGAATTTTACGATTATCACGCTAAATATGTGTCTGATAATACCCAATATCTCTGCCCAGTATTAAGTGAAGATCGCCAAGCCGAAGTGGCTCAATTAGTGAAACAAGCCTATGATGTTGTGGGTTGCCGTGGTTGGAGCCGAATTGATGTGATGGAAGATGATAAAGGGAATTTCCGTTTAGTTGAGGTGAATACCAGCCCCGGTATGACAAGCCACAGTATCTTTCCGAAATCTGCGGCAACGGTGGGGTACTCCTTTGAACGCTTAGTCGAGCGAGTATTGGAGCTGAGTGCTTAATGTTCTCGCTGTTTCGAAGAAGACCTCAGTCGGTAATATTTACGACGGCGAGTAAGCCAAATACCTCGATGAATTGGCGAGTCTTTATTAAGCCAACAATTGTGCTATTATGTGCCCTCTTTTTATACGGCGTATATAGTCAGTGGGCAAATATTCTGTCTAAACTTGATTCTCGACCTATTCGAGCTTATGCGCTAACCCATAAAACCCGTTTTACTCATCAAGAGGATATTCGTGCTATTTTGGTTAAAGAGCCGGTTTTACAAGGCTATTTTTCCCAAGATGTTGATGAAATCAAAGGGAAATTTCTTGAATTGCCTTGGATAAAAGAAGTCATTGTCAGGAAAATTTATCCCGATAAGCTCAATTTAACCTTAATTGAGCATCGGCCCATGGCGCGTTGGAATAACAGTAAGTATGTTTCGGATCAGGGAGTCGTTTTTGAGCTTCCAGAGGGGCGTTTGGATAATGTAGATTTGCCTATTTTATATGGTCCGGATAGCGAAGGAAAAACGGTGTTGAATGCGTGGACAAAGATTAAACAAGATCTCCAAGCACGTCATTTAGGGCTTTACTCGGTAGCAATGGATATTCGTGGTTCTTGGTCTATTCGTTTAGATAATGGCGTGGAATTACGCCTTGGTCGAGGCGATTGGTTACCTAAGATTGACCGCTTTGTTGCCATTTTTCCCGAAATTGATGTACCAAAAGGTAAGCGATTGGCTTATGTCGATTTACGTTATGAACATGGTGCGTCTGTTGGGTTTAGAAATCAATAATATTCTCTTGGCAAACATTCAAATAATGGCAGAAAAATGACAAAAGTAGCAGAATCGAAAATTATCGTGGGGCTAGAAGTTGGCACTCATAAAGTCGTCGCCGTGGTTGGCGAAGTATTACCCGACGGTGTAATCAATGTAATTGGCTCCGGAGTGAGCCCTTCAAAAGGTGTTGCCGGTGGTGGTGTGGTGGATTTGGAGGCTACGGTAAGCTCGATTCAACGTGCCATTGAAGAAGCTGAATCTGCCTCTGAATGTAAGATTATGGGCATTACCTTAGCAATTTCAGGGCAACATATTCGGGGTTTAAATGAAACGGGGCATGAAACTCTTTCAGGGATTGTTAAATCGACAGATTTAGATGAGGCTCTTCGTTCTGCCCGTTCGATTCGTTTACCCGAAGGGCTCGAAATGTTGCATATTATTCCTCAGGAATATCGTGTTGATCAGCTCCCTGCAACTAAAAATCCCTTAGGTTTATCGGGTATGCGTTTGCAAGCAAATGCTCACCTAATTACTTGCCATAATGATTGGCTACGTAATTTAAAAAATGCAGTGGAAGGGAGTAAATTAAAGATCGACCAAATTGTCTTTTCGGGTTTGGCATCGAGTTATTCGGTGTTGACTGAGGATGAAAAAGAACTCGGTGTTTGTCTGATTGATATTGGTGGCGGTACGATGGATGTTTTAGTCTATACTGGCGGGGCGTTACGTTTTAGTAAAGTACTTCCTTATGGTGGGAATCATGTGACTGATTATATTGCCCAAGTATTCACGACATCTCGTAATGAAGCAGAAAATATTAAGGTACATTACGGTAGCGCGATTAGCCCACCGACCACATTTTCGGAGAAAAAAATCGAAGTGGGGGGATTAGGTGGCAGAACTCCGCGAACTTTTACTAAGGCTCAGTTGTCTAATATCACCGCACAGTGTTATCATGATTTATTGCAAGTGATTGAGAATGAATTGGTTCAATTACGCCATGAATTAACCCAAAAAGGAATAAGACAAGACTTAATTGCAGGTTTTGTGCTAACGGGTGGTGGTTCTCAAATCGAAGATATTGTAGAATGTGCAAAATCTGTCTTTGGTTCACAGGTCCGCATTGGTACGCCGTTGAATATTACTGGTTTAACGGATTATGTGAATAAACCACAATACGCAACAGTTCTCGGCTTAATTCAATATACCCATCATAATGATGTGGAATCAAGTGATGAAAGTGGAAAAATGGATGACGTGGTAGATATTGCAAAAAAAGCCGCGAAATGGCTACAAGAAAAGTTTTTTTAAATTATATGTGAATGTTGGAACGCAACATGCAGGGAGAATTTTAGAATGTTTGAACCTATTTATGAAGAAACGCAAGATGCGGTCATTAAGGTTATCGGTGTTGGCGGCGGTGGCGGTAACGCATTAAACCACATGGTAAATACACTAGTTGACTATAATGTAGGCAGTGTCGAATTCTTTTCTGTAAATACGGATGCGCAAGTATTACGTAGTAGTGCTGTTCCAAATACTATTCAAATCGGTGCAGGCTTAACTAAAGGTTTAGGCGCCGGCGGTAACCCAATGGTTGGTCACCAAGCAGCAGAAGAAGACAAAGACGCTTTAAGCCGTATGGTTGATGGTGCGGATATGGTCTTTATCGCAGCTGGTATGGGCGGTGGTTCTGGTACAGGGGCTGCACCTGTGATTGCAGAGTTAGCCAAAAGTAAAGGTATTTTGACTGTTGCGATTGTGACTAAACCTTTCTTATTCGAAGGTAAAAAACGCACAGGTTATGCAGAGCAAGGTGTTCGAGAATTAAGTAAACATGTTGATACACTCATTATTATTCAAAATGAGCGTTTAGCTAAAGTATTACCAAAAGGTATCAAAGTTGATGAAGCCTTTGCTTACGCTAATGATGTATTGCGTAATGCCGTGATCGGCATTACGGATATGATTACCAAAGAAGGTATTGTGAATGTGGACTTTGCAGACGTGAAAACTGTAATGTCTGAAATGGGGCGTGCGATGATGGGAACTGCTGAAGCAGATGGCGATGATCGTGCAGAGCGAGCTATTCAAGAAGCGATTGCAAGCCCATTATTAGAAGATATTGATCTTTCCGGTGCAAAAGGTATTTTAGTGAATATCGTATCAAATGGTGATCTTAGCTTGACCGAGTTAGGTATTATTATGGATCAAGTTAATGCCTTTGCGGATGATGAGTCGGCAACTATTTTTGGTACGGCAAAAGATCCAGAATTAAATGGTAAATTGCGTGTGACTATCGTTGCGACAGGTATTGGTCAGCAAGCAGAATCGTTATCACCGCCTAAAATGAATCCAATTGGTGGTAATGTTCATCGCCCGATTGCACAAGGTTACACCGCTCAGCCGAATGCATATCCACAAGGTACTCAATCTGCTGAAAATGTCGCACCTCAACCTTATAGAACGCATCCGATGGGTGTTACACAAAATCAATATGAACAACCTGTTCAAGCTCAACCACAAAAAGTGGTTCCACAACATGTGGATACAAATGCGATGTGGTCGCCAAGTACTATCCCTGGCTTTATGAGAAATCATAATAATAATGGTTAAGAAAAGAGCGACGGGATATAAGGATAACTTATGATTAAACAACGTACATTAAAGCAGTCTGCCAAAGTGACAGGTATTGGGCTACATAGCGGTAGAAAAGTCACGCTAAACTTACGTCCAGCACCTGCGAATACGGGGATTATTTACGCGCGTACGGATTTAGATCCTATCGTTTATTTCCCTGCGAGTGCAGATTCCATTC
This sequence comes from Pasteurellaceae bacterium Macca, assembly GCA_023101485.1. GTDB lineage: Bacteria > Pseudomonadota > Gammaproteobacteria > Enterobacterales > Pasteurellaceae > LVZB01. Next base: position 487,021 of record LVZB01000001.1, on the reverse strand, counting down.
GTGATACTACGCTTTGCACTTGCATGATTAATGATGAAGGTGTTCGGATTTCTACCGTTGAGCATCTGAATGCTGCCATGTCTGCTCTTGGTTTAGACAATGTGATTGTTGAAGTGGATGCACCTGAAATTCCAATTATGGATGGCTCATCAAGCCCTTTCATCTATTTATTACTGGATGCGGGTATTGAAGAGCAAGATGCACCGAAGAAATTTATCCGTATTAAAGAAAGCGTTCGCGTGGAAGAAGGGGATAAATGGGCAGAGATCAAACCTTACGCTCATGGGCTAAAATTAGATTTCACCATTGATTTCAGCCACCCGATGATTCCAAATAGTGTGCGTAACTACAAAATGGCATTCTCAGCACAAGATTTTATCCAAAAATTGAGCCGTGCTAGAACCTTTACTTTTATGAAGGATGTGGAATATCTCCAATCTATCGGACTTGCCCTAGGTGGTAGCCTTGATAACGCCATTGTATTGGACGAATACCGTATCCTAAATGAAGAGGGCTTACGTTTTAAAGATGAACTTGTTCGTCATAAAATGCTTGATGCGATTGGCGATATTTTTATGTGTGGCTATAACATTCTTGGGGATTTTAGTGCTTATAAATCAGGGCATGGTCTCAATAATAAATTGCTTCGAGCGGTATTAGCGAGTGAAAATGCTTGGGAATTTGTGACCTTTGAAGATAAAGCACAGGCACCTCAAGGTTATCGAATGACAGAACAAGTTTTTATTTAATTTTCCCTAAAAACTGAAATTCAAAAATTAGATAGCTTTAAAAATATTAAGGATTGAATTCGATATCATATTGAATTCAGTCTTTTTTTTATTTCAAAATGGATAAATTTACAAAAAAGATTGTTGCTCCTCTTGACACTGTTTATTTAAACAGTAAAATTAACTGTATAAAAAAACATGTTAGAGATGATTATGGCACATTTACGACAACTTACCCGAGAAAGATCCTATCAACCGATCCCACTTTATCGTGATGTAGATAGTGAGAGATCTGTCAAATTAGATTTAAACTCTCTTTATATTCGTCGCCCTACGGATACTTTTTTTATTCATGTGAAAAACCCAAACTTAATTGCTTGGGGAATTGAACTCAATGATTTACTGATTGTAGAGAATAATCAGTGCATTGAAGTTCATGATCTTTTTGTGATTGAAAAAGCAGGGGAGTACAAATTTTACCAATTCTTTAATGAGATCGAGGGCGAGAAAATTCTCTTTTCATTAGATGTGCGAGAGCCGAATCTACGGATTCGAGAATGGAATGAATTACAAGTAGCAGGTGTGATCACCAATGTGGTGCATCAAATGCGAAACCGCACAACGGCAAAGCGTTATGCGGCTTAATGGATTAGAGGACTCGGCGAGATTGGGTATAGTTTCTCGTCCAATATCCCTCAGACAGGGAGCTTGTGGTCACACCACGGCTTGAACTGGCATGGACAAATTTACCCCCACCGATATAAACACCCACATGGTGATTTTTACGGAAAAAGACTAAATCGCCAGGGCGTAATTCAGATTTAGAAATAGAACGTCCAACAGTTTTTTGCCCCATAGTAGAACGTGGGAGATGTAAATTAAAGGCAGAACTCATTGTGGCTCTCACAAAAGCTGAGCAGTCAATCCCTGAATGGCTTGTGCCACCTAAACGGTAACGTGTTCCTGCCCATTGGCGATATGCTGAAAGCACTTTTTGGTTAGAGCTAGACGTTGAAACGGTGGCTTTGCTTTGGGCTAACGCTTCGGGTGCCGCAGTAGCTTTAATCAGTTGAGTTGGGGTTGCCGCTTTGGTACTTAAACTTGCCATTGCTTGGGGGGCAAGTAGTATTCCAGAAAGAACAACGGCAGTTGAAAAGGTTTTTGTGAAAGTTAAAAATCGTTTTTGCATAACATTTTGTCTCGCCAGAACAGTAAAAGCGAAAAGCTCCTGAGTAAATAATAATCAATAAAAAAGGCTTTATTTTGCAATAAAGCCAAGTGGTTGGAGGAGTATAACCTATTTTAGTTCCATATCACGTAAAAATTTTATTTCATCTGCCCAATTCTCAGGCTCAATGGTTTCTAAAATCAGCGGAATGCGGTCAAAATGTGGGCTTTGCATAATAAATTGGAACACTTCTGTGCCGATTGTTCCTCCCCTTAGAGTATCGTGGCGATCCACTCGGCTACCTAAGGGGGTTTTTGAACCATTGAGATGCATTCCTCGAAGATAGTTAAAGCCGACAACCTTATCGAACTCTGCAAAGGTGGCTTCACTAGCGGTATAGCTTTGAATATCATAGCCTGCGGAAAAGAGGTGACAGGTATCTAAACAGACGCCAACACGGCTTTTATCTTCCACTTGCTCAATAATTTCTGCTAAATGTTCAAATCGCCAACCGAGGTTAGAGCCTTGACCGGCAGTATTTTCAAGCACGGCAATCACATTAGGCACTGCCTGAATAGCCAGATTGAGGGATTCCGCGATACGGGCTAAACACGCTTTTTCTGAGATTTTATTTAAATGGCTACCAGGGTGAAAATTAAGAAGTTTCAAGCCAAGTTGATCACAACGTTGCATTTCATCAATAAAGGCTTCGCGGGATTTCGCTAGATTTTCTGCCTCTGGGTTACCTAGGTTAATTAAATAGCTGTCGTGGGGAAGAATTTGCTCCGGTGAGAATTGGTGAGCGGTGCAAAATCGTTTAAATTTTGCAATGCTTTCGGCTTTAAGGGGCGGAGCTTTCCATTGGCGTTGGTTTTTCGTAAATAATGCAAACGCATTTCCACCAATTTCGACACTGCGTAAAATGGCATTTTCAACGCCACCGGATGCGCTGACATGAGCACCAATATATTTCATCTTTTTTCCTCTTTTCGTGTAAACTTGCTTTCTTTTTACTTGATTAAGCAATATGAATCAAACAATTAACGATTTTTCGCTCCTTTGCCGTCTGTTTGGCAATTTATTTTATCGCTCACCAACTGATCCAATTTTAGGGGGGACTTTTGAGTGGTTAAAGCAAGGCAATTTGCAACAAACATGGGCGTTATCTACCGATAGCCAAAGCGACAATGCCTTAGCTATTTTGGCACAGCAGGCGAACCCCGTCGAGCTTCAACCCCACTATGAACGCCTTTTTGCAAAAAGTGGGGAAATTTCGACCGCTTGTTCCGACTATGGTATTTCTGCTGATGAGTTTCAAGTTTTCCGCCAACAACGTGGAATGCCTGTGGTGGAAAATGTCGATCATGTCGCCCTTTTACTTCTAAGTGCATCATGGATTGAAGATAACCTTGATTCTACCGCCCTTCAACAAACCTTTTTTGAACATTTTGTTTTACCTTGTTTGGGGAAATTTCTAGGTAAAGTAGAGGCTTTCGACAGTGGTTTCTATAAAGCATTGGCACAGCTGACAAGGGATGCTTTATCAGCAATGGCTGATGAGTTGGAAGAAGAAAGTGAATCGACAGAGTAGGGAAAACTTGTCGTATTTCTGTTTCTTGGATTTTACCTATCTTTGAAATATTTAATTTTTTATAGTTTTTGCGTTCACATTATCGTCAGTTGAGTGGCATATTTTATTTTCTTGTACTATTATTCTGGCTCGCATTATTTTCGGATTTTTATCAACAGAAGGAGAAATTATGTCTTTTAATAATTGGACTGAGCATACTGCCCATGTAAAAAAATCATTTGGTGAATTAGGTAAAAAGCATCCTAAAATGCTACAAGCTTATCTTTCTTTAGATGAGGCTGCTGCGGCTGAAGCGTTAGATGAAAAAACACGTGAGCTAATTGCGATTGCTGTTGCGGTTACCACACGTTGTGAAAGTTGTATCAGTGTTCATGCAGAAAAAGCATGTAAATTAGGCGCAACAGATAGCGAAATTGCAGGTGCATTGGCTACGGCTATTGCTTTAAATGCTGGGGCGGCTTATACCTATGCATTGCGTGCATTAGAAGCGATAGATGTACAAAAAAAATGTTCTCTATAAGCTAATCGCAGAGAAAGTTAAATTTATCCTTTTCTAAAAGCTAAATCGCTAGAAAGAAAAATCCCGCTAGATTGCGGGATTTTTTATTGGATAGGTATTACGCTAATTCAGCTCGTAATTTTTTGGTGACTTTCATCATCACTTCAAGCTGTGCGATGGTTTCTGGCCAGCCACGAGTTTTTAAACCACAGTCTGGATTGACCCATAAACGCTCTTTTGGCACAACGTTTAACGCTTTGCGTAATAGACGTTCGATCTCTTCTTCCGTTGGCACGCGTGGGCTGTGAATATCATAAACACCCGGGCCAATGTCATTTGGATATTTGAAATCACCAAATGCAGTGAGAAGTTCCATATCAGAACGGGACGTTTCAATGGTGATCACATCCGCATCTAAGCCGGCAATCGCAGGTAAGATATCGTTAAATTCAGAGTAACACATATGAGTGTGAATTTGCGTATCATCGGCAACGCCCATATAGCTTAAACGGAACGCTTCGCCTGCCCATTGTAAATAGGCATCCCAATCGGCACGTTTGAGTGGTAAGCCTTCACGAATTGCCGGTTCATCAATTTGAATGACTTTGATGCCTGCTTTTTCGAGATCTAACACTTCATCAGATAATGCCACACCGATTTGCTTACAGACGGTTGAGCGTGGAATATCATTACGCACGAAAGACCATTGAAGAATAGTGACAGGGCCGGTGAGCATGCCTTTCATCACTTTTTGTGTGAGGCTTTGGGCATATTGTGACCAACGTACTGTCATTGGCTCTGGGCGAACCACATCACCGTAAATCACCGGTGGTTTAACGCAACGTGAGCCGTAGCTTTGTACCCAACCAAATTTGGTAAAGGCAAAACCGTCTAACAATTCACCGAAGTATTCCACCATATCGTTACGTTCAGCTTCCCCATGAACAAGCACATCAAGATCAAGCGCTTCTTGGCGACGGACGACATATTCGATCTCTTTTTTCATCGCGGTTTCGTAATCTTCAAGGCTTAAATCACCTTTTTTGAAACTTGCACGAGCGTGGCGAATTTCCGTAGTTTGTGGGAAAGAACCAATGTTTGTTGTTGGAAGCAGTGGTAAGTTTAACCACGCATTTTGTTTGGCGATACGCTCAGCAAACGGTGATTGGCGTTTATCTGCATCAGCCGGTAAGTTGGCTAAACGTTCAGCCACTTCTAGGCGGTGAATCTCTTTGCTGTTTGCACGCGCATCGGCAGCGGCTTGGCTGTCGGCTAATGCGGCTTTCACCGCATCTCGACCGTTAGTTAAAGCCTGTTTTAAGACATTTAACTCTTCCACTTTTTGTAAGGTGAAAGCAAGCCAAGAGTAAAGGGCAGGATTTTTCGCTTTTAACTGCACTTCCACTTCTAAATCAAATGGTGTGTGGAGTAGGGAGCAACTTGGTGCAATCCATAAACGCTCCCCCAGTTTAGCTTTGAGGGGGTCAAGACGATCAAGAACGCTGTTGAGATTAGCACGCCAGATGTTACGTCCTTCAATCACACCCGCAGAAAGCACTTTGCTGTAATCTTCAAAGGCAGAAAGTTGTTCAGGTGCGCGGATTAAATCTAAGTGTAAGCCATCAACAGGTAAGCCTTTGAGAAGTTCTGCATGTTCTGCCACAGAACCAAAATAGGTTGCAAGGAGTAATTTCGCATTAACTTTGGCTAGTTCCGCATACACCGCTTTATAGGCTTCAACCCATTCACTTGGTAAATCAAGCGCTAATGCGGGTTCATCAATTTGAATCCACTCTGCTCCTTCGGCAACAAGCGCATTTAAAATTTCAGTATAGACTGGCACTAAGCGATTTAATAACTCAAAACGGTTAAAGGCTTCGCCTTTTTCTTTACCTAACCAAAGGAAAGTGAGAGGGCCGACGATCACCGGTTTCACATTTAAACCTAAGGCTTTCGCTTCACGGATTTGATTCACATAGTGAGCCGGATTCGCTTTGAATTGGGTATTTTTTTGGAACTCTGGCACAAGGTAGTGGTAGTTGGTATCAAACCATTTGGTCATCTCAATGGCGAACTGTTCTTTGTTACCACGAGCGAGTTGGAAATATTGGTCAAGGGTTAAGTTTTGACTATCAAAACCAAAGCGTGCAGGAATCGCCCCGGTTGCGACTTGAAGATCTAAAATGTGGTCGTAGAAAGTGAAATCCCCCACGGCAACGTAATCTACATTCGCCGCAGCTTGGTGTTTCCAGTTTTTTTCCCGTAATGCTTTGGCTAAATCTTGTAAATCTTGCTCTGCAATTTCTTTACGCCAGTAACGCTCTTGGGCAAATTTGAGTTCGCGTTTTGCCCCCACACGAGGGAAGCCTAAGATATGAGAAATTGTCATGGTGTGCTCCTATTTGATGTTATTCTTTGATTTTTGCAACTGTTGTTTAGACGTTTAGCCGTCTAAATGGCTGAGTGCATAATCCCTATTTTTGGGGGCTTCTGCAACTTCATAATTTTCACATTGATTATGAAAATTTTTAATGATTATCGAAATGTTAATGAAATTTGCAAAATGTTGTTAAAAAACGACCGCTTGTTTTAGCGCGAAATTTATCTTAAACGGCTGATGCAAAAATTTGCTTAAATCCGACCGCTTGTTGGGGAGAAATCGGGTAAAATAGCGGGCAATTTTGACGAGAAAAAGCGAGAAGAAGATGACAAATTTTGTAGTAGGTCAGCGTTGGATCAGTGAATCAGAGAATAATCTGGGTTTAGGGGTGGTCACGGGGGTGGATAATCGCACCGTGTCCATCGACTTTCCGGCATCAGAAGAACAGCGTGTTTATGCCGTGGCGGTAGCGCCTTTAACTCGGGTGCAATTTCAACGTGGCGATCGCATTACCAGTGTGGAAGGCTGGCAGTTAGATGTTGAAGAAGTTGTGGAAAATCAAGGCGTTGTGATCTATTTGGGCAAGCGGTTGGATGATTTAATCGATGCCGTGTTGCCGGAGATGCAACTCGATCATAAAGTCAGTTTTAGTAAGCCACAGGATCGCCTCTTTTCCGCACAAATTGATCGCAGTGATCGCTTTGCCTTGCGTTATCGGGCTTTTTTACATCAACAGGGGCAGTATCAATCGCCTTTGCGTGGTTTAAGGGGGATTCGGGCGAGCTTAATTCCTCACCAATTACATATCGCCAAAGAAGTCGGGCAACGCCTTGCCCCTCGGGTGCTATTAGCCGATGAGGTGGGGTTAGGGAAAACCATTGAAGCGGGGATGATTTTGCAACAACAGCTTTTTTCAGGGCGAGTAGAGCGTGTGTTGGTGCTTGTGCCGGAGAGTTTGCAACATCAATGGTTGGTGGAAATGCTCCGCCGTTTTAGCTTGAATTTCTCGCTGTTTGATGAGGAGCGTTGTGCTGATTTCACTCAAAAAGATGACGGTGATAACGATGTCAGCGAGAACCCCTTTGAGAGTGAATCCCTGGTGATTGCGTCTATCGATTGGTTAGCCCAAAGCCCAAAACGCGCAGAACAAGCCCTTGCAAGTCAATGGGATATGCTGATTGTCGATGAAGCTCACCATTTAGCGTGGAGCGAAGAGGCCCCAAGTATGGCGTACCAATTTGTTGCCAGCTTAGCAAAACAGACCCCTGGGGTGCTATTACTCACCGCAACCCCTGAACAGCTTGGGCAAGAGAGCCATTTTGCCCGTTTAGCCTTGCTTGATCAGGATCGCTTTTATGATTATCAAGCCTTTGTCGCAGAGCAGAAACAGTATCAGCCGGTTGCCGAAGCTGTGGCGACCTTGTTAAGCGATAAGCCGTTAAGCGTTGCCGAGCAGAATAGCCTGAGTGAGTTACTTGCGGAAGAGGATATTGAGCCGATGCTCAAAATCCTCAATGCGTCAAATTGTGATGAGGAACAACGGTGTGAAGTTCGCCAAGAGTTGATCCGTGAGTTGATTGACCGCCACGGGACAAGCCGAGTGCTGTTTCGTAATACACGCCAAGGTGTGAAGGGCTTTCCGCACCGTATTTTCCACCAAATTACCCTTGAAATGCCCAAGCAGTATGCGAATGCGTTGAAAGTGATGGGGCTAATGGGGGGGAATAAAATGACGGATTTGCTCTATCCGGAGCGTCTATTCCAACGTATGAATCCGAATGCCAAATGGTATGATTTTGACCCTCGTATTGAGTGGTTGATTACCTTCTTAAAAAATCACCGTGATGAGAAAATTTTGGTGATCTGTAAGCAAGCCGATACGGCGATTCAGCTGGAACAAATTTTACGGGAGAAAGAGGGCATTCGCTCGGCAGTGTTCCATGAAAAAATGTCCATTGTAGAACGGGATAAAGCCTCCGCTTATTTTGCACAGCAAGAAGAAGGGGCGCAGGTGTTGATGAGTTCAAGCATTGGTTCAGAGGGGCGAAATTTCCAATTTGCACGCCATTTAGTGCTGTTTAATTTGCCAGATAATCCCGATTTATTGGAGCAGAGTATCGGGCGTTTAGACCGTATCGGGCAAAAACACGATATTCAAATTTATGTCCCGTGTTTTGAAAATTCGACCCAAATGATGCTGGCGGAGTGGTATCACCGAGGGCTAAATGCCTTTGAAGAAACTTGCCCAATGGGGACGAGCATTTTCCGTGAGAAAAATGACGCCTTGCAGGCATTTTTACTTGCCCCACAGCGTTCTGAAGCGTTTGAAACCTTTATCCACGAAACGCATTTTCGCCAGCAACAGTTGAAGAAGGAATTGGAGCAAGGGCGAGATCGCTTATTAGAACTCAATTCAAATGGTGGCGAGGCGGGGCAACAGTTAGCCGCAGCGATTGAGGGGCAAGATCAAGATACTCGGTTAGTCAATTTTGCCTTGAATCTCTTTGATGTGATTGGTTTAGAGCAAGAAGATCTGGGCGAAAAGAGCATTGTGATTACCCCAACAGGGCATATGCTTGTGCCTGATTTCCCGGGGTTAAGTGAAGAAGGCAGTACCGTGACCTTTGACCGTGAATTAGCGTTAATGCGTGAGGAGGTGCAATTCCTCACTTGGGATCACCCGATGATTCGCCACGGTATTGATTTAATTACCTCTGGTGATATTGGTAAAAGTGCTATTTCGTTATTAGTGAATAAAAATTTACCTGCGGGCACACTCTTATTGGAGATGATCTACATTGTAGAAGCGCAATCCCCGAAGGGCTTGCAACTGACCCGTTTCTTGCCACCAACACCGGTGCGGATTTTATTAGATGCTAAGGGCAATGATATGGCAAGCCAAGTGTCGTTCAGCGGTTTAGAAAAGCAGTTAAAGCCGGTCAATAAGCAGATGGCGAATAAAATTGCCAAAATGGCACGCTCAGACATTGAAAAGCTTATCGCTTTCGGTGAGAGCAAAATTGCCCCCCAAGCAGTCGCATTGATTGAGGCGGCGAAGAGCAATGCCGAGCAGACGCTGAGCAGTGAATTACACCGTTTAACTTCATTGCAAGCGGTCAATAAAAATATTCGGGCAGATGAAATTGAGGCATTAGAGCAAGTAAAACGGGAGAGTTTAACCCAACTTGAACAAGCCACTTGGCGGTTAGATAGCCTACGGGTCATTGTGAGTAATAAAGAGTAAGGGAGTGGGGCAGAAGGCGATGTACTTCTGCCCCTTGTATAAATGAATTATATGGAACAATTTATCCAACAAGCGAACAGCTATGGGAAAAAACGCCAAGCCTTTTTTTTCCTGATCGATTTTGAACAGCAAAAACCGCTTATTCGCGTTGAAAATGGCGAAATACCGACGGATCTCTATTTCCAAACACCGCAAAAATCGTTTGCACCCCCTCTTCAAGGGGCATTTCCGCCGTTTGAATTCAGTATGGAAAAAATGGATTTCCAACATTATCAACAAGGGTTTGAATTAGTTCAACGGGAAATTCAAGCCGGTAATAGTTATTTATTAAATCTGACTTATCCAACGAAAATTAAAACGAATTATGATTTAGCAATGTTATTTCAGGCAAGCCAAGCAAAATATAAATGTTATTTGGCAGATCAATTTGTTTGTTTTTCTCCAGAATGTTTTGTGCGAATTGCAGAGAATAAGATTTATTCTTACCCAATGAAAGGGACGATTAACGCGAATATTGAAAATGCCGAGGGGTTATTATTAAATTCCATCAAAGAATTTAGTGAACATAATACTATTGTTGATTTAATTCGTAATGATTTAGCCTTAGTGGCAAAAAATATTCAAGTGAGTAAATATCGCTATGTAGAAAAAGTTCAGACCTATTTAGGGGCAATTTATCAAACAAGTTCGGAAATTTGTGGGGAATTAGCTGAAAATTGGCAAGATAATATTGGCACAATGTTGGCAAAGTTATTACCTGCGGGGTCGATTAGTGGCGCGCCCAAAGTGAAAACTGTGGAGATTATTCGCCAAGCAGAACAGCAAGAACGGGGTTATTACACGGGGATTATGGGCTATTTTGATGGCGAAAATCTCGATAGTGGCGTTGTTATTCGTTATATTGAAAAACAAAATGATGAATATTATTTCCGTAGTGGTGGCGGAATTACCGCATTAAGCCAATTAAATGAAGAATATAATGAAATTTTAGAGAAAGTGTATGTGCCAATTTCCACTTTTTGAAACAATTGCGATTATTGATGGAAAAATTCAGCAATTATTTTATCATCAACAACGTGTGGATTTTGCTTTTAAACACTATTTTCAACATGCACCGACATTGAATCTAGCGGAAAAAATAGTCGTGCCGAAAGCATTTCATTGTGGATTAGTTCGAGCAAGGGTGAATTATTCTCCTAAGCAGAGTGAGATCTTTTTTTACCCTTATGTGCCACGTCAAATTCAACGTTTTCATTTAGTGGAAACAGAAAATTTAGATTATCGTTTTAAATATACGGATCGCAAGCGGTTAGATTTATTGAAAAATTTGCCCAACTTCCAAGCAGAGAGTGATGAAATTATCATTATCAATAATGGTTTTATCAGTGATTGCACCATTGGTAATTTATTATTGAAAAAAGATCATCGCTGGTTTAGCCCGAGGCATTATTTATTAAAAGGCACGCAATTAACGGCGTTATTAGCAGAGGGTAAAGTAACGCTTTGTGATATTCCTTCTAAGGCGTTATGGAAGTTTGAGCAGATTATGCTCATCAATGCCCTTAACCCTTTTGATGAAAAGCGAGCCGTGCCAATAACAAGCGGTCGAATTTTGAAATAATTTTGCAAAATCGCAAAAAGTGCTTGAAACTGTATGGTTAAACAGTATAATAATTTACAGTAATAACGAATTTTCGTTCCTTTTTTATACAATACCCGATTTCAGATTAAGGAAACATTATGGCTGATAACAAAAAATCTAAAAACCAAAACCCAGTGGTGAAACAAGTTGATCCGGAAAGCAAAGAGAAAGCCCTTGCTGCCGCCCTTGCTCAAATTGAAAAGCAGTTTGGTAAAGGGGCAATTATGAAATTGGGGGCAACTCAACAGCTTGATATTGAGTCGGTTTCCACCGGTTCATTAGGATTAGACTTAGCCCTTGGTATTGGCGGTTTGCCAATGGGGCGTATTGTCGAGATTTATGGCCCTGAATCTTCGGGTAAAACAACCTTAACGCTTTCGGTGATCGCACAGGCTCAAAAAACCAATAAAACGTGTGCGTTTATTGATGCTGAACATGCCCTTGACCCCGTTTATGCCCGTAAATTAGGGGTGAATACCGATGAATTATTTATCTCCCAACCTGATAATGGTGAACAAGCTTTAGAAATTTGTGATGCCTTAGTGCGTTCCGGTGCGGTGGATGTGATTATTGTGGATTCCGTTGCCGCTTTAACACCAAAGGCAGAAATTGAAGGTGATATGGGGGATTCTCATATGGGCTTACAAGCACGTTTGATGTCCCAAGCGTTGCGTAAACTGACTGCTAACATTAAAAACACAAACTGCTTAGTGATCTTCATTAACCAAATTCGGATGAAAATTGGCGTGATGTTTGGTAACCCTGAAACGACAACCGGGGGAAATGCGTTGAAATTCTACTCCTCTGTGCGTTTAGATATTCGCCGTACGGGTGTGGTGAAAAGCGGAGATGATATTTTAGGTAATGAAACCAAAGTCAAAGTAGTGAAAAATAAAGTTGCACCACCATTCCGTGAAGTGAATTTTGACATTATGTATGGCGAAGGGATCTCCCGTATGAGCGAGTTGCTTATTCTTGCCGAAGAAAATGGCTTGATTAAGAAATCCGGTGCTTGGTTCTCTTACCAAAATGATAAGATTGGTCAGGGAAAAAACAATGCGATTCAATGGTTAAAAGATAATCCTGAAATCGCCGCTTCCCTTGAGGAAGAGATCCGTGAAATTGTGACGAAAAATCCAAATGCGCCATTAGGATCTTCAAAAGCTAAAAAAGGAAAATCGAAATCCAAAGAAAATGATGAAATAAGTTTTAGTAGTGAAGAGGAAGTGTTAGAAAACGACTTTATTGAAGAAGTTCAAGAAGAACTCTAATCTCACACGCTGATATGGCATAATGCGGTTTTTGAAGAAACCGCATTTTTTCTATTTTTTATCCCATTCTATTTTATTTTCCTTTGCGGATTTGAATAAACCTAAAATGAAAACATCGAGTTATACGGCAATCAATTATTTGCTTTATCTGTTAAGTAAGCGAGATTACAGCGAGGCGGAGTTACGCCATAAATTAACTTTAAAGGCTTACTCAGATGAAGAGATTGAGGGTGCAATTGAGCGTGCCCAAGAAAATAATTGGCAAAGTGATGAACGATTTTGCGGTACTTTTATTCGCTATCGATCACAGCAAGGCTATGGCCCTCGGCGGATAAAACAAGATCTTAAAATCAAAGGGGTCGAAGGCTGGTTGATTGAGCAGGAGCTAGAAAATGCCGAGGTGGATTGGTTTAGCTTAGCTGAGCAAGTATTTGAGAAAAAATGCCCGACCACTTGGGATAGAAAAGCGAAACAAAAAATGTGGCGATTTATGGTAGGACGAGGTTTTCTACAGGATCATTTTAGCCATTTACTCGATATGGATTACCATGATGATGACGAAGAATAAAATCACCTTTTTTAGTCGTTTTGAAGAGGATATTGTAAAGGGGAAAAAGACCATTACGATTCGTGATGTGAGTGAATCCCACTTCCAGCCCGGGCAAAGATTATGTGTTTCGACCTATGAAACAGACCGCTTGTTTGCCCATATTCGGGTGTTATCGATCACGCCAACGCCGTTTTCTGCCTTAAATGAACGCCATGCACAGCAAGAAAATATGACATTGGCGGAATTACAACAGGTGATTAAGGAGATCTACCCCCAAGAAACGGATTTTTTTGTTATTGAATTTGAGTTACTCGATGAGCCTGTTTAAATCGACTAAGCACACAGAATTTTGCCCTGAATGTGGTTCGCCTTTGCAGATGAAAAAGGGAAAGCAGGGGCTATTTCTGGGCTGTTCTAATTATCCTGCCTGTGATTATTTGAAACCGCTACAACAGACCAGCCACATTATTAAAACCTTAGATGAACGTTGCCCTGAATGTGCTTCGCCTTTGCAATTAAAGCAAGGGCATTTTGGTATGTTTATTGGGTGTAGCCATTACCCTGAGTGCCATTTCACTGTTCAAGAAAATCAGGATGTTGAAGAAGCGTTTATCTGCCCTGAATGTCATCATCCTTTATTGGTTCGAACAGGCAGAGCGGGTAAAACTTTTTATGGTTGTACAGGTTATCCTACTTGCAAATTTACGTTGGCAAGCAAGCCTGTGGTAGTGGAATGTCCTCAATGTCATGGTGGTTTGGCGACAATTAAAAAACAGCGAGGAAAGGATTACTACCTCTGTGCGAACCGATCTTGTCAACACTTATTTAATCTAGCAGAAAATGAACACATTGAATGATATTGTTGAAAAACTAAAACAGGGGAAAGTGGTGGCTTACCCCACGGAAGCGGTCTTCGGTTTGGGTTGCAACCCAGCAGATGCGCAAGCCGTGAGCGCATTATTAGCACTAAAAAATCGCCCAGAGGAGAAGGGGTTGATTTTGGTTGCACCAAGGCGAGAGTTTTTTTTTCCGTTTGTCGATTGTACTCGCCTTGATGAAAAGGCTTGGCAACAAATTGAAGCCGTAAGAGAGAATGCAGTGACTTGGATTGTTCCAGCCCTTGATACGACACCTCGCTACCTCCGTGGGCAGTTTGATACCATTGCGATTCGGATTTGTCGCTTGCCTGCGGTGCAACGCTTATGTGAAGCAACGGGTTTTGCTTTAACCTCCACAAGTGCGAATTTAACGACAAAACCGCCCTGCCGTAATAGTGATGAAGTTCGCCAACAGTTTGGCGTAGATTTTCCTGTCTTAGATGAACCTACTGGGGGAAAAACGAACCCCTCTGAAATTCGTGATATTTTTACTCAACAGATTTTCCGTCAGGGTTGAGAAGCCTTGAGATAAAGAGAAGAAAAATGAATCAATATGCTGTTTGGGGCAACCCCATTGCCCAAAGTAAATCCCCTCGTATCCACCAACTATTTGCCGAGCAAACAGGCAAAAAGATTCAGTATGTGGCGAAGTTAGGCGATGAAGTGACTTTTGAACAACAGTTACAGGCTTTTTTTAAGGCTGGGGCAAAAGGGGCAAATATTACTGCGCCATTTAAAGAGCGGGCTTTTATGTTGGCAGATGAATATAGTGAAGGTTGTTTGCAAGCCGGTGCTTGTAATACCTTAAAGCGTTTAGGGAATGGCAAGTGGTATGGCGAGAATACCGACGGTGCAGGCTTAGTCGCCGATTTGACGCGATTAAATTGGCTAAAGGCGAATCAGCATGTGCTCATTTTAGGTGCAGGAGGGGCGACAAAAGGCGTACTTTACCCGTTATTGCAGGCGAATCAGCAGATCACACTTTATAATCGAACAGAGGAGAGAGCGGTCGTTTTAGCCGAGAAATTTGCACCATGGGGGGAAATTCATTCCGCTAGTTGGAATGCAATTTCGAAACAATCTTTTGATTTAATCATCAATGCCACTTCCCTTGGGCTACAAGGTCAATGTGTTGAGTTACCTTCTTCATTAGTGAGAGAGGGGAAGTTATATGATATGCAGTATGCGCTTAACCAACAAACACCGTTTTTAAATTATGGTCGAACCCTTGGGGCACAGTTCTGCCAAGATGGTTTAGGTATGCTAGTGGGGCAAGCCGCTTTTGCATTTCAGCTTTGGGAAGGGGTACTACCAGACATAGAACGTGTGCTATTGCGCGTTCAAGCAGAAATGGAAAATCGTGCTTAGTTTTTTCTAAGCTGTTATAAAATAAGCAAAAATTATGAAAAACGTGGTTTTTTACAACAATTTGCCGAAAGACTATTCAAACAGTGAAATTTTTGTAAAAAGTATTTGACGAGGTAAACCGAAATCAGCATAATAAGCCCCGCAAAGCCGATATGGTGACGCAAAATGGCTACATAGCTCAGCTGGTTAGAGCACAACACTCATAATGTTGGGGTCGCAAGTTCGAATCTCGCTGTAGCCACCATTTGCGGGACTGGCGAAATTGGTAGACGCACCAGATTTAGGTTCTGGCGCCGAGAGGTGTGTGGGTTCAAGTCCCTCGTCCCGCACCATTTATCGACTAAGCAAATAAAACGACTGGAGTATCGCCAAGCGGTAAGGCACTGGGTTTTGATCCCAGCATTCCTAGGTTCGAATCCTAGTACTCCAGCCATCTTATTTCAAATCATCAAAGCTAACATTCAGGTTAGTTTTTTTCTTTTGGAGTATCGCCAAGCGGTAAGGCACTGGGTTTTGATCCCAGCATTCCTAGGTTCGAATCCTAGTACTCCAGCCATCTCTTTATCCCTCTATTAAGCCTTACCATTTCAAGAATATTTGATTTTTATCTCTTTTTATCTGCCATAAAATTCTTTAAAATTGAGCGTCAAATTTAATAAGGAAAAAATGATGTTCAATCCCAAAAATCTGGAATCTATCGCCCAACAACTCCACAATGCGTTACCCCAAGGTTTAAAAAATGTCGGTAATGATCTTGAAGAAAAATTCAAACAAATTTTACAAGCACAGCTCGCCAAATTAGATGTGGTTACTCGTGAGGAGTTTGATGTTCAATCCCAAGTTTTACTCCGCACACGGGAAAAATTGGTTGCTCTCGAAAAACGTTTAGATGAACTGACCACCCCATCATCAACCGAATCTCAAAATCAATAGAAGGATATTTGTCATGCAAAAAATCAATCCAACTCAAACCTTTGCTTGGAATGCACTTGAACAGCATAAAGAGGAAAATCTCACGATTCCTCAATTATTTAATGAAGATCCACAACGTTTTAACCATTACTCTTTACAATTTGAAAACCAAATTTTGGTGGATTTCTCAAAAAATGCGATAAATGCGGAAACATTATCCCTATTACGTCAATTAGCCGAAGAGTGTCAGGTAAAATCAGCCACTTATGCGATGTTTAACGGCGAGAAAATTAACCGTACGGAAAATCGTGCCGTATTACACACGGCGTTACGCAACCGTTCTAATACACCGGTTAATGTGGATGGTAAAGACGTTATGCCAGAGGTCAATGCGGTGTTGGCGAAGATGAAAGAATTCTGTCAGCGTGTTATTTCAGGTGAGTGGAAAGGTTATACCGGTAAAGCGATTACCGATGTGATTAACATCGGTATCGGCGGTTCAGATCTTGGGCCTTATATGGTGACTGAAGCCCTTCGCCCTTACAAAAATCATCTTAATATGCACTTTGTTTCCAATGTTGATGGCACGCATATTGCTGAAACCTTGAAGAAAGTGAATCCTGAAACGACCCTTGTACTTGTGGCTTCTAAAACCTTTACAACGCAAGAAACGATGACAAACGCCCTTTCTGCTCGTGAATGGTTATTGAAATCCGCTAAAGACGAAAGTGCGGTAGCAAAACACTTTGTTGCTCTTTCAACGAATGCCAAAGAGGTTGCAAAATTTGGTATTGATACTGCCAATATGTTTGAATTTTGGGATTGGGTCGGCGGACGTTATTCCCTTTGGTCTGCGATTGGTCTATCCATTGCCCTTTCCCTCGGCTTTGAGCATTTTGAGGCGTTACTTGATGGCGCACACGCGATGGATAAACATTTCCTTAATGCACCTATTGAGAAAAATATTCCAACAACCCTCGCGCTTGTGGGCATCTGGAATAACAATTTCTTAGGGGCGGAATCAGAGGCAATTTTACCTTATGACCAATATATGCACCGCTTTGCCGCTTATTTCCAACAAGGGAATATGGAATCAAATGGTAAATTCGTTGGTCGTGATGGCAAACCCGTTACCTATCAAACTGGGCCGATTATTTGGGGTGAACCAGGGACAAATGGTCAGCATGCCTTCTATCAGTTGATTCACCAAGGCACGAAATTGATTCCTTGTGATTTTATTGCCCCTGCGCAAACGCATAATCCGCTTGCGGATCATCACAGTAAATTATTATCGAACTTCTTTGCCCAAACAGAAGCCCTTGCTTTTGGTAAATCGAAAGAAGTAGTGGAACAAGAGTTCCTACAAGCGGGCAAAAAAGTTGAAGAATTTGCTGAAATTGTGCCTTTTAAAGTGTTTACTGGAAATAAACCAACAAACTCGATTTTAGTGCAGAAAATTACCCCGTTCACCTTAGGGGCGTTGATTGCGATGTATGAGCATAAAATCTTCGTACAAGGCGTGATTTTCAATATTTATAGCTTTGACCAGTGGGGTGTAGAATTAGGCAAACAGCTTGCGAACTGCATTCTGCCAGAGCTAGAAAATAATGAGCAGATTACCAGCCACGATAGCTCCACAAATGGCCTAATCAACCAATTTAAAGCTTGGCGTTAAACGTAAAGAAGAAAAATCCTCCATATATGGAGGATTTTTTTGTCTTAAATAGGAATTTAGGCACAAATAGGGTGAAAACAAGCGGTCAAATTTTTACTAAAATTTGTATTCTTATTCTCAATCATTTAGATAATACAAAATATCATGCAAAATCTACTCTGTTATAAACAAATGCCGGTTTGGACGGCAAATTCATTACCTATGATGTTCCGAGAAAAACACAACACGAAAGTGGGCACTTGGGCAAAATTAACGATTTTAAAAGGCGCATTAAAATATTATGAATTAGATGAAAAAGGCGAAGTCATAAGTGAACATTGCTTTGATATAGATAATCAGCCTCCAATGATTGCTCCTCAAGTCTGGCATAAAATCACTGCATTGGATGATTCTCTTCAATGTCAGCTCGCTTTTTACTGTGCGCCTGAAGAATATTTTATGAAGAAATATAACCTTACTGCGACACATTCTGAAGTTATTCATGCAATGTCTTATCTTCAAGGGGGCAAAGCGCTTGATCTTGGTTGTGGTCGAGGAAGAAATACCCTTTATCTCAATCAAAAAGGGTTTGATGTGACGGCACTAGATCATAATGCCGAGAGTATTGATTTTCTTAATCGTATTATTGAGACAGAGCAACTTACAGCGATTCATACTGGCGTTTATGATATTAATCAAGCCACTATTTGCGGTGAGTTTGATTTTATTCTTTCAACGGTTGTAATGATGTTCCTTAACCCAAAACGCATCCCAGAGATTATTGAGAATATGCAACAATCGACTTGTCTTGGAGGATATAATTTGATTGTTTGTGCGATGAGTACTGATGAATATCCTTGCCCTATGCCTTTTTCCTTTACATTCAAAGAAGGAGAATTAAGCCATTATTATCAAGATTGGGAATTAGTAAAATATAATGAAGAGTTAGGCGAATTACATAAAACAGATGCTCAAGGGAATCGTATTAAAATGAAATTTGCCACATTATTAGCTAAAAAAGTAAAAAGATAAGAACCGATCTTTATTCCTAATATGCATAACATCATTGCCAAAGTTTGACTATTATAGGACCTTAATATTCAAAGGAATTTATTGATTGAGCTAACAACTTATTGAAAGCTCTTGCTGTTTCTCGTGCTTCGTGAAGTGAAATATAGGGATAATCCCCTAGCTTTCTTTTTGTTCGTTTTTTAGTAATTGGGTGGGAATACCAGAAAAGAAAAGATCGGCAACCTTTATTGCTGATGCGTAAATAAAGATTGTTACCGTCAGCATAAGGTGTTGCTTGTGGTTTTAATTTTGGGTCTGACGTAGATTAGCGAGTATGCTAGTCTACGAAAATGAAGATAACCCATTGTAAATTAAAGAAATCTATACAGAAAAAACGTCTTGAATTTTTTGTGTTAGAAGTAACGGCTCGCTCAGCCGCAGATTTACTCGGCATTCAGTCCAATTCAGCCATCCTGTTTTACCGTAAAATCCGCGAGGTCATCAGCTATCATTTAGCCCTTGAAGCGGATGAGGTATTTGACGGACAAATTGAGTTGGATGAAAGCTATTTCGGTGGGCATCGCAAAGGAAAACGAGGGCGTGGTGCAGCAGGAAAAGTAGCTGTCTTTGGGATATTGAAACGACAAGGAAAAGTGTTTACTGTGGTCGTTCGTGATACGAAAACAACAACGCTCATGCCCGTTATAGCAAGGAAAATCAAGCCTGACAGCTGGGTTTATACGGACACTTATCGTCGTTATGATGCCCTTGATGTCAGTGAATTTCACCACGAGTGAATCAACCATTCAGAATTATTTGCCGTGAAACAAAATCATATCAACGGCATTGAAAATTTTTGGAGTCAAGCTAAACGGATACGCCGAAAATATAATGGAATTGACCGAAAAAGTTTCCCTTTATTCTTGAAGGAATGTGAATTTCGGTTTAACTTTGGGACACCAAAAGAGCAACTTAAAATGCTGAGAAAATGGTGTAAAATTTAGGGCTAATCTACGTCAGCCCCAAAAATAAAGATCTAAATGAATAATGTCTTCACTTTTTATGATTGATACTTCTTTTTATTAAGAAAAATTTTTCGATAAATAGAGGATATAAAGTTAAATAATTTCATTTTATTCTTCCTATAATAAAAAAGCGGTCAAATTAAATTTTGACCGCTTGATTTATCCTTTTTATACCAATATAAAATGGATTTTAATTTGTTATCAATCTAATTATTTGAACTCGTAACGAGTGATTGTTTTTAGATCAACATCTTGGTGCTCGTAGTTATCCGATACGTTTACACGAGCGCCAACAGTGGCGTGAGAATCGTATTCACGAGTCATTGTCACAGTTTCGCCGTTATCTTTTTGGATAACAAGCTCAACAGTGTTATTTTGAAGATTTTTACTTGAGATTATTGTTGCATTGCCTTTGCCGGAATAAACATCAGCCGTACATGCAGCTAATACTGCACTCATCATTAAAACAAGAGAAAATTTTTTCATGACATAATCCTTAAAATATTAATTAAACTTAAAGTAAAGAAACGTTTAGATCAGAATTTGAGCCCACAAGTCTAACACGTTTTCCTGGAACGAAGCCACTTTCTTTCTTTTGAACAACAACGACTTCTTTGCCATCATCTTTACGAATTACCATCTCTAAAGATGAAACTTGTGATGCTTTTTCTTCTACTGAACTACCAATGATTGCACCGGCAAGAGCTCCGACTGTGGTTGCTATTGCTTGCCCGGTACCACCGCCAACAGCTGAACCTGCAATACCACCTAACACACCACCACCGACGGTACCAAGCACACCTTGGTTATCTGCTTGAATTTTAACATCACGGACAGAAAGAATAGTTCCATAACTAATTGAACGAGCTTCTTTAGCCTGATCACCACGATAAACGCTACCACTATAAACATCAGTGTTTGCGCAACCAACAAGGGTTAAACTTGCCATTAAAACGGCAGCAAATCCCATTTTTTTCATATTTTTTCTCCAAAAAAAGTTCAGAGAACGCACTCTGAACGGATAACGGTATTTATATCATAAGGATGAATTTTAAGACAAGCATTATTACAATAAGTTTTGTAATTTGTTGTGATGGCGATTGTTGGGTTCGGTAATCCTTCGCCTAAAACGGTCGGTTGGCTGATCTTTAATGTGATGTGAGGGTTCTGCTCAAGAGCATATTGATGGCAAATGCGTTTTGTCCATTCAGCCACTGTTTCGTCCGTCAGAAAAGGGATTACAATTTCGATATGCTCCAACCCCTCTTGAGGATAGATTTTTCCTTTTGGAAAGGGAAGTTCCACAATAGAAACTGACTTTCCGCAGAACGTTAAAGGCGTATAGAGGGTAAATAATGCGATAGGGCGACCATTCACAACACTCTCTTTCAGGAGATTTGCGTGAGTCAGCAGTAATTCATACCACTGTTTTGCCCGTTGAGTATCATTCATTCGTACGGCTAAATGGTCAATCTCAAATTCCGCGAGGGGAATTTGTGCTAAATCGGCGATTTGGCGGATTTTTGCTTCAAATTCGGCAAAATCGCCAAAACAAGCGGTCATTTTTGAGAAAAAATTTGCAAAATCTGCCTGTTTCTCTGCATTTTCGAGTATCATTGCACACATTTTTTAAGGAAACATCAATAGGTAAAATCGTGAATATTCAACACATTCTATCGGAAAAAATTCAACACGCAATGGTGCTCGCGGGGGCAAAAGCAAATGTTGAAGCATTAGTGCGTCAATCAGGCAAACCACAGTTCGGCGATTATCAAGCAAACGGCATTATGGGGGCGGCGAAAAAATTAGGCGTGAATCCTCGTGAGTTTGCTCAAAAAGTCTTAGATCAACTTCAATTAGCCGATATGGCAGAAAAATTAGAAATTGCAGGTCCGGGCTTTATCAACATTTTCTTAAAGCCAAATTGGTTAGCGAAGCAAGCACAACACGCCCTAAACGCCCCGAAATTAGGCATCCAATTACCCCAGACTCAAACAGTCGTGGCGGATTATTCTTCCCCAAATGTGGCGAAAGAGATGCACGTTGGGCATTTGCGTTCCACGATTATTGGTGACGGCGTTGTCCGCGCCCTTGAATTTTTAGGCAACAACGTGATTCGGGCGAATCATGTTGGCGATTGGGGCACGCAGTTTGGGATGTTAATCGCTTACCTTGAAAAAATGGAAAATGAAAACGCTACAGCGATGGAGTTAAGCGATCTCGAAGCCTTTTACCGTGCCGCGAAAGAACATTACGATAGCGATGCCCAATTTGCCGAAAAAGCCCGTGGTTATGTGGTGAAATTACAAAGTGGAGATGAGTACTGTCGCACAATGTGGAAGAAGCTCGTGGATATCACGATGCAACAAAACCAACAGAACTACCAACGTTTAAACGTCACCCTCACCGAAAAGGATGTCATGGGGGAAAGCCTTTATAATCCGATGTTACCTGCCATTGTGGAAGACTTAAAAGCACAGGGCTTAGCCGTGGAAGATGAAGGCGCATGGGTGGTTTATCTTGATGAATTTAAAAATAAAGACGGCGACCCAATGGGCGTGATCGTGCAGAAAAAAGATGGCGGTTTCCTTTACACCACCACCGATATTGCAGCGGCAAAATATCGCTACGAAACCCTAAAAGCAGATCGTGCATTGGTTTTCTCCGACACTCGCCAAAGCCAACATATGCAACAAGCGTGGTTAATCACCCGTAAAGCAGGCTATGTGCCCGATCATTTCAGCTTAGAACATCACAACTTCGGCATGATGTTAGGCAAAGACGGCAAGCCCTTTAAAACTCGCTCTGGTGGCACGGTAAAACTAGCCGATTTGCTTGATGAAGCAATGGAGCGTGCCGATAAATTGATTTCTGAAAAGAACCCAAATCTGACACCAAGTGAAAAAGCCGCCGTGGTGGAAGCCGTTGCCATTGGGGCGGTGAAATATTCCGATTTATCGAAAAACCGCACCACGGATTACGTTTTCGATTGGGATAATATGCTCAGTTTTGAAGGCAATACCGCCCCTTATATGCAGTATGCCTACACACGAATCCGCTCGATTTTCAGCCGAGCAGGGATTGATGAAGCCACACTTTGCGGGGAAATTCACCTCACCGAAGAGAAAGAACGCAACTTGGCATTAAAACTCTTGCAGTTTGAAGAAGCCGTTACTACGGTTGCCAAAGAGGGAACACCTCACGTTTTATGCCAATATCTCTACGAATTAGCTGGGCTCTTTTCTAGCTTCTACGAGGCTTGCCCAATTCTCAACGCCGAAGAATCTATCAAACAGAGTCGCTTACAACTTGCGAACCTCACAGCCAAAACCCTCAAACAAGGGTTGGATCTGTTAGGGATTAAAACCGTCGAGAAAATGTAAAATACACTACTCCCCTCTATTAAAGTACATATCATGGCTAAGAGGGGAGAAATTCACCACTTTAACGTTCTCTTTCCAACTCAAAGAGCGAAATCCAATTCACTAAAAGCTTTTTCTTTTCATCGGATAAACTCAGCACAAGTTCAACTAATCGCTTATCTAATTCGGATTGGGGTTGCTCGCCCTCTTGCACACCATAACGTAACCATTCTGGTTTCACTTTTAGCCATTTTGCTAATGTATTCACTTTATCGTCCGAAAGGATAGACAAGCCATTAACCCATTTATACACCGCTTGGGGAGTTACCGGCTCATTATGATGCTGTAGATTAAACTTCGTAGCAATATCGCTAGTTTTCAACTTATTTGGGTAAGCTGAATTAAGGGCAAGGTTTAATCTTTGGCTGAATTTCTGTTTTTCATTCAATATTTTCATAAAGAAAATTATGAGCAGAACAGATTTTTATTGATAACCAAAATGGTTTTTATGTAAACTAATATAGTTTCATCAATTCTGTTTAACATTCATAAAAGGAACGCTAAATGAAAAAAATGATTTTCCCTGCTTTGCTACTCCTTTCTAGCTTAGCCAATGCACAAATGTTTAAGGGATCTGGCATCGGCAATACGTTAGAAGAAGCTAAAAAAGATGCCGTAACGAATGCTATAAAATTCAGTGTAGGCGAATTTATCGTCAATAAAGAAGAATTAAATAACGATGATTTTAGCCAAAAAGTCGTTAGCCATTCTAATGCTTATGTCAAAAAGATTGATGTTATTTCAGAGCAAAAAATGGATAGCGGTTACAAAGTTGTGGTGAATGTCGATATTGAAAGCCAAGTGTTAATTAAACAGCTTCAAGATATGAATACTGTGGAAGTGAAAAACGCCGTCAATAATAAACTTCTTTCTGAGTTAGAAAATTATTTCGATAAACAAAAAACAGAGGAAAAAGCGAAACAAGATTTTGCAGATCTAGTTGATGAATTATTAGTGAAACCCATTAACGAACATAAACAAGTGGTTCACTTGGACGTTACAGGTGAATTAACCCCTATTATAAATAAACAAACTACAGAACAACGCATAGAATTTGAATTACCAATCCAATATTATATTGATAAAGATTACCTTAAATCTGTTGAAAAAGTAATAGGGCAGATGGGCAGACTAACAGATAATAGCAACAAAACTATTGATATGGTCAAAAATAAGCATGAGCAAGTTAAGAGGTACAAGGTTAATACTGACTATTATCTAATATTTAGGGAAAAAATAGGATCTATATACTATGATCATTTCAGTAAAATTCAATTATCTATAATAGGTAAAGATGATAACGAAATATATTCAGTATTTTTTAACACCACTCCTCAAATGAATTCTAATAATGATCATTATTACCAGTATGAAATAGACACACGAACAGACAAGCTGAATTTTTATTTGTCTAGAGAACAAGTTGAAAATATAAAAGATATTAAACTTAATTTTATTTATTAAACCGGAGTAAAAAATGAAAAAAACATTATTAACACTGAGCATTGCAATGCTATTCACTCACTCTTTCGCCATTGCAGAAGAATACGAAGCACCAAACGGTGTTATATATGAACTTAATGAAAATGGTGAGTTTGCACGTTTACGAGCAACGGGTGAAGCAGAATTAGAAATTGGTGACAATCGCGATATTCGCACAGCCAAAACCAAAGCTCAAATGCGAGCTAAAGCCAGTATTGCAAAGTTTTTAACCGAAGGCATTACCGCCGTTGAAACACTGGATAATATTGAAAAAACATTAACCGAACATAACGGTACTGATAAAAAAGTAGATCGTAAAACAGCAGAAGAAGCTGCTGAAAAGATCCAAGTAGAATCTGCAGAAATTTTAAAAGGCATTGTCACTACGAAAACAGATGTCGATACGGTAAAAAAAAGAGTTATCGTGGAAGTTGGTTATAGCCCTCGCTCACAAAAAATTGCTGACAGTATCAATAACAATCTGAAAAGTGATTTAAGTGGCGGGAAAACGACCGAAGAACAAAATGCTAAGCCCAATGGTGAAACTCAACCCGAACGTGAAATTCGTAAAGCAAAAAATTACGATAATTTCTAATTGACGCTTTTCTTAAAAATATGCGACCGCTTACAAGCGGTCGTTTTTTTCGCACAATCTGCACGGCTCATTGCAACGTGATTGCCTCTTTGATTTTCTTTAATGCCTGATTTTCTAACTGACGAACACGCTCAGCAGAAATATTATATTTCGCTGCCAGTTCGTGTAGCGTGGCTTTCTCTTCATCAAGCCAACGGGTTTTAATGATGTCTTGGCTACGCTCATCAAGTTGTGCAAGTGCATAGGCTAATTGGGCGGTGGCTTGCCCTAAATGCTCTTCTTCTTCTAGCTCATCGACAAAGTTAGAACCGCCATCTTCAAGATACATTGACGGCACATAGGCTTCATCGGCATCTTCGCCCACGGGGAGGTCAAAGCCCATATCTTGCCCCGTCATACGGGATTCCATCTCTTTGACATCTTCTGGTGAAACGCCTAAATCTTCCGCGACACGTTGGATCTCTTCTTCATTAAACCACGCTAAACGCTGTTTATTTTTGCGTAGATTAAAGAACAATTTACGCTGCGCTTTGGTGGTAGCAACCTTCACAATCCGCCAGTTGCGAAGCACATATTCGTGAATTTCGGCTTTCACCCAATGCACCGCAAAGGAAACCAATCGCACGCCTACTTCGGGGTTAAAACGTTTTACCGCTTTCATCAAGCCGATATTGCCTTCTTGGATCAAATCCGCCAACGGCAAACCATAGCCCATATAACCACGAGCGATATGCACCACAAAGCGTAAATGCGACATAATCAACTGCTTCGCCGCATCTAAATCTTCATCATAATAGAACCGCTCGGCAAGTTCTTTCTCTTCTTCGGCGGTAAGAATTGGGTATTGGCTTGCCATACGAATATAGCTATCCAAATTACCTTGTGGCACTAACGCCCCCCCTAAACCTTTGGCTTCACTTACCACAGGGAGAGATTTTGGCTCTACTAATTCCACATCAAGATCGTCATCATCAAGGAGTTCCGCTTCGATGATATCGTCTTCATCATATTCTTTTTCTTTATTTGTCTCTGTCATCATCATTTTCTTAAAAATAAAGCAGCTCGGACTGCCGAACTGTGAAAAAGTTTAACGGATTGTACCTGTTAACAGAGAAATTGCCAAAGTGAAATCAGCAATATTGAGAGGAAATTAGTGAGTAGGCTGGTATGCTTCGGGTAAAGGTTGATCCGATAAACAGAGATCAAACTGGTTTAGCTCACCAATATAAGCTTGTTGGACTTTACCGAGTTTTGATTCATCAAAAACTAAAATAGCTTGTTGAGTT
Source organism: Pasteurellaceae bacterium Macca (assembly GCA_023101485.1). GTDB lineage: Bacteria > Pseudomonadota > Gammaproteobacteria > Enterobacterales > Pasteurellaceae > LVZB01. The sequence goes on along the minus strand of LVZB01000001.1, from coordinate 460,315 downwards.
TTCTGCATTGCTTTCTGTTTAGTTTTCGCTTCTTGAAAATCAAAGCAAGTGACCCCTTGTTTGAGATCAACACCAGCGGCAGAAATAAAGGCTTTGGTGGTACAAACGGTATCTAATTCGCTATTAAGTTGCAAAGGCATAAAGAAAGAATTATGGCGAGAATATTCACCACCACAAAGAATAACCCGGCAATTTGGTTTTTCCTGTAAGACCATAAAGGTATTCAATGAACAGCATAATGCGGTGAAATGTAGGGCAGGATCAATTTGAGATGCGATAAAAGCAACCGTTGAGCCACAGTCAAAAAAGACGACATCATTCTCTTCGACTAAATTTGCCGCTAACTCGCCAACTTTCATTTTCTCAGCGATGTGCTTTGTTTCTTGTTCAAAAATTTGGTAGCTATCATCATTGCTGCGTTGGGGATCATTAACAATATATCCGCCTAATAAAACGATGGAGCCAGAATGAACATTGAGATCACGGCGAATCGTCATTTCAGACACATTAAGGATATTCGCAGCATCACGGATATGGATTTTATCCATTTGTTTTAGCAAAAAGGCTAATTTTTGCATCCGTGATTGTTTCTTCTTGTCCATTACTTGCTCCATTTCTTAACTAATAACCGCTACTATTGTTATCTAATCCTTGCACAATCGCAATACTCGCACTTGTTCCAAGGCGAGTTGCCCCAGCTTGAATCATCGCCAGTGCTGTTTTGGCATCACGCACTCCCCCTGATGCTTTCACACCTAATGTTTGCCCAACGGTTTCACGCATTAACCGAATATCATCTTCTGTTGCGCCACCTTTGTTAAAGCCTGTTGATGTTTTCACAAAACCGACTTGTAAATCGCGGCAAATTTCACACGCTTTGACAATCTCCGCTTTACTGAGTAGGCAGGTTTCTAAAATCACTTTTAATGTTACATTTTGACACGCATTTTTGACCGCTTGTATATCCTCTGCCACGGCTTGCCATTTACCTGATTTAATCCAACCAATATTGATGACCATATCGATTTCGTCTGCCCCAGCGTTAATTGCTTCGGCTGCTTCAAAAGCTTTTACCGTAGAGAGATTCGCACCAAGTGGAAAACCAACGACTGTGCAGATTTTCACATTTGAGCCTTGTAGTTTTTCTTTTGCAAGAGGAATGTATGCGGAGTTAATACATACTGAAAAAAATTGATGCTCTAAGGCCTCATCACAGAGTCGCAAAATATCTTGCTCGGTTTTTTCTGCTGTTAATGCAGTGTGATCAATGAATTTAGCAAGTTCATTCGTGTTCATATGTTGTTTCTCCTAATGTGTAGAAAAGTAAATTTTGATGTGATTTATAGTATAGCAAAAAAAGTTTTTGAAACTGTGATCTCTGTCACTTTTTTCACATTTTACTTAATATATACTAAATCAAGTCTTAAATGTTAATTAAACAACAAAAGGAGTTACGATGGATATTGCTGTTATTGGTTCTAATATGGTGGATTTAATCGCCTATATTAACGATATGCCAAAAATGGGGGAAACCTTAGAAGCCCCTGATTTTAAAATGGGTTGTGGTGGAAAAGGGGCAAACCAAGCGATTGCCGCGGCGAAATTGGGCTCATCAGTAATGATGGTTAGTAAAGTTGGGGAAGATATTTTTGCCGAGAATACGGTAAAAAATTTCCAACATTATGGTGTAGATACCCAGTTTGTAGAGCAAGTTGCTGGCGTATCAAGCGGTGTTGCACCTATCTTTGTGGATTCATCCTCTCAAAATCGTATTTTGATTATTAAAGGGGCTAATCAGTATTTAAAACCAGCAGATATTGATCGTGCTAGTGAGGCATTAAAAACCTGTAAGCTGATTATTTTGCAACTTGAAATTCCATTGGAAAGCGTTTATTACGCCATTGATTTTGCCAATCAACATCACATTCCGGTGATTTTAAACCCAGCACCGGCAAGTACTGAGTTAGATATTTCCTATGCCTGTCGTTGCGATTTCTTTATGCCAAATGAAACAGAACTTGAAATTTTAACGGGACAGCCTGTGCAAACGATGGAGCAAATCCAAGTTGCGGCAAAAATGTTACTCGATAAAGGATTAAAAAATCTCATTGTTACTTTAGGCGAAAAAGGGGCAGTTTGGTTACGTGAGGATAAGGTCACTCATATCGAACCTTATAAAGTCAATGCGATTGATACGAGCGGTGCGGGTGATGCCTTTATAGGCTGTTTCTCTCATTATTATCTTGCCACAGCGAATATTGAGCAGTCGCTGAAAATGGCATCTCTTTTTGCCGCTTGCAGTGTAACAGGGCAAGGTACGCAGTCTTCCTATCCTGATAAAGCGACCTTTGAGGATTTTCAACAATCCTTTCAATAACTCTCAATAAGGAGAATATGATGAAAAATATCCAACAAATGCCCGATGGCTATCTGAATAAAACACCCATCTTTCAATTTATCTTACTTTCTTGCCTCTTTCCGTTATGGGGGGCCGCTGCAAGTTTGAATGATATTTTGATTACCCAATTTAAAAGTATCTTCACATTAAGCGATTTTGCCAGTGCCTTAGTGCAAAGTGCCTTTTATGGTGGCTATTTCCTCATTGCGATTCCAGCCTCCTTAGTGATTAAAAAAACCAGTTATAAAGTTGCCATTTTAATTGGTTTAACACTTTATATTGTGGGCTGTTCGCTTTTCTACCCAGCATCACACATGGCAACTTATACGATGTTTTTAGCGGCAATTTTCTCTATTGCGATTGGATTGAGCTTTTTAGAAACTTCTGCCAATACATATAGCTCAATGATCGGGCATAAAGATTACGCCACACTTCGTTTGAATATTAGTCAAACTTTTTATCCGATTGGTGCGATTGCGGGGATTTTGCTTGGGAAATATTTGATTTTCCAAGAGGGAGATAGTCTAGCAACTCAAATGGCAGGAATGAATGCAGAACAAATTCACGCCTTTAAATTATCAATGCTTGAACATACGTTACAACCGTATAAATACCTCATTTTTGTGTTAATTGGGGTAACCGTATTATTCCTTCTCACCCAATTCCCGAAATGTAAGGTCGTCAATAGTGATAATACTGCTAATGACATCAAATTCGTGGATACATTAAAATACCTTGCGAAAAATACCGCCTTTAAGAAAGGGATTGTAGCGCAGTTTTTATATGTCGGTATGCAAGTCGCCGTGTGGTCTTTTACCATTCGTTTAGCATTAAACCTCAGTGATATCAATGAGCGTGATGCTTCCAATTTCTTAGTGTATAGCTTTATCGGCTTTTTCATTGGAAAGTTTGTGGCGAACTTTTTAATGACGAAATTTAAATCCGATTTAGTGCTTCTTTGGTATTCAATTTTAGGCGTCATTACCCTTGCTTATACCGCATTTGTGCAGGATTTCTCCGCCGTGTATGCTGCAATTTTTGCAAGTGTATTATTTGGGCCTTGCTGGGCAACGATTTATGCTTCGGTATTAGGTTCAGTCGAGAAAGAACACCGTGAAGTCGGTGGTGCAGTGGTGGTGATGTCGATTATTGGTGCTGCCGTTGTGCCAGCCATTCACGGCTATGTTTCCGATAGCGTAGGCTCATTACAACTCGCCTTTATCGTACCGCTTCTCTGCTTTGCCTATGTTGGCTACTATTTCTATCAAAAATTGAATCATAAAGAGGGCTAAATGATGAAAAGTTTTGTTTATCTTTATCCATCACAATTCAGTGAAAAAGAGCGCCTTATCTTCCAAAATGATCAGTTTTCGGTTACCAGCTTTCTTTATCCATCAGGAATTGAAGGGGTGAAATTAACCAATAGTCAAGGTCATCTAATTGTCTTGCCTTTCTATGGGCAGATTATTTGGGAAGCTCATTTTAAAGGGCATAACCTGACGATGAAAAATATGTTCAAGGAACCTAAAATCGGCAGTTCAATTATTGATACTTATGGCTGTTTTGCGTTCCATTCAGGTTTAATTCGTAATGGTTGCCCAAGCCCCGCGGATGATCACCCACTTCATGGTGAAATGCCTTGTGCCAGAATGGATAAAGCATGGCTAATTGTTGATGAGAACAGCATTGGTATTGGTGGTGAAGTGGAGTATGTCAAAGGGTTTGGCGATCACTATTTAGCTCAGCCTGAAGTGATATTGCCTGCTGACAGTAGCTTATTTGATATTAAGATGAAAGTCACAAATCTTGCGAATGTCGATATGCCTTTACAATATATGTGCCATATCAATTATTGCTACGAGCATAATGCAACATTTAGTCAGAACATTCCCGATGAAGCCATTCAACTGCGAGAAAGTATTCCTGCACACGTTAAACCAACCCCTGAATGGCTGGCATTTAATGAGCAGCTTAAACAACAAGGCACTATTTCACGTTTAGATCAGCCTGAAATGTATAATCCAGAGATTGTGTTCTTTATGGATAATTTATCCCAACACCAAAAAGAGCTGAGCTTCCGTATGCACTCTCCAAAAGGGCATTGCTATGTTACAACCTTCTCTTCCGAAGAGTTTAATTTTGCAACACGTTGGATTTTATATAATGCTGATCAACAAGTTTCTGCCTTTGTATTACCAGCAACTTGTCGTCCGGAAGGATATTTAGCCGCTGAAAAAGCAGGTACGCTCATTTATCTCAAACCAAATGAAACACGCAGTTTTTCTGTAACGACAGGGGTTGAAGAGTAGTCAAGGACAAGCGGTCGTTTTTTCACAAAAATTTGCAAAGGCGACAGCTTTCCTTTACAATCGCCCAACTTTTTGGGGCTGATTCTGGATTCGACGGGATTAGCGAAGCCCAAGGTGCACGTCAAGGTGCGGTAGGCCTTGTAAATAAACCGCAAAATAATAGTCGCAAACGACGAACAATACGCTTTAGCAGCTTAATAACCTGCATTTAGCCTTCACGCCCTAGCTTCCGCTCGTAAGACGGGGAGTTCGTGGAGTCAAACCAAAACGAGATCGTGTGGAAGCCCCGGTTTGAGGATCGAAGCATTAAATTAAATCAAACGAGCTTAACTATCGCGTGTCTGTCCGCAGTGGTTAAGTGAAATTAAAGACTGACTAAACGTGTAGTGCTGAAGGTAGAGTAATTTCGGACGGGGGTTCAAATCCCCCCAGCTCCACCAAATTGAATATCCACGGGGTACTAAGAGAACCCGCAAAGCCTTGAAAATCAATACTTCAAGGCTTTTTTATTGTCCCATCCATACCCGTGTGATACTATCCAAGCCCCAAATTTTAAGGGTACGAATGAGGGTACGGGCAGAACCCCCCAAAAAAACCGTACCCTTAAAAACTGCTACTAGCTTATATAGCAAGGCTTACAGCGTTCAATTTTTGAAAATGAGGGTACACAATGGCAAAACAGACTAAACCCCTTACTAATACCGAAATAGATCGAGCTAAGACGACCAACGGCAAAGACGTTAAGTTACGAGATGGCAACGGCTTAATCCTACTGGTTAAAGTAAATGGTTCTAAATTGTGGCGATTCATTTATAAAAGACCGTTCACAAAAAAGGAAAACACGCTATCCATAGGACGTTACCCCGAAACCTCTTTATCAGAAGCGCGAGCGAAACGTGATGAATATAGGGTATTGCTGGCTCAAAATATCGACCCTCAAATCCACCGCCAGCGACAAGAAGAGAGTAAGCAAGCGGAAATCAACAACACTTTTGAGGCGGTGGCGGTGCAATGGTTCGAGTATCGCAAAACAAGAGCGAATTTTAGTGAGAATTATCAAAAGGATGTTACACGCCTTTTAAATCGAGTTCTTCTCCCCGCTTTTGGTACATTGCCTATCACGCAGATAACTGCCCCCATGGCACTAAAAGCCTTTAAGCCGTTGCAAGAGAAAGGCACGCTGGAAACCTTAAAACGGGCCATTCAGAAAATGAATGAGATCATGACTTATGCCCTACACCGAGAAATCATCCCGCATAACCCGCTAATCAATCTCTCAAAAGAGTTCGACAACCCAAAAGTCGAGCATATGAAAACGATTAAGCCCGAAGATTTGCCCGAGTTTATGTACGCCCTCACCAATGCCCAAATTCATTTACAGACGCGCTATTTGATTTTATGGCAGATGCTTACAATGACCCGACCGAATGAAGCAGCCATGGCAAGATATGCGGATATTGATGAGAAAACGAGGATTTGGACGATTTACATCAATAAAGGTATCAAGGAAAGCGACAAAGGGCGAGAGCATAAAATCACCCTATCCCGCCAAGCAATCGCCTTATTGCGAGAAATCAAAAAGCTAAGTGGTAAGGGTGAATATTTATTCCCGAGTATTAAAAACCCACAAATGCACGTCAATACGCAAACCGCCAATGCAGCGATTAAGCGAATGGGATTTAAAGGGAAGCTAGTAGCCCATGGCTTGCGAAGCATTGCCAGTACTTATCTTAATGAGCAAGGGCATAATCCTGAATTGATTGAGGTGGCGCTCTCACATATCAATCAAGACCGAATCAGAATGGCATATAACCGAGCTGACTACATCAAGCAACGGTTCGATATTCTCCAAGCGTGGGGGGATTTTGTTGAGCAATCCGCACAAGGAGCATTGCCACAGTACCATTTGAAAGTCGTCAATGTGTAAAAAATTGCTTTAATTTGACCACTTGCGAACTGTTTATTTAAACAGTAAAATTACAGACCTATCAAGACCTATACAGCACTACCAAGAGCAAAATTAACAATGAATAATCCGCAATTCTTATTGTATACCGCCAATAATGGGCAAGTAACATTAAGCGTTTATGTTGAAAATGAAACCTTATGGCTTACCCAAAAAGAAATTTGCGCATTGTTTGACGTGTCAAAATCAACATTAAGCGAACATTTTAGAAATATTTTTGAGAGCGGAGAATTAGACCAAAATTCAACCGTTCGGAAATTCCGAACAGTTCAGCAAGAAGGGGAAAGAACGGTTACACGGGAATTAGACTACTATAATTTAGACGCAATTATTTCAGTAGGCTATCGAGTAAATTCAGCGAAAGCAACGCAATTCAGAATATGGGCAACGCAAACGCTACGAGAATTTATCATTAAAGGTTTTGTACTTGATGATGAACGCTTAAAACAGGGAAAGGCAACTTTTGGCAAAGATTATTTTGATGAATTGCTAGAAAGGGTGCGTTCAATCCGTGCGAGCGAACGCAGAATGTGGCAGAAAGTCACTGATATATTTCAAGAATGCAGTATTGATTACGATAGTAAATCAGATGTTACCCGACTTTTTTTCGCAACTGTTCAAAATAAATTTCATTATGCAATAACAGGGCAAACCGCCCCCGAAATTATTTATAACCACGCAAATCGACACTCTCAAAATATGGGATTGATGACGTGGAAAAATGCGCCAAATGGACGGATATTATCAAGTGATGTGCAAGTGGCTAAAAATTATTTAAACGAAAATGAAATCCGCCAATTAGAAAGAACAGTAACAAGCTATTTTGATTACATAGAAAACCTAATTGAACGGGGCAATGTGAATGATTTTACAATGGAAAAACTAGCGGATAGCGTAAATAAATTTTTATCGTTTAATGAATTTAAAGTTTTGCAAGGTGGCGGCTCTAAAACGAGAGAAGAAGCAAATGAAAAGGCACTAGAAGAATACAAAGCATTCAATAAAACACAAAAGATTATTTCTGATTTTGACAAACATATAGCAAAACTCACCAAGAAATAACCAAATTAACGTGGATAGGGGCGGACTAATTACCCACCCCGAAAGAGAGTAACCCTATTTACTCTTTTCCACGTTCCACTAAATAGGGCAACGCATAGGGGCGTTTTATGAGCTTAAATTCATCATTAAATAGCGAATTTATATCTATTGAAGAGCTTATAGAATGGGCTTGCTTACATAATAAAAATGACCGAAAAGAGGCGATCACTGATTTAATATCGCTTTTGAAAGATGCAGATTGTTATTTATATAAGCAAGTTTCAGGGATTAAGCCAAGAATGTTTAGAACTTCACAGCCTATGCTATTAAAAGCCTTACAACTACGGCTAGATGATTTTAATGATATACCGTTCTAATAGAATAAATAGTCGTTTAAGGGGAGAGCTATGACCATGAATTTAAGAGAAAATCTCTTACTTGATAAATCAGAAATAGAGAAAGCCTTAGGCATGAAAATAGAGAATAGAAAGCCGATAGATAATTCATTAAAAGCCTATATACCAAGAAAGCGGTTTAGTCTTCATGAGTGTATTGCATTACTAAATGGATTCGCACCTTATCAATACAAAGATAAATGGGATATTAACTACGAACCAATGGAAATAGCGCTACGTGAAGCTATTGAATATGGTGAGCTTATTGTAATCAGCACACACCAAAAAGATTATGACGACAATAGTTACACCGAGATTTTAGTAGAGCGGAACAGCATAGAGCAGTGGGCAAAAAATAATAATTATGACTGGATATTACCGCCACAGAAAGAAACACTGCAATGCACTAAATCAGATATACAACAAGCCCAAGCCCGCATAGCCGAATTAGAAAAACAAAATACCGAATTAAAACAGCGATTATCAGAAGCTAGAGAAAGCCCACAAAAAGAAGAAAATAAAGAAGTGCTAGATGATGATTTTTCTCTTTATGGGCACAAGTCCGAATTGTTGGAAATTCTAATGAGAGCTTGTAAAGAATTTTGGGCAAATGGGAAAGAACCACCTAACTAAGAATGCAATGATTGAAGCGTGGATTACCGAGAAATATCCTACTCAAAAATTCCCTTTTGTTAGCAATGCGGTAAAGCGATATATCGCAACTATTCTAAGACCACAGCCGAAAATTAAATAGGGGTTAAACCCTATCAAAGCCTTGTCGCGCAATAATTTATCAAGGGTTAGACCCAACAGGGTTTAACCCTTTTCTATACCTCAAAGGTAAACCTAGTTAAACGTGGTTTAAGCTAGAAACCCACCCTCCACCCCACCAAAATACCCCTATTCATTCCAAGCGATACCGCTAGGGATTATCCAAAACAACCAATGAATAGGAGTACATCAATGACCCAAACACAAACTCTACCACCTCGCATTATCCGCAGAAATGCCGTAATCGGTATGTTCGGGGTAAGCAAAACCACTTTTGCCGAATGGCAGAACCCAAAATCTAAACGTTACCGCCCTGACTTTCCAAAGCGTGTTCAGTTAGGCGTCAATTCTGTTGGCTACCTAGAAAGCGAGGTGACGGCTTATATTCATAAATTGGCGGAGCAATCTTCAAACACGGAGGCATGCAATGACTAGCCCCTACTGGCAAATTATCGCCTACCCACAAGGGCAACAAAAGCCCGTTATTGTCGGGAGTGAAACCGAGCTAAACAAAGCGATGACCGCCATTAAACAAGTGGTAAAGGCGAATCCACACTATCACGCATTCACATTGAGAAAATTCACCACAGGGGGAGAACATGCGACACCTTAGCCGAAACTATGCGGACACTATCGACACCCTTGCGAGCCTTATCGGCGACCATTTAGCCGAAATCGACGAGGCAAGAATGGCGATAAAAATTCAGACCGATAAAGAGAATTTAATCCCTGATGAAACCGTCCTTGCCAATGCGATTTTACACATAGGCGAACAAGCCAAAGCCATTAAGGAGCAAGCGGAAATCTGGCTGGCTTTTCATCAAGCAGTGATGGATAGGTTCACCCAAACCAAACAGGCAAAAGCCGTTATTTTCACACAGGAAACCGAGATCACGGAGGCAGACAATGACTAACCCAAACCGCCAACCACAAAACCCGATGGATGCTTTAAAAGCGTGGAAAGCGAATCACCGTAAAAACGCCACAAAACGCCCAGAGAGCGATTTAACCGAAAAGCCAAGTAAAGATACCCGTTCACCGAAGAAAACCACACAGCAAGCCAAACAAGAGGCAAAACCGCCAAGAATAAAAGATTTTCCCCAACTTAACCGTCAATTTTGGCTTGCCCGAGAAAGTGTGATGCGTTGTTTTACGCAATACCCCGATAAATTCCACTACAAGGCGCAGTTGGCCAAAGAGTGTAGAGCTTTGGCGGAGGGATTAAAGCAAGGCGATGACACCGCCAAAACCTACCTAATCGGGCAACTTTACGGCTTAGCAAGAAGCGTGAAAACGGCTCAACGGCAAAATGAGATAACGGACACCGCTCCACAGGTAAGGGACACGCAAGCTATTGCTGATATGACTTACCTTGTTACTTTGGCGGAGAGCTATTTCACTGCTCTTCATCAAGGCGGAAATGTATTAAGGGAAAACGGCACACAATTAACGGACACGGAAATCCAAGCCGAAGCCTTTTCTGCCCTTGCCCAAGTGAAGCACTTTTTAACCCAATGGGGCGAGGCAAAAAATCCTCAAAATCAGACCGCTTGCCAGGAGGTAGCCAATGATTAACTCAATGATTGAACACCAAGCCGTAATTGCTCACTTATTTCGCCAAGAATTAACGGCAATGACCGATAGTCGAAAAGTGGCGGAGGTATTCGGCAAACAGCACGGGCATATTTTAAGAGCGATTGAAAATTTAGATTGTTCAGCCGAATTTAGACGCTCCAATTTTGGATTGACCTATTACCTCAATGAACAGAACAAACGCCAGCCAATGGTCAGAATGACCCAAGACGGCTTTACATTCCTTGTAATGGGCTTTCGAGGCAAAAAGGCAGCGGAATTTAAAGAAGTGTACATTAAACAATTTAACAGAATGAGAGATTGGATTGATGCACGGGAGCAGATTAAACACGACCAACGCCGTTTAAATGATGCGATTAAATACCGCCAAGACCAGACGGGCAAGCTCAATAAATACGCTTACAGCCAAGAGAACAATTTAATTTATCGAGTAGCACTAGGGCAAACAGGCAAGCAATGGCTATCAGAAAACGGCTACCCCAATGATGACGATATTCGCCAGCATTTAAGTGAAAACACATTGAAATTGCTTGATGAATTAACCACAGAAAACGCCGTAATGATTAAGCTAGGAATGCCTTACTCCGAACGCAAAATCAAATTAGAGCAATCCGCCCTTTATGTTTTACGTCAAGCACACGGAGAATACCAATGATTAACCCAATTACCGAGCTACTGACTATTGAGCAAAAAGCCATTGAAGGGAAAGAAATTCAGACCGTCAATGCCCGTAATCTGCATCAAGCCTTAGGCGTGGGCAAAATGTTCCAACACTGGATTAAAGACCGCATCAAACGAGCGGGATTTATTGAGGGGCAAGATTTTATTTGGGGCTAACGTAGATTAGCCCTAAATTTTACACCATTTTCTCAGCATTTTAAGTTGCTCTTTTGGTGTCCCAAAGTTAAACCGAAATTCACATTCCTTCAAGAATAAAGGGAAACTTTTTCGGTCAATTCCATTATATTTTCGGCGTATCCGTTTAGCTTGACTCCAAAAATTTTCAATGCCGTTGATATGATTTTGTTTCACGGCAAATAATTCTGAATGGTTGATTCACTCGTGGTGAAATTCACTGACATCAAGGGCATCATAACGACGATAAGTGTCCGTATAAACCCAGCTGTCAGGCTTGATTTTCCTTGCTATAACGGGCATGAGCGTTGTTGTTTTCGTATCACGAACGACCACAGTAAACACTTTTCCTTGTCGTTTCAATATCCCAAAGACAGCTACTTTTCCTGCTGCACCACGCCCTCGTTTTCCTTTGCGATGCCCACCGAAATAGCTTTCATCCAACTCAATTTGTCCGTCAAATACCTCATCCGCTTCAAGGGCTAAATGATAGCTGATGACCTCGCGGATTTTACGGTAAAACAGGATGGCTGAATTGGACTGAATGCCGAGTAAATCTGCGGCTGAGCGAGCCGTTACTTCTAACACAAAAAATTCAAGACGTTTTTTCTGTATAGATTTCTTTAATTTACAATGGGTTATCTTCATTTTCGTAGACTAGCATACTCGCTAATCTACGTCAGACCCTTATTTTTTTAAGAAAGAGTGGGATTAAAATGCAATATGATGATGAAATCGTGCCAAAATTAAGAGAATTACTCAATGTAGAACCAGAGGAAATCGTAGAAGAATATGACGATGACAGCTATATAATTTGTGTAAAGAACAAACGTTACCTTATCTATGATGAAAATACATCAATTACAAAAGCAACATTAAATGCAGGTATTTATCTTTTTAAAATTATTAATGACCAACTTAAACAAGCAAATTCCCCTTATTATTGCTATTCGCTCTATGCTGATCACGATTTCTCCGCTATTTTTTTAACTGAACAACAATATTTGTCAGCTATTGAGGAAATTATTTTACCCCAATACCGACCTTATATCTTAAATGAAACTGCTGAAAATTATGGGCAACATATTTAAAACAAGCGGTCAGAATTTCCAAATTTTCTGACCGCTTACTTTTGATATAAAAAATTTTCCAATACTACAGCTGATGCAATTGATACCACTGGGCAAGTAAAACACCCGCATTGACTGCAACATTTAGCCCACTATTTAAAGGGTTGGCAAAAGAGAGATTGACGTTGCTATCCTCAGGATACGCCACTTCCTTTCCAACGGTTTCACCTAACACAAAGACCACTTTGGCATTAAGCGCCGTCTTCGGTAACGGTGTTGCTTGCTTATGTTGGGTAAGATGAACGATTTGATAGCCCGCTTGACGCAACTGTTTAAGGGCAATGTCACGATGCTTGGTTTCAAGTGCATGAACAAATTCTAATCCGCCTTCCGCCACTCGGGCAGCACTACTCGAATTTAATAGATCGTAGCTTTCTACCACAATCCCTTTCACACCATAAAATGCACAAGTTCGGATAATACCACCAATATTTTGAGCATTATTGACGCCATCGAGTAACACTAAACAATCCCGTTGGCGAGGAATTTGTAAGTAACCTTCCAAGGAAAATGGCGCGGTTTTTTTGACTAATAAACAGATATCCCCGTGATGTTCCGTGCCAGTCACACGCTCCATCTCCTCTCTATCCACAACATGATAGGCTTTTTTCTGTTCTGCCAAATAGCTCAGCAATTCCCCAGCTTTTTTTGCCCCTTCCACGGTTGCCCAAAGGCGAACGATCGCCTCAGGACGTTGCTGAAATAAGGTATGGCAAGCATTTTCGCCATAAACTTTCATCTCTGTGGCACGATTATTGCGGATTTTCTCCGGTGCACGAGGGGAAAGTGGCCCGGTTTTCTTCTCTGAGCTTTTTGCCCCTTTTACGCTGATCTGCACCGAACCTGTACCACTGGCATTACGTGCTTGTTGGGGGTAAATAGTTGTATTAACTCGAGATTCTGCCCCTTGGTATGCTTCCCTTGACTGTTTTGGCTTTCCTGCATAAGGGCGTTCATTACGTTCATTTTGGCGAGGTGGGCGAGATGAATAAGGGCGATCGGATGACATGTTATCTTGACGATCTTGGCGAGATTGAAAACGCGGTCTTTCACGGCGTTCATCCACGGTTTTAAACCGAGGACCTGATTGAAATGGTTTATTCATTGGGACTCTTTGAGATGGAAAAATTGTCCCAAGTATAACAAAGTGAGGCGTGATTTTCCTCTTTATTTACTCTATAATGCCCGCTCTTTTATGTTCTTTAAAATCCGGTGGAAATATGAATCCCATGTTAAACATCGCTATTCGTGCTGCACGAAAAGCAGGCAATATTATTGCCAAAGGCTATGAACAAGCCGCAAATGAAACAACTGTGACACTCAAAAGCACAAACGATTATGTCACACAAATCGACAAAGCAGCCGAAGAGGCTATCATTGAAGTTATTCGCAAATCCTACCCTGATCACTCGATTGTCGGGGAAGAATCGGGCGTGTTAGCCGGTAGCAATACGGATGTTCAATGGATCATTGATCCCCTTGATGGCACAACCAACTTTGTCAAACGCTTCCCACATTTTGCCGTGTCTATTGCGATTCGTGAAAAAGGCCGTACCGAAGTAGGTGTGGTTTATGATCCTATCCGTAACGAACTTTTCACCGCCGTCCGTGGTGAAGGGGCGAAACTCAATGAATTCCGCCTACGGATTAGCAGTGACCGCCGTGATTTAGCCGGTGCAGTATTAGCAACAGGCTTCCCTTTCAAAGTGGCAAAACATCGCCCTGCTCACTTAAATATGCTTGAAGCCTTAATGAATAACGGTGTGGCTGATTTCCGCCGAACTGGCTCTGCAGCCCTTGATTTAGCCTATGTGGCAAGCGGTCGAATTGATGGCTTTTTTGAAATCGGTTTAAAACCGTGGGATTGCGCCGCTGGCGACCTTATCGCCCGTGAAGCGGGGGTATTAGTCAGCAACTTTGTTGGCGGTACGGATTACCTCTCCTCGGGTAACGTCGTCGCCGGAAGCGGTCGTGTCGTTAAAGAGATTTTAAATAGCATTCAACCCGTTTTAACGGAAGAGTTGAAGGCGTAGTTTGAAAAATCATCTTGCCTTGAAAGGGCATCAAAACTGATGCCACATTTCAAGGCAACTATAAACACAGTGGCAAACGCCCACCTGAACAATGACAAAATATGATGCAAAAAACCTATCCCATTTTAAGCCAAATCAACAGCCCCGATGATCTTCGCCTGTTGCCAAAAGAACAGCTCCAACCGCTGTGTGCAGAACTCCGCTCCTATTTGCTTGAATCTGTGAGCCAAACAAGTGGGCATCTTGCATCGGGCTTGGGGGTAGTGGAACTCACCGTTGCCTTGCATTATGTTTATCAAACCCCTTTCGACCAACTATTATGGGATGTTGGGCATCAAGCCTATCCCCATAAAATTCTCACGGGTCGCCGTGAGCAAATGCACACCATTCGCCAAAAAAATGGCTTACACCCTTTCCCTTGGCGAGAAGAAAGCCCCTTCGATGTATTAAGTGTCGGACACTCCTCCACCTCCATTAGTGCAGGGCTTGGCATTGCCGTGGCAGCACAAAAAGAGAACGCTGGGCGAAAAACTGTTTGTGTGATTGGCGATGGTGCGATTACCGCTGGAATGGCATTTGAAGCCTTAAATCACGCGGGTTCAATTCATACCGATATGCTGGTTATCCTCAACGATAACGAGATGTCGATTTCGGAAAATGTCGGTGCATTAAATAATCATTTAGCCCGCCTTTTTACTGGTTCGTTATATAGCACCCTAAGGGAAGGGGGCAAAAAATTACTCTCAGGCTTACCACCGATTAAAGAGTTTGTCCGCCGAACCGAAGAACAAGTAAAAGGCTTTGTTTCCCCTGTTGGCACCATGTTTGAAACCCTTGGGTTTAACTACATTGGTCCGATTGACGGTCACGATATTGAAGAACTTATCTCCACCTTGAAAAATATGCGTAATTTGTCAGGGCCACAATTTCTGCATATCAAAACCAAAAAAGGTAAGGGCTACACACCGGCAGAGCAAGATCCTATCGGCTTTCACGGTGTCCCAAAATTTGACCATACAAGCGGTAAATTACCCCAAGGAAAATCCATTCCAACCTATTCAAATATCTTCGGCGACTGGCTTTGTGAAATTGCAGCCCAAGATCCAAAATTGGTTGGCATTACCCCTGCTATGCGTGAAGGGTCGGGGATGGTGGAATTTTCTAAACGCTTTCCGCAACAATACTTTGATGTCGCTATTGCCGAACAACACGCTGTCACCTTTGCCGCAGGGCTTGCAATTGCTGGCTATAAACCTGTAGTGGCGATCTATTCAAGCTTTTTACAACGTGCCTATGATCAGCTGATTCACGATGTGGCGATTCAAAATCTCCCCGTGATTTTTGCCATTGACCGTGCGGGTATTGTCGGTGCAGATGGGCAAACTCACCAAGGCGCTTTTGATTTAAGTTTTATGCGTTGTATTCCCAATATGACGGTCATGTGCCCAAGTGATGAAAACGAACTGCGCCAAATGCTCTACACCGCCTACCAAATGAACACCCCTGTGGCAGTACGTTACCCGCGTGGCAATGCCCAAGGCGTTGCCCTCACACCAATGCAAGGCTTAGCCCTTGGCAAAGGCAACGTATTAAGAACAGGGCAAAAAGTGGCGATTCTCAATTTCGGTGCTTTACTAAACGAAGCGAAAAGCGTGGCAGAACAGCAGGATTACACCCTTGTCGATATGCGTTTTGTTAAACCCCTTGATGAAGCCTTAATTGCACAACTCGCGGAAAGTCACGATCTTCTCGTCACCCTTGAAGAGAACGCCCTTCAAGGCGGTGCTGGTTCTGCCGTT
This sequence comes from Pasteurellaceae bacterium Macca, assembly GCA_023101485.1. Taxonomy (GTDB): domain Bacteria; phylum Pseudomonadota; class Gammaproteobacteria; order Enterobacterales; family Pasteurellaceae; genus LVZB01. The sequence continues at coordinate 444,025 of LVZB01000001.1, read as the reverse complement.
AATGAATATTTACAAAAAATCGGTAAAATCAGACCGCTTGTGATGCTAGGTATTCCTGATGAATTCGTCCCCCCAGCAACTCAGCCAGAGGCTTATGAAAGCCTCGGGTTAAATGCAGAAAGTATAATTCAACGAATCCAACAAGCGCTAATCAAGTAATCTTACTTTTTATCTTTTTCAGAGAATTATTAGAAAAGATCTGCACCTGAATATGTTGGAAATAGAACCAACTATTAGGTGCAGATCTTTTTTTTATGCGTTTTTCCAAATTTCGCCTTTTTGCCAATTTACGGAAATTGGGTCGAGGTGGCTCACTTCACGTAATTTTTCACCACACTGTATCATTAAAGGAATATGGGCAGATTTGGCTAATAACGCGGTATGGGATAACGCTGAACCTTGTTGTAAGCAGATACCTTGGAAAGGTGTATCCAGAAGCATTGCTAAGGTAGAAGGGTAAAGCTCATCGGCACATAAAATCGCTTCACTGTGTAGCGTTGGCAGTGGGAGGGATTGATTATGCAAGTTATGCAATAGACGGTGGCGAATATCGGCAATATCGAGCTGACGTGCCTGTAAATACAGATCGTCAAGCTGTTGATACTGTGCAATCACCGCTTCTAGGGCTTCCCAACAGGCTTGGCTTGCACTTTGCGTGCCAAGGCGTTGGAAAATATCTTCCTGCAACTCTTCATCATCAAGGAGAAGTTGATGAGCTTGGAATAAGGTGCGGAAAGTGCTATTTAACGCCGGTAACGCTGAAAGCTGTTGGAACTGCTGTTGGGTTTGCAAAATTGCCGATAAAATCGACCGCTTGTTTTCCTCCACAGAATCTGAAGAAGTCGCATCGAACGTTAAGGTCTGTTGGGTGAAATGCACCGCATAGCCTTTACTCTCTTCGGCAATCACCGCTTTTCCTTGGGTAATCAATGTACCTTGGGATTGGCTTTCTACCTCTTCGCCAAAATGCCCTTGTGCTAAGTCATTCAGTGCTTGAAGTGTTGCCGTTGCATCTTCTCCTAGGACATGAAATTCCACCGACTGGCCAAATCTCACCTGTAATTGAATAAGCTGATTATAACGGCGCGCATCGGCAATTTCGTTTCCCCGTTTCAGCCACACTTGGCTCGTAAAGGGGGAAAGGGTATCTACTAATTTTGCCGCTGGGCGAGCGTGAAGCCCGTGGGGATTTTGGATAGTCCATGCAAAAGATTGTGTATTTTCAGGCAGAATGATCGCCCCTTGTGCCGTTGAGGTGGTAATCGCTGATTCTTCACCAAATTGGCTGAATTTAGCATTCAACGCTGTTTTCGCATCTTCGGCGACTTGGGCAAGATTATTGCCCTGAGAGGCTGACACCACAGCAGATAACGCCCCTTCCACCAACGGTGCAGGGCATAATTTTACGTTTTTTGCCATTTCAGGGTCGAGGAAATCCAATGCCGTTTCAGCACTTAAAATCGCACTGCCTAAGTCCATCAGGACTAAGACCCCCTCTTCGCTATACACTTCCTCAATGCCTTGTAGAATTTTCATGGCATCGGTGCCAATCGCATTTTCAGGCTCGCTCATACCGGCTGCAATCGCAATTTGGCAACCTTGATTCATCTGCTCGGCAAGCTCTGCTACGCCACAAGCGAGGGTATAACTATGAGAAACGAGAACTAAATTAACCATGATTAACCACCTGATGCAAGGCTTGGATCATCAACATTGCCGAGGTTGCCCCAGCATCTTGATGCCCAATACTACGCTCGCCTAAATAGCTCGCACGTCCTTTTTTAGCTTGAAGCGGAATTGTACCTTCAAGGCTGGTTTGTGCGGTCGCTAAGGCTGCCGATAATCCAGCTTGGAAGCTCTCTTGCTTCTCTAATTCTGCCACAACAGGTAACCACACATCACACATGGTTTTATCGCCTAATTCAGCTTTTCCCCGTGCTACAATGCCATTCACGCCCTCTTTTAAACAGAGAACAAATTCGCCGTAGCTTAACTGTTCTTTGCCCACCGCCGGCGTTGCCATTTTCATAAATAAAGTGCCGAAAAGCGGACCACTTGCTCCACCAACACTCGAAAGTAGCGTCATTCCAACGGTTTTGAAGATCATACCGATATCTTTTTCCGCCACTGTGGGTAATTTTTCTGCGACTTTGCTAAAACCTCGTTGCATATTTAAACCGTGATCGGCATCGCCAATCGCGGTATCTAATTCCGTTAAAAAACCTTGTTGAGCCTCAAAGGTGTTTTGACACGCCGTTAACCACGCTAAGACTTGGGCTTTACTTAATTCCATTTTATGTTCCTTTTACAAAATAATTTCAAAAAACGACCGCTTGTATTGCCATTAACCCTGTGTAAATGCAGGGGTTTTCGCTGGGGCATCAAAAAGAGCAAGGTCACTATCATCGACTTTCAATAACGTAATCGAAACGCCTTGCATATCAAGGGAAGTGCAGTAAGAGCCCACTAAATTACGCTCAATTGTTAAGCCAAACTCATCACAGCACTGTTTTAAACGCCCAAAAACACCGTAGAGTTCAGATAATGGCACGCTACCTAAATTATTCACCATCGCAATCACACGGTCGCCTTTTTGAAGGGCTGATTTTTGTTGGACTTCTTCTTTCCAATCGCCAATCTCACGATCCCAAATGCGGATTGTGCGTTGATAATTGCCATTTTCGATCAGGGTGTGGAACATTTGATCCACCGTATCATTTAGATGAGTAAAGGCACAACGTTTGATCCCCGGCTCGCCGTGAATCCCCACGCCGAATTCCATTTCATTATCCGCCAATTCAAAGGACGGTTTGCCCGCAGCTGGCACAGTACAAGCCCCTAAGGCAACACCGATTGAATGACCATGATTATTTAATTTATGCCCAAGTTTCACTAAGGTATCTAAATCCGCCCCTTGTTCTGCCGCTGCACCGAGTAATTTTTCCATTAACACGGTATTTGCAACGCCACGGCGACCTGCGGTATAAAGGCTATCTTTAACGGCAACGTCATCATCCACCAAAACCGAAGCCACTTTCACATTTTCGCCGTGTAAAAGTTCCACCGCGGTTTCAAAATTGAGTACATCACCCGTGTAATTCTTAATTAACAGCAAAACACCCTCGCCACTATTTACGGCTAAACCACATTCATACATTTGATCTGGCGTTGGCGAGGTAAAAATCTCCCCGGGGCAAGCACCGTCCAACATTCCTTTCCCAACAAAACCGCCGTGCATTGGCTCATGCCCACTTCCACCGCCTGAAATTAACGCCACTTTCTTCGCCACTGGCGCATCATTGCGGGCAAGATAAAGGGGTTCTGAATTTAAAGTTAAATCCGGATGAGCTTGAACTAAACCGAAGAGTTGTTCATTCAATACTGTTTCTACATTGTTGATGAGTTTTTTCATAGGAAGGTCCTTAATATGAGAAAGGAAAAATTGCGTAAAAATTATAAAACTTGTGCTTAAATTGTCAAATTACACATAATACTGAATAAGTTAAAGGTATAAAAAAATCGGCACATTTTTTAGTATGTCGATTATATGAATAGCTAACAATCTTGCCCTTTGGTGGACATAATCTCAATGATTTGTCTGTCAGTATAGACCATACTTTTTGTGGCAATGGCGCAGAGGTTGTGGATGGATTTATCCACACTATGTTCCACAATGCCTTCATTGCCTGTTACTCGGCTGTTATCTAAAGCCATCAATACCGCTTTATAGGCAGAAGAAACGCCTGTGGAGACTTTCATCGCACAGCTATTTGCAGCACCGTCACACAGCACGCCACTGATATCGCCAATCATACTGCAAATGGCTTGGCTCACTGTGTGGAAGTTACCTTTTAAAAGGTATGCCATACCTGCAGCACTGCCCATAGCGGCGGTTGTCACGGCGCAGAGGGCGGAAAGTTTCGGCAGTTTGCTGTGAATGTAAATGGCAATGGTATGGGAGAGAAATAACGCCCGAATCAGCTGTTCATCATTGGCTTGCACAAAGCGTGCGACAATGACAGACGGCATTGTGGCGGCAATGCCTTGATTGCCTGAGCCTGAATTACTCATCGCGGGCAACAGTGCGCCCCCCATACGGGCATCGGAAGCGGAGGTGGTTTCAATCACAATTTTGGACAGTAGATCGTCAGACATTAACCCCAAAGAAATCTGCTTTTTCAAGGTTCGCCCAATATGTAAGCCGTACTCTTTCTCTAACCCTTCTTTGGAAAGGGCAGAATTGAGCTTGGCGGATTCGGCAATAAAGCTGATTTTATCGAGGGGGGCAGTCATGGCAAATTGGTAAATATCTTCTGCATTGAGCTGGTTAAAGAAAGCAGAATCGTCTTCAATTTCCACCGCTTGTAGTGCTTGTTCAAACAGGATTTCGCCGTTTTTCTCAATTAGCACGATATTGGTATGGGAATCTTGAATACACACCTTTACCCAACCGCTATCTCCAAGGAGTAAGGCTTCTGCGTAGAGGGGCGCATCTACATTGGCAATATCCACGCTGACTTGGTGCTGATCCAACATCTGTTTTGCACGGCTGACATCTTCCGGCTGAATTTTTTTAAGCACTTCTAAGCCCGCTTGATGATCGCCAGCAAGCGCCCCGATGGTCGCTGCAATAGGTAAGCCGACCATGCCGGTTCCCGGTACGGTGACGCCCATCCCATTTTTCATTAAGTTAGGCGATACCTTCGCTTGAATTTGCAGTGGTTCACTCGCTAAATGGTAGCGCGCAATAGCAGCGGCTAAGGCGAGGGAGATCGGCTCGGTACAGCCCAAAGCGGGGGCAACATCACGTTTTACAATCGCAATTAACTGTTCACTAAAATCAAAATGTGTCATTTTTTATCCTGTTGTACAAAATTTTCCCTATTCTAACCGCTAACCGTCTTTCCTTGCATCTTTATTTTTGAATGAATAATTTATGAATTTTTATTTAAAAATATTGCATAAGTTTTCATGTTTAAGTACATTTACGTTCGTTTTCAAGTTTTATCTTGCACGCAAACGTTTGCTTCATTAAACTTGGTCGCCTACTCCCTTGAAAGGTTAGGCCGCAAAACAACGTCCAATAATTCAGCATTAGGAGTATAACTATGTTTGAACCTGCCATTCTTGTGCTTGCCGATGGTTCAGTCTTTCGGGGCAAGTCCGTTGGGTATTCTGCCACTGCCGTGGGCGAGGTGGTTTTTAATACCGCGATGACGGGCTACCAAGAGATTCTCACTGACCCCTCATACACTCACCAAATAGTCACCCTCACTTATCCCCATATTGGTAACACGGGGGCGAATGATGAAGATGAGGAATCCCCCAAAATTTATACCGCCGGCCTTGTGATTCGTGACCTCCCTCTTCTCCATAGTAATTTCCGTTCTTCCTCTTCTCTCTCTGATTATTTAATTAAACATCGCATTGTTGCCATTGCCGATATTGATACTCGCCGTTTAACTCGCTTACTCCGTGATAAAGGGGCGCAATCGGGGTGTATTTATGTGGGGGAAGATGTCGAAAAGGCGCACCAGCTCGCCCAAAATGTGGGGTCGATGGCAGGGCAAGATTTAGCCCAAGTCGTCAGTTGTGAAACGCCCTATGAATGGCAAGAGGGGCAGTGGCAGTTAGGAAAAGGCTATGTGCCACAAACGAAGCCTGAATTTCATATTGTGGCTTATGATTTTGGCGTGAAGCGTCATATTTTGCGCATGCTTGCAGAACGCGGGTGTAAGATCACGGTTGTGCCGGCAACGACTTCCGCCGAAGCGGTTTTAGCCTATCAACCAGACGGTATTTTCCTCTCTAATGGGCCGGGCGATCCTGAACCCTGTGATTATGCGATTACGGCGATTCAACAGCTATTAAACATAAACAGCAACAAACCGATCTTTGGTATCTGCCTTGGTCATCAATTACTTGGCTTAGCCGCAGGGGGAAAAACCAAAAAAATGCCCTTTGGTCATCACGGTGCAAACCACCCCGTGCAGGATCTGATGACAGGAAAAGTCCTCATTACCAGCCAAAATCACGGTTTTGAAGTGGATGAAACCAGCCTACCGGATAATGTCGTTGTGACCCACCGTTCTCTTTTCGATCACTCCGTACAGGGGATTAAGCTTACCGATAGATCGGCGTTTTCTTTCCAAGGTCACCCCGAAGCTAGCCCCGGCCCTCATGATGTGGGCTATTTGTTCGATCAATTTATTGCGGAAATGCGAAAAGCAAAATGAGGTAAAAGTGCTTTTTTAAGTATTCAGCCCTCAAACAAGCGGTCTGATTTTTCAGACATTTTGCCCCCAATTTGCCCCTAACAGAGAGATAAACCATGCCAAAACGTACAGATATTCAAACGATTCTTATCATTGGCGCAGGCCCGATTGTCATCGGACAAGCCTGCGAATTTGACTACTCCGGCGCACAAGCCTGTAAAGCCCTACGGGAAGAGGGCTATAAGGTGGTGTTAGTGAATTCTAACCCTGCGACAATTATGACTGATCCGAATATGGCGGATGTGACTTACATTGAGCCGATTGAGTGGCAAACGGTGGCGAAAATTATCGAAAAAGAACGCCCCCATGCCATTTTGCCGACCATGGGCGGACAAACGGCGTTAAATTGTGCCTTAGCCCTTTCTCGCCACGGTATTTTAGCCAAATATGGCGTAGAGTTAATTGGTGCGACAGAAGAGGCGATTGATAAAGCCGAAGACCGTGGGCGATTTAAAGAAGCCATGGCAAAAATTGGTCTTTCTTGCCCGAAATCCTTTATCGCCCACAGTTTTGAAGAAGCCTTAAAAGCACAGGAAGAAGTCGGCTTTCCCACTTTAATTCGCCCTTCCTTTACGATGGGGGGATCCGGCGGAGGGATCGCCTATAACCGCGATGAATTTATGGCAATCTGCGAGCGGGGTTTTGAGGCGTCGCCTACTCACGAACTGCTTATTGAGCAGTCGGTACTAGGCTGGAAAGAGTATGAAATGGAAGTGGTGCGAGATAAAGCGGATAACGCCATTATTATCTGCTCGATTGAAAATTTCGACCCAATGGGGGTACATACCGGAGATTCGATAACCGTTGCCCCTGCACAAACCTTAACAGATAAAGAGTACCAAATGATGCGTAATGCCTCTTTGGCGGTATTGCGTGAAATTGGGGTAGATACAGGGGGATCAAACGTCCAATTTGCCATAAACCCTGAAAATGGCGAGATGATTGTCATTGAAATGAACCCCCGCGTGAGCCGTTCCTCGGCGTTGGCTTCCAAAGCCACAGGCTTTCCGATTGCCAAAGTCGCTGCCAAATTAGCCGTTGGCTATACCTTAAATGAGCTACGCAATGATATTACAAGCGGTCTGATTCCGGCTTCATTTGAACCTACTTTGGATTATGTCGTCACCAAAATTCCTCGCTTTGCTTTTGAGAAATTTAAAGGTGCGGACGACCGCCTCACCACGCAGATGAAATCCGTTGGCGAAGTCATGGCCATGGGGCGCACCTTCCAAGAATCGCTACAAAAAGCATTAAGAGGGTTAGAAACGGGGATCTGTGGCTTTAATTTGATGTCCGAAGAGCCAGAGAAAATCCGCCGTGAATTAGCCAACCCCGGGCCTATCCGCATGCTTTATGTCGCCGATGCCTTTGGTGCGGGCTTCTCCCTTGAAGAGGTACATCACTATTCTAAAATCGATCCGTGGTTCTTAGTACAAATTCAAGATTTAGTCCAAGAGGAACTGGCGTTAGAGAAAAGATCGCTACACACGTTGGATTATGCTGAATTACGCAGGCTCAAACGGAAAGGCTTTTCGGATAAACGCATTGCCCAATTAACCCAAGAGAGTGAAAAAGCCGTGCGGGCTTATCGCCATCGCTTAAATATTTTCCCAGTGTATAAACGGGTCGATACCTGTGGGGCAGAGTTCGCCTCCGACACGGCTTACCTCTATTCAAGCTATGAGGAAGAGTGTGAAGCAATGCCGACAAACCGTAAAAAAGTGATGATCTTAGGGGGGGGACCTAACCGCATTGGACAAGGGATTGAATTTGATTATTGCTGTGTGCATGCTTCCTTAGCATTACGAGAAGCAGGCTATGAAACCATTATGGTGAATTGTAATCCTGAAACGGTTTCCACGGATTTTGACACCTCCGACCGCCTCTATTTTGAGCCTTTGACGCTTGAAGATGTGTTGGAAGTGATTCGGGTGGAACAGCCTTGGGGCGTGATTGTGCATTACGGTGGTCAAACACCGCTTAAATTAGCAAATGCCTTACACGAGAATGGCGTCAATATTATTGGCACTTCCGCCGAGAGCATTGACTGGGCGGAAGACAGAGCCCATTTCCAACAAATTCTTCATCGCCTTGATCTTCGCCAACCGGCCAACCGCACGGCACGCCACGCACAGGAAGCCCTCGATTTAGCGAAAGAGGTGGGGTATCCGTTGGTCGTTCGCCCTTCTTACGTCCTTGGGGGGCGAGCGATGCAAATTGTCTATAACGATGAAGAGCTGAATCGCTATATGCGAGAGGCGGTTTCTGTTTCGAACGATAGTCCGATTTTGCTCGATCACTTCCTCAACAATGCCGTGGAAGTGGATGTGGATTGTATTTGCGACGGCGAAGCGGTAGTCATTGGGGGGATTATGCAACACGTTGAACAAGCCGGTATTCACAGTGGTGACTCGGCTTGTTCCTTGCCAGCGTATTCCCTAAATGACGGGATTCTTAATGAGATTCGTCGCCAAACCGAAGAAATGGCTTTTGCCTTGAAAGTTAAAGGGTTGATGAACGTGCAATTCGCCGTGCAAGATGGCGAAGTGTATGTCTTGGAAGTCAATCCTCGGGCAAGTCGTACCGTGCCTTTTGTGAGTAAGGCAACGGGGCAACCTTTGGCAAAAATTGCCGCCAGAGTGATGGCTGGGGAAACCCTTGCACAATTAGGGGTAACGAAGGAAATTATCCCCCCGAAATACTTTGTGAAAGAAGCGGTATTTCCTTTCATTAAATTCCCCGGTGTTGATACCATTTTAGGGCCTGAAATGCGTTCGACGGGGGAAGTCATGGGCGTTGGAAAAACCTTTGCCGAAGCCTTCTTTAAAGCGCAACTCGGTGCAGGGGAGCGTATTCCAACCGTGGGTAAGATCTTTATTTCCGTGGTAGATCAAGATAAGCCGATTGCCCTTGAAATTGCCAAACGTTTCCAAGAGCAGGGTTATGGCATTTGTGCGACTTTCGGATCGGCACAGTTCTTACGTCAAAATGGCGTGGCGGTTCAAGCGATCAATAAGGTGCGCGAAGGGCGACCACACATTGTCGATAGCATTAAGAATGGCGAGATTGCGTTAGTGATCAACACCGTTAGTGGTGACCCTGAAATTATCGCCGATAGCCACTCCATTCGTGCCACTGCCCTGAAACAGCGTGTGCCGATTTACACCACCATCGCCGGTGCTGATGCGATCTCCTACGGCGTGGCTCACATCAACGAATTTGGAGTCTATTCCCTACAAGAGTTACACAGTGAATTAAATGGAGAGATGACGCGCTAAACAAGCGGTCTGATTTTCCGATACCATAGAAAATAGAAAAAGTGGCTTAAATCCTTTTTAAGCCACTTTTTAGCAAAATATTCATACCTAAAAGAAAATACAGTGTTTTCTTTTCTGTTGGCCTTATTACATGGTTTCAATAATCATTGATATGCCTTGCCCTCCTCCGATGCAAAGTGTTGCGAGCCCACGTTTAGCATTCTGTTCTAATAAAGTATGCAGTAATGTCACTAAAATTCTTGCTCCACTTGCTCCAATAGGGTGACCTAATGCAATTGCGCCACCTTTTACATTTGTTTTTTCCATATCAAGCTTTAACGTTTTTCCAACGCCTAGAAACTGTGATGCAAAGGCTTCATTTGCTTCGATAAGATCAATATCTTGTAATGTCAAATTGGCTTTTTTTAATGCTTTTTGAGTTGCAGGAATTGGTCCTAGCCCCATGAGAGCGGGATCAACTCCAGCACTTGCATAGCTCAGAATTTTAGCAAGCGGTTTTAGCCCAAGTATTTTTGCTTTGCTTTCACTCATTAAAAGTAAAGCGGCTGCGCCATCATTAATTCCGGAAGAATTTCCTGCCGTAACAGAACCATCTTTCTTAAAAGCAGGCTTTAAATTTGCCAGTTTTTCCAACGTGGTATCTGATTTTGGGTATTCATCGGTTTCAATAAGAAGATCGCCTCGGCGGGATTTGACTAAAACTGGCACAATTTCTTTCTGAAATTTTCCAGTTTGAATTGCATTATTTGCCCGTGTTTGTGAGCGTAATGCGAGTTCATCTTGTTCTTGGCGTGTGATGTGGTATTGTTCTGCAATATTTTCAGCAGTGATACCCATGTGATAGTGATTCAACGCACAAGTAAGCCCATCTTCTATCATGGTATCTTTAAGAGAAATATTCCCCATTTTTAACCCTGTTCGAGCTTTACTATCTAAAATATAAGGTGCTTGGCTCATATTTTCCATACCACCGACAACAACAATATCTGCATCGCCACTTAAAATAGATTGTGCCCCTAAAACAACGCTTTTTAATCCTGAGCCACATACTTTATTAATCGTTAGTGATGGAATTTCTTGAGCAATGCCTGCTTTTAATGCAGCCTGTCGAGCCGGATTTTGACCGAGACCAGCTTGCAGAACATTCCCCATAATCACTTCATTAACTAATGAGCTATCAATATTTGCGCGTTTAATTACTTCTGTAATTACTGTTGCGCCTAAGTCACAAGCATTCACCGATGATAGAGAGCCATTAAAACTGCCGATAGGTGTTCTAACTGCACTCACGATGACAACATTTTCCATTTTTTCTCTCCTTTGATAATTTAAAAGAAATATAAGCCGATAATAAAAATTGGTGCGGTAAAGATCAGGGCTGTCATACAATATCCCATGATATCTCTTACGCCTAAACCTGCGATGCCAAGTGCTGGTAGAGCCCAGAATGGTTGTGCCATATTCATCCATTGTTCCCCATAAGCTATTGCCATTGTAGATTTACCAAGATCTGCCCCTAGGGCTTGTGCAGCTGGAATCACAAAAGGACCTTGAATAACCCAGTGTCCACCACCAGAAGGTACGGCAAAATTAATGAATGCAGAGCTAAAGAAGGTAAGTAATGGAAAGGTTTCTTTATTGGCTATATTAATGAAAAATTCGGTAATTAATCCACCGAGACCGGAGTGTTCCATAATTAATTGAACGCCGGCATAGAAAGGAAATTGAATTAGAATCCCTGCGGTACTTTTTGTTGCATTAATGATTGCTCGCATATATGCCATAGGAGAGCCATGTAATACAATACCAGTGATGAGAAAAATTAAATTAACATTATTAATTGTTAAATTAAAACCATTTTTATAAAAACTCATCCCCAAATAAGTATAACCCAATAATCCTATTGCATAAGCAATGAAGCGACTTTCTTCCATTTTTTCTGCAAGAGTTGCGTTTTTATCTAATTTTTTAGAGAAGGTTGGATCTGGTGCTAATAAATCTGGGTCAATTGTTTTGATATCTTCTTTTTTGGGTATCATCATTAATGTGATTAAAGGAAGAACTAAAACAAGAGAAACCGTAATGAATAAATTATAGCCAGAGAATAATGTGCTAGTAACAGGAATGATGCCTTGTGGGTTAGTATCAGAGATCATCAAATGGGCAACGGGATTATTTGGTGTAGCGGCGAGTAATGGCATGGAGCCCGAAAATCCGCCTCCCCAAGTCATAAAACCAATGTAGGCGCAGGCAATGAGTAGAGCATAATCAGTCCCTTTTATGCGCCGAGCAACTTCTTTTGCAAACATTGCGCCGACAACTAAGCCAAAGCCCCAGTTAATAATACAAGCTAATGCTCCCATAAATGTAACAAGCATCACACCTTGCGCAGGAGTCTTAGCAACAGAGGCTGTTCGTCCTAAAAAAACTTTGATTTGAGGGGAAGTCGCTAAGGCATTTCCTGTTACAACAATTAAAGCCATTTGCATACCAAAGCCAAGTAGATTCCAAAAGCCGTTACCCCACATATTAACAAGTTCAACAGGAGTACTATCAGTAAATCCCCAAGCACATAGAAAAGCAATAAATGTTAATAAAACAGCAAAAATTAAAGGGTCTGGTAAATATTTACTGACAAATGCAGTCATGAAACGAGAGACTTTACTAATCATAATTTTATCTCCTTTTGGCTAATGATCATTTCTTTGATGTTTTCAGAAATAATAAAATCAGCTTCAGTTTTAGATTTTATTGTTTCAATATCAATATTAGAGGCATGTTCTATTAAAACTAACTTATTGTTAATAAATTTAAATACAGCTAATTCAGTTACAATCATATTAACTTTATTTTTAGCTGTTAAAGGTAAAGAACATTTTTTTAAAATTTTAGAACCACCTGATTTTGAACAATGCTCCATACCAATAATGACATTCTTAGCACCTGTGACTAAATCCATAGCGCCTCCCATTCCAGGAACCATTTTTCCAGGAACCATCCAGTTAGCGAGATTTCCTTCTTGGTCAACTTCTAACCCACCTAGCACGCAAGTATCAATATGTCCACCTCGAATAAGTGCGAATGAGAAAGCACTATCAAAGGTCGCACCTCCAGCAATAATTCCGCAGGGTTGTCCTCCCGCATTTACTAAATTAGGATTTGCATTATTTGGATCAAAAGCAGATAAGCCTAAAAAACCATTTTCGGACTGTAAGGTAATATTAATATGATCAGGTAAATAATTAACGACTTGAGTTGGTAATCCAATACCTAAATTAACAACATCACCATTTTTTAATTCCATAGCGATTCGGCGTGCAATTAATTCTTTAGCATTCATGTTTTTCTCCTTAATTTGGGTACACAATATAATCAATTAATGCAGCAGGTGTGACGACTTCATCTGGAGAAAGCTCTCCTAAGGCAACAATATGATCGGCTTCTGCAATCACTTTATTAGCGGCTAATGCAATTAAAGGATTAAAATTTTGTGCAGAAAGTTCATAAACTAAATTTCCTAGTGTATCTGCTTTATAGGCATTGATAATTGCTAAATCTGCGGTTAATGGCAATTCAAGTAAATATTCAGTGTCATTTACTTTTATTTTTTGTTTTCCTTCTTCAACAATTGTGCCTAGCCCAGTCTGTGTTAAGAATCCTCCTAATCCAGCTCCTCCTGCTCGAATTCGTTCTGCTAATGTTCCTTGAGGAATTAATTCAACTTCAATCTCACCCGAAATCATTTTTTTTCCTGTTTCAGGATTAGTACCAATATGAGATGCAATAACTTTACTGACTTGATTATTGGCAATTAATAATCCTACTCCTGTATCAGAAAAGGCTGTATCATTACCAATAATAGTTAAATTTTTTACACCAGAATTGACAATTGCTTGAATTATCTTTGGTGGTGTTCCAACTCCCATAAAACCCCCAAACATAATAGACATACCATTGTGTAAATGTTGTTTAATTTCTGTTAAATAAATTTTTTTTGCCATCATAAATTTCTCTAATTAAATTAGGAATGATCCACATAAACAACAGTGGAAATGTAAGGTATTGGATTCTACATTTGTAAAGAATAAGTAGAATTTATAACAAAAGATTGCAATTGATTACATTCTGGTAAAATGAACCTCCTTTTGATAAGTGAAAAAATAGTTAGATGATTGACAAGTAATACAGTAACATATTGATTGTAAGCACTGTTTTATGAAAGTTTTAAAGAGAATAGCAAAAGCAAGATAAGAAAAGAAATAGTGATTTTTTAGGGTGGTATAAATTTTATTTATACAGGATGTGTCTGAGGAGATAAATTATGGATATTAGACATTTACGTTATTTTGTTGCAATTATTGATAATGACTTTAACTTAAGTCGTACTTCACAAAATTTATATATTTCACAACCCGCGTTAAGTATGATGGTCAATGAATTTGAGACGAAAGAAAACATACAGTTATTTAAGCGGACTCAGGGAAAAATAGTAGGGTTGACTTATGTTGGAGAAAATTATTACCGAGATGCAAAAGAGGTCATAAAAAAATATAATCAGATGAATTTAAATTTACATAATTCAGTTAAAGATATTACTGGAGAAATTATTATTGGTATTCCACCTTTAATTTTATCTACACTTTTTTCAGACGTCATGCCACAGCTAATTTTAAATAATCCAACTATAAAATTTACTATTAGAGAGCAAGGGGCTTATGTATTAAAAAGCGAGTTACTTTTAGAAAAGATAAATTTTGCAGTATTACTTTATCCCGAGAGAATTTCAAAAAATATTATTGATTCTTTTGTAATCCATAGTTCAGAGCTTGCTCTTTTTTGTTCAAGTGAAAATGAATTAGCGCAACAAGAATTGGTGACGTGGCAAGATCTACATCATAAAAAGATGGCAATTTTTGATAATACTTTTATGATTCATCATCAATTGATAGATATTTTTGAAAGACAAAATGTCTATCCAAATATAATTTTGAAGTCGAGTTCTTGGGATTTTTTACTTAATTCTGTAAAAATTAATCGTGAGTTAATAACTATTTTACCCTATCCAATCGCTAGTCAATATAATTCAGAAAAATTTAAGTGTATCAAGATAAAGAATCCTTTACCTTGGATAGTAACTTTATGTCGATTAAAGCAAAATAATTCATTTGGAATGGAAGATTTTATTTTTGATTCGTTATTAAATTCATTTAAACCAGATAAAGTATAGTAAGATATTTAAGAAAACTAGTTATTAATTTATAGTGTCATTTTTGCTTGATTTTTATTTTAGCGTGTGAAGTTTTACTATAAAAACTATTCTAGTTGCCCTATAAAATAGGGATAAGCCTTTTTGGTACTTATCCCATTTTTTAGTAGTACTTTTGGTTTCTACGCGTTAATTTGCGCATTGAGGAAATTAAGAATCTCGTCTTTGGCGATCATCTGCTTTTCCCCTGTACGGCGGTTTTTATATTCAATTTCGCCGTTTTCGAGGTTTTTCTCCCCAATAACCACCATATGTGGCACACCAATGAGTTCCATATCGGCAAACATAACCCCTGGGCGTTCTTTGCGGTCGTCAAAAATCACATCCACACCTTGTTGGCGAAGCGTGAGATAGAGATCTTGGGCAAAGGCTTGGACTTTTTCAGACTTGTGCATATTCATCGGCACAATGGCCACGGTGAACGGCGCAATTTCATCAGACGGCCAAATAATACCTCGCTCATCGTGGTGCTGTTCAATCGCCGCCGCCACCACACGAGTAACACCAATGCCGTAGCAACCCATAATCATTGTTTGTGGCTTGCCGTCTTCGCCTTGTACGGTGGCTTTCATCGCTTCGGAATATTTTGTACCGAGTTGGAAAATATGCCCCACTTCAATTCCCCGTTTAATCAAAAGTGTGCCTTTACCGTCAGGGCTTGGGTCGCCTTCAACTACATTGCGTAAATCCGCCACTGTTGGCTTGGCAACATCACGTTCCCAGTTGATGTTAAAATAGTGCTTACCGTCAATATTCGCCCCGGCGGTAAAATCACTCATTAACGCAACACTGCGGTCAATAATAGCAGGAATAGTCAAGTTAATCGGCCCGAGTGAGCCGACACCTGCCCCGATTTTGGCTTTAATCTCGGCTTCATCGGCGAATTCAAACGGTTCGGCGACTTCGGCTAATTTCTCCGCTTTGATCTCATTTAATTCGTGATCGCCACGCAAAATTAACGCCACGAGGGGTTGTTCTTCACTTGCCCCTTTCACAATTAAGGTCTTGACCGTTTTTTCAATCGGTAAATCAAATTGCTCAACAAGTTCGTTAATGGTTTTCGCATTTGGCGTATCGACTAACTGTAACTCCGCCGTTGGTGCTTGGCGTTCGCCCACGGCAACGGCTTCGGCGAGCTCAATGTTAGCGGCAAAATCGCTCTCGGTGGAAAAGACCACATCATCTTCCCCGCTTGAGGCTAACACTTGGAATTCGTGAGAAGCGCTTCCCCCAATAGACCCCGTATCCGCTGCCACTGGGCGGAAATCTAAGCCTAAACGGGCGAAAATATTGCAGTAGGTTTGGTGCATCACATCGTAGGTTTCTTGCAGGCTCTCTTTGCTCGTGTGGAAAGAGTAGGCATCTTTCATCAAGAATTCACGCCCACGCATCACGCCAAAACGGGGGCGAACTTCGTCACGGAATTTGGTTTGGATTTGATATAAATTCAGTGGTAGTTGTTTATAAGAGCTGATTTCACGGCGAACTAAATCGGTGATGACCTCTTCGTGAGTTGGGCCAAGCACAAAAGGGCGCTCGCCACGATCTTTAAAACGGAGCAATTCAGGGCCGTAATCTTCCCAGCGTTGGGATTCAATCCATAAATCCGCCGGTTGGACGACGGGCATTTCCACTTCCAATGCACCACTTTTATTCATCTCATCACGAATAATATTTTCTACTTTTTTTAACACCCGTAAGCCGGTTGGCAACCAGTTATACAAGCCAGAGGCAAGGGGTCTAATCATACCTGCTCTTAGCATAAGTTGGTGGCTCACGACTTGGGCGTCATTTGGGGTTTCTTTAAGCGTTGAAAACAGATATTGACTAGTACGCATAATAATTCCTTCTTCTATTGAAATTCGCTATTGAAAAATGTTCGCCATTTTAAAGCAAAATCGCCCCCTGTTGGGAATTTTTATTCCGACATGAGAGGGCAAACAAGCGGTCAAATTTGAGCCACTTTTTGCACCGGCAATTACGCCAAATACGCACCGCAACAGTGCTTAAATTTTTTCCCTGAACCGCAAACACAGGGCTGTTTTTGTGTGGGGAGGGAAACGGTGGGATCGACAAAATACCACTTGTCGTGAATGTTGACAAAAAGGGAATGTTCGTGATGTGCCTTGCATTCATCCTCTTCTATAAAGAAAGCGTTAAATTCCACCAGGCTATGAAGTTTGCCTAATGGGCGATGAGATAACACCTCAAGCCCTGCCCACTGAGTACTTTCTGCCCATTGGGTCATGGCATCAACATCAAGCAACAGTTGTTGGCTTGGCACAGTCGTTGCCACAATGTAGGGAATATTTTTCAAGGTATAAGCACAATAGCGAGAACGCATCAGCTGTTCCGCCGTTTGTGGCGTTTGGTGACCTAAATGAAACGGTTGGCAACAATCGCCATAGGCTTGGTGTGATTGGCAAGGGCAAGGCATTGGAGTTCCTTTTAAGGGTAAATAAAAATGGGGAGTGTATCAGCATTCCCCATTATTTGCTTTGTTCAGCTTGCAAAAAATCCCCTAAATTTGACCGTTTGTTTTTACTGATTGTGAAGCCCCCCTCAGTCGCGTTGCGACAGCTCCCCCCGCAAGCAGGGGGAGCGGAGCTATTTTGGGATATACCCTCTTCCTCAACAAGCTGAAGAGCGGAGCGTTTCCTCACTTATGTTGAAAATCGGCAATAAGAAAGAAACTCCCTTCCCACCGCTTGCGGGGGGAAGTCCCCGAAGGGAGAAGGGGGGGCTTAGCGCAAATTGTTCACAAAATTCGACCGCTTGTTTTTGCTGATTGTTAAGCCCCCCTCAGTCGCGTTGCGACAGCCCCCCCCACAAGCAGGGGGAGCGGAGCTATTTGGGGATATACCCTCTTCCTCCACAAGCTGAAGAGCAGAACGTTTCCTCACTTGTATTGAAAATCGGAAATAGGAAAGAAACGCCCTTCCCACCGCTTGCGGGGGGAAGTCCCCGAAGGGGGAAGGGGGGGCTTAGCGCAAATTGTTCACAAAATTCGACCGCTTGCTTGGCGTTTCTTGAAAGGAATTCAGAGGCTAATTGTCAGTTTTAGCTTTTTTCCAAAAAGGCACGGGCTTTGCCCCAAAATCATTCTCGCCGTCTGTGCCTTTGATAAAGGCTAAACGGATAAGACAGATAGAACTAATAAACCCACAAAGAAAGAATAAATAAGGCTGACTACTAGCAGTTTTTACTCCAATTAAAGAAGTACCATTATATATTGGAGTTATAGAATCAGAAAAAGAATATAGCTCAGGAATACCTATAAATAAGTAAACAAGATCAGACAATAGAATAGTATAAAATAATGCACTATTTGTTATTTTATAATTAAAATCGTGAACACGTCTAATTAAATGTGAATACCTAAATGTGATGATGAAAATCCAGCTTAATACCAATGTAACAATCATAAGAAAACCATCATAATCACCAATGCCTTTATATACAAAATATTTTGTCATATCTCTGCTTACACTCCATAAAATAGCTAAAAAATATAACAATATAATCGAAATTGGTAAATAAATTGCATAATGCAACCGCCCAATTCTTCCCTTAAAACTAAAAAAGAAGGGGCTGTCCTAGATAACTAGACCAAACTCTCTTTAACTAATTGTTTTAGAAAGGAAATTTGAGACTTTAAGTTACTGTGATTAAAACGCCATTCACATTCTTTCAAATACAGCTCAAAATGAGCTTTGGGAATACCATTAAATTTGCGTAAATGGCGTTTTGCTTGGTTCCAGAAATTCTCAATTCCGTTAATGTGATTTTGTTTTTCTGCAAAGTGCGTACTATGGTTGATACGAAAATGATTAAATTCACTCACATCAAGTACATCATAACTTCGATAGAAATCCGTGTAAACAATGCTATCAGGCTTAACTTGTTCTCGAATTATCGGTAACAACGTGGCGGATTGCGTGTTCGGTACGGCAACAGTATAAACTTTGCCATTGCGTTTCAACAGCCCGAATACCGCAGTTTTACCCGCTGCACCACGTCCACGCTTGCCTTTGCGTGTACCACCAAAATAGCTTTCATCGGCTTCTATTTCCCCATCAAACATCTCCAAATGTGGGCTGTTTTGATAGATAAGAAATCGCAAGCGATGAAAATAGTAAGCGGCAGTTGTCTTGTTTACATTCACTAGTTCAGCAGCAGTTCTCGCTGTAACTCCTGCAACAAACAGTTCAATAAGTTTATTTTGTTTGTGCTGACTTAAACGACTTTTTCTCATTTGACTATCTTAACCCAAATCGAGTTTTTAGTCGTTATCTAGGACAGCCCCAAAAAGAATGAAAAAACACCTTTGATTTTATTTATTAAATGAACTCCTGATAAAAATTTTCTATTTTCCCAAAATGGAATCGACCTTACTCCGAAATTATTCTCACCATCAGTACCTTTTATAAAGGCTAAGCTGATAAGACAAATCAATGCAATTATTCCACCCAATATAAATAGCATAAATGCCCCATCTTTCATATTAACGCCAAGTAATGGGAGCACTGTTGCAATAATTTCAATAATTAAAATTGTATTAAATAAAATACTATTCGTTACCTTATAATTAAAATCGTGAACACGCCTTGTTAAGTGTGAATACTTAAACATAATTGTTAAAATAGATCCTAATATAGCCCCTAAAATAACGAATAATAATTCAAATTCATAGCCTCCTATATACTTAACTTTCGCAATGGATACTCCTACCATAAACCATAATGAGCCTGATAGAATCATTAAAGCAAACAAGAATGGTAGGAAAATTGCATAATGTAACCGCCCAATTCTGCCCTTAAACCCCAAAAAGAATGCCAAAACGCCTTTAATTTTATTCATTTAGGGGCTGTCCTAGATAACTAGACCAAACTCTCTTTAACTAATTGTTTTAGAAAGGAAATTTGAGACTTTAAGTTACTGTGATTAAAACGCCATTCACATTCTTTCAAATACAGCTCAAAATGAGCTTTGGGAATACCATTAAATTTGCGTAAATGGCGTTTTGCTTGGTTCCAGAAATTCTCAATTCCGTTAATGTGATTTTGTTTTTCTGCAAAGTGCGTATTATGGTTGATACGAAAATGATTAAATTCACTCACATCAAGTACATCATAACTTCGATAGAAATCCGTGTAAACAATGCTATCAGGCTTAACTTGTTCTCGAATTATCGGTAACAACGTGGCGGATTGCGTGTTCGGTACGGCAACAGTATAAACTTTGCCATTGCGTTTCAACAGCCCGAATACCGCAGTTTTACCCGCTGCACCACGTCCACGCTTGCCTTTGCGTGTACCACCAAAATAGCTTTCATCGGCTTCTATTTCCCCATCAAACATCTCCAAATGTGGGCTGTTTTGATAGATAAGAAATCGCAAGCGATGAAAATAGTAAGCGGCAGTTGTCTTGTTTACATTCACTAGTTCAGCAGCAGTTCTCGCTGTAACTCCTGCAACAAACAGTTCAATAAGTTTATTTTGTTTGTGCTGACTTAAACGACTTTTTCTCATTTGACTATCTTAACCCAAATCGAGTTTTTAGTCGTTATCTAGGACAGCCCCTTCATTTATAATGTTCCTTAAAATTAAATTATGTTAAAAATGAATAATTTTAATAAATACTATACTTTTATGAAACTTTTTTCAAGCATAAAAATGCCTAAAAATATTCTTTTATTGCATAATAAGAGGTTTTTAGTGGCGAAATTTCCATCAACAAATATTGACAAACTTATCGGACAACGCATTCAACAGAAACGCCGTGAGCTTGGTTACACCGCAGAGCGTTTATCGGAATATGTCGATATTTCCCAACCCCAACTTTCTCGTTATGAGCGAGGCACAAATAAGATCAATTTGTCCCATTTAGTGGCGATTGCCACTTTTCTCAAAACGCCGATGAGCTATTTCTTTGCGGATTGTATGGAAAAATTTGAATGGAATAATGATGAATTAGATCGTCATTGGCTGACATTAACCGATGAGCAAAAAACGGCATTCGTTACATTTCTTAATACCTTGAAAAACTCACCGAATTCGCTTTCCGCTTAAAATAAAAAAGGCGAACCAAGTTCGCCTTTGCAAAATGTTATCAAAATTTGACCGCTTGTTTTAGCTTAATAACTGACTTTATGCCCGTAGCTTTCGATAATGCCTTTGATATGTTCGAGGGACTCTTTCGTTGGGGGGAGAACATCTTTGAGTTCATATTCAAAACCGAGAGTTTCCCATTTGTGCGCCCCAAGGCGGTGATAAGGGAGCAGTTCAACTTTTTCGATATTCTCCATCCCCTGAATGAACTGCCCAAGGAGATGAACATCGGCATCGTTATCCGTATGTCCTGGGACCACAACATAACGAATCCACGTTCTTTGCCCTCGTTTTTGTAAATAGCGAGCAAAATCGAGGGTACGTTTATTTGATACGCCAATAAATTCTTTGTGAATTTCTTCGTTAAGCTGTTTGAGATCGAGCATGACTAAATCCGTAACATCTAACATCTCATCAACGACTTCACTGTAACTGCGTACAAAGCCATTCGTATCAAGGCAAGTATCAATCCCTTCGGCTTTACAGGCTCGAAACCAATCACGAACGAACTCCATTTGTAGCACCGCTTCCCCCCCTGAAGCCGTCACACCACCGCCGGTGGCTTTCATAAAGTGCTTATAGCTCACAACCTCTTTCATTAGATCTTCCACGCTAATGGTTTTCCCGCCTTCGAGATCCCAAGTATCACGGTTGTGGCAATATTTACAACGCATTAAACAGCCCTGTAAAAAGAGAATAAAGCGAATCCCTGGCCCATCAACAGTGCCACAAGATTCGTAGGAATGGTAACGTGCAACGGTGGTCATAACATGATTCCTTTGTTAATGTTTAGCGTCAATATGACTGTTGATTGTCTCTATATATTGGTTGGGCGTTCCCCACCAAAATACACAGGATTTTATCAAATATTGAGAATAATCAAGCGGTCGAATTTGCAAATATGTTTGAAAATTCGACCGCTTGTAGGGATGATTATAACGTAAAATTACATTGACGTGGTGAATGTACGTGTAATTACGTCTTGTTGTTGCTCTTTGGTTAAGGAGTTAAAACGTACGGCATAACCAGATACACGAATGGTTAATTGTGGGTATTTCTCTGGGTTTTCTACCGCATCGAGTAACATTTCACGGTTAAGCACATTCACGTTTAAGTGTTGGCCGCCTTCAATTTCCGCTTCGTGGTGGAAGTAACCGTCCATTAAGCCCGCTAGATTGCGTTTTTGGGCTTCGTAATCTTTACCAAGGGCATTTGGCACGATAGAGAAGGTATAAGAGATACCGTCTTTCGCAAAGGCAAATGGTAATTTCGCCACAGAGGTTAATGATGCAACGGCACCTTTTTGGTCACGACCGTGCATTGGGTTTGCCCCTGGGCCGAATGGCGCACCTGAACGGCGACCATCTGGGGTATTACCGGTTTTCTTACCATATACCACGTTAGAGGTAATCGTTAAGACAGATTGCGTTGGCACTGCGTTGCGGTAAGTTTTGAGTTTCTGAATTTTCTTCATGAAACGTTCAACTAAATCCACCGCAATGTCATCAACACGGTTGTCGTTGTTACCGAATTGTGGGTATTCGCCTTCGATTTCAAAATCCACCGCCACGTTTTTCGCTACACCAACAACGTCCCCAGCTTTGTTTTTGATTTCAATATCGCCACGAACTGGTTTTACTTTGGCATATTTGATCGCAGAAAGGGAGTCTGCTGCCACGGAAAGCCCAGCGATACCACACGCCATCGTGCGGAAAACATCACGGTCATGTAACGCCATCAATGCCGCTTCATAGGCATATTTATCGTGCATAAAGTGAATGATATTTAACGCAGTGACGTACTGTTTCGCTAACCAATCCATAAAGCTATCAAGGCGAGTCATGACCTCATCATAGTCGAGGTATTCAGAAGTAATGGCTTCTGTTTTCGGGCCAACTTGGTCGCCTGATTTCTCATCAACACCACCGTTGATTGCGTATAGTAATGTTTTCGCTAAATTGGCACGCGCACCGAAGAACTGCATCATTTTACCCACGATCATTGGGCTTACACAGCAAGCAATGGCGTAGTCATCGTTTTGGAAATCTGGACGCATTAAGTCATCGTTTTCATACTGTACTGATGAGGTATCAATAGACACTTTCGCCGCATAACGTTTGAAACCATCTGGCAGTTTCTCAGACCATAAAATGGTTAAGTTCGGCTCTGGGGATGGGCCCATTGTGTAAAGCGTATGAAGAATACGGAAGCTGTTTTTAGTGACTAAAGTACGACCGTCTAAACCCATACCCGCTAAGGTTTCTGTTGCCCACATTGGGTCGCCAGAGAAGAGTTGATCGTATTCTGGTGTCCGTAAGAAACGTACCATACGGAGTTTCATTACAAAGTGATCCATTAACTCTTGGGCTTCTTGTTCAGTAATAATGCCTTTTTGTAAATCACGCTCGATATAAATATCAAGGAAAGAAGAGGTACGACCTAAAGACATTGCCGCCCCATTTTGGGATTTCACCGCTGCAAGGTAGGCAAAATAAGTCCATTGTACCGCTTCTTGCGCATTGGTTGCTGGGCCTGAAATATCATAACCATAAGAAGCTGCCATCTCTTTCATTTTGCCAAGGGCACGGTGCTGTTCGGCAATCTCTTCACGAAGCTGAATAGTGGCTTGAATATCTTCACCACTTTCTAATTTTTCTTGTAAAGAGTTAAACTGCTGAACTTTATCTTTCATTAAGAAATCTGCACCGTAAAGTGCCATACGGCGATAGTCACCGATAATACGACCACGACCATAAGCATCCGGTAAGCCGGTAATTACACCGGATTTACGGCAACGTAAAATATCTGGAGTATAAACATCAAATACGCCTTGGTTGTGCGTTTTACGGTATTCCGTGAAGATTTTTTCTACTTCTGGATTTAACTCACGGCGATAGACTTTACAAGAACCTTTCACCATGTTGATACCACCAAAAGGCATAATCGCACGTTTTAATGGTGCATCGGTTTGTAAGCCAACGATTTTTTCTAAATCTTTGTTGATATAACCCGCTGCATGGGAGGTAATGGTAGAAGGAGTATCGCAATCAATATCGTAAGGTTCGTGGGTTTTGTTTTCCACTTTGATTTTTTCCATCACATCGGTCCAAAGCGTTGTCGTTGCTTCAGTCGCTTCTGCGAGGAAAGATTCGTCCCCTTCATAAGGCGTATAGTTTGATTGGATAAAGTCACGCACATTGACGTTAGTTTGCCAATCACCAGCGGCAAAACCTTCCCACGCCTTTTTTTGAGCTTCGGTTAATTGAGTCATTTTTAGTCCTCGTTAGTTAATGTAATAAGTGATTACAAGCAGATAGATTGACAAAAAATCTGAAAAATCCGACCGCTTGTAAATGTTAAATTAGTGTTTACGTAGGTGCAAAAACCATTGCACTAACCCAATAAAGAATGCTCCGCCCACAATATTACCAAGTGTAGCCGGAATTAAATTTTTGATGACAAAGTTTGCCATGGTTAAATCGGCAAATTGGCTCGGATCGATACCAATATTCGCCCAAAATTCAGGGCTAGCGGCATGATGAATCAATATGCCCATTGGGATCATAAACATATTCGCTACACAGTGCTCAAAGCCACTAGCAACAAACATGGAAATTGGCAAAATCATGATAAAGGCTTTATCTGTTAAACTTTTACCGCCATAAGCCATCCACACAGCGATACAAACCATCAGGTTACAAAAAATCCCCAAGGTAAACGCCTCTCCCCAAGTATGGTGAATTTTGTGTTGAGCCGTTTTTAAAATGGTTAGTCCCCATTGTCCATGAGCTACCATAATTTCACCGCTAAACCAGACCAATGCCACAATAAAAAGTGCACCGAGGAAATTACCACTATAAACAACGAGCCAATTTTTGAACATTTGCGCAGTAGTAATACGTTTACTTGCTTTGGCAATAGCTGTCATGGTGCTTGAAGTAAATAGCTCTGCGCCAAACACCACACACATAATAATCCCAAGGGAGAACACCACGCCACCAATGAGTTTTGCTACACCCCAAGGTAATGCACCAGCACCGACTTGTGAGGTGGCATAAAAGACAAATGCAATGGAAATATAAGCCCCTGCTGTAATAGCAGAAATAAAAGAGTAAAATTGATTTTTTGTGGCTTTATAGACTGCGCCATCCTCAGCGATCTTTGCCATTTCAGCAGGAGAAAACATGACTATCCTTAAACAAAAATGAGAAAATTTATCAAAATTTTTGTGAATTATAGACCTCTTGGAGTGATGATTAAATAATTTTTCTCTGTAAAATAAATAAAGTCCCTAAAATTATTGATTTATATCAATATTTAACAATATTAACCAAGATAATAGATTAAATTGATACATTAAATTTACATACCGATAACAAATGAGTGATTATTTTATTGCCTTTTTAGGATTATTTAATGCTACTGAGCACCAATTTTTTTGGATGTTTTTTAGTGCTTTTTTAAGTAGTACTTTACTCCCAGGGAATTCTGAAATTGTATTTAGTGCCTTTGCCGCCCAATATTGGCTTTTGAGAGAAAATGCCATTAACATGCTCTTCTTTCTTTGGTTGATTGCTACACTCGGTAATACTTTAGGAAGTCTGACCACCTATGCTTTTGCACGCTATTTACCTCAATTAAATGAAGAAAAATTCACGCGTAAATCAGCGCAATGGGCTTTTCATTACAGCCAAAAATATGGCGTGTATATCTTGCTATTGAGTTGGTTGCCCATAGTTGGTGATCTCTTTTGTGCCATTGCCGGTTGGTTACGCTTTCCTTTTCGTCAAACATGTTTATTCTTATTTCTCGGCAAAGGGGCACGTTATGCAATTCTTCTTTTGGGATTAAAAGCGACGGCTGGTCAAATTTTATAACTTTTTAATCTAAGTAATGTGATTTTTTGTTTTTTCATATTCTATTTTGTTATTTGCAAGCGGTCTTTTTTACTCTTAAATTTGCTCTAATTACACGCTCATATCAACAAATAAAGGAGAATGCTTATATGTTTAAGAAATATTCGCTTATTGCCTTAGCACTCACAGCACTTACTGCAACAAACATCGCTACTGCTAAAGAGAGTTTACTTCAACGTATTAACCAAAAAGGGGTTATCACGATTGGGACAGAAGGCACTTATGCCCCTTTTACCTATCATGATGCCAGTGGTAAATTAACAGGATACGATGTGGAAGTTGCCCGAGCAGTGGCACAAAAATTAGGTGTAACTGTTGAGTTTAAAGAGACGCAATGGGATGCGATGTTAGCGGGCTTAAAGGGAGAACGTTTTGATTTAGTCGCTAACCAAGTTGCCCTCACGACACCTGAACGCCAAGCAACTTTTGATAAATCGGCATCATACAGTTGGTCCGGGGCAATGCTTTTAGCCCGAGAAGATGAAACACGGATTAAAAAAGTTGAAGATGTTAAAGGCTTAAAAGCCGCGCAATCATTAAGTTCTAACTATGGTGAGCTTGCTCGTCAAAATAACGCAGAAATTATTCCTATTGATGGCATGGCGCAAGGCTTGTTGTTGATTCAACAAAAGCGTGCGGATGTGACTTTTAACGATTCTCTTGCCCTATTAGATTATCTAAAAAAACACCCAAATGCTGGGCTAAAACCCGTATGGGAATCGCCTGAAAAAGTCGGTGCAGGCTTTATTATAAATAAAGGTAATCAAGAAGCCTTAGCAAAAATTAGTGATGCCGTAGTCGCACTGCAACAAGATGGCACGCTAAAAAAATTAGGCGAACAATTCTTTGGAAAAGATATCAGTGTTAAATAATCTACTTACCGCTCTGCCCTTTATGACAGAAGCAAGGGCAGAGTTAGTTATCAATGGCTTTTGGCCAATGGTTAAAGCGGCTATTTTGGTGTCCATTCCCTTAGCTATTGCTTCTTTTTTTATCGGTATGGTAATTGCTTTGGCGGTGGCATTAGTGCGAATTAGCACTTCGACAAGTATTTTCCACCGCTTGTTATTGCTGTTTGTTAAGTTCTATATTTCGATTATTCGTGGCACACCAATGCTTGTACAGATCAGCATTGTGTTCTATGGTCTGCCAGCGATAGGGGTGTTTATCGATCCAATCCCCGCTGCGATTATCGGCTTTTCACTCAATATTGGTGCTTACGGGTCAGAAACCATTCGTGCGGCAATTCTTTCCGTACCGAAAGGGCAGTGGGAGGCGGGCTATTCTATTGGTATGAGCTATATTCAAACCTTTCGCCGAATTATTGCCCCGCAAGCATTTCGGGTTGCTGTTCCGCCCTTGAGTAATACTTTTATCAGCTTATTTAAGGATACTTCTCTTGCCTCGGTAGTCACTGTCACCGAAATGTTTCGTGTCGCCCAGCAGGTCGCTAATATGTCTTATGATTTTTTGCCCGTGTATATCGAAGCGGCGTTCATTTATTGGTGCTACTGCTGGGTGTTATTTTTACTCCAAGCACGCCTTGAAAAACGCTTTAATCGTTTTGTAGCAAGATAGCAAAGATAAAGGAATACGATGATTACTATTCAAAATATCCATAAAACCTTCGGCAACCACCCAATTTTAAAAGGCATTGACTTAACGATTGAAAGAGGGCAAGTAGTGGTGATTCTCGGACCTTCGGGTTCTGGAAAAACAACTCTACTGCGTTGCTTAAATGCCTTAGAAATGCCGGAACAAGGCATCATTTCTTTTCAAAACCGTGAGGAACTCACGGTCGATTTTAGCCAAAAATTGACCAAGAATACGATCTTAGCGTTAAGACGCCGATCAGGTATGGTCTTTCAAAATTACAATTTATTCCCCCACAAAACAGCCCTTGAAAATGTGATGGAAGGCCCTGTTTTTGTACAGGGCAAAAAAGAGAGTGACGTTCGCCCACAGGCGATTGCATTACTTGAAAAAGTCGGCTTAGGGGACAAAATCAACCACTATCCTTTCCAGCTTTCGGGTGGGCAGCAACAACGTGTCGGCATTGCCCGTGCCCTTGCGATTCAGCCGGAATTGATGCTCTTTGATGAACCAACTTCGGCACTCGATCCCGAATTAGTGCAAGAGGTGCTCAATACGATGAAATCCCTCGCTAAAGAAGGGTGGACAATGGTGGTTGTAACCCACGAAATCAAATTTGCCCTTGATGTGGCAGATAAAGTGGTGGTGATGGATGGAGGAGAAATCGTGGAACAAGGATCGGCGCAAGATCTATTTAACCACCCTAAGCACCCTCGAACACAAAAATTTTTGCAACAAATCCGAGTAGCATAACAATAGAGTGGTTATTTAATTATTCAAGTGTAAAATATGAGCAGAAATTTTTATCGCCTTTTAAAGTTTTGCTGGCTCAATAATTTCACTTGGGTAGCACCCCAACACTTTAAGGAAACTGGTGACCGATTTTAACGCCGCCAAGGCTTGTTGGGTGTTGGTTTGGTGAATATTGGCTTCTAACTCCACATAGAACATCTCCTCCCACGGCTTACCATAAATGGGACGGGATTCGAGTTTCGTCATCGGCAAATTATAAGCTTTAAAGACACTCAAGGCATCGACCAATGCCCCCGCCTGCTGACCGGTGGTCATCAATAAGAGGGTTTTAGTCTGCACCTGTGGCGACACATTCACCGCCTCTTTGGCAACCACAATAAAGCGCGTAATATTATGTCTTTGGTTGGCGATCTCACTTTTTACGACCTCTAAACCGTAGAGTTTTCCGCCATCTTCATTCCCCAATGCCACAATATTTGCCTTATTCAAACGGGCGACCATTTGCATCGCATGGGAGCTACTTTCGCAATATTTAATATGCACTTTATCGAGGCTTTGTAAGAATTGACTACACTGTTGTGCCGGCTGAGGGTGGGTGTAAATGGTATCAATCTCTTCTAACTCGATGGGTTGAGTAGCTAATACACAATGTTTAATCGGGTAAGCTAATTCCCCCACTAAGGTGAGATCGGTGTGTTGAAGCAAGTCATAGACTTCATTGATTGAACCTGATGTGGTGTTTTCAAGGGGCAAGACACCGTAATCCGCCTCGCCGTTTTGCACCTTGGCAAAAACTTCATCAAAAGAGCCACAGCTTAATTCAATGAGCGACTCTTGGTAACCTTTGGCAAACTGCCGAGAAGCGAGATGAGAATAAGATCCCCGTATACCTAAAAAGGCAATGGAAACACTATTGGCTTTTTCCGCATTGAGTTTATTTTGTAAATAATTCTGCTGAGTTAAGACCGAATCTTCAATAATGCGTTGGAAAATTTGCGTCACATATTGCGGATCAAGCTGATAATTCTCCGCATTGGCAAAATTCACTAATTCTTGTAGCAGTTGCTTTTCTCGCTCAATATCACGCAACGGTTTTTTGCTGATCTCTTTACTTCGCACGACATCAAAAGCAAGGCGATGACGCTCCGAGAGAAGTTTCAACAAATTGCGATCCACTTGGGTGATACGCTGACGAATTTCCGATAAATCTAACGACATTGGGGTTCCTTGTTACATAAAGGCTTAAAGTTGAAAGGATACATTTTTATCTAATACAATGAGTAATTTCTTGTTCAATTAAATCTGTTTTACCTGTTAAAAATCCTCTCTCCATTGCCTGATACCAATTTTCTTTTTTAATTCTATCAATCTCTATCTGATAACCACTTTTTTGGGCTAAATCTTCCAATAAAATTCTTGTTAATCGCCCATTTCCATCAATAAAAGGGTGTATTGCATTAAATTCATTGATAAAAAAAGCCGATTTTTTGATGAATTCATCTTTTTCTATCCCTTTTAAAAAATTTGCTTTTTTTAACTTTTCAAAAATTGCCGAATGATAAAATGACGCTATCATTTCTGGTCTAGCAAAGGGAACAGCACCTCGGCTACTAGTGTAATCACGGAGTTTTCCGCCCCAATCATATAACGCACCAAAAAGATATTGATGAATACATTTTATTTCTGCCAAACTAAAAGTATTTAATTCGGGTCTATTTGGCATTAAGGAAATAATCAATTTACTTTCTGCTATTTCTAAACGCTTTAATTCTTTAATCCCGAGCTTATTTATCAGTACAGGGTGTTCATTTTCGTCATGAGGATAATAATAAGCAGAATAAGTCTGTTTTTCTGCTTCATATCTTCTATTTGACATAAACTAATCCATGTTCAGCATAAACCCGACTAATCTCTTGAAAAGCAAATTCTTGATTGCTAATTGGTGCTTTTGCCCGTTCTAACATCGCATTAAAGGCTTCATCACCAATGTCGATGCCTTCGATTTTATTACTTGCATGGGCAGTTTTCATGGCTTGAATACGTTTTTCAATGATATTTTTCATCGTTTTCATACTCCATAAAAGAGATCAGAAAACGAGAGGTTTCCCCCTCGTTTTTCTCATTTAATCCCTTACGCAATGCCTTTATGGCGTAAGAGTGCATCTAAACTTGGCTTACGCCCACGGAAGCGTTCAAACAGCACCATTGGCTCTTCTGAACCGCCACGGGTGAGAATGTTATCCAAGAATGATTGCCCCACTTCACGGCTGAAAATGCCTTCTTCCTCAAAACGAGAGTAAGCATCCGCAGAAAGCACTTCCGCCCATAAATAGCTGTAATAGCCTGCGCCATAACCGCCGGAGAAGATATGTCCGAAGCTGTGTGGAGTGCGAACGTAGGTTGGAATTTCCACCAAGGCGACCTGTGCTTTCACTTCTTTGAGAATATCTAACACGATATTTTCTCGCGGTGTTGCTAGGTGTAAGCGGAAATCAAATAAACCGAACTCTAACTGACGTAACACAAACATCGCCGCTTGGTAATTTTTCGCTTTGAGTAGTTGAGTGAGCATCGCTTTTGGTAATGGTTCGCCGGTTTGATAATGCCCTGAAATAAAGGCAAGGGCTTCTTCTTCCCAGCACCAATTTTCGAGGAATTGGCTTGGTAGTTCTACCGCATCCCAAGGCACACCGTTAATCCCTGCCACATCGCCAACATCAATTTCTGTCAGCATATGGTGAATACCGTGGCCAAATTCGTGGAATAAGGTGGTAACTTCAT
The DNA here is from genome assembly GCA_023101485.1 of Pasteurellaceae bacterium Macca. Taxonomy (GTDB): domain Bacteria; phylum Pseudomonadota; class Gammaproteobacteria; order Enterobacterales; family Pasteurellaceae; genus LVZB01. The sequence continues at coordinate 413,053 of LVZB01000001.1, read as the reverse complement.
CGTGGGTAAAGAGTGCAGGTTTATCGCCAATAGGTTTATTGAAGTTACAGGTTAAATACGCCACCGGGGTTTGTAATGTGCCATCCGCTAAACGTTTTTGGCTAATACAATCATCCATCCACGCGCCACCCTGTTTATTTTCACGGGCGTAAAGGTCGAGGTAGAACGACCCCCGCAAGCGGTCAGTTTCATCATAAATATTGAAAAAACGCACATCAGGGTGATAGCTATCGAAGGTTTTTACCTCCTCAACACGCATACCAAAAATGCGTTTGATAAGCTCAAATAAGCCTGAAAGCACACGTCCTTCTGGGAAATAAGGGCGGAGGGTTTCATCGTTAATCGCATAAAGGGCTTGTTTTTGTTTCTCGCTGTAAAAAGCAATATCCCAAGGTTGTAAATCTTCCATGCCATACTCTTTTTTGGCAAAGGCTTTTAATTCACTGAGCTCTTTTTCCCCTTGGGCTTTGGAGCGATTGGCGAGATCTTCTAAGAAATCCACCACTTGTTTCGGGCTTTCTGCCATTTTGGTGGCAAGGGAGTAGTCCGCATAGGTTTCAAAGCCAAGTAGTTGCGCTAATTCTAAACGCAGTTCAAGTAGCTCCGCCATAATTGGGGAGTTATCCCATTTACTCGCATTGACACCTTGGTCAGAAGCACGGGTATTGTAGGCTTCATACATTTGTTGGCGTAATTCACGGTTCTCGCAGTAGCTCATCACCGGTAGATAGCTTGGGAATTCGAGGGTAAAGCGGTAACCTTGCTGATCTTTGCTTTGTGCCGATAATTTTGCCGCTTCCAGGGCAGATTCCGGCAAGCCTTGGAGTTGTGATTCATCGGCAATTACAATATCCCAGCCCATCGTTGCATCTAAAACGTTATTGCTAAATTGAGAGCTCAATTCAGAAATTCGCATGGAAATTTCGCCATAACGTTGCTGTTTTTCAGGGCTAAGGGAGATCCCCGAAAGCTCAAAATCACGGAGGCTATTTTCAATGGCTTTTTTCTGTGCAATGGAATAGTGCGCAAATTCAGGGCTATTTTTTAATTTTAAGTAGCCTTGATAAAGCCCTTGATGTTGCCCTGCCCAAGTGCTGTATTCAGAAAGTAACGGTAGGCAAGCTTGATAAGCTTCACGCAGTTCAGGGCTATTTTTTACCGCGTTTAAATGCCCCACCGGCGACCATGCACGGGCAAGTTTATCCCCTACCATAGATTGTGGTAGATAAAAATTTTCCCACGTTGGCTGTTCAATTTTTGCCACTTGCTCAATGGTGTCACGACACTGTTGGAGTAGTTGCTCAATGGCCGGCTGAATATGTTCAGGCTGGATTTTTGAGAATTGTGGTAAGCCAGTTGCATTTAAGAGTGGATTAGTCATGCGTTCTCCTTTTTTGGGTAAAAATCATCACTAGTTTGATGAAAAGCAAACGAAAAAGCAAGCGGTCAGATTTTACAAATTGTTTGCAAAAAATGACCGCTTGTTTTCGTGGTTTTAAGTATAACGTACCATTTGGTGGTCCTGAAATTGGCGATAAAGCGTGCCTATCGCCGTGCCATCCGGCAAAATCAAATCAGGGTTGAGATCATATAACGGCACAATGACAAACTCTCGCCGTTGCATATCATAATGCGGAATGGTTAAACGCTCACTGTGGATCTGCTGATCGTCATAGAGCAGAATATCGAGATCTAACGTTCGTTCCCCCCAACGGCGTAGGCGAACTCGCCCCTGCGAGTTTTCAATCTGTTGCAAACAGTCAAGCAGTTCAAGGGGCGAAAGTGGGGTGCTAAATCTCGCCACCGCATTCACATAATCCGGCTGATCTTGTGGGCCTAAGGGCTTACTGCCGTAAATCGGGCTAAGGGCAAAATCGGTGGCAAATTGTTGCAAAGATTTGACCGCTTGTTCCAGCTGTGCCAACGGATTATCCAAGTTTGAACCCAGTGCAATATACACGCTTGCCATTAGCTTTCTCCCGATTGTGGTTTCCGTTTGCGGTAAAATTTCCGCCGTGTTTTGCGTTTTTTCTTACGTTGCTCGCCTTCATTCACATCCCCAAAAGGCGATTTCACATTGGCAAGTAATTCATTACGTTGGGCATCGTTACTCAGTTGGTATTCATGCCACCAAGCACTTAGCTCCACTAAATCGCCCCCTTCAATTTCCGCGCGCATCACGAGGAGATCAAAACCCGCACGGAATTTAATGTGCGCAAGGGTTTGAAGTGGGCGCTGTCCGGTACGTTTCGGGAATTGGAATTGCAATGCCCAAATATCTCGAATCACCGCACTGTGACGGCGATGTAACGCCACGGCTTTACAACTTTCAGCCAAAATTTCATTGGCGGCGAGTTGCATCGCATCGTAGCTATTTAACCCCCCTTCATTTTTCAGCTGTTCCATTTTTTCACGCAGTGGATACCACAACAGTGCCGCATATAAAAAGGCAGGATTGACGCGTAAATTATCACGAATCCGTTCATCCGTTGAATTTAACGCTTTTACCATCATCCGCTCACTGTTGGAATCGCCGTGGGGCGTGAAAAACCGCGGTAATACGGGAAACAGAGAGTCAAATAAACCATATTGGCGTAGCAATTCATAGGTTTTCACGCCATAGCCCGATTGCAATAGTTTCAGGGATTCATCAAACAACCGAGCCGGTGGGATCTGGCTTAAAAGGTGCGCCATATCACGAATCGGCTCATGGCTTGCTTTATCGAGGAACATCTCCAATTTCGCCATAAAACGAACCGCCCGTAACATTCGCACGGGGTCTTCTTGGTAACGAATAATCGGCTCGCCAATTAAGCGTAATTTGCTCGCTTTGAGATCATCAATCCCATGAAAGAAATCGAAAATCAGATTCTGCGTTGGATCATAATAGAGCGCATTCACGCTGAAATCCCGACGTTGGGCATCTTCCCGCAATGTGCCATAAACATTATCACGCAATAACATACCGGCATCACTCGTTTTAGAGCTTTTGTCATTAGCACTGCTGTGATGTTCGGCTCGGAAAGTCGCCACTTCATAAATTTCACGCCCATAAACAATATGAGCTAAGCGGAATCGCCGACCAATCAAACGACATTGACGACCAAAGATCTTTTGGATCTCCTCGGGGCGTGCATTGGTGGCAATATCAAAATCCTTCGCTTTCTGCCCTAACAACAGATCCCGAATACAACCTCCAACGGCATAGGCTTCATAGCCATTTTTTTGTAATTTGCTGATGATCGAAAGGGCGTTATTGGGGAAGTTTTTCGGGCTAATGCCATACTGCCCGGCACTTAAACTGAATTTTTTATGCACAACGTGAGCCGGCTCGGCAAGTTTCACACCCCGCTTTTTCGGCTGTGCTTTCACATTGGCTCGATGGCTGACCTCAACAGAACGTTTATTGCCAAGTTTGGCTTGGCTTGTTCGACGTCCTTGCTGTTCAGAGGCAGGCTCTGAGGAAGGGGATTTCGTTTTCCGCGAAAAAAAAGATTTAATGTAATTTAAAATAGTACACCTCAAATTGCGATGAAATGAGCAAGCTCAGTTGCAAAAAAACGGTAAATATTTACCGCTTGTATTTTATATCAGGCTTGCTCATGGTCTAAAAATTTAGCCACCCATCTGCTTTTCGCGAATTTCCGCGAGTGTTTTACAATCAATGCAAAGTTCAGCCGTTGGACGGGCTTCTAAACGTTTTAAGCCGATTTCAATGCCACAGGCATCACAGTAACCGTAGTCACCACTGTCGAGCTTAATCAATGTCTGTTCAATACGTTTAAGTAATTTACGCTCACGATCACGGTTGCGTAACTCTAAGCTAAATTCTTCTTCTTGGGTGGCGCGGTCAGCGGGATCAGCGTAATTGGTTACGTCATCTTGCATTTGGCTTTTCGTACGCTCCGCTTCTTCCATAATCTGGCTATGCCACGCTTTGAGAATTTTACGGAAATGCTCGATTTGATCATCATCCATATATTCTTGGTCTTTCCCTAATTGGTAAGGGGTTACACCAGCAAGGGCTAATAAACTCAATGAAGTTGGTTTTGCCGTGCTCATTAATCACTCCTGTTGCGATTTCCTTGTTTCCCCTTATTCTTAATTGAGGGGGCTTTTCAAAAGCGCGTATAAATAACAGAACCGCCCCTTTTTAGCAAATAAAATTTTTTAAAATGCGTGTAAATTTTAAAAACTCACGGGGCATAATTTGCTACCGCAAACGTTTGCTTAATGCTATAATCTCGCCCAATTTTTTCTTCATTGATAGGGGTTCTCTGTGGCAACACAACTCAGTTATAAAGATGCAGGCGTCGATATTCACGCCGGTAATGAACTTGTTGAACGTATTAAAGCGGATGTAAAACGCACTCGTCGTCCTGAAGTAATGGGTGGTTTAGGTGGCTTTGGCGCACTTTGTGCCTTGCCAAGCAAATATAAAGAGCCGATTTTAGTCTCCGGTACAGACGGCGTGGGGACAAAATTACGTTTAGCCATTGATTTAAATAAACACGATAGCATTGGTATCGACCTTGTTGCCATGTGTGTCAATGACCTTGTGGTTCAAGGTGCTGAACCCCTCTTCTTCCTCGATTACTACGCCACAGGCAAACTGGATGTGGATGTGGCAAGCTCCGTCATTAAAGGCATTGCGAACGGCTGTGAGCAAGCCGGTTGTGCCTTAGTGGGTGGCGAAACCGCTGAAATGCCGGGGATGTACCACGCAGGCGACTACGACCTTGCGGGCTTCTGTGTTGGCGTGGTTGAAAAATCCGAAATCATTGACGGTTCAGCGGTGAAAGTGGGGGATGTGTTAATCGCCCTTTCATCCAGTGGCCCGCACTCAAACGGTTACTCTTTAATTCGCAAAGTATTAGAAGTATCAGGCGCAAAAGCCACAGATGAACTTGCTGGCAAGCCACTAAGCGAACACTTCCTTGCCCCAACCAAAATTTATGTAAAATCCGTTTTACAGCTCATTAAGCAAGCGGATGTTCATGCCATCGCCCACTTAACCGGGGGCGGATTCTGGGAAAATATTCCCCGCGTGTTACCAAACAATGTCAAAGCGGTTATCAATGAATCGAGCTGGCAATGGCAACCTGCTTTCACTTGGTTACAAGAGAAAGGGAATATCAGTCGCTATGAAATGTATCGCACCTTTAACTGCGGTGTTGGTATGGTCATCGCCCTCCCTGAAAGTGATGTGGAAACCGCCCTTGCCGTGTTAAAACAAGCCGGCGAAGAGGCTTGGGTTATCGGTAAAATCGAAAGCCGTACCCAAGAGGAAGAACAAGTCGAAATCCTGTAAAAAACGCGCCAAATTTGACCGCTTGTTAAGCGTTATCGTCTTTACAAGCGGTCATTTTTTCTGATCTTTTTGCTCCAACCTTAAAAGTGACGCTATGAAAAAAATTGTCGTTATGCTCTCGGGCAATGGTTCTAACTTTCAAAAAATTTTAGAAGCCCAACAAAAGGGGAAAATTCACGGTGAGATTTGTGCCGTCATCGCCAATAAAGCCGATGCCTTCGGCTTAGAGAGAGCCAAAGAAGCTGGCATTCCTACCTTTGTTTTTTTACGCAAAAACTTCGCAAGTAATCTCGCCATGGACGAAGCGATTGCCCAACAATTAGATGTACTCGGTGCAGATCTGATCGTCCTTGCCGGTTATATGAAAATTCTCACGGCTGAATTTACCCAACGTTTTGCGGGCAAAATTCTCAATATTCACCCTTCCCTTTTACCCAAATACCCCGGCTTACACACCCACGAGCGGGCAATGGAAGCCGGCGATAGCGAACACGGTATGACCATTCATTTTGTGAATGAAGAAGTGGATGGCGGTGCGGTGATTTTGCAAGCCAAAGTGCCGATTTACCCTGACGATCAGATCGATGAAGTGATTCAACGTGTCCATGAGCAAGAGCATCGTTGTTACCCGCTTGTTGTGCAGTGGTTCTGTGCCGATAGACTCGCCCTCAAAGAAGGAAAAGCCTATCTCGACAATCACCCCCTTTCCCCCGAGGGGTACGCCTTCGATTAGAAAAACTAATCCGAAAACACAATTTATATCGCCTATCTAATCAAGGAAAATGTGATCTATATCGCATTTTCCTTTTATTTTATTCAGTATGATCGTTCCTGAAATTTATTCACATTTTTTTTACATTTCGTTGATCTGAGAGGAGAAATTAAATGAGTAATACACGTCTTGAAGTCGATTTATTAGGCGAACGCGAAGTACCCAATGATGCTTACTGGGGTATCCATACCTTACGAGCGGTCGAAAATTTCAATATTTCCCACAACACCATTTCCGATGTGCCTGAATTTGTTCGGGGTATGGTGATGGTGAAAAAAGCCACCGCCCTTGCCAATGGGGAGTTAGGGGCGATTCCGAAAAAAATTGCCAACGCGATTGTGCAAGCCTGTGATGAGATCTTAGTCCATGGACGTTGTATGGATCAGTTCCCTTCCGATGTTTATCAAGGTGGGGCAGGCACGTCGGTAAATATGAATACCAATGAAGTGGTCGCAAATCTTGCCTTAGAAATTTTGGGCCACCAAAAGGGGGAGTATCAACACGTTAATCCGATGGATCACGTCAATGCCAGCCAATCAACCAATGACGCCTACCCAACAGGGTTCCGCATTGCGGTGTATAACAGCGTAATGCACCTGATCAGCAAAGTGCTTTACCTCCAACAAAGCTTTGAAAATAAAGCGGTGGAATTTGCTCAAGTGCTGAAAATGGGACGTACGCAATTACAAGATGCCGTACCGATGACTCTCGGTCAAGAGTTTAAAGCCTTCTCAGTATTACTTGATGAAGAGGTCAAAAACTTAAAACGCACAGCCGAATTACTCCTTGAAGTCAATTTAGGGGCAACGGCAATCGGCACAGGGCTTAATACCCCCGAAGGTTACGCCCCACTTGCGGTAAAATATCTGTCAGAAGTGAGCCAACTGCCTTGTGTGCTATCGGAAAACTTAATCGAAGCGACCTCCGACTGTGGTGCTTATGTGATGGTACATGGTGCGTTAAAACGGACCGCTGTCAAACTTTCAAAAGTGTGTAACGATTTACGCCTACTCTCCTCCGGTCCGCGTGCCGGCTTAAATGAGATTAACCTCCCTGAATTACAGGCAGGCTCTTCCATTATGCCGGCAAAAGTCAATCCAGTTGTGCCTGAAGTGGTGAATCAAGTCTGCTTTAAAGTGATTGGAAATGACACCACGATCACTTTCGCCGCCGAAGCGGGGCAATTACAGTTAAATGTGATGGAACCCGTGATTGGGCAAGCGATGTTTGAATCCATTGAGATTCTTGCCAATGCGTGTGTCAATCTACGGGATAAATGTATCGACGGCATTACCGCCAATAAAGAAGTGTGTGAAAGCTATGTGTTTAACTCCATTGGCATTGTGACTTACCTAAACCCATTCATTGGTCACCATAATGGCGATATTGTCGGGAAGACTTGTGCGAAAACGGGCAAAGGGGTGCGTGAAGTGGTGTTAGAGTTAGGCTTACTCACAGAAGCGGAGCTGGATGATATTCTCTCCGTTGAAAACTTGATGAATCCAACCTATAAAGCGAAAAAATTTGACTAAACGCCTTGCTTAATCGCCAATTCCCTAGCCACACAGTGTGCTAGGGAATTTTTTTGGCCATTTCTCGCTAAATTTGGCTACGGTGTTCCACACGAATATTGGTATGCTGAATCCCTTCTTGATGTTCGTAATCATATTTAAAGCCACGCAATTTCACCTGAATATGATTCTCTTGGGCGTAAATATTGGTGAAATCTTCCAACAATTCCAGCACGTCACTGGCGATATAGACACTCCGTTCGGCGTTAATCGTGATCTTCGCGTTCGGTTGAACATTTTTTAAGGTTTTCTTAATCGCGGCTTTATTTAAGAACGACACCTCTTCCGCTAACTCCAACACAATTTCATCCGCATTAGCTAACTCTTCTCGGCTTAAATAGTAAGCCCGTTTCATATTACCGTGGAGGATAAACAAAATGCTAATCACCAAACCAATGCCTACCCCTTTTAAGAGATCTAAGCTCACCACGGCAATCATTGTCGCCACAAAGGGGATAAATTGGTAGATGCCTTTATGCCAGAAATGGCGATAATTTTTCGGGTGAGTCAATTTAAAGCCGATGAGAATCAAAACCCCTGCTAAGGTTGCCAAGGGAATTTGATTAAGCAGAGAGGGAATAGCAAGAACACAAAATAGCAGTAACACACCGTGAATGACCGCCGAAATCTTATGCGTTGCCCCTGCGTTAGCATTGGTAGAAGAGCGAACAATCACAGAGGTCATCGGTAGCCCCCCTAAACCGCTTGCAAGTATATTGGCGATACCTTGGATTCTCAATTCGTGGTTGTTATCCGTAATTCGGCGACGAGTATCAAGGCGATCGGCAGCTTCAATCGAGAGTAACGTTTCAATGGAGGCAACGATCCCAATGGTAATGCCTGTTATCCACACAAAGGGGGATGAAAAGCCGGCAAGTTGTGGAAAAGTGAGCATTTGCCCTGCATCCGCAAGGGTATGGAGAGTGGGTAATTGGACACGCTGTGCCGCCGAAATTGCCAAAGGGCTATCAAGCCAGAGAAAAAGTTGGTTAAGCAGAACACTCGCCACCACGGCAACCAATGCCGACGGAAGCCACTTTAATTTTCGGCAATAAGGGAGATTTTCCCAAAGTAGAATCACCCCCACGGACACCAACGCCACGATCAATGCCCCTCGGTGAATCACTTCGGGATGGGTTAAGACGGAAAGTAAATCCTGCCCACTGCCTAGGGCATAAGGAAGCTGTTTAAGGATAATGATCACCCCAATTCCAGCGAGCATGCCCTCAATCACAGAAACCGGAATATAGTTACTGATACTCCCTGCGCGTAGCAAGCCAAGCCCAAGTTGAAAAACACCAGCAATGACCCCAGCACATAAGAACAGCTCAAAAGCCCCTAACTCGGTAATCGCCGAAAGCACTATCGCCGTCAGCCCTGCCGCAGGGCCTGAAACACTAATATGGGAAGTGCTAAGACTCCCAATCACAATGCCCCCGATCACCCCTGAAAGCACGCCCGCCAAAGGCGGTGCGCCAGAAGCTAAGGCGATGCCCAAACAAAGAGGCAACGCCACGAGAAAAACCACTAATCCTGATGCAAAATTCCGTTTGAGCAACTGCCCGAAGTGTTGTTCTGCCATGACCGACCTCTCCTCAACATAGACTGACTATTCTAGCCCCTTTTCGGCAAAAAAAGATTGCCTAAAGTCACATTTTTGCGGTTTTCAAGCGGTCGTTTTTAGCCAACTTTTTGCTTAATACTCTGTAACTTCGCGTAACAATTCCACGGCTAAAAATGCAAGGCTAAAGCGCTGTTCATCGGCAACACTCCAAAACTGCACACTTTGCTCCGAAAGCGTCAATAATTGGCTAATTTGTAATGCCGTGTCTTGTTCATCTTCCTCTCCATTTTTCACCGCAGTCATCACACGCTCTTCATGAAAAGTAAGCCACTCTTGTTGTTGCCACTGCTGACTAAGAGCTTGGCTATCAATCGGGTAGCTTGATTGCACCGTCACCATTTGAGAAATGCCATAGAACACTGGCACTTGCAAGGCATGGAATGTAATACGCGGGGTCAGATTTGGCACAATTTTGGCAATTTGTAATGCAAATGCACGGGAAAAAGGGAGGTGTGCTTCTTCGCCTTGAACATTCGCTGGCACAACATCAAAGGCGACACGCGGTTTTTCGTCATCAAGGGGGATACCGTTAAGAAGCTGTGCCGTTTGCCCAGCTAATTCACGCACTTTTTCATCACCAAAATAGGCAGAAGGCAGAAGTGAGCTGACGAAGATCTCGTCAATCGGTTGATCAAGTAATGGTTTGATTGCCAAGAGCAGTTGGCTAATTTGAGGATTGGCAAGGGCAACAATATTACGCTCTCGCACTTGGACGATCTGTTCGTTATTTAAGCTCGGCACAATCACCGGCACATTGCCAATCAAGGCGGTAATGCCATAAAGGTCAAGGACAATACAACCCCCTTGCACCGCTTTGGCAAGGACTTCCGCCTGCGCCATTTTTCCTGCAAAGAGCACATGGCTAAATTGCGACCAATCCACTTCATCGAGGGTCAGTTGTGGCACGGCTTTTGCCCCCCAGCGGAGGGAATGTTCTTCCCCAAAACTTTCAAGCTCAACGGCGGTGATCTGCTCAATATTGAGATCGCTGTTTTCTAAGGTTTCTAATAATTTTTCTGCTAATAAAAAATCGCTGGCGATTGCTAAACGAAGATTTGCCATTATCAAGTTCTCTTGTCAAAATAAAGGGCGATTCTACTCTTTTTTCAACGATATTGCGAAAGGAAAACCATGACCCCTGCGATCAACCTTCTCAAAAAACACGGTATTTTGCACCGCTTGCATCCCTACGATCACGACCCGAACAACTCTAATTTTGGACAAGAAGTGGTCGATAAATTAGGTCTTAACGCTAATCAGGTCTTTAAAACCTTAGTGGTGGCTGAAAATGGCGATGCCAAAAAACTGGCGGTGATGATTGTGCCGGTATCCAAAATGCTGAACCTAAAACAAGCCGCCCACGCCTTAGGGGTGAAGAAAGTCGAAATGGGGGATAAAGCCGTGGTACAGAAAAGTACGGGCTACCTCCTCGGGGGTGTCAGCCCCCTTGGGCAGAAAAAACAGCTCCCGACCGTGATCGATCAATCCGCTTTACAATTTGCCACCATTTTTGTTTCTGGCGGTAAAAGGGGGCTTGATGTGGAACTCGCTCCCCAAGATCTGCAAAGCCTGCTGAATGCCAAAATCGCGCCGATTGCCGAATAACGGGCAAAATTAATCACCAAAGAGGGCTAACAAGCGGTCAAATTTTTTCATCTTTTTGCACCGAAGGCTTGCCCACACCCTGACAAAGAGAGGACAAGCCAAGTAAAAACCGCTAGAATATTGGCTTTTCCTCTTTTGAGATATTCTATGACATCTTCTCACTGGCACTACTATCTCCCGAACCTGAAACGGCTATTTACGCTCTCCCTTCCGATTTTTATCTCCCAACTCGCCTCCTCGGGCATGGGGCTAACGGACATTATTATGGCGGGTTTAGTCAGTACGGAAGATGTTTCTGCCATTGGGGTCAGTAATTCCATTTATTTCCCGCTTTTTCTGCTGACCCTTGGAATTCTCAATGCCATGACACCTACGGTTTCTTACCTCAATGGTTCAGGACAACGGCATTTAATTGCTCACCAAATTCGTCAAGGGGTATGGATTGTGCTGATGTTGAGTATTCCGCTGTTATTTGTCTATCTCAATAGTGGCTTAATTCTGGATGCGATGGACACGCCCGCAAGTTTCTCCCAAAAATCGCAGGATTATCTGTTCATCGTCAGTTTTGGGCTGATTCCAGCGCTTCTTGCGGTGAATTTGCGTTGCTTAAATGATGGGCTGTCTAACCCCAAACCGGCAATGGTGATCACCTTTATCGGCTTGATTTTAAATATTCCTCTTAACTATATTTTTATCTTTGGCAAATTCGGCTTGCCTGCCTTAGGTGCGGTAGGCTGTGGTGTGGCAACGGCTATCGTGAATTGGCTGATGTTTTTGATGATGTTACATTACTGCCGAACCAATTCTCGCCAAAAAGATCTCAAATTATTTGAGAAATGGATTGAAGCCCCGAATAAAGCGACCTTGATGAAACTCTTTAAATTAGGATCGCCCATTGGCTTTGCCTTATTTACGGAAGTGATGTTCTTTTCAGCATCCTCTTTAATTATTTCTCCTTTCGGTTCACAAGCCGTGGCAAGCCACCAAATTGCCTTACAAACGAGTTCGCTCTTTTTTATGATTCCCCTCTCATTTAGTATCGCCACCACGATTATGATTGGGCAAACCTTAGGGAAAAAAGCGGTAGAAGAGGCGAAATATCTCGCCTTCCACGCCATTTTTACGAGTGCGTGGATCGCCATTCTCATTGGTGCGATCATTTTCGCCCTACGCCACCAAATTCCCTTTGCTTTTACGGATAATGCGACCTCTATTGCTATTGCCTCAACCCTACTCATTTTTGCGGCGATTTATCAGATTCCCGATGCCATCCAAGCGGTCTGTAACGGCATTTTACGGGGCTACAAACACACGAAGTCGGTGATGTTTACCACCATTTTATGCTATTGGTTTATTGGCATGCCCCTTGGCACAATTTTAGCCCGCACTAACTGGCTGACAGCAGAACCCATGGGGGCGCAAGGTTTTTGGCTGATGTTCTGCCTAAGTTTAACCATTGCCGCACTCACTCTTTTTAGCGCAATGCGGAAAATTCAGCGTCAACCTGCCGAAGCGCTATTAGCCTATTTAGATAAAATTAAATAAATTAACGAGAATAAAAACGATGAATTTTTCAGATATTACGATTGTTTCTATTACAGGTTCAAGCCTTTATACCCAAGGCTCTATGTTTGCGATACAACAAAGCTATATGCAGATGCCCGGGGCAAAAGCGCTCCTGATTAGCCCCGATCGCCCTGCCGATCTACCAAGCTATATTCAACATATACCGTGCAAGCCATTTAGCTATATTGAATATAATTTCTTTGTACTGTATGGCTTGCAACATTACATCAAAACAGAATTCTGCTTAATCGTGCAAAATGACGGTTGGGTGCTTGATGGCAATAATTGGCGAGATGAATTCTTAAATTATGATTTTATCGGTGCCGTTGTTCCAACGTATCTGCGTTATGAGAATAATCAACTGAAAAAATTTAGTGATTCACAATGGATCGCACAATATAAATATAAGGGGCTGTCCTAGATAACGACTAAAAACTCGATTTGGGTTAAGATAGTCAAATGAGAAAAAGTCGTTTAAGTCAGCACAAACAAAATAAACTTATTGAACTGTTTGTTGCAGGAGTTACAGCGAGAACTGCTGCTGAACTAGTGAATGTAAACAAGACAACTGCCGCTTACTATTTTCATCGCTTGCGATTTCTTATCTATCAAAACAGCCCACATTTGGAGATGTTTGATGGGGAAATAGAAGCCGATGAAAGCTATTTTGGTGGTACACGCAAAGGCAAGCGTGGACGTGGTGCAGCGGGTAAAACTGCGGTATTCGGGCTGTTGAAACGCAATGGCAAAGTTTATACTGTTGCCGTACCGAACACGCAATCCGCCACGTTGTTACCGATAATTCGAGAACAAGTTAAGCCTGATAGCATTGTTTACACGGATTTCTATCGAAGTTATGATGTACTTGATGTGAGTGAATTTAATCATTTTCGTATCAACCATAGTACGCACTTTGCAGAAAAACAAAATCACATTAACGGAATTGAGAATTTCTGGAACCAAGCAAAACGCCATTTACGCAAATTTAATGGTATTCCCAAAGCTCATTTTGGGCTGTATTTGAAAGAATGTGAATGGCGTTTTAATCACAGTAACTTAAAGTCTCAAATTTCCTTTCTAAAACAATTAGTTAAAGAGAGTTTGGTCTAGTTATCTAGGACAGCCCCTTTATTTAACAGGAATTATTCGTCCATTTCTGAATCGTAGTGGTTTTCGCTTTCCGGATGTTTATACAGCAAGCTATTTTTCTATTGAAACAGCGCCATTGCTTGAAGAATTGAATATTAATATCGATCAGTGCTTTGGTGCGCATTTCTTTGGGCTTATTGTATTGGATGGAATTAACCGTATTCGGCTGACCTCTAAACTTTATCAATGTTTTGATTCGGCACCTGAATCACCAAGCCTCGATTGGTTATTAGCCGCTTCACAGGATCTCAATATTGTCCTTACGAGGTTTAAAAATCTAGGGTATCAAATTGTGATGAGATAATGAGGCTAACTAAAAAATAAAAAACCGACTGCAATAGTCGGTTTTTTATAAAGTATGGATGTTGTTCAGGAATTAGGCTTTCCAGATGACGTGGTATTCACGATTTTCCGGTTCAACGGAAATTAAGAAACGGGCGAACACATCGTCAATTTCATCCTGCTCGTTATACAAGCTGACCCACACTTCCATAAACGCATCGGGGTCAATCAGTGTGCCGATTTCTTGATCCCAATCGTCGGCGGTATCCACCACCTCGACCCCGCCACGGTCTTCAAATTGCAGATTAAAAAGTAAAATATCCGCAGGATCGAGATGTTCCGGTGCCATTTCAAGAAAAATGTCATACGCCAAATCAATGGCTTCATCGGGAGTTAATAATTTCTCTGTCATTAGCCCACCCACACAAATTTAGCGATAAAGAGTAAGGAAACAACTGCAACCGGGGCGTTAATCTCTTTCCAACGTCCTGTGCCGGCTTTCATTAAGCAGTAGCTGATAAAGCCAAAGGCGATACCTTCGGTAATGGAGTAGGTAAATGGCATCATTGCCGTGGTAATGAACGCCGGCGTGGCTTCGGTTAAATCATCCCATTTCACTTCAATGAGGCTTGATGCCATTAAAATGCCCACAAAAACTAAAGCACCTGCGGTGGCATAAGGTGGCACAACCGCAGCCAGTGGGGAGAAGAAAATGGTAAGAAGGAATAAGACACCCACCACCACGGCGGTTAAGCCTGTTCTACCGCCAACTGAAACCCCTGAACCACTTTCAATGTAAGTACTGATAGCGGATGTGCCCATATAAGAACCTGCCATTGCACTGACGCTATCGACATACAATGCCTGTTTCATTTTTGGGAAACGCCCTTTTTCATCGGCAATGCCGGCTTTATTCGTTACGGCAATGAGCGTACCGGATGAGTCGAACAAATTTACCAACATAAAGGAGAAGATAATCCCGAGTAAGGCGGTATCTAACGCGCCAGCGACATCCACCTGCCCGACTACTGCATCAAGGCTTGGTGGGGTAGAAACAATGCCGTTGAAGTGCACCGCAGGGTCGAAAATCAGCGCTAAGGCAGTGATTAACGCAATAGAGATAAGCACCCCTGAATGGAAGCCACGCGCCGCTAAAATCACAATGATAAAGAAGCCGAGAATGCCCATTAGGACTTTTGGATCGTGCAGTTCGCCAAGTGCCACTAAGGTGGCAGGGTTTGCTACCACTAAGCCCATATTTTTAAAACCGATTAAGGCGATAAATAGCCCAATCCCCGCACCAATGCCCACACGCAAGCCAAGCGGAATGGCAGACATAAACCAGTAGCGGACTTGTAGCACCGTTAGGATGAATAAGCCCACCGAGCCCCAGAAAATCGCCCCCATACCGACTTGCCACGAGTAGCCGAGTTTGCTGACTACCACAAAGGCGAAGAAGGCGTTTAGCCCCATCGCAGGTGCAAGGGCAATGGGTAAATTACTGAATAAGCCCATGGCAATCGTGCCGAAGGCGGCGATTAAGCAAGTGGTGACAAACACGACTTGCGTATCCATCCCGGCTACTCCGAGGATTGAGGGATTGACGAAAACGATATAGACCATCGTGAAGAAGGTGGTGATCCCTGCCACGATTTCGGTTTTTACCGTTGTGCCTTTTTGTTTGAGCTGGAAAAGTTTTTCGAGCATAAAAAGTCCTATGGTTGTTAAGAATATTGAGAAAAAACGGGGCGAGATTCTAGCTTAAATAGCGCAAAAAATCCGAAAAAAATGACCGCTTGTATTCGGTAAAAATCGCTACTTGAGTGCCAATAATTGCACTTTTAAACCACTTTGGCGTTGAATTTCCGTTTTAACCGCCTGTTTCCAGATTTTCTCACTGCCAAAGAGGGTGAATTTTGCCTTGGCACGCGTAACAGCGGTATAAAGCAATTCTTTGCTCAGAACAGGGGCGTAGGTAAGGGGCATAATCAGCAAGGTATGGGCAAATTCAGAACCTTGGGATTTATGCACCGTCATCACATAAGCCGGTTCATAGCGCGGTAATCGGCTAATTGAAATACTTTGATGTTCGCCGTTGATTTGGGTGTCGAAATAGACCCTCGACTTGCCTGTTTCATCCGGCAATACTAAGCCAATATCGCCACTAAAAATACTCAGTTGGGGGGCGTTTTCAGTGATTAAAATCGCCTTGCCAAGGTAGCTTTCTCGGCTCTGTTTAAAGCTCACTAGGTGGGCTTTTTGCAAGGCTTCGGCGATCCGTTGGTTTAAATGCTCCACCCCCAGCTCCCCCACTCGCAATGCGGAAAGAAAACGCACTTGTTGGAAACGGGCAAAGATATCACTGACGGAAACGGCGGTTGGGGTCGCTATGCGTGCTTTAACTTGTTGTAAATATGTGCGATAGGCTTCAACGGCTTTTTCTACCACCATGGCAACACACTGTGCTTGCCAAGCCCGTTTTTCATTGAATGCTTGGGGAGCAGGGTAGGCGTGGAGGGTAAGATCCGCATAAGGCGAATTGGCGAGAAGTTGCCAAGATTCGCTCCCTCTTTTGGCGTTTATTTCCCGTGCGAGATGTCCAATGCCAGAATTTTCATCAAAGCGGTAGCTTTTGCGTAGGTGGCAGAGGGAGTCACAAATGGTTGGTGCTTCATCTAATTTAGGGTAGATCTCGGCTTCTGTCAGGGTGCGGAGCGTGTGGCAGTGGGCAGGGCTATACCCTTGTTGTAATAGTTCTCCCAGCTCGCCCATGGCATTACCGGCTTCAACGGAAGCCAGCTGATCTTTATCCCCCAACATAATTAAACGAGCAGAGGGTTTAAGGGCGTTGAGTAATTTCTCAAGGAGAAAAAGATCCACCATGGAGGCTTCATCCACCACTAATAAATCAAGATGAAGCGGATTTTGGGCATGATGAATCGGTTTATCAGAGGAAGGTCTGATACCAATAAGGGCGTGAATGGTGGAGGCGTGGCTTGCCACACTCTCTTTTAACATATCGGGTAAATCGAGTTGTTGTAAATTTTGTGCGATAGATTCTTTTAACCGTGCAGCTGCTTTGCCCGTGGGGGCGACGAGGGCGATTTTCAGCAAGGGGCGTTCTTGGTAAAGCTGGCGTAATTGCAAGGCAGTGAGCAATTTGACGACGGTGGTCGTTTTCCCTGTTCCCGGCCCCCCTGAAATTAAGGTAAAAGGTTTGGTGAGGGCGGTTGCGACGGCGATTTGTTGCCAGTCGATTTCCGTTTCTTTCCCCGATTTAGCTGGAAAGACTTGAGCCAGTGCCTGTTGATTAAGGGGGATAGTGGTATCGACCTTTAAGCTTCGCTTATGTAAATCTTGCGCGATTTGTGCTTCTGCTTGCCAATAACGATAAAAATAGAGCCTGCCATGTTGAAATAGCATTGGCGCAGGGTTTTCTGGTTGGTGACTGAATGCGGGATGGTTTTTTAAATGCTCTTGCCATTGAAGGGGAGAAAGATGCCCGATTTTTTGTGAAATTTCGGCGTTGAAGTCTTTTTCTAACTCCTTGTATTGTAAGCCAAAGGGGAATTTGGCGGCGTGAGATTCAAGCACTAAACAGCTATTGCCTTGCATTACATGGAATGAGAGTAATGCCCCGAGGAAAATCGCTAAATTTTGCTGTTCGAGGGGGAGATCGGCATCTTGTTTTTGCCCAATCAGTTTGGCAAATTGGTAGTTAAGTTCGGAGATAATTTGTGCATTTTTCAGTTGGGCGAGCAGTGCTAACATGAGAATCCTAAATGAGTGTGTGGTTGGTGGCTTGAATGTTTATTTGGTGGAATTTTAGACGAATGTATCGGGTGCTTCAATGGGATGTTTTTCCCTTTGGCGGGGAATTTTTGTCCATTTATTCCGCAAATAATTAGGAATCAGCCATTTTTATTGCCCAATGTTACCATTTTTACCCCCTTTAATTTAGAATTCCCCCTCTTTTTTTATTTTGGAAAGCAAAACAATGACCTTAGATCAACAAAAAGCCCGTTTAAAACATTTTTCTAAAGCGGTGATGAGTGACCTACTTTTATATGGATTAGTTATTTTTACCGCTTTGGTGATTAGTGGGGCAGCGACTTTTTATCATCACGTCGAAGGGTGGAGCTGGCTCGATTCTTTCTACTTTGCGGTCATTACTATCTCAACGGTGGGCTATGGTGATCTCTCTCCCCACACGGTAGCAGGGAAATTATTTACGATTTTCTATATCTTAATTGGCATTGGCTTATTTGTGAGTGTGACAGCAAATGTAGGTAGCCATTTATACGATACCTTAACCGCTCACAAGACAAAGCCGTAATGAACGTCAGCATATTGGAGAATTTCAATGTGCTTTAAAAACAAAAAATCCACGGAGATTACCCCGTGGATTTTTTATGCCGTTAGTGATTACTCAACGCGTAAGATACGGCAAGTATTTGTACCGCCTTCTTTGAGTTCATCACCGTGGGTGAGTAACACAAGATCGCCACTGACTAAGTAGCCTTGCTCTTTTAACAAGCCAAGGGCTTTTTTCGCTCCTTCAATGGTACGGCTATCGTGATCGCAATACACTGGTGTAACACCACGGTATAACGCAGAACGATTTAACGCCTGTTCATTACGGGAAAGGGCGTAAATTGGTAAGCCAGAGCTGATACGGCTCATGAGTTTTGCGGTTTCGCCTGAGTTGGTTAAGGCGATAATCGCTTTCACACCTTCTAAGTGGTTAGCCGTGTACATTGCAGACATTGCAACGGCTTCATCCACCGAACCGAATTTTCCTTCCATACGGTGGCGAGAAATGTTAATGCTTGGCATTTTTTCTGCTCCTAAGCAGATTTCTGCCATGGATTTCACCGTTTCAACTGGGTAGTCACCGTTTGCGGTTTCCCCTGAAAGCATTACGGCATCCGTACCGTCTAATACCGCGTTAGCAACGTCCATAACCTCTGCACGTGTTGGCATTGGTTTTTTGATCATGGATTCCATCATCTGGGTTGCGGTAATCACAACACGGTTTAATTTGCGTGAACGGCGAATGAGTTTTTTCTGAACGCCAACAAGTGCCGCATCACCGATTTCAACACCTAAGTCACCACGGGCAACCATAATGACATCTGCGCCTAAGATGATGTCATTCATCGCTTCTTCCGTAGCAACGGTTTCAGCACGTTCTACTTTTGCTACGATTTTGGTTTCTAAACCGGCTTCTTTGGCAAGCTCACGGGCGTAGTGTAAATCCGCGCTGGATTGTGGGAAAGAAACGGCAAGGTAATCTACACCGATTTGTGCAGCAAGTTTAATATCTTGTTTGTCTTTATCGGTTAAAGCTGGTGCAGATAAACCACCGCCTAATTTGTTGATGCCTTTATTGTTAGAAAGTGGGCCACCAACGGTCACTTCTGTGAATACTTTTGCACCGTCAATAGAGAGGACTTTTAATTGTACGTTGCCGTCATCTAATAACAGAATATCGCCGGGCACAACGTCATTTGGAAGATTTTTATAGTCAAGACCAACCGCTTCTTGATGGCCTTCACCACGAGGTAATTCTGCATCAAGGGTAAATTTATCACCGATATTTAAGAAGATTTTGCCGTCTTTAAATGTAGAAACACGGATTTTGGGACCTTGTAAATCGCCGAGAATTGCAACGTGTTTGCCTAAACGTTTAGCAATTTCACGCACTTTATTGGCACGATTGATATGATCATCAGGCACACCGTGGGAGAAATTCATACGAACCATATTTGCACCTGCGGCGATGATTTTTTCGAGCGTATCGCCACGATCTGTTGTAGGGCCCATCGTACAAACGATTTTGGTTCTTCTGAGTTTATGAGACATTTATTATTACTCCATAAGTAAATTGTGAAAGATAAAAGTAGAAATCTTTGATTGGTTGTTGCAACCACAAAAAACGGCGGGCATTATACGCTGAATTTAACCAAGTTTAAACAACACAGAGGAGTGGAATGATGAAGATCTGGGTAATGCGCCACGGTGAAGCGGGGTTTAATGCCAAAACAGACCGAGAAAGAAGCCTGACGACACAAGGCGAAAAAATGGCTTTTGAGCAAGGTCAAATTTTGGGTAAACGATTTGAAAATCAACAAGTTAGTTTAGATAAAATCTTAGTCAGCCCCTATTTAAGGGCGCAGCAGACGGCAGATTTCGTCCAAAAGGGGCTACAAGCGGTCAATTTTGTGCAAAGTTTTGCAAATCTTCGTGAAAATTGGGCTGGCATCACGCCAAGTGGCGACCCCGAAAATGTGCTGAATTATTTGCATTTTTTGCACGAGGAGGGGGCAAAAAATGTGCTTATTATTTCCCATTTGCCGTTGGTGTTTGATTTAGTCCAAGCCTTGACTTCCGATGCTCACACGGTGCATTTTTACCCCGCGGTGGTGGCGGAAGTGGAATGGAATGGCAATACTGGACAACTGCTTCACGTTTTCGCATAGCTTTTAAGCGGTGCAAAATCTCTGCTAAAAAACACCGCTTGTGGAAATTGGCGTATAATAGCGACAATTTTTGTGATGTTTAGTTAAGGATCGCCCTATGAACCACTTAGCCAGTGCTAATGACACACTTACCCTTTATACCCAAGCGATTGCACACTTAAATCAGCGTTTATCGACTGCCTTTGATCATGCCGTGGAGATGATTCTCCAGTGTGAAGGGCGTGTGGTGGTTGCCGGTATTGGAAAATCAGGTTTAGTGGGGAAAAAAATGGTGGCGACGTTTGCCTCCACCGGTACGCCCAGTTTCTTTCTTCACCCAACGGAGGCATTCCATGGCGATCTCGGTATGCTCAAACCCATTGATGTGGTGATTTTGATTTCATACAGTGGCGAAACGGATGATGTGAATAAATTGATTCCAAGTTTAAAAAATTTCGGCAATCCAATTATTGCGATGACGGGAAACGCCAATTCAACGTTGGGTAAGCACGCCGATGTTTGCTTAGATATTAGTATCGAACGGGAGGCTTGCCCGAATAATCTTGCCCCGACCACATCCAGTTTAGTCACTATGGCGTTGGGGGATGCTTTGGCGATTGCTTTAATCAACGCGCGGGATTTCAAAGCCGAAGATTTTGCCCGCTTCCACCCAGGTGGTAGCCTTGGGCGTAAATTGCTTTGCCGAGTGCGTGATGTGATGCAGAAAAAATTACCGGTTACCACTCTTAATGCGACTTTCAGTGAATGTTTAAATGTGATGAACGAAGGGCGAATGGGGGTCGCATTAGTGATGGAGCAAGGGGAATTAAGGGGCATTATTACCGATGGCGATATTCGCCGTACCTTGGCGAAGTTTGCAGAAAATAGCCTAAAATTGACCGCTTGTGAGATGATGTCTGTTCAGCCAAAAACTGTGCTGGATACCACTTTCCTCACCCAAGCCGAAAGTATGATGAAAGAGATGCACATTCACTCCCTGATTGCGGTGAATGAACAGGGCAAAGTCACGGGCATTGTGGAGTTTGCGAGTTAATGGCGAAGTCGAATTATATTACCCGCAGTGGCTGGCAAGCGCTCGATCAAGAATTAAAATTTTTGTGGAAAGAAGAACGCCCGAAGGTGACGCAAGCGGTATCCGATGCTGCAGCCCTTGGGGATCGCAGTGAGAATGCGGAGTATATTTACGGCAAACGGCGCTTACGAGAAATCGACCGCCGAGTGCGTTTTCTTTCTAAACGTTTAGAGGTCTTGCAGATTGTTGATTATCATCCGAGCCAAGAGGGCAGAGTGTTCTTTGGGGCTTGGGTAGAATTGGAAAATGAAGACGGCGAAGTGAAGTGCTATCGCATTGTGGGCTGTGATGAATTTGATCCTGCGAAGAATTGGATCTCCATTGATTCCCCCGTTGCGCGAGCTTTAATTGGTAAGTCGATTGATGATGAAATTAATGTTGAAACGCCACGGGGAAAAGTGGCGTTGTACATTAACCGCATTTGGTATCAGCAGGATTAAAGTGTCAAAGGTAATTGCCAGTTAATTTCCGTTAAACCTTTTGAGCGTAAATAGTCGTTCGTTTTTGAGAAGTGACGACAGCCTAAAAAACCCCGATGGGCAGAAAGGGGAGAAGGATGAGGTGCAGTGAAAACACCGTGTTTTTGGCGGTTGATCATCTGCCCTTTTTTTTGTGCATGACTTCCCCACAATAAAAACACCAAATTCTCACGGTGTTGATTTAATTGCTCAATGACTCTATCGGTAAATTTTTCCCAACCAATATTAGCGTGGGAATGGGCTTTTCCTTGTTCCACCGTTAAAACAGTGTTGAGAAGAAGAACGCCTTGCTTTGCCCAATCGACTAAATAGCCATGTCGTGGAATCTGAAAACCAATATCTTGTGCTAACTCTTTGTACATATTTTGTAATGACGGCGGTGGGGCTATCCCGGGTTTTACCGAGAAAGATAAGCCGTGAGCTTGATTGATGCCATGATATGGGTCTTGCCCTAGGATAACGACTTTGACATCCGCAAATTCAGTAAGCGAAAAGGCACTGAATACTTCGTTTTGTGGTGGAAAAATCACTTTTCCTTGTTGGCGTTGTTCATGAACAAATTGCAAAATTTGTTGAAAATAAGGGAGAATTTTTTCTTCGCCAATGGCTTCTTTCCAAGTTTTCATTTAAGCTCCTTGTAATAAATGTGTTAATAAATTGTTTTTATATGGTTTGAGTTGATGTTTATTTGTGCTTTTATCAAAAAAATTGATAAAAAAAGCAGAATTTTCTCGCCTTTTTTGAATCTGTCGCTAAAATGCTCAACGATTTTTGAATTTATCAACTTTTCTTATAGTTATTGAGGAGCTTAACATGATCAAAGGTGTACAAATCACTGAATCAACTAACAAAAACTTACTAAACTCTTTCTGGTTATTAGATGAAGAGAAAAACGAAGCCCGTTGTTTAGCGGCAAAAGGCGATTACAAAGAAGACCAAGTTATCGCAATTAGCGAATTAGGTCAAATCGCTTATCGTGAAGTGCCAGTGAATGTTGCCCCAACCATTAAAATTGAAGGCGGTCAGCATTTAAACGTAAACGTATTACGCCGTGAAACCTTAGAAGATGCGGTGAAAAACCCAGAAAAATACCCACAATTAACAATTCGTGTTTCTGGTTATGCTGTGCGTTTTAACTCTTTAACGCCGGAACAGCAACGTGACGTAATTACGCGTACTTTCACTGAAAGTCTATAATTTTCATTTTTCTATTTATATAAAATCGCCCCTGATATGACATCAGGGGCGATTTTTTAGCCTATGATTAGAGCTTCGCAGAAAGCATTGCTTCTAATTTCTCTTGGTCGATAGCAAATTTGCGAATACCTTCGGCTAATTTTTCCACCGCCATCGGATCTTGGTTGTGTTCCCAGTAGAATTCCGCTTCTGTCATTGGGGTTGGGCGAGGCTGAATTTCACCACGATAAGCTAATTTGCGAGGTAATGTTTCATTACTCTCTTGGAGTGCTTTAAGTAGTGGTGGTGCAATGGTTAAACGATCGCAACCAGCTAATTCAGTGATCTCACCAACATTACGGAAACTTGCACCCATAACGATAGTGCTGTAACCGTGCTGTTTATAGTAGTTATAGATAGATGTCACTGAAACTACACCAGGATCTTCGGCAGGGGCATACTCTTTTTGATCGGAATTGGCTTTATACCAGTCAAGGATACGACCGACAAATGGTGAGATAAGATAAACACCAGCTTCAGCACAGGCACGGGCTTGGGCTTGGGAGAAAAGAAGCGTTAAATTACAATTGATACCTTCTTTTTCAAGCTGTTCAGCCGCTTTGATACCTTGCCATGTAGAAGCAATTTTGATCAAGATACGATCATTGCTAATTCCGGCTTCATTATATAACGCCATGAGCTTACGCGCTTTGGCAATCGTTTTTTCTGTATCGTAGGAGTAACGGGCATCCACTTCGGTGGAGATACGCCCTGGCACGATTTTCAAAATTTCTAAACCGATATTTACAGCCAATTTGTCTTCGGCATCAATCAGCTGTTGATTTTTGCAAGTGCTTTTCGTTTTCGCATAAGCCACCGCTTCATCAATTAAAGGGGCATATTGTGGAAGGGCAGAAGCACTTAAAATAAGGGAAGGGTTAGTCGTCGCATCTTGTGGCTGGTAAGTTTTGATGGCATCAATATCGCCAGTATCAGCAACAACAACAGTCATGTCACGGAGTGCATCGAGTTGGTTCATTATGTAATCCTCATATCAAAATGAATAAAAAATGGTCTTCGACATTGTAGCAAATTTTGTTGGGTAAAGCATAATATTGGAAGGAAACTGGCAAAAGTTGATGCAACAGATTGATGTAGAACAAAAAGATAAGGGATTTGTTTTCATTGTTTCATTTTAAAACAGACTAAAATGGCGTATTTTTCATGGTGTTTTGTCATAAAAATGAACATTTTGCCGAAAAAATTACCAGGCGGTGATTTTTTTAAAACTTTTTGCAAAAAAGACTTGCGCGGGTTTTGAAAATCTCTATAATGCGCACCACACAACGACGCACTGTTGTGAAGAGTTTTAAATCACAGTGCGTCGTTTTATTTTCGCCTGAATTTAGGTGAAATTGTTCTTTAAAAAGATATCAGACAATCTGTGTGGGCACTTGTTGATGAAGGTTTTAAAAAAATTGATTTTAAAGTCTTAATAAGTGCTTGACTCAAAAATTCATTAAATGATTTTGTAAGACAGCAGTTATTGAGCGATTGAACTTGAATTGAAGAGTTTGATCATGGCTCAGATTGAACGCTGGCGGCAGGCTTAACACATGCAAGTCGAACGGTAGCAGGAAGAAGCTTGCTTCTTTGCTGACGAGTGGCGGACGGGTGAGTAATGCTTGGGAATCTGGCTTATGGAGGGGGATAACCACTGGAAACGGTGGCTAATACCGCGTAGTCTCTTAGGAGTAAAGGGTGGGACCTTCGGGCCACTTGCCATAAGATGAGCCCAAGTGGGATTAGGTAGTTGGTGGGGTAATAGCCTACCAAGCCGACGATCTCTAGCTGGTCTGAGAGGATGACCAGCCACACTGGAACTGAGACACGGTCCAGACTCCTACGGGAGGCAGCAGTGGGGAATATTGCACAATGGGGGGAACCCTGATGCAGCCATGCCGCGTGAATGAAGAAGGCCTTCGGGTTGTAAAGTTCTTTCGGTGATGAGGAAGGTGTGATTTTTAATAGAAGTCACAATTGACGTTAGTCACAGAAGAAGCACCGGCTAACTCCGTGCCAGCAGCCGCGGTAATACGGAGGGTGCGAGCGTTAATCGGAATAACTGGGCGTAAAGGGCACGCAGGCGGTTGTTTAAGTAGGGTGTGAAAGCCCCGGGCTTAACCTGGGAATTGCATTCTAGACTGGACAACTAGAGTACTTTAGGGAGGGGTAGAATTCCACGTGTAGCGGTGAAATGCGTAGAGATGTGGAGGAATACCGAAGGCGAAGGCAGCCCCTTGGGAATGTACTGACGCTCATGTGCGAAAGCGTGGGGAGCAAACAGGATTAGATACCCTGGTAGTCCACGCTGTAAACGATGTCGATTTGGGGGTTGAGCTTTAAGCTTGGCGCCCGTAGCTAACGTGATAAATCGACCGCCTGGGGAGTACGGCCGCAAGGTTAAAACTCAAATGAATTGACGGGGGCCCGCACAAGCGGTGGAGCATGTGGTTTAATTCGATGCAACGCGAAGAACCTTACCTACTCTTGACATCCATAGAACCTTGTAGAGATACGAGGGTGCCTTCGGGAACTATGAGACAGGTGCTGCATGGCTGTCGTCAGCTCGTGTTGTGAAATGTTGGGTTAAGTCCCGCAACGAGCGCAACCCTTATCCTTTGTTGCCAGCGATTCGGTCGGGAACTCAAAGGAGACTGCCAGTGATAAACTGGAGGAAGGTGGGGATGACGTCAAGTCATCATGGCCCTTACGAGTAGGGCTACACACGTGCTACAATGGTGCATACAGAGGGAAGCAAGCCTGCGAGGGGGAGCGAATCTCACAAAGTGCATCTAAGTCCGGATTGGAGTCTGCAACTCGACTCCATGAAGTCGGAATCGCTAGTAATCGCAAATCAGAATGTTGCGGTGAATACGTTCCCGGGCCTTGTACACACCGCCCGTCACACCATGGGAGTGGGTTGTACCAGAAGTAGATAGCTTAACCGTAAGGGGGGCGTTTACCACGGTATGATTCATGACTGGGGTGAAGTCGTAACAAGGTAACCGTAGGGGAACCTGCGGTTGGATCACCTCCTTACCAAAGACTGAATTGACAAGCGCTCACACAGATTGTTTGATAGAAAGAATAGCAAAGCATCATCCTACGGGTCTGTAGCTCAGGTGGTTAGAGCGCACCCCTGATAAGGGTGAGGTCGGTGGTTCAAGTCCACTCAGACCCACCACTCAACGCCAAAGCGGGTAATTGAAGAGAGAAACTAAACTTCAATGGAGTGAGTAGAATGATGAATGATTGGGGATATAGCTCAGCTGGGAGAGCGCCTGCCTTGCACGCAGGAGGTCAGCGGTTCGATCCCGCTTATCTCCACCAATATCATTATTGCTAAGTAGATAGTAGCGACAAGCGGTCGAAAAAAAAAGGTAAAAATGCAGTGATGCAGAAAGAGAATACCTAATTTCAACTATGTCTATTTAGCAATGATGATGACACGAAAGTGAATTCTCTTTGTTCTTTAAAAAATTGGAAACAAGCTGAAAAAACTGAAGAGACTTTCAAGTCTTGCGAAAGCGAGATATGAAAAAGTCTGAGTAAGAAAAAATCTTGTGTGAACAAAAGCACACAAGTCTTGTTATTTGAAGTACAACACAAAATTTTTGAGGTTGTATGGTTAAGTGACTAAGTGCATACGGTGGATGCCTTGGCAATCAGAGGCGATGAAGGACGTGCTAATCTGCGAAAAGCTTGGATGAGTCGATAAGAGGCGTTTAATCCAAGATATCCGAATGGGGAAACCCGATAGATGAAGAATCTATCATCATTATCTGAATACATAGGATAATGAAGCAAACCGGGAGAACTGAAACATCTAAGTACCCCGAGGAAAAGAAATCAACCGAGATTCCGTCAGTAGCGGCGAGCGAACGCGGAAGAGCCAGTTAGTGATAGCAGTGGTGTAAGGAGAATGAGCTGGGAAGCTCAATCACAGAGGGTGATAATCCCGTATCTAAAAACCCCATTGTGGTACTAGGCTAACAATAAGTAGGGCGGGACACGTGATATCCTGTTTGAAGATGGGGGGACCATCCTCCAAGGCTAAATACTCCTGATTGACCGATAGTGAACCAGTACTGTGAAGGAAAGGCGAAAAGAACCCCAGCGAGGGGAGTGAAATAGAACCTGAAACCGTATGCATACAAGCAGTGGGAGCAAGAGCAATCTTGTGACTGCGTACCTTTTGTATAATGGGTCAGCGACTTATATTTTGTAGCGAGGTTAACCGAATAGGGGAGCCGTAGGGAAACCGAGTCTTAACTGGGCGTGTAGTTGCAAGGTATAGACCCGAAACCCGGTGATCTAGCCATGGGCAGGTTGAAGATTGGGTAACACTAATTGGAGGACCGAACCGACTAATGTTGAAAAATTAGCGGATGACTTGTGGCTGGGGGTGAAAGGCCAATCAAACCGGGAGATAGCTGGTTCTCCCCGAAATCTATTTAGGTAGAGCCTTGAGCGGACACCTTCGGGGGTAGAGCACTGTTTCGGCTAGGGGTCCATCCCGGATTACCAACCCGATGCAAACTGCGAATACCGAAGAGTGATACTCAGGAGACACACGGTGGGTGCTAACGTCCATCGTGAAGAGGGAAACAACCCAGACCGCCAGCTAAGGTCCCAAAATCTATATTAAGTGGGAAACGAAGTGGGAAGGCTTAGACAGCTAGGATGTTGGCTTAGAAGCAGCCACCATTTAAAGAAAGCGTAATAGCTCACTAGTCGAGTCGGCCTGCGCGGAAGATGTAACGGGGCTAAAATATAGTACCGAAGCTGCGGCATCAGATGTAAATCTGTTGGGTAGGGGAGCGTCGTGTAAGCGGAAGAAGGTGAATCGAGAGGTTTGCTGGACGTATCACGAGTGCGAATGCTGACATAAGTAACGACAAAACGAGTGAAAAACTCGTTCGCCGGAAGACCAAGGGTTCCTGTCCAACGTTAATCGGGGCAGGGTGAGTCGGCCCCTAAGGCGAGGCTGAAAAGCGTAGTCGATGGGAAACGGGTTAATATTCCCGTACTTGGATAAACTGCGATGTGGGGACGGAGAAGGTTAGGTTAGCAGACTGTTGGATGTCTGTTTAAGGCGGTAGGTGGAATGCTTAGGCAAATCCGGGCATTCTTAACACCGAGAACTGATGACGAGGTGCTACGGCACTGAAGTAACTGATACCACGCTTCCAGGAAAAGCCACTAAGCTTCAGGTTTATCTAAACCGTACTGAAAACCGACACAGGTGGTCAGGTAGAGAATACTCAGGCGCTTGAGAGAACTCGGGTGAAGGAACTAGGCAAAATAGCACCGTAACTTCGGGAGAAGGTGCGCTGGCGTAAGTTGTAGGAGTTAACCTCCGAAGGCTGAACCAGTCGAAGATACCAGCTGGCTGCAACTGTTTATTAAAAACACAGCACTCTGCAAACACGAAAGTGGACGTATAGGGTGTGATGCCTGCCCGGTGCTGGAAGGTTAATTGATGGTGTTATCGCAAGAGAAGCTCCTGATCGAAGCCCCAGTAAACGGCGGCCGTAACTATAACGGTCCTAAGGTAGCGAAATTCCTTGTCGGGTAAGTTCCGACCTGCACGAATGGCATAATGATGGCCAGGCTGTCTCCACCCGAGACTCAGTGAAATTGAAATCGCCGTGAAGATGCGGTGTACCCGCGGCTAGACGGAAAGACCCCGTGAACCTTTACTATAGCTTGACACTGAACATTGAATTTTGATGTGTAGGATAGGTGGGAGCCTTAGAAGCAGGAACGCTAGTTCTTGTGGAGGCGTCCTTGAAATACCACCCTTTAACGTTTGATGTTCTAACGAAGACTACGAAACGTGGTCTCGGACAGTGTCTGGTGGGTAGTTTGACTGGGGCGGTCTCCTCCCAAAGCGTAACGGAGGAGCACGAAGGTTTGCTAATGACGGTCGGACATCGTCAGGTTAGTGCAATGGTATAAGCAAGCTTAACTGCGAGACAGACAAGTCGAGCAGGTGCGAAAGCAGGTCATAGTGATCCGGTGGTTCTGAATGGAAGGGCCATCGCTCAACGGATAAAAGGTACTCCGGGGATAACAGGCTGATACCGCCCAAGAGTTCATATCGACGGCGGTGTTTGGCACCTCGATGTCGGCTCATCACATCCTGGGGCTGAAGTAGGTCCCAAGGGTATGGCTGTTCGCCATTTAAAGTGGTACGCGAGCTGGGTTTAGAACGTCGTGAGACAGTTCGGTCCCTATCTGCCGTGGGCGTTGGATGATTGAATGGGGCTGCTCCTAGTACGAGAGGACCGGAGTGGACGCATCACTGGTGTTCCAGTTGTCTCGCCAGAGGCACTGCTGGGTAGCTAAATGCGGAAGAGATAAGTGCTGAAAGCATCTAAGCACGAAACTTGCCATAAGATGAGTCATCCCAGTCTATAAGACTGTAAGGGTTGTTGGAGACTACGACGTAGATAGGTGTGGTGTGTAAGCGTTGCGAGACGTTGAGCTAACACATACTAATTGCCCGAGAGGCTTAACCATACAACCTCAAGGGTTTTGGGGTTGTAAAAAGCTAAGCCAAATAACGAGAAAACGAAGAGAGACAGATGAAAATCGGTCAAGTCGATTCAGAACAGCTTGTTTCGAATTTAAAGAAAAAGAACGAAAAACAGAAACATCATCACCAGAATATTCTGGCAACGAGAGTGCTGTGGCCCCACCTGATTCCATCCCGAACTCAGAAGTGAAACGCAGTAACGCCGATGGTAGTGTGGGGTCTCCCCATGTGAGAGTAGGGCATTGCCAGATTTTAATGAAGAAGAACCGCAGGTCACCCCTGCGGTTTTTTGCGTTTGGGGCGAGTTAATATAAGTCAAAAATCAGCGAACTCAACGTGAATTTAAAGCTAGAGTAAAGGTATACCACACTAGAATGAAAGTAGCCAAAGCAAAATCCCAACAAAAAACGACCGCTTGTATTACTCACTACAAGCAGTCTTTTCGTTTAAAGCAGAAATTTTTTTTAGCTCAATTTAATAAATTTTCAAAGAAGTATACTTCTTTCTCTTGCTATGTCAATAGCAAGAGAATAAATAATTCTGTTAAATTCAAAAGGTAAATTATTATGGAGACTTTTATTCAAATTTTCTTGGTTGTTTTTTTACTTTGTTAGTTTTTTATTTTACAGGTAGATATAAACAAAAACAGATCCAGAAAGAAATTATTTCTCTTGTTAATTATGCTCAGTATTCACCGATCGAATTTGTTTCATATTGCGATTTATCATTATTGTCTTTTTCGGAAAAATTTGAATCTATGGAGATAGAAACAATTCTATCAGATTTACGTAAAAAATTAGTGACAGATAGAGGTATTTATTTAGATAATCGAGATGCTTATATCCAAGAATATTTATTATATTCAGCAATATATATTTATCATAGTTTAAAAGAACATTATAGTTATAGAGGTGAAAGAAAATGCTAACTTTTGCAATTATTACTATTTTGATTTCATTTTTTATTAACGGGCATTTATTTTATAGTGTAGTTTATGGTTGGCTTTCCTATGCTATTTCGGATTATTTTTTAGATGAAGGATGGTCAATTGGTATTGGGATTGTCGTTACAATAATGTTTTGGGGAGGAGCTTCACATGACCAGAACTAAATGGGTAGTTAGTATTATCATTGCTTTTTTTGCTATTGGATTTATTGAGCAAAATACTATAAATGAAAAAAAAGAGAAAGAAGAATTACTTGAAATACCAATCTTGGCAACAGCTAATGATGTTGCTCAATATAAGAAACAGCTAAAAAAAATGACTGATAATGAAATTTTTTCTGTTTTAGGTGAATATCTTCGTCAACAATGTCATCTCTTATATAAAGAGCCTGGAATGGGATGCCACTGTTTAAGATATGATGATTATGTAAGACAATATTTTACGGTTAATGATGCTAAACAATTATTACTTCCTCGCCCATATTGGAATGCCGATGCTCAATCAACTCTCCCAATGCGTTTAGATTTTTTATTTAAAGACATTAGAACCTGTTCTAGGTTCAATATCTCAGGAGAATAAGCTACATAATTCAGTGCATTTTTGCTAGACTACACCCTTTTTAGTAAGGGCATTTTTTATGGCGTTGATTGAGTATTTCCCCCCGACAGAACCTTGGTTAGACGAGGTTTATCGTGATAATCATATTCTTG
This sequence comes from Pasteurellaceae bacterium Macca, assembly GCA_023101485.1. Taxonomy (GTDB): domain Bacteria; phylum Pseudomonadota; class Gammaproteobacteria; order Enterobacterales; family Pasteurellaceae; genus LVZB01. The sequence goes on along the minus strand of LVZB01000001.1, from coordinate 381,704 downwards.
TATTGAACAAGCCGAGTGGGTTGCTTTCTGTGCCCGGGAATCGTCCTGAATATTTTGATAGTGCAATGACACGCGTGCAACAAAAATATGGTTTTACTGAACCAGCGCACCGTTTAGATATGGCAACAAGCGGTATTTTGCTTTTTGCCCTGAGTAAGCAAGCGGAGAAAGAGTTAAAGTGTCAATTTCGGGAGCGTGAGCCGAAAAAGCACTACATCGCCCTATTGTGGGGAAAGCTAGGCGAGAAAGTGGGGGAAACGGGGCGGATGGATTTCCCGCTGATTTGCGATTGGGAGAACCGCCCTCGTCAGAAAATTTGCTTTGAGAAGGGCAAAAAAGCCCTCACTTTTTATGAAATCCTTGCCCATAATCCCAATAACACCACAAGAGTGAAACTCACCCCTCACACTGGACGATCCCATCAATTACGGGTGCATAGCCTTGCTCTTGGGCATCCTATTGTCGGGGATAAATTCTACGCCAATCCGCTAGCAAGAAGCCTTGCGCCACGCCTATGCTTACACGCCGAATCCTTAACCATTACTCACCCGATTACTGGCGAAGTGATGACCTTCCACGCCCCAGCGCCTTTTTAGGGCTATGCCGAGGCGTGGGGAGAAATTTGCATTTATTGCTTGACTTAATGCTGTTGTACTAGTTTAATAGTACAACTTTTTTGAAAGGATATATGATATGTCGGTGCAAATTCAACAAACCACCCTCCCTTATTATGCGGATACGACGGCGGTGTTCTATCATCTCTGTCATCAGCAACCTCACACGCTACTTTTAGATTCGGCGGAGATCCAAAGCAAAAATAGCCTGAAAAGTTTGCTCTTTGCAAAATCGGCACTCCATATTTTTTGTGAAGAAAAACGCGTTACCTTTGAAGCTTTAACCGAAAATGGCAAAGCGGTATTGCCCCTGATTGAACAAGCGCTCGGGGCGTTAAACCCTATGCCACAGTGCAAAATGTCGGCAAAAAACGACCGCTTGTTTGCCGATTTTCCTGAATTAAATCAAGCCTTAGATGAAGATAGCAAGCTAAAAACCACCACGATTTTCGATGCTTTACGCTGTGTCAGTGAGCTGTTTAAACAAGCCAGCTCGCCGATTTATCTTGGTGGTCTATTTAGCTATGATCTTGTGAGCCAATTTATGCCGATGGAAGGCATTACCTTGAAAGATGATGGCTTACGTTGTCCTGATTATGCCTTCTACTTAGCGGAGCAGTTGATTTTTATCGATCATCAATCCCAACAAGCGACACTCCATAGTTTCTGTTTTCACCCCGATGAGGGGGAGAAGATTGCCCAAGAAGGGGCGGAGATTGCCCGCAAACTGGCACAGAATGTGGAGAATGCCTTTGAATTGGCGATCACCAAAGCCTCTGATGAAGTCAAAACAAATTTTGAAGATGAGGCTTTCAAAGCGGTGGTCAGCACCTTAAAGCACCACTTAAATATTGGTGATGTGTTCCAAATTGTACCTTCTCGCCGTTTTAGCTTGCCTTGCCCGAATACATTAGCAAGTTATCGCCAACTTAAAATTAACAATCCAAGCCCGTATATGTTTTTTATGCAGGGCAGTGAATTTACCTTGTTTGGTGCTTCCCCTGAAAGTGCGTTGAAATATTCAGCAACAAACCGCCAGCTTGAAATTTACCCTATCGCCGGCTCGCGTCCTCGTGGGTTTGATGAGAAAGGCAATATTGATCCTGAACTCGACTCTCGTCTTGAATTAGAACTCCGCCTTGATCAGAAAGAGCTTGCGGAGCATTTGATGTTAGTCGATTTAGCTCGTAATGATGTGGCACGGGTGTGTGTGTCGGGTTCTCGCCGTGTGGCAGATTTAATGCAGATTGACCGCTACTCCCACATTATGCACTTGGTGTCCCGTGTGATTGGCACACTTCGCCCTGATCTGGATGCCCTACACGCTTACCAAGCCTGTATGAATATGGGAACGCTCACCGGCGCGCCAAAAATTAAGGCGATGCAGTTGATCTACCAATTTGAAAAACAAAAGCGCCACAGCTACGGCGGTGCGGTAGGTTATCTCACCTCGGAGGGGAATTTGGATACCTGTATCGTTATACGCTCCGCCTTTGTACAACAAGGCATTGCCCATGTGCAAGCCGGTTGTGGCACGGTGCTTGATTCCCAACCCCAATTAGAGGCAGATGAAACACGCCATAAAGCGCGCGCCGTGTTAAATGCCATTCGCCAAGTGAATAATCAGTAAGGAAAACTTATGGCAACGATCTTATTTGTTGATAATTTCGACTCTTTTACCTACAACTTAGTCGATCAATTCCGCCAACTTGGGCATGAAGTGTCTGTTTTCCGCAATGATTACCCTTTGGATGATTTTCTCCAAAAGGCATTAAACACGCCAAATTGCCTTGTCGCCCTTTCGCCGGGGCCGGGGAATCCCGAGCAAGCGGGTAATTTGTTAGCGATTATCCGAGAATTGAAGGGCAAAGTGCCGATGATCGGCATCTGCCTTGGGCATCAAGCGATTATTCAAGCCTTGGGGGGCAAGGTGGTGCATACGGGGCAAGTGCTTCACGGCAAAGTGTCTGCGATTGATCACGATAACCAAGCCATGTTTGCCAATTTGAGTAATCCAATGCCGGTGGCACGTTATCATTCCCTTATGGGGGAGTATTTACCCGAGGAATTGATGGTCAATGCCACCTTTGGGAAGATCATTATGGCGGTTCGTCATAAAACAGAAAAAATTTGTGGCTTCCAATTCCACCCAGAATCCATTTTAACGGTGGAAGGCACAAAATTACTGAAACAGAGTATCGATTGGCTGATTGAAAAAGCCTAAGGAAATCAAATGATTAGTGTATATGGATTAAAACAGACGCTTGAACCTCGCCGTCCTCAAATTGCTGAAGTGATTTTTGACTGCTTGGAGATGACCCTCGGTATTCCCAAAAGTCGCCACGCATTACGCTTTGATCTGTGCGAAGAGGGCAATTTTTACCCACCGATCAATCGTACGGATAATTTTATCGTTATTGAGATTAACCTAATGCAAGGGCGTTCTGAACAGATCAAAAAGCGCTTAATTAAAGGCTTATTTAGTGCCTTGCATAGTAAAGTAGGAATCTTACCTATGGACGTGGAAATTACCATTAAAGAACAACCAGAGCATTGTTGGGGCTTTCGTGGGATGACAGGGAATGAAGCCACGGATTTAGAATACCAAGTACATCGCTAACAAGCGGTCGAATTTTTTCATAATTTTGCAAGGAGAGATGATGGAAACGGAACAACTTCTCGAAAAACTCTTTAACCACCAAGCCTTAAGCCAAAGCGAAGCACACTTTTTCTTTCAACAAGTGATGGCAGGCAACCTTCTTCCTGAACAGCTGGCAGGGGCGTTGATTGCGTTGAAAATGCGAGGGGAAAGCGTGGCAGAAATTGCCGGTGCGGTTACTGCGACCCTTGAAAATGCTGAGCCTTTTGCTACGCCAAATTACCCCTTTGCGGATATTGTCGGCACGGGAGGCGATGGTGCGAATACGATTAACATCTCCACCGCAAGTAGCATTGTAGCTGCCACAATGGGGATCAAAGTCGCGAAGCACGGCAATCGCAGTGTATCGAGTAAAACCGGGGCAAGTGATCTGCTAAGTGCCTTAGGGATCAACGTGAATATGAGTAGCGAGCAAGCACGCCAAGCCTTAGATGAGATCGGACTGTGCTTTTTGTTTGCCCCTTTATATCACAAAGGCTTCAAATATGCCGTGCCGGTGCGTCAAGCCTTAAAAACCCGTACGCTATTTAATATTCTTGGGCCATTGGTTAATCCTGCCCGTCCAAAACATCAGCTTCTTGGCGTCTATTCCCCTGATTTATTGCAACCTTATGCCGAAACTGTGCGTACCCTTGGGCATCAGCACACCATTGTGGTGCATGGTTCAGGTTTAGATGAAGTGGCTGTGCATGACGAAACTCAAGTGGCGGAGATTGAAAATGGCGAAATTCGCTACTTTACCTTAACCCCCGAAGATTTCGGTATTCAACGTCATGCTCTTGGGGATCTAAAAGGGGGAGAGCCAACAGAGAATGGGGCGAAAATCACCGCCTTGTTACAAGGAAAAGGCGAACCGGCGCATATTGATGCCGTCGCTGTGAATGTAGCGATGTTAATGCGTTTATTTGGTGAGCGTGATTTAAAAGCCAATGTTGCTAAGGTCAAAGCGCTGTTAGCTACCGATCAAGCCTACCAAACGCTTTTGCAATTTTTGCGTTATTAATTATTTCTGTGAACATTTTGGGCTATAAGCGAAAGAGTGAGAGAACAAAAAAGCGGACTTTTGATCTGCCCCTAAAAAGTTAGACGACTTTAATTTAAGGACTGAGCTCGGTATTCCACAGGACTCAGTCCTTTTAGCTTACTCTGAATACGTTTATTGTTGTAGTAATAAAGGTATTCGTGGAGTCTATTCTCCAGTTGCTCGAAGGTATCAAATTGTTCATCAACACCGCATTCTGTTTTCAACCGCCCAAAAAAACTTTCCATCGCCGCATTATCCAAGCAATTTCCCTTTCTTGACATACTTTGCTGAATGCCATTTTCTTTGAGCAGATTTTGATACCCTCTCATTTGATATTGCCAACCTTGATCGGAATGAAGAATTGGGTGTTCGCCATTCAGTTTAGTCATCGCTTGATTCATCATTTGGATAATTTGTTCAAAATTGGGGCTTCGTGAAAGAGAATAAGCGATAATTTCCCCGTTAAAAAGGTCTTTAATCAGCGACAAATAGACTTTACCCTCAGCACACTTGAACTCACTCACATCGGTTACCCATTTCTCATTCGGTTTGCTGGCGTGAAAATCCCGTTGCAATAAGTTCTCGGCAATGTTGCCTATCTGACCTTGATAAGAGCGGTATTTACGTTTCTTACATTTTCCTTTTAAATCAAGCTGTTGCATGATATTTTGTACGCGTTTTTTATTCACACATTCGACTTTACGCAATTCCTCTGCGACACGACGGTAGCCATAATTCTCTTTATGTTCGTGGTAAATTTGGCTAATTTTCTGCCTGATTTCTGCATTTTTATCCGCCTTAGGCTGCCGATGGTAAAAGAAAGTACTTCGCTTTAAATCAACCAAATTAAGCAAGATGTCGAGCGGGAAATCTCTCCTTAACGCGTTGACGATTTCGGTTTTTCCGCCATTTTTTGTTGGTTTAACTCCCGCAACTTTTTTAGCACAGCCACCTCCGCTTCAAGCTCTAAAATACGATAGCGTAAGCGTTCTTCTTCGATTTTAAACCTAGGCATTTTAGGGGATTTCGATTTCATCACGGGACGACCTTTTGGTTTGGGTAATAACCCGTTTATACCTTGTTTTTCAAAGGCTTGCAACCATTGGCTAATGATACCCGAATTGGCAATGCCAAAATGAAAGCAAGCCGATTCTGCAAAAAATTGCCTGTTTATGACCGCTTGTACCACCGATAATTTGAACTCAGGCGAATAGGCTTGTTTTTTACCTCGCACCGCCAAGCCAGGGAAACCATAACGATTAAATTGGGCAATCCAGCGGTTCAATGTTCTCTTGTTAAGATGAAAATGTTGGCGAGTGAATGACCGATTTTTATGTTGTTGAAGATAAAACTCGATCACCTGTTGTTTGAAAAGTGAATTATATTTAGTCATAAAAAATCTGCCCCTTAGTTAGTTGTTTAGTCCAACTTTTGGGGGGCAGATCATTTCGTCCGCTCTTTACGTTGATGATTTAGAGGTATTCAACTTCGATAATCTCGAATTCCACATTACCGCCGGGGGTTTTAATGGTAACGGTATCATCCACCTCTTTTCCCACTAAACCACGAGCAATCGGCGAATTGACTGAAATCAGCCCCTCTTTAATATTGGCTTCATCATCGCCCACAATGCGATAGCGAACTTCTTCTTCACTATCCACATTTAAAAGGGTCACAGTCGCACCAAAAATCACTTTGCCGTTATTTGGCATTTTGGTGACATCAATAATCTGTGCATTACCGAGCTTACCTTCAATTTCTTGAATACGACCTTCGCAGAAGCCTTGTTGCTCACGGGCGGCGTGATACTCGGCGTTCTCTTTTAAATCGCCATGCTCACGGGCTTCGGCAATCGCGTTAATAATTTCAGGGCGACGAACGTTTTTGAGAAAATCCAACTCTTCACGCAGTTGTTCTGCACCCCGCACAGTCATTGGGATCTGTTGCATGGTTATCCTCTGTCTTAAAATCAAAAATTTAGCCAAAACCGCAAGGGCGATTTTGGCAATCAGGGTTTACGAATAAAGTTTCGGGGGCTATTATTCATTGTCTTTTAAAAAATAGCAACCGAATGAGCCACTCTATGTCATTTTTCTCTAAATTTACACCGAAATGGGTATTCCTCACTTTACTTTTCCCGAGTTTTTCTTCCGCACAAATCAATGTCGAAGCCCTTGCCGAAAGCCTTCCCTCTGGCACTTCCCTTGCCTTTATCGCGAAAAATTTAGATACCCAAACCCTGATTGCAGATTATCACAGCCAACAATTTATGCTCCCGGCGAGTACCCAAAAGGTCTTGACAGCCCTCGCCTCTAAATTAGTGCTTCCGCCAGATTTTACGTTTCAAACGGCACTGCTGACGTCGGGCACAATCGAAAATGGCACATTAAAGGGAGATTTAATCCTACGTTTTAGTGGTGATCCAACCCTCACAAGGGGGCAATTTCTGCAACTGATTGATCAGCTCCCCAAACAAGGGATTCGCCACATTCAGGGGAATATTCTGCTCGATACCACCGTTTTTACCAGCCACGATAAAGCCTCCGGCTGGGTGTGGAATGATCTCACCGTCTGTTTTAGTGCCCCGGCTTCTGCTGCCAATCTCGATCACAACTGTTTTTACGCCAATTTAGATGCCAATAAGCCCGAAGGTAGTACCATCACAGTCGATCTTCCTTCTGCCTACCCCGTCACTGTGGAAAGCTCTGCCTATGTGGCTGAAAAAAGCGAAGCGGGCTATTGTCAGCTGGATGTCGTGATGGAAGGTATCAACCACTACCACATCAAAGGTTGCCTTGCTCGCCAAGAAAAACCCTTTGGGCTTAGTTTTGCCGTGCAAGATCCCACTGCTTTTGCCATTAACGTATTACAAAAGAATTTAACACAGGTAGGCGTTACCGTTGAAGGGAAGATCCAACAGATCACTCAAACAGTAGAAGGCAAATTACTGGCAGAACATCGCTCCGAACCGCTTGATGTGTTGTTAAAAAAGATGATGAAAAAATCGGATAATCAAATCGCCGACAGCCTCTTTCGCACGCTCGCCCATAAACAGCACCAGCGCCCAGCGACTTTCCCCCTCGCCAGCCAAACCCTACGCCAGCTACTGAACAGCAAAGGAGGGATTCAATTTGGCCATAGCATTATTGCAGACGGCTCGGGGCTTTCTCGCCACAATCAAATCAGCGCCCAAACGATGTTACAAACCCTTGAAGTCATCGCCCAAAATGAAGAGGTATTACATCTTTTTGACACCTTCCCTATTGCCGGTATCGATGGCTCACTTTCAGGGAGAAGCTCCCTTTCATCAGAACCCCTTGCGAATAACGTCATCGCCAAAACCGGGGCATTAAAAGGCGTGTATAACCTCGCCGGTTTTATGAAAAACGCTCGGGGGGAGCGAATCGCCTTTGTGCAATTTATTAACGGCTACTCCACCGGCGATATGGAACGTAAAACCAAACGCGCCCCATTAAACCAATTTGAGCAAAATTTATACCAAGCGATTTATCAAGAGTAGCAAAAACAAGCGGTCAATTTTGATCGCTTTTTTGCTTCCAAAGAAAAAGGGCAACGCCCTTATTCTGCTTGTAGCGGGAAGCCCCCGAGGGCTTTGAGGCGATTTACCATCCTACAAAAGAGTTCTGCAGTACGTTCGGTATCATAAAGCGCGGAGTGGGCTTGTTTGCCGTCAAAGGGAATTTGTGCCATTTGGCAAGCTTTAACGAGTACCGTCTGCCCATACATAAAACCGGCAAGAGTGGCAGTATCAAACAAGGCAAAGGGGTGAAAAGGGTCACGTTTGGCGTTCAAACGTTTTACCACTGCGTGCAAAAATGCCTGATCAAAGTGAGCATTATGGGCAACAATCACTGCCCGTTGGCAACCACTCTCTTTGACAGCTTTACGCACGACTTTAAAAAGGGCATCAATAGCCACACTCTCTGGCACCGCACCACGGAGCCGGTTATCAATATCAATGCCATTGACTTTCAGGGAATCGGGGTTGATGTTCGCCCCGTCAAAAGGCTGAATATGGCGATGAAAAGGCTCGCCTTGTGCCAAATTGCCGTGGCTATCCATCACCAACGGAATCGCGGCGATTTCTAATAACGCATCGGTTTGTGCGTTTAATCCACCGGTTTCGACATCCACGACCACCGGTAAATAGCCACGGAAACGATTTTTCATCAACATATAATCTACTTGTATTGCTTGTTCTACCATACTCTTTCACTAAAAAATAGCGTGGGCAACTGCCCACGACTTGATGATGACTTTGCCAATCAATAATGACAAAAAATGGCGTAAAAACGACCGCTTGTTCCCTGAAAAAAGGTTAGCCAAGGGCTTTTTTCGCGTCTTTATTTTCAATAAATTCGATTTTATAACCGTCTGGATCTTCCACAAAAGCAATCACGGTTTTCCCACCGAGTACAGGGCCTGCTTCACGGGTGATTTTCCCACCCGCTTGGCGTACGGCTTCAACGGTGGCGTAAATATCATCCACCCCCAAAGCAATATGCCCATAAGCCGTGCCGAGGTCGTAGCTTTCCACGCCCCAGTTGTAAGTCAGTTCCAATACCGCACTTTCGCTCTCATCGGCGTAGCCTAAAAAGGCAAGGGTATATTTATACTCGGCATTTTCACTTTGACGAAGTAACCGCATTCCAAGCACTTGGGTGTAAAACGCAATGGAACGCTCTAAATTTCCAACTCGTAACATTGTGTGTAAAATTCGCATATTATTTTCCTCATTGACGCTAAATGGTCGCTATTATGGCATAAAAAAGGGGGCAAGCGAACAAGGCTTGGGAAAGGCAAAATTGACGAAAATCGAATCAACACAACTCCCTCACAAACGCCAAACAAAATGTTCAGAAAAAACGACCGCTTGTTTTTTTACAAAGGGGCATTTTTACGGCATCTTTTGTTTATCTTGAGGTTGAATACCTGCTTTGGTGGGCTTGTATCTCTGCGAATTTATGCCATAATTCGGGGCAATTTTCTTTTTATGCAATCATTATGGCTCACCATCACGATACTCCCTCAAAATTGGAAACCGCCACCTTTGCGTTACTCCCTATGGCGGTGATGTTATTCCTTGAAATGGCACTCAATCACTACGTTGCACCACAACATGCGATTTTTATTTCCCCTTATTTATTGGCGTTTTTTACCACCTCTCTCATCGCCTTAATTGTGCTATGGAAAGGGAAGATCTGCCCCGGACAGCAAGGACGGCTCACCTTTATACTGCCCTTTTTACTGCTCTTTGCGTTGGGGAATTTTGCCTATTCCATTGGCTTTACGCCTAAACACTCTCCCGCATTAGTAGCAGGTTGTGCTTCCTTAATTCTGCCCTTTATTTTTTGGAAATTTCCGAATGATGAAACCCTTGCCCGCACGATAATTTTCTGTGGGCTAGGCGTTGTTGCTGTAGGTATGGTGCAATATTTACTCATTTATTGGGTGGAAATTCCCTCCCTCTTTAACTGGATTCGTGCCAATAATTTCGCGCAAATTTTATTAGGCATTTTACTTGCTGGCTGGTATTTAATCTTAGCGAAAAGCCGTTTAGAAGGCTTTTTAAAACTCCTTGTGCTACTTGCCTTGGTGGTGTTAATTGCCAATTATCTTTGGGTAATTTTCGTGCTTTATCAGCAATATCAACTCATACCTGAAATGGCACTTTCACCTTATTTCCTCTACTTTGCATTGCAATTTATCATCTTGGCACTCTTAGCGTGGTTATTACTTGGCAAAAATATTAAAAATCCAACGGCTTGGACTTCCGCTACTTTCTTGGCAATGCTCTATCCCCTTGTGAATATTCTCTAAATGTTAAGTCGTGGGTTAATCATCATTGGCACTGTGCTGGCTATTATTATGGCGGGTGCAGTGTCGTTGATGTCAGGCTCGGTGCTAAGTGCCAGCATTAACCTTGCCCTCCCCGAAGGTTGGCACATTACCACGCCAAAAGGCTTAGACAGCGATCTGAAACAGAGCACCTTACCCACCTTTCAACTCGACTACCAAGGTTGCCCCCTTTTACAGGGCGATAATCTGCAACTGCAATGGTTTGATGAACAATCCCTTAGCCTGCAACAAGCCACCGTCGATTACCACTGTTTAATGACATTGCCGTCTAGTGAATCCACCGAGTCAAGCAAGCCCAAAGGCGACACCTTTGCCACCGTTCTTGCCCTTTTACCCAAAGGGGAAGTGCGAGTAGAAGCCCTCAACTGGGTCAATTTGCCCGAAAACCTCCAACCACGCTTAAAAGCGTTACTCTCTACCCCAAGTCGTAGCCATTTACGTTGGGCGAAACAAATTTTGAGTGCAGAAATTAGCCAACAACAGCTTCATCTCAAGGCGACCCTTGCCGAGCAGACATTAAAAGGGGAAATCACCTATCAAAGAAGTGAAACGGAACAGCACCGCTTGACCTTTAAGAGCAAAATTGCTGAAAATTTTGACCGCTTGCCAGAAACACTGCACCTTGATTATCAGTGGCAACTCCCTGATAGCCTCATTTCACAAAAAGCCCTACAAAAAGGACAATCAAGCCTGACTTGGCAAAGCAATGCAGAAAATCATCTTAAAGGGGAGTGGCAAGTGGCTTCTGCCCTTGAACCTGAAAATCAGCTCATTCTGCCTTTTCGCTTTGATCAAAAAAGCCTAATCATTGAACAAGGGCGTTTGGCTGGGCATTTTATTGACGCCTTTCCCATTAAAGGGTTTCTCTCAGCAAAAATTACCCCAAAACGTTTTCGACTTGACGATCTCTTCCCCCTCCAAACGGATCTCCGGTTAAGTCTGTTATCCCAAAATGAGAAGGGGAAAGGTAACGTCGTGATCAGCAGTCAAGGGGGCGAAATTCAAGCCAACAGCCTTAACTTACCGCTACAAATCACAGGGAATCTCAAGCACCAAAACTATATTCTCTATAGTTCAATCCCGTTAAATTTGAGTGGCGATTACCACGCCTTAACCCTGCGTTTTTTACAAGGGGCATTGCTTCGTGCCACCGGTTCAGAGCGCTTGCTCACTATTCACGATCTCCGCTTTCCGTTGGCGGGGGTAAGAATCGATCAACACGGCATTAACGGGCGATTACAGGCAATTTTCAAAGGCGAAAGCCCCGATTTCAAACGTATTGAGCTTCATTTAGACGGCTACGCCAAAAATTTCAAAGCAGGGGCAGGAACAGTGTTCCGTGATCCGGCAGAAAAGCAAGCCGTGAAAGATCAATGGCAGTGGCGTTTTTGGGGAAATTCGCAACTCGCCAGCCTAAAAACGCCTATCTCCCTTGCAGGGCGTGGGCTATGGCATAAAAATTTAATTCAACTGACGGAATTTCAAGGCAATTTAGCCAAGGTCAAACAAAATGGCATGTTAATTCCACAAACCACACTCAGCCTCACTGAACCGATTAAATTCGCCTATGAAAAGGCGCATTTAACCGGTGGCGTTGCAATTAAGTCCCCCAAAATTGCCTTTGATTACGGTGGCGAACTCGAACGCCCAGTGGCAAACCTGACCTTTAATGGCGAAGTGGAAAATTTAAACCTCAAAGGCGATCTCACCGCCGGCAAACTCGGGCCTTTACGCTTTTTTGCTCGCCGAGAGCTGACCCCAAAAGCAAGTCGCTTACTGGGGAAAATCTATTGGTCTGAACAGCCGGCAAATGTCTTCCAAAGCCTCTTTCCATTTCGTCAAAATTGGGTCATCACAGGGGGAACAATCAAAGGCGAAACGGCATTTAGCTTAACACCGCAACAGGGCTTTACCGCTGGGGGGCATTATGGCATTCGCCAAGGGAGCCTTTCCCTTCCGAAAGGCAATATCAAAGGGATTGAATTTTCTCTGCCTTACCAATTTAAAAATAATGAAGTCGATATTGGGGTGAAAAAGCCCCTTGAAGTACGCATTGCAGAGGTCGATCTTGGTCTTCCCATTCACAATGTGCGTGTGAAAATTCACGGTCATCTTCCCTTTAATCGCCGTCATCCGCTCTATTTACAGGAACTTAGCCTCAATCTTCTCGGTGGCTCGCTGAATGTAGAACGCTTTGCCTTGCCACAACGGCAAGTGGCGATCTTGAATTTAAAGAATATTCACTTTGAAAAAATCCTTGAATTAGCGCAATATCATCAGCTTAATTTAACCGGAAAAGCCAATGCACAACTGCCTTTTTGGTTAAGTGGTAAGCCTTGCTATATCTGTAATGGCTCTCTGACACAAAATGAAAATAGCTATTTAACCCTCAGCCCTGAGTTGATCGAAGCCCTGAAAAAAGCCGGCTATACGGAACAAATTTTGGCGTACTTAGTCAATGAAAGCGAAATTCACAATCTGGATGCCTATGTTGAGGTAGATAGCCAAGGTGAGATGAATTTAGCTGCCCAATTGCGATCTCAACTCGCAGAACATCAAAACGCAAAAATCAATCTCAACTATACGCATAAAGAGAACCTGTTTGACTTGTGGCAACTGATTAGTTACGGTTCGCAATTTGAACAAAAAATCGAACACTCACTTTATAAACAACTGGATAAACGCCGATAATCCCCTTCCATGGGAATCATTAGGAAAGCGAATGAAGAAACTGTTATACCCCTTGCCATTTTTTTGCCTGATTTTGACCGCTTGTAGCCCGAAAATTCAGCTTGAAACGCCCCCCGAGGGCATTACTATCAATATGAACGTGGTCGTTGATCACAAAATTGAAGTGCAAATGGATAAAAAATCTCGAGCGGTAATCAAAACCATCGATCAAAAAGCCCCTTAACTTTTTATGTAAAGTTTTTGTAAAATTTGACCGCTTGCATTATATTGCCCTCTCCAACCTCTCAATAACATAGGTGAAATTATGCTCAACATTGTATTTCTTGACCGTACTGGCGTACCTGCCAGCCACGATATTCCTCGCCCACAATTTGCCCATAATTGGGTGGAATACCCCGCCACATCCCCAGAAGAAACCTTTGAACGGGCGAAAGATGCGGATATTGTGATCACCAGTAAAGTCCTTTTCGGGCGTGAGTTAATGGCAAAATTGCCAAAACTTAAACTCATTGCTATTACCGCTACGGGAACAAATAACGTCGATTTAGTGGCCGCCAAAGAGCTTGGCATTGCGGTTAAAAATGTGACCGGTTATTCCAGCGTCACCGTGCCAGAACACGTTTTAGGCATGATCTTCTCCCTCAAACATAGCTTAATGAGCTACCATTTCGACCAAATTACCAGCGACCGCTGGGCAACCTGTGGGCAATTCTGCTACACCGACTACCCCATCACCGATGTGCGTGGTTCAACCCTAGGCGTTTTTGGTAAAGGTAATTTAGGCAACGAAGTGGGGCGTTTAGCCACGCTTTTAGGGATGAACGTCCTTTATGCCGAACATAAAGGGGCAAGCCAAGTGCGTGAAGGTTACACCCCTTTTGAGGAAGTCCTCAAACAAGCCGATATTGTGACCCTCCACTGCCCATTGACAGAAACCACCCAAAATCTCATCAATGCCGAAACCCTCGCCCTGATGAAACCAACTGCCTATTTAATCAATACCGGTCGGGGGCCATTAGTCGATGAAGATGCCCTTCTCCACGCCCTTGAAAAAGGCATTATTGCAGGCGCCGCGTTAGACGTATTAGTCAAAGAACCACCGTCTTTGGATAACCCATTGATTCAAGCGGCAAAACGCCTACCTAACTTGCTAATTACCCCACACGTTGCTTGGGCAAGTGATTCTGCAGTAACGACCTTAGTGAATAAGGTGACACAAAACATCGAAGAATTTGTGGCAACAGGGAAATAAATAAATCTTTCGTTGATATCACAAAAATCCATAAAACAAACGGGTAGATTTTGCTAGAATTTGGCTAATCTATCCGTTTTATTCAGAAAAATGATGAATCTTACCCCTCTTTTTATTGCGTTACGCTATTGGCGTTCCAAAAGTGGCGACCGCTTTGGACGCTTAGTCACCAACCTCGCCAGTCTCGGCATTGTCTTAGGCGTGATGGCGTTGGTCATTGTTCTTTCGGTGATGAATGGTTTAGAAAATATGCAAAAACGCAATTTACTTTCAAGCCTTCCCCATGCGGTCGTTTCCCCGATTGAGGGCAACCTTCCCCGAGATCAACAGCTTACCCTGCCCGATTTCGTGCAAAAACAGGTGGCGATTAACCGTGCCAATGTGATTATTCAAAGCCAGCAAGGCATCAATGCAGGGCAAGTCATCGGCGTCACACAAAGCAGTGATGATCCCCTGATTAACGAGATTGATCTCCCAACAAAGCTCCCTACCGGGGAATATCATATCCTCATTAGCTCACGCCTCGCCGAACAGTTAAACCTCAACGTTGGGGATAAACTTCGTCTGATGATCACCGAAAATAGCCAATACACCCCCTTTGGACGAGTGCCTGTACAACGGCTATTTACTGTAGCGGATATTTACTACTCTCATCAAACTGCAAGCGAATACACGCTTTTTGCTAACTTGACGGATGTCGGGCGTTTATTGCGCATCCCTGAAAATGAAGTCCAAGGTCAGCGGTTATACTTAAATGATCCCTTCCAAGTGACCGAATTAAGCCACCATTTCCCTTCTGAAAAGTGGCGAATTAGTGATTGGCGAGAGCAAAAGGGCGAATTTTTCCAAGCCGTGCGTATGGAAAAAAATATGATGGGCTTACTCATTAGCTTAATTATTGTGGTGGCGATTTCCAATATCGTCACCTCCCTAAGCCTAATGGTGGTGGATAAACAAGGGGAAATTGCGATCCTGCAAACCCAAGGCTTAAACAAGCCCCAAGTCACACAAATTTTTGTACTACAGGGGGCAATGGTCGGGATTATGGGGGCGATCCTCGGCGGGGTGCTAGGGGTGGTGTTGAGTTTAAATTTAGGTTCGGTATTAAGCCTTATCAACCCAACGGGGGTGCAATTACCCACTGAAATCGCCTATCCGCAAGTAGCCGTGATTGTGCTTTGTTCTATCGCACTTTCCCTACTCTGTACCCTTTACCCCGCTTACCGAGCGGCTAAAATCGAACCGGCGGCAGCGTTACGTTATGAATAAGAGTGCATGATGAATAAGAAATCCCCGATCCCTCGGATGCCTTGGGCAGCAGAACATCAATGGCAGTTCAAACTAAGCTCATTATTGGTCATCTCCATTGCCACCATTTTAATGGGCGTGGGCGAAGGGTTATTACTGCTAGCCAATCTTGGTTCAAGCCCTTGGACGGTTTTCTCCCAAGGCATTGCCCTACAAACGGGGCTTTCTATCGGCACGGTGGTGGCATTAGTGAGTATTGTGGTGCTATTACTGTGGCTTCCCCTGCATTTACGTTTCGGCTTAGGCACAATCTTAAATATTTTTTGGATTGCGTTGTTTATCGACCTGACCGTTCGCTTTCTACCTGCACCGGAAAGCTTACTCCCTCGCCTTAGCTTGATGGTCGGCGGTATTCTGCTTTTTGGCATCAGCACCACCGTCTATCTTTCTTGCTATTTAGGGGCAGGCCCGCGGGACGGCTTAATGGTCGGCATCTGTCAAAAATATGGCTGGAATGTCGGGAAAGTTCGCACCGCCATTGAAGCAACGGTCTGCTTTCTCGGCTTTCTTCTCGGCGGAACGGTGGGAATTAGCACCCTCGCCTTTGCCTTTGGTGTCGGCTGGATCATTCAATACACCGCACTTACGTTAAACAAGCGGTCAAATTCTTCAACATTTTTGTAACTTCAATATTTTTGTAAAAGGAGGCTTTTATGGCACAAATTAAAGAAATTTACTTAGCAGGAGGGTGCTTTTGGGGAACGGAAGCATTTATGCAACGGATAAAAGGCGTTATCGATGCCGAATCCGGCTATGCAAACGGGGGCAGTGCAAATCCGACCTATCAAGACGTTTGCCAAGGTAGTGGGCATGCCGAAGTGGTGAAAGTCACCTACGATGCCGAGCAAATTAGCCTCGCGAAATTACTGCATTTCTACTTCCAAGTCATTGATCCAATCAGTGTGAATCAACAAGGGGCAGATAAAGGTATCCAATACCGCACCGGGATCTACTATGTTGATCCGGCGGATGAAGTGGTCATCACCACCGCTTTAGCCGACTTGCAGAAGAACTATGATGAACCTCTTGCGGTGGAAAATGAGCGGTTAGATCACTATTTCCCTGCCGAAGAGTATCACCAAGACTATTTGGATAAAAACCCTAACGGCTATTGCCACATTGACATTCAGCTAATGAATGAGATCTTAAAGAATCAGTAAAGTAGGCTTAAACCTAAGGAAAAAGTTTAGGGCTGAATCTAACATTAGATTCAGCCCTTTTCTTTTTTATGATCTTGTTTTTATTATTGTTTTGAAAGAGATGCTCGCCGTTGAGATGCCTAAATTTTAGCAATAGTGATTAAACAGACGTTTTATATCTCTTCTTGCCATAAGCTCTTCATCGCTAAGGCTTTTCGCTCAATCTCTTGCCATTCGGCATCGGGGTGGGATTCCTCCACAATACCCGCGCCGGCATAGAGTGTGATCTCTTGCCCTTGAAGTTGAGCGGAACGTAACGTCACGCAAAATTCCGCGTTATTCGGGCAAAAGCTCCCCAATGTGCCGGCATACCAACCGCGGGAGAAGGGTTCTGTTTGGGCGATAAATTGCTTCGCACTTAAACGCGGTAGCCCAGCCACTGCGGCGGTTGGGTGCAAACGGGCAAGGCAATCGGCATCGGTAACGTAGCCCTCTAAGGTGGTGTGAATTGGTCGCCAAAGGTGCTGAACATTCCGTAGCCGTTTAATCTGTGCATCGCCGACTTGAATATCCTTGGCACAATCGGCAAGGTGGGTGCAAATATCATCCACCACGAGCAAATTCTCATAAATATTTTTATGATCGTTGAGTAGCCACAGGGCATTTTGTTCCGTTTGCGTGGGATCTTCACTCACGCCTACCGTGCCGGCTAAGGCTTCGGTATAAAAGGTGCGATCTTCTCGTTTATAAAGGCGTTCTGGGCTTGAACCGATAAAGGCTTCCCCTGCGGTTTCTGACCATAAAAAGTGATAACAACCGTTATTTTTCTTTTGGCTTTGGGCGAGAAGGGCGTAGGGGCAAGGCGTTTCGCTAAATGTAAAGGTGGTGCTATTTGCCAGCACCACTTTACTCAATTCATATTCCTGAATATGGCTTATCCCTTGTTCAACGTGGGCGGTCCATTGGGCATAATCACACGCGGATTGCTGAAAAAGCGGGTGATAGCGGGGCGATTTGAGGGGAGCAATTTTCCCCAATTCGGCTAAGAGTGCCTCACATTGGGCTTTTTCTTCGGCAAAAAAGGCGTAATCAAGGGTCAAACAAGCGGTCATTTTTTGCGAACTTTTTGCCAAGCTTAAACGGGGCAAGATAAACTGGCACGCCCCTTCAAATTGCACGCCACCAAAAAGGCGAAAGCCTGTTTCTTGGCTAAATTGGCTAGCGTCTTCTAAATAGGTAAAGTGGCGGACTGCCCCAAGGGTGGCATACTGTTGTGCGTCGGTGCGGTGTTGCCAAAAAAAATGGGGAAAGCACGCTTGGGCTTTAAGCCACGCCAATAGGGTGTGATCGGGCAAATTGGGGCTTTGTGGGACTTCTACCTCCGCCCATAATTGCAGGAAATTCAATGGGAACGGCGGTTGGATTTGCCCAGCAGATAAAGCCTGAAGCTGTTGGCTAAGTTGTTGTTTTAATTGGCGAAATAAAAGCATTTGCAAAAAACCAAATAAATTTGACCGCTTGTTGGAAAAAAGAGGGGCATTTTAGCGTATTTCCTCTTTTTTTTCCTCACAATTCAGAGTAGAGTGAGGCATTTTTTGAAAAATGAAGGAAGAAACGAATGCAACGCTTTGATAAAACCGACAAACTGGCTAACGTCCGCTACGATATTCGAGGCCCTGTCCATAAAGAGGCGAATCGCCTTGAAGAAGAAGGTCATAAAATTCTTAAATTAAATATCGGCAACCCCGCTCCTTTTGGCTTTGACGCACCGGCGGAAATTTTAGTTGATGTGATTCGTAATCTTCCCACCGCCCAAGGCTATTGTGATTCCAAAGGGCTTTATTCTGCCCGTAAAGCCATTGTGCAATATTACCAACTCAAAGGTTTGTTAGACTTAGATGTCAATGATGTCTATATCGGTAATGGCGTTTCGGAACTGATTACCATGTCTATGCAGGCGTTACTCAATGATGGCGATGAAATTTTAATTCCCATGCCAGATTATCCCCTTTGGACGGCAGCAGCTACTCTTGCTGGGGGCAAAGCGGTGCATTATCTCTGTGATGAAGAGAACGAATGGTTCCCCGATTTAGCCGATATTAAAGCGAAAATTACCCCGAAAACCAAAGCCATTTTGGTGATTAACCCAAATAACCCAACGGGATCGGTGTATAGCCGTCAGGTGCTTCTCGATATTATTGACGTTGCCCGAGAGCATAATTTAATGCTCTTTGCGGACGAAATTTACGACAAAATTCTCTATGATGGTGCGGTGCATCACCACCTTGCGACCCTTGCTCCTGATCTTCTTTGTGTTACTTATAACGGTTTATCCAAAGCCTACCGTGTGGCAGGTTTCCGCCAAGGTTGGATGGTGTTAAGTGGCCCGAAACAGCACGCCAAAGGCTTTATTGAAGGCTTGGAGATGCTTGCCTCGATGCGTTTATGTGCCAACACGCCAATGCAACACGCCATTCAAACCGCCCTTGGGGGGTATCAAAGTATCAACGAATTTATCCTCCCGGGGGGGCGTTTGTTAGAACAACGCAATAAAGCCTATGAATTGCTGACTCAAATTCCGGGGATCTCTTGTGTGAAGCCGAAAGGGGCGATGTACCTTTTCCCGAAAATTGACACCGAAATGTACGGCATTACAGACGATCAACAATTTGTCTATGATCTCCTACAGCAGGAAAAAGTTCTCCTTGTGCAAGGCTCTGGATTTAACTGGCATAAGCCCGACCATTTCCGCGTAGTGAGCTTGCCCTATGTACATCAGCTTGAAGAAGCCATTGGGCGTTTAGCCAAATTCTTACAACACTATCGCCAAGAGAGTTAATCCCAAGGGGAGAAAATGCTCAAAGGTATCCTATTTTCGATTACCGCCTCACTTCTGTTTGGCGGTTTATACTATCTTTCAACTCACCTTGTGCCCCTTTCTGGGGAGGGCATCTATGGCTTTCGGATCTGGGTGAGCTTGCCTTTTGTGTTAGCCTCGCTGTGGCTATTTAAGCAGGTGGGCGAATTTCAGCAATTTTTACACCGCTTGTCTCAACAGCCTTGGCTTATCTTGGTGCTGATATTTACCACCTTGGTGACCGGATCGCAGATGTGGCTTTTTCTGTGGGCGCCGAATCACGGTGCCGCGATTGATGTGTCCATTGGCTACTTGCTTATGCCCATTGCGATGGTGGCGGTGGGGCGATTTGCGTTTAAGGAACGTATTTCTCCTTTAAAAATTGCCTCCCTGATTTTTGCTTCTATCGGTGTGTTATTCACCCTAATCACCGCAGGGGGAATTTCGTGGGCAACCTTGATGGTGCTTCTTGGCTACCCCCTCTATTTTAGTGTGCGTAAAGCGTTCCATATTTCCCATTTACCCAGTTTTGTGTGCGAAATGTTACTGATGTTGCCGGTGGCGAGTTATTTCGTCTGGCAAACGGATTTAAGCGTGATTGAACGTGCCAACCCCCATTTCTACTTCTGGTTAGCCTTGCTTGGCTTGGTCAGTGGCACGGCATTGATTGCCTATATTCGCGCAAGTAGCCTTGTGCCGATGAATGTACTGGGCTTAATTAGCTACATTGAGCCGGTAGCAATGCTTTCCGTGTCTTTTTTGATTGGGGAAGAGCTGGATGAAAACAGCTATTGGTTGATGATCTTTTTAGTCCTTGCGATTGTTTGCCTGATGTTAGACGGCATTCACAGTTTTCGCCAACAAAGGAGAAAGGAATGATTCGTGGTGTAATTTTTGCCCTATTAGCCAATTTACTTTTTGGTGTCGGTTTTTATTTTGCGGTGTTATTACGTCCGCTTTCCAGTGAGAACATTTTTGCCTTTCGTATTATCATTCTTTTGCCGGTGATTTTACTGGCAATTCTCCTGTTTAAACAACAACGATCCTTTATGTTGCTTTGCAAAAAAGTCCAAAAAAATCACCGCTTGTTGTGGGTCATTTTGCTCCTTACGCTGAATACGGGGGTGCAGTTATGGCTCTTTATGTGGGCGCCAAATAATGGGCAAGCGTTGCAAGTTTCCATTGGTTATCTGCTTTTGCCGATAGTAACGGTGGCAATTGGTAAAATCGTTTTTAAGGAGTATTTCTCTCCACTTAAATGGTGGGCATTATTTTTTGCCGTGGTGGGCGTAACAGTAAATATTCTTACTGCCGAAGCGATCTCTTGGGCAACCTTTGTGGCAGGTTTTGGCTACCCGATTTATATTGCCCTTCGACGTTATTTTCAAATCAATAACTTAGCAACTTTTTTTGTCGAGTTAATACTCCTTCTTCCCTTAGCGTTATATTTATTGAGGCAGGTTAATTTGAACGACGTCATCGCTGAAAATCACGATTTCTATCGATACCTTGTGCTTTTTGGAATCGTTAATGGCTTGGCGTTTATTCTCTTTATTTCTTCTAGTAACCGCTTGCCGATTAATGTGCTCGGCTTGCTCGGTTATGTCGAACCGTTGGTGATGCTCTTTATTGCCTTTGCAATTGGGGAAGTTCTTGAAGCGAAATCCTATATTTTAATGATTGCCCTCTTGATCGCCATTGTCCTTTTAACGGTAGACAATTTCCGCCGTGCCAAATTAAAGAAATAGTATGAAATTAGTCCGTCTTGCCTTGCCCGTGCCTTTGGCTCGCCATTTTGATTATCTTCTCCCACAGGAAATGCCCATCACTCAAGGGGCGAGAGTGCGAGTGCCTTTTGGTCGGCAAGAAAAAATTGGCATTGTCATCGGCTTTCCCGAAGAGAGTGATGTGCCAAAGGAAAAGCTAAAAGCCATTAGCGAGGTGTTAGATCAACACAACCTTTTTGATGAAGAGATGTGGCATTTGCTCACTTGGGCGGCGAATTACTACCACGCTCCCTTAGGGGAAGTTTTAGTCAGTGCTTTGCCGGTTAAATTACGCCAAGGGGAAAGCACTCAACGCCAAGCCCCGATGCTGTTTCAAGTGACTGAAAAAGGCAAAGAAGCCCTCGCCAGTGGCATGACCTTAAAAGCGAAAAAACAGCACGCCTTACTCCAAGAATTAGCCCGTTTGACCAATTATTTCCCCAAATCGTCCGAGCGTTATTCCCCAGCAGTTTGGAAAGCCTTGGGGGAGAAAGGTTATATCGAGGCGGTGGATCAGCCCTTCACACCTTTACCTTGGGCAGAAAAGCTCGCCCAACGCCCGATTGCGGTGGCACAAAATCGTTTAGTGCTAAATACTCAACAAAGTTTGGTGGTCAGCCGTTTGAATTTTCATCAAGGCTTTGGGGCGTTTCTGCTTAATGGTGTGACGGGATCGGGCAAAACGGAAGTTTATCTCCAAGTGATTGAGGAAGTGCTAAAACGGGGGGCGCAAGTGCTTGTACTTGTGCCGGAAATTGGCTTAACCCCCCAAACGATTCAACGCTTCCAAGCCCGTTTTAATGTGGAGATCGATGCCCTGCACTCTCACCTCAATGACAGTGAGCGTTTAAACACTTGGCTACGGGCAAAAAATGGCGAAAGTGCGATTATCATTGGCACACGTTCGGCACTTTTTACTCAATTTCAACGTCTTGGCTTGATTATCATTGATGAAGAACACGACGGATCGTTTAAACAGCAAGACGGCTGGCGTTATCACGCACGGGATCTCGCCGTGTTACGGGCGAAAAATCTGGCTATTCCGATTATTCTCGGCTCGGCAACGCCAAGTTTAGAGAGTTTGCATAATGTACAAAATGGCAAATTTACGGAATTACAACTTAGCCGTCGGGCAGGGCTGTCGCAATTTTCCGCCCAACAACTCATCGATCTGAAAAATCAGCCTATTACGGCAGGGCTTTCGCAACAGCTGATAAAGCAAATGCAACAGCACCTTGAAAAAGGCAATCAGGTGATGTTATTCCTCAATCGGCGAGGTTTTGCGCCCGTATTGTTATGCCACGAGTGTGGGTGGATATGTCAATGCGACTCTTGCGAAAAGCCCTATACCTATCATCAGAAAAATCGTGTTTTACGCTGTCATCACTGTGCGTCACAGCGTGTTGTGCCCCTTCAGTGTGGTCATTGTGGCTCAACCCATTTAATCACTACCGGTGTTGGCACAGAACAGCTGGAACAGGCATTAAGTGAGCGTTTTCCCGATTTTCGCATTAGCCGAATTGACCGTGATAGCACCGCTCGCAAAGGGGCGTTGGAGCAGAATCTCCAAGAGATTCAAGCCGGTAAAAGCCAAATTTTGATCGGCACGCAGATGTTAGCCAAAGGGCATCACTTCCCTAATGTCACCTTAGTGGCGTTAGTGAATGTGGATAGTAGCCTTTTCTCCACGGATTTTCGTGCCGAAGAACGCCTTGCCCAACTCTATGTGCAGGTGGCTGGGCGCGCCGGGCGAGGCGAAAAACAGGGGGAAGTGGTGTTGCAAACGCATTACCCTGATCATCCGCTCTTAAAAAGCCTATTGACAGAGGGCTACGGTGCTTTTGCGCAGGAAGCGTTGAAACTGCGACAACTTATGGGGTTACCGCCTTATGCTTCGCAGGTGCTTTTTCGTGGTGTGGGGCGTGATAACGATAAGGTGGCAGAATTTCTACAAAATTTGACCGCTTGTTTGCAACAGATTATCACCCAACAAGGCTGGCAAGGCTTTCAGCTTCTCGGGCCTTTCCATTCGCCAATGGCGAAAAAAGCCGGTCATTACCGCTGGCAGTTGCTTGTCCAACACACGCATCGTGGGTTATTGCAACAACTATTAAGCCATTTTGATCTGCATAAGGCGCAATTTTTGCGAAATAATATTCGCTTAACGGTGGATATTGACCCCCAAGACCTCGGTTAAACTCGGCAAGGGGGCAAGGTAGGGGAAATGTGAGCGAGGTTAGCGAGTTTTTGCCCCACCTAATCGGCAACACCAGTCAAATAAGACGGTCGGTAAAAGACGCCGTAGCCACCAGAAGAGTTTAGTCGGCACAGTCACGCCATAACGTGCTTTCGGTTTCTTCGCCGTTAAGGCGTTTAAGCACACTTTGGCACAGGCAATAGCGGGCAAGGTAAAGGGACTGGCATTGCCTTGGGTGGTTAAGCGTTGAAGCTGATTGGCATAGACTTCCGGCTGATGTACCTTCTCCATATCAATATATTGATAGAGTTTTTGTACTGAATTTGGGCGAAATTCACTTTGAATCGGGCCGGGTTCAAGTAAGCTGATATGAATATCTGAGCCATGAAGTTCTTGGCGGAGAGTATCTGCCATGCCTTCAAGGGCGTATTTTGAGCTACTGTAAGCGCCACGAAAGGGCATTGCAGCGAAGCCTAAAATACTGCTGTTGATGATGATTCTTCCGTGATTTTGTTGGCGGAAAATGGCAATGGCACGGTTCATCACTTCCCATGCGCCAAAAACATTGGTTTCAAAAATCTCCCGTAAGGCGTCACGGGGAACATCTTCCACCATTCCCGGTTGCCCGTAGCCCGCATTACAGAACAGGGCGTCTAACTGCCCACCCTGTTGGGCGATATAGTCAAAAACGTGCTGAATTTGTTGAGAATCGGTGACATCAAGTTGCAGGGTTTCTAGCCCCTCTTGTTGAAGGCGTTGAACATCTTTTACCTGACGGCAAGTGGCGATTACTCGCCAACCTTGTTGAGCAAGATAATGCGCCGTAGCATAGCCAATGCCGGTGGAACAGCCGGTAATCAGGATTGTTTTTTGCATTTGATTTCCTCTTTATGATTTTTGAAGAGAACCTTTTTTCATAAAAGGTTGTTCAATATATTTAAAAGTAAAATAAGAAAGCGTAATTGTTAAAATGATAACGATACTAGTATTAATCAAATAATTTCCTTTAGGAAATAAATATAAATTAACAAAGCTCAATATAATGCCATGTAATAGGTAAATGCTATAACTTATTTTGCCTAAGAAAGATAAAGGCTTAAAACTAAGTATTTTAAAACAAGAATTCCCATTTGAGACAGCGATAAAGAATATACCTAGGCAAAAGTTGCCAAGATAGCTATAAGATCCTACATTATATAAAAAATTAAAAAGGAAAAGTGAGATAATAATGATTGATGTCATCTTGCTTTTTAGTATATTGTCTATTTTTAACGATTTTGTTTTATAAATTAACGCTGAAATTGCACCTATTATAAAGTAATTAATGATAACAAAGTCGATGAGTTTAATGAGATTGGCATAAAATAAGCCAAGAGCGAGTATAAAACAAAATGCTATAGTATATAGTGTTGAGCGTACATTAATGCAAAAAGCGAGCAATAAAGGGAATAGTAGATAAAACTTCCATTCAATAATTAATGTCCAAAATACGCCAGCATTGATTAAATCTCTTTGAATCTCTAAGGTAATTGTATGTCCTGGATAATAGCCAAAAGAGAGCCAACGTAATAAAATATGTAGAAGTGCTTTTGGTGTTAAATATTCTTTTGGAATGCCTAGGTATATGGCAAGAATAAATATTAGAATAACACTAACTACATACATAGGGACTATGCGATATATTCTTTTTTTAAAGAATTGCGTGGCGTTGAAATAATTTTCAGAAAATAAAAATTTTGAAAAAAAGAGAAAGCTTGTAATCATAAAGAATAGTGCAACACTAGCTTGCCCACTGTTAATAAACACGTTTTCCATTATCGTATTAGGAAATGGGGGCGTGATTTTAATTTGCCACTGTTTATAGAAAGCATGATAATAACTTAATATTGCATGATGAAATAATATGCTAAGTGCGCAAAATCCACGAACAGCATCTATAAATAAATGTGTTTTTTCTTTATTTTGTTTTTTATAGAGTTTATGCAAGAAATGCATAAAAATAAAAATACCAATTAATGTAAGTAGAAAAAATACAATATTATATTCGGTAAAATTATTTGGCATTTTTTAATCTCAATGTAAATAAGAAGTATATTATTCGTTTGGCGATATTTTTAATCTTGATATTCCGTAATCACCCTTGGGGTGAGTTTGGTAATCAGTTCATAGTTAATCACACCAATGGCGGCGGCGACTTCCTCAATCAGCAGATCTTCTCCCCAAAGAATCACTTCATCGCCGACTTTATCGTGACTCTCAGCCCCGAGATCGACGGTCATCATATCCATAGACACACGTCCCACAATAGGCACTTTTCTGCCGTTAATCAGCACCGGCGTCCCCTCTGGCGTATTGCGGGGGTAGCCGTCACCATAACCAATCGCCACGACACCGATTTTAGTATCCTTCTCGCTAACCCAAGCACCGCCATAGCCCACCGGCTCGCCGGCTTTGTGTGTCCGCACGGCAATTAGGGAAGAGGAGAGTGTCATCACTGGTTTAAAACCGAGATCGGTAATGGGGCGACTATGGGGGGAGATGCCGTGCATAATGACCCCCGGGCGTACCCAATCATAGTGGGCTTGTTGCCAATAGAGAATCCCACTTGAAGCGGAGATACTCTTTTGTGCAGAATACGGCGCCGTGGCGGTTTCAAAGGTGGCAATCTGCTTTTCAGTGTAGCCACAGTCTGGCTCATCGGCTCGGCTAAAATGGCTGACAAATTGAATACTTTCTACAAGGGGGCAGGCTTGTAACCGTTGGTAGAATTCAGGCACTTGTTCAGGATGAATGCCTAAGCGGTGCATGCCGGTGTCGATTTTTAGCCAAATATTGATGGGGAAATAGATTTTGGCTTTTCGCTGCCAAAAGCCTTTGGCTTGCTCGGTTTGCCACTCTCTTCCTGCCTCTTCTAACAGTTCAAGCTGTTCAAGGCTGTGGATCACCGTATCAAAACGGCGAGAGAGGGTTTTAA
The DNA here is from genome assembly GCA_023101485.1 of Pasteurellaceae bacterium Macca. GTDB lineage: Bacteria > Pseudomonadota > Gammaproteobacteria > Enterobacterales > Pasteurellaceae > LVZB01. Next base: position 355,343 of record LVZB01000001.1, on the reverse strand, counting down.
GGAGCTCTTCGCGGTCAAAAAAGCCTTCTAACAGTAAAATTTTGCCACCGTAACCGCTCTCTTGAATGGTGAGGGCTTCTTTAATTCGGGCGACGCCAAAGGCATCCACTTTATCGGCTAAATTATGGATTACCCGTGAAATGCCCTGCCCGTAGGCGTTGGCTTTGACCACCGCACAGACTTTACTGTGCGGGGCGAGGGATTTAATCAATTCAATATTATGGCGTAGGGCATTGCCGTTAATGGTGGCGGTAGCTGGTTTCATTCTGTTTTCTCTGATCAAGCGGTCATTTTTTGGGAAGATTTTGCAAGCCTAGGATTGCACAACGGGGTAAAACGGTTTGCCCCAATCAATCTCATTATGATGTTTCATCATAATGCGTAACATCTCTGGGAGAAGTAACTGCAAGATTCGGCAACTATCGCGAAGTTGCTCACGATTGACTCGGCTATTGTAGGTTGCCCCACCGTGGAGAATTTGGTTTCGTACCGTATAAAGACGGCTGAACATGGTGTCTAAAATGCGTTCGGTTTTCTGGGATTCGAGGGCAGAAAGGAATCGCTCACGTTCCCTCATTTCAATTTGGCGGTATTTTTTTTCATCAATGTTGCCGTTATGCCAATCCCAAAATGGTTGGAAGGTGTATTGATTATCCATCAATAAACGAATGGATTGGGGAAAGGTTTTCCACACTAAATGGTAAATGATCTGATTTTCGTCACAGGCACAAATGCGTAATAAAAATTCATTAAAATTAACCCGATCTTTGCTTTCGCCATTGATTTCACGCGCGTAGGCGGCGTTAAAGGCGATCCAAAGATGAATGAATTGGCTGTCGAAATCCTCGGTCTGCTCGGCTTTTTCTAGCCAACTTAATGCACGATGAATGCGAAGACGGAAATGATCGGAGTAGTTATCCTGATCGCGGTGGGCTTTAAAATACGCTCTTAAGGGGGCTGATTGGCTTAAAGGTGATGTAGGGGTTGGTATGGTATCTGACATAGTCGCTCCTCGAAATCGAGCATAAAGTATAGCATTGCCCGCCTTAAAGCCAAAGCCCAACAACTCGGTCGGGCGAGGTTGGGCAAGGTAAGCTAAGGCGTGGCTAGGGCGGTTTTCTGGCGAAGTAATCGCTGGCTATTGAGTACGACGGTAATCGAAGAGAGTGCCATCGCCATGGCGGCGATCATCGGGTTGAGTAGCCAGCCGGTGAAAGGGTAAAGTACGCCGGCGGCAAGCGGTATGCTGATAAGATTGTAAATAAATGCCCCTGCAAGGCTCTGCTTCATATTTTTTATCACTTGCTGTGAGAAGGGCAGAATATCTGCAAGGGGCGAAAGCCCTGCTTTCATCAAGGATAAATCCGCCACTTCAAGGGCAATTTCACTGCCATTGTGCATAGCAATTCCCACATTAGCTTGGGCAAGGGCAGGGGAGTCGTTAATGCCATCCCCCACCATGGCGACTTTTCTGCCCTGTTGTTGTAAGGCATGGATCTGCTCGGCTTTTTGCTCCGGTAAAAGATTGGCTATCACGCCGTCTAAACCTAATTGCTGGGCGTAATGCTCCGCGACGGCTTGATTATCCCCCGTGAGCATGACACAGCGATAGCCTTGGCGTTGAAATTGAGCAATTAACCCAGCACTTTCAGGGCGGAGTTGATCGGTCAGGCTCATCACGCCGGCGAGTTGTTTATCAATCGCGATAAATACTGCCGTTGCTATATGATTTTGCGTGGCTTTTTCCGCTAAGTCGCCGATAAATCGCTTATTGCCCACTTTGATAATTTGCCCATTGATTCGGGCGGAAATGCCTTGCCCTTTCACGATTTGCACTTCACTCATTGCCCCTAATGGCTGTTGTTCTGCGGGAGAAAGCCTTTTTTTCGTGTCATTGACCACGGCTTTGGCGATTGGGTGAGAGGCGTGTTGTTCCACTTGTAATGCCACCGTTAAGACTTGTTCAAGGGTAAAAGGGGCAAAAACCTCAATGTGGCTGACCTGCATTTCGCCGTGGGTGAGGGTGCCTGTTTTGTCGAAGACGAGGGTATCCACCTCGCTGGCGGATTGCAGGGCATCAATATTTCGCACTAGCACACCCAATTCCGCCGAGCGAGCCACGCCGGCAATGGTTGAAAGCGGAATGGCAAGCCCTAAGGCACAAGGGCAAGCAATGATGAGTACCGTGGTGAAAATCCCGAGGGCGAAATCAACACTCTGTCCAAGGGCGAGCCAAATGCCCGCACTGAGCAGGGCAAGGGTGACGACAATGGGCACAAAAACCGCGGCGATTTTATCCACCCATTGGGCGAGGGGGGGCTTACTTGATTGTGCATGGCGAACAGCGGTGAGAATGCGAGCCAGTGCTGTTTTTTCCCCCACTTGTTGAGCGAGATAAACCCCCGAGCCGTCTGCCACGAGCGTGCCTGCGCGAACGTTATCGCCCACTTTTTTCTCCACCGGAAGGGCTTCCCCGGTGAGCATTGACTCATCAACCCAAATTGAGCCTTGGAGTAAAATGCCATCCACTGCAAGGCGATCCCCCGTGAGGGCTTGGACACGCATTTCCGGCTTAATGCCCTTAACTGGAATGGTACGAGCAAATTCTCCCTCAAAAACGACCGCTTGTTGGGGGGCTAAATCGAGCAGTTTTTCTAAGGCTTGGGAAGAGCGTTGCTTGGCTTTCTGTTCAAGGTATTTCCCGAGATTGAGAAAGCCGATAATCATCACACTGGCTTCAAAATAGAGGTGGGCGTGAGATTGTGGAAAGAGGGTGAGATAAAGCGAATAACTCCAGGCTACTCCCGTGCTAAGGGCGATAAGAGTGTCCATTGTTGCCGTGCGATTTTTCAGGCTAAGCCAAGCGCCACTGAAAAAGTGCTTACCACTAAACCACATCGTAAGCGCTGTGATAAACGCCCAAATCAGCCAAGGCAGTTGATTATCGGCATTCGCATTCATACCAAAAAGCATGCCATAGCCCATTAGAGTAAAACCAACGAGCAATGCTAGGCTAAATTGTCGCCGTTTAGTGGTTAAGAGGGCTTGGGTTTGGGCTTGCTGTTTTTCTCGGCGAGCCTGTTCGCTTTCAAGGCATTCTGCGTCAAAGCCGATTTTCTGTATCGCTTCAATAACCTGTTCAGCGCCGATTTCGCCTTGTACAAAGGCGGTATTATCGGCGAGATTCACGGAGATAAACGTTACCCCAGACAGTCGTCCAATAACGGTTTCCACCCGCCGAACACAAGCGGCGCAATGTAGCCCATTGAGTAGAAATTGCTGTTCTTTCATATTATCTCCGTTGCAAATTGTTTAAAAATTTTGACCGCTTGTGGTGTTGTGGCGGTAAGCAGACAGGGTGGCTTTGGTGATGTTGATGCCACTTAGGGCAATAATCACTGCGACAATACTACTGGCGAGGGGATCTGCCCATTGCCAACCAAATAGCCAGAGTAGAATACCGGCAACAATGACGGCTACCGAGCCAAATATATCGGCAAAAACGTGTGCCAATGCCGCTTGGAGGTTGAGGTTATGGCTATCGCCTTTGAGCATCCACCACGCCACAATCAGATTCACCGCTAAGCCAACAAAAGACACCACTAACATGGCAGAATTCAGAATAGGCACGGGATGTTGAAAACGCTCAACCGCTTCCCAGAGAATCCAAACCGCTACAAAAATTAGGCTTAGAGCATTGATAAGCGTTAAGCATAAAGCGGTCTGTGAATGTTTAGTACTTAACCTTATAGCAAGCCAAGCTAAGCCCAGAGAAAAGCTATCATTAAGCATATGCCCCGCATCAGCAAGAAGTGCAAGGCTACCACTGACATAGCCAACGATGGCTTCAACTACCATAAAAACAGTAATGAGATAGAAGCTGATTTTTAGAATGTGTAGGTTGCTAGCGTGATGACTATGACAGTGATTATGGGACATAATTAAACGCTCTTTGCATCAAAGCCGATGCCAATAATGGTTTCAATTAAGGTTTCTGGGGCTTCGTCGCTCTCAATTTCTGCCCGTTGTTGTGCCAGATCGATAGTGACTGAACGTACGCTTGGCAAGGCGTTGAGTGCGGTTTCGACACTTTTTACACAGTGGCTACAATGTAAGCCTGCTAATTGAAGTTGAGTTATGGCCATTGTTTTTCTCCTATTGGTTGAAAAGAGATGTTATGATAAACCTTTACCCTAAGTTAAGGTCAAGCATGAATATTAGTGAAATGGCAAAACGGACAAATTTATCCGCCAAGCAGATTCGTGATTATGAAAAACGGGGGCTATTGCCTTTAAGTCAGCGTTCTCTCTCCAATTATCGCCAATATAGTGAGGAGGAAGTTGCTCGATTACAATTTATCAGCAATGCCAGAAAGGTAGGGTTTTCGTTATCACAGATTGAGGCATTATTACGTTTAAATGACGATGAAGGGCGTTCTCGCTGTGAGGTCAAGCGTTTAACGGAGCAACATATTCGCCAAATTGAGCAACAGATTGCCGATTTAGAAGCGATGTTAGCGCTATTACGGCACTGGAATGATGAATGCCAAGGTGATGACGCCCCCGAATGCCCGATTCTACAGGCATTACAAGGGCAAGAGGTAGGTTAGTGTTCTAAGATGACAAAGCCAACACGGCGACGTTCGGCGATGTTGCCCTTGAGCCGATGAAGACGCAAGATTCGGCGAGTGGTACTGCTCTTAAAGCCTTTGATTTTCTTTTTTAAGCGACGTTTGCGTAACATAAAATATCCTTATTTGTGTAAAAATAATTTGCAGTAGTAGCCGTTGTGAGTTAGTTAATAACGGTATCTAAACTCTCTTTTTGCTCTTGTTCTATTTGGTTATCTTGTTCTTTAATGCGTTGATGATTGATTATACTGTAGTAATAACGGCGGATATTTTCCACATAATTAAAGGCTTCAAATCCTCGAGCATAACCATATTTGAGGTTGCTGTAATAACGTTTTTCTGCGAGAAGCGGTAAGTTTTTCTTCACATCAAGCCAGTTATCGGGATCACCGCCGAGCTGTTTTGTGAGACGGCGAACATCAATCAAATGTCCCATGCCCATATTGTAAGCGGCAAGCCCAAACCAAATGCGGTCTTCTTTTAAAATAGTTTGAGGCAGTTGATTCATCAGTAGTTGTAAGTATTCGGCTCCTGCTCGGATGCTTTCCTCGGGATTGAGCCGATCTGCGAGTTTCATTCGATCTGCGGTATCTTTAGTGAGCATCATCATACCGCGAACGCCTGTGGGTGAGGTGGCGGTCGGATCCCAATGGGATTCTTGATAAGCAATAGCAGCTAACATCTGCCATTCTAAATCGCCATGATATTTCTCAAATAGCGCTTGGTATTTTGGTAAGACGGTTTCAATAGCATTTAAGTAACTGCGAATATCGACATAATTGAAGCGACTTAAATGGTTGAAGTATTGCTCTTCAATGCGAGAGAGAATCCCCGTATCATTAGCAGTATTCATAAAACTTAATAATTGGGCTTGCAATTCGCTGTATGGACTATTTACCAGATACCATATTACTGGTTTTTCATCACTTAAATCGAAGCCAACCGCCACATCAGGGCGAATATGTTGCGCGGCGGAAACGTCAATCGACGGGGCGACAGTGTAAGGAATTTTCCCTTCTGCTACTTGGATTAGTAACTCTTCTTGAGTAAAGCGGTCGGAGGTTGTCCATGTGAGTTTAGGGTATTGGGATTTTAGTTCATTTAAGATAGGAATCACGGCAGATCCCGTTGGTATAAGGAGCTCTCCTTGTAATTCATCTAACTTATAGGGGCGTTGTGTGCCTTTTTTATAGACGACTTGCCAAGAGGCCGAATAGTAACTTGGACCAATTTGAAAGGTTTCGGCTTGGTCTGCATGATAGAGTAAGCCTGCGGCGGCGATGTCGATTTCATGCTGTTGTAACCCTTTGAAAAGTTGTTCGCTATTGTCATAGGTTTTGATTGTCAAATTCACAGCAAGATAATCAGCAAAAGCTCGGGCGAGATCATATTCAATCCCAGCGCTACCATTTGCACCAACAAAATAGGAGAGCGGGTGGTTTATCATCCCCACTTTAAGCATCTTGCGTTGTTGGATTTGTGTATAGTGGTTTTCTTCTGTTTGCATTGCTTTCTGCCATGGGAAGACCATATCCCAAGCCCAAAGCAATAGTGCTATTGCTATTACAAATCGAATGATTAAGCCTTTCAAATTACATTTATCCTGAAAATAAAATCAAGGCGAAGTGTAGCAAACTTCCGTAAGATTAGAAATAGTACTTCTAGTGCAAAAAATCGCTGAAATTTGACCGCTTGTTGGCGTTGCTTTCAAAGTGAAAATCATTACAATACCACTATATTTTTTTACAGTGTTTTAGACGATGATAATAGAAAGTGTATGGATTTATCTTACCCTTGCCTTGTTGCTTGGGGCAATCGGTGTAGCGATTTGGCTCTTTTTTAGTCAAACTCGCTATCAGCGTGATATTTTAGAGTTGAGTTTGGATCTCTCAGAAAGAGAGCAAAAACTTCATCAATTAAGCCAAAAATATGAACAGATGAGTGAAGCCAAAAGCCAGCTTGAACAGTGGGCGGTGCAACAGCAAACCTTGGCGGAAGTGGCGCAGGAGCGTTTAGGGGAGCGAGATCTCGCCATTGCTCAATTAAAAGAGAAAATTGAGGAAGCCGAAGCCCAAGAAAATCACCTTGAACGTTATATCAATGAATTAAAAGAGCGGGTCGGGGCAGCCCAAGCAAAAGCCGAAGGCTTGGAAGAGCAGTTACACCAAAGCGGAGAGCAGTATCGCCAAAGTCATCAGCAAGCCCAACATTTGCAGGCACAACTTTCCCAAACTCAGCAGGATTTAACTGAGCTTCGCACTTCCTTAGCAGAAAAACAGGCGAATTTTGAAAGCCAACAGCAAAATTTCCTCGTGGTACGCCAACAGCTTACCCAAGAGTTCCAACATTTATCCCAACAAATTTTAGAAGAAAAGAGCAAATCCTTTGCCCAAAGTAATCAATCGGCGTTGGATTTACTTCTCAAACCGTTTAAAGAGCAGATCGAAGGCTTCCAAAAACGGGTTAATGAGGTGCATAGTGAGTCCATTAAGGGGCAGAGCCAGTTGGAATCGGAGATCAAACGTGTTCTTGATATTGGCTTATCCATGTCGCAAGAAGCTCAAAACCTCACTTCTGCATTAAAAGGTAATAATAAGGTGGCGGGAAATTGGGGAGAGGTGCAGTTAGAAAGCGCACTACAATCGGCAGGGTTATTATCTGGGGAACACTACCTCGCCCAAGAGAGCTACCGTGATGAAGAAGGGAAGCGGTTTAGCCCTGATTTTGTGGTAAAACTGCCCGATAATAAACACCTGATTTTAGACAGCAAAGTTTCTCTCCTTGCCTACGAACAAGCGGTGCGTTTTGAGGAACATTTTGCCGTGGTCAAAGCCTTGGATGATCACTGCCGTTCTTTACGCACACATATTGATGGGCTTTCTCGCAAAAATTACAACAACTTAATTGGGATTAAAAGCCCCGATTTTGTGCTGATGTTTGTGCCGATTGAATCCGCTTATATTGAAGCCATGAAGCACGATCCAATGCTGTTTAATTATGGCTATGAAAAGAACGTGATTTTAGTTTCCCATACCACTTTAATGCCGATTTTACGCACCGTGGCGAATTTGTGGCGGATTGAACGAGGGAATACCGAAGCCCGTGAGATTAGTGAAAAAGCTGGCGAGATTTACAACCAAGTCTGCACCATTGCCGAGCGTTTGGGCAAATTGGGGAACACTTTGAATACCGCCAGTAATCAATATAATCAAACCGTCACTTCATTAGTGGGCAAACAGGGCTTACTGGGTAAAGTGGAGCGATTCCAACAGCTTTCGAGTAAAGCGAATCAACAAATTCCACAGCTTGAAACCCTTGAAACGGATTGGGATACTAGCCGTTTAACGCTTCTCATCGAAAAACAAACAGAAGAAAAGCAGGCAGAAGAAAAACCGAGAGAGGAAAACCATGCTACTGATCATTGATAACCACGACTCTTTTACCTTTAACTTAGTGGATCTGCTGCGTAAATTATCCGTAGAAATGGAAGTGGTGAGTGTGGAAGATCTTGATTTGGACGATGTGGAAAGATTCAGCCATATCCTTATCTCTCCCGGGCCGGATGTGCCAAGGGCTTACCCTCAACTCTTTGCGATGTTAGCGCGCTATCATCAACATAAATCGATTTTAGGGGTGTGTCTTGGTCATCAAACACTGTGTGAATTTTTTGGAGGGGAGCTATATAACCTTAACGAGGTTCGCCACGGGCAACAGCGCCCTCTTATTCAACAGCGTGAGAACCCGTTATTTTCCGCCTTGCCAAGCCAATTCCAAATTGGGCTTTATCACTCTTGGGCGATTTCGCAAAAATCCCTTGAAAATAGCCCCCTTGTGCCGACAGCAACGTGCGATCAAGGCGTGTTAATGGCATTTCAGCATCAAAGTTTGCCGATCTATGGCGTGCAATTTCACCCCGAATCCTTTATTACGGAATACGGGGAGCAGATTTTAGCGAATTGGTTAAAGCATTAAGGAATGAAAGATTGCTCGCACAAATTGTGCGAGCATTTTTTTATGGCAGGCTTGCAATCACGGCGTAGCCATCGGTTTCACCGATAATTTCCGCCTCGGTGTCCGCGCCAATAAAGGCAGCTTCCCCTTGGGTGAGGTAGAGAGAATCTTCCCCTAAATCAATATACAGACTGCCGGACATCACCAATAAAATACTGGCACTCGTTGCCCGAAAGCCGATTTCATCAAAGGGCTTAAAGCCCAACCGTTGGAGGGCAAAATCCTGTGCAAGCGGTGTTGGATAGAGGTGTAACGGCTCATCATCACTGTATTCTGGAATGATTTGCGGAGTGATAGGGCGATAATCAATGGTGTTGAGTAACGCTGGAATATCAATATATTTCGGCGTTAAGCCACCGCGAATCACATTATCCGAAGCCGCCATCAGCTCAATATTCTGCCCCCGCAAATAGGCGTGGGGAAGACCTGCACCTTGGTAAATGCCCTCGCCTTTTTTCACATTCACAATGTTAAACAGATAAAAACAGAGTAAACCGGCATCGAGTTTATCTTCCGAAATATTCATCGCCTCTAAGCAGTAAAGCACCCAGTAGTCAGGATTCTCTAATTTGAGCTTATCTTCTTGATAAGCAAGGCGATTTTCCTCAATAATTGGCTGTAACCATTGGCTTAATTGCGCTTGGTCGGCTTGCATAATTTCCCCATAAACGGAAGCCAAACTCCGAGCTTGAATGCTTTGGGCTAAGGCTTGCAGAGAGGGGCGTGCATTGAGTGTGGCAAACATCTCTTCTGGGGAGCGAAAGCCGTGGAGTAGCCAGAAATCCGAAAGGGCAATCATCATTTCCGGTTTATGATTGCGATCTTTATAGGTACGGTTAGGGGCATCAAGGGGAATATTTTGGGCATTTTCTTTCTCAAAGCCAAATTCCGCTTCCTTTTTCGTTGGGTGGAGCTGAATAGAAAGGGGCTTTTGTACGTCCAAAATTTTTAATAGGTAGGGCAATTCATCGCCAAATTTTTCCCGAGCATTGTCGCCAAGGAGCTTGGGGGCTTTATCCAGCACGCGGTCAAGGGCAATCCATTTCCCTTCAAATTCAATCATGGACGGGGCAGAACGATGGGCCCCGAGCCAATATTCCGCATAGGGTTTCTGTTCTGGGTTGGATTGCTTTAACCAATGGGGAATAAAGTTCTCCCCACCCCAATCGTAGTGTTGGAATTTACCCACTAATTTAAAAATCACGCTTTGTATCCTCCGAAGAATTGGACAACCTTTTCGATGTCTTCGTTGTGTTTAATACGCACAAGCAAACGCTTGCTTTTATGGAGATCAATCACGAGGATTTTATCCGCCGAGAGATTGACCCCTTGAATCTTTTCATAGGGAAAATAGAAATTTGCAAAGAATAAGCCTTTCTCTTTTAATAGCAAGCGTGGCGAACGGAAAAAGCTCAAATAAACGGCAAGAATAATACAAAAGGCGAGTAAAAAGAGCGTTAATGCACTAATGCCTGTCTGTATGCCTTGAATAATCGTTATCACAATTAGCCCCACCGAAATCCACGTATCAATGCCACTTTGACGTTGCAATTCAACGGCTAAACGGGTTTGCCCTTTCAGGCGAGGCATTAACACTTGGTCGTAAATGGCATAACCCAAGCCAAGTAAAATACCGATAAAAAGAAAAAGATTGATCATATTACCTCGGTTAAAAATTTTATTTTCATGCCCCCCTCAGTCGCTTCGCGCCAGGTTACAAATAAGCTCTCGTTGTTCGCTTATTTGCCCTACGGGTCGTTGGCATAGCCAACGCTCAAAGCCTTTCAGGCTTTGTCCCCCGCAAGTAGGGGGAGCGGTATTTGTGTGAGAGATAAACTCCCTTCCCCCTGCTCGCGGGGGGAAGGGGGGCTAGAGCAAATTGTTTAAAAAATCAGACCGCTTGTTTGCGTTGATTGTTAATCCCCCCCTCAGTCGCTTCGCGCCAGCTCCCCCCGCAAGCAGGGAGAGTGGTATTTGTGTGAGAGATAAACTCTCTTCCCCCTGCTTGCGGGGGGAAGTCCCCGAAGGGGGATGGAGGGCTTAGAGCAAATTGTTTAAAAAATCAGACCGCTTGTTTGCGTTGATTGTTAAGCCCCCCCTCAGTCGCTTCGCGCCAGCTCCCCCCGCAAGCAGGGGGGAGCGGAATTTGTGGGGGAATCTCGAACTAATGTTCCGTTTTATCTTTCCGCAGGGAAACCATCAACTGATCGATTTTGAAGTTCTCCGTGTCGATAATCTCAAATTTATACTTATCATAGAGGACAAAATCCGTTTTTTTCGGCACTTTGCGCAGCATATACATCATAAATCCACTGATTGTTTCGTAGTTTTCTTGGTTTGGGAATTGCTCAATTTCTAAGGCGCGCATGACATCTTCAAGGGGCGTTGAGCCATCAATCAGCCAAGAGTCTTCATCACGGCGAACAATTTGTTCTTCCTCGCTTGAAACAAGTTCCCCCATCACAATGCTCATCACATCATTGAGGGTGACAATGCCGACAACCAATGCGTATTCATTGATGATTACGGCAAAATCTTCCCCAGAAGATTTAAACAGTTCTAACACTTCATAGAGGGAAAGTGTGTCGGGAATAAACAGGGCTTTACGCAATACCTGTGCGCTGGTGAGGGCGACATTCTCTTCCTTGAGGTAGAGCATTAGTAGGGTGTGGGATTCCACATAGCCGAGAATTTTGTCTAAACTTCCGTCACAGATCACCACTTTGGAGTGGGAATTTTCACTCAACGCCGTCAAAATTTGTGACTGTGAGAAGGATTTATCTAAATAGACGATATTTTCCCGTGTCGTCATGGTGGAAGTGACGGTGCGTTGTTGCATATCGAAAATATTTTCAATCAAATATTGTTCTTGGGTTTTCAGCACACCAGCTTCGGCACCCGCATCCACCATGGCGATAATATCATCCGACGTCATGGTGTCTTGGCGAACGGTAGAAATGCGAAATAAGCGAAAAAAAGCATTAGCGATAGCGTCAAAAATCAAGACTAAAGGCTTAAAAAGCAGGATGAGAAAAGAGAGTATGCCAACCATTTTCATAGCCACTTTTTCAGGATTTGCCATTGCTAATCGCTTAGGCATTAAGTCGGCAAAGATCACAAAGGAGATCGTCACAATAGCGAAAGAGAGCCACGAAGCAGCACTTTCAAGCCAGTCCGCTTGGCTATATTGGCTAAGCAGTTTCAACATATAGGGGGTGAGTGAGCCTTCGCCAATCATACCGCCTAATACTGCCACCATATTCAGCCCGATTTGCACCACCGTGATAAATTGCCCCGGTTGTGCTTGAAGAGTTAAGACTTTTTGGGCGCGTTTATCGCCTTCGTTCGCAAGATTTTGCAGTTTAAGTTTGCGCGCGCCTGCGATTGAAATTTCTCCCGAGGAGATAATGGCACTGATAATAATCAATAAAATAATGATAACGATGGATTCTAATAATCCCATAATTGACTCAAAGGTAGCTAATTTCGGCGAATTATAGCAAAAAGGCATCTCAGTGCGGTCAAAATTGGGGAAAATTTTGCAAATAGTGGGGGAAAACGTATTAACATATTGACTTATTTTTAATTATTGCTTTAATGCTCGCCCGATTTTTTATTTTCATTTTTAGCATAATAAGTAGAGGCAATTATGGCAGAAAGTTTTAGCGTTACACGCCGTTTTTTTGATGATAAAAATTACCCTCGTGGTTTTTCACGCCACGGAGATTACACCATTCGTGAATCCCAACTGTTAGAGCAATTTGGTCAGGCTTGCCTTGCATTAGAACTCGGTGAGCGTAAGCCTACTACGGCAGAAGAGAAGCAATTTGCAGCAGTGATGAAAGGCGAACGCCCAGCAGAAAGTTCTTTAGAAAAAGCGTGGATTAAATATCGTACCCTCACAAATAAAAGTAAGCGTATTTACACCCTCTCTGGCGATGTGAGTGGTGATACCACAAGCGACGATTCAGAATAATCGTAGAAAAAGGCTTTTCGAAGCCTTTTCTTTTTCCTCTCTTTTTCACAGCCAAACGAACCAACCATGACCTTACCCATTGATCAATATGCCGATTTGCTTGCAAAAAAAAGCAAAAATTTGACCGCTCTCTTAGCCCCTTTTTCTGCCCCTGAATTGGAAATCTTTGCCTCGGAAACGTGCCATTTTCGCCTACGGGCAGAGTTTCGTATCTGGCACGATGATTTTGATCTTTACCATATTATGTTTGATCCAAAGACCAAACAGCGTTATCGCGTTGATCAATTTCCCATCGCCAGCACCTTGATTAACCGTATGATGACGGTATTACTGGCTGAAATTAAAGGCAATGAATTGCTCACCCGTAAGCTATTCCAAGTGGATTATCTCAGCACCCTGAGTGGGCGGATTGCGGTGTCGATGCTTTATCATAAAAAATTAACGGAAGAGTGGATTGCCCAAGCGAAATTGTTAAAACAACGCTTAGAAGGCTATGGCTTTGAGGTGGCGTTGATTGGGCGTGCGACAAAACAGAAAATTGCCCTTGATTGTGATTATGTTGAGGAAGTGCTGACCATTGACGGTAAGGATTATATTTATCGCCAAGTGGAAAATAGTTTCACTCAACCTAACGGCAAAATGAACATCAAGATGCTCGAATGGGCGAGAAGCTGTACCCAAGGCAGTGAAGGGGATCTCTTAGAGCTTTATTGCGGTAATGGCAATTTTTCCATTGCATTGGCGGAGAATTTCCGCAAAGTGCTTGCCACGGAAATTTCAAAATCTTCGGTAGAGTCGGCACAGTATAACATTGCGCAAAACGGTATTGAGAATTTGCAGATTATTCGCATGTCTGCGGAGGAATTTACCCAAGCCATCAACGGCGTGCGGGAATTTTACCGCTTACGAGAGGTTGATTTAAATGCCTACCAATGCCATACCATTTTTGTTGATCCACCTCGGGCAGGTTTGGATCAAGCCACATTAGATATGGTGCAAGGCTATGAGCGAATTTTATACATTTCGTGCAATCCGCACACCTTAGTGGAGAATTTACATCAGCTTTGCCAAACGCATCGTATCGTGCGTTGTGCTTTGTTCGATCAGTTCCCCTATACTGATCACATTGAAAGTGGTGTGTGGTTAATAAAAAAATAGATTTAGCCGAAAAATCAGGCGGTTGAAGAGGGGGCGTCATTTTGTGCTTGACGCTCTATGCCGTTATCGCTATTATCTCGCTCGTTTTCAACGGAGGAATGGTCGAGTGGTTGAAGGCACCGGTCTTGAAAACCGGCGAGGGTTTACGCCCTCCGTGAGTTCGAATCTCACTTCCTCCGCCATCAAATTCTAACCTATTGATTTATCAGTGGGTTTTCTTTTTTAAGAAGCAAAAAATGTTTTCAACACGGAGGAATGGTCGAGTGGTTGAAGGCACCGGTCTTGAAAACCGGCGAGGGTTTACGCCCTCCGTGAGTTCGAATCTCACTTCCTCCGCCATTATTTAGAACCTCAATTCGCAAGGATTGAGGTTTTTTATTTTGTTTTAAATCTTCCAACCTTAGAAATTCCCCCTCGCAAAAAGCGTTTTCCAACAAGCGGTCAAATCTGGACAAATCTTTGCAAAACCGCCTAAAAGCCGATTCTCTCCATTCAAAAAGGGGCGATTTTACGCTATACTTCGCCCAATTTTTCTATCAAATTTAAGGGATAACAATGCAAGAACAATACCGCCCAAGTGAGATTGAACCAAAGGTGCAACAATACTGGGCTGAAAATAAAATTTTCAAAGCGATTAAAGACGAAAGCAAACCCAAATACTACTGCCTTTCCATGTTTCCATACCCTTCGGGTCGCCTGCACATGGGGCACGTGCGTAACTACACCATTGGCGATGTGGTTTCTCGCTATCAACGAATGAATGGTAAAAATGTCCTCCAACCAATGGGTTGGGACTCTTTTGGCTTGCCAGCCGAAGGGGCAGCGATTAAAAATAAAACCGCACCGGCGAAATGGACTTACGAAAATATCGACTATATGAAAAATCAGCTCGAAATTTTGGGCTTTGGTTTTGACTGGGATCGTGAAGTCACCACTTGTCGCCCTGAATACTACAAATGGGAGCAGTGGTTCTTTACCGAGCTTTATAAAAAAGGCTTAGTTTATCGCAAAACCTCGACGGTTAACTGGTGCCCGAATGATGAAACCGTTCTTGCCAATGAGCAGGTTCATGAGGGGTGTTGCTGGCGTTGTGATACACCGGTGGAACAGCGTGAGATCCCACAATGGTTTATTAAAATCACAGAGTATGCCGAACAGCTTATCAATGGCTTAGACGGCTTACCGCAATGGCCAGATCAGGTCAAAACGATGCAACGTAACTGGATCGGGCGTTCCGAAGGGGTTGAAATTACCTTCAATGTCAAAGATCGTGATGAAAAATTAGCGATCTACACTACACGTCCTGATACATTCTATGGTGTGAGCTATGTTGCCGTTGCCGCAGCTCACCCACTTGCAAGTCTTGCTAGTGAAAATAACCCAGAATTAGCGCGTTTTATTCAAGAAGCGAAAAACACCAAAGTGGCGGAAGCTGAATTAGCGACAATGGAGAAAAAAGGAATGGCAACGGGCTTGTATACCATTCACCCACTGACAGGGGAAGCCTTACCAATTTGGGTCGCTAATTTCGTGCTAATGCACTACGGTACTGGTGCGGTAATGGCTGTGCCGGCTCACGACCAACGTGATTTTGAATTTGCTCAAAAATATGCGTTACCAATTAAACAAGTGATTCAACCGCAAAATGATGAAGCGTGGGATTTCAGCCAATCTGCTTATACTGAACACGGCACGCTTATCCATTCTGGTGAATTTGATGGCTTAGCCTTTGAAGATGCTTTCCAACGCATTTCTGAGAAATTAGAGCAAATCGGTGTGGGGAAACGCCAAATCAACTACCGCTTGCGTGATTGGGGCGTTTCTCGTCAACGTTATTGGGGCGCACCAATTCCAATGCTTACCCTTGAAAATGGCGATGTCGTGCCTGCACCAATGGAAGACCTGCCGATTATCCTTCCCGAAGATGTGGTGATGGACGGCGTAAAAAGCCCTATTAAAGCCGATCCAGAATGGGCAAAAACGACTTATCAAGGTCAGTCCGCACTGAAAGAAACCGATACCTTTGATACCTTTATGGAATCTTCGTGGTACTACGCACGTTACACTAGCCCACAATTCCAACAAGGTATGTTAGACAGTGAAGAAGCCAACTATTGGTTGCCTGTGGATCAATATATCGGCGGAATTGAGCACGCTACAATGCACTTACTTTACTTCCGCTTCTTCCATAAATTACTCCGTGATGCGGGCTTAGTGGCAAGTGATGAACCGGCTGAAAAACTCCTGTGCCAAGGTATGGTATTGGCGGATGCCTACTACTACACCAGCCCAACCAATGAGCGTATTTGGGTTTCGCCAACGGAAGTTACCGTCGAAAAAGATGAGAAAGGTCGCATTCTTAAAGCCTTTGATAAAGAGGGAAGAGAGCTTGTGCATAGCGGTATGACGAAGATGTCAAAATCGAAAAACAACGGTATTGACCCACAAGAAATGGTGGATAAATACGGTGCGGATACCGTGCGTTTGTTTATGATGTTTGCATCTCCAGCGGAAATGACCCTTGAATGGCAAGAGTCTGGTGTGGAAGGGGCAAAACGCTTCCTCAGCCGTTTATGGAATTTAGTCTTTGAATACCAAAAATCGCCTGCGACAACCGCCCTTGATGTGGCTGCCTTAAATAAAGCACAGAAAGAGCTTCGCCGTGATGTCCATAAAACGATTGCCAAAGTGAGTGATGATATTGGTCGCCGTCAAACCTTTAATACCGCTATTGCGGCGATTATGGAGTTGATGAATAAACTCACCAAAGCACCACTTGATGATGCCCAAGATAAAGCCGTGATGGCAGAAGCGCTAAGTGCGGTCATTCGTATGCTTTACCCAATCACGCCACACATCTGCTTTGAATTGTGGCAAGCACTGGGCAATGAAACCACCATCGATTTCGCCCCTTGGGTGGTGGCAGATGAATCAGCCATGGTCGAAGATGAAAAATTAGTCGTGGTGCAAGTCAATGGTAAAGTGCGTGGTAAAGTCGTTGTGCCGGCGACGGCAACGGAAGAGGAAGTAAAATCTGCTGCTCTTGCCGATGAAAATGTTACCAAGCATTTAGACGGATTAAATATCATTAAAGTGATCTATATTCCGTTCAAAATGTTGAGTTTTGTGGCGAAATAACCAAAAACAAGCGGTCGTTTTTGTGAATCTTTTTGCATCAACGACCCCTGTTCCCTTTTCAATTAAGGATAAAAAATGTTCAAAAAACTCTCTCTGTTATGCGTGCTTTTTTTAACTGCCTGTGGCTGGCACTTTAAAAATAGCGAACGCTTCCCTGAAGCCCTGCGTACATTAAGCTATGAAAGTACCGATCAATATAGCGAAATGTCTCGTATTTTACGCCAGCAAATGTTGCTAAGTGATATCAAAATCGTGAAAAAAGCCCCAAATGTGGCAAATTTACGTCTGAATTCAGCTTCCACCAATTCCAAAGTCGCTTCGGTGTTCAAACAAGGCCGTGAAGCGGAGAAAATTCTAAGCTTGTCGGTAAAAGCCACGGTGAATGTCCCTTATAAAGGTGCATTCCCCCTTGAAACGGAAGTTCATCGTACTTTCTTTGATGACTCCCGTGCCGCATTGGCAAAATCAGAAGAGCAAGATGCCATTATTCGTCAAATGTATGAACAGGCTTCTCGTCAGTTACTACTCAAAGTTGCAGGCTTAAACGCCGAGCTAAACAGTAAATAATATGCTTCGGCGGATTTTTCCCGAAGCCCTAGACCTTGCCCTGAATAAAGGCTTAACGGGCTTTTATCTGCTAACAGGGCAAGATTTATTATTAGTGGGGGAGAGTAAGGATGCCATCGTCCAGTCTGCCCGTCTGCAAGGCTTTGATGAAAAAATCGAGCAGGCGATTACTAATGACACCCCTTGGGATAGGCTGTTTGACCAAGTTCAAGCCGGAGGGCTTTTTTTCACACGCCAAATTCTGATTCTGAATCTCCCTGAAAGTATTACCGCTTCTCAACAAAAGCAATTAGCGAATTTACTTGCCTTTGCACATAGCGATCTACTTTTTATTTTGCACGCGCCAAAATGGAGTAAAAGCAACGAAAAGCAGGCTTGGTTTAGCCAAATTGAAGAGAACGCCCTCGTGGTGAGTTGCCAAACGCCGGATATTCAAAAACTCCCGATTTGGCTTAAACAGCGGGCAAAAAAAATGGCGTTGGATCTCGATAACGAAGCCATTCAGCTCCTTTGTTATAGCTATGAAGGTAATTTACTCGCCCTAAAACAAGCCCTCCAAATGCTACAACTGCGTTTTGTGCAGGAGCATATTGGGCTAAATCGAGCCAAAGAGGTGATTGAACAATCGGCACAATTTACCCCTTTTCAGTGGGTGGATGCTTTACTTCTTGGTAAAACAAAGCGGGCTTCACGCATCCTCAATCATCTCCAACACGAAGAGGTTCAACCTGTCGTGCTGCTGCGTATTGTGCAGAAAGAGCTCCTTCTCCTGTTAGAAATGACCCGTTCTCCACAGCCGATTGCGGATTTGAATCAGCCCCTTTATCTTTACAATTTACGCACCGAATTTGACCGCTTGAAGGTGTGGCAAAATCGCCGAGGGCTTTATCAGCACTTTGCCCAACAGCACTCCTATGCCCAGCTTTATCGCCTTATTCAAGCCTTGACGGAATTAGAAAGAAAGGTTAAACAAGCGTTTAGTGATGAAATTTGGCTCGAATTAGCCCGTTTTGGATTGCTATTTAAATAAAAGGAGAAATAATGCAGAAAAATCATAAAAACGAACATACCCTTCAATTTCCAAGTTTTAGTCAATTTTTTAGTGAAGAAAAACGCTTATCTAAACGTTTTCGGGAGTGGTGTCGTTACCAATTTCGTACCCAACTTTATAAAAAACAGTGGCAAGCATTGCTTCAATTTTTGAATCAATCTCCCCTTTGGCAACCACTCTTTTCACAAAACCCTTACCGTTTTAATACGTTGCTTTCTACCTATTGCGATAAACGTTGGTCTGTAAAACAACGCTTATCGGCAATAATAGGAAATCTGCAACAAGCGGAGCAACTTTGGGGTGTTGAGCGTTGCCAAGCCTTGCTTGATAAACAAAGCGTGAAAATAGCTAGCCTTGATGAAGCGTTAGGGCTGTTTTTGAATATCAACCAAATCGACCCTTTTGAGGGATTTTTTTCAATTAACATTCGCAATGCAGAGCAATCCCTCTACGATGCGTCATTTACTTTTCTGCCTTCGGGGGAGTTGCTAATTGCCTCCATTCAAGGCCCGAAAGGAGAAAAGGCACAATCCATCGTGCGTGATTTAACGAAGCAACTACACGGCATGCGCCCGATGTTTATGTTAGTTAATGTATTTAAATGGATAGCATCACAACTTAATGTGTCTTTGATAGGCATTCCCCATCAATACCAAGGGAAATATCGCTTTAATGATCGTGCCCGCTTACTTTTTAACTATGATCAATTTTGGCAGGAGAATGCGGGTATTTGTCAGTCACTTTATTGGCAGATTCCGCGAGAAATTGAGTGTAAACCTTTAGACGAAATCGCCAGTAAAAAACGCTCTATGTATCGTAAACGCTACGGTATGTTTGATCAGGTCGCCCAAGAGATAGCACTATTTTTCACAAAATAAGCCCCTATTACATTGTGATAGATTTTCCGATAATCAGGGAAACAGATATTCGAGAAAAAATGTTCCCTTTTGGCGGGAAACCTTAAGAGGGAAGAGGGCTTAGAGCAAATTGTTCACAAAATCAGACCGCTTGTTTTCGCTGATTGGCAACCCTTCAGCCGTTTTATACCAGTAGGGGAGCTGATTTTTGAGATAGTAGAAAATAGTTAAGCTGTTGTGAATTGATCATTTTTTATTTAAGCCCTTTAAATAACCCTTCTATCTTGTTTGTCATTTTTCTATTTATTTCTTTCTTATTCCGTATTCGTGAATTTATTTTTTAGTAATACATTTTTCCCCCATATTTTGTTAAAGCTCATAGTAAAAAAGGCTTGATGTTTTCAAACATCAAGCCTTTTGTGATTAAGCTATTAGTAGATTACCAAGCATGGAATACGCCCATTCCGACACCGGCTTCTCCTTGAGTATTAAGAGACACAGAACCTTTAATAACCCATTTGCCATTTGGACTCACTTTTGATGCACCAATTGCAACAGCACTTTGGTTGCTATATGAGCCAACTGCCGCAGAGATCCCACCTTGCCCTGCTTTATACGCTTGAGGTAGGTTTGCGATTGCAATAGAACCTGCGATACCTGCTTTTAAGTTTTTATTTACTTTCTCGATTCGTTTTTCTACTCGAGATAAGCCTTTTTCGACATTAGTAACACGGTTATTCAGAGTCGCAATATCTCTTGTATTTTGAGCTACACGAGGTTTTATTGCTCTAATTTGTGTATCTAGTGCTTTGTCAGCTTCTTGGTAGTCACGTTCAACACGTTGAATTGCTTTCGTATTGGATTCGGCTCTTTGCTCTACTTTATGCACTTTCGCATTTGTTTTATGAAGCTCTGAACGATCTGCTTTTTTAGCTAAATCAGTTTTATCTGCTTTCTTCGCTAGCTTCGCATGAACATCAGTAGCGTTGGCTTTAGTTGCTAGTACTTGATTAGTTGCATCAAGGGCTGATTTATCAGCTTTCTTAGAAAGAGCTTTAGTAACTTCAGTTTTGTTTGCTTTTTCATCAATAGCAATATTAAGCTCAGATTTTGCTGTTTCTAGTTCAGCTGTAGTGGCTTTACCCGCAATAGCTGTAGTTAGCTCAGATTTTGCTGTCTCTAGTTCAGCTGTAGTGGCTTTACCCGCAATAGCAGTATTAAGCTCAGATTTTGCTGTTTCTAGTTCAGCTGTAGTGGCTTTACCCGCAATAGCTGTAGTTAGCTCAGATTTTGCTGTTTCTAGTTCAGCTGTAGTGGCTTTACCCGCAATAGCTGTAGTTAGCTCAGATTTTGCTGTCTCTAGTTCAGCTATAGTCGCTTTACCCGCAATAGCTGTAGTTAGCTCAGATTTTGCTGTTTCTAGTTCAGCTGTAGTCGCTTTACCCGCAATAGCTGTAGTTAGCTCAGATTTTGCTGTTTCTAGTTCAGCTGTAGTGGCTTTACCCGCAATAGCTGTAGTTAGCTCAGATTTTGCTGTCTCTAGTTCAGCTGTAGTCGCTTTACCCGCAATAGCTGTAGTTAGCTCAGATTTTGCTGTCTCTAGTTCAGCTATAGTCGCTTTACCCGCAATAGCAGTATTAAGCTCAGATTTTGCTGTTTCTAGTTCAGCTGTAGTGGCTTTACCCGCAATAGCAGTATTAAGCTCAGATTTTGCTGTCTCTAGTTCAGCTATAGTCGCTTTACCCGCAATAGCAGTATTAAGCTCAGATTTTGCTGTTTCTAGTTCAGCTGTAGTGGCTTTACCCGCAATAGCTGTAGTTAGCTCAGATTTTGCTGTTTCTAGTTCAGCTGTAGTCGCTTTACCCGCAATAGCTGTAGTTAGCTCAGATTTTGCTGTCTCTAGTTCAGCTATAGTCGCTTTACCCGCAATAGCAGTATTAAGCTCAGATTTTGCTGTTTCTAGTTCAGCTGTAGTCGCTTTACCCGCAATAGCTGTAGTTAGCTCAGATTTTGCTGTTTCTAGTTCAGCTGTAGTGGCTTTACCCGCAATAGCTGTAGTTAGCTCAGATTTTGCTGTTTCTAGTTCAGCTGTAGTGGCTTTACCCGCAATAGCAGTATTAAGCTCAGATTTTGCTGTCTCTAGTTCAGCTATAGTCGCTTTACCCGCAATAGCAGTATTAAGCTCAGATTTTGCTGTTTCTAGTTCAGCTGTAGTGGCTTTACCCGCAATAGCTGTAGTTAGCTCAGATTTTGCTGTTTCTAGTTCAGCTGTAGTCGCTTTACCCGCAATAGCTGTAGTTAGCTCAGATTTTGCTGTCTCTAGTTCAGCTATAGTCGCTTTACCCGCAATAGCAGTATTAAGCTCAGATTTTGCTGTTTCTAGTTCAGCTGTAGTGGCTTTACCCGCAATAGCTGTAGTTAGCTCAGATTTTGCTGTTTCTAGTTCAGCTGTAGTGGCTTTACCCGCAATAGCTGTAGTTAGCTCAGATTTTGCTGTCTCTAGTTCAGCTATAGTCGCTTTACCCGCAATAGCTGTAGTTAGCTCAGATTTTGCTGTTTCTAGTTCAGCTGTAGTCGCTTTACCCGCAATAGCTGTAGTTAGCTCAGATTTTGCTGTTTCTAGTTCAGCTGTAGTGGCTTTACCCGCAATAGCTGTAGTTAGCTCAGATTTTGCTGTCTCTAGTTCAGCTGTAGTCGCTTTACCCGCAATAGCTGTAGTTAGCTCAGATTTTGCTGTCTCTAGTTCAGCTGTAGTCGCTTTACCCGCAATAGCTGTAGTTAGCTCAGATTTTGCTGTCTCTAGTTCAGCTGTAGTCACTTTACCCGCAATAGCTGTAGTTAGCTCAGTCTGAGTGACTTTATCGGCAAGACCTTCTGCGAGTTTAGTTTTGGTTTCTTCAAGTTCATGCTGACTTGCTTTAGCTTTCAATGCCTCTTTGACAGAAGAAATTGCTCTATTTGTATCTTCTAACTCTGTTTTATCGGCTTTTTTATCAAGATGACCTTGAAGATTTTTAGGAAGTGCCACTAAATGTGGTTTATTTACAATTTCTTCATCCGGATCTATACCATCATTATTTTCGATAGCGCTATTTGTCCCATCACCATTTAATGCAGTAAGTGCATTTTGGATATCGTTGGTAAGAGAAAGTAATTTATCTAAGTTATCAGATTGATCTACTTTCTTGTTAAGTAAAGCGGTAACTTCAGCCTTGTTTGCAGCAATTTTGTTATTAGCGGCTTCTAGATCAGATTTATCTGCTTTAGCATCAAGTTCAGTATTAAGCTGATCGGTTTGGGCTTCTAATGCACTCTGAGATTTTTTAAGATCTGCAGTCGTGTTTTCAAATGTAGTTTGATCGACTTTTTTATCAAAATGTGCTTGGAGATTTTTGGGTAGCTTAACTAAAGAAGGTGTGTTATTTGCTTCAGGATCTTCAATTTGGCTACTATCAGGCTCCCCATATAAGGTTTGAAGCGTATCTTGTATTCCTGTAATGACAGAATCAGTTAGTTTAGAAAGAACTCTATTTGCATTTTCTAAGCTTGCCGTATTTTTCTCCACTGCTTCATTAGTTGTAGCTAATGCCTTAGTGGTTTCAGCTAGCCCATCAGTATTTGCCTTGATGCTTACCTTAGCGGCATCTAAATCAGATTTATTCGCTTTGGTTTTGACACTTGATTTTACAGAACCAAGGTCAGTTTTTACTGTGCCTAAGTCAGTTGTAACCGTACCTAAGTTAGTTTTCACCGTGCCTAAGTCAGTTGTTACAGTGCCTAAGTCAGTTGTAACTGTACCTAAGTTAGTTTTCACCGTGCCTAAGTCAGTTGTAACCGTACCTAAGTTAGTTTTCACCGTGCTTAAGTCAGTTGTAACCGTACCTAAGTTAGTTTTCACCGTGCTTAAGTCAGTTGTAACCGTACCTAAGTTAGTTTTCACCGTGCCTAAGTCAGTTGTAACTGTACCTAAGTTAGTTTTCACCGTGTCTAAGTCAGTTGTAACTGTACCTAAGTTAGTTTTCACCGTGCCTAAGTCAGTTGTTACAGTACCTAAATTAGTTTTCACCGTGCCTAAGTCAGTTGTAACTGTACCTAAGTTAGTTTTCACCGTGCCTAAGTCAGTTGTTACAGTACCTAAGTTAGTTTTCACTGTGCCTAAGTCAGTTGTAACCGTACCTAAGTTAGTTTTCACTGTGCCTAAGTCAGTTGTTACAGTGCCTAAGTTAGTTTTCACTGTGCTTAAGTCAGATTTATCTGCTTTAGCATTAAGTTCAGTATTAAGCTGATCAGTTTGGGCTTCTAATGCACTCTGAGATTTTTTAAGATCTGCAGTCGTGTTTTCAAATGTAGTTTGATCGACTTTTTTATCAAAATGTGCTTGGAGATTTTTTGGTAGCTTAACTAAAGAAGGCGTGTTATTTGCTTCAGGATCTTCAATTTGGCTACTATCAGGCTCCCCATATAAGGTTTGAAGCGTATCTTGTATTCCTGTAATGACAGAATCAGTTAGTTTAGAAAGAACTCTATTTGCATTTTCTAAGCTTGCTGTATTTTTCTCCACTGCTTTGTTAGTTGTAGCTAAACCAGACGTGTTTTTTTCCACTGCTTTGTTGGTTTTAGCTAGCCCATCAGTATTTGCCTTAATGCTTACTTTAGCAGCATCTAAATCAGATTTATCCGCCTTAGATGCAAGCTCTAAATCAATTTGATCACGCTGATCTTTTAATGAACCTTTTACTTTCTGGATAGCATTATTAGTTTTCGCAAGCTCTGTTTGATCTGCTTTTTTATCAATGTGGGCTTTAAGATTCTTCGGTAGAGGTAATAAAGGAGCTACATTTACAATCTCTTCATCATCAACCGGATTACCATTTGATTCAACTTTAGCATTAGTTTCAACACCATGTAGCGAGTCTAGTGTGTCTTCTATATTTTTTGCTAACTTGATCAATTTATCTAATTCTGGTGATTTATCGGCTTTAGTCGCAAGAGCAGTCTTGTTAGCAGCAATTGCTTCGTTAGCAGTTTTTAATCCAGCTTTTGTGGTCTCTAACTCCGATAGATTTGCTTTAGTCGCAAGAGCTGTTTTGTTAGCAACAATTGCTTCATTAGCCGTTTTTAATCCAGCTTTTGTGGTCTCTAACTCCGATAGATTTGCTTTAGTCGCAAGAGCTGTTTTGTTAGCAACAATTGCTTCATTAGCCGTTTTTAATCCAGCTTTTGTGGTCTCTAACTCCGATAGATTTGCTTTAGTCGTAAGAGCAGTCTTGTTAGCAGCAATTGCTTCGTTAGCCGTTTTTAATCCAGCTTTTGTGGTCTCTAACTCCGATAGATTTGCTTTAGTCGCAAGAGCAGTTTTGTTAGCAGCAATTGCTTCATTAGCCGTTTTTAATCCAGCTTTTGTGGTCTCTAACTCCGATAGATTTGCTTTAGTCGTAAGAGCAGTCTTGTTAGCAGCAATTGCTTCGTTAGCCGTTTTTAATCCAGCTTTTGTGGTCTCTAACTCCGATAGATTTGCTTTAGTCGTAAGAGCAGTCTTGTTAGCAGCAATTGCTTCGTTAGCCGTTTTTAATCCAGCTTTTGTGGTCTCTAACTCCGATAGATTTGCTTTAGTCGCAAGAGCAGTTTTGTTAGCAGCAATTGCTTCATTAGCCGTTTTTAATCCAGCTTTTGTGGTCTCTAACTCCGATAGATTTGCTTTAGTCGCAAGAGCAGTTTTGTTAGCAGCAATTGCTTCGTTAGCCGTTTTTAATCCAGCTTTTGTGGTCTCTAACTCCGATAGATTTGCTTTAGTCGCAAGAGCAGTTTTGTTAGCAGCAATTGCTTCATTAGCCGTTTTTAATCCAGCTTTTGTGGTCTCTAACTCCGATAGATTTGCTTTAGTCGCAAGAGCAGTTTTGTTAGCAGCAATTGCTTCGTTAGCCGTTTTTAATCCAGCTTTTGTGGTCTCTAACTCCGATAGATTTGCTTTAGTCGCAAGAGCGGCTTCATTTGCAGTAATCTTGCTATTAGCAGCATCTAAAGCTGATTGACTTGCTTTAGTTGCAATAGCCGTTTTGTTTGCAGTAATTGTTTTATTAGCAGCATCTAAATCAGCTTGATTAGCTTTTTCATCAATTTTGGCAGTAAGGGTTTCTTTTGTTTTATCAAGATCATTTTGGCTTGCTTTAGCTTGCACTGCATCTTTAACAGAAGAGACTGCTCTATTTGTATCTTCTAGCGCTGTTTTATCGGCTTTTTTATCAAGATGACCTTGAAGATTTTTAGGAAGTGCCACTAAATGTGGTTTATTTACAATTTCTTCATCCGGATCTATACCATTATTATTTTCGATAGTGCTATTCAACCCATCGCCATTTAATGCGGTAAGTGCATTTTGGATATCGTTGGTAAGAGAAAGTAATTTATCTAAGTTATCAGATTGATCTACTTTCTTGTTAAGTAAAGCGGTAACTTCAGCCTTGTTTGCAGCAATTGTTTTATTAGCAGCATCTAAATCAGCTTGATTAGCTTTTTCATCAATTTTGGCAGTAAGGGTTTCTTTTGTTTTATCAAGATCATTTTGGCTTGCTTTAGCTTGCACTGCATCTTTAACAGAAGAGACTGCTCTATTTGTATCTTCTAGCGCTGTTTTATCGGCTTTTTTATCAAGATGACCTTGAAGATTTTTAGGAAGTGCCACTAAATGTGGTTTATTTACAATTTCTTCATCCGGATCTATACCATTATTATTTTCGATAGTGCTATTCAACCCATCGCCATTTAATGCGGTGAGTGCATTTTGGATATCGTTGGTAAGAGAAAGTAATTTATCTAAGCTCTTAGATTTATCCACTTTATTGTTAAGTTCAGACTGGTTTGCTTTGGTTGCAAGCGCAGTTTCATTTGCAGCAATCTTGTCATTAGTGGCTTTTAAATCATTTTGGCTCGCTTTTGCTGTCAAAGCATCTTTAATAGAAGAGATTGTTCTATTTATGTTTTCTAGCGCCATTTTATCGGCTTTTTTATCAAGATGACCTTGAAGATTGGTAGGAAGATCGACTAAATGTGGTGTATTTACGATTTCTTCATCGGGATCTGAGCTGCCATCGTTTTCGATAGTGCTATTCAACCCATCGCCATTTAATGCAGTGAGTGCATTTTGGATATCGTTGGTAAGAGAAAGTAATTTTTTCAAGCTATCAGAGTTATCTGCTTTCGTGGCGACTTCTTTAGTAATAGCTGCTAAGCCTGCTGTGTTTTTCTCAATATTTTTCTTCGCAGCTTCTAAATCCGTTTTATCTGCTTTTTTATCTAAATTACTTTGGCTTGGAGGAAGATACTCTCCATTGGCTAATACAGAATGCCCATTCGTGCTTTCTGTTGCAATATTATTGTGACTTGGTTGAAGAACAATCGGAGTTTCTCCGTCTTCACCATCAATTGAAACACCATCAGAAGATACCGCATTATTTGATAAAGCAAGTAATCCTGAGGCGAGAACAGTAGAAACAACAGATTTAACTTGTGATTTTTTACCTGCTTTTGCTAATTCAGATACAACATTCCAACTTTGTGTTGCAAAATTAAATACGACTTTATAAATTTTATTCATACGGAGCTCCTAAGCTATATAAGATTAATAAAAATAACTGATTTTCATGTTTACAAAACTTTGCAATTATACATGTGTTTATTTTTATGAGCAATATTGTTTTTTTTTTTGCCTAAAATTGCTTGCTATTTAACCTATGGTAAAGTGTGTGTAAATAATGAGATTTTGTAAAATATTTAATAAACGGGAGTAAAATATGTGAGGTGGCGACAAGATGTGTCGCAAGATTAAAAGAAAAATATCAATTGATCTGAGTTTATTGGATTTGATGAAGAAAAATAGAAAAGAAATAAATTTATGGCGTGACAAAATCAAAAGTATAAAAAAGGCATCACAAGGATGCCTTTTTCAACTTTAATCAGAAATTAAAGCGCTGATTTTGCTTTTTCAACTAATGCAGCGAAGGCTACTTTGTCGAATACAGCGATGTCAGCTAAGATCTTACGGTCGATTTCCACAGACGCTTTTTTCAAGCCGTTGATAAATTTGCTGTAAGATAAACCGTTTTGACGAGCTGTAGCGTTGATACGCGCAATCCATAATTGACGGAATTGACGTTTACGTTGGCGACGGTCACGGTAAGCATATTGAGCTGCTTTTACAACCGCTTGGAACGCAACGCGATACACGCGTGAACGTGCACCATAATAACCTTTAGCAGCCTTAAGAATTTTCTTATGGCGTGCTCTTGCAATAACACCACGTTTTACACGAGCCATTATTTAATCTCCTATGTAATAAATTTAACTAAAATTGAACTAATGAACGCAATGCTTATGCGTATGGTAAGCACGCTACGACTAAAACTTGGTCTGCTTTCGCTACCATAGATTTATGACGTAAATGACGTTTACGTTTAGTGCTTTTTTTAGTCAAAATATGACGTAAGTGAGATTGTTTACGTTTGAAACCGCCAGAAGCTGTTTTTTTGAAACGCTTCGCAGCACCACGTACTGTTTTGATTTTAGGCATTGTTTAAAAACTCCGCATTGTTTCAGTTAAAAAGAACAAACAGGCGAATTACCGAAATAATTACTTGGAAGCACTGTTTATTGACCATATAGCAATTTTCATTGCTACTTTAAAAGCAACTCAGGCTGCTGAGTGTGCCTGAGAATGCTTGGTTTATATTAAAGATTGTGATCTCTAATATAGAATTCGTTAAAAAGAATTATTTTTTCTTCGGTGCGATGACCATAATCGCTTGGCGACCTTCGAGCTTACCGGGTGCAGATTCGACAACGGCAATCTCTGCAGTATCTTCTTTTACACGCTCTAAGACATCTAAACCAATATCTTGGTGTGCCATTTCACGACCACGGAAACGAACGGTGATTTTGACTTTGTCGCCTTCTTCTAGGAAACGAAGAATACTGCGTAATTTCACTTGGTAGTCACCAACATCAGTACCAGGACGGAATTTGATTTCCTTCACCTGGACGACTTTCTGTTTCTTTTTCTGCTCTTTCGCGGCTTTTTCTTTTTCGTAGATAAACTTACCGTAATTCATAATACGGCAAACCGGCGGTTCAGCATTTGGGCTAATTTCAACTAAGTCTAATTCGGCTTCTTCTGCTTTCGCAAGGGCTTCTTGAATAGACACGATACCAAGTTGGTCGCCATTTTGGTCGGTTAAACGGACTTCTTTGACTCGAATTTCATCGTTTAAGCGATGAGCACGGTTGCTCTGAACACGTTTTACAGGTTTGATAGTATTATTCCTCAGGTTAGTTTTTGTTGTAGTGCATTATGAGATTGACAAAATGTTCATAAAAAAGCACCGCTTGTTACTTAGAATTAAGCAAAACGGCGCGAATTCTACTCATTTTTTTGCCCAAGTGCAATGTTTTATTGAGGTTGTGGGCAAGAAAATCAGATTAATAAAGGTTGTGACGACGGTGTAGTAGTTTAGTGAGAAGATTTTCGGTGCTGGATTCCACTTGCTCTCCCACCCGTTGGCTCAGTTTTTTCTTCTGATGATATTTCACTTCAATGACCTCTTCGGATTTAACCGCATTGAGAATCAGATCATCACTGGTGGTAATCTCATCGACTAAGTGTAAATCTAACGCTTGTGTGCCGAACCAATGTTCCCCTGTGGCAATTTTTGCCATATCTAATTGAGGGCGATGTTGTTGTACAAAAGTCTTAAAGAGTTCGTGGGTTTCTTCTAACTCTTGTTGGAATTTTTGTTTGCCTTTTTCGGTATTTTCGCCCACTAAGGTGACCGTGCGTTTGTATTCGCCGGCGGTCATCACATCAACATCAACATCGTGTTTTTTCAATAAACGATGAATATTCGGCACTTGGGCTACGACACCGATAGATCCAATAATGGCAAAAGGGGCGGAAACAATTTTATCTGCCACACAAGCCATCATATAGCCACCGCTGGCGGCAACTTTATCCACCGCAATGGTTAGCGAGATTTTAGCTGTTTTTAGGCGTTGTAATTGTGAGGAGGCTAAACCGTAGCCATGAACGACACCGCCCGGGCTTTCTAATTTGAGCAGCACTTTATCTGTTTCAGGTTTTGCCATGGAGAGAATCGCATCCACCTCTTTGCGTAGCGCAGAAACGCCACTGGCTTGAATATCGCCGTGAAAATCTAATACAAACAGGCGAGATTTTTGTTCGCTTTCGGGTTTTTCTCCCCCTTCTTTTAAGCGTTTTTTCTCGGCTTTTGCACGGGCTTTCTCTGCTTTTTTCTCTTGTTTTTCAAGATGTTTCATTTCCCCATCGCTGAGGAAAAAGCTTTTTAAGGCTTTATTCTGTTCTTGATATTTCTCCGTTAAATTGGTGATCCGAATAGAACCGTTTTCAGGCTGTTTGCGGGCTTCAAGGATCAACATAATCACCACGGCCACGACACCGAACACCGTGAGCAACTCTAATAAGAAGATGCCGTAATTTAATAAAATTTCTTTCCACATATTTTATTCCTTATTTCTCACTGGATTGAGTAGGTTAGTACCCTTGGGTAATGGGTAAATTGGCGCGCATCCAACCGTCAAAACCGCCCTTGACGCTATACACTCGCTCAAAGCCTTGTTCTACTAAAAATTGGGCGGTATTTCGGCTGCTGACGCCGTGGTAACAGCTGACGATAATGGGCTCGTCATAATCATATTCATCTAAAAATTTGCCATAGCTTTGATTGGTGAGGTGGAAAGCGCCTTCTGGGCGACTATGGCTAAATCGCACCATATCGCGAATATCCACTAACACCGCATCCTCATTTTGCATCATTTGCCACGCTTGTTCAGGGCTGATTTCACTAAATGTTTCACTCATTGATTTCACTCGTTATGTTCAAAAGGGGGCAATATAGCATTAAATCCACAAATGTTCATTTGTTCATGAGTGAATGATTGAAAAAGAGGGGGAAAAGGATATAATGCGAACTATTATCAAGTGCGAAATTCGCACTTTTCTTTTTTGATTTTTATTTTGATGAGGCCATCTTTATGGAACAACTTTTCCAATTTCTGCAATCTTACATTGATTACATTATTCTCGGTTTATTAGCGTTGATGAGTGTGATTTTATTTGCCAAAGTGATTGAACGTGTGCTGTTTTACAAAAAAGTGAACGTAAGTGAGTACCAAACGTTACAAGACTTAGAGATTGATCTCACCCATAACCTCACCACTATTTCCACCATTGGTTCAAATGCCCCTTATATCGGCCTACTTGGTACGGTAATTGGGATCTTATTAACCTTTTATGAATTAGGGCATTCCGGGGGGGAGATTGATGCGGCTTCCATTATGGTGCATTTATCCCTTGCGTTAAAAGCCACGGCGGTGGGGATTTTAGTCGCTATTCCTGCAATGATGTTTTACAACGGATTTGGACGTAAAGTGGAAGAAAATAAGCTCAAATGGCAAGCGAATCACGCTCATCAAGGCTAACAAGCGGTCAAATTTTGGCAACAATTTGTAACGAGGAACTATGAAAAAATTTGACGAAATCAACATTATCCCCTTCATTGATATTATGTTGGTGCTGTTGGCGATTGTTTTAGTGACGGCGTCTTTTATCTCCCAAGGCAAAATTCAAGTGAATGTGCCACAGGCAACCACCACCCAAGCCATGAAAGCCGATGAACTGGCAAAGTTATTAACCATTACCGAAAACAATGAGTTCTACTATAACGATAAACCCATTGATAAGGACGCATTAAGTGCAGAAATTGCTACTTGGGATAAAAGCCAAAAAGTCACGTTAAAGGTGGATGCTTCCGTGGCTTTTGAGAAATTTGTAGAATTGGCGGATCTGTTTTCTGCCAATGAGATTAAAAATGTCGCCATTGTGACGAAAAAAGTGCCTTCAAAATAGGATAAACCCATGAAGAAAACCCATTCTCGCCTTGGCGTGCTTGGTTCTTTGCTCTTCCACAGTGCCATTTTTTCGGGTGTTTGGGCGATTATGCAACTCCCCAAGCCAGAACGCACGGTGGAGGTCAATTCCATCTCCTTAGAGATGTTGGCTGCCCGTTTGGAGCAACCGCAAGTTGCCGTTGCCCCCGAACCGACATTAGATGCTGAACCTGAAGCGCAATCAGAACCGGAATCGGCAGAGCCTGAGGTAAAAGAGGAAGTCGTAGAAAAGGAAGAGGCGAAACAGGAGGAATCCAACAAGGTTGAAGAGCCAATTCCCGAAACCGTGTTACCGCCTAAACCCTTAGCGAAGCCCCTTGAAAAACCGAAAGAAAAAGAGAAACCAAAAGAACCACCTAAGGAAAAACGGAAAGAGAAAATAAAGGAAAAGCCCAAAGAGAAGCCCCCTGAAAAAATCAAGGAAAAACCGAAAGAAAAACCGAAAGAGAAAGTAAAGGAAAAAACCAAAGAGCCGAAGAAAGACCCCGTTAAACCGATCAAAGCACTTGAAGCGGGTTCGGAAGTCAAACAAGGCATTGTAGCCAAAGCGATTCCCCAAGTTGCTCAAGGGGTGAAAGCCCAAGCCGGCATCGTAAATGGCTCAGCAAAGGGCAATGCGTTGGGGCAATCAGCCAGTGGTGGGGCAGAGAAAAGTAATGCCGCCAGTAGTAGTAACAGTAATGAAATTAATGCTTACAAAGCATTGTTACAACGAATGTTACAGCAACGGGCGAATAATGCTTATCCACAACGGGAAAAATTGATGCGCCGAACAGGGACAGTGACTCTTGCACTTACTGTTTCTCCTTCGGGACAAGTGATGAATGTTAGGGTAGCTAACTCCTCGGGAAATAGTAATCTTGATGCAGCTGCTGTGAAAGCTGCCCAAAGTACTTTCTTAAATCGAGCACCGCCAGCAGGTTTCCCAAGTAGCTTAACTGTGCCAGTTCGTTTTTCTCTACAATAAGCGTGAATTAGAAAAAAGGCGATCCGATTGATCGCCTTTTCGTTAGCCTAAGAGTGATACAAACTTATTGAATAATCACATAGAAGTTTGAACCATCACGCAAGATATTTAATGCCACGGCAGAAAGTTTAGCATCGACAATTTTGCGTAATTCGCCAATGTTTTCAACTATTTGGCGATTCACACCCACAATCACATCGCCTTTACGGAAACCACGAGCTTCGGCGATAGAGCCTTTTTCTACCTTGCTGATCTCAATGCCTTTCACGCCTTTATCGTCATAATTGCTCAGCTCCGCACCGTTTAAGGCAGGAAGTAAGCCTTTGGCACTGGTTTTGCTCTGTTCGTCTGATTGCAGTTTGACTTTAACTTTATGCTCTTTGCCGTCCCGTAGGTAGGTCAGCTCAATCTCTTTGCCGGCTCCAGTGGTCGCTACTTTGGCGCGAAGTTCAGCAAAGCTACGGATTTTCTGACCATTGAGGGCAATAATCACATCCCCTGCTTTTAAGCCCGCTTTGGCCGCGGCGGAATCATTTAGCACTTCACTGACAAACGCACCTTGTTGTGCATTGACTTCAAAGGCTTTAGCCAGATCCGCATTTAACTCCCCACCTTTAATGCCAAGTAAGCCACGTTTCACTTCGCCAAATTCAATAATCTGTTGAACGAGGTTATTCGCCATATTACTTGGAATTGCAAAGGCAATCCCAGCGTTACCGCCACTTGGGGAGATGATCGCCGTATTAATACCAATTAACTCACCCTGTAAGTTAATTAACGGGCCACCAGAGTTACCACGATTGACTGCGGCATCCGTTTGAATGTAGCTTTCATAACCATCATCACTGGTGCCAGTGGAGCGACCAAGAGCAGAAACAATCCCCGATGTCACGGTTTGCCCTAAACCAAAAGGGTTACCAATAGCGACGGTAAAGTCCCCCACGCGGAGTTTATCGGAATCGGCAATTTTGATTTCAGTGAGATCTTTAGGCGCATCAATTTTAATTAATGCGACATCTGATTGCGGATCTGCGCCGACTAATTTTGCCTTAAATTCCCGTCCGTCATCTAATTTTACGGTGATTTTATCGGCGTTATCGACGACGTGGTTATTCGTCATCACATAACCTTTTTTGGCATCAATAATTACCCCTGAACCTTCGCCACGGAATTGACGTGGTGCGCTGTTACGCCCAAATTCAGGGCCGAAGAAAAATTCAAACTCTTCGGGAATGGCACGGCTATTTTTGCTTGCTTTGGTTTTTCCCTCTACAGCGATACTCACCACCGCAGGGCGGACTTTTTCAATCATTGGTGCAAGGCTTGGCACAGGTTGCCCATCAACCATACTCGGTAGATTGGCGAAACTTGGCATTGCTACGCCTAAGCCTAAAATTAAACAGGTTAAAAGTGATTTTTTCATAGCATTTTCCTTCTATCAAAGTTGATTTTATTTCCCCGAATGATTCCCTCATTCGTGGCGGATAAGACAGAAAAAGGCAAAGAGGGTTCAAACCCCTTGGCTAAATGGTTGGATTTTAGCCAGCAAAAAAGTAGAAAAAAACGACCGCTTGTAAAGATATTTGTCACGGAAAGTCCATTTTTTGCTAGAATGCGCCCCTTTTATTGCCTTCTCTTTGAGAAGGTGCTGACTTGATATCAGACGAGATTTTTATGACATTTAAACCTGAACTTTTATCCCCTGCCGGTTCATTGAAAAATATGCGTTACGCCTTTGCCTACGGGGCAGATGCGGTATATGCCGGACAACCCCGTTATAGCCTACGGGTGCGTAATAATGAATTTAATCACGCCAATTTAAAGATTGGTATTGACGAAGCCCACGCCCTTGGGAAGAAATTCTATGTGGTCGTGAATATCGCTCCCCACAACTCCAAGCTCAAAACCTTTATCAAGGATTTACAAGTGGTGGTGGATATGCAACCCGATGCGTTAATTATGTCCGACCCGGGTTTAATTATGCTAGTGCGAGAGCATTTCCCCCAAATGGATATTCACCTCTCGGTGCAAGCCAATGCCGTCAATTGGGCAACGGTAAAATTCTGGAAACAAATGGGGCTGACACGGGTGATTTTATCCCGCGAATTATCCATTGACGAGATTGCCGAGATCCGCAAACAAGTGCCTGAAATGGAGTTGGAGATTTTCGTCCATGGGGCGTTATGTATGGCGTATTCAGGGCGTTGTTTGCTTTCGGGCTACATCAACAAACGTGATCCGAACCAAGGCACTTGTACCAATGCTTGCCGTTGGGAGTACCAAGTGGAGGAAGGTAAAGTCGATGATGTGGGGAATATTGTCCAAAAATTTGACCCAACCCAACAAATCGAAGTGAAAAATATTGCCCCAACCCTTGGGGAAGGCAATACCACGGATAAAGTCTTTCTTCTTGCGGAAACGCAAAAGCCCGATGAGCAGATGACCGCCTTTGAAGATGAACACGGCACTTACATTATGAATTCAAAGGATTTACGCGCTGTGCAACATGTAGAGAAATTAACCCAAATTGGCGTACATTCCTTAAAAATCGAAGGGCGTACTAAATCTTTTTACTATTGTGCCAGAACCGCACAGGTCTATCGCAAAGCGATTGATGATGCCGCCAGTGGAAAACCCTTTGATGAAAGTTTAATGGATACTTTAGAAAGCCTTGCCCACCGGGGTTATACGGAAGGTTTTCTCCGCCGTCATACCCATGATGAGTACCAAAATTATGACTACGGCTACTCCATTTCAGAACGGCAACAATTTGTCGGGGAATTTACCGGCAAACGCAATGCGCAAGGGATGGCAGAAGTCGCCGTGAAAAATAAATTCCTTCTTGGTGATGAAGTGGAAATGATGACACCTCAAGGTAATATTGTGTTTAAAATCAACCGCTTGTTAAACCGCAAAAATGAAGACGTGGAAGCCGGGCTTGGCGATGGGCATTTTGTCTTCTTAGATGTGCCGGCGGATATCTCCCTCGATTATGCGTTGTTAATGCGTAATTTAGTTAATAGCAACACGCGTAACCCACATCAAGCCCCTCAATCTTAGGAATCACGATGCTAGATATTGTGTTATTTGAGCCAGAAATTCCGCAAAATAGTGGCAATATTATTCGGCTATGTGCAAATTGTGGCTTTCGTTTACATATGATCGAACCCTTTGGTTTTACTTGGGATGATAAAAAGCTCCGCCGTTCGGGGCTGGATTATCACGAATTTGTTGATATTCAAAAATACCCCAACTTTGAGGCGTTTCTTCAACAAGCGAAGCCCAAACGCCTTTTTGCACTGACGACTAAAGGCGAGCCGAATCACAGCGAAGTGCAGTATGAATTAGGGGATTTTTTGATGTTTGGCCCAGAAAGTCGCGGTATTCCGATGGCGATTTTAGAGACCTTGCCGATGTCGCAAAAAATCCGCGTGCCAATGTGTAAAGATAGTCGCAGTATGAATTTATCCAACACGGTGGCTGTCGTGGTTTATGAAGCTTGGCGACAGTTCGGCTATCAAAATGCTGTGCCACGGCAACCTATTTGAATTGCTTGATTTCAAGGCGGAATATCAGTAAAATTCCGCCTTTATTTTTTTATAAAAAATAAATCAGTTCGGATGAAGATAGCTGGAGAGTAGGGAGAACCCTACACCGACGAGGTAAAATCTTTCAGGTGCATAGGCGAGGACAGCTATTGGACGAACCCTTGGAGAGATCCACTCTGCATAGCAGAAAATGGACGCCGAAGGCGCAAGCCTATCTTCTCATCGATAGTGTGAAACGCTCAGGCAAAAGGACAGGGGAGAAAAGTTTTTTACAAGCGGTCAAATTTAGCAAAAAGTTTGCTTTTTTTGACCGCTTGTCGTCGCTTTTCTTTACCTTGTAAGTTGTTTTTACGAGGAATCATTATGTCAATTGACACCTTTCTAACCACACTTGATCGTTTTATTTGGGGCCCACCGTTACTGATTTTAATTTCAGGCGTGGGGATCTATTTCACTTTTCAACTGAAATTCTTGCAATTTTTTAGCCTACCACGGGCGTTTGTATCGATGTTCAAACCCGAAAAAGGGGAGAACCAAACGGGGGATATTTCCGCCTTTGGGGCATTAGCCACCGCACTTGCCGCGACTATTGGGACAGGGAATATCGTTGGCGTCGCCACGGCTATTCAAGCCGGTGGGCCAGGGGCGTTATTTTGGATGTGGCTTGTCGCACTTTTTGGTATGGCAACCAAGTACGCCGAAGGGCTATTGGCGATTAAATTCCGTAGCAAAGATAAGGACGGCTATGTCGCCGGTGGGCCGATGTACTACATTGAAATGGGCATGGGGCAGAAATGGAAATGGCTTGCCAAGCTCTTTGCCTTTTTCGGTGTCATGGTGGCGTTTTTCGGCATCGGCACATTTCCCCAAGTCAATGGGATTACCCACGCCTTGCAGGATACTTTTAATTTCCCTATCGCGGTGACGGCGGTGGTGCTGACGTTATTCGTCGCAGCGATTGTCCTTGGCGGTGTGCAACGGATTGCCAAAATTGCTAGCGTGATTGTGCCTTTTATGGCAATCGCTTATGTGGGGGCTTCGGCGTTTATCTTAATCCTCAATGGGGATAAATTGCCCGAAACGATAGCCCTTATCGTTGAAAGTGCCTTTAACCCGACCTCTGCACTGGGGGGCGTATTAGGTTTTACCGTGATGCAAGCCATTCAATCCGGTGTGGCAAGAGGGATTTTCTCAAATGAAGCCGGCTTGGGATCAGCCCCTATCGCGGCTGCGGCGGCACAAACTAAAGAGCCTGTTCGCCAGGGGCTCATCTCCATGACGGGAACGTTCCTTGACACCATTATCGTCTGCACGATGACCGGTTTAGTGATTGTGATGACAGGGGCGTGGAAAGGCACGGCACAAGGAGCAGGTTTAACGAATCTCGCCTTTGCCCAAGGATTAAGCAGTTCCCTTGGGGCGGTGATTGTCACCGTTGGGCTGATTTTCTTTGCCTTTACCACCATTCTCGGCTGGTGCTATTACGGCGAGCGTTGCTTTGTATATCTCGTGGGCGGTCGCACCAAAGGCATTAAACTTTACCGCTGGGTATTTATTGCCTTAATTGCTAGCGCACCTTTTATTCAGCTCAATACTATTTGGACATTAGCGGATATTGTGAATGGCTTAATGGCATTCCCGAATTTGATTGCCTTGATTGCCCTTCGTCATATTGTGATTGCCGAAACGAAGGACTATTTCGCCCGATTAAAAGCCGGTTTGACCGCTTAACCGATGAAAATAAAAGAAATATTTTGCAAAAATTTTACAAGCCTGACTTGAAATTCCCACCACGCATCACAAAATAGCGGAACACTCGCCCCGATTCGGGGCGATATTTTTCAACTTAATTTTAGGAGCAACATAATGAAAATTCGTCCATTACACGACAAAGTCATCTTAAAACGTGAAGAAGTGGAAACGAAATCCGCCGGCGGTATTGTTTTAACTGGCTCTGCGGCAGCAAAATCCACCCGTGGTAAAGTGTTAGCCGTCGGTCAAGGTCGCCTTTTAGATAACGGCACGCTTCACCCAATGCACGTTAAAGTCGGCGATGTTGTTATCTTTAATGAATATGGCGTGAAAGAAGAGAAAATTGACGGCGAAACCGTGCTGATTCTTTCCGAAGACAATATTCTCGCTATCGTAGAATAATTTTTCCGCAACAAGCGGTCTGATTTTGATAAAAATTTGTTTGGGGCAAATGCCCACATAAGAAGGAACATAAAATGGCAGCAAAAGATGTAAAATTTGGTAATGAAGCTCGTGTCAAAATGCTTAACGGCGTTAATGTATTAGCCGATGCAGTGAAAGTGACCCTTGGGCCAAAAGGTCGCAACGTGGTTTTAGATAAAGCCTTTGGTGCACCAACGATCACAAAAGACGGCGTGTCCGTTGCCCGTGAAATCGAATTGGAAGATAAATTCGAGAATATGGGCGCACAAATGGTGAAAGAAGTGGCATCAAAAGCCAATGATGCCGCCGGTGATGGCACGACAACTGCGACTGTGCTTGCCCAAGCTATCGTCAATGAAGGCTTAAAAGCCGTTGCCGCAGGGATGAATCCAATGGATCTTAAACGCGGTATTGATAAAGCCGTAACCGCTGTTGTCGCTGAATTAAAAGCCCTTTCTAAACCGTGCGAAACCTCAAAAGAGATTGAGCAAGTAGGGACAATTTCAGCCAACTCCGATGAAACGGTGGGTAAATTGATTGCTCAGGCGATGGAAAAAGTGGGTAAAGAAGGCGTAATTACCGTAGAAGACGGCACAGGTTTAGAAGATGCCCTTGACGTGGTTGAAGGGATGCAGTTTGACCGTGGCTACCTCTCCCCTTATTTCATCAACAAACCAGATGCCGGCACTGTGGAACTTGAAAATCCATTTATCTTATTAGTGGATAAAAAAATCTCCAATATTCGTGAAATTCTCCCTGTGTTAGAAGCGGTCGCAAAAGCAGGCAAACCACTACTTATTATCGCAGAAGATATTGAAGGCGAAGCCTTAGCGACACTCGTTGTGAATACCATGCGTGGTATCGTGAAAGTGGCTGCGGTGAAAGCACCGGGCTTTGGTGATCGCCGTAAAGCCATGTTACAAGATATTGCGATTTTAACGGCTGGCACGGTGATTTCAGAAGAGATCGGCATGGAGCTTGAAAAAGCCACCTTAGAAGAGTTAGGTCAAGCAAAACGTGTGGTGATTTCAAAAGATAACACCACCATTATTGACGGTATTGGCGATGAAGACCAAATCAAAGGTCGTATTGCACAAATCCGCCAACAAATCGAAGATTCAACCTCTGACTACGACAAAGAGAAATTGCAAGAACGTGTGGCGAAATTAGCCGGCGGTGTGGCAGTGATTAAAGTTGGTGCAGCTACCGAAGTTGAAATGAAAGAGAAAAAAGACCGTGTTGATGATGCCCTTCACGCAACCCGTGCTGCGGTGGAAGAAGGTATCGTTGCCGGTGGTGGTGTTGCCCTTGTTCGTGCCGCAAGCAAAGTGGCTACAAGCTTAAAAGGCGACAACGAAGAGC
Source organism: Pasteurellaceae bacterium Macca (assembly GCA_023101485.1). Classification (GTDB taxonomy): domain Bacteria; phylum Pseudomonadota; class Gammaproteobacteria; order Enterobacterales; family Pasteurellaceae; genus LVZB01. Next base: position 315,927 of record LVZB01000001.1, on the reverse strand, counting down.
AAAACGTGGGGATTAAACTTGCCTTACGTGCAATGGAAGCACCACTTCGCCAAATCGTCACCAACGCCGGCGAAGAAGCCTCTGTGGTAGCCCGTAACGTAAAAGACGGCAACGGTAACTACGGTTATAACGCAAGCACAGAGCAATACGGCGATATGCTTGAAATGGGTATTTTAGATCCAACCAAAGTCACTCGTTCAGCCTTACAATTTGCCGCATCTATCGCAGGTTTAATGATCACCACAGAATGTATGATCACCGACCTCCCAAAAGATGAAAAAGCAGACTTAGGCGCTGGTATGGGCGGTATGGGTGGAATGGGCGGAATGATGTAATTTCTCTCCTTTCTTACGAAAAAACGCTAAGCTTACGGGCTTAGCGTTTTTTTATCTATTTTTTCTCGTTTATTACTCAAATAAATCTTCAACAGAATAATGTGTTTTCAGCAATAAAATTAAATTTATGTCTAATGCATCTGCAATTCTGCCCATAACATCAATAGAAACGGAACGCCGTCCCCGTTCAATATCACTGATATAAACTCGACTTAATCCCGCTTCAAGAGCGAGAGCTTCTTGTGAAATATCCTTTAATCGTCGAATTTTTCGAAGGTTATTAGCAAAAATATAACGAATAGGATGAATCGTATTATCTTCATTTTTCATCTTACGAAGTATGATGTAAAAGGAAAAAACAGCAATCTACGAAAGGATAATAAATATAAACGATAGTTTACAGTTGGTTGTTTTTAAGATAAAATTAGATTACTTTCATTTATTAACTTATCAAGGAGTAAACTATGGGTAAATATTGTCCAAGCTGCGGAACTGAAGGAAAATATATTGATGATAAAGGGGATTTATTAGGCGGAATGGCAAAAGGTGGTGCAATGGGAGCTGCTCTTGGTTCTGTTATTCCCTTTATTGGAACTGCTATTGGTGGTGCCGTAGGAAGTATTATTGGCGGAATAAGCGAAAGTGCTTCTGATTCTAAAATGAAATGTCCTAATTGTAATAAAACTTGGGATAATAATTAAAGGATTTGAGTTGAATAATATACATGGTTAAGGAAAATGCTTTTTCGTTGCTAATTCTCTAGGACTGCCCAAAGAAATTAGAGAGAAAGTCAGAACAGGAGGTGAGCAATGAACAAGAAAATGACATTTGAAGTTCTTGCTCTCGATATATTCTGTGTAACGGCTGTAAGCAATAGGAATTTATAAAATTACTAACGTTAGATAACTAGCTTAGTAAACAACCTTAATTTGATAACTCGAACATTAAATATTTCCGCTATTTCTGATGAAGATAAAAACATTGCCCTGTTTCAAAGGGGTTTAGTAAAACAAAAGGGCGATACTCTGCTGAAAACAGAATATCGCCCTTAGCGATTTAATTCATATCAAAAGTTATGGGGCTGTCCTAGATAACGACTAAAAACTCGATTTGAGTTAAGATAGTCAAATGAGAAAAAGTCGTTTAAGTCAGCACAAACAAAATAAACTTATTGAACTGTTTGTTGCAGGAGTTACAGCGAGAACTGCTGCTGAACTAGTGAATGTAAACAAGACAACTGCCGCTTACTATTTTCATCGCTTGCGATTTCTTATCTATCAAAACAGCCCACATTTGGAGATGTTTGATGGGGAAATAGAAGCCGATGAAAGCTATTTTGGTGGTACACGCAAAGGCAAGCGTGGACGTGGTGCAGCGGGTAAAACTGCGGTATTCGGGCTGTTGAAACGCAATGGCAAAGTTTATACTGTTGCCGTACCGAACACGCAATCCGCCACGTTGTTACCGATAATTCGAGAACAAGTTAAGCCTGATAGCATTGTTTACACGGATTTCTATCGAAGTTATGATGTACTTGATGTGAGTGAATTTAATCATTTTCGTATCAACCATAGTACGCACTTTGCAGAAAAACAAAATCACATTAACGGAATTGAGAATTTCTGGAACCAAGCAAAACGCCATTTACGCAAATTTAATGGTATTCCCAAAGCTCATTTTGAGCTGTATTTGAAAGAATGTGAATGGCGTTTTAATCACAGTAACTTAAAGTCTCAAATTTCCTTTCTAAAACAATTAGTTAAAGAGAGTTTGGTCTAGTTATCTAGGACAGCCCCAAAGTTATTTATTTCTATTTATCTTCATTAATTCGACTTGACACTACACTCTGTTGATTTTTATATTTCGCATCTTTGCGTGCATTATAAGGACGCTCCGCATAGCCACTTAGCACTTCAAAACTCAATGCACCAATTGCCATATTGGGGCGTAATGCAAGGGGCAATTTGCCTGCATTGAAAAATTCCAACACTATTTTGCCTTGCCAACCGGGGTCGATTCGATGAGCGGTAACGTGTACCATGAGTCCAAGTCGAGCAAGGGAAGAGCGTCCGTCTAACCAGCCTACAATGTTTGCGGGCAATGTAACGGACTCTAAGGTCGTCGCTAAAGCAAGTTCCCCTGGATGGAGAAAAAAGGCTTCATCATCATGGATAATAATTTCATCACTCATCACACGATCTAACTGTGCGGTGACTTCTTCTCTTGGCCCACTTAAATCAATATAGGGTGTGGAATGTTCACGAAATACACGAAAAGAATTGCCTAAGCGAACGTCAATAGTTGCACCATTGATTTTTTCATTACTCGGGCGGGGGTGAAGGCTAATTATGCCTTCATCTAAATAACGTTCAATATCACGATCACATAAACGCATAGTTATTCCTATTTATTTTTTAAAAGTTGTTTGATTTGTGCTTTTAAGATATTGATCGCAATACGGTTTTTGCCCCCTTTCGGGATAATAATATCTGCATATTGCTTAGACGGCTCAACAAACTGTAAGAACATTGGGCGAACTGTGGTGCGATACTGATTGACTACGGATTCAAGTGTTCGACCTCGCTCTTCCATATCGCGCTGTAAACGGCGAATAAAGCAGATATCTAAAGGCGCATCCACAAAAATGGATACATCGATTTCATCACGGATCTGCTCGTCTGTTAGCAATAAAATCCCTTCTAAAATAATGACTCGTTTAGGCGAAAAATGGGTAAAACTCTGTTTTCGGTTATGCTCTGCATAGTCATATTCGGGAATATCTACCGATTTGCCCTGTTTTAAACTTTGTAAATGCTCAACAAGTAAGGCATGATCCATGGAATTTGGGTGGTCATAGTTAGTTTTAACCCGCTCTTCCATCGCTAAATGGCTTTGATCTCGATAGTAAGCATCTTCAGAAATAATACCAATATCATCTTGCCCTAATTCTGCTTTAAGTTCTTTGTAAATCGTTGAAGCAATTAAGCTTTTTCCAGATGCCGAAGCACCCGCAATGGCAATCACAATACAAGAATTGGTTTCGGAGGATAAAGACATAGTAATTCCTAAATGAGGGTAGCGCAAAATTTTGCGGATTATAGCACAAAGCATGCTAAATGTTGGTAGGAGATCGCCTTTATCAAACGCTTGTAGAAAGTTAAAGCAAAGTAAATAAAACTTGAAAAATATGTAATTCAGTATAATGGATAGTTTATGCGAGGGGAAATTAAAAGAGCTGAACTTAATATAAGCTCAGCTCTTATGATAGCTTGCTAACATTGTTAATGTTAGACAATTACTCAAGATTTTATGGTCAGAAAAATTACTCAGCAACCACGTTGATCGTTACGATAGCGTTAACTTCAGCGTGTAAGTGTAATTTCACTTCGTGTTCGCCAGTGGTACGTAATGCACCTTCAGCTAAACGAACTTCAGCTTTAGTGATTGCAACGCCCGCTGCAGATACTGCATCAGCAATATCACGCGCGCCAACAGAACCAAATAGACGACCATCATCACCTGCTTTTGAAGTGATAACAACGGCACCTAAGTTAGCCACAGCTGCTGCACGAGCTTGAGCTGCTGAAAGTGATTCAGCCGCTTTTGCTTCTAATTCAGCACGACGCGCTTCAAAGTGAGCAACGTTTGCAGCAGTCGCCATAACTGCTTTACCTTGTGGGATTAAGAAGTTACGCGCATAACCTGATTTAACAGTTACTTGATCGCCCACAGAACCTAAGTGAGCAACTTTGTCTAATAAAATAACTTGCATTGTACTCTCCTTAATTACTGATGATTGTCAGTGTATGGAAGTAACGCAAGGTAGCGAGCGCGTTTGATTGCACGAGCTAATTGACGTTGATACTTCGCACGAGTACCAGTGATACGGCTAGGGACAATCTTGCCGCTTTCAGAAATGTAGTTCTTTAATGTAGCGATATCTTTGTAATCGATTTCAACAACATTTTCCGCTGTAAAACGGCAGAACTTACGACGACGGAAATAACGTGCCATTTGGCTTCTCCTAATCTATAAATTCAATTTGTTCGGTATGCAGACTTAATTGGCTTAAACCATTGTAGTCTTTGTGAGAGTGGATAAAACCTTTTACTCTGACTTTGCACCCGACTTTAATTTGTTGGGTTATTAAACTAAATTGATTGCCATTCAAAATCACTTGGATTTTGCACCATGCTTGACGTTCTAAATTTGCTTCTACTTGTCTTGAACGGTGTTCAAGATAAAAAGAGTAATGCGGAATGCCTGCTGGGCTCTGGCTTTGTTTAAGGTGTGTGGCAACGGTGCCAGACAACATTAAACAATTATCAAGAGGCGAATTATTCGCCTGCAACTTCTTCTACTGCTTCTGCAACGACATCAGCACTTTTACGCTCTTCTCTGGCTTTTGCCATTGGCGATGCTTCAGTGACCGCAGATTTAGTGTGAACGATTAAGTTACGAAGAACAGCATCGTTGTAACGGAAGTTAGTTTCTAACTCATCGATTACGCTTTGAGGTGCTTCTACATTCATTAACACATAGTGTGCTTTGTGAAGTTTGTTGATTGGGTACGCTAATTGACGGCGACCCCAGTCTTCTAAGCGGTGTACTTGACCGCCTGCTTCTTTAACAGAAGCGGTATAACGCTCGATCATACCAGGTACTTGTTCGCTTTGGTCCGGATGAACCATAAAAACGATTTCGTAGTGACGCATTGAGTATCCTTACGGGTTAAACAGCCTCCAAGGGAATTGCCAGTCGCCAGCAGTTGGAAGCAAGGATTAAAAAACGGATGCGACTGGGTGGCGGATTATACGCAAAAAAGCACGTTATACAAGCGATTTTGCATCACAAGCGGTCAAATTTTTACAAAATTTTGCTAAGGGTGGATAACCTTACCAAAAAATGCTTTTTGACCACTTATTCGCCCTTACCAATACCCCAGACCCACGCCGTAGCGATAGCCTGAGCCATAATAACCTGAGCCATAGTAAATTGAAGGATAAATTCGAGGATAACTGCGTTGAATAATAACCTTGGTGCGTTTGTCACTGGCATTGAGTTCTTCCTCGATGTGTTTATCCTGCGGATTGACCGTGTTGCCCGACATCACACGTTGTTGATAGGCTTCTACGGCTTTCATATCTAGCGGAACGGTGCTTTGTTGGGGCGGTGTGCTACAGCCAATTAAAGTAAAGGGAAGAAGTAAAAATAATTTTTTCATTGATATTCCTTAATGCAAAAAAGGGAAAAAATTTGACCGCTTGTATGCCGTCATTAAAGTTGTTTTAACCATGCTAAGAATTGATTTGCAGGCATAAAGCCCGTGACTCTCGCCTCTGGCAGTTCATTGCCGTTTTCATCGAAAAAGAGAATCGATGGTAAGCCCAACACTTTATAGGCTTTCATCAATTCTGCATTTTCGGGGGAATTTTTGGTCATATCGACTTGCAATAATACCATACCCTCTAAGACGCTTTTTACGCTTGGATCGCTAAAGGTATATTTTTCGAACTCTTTACATGCCACACACCACTCGGCAAAGAGATCAACCATCACTTTTTTACCCTTCGCTTGGCTCAGTTTTTGCTGTAATTCAGTCAAATTTTGGAAACGTTCAAATTTCACACTTGCGTGTGTTTTTGCTGATTCTGTGGTGTTAAAGATCAGATCTGTCCAAGGTTTTGCACTAACGGCAAGGAGCAATAGTGCCAAAATACGCAACACTTTGACCGACCATTTCGAGCTAGAAAGGGCATCAACCAGCCAAATTAAGAAGGCAATGGCGAGGGCAGACCACATTAAGGGTTCAAACTCACTTGGCAGTACGCGGGAGAGGAGAAACACCGGCAGAGCCAACATCACAAAGCCAAAGAGCGTTTTTACTTTAAGCAGCCAATCGCCGGATTTTGGGAGAATTTTATTGCCAAAGAGTGTGACTAACACGAGTGGAATCCCCATGCCTAAGGCGAGAAGATAAAGCGCAAGCCCACCAGTGATGAGATCGCCACTTTGTGCTACATAGAGTAATGCGCCCGAAAGTGGAGCAGAAGTACAAGGCGAGGCGACAAGCCCAGCAATCACGCCCATAAAAAAGACGCTCACATAAGAGCCACCTTGTTGCTGTTGGCTTAAATTATTCAGCTTCTGTTGCCAGCTATTTGGCAGTTGAAGGGTGAATAAGCCGAACATCGACAATGCCAGGACAGTAAATAGCACCGCCAAACCAATCAGCACAGGCGGGCTTTGGAGTGCCACTTGGAAAGGCAAACCAATCGCTGCAACCACTAAGCCCAGTAGCGTGTAAGTCAGTGCCATACCTTGTACATAAGTGAGGCTAAGAAGAAAGGCACGAAGGTTATTCGGGCGTTGTTGATTGCCAATCACAATCGCAGAAAGTAGCGGTAACATCGGCAATACGCAAGGCGTGAAAGCGAGCCCAACACCTAATACAAAGAACCAGAAAATGGAGAAACGATTCGTAGAAAGTTGCTCTGCAAGTTGATCTTGCTCACTGCGAGCGGTCGTTTTTTGTGGGTTTTTTGCTGGCGTACTTTTTTCTATCGTTTGGGCTTGGTTTGCAGTATCGGCTTGATTGCTTGAAGAATTTGCAGAGCCCGCAAGATCAATGATGAAACTTTCTGGTGGGTAACAAAATCCTTTGGTACAACCTTGATACTGCACTTCAAGCTGTGTTTGCCCCGTGAGTGGTACGTTTAAATCAAGTTGATGGCGGAAAATATCGACTTCGCCGAAAAATTCGTCCTGATGTTTTTCACTTTGAGGAAAATCCAGTTTGAGTTCATTTTGTTGAGATCGCACTTTGATCTCTTTTTTATAGAGATAGTAACCATCAGCAATTTGCCATTGCAAAGCTACTTGCTGATCTTTTTGTTCAGAATGGAAAACAAAAGCCTCTTGGCTAGTGAGAAATTTTGGCTGTGAACTAAATAACCCAGCCATGGCAGAGCTATTGAGTAAGCTCAAAATACTAGTAAAAACGAGGAAGATTTGACGCATAGTAAAGAAAAAATGTTAATGAAAGTAAACACTATAATAACAAGAGATACTTTTTTTGCAAAAAATGTTTCAAAATTACAAAAAATCACTTGCATACATATGCAATAAAATTTAATATTTATTCAAATTTACGGTGTAAGGAAGGAATATTCCCCATGGCAATTCAAATTAGCGATGTCAATTTTTTCTACGGCAAAAATCAAGCCCTTTTTGACATCAATTTACAGATTGAAAAGGGCGATACGGTGGTGTTATTAGGCCCGAGTGGTGCGGGTAAAAGCACACTCATTCGTACCTTAAATTTAATGGAAGTGCCGCAATCAGGCAGATTATCCATTGCAAATCATCAATTTGATCTCAGTGCCAAAGCCGATAGCAAACAAGTGAGTTTATTGCGTCGGGAAGTCGGCATGGTCTTTCAGCAATATCATCTCTGGCCCCATTTGACGGTGATGGAAAATTTAATCCAAGCGCCACAGAAAGTACTGGGATTGGGCAAAAATCAAGCCATTGAACGAGCAAAAGGTTTGCTTAACCGTTTGCAACTAGCTGAATTTGGTGATCGTTTCCCATTACAACTTTCGGGCGGTCAGCAACAGCGTGTCGCTATTGCGAGGGCGTTGATGATGCAACCTGAAGTATTATTATTTGATGAACCAACGGCTGCGCTTGACCCAGAAATTACCGCTCAAGTGGTGGATATTATCAAAGAATTACAACGCACAGGCATTACTCAGGTGATTGTCACTCATGAAGTGTCTGTGGCACGGAAAACTGCCACGAAAGTGGTTTATATGGAAAAAGGAAAAATTATTGAATTTGGTGATGCCAGCTGTTTTGAACAGCCAAAAACCGAACAATTCGCCCAGTATCTTTCCCATTCACATTAAAAAACGAGGTAAACACAATGAAAAAACTTCTTTTAGCATCACTTTTAGCGGTTAGCACCGTTGCTTCTGCCCAAGAGATCACTTTTGCAATGGAGCCAAGCTACCCACCTTTTGAAACAATTAACGAAAAAGGAGAAATTATCGGTTTTGATGTTGATATTGCTCAAGCAGTTTGTAAGGAAATCCAAGCAACTTGCCATTTTAAAAGCCAATCTTTTGATGCCTTGATTCCAAGTTTAATTAAAGGCCGTGGTGGTTTTGATGCAGCGATTTCTGCTATTGATATTACCGAAGCCCGTGCCAAACAAGTCGCTTTTAGCGATGCTTATTATGAAAGTTCTGCGAGTTTTATCGCCGTAAAAGGTAAATCGGACTTAGCGAGTGCCAAATCTGTTGGCGTTCAAAATGGTACGACTTATCAGCAATACGCCACGAATGAAGCAAAACAGTATAACGTTAAGCCTTATGCTAGCATACAAGATGCAATCTTAGATCTAAAAAATGGGCGTATTGACCTCATTTTCGGTGATACAGACGTGTTAAGAGAGATGTTTGAGAAAAATCCCGATTTAACCTTTGTGGGCGAGAAAGTGACGGATAAACGTTATTTTAATAATGGTTTTGGGATTGCAACCAATAAATCGAAAAAAGCGCTTATTGAAAGCCTAAATAAAGGGATTTCAGCCATTAAAGCGAATGGCGAATACCAAAAAATCTACGATAAATGGATGACAAAATAATTCCTATGCTGACGGATTATCTTCCCCTTATTTATACCGCAACCCTAATGACCTTAGGGTTAGCGGTCTGCGCCTTACTGTTAGGGCTTTTGCTTTCTGTCGGTTTTGTGGTGCTTGAAACGCATAAATGGCGTGTGATTCGCCAGCCTACAGCGGTGTTGGTTGCTTTGTTGCGTGGTTTGCCTGAAATCTTGGTGGTGTTTCTTATCTATTTTGGTACGCCAGAAGTCTTGGAATGGATCACAGGGCAGTATGTTGAACTCTCGCCCTTTGGCTGTGGTGTGGTGGCGTTATCCTTAATCTTTGCAGCCTATGCTTCACAATCCCTGCGAGGGGCGATTCAAGCGATTCCTGTTGGGCAGTGGGAATCGGGCTCAGCTTTAGGCTTAAGCCGAGGCTATACCTTTGTGCATATTGTGATGCCACAAGTTTGGCGACATGCATTGCCGGGGCTCAGTAATCAATGGCTAGTCTTATTAAAAGATACGGCGTTGGTTTCACTGATTGGGGTGTATGATTTAATGCGTCAAACGGAAATCATTAACACGCGCACCCACGAACCTTTTACTTGGTACGGTTTAGCCGCGTTGATTTACCTTGCGGTGACCTTAATCAGCCAAGTGATGATCCGCAAATTAGAATTACGTTTCACCCGTTTTGAAAGAGGGGGCAAATAATGTGGCAAGATTATCTGAGTGTGATTTTGCAAGGTGTGCCAACAAGCCTTGTGCTCACGGCAGTTGCTCTTGTGGTGGCGTTTTTCCTCGCTTTGGGGATGACTTTTATTCTTTCGTTAGAGAATGTGATCGCCAAAGGGGCGGTGAATTTATTTCTCACTCTTTTTACCGGCACGCCGTTATTGGTGCAGTTTTTCCTCATTTACTACGGCCCGGGGCAATTTGAATGGATTGTCCAAAGCCCACTGTGGTATTGGCTATCAAATGCGTGGTTTTGTGCAATGTTAGCCCTTGCTTTAAATAGTGCGGCTTATACGACCCAGCTTTTCCACGGGGCAGTCAAAGCTATTCCAAAAGGGCAATGGGAAACTTGTTACGCCTTAGGATTGAGCCGTTTGCAGACGTTAAAAATCCTCGTGCCTTATGCGTTAAAACGGGCATTACCGTCATACAGTAATGAAATTATCTTAGTGTTTAAAGGTACGTCCCTTGCTTCCACAATTACGATTATGGATATTATGGGCTATGCACGCCAGCTCTATGGTACGGAATACGACGCCCTCGGCATTTATGGTATGGCAGGGGCGATTTACCTAGTGATTACGGGGATAATGACCTTGATTCTTCGCCAAGTTGAACGAAAAGTGCTTGCCTTTGAACGTTTAGAGAGCGAGCAAGCTTAAACCATTTTAAGACTCACTTTCGGTGTTATCTGTGTCGAAAGTGAGTTTTTTCATCGCCTTTTAAATGGGCATAACGTTCTCCTTTTCCTCGCCTCTTGCTTTTCATCTCCCGTTAAATGGACTAAAATACGCAAACGTTTGCTTGTCTGTAAAGGGAATACAAGCGGTCAAAATTTTACTCTTTTTTGTCATTTAAGGAAATAAAATGAATATTCTTATTATTGGAAACGGTGGGCGTGAGCACGCCTTAGCGTGGAAAGTACGTCAATCTCCCCTTGCTACCAACGTCTTTGTTGCCCCGGGTAATGCAGGAACAGCCTTAGAAGAGGGTATTGAAAATGTGGCAATTTCAGCGACCGATGTGCCAGCCCTTGTTAAATTTGCTCAAGATAATGCCATTGGTTTAACGATTGTTGGCCCCGAAGCTCCCCTTGTGATTGGGGTTGTCGATGCATTTCGACAAGCCGGTTTAACCATTTTTGGTCCAACTCAATCTGCGGCACAATTAGAGGGGTCAAAAGCCTTTACCAAAGATTTCTTAGCCCGTCACCACATTCCCACCGCGGAATACCGCAACTTTACCGAAATTGAACCTGCTTTAGCCTATCTACAAGAAAAAGGTGCGCCAATTGTGATTAAAGCGGATGGCTTAGCCGCAGGTAAAGGCGTGATTGTGGCAATGACTTTATCCGAGGCGGAAGAGGCAGTGCGCGATATGTTATCCGGCAATGCCTTTGGTGAGGCGGGTAGCCGTGTTGTGGTTGAAGAATTTTTAGATGGCGAAGAGGCAAGCTTTATCGTCATGGTGGATGGCAAAAATGTTGAACCGATGGCAACAAGTCAAGATCACAAACGTGTTGGAGAAGGCGATCAGGGGTTAAATACCGGTGGAATGGGGGCTTATTCCCCAGCACCTGTGGTGACGAAAGCGATTCATCAGCGTGTAATGGACGAAGTGATCTACCCAACGGTGCGAGGGATGGCAAGCGAAAATAACCCTTACACAGGCTTTTTATACGCAGGCTTAATGATTATGCCAGACGGTCAGCCGAAAGTGATTGAATTTAACTGCCGTTTTGGCGATCCAGAAACGCAACCAATTATGATGCGTTTAGAATCGGATTTAGTTGAACTCTGTTTAAAAGCCTGTGACGGCAAATTAGATGAAGTGCAATCCCAATGGTGTGAGCAAGCCGCCCTAGGCATCGTACTTGCCGCAGAAGGTTACCCGGGTGATTACCGTAAAGGCGATGAAATTACCGGCATTGAAACAAGCCAAGCGGGGCAAAAAGTCTTCTTAGCAGGCGTTGAACAGAAAGACGGGAAATTACTCACTAACGGTGGGCGAGTGTTATGTGCGACAGCATTAGGTAATTCGGTTTATGAAGCGCAACAAAAAGCCCTCGCTTTAGCGAATCAAATCCAATGGCAGGGCAAATTCTTCCGCCGTGATATTGGTTACCGTGCGGTTGCCCGAGAGCAAAATAAATAGATTTTTTAATAAAAGAAAAGTTGGTCAATCAAATCATGATTGGCCAACTTTTTGTTTACTATGACTAAAATTTGTGCTTTAGAAAGTAAGCCATAATTAAACTATTAAATAAAGATTATTTGCAGAGTATATTAACCCGCTTTTTTCATCATGTTATGAGCATCTTTCATCATGTTGTCTGATTTCTTCATCATATCGTGAGAATCTTTCATCATGTTGTCTGATTTCTTCATCATATCGTGAGAATCTTTCATCATGTTGTCTGATTTCTTCATCATATCGTGAGAATCTTTCATCATGTTGTCTGATTTCTTCATCATATCATGACAATCTTTCATTGCTTTGTCGCATTCTTTCATCATATTGTGAGAGTCTTTCATCATCTCACCAGATTTTTCCATGGCGTTAGTGCAAGCAACAAGGGCGAAGCTAGATAATAATGCAGTAAAAAGTACTTTTTTCATAACGAGTTCCTCTATTTGAATCAAATTTGAATATGAAATGGCATTTAAGCCGAGATGGTTGCCATTATTGGCAATCGAAGGGTTAGTCTATGGATAACGCTGTTTTATTACAAAAAATTGTACTTTAATGCAAAAAATCCCCAAAAAACGACCGCTTGTTGGGGATTTGTTACATAAAGGTTATTTCGCTGGGATGCTGGCTAAAATACGCGTGAGGAGTTGCCAATAGGTTGTCACCGCAGGAATATGGACTTTTTCATCCGGCGAGTGGGCGTTGAGAATGGTTGGCCCAATGGAAACCACATCAATATGAGGATAAACCTGTTTAATTAAGCCACATTCAAGCCCTGCATGGATCACTTTAATCTCCGAGGCGTAACCTAAGATTTCATCGTAAATCTGTTTCGTCAGTGGTGTGATGGCGGAGTTCGGGTCTGGTTGCCAGCCGGGGTAACTGCCGGAGAAGGCCACTTTTGCACCCACGAGTTCAGCGAGGGAAGTTAATCGGCTACGCACATCGGCTTTGCCATTTTCAATCAATGAGCGGACTAAGATATTCGCTCTTAAATGGCTCTCTTGGCTTTCGAGAATACCGATACTCAGGGACGTTTCGACCACATTTTCCACCACATCACTGTGGCGAATGACGCCATTTGGTAGCACGTTGAGGAAGCGAATCACCGTATCGTGGGTGCTTTGGCTAAATTGTTGTGGGGGAAGGGTTGTGGTGTCGAGAATGAAGTGGAGATTTGGCTCCGCAAGAGCGAGTTCCGCTTTTAAGGCTTGCTCAAATTTGCGAAGACAAGCGGTCAAATTTTCTTGATTTTTTGCATCGATGCAAAGCGTCGCCGCGGCTTCCCGTGGAATGGCATTGCGGACTGACCCCCCTTGAATGTGGGCTAAGCGGAAAGGGATCTTTGTGTTTAATTCCGCTAATAAGCGCGCAAAGAGTTTAATTGCATTGGCACGGGTGGTGTGAATATCACAGCCGGAATGACCGCCGTGTAGCCCTTTTAGTCGAAGAGTAAAGGCAGCGTCAAAAGTGGTGGCTTCTCGGTGGAGTGGCACTTCGATATTGGCATCTTCCCCCCCGGCACAGCCGATATAAATTTCGCCATTTTCTTCGGTGTCGGTGTTGATCATCAATTCCGCTTTCAGCCAGTTGGCTTTTAAGCCCAGTGCGCCTTCCATACCGGCTTCTTCTGTCATTGTGAGTAGGGCTTCGATTTCAGGATGAATGAGATCGTCACTGTCTAACACCGCTAAACAAGAGGCTAAGCCGATGCCGTTATCTGCCCCAAGGGTTGTGCCACGGGCTTTTACCCATTCGCCGTCAATGTAAGGTTGGATTGGGTCACGTTGGAAATCATGTACCGTGCCTTCATTGGCTTGGGGAACCATATCGAGGTGAGCTTGGAGTGCAATAGTGGGGCGATTTTCCATACCTTGGGTTGCGGGTTTGCGAATTAAAATATTGCCAGCATCATCACGTTCAACAAAAAAGCCCCGATCTTTTGCCCAATCAATAATAAAGGTGGCGAGGGCTTCTTCGTGGTAAGAAGGGTGAGGAATGGCACAAATTTTATCGAACCATTGCCACAGTAGTTGAGGTTGTAGGGTTTGAATTTCAGACATAAAGCACTCCTTTTGTTCTGTTGCTAAATTGCGACAAGTGTGACAACAAGCGGTCGGAATTTGGCAAAAATTTGCAAAAAACCGACGGTGGTTGTTTTTTCGTGTAAAAAATTGTCCCAAATGATAGCACGAAACCCTTTTTCGGGTTATCCTTAGCCGATTTTTTTATTCAGTGGCTATGCCACTCTTTTTTTAGGTAACTTTGTTATGAGCGAAAAATATACAAACGAAAAGTATGTGGTCACTTGGGATATGTTCCAAATGCACGCCCGTAAATTGGCGGAACGTCTATTGCCCGTAAGCCAATGGAAAGGTTTAATCGCCGTGAGCCGTGGTGGTCTCTTTCCTGCTGCCGTATTAGCCCGAGAGTTAAATATTCGTCATGTTGAGACGGTTTGTATCGCCAGCTACGATCATGATAGCCAAGGGGAATTAAAAGTGTTGCACGCAGCACAATTAGCCAATGGCGGTGAAGGTTTTATCATTGTTGATGATTTGGTTGATACGGGGAACACCGCCCGTGAAATTCGTAAAATGTACCCGAATGCCCGCTTTGTGACCGTTTTTGCGAAACCACAGGGTGCGGAATTGGTGGATGATTATATCGTTGATATTCCACAGGAAACGTGGATTGAGCAACCTTGGGATTTAGGTTTAACTTTCGTTCCACCGTTAGCAAAACAGTAACATAGAGTTGAGGACGCAATGCGCGTCCTTTTTTGATAGTAAAAATAGACGGTCAATTATGAGTTTAGGTCATCTTTATATTATTTCTGCGCCAAGTGGGGCAGGTAAATCCTCTTTAATTAACGCTTTATTACAAGATCTGCCGGCAAGTGAAGTGCAACTTTCTATCTCGCACACCACCCGTTCTCCTCGCCCAGGGGAAGCTGACGGCGTGCATTACTACTTTACCACCAAAGAAGAATTTAAGTCGTTGATCGAAAAGGAACATTTCTTAGAATGGGCAGAAGTGTTTGGCAATTATTACGGTACCTCTTTACCGATGATTGAACGTAGCCTTGCCCAAGGCATTGATGTGTTTTTAGATATTGATTGGCAAGGGGCTCGCCAAATTCGCCAAAAAGTGCCGAATGTCAAAACCATTTTTATTCTTCCGCCTTCCAAAGCCGAGTTGGAAAAGCGTTTAATTGGGCGTGGGCAAGATAGTGCGGAAATCATTGCAAAACGGATGGAAGAAGCGGTTTCAGAGATGAGCCATTATGCTGAATTTGATTATGTGATTGTAAATGATGATTTCCAAGTGGCACTTTCCGAGCTAAAAAGTATTCTTACCGCCGAGCGTTTAAAGCAAGCCAGCCAAGCCGTGCGACATCAAGGGCTGATTGCCGATCTTTTGGCTGAAATGGCTTAAACTGTAAACTTTTGCAAAAAACTGAATGACCATTCAGGTTGTGCTAGTCTAAAAGGGGCGTTTTATTTAGAATACGCCCTTGCTTTTATGCCAAAAAATTTAAGGAACGCTATGAAATTACGCCAATTCGCTTTTACAGCAGGCACAGCCCTTGTGCTTTCTGCTTGTACGTTACCGCCTAAAATGAGCCAAGAGGGTTCAGTGGAACAGGCGCAAGAAACCTATCAACAATATGAAGAGATTACCCGTCAATATCACATTAACGATCAATGGTGGTTAGGCTACCAAGATCCGCAACTAAATCGCTTAATTGAACAAGCATTGGCGAATAATATTGACCTAGCGAAAGCAGCGATTAACGTCAATCGCACCCTTTATCAGGCTAATTTAGTCGGGGCAGATTTAGTGCCATCATTTAGTGCTAAAGGTAGCTCTTCTGCATCAAAAGGAGTGGGACCAACACATAATGCGATCTCCACAGGCGTTTCCAGTACCGCCCATCAACTTGGCTTTAATTTAAGTTATACCCTTGATCTGTGGGGGCGTTTAAAAGACAGTGCCAGTGCGGCGGAGTGGGAGCATAAAGCCACCCAAAAGGATCTCCAAGCGGCACGTTTATCCCTGATTAATGGTGTGATCAGTAGTTACTACAACCTAGCTTACTACCAAGATGCGATTGGTGTGACACAAAAAACCATTAAGAATTACCAAGAAATCAACCGCATTCTGAATAATAAGCTCAAAGTGGGGGCGATTGATGGATTAAGTGTGGATCAATCGACCCAAGCGATTCTCGCGGCAAAAAATACCTTATTGGCATTACAATCAGCACGCGCAACGGCGGAACAAACCTTGCGTAATTTACTGAATTTAAAACCTAATGAGCCTCTTGCAAGTCGCATTCCAAGTCTTGCCAAGGTGAAGTTACAGGGTGTGAATACCAATGTGCCAGTCTCTGCGATTGCGAATCGCCCGGATGTGATTGCCAACTTACAACGCTTGCAAAGTGCGTTTAAATCTTTAACGGCGATGGAAAATAGCTGGTTCCCAACGGTAACGCTTGGAGGGAGTTTAAGTAGTAGTGGCCGAAAAGTGGCGAGTGTCATTGAAAATCCTGTTGCTGGGGGCGTGATCTCCTTTAACTTGCCGTTCTTAGATTGGAATCGAGTGGAGAATAATATCAAGATTTCTGAAGAGAGTTATAAATTAGCGTTATTAAATTATGAACAAACGCTCACCAAAGCATTAAACGAAATTGATACTTACTATTCGACTTATCAGCTTTCTCGCAGTAGTTATGCGAATTTACAAAAGCGTTATGAGTACGATAAAAAAATCAGCACTTACTACAAAAATCGTTATGAGCAAGGGGCCTCAGAATTCCGTGAATGGATAAGCTCTCTAAATACCGCACACAGTTCTGAACTGAGTTTATTAGAAACGAAATACACCATTTTGCGTAACGAAAATGCGGTTTATCAAGCCATGGCAGGGAAATATAGCCGTTAATTATTGCTAACAAGCGGTCGGATTTTGGGTATTTTTTGCAAATATGCTAAACTCCGACCGTTTTTCTTTTCTTTTTTTACATTATGAAATTTATTATCAAATTATTCCCCGAAATCATGATTAAAAGTGATTCGGTTCGTAAGCGTTTTATCAAAATTTTAACCTCTAACATTCGTAACGTCTTGACCCGAGAAACGGAAAATTTTGCCGTGATTCGTCATTGGGATTTTATTGAAGTGCGTGCTAAAGTTATTGAGGAAGCGCCAATGGTGCTCGATTTATTAAAACGTACCCCCGGCATTCATCATATCTTGCAAGTGGAAGAAACACCTTTCTCAACCATGCACGATATTTTTGAACAAACCTTGGCAGCGGTCAAAGAGGAGTTAGAAGGTAAAACCTTCTCCGTGCGTGTTCGCCGTAAAGGTAAGCACGATTTCCGCTCCCTCGATGTGGAGCGTTATGTCGGAGGTGGCTTAAATCAGCAGATTGAAAGTGCCAAAGTGAAATTGACCAACCCCGATGTGACGGTGCGAATTGATATTGACCACGACAAAATGTTACTGATTAAAGCGCGCCACGAAGGGCTAGGGGGCTACCCGATTGGCACACAGGAAGATGTGTTATCCCTTATTTCTGGGGGCTTTGACTCTGGCGTGTCAAGTTATATGCTGATTCGCCGTGGTTCTCGGGTGCATTACTGCTTTTTCAATCTGGGTGGGGCAGCCCACGAGATCGGCGTGAAGCAGATGGCATACCATATTTGGTCACGTTATAGCACTTCCCATAAAGTTCGCTTTGTGGCGATTAACTTTGAAAATGTGGTGGGGGAGATTTTAGAAAAAGTTGATAACGGGCAAATGGGCGTGGTGTTAAAACGCATGATGGTGCGAGCAGCAAGCAAAATTGCAGAACGTTTTGATATTCAAGCCATTGTCACAGGGGAAGCGCTTGGGCAAGTATCGAGCCAAACCTTAACGAACCTACGCTTAATTGATAAGGCTTCTGACACTCTCGTGCTTCGCCCTCTGATCACTCATGACAAAGAGCAAATTATTGCCATGGCAAAAGCGATTGGCACAGATGATATAGCTAAATCAATGCCAGAATTTTGTGGGGTTATTTCTAAAAATCCAACCGTTAAAGCCATTGAAAGCCGAATTGTTGAAGAAGAGGGTAATTTTGATTTCAACGTGCTAGAACAAGCGGTGCAAAATGCGCAATTTTTAGATATTCGTGAGATCGCTCAACAAACGGAGCAGGAAGTCGTTGCCGTTGAAACCACCTCACAGCTGGCTGAAAATGACGTGATTTTAGATATTCGTAGCCCAGAAGAAGTGGATGAAAGCCCCTTTACTGTTGAGGGCGTTGAAGTTCAAACACTACCGTTTTACAAGTTATCGAGCCAATTTGCGACCCTCGACCAATCTAAAACGTATCTTCTCTACTGCCAGCGTGGTGTGATGAGCAAACTCCAAGCGCTTTATTTAAAAGAGAATGGCTTTGGGAATGTGAAGGTGTTTCGTCAAGGAAAATAGGCGAGTCATTTAACAAGAATAAAGAATAAAGAATAAAGGGGCGTTTTGCAAAACTTGGCAAAATGCCCCTTATTTTTTCGGCTTATTTCAATAAATCTTCGTTTTTAGCGTGATTCCATTTGCCCATTTTTTTATCCATATATTGGAAATGCTCGTTAGTAAAAGTGCCTTGGGCAGCGGTAATTTTATCTCGGCGAGTATTCACCACTTTCCCTTCTAAAGCTAAATTCAGGGTTTCAGGGCCAGTTAATGCAAAAACACCGCCATCAATACGGCGTTGTTCAATGTTATCAATAATAATATCCAGCGTATCTTGCAAAAACGGGTTGCCTTTTTCACTGGCAAGGAAAAAGTTGGTGTAGCGTTGGCGACGAATGATGAGCACTTCACTATCTTCGGGGCGAATAATGGAGGAGAGATTCCACACTAAATGACCGTCAATATCCATATAGATCCCTCCTTCGTGGTAGAGGGTGAAAATTCGCCAAAAATCCGCTTGGGCAGCGCCGTCTGTCAGTTTGCTGTAGGCTTCAAAGGTGCGGGCATCGCTATGGGCTTGGATATAACGGGCGCGCTCTTCGGTGCTGATGTAGCGATAGTCATAATCTAAAGAAAGTAAGCGGTTAAACAGATAGTTACAATAAACCGGAAAGGTCACTTTGTTGCTGTAATTGGTTTGCCAAATGGTACGCGTAATTTTATCTTGGCGTGTGGTGTGTATTTTGGCAGGGCTAAATTCAGGAATAGTAAAACGTTTATGGGGAAACAGCCCATGAACGGCATAGCTAACCATTTTCACAATATTTCCTAATAGACGGCTTAATCCGTTAGTGATGATAATTGCTTTTTCGTATTTAATTTGTTGTGTCATGGGATAAAAATAAGGGGGAATAAAAGGCTACTTTACCATTTTCTGTTAGGAAACAAAATGAAAGGGGAAAAATTTGGTAGGGATTTTGCAAATTCTTAGCAAAAAAAGACCGCTTGTTTTTAGGGGGATTTGGCGACATTCGACAAAGATCAAAAGAGCGTAAAATAAAGGCAGAAATAGGTGAGCCTTTTTTTGACTTTTTTGGTAGGATAGCGTTTTTTTATGGCTGGCTGAATGGTGGCTGGCGTTAAATTTTTGATGAGAGAGTGATGACGATGAATCCTAGACGTAAATCGCGTTTAAAAGTAGTCCTTGCCGTACTTGGTGGTGTGGGTGTTGCCATTGGCTTAATGCTGTTTGCTTTAAGCAAAAATATTGACCTTTTCTATACCCCTTCAGAAATTATTTATGGGAAGAATGATGACCCGAAAACCAAACCCGAAGTGGGGCAACGTATCCGTGTTGGGGGAATGGTGGTAAATGGCTCGGTAAAACGGGATGAAAAAAGCCTAAAAGTGATTTTTGATTTAAACGATATTGGGCCGGCGATTTCGGTGGAGTATGAGGGCATTTTGCCGGATCTCTTCCGCGAAGGGCAGGGGATTGTGGCACAAGGCGTTTTGATTGAGCCAACGACACTGAAAGCCACGGAAGTATTAGCGAAGCATGATGAAAATTATATGCCACCGGATCTCAATGAACAGATGAAAAAACAACATAAGCCAATGGGTATTTCTGAAAGTGATCTCAAAGGTGAATCAGAACGAGATCGGACACAGGGGCAGGGGAAATGATTGCAGAACTCGGGAACTATGCACTGGCGTTAAGCCTTGCTCTCTCGCTTTTACTTGGTGTGTTAACTCTTTGGGGGGCTGAAAAAGAGAATCCAACGCTCATTGCATTGGCTCGTCCGATGACGTGGGGATTATTTTTATCCTTAACGGTTTCTTTTGGTGCGCTGTTTTATCTCTTTGCGGTTAATGATTTTAGCGTTCAGTATGTCGCAAATAACTCCAACAGCACTTTGCCGATTGAATATCGCTTATCAGCAGTGTGGGGTTCCCACGAAGGGTCGTTACTCCTTTGGGTCTGGCTGTTATCGCTTTGGTCTGTGGCGGTGGCAACATTTAGTCGCCGAATGCCCGAAGAAGCTGTTGCCCGGGTGTTAGGTGTGATGGGGTTAGTGAGTATCGGCTTTGTACTGTTTATGCTTTTTACCTCAAATCCGTTTGACCGTACTTTCCCTAATGTGCCCGTGGATGGGCGTGAATTAAACCCGATGTTGCAAGATGTGGGGCTTATTTTCCACCCACCGTTATTGTATATGGGTTATGTGGGTTTTTCTGTCGCTTTTGCTTTTGCCATTGCCTCTTTAATGACAGGGCGTTTAGACACAGCTTGGGCGAGATGGTCACGCCCTTGGACAATGGCGGCTTGGGTCTTTTTAACCTTAGGGATTGTACTTGGTTCGTGGTGGGCATATTACGAACTCGGTTGGGGCGGCTGGTGGTTCTGGGACCCGGTGGAAAATGCGTCCCTAATGCCTTGGTTAGCGGGAACGGCATTAATTCACTCCCTTGCAGTGACCGAAAAACGCAGTAGTTTTAAAGCATGGACGGTGCTCCTTGCGATTCTTGCGTTTTCCCTTTGCTTACTCGGCACATTCTTGGTGCGTTCTGGGGTATTGGTTTCGGTACACGCCTTTGCTTCTGACCCAACCCGTGGGCTTTTTATTCTCGCCTATTTAGTGGTGGTAATTGGTGGCTCACTCTTGTTGTACGCTTATCAAGGAAGCAAAATTAAAAGTTTAAATAATGCGGAACGTTATTCCCGTGAGAGCGTATTATTGCTCAATAATATTCTCTTAATGGCGTTTTTATCCGTTGTTTTTCTTGGCACATTACTGCCTCTGATTCATAAACAGATCGGCTTAGGCTCGATTTCCATTGGCGCACCTTTCTTTGATCAGATGTTTACTCTCTTGATGATCCCCTTTGCTTTTTTACTGGGCATTGGGCCTTTGGTGAAATGGCGGAGAGATCAAGTTTCTGCGATTCGCCGACCAGTACTCATTGCATTAGGATTGATGATCGCCCTTGGGGTTGGTTTGCCGTATTTTATTAGTAATCAAATTACGGTGGGAAGTGTCCTTGGGACGATGATGGCGGTGATTATTGTGGTTTTAAGCCTTTATGAACTGTATCAAAGAGCAACGCATCGCAATGGCTTTTTTGCTGGCATATTTAAACTTTCTCGTTCCCATTGGGGCATGGTCCTTGCTCACGTTGGGGTAGCGATGACCGTCTTTGGTATTGCGTTTAGCCAAAATTTCAGCATTGAAAAAAATGTGCGGATGAATATAGGGGATAAAGCTCAAATCCTTGACTATCAATTTACTTTTAAAGGTATTAAAGATAGCAATGGGAAAAACTATATTGGTGGCACAGCGGAAATTGAAATCCAGCGAAATGGTCAATATGAAGCAACCTTAGAAGCCCAAAAGCGTTTTTATAATGTCAGTAAAATGGGCATGACCGAAGCGGCCATTGATTGGGGCTTTACCCGTGATCTTTATGCGGCACTTGGCGAACGATTAGAAGACGGTTCTTGGGGATTACGTCTTTATTACAAGCCTTTTATTCGCTGGATCTGGTTTGGCGGGCTCTTTATGGCTTTGGGCGGATTGCTCTGTATTTTAGACCGCCGTTACCGTTTGAAAGTGAGCTAAAAAAGTCTTTGCATTTTTATTTTTGCTGAGATATATTTCGACCCATCATTTTTTGGAGCTTATATGAATTTTATTATTGCGTTACATCATCATCACCATTTTCCTGAATAATCTTTCGGGCATTTGGTGTGTTCGGAAGAAAACTTCCGAGCGGTCAATGTAGCGTAAGTTAAGCATTAAGCGATAAACAAACGAAAAGTACAACAACCCCTTGGGAGCAATTCCAAGGGGTTTTCTTTTTTCTCTATTTCACTTTTAAATCAAGGAGACACAATGAAATCATTTGCAAAATTCTCATTAATTATGACCGCTTGTTTTGGTATGGCAAATGCTAATGAGCTGAAAACGTTTACCTATTGTATTGAGTCTTCCCCAGCTTATCTTAACCCGCAAATTGGTACGGATGGTGCGACGTTGGATGTTGGTCAAGCGGTGTATAACCGTTTGGTGGATTTTGAACGAGGTACAACGAATATTATTCCTTCTTTGGCAGAAAGTTGGGTAATTAGTGAAGATGGCAAAAGTTATACCTTTACTTTACGTCGGGGTGTGAAATTCCACAGTAACAGTGCATTTACACCGAGTCGTGATTTTAATGCCGATGATGTGCTTTTTTCATTAAATCGCCAACTTGATCCAAATAATCCTTATCACAAAGTGTCGGGGGGGCAGTATGAATTTTTCTTCGGTATGGATATGGCAAATATCATTGAAAAAGTGGAGAAGAAAGATGATTACACCGTCAATATTCAATTAAAAGTACCGAATGCCCCATTCCTTGCGAATTTAGCGATGGACTTTGCGGCGATATTATCTGCCGAGTATGGCGAAAAAATGTTAAAAGCAGGAACACCAGAAAAAGTCGATACTGCGCCTATTGGTACAGGACCGTTTCGGTTTTATTCCTACCAAAAAGATGCCAATGTTCGCTTTGTCGCTTTTGATGCGTACTGGCAAGGGCGTGCAAAATTAGACCGCTTGATCTTTAGTGTCACGCCAGAAGCATCGGTACGATTAGCGAAGTTGCAAAAAAATGAGTGCCAAGCGATGCCTTACCCTAACCCTGCGGATATTCCTACCATTAAAGCGGATAATAATTTACAACTGATCGAAACCTCGGGAATGAATATCGGTTATATCACGCTTAATCAACGTAAAGCGCCGTTGGATAATAAAAAAGTCCGCCAAGCTTTAAATTATGCGGTGAATAAGAAGGCAATTTTGCAGTCCGTTTATCAAGGCGCTGGTATTGAGGCGAAAAATCCACTTCCTCCGACAATTTGGGGATACAACAATGAGATCAGCGGTTATGACTATAACCCTGAAAAAGCCAAAGCCTTACTCAAAGAAGCAGGGCTAGAGAAAGGCTTTGACACAGAGCTGTGGGCAATGCCAGTTTCTCGTCCTTATAACCCGAATGCGCGCCGTATGGCAGAGATGATCCAAGCGGATTGGAAAGCTATTGGGGTGAATGCCAAAATTGTCAGTTTTGAATGGGGAGAATACTTAAAACGTATGGGGGAAGGCGAACACGCCACAGGCATGATGGGATGGACAGGCGATAACGGCGACCCAGACAACTTCTTGAATACTTTATTAAGCTGTAATGCCGTACAACAAGGCTCGAACTATGCAGGATTTTGCCACCCCGAGTTTGACAAACTCGTGACCAGTGCCGCGCAGATTAGCGATAAAGCAGAGCGTGCTCAGCGTTATCAGCAGGCTCAGCAGATCGCCAATGAAGAAGCGGTTTGGTTGCCGATTGCACACTCAACGGTGTATTTCCCGTTGCGTAAAAATGTAAAAGGCTATGTGGCAAGCCCGTTCTTAGCGCATAATTTTTACAGTGTAGAATTCGTTTTACCTTAAAAAAGATTGCTGTGTAAATTAATGAAAATTAACCCCTTGCAATTAGGCAAAAAACTTGTATATTCGAGTCTTTCTTTTAATAAACACAACAAAATGGAGTGAACAATGAAAAAATTAACACAACTCTCTTTAATTGCACTGGCTGTTGCTTCTGGCAGTGCAATGGCTGCCCCGAAAACCTTTGTGTACTGTTCCGAGGCTTCCCCTTCTTTTTTTAGCCCTGCACTAGGCACAGATGGTGCAACTCTTGATGCTTCTTCTCGTCCTATTTTTAATCGTTTAACTACCTTTGAAAAAGGCACAACCAATGTTATTCCTGCTTTGGCAGAAAAATGGGAAATTTCTGCTGATGGTAAAGAATATCTTTTTCACCTACGTAAAGGTGTGAAATTCCATACAGCAAAAGATTTTAAACCAAGCCGTGATTTCAATGCTGATGATGTGGTTTTCTCTTTTAATCGTCAGCTTGACCCAAATCATCCTTACCATAAAGTATCCGCTGGCAATTATGAATATTTTATCGGGATGGATATGCAAAACATTATTGATAAAGTGGAAAAAGTGGATGATTACACCGTTAAAATCAGCTTAAAAGTGCCAAATGCGCCATTTTTAGCGAATCTTGCGATGGATTTTGCTTCCATTTATTCCGCTGAATATGCCGATAAAATGTTAAAAGCAGGGACACCAGAGAAAATTGATAGCAACCCGATTGGTACAGGTCCATTCCAATTTGTCGATTACCAAAAAGATTCACAAATTCGCTTCAAGGCTTTTGAGCAGTATTGGCAAGGTAAAGCACAAATTGATCGTTTAGTCTTTTCCATCACGCCGGATGCCTCTGTTCGCTATGCCAAATTGAAAAAAGGTGAATGTCATGCAGCACCTTATCCAAATCCTGCCGATATTGAGAAACTTAAACATGATCCTGACATTAATCTTCTTAGTAGAGCAGGATTAAATATTGGTTATATTGGCTTAAATACACAAAAAGCACCTCTTGATAATGTGAAAGTACGCCAAGCCTTAAATTATGCCGTAAATAAAGAAGCCATTGTTTCTGCGGTCTATCAAGGTTCTGGTCAAGTGGCGAAAAACCCAATTCCACCAACAATGTGGAGCTATAACGATGAGGTAAAAGATTACGCCTATGATCCTGAAAAAGCCAAAGCCTTATTAAAAGAAGCGGGATTTGAAAACGGCTTTGAAACAGAAATTTGGGCAATGCCGGTTTCTCGCCCCTATAACCCGAATGCCCGCCGTATGGCAGAGCTTATCCAAGAAGATTGGAAAAAAGTGGGCGTAAATGCCAAGATTGTCAGCTACGAATGGGGTGAATATCTCAAACGTATGCGTGCTGGCGAAGCCCCAACAGGCATGATGGGCTGGAATGGTGATAATGGTGATCCTGATAACTTCTTAAATACTTTATTAAGCTGTGCCTCTGTGGAGCAAGGTTCAAATTATGCAAAATTTTGCTATAAACCTTTTGATGAAATTATCGTAAAAGCATCTCAAGAACCCGATCAAGCAAAACGTACCGAGCTTTATAAACAAGCACAGGTCATTTTTAAAGAGCAAGCACCTTGGATCACCATTGCGCACTCGACAGCTTATTTCCCGGTGCGTAAGGAAGTGAAAGGCTATGTGTTAAGCCCATTCTCACTCCGTGATTTCTACGGTGTGAGCTTAGAGAGCAAATAACATGCCCTTCATACTTGACCTTTCTAACTAAGAAAGGTATTTATAGAAACGCAATGGCACGAGGTTTCGTGCCACTATTTTTCGTACAAGCGGGCAAAATGTTGTAAAAAAATGACCGCTTGCTACCCCTAAAACGAGATAGATTATGTTTCAATTTATTCTTAAACGTATCTTAATGGTTATTCCAACCTTTTTAGCCATTACTTTAATTACCTTTGCCTTAGTGCATTTAATCCCAGGTGATCCGATTGAGATTCGAATGGGCGAACGGGGATTAAGCCCTGAAGTCCATGCTCAAATGATGCACCAACTTGGTTTGGATTTGCCGTTACCTGAGCAGTATTTCAATTACATTAAAGGCATTTTTCACGGTGATTTAGGCAACTCTTTCCGTAATAATGAACCTGTGTTAAAGGAATTTTTTACGTTATTTCCTGCCACCGTTGAGCTTGCTTTTTTTGCATTATTGTGGTCGCTCATTGGAGGCGTTATTTTAGGTGTGATTGCCGCAGTAAAAAAAGACTCGTGGATTTCTCATACCGTGAGTTCACTTTCCTTAGCGGGTTATTCAATGCCGATTTTCTGGTGGGGCTTAATTCTTATTTTGTATGTTTCAACCTCGCTAGGATTACCCGCTTCTGGGCGATTACCGGCGGAGTATTGGATCGATACCCAAACTGGGTTTATGTTAATTGACACGTGGAACTCGGATGAACCTGGGGCATTTTTAGCTGCCATTAAATCGTTAATTTTACCTGCAGTGGTGCTTGGCACGATTCCATTGGCTATCATTACTCGAATGACCCGCTCTTCTATGTTAGAAGTGTTAGGAGAAGATTATATTCGTACTGCCAAAGCAAAAGGCTTAAATACCACACGTATTGTTATTATTCACGCCTTGCGTAATGCGTTAATTCCGGTGGTGACTGTAGTGGGGCTCATTGTGGGACAGCTCCTTTCGGGTGCAGTATTAACAGAAAATATTTTCTCGTGGCCGGGAATTGGTAAATGGATTATTGATGCCATCAATTCGCGTGATTACCCTGTGTTACAAGGCTCGGTGTTGATTATTGCCACCATTATTATTTTAGTCAATTTGGCAGTCGATCTGCTTTATGGCGTGGTAAATCCGCGTATTCGCCATCATTAATTGAAATTGGAGTGAGAGATGTCAGATATTGTAGAAACTGCACCAGTTCCTTCAAGCCCTTTGCAAGAATTTTGGCACTATTTTCGCCAAAATCGTGGTGCCGTTATTGGCTTAACTTTTATTGTGATTGTGGGATTAATCTGTATTTTTGCCCCGCTTGTTGCCCCTTTTGATCCGATTGAACAAAATCGCTCAGCCTTATTGCTTCCACCTGCTTGGTTTGAAGGTGGTCAGTCGGCATATTTTTTCGGCACAGATGATATTGGGCGTGATATTTTATCTCGTATTATTTACGGGGCAAGATTATCCGTTTCTATTGGTTTACTGATTGTGGTGATGTCCTGTGTGCTAGGGGTAATTCTCGGTTTATTGGCGGGTTATTATGGTGGCGTAACCGATATTATCATTATGCGATTTGTGGATATTATGCTTGCTATTCCAAGTTTGTTATTAACTATTGGTGTGGTAACGATTCTTGGACCTTCCTTAATTAACGCGGCCTTTGCGATTGCCGTGGTGTCGATTCCAAGTTATGTTCGTTTAACCAGGGCTTCAGTATTAAGTGAAAAAAATCGTGATTATGTGACTGCTTCCCGTGTGGCGGGTGCAGGTGTGTTGCGTTTAATGTTTATCGTGATTCTACCGAACTGCTTAGCCCCGTTAATCGTACAAATGACAATGGGTATTTCGAATGCGATCTTAGAGTTAGCCGCACTGGGTTTCTTAGGGATTGGCGCACAGCCACCAACGCCAGAGCTTGGCACCATGTTGGCGGAATCCCGTGGCTTTATGCAGTCAGCAAACTGGTTGGTGACCATTCCGGGTTTAACGATTTTATCCCTTGTGCTTGCCTTCAACCTCATGGGTGACGGTTTGCGTGATGCCCTTGATCCAAAATTAAAACAATAAGGAGGAAGGAATGGCATTATTAGACGTAAATGAACTTTCCGTCCATTTTGGCGATCAGAAATCGCCATTTAAAGCGGTTGATCGTATTAGCTATACCGTCAATGAAGGCGAAGTGCTTGGCATTGTCGGGGAGTCGGGTTCAGGTAAATCTGTTAGCTCCCTTGCGATTATGGGGCTAATTGATTACCCGGGGCGAGTAATGGCAGACCGTTTGCAATTTAACGGTACGGATTTACTTTCCCTTAGCCCGAAAGAGAAGCAAAAAATCGTTGGGGCAGATGTGTCAATGATTTTCCAAGATGCGATGACAAGCCTTAACCCAAGTTATACTGTGGGTTATCAGATTATGGAAGCGCTGAAAATCCACCAAGGTGGAACAAAAGCGTGGCGGAAAGAGCGTACCATTGAACTATTAACAATGGTAGGAATTCCTGACCCTGTTTCTCGTTTAGAGGTTTATCCCCATCAGCTTTCGGGGGGAATGAGCCAACGTGTCATGATTGCGATGGCGATTGCGTGTAATCCTAAATTGCTGATTGCCGATGAGCCAACTACCGCCTTAGACGTAACGATTCAAGCGCAAATTATTGATTTATTGCTGGAATTACAACGCAAAGAGAATATGGCGTTGATTCTGATTACCCACGATCTTGCCCTGATTGCCGAATCTGCACACCGCATTATCGTGATGTATGCCGGTCAGGTTGTTGAAGAAGGGCGGGCGGAGCAGATCTTCCAGTCGCCACTTCACCCTTATACCCAAGCATTGCTCAAAGCCTTGCCGGAATTTGCCGAAGGAAAATCTCGTTTACAATCGCTACCGGGTGTTGTGCCGGGGAAATATGACCGCCCGAAAGGCTGTCTATTAAACCCACGTTGCCCTTATGCAACGGATCTCTGCCGAGAAAAAGAGCCTGCATTGCATCAATTTGATGGGCGTCAGGTCAAATGCCATACCCCACTGAATGCCTTAGGCGAGCCTACCGCACTGTAATTAAGGAGCAACTATGCAAAATTCTCAACAAAATGCACCGCTTCTTAATGCGGTTGATCTTAAAAAATATTATCCCGTGAAGCAGGGAATGTTTAGCAAACCGAAGGAAGTGAAAGCCGTGGATGGCGTTTCTTTCACCCTTGAGCGAGGGAAAACCTTGGCGATTGTGGGGGAGTCTGGGTGTGGTAAATCGACCCTTGGGCGAATGCTCACGATGATCGAACGCCCAACAGAAGGGGAGCTATTCTACAACGGGCAAAATTTCTTAGTAAATGATAGCGAAACGGAAAAATTACGCCGTAAGAAAATCCAGATCGTCTTTCAAAACCCTTATGCCTCGTTAAATCCGCGTAAAAAAGTCGGGTCGATTTTAGAAGAGCCGTTACTCATCAATACTGATCTCACCGCTTCACAGCGGAAAGCGAAAGTCCTTGAAATGATGGGTAAAGTCGGGCTAAAACCTGAATTTTATGACCGCTATCCCCATATGTTTTCCGGTGGGCAACGCCAGCGGATCGCTATTGCAAGGGGCTTAATGCTTGATCCTGATATCGTGGTAGCGGACGAACCGGTTTCTGCACTGGATGTTTCCGTGCGTGCGCAAGTATTGAACTTGATGATGGACTTACAGCAAGATTTTGGCTTGTCTTATGTCTTTATCTCCCACGATCTCTCCGTTGTGGAGCATATTGCCGATGAAGTGATGGTGATGTATCTCGGGCGTTGTGTGGAGCAAGGCGAAACGAAGCAGATCTTCAATAATCCACAGCACCCTTACACCCAAGCACTGCTTTCGGCAACACCACGCTTAAACAGTACGCAACGCCGTGAGCGAATTAAACTGACCGGCGAGCTTCCAAGCCCGCTTAACCCACCAAAGGGCTGTGCTTTCCATGCACGTTGCCATAAAGCGACAGAACGTTGTAGCCAAGAACGCCCAACGTTAAAAAGCTACCCTGACGGCACGAAAATTGCCTGTTTTATGGTGGAATAAGTCATCTTAGGCGAAGTCGTTTGGAAATCCCCCCTTTAACGTAATTTGCGTTGATTTTTGGCGAGAATTTGGTAGTCTTCTCGCCATTTTTTTAATGAGAATAGCTATGACCACCCAAACGTTTATTACGGGTAAAGATGCCGCCCTTGAAGAGAGTATCGAACGTTTCCAAACGCAATTACAACAGTTAGGTTTTAATATTGAAGAGGCCTCTTGGCTGAACCCTGTGCCGAACGTCTGGTCGGTGCATATTCGGGATAAAGATTGCCCCCAATGTTTTACCAACGGTAAAGGGGCAACACAAAAAGCCGCTCTTGCTTCGGCATTAGGGGAGTATTTTGAGCGTTTATCGACAAACTATTTCTGGGCGGATTTTTATCTTGGAAATCCCCTTTCAACGGGGGATTTTGTCCATTACCCGAATGAAAAATGGTTTGCCATTGAAGATGAAGAATGCTTACCAGAGGGTATTTTAGATGACTTCTTACGACGCTATTTTGACCCTAATGGCGATCTCACGCCGGATTTATTAGTGGATCTGCAATCTGGCAATCCAGAGAGAGGGATTGTCGCCTTACCTTATACCCGCCAATCTGACGGTAAAACGGTCTATATTCCCCAAAGCATCGTGGCGAATCTGTTTGTGTCAAACGGCATGTCTGCCGGCAATACAGCGAATGAAGCCCGTGTTCAAGCCCTATCGGAAATTTTTGAGCGTTTTGTCAAAAATCGCATTATCACCGAAGCCATTAGCCTGCCTGAAATTCCCCAAAGTGTGATTGCCGGTTATCCAAGTATTCAAGCCTCCATTGAAAAATTGGAACAAGAAGGCTTCCCGATTTTATGCTATGACGCTTCCCTCGGTGGCAAATTCCCAGTAATTTGCGTGATTTTACTTAACCCGAATAATGGCACTTGCTTTGCCTCTTTCGGCGCACACCCCCATTTCCAAGTGGCTTTTGAACGCACGGTAACGGAGCTTTTACAAGGGCGTAGCTTAAAAGATCTCGATGTTTTTGCCCCGCCTTCTTTCAACAATGAAGATGTTGCCGATCACGCTAACCTTGAAACGCATTTTATTGATTCAAGCGGTCTGATTTCGTGGGATCTTTTCAAAGAGGAAGCAGATTATCCTTTCGTCCATTGGGATTTCTCCGGCACAACGGAGAAAGAGTTTGCCAAAATGATGGCTATTTTCAATAACCTTGGGCAGGAAGTTTATATTATGGATTATGAACACCTCGGCGTGTATGCTTGCCGAATCTTAGCCCCGAGTATGTCAAATATTTATCCGCCGGATGATTTAATCTATGCCAATAATAATATGGGGATGGAGTGGCGTGAAATTCTGTTGGATTTACCTTATTTCCATCACGATGCAGAAACCTATCAAGAGCTGTTAGACGAATTAGATGACCAAAGTATCGATGATATGACCCGTCTTCGGGAGTTTTTAGGTATCGTGGCGGATAAAGGGTCAGCGTGGCAAACGCTCCGTGTCGGAGAGTTGAAATCCATGCTTCATCTTGCCCTAGGCAACCTTGAAGAAGCCTTAGATTGGGCAAACTGGACGGCAAATATGAATGCCAGCGTATTTAGTGCAGAGCGAAATAATTACTACCGTTGTTTAATTAGTTCCTTGGAACTGTTCCTCGATGAAAGCCGTCAGCCTACACAGTATCGTGCTGTTTTTGAGAAAATGTATAGCAAAGAAGCGGTAGCGTTGGCTTGGTCAGCCATTCAAGGGGGCAATCCATTTAATGGTTTAGAGGGGAGTGATGAGCGCCTTGAAAATATGGCAGCCCATCAGAAATTGCTCAACGCCTATGAGAAATTGCAAAAAGCCAAACGCCAAAGCGATATGAACTAAAGCGATTGACGGCGTTTTTAGCCGGTGCAAAAAGTCAATAAAAAACCACCGCTTGTATTTACACAAGGGGTGGTTTTTTTTGCGCCATTTGTTGCTATTTTTTGGCTTTAATATCGGCAACTTTTTGCGAACGATAAATGGCATTGATGGCGTGAATTAACGCACGGGCGGAGGATTCCACAATATCCGTGGCAAGACCGACACCGTGGAAACGGCGACCTTGATATTCCACCACAATATCCACTTGCCCTAAGGCTTCAGCCCCTTCGCCTTTGGCGGCGAGGTTGTAATGCAACATTTGCAGATCGAGACCTGTAATTTTTAAAATCGCATTAAATACCGCATCAACAGGTCCATTTCCGCCACTTGATACTTCACTGCGTTTCTCGCCGTCTAGCTCAACCTGCACAAATGCCGAGGCGGGTAAATGGCTGATGACTTGGGAGGTAATTACATCAAGTTTTAAACGATCTTCATCGCCTTGTTGCATATCAATAAAGGCGAGGGCTTCTAAATCGTAATCAAATACCTGACCTTTTTTATCAGCCAGCTGTAAGAATGCATTGTAGAGTTTATCGAGATCGTAATCACTCTCCTGATAGCCCATTTCACTCATATGATTTTTGACCGCCGCACGACCAGAACGGGCAGTTAAATTGAGCTTCTCTTTTTTCAGCCCAATGGTTTCAGAGGACATAATTTCATAGGTGTTTTTATTTTTTACCATACCATCTTGGTGAATACCTGAGGAGTGGGCAAAGGCGTTTGAACCTACGATAGCTTTATTCGGTTGAATCGGCATATTACAGAGCTGGCTGACCATTTGGCTGACACGATGAATTTCTTGGGTGTTGATGCGGGTATCTGCACCAAATAACGCTTGGCGGGTTTTAATCGCCATGACCACCTCTTCTAAGGCGGTATTACCGGCACGCTCACCGATACCGTTAATGGTACATTCAATTTGGCGAGCACCATTTTGAATCGCCGTTAATGAGTTGGCGGTTGCCATACCTAAATCATTATGGCAATGCACTGAAATGACCGCTTTATCTACGTTTGGCACACGGTTCATCACGTTTGCGATGATATTGCCATATTCCGATGGTAAGCAGAAGCCG
This sequence comes from Pasteurellaceae bacterium Macca, assembly GCA_023101485.1. Classification (GTDB taxonomy): domain Bacteria; phylum Pseudomonadota; class Gammaproteobacteria; order Enterobacterales; family Pasteurellaceae; genus LVZB01. The sequence continues at coordinate 283,359 of LVZB01000001.1, read as the reverse complement.
ACGGTATCAGGAATATTGACGGTAGTCGCTCCAGCATTGATCGCCGCTTCCACCACTCGGCAGATATTATCGATGCCTGTTCGCCCTGCATCTTCGCAGGAAAATTCGACATCGTCGGTATAACGTCTTGCGCGTTTTACCGCATTAATTGCCATTTCAACCACATCATCAAAAGATCGTTTGAGTTTATGTTCAACGTGGAGGGCAGAGGTGGCAATAAAGGTATGAATACGGAAGGCTTCGGCAACTTTTAATGCTTCGGCGGCGACATCAATATCTTTATCCACGGCGCGGGATAATGCACAGACTCGACTATGTTTAATGTGTCGCGCAATGGTTTGGACGGATTCAAAATCCCCCGATGAAGAGACCGGAAAGCCAACTTCCATCACATCTACCCCTAAGCGTTCTAGGGCGAGGGCGATTTGTAATTTCTCTTTGACGGTTAGGCTAGCTTTAAGGGACTGTTCGCCGTCCCGTAACGTGGTATCGAAAATAATAATGTTGTTACTCATAGAACATCTCCATTAGTTGGCGTTGATTAGGGGATTATCCACGGCTTTGCCAATAAAAAAGCCCGCAGGGACGTGCGGGCTAAAAGTGTGGATAGTGAACTTTTCTCTCTCCAAGATTTACCCTCGCACCGAATGCGTGAGAGTCAGAAGCCGGAGAGAAAAGAGTCTTATCATTGTTGTGTGTTTATGTTTGCATTGTTATTCAGAAGTGGCGTTATCATAGCTTTAAAGGAAGTGAAGTCAATGGAATATTTCACTTTGGCAAACGTTTGCTTTTGCGATTTTTTAACAAAAAACAGCATTTAGTGTTGAGTAAATAACAAAATAAAGTAAAAAGTTTTATTATTTTGCTTTTTTTGCCAAACAAAAATGAACTGTTCTGGCGAAATATAGCGTTTTCTTTTTTTGAACTGTTTGATTGAATTTTGATCTAAGTTAGCTAATGTTTAAGCTAAAAAATACTTTTCTTGCCTGAAATTTGCTGAAAGGGGGGAAATTTGTTACCTTTTTCCCACTTTTTGATGATTTAGGAGACTGTTATGTCACATCCATTTAAAGCCATTATTTCCGACCTTGATGGCACATTGCTGAACGGGGAGCATCGTATTGCTGATTTCACCATTCAGACCCTTCAAGCCTTAGCAAAACAAGGGGTGGATATTTTCCTCGCAACGGGGCGTAGTCTGCCCGATGTGCGACATATTATTGCCAAAATTGGGATTGAGGATGCCACCTTAGTCACCTCAAACGGCGCGCGGGGCAATAATTTGGCGGGGGAGTTACTTGCACACCACATCATTCCCGAAGCACTTGCGTTAGAGATTATGCAAACAACCCCCTTTGACCCAACGAAGGTTTGCTTAAATAGCTATCAGGGGGAGGAATGGTTTATCAATGTGGATATTGAACAACTGCGTCAATATCATCAAGATTCAGGCTTTATGTATCAAGTGGTGGATTTTGCTCACCACCACGGACGTGGAACGGAAAAGATCTTCTACATCGGCAAAACGCCGGCAGATTTGCTCCCGGTAGAAACCTTTTTACGAGAAAAATATGGCGATCAACTGCAACTGACTTACTCCACGCCACAATGTTTAGAAATGATGAGCAAAGGGGTATGTAAAGCTAACACGTTGGCGGAATTAGTGAAGCAACGGGGCTACACGTTGGCTTATTGTATCGCCTTTGGAGATGGCATGAATGACGTAGAAATGCTCGCCTCGGTCGGTAAGGGCTGTGTCATGGAAAATGCCGATCCTCGCTTAAAATCAGCGTTGCCAAAGTGTGAAGTGATTGGGAATCATAAAGATCAAGCTGTTGCGCATTATCTTGTGACATTATTTGGGCTTTAGTTTATATCTCACTCAATAACGGGGCATTTTTAGACAATATCTTGCAAACTGCCCCTTTTTCCGAACATTTCACCCTTTTCTTGGTCTGTAAGCCAGACTCTTTTTTACCTTGAATAATCATGAAACGTCTTTTTTTCCTTCTTGTTATCGCCTTACTGGGCATTGCCGGCTATGTCTATTTTTTCCATTGGGAAACCACCCCTAAGGTACATTACATCACCGAAAGCGTAAAAAGGGGGAATTTGGAGAAAAGCGTCCTTGCCACAGGCTCGGTTCGGGCTTACCAACGTACCGAAGTGGGGGCGCAGGTTTCGGGGAAAATTTTGAAATTGCACGTTTCTTTGGGGCAAGCGGTTCAGCGAGGGGATCTTATTGCGGAAATTGATGCCGAAACGCAACAGAATAATTTGAGCACCGCCCAAGCACAATTAGCGGCGCAGAAAACGCAACTCAATGCTCGCCAAGTGGCATTAAGCGTTGCTGAGGCAAATTATCAACGGTTGAGCCGACTTTATACGCAAAAAAGTACCTCCCAAATGGATCTGGATACCTCCAAAAATAATTTAGCACTCGCACGGGCGAATTTAGAAGATACCAAAGCCCAAATTCAAGTGGCAGAAATTGCGGTAAATACCGCAAGAACTCATCTAAGTTATAGCAAAATTGTTGCTCCAATGGCAGGCGTGGTGGTTTCTGTACCGGTTTCCGAAGGGCAGACGGTCAATTCCAACCAAACCTCGCCTACCTTAGTGCAAATTGCGGATCTCTCTAAGGCATTGATTAAACTTGAAATTGCCGAAGGGGATATTGACCAAGTCAAAGCTCAACAAGCGGTCACTTTTACCACACTTTCTGATCCAAGCCACCGCTACGAAGGGAAGATTCAATCCGTCGATCCCGCTTTAACTGCCCTTACGGATAATAACTATTCCGAAATATCGGGCAATAGTAATGCCGTTTATTACTACGCCAATGTGGTGGTGGATAATCCCCACCAGAAGTTGCGTATTGGGATGACAACGGAAGGAAAAGTCATTATCGCCGAGAAACAGAACGTGCTGATTGTGCCAAATACCGCGTTGAAAAAACGTGGAAAGGCAGTGTTTGTCGAGGTGTTAGAAAATGACGTGGTGCAGGAAAAAGCCGTCAAAACGGGGCTTGGGGATAATCAATTTACCGAAATCACCGAAGGGCTGAAAGAAGGGGAGAAGGTGATTACAGCGCAACGAGCCGAAGGGGAAAAAGTAGGCAGTAGCCGTATTCGCTTTTAAAAAAAGCCCTAGCATTTGCTAGGGCTATTGGTTTATACGTTAAAGCGGAAGTGCATGACATCGCCATCCTGCACGATATATTCTTTTCCTTCTAAACGCCATTTACCCGCTTCTTTTGCTCCATTTTCGCCTTTGAACTGGATAAAATCATCATAGGCAATCACTTCGGCACGGATAAAGCCTTTCTCAAAATCAGTGTGAATTACCGCTGCCGCTTTTGGTGCGGTTGCACCCACAGAAACTGTCCACGCACGCACTTCTTTGACACCAGCGGTAAAGTAAGTTTGTAGATTTAATAATGCATAGCCTGCACGAATCACACGGTTTAAGCCCGGTTCTTCAATACCGAGATCTTGTAAGAATTCGGTTTTTTCGTCATCATCAAGTTCGGCAATTTCAGCTTCAATTGCCGCACACACTGGCACCACCACAGAGCCTTCTTTTTCTGCAAATTCCCGGACTTTATCTAAGTAAGGGTTATTTTCAAAGCCGTCTTCATTGACGTTGGCGATATACATTGTCGGCTTTAAGGTTAAGAAATTGTAGCCTTTAATGGCGTGCAGTTCGTCTTTGTCTAACGCCACCGAGCGAATCATTCCCGCGTTTTCTAACACAGGGAGAATTTTTTCCATAATGGAAAGTTCAAATTTCGCCTCTTTATCGCCCCCTTTGGCTCGTTTTTGTAAACGTTGAATCGCACGTTCACAGCTGTCTAAATCTGCCAAAGCCAGTTCAGTATTGATAGTTTCAATATCATCAAGCGGATCAATTTTGCCCGCAACATGCACAATATCATCATTTTCAAAACAGCGAACAACATGCCCAATGGCGTCTGTTTCACGAATATTGGCTAAGAATTTATTGCCTAAGCCTTCACCTTTACTGGCACCCGCCACTAAGCCGGCAATATCAACAAATTCCATGGTGGTGGGTAAAACACGCTCAGGCGTCACAATCTCTGCTAAGGCATCAAGGCGTGGATCAGGCATCGGTACTACGCCTGTGTTGGGTTCAATGGTACAAAACGGATAGTTTGCCGCTTCGATACCTGCTTTGGTGAGTGCGTTAAAAAGGGTTGATTTACCTACATTGGGTAAGCCAACAATGCCACATTTAAATCCCATTTGTTTGTTTCCTATAAGTTAAGTATGCCGTGGGAATACCCACGAAGACCGCAAGCGGTCAGATTTTGAAAGAAATTTGCACCAAAGCTTAGCTTCGGTGTTTAAGATGCCTTGAACGCATTTAAGCGATTAGTGGCTTTGGTTATGCCTTCTTTAAATAAAATATCCATACAGCGACCGGCTTCATCAATGGCAGCCTCGATGAGGGGTTTATCCGTTGGCGAGGGTTTGCCAAGCACATAACTTGCCACTAAATCTTTATGCCCCGGGTGGGCAATGCCGATACGAACACGGTAGAAGTTATTACTATTACCGAGGGCGGCGATAATATCTTTTAAGCCGTTATGACCGCCATGTCCGCCACCTTGTTTGATTTTGGCAACGCCACAAGGGAGGTCAAGTTCATCGTGTGCCACTAAAATCTCTTCGGGTTTGATGCGATAAAAATTCGCCAAAGCCCCGACGGCTTTACCACTTAAATTCATAAAGGTGGTGGGAACAAGTAACCGCACTTCGCCATTGGGCGTGCTGATTTTTGCCACCTTGCCGAAATATTTTGCTTCCTCTTTGAGGCTAACGCGATATTGGCGTGCGATTTCTTGAATCAGCCATTCACCGGCATTGTGGCGAGTTTCTTCATACTTCGCCCCGGGGTTGGCAAGCCCGACAATCAGTTTGATTTGTGACATAGGATTTCTCTTCCCTCTTCCTGCAACAAAAAGGCGGTATTGTAGGCAAAATGCACCCAATTAACAAGGTGAAAGCACATTTTGCAAAAAAGGTAAAAAATTTGACCGCTTGTTATGCCCGAACGCGATAGACTTTAAATTTAGTCGATTTCGCCAACACGTCATGCGTGCCGAACGCCTTATCCAATAAATCTGGGTAAGGGAGAAAGGCATTGGCAACAATACGCAACTCACCACCGCGGTTTAAGTGCATTTTGGCTTGCTGAATTAACGTTTCGACGGCGGTGTAGGCGGTGTCGATCCCATCGTGAAAAGGCGGATTGGAGATGATTAAATCAAAGCGTTCAGCCACATCAGAGAAAACATCACTTGCCAGCACTTGCCCTTCAAGCTGATTTTCAGCCAGAGTACGCTCACTGGAGGCTAACGCCATCGTGTGAATATCTGACATCGTCAGTTTAATTTTGGGGAATCGTTGTTTAAGGCTTGCCCCAATCACGCCGGCGCCACAGCCAAGATCTAAGACCTTGCCTTTTAAACCATCTGCTTTATGGAAGGTAGAGAGGAGCAGTTGGGTGCCGTTATCCAATTCTGTCGCACTAAATACCCCCGGGAGGGAAAAAACGGTGAGATCTTGGAAGGGGTAAGATTTCCAATAGGTTTGGGCATTGAAACTGGGCACTTGTTGTAAGCAGAAGTGGTAAAGCCCGCAACGGCGTGCGGAGTCGATTTTCCCTATTTCCCCATAGGGTTGGAGGAGTTTTTCTACCGAGCGAACACCACTGCGATTCTCACCGATAATCAGCACCTCTTGCCCAACGGCTTGATGAGAGAGCCATTGTAAGAGTTGAAATTGGCACTCTTGTTTATTCTTCACCCAATAAAACACCGCTAATTCCGCGGGCGTTTGGTGGGTTAAGGTAGAATCAACATCGCCATTTTTTCTTGCAAAATCATAGTAATAACTTGCAAGGGCAACATTTTTGGCTAAGGGTTGAAGCGTTTTGGCGAAATCATCACGCAGATGCCCAAATAGCAAAATGGAGCGGTCTTTAAAGCGTGGTAAGTGCCGTTTAAGCACGTCACTTTCAAGGGAGAGCATAAATTTCCTCTTTTCATCTAAAATAATTTCTGCATTCTACCGATTTTTGCTACCATTCCCCAACTTTTTATGAGGAAAACCATGAATCGCTACGATTTACTACTCCACGAGATGAATATCCCCCAATGGGTGTTAAGCAAACCCCAAGTATTGAAAGGCGATGGGCAAATTCGCCTTGCTGAAAGGGTAAAGCTTGTGATCGTGAGTGAGGAAAATCGCCAAACAAGCGGTCTATTTCAAGACATTATTTGCACCCTTGCCTTACGTTCCGATGAATTTCAATGGTTTACGTTGGAACAAAGCCTCCGCCTTGCTTTTACCCATAGCCCAATTTTTTGGCTTATTCAGGGCAGTGAAAATCGCCAACAATTTACCAAAAAGTGGAAAAATCAGACCGCTTGGTATAATGAAAATTGGGCAGAATTACAGAAATCTGCCCAAAAACGCCAACTTTGGCAGCAAATGCAACCCTTTTGCCAACATTTTGAGGACAATGCGTGATTGAACCCGTTTTAGCGAATGATTTTGACCGCTTATTTGAGATTGAACAGCAAGCTCATCTTGTGCCATGGTCAAAAGGCACGCTCTTAAACAACCAAGGTGAACGTTATCTTAACCTGAAACTCAGCCAGCCGGGGCAGATTGTCGCTTTTGCGATTTGCCAATCGGTATTAGATGAAGCCACCCTTTTTAATATCGCCGTTGCCCCGGCTTTTCAGGGCAAAGGCTACGGAAAACGATTGTTAAAGGCGTTAATCGAACAGCTAAAAACACAAGGCGTACAAACCCTCTGGCTTGAAGTACGAGAATCTAATCACACCGCCCAACGGCTCTACCTTTCCCTTGGTTTTAACGAAGTGACCCAACGGAAAAATTATTACCCCACCACAGACGGGGGCAGGGAAAATGCTGTCGTGATGGCACTTTACTTATAACTTATTGATTTTAAATCTATATTGAGAAATTTAATGAACCCAATTACCACTTTTGAAGCGCTTGATTTAAGCACCGAATTGCTGAATGCATTAGCAAAAAAAGGCTATAAACGCCCCACTGCCATTCAGTTAGAAACTATTCCTTCTGCGATGGAAGGGCGTGATGTGCTTGGATCTGCCCCAACGGGAACTGGCAAAACGGCAGCGTTTTTGCTCCCCGCCTTGCAACATCTTTTGGATAATCCACGGCGAAAACCCGGCCCACCACGCATTTTAGTGCTGACCCCAACACGGGAGCTGGCGATGCAAGTGGCAGAACAAGCCCAAGAGCTGGCGCAATTTACCCATTTAAACATTACCACCATTACCGGCGGTGTGGCGTATCAAAACCACGGCGAGGTGTTTAATAGTAACCAAGATTTAGTTGTCGCCACGCCGGGACGTTTGTTGCAATACATCAATGAAGAGAATTTTGATTGCCGTTCGGTGGAAATTCTGATTTTTGATGAAGCCGACCGAATGCTCCAAATGGGCTTTGGGCAAGATGCGGAGAAGATCGCCGCCGAAACCCGTTGGCGTCAAGCGACTTGGCTCTTCTCTGCCACGTTGGAGGGGGAGTTACTTGTCGATTTTGCACAACGTATTCTCAACGATCCTTTGGAAATTGATGCCGAGCCAAGCCGTCGGGAACGTAAGAAAATCCAACAGTGGTTCTATCACGCCGATAATGTGGAACATAAAACCAAGCTATTGGCACGTTTAATCAGCGAATTTGAGATTCAACGGGGCATTGTATTTGTGCGTCGGCGTGAAGATGTTCGAGAGTTGAGTGAAACCTTGCGTAAAAGAGGAATACGTTCGACCCATTTAGAGGGAGAAATGGCACAAACGCAACGCAATCAAGCCATTGAACGCTTAAAAGCGGGCGTGGTGAGTGTGTTAGTGGCAACGGATGTGGCAGCCCGTGGGATCGACATTGATGACGTGGATTTTGTGATTAACTACGATTTGCCATACAGTGCGGATACCTATCTCCACCGTATTGGGCGCACGGCTCGGGCTGGGAAAAAGGGTTCGGCGGTTTCGTTAGTGGAAGCCCACGATTATAAGCTCCTCGGGAAAATTAAGCGTTATACCGAAGAGGTCATCAAAGCCCGTGTGATTGAAGGCTTACTCCCTCGCACGAAAGCACCGAAGGACGGGGAAGCCGTCACAACCTCGAAAAAAGAGAAAGCGCGTATTAAGAAAAAGAAAGAGGCGAAGAAAGAAGCCACGAAGAAAAAAGCCAAAGTTCGCCATAAAGAGACCAAAAATATTGGTAAGCGCCGTAAGCCAAGTGGTGAAGGGGCAACGGTGGTGTGACGCCTTAGAGTATCTCTTACAATCTGTTTAGCCAAAGCTCCTCTTAATAAAGGGGAGCAAATTAACGGCAACGCCTTCTCTTCAAAAAGCCCTGAATGGGCAAATGACAAAAAACCTAAAAAATCTGACCGCTTGTTATGAACGCTTTTCTGAAAAAATTGAGCCAGAAATGGCTGAATATCCACATTATCGGTGCATTACCTATCTTTTTTGCGATGAATTTAGGGGCGGTAACGATTTGGGCGTTAGACATTTCTGCCCATGCAATGCCCTTTATTCTTGGCATTATCGCCGGCGGATTAGCCGATTTAGATAACCGTTTAACAGGGCGTTTGAAAAACCTGTTTTTCACGCTCATCGCCTTTGCCATTTCAGCACTCAGCTCACAATTAGCATTAAGCCACGGTTGGTTGTTTATTCCGCTGATTACGGCGATTACCTTTGTGGTGATTATGCTCGGGACGATTGGACAGCGATATAGCACCATTGCATTTAGTACGCTACTGGTGGCGGTGTATACCACATTAAGCTACAACCCTGATAATGCGTGGTATAGCAGTACCTTACTGATTCTTTTTGGTGCTTTGATTTATGGCATTGTGGCTGTGGTGGTTTATCTCTGTTTTCCGAATCGAGCCGTGCAAGAGAATATGGCAAGCTATTTTGAAGCGTTAAGCCATTATCTATTTGTCAAAGCCGATTTCTTTGACCCCGATGACACCGAATGCTTACCTGCTAAGCAAGTTGCGTTGGCAAAGGCGAATATGGCAGTGATGCAAAGTGTGGATAAAGCCCGCGTTTCTCTCTTTTACCGCTTGCGAGGTCAGCACCGTCATTTGCGGACGCAAAAAATGCTCCGTTACTATTTTGCTGGTCAAGAGATTTGGGAAAAGGTCAGCTCTAGCCATTCTCAATATCAATCGCTTTTCCAACAGCTTCACCATGTGGATATTATTTTCCGTTTGCAACGGCTACTCGAATTACAAGGTATGGCTTGCCAGCAAATTGCCCAATGCTTACGCCATAATGAAGAGTATCAACATAGCCCACGGGGCGAAAAAGTGTTAACTGGCTTATTTCAATCCTTGCAGTATCATCAATCACATTTGGGTGAGAGCGGTATTGGGGAGTTACATCGGGTGCAGTCGATTGCCGAGAATTTGCAAAATGTAGAGAACCTCCTTGCTCAATTTGCCCAAGCGCGGGAGGGGGAACTGCTGAGCAAAAAATCTCCAAAAACAGCCCGCTTGTTGGCGGAAAATGTATCCGGATTTGGCAATATGCTACGGGCGATCCGCAACCAATGCCATTTCGGTTCGCCCCTGTTTCGCCACGGCGTTCGGCTCTCCATCGTGGTGTTTGTATGCAGTTTGATTGCGGAATTTTCCCATATTGAACAAGGGCATTGGATTTTATTAACCGCTTTATTAGTGTGTCAGCCGAACTATTCTGCCACCAAAAAACGTTTGATTCAGCGTGTGGCAGGCACGGTGTTGGGGGTGATTGTCGGGCTTTCTCTGCGTTATTTATCCCCCACGTTAGAAGCGCAACTGGGCTTAATTGTGGCATCAAGCAGTCTGTTTTTCTTCTTCCGCACGAATAATTATGGCTTTTCGACGTTCTTCATCACCCTGCAAGTGTTAGTGAGTTTTGATGTGGTGGGGTACGACATGAGTGGGGCGATGTTGCCCCGTATTTTCGATACTTTTATCGGTGCAGGCATTGCGTGGTTGGCAGTGTCTTATCTTTGGCCGGATTGGAAATACCTCAACTTAAACGGCAGTGTGAATACGATGCTAAATAGCTTTGCCAATTACCTGCAACACATTATTGCACAGCTCCAATTTGGCTATCGGGATCAACTCTCTTACCGCATTGCGCGCCGTGAAGCCCAAAATGCCGTGGCAAACTTCAGTACGGTGGTATCGAATATTGTGGATGAACCGAAAAAGTATCAGCAAATTTTACATTCAGCGCCGCAATTATTGGGGCTAAGCTATACGCTATTGAGCTATATTTCTACCCTTGGCGCACATCGTATTCATTCCCAACGGTTGAATAAAAATGTTGATTTAGCGGCGCAATTCTTCCAGCAAAGTAAGCACCTCGTTCAGCTTTTACAAGCCTTGGCAGGTAAAGGGGAAGGCGAGGAGAGCGAAAAGGCAAGGGAAGATTTGAGGGAGAAAATTAGTCGTTTAGATCAGCAACTCCAAGGCGTCGAACAGCAGTATCAAGGCAAAGCCCCGCCACAGGATCTTATCTTGTTGCAACAACTGCATTTAATTGCCCAACTGTTGTCGCCGTTACAAGAATTCCGCCTTGAACTATCCCCTCAAGTAAAAACAGCTCACGCTTAGCCTGAGCAAAATGGTTGAAAAAAAAGACCGCTTGTCGAAGGGAACAAGCGGTCGTTTTTTATCGTGATTTTGTTTTGTTGATAATCTCTAACACATCCGCCATTACCTAATGGCGAAAACAGAGAAAGGAATTGGTGAGGAAAAATCCTTAAATGAAAGGCTCTCTTTACTCATTCTCTGCACACCACGCCGCCCCAATCAGCCCAGCATCTTGTGCATAATAGGCTGGGACAATTTGTGGGCGGTAGATGGCAGGCATTTGTTGGAGGAAATATTCCACCCGTGGCAGATAGCCACTCGCAAGCCCCACGCTTCCACCTAAGGCGATGCGTTGAATATCCAAACTGATAGCGAGATCGGCAACTAAATTGGCAATGGCTCGGGCAGATTTATCCACCAATTCTGCTGCTTGGGCATCGCCTTGGCGAAAACGCTCAAAGACTTCGGGCGGTTCGCAAGGGGATTGCCATTGATGAGCAACACGAGCAATCGCTCGCCCTGAGGCAACGGCTTCCACGCAACCAATTCGCCCACAGCCACACACTTCGCCGTTGGGGTCTGCAAGGCTATGACCGATATGCCCTGCCACACCATTTTTCCCCGTAAAGAGTTTGCGGTTAAGAATAATACCGCCGCCGACACCTGTCGAAACAGTGATGAAGGCAAAATTATCAACATCACTGTGCCGTAAATATTCCGCACAGGCGGCGGCTTGGGCGTCATTGAGGAGTGTAATCGGCTTATGAGTGTGTTGGCGAATGCTCTCTTCTAAGGGAAAAAAGGCGAGATTGCCTAAATTTTTCGGGTTTAATGCGGTAAGCACGCCGTTTTGAATAATCCCCGTAGAAGCGACAGAAACACATTCAAATTGCCCTGCAAAATGGTTTAGGATTTCCGAAAGGGCTTCCGCAAGGGCATCGGCACTTGGGTTTTGTGGGGTGTGAATTTGCTTGCGATCACGCAAAGTCGCATTATCTGCGGTTAAATCAACTAAGGCGGCGGCAATTTTCGTACCGCCCACATCAATGGCTAAACAGCTCATAGCTCCCCCTATTTTTGCCCACGTTGCTCAATAGCGGTCGCAAACCAACTCACGATATGTTCTAAACGCGTTAGGGCAGACCCCACCGTCACGGCAAAAGCACCATTTTCAATGGCAAGGGCAGATAATTCAGGGGTGTTGTAACGGCCTTCTGCCATTACTTTGCAACCTTTTGCCACCAGATCACGCACTAATTGCACATCAGGTTCTGCGGGAATTTCGCCTCCGGTGTAGCCCGACATGGTGCTACCAATTAAATCCACGCCTAATTCTTGGCAATAAAGCCCTTCGGCGAGATTTGAGCAGTCCGCCATTGACATTGCACCTAATTCTTGAATGCGTTTAACACATTCGGCAATGGCAACAGGGCGAGGGCGATCTGTGCCGTCAAAGGCGATAATATCGGCACCGGCGTGGTAAAGATCGTCAATATCTTGTAAAAATGGTGTAATTCGCACAGGGCTATCGTTGAGATCACGTTTTACGATACCGACGATCGGTACATCGACCACTTTACGCACCGCTTTTAAGTTCTCAATTCCTTCAATGCGTAACCCTTTTGCACCGCCAATTACTGAGGCTTTTGCCATTGCGGCAACGATTTCAGGGCTATCCATCGGACCGTTATCAACGGGCTGACAGGAGGCGATTAGCCCGTGTTGAATCTGGGAAAGAATCTGCTCTTTACTTAGTCTTGACATAAAAACTCCACTAAAATTCTTAAAGAAAGAAGAAATGCTCCAAAGCATAATCCTAGCTTGTGGGAATTGCAATCTATGCCACGCAAAAGTGAGAAGTAGATCAAATTTTTGAATAAAGCCTAGCGAGCAATCGTTTGCATATTGAAAAAATTTTAAGATTTTGACAAAAAAAATTGGTATAGTGGCGGAACTTTTTTCTTACCCTATTTTTGGCGACAAAAATAGTTCCTTTCTCACTCGTTCTTTTGAGGTTTCAAATGAGTATATTAAATAGCCTATTAGGTATTTTTGCACTGCTTGTCATTGCATTTTTATTATCTAATAACAAAAAAGCGATTAACGTCCGTACAGTTGTTGGTGCGTTGATTTTCCAAATTGCCATTGGTGCGTTAGTGCTTTATGTGCCTTGGGGGCGTGAAGGTTTATTAAAAGCGGCACAAGGTGTGAGTGCTTTGATGAACTACGGTAATGATGGTATCAGTTTTCTATTTGGTGGCTTAGTTAGTGACAAAATGTTCGAAGTGTTTGGTGGCGGTGGTTTCGTCTTCGCTCTTCGTGTTCTCCCTCCAATTATTTTCTTCTCCGCATTAATTTCAGTACTTTATTACCTCGGTATTATGCAAGTGATCATCCGTATTCTTGGTGGTGCATTACAAGCCGTATTAGGTACATCAAAAGCGGAATCTATGTCTGCAGCGGCAAACATTTTCGTTGGTCAAACCGAAGCGCCTTTATTGATTAAACCGTATATTAAAGGCATGACAAATTCAGAGTTATTTGCCGTGATGTGTGGTGGTGTGGCTTCTGTTGCTGGTGCGGTGATGATCGGTTATGCAGGAATGGGTGTTCCTCTTCCTTACTTAATCGCCGCCTCATTTATGGCAGCACCGGGTGGTTTACTCTTTGCAAAAATTATCCATCCACAAACAGAATCTTTCAAAGATGAATTAAAAGCAGAAGATGCTGAGGAAAAACCGTCAAATGTCATTGAAGCCGCAGCTGTGGGTGCTTTTGGCGGTATGCAGTTAGCCATGAACGTAGGAGCAATGTTACTTGCTTTCATCGCTTTAATTGCAATGCTTAACGGTTTTATTGGTTGGGGTGCAGCTTTAATCGGATATGAAAATGTGACCCTTCAATCGTTATTAGGTTATGTCTTCCAACCACTTGCTTGGTTAATTGGTGTGCCATGGGGTCAAGAAGCTCAAGTAGCAGGTTCATTGATCGGTCAAAAATTAGTACTGAATGAATTTGTCGCTTATGCGGATTTTGCTAACTACTTAAAACCAGAAACAGCCGTTGTATTAAGTGAAAAAACGATTGCGATCATTACTTTCGCCCTTTGTGGTTTCGCAAACTTCAGTTCTATTGCGATCTTAATCGGTGGTATTGGTGGTATGGCACCAAATCGTCGTAGCGATGTTGCAAAAATGGGCTTAAAAGCCGTTGCTGCAGGGACACTTTCTAACTTTATGAGTGCAGCGATTGCTGGTCTATTCATTGGTATTGGTGGCGCAGTCCTCTAATTCTTTTCACACACCACTGGTAACAGTGGTGTGCCTTTCTTCTTTTTCTTATAACAAGCGGTCAAATCCGTCCTATTTTTTGCATTCATGTTAATAAGGAATTTCTATGTCTTTAAAACAAATTGCTCAACAAGCATTATCCTTAATGGATCTCACTACCCTTAACGATAATGATACCGATGAAAAAGTCATTGCGCTTTGTCAACAAGCGAAAACCGCATTCGGCACACCAGCCGCCTTGTGTGTTTATCCCCGTTTTGTGCCGATTGCTCGTAAAACCTTGAAATCACTAGGTATCGAGCAAGTCAAAATTGCCACTGTCACCAACTTCCCTCACGGAAACGATGATATTGAAATTGCGGTGCGAGAAACCCAAGCGGCGATTGCCTACGGGGCAGATGAAGTCGATGTGGTATTCCCTTACCGTGCTTTGTTGGCTGGTAATGAGGAAGTGGGCTTTGAATTGGTGAAACAGTGTAAAGCGGTGTGCCACTCTGCCAATGTATTACTTAAAGTCATTATTGAAACCGGAGAGCTTAAAACAGAGCGGGCGATCCGTAAAGCTTCCGAAATTGCGATTCAAGCTGGTGCCGATTTTATTAAAACCTCCACAGGAAAAGTAGCGGTTAATGCCACATTAACTTCCGCAGAGATTATGTTGAACACTATTTCCGATCTTGGCGTGGCTGATCGTGTGGGCTTTAAAGCCGCAGGGGGCGTGAAAACCAGTGAAGAAGCACAGCAGTATCTCCATTTAGCGCAACGCATTTTAGGGGAAAATTGGGTCAATCAAGCTCATTTCCGCTTTGGTGCATCAAGTTTATTAGCGAATTTGTTAGCCACCTTGAATGATAAACAGGCAAATAGTCAGGTTTCAGGTTACTAACAAGCGGTCAATTTTGCCCCAAATTAAAGAAATTCCGCTATAATCGCTCCCTTTTTGTGAGTTTAAATCAAGAGGACAAACCATGACTCCACATATTAACGCTCCCGCAGGAGCTTTCGCTGACGTAGTTTTAATGCCGGGCGATCCACTTCGTGCAAAATATATTGCCGAAAACTTCCTTGAAAATCCTGAGCTTGTCACTGATGTACGCAATATGTTTGGTTACACAGGGACTTACAAAGGTCGCCGTATTTCCGTCATGGGACACGGTATGGGGATTCCATCTTGCTCTATCTATACCAAAGAGCTAATCACCGAATATGGTGTGAAAAAAATCATTCGTATCGGGACTTGCGGTGCGGTGCGCGCTGATGTCAATGTGCGTGATGTGATTATTGGCTTAGGTGCTTGTACCGATTCTAAGGTGAATCGTATCCGCTTTAAAGACAATGATTTTGCCGCTATTGCTGACTTTGATTTAACCCAAGCAGCGGTGCAAGCAGCAAAAGAGAAAAACGTGGCTGTGCGTGTTGGTAATATGTTCTCAACGGATCTTTTCTACACACCGGATGTGGAAATGTTCGACCGTATGGAAAAACATGGCATCTTAGGGGTAGAAATGGAAGCAGCTGGGATCTACGGTGTTGCCGCAGAGTTTGGCGCGAAAGCTTTAACTATCTGTACCGTTTCTGATCATATTCGTACAGGGGCGCAAATTGATGCCGCAGATCGTCAATTAACCCTAAATGAAATGATTGAAATTGCCCTTGAAACGGTGTTAATTGCTGATAAAGCATAATTTGCAAAAAGCAAAAAAGTAGAAAAAAAAGACCGCTTGTTTTAGCAAGGGGTCTTTTTTTTATGCCTTTTTATCGGAAAATGATTAGAGTTTATCGGCGTGGTGAATCAGCACAAAGCGTTCCCAAAGCTGTTCATTGCTTTCAATATTGTCAGGGTCGGTGATGATGCAACTGTTAATTGGGCAAACTTTTTGGCAAGTGGGAACTTCATAATGGCCGACACATTCCGTACAAAGTGCAGGATCAATGACATAGATTTCCTCCCCCATCGAAATAGCCTGATTTGGGCATTCAGGTTCGCACATATCACAGTTGGTGCATTTGTGGGTAATCAGTAGTGCCATAGGGTTTGCTCATAAAAATGCTATTTGAAAAAGAGGGCGATTATACCTTTCTGGCTAAAAGTAGAAAGCCCCTATACACAATTTTGCAAAATTTTTGTTAAATTTGACCGCTTGACTAGACATTTTTAAATGACAATTTTGCCGTTTTCGCCTATCATTCCGTCATCTTTTTCAGGGGAATATCACGATGAACTTTGCCTATCTACAACAACAACGCAAACAGCTTAAATTAAAAGTGAATGATATTTGCGAACAAGCCGGTGTCACACGGGCTTATTTTAATCAGCTCGTGACGGGGAAAATTAAAAATCCGAGTGCGAGTAAATTAAAAGCGTTACATCAAGCCTTGGGAATCGTTGGGGAGCAAAATCAGCGTGTCGGCGTAATTTTTGGTAAGTTTTACCCTGTTCATACAGGGCATATCAATATGATTTACGAGGCGTTCAGTAAGGTGGATATGCTACACGTTATCGTCTGCACTGATACAGAACGTGATATGCAACTCTTTAAAGATAGCAAAATGAAGCGAATGCCAACCAATGAAGATCGCCTCCGTTGGATGCAACAGATCTTTAAATATCAACAAAAACAGATTTTTATTCATCACCTGAGTGAAGATGGTATTCCAAGCTACCCAAATGGCTGGGAAGGCTGGGCGGATCGCGTTAAAGCGTTGTTTGCCACCAAACAAATTAAGCCAAGCGTGGTGTTTAGTAGTGAGATTCAAGATAAAGCCCCGTATGAAAAATACCTCGATTTAGAGGTCCATTTGGTTGATCCAGAACGCAATTCCTTTAATGTGTCGGCGACGAAAATTCGCAATAATCCGTTCCAGTATTGGCGTTTTATTCCAAAAGAAGTTCGCCCATTTTTCGTGAAAACCATTGCCATTTTGGGGGGAGAGAGTAGCGGAAAAAGTGTGCTGGTGAGCAAATTAGCCAATGTCTTTAATACCACCTCCGCGTGGGAATATGGGCGTGAGTTCGTTTTTGAGCAACTTGGTGGCAACGAACAGGCGTTACAATATTCCGACTACCCACAAATCGCCCTTGGGCATCAACGTTATGTGGATTACGCCACCAAGCACGCCCATAAAGTCGCCTTTATTGATACGGACTACATTACCACTCAAGCCTTCTGTATTCAGTATGAAGGTAAGGCTCATCCGTTTTTGGATTCAATGATCAAAGAGTATCCTTTTGATGTCACCATTTTGTTGTCCAACAATACCAAGTGGGTCGATGACGGTTTGCGTAGCCTTGGCTCAAACAAGCAACGCCAACGTTTCCAACAACTGTTGAAGAAATTATTAGATAAATATCACGTTCCCTATATTGAGATTGAATCGCCAAGTTATCTCGACCGCTATAATCAAACAAAAGCAGTGGTGGAGGCGATCCTCAATGAAGAGGAGCTTCCTTCCCGCCATTCTCACGAGAAATCAGCATGATCTTGTTTGCGGGCGATCCCCACGGCAGTTATGCCCACCTTTATCCCTTCGTGCGTGAAAATGAAAATGTTGCCTTAGTCATTTTGGGGGATTTACAGCTCACAACGCCAGATGAGTTAGACAAACTCGCCCAGCATTGTGATATTTGGTTTATTCATGGCAATCACGACAGCAAAACCCCGATGGCTTATGATGCGATTTGGGGATCCGCTTGGAAAGAACGCAATATTCACGGGCGAGTGGTGGATGTGCAAGGCGTGCGAATTGCGGGGCTTGGTGGCGTATTTCGGGGGCATATTTGGATGCCACCTCATCGTCCAATGTTTTTTGACCCGATTCACTATTGCCAATATTGCCCACAGGAAAAAATTTGGCGAGGTGGCGTGCCATTGCGTCATCGTAGCTCCATTTTTCCCTCCGATGTGGAAGCCTTAGAGAGCCAAAAGGCGGATATTTTAATTACTCACGAAGCGCCACGTCCTCATCCACAAGGTTTTGCGGTGATTAACCAATTAGCCCGTAAAATGGGGGCGAAAAAGATTTTCCACGGTCACCACCACGATAATTTCGATTATCGCCCCATCAATCGCAATAAAGCCTGTGAGATTTTTAATATCGGCTTTCGCAGTCTTGCCGATATTCACGGCAATTATTTATTAGTGGGCGTTGATGACCGCGAATTGAACGGAAAAAAATAGAAAATCATTCATTTTTTACGCATTGTTTGATAAGTTGCAAAGAAAAATAAAAAGATCAATCTATCAAATAGGAGGAAAAATGCGTAAACCCAAGCCATTACAAAAAGGCGATAAAGTCGCCATTGTCAGCCTTTCAAGCGGTCTATTAGGGGAACAATTTTGCCAAGCCCAACGAGAGCTTGGCATACAACGCCTAAAAGATTTAGGGCTTGAACCGGTTTTTATGCCGAATGCCTTAAAAGGCTTGACATTTTTAGCCGAAAACCCGTAGGCACGGGCGGACGATCTCAAAACCGCTTTTTATGATGATGAAATTAAAGGCATTATGTGTGCCATTGGTGGCGTCGATACTTTCCGCCTTGCCCCTTATCTCTTTGATGACGCCCATTTTTGCAATTACGTCAAAACTCACCCGAAAGTTTTTACCGGCTTTTCTGATACTACCGTTAATCATTTAATGCTTTATAAATTAGGGCTAAGTTCTTTCTACGGGCATTGCTTTTTATGCGATCTGGCGGAATGGGATAATGACTTATTACCCTACACCCATTTAGCCTTAAAGCAGTTTTTTGGCACGGCAGAACGCACCGAAATTTTATCAAGCCCAATTTGGTATGAAGAGCGAAAAGATCACTCCGAAGCTCAACGGGGCATTTCACGTTTAGCACATAAAGAAATGCACGGTTATGAAGTTTTACAAGGGGCAAATCAGGGCGTTGTTCGGGGGCGATTATTGGGGGGCTGTATTGAAAGTTTATATGCGCTACTTTCAGGCAATCGTGATGCCCAAGCGGTGGAAATTACCCAAAAATATCAGCTTTTTCCAAGCCAAGCAGAATGGCAAGATAAACTTATTTTCTTAGAAAGTTCCGAAGGCAAAGCAACACCAGATAAGCTACGCACAATGCTAAAAGCCCTCAAAGCACAAGGGATTTTTGATGTGGTGAAGGGGATAATCGTTGGCAAACCCCAAGATAATGCCTTCTATAAAGAGTATAAACATGTTTTTTGTGACGTGATTGCTAACCCCGATTTACCGATTTTCTATAATGTGAATTTTGGGCATGCTTATCCACGCACGATGTTTCCCTACGGAGTCGAAGCAGAAATTGATTTAATGCAAAAACGGCTATTTATTGCCGAATCGATGTTTGCTTAACTTAGCCATTCCTAAATAGCATTGAGGTGTAGGGGAGCATTAACTCCCCTTTATATTTTAAATACCGGCAAAAATTAATTTTCTGTAAGCGGATTTTCCTCCACAAAAGCCAACGCCTGTTCCACCACTTCAACCCCAGCTCCTTGCTTGGTGGCATTTTCGCTTAAATGTCTTCGCCATTGGCGCGCACCTTTGCAATGTTGGAATGCACCGAGCATATGGCGGACGATATGGTTGAGATAAACCCCTTCGCTTAATTGCTGTTCAATATAAGGGAACATATTTTCCACCGCTTGTCTGGCGGTAATGATTGGAGCGTTTGCATCGAATAAGGCTTGGTCAATTTGACCTAATAAAGACGGATTTTGGTAGGCTTCTCGCCCCACCATAACGCCATCGACAAACTGCAAATGGTGCTTGATTTCATCAATCGTTTTAACGCCCCCGTTAATGCTGATCTTTAACTGCGGAAAATCCCGTTTGAGCTGATACACACGTTCATAATCAAGGGGGGGAATTTCACGGTTTTCTTTGGGGCTGAGCCCCGTTAGCCAGGCTTTACGCGCATGGACGATAAAATCATCACAGTAGGGCTTCACTTTTTCAATAAAATCACAGAGAAATTCATAGCTGTCAAGATCGTCAATCCCAATACGGTGTTTAACGGTTACGGGAATCTCCACGGCATTTTTCATCTCTTCCACACATTTCGCCACGAGATCGGCTTTTGCCATTAAGCACGCCCCGAACATCCCATTTTGTACCCGATCCGAAGGGCAACCGACATTGAGGTTGATCTCCGCATAGCCACGTTGTGCAACCCGTTTGGCACACTGGGCAAGTTGCTGTGGATCGCTGCCGCCAAGTTGTAGTGCAACGGGGTTTTCTTGGGGATCGTAGGCAAGAAGATCGTACTTAGCGTGGAGGATCGCCGGTGCGGTGATCATTTCGGTATAGAGTAACGTTTCTTGGCTAAATTGGCGGTGGAAATAGCGACAGTGGCGAGTTGTCCAATCCAACATGGGCGCAACGGAAAAGCGACCGCGGTAGAAGTGAGCGTTTTGCATGGTGTAAGTTTTCTCTGGCTAAGTAAAGGAGATTCTGTGGTGCAAATTGTTCATTAAATTTGACCGCTTGTAAAAACGATTCCCCCTGTAAAAAGGGGGGAATAAGGGCGAAAATGGGGTGATTAGTAGTAAGAATGTTCGCCGTGTTGGTGCTCGGTGGCATCTTTCACGCCTTTTAATTCATTCGGGAATTGGGCGAGGAGCTGTTTTTCGATACCTTCTTTGAGGGTGACATCCACCATTGAACAGCCGTTACAACCACCACCAAATTGTAAAATAGCATAGCCATCGTCAGTGAGTTCCACAAGGGTAACACGCCCACCGTGGCTGGCTAATTGAGGATTCACTTGGGTTTGAATGACATAATCTAGGCGATCAATAAAAGGCGCATCATCGGCGACTTTACGCATTTTGGCATTTGGTGCTTTTAGTGTGAGTTGTGAGCCCATTGGGTCGGTGACGTAATCAATTTCGGCATCTTCTAAAAATGGCAGGCTGATGTCATCAATAAAAGCAGAGAATTGCTTAAATTTGATTTCAGTATCGCTTGCTTCAACGGCGTTGGCAGGGCAGTAGGAGACACCACACTCTGCACTTGGTGTGCCAGGATTAACCACAAAAATACGGATGTTTGTACCTTCTTCTTGTTGGTCAAGGAGTTTGCGGAAGTGGCTTTGTGCTGCATCAGAGATAGTAATATTCATAAGTAATTCCATCAGTTCAAAATAATGTAGTTATTTTATCCCTATCAGTCAGATTTGACTAGCATCAAATTTTTTGTAAAAGAGTTTGCAAAATTGTTACTAAATTTGACCGCTTGTTGGCGGGATTTTTTGCTTTTTGAGGCGCGATTTTCTTTTAAAGAGGCGAAGAAAGTTGATTTAGTTCAAATTTTCAAGGCGAAAAAGGGGAAAAAAGACGGTAAAAGTAGAAAAGTGTGGGCGTTTTGGCTAGAATAAACCGCTTATTTTTATCTGTTGCTTTTTTGTAACAAAACAATATGAGATAAAATCCGATTTGAGAACTTAATGTCGCCTTTAACTTTAAATAATGGCGGCGGCTCAATACAGCGGTTGTAGGTTGCTACAACCATTATTTTTAACCCAACAAAAGTAGTGCAAACAATATGATTACAATCAAACAAGGCTTAGATCTCCCTATTTCGGGAAAACCTGAGCAAGTAATCCATAACGGGAATCCCGTTAGCGAAGTTGCTGTGCTTGGTGAAGAGTATGTGGGAATGCGCCCTTCAATGAAGGTGCGTGAGGGTGATGTGGTGAAAAAAGGTCAGGTACTTTTTGAAGACAAAAAGAATTCTGGTGTGGTATTCACTGCCCCTGCGAGTGGTACTGTAACAGCGATTCATCGTGGTGAGAAACGTGTGCTTCAATCCGTGGTGATTTCTGTTTCGGGTGATGAGCAGGTTACCTTTAACCGTTATGATTCTGCTTCATTAAACAGCCTTAGCTCTGAACAAGTGAAACAAAACTTAGTTGAATCGGGTTTATGGACGGCATTTCGTACTCGCCCATTCAGTAAAGTGCCGGCTTTAGATGCAAATCCATCTTCGATTTTCGTCAATGCGATGGATACCAATCCCCTCGCCGCTGATCCTGAAATTGTGTTAAATGAACAAAAACAAGATTTCGTTGATGGCTTAACCGTGTTAAACCGTCTATTCAATGGCGAAAAAACGATTCATTTATGCCGTGCACCAGATAGCACAACACCAAGTGCTGAAGTCGCTAATGTGAAAGTGACTGCTTTCTCAGGCCCACACCCCGCTGGGCTTTCTGGTACGCATATTCATTTCCTTGATCCTGTCAGCATTACTAAGCAAGTTTGGTATTTGAATTACCAAGATGTGATCGCTATCGGTAAATTATTTACCACAGGTGAATTATTTACCGACCGTGTAGTAGCGCTTGCCGGCCCACAGGTGAAAAATCCACGTTTAGTGCGTACCCAATTAGGCGCAAACCTTTCTCAATTAACCGCTAATGAATTAAATGAGGGAGAAAACCGTGTGATTTCAGGTTCGGTATTAAGCGGTGCAACAGCAAGCGGTGCGCACGATTATTTAGGTCGTTACGCCTTGCAAGTCTCTGTAATTCGTGAAGGTCGTGATCAAGAGTTCTTTGGTTGGATTGCCCCAGGTGCAAATAAATTCTCGATTACGCGTACTGTATTAGGTCATTTTGGCAAAAAATTATTCAACTTTACCTCAGCAGTAAACGGTGGTGAGCGTGCAATGGTGCCAATTGGTGCTTATGAGCGTGTAATGCCGTTAGATATTATCCCAACATTGTTGTTGCGTGATTTATGTGCTGGCGATACCGATTCTGCTCAGGCATTAGGTTGCTTAGAATTAGATGAAGAAGATTTAGCGCTCTGTACTTTTGTCTGCCCAGGCAAAAATGAGTATGCGCCGCTTCTGCGTCAAGCATTAGATAAGATCGAGAAGGAAGGTTAAAAAATGGCTTTAAAAGATCTTTTTCAGAAAATGGAACCGGCTTTCCATAAAGGCGGTAAGTTTGAGAAGTGGTATGCGTTGTTTGAAGCAACTTACACCCTTTTCTATACACCGGGTACGGTGACTCGTAAAGATTCACACGTTCGTGATGCGATTGATTCAAAACGTATGATGATCATTGTTTGGCTAGCGTTATTCCCAGCAATGTTCTACGGTATGTATAACGTGGGTGCACAATCTATTCTTGCTTTAGGTATGGGCGATTTTGCACAAAATTTAGCGAATAACGTTGCCAATGATTGGCATTTCGCTTTAGCGAATGCTCTTGGCTTGGTTTCGCCAGAAGCTGGCGTATTAAGCAAAATGGTGCTTGGGGCAATTTTCTTCCTACCAATTTATCTCACGATTTTCTTAGTGGGTGGTTTCTGGGAAGTGCTTTTTGCGATGGTGCGTAAGCATGAAATTAATGAAGGTTTCTTTGTCACTTCGATTCTCTTAGCGTTAATTGTTCCGCCAACATTACCCCTTTGGCAAGCGGCATTAGCAGCAACCTTTGGTGTGGTTGTAGCGAAAGAAGTTTTCGGTGGCGTAGGGAAAAACTTTATGAACCCTGCGTTAGCGGGGCGTGCTTTCCTATTCTTTGCCTACCCGGGTCAAATTTCGGGGGATATGGTTTGGACTGCTGCAGATGGCTTCTCAGGTGCAACAGCACTTTCTCAATGGGCAGCAGGCGGTCAAAGTGCGTTAATTCATACTGCAACTCAACAACCAATTACTTGGATGGATGCTTTCTTAGGTAATATCCCAGGTTCGGTGGGTGAAGTTTCTACCCTTGCTTTAATCATTGGCGCAGCGATTATCGTTTTTGCTCGTATTGCGTCTTGGCGGATTATTGCCGGTGTGATGATTGGTATGGTGGTAACGGCAACTCTCTTTAACCTTATTGGTTCTGAAACAAATCCGCTTTTTTCAATGCCTTGGCATTGGCACTTTGTATTAGGTGGTTTTGCATTAGGTATGTTCTTTATGGCAACAGACCCAGTCTCTGCGGCATTTACTAACAAAGGTAAATGGTGGTACGGTGCATTAATTGGGACAATGGCAGTGATTATTCGTGTAGTAAACCCAGCATACCCAGAAGGTATGATGTTAGCGATCTTATTTGCTAACTTATTTGCACCAATTTTCGACTACATTGTTGTTCAAGCTAACATTAAACGTCGGAGAGCACGCAATGGCTAAGTTTAACAAAGACAGCACAGGCGGCACATTAACGGTTGTCGTGTTATTAAGTTTAATCTGTTCCTTATTCGTGGCAGGGGCGGCAGTGTTGCTCAAACCTACACAGGATATTCAAAAACAGCTTGATAAACAGAAAAACATCTTACAAGCAGCAGGTTTAATGAAAGAAAATATCAACGTTCAAGACGTTTACGGTAAATTTATTGAGCCACGCATCGTCGATTTAGCGACGGGTGATTACGTTGAAGGTATGAGCAACTTTGATGCTCGCCAAGCAGCGAAAGATCCCGCACAAAATGTAGCGATTGCGCCAGAAGATGATAAAGCGAATATCAAAGTTCGTGCTAAATATGCGGAAGTTTATCTTGTAAAAGATGAAGCTGACAAAGTTGCACAAGTCGTTTTACCTATGCACGGTAACGGTTTATGGTCCACCATTTATGCCTTCGTTGCAGTACAACCGGATGGTAACACGATCAATGGTTTAACCTACTATGATCAAGCGGAAACCGCAGGTCTTGGGGGGGAAATTGCAAATCCACGTTGGCAAGCCCATTTCGTTGGTAAAAAATTATTTAACGAAAAAGGGGATGTTGCAATACACGTCAGCAAAGGCGGTATGAATGATAAAGAACACGGTGTGGATGCTTTATCTGGTGCAACGTTAACCTCAAAAGGGGTGGACGGCTCGTTCAAATATTGGTTCAGCCAAAATGGTTTTGGGCCTTATCTTGCAAAATTTAAAGCAGCAGGAGCGAACTAATGGCAAGCAGCAATCTTAAAAAGTTATTGTTATCGCCAGTGGCGGATAACAACCCAATTGCTTTACAGATCTTAGGTATCTGTTCTGCCCTTGCGGTAACGACTCAGTTACAAACAGCGGTTGTGATGGCGATTGCGGTATCCTTTGTAACAGCATTTTCGAGTATGTTTATCTCAATGATCCGCAACTATATTCCAAATAGCGTGCGTATTATTGTACAAATGGCGATCATTGCCTCATTGGTAATTCTCGTTGACCAAATTCTACGCGCTTATGCTTACGATCTTTCAAAACAGTTATCGGTATTCGTGGGTTTGATTATCACAAACTGTATCGTAATGGGTCGTGCTGAAGCTTTTGCGATGAAATCACAGCCGTTAGAAAGCTTTGTTGATGGTATCGGTAATGGCTTAGGCTATGGTGCAATTCTTGTTATCGTTGCCTTCTTACGCGAGTTAATTGGTTCAGGTAAGCTCTTTGGTATTACCATTTTCCAAACAATCCAAGATGGTGGTTGGTATCAAGCAAATGGTCTATTCCTGCTTGCACCAAGTGCGTTCTTCATCATCGGTTTCTTAATCTGGGGTCTCAGAACGTGGAAACCTGCACAAGTGGAGAAATAAAATGGAACACTATTTAAGTCTATTTGTTAAGTCCGTATTTATTGAAAATATGGCACTTTCCTTCTTCTTAGGAATGTGTACTTTCCTTGCAGTGTCAAAGAAAGTGTCTACGGCGTTTGGTTTAGGGATTGCGGTTATTGTGGTATTAGCGATTGCAGTACCGGCTAACCAAATCGTTTATACCCACGTTCTAAAAGACAGTGCTTTATTTGAAGGTGTGGATTTATCATTCTTAAACTTCATCACCTTTATCGGTGTGATCGCAGGTTTAGTCCAGATTCTTGAAATGATTTTGGATAAATATTTCCCAGCGCTTTACGGTGCATTAGGTATCTTCTTACCACTTATCACCGTAAACTGTGCGATCTTTGGTGCGGTATCTTTCATGGTGCAACGTGAATACAACTTACCTGAATCTTTTGTTTATGGCATTGGTGCAGGAACAGGTTGGATGTTAGCGATTGTTGCCCTTGCCGGTCTTACCGAGAAAATGAAATATTCTGATGTTCCAGCAGGCTTACGCGGTTTAGGGATTACCTTTATTACCGCAGGCTTAATGGCGTTAGGCTTTATGTCTTTCTCAGGCATTCAGTTATAAGGAGCAATTATGGATAATTTTATTTTCGGGATTATGGTTTTCACCGCAATCGTACTTGTACTTGCTGTGATTATCCTTATCGCTAAATCAAAACTCGTTGATTCAGGCGACATTACTATCTCTATCAATGATGATGCAAGCAAAGCCATTACCTTACCTGCGGGGGGGAAATTACTCGGCGCATTAGCCAGCAAAGGTATTTTCGTTTCTTCCGCTTGCGGTGGTGGTGGCTCTTGCGGTCAATGTATCGTTAAAGTGAAATCGGGCGGTGGTGAAATTCTTCCGACAGAACTTTCTCATATCACCAAACGTGAAGCCAAAGAGGGTTATCGTTTAGCTTGCCAAGTGAATGTGAAATCTTCAATGGATGTCGAATTGCCAGAAGAGATCTTTGGTGTGAAAAAATGGGAATGTACTGTTATCTCTAACGATAACAAAGCCACTTTCATCAAAGAGCTTAAATTGCAAATTCCAGAAGGGGAAGAAGTGCCATTCCGTGCGGGGGGCTATATTCAGATCGAAGCGCCTGCTCACACCGTAAAATATGAAGATTACAAAGCGTTAATCGATGAAGAGTACCACGAAGATTGGAACAAATTTAACTTATGGCGTTATGTGTCAAAAGTGGATGAGCCAATTATCCGTGCTTACTCAATGGCTTCTTACCCAGAAGAGAAAGGCATCATTATGTTGAATGTGCGTATTGCTACGCCACCGCCAAATAATCCAGATGTGCCACCGGGTCAAATGTCTTCTTACATTTGGTCATTAAAACCAGGTGATAAAGTGACGATTTCAGGTCCATTTGGTGAATTCTTCGCCAAAGACACGGACGCCGAAATGGTCTTCATCGGTGGTGGTGCAGGTATGGCGCCAATGCGTTCTCACATTTTCGATCAGCTCAAACGTTTAAAATCAAAACGTAAAATGAGCTTCTGGTATGGTGCGCGTTCTAAGCGTGAAATGTTCTATGTGGAAGATTTTGACGGCTTACAAGCCGAAAACGATAACTTCGTTTGGCATGTTGCGCTTTCTGATCCACAACCGGGCGATAACTGGGACGGCTACACAGGTTTTATCCACAATGTGCTTTATGAAAACTACTTAAAAGATCATGAAGCCCCAGAAGATTGTGAATACTATATGTGTGGACCACCAATTATGAATGCTTCCGTGATTAAGATGTTAAAAGATCTTGGTGTTGAGGACGAAAATATCCTCCTCGATGATTTCGGTGGCTAATTCAGTGTCATAAACAAGCGGTCGGATTTGTGAAAGATTTTGCATCCGACCGTTTTTTATTGGCGATGTCATTCCCTTAACGCCTCGGATTTTATGGCGAGAAAAGGGCGAATAAAAAAGGGCTGATAACTATCAGCCCCTTTTTTCATCTTATGATAAAACTATTTTGCACAACCGCAAGTTGATACTTTATCTTCAAAACGGCGAGCTGCTTCGTCCCAATTTACCACATTCCAGAAAGATTTAATGTAGTCTGGACGGCGGTTTTGGTAGTTGAGGTAGTAAGCGTGTTCCCACACATCTAAACCTAAAATTGGATAGCCTGATACGCCTGCGACTTCTTTACCCATTAACGGAGAGTCTTGGTTTGCAGTAGAAACAACGGCTAATTTGCCCTCTTCTAACACTAACCACGCCCAACCTGAACCGAAACGTGTTGTTGCGGCTTTTTCAAATTCGGCTTGGAATGCTTCAACAGAACCGAAATCACGCTCAATCGCTGTTTTTAATGCACCGCTTAATGTTGTACCGGTTTTTAAACCTTTCCAGAAAAGGGTGTGGTTAACGTGTCCGCCCACATTGTTACGCACCGCAACACGTTTTTCCGCTGGCACTTGTTCAAGGTTTGCGATCAATTTACCTGGGCATTGGGCTAATAATTCAGGGTGTGCTTCTAAGGCAGCATTTGCGTTGTTGATATACGCTTGGTGGTGTTTGGAATGGTGGATTTCCATGGTTGCTTTATCGAAATGCGGTTCTAACGCATCGTAGGCATAGCCTAATTCGGGTAATGTGTAAGCCATTGTTAATTCCTCAAAAATATTTGGTTATTCGAGTAAAAACTCGGCACATATAGTAGCAAAGTTCCCATAAGGAATACACTTTTTTTTGATCTAAGACAAACCATCTGAACTCGGGAATATGTCAAAACAAGCGGTCGATTTTGTGCAATGTTTTGTATTGTGGTAAATCGCCCCCCTCAGTCGCTTTGCGACAGGTTACAAATAAGCTCTCATTGTTCGCTTATTTGCCCTACGGGTCGTTGGCATAGCCAACGCTCAAAGCCTTTCAGGCTTTGTCCCTCGCAAGCAGGGGGAGCGGAGGTTTGTTTGTGGAAGGTTTTAGTTGCGTTGTGAATGTTTCTCGTAAATGGTTAGGATAAATTATCAAAAATACCCCTCTCTTCCCCCTGCTTGCGGGGGGAAGTCCCGAAGGGGAAGGGGGGAGAACAAGCGGTCTATTTTGTGCAACATTTTGCTTAGCAAAAAATTTCCCTTAATTCCCTAAAATTTGGTTGACAATGTGCCACTTTTCGCCCATTCTCTCGCCCATTCTATTTCAAAAAAAAGACCTCCTATGCGCTGTTTGACAATGATGATTACCACGATTATCACCATTATGTTTTACCATAGTGCGGGTATTCGTGGAAAATAGAAACGAAATAACATAAAACCCGCTTCACAGGCGGGTTTTTTTGTGACTTTTTTTGCAAAACTAACAACAATCTTTTTCAGGAGAAACTATGCGAGTACTCAAATTTGGAGGAACATCCCTCGCCAATGCAGAACGTTTTTTACAGGCGGCGGAGATTATTGAAAAGGCACACCTCAGTGACCAAGCCGCGGGGGTATTATCCGCACCGGCTAAAATCACCAATCACCTTGTTGCCATTGTAGATAAAGCCCAAGCTGGCGAAGCCTACCAAGTGCATCTTACCGAGGCGACGGCGATTTTCGATAATATTATCCAAGGGTTACACGTGATTAATCCGCAATTTGATCGTGAAGGGTTAAAAGCCTTTATTACCGCAGAATTAGAAGATATTTGCGCCATTGCCACAGAAGCTGCAAAAAATAAATTTTGCCCTGATAACGTGAGTGCGACGGTGCATAGCCGTGGGGAAAAACTTTCCATTGCGATGATGAAAGCGTGGTTTGAGGCCAAAGGTTATGAGGTTACCCGCATTGATCCGGTGAAAAAATTACTCGCCAAAGGGAGCTATTTAGAATCTTCGGTGGATATTGCCGAATCCACCAAACGCATTGAAACTGAAGCCATTGCTAAGAAAAATATTGTGTTAATGGCAGGCTTTACCGCTGGCAATGAGAAGGGAGAGTTAGTCCTTCTCGGGCGTAATGGTTCAGATTATTCCGCGGCTTGTTTAGCGGCTTGCTTAAAAGCGGATATTTGTGAGATCTGGACGGATGTGGATGGGGTTTATACTTGCGATCCTCGCCTTGTGCCTGATGCGATCTGTTTAGAATCAATGAGCTATCAAGAAGCGATGGAGCTTTCTTATTTCGGGGCGAAGGTCATTCACCCTCGTACCATTGGGCCATTAGTGCCGTTAAATATCCCTTGCTTAATCAAAAATACGGGGAATCCAGAGGGCAAAGGCACCATCATCAATAGCGAAGTGGCGACCGATGGCTTAAAAGTAAAAGGGATTACTAACCTCGATAACGTGGCGATGTTCAACGTATCGGGTTCAGGTATGCAAGGTATGGTGGGAATGGCATCGCGGGTTTTCTCAACGATGTCCCAGGCAAATATTTCTGTGATTTTGATTACCCAATCCTCTTCGGAATACAGCATTAGTTTCTGCGTGCCGGTGAAATCTGCCGATAAAGCGCTCCTCGCCTTAAACAACGAATTTGCACAAGAGTTAAAAGAAGGACGCCTTGATCCGATTGAAGTAAATAAAGATCTCTCCATTGTGTCTGTAGTGGGGGATGGTATGCGTACTGCCAAAGGTGTTGCGGCACGTTTCTTCTCCGCACTTGCACAGGCGAATATCAGCATTACCGCCATTGCCCAAGGTTCGTCAGAGCGTTCTATTTCTGCCGTAGTGGCGTTGAATAAAGCCATTGAAGCGGTCAAAGCCACGCATCAAGCCCTATTTAATAATAAGAAAGTGGTGGATGTTTTTCTCGTGGGCGTTGGTGGTGTCGGGGGGGAATTGATCGAGCAGATCAAACAGCAACAGGCGTACCTCGAAAAAAAGGACATTGAAATCCGTGTTTGCGCCTTAGCAAATTCCAATAAAATGCTTCTCAACGCAGACGGATTAAACCTTGATAACTGGAAATCAGATCTCGAAAATGCGACCCAACCTTCTGATTTTGATGTGTTGCTCTCTTTTATTAAGCTCAACCATGTGGTAAATCCCGTCTTTGTGGATTGCACCACGGCACAATCCGTAGCGAATCTCTACGCCCGTGCGTTAAAAGAGGGCTTCCATGTCGTGACGCCAAATAAAAAAGCCAACACATCAAGCTACGGCTATTACCAAGAAATGCGTGAAAATGCCCGCCAAAGTCAGCATAAATTCCTCTATGAAACCAATGTTGGGGCAGGCTTACCGGTGATTGAAAACTTGCAAAATCTCTTGGCAGCAGGCGATGAAGTAGAAACGTTTGAGGGTATTTTATCTGGCTCGCTCTCTTTTATTTTCGGCAAACTTGAAGAGGGATTAAGCCTTTCGCAAGCCACCTTAATGGCAAAAGAGAAAGGTTTTACCGAGCCTGATCCCCGGGATGATTTATCGGGTCAAGATGTGGCACGAAAATTACTGATCCTCGCCCGTGAATGTGGCTACGCCTTGGAGTTAAAGGATATTGAAGTTGAAGGTGTGCTTCCCCAAGGTTTTTGTGATGGCAAAAGTACCGCCGACTTTTTAGCCGAGCTACCAAGCCTCGATAGCGACTTTGCAAAAAAAGTAGAAAAAGCGACCGCTTGTAATAAGGTGCTTCGCTATGTCGGCGTGATTGAAAATGGCAAATGCCGTGTGGCGATTAAAGAAGTCGGGGGCGATGATCCACTCTATAAAGTGAAAAATGGCGAAAATGCACTGGCTTTCTACACCCGTTATTACAACCCAATTCCACTGTTATTGCGTGGCTATGGGGCAGGAAATAGCGTCACCGCTGCGGGGATTTTTGCCGATATTCTGCGTACATTACAGGGGGGCGTAAATTAATGACAACATTGCGTATCTATGCACCGGCATCGAGTGCGAATTTAAGTGTGGGGTTTGACTCCCTTGGGGCAGCGATTTCCCCTATTGATGGCTCTCTATTAGGCGATGTGGTGCAAATTGAGCCCTGCGATCAGCCCTTTGAGTTAGAAAGCGTGGGCTATTTTGTGCGTAAATTGCCGAAAGAAGTGCAAAAAAATATCGTTTATCAAGCCTATGCGTTATTTGCCGAACGGCTGAAATTACGCGGTGGCGAGGTAAAACAGCTACGCCTGACCTTAGAAAAAAATATGCCGATTGGCTCGGGGTTAGGGTCGAGCGCTTGCTCCATTGTTGCCGCTTTAGTGGCGTTAAACCAGTTCCACGACGAACCCTTTTCGAAAATGGAATTACTCGAAATGATGGGCGAGCTAGAAGGGCGGATTTCAGGCTCTGTGCATTATGATAACGTTGCCCCTTGCTATTTAGGGGGGTTGCAGTTAATGACCCAATCTCTTGGCAACATTTGCCAACCACTGCCTTTCTTTGACCATTGGTATTGGGTGTTGGCTTACCCCGGGATTGAAGTTTCCACCGCCGAAGCCCGTGCTATTTTGCCAAAAAGCTACACACGCCAAGAGGTGATTAGCCAAGCACGTTTCCTTGGTAGCTTTGTGCATGCTTGCCATACCCACCAAGACGGCTTAGCGGCGGTGATGATGAAAGATCTTATTGCCGAGCCTTACCGTGAATCTCTCCTGCCGAACTTCCCCGAAGTTCGCCAAGGGTGTAAAGATCTTGGGGCATTATCCGTTGGAATTTCAGGTTCAGGCCCAACGATGTTTGCCATTGCGCCAGATTTAGAACACGCACAAAAATTATCGAGCTACCTTGAAAAGCACTATTTGCAAAACAACGAAGGCTTTATTCATATCTGTAAAGTGGATAATTTCGGTGCAAGGGCATTGAAATAGAGCAGAAAATCCTTCAACAAGCGGTCGTTTTTTGAGGGAAATTTGCCAAGGACGAAGTAATAAACAGCCCCTCAACAGAGGGGCTGTTTTTTTGTGAGTTAAAGTGATTTAACGCCAGTAAAAGAGGCAAATAATCGCCACAATGGCAATGGCGACGCCGAAATAGTTGGCTTTATGAATTTTCTCTTTGAACAAGAACGCGCCGATGAGTGTGCCTAAGCAAATTACCCCTAAGTTCATGCCTGTGAAAACTAAGGTTGGATCGTCTTTCATCGCTTGGTGGGCTTTGATATAAAACAGAATATTCCCAAAGTTCAACGCTCCAAGTAACAAGCCTACGGCGACACTTGCCACATTCCATTGAGTGCGTTTTAAGAGCAAGTAAATAAACATCACACAGCCGGCAAAGATAAAAGAGATGAGCAACGTGAGTGGAAATGCAGAACCGGATTTCGCCATCTGTTTAAAGAGAATATCAATCACACCAAAGCCGACCCACACTAACGCAAGGCTGATGATTGCCGTTGCGCCACCTTTTACCATACCTTGATGGCTTTTCCACAGTAAGCAAGCCAGTGCCGTAAAGGCAAGTAATAACGCCACTAATTTCGGCGTGGTCACGGCTTCGCCGAAGAGGGTAAAGGCGGCTAAAATAGGGAGGAAGAGGGAGAGGCGTTGAGCCGCGTCGGTGCGGATAATGCCTGCAAATTCAAGGGCTTTGGCTTGAATTAAAAAGACGGTGGGTAACAAAATCCCAAGGGCGATAAAGAGGTAAGAAGAAGGGTTGTTGGCGACAATCTCCACTAAGGTTTGCTCTTTAAAATCAGGTTTTAAGAGAAAGTAGCATAGAGCAGTGGCGACAACATAATTCATGGCGATACTTTGTGCAATCGCCACCCCTTTTTGGCGAGCGATTTTAATCAGCACGCCAACGGACACGCTACACAAAATGGCTAAGATAAGTTCTAACATGGGTTCTCCTTTTGGTTTGAATCGGCGTTATTGTAATGGATTAACGGTAAAAACAGGTCGAATCAGCCGGTGCAAATTGTGCTAAAAAAACGACCGCTTGTTAGCGTTTATAGTCCGCTTTTTCAGGCTGTTCAACCAAAATCAGAATGGCGGCATCGCCTCCCCATTCACGGGGGGCTTGGTGCAGGGCAATCACTTTTGGGTGTTGGACTAACCAGCGTGGAATTTGGTATTTTAATGCCCCTGTGCCGTAGCCTGTCATAATGCTTGCACAGTAAATTCCCTCACGCTCACAGGCGAGGATCAGGCTGGCTAACTCTTTTTTGGCATTTTCACGGCTTAGCCCGTGGAGATCTAAAAAAAGTTCGGGGTGAAAATTGCCCCGCCGAAGTTGTTTGAGGATATAAGGATCAACGTCTTCACGGCGATAGCGTACTTTCTCATTCTCCTCAGTAAGCATAGGCTCATATTCATCGGAAAAGTAAAAAAGTGTGTCGGCTTGTTCTTTCAATTCTCGGATTTCACTGACTTTTCGCCGTGGTTCATTTTTGGCTACAAAGGTGTCCTGTTTGATTTTTTTCACTCCTTTGACGGCGTCTTTAAATAGGGCAAAATCGTCATCGCCTAACATATTACTTCCTCTTAAATTTGATTTTGTGCATTCTATCATAGATCGAAATGTGGTATAAACACGGCACTTTTTCCTTATTTCCTCAACGAGAACACTTATGCTTGATGCGCAATTTAACCTTGAACTCCTCGATGAAATTGCCGCCCACCCAGTGGCGGACGATCTCGCGACTATTTTAGATATGATGCGTTGGACGTATAGCTACTTTAACGCCTCGGATCTCTACTACGGCCACGGTCATGACAACGCTTGGGATGAAGCGAATCAACTTGTCTTAACCGCCCTCGCCCTACCAATGGATGTGCCAGAAAGCCTTTATGCTTCACGTTTAAGCCGTGTGGAAAAAGAACGCATTGTGACCTTAGTGGAACAGCGTTTAGGCTGGCGAAAACCGGTGGCGTATCTCACCAATTCCGCGTGGTTTTGTGGCTTAGAATTTTATGTTGATGAACGAGTGATTGTGCCTCGTTCGCCGATTGGAGAGCTGATTTCCCAAGGCTTCACGGGAATTTTACGCGCTGAACCTAAGCGTATTTTAGACTTATGCACAGGAAGCGGTTGTATCGGCATTGCCTGTGCCGAACGTTTCCCACAGGCGGAAGTGGATGGTGTTGATCTCTCCTTTGATGCGTTAAATGTGGCAGAAATTAACATTGAACGGCACAATCTCGCCCACCGTGTATTCCCACTGCAATCTGATCTTTTTGATCATCTTCCCCCTGATCACTACGATTTAATTGTCACCAACCCACCTTATGTGGATGAAGAAGACCTCGCCGATATGCCCGAAGAGTTCCACCACGAACCCGAAATGGCATTAGGTTCAGGACGTGATGGCTTGGCGATCACAAAACGCATTTTGTCGCAAGCAGGGGATTACCTCAATGATAACGGCGTTTTGGTATGCGAAGTAGGGAACAGTATGGTGCATTTAATTGAACAGTTCCCAAGCGTCCCATTTAATTGGTTGGAATTTAAAAATGGCGGTTTAGGCGTATTTAGCCTAACGAAAGAACAGCTTATCGCAAATCGTCATCTTTTTTAGACCGCTTGTAATCTCGCTCCCCTTGCTTGCGGGGGACAAAGCCTGAAAGGCTTTGAGCGTTGGCTATGCCAACGACCCGTAGGGCAAATAAGCGAACAACGAGAGCTTATTTGTAACCTGTCGCGAAGCGACTGAGGGGGGCTTGCTATCTAACGAAAACAAGCGGTCAAATTTTTTGGACAATTTGTTTCCCCCCATCCCCCTTCGGGGACTTCCCCCTGCTCGCGGGGGGAGCTGTCGCGGAGCGACTGAGGGGGGCTTGCTAGCCAACGAAAACAAGCGGTCAAATTTTTTGGACAATTTGTTTCCCCCCATCCCCCTTCGGGGACTTCCCCCGCAAGCAGGGGGAAGGGTAGTCTTTCAAATAGCTCGTTAGGGGCTTCATATTGCAAAACTTTGCTTTAAGATAACTTTTTCTAATTTAATTCATTAAAAAAATTAAATCTCCATTGCCTTTGGTGGGCTTTTTCGGTATATCTACACCTAATTTATTTTCTCGCCCTAAGGACGATTTTATGACTGAAATTTATGATGCAATGCGAAGCAATATCCAGATGCTTGGCGGTTTTTTAGGTGAAACGATTCGTGAAGCCCAAGGCTCGGAAATCCTTGATTTAATTGAAAATATTCGTCTGCTTTCTCGCCGTTCTCGTGAGGGGGATGAAAAAGCCCGAGAAGCATTGCTGGATATGCTTGCCCATATTTCGACAGAAAATGTCATTCCCGTTGCCCGTGCATTTAGCCAATTCTTAAACTTAACCAATATTGCCGAGCAGTACCAAACCATCTCCCGTCAAAGCCAAAAACAATCCCTTGGGGAGCGTTCGATGGGCGCACTTTTTGCGCGCTTAAAAGCTGAAGGTGTGCCAGCGGAGAAGGTAATTCATACCGTAGAAAATTTATTGATTGATTTAGTGTTGACTGCCCATCCAACGGAAGTAACTCGCCGTTCTGTGGGATATAAACACGTTGAGATTAACCGCTGTTTAAGCCTGTTAGAACATGATGATTTAACCGAAGCCGAAGCGACCAAAATTAAACGCCGTTTAATGCAACATATCGCCCTTGCATGGCACACTAATGAAATTCGGACTCAACGCCCAACGCCGGTGGATGAAGCCAAAGGCGGTATGGCAGTGATTGAAAATAGCTTGTGGAAAGCCGTGCCGAATTTCTGCCGTCAGCTTAATTTCCATTTAGAGAAAAATTTTGGTGTTCAACACCCTGTGGGGCTTGCTCCGGTGCGTTTTTCTTCGTGGATGGGGGGCGACCGTGACGGTAACCCGTTTGTGACGGCGGAAACTACACGCAAAGTCCTGCGTATGAATCGCTTAAAAGCGGCGGAGCTCTTTTTAGAAGATATTAAATCCTTGGCGGATGAGCTTTCCGTGGTGCATTGTACTGCTGAATTTCGTCAGAAATATGGCGATCATCTCGAACCTTATCGTGCGGTGATTAAAACTCTACGGGGAAAATTAGCCAAAACCGTGACCTATTACACGGAGCTTTTGGAGGGTAATACCCCTTTGATTTCCGCAGAGGAGATTTTAAGTGAGGATGAACAGCTCTGGACACCGCTTTATGACTGTTATCAATCTCTCCATCAATGTGGTATGCGGATTATTGCAAATGGCGATTTGCTCGATTGCCTACGCCGTATTCGCTGTTTTGGCTTAGGTTTATCGCGCCTTGATATTCGCCAAGAAAGCACTCGCCATGAAATGGCGATTGCGGAAATTACACGCTATATCGGCTTAGGGGATTATGCCCAATGGACGGAAGAAGACAAACAGGCGTTCCTCGTGCGTGAATTAAGCTCTCGCCGTCCGCTGATTCCCCATAATTGGCAGCCAAGCCCTGAAACCCAAGAGATTTTAGCAACCTGTAAAGTGGTGGCGGAACAACCAGAAGGGGCGATTTCTGCTTATGTGATTTCAATGGCGCACGAAGCCTCGGATGTGTTAGCGGTACATCTCTTATTAAAAGAGGCAGGTTGTCGCACCACGATTCCCGTTGCACCACTGTTTGAAACCTTAGAGGATCTTGATCACTGCGAAAAAGTGATGACGGATCTGTTTAATATCGGCTGGTATCGGGGCGTGATTAACAACCGACAAATGGTGATGATTGGCTACTCCGATTCCGCCAAAGATGCCGGTATGCTTGCTGCTTCTTGGGCGCAATATCGTGCCCAAGAAGCATTAGTCAATTTATGTGAGAAATACCAAATTGAGCTGACGCTCTTCCACGGACGGGGTGGCACGATTGGGCGAGGTGGTGCGCCTGCCCACGCCGCATTACTCTCACAACCGCCACGCTCCTTGAAAAATGGGCTAAGGGTAACGGAACAAGGCGAGATGATTCGCTTTAAACTGGGCTTACCTGCCGTGGCATTGGAAAGCCTTGATCTCTATGCCAGTGCGATTTTAGAAGCGAACCTCTGCCCACCGCCTGAGCCGAAACAGGCTTGGCGTGATGTGATGGATAAAGGGGCGGAAATTTCCTGTGAGATCTACCGTGGCATTGTCCGCGGAGAGCCTGATTTCGTGCCTTATTTCCGCTCGGCAACGCCTGAACAGGAATTATCAAAATTACCACTTGGCTCACGGCCAGCAAAACGCAATCCAAATGGGGGCGTGGAGAGCCTACGGGCGATTCCGTGGATCTTCGCGTGGATGCAAAATCGCCTAATGCTCCCTGCATGGCTAGGGGCAGGACAAGCCCTTGCACAGCTGATTGAACAAGGCGAAGAGCCATTATTAAAAGAGATGTGTGCGCAATGGCCGTTTTTCTCAACGCGTATTGGAATGCTTGAAATGGTGTTCAGTAAAGCGGATTTATGGTTAGCCGAGCATTATGATCAACGCCTTGTGCCAACACATTTACACCGCTTAGGTAAAGTGTTACGCGCTCAACTGACAGCGGATCTGCAAACGGTTCTCTCCCTCGCCCACGAAGGGCAGTTAATGGCGGATCTCCCTTGGATTGCAGAATCCATCGCCCTACGGAATATCTACACCGATCCGCTTAACCTTCTCCAAGCGGAATTACTCCACCGCTTGCGTGGAATGGGGGAAAATAGCGACCCTGATTTAGAACAGGCGTTGATGATTACCATTACTGGCATTGCTGCTGGTATGCGGAATACGGGGTAGTAAAAATATAAAAAGAATAAGTCTGCACGTTAGAAAGTTGAGTTTATTTTCAACTTTTGAGGTGCAGATAAAATCGGTGTATTGCTTTTAAACAGCATATTCCCGAAATAGGCATGGTAGAAAAATGGTTGCTCAAAATGGGGGTTAAAGCCTTATAGTACAAGGCTTTAACCTATTTTTTTGAAAATGAAGAAAAAACGTATCCTTTTTACCCAAAAGACTCGCAAATATGGTATAAGAAATAATGCCTAACACTATAAATATCATTCTTGCGGTAAACTTTTTAATCATCACATTCTTATACTCCATTCGCTATTTTAATTATCTAATGGATCTTGATATTCATATTGACAAACTAATGCAATATAGCTTTCTGGGAAAATTACATTCGCATTTCTAGCAAAATTTTCAATTAAGGATCTATCCACTTCGCCATCATCAAATAAAACGCTCAACGCTTTCATTTAACTATCCTTATTTCAATGAATTTTTCCAAATACAAACTCTTTCAAAAATTCGACCGCTTGTTGTGGTGTTATTTTGCAAATTTAAACAACCCTTTAAAAAACGAAATCATTTTATTTTCTTTCTGTTTTTCTAATAATAATGCCTGTGCTTGACGTTCGGCTATTCTTTGTTGAATTAAATTCACCCAATCTTGATGGGGTTTGTCATAGCTAAACGCTTTCATGAAATCATAAGGATCTTCATATTTTTCCAATGGGTTAATTTCAATTAACGCTTTCGGTGCAATCGGGCTATCTATACCTAAATCAAAGCCGTGAATCATGGCAATTTTGGCATACATTAACACTTGCATTTGCAAGTAAAAATCATAACAAACATCGCAATCATACACCGCTTTTTTGGCATTTTTAGGCTCAAGTAAGATATTTAATGCCTTCTTCATTTTTTCAATATCTTGCTCTGCCAAGCCAATATAAAACTCATGCTCATAAATTCTAATTCGATTGCTTGATAGCATTTTGGGATCATTGATAAATAATAAAGCACGCGTTTTTAACAATGCCCATTCACCAGTCAGCGCTAATAAAGTATTGGCATTAAAAAAAGGGCGTGCATCACGAGAATGATAAGGTGCGTTAATATCCACAATTTCATCTCGATGTTGAATAAAATAATTAAGCAATTCAGGGCTATCGCTCATTAAGGCATTAAAAAAATGTCCCACATTACGCCCGTTATATGCCCATTGATAGTCATACTCACTTAAAATATTAATTTTTGCGGCTAAATAAGTATTATATTTAAAAGCTTGAATATCATTTTCAACAACTAAGTTATAAGAAGCGTAAAAATGATGACTATTGGTCGCTAATAATGATAGAAAGCGAAATGGAAATTTATACTCTAAAAAAGCTTGTACATAATAATCTGCTTTATTCTCATATTTTGTTTCATTTACGCGCCCTTCAAGATGTTTAATACTCTCTTCAAAGTTCCGCCCAGCTTCGCTACCTAAATAAACTGTAAAATTTTTTACGCTCATTTTGCCCCCTTTCACGGCTTAACGGATTGAATCAAAACAGTTTACTTAACCAGCCAAGTTTTGAACCTAACACATTGAAATAGTTATAGTTTTCTAAATGAAGTAGGCGGAGTGTGTCGGGGCTTTTTTGAACAATAACCCGATCATCAGGCTCAAAAGGGAACAGCCGTTGGCTATCACAACTCACGGCTAAACTCGGTTGGTTATATTGGGCAAAACGCAACGAAATATGGCTATCGCCATCCACCACCAGCGGACGAGAAGAAAGGCTATGAGGATTAAGGGGAACAAGGGCGATGGCGTTTAAATTCGGTGTCAAAATAGGCCCTCCGGCGGAGAGGGAATAGGCGGTTGAACCCGTTGGCGTGGCAATAATTAAGCCGTCAGAACGTTGGGAAAAGGCGAATTTGCCATCAATATAAACTTCAAAATCAATGGTGCGAGCAATTTGGCTAGAATGGATAACCACTTCATTTAGGGCGTTATTACTCTCCACTATTTTGCCATTTCGCTCAATTTTCGCTTCTAAGAGGAAACGCTCCTCAATAAAAAACTCCCCACGCTCTAAACAGCTGTGGAGTTGTTCAAATGCCGTTTGGGGCGCAATATCGGTTAAAAAGCCGAGATTACCACGGTTAATGCCAATTAACGGCACATGGTATTTTGCCAGTTGCCGAGCCATTCCGAGCATATTGCCGTCGCCACCAATCACAATCACTAAATCTGCCCATTCGCCAATCTCATCAAGGGTTGCCGAGTGCGGTAGGGAAAGTTGGTGGGCGATTTTAGATTCCACTAATACGGTATAGTGCCGTTCGGTCAGCCAGTTATAAACCGCTAAATGCGTTTCAAGGGCGATGTTGTGGCGTGGTGTGCCAACAATCGCAATCGTTTTAAATTTTGGGTTTGCCATAGTCAATCATTAAAAACAAAATGGTGCTTATACTATGCCCTTCTCGGCGGTTTGTAAATTGTCGGGAGGGCTTTTTCCATTTTGTAGTTTAAAAATACCTGCCCTCTTAAAAAGACATTTTGTACTTGTAAAACCTGAAAATTATTTCT
The DNA here is from genome assembly GCA_023101485.1 of Pasteurellaceae bacterium Macca. Taxonomy (GTDB): domain Bacteria; phylum Pseudomonadota; class Gammaproteobacteria; order Enterobacterales; family Pasteurellaceae; genus LVZB01. The sequence goes on along the minus strand of LVZB01000001.1, from coordinate 242,731 downwards.
CTCAAAAAAATGCTTTGCATTGATACTTGCTTCTGTAAGAAGAGTTGAAAATCCCTTCTTTTCAGCTAATATTTCTGCTTTTTTTAATAATGCTTTCCCAACACCTTGATAGATAAAATTTGGGTGAATAAATAATAGATCTAAATAATTGTCATCTATTTTCATCACCCCTGCTACATTACCGTCAATCAAGGCAAGGTAACTGTTTTCCATTTTTGTTTGCCAATCTGGTAATTCAATATTGATCCAAGCATTTATTTGTTCGGTAGAATAAACTTTCCCACTTATTTTTCGAACAGATTCTTTAAAAAGAGAAAGCGTTTCCATTAAATAATCAGAGTGATAAGGCTGAATAATAAACATTGAACGAAAATGAGAAGTAGAGGAACAATAAAAAGATTATACAATAAAAACCTAATCGTCTAAGAAGAGAAATTACTAAGCAATCCATCCCCAAGGCTGTCCGTTGTGTTGATTACAAGCGGTCAAAAAACTGCTAAAATCTGCCCCATTTTTTGATTGATAATGAGAAATTATGGCTTTAATTAACCTTTCCAACGCCTATCTTGGCTTTGGCGATCATCCCCTCTTAGATCACACCGAATTACATATTGAACAAGGCGAACGGGTCTGTTTAGTCGGGCGAAACGGGGCAGGCAAATCGACTTTAATGAAAGTGCTTGCCGGTGAAGTGCAACTGGATGACGGCAAACTGATTTTTGAAAAAGACATTGTGGTCACCCGTTTAGAACAAGATCCCCCTCGCCACATTGAAGAAACCGTCTTTGATTATGTTGCCGAAGGGATCAATCATTTAAGCGATTTATTAAAGCAGTATCATCACATTTCGCAACAAATGCAGACGGATTACAGCGAAACGCTCTTAACCCAATTAGCCGATGTTCAAGCCCAGCTGGAACACGCCAACGGTTGGCAATTTGAAAACCGTATTCAAGATACCCTCAAACTGTTAGAACTCGACCCCGATAAACGCTTAAACGAGCTTTCGGGGGGCTGGGTTCGCCGAGCCGCCCTTGCCCGAGCGTTAGTTGCCGATCCGGATATTTTATTACTCGATGAGCCAACGAACCATTTAGATGTCGATACCATTGCTTGGCTTGAAAATTTGCTCCTTGATTTTAAAGGAAGCATTATTTTTATTTCCCACGACCGTGCCTTTATCCGCAAAATGGCAACCCGAATTGTCGATTTAGATCGCGGAAAATTGGTGTCTTACCCAAGTCATTATGATGTGTATTTAGAAACGAAAGCAGAAGATCTCCGTGTTGAAGCCTTGCAAAATGAGCTGTTTGATAAAAAACTTGCTCAGGAAGAAGTCTGGATTCGTCAAGGCATTAAAGCTCGCCGAACCCGTAACGAAGGGCGTGTTCGTGCCTTAAAAGCGTTGCGAGAAGAACGCCGTAACCGCCGAGAAGTGCTTGGCACGGCGAAAATCCAACTCGATAACACCGCCCGCTCTGGCAAAATCGTGTTTGAAGTGGAAAATGCCAGCGTTGAAGTGGGCGGTAAAGTGCTACTGAAAAACTTTACCACTACTATTTTACGGGGGGATAAAATCGCCCTGATTGGGGCAAACGGTATCGGCAAAACCACCTTAATTAAACTCTTACTCGGTGAAATTCAGCCCACAAGCGGTCGAGTGCATTGTGGCACAAAACTCGAAGTTGCCTATTTCGACCAATACCGAGCCGAGCTTGATCCTGAAAAAACGGTGATGGATAACGTTGCCGATGGCAAGCAAGATATTGAAGTCAATGGCGTAAAACGCCACGTTTTAGGTTATCTGCAAGATTTCTTATTCCCACCCAAACGGGCAATGACGCCAGTGAAAGCCTTATCCGGTGGGGAACGCAACCGCTTGTTACTCGCCAAGCTACTGTTAAAGCCGAATAACTTGCTTATTCTGGATGAACCCACCAACGATCTTGATGTAGAAACCCTCGAACTGTTGGAAGAAATGTTAGCCGATTATCAAGGGACGCTATTGGTCGTCAGCCACGATCGTCAATTTATTGATAACACCGTGACAGAATGTTTCATTTTTGAAGGCGAAGGCGTGGTGAATAAATATGTCGGGGGCTATTTTGATGCAAAACAGCAACAGGCTAACTATTTCGCCACAATGCAAGAAAAGCAAGGAAATAAGGAAAATAAAGAGAATAACAAGCGGTCGATTTTAGACAACAATTTGCCAAAGGCTACGGAAAAAGCAGAAACCGAAAAAGCCAAGCCAATGGCGAAAAAGGTCAAACTCTCCTACAAAGAGCAACGGGAGCTCGATGAACTGCCCACGAAAATGGAACAGCTTGAAGCCGAGATTGAAGCCCTGCAAAGCCTTGTCAATTCCCCTGATTTCTTCGCCCAAGCTCCAAGCGAAACGCAAATTACGTTGCAAAAACTTGCCGATGCGGAGCAAGCTCTGGAATCCGCTTTCGAGCGTTGGGAACAGTTAGAAGCCATTAGTAACGGAATCACAGGATAAAAGTCAGTTTAATCTAAGATGGTATCGTAGATTAAACTCATTTTCTTGCGCTCTCTACCTTTACAGTCGCTAATTTTAAGTTTAATCTACGATACCATCTTAGATTAAACTTATTTTTACTATGCCTTTTTATACCCGACAAATCACGCCCTTAGTCCAACGCCTTACCCAGCAATTTCCTGCCATTTTGGTGACAGGTCCAAGACAAGTGGGTAAATCGACCTTGCTACAACATATCGGCGAGCAATATCAATATATTACGTTTGATGATCCCGTTCTGCTCAATCAAGCCAAAAATGACCCTACACTCTTTATGCTTAACCACAATGGCAAGCTCATTTTAGATGAAGTGCAATATGCACCAGAGCTATTTTCTAGCCTCAAATTAGCCATTGATAAACAAAAAGAGAATGGACTTTTTCTGCTTTCTGGCTCACAGGCTTTCCAACTGATGGAAAATGTCACCGAATCCCTTGCCGGCAGAATTGCTATTTTGAAATTACAAGGTTTCTCCTTGCGTGAAATTCAGCAAGCTGACTTTACGCGCCCCTTTATCCCCGATTTGGATTATCTCCAAGCCCGAGAAGCAAACTTAAAACCGGTGGAAAATATTTGGCAAATTATTCATCAAGGCTATATGCCACGCCTTTATGAACAGGAAATGGATTGGGAAATTTATTACGCCTCTTATGTTTCGACTTATATTGAACGCGATGTCCGCTCGCTGACTAACGTTTCTAATCTCAATGATTTTACCCGTTTTATGATTGCAATCGCCGCCCGCAGTGGCGAGTTACTCAATTACAGCAACGTTGCCCAAGAAGTTGGTATCTCCCTTGATACTGCCAAGCGTTGGACAACCTTGCTTGAAACCTCCGGCATTATCTATTTACTCCAACCTTATCATCATAATCACTTAAAACGAGCGATTAAAACACCGAAAATCTATATGCTTGATACGGGTTTAATGGCGTATTTAACCAAATGGCTTACCCCTGAAACCATTCAACAAGGGGCAAAGAGCGGTCAATTTTTTGAAACTTTTGTCATCAGTGAGATCATAAAATCTTTCTATAACAATGGCTTAGAGCCCCCGATTTATTTTTATCGGGATACCAATCAAAAAGAAATTGATCTGTTAATTGAGTATAATCGCACCCTTTATCCCGTAGAGATTAAAACCACGGCAAGCCCCGATAAGCGTATGGCAAAGGCATTTAATTTACTGCGAGATAACTTGCCCGAGGCAGAAATCAGTGTAAGTCACGGCATTATTATCAACCAATATCCCCAAAAGATGTGGCTAAGCGAAAACCTGATTGCCCTGCCATTTTGGGCAATTTAATTCAGTTAAACAGAGGAAAGAACATGAGCAGAACAGATAATTACGAACAGCGTTTTGGGGGCATTGGTCGCCTCTATTCTAGTGAAGGTTTGGCGAAATTGCGTCAATCTCACGTTTGTGTCATCGGCATTGGTGGGGTTGGCTCGTGGGCGGTGGAAGCCCTTGCCCGTTCGGGTATTGGTAAGATAACGATGATCGATATGGACGATATTTGCGTAACCAATATCAACCGCCAAATTCACGCCCTTTCGGGGGAAATTGGCAAGCTGAAAACGGAAGCGATGAAAGAACGCGTGCTAAAAATCAACCCTGAATGTGACGTGCAGATCATTGATGATTTTCTCACGCAGGAAAATTTAAGCGACTATTTGCAACGGGGCTATGATTATGTGATTGATGCCATTGATAGCGTGCGAGTTAAGGCAAGCCTGATCGCTTTTTGCAAACGCCACAAAATCAAGCTGATTACCACCGGCGGTGCAGGTGGGCAGACTGATCCGAGCCAAATTCAAATCGCCGATTTAAGCCGAACCATTCAAGACCCTCTCGCTTCAAAGGTACGAAATTTACTGCGTAAGGAGTACAATTTTAGTCAAAACCCCAAACGGAAATTCGGGGTGGAGTGTGTTTTTTCTACCCAACCGTTAATTTTCCCGAAAATGTCGCCAGAGTGTGAAGTGTCCGCCACGATGAATTGTGCCAACGGCTTTGGGGCAATCACGATGATTACTGCCACCTTTGGCTTTTTTGCGGTGAGCCGAGTGATTGAGAAGCTCTTAAAATAGGAAAATAGCGGAACAAGCGGTCGATTTTTTCCAACATTTTGCTAAGCAATCGTTTGCTTTTTCCATTTTAAGAAACTATACTGCGCGCCTAGTTATTCAAGGAACTAGCGATGGCAATGAAATTTCCCCCAATCATCTCTCAATTAACATGCACACCGCTTGTGCTCAGTTCCCATTATTTCCTATGCAGATCCCATTATCGGGATCTTTTTTTTGCCTAAAATTTATAAGGAGTATTGATGAGCCAACTTATTCGTACCTTAAAAAGCCATATCCGTGATGAAGTGATTAAAAAAGGGGGCTGGGTAAATGCCCACGCCCATGCCGACCGTGCTTTTACCATGACCCCTGAAAAAATTCAAATCTACCAACAAGCAAATTTGCAACAAAAATGGGATCTGGTTGATGAAGTGAAACGCCAATCTAGCGTGGAAGATTACTACCGCCGTTTTAGCCAAGCCATTGAGCTGATGATTTCCCAAGGGGTAACCGCATTTGGGACTTTTGTTGATATCGACCAAGTGTGTGAAGATCGCGCTATTCTCGCTGCCCATAAAGCACGGGAAGTGTATAAAAATGACATCATTTTGAAATTTGCCAACCAAACCTTAAAAGGCGTGATTGAACCCTCGGCGCGTCAATGGTTCGATATTGGTGCCGATATGGTAGATATTATTGGTGGCTTGCCCTACCGTGATGAGCGAGATTACGGCAAAGGGTTAGAGGCGATGGATATTTTGATGGAAACGGCAAAAGCTCAAGGGAAGATGTTGCACGTTCATGTGGATCAGTTTAATAGCCCAACGGAAAAAGAGACCGAGCAACTTTGTGATAAAACCCTCGAACACGATATGGTGGGCAACGTTGTGGCAATTCATGGTATTTCCATTGGTGCACATCCCCGTGAATATCGCCAAATGCTCTATAAAAAAATGCAGTTAAGCCAGATGATGATGATCGCCTGCCCAATGGCATGGATTGATAGCCCCCGTAAAGATGAAGTGCTTCCGTTCCACAACGCCCTTACCCCAGCGGACGAGATGATCCCCGAGGGCATTACCGTTGCCATTGGAACAGATAATATTTGCGATTATATGGTGCCACTGTGTGAGGGGGATATGTGGCAGGAATTAAGCCTGCTTTCCGCAGGCTGTCGTTTTACGAATTTAGACGAGATGGCGAATATTGCCAGTGTGAATGGGCGTAAAGTGTTGGGTTTAAGCTAAGCGTTAGCTTGCTTCACGGCGTAATTTCTGTATCAGCTCACGGTTAGCTGGCGGAAATTGCCCCTCTTCCAATTCCGATTGGGCAATCCAAAAGCCTTCCTGCCCTTCTCGCCCAAAGGGTTCGCCGACCCACTCTTCCACCAAGTAGAAGAAGAACTCAATAAACTTGGTGGGATATTCAAAGGTAAAATGTTCATAAGGGAAGGCACTTAATACCATAATGCCGACCTCTTCTTCCAACTCACGTTTTAACGCTTCTTCGGGGCTTTCACCCTGATCGACTTTCCCCCCCGGGAATTCAAGGGATTGGGCAAAGTCTTGCCCTTCAAGACGTTGAGTAAGATAAAGCTGTCCAAATTCATTGCGGATAATCCCCGCCGAAACTTGAATGGTGGGTTTTGACATAGTATTGACCTTTGTTCTCACTAAGATATAAAAACAGAGGGTCGAACATTAAGGCTATTCTGTCTTTTATAAAAACCTGCCGTCATTCGACCCCATTAACGAGAAAAATTACGCGTATTTCGCAATGCTACCGTGGCAATGCTTATACTTTTTGCCTGAACCACAAGGGCAAGGCTCATTACGTCCAATCGGTAAATTAGCAAAATCTTGCTCATTTTCGACCGCTTGTGTCTGTTGCCCTTCATTTTCTTCATGATAGTGGGAGGCTTCTTGCTCTGCTTGTGCTAAACGTTCCCGTTCCGCTTGTTCCACTTCTTCTTGGCTACGCACTTGGATACGGCTTAATATGCCAATCACATTGGATTTCAAGGCATCAAGCATATCGGTGAACATCGCAAAAGATTCTTTTTTGTACTCTTGCTTCGGATCTTTTTGTGCATAACCGCGTAAGTGAATCCCTTTGCGGAGGTAATCCATCGAGGAGAGATGCTCCTTCCACAGTTCATCAAGGGTTTGTAACATCACGCCTTTTTCAAAGCCACGCATGGTTTCTGCCCCTACAACCGCTTCTTTGGCTTGATACGCTTGGCGCGCAATCTCCACAATACGCTCCCGAAGGGTTTCCTCGTGGAGGTTGTCGTCTTCTTCAAGCCATTTGCTAATTGGTAAATCCATACCAAACTCTTGTCTGAGGCGTTGTTCAAGGGCAGGCACATCCCACATTTCTTCAATGGATTGTGGTGGGATATATTGGTCGATCACGCCGTTGAACACATCACTGCGGATCGTTTCAACCATACTGGAAATATCGTCTGAATCGAGTAAGTGATTCCGCTGTTCGTAAATCGCCTTACGCTGTTCATTCGCCACATCATCATATTGTAAAAGTTGCTTACGCCCGTCAAAGTTATGGGCTTCGACTTTCGCCTGTGCAGAAGCAATAACTTTCGTGAGGAGCTTCGATTCCATGGCTTCCCCCTCTTCGGTAAAGGCTTTACGCATCATATTGAGCTTGCCTTCATTGAGGTAAATCCGCATTAAGGCATCATCAAGGGAGAGATAGAAACGTGATGAACCCGCATCGCCTTGACGACCTGAACGCCCCCGTAGCTGGTTATCGATACGGCGAGATTCGTGGCGTTCTGTCCCGATAATATGTAAGCCACCCGCTTTCATCACAATATCGTGGCGTTTTTGCCATTCAGCTTTAATCGCCTCAATTTGCTCTGCCGTTGGGTTGTCTAATTTCGCCACTTCGGCTTTCCAGTTCCCCCCAAGTACGATGTCCGTTCCCCGTCCTGCCATATTCGTCGCAATGGTAACTGCCCCTGGGTAACCGGCATCGGCAACGATTTCCGCTTCTTGGGCGTGGAATTTTGCATTCAAGACTTTATGGGCAATGCCTGCTTTGGTTAAGATATCCGACAACACTTCCGATTTCTCAATGGAGATTGTTCCCACTAACACCGGTTGCTGACGAGCCATACAGTCTTGAATATCTTTAATCACCGCGTCAAATTTTTCTTTTTCGCTCTTAAACATTAAGTCCGTTTTGTCATCACGAATCATTGGGCGGTTTGTTGGGATCACAATCGTGTCTAAGCCATAAATTTGTTGAAATTCAAAGGCTTCGGTATCGGCTGTCCCTGTCATACCGGCTAATTTTTCATATAAGCGGAAATAGTTTTGATAGGTGATAGACGCAACGGTTTGGTTCTCACCTTGGATATTTACCCCTTCTTTGGCTTCAATCGCTTGGTGTAAGCCATCTGACCAACGGCGACCTGCCATTGTCCGCCCCGTGTGTTCATCAATAATCACGATCTCGCCATCTTTGACGATGTAATCCACATTCACTTCAAACAAGCGATGCGCACGCAAAGCGGCATAAACGTGATGTAATAAGCTAATTCGCGCTGGCGAATAGAGGCTTTCATGCTCTTGCATTAAGCCCATTTGGGTAAGTAGATTTTCAACTTTGACCTGACCACGCTCCGTTAAATGCGCCTGCTTGCTCTTTAAATCGAGGGTGAAATCCCCCTCGCCGGTGTATTCTTCCGTATCCTCTTTTTCTTGCTGTACAAGGTGCGGAATGATTTGGTCGATGGCTTGATAAATTTGAGAGACATCTTCCGCAGGGCCTGAAATAATCAATGGCGTACGGGCTTCATCAATTAAAATGGAATCCACTTCATCGACTAAGGCATAGTGTAACGGGCGTTGGAAACGCTCTTCTTTGCTGTGGGCAAGGTTGTCACGCAGATAGTCAAACCCTAGCTCACTGTTTGTCGCATAAGTAATATCTGCCGCATAAGCTTGGCGTTTTTCTTCACCCGATAAGCCGGGGATATTGACCGCCACCGTCATCCCTAAAAATTCAAAGAGTGGGCGGTTGGTTTCGGCATCTCGGCGTGCTAAGTAATCATTGACGGTAACCACATGCACCCCTTTGCTCGTTAAAGCATTGAGATAGCAAGGTAGCGTTGCCGTTAAGGTTTTCCCTTCACCGGTACGCATTTCAGCGATATTACGCTCCGTAAGCACCATACCGCCGATTAACTGCACGTCAAAATGACGCATCCCTAATACCCGACGGCTCGCTTCACGCACCGTAGCAAAGGCTTCGTGTAAAAGGCTATCAAGGCTTGCCCCTTCACTTAAACGTTGCTTAAATTCAGCGGTTTTCGCTTGTAATTCAGCGTCTGTTAATTTTTCAAAAATAGGCTCTAATTTATTGATTTGTGCCACACGTTTATTTAAACGGCGGAGTGTGCGGTCGTTGCTTGAACCAAAAATGGCGGTTAATAATTTTGTAAACATAGATGTTCCTAATAAAAAAACAGAAAATCACAAACAATCCATCGCGGATTGCAAGGAAGATTAAAATTGAAAAAGGGAATTAGCAACGAGGCCCAGCACGAATCGGGGGCGTTGAAAAGAAAGGCGTTTCAGGGAAAAAAGCAAAATCTTGGAAAAATTTGACCGCTTGTTGGGGGCGTTTTTCCGCTAAGGTTTGCTCAACGGGTAAAAAGAGGGCTTGTTTGTGAGTGGCGCTGGCAATGGAACGAGAAAGCTCCACTAAACGCACCTCTTGGGGGGCAGAATTGGGCGTATTTTCCACTTCCACCGAATGGGCAGGTAAGGCGAACATCGCAATAATACCGAGTAGGAATTGCGACCACCGTGCCGATTTAGGAAAAGAAGTAAAAAATGCCATAGCCTGAATAATAAAAAAAATTGTGCCGATTATACGATTAATTTTGTAGAATGTCGCCCCATTATTGGGGCAATATCGCCAAAAACAAGTTATTCCGAGGGGAGGCAACGGTTAAGATGAAAAATTCGCCGACTAAAAAGATTACGGAGATTTTGCAGAACTCTAGCCTCACACGCATTGTCCAACGAGCCAACGCGTTGAATGCCTTAAACGATAAAATCAAACAATTATTGCCGGCGTCTTACCGTAAACTTTACCGAATTGTAAATATGCACGATAATACTCTGATTTTTGAGGTACAAAACGCCACGATTCGCCAAGGTTTATTATTGCAACAAGCCCATTTGCTTCGTCTTGTTCAACAAGATTACCCTGAAATTACGCAGTTGCAATGTAAAGTCAACCCGAATTTTAAACTTTAACTTTTATTAAGAGGAAACATTATGACCATGATTAAAACGACCGCACTCACCGTTGCGGCGCTTACGCTTTCAGCTTGTTCATCCTTTCTACAACCGAATGTCGCAGGAACTTATCAAGGTACATTGCCTTGTGCGGACTGTGAGAAAATTGAAGCAAAGTTAGTCTTAAATCATGACAACACTTATCAATACAATACGGTTTATTTCAAAAATAATAAAAAATTCCCATTTTCTGAAACGGGTCGTTATACGCACGATAGTGCCAAAGGGATCATTAAATTAACAAATAGTAATGATTTGAGTCTTAAAGTACATGGAAGTTATGCAGAATTATGTGATGAACAAGGCCATGTGCCGAAAAGTGGTAATAATTACAAACTACAAAAAATGCTAAAATAAAGATTATTTTGATAAAACAAAAAGCCCTGAATAAAGTATTCAGGGCTTTTTGCTAAGAATTTAGCTTTACAATTAAATGGCGGTGAGAGGGGGATTCGAACCCCCGATGCAGTTTCCCGCATACACGCTTTCCAGGCGTGCTCCTTCAACCACTCGGACATCTCACCGTTCTGTAAAAGACGGCGGAATTATACGGATTTTTCTTTTTCCCGCAAGTATTTTCTTTAAAAACAAAAATAATTGAGGTGATTTTCATCACCTCAATATGTTTTAGGATTTTTTCCAACCTTTTAACGCATTGGCAAAGGCGTTGTTACTGATTGGGGCAGGTTTTGGCGAACGTGGGCTTTTTTCCCGTGGTGTCGCATTTTCCTTCCCTTGAGGTTTATCTTCTAACCGCATTGTCAGGGCGATTCGTTTACGCATGACATCGACTTCTAGCACCTTCACTTTAACGATATCGCCGGTTTTGACGACTTGGTGCGGATCTTCGACAAACTTATCCGCTAACATCGAGATATGCACTAAGCCGTCCTGATGAACGCCAATATCAACGAATGCCCCGAAGTTGGTCACGTTTGTGATGCTCCCTTCTAGCACCATGCCGACTTTGAGATCCTGAATATCTTCCACGCCTTCGGCAAAGGTGGCAGTTTTAAATTCACCGCGGGGATCTCGCCCCGGTTTTTCGAGTTCTTTAAGAATATCGGTAACGGTTGGTAAGCCGAATTGGTCATCGACAAAATCCACCGCCCGTAGCTGTTTGATTTTACTTTCATTACCCATTAGCTCGGCGAGGGTGCAAGCGGTCGCTTTTAAGATTTTTTCTACCACAGGGTAGGCTTCAGGATGAACGCTTGACGCATCAAGGGGATTTTTTCCGTCTAAAATTTGCATAAAGCCGGCGCACTGCTCAAAGGCTTTCGGCCCTAAGCGAGGGACTTTTTTCAATTCAGCACGGCTTGCGAAGCGTCCGTTTTCATCACGAAATGCCACGATATTCTGCGCTAAGGTTTTACTTAAACCAGCAACTTGAGTAAGAAGTGGCACGGAAGCGGTGTTTAAATCGACACCAACGGCATTCACACAATCTTCCACCACGGCTTCTAATTTTCGCGCGAGTTGTGATTGATTCACATCATGTTGATATTGCCCCACACCAATGGCTTTGGGTTCGATTTTCACTAATTCCGCAAGGGGATCTTGCAGACGGCGGGCGATAGAAACCGCACCTCGCAAAGAAACATCAAGGTTCGGAAATTCCATTGCGGCTAATTCCGACGCGGAATAGACCGAAGCGCCGGCTTCACTGACCACCACCGTTTGGGCTTGCCAATCGCTAGCTTGTTTAATCACATCTTTGGCAAAACGCTCTGTTTCACGGGAAGCCGTACCGTTACCAATGGCAATCAGATCGACCTGATGGGTTTTGCCTAAACGGTAGAGTGTTTGGGCGGCAGTGTGAAGATTTTGTGTATGAGGGTAAATGGTATCGGTGGCTAAAAGTTTCCCTGTATTATCGACAACAGCCACTTTGACCCCCGTGCGTAAGCCAGGGTCTAAGCCCATGGTGTTACGCGCACCCGCAGGGGCCGCCATTAAGAGGGCGGATAAATTGCGTGCAAACACATCAATGGCTTCTTCTTCGGCGCGTTCTTTCAGGCTTGCCATCAATTCCGTTTCAAGGTGGAGGGAGGCTTTAATTTTCCACGTCCAAGCCACCACTTGCTGACGCCAGCTGTCCGCCGGTTGTTGGTTAAATTCTACCCCTAAATGCTCGCGGATGATCTCCTCACAGTAAGAGCGTAAGCCTTCTTCCGCATCGGGATCGGCATTGATATTCAGGCTTAAAATGCCCTCATTTCGTCCTCGTAGCATCGCCAACGCACGGTGGGAAGGAACATTCTTTAAAGGTTCGCTATGGGCGAAATAGTCACGGAATTTTTCCCCTTCTTGCTCTTTGCCGGCAATCACTTTGGCTTCAAGGGTGGCGTGAGCGGTCAAATATTGGCGTAATTTTGCCAGCAATTCTGCATCTTCACTAAACCGCTCCATAAGGATATACCGTGCGCCATCTAGGGCGGATTTGCTGTCTGCCACGCCTTGTTCAGTGTTTAGAAATTCATTGGCAATCGCTTCTGGGATAAGGCTTGGATCTTCCCATAAACGTTCTGCAAGTGGGGCAAGCCCCGCTTCAATGGCAATTTGCCCTCGGGTACGGCGTTTGGGTTTGTAAGGTAAGTAGAGATCTTCAAGCTCGGTTTTGCTTTCACTCTGTTCAATTTTTTGGCGAAGTTCATCACTCAATTTGCCCTGTTCTTCAATGGATTTGAGAATGGTCTGGCGGCGGTCGTTGAGTTCGCGTAGATAGATTAAGCGTGTTTCAAAGTGGCGAAGTTGGGTGTCATCAAGCCCACCGGTCACTTCTTTACGGTAACGGGCAATAAAAGGAATGGTATTGCCTTCATCAAGTAGATGTAATGCCGAGAGAATCTGCTTCGATTGTACCGCAAGCTCCGTGGCGATGATGTGGCTGATTTGTTGGTTAAGTTGGTCTGTCATGGCAATCCTTGTTATACCGAGGAAAAATGCCGTTAGTCTAACATAAGGAGGGGGCAAAATAATGCAGAAATTTGCCCCCTTAGGGTCGGCAAACTCGTGTAAAATAGCCCCCCTTTGAGGAGTTTTTATGAAACAAGTGGATGTGCTGATCATCGGCGCAGGGGCGGCAGGCTTATTTTGCGCAGCCCAATTAGGGCAAGGGGGGAAGAAAGTCCTCGTGTTAGATAGTGGTAAAAAGATCGGGCGGAAGATTTTAATGTCTGGCGGTGGGTTTTGTAATTTCACCAATTTAGACGTGACCCCTCAACATTATCTCAGCCAAAATCGGCATTTTGTGAAATCCGCCTTAGCCCGTTATAGCAACTGGGATTTTATTTCTCTTGTGGCAAGCTACGGCATTGCCTATCACGAAAAAGAGCTTGGGCAACTGTTTTGTGATGAAGGGGCGGAGCAGATTGTCAATTTGCTGAAAGCCGAATGTGACAAAGGTGGGGTGGAAATTGCCCTTCGACAAGCGGTCATTTTTGTAGAGAAATTTGCCCACCATTTCCAGATCTCAACAGGGAGTGAGCAGTTCCAAGCGAAGCAGTTAGTCATCGCTACGGGGGGGCTTTCTATGCCGAGTTTAGGGGCAAGTCCTTTTGGCTATAAAGTGGCAGAACAATTTGGCATTGGGATTGTGCCTGTGCGTGCCAGCCTTGTGCCTTTTACGTGGAAAGAGGGGGATAAAGCCTTTGCGACGCTTTCAGGTATTGCCTTGCCGGTGAGTGTGAGTACGCCTCGAAAAACCTTCACGAATCAAATGTTATTTACCCATCGAGGGCTATCAGGGCCGGCGATTTTGCAGATCTCAAATTATTGGGAAATGGGGGAGAGTGTGGAAATTGACCTCCTTCCGTCGGAAAATATTCTTGATATTTTGCACACACTCCGCCAATCTTCACCGAAATTACAGCTTAAAACCGTGTTAGCACGTTACTTGCCGAAGAAATTGGTGGAACTTTGGGTGGAGCAAAAGATGCTACAAGATGACGTCATTGCCCAAGTGAGTAAAAGTGCGTTACAGGCATTGGCACAGTTAGTGCATCATTGGCAATTTCTCCCCAATGGCACGGAAGGCTACCGCACCGCGGAGGTCACTATGGGGGGCGTGGATTGTCACGAAATTTCCTCCCAAACAATGGAAGCTAATCAGGTGAAAGGGCTGTATTTTATCGGCGAAGTATTGGATGTTACCGGCTGGCTTGGGGGCTATAATTTCCAATGGGCGTGGTCGTCAGCCTATGCCTGCGCTCAGGGGATTTTAACAAGCGGTCAAAAATAAACATTTTTTTGCAAAAATGCTTTACTGTTCAAATAAACAGTAATACTATATACCCATACAGTAAATGCTATGGGTATTTTTATGTTACAGCAACTCACCGTCAATAATTTTGCCATTGTTCGCCACCTTGTATTAGACCTCAATGAGGGAATGTCCGTCATCACGGGGGAAACGGGGGCGGGTAAATCCATCGCCATTGATGCCCTAAGCCTATGTTTAGGCTACCGTTCTGAAAGTTCAATGATCCGCAATGGGGCGGATAAAGCCGATATTAGTGCCACTTTTTCAATGCAACCCAATAGCCCTGCTTATTTATGGTTAGGGGAGCATGATTTACTCGATGAAGATAACCCCCAAGAGTGCATTTTACGGCGGATGATCAATCTTGAAGGACGCTCAAAAGCCTTTGTTAATAATCGCCCAATTCCCATTTCACAACTTCGTGAGCTAGGGCAATATCTGATTCATTTAAACGGTCAGCACGCCCCACAACTTTTATTGAAAAGTGAATATCAGCTTGAATTGGTAGATAACTATGCCAATACCCATAGTTTGCTTACTGAAATGGCACAACAGTATCAACGTTGGCGGAAGCTACATAAACAGGTACAAAATTTCCAACAACAGTGCCAAGAAAATGAAGCACGAAAACAGCTTCTACAATATCAGGTCGATGAGCTTGATGAGTTTGCCATTAGAGAGGGGGAATTTGAGCAACTAGAAGAAGATCAAGCTCGTTTAGCCAATTCGGAACAATTAACCGCCCTCTCAATGTCGGCAATGGAGAGCCTTTCCGATGGCGAGGTCAATGTGGATTCTCTGCTTTATCACACGATTCGCGAAGCGGAGGAGCTTGTCGAGATGGATAGCCAGTATGAATCGGTGCTTGAAATGCTCAACGAAGCCTTGATCCAAGTGCAAGAAGCAAGTTCTGAAATTAGCCGTTTAGCCAATAAAATTGAGCAAGATCCAGAACAACTGAACGAGTTAGATGAACGGATCAACGATGCGATGCAACTGGCGCGGAAACATCATGTCGCACCGATTGATCTCTGGAAATGTCATCTTGAACTGCAATCCGAATTACAAAAGCTATTAGATTTTGAAGAAAATGAAGAACAGCTGATTGCAGATGAAAAAATTGCCCATGACGCCTGTTTAGCACTTGCTCAAAAAATTCATCAGCAACGCCATTTAGCCAGCCAAAAATTGGCAGAGCAAGTAACGGCACAGATTAAACATTTAGCCATGGAAAATGGCGAATTTTTTATTGATGTGCAACATCATCCTGAAAAATTATCCCCCAATGGGGCAGATAGCGTGGAATTTAATTTACGCAGTAATTTAGGGCAACAGGCACAACCCCTGGCAAAAATTGCCTCGGGGGGAGAGCTTTCTCGAATCTCCCTCGCGGTTCAAGTGCTCACGGCGAATAAACTTTCTACCCCAACAATTATTTTTGATGAAGTCGATGTGGGGATTAGTGGCCCAACGGCGACTGTTGTCGGGCGATTATTAAGAGCGCTAGGTAAAAAATGCCAAGTGCTGTGTGTCACCCATTTACCGCAAGTCGCAAGTCACGGTAATCATCATTTTAACGTGCAGAAATGGGTGGAAAATAATCAAACAGAAACCAAAATGACACTGCTTAGTCAGGCAGATCGCGTTCATGCCCTCGCCCGTTTATTAGGGGGAGAAAAGATTACCGATACTGTGTTAGCCAATGCGCAAGAGATGTTAGATCTCGCCGAAGATGTAGGGGAAATGGTAGAGAAAATGTAAAGGAGTAGCACCGTGGGGGGAATGTGCGTAAAATCGCTCCTTTATTGAATAAAGGACGATGATATGCAACTTGCGACCCATTCCCACAGTGAAGCGGAATTGCTTGAAAAAGCCCGCTGGATCTCGGGCTTTACCCTAGCTGAATTGGCGGAATCGTTACATATCCCGATTCCCCCTGATTTAAAACGTGATAAGGGTTGGGTGGGCATGTTAATTGAAACCGCTTTAGGTGCAAAAGCAGGGAGTAAAGCAGAGCAAGATTTTGCCCATTTAGGTATTGAGCTAAAAACCATTCCGATTGGAGAGAAGGGACAACCGCTAGAAACTACTTTCGTCAGCCTTGCGCCTTTAACGCATAATCATGGCATCACTTGGCAAAGCTCCCACGTTCGCCATAAATTGCAACGGGTGCTGTGGATACCTGTGCAAGGTAGTCGAGGGATTCCGCTATCCCATCGGCGTATTGGTCAGCCGATTTTGTGGTCCCCAAGCCCTCGTGAGGAGAAACAGCTCCAACAAGATTGGGAAGAGTTGATGGAATTGATTGTTTTTGGGCGTTTGCAAGCGATCAATGCGACCTTAGGGGAAGTGTTGCAACTCCGTCCAAAAGGGCGAAACAGCCAAGCACGGGCGAATGCGGTTAATCAACATGGTGAAATGATTCAATCTTTGCCCTTAGGTTTTTATTTACGGAAATCTTTTACGGCAAATATTTTGCAAAACTTTTTACATTCTCCCCTTTAATTTAGGCGGAACTCTCGCTAATATGTGCGACTTTTCGCCCCTTTTTGATTAGGAAAATATATGTTTGATTGGATAGCCTCTCCCGAGGCGTGGATTGCCCTCTTTACCCTTGCGGCATTAGAAATTGTATTGGGTATTGATAATATTATTTTTATCAGTATTTTGGTATCTCGTTTACCTGAAAAACAGCGCCAATCTGCACGGATCATTGGTTTAGGGTTAGCAATGGGTACGCGGATTTTACTGCTCCTTTCCCTGGCTTGGATTATGCGATTAGTTGATCCGCTTTTTACCTTGCTAGAAAAGCCGATTTCAGGGCGTGATTTGATTTTAATTCTCGGTGGTGTGTTTTTAATTGTGAAAAGTGGGATAGAGTTAGTCGAAGCGGTGAAAGGTGTGGAGCATGGTGAAGCACATCATAGTAAGAAAAAAGCTAGCTATTTATTTATTTTAATACAAATTGCCTTATTAGATATTGTTTTCTCATTAGATTCTGTGATTACGGCAGTAGGTATTGCTGATGATATTCCTGTCATGGTAATTGCAATTATGATTGCCGTTGGGGTAATGATGTTTGCTGCCAAACCGATTGGCGATTTTGTCGATCATAATCCAACGATTAAAAATCTTGCCTTAGCCTTCCTGATTTTAATTGGTATCGCCTTAGTGGGCGAAGGCTTTAATATTCATATTCCAAAATCGGCAATTTATACCGCCATGGGTTTCTCGGTGTTAGTCGAGCTGTTAAATATTAAAATGCGTAAAAATCAAGCAAAGCATCTCGCCAACACACAAGATAGCCAATCTTAATTCCCAAGCCCTCCCATTGTGTTGAGGGCTTTTTTATAAGGAAATCATTATGTTACTTATCGATCTTATCGGCAAAGAACTCACTATTGAAGAGCAAGAATTACTTGAACACCCTCTGGTTTCAGGCTTGATTCTATTTACCCGCAATTTTGAAAATACACAGCAAATTCAAAGGCTTATTCAATCTATTCGCCAACGAGTGAAAAAGCCTCTGCTGATTACCGTTGATCAAGAGGGAGGGCGAGTACAACGTTTTCGGGAAGGTTTTACTCAACTCCCTGCCATGCAATCTTTCCGCCATTTAGCCCCGAACCTTGATACCGCACAACAGCTGGCAAAAGAAGCAGGGTGGTTAATGGCAGCAGAGATGTTCGCTTTAGATATTGATCTGAGTTTTGCCCCAGTATTGGATTTAGGGCATGGTTGTAAAGCGATTGGCGACCGATCATTTGCAGAATCAGTGGAAGAGATGCTCCCTATTGCTGAAGCCTTTATTGATGGCATGAGAGAAATGGGCATGGCGACCACAGGGAAGCATTTCCCCGGACATGGTCATGTGTTAGCCGATTCGCATCTTGAAACCCCTTTTGATGACCGAGCGAAAAGTGAAATTTTTGACAGAGATATTCAACCTTTTCAACAACTTATTCAAAAAGGGAAACTTTCTGCCATTATGCCAGCCCATGTGATCTACACCCAATGTGATAGCCAGCCCGCAAGTGGTTCAAGCTATTGGTTGAAAAAGATCCTACGCCAACAGCTTAATTTCAATGGCGTCATTTTCTCCGATGACTTAGGGATGAAAGGCGCAGGTTTTATGGGCAATTATGTGGAGCGAAGTGAGAAGGCGCTCCATGCTGGCTGTGATTTATTACTGTTATGTAACGAGCCCGAAGGTGTGGTTCAAGTGTTAGATGGCTTAAAAATTGAGCCGACACAAGCGCAACGTGAACGCCATATTAGCTTGATGAAACGGCAATCAATTTCATGGGAGATGCTAAGAGCAAGCCCACGTTGGCAACAAGCAAACCGCACCCTTTCACAATTACAAGATGAATGGTTGGAGTGGAAAGCAACGAATGGCTAACATACTGGATTGTCATCACTTTGAGGAAGGGCGTTGTCGTTCTTGCCAATGGCTTGAACAAGATTATAGGCTTCAGTTGGCGGAAAAACAGGATCATTGTCAGGCGTTAATTTCTCCTTATCTTTTACCTACAACGGCATGGTTTGAGGCGGTAGCTTCTCCTCAAAGTCAGTTCCGCAATAAAGCGAAAATGGTGGTGTCAGGAAGCGTTGAACGCCCTATTTTAGGGATTCTCGCCGATCCTTTTGACCCACAAAGTGGGGTAGATTTGAGTGATTGCTCGCTTTATCCTTCATCTTTTTCTCGCCTTTTTCCAGTGTTAAAGCAGTTTATCGGGCGTGCAGGTTTAGTGCCTTATAATGTGGCGAAAAAACGTGGCGAGTTGAAATATATCTTGCTGACGGCAAGTTTGCACACAGGGGCGGTGATGGTCCGCTTTGTGCTAAAAAGTGAAAAAAAACGACCGCTTGTTGAGCGTGAATTGCCTCACTTATTGGAACAATTGCCCCCAAATTCGGTGGTAAGCCTCAATATTCAGCCTCAACATTCAGCAATTTTAGAAGGCGACACGGAGATCTTTTTGACGGAAATGCAAGTTCTGCATGAGAATTTTAATGACATTCCGCTTTTTATTCGCCCTCAAGGTTTTTTCCAAACGAACCCCCGTGTTGCTAGCCAGCTTTATGGGACGGCACAACAGTGGATTTTGGATTTACCCATTAAGAATTTATGGGATCTCTTTTGTGGCGTTGGGGGCTTTGGGTTACATTGTGCCAAGGCATTAGCGGAAAAATGCCCCGATGTGAATCTCACTGGGATTGAGATTTCGCCTTCGGCAATTCGTTGTGCAACGCAATCTGCAACGCAACTGGGGTTGAAAAATGTCCATTTTGCTTCCCTTGATTCAGCAAAATTCGCCTTAAATGGGCAGAACCAAGCCCCCGATTTAGTGATTGTGAACCCACCTCGACGAGGGATTGGGCAACCATTGGCGGAATATCTGAATCAGTTAGGTGCGCCTTATATCCTCTATTCTAGCTGTTATGCAAAAACGATGTCGGAAGATTTTGCCCATTTGCAAGATTATCAACTTGATAAAGTGCAACTCTTTGATATGTTCCCTCATACGGCACATTATGAGGTGCTCACGCTTTTAACTAAGAGAAAAGAGAAAGTCGGTGGTGGAGTTGGGGAGAGCGTTTTATTTGAAAAATAAGGGATAATTTTTATTAAAATTTTGCCATAAAAAAAGCGAGGAGTTTGATCAGTTCCTCGCTTTTTCGATCTTGCCATGAAATCAATGTGTTATTTCATATTTACAATTTTTTCATGTTATTTAATGCAGTCAGCCCTTTTTCACAGCTTTTTTCTTGCATCACCACATCCATTTTCAGGATTTGCTGTTTTGAAGCCTGTAATTTGGTTTTCATCGTTTGCAGTTGGGTGTGTGTCCCAGGCTGTTTTTCTGCTGTTGTCACCAGTTTATCCGCTTCTTTAAACATTTGATGACACTGTTTGGGTAAGACTTGATTGCTTGATTGTGTTTTCACCATGGAAAGGGACGAGGTTTTCACCGACGCTTGAGCGTTGATACTCATCACTGCCACTACACTCGCAATTAAAAGGGTACGAAATGTCATATTTTTCATGTAAATCTCTTTTAATTTGAGGATAAAAGGGCGCGCATGGTAACACAAAAAAGTGAAATTGGAAGAATTCTTGGCGTATTTTGTCGGTTGTTTCTCAAAAAAGAGAAAACAAGCGGTCGTTTTTTTCATCTATTTTGTTAAATTGACGACAAAATAAAACTGTTTTTTATTAGCATAATGAGAGTAAAAAGAAACCAACTTAAATAGTCAGGATTGTCTTATTTTTGTTGAATATTCTTGATTTATATCAATAAGATAGAATAATAAATTAACAATTTGGAGATATTTATCTCGAAAATGTGATCAATGTAATATTTTTGCTATTCTTTATTCGCTTTTTTAGAGTAGAATACTTGATCAAGGCTTAGCTACTAGAGTGTTTTTTAAAATAGTAGTTAAGCTGTGGATTATGGGTGATTACGATTTTTGTAATCAATTTTCAGGCTTGTCTAGATAAAGAGGTTTGAGATGTTAGACGTTGTTGAACTCTCACGGTTGCAGTTTGCATTAACTGCACTCTATCACTTCTTATTTGTACCGCTTACATTGGGGCTTTCTTTCGTCCTTGTGGTGATGGAAACGTTATATGTAACGACAGGTAAGGAAGTGTATAAAGATATGACGAAGTTCTGGGGTAAGTTATTTGGTATTAACTTTGCCCTTGGGGTAACCACTGGTATTACCATGGAATTCCAATTCGGAACTAACTGGTCGTATTATTCTCACTATGTAGGTGATATCTTTGGTGCACCATTAGCGATTGAAGGCTTAATGGCGTTCTTCTTAGAATCTACCTTCATCGGTCTTTTCTTCTTCGGTTGGGATCGTTTATCAAAAGGTAAACATTTACTTGCAACTTATGCGGTTGCATTTGGTTCTAACTTCTCAGCTATGTGGATTTTAGTCGCAAATGGTTGGATGCAAAACCCCGTTGCAGCGGAGTTTAATTTCGAAACTATGCGTATGGAATTGACTAGCTTCTGGGAATTATTCTTAAATCCAGTTACACAATCTAAGTTCTTGCATACGCTTTCTGCGGGTTATACTTGTGGTGCGATCTTCGTATTAGGTATCAGTTCTTACTATATCTTGAAAAAACAAGATCTCGGCTTTGCGCGCCGTTCATTCTCCGTTGGGGCAAGTTTTGGTTTAGTGGCGATTCTTTCTGTGTTGATCATGGGTGATGAATCAGGTTATGAGATTGGTCACGCTCAACCTGTAAAATTAGCAGCAATGGAAGGGGAATTTGAAACGCATCCAGCACCTGCACCTTGGAATGCTTTTGTAATTCCAAACAGTAAAGAGATGAAAAATGAGATGGCAATCTCTATTCCTTATGCAGCGGGTATTATTGCAACGCGTTCATTGGATAAAGAGATCAAAGGCTTAAAAGATTTACGCACAGAAAATGTAGAACGAGTGCGTAATGGTATTAAAGCTTATGAATTGCTTACTAAATTGCAATCGGGTAGCTATACTGAAGCTGATAAAGAAGCCTTCAAGGTTGCACAGAAAGATCTTGGTTTTGGTTTATTGTTAAAACCTTATACAGACAATATTGTGGATGCGACTGAAGAACAGATTCAACAAGCGGCTAAAGATACGATTCCAAATGTTGGTCCAACATTCTGGTCTTTCCGTATTATGATGGCATCCGGTGGTTTAATGTTGCTTCTTATCATTATTGCTTTCATTCAAAATGTTCGTGGTACTGTGGGAAGTAGTCCTCTTCTTCATCGTGCATTACTTTGGAGCTTGCCATTACCATGGATTGCTATTGAAAGTGGTTGGTTCTTAGCAGAATACGGTCGTCAGCCGTGGGCAATTTATAATGTATTGCCAACGGGCGTGTCAAATTCTGCGTTGACAACGGTAGATCTTTGGATTTCTATTGGCTTATTATGTGGTTTATACACATTATTCTTAGTTGTCGAAATGTATTTAATGTTCAAATATGGTCGTCTTGGTCCAAGTGCATTAAAAACAGGTCGTTACCACTTTGAACAATCTGCGAAATAAGTGAGAGGTAGCTATGTTAGATTATGAAATTCTACGCTTTATTTGGTGGATTTTAATCGGTGTGTTACTGATTGGTTTTGCCATTACTGACGGCTTTGATATGGGCGTGTTAACTCTTTTACCTGTTGTTGGTAAAAGTAATGTAGAACGCCGAGTGATGATAAATGCAGTTGCTCCCCATTGGGATGGTAACCAAGTTTGGCTTTTAACCGCAGGCGGTGCTATTTTTGCTGCTTGGCCAACGGTTTATGCCACCTCGTTTTCTGGTTTCTACCTTGCAATGATCGTGGTTTTAGCGGCGTTATTCTTCCGTCCAGTGGGCTTTGAATACCGTGCGAAAATTGATGATCCAAAATGGCGTAATGCTTGGGACTGGGGTCTATTTGTAGGTGGTTTTGTACCATCGCTCATCTTTGGTGTGGCATTTGGTAACCTGTTACAGGGCGTGCCGTTCCACTTCAATGAGTTAAAACAAGTGACTTACACCGGTTCATTCTTTGGTTTATTAAATCCATTTGCATTACTATGTGGTGTGATTAGCTTAATGATGCTGACCACTCAAGGCGCAACGTGGTTACAAATGAAAACCACCGGCGAATTACGCAATCGCGTACGTGCTGTTGCACAAGTGACTGCATTAATCGTATTAGTTGTATTCCTCCTTGCGGGTGCTTGGCTATACTTCTTCATTGATGGCTTTGTGGTAACAAGCCAGCTTGATCACCGTGCACTTTCTACTGTAGTCAATAAAACAGTGGCATTAGAAAGTGGTGCTTGGTTTAAAAACTTCATTGAAATGCCAATTTTATTAATTATCCCTGCCTTAGCGGTGATTGGAGCACTAGGAACGATTGCAGCCTCCAAAGCAAATCGTTCAGGCTTTGCCTTCCTCTCGTCTTCAATTATGCAAGCGGGTGTGATTTTAACGGCAGGCGTGTCAATGTTCCCATTTGTAATGCCATCGATTTCAAATCCTGAAATGAGCTTAACAATGTGGGATTCAACAGCAAGCCAATATACCTTGCAGGTAATGTTAATTGTTGCGTGTATTTTCGTACCATTAGTGTTAGCTTACACTGTATGGACATACTTCAAAATGTTCGGTCGTCTTGATTCGAAATTCATTGAAGATAACAACGCAAGTCTATACTAAGGGGAATCACTATGTTTTATGTAACTTGGGTATTAGGCGTCTTACTTGCCGTACTTTTTGCGACAGTGATTACTGTGAGCATTGAGAAAACAGGTAAATTTGACGAATAATCAAATGATTGATTCACTTTATCAAATCACAAAAAAGGGCTGGCTAACGGCCCTTTCTTTTATTCTTGCAGTGGTGATGTTTGGGGCAATTCTGCTTCATAGCAATAGCTTTGCCCTCCATTTTGGTGGGAAAATTCCTTATCTTGCCGTGTTGGTTTTTTATGGTATGGCGATTTTATTTATCCACGGCGTGGGTTTTGAAATCCGTTCTACCGTATGGAAAGGGATATTTTTACCCCTGATTGGCTACATCATTGTCTTGCCGCCATTAGTCTTGCTACTTTTGGCGTAATCGGCTTCTACAAGCGGTCGGATTTTGTTGGTTTTTTGAGATGCCATAATTTTGCATTTTTTCAAAAAATCCACAAAATTTGACCGCTTGTATTCCTATAAATCAACAATTAACCCCACCAAAAACACCGTTACAACGGCAAATTCCAATAGCCCGATTTGTTTGATATTCCAATTTAGTCGCGGAATTAGCCAGCTTCGCCACAGTGCGATGCCATAGGCAAAGCTCACGCCAAACGCTCCGATTGCACCATATATCAGCATCAGCACGAGATGTACCACAAGGCTTGCTTGCCGATAGCGTGGGTTTCGCCGTTCCCGTGCGACACTTTTAATATAAAGGGTCGTGGCGAAAAAGAATAAGCTCGGGTGGAGTAAAATTCCCCAACCATATTCCCCTTTGGCAAGATAATAGCTTGCCATTCCCACCACACCAAAGGTCAGAATACCGGCAATATCGTTAAACAAATGCCGTTCATTTTTGGTTTTGGCGTAGTGAATCTGGATGAGTGCAAGGGGAATAAGGGGTAGCGCGAATTGCCCTATTTTCGGTTGCTGAATGAGTAAGGGAATCGCAAAAAGTAGGCTGATTGTGGCGTAAATCACTGCCCATTTTTGGTATTTTTGCTTCTTTTTGTGCTGAAAAAGGGCGAGAAAGGGGTAAGAAAAGAGATATAAAAATAGCCACGCCATGCCGAGGTAGAGATGTGCCCACTGAAAAGTGCCAGCGACTGCACCATAAAAGAACGGCACGAACGCCATCATTAATGCACCGTGTTGGTTAGAAATAAGGGGCTTTTCATTCAATATCTTCATATTTACGCGTTAAGAATAAGAGAAATGGGAGGTATTGTAGCGAAATTAAAACGGACAAAATAGCGATCTTGTTAATGAAAAAACGTGTAACGAAGAGTGTTACACGTTTTGCGTTTATGTGTTGAGATTAGTGATGATGGTGATGTCCTTGCTCCTCTTCTTTTGTATGGGCGTGAGGGTGCTTAACATTGCCGATCTCAAAGGTTAGGCTGGCTTTATTATGATCAAATTGGCAAACCTTGTGGTCAGGATAATCCTGTTTGAAAGCGGTGCGAACACGCCAATATCCCTCTTTTAATACCACGACATTCACAATTCCATTTTTATCAGTTTTTTGGGTGAAGGCGGCGGCTTCATTGTGGTGATCATCGGGATCAGCAATGCCAAAGCCAGCGAATTTAGCATCAACTTGCGCGCCCGCAAGGGGCTTTCCTTCAAACAGCACTTGAATTGGTAAGGCTTCGCCCACTTTGACTCTCGCGGGGTTTATTTGAGGGATAAGCTCTAAACGTTGTCCAACGGCTTGGGTAATAAATTCCGCCGAGCGATTGCCCTTCACATTTAAGATACGTTTGCCGAACATCTGCGTCTGTTCGCAATATTCTGCACCTTGCCATTCATTGCGGTTTTTTTGCGCCCATTTCCCCTCTTTTTTAGACCAAAATGTCGGGTTATAACGGGCTGTAATCACATAACCACCGCGGCGAAGCGGTTGCTCACTAATGAATTGATAACTTTCGCCTTGAGGGCGAAGTTTGAGGTCAAATACGCCTTGTGGGGTATGTAACTGCATTGGGTTTGGCTGGAAGATATGACGGCGATCTTCGGCAATTTTCTCTAAAATTGGAAAATGTCCATAGCCTAAATTTGCTTCAATTTGGTTTTGTTTATTGATTTTTGCATCGACCCAAACATCATGGGCAGACGCATTGACAGCAAATAAAATAAGGCTAGTGAGGATTGTTTTTTGCATTTGATTCTCCTTTAAAATAAAAAATGCAAAATAACTATAAATAAATTATGGGTATTTTGCAAATTTTTATCAAAAAGTGACCGCTTGCAAGGTTACACAGAGAAAGGGTATTGAATGCTGGGGTGATATTCGTAGCCTTCGACACTAAAATCCGCCAATGTAACCCAAGTTTCTAAATCTTCAAGGCTTTGAATTTTCGGGTTAATTTTTAATTTTGGGGCAGTAAAAGGCGTTCGTTGGAGTTGCACATCCCGCATTAGGGCTAGCTGATCTTCATAAATGTGCGCATTTACAATCTTGTGGAATGCAAGCCCGGCTTGATGCCCTGTGATTTGTGCCATGAGGGCTAAAAAGGTATAGCACTGAATCATATTCCAGTTTAACCCCAAAGGGACATCGGCGGAGCGTTGGGTGCTATTGAGGTATAACACACCGTCCAATAAAGAAAAGTGGTGGCTATGTAAACAAGGACGTAAACAGCCTAAATGGAAAGCACCAGGGTGGTAGAAGGTGTAAATTTCCCCCCGATTATCGATGCCACCTTTAAGATCATCCACAATTTGGCGGAGCAGATCAACGTTTCCTGTGCCATCGGCTTTAGGAAAATTTCGTCCTACTGAACCATAGACCAAGCCCATATCATCCACCCCTTTTCGGTGTGGGTTAGCAAGCCAAGCACTGTTTTCGTTGGCATTGGCATCCCAAGATTTTGTGCCAAGGGCGCGGAAGTCAGCGGCATTATTATAGCCACGAATATAGCCGAGAAGTTCGGCAATGGCGGCTTTCCAAAAGCTCCGGCGAGTGGTGACAAGGGGAAATTCTCCGCCGGCAACGTTATAGGTTAAATCGGCGTTGATCACCGTTAAACAGCGTTTGCCCGTACGTTCATTTTCCACCCATTTTCCCTGTTCAACGATACGTTGGCAGAGATCTAAATACTGTTGCATAAATTAGCTCCCAAAACAAAAAGATAGAGTAATTCCACCGCTTTGGGTAGAATAGCCGTGATTTTTAAAATTTTCGGAGTATATCATATGAAATCAGTAAAATCGTGGCTTGCTCTTGCGGCTCTTTTGGTACTCACGGCGTGTAGCAGTAAACCGAGCGGTTGGAGCCGTATTCCTGATAGCGAAGTGGATCAAAAATCCTACGCCATTGCCTATGGTGCAACGGGGCAGACCTATGCCGACCGTGTTAATGAGAGTTACGATATTCCTTCCTTTATGCGTGGGGTGGATGATTGGTTCAATAACCGAGTGAATTTACCCGTGGAGCAAATTCGGGCAAGTTTGTTAAACCGTATGCTTGATAACAACGTCTTTGCTTATTACAGCGGTGTGTTGTATGTGGCAGAGCTTCAAGAGAATTTTAACCGTTTAAGCCCAACGTGTTGGGGGCTGGTGCAAACGCCAAGTATTGCCCAAGGTATCCATGATGCGATGTTAGATATTCAAAAAAATAAATTGCGTCATGATGAATATATCCAAAACGGTGCCGAGCAAATTCTTCATCTCTGTGTAAAACAGGTAGAAAAAGAGCAACCAAAAGCGAAGAAAAACAACAAAAAAACCACCTCTAAAAAGACCAATAAAAAATAAGGTCACCGCTTTTTGGCAACCTCTCTAATGAATTAGGCTGTGAGAGGTTGCCAATTCTCGTTAAAATTTCCTGCTTTTTGCCCGCTTGCCAAAACTATTGGCAATTAGAGGGAAAGATCGGATAATACGCCCCTTTTAAAAATGATTTGTGGAACGCTACACCGATATGTTTGATTATATTTTGCTGATTATCAGCACCGCCTTAATAAATAACTTCGTGTTAGTGAAGTTTTTAGGGCTTTGCCCGTTTATGGGGGTGTCGAAAAAGGTTGAAACAGCAATCGGCATGGGATTAGCCACCACGTTCGTGCTAACGCTTGCCTCCCTTTCGGCTTATTTGGTGGAGCGTTATATTCTTCTCCCTTTAGAGGCGAGCTTTCTCCGTACTCTTGTGTTTATTTTAGTGATTGCTGTGATTGTGCAACTCACGGAGATGATCGTCCATAAAACAAGCCCAACCCTTTACCGCTTATTAGGCATTTATCTGCCCTTGATTACCACCAACTGCGCCGTGCTGGGTGTAGCGTTGTTAAATGTGAATTTATCGAATAATTTAGTCGAGTCCGTGTTATACGGCTTTGGTGCGGCGGCAGGATTCTCCCTTGTTTTAGTGCTATTTTCGGCATTGCGGGAGCGATTAGTTATCGCAGATGTGCCGAAACCCTTTCAAGGTGCTTCCCTTGCCTTGATTACCGCAGGCTTAATGTCCCTAGCCTTTATGGGCTTTGCCGGTTTAGTGAAGGCGAGTTAGGCTGAGTGAAATCATGGATCTATTTATTACCCTTCTGATCATTATTGCCGTGATCGCCCTTATCTTTGGGGGGATCTTGGGCTATTCCTCGATGAAATTAAAAGTCGAAGCGGATCCCATTGTGGAACAGATTGATGCCCTTTTACCCCAAAGCCAATGTGGGCAGTGTGGTTACCCCGGTTGCAAGCCCTATGCCGAAGCCATTGCCAATGGCGATGAAATCACAAAATGTGTGCCAGGCGGCCCGCCTCTAGTGGTAAAAATTGCCGATTTAATGGGCGTGGATGTGCCTGAAATGGAAGGGGAAGAGCCGGAAACTAAAGTCGCCCTAATTATTGAAGATCTCTGCATTGGTTGTACGAAATGTATTCAGGCTTGCCCGGTGGATGCCATTATCGGCACGAATAAAGCGATGCACACCGTCCTTGCCGATCTCTGCACTGGCTGTGAGCTTTGCGTTGCTCCTTGCCCGACGGATTGCATCAAAATGATCCCCGTTAAACAGACCACGCAAAATTGGAACTGGCAGTTTGACCCGAACCTCGTGATTCCGATTGTGAATACCACCGAGTTACAGGCGAAAAAAGTGGTGGGAGGAAATGAGTCGTGAGTGATATTTTAAGTCGTATTCGTTCGGGCAAATTATGGGATTTCCCCGGTGGTATTCATCCGCCGGAGATGAAAAAGCAGTCGAGTAAAAAGCCCCTCCGCACCTTGCATTTACCCAAGCAATTTTTTGTGCCGGTGGTACAACACGCCGGATCAGCTGGTGAGTTGTTAGTCAAAATCGGCGATGAGGTGCTAAAAGGTCAAGCCTTGACCCAGGGAGAACATTTCCGCCAACTGCCGGTGCATAGCCCGACATCGGGGAAAGTGGTGGCGATTACCCCTCACCCCTCAGCCCACCCTTCAGGCATTGCGGAATTAACGGTGGTGATTGAAACCGATGGGCGAGATCAATGGCTAGAACGCCACCCCATTGACGATTTCCTCACCCTAAGCCCTGAGCAGATTATTCAAAAAGCCTACCTTGCAGGCATTGCTGGCTTAGGCGGCGCGGTTTTCCCGACATCACAAAAACTCCATTTGGCGGAAAAACGTTGCCAAGTGTTGATTATCAACGGCGCCGAGTGCGAGCCTTATATCACCTGTGATGATCGCCTAATGCAGGATTACACGGAAGAGATGCTCGAAGGCATCCGCATTTTGCGTTATGTACTCCGCCCTGAAGAGGTGGTCATTGCCATTGAAGATAACAAACCTCGGGCGATACAACGAGTCAAAAATGCCTTAAAAGGGGCAAACGATATTCAATTACGGGTTATCCCAACGAAATACCCCTCCGGTGCGAGTGATCAGCTTGTTCAGCTCCTCACGGGGTTAGAAATTCCCTATGGCAAACGGAGTATTGAACTTGGCGTAGTAATGCACAATGTCGGCACTGCCCTTGCGGTGAAACGTGCCATTATGGACGATGAACCCCTTATTGAACGCATTGTGACCCTCACGGGGGATAAAATCCGCAATAAAGGCAATGTCTGGGCAAGGCTCGGCACGCCGATTTTACACCTCCTTGAACAGGTGGATTACCAAGCCGATAGCCGTTTGCCTGTCTTTTTGGGCGGCCCGATGATGGGCTTTATTCTCCCGTCGTTACAAGCCCCGATTACCAAAACGGCGAACTGCATTATCGCCCCCGATCATTTTGAATACGCCCCACCTGAACCAGAACGGGCGTGTATTCGCTGTTCAAGCTGTTCCGATGCTTGCCCTGTGGGGTTATTACCGCAACAGCTTTATTGGTTTGCACGGGGGGAAGATCACGACAAATCGAAACAGTATCACCTCGATGCGTGTATTGAGTGTGGTATTTGCGCTTACGTTTGCCCAAGCTACATTCCGTTGATCCAATATTTCCGCCAAGAGAAAGCAAAAATCGCCGAAATTGATGAAAAGGCGCGTAAAGCGGAGGAAGCGAAAATCCGTTTTGAAGCCCGAGAAGCACGTCTGAATAAAGAGAAAGAAGCACGCACCGCACGGATTCAACAAGCGGCGGAAAAACGGCGAGAAGAAGTGGCGCAAAATGCCGGGGAAGATCCGGTTAAAGCTGCACTCGAACGTTTAAAAGCCAAAAAAGCGGAAAATACGCAACCACCTGATAGCGCTACTTCGGTACAAGCAAAAGCCAATGGCGAACCGGATAATCGTGAGTTAATGGCACAACGGCGTGCAAGACGTTTAGCTAAACAGGCGGAACAAGCGGTCGAAAATTCAGAGAATTTTGCACCGCCAACAACGACATCGGACACCGAAAGTGACCCACGCAAAGCAGCAGTCGCCGCAGCCCTTGCCCGCGCCAAAGCGAAAAAAGCGCAAAATCAAAGCGAGGGAGCTGAAAAGCCAGCGGAACAAGCGGTCGAAAATTCAGAGAATTTTGCACTGCCAACAACGATATCGGACACCGAAAGCGACCCACGCAAAGCGGCAGTCGCCGCAGCCCTTGCCCGAGCGAAGGCGAGAAAAGCGCAAAATCAAAGCGAGGGAGCGGAAAAACCAGCGGAACAAGCGGTCGAAAATTTAGATAATTTTGCACCGCCAACAACGACATCGGAAACCGAAAGCGATCCACGCAAAGCGGCTGTTGCCGCCGCGATTGCCCGAGCCAAAGCGAGAAAAGCGCAAAATCAAAGTGAGGGAGCAGAAAAGCCAGCGGAACAAACGGTCGAAAATTCAGAGAATTTTGCACCGCCAACAACGACATCGGAAACCGAAAGCAACCCACGCAAAGCGGCAGTTGCCGCCGCGATTGCCCGAGCTAAGGCGAAAAAAGCGCAAAGTCAGCAGGTGAGTGAAGAAAAAGGCACTCAACAAGCGGTCGAAAATTTAGATAATTTTGCACCGCCAACAACGACATCGGACACCGAAAGCGACCCACGCAAAGCCGCAGTTGCCGCCGCGATTGCGCGAGCGAAGGTGAAAAAAGCGCAAAATCAGCAGGTGAGTGAAGAAAAAGGTTCTCCACAAGCGGTCGAAAATTCAGAGAATTTTGCACCGCCAACAACGACATCGGAAACCGAAAGTGACCCACGCAAAGCGGCAGTTGCCGCCGCGATTGCCCGAGCCAAAGCGAGAAAAGCGCAACAGAGTGAAAATCAATACAATTAACAAGGATAAACCATGTTTAAAAGGGTGAGTTCTCCCCATACCCATTCAAGCAATCTCACGGCGAATTTTATGCTGTGGGTGATTGCCACAATGCTTCCAGCCCTTGGCGTGTTAGGGTTCTTCTTCGGCTATGGTGTTTTCGTTCAAATCGCCATTGCTTTGCCATTGGCGGTGGTGATTGAATTGCTCGTGGCAAAATTACGGGGAAAACCGTGGTTATTTTACCTCTCCGATCTCTCGGGGGGGTTAACGGCGTTGATCCTCGCCATGGCGATTCCCCCTTATGCCCCTTATTGGGTGATTGTGATTGGGGTTTTGGTGGCGTTACTTCTTGCCAAACACGTTTATGGCGGATTGGGGCAGAATGTGTTTAATCCAGCGATGATTGGTTATGCTTTGCTGTTAATCTCTTTTCCGGTGCAGATGACCGCTTGGCTTCCGCCCATTGAATTATTAAATGAACCGCCTACTTTTGGCGATAGCTTATCTCTGATTTTCACAGGCTTAACCAGTGATGGTTTTAGTGTGCATCAACTGCTTAACACCATTGACGGCATCGCCCAAGCGACGCCTCTTGACAGTGCCAAGACCAATATCGCCAAAGAGGGGCTAACGGGTATTCTAGCATCGCCAATTTTTATCGGACAATTCGCCAAAGGGTGGTGTGAAGTGAATCTTGCCTTTTTACTCGGCGGTTTGGTGCTGATGTATAAACGCATTATTCATTGGCAAATTCCAGTGATGATGTTGGTGACTTTTGCGTTATTAAGCGGTATCACGGAACTCTTTTGGGCGGAAAAACACCTCGGCGTGTTAAGTCAGCTGTTTAGTGGGGCAATGATGTTTGGGGCATTTTTTATTGCGACCGATCCCGTTTCTGCCTCCATTACGCCCCGTGGAAAATTGATTTTTGGGGCAATGGTGGGCACATTCGTTTATCTTATTCGTTACTACGGTAATTACCCCGACGGCGTGGCCTTTGGGGTGCTATTATCCAATATTGCCGTGCCTTTAATTGACCACTATACCCAACCACGTTTATATGGCACGAAGTTAAAGCACCCTTCAGGAGAAAAATCATGACAACGGGGAAAATTACCGCACGTTATGCCTTGATTTTGGGGATCGTGGCGTTGCTTTGTACCGCGATTTCCATTGGTGTCTATATCTTAACTAAAGGGCGTATCGATGCTGTGAGCCAACAGCAACAACGGCAACTTTTGCTTGAAGTGTTGCCCCAAGCACACTTTGATAATGATTTATTGGCAACCTGTATGCAGGTGAGCTTGCCCCAAGCGCCTTTTGTGAAGAAACTGTATCTGGCAAAAAAAGGGGAAAAAACGACCGCTTACGCCCTCCAAAGTACTGCCCCAGATGGCTACTCTGGCAATATTGAGCTATTAATCGGCGTTCAGCCTGATGGCACAATCCTCGGCGTGCGTACCCTTTCCCACAAAGAAACCCCGGGGCTTGGGGATAAAATTGATACCCGTATTTCGGATTGGATCTTCCGCTTCACGGGGAAAAAATGGACGGCGGAGAGTGATCGTCAATGGGCGGTCAAAAAAGATGGCGGCCAGTTTGACCAATTTACCGGTGCAACCATTACCCCTCGGGCGGTGGTGAATAATGTGCGCCAAAGTGCGAGTTGGGTGGTTCGCCACCTTAACCCAACGATCTTGTCAGGCTTAACGCCTTGTGAGCAATAGGAGGAGAGAGCTGATGGAAAAAACAATCCCAGTTCAACAGATTGACAGTGAAAGCGCACCAACGCCTTCATGGTGGAAAACAATCTTCACCCAAGGGGTTTGGACAAACAACGGTGCTTTGGTGCAATTGCTGGGGCTTTGTCCGTTGTTGGCGGTCTCCAATAACGTGACCAATGCCCTTGGGCTTGGTTTAGCCACATTATTAGTATTAGTGGCGAGTAATACCGTGGTGTCACTTTTTCGCAAAGTCATTCCCCACGATATTCGTATTCCGATTTATGTGATGGTTATTGCCACGGCAGTGACGGTGATTGAGCTATTGATGAAAGGTTTTGCCTTTCCAGTGTATCAATCCCTAGGGATTTTTATCCCCCTCATTGTGACGAACTGTATCGTTATCGGGCGAGCCGAAGCCTTTGCTTCAAAAAATGGCGTGCTTCATTCTGCTTTTGACGGCTTTTCTATGGGATTAGGGATGACTTTAAGCCTTGTTGTCCTTGGCGCAATGCGTGAAATTATCGGTAATGGCACGCTATTTGATGGCTTAGATCTGCTTTTAGGGAGCTGGGCGAAAGGGGCGAAGATGGATTTACTGCATCTGGACTCGGGGCTGTTATTAGCCATTTTACCACCGGGGGCATTTATCGGTTTAGGGCTGATCTTAGCAGTGAAGAATATTGTAGATAATAAAGAGAAAACGAGAAAATAGCGTGTCAGAAAGAAAAACTTATCAAATCGGTTATCAACATCAATTTTCCAAAGCCTTTTTACACCCAAAATATTGGGGCATTTGGCTAGGAATCTTAGGCTTAGTGGTGCTAGCTTATGTGCCTTATCAATGGCGAGATAAACTTGCCACTTGGGTTGGAAAGCTTGTGACTAAACACTTAAAGGGCAAAAAGCAGTATCACCGCGCGGATGTCAATTTACGCTACTGTTTTCCCGATTGGAGTGAAGCAAAGCGTGCAGAGGTCATTGAGAAGATGTTTATCACCGTGTCGCAAACAATGTTAGGCATTGGTGAAATTGCCCTGCGTTCATCACAGCATATCCAAAAACGGTGCGAGTTCTCTAATCTTGAGATTATTCGTGAAGCACGAGCGAAGGGTAAAAATGTGATTTTGCTAGTGCCTCACACTTGGGCGATTGATGCCTCTGGTATTGTGTTACACACCTACGGAATGCCGATGACCTCGATGTACCAACCCCACCAAAACCCCCTTGTGGATTGGTTGTGGAATCGCACCCGTGAGCGTTTTGGGGGAAAAATGCACGCTCGTCAAAATGGGATTAAAGCCTTTTTAACGGATGTGCGTAAAGGGGAGTTGGGCTATTTCTTGCCAGATGAGGATTATGGCGAAAAATTAAGTGTCTATGTGCCTTTTTTCGCAACGGAAAAAGCCACCCTACCTGGGTTAAATAAAATGGCACGGGTGGCTAATGCGGTTGTGATCCCGATGTTTCCGATCTATCAGGCGGAAAAAGGCGTTTATCAGATCGAAATTCTCCCCCCCCTTGAATTTAGTGGGGATGAAAAACAATCCGCGCGGGAAATGAATAAAGCCATTGAGTATTTTGTAACACAACACCCCGAGCAGTATGTCTGGATTTTACGTCTCTTAAAAACACGCCGTGATGGTGAAGATATTTATCGCCGTTAGCAAGCGGTCTTTTTTGAGGGAAAATTTGCTATGGAACGCAGTATTTACGACACGCCGATTTTCTTTGAGCGGTATTTAAAGCTCCGTGAAAACCCCATCAGCCTAAATGAAGTGGTGGAAAAACCGACCATGTTTTCCCTCTTACCGGATTTAACAGGCAAACGAGTGTTGGATCTCGGTTGTGGCACAGGGGGGCATCTCGCTCATTATTTAGCCCTTGGGGCAAGTTTTGCTGTGGGGCTTGATCTCTCCCAAGAGATGCTTTGCCAAGCGGAGCAAGACTTGACAAAAAAAGGCATAAATTTGACCGCTTGTCGCCTCTATTGCTTGCCCATGGAACGCCTTGATGAGATTGAAGAGGGGAATTTTGATCTGATTACCAGTTCCTTTGCTTTTCACTATATTGCCGATTTCCCCGATTTATTAGCCAATATTAAGCAAAAACTGGCTCCCCAAGGTCGTTTGATCTTTTCCCAAGAACACCCGATTGTGACCGCCCACCGTTGTGGCGACCGCTGGGAAAAAGATGCCCAAAAACAGCAACAAGCCTATCGCCTTAATCATTACCGCGAGGAGGGGCTACGGGAGCGAAATTGGTTTAAACAGCCTTTTAAAACCTACCATCGCACCATGGCAACGATTTTAAATGCCGTGATTCACGCCGGTTTTGAGATTGAGCAGGTGGTTGAGCCGATGTTACAGGGGCAAGAAGAGTGGCACGAGGAGTTTAAAGATCTCCGCCATCGCCCACCCTTACTGTTCATAAAAACAGTGCGAAAATAACCCTTTTTCTATCCACATTGCTTGTGGATAACTTTGTGGATTATCTTCGTAAAAATCCGCTTAGCCTTGATTTTTCAAGGCTTTTCAAAAATCCATTCAGATCGCACATAAAATAACTTTTCTTTATAAATCAATAAGTTAAAATTTGACTAGCAATTATAATAAAAAAAGATCAACTTTTTTTACGCTTTTTATCTTGACAAATTAAACCTGTGTAAAACTTGATCTTAAACAAGGATTGTTGGTGAATTTTTGAGATTCTTGGTGCTGGTGCTTTCCTTACACAATTCTGGCTTTTTCTGTTATAATCTCGCCCAATTTCGGGCTTTTTGCCCTTTCATTTTTTATTGATAATAGGAACAAGAATGTCTGAACAAAATCAACCAAATAGCTACGATTCTTCAAGCATTAAAGTCTTACGTGGGCTCGATGCGGTGCGTAAACGCCCGGGTATGTATATCGGGGATACGGATGATGGCACAGGCTTGCACCACATGGTGTTTGAGGTGGTGGATAATGCCATTGACGAAGCGTTGGCGGGTTATTGTCAAGATATTATTGTGACCATCCATTCAGACAATTCGGTTTCTGTTCAAGATGACGGGCGGGGTATTCCCGTTGGGATTCACCCCGAAGAGGGCGTTTCAGCGGCCGAAGTCATTATGACGGTACTACATGCCGGCGGAAAATTTGATGATAACTCTTATAAAGTTTCTGGTGGTTTGCATGGTGTGGGGGTTTCTGTGGTTAATGCCCTTTCTTCCCAATTACAGCTTACCATTCGCCGAGATGGTCATGTTCATGAACAATTTTATAGCCTTGGCGAACCGAAAGCGCCTTTAGCCATCATTGGCGATACGGAAAAAACAGGCACGAGCGTGCGTTTTTGGCCAAGCTATGACATCTTCAAAAACAAAACCGATTTTGAATATAAAATTCTCTCTAAACGTTTGCGGGAACTCTCTTTCCTCAATTCTGGGGTGTCGATTCGCTTGGTTGATGAGCGCGATGGCAAGGAAGAGCATTTCCAATATGAAGGGGGGATTCGTGCTTATGTGGAATATCTTAACGAAGGCAAAAATCCTATTCATGCAACGCCCTTTTATTTGAGTACCGAGAAAGACGGCATTGGGGTGGAAGTGTCCCTCCAATGGAACGACAGCTACAACGAGAATGTGTATTGCTTTACCAATAACATTCCTCAACGAGATGGCGGTACGCACTTAGCTGGCTTCCGTGGTGCATTAACTCGTGCCTTAAAAGGCTATATGGAAAATAGCGGTAAAATCAAAAAATCCGATGCCAATATTGATGCTTCGGGGGATGATGCCCGTGAAGGTTTAGTGGCGGTCATTTCGGTGAAAGTACCCGATCCAAAATTCTCTTCTCAAACAAAAGATAAATTAGTATCGAGTGAAGTTCGCCCTGCGGTGGAAAGTTCGATGAATGAAGCATTACAGGAATATTTATTAGAAAATCCGAATGATGCACAAAATATCGTCACAAAAATTATTGATGCTGCCCGAGCAAGGGAAGCCGCGCGTAAAGCGCGTGAGATGACACGCCGTAAAGGTGCGTTAGATCTGGGCGGATTACCGGGTAAATTAGCCGACTGCCAAGAGAAAGATCCGGCACTTTCGGAACTTTACCTCGTGGAAGGGGATTCTGCCGGCGGATCTGCAAAACAGGGGCGTGACCGTAAAAATCAAGCGATTTTGCCATTGAAGGGGAAAATCCTCAACGTAGAAAAAGCGCGCTTTGATAAAATGCTCTCTTCCCAAGAGGTGGCGACTTTAATCACCGCATTGGGTGCAGGTATTGGGCGTGATGAATACAATATTGAGAAATTGCGTTATCACAAAATCATTATTATGACGGATGCTGACGTGGATGGTGCGCACATTCGTACGCTATTATTGACCTTCTTCTACCGCCAAATGCCGGAGCTGATTGAGCGTGGTTATATCTACATTGCTCAACCGCCACTTTATAAAGTGAAAAAAGGCAAGCAGGAGAAATATATCCAAGATAATGATGAGATGGCGCAATATGAGCTAGCGCTTGCTTTAGACGGTGCTTCTCTTTTTGTCAGTAAAGATGCACCGGCGTTAAGTGGTGTGGCATTAGAGAATCTGATTTCAGAATACAATGGCGTGCAGAAATTGCTTGACCGTTTGATTCGCCGTTATCCCCTTGCGATGAGTAATGAACTGATTTATCAAACATCACTTACGCCAGAGTTTGCAAAAAGTGAAGAAAATATCACCGCTTGGACAAACCATTTCGTGGAAGTATTAAATGCCAAAGAGACCAGTGGCAGTAGCTATTTAGGGCAGGTGGCATTTAATAGCGAACGACAAATTTTTGAGCCTGAAATCGTGATTAAAACCCACGGGATTGATACCCTTTATCGCCTTGATTTTAATTTCATTAACAGCAATGAGTATGGGCGTATTTGCAAACTCGGCGAACAGCTTCGTGGCTTGTTAGAGCCTAGTGCTTATGTTGCGCGTGGTGAGCGTACCCAAAGTATTGAGAGTTTTGCCGAAGCCATTGATTGGTTAGTTAAAGAGTCCCGTAAAGGCTTAACAATTCAGCGTTATAAAGGGTTAGGTGAGATGAACCCTGAGCAATTGTGGGAAACCACGATGGATCCTGTGGCTCGTAAAATGTTACAGGTCACCATTACCGATGCCATTGCCGCAGACAAACTCTTTACGACCTTAATGGGGGATGAAGTTGAACCACGGCGTGATTTCATTGAAAGTAATGCCCTTTATGCCAATTTAGATATTTAGTGGTATTAAACTTTCTGTGGATGAAAATAGATCCGCTAGCGATAGGAATACCTTAGCAGAGTAATGAAATGATAATTACTTTTTAATTTATATTTATAATTGTCTTACAAACAAGCGGTCGAATTTTTGCGAGAATTTGCTGTGATAATACAAAGCCCCTCATATTGATTGAGGGGCTTTTCATTTTAAATCGCCTTAAAAGTAGCTAAGTGTGCTGAATTTTGCGTAAAGCAAATTGCAAAATGCTTAAAACACGTTGTTGGCAGGTATGATTTTCATCATCAAAGAGGGGGTTGAATTCGGTGATTTCAAATGCCCTTAATGCCGGTAAATCCAAGG
Source organism: Pasteurellaceae bacterium Macca (assembly GCA_023101485.1). Lineage (GTDB taxonomy): Bacteria > Pseudomonadota > Gammaproteobacteria > Enterobacterales > Pasteurellaceae > LVZB01. The sequence goes on along the minus strand of LVZB01000001.1, from coordinate 204,305 downwards.
CATAATCAAGAATCTGCTTCACTTCATCAACGGTGTAGCCTTGTGGTTCGGGCGTGCCGGTGGCGGGCATGAGTGTGATGTCGAGGGAATCCACATCAAAGCTCACATAGAGAATATCCACGTTCGCGAATTGCTCTGCAACCTGTTCCATAACCGCTTTAATACCTTGTTGGCGTGTGTTTTCCACATCAAAAACGGTGATGTTATGTGCCTCAATGAGGGCTTTTTCTGGGGGTTCTAAACTCCGTAATCCCATAAAAATTAAATGCTCGGGCTTTAAGGTGGTTTTGCCGGAAAGGGCTTTTAATTGTTGCCATTTTTCGATGGCTTTTTTACTCGGCGTGTTAATTTGGTGGGGAAGATTATCGGTATTTAAAGCGGTGCAGAGGGTCATGCCGTGGAGATTGCCCGAAGGCGTAGTAAAAGGGGTATGAATATCACAGTGGGCATCAATCCACAGCACGCCAATGGTTTTGTCGGGGTTTTCTCGCCCAAGGGCGGCTAATGTTCCCATGGCGTTGGCGTGGTCGCCACTGAGCACAAGGGGGAAGTGATCGCTTTGTAGTAAGGTTTGAAAGTTCGGCAGAATTTGCGTTTCAATAAATCGCCCAATTCGCCCAATGTCTTTGCCGTAGGGGTCGGAAAAGGTATCAACATCATCGGGAATCATTGGAGAAGAGGTATGAATAAAAGGGCTTGGTGGAAGGGATTGAATTAACGCCATGGGTCCAAAGGCTGAACCTCGTGTGCCTGCACCAAAATGCGAAGCAATAGGGAAAAATTGAATATGTCGCATAATGCCTCCTAACAAAATTGAGATAAAATTAACATAAATTTAACGCAATCTATACAATGACTTGACATTAAACCTGCAAGGTTGAGATTTTTTTATCAGAATTGTGAGTAACTTCACATTATTCATTCGAGATTTGACGAAGAATAGCGGAGGCATGGTTTTTTGGGGATGAGTGCAAAAAGTCATCAAAATTTGACCGCTTGTTTTTGTAAAAAATCTCGCCATTTGTGGGAAAAGTAGTAGGATAGGGGCGTTTTATTTACCTTGATTTAAACGTTTATTCAACCTAAGGAGGTTTCTGATGTTTCTGAATTTTGAACTACCGATAGCCACTCTCGTTTTTGTGATTTTGGTGATTTTTATTCTTTTTTCCACCATTAAAACCGTGCCGCAGGGCTTTCATTGGACGATTGAACGCTTCGGGCGTTATACCAAAACCTTAACGCCGGGGCTTAATATTGTTGCGCCTTTTATTGATCGAGTTGGGCGAAAAATCAATATGATGGAGCAGGTGTTAGATATTCCTTCCCAAGAAGTGATTTCAAAGGATAACGCCAGCGTGGCGATTGATGCGGTCTGTTTTGTGCAAGTGATTGATGCCCGCCGTGCCGCCTATGAGGTGAATCATTTAGAACAGGCGATTATTAACCTGACGATGACCAATATGCGTACCGTATTAGGCTCAATGGATCTTGATGATATGCTTTCTCAGCGGGATCTGATTAACGGGCGTTTATTAGCGATTGTGGATGAAGCCACGAATATTTGGGGCGTCAAAGTGACTCGTATTGAAATTCGTGATGTTCGCCCACCCCATGAATTAGTCGAAGCAATGAATGCACAAATGAAAGCAGAACGGAATAAACGGGCAGATATTTTAGAAGCCGAAGGGATTCGCCAAGGGGAAATTTTACGCGCTGAAGGGGAAAAACAAGCACGCATTTTAAAAGCCGAAGGGGAACGCCAAGAGGCATTTTTACAAGCCGAAGCCCGTGAGCGTGCCGCCGAAGCGGAAGCTAAGGCAACGAAAATGGTGTCCGAAGCCATTGCCTTGGGAGATACCAAAGCGATTAACTACTTTATTGCTCAAAAATATACCGAAGCCTTGCAACAAATTGGTTCATCGGAGAATAGCAAAGTGGTGTTAATGCCACTTGAAGCGGGTAACTTAATTGGTTCTGTTGCCGGCATTGCGGAGTTGCTAAAAGGTGATAAATCGGGAGGAAAAGCATGACACCGTGGCTTATTGCAGGCTTCATCCTGTTGATATTGGAATTGGTGATCCCCGGTGTTTTTGTGATGTGGTGGGGATTGGCGGCGTTGATTGTATCAGGGATTACGTTTTTCTTTCCTGATCTGTCGTTATCCCTACAAGGGGTCATTTTTGCGAGCTTTTCTGTATTGTTTAGCCTGTTATGGTGGCAGTTTCAACACAATAAAGACAAGCGAGAAGATCAACACGCTGTGCTAAATCAGCGAGATCACGCAATGCTTGGCACAGAAGGCGTGGTGGTGGAATTACTCCCTAATGGCACAGCGAGAGGAAAATTTGGCGATACCACTTGGCGAGTTCAATCCTATTCGGAGGAAATGCTTTCCCTTAATCAACGGATCAGTGTCGTTGCTGTTGAGGGGATTACCTTAGTGGTGAAGGCAGTGATTTAAAATAGTTTAATTTTAAGGAGAAGTTCATTTTTCTCTTTATTGTTATATTTTTTATACCTTTATTTATAGGACAGTATTATGGGTAATGAGTCTTTTGTAAGATTTTCTTATATTCTGTTAATGGGATTTGGTTTTCCCATTATGCGTTATATGAGTATTCATTTTGAAACCTTGAACAATAATGCTGTCCGCTTTATTTCTGGTGGTCTATTATTCATTTTTATTTGCCTGTTAAAGTATAAAAATGAAGGGGCTGTCCTAGATAACGACTAAAAACTAGATTTGGGTTAAGATAGTCAAATGAGAAAAAGTCGTTTAAGTCAGCACAAACAAAATAAACTTATTGAACTGTTTGTTGTAGGAGTTACAGCGAGAACTGCTGCTGAACTAGTGAATGTAAACAAGACAACTGCCGCTTACTATTTTCATCGCTTGCGATTTCTTATCTATCAAAACAGCCCACATTTGGAGATGTTTGATGGGGAAATAGAAGCCGATGAAAGCTATTTTGGTGGTACACGCAAAGGCAAGCGTGGACGTGGTGCAGCGGGTAAAACTGCGGTATTCGGGCTGTTGAAACGCAATGGCAAAGTTTATACTGTTGCCGTACCGAACACGCAATCCGCCACGTTGTTACCGATAATTCGAGAACAAGTTAAGCCTGATAGCATTGTTTACACGGATTTCTATCGAAGTTATGATGTACTTGATGTGAGTGAATTTAATCATTTTCGTATCAACCATAATACGCACTTTGCAGAAAAACAAAATCACATTAACGGAATTGAGAATTTCTGGAACCAAGCAAAACGCCATTTACGCAAATTTAATGGTATTCCCAAAGCTCATTTTGAGCTGTATTTGAAAGAATGTGAATGGCGTTTTAATCACAGTAACTTAAAGTCTCAAATTTCCTTTCTAAAACAATTAGTTAAAGAGAGTTTGGTCTAGTTATCTAGGACAGCCCCAAAATGAATTAATGAAATTAATTAAAGATCCAATCATAATTTTATATTTGTTTTTGTTAGCCATATTCATGACCAGTAATATGTATTTTTTTATTAATGGTCTTAAATATACTTCGGCTCTTGCAGGTAGCGTTTTTGGTATTATGTCAATGCCTTTAGCGATTATGATGGCGGCTATCTTTTTTAAAGACGAGAGAAGTTTAGTGAAACAACCTAAATTTTATTTAGGGAGTTTTTTAGCTTTAGTTGGTTCTTTAGTGTTTGTTATCTATGGCAATTCATCGGGTGTAAGTAATGATTTCATCACGGGATCAATCTTTTTAGGCACGGCCATATTGATCCAATCTATTCAAAATCTTATTGTTAAAAAAATTTCAAAGAAATTAAATACCGTCGTTATTAGTGCTTCTACAGCGATATTGGCTGGGCTATTTTATCTACTTTTAGCAAGTAAAACGGGTGTTATTGTTCATTTACAAGATGTTAGCTCTGGTTTGTTAATTGGCCTCATTTTTGCTGGTATGTATGGCATGCTAACGGGTATGTTATTCGCATTTTATATTGTGAAAACTCAAGGCGTTGTTGTGTTTAATATTATTCAATTAGTTGTTCCATTATCTACAGCTGTCATTGGTTATTTTACTTTAGGGGAAACCCTCTCTTTTTATCAAGGAGTTGGGGCGATAATTGTTATTGTAGGTTGTATTATTTCGTTAAAAAAGAAGAGTAAAGAAAAGTAATTTATTCAATCTGGCTTATGATGTAGTTTCTAATAAAACAAGAATTGAATCTATTAGAATGTTCAAGAGTATAAAAGAATCATCTAACAATAGAATTATAGTTAAATTTAATGAGAAAAATATTTTTTGTTAGCGCAATGATCGTTTAATCACCTTTTTTATTCGACAATTTGCAAAAAATCACTAAAATTCGACCCCTTGTTTGGTATGAGAATGGAGGAGAGATGAAGTTAAATCCGCAACAGCAACAAGCGGTGGAGTATGTACAAGGGGCTTGTTTGGTTTTAGCCGGTGCAGGTTCGGGAAAAACACGGGTTATCATCAATAAAATTGCCCATTTGATTGCCCATTGTGGCTATTCGCCGAAGCAGATCGCCGCCGTGACCTTTACCAATAAAGCCGCCCGTGAAATGCGAGAGCGGGTGGCTCATTCCATTGGTAAAGAGCAAAGTAAGGGGCTGACGATCTCCACTTTCCATACCCTCGGTTTTGAAATTCTAAAACGAGAACATAAACTTTTAGGCTATAAGTCGGGGATGACGTTATTCGATGAACACGATCAGCTCGCCCTACTCAAACATCTCTTGCCTGAAAACGTCACAGAGGATAAAGATCTTCTCAAACAGCTTGTGGCACGGATTTCCAACTGGAAAAATGATCTCCGTTTGCCTGAACAGCTCATTAGCCAAATTTCAAGCGAGAAAGATCGTGTTTTTGCCCATTTCTATGCCCAATATCAAAATCAGCTGAAAGCCTATAATGCGTTGGATTTTGACGATCTGATTATGCTTCCTACCTTGCTGTTTCGCCAATTCCCCGAAGCCAAAGCCCGTTGGCAACAGAAAATTCGTTACTTGTTAGTGGATGAATATCAAGATACCAATACAAGCCAATATGAGCTGATTAAATTATTAGTGGGGGAGCAAGGCAATTTTACGGTGGTGGGCGATGATGATCAGTCTATCTACTCTTGGCGTGGCGCAAAGCCGGAAAATATGGCTCGGCTACAACAAGATTTTGCCCTGAAAGTGATTAAATTGGAGCAGAACTACCGTTCTAGCCAGCGGATTCTACACTGTGCCAATATCTTAATTGATAATAATGATCACCTTTTCGATAAACAGCTCTTTTCTCAACTTGGCGAGGGGGAAAAACTCGCGGTCATTGAGGCGAAAAATGAGGAACATGAAGCGGAGCGGATTGTTGGCGAGCTGATTGCACATCGTTATTCCCATAAAACCAAATATAAGCACTACGCCATTTTATATCGGGGGAATCATCAATCCCGTTTGTTAGAAAAATTGCTGATTCAAAACCGTATTCCCTACAAAATTTCGGGGGGGACATCCTTTTTTGCCAAAGCAGAAATTAAGGATATGTTGTGCTATTTACGCTTGCTAGTTAATCAAGATGATGATGCTGCCTTTTTACGGATTGTGAATACACCGAAGCGAGAAATCGGGGCGGCTACCCTCGAAAAATTGGGGCAATTAGCCAACGAAAAACAGGTCAGCTTATTTGAGGCGATTTTTGATTTTGAGCTGATTCAACGCCTTGGGCCTCGTCCTTATCAAGCCTTACAAGATTTTGCCCGTTGGGTGGTGGAGCTTGCGGACCAAAGCGTGCGCGCTGATCCTATTTCCGCTGTGCAAGAAATGTTGGCAAAAATTCAGTATGAAGCCTATTTGTATGAAAGTGCCAGCTCGCCGAAGGCGGCAGAAATGCAGAGCCGTAATGTGCAAACACTCTTTGAATGGGTGCAGAAAATGTTAGAGGGGGATGAGTTTAATCCGCCGATGAGCCTCAGCCAAGTGGTGGCAAATTTGACGCTACGAGATATGCTGGAACGAAATGAAGAAGACGATGAAAGCGACCAAGTGCAACTGATGACCCTCCACGCTTCCAAGGGCTTAGAGTTCCCTCACGTTTTTCTCATTGGTATGGAAGAGGGGATTTTGCCCCACCAAACGAGTATTGATGAAGAGAATATCGAGGAAGAACGCCGTCTTGCTTATGTGGGGATTACACGGGCACAACAAACGCTGACGTTTTCACTCTGTAAAGAACGCCGTCAATACGGGGAGATCATTAAGCCCGAAGTGAGCCGTTTTTTACTTGAATTGCCACAAGACGATTTGCAATGGGAGAAAGATAAACCGCAATTAAGTGAGGAACAACGCCACGAAAAACTCTCCGCCGGGTTAAATAGTTTAATGGCGATGGTGAAAGCGAAGCAGAAGCTGTGAGTTGAGGATGTAAAACCGAGGGTAGCTACACTCGGTTAGGAGTGTGCTATTCCCTTGGGATATTTTTGTGTTTCTTTTTATGTGATGTTTAACCTAGGGTGGTTACCCTCGGTTAGGTGTGTGTTATCCCTTTGGGATATTTTTGTGTTTCTTTTTATGTGATGTTTAACCTAGGGTGGTTACCCTCGGTTAGGTGTGTGTTATCCCTTTGGGATAGTTTTGTGTTTCTTTTTATGTGATGTTTAACCTAGGGTGGTTACCCTAGGTTAAGTGTGTGTTATCCCTTTGGGATATTTTTGTGTTTCTTTTTATGTGATGTTTAACCTAGGGTGGTTACCCTCGGTTAGGAGTGTGTTATCCCTTTGGGATATTTTTGTGTTTCTTTTTATGTGATGTTTAACCTAGGGTGGTTACCCTCGGTTAGGTGTGTGTTATCCCTTTGGGATAGTTTTGTGTTTCTTTTTATGTGATGTTTAACCTAGGGTGGTTACCCTAGGTTAAGTGTGTGTTATCCCGTTGGGATATTTTTTGCTTTTCTGTTTATTTAGGGGATTTTTACCACGACTCGTCCTTGAATATCGCCTTTGAGGAGGGCGGTGGCGGTGTTGATGGCGTCATTTAGGGGGATTTCGTGGCTGATTTGGGGGAGATGTAGGGCATCGGCCATGTTGGCAAGTTGTTGCCACGCTAACAAGCGGTCGTTTTTTTGGCACATTACGCTATCTACCCCCACAAGGGTAATGCCACGGAGAATAAAAGGCGCGACAGTGGCAGGAAAATCCATCCCTTGGGCTAAACCGCAGGCAACGGCAACGCCCCCATATTGCAAGCTCGCACACACATTGGCGAGGGTATGGCTTCCAACGGAATCAATCGCGCCAATCCATTGTTCTTTCATCAAAGGTTTAGCCGGGGCGGAGAGGGTTTCTCGATGAATGATCTCTTTTGCACCGAGGGCTTGTAAATACGCTGTTTCAGAGGGGCGTCCTGTGCTGGCCACAACGTGGTAGCCAAGGTGGGCTAAAATGGCGATAGCAAAGCTCCCCACGCCGCCATTTGCACCGGTGACAAGAATTTTCCCTTTATCTGGCTGAATACCTTGCTTTTGTAGTGCTTGTACGCAGAGCATTGCGGTGTAACCCGCCGTGCCGATTGCCATTGCCTGTTGGCAGGTTAAAGGGGCTGGGAGTGGAATTAACCAATTTGCTGGCACACAGGCTTTTTCGGCTAAACCTCCCCAATGTTTCTCCCCAACGCCCCAGCCATTGAGTAGCACTTTATCTCCCTCTTGAAATTCGGGGGATTGGCTGGCAATTACCGTGCCGGCAAAATCAATGCCTGCCACCATGGGAAATTGACGCACAACGGGCGATTTCCCTGTAATCGCTAAGGCATCTTTATAGTTTAAGGTGGAATATTCTACCCTGACGAGAACCTCGCCCTTTGGGAGATCGGCTTCCGAGAGCGTAGCAAGACGGGCGTGGTAGTGGGGTTCTTTTTCAATAACAATCGCGTTGAACATAATGCAATCCTAGAAAGATAAAAAACTAGGGTAGAGGATTTGCCCCCTCTTTGAAAGGAATATTTGACAAAATTCCCACAAAATCGCACCGCTTGTTGAGCTTTTATAGTATGCTTTCGGCATTTTTTGTCAGGAGAGAACTGCCTTTTGAATAAACGTCGATTAACCCAGAACCAACAACGCCAAATCCAACGTAACCACCATAAAAAAATCAGTAAAAAAGAGTTTGAATGGCAAGATGAGATGCTTGGCGAATTGCAAAGTGGCTTAGTGGTCACACGCCACGCCAAACACGCCGATGTCGAAACCCCAACGGGGGCGATTTTCCGCTGTAATTTACGCCGAACCTTGAAGAATGTGGTGGTAGGAGATCGGGTATTTTGGCGATTAGGCAATGAACAGTTGCAAGGCATTAGCGGTGTGATTGAAGCCCTTGAACCTCGCCAAAATGCGCTGACCCGCCCTGATTATTATGACGGGATCAAAGTGATGGCAGCGAATATCGATCAGATCATTATTGTATCGGCGGTATTACCTCAACTTTCGTTAAATATTATTGACCGCTATTTAGTTATTTGTGAAACGGCGAATATTCCCGCCTTAATTGTGCTGAATAAAATAGATCTCTTAAGTGAAGCAGAACGCATTGCGGTGCAACAGCAGTTAGCCATGTATGAAAAAATTGGCTATCAAACGCTCTGTTTATCTGCCGATACGGGGGAGAATATGGGGGAGTTAGATCGCTATTTAGCCCAAGGTACCTCAATTTTTGTCGGACAGTCTGGGGTGGGGAAATCCAGCCTAATTAACCAATTACTCCCCGAAGTGAATGCCTTAACCGGGGCGGTGAGTGGTAATTCGGGTTTAGGTCAGCATACCACTACGGCTTCTCGTTTATACCATTTACCCCAAGGGGGTAATTTAATTGACTCACCGGGCATTCGGGAATTTGGCTTATGGCATTTAGAGGCGGAGCAAATTACCCAAGGTTACCGTGAGTTCCAAGGTATTCTCGGCACTTGTAAATTCCGTGATTGTAAGCATAAAGATGACCCACAATGTGCATTACGGGAGGCCGTCGCCGAAGGGAAAATTGATGCTATTCGTTTTGAAAATTATCATCGATTATTGGAAAGTCGTGAAGAGAGTAAGAGCCAACGGCATTTCCGTAAAGACGATTAGTGGTTAATTCTCATTTGCAATTAGTTAGTTGATTATCAATAGAAACCACCTAAATGAGAATAATTTTCATCTGTTGATCTCGTGTTTTTTTTGTTCTACAATCCGCCCCGCGATAAACAAAAATGAAACAAAAGGAGACAAAATATGAAAAAAACCATCGCATTATGTGGCGTACTTGCCTTAATGAGCAGTACGGTGTTTGCCAAACCGCTTAAAGTGATCACCACTTTTACGATTATCCAAGATATTGCCCAAAATGTGGCTGGGGATAAAGCAGTAGTGGAATCGATTACAAAACCCGGTGCTGAAATACACGATTACCAACCCACACCGAAAGACATTGTTAAAGCCCAAAAAGCCGATTTAGTGTTATGGAATGGGATGAACTTAGAACGTTGGTTTGAGCGTTTCTTCACGCAGTTGAAAAATGTACCGGCTGTTGTTGTCACCGAAGGCATCACCCCGATTTCCATTTATGAAGGTCCTTATGAAGGAAAGCCAAACCCACACGCTTGGATGTCCACTAAAAATGCCTTAGTGTATATTGAGAATATCCGCAAAGCCTTGGTGAAATACGATCCAGAAAATGAGGCGAGTTATAACGCTAACGCCAAAGCCTATGCAGAAAAAATTCTTGCCCTTGATGAGCCACTTCGCGCCAGACTTGCCAAGATTCCACAATCTCAACGTTGGTTAGTGACAAGTGAAGGGGCATTTAGTTACCTTGCTCACGATTATGGTTTAAAAGAGCTTTATCTTTGGGCGATTAACCAAGATGAGCAAGGCACACCTCAACAGATTCGCCGTGTGATTGATAAAGTGCGGGAACAGCAAATTCCTGTGGTATTTAGCGAAAGCACGATCTCCGATAAACCGGCTAAACAAGTCGCGAAAGAAACCAATGCCCGTTACGGTGGAGTTCTCTTTGTGGATTCCCTCTCCGAGAAAGACGGCAAAGTGCCAACCTATATTGATTTACTCAATGTTACTGTTAGCACCATTGTAGAAGGATTTAAACAATAATGCCTACCCCCCTTAGTTCACTTGCCGTACAAGATGTTAGCGTACGGTATAACAACGGTCATACCGCGCTTTATGATGTCTCTTTTGAACTCCAAGGGGGGACAATTTCTGCCCTGCTGGGTGTCAATGGGAGTGGTAAATCCACGCTATTTAAGTCCATTATGGGCTTAGTCAAACCGCAACAAGGGACGATCCAATTGTGCGGAATGCCCGTTGCCAAAGCCTTAAAACAAAATCTCGTTGCCTATGTGCCACAGAGTGAAGAGGTGGATTGGCAGTTCCCCGTTTCTGTTTATGATGTGGTGATGATGGGGCGTTATGGCTATATGAATTTTCTGCGTATGCCAACGGCACAGGATAAGCAAAAAGTGCAACAGGCGATGGAAAGAGTCAATATTGCCCATTTAAAAGATCGCCAAATTGGTGAGTTATCGGGCGGACAGAAAAAGCGGGTTTTCCTTGCACGTTCCCTCGCCCAAGAGAGCCGTATTATTCTCCTTGATGAGCCTTTTACGGGGGTGGATGTCACCACAGAGAACGCCATTATCGATCTCCTCAAACAGCTCCGTGATGAGGGGCATCTCGTCCTTGTTTCAACCCATAATCTCGGCACGGTACCCAGTTTTTGCGACCAAGCGGTGATGATTAACCGCACGGTGCTTTCTGTGGGGGCTATTACAGAAACTTTCACGGAAGAGAACCTCGAAAAGGTTTTCGGTGGGGTATTACGCTACAAACAGTTTATTGGAGCAAGCCATGCTTGATTTGCTCCTTGAACCCTTTGCCTATGATTATATGACCAAAGCCATTGTCGTCAGTGGCTTGATTGGTGTGGTGTGTGCTTTTCTCTCGGCTTATCTGATGCTCAAAGGCTGGTCGCTCATTGGCGATGCCCTTTCCCACGCCGTCGTGCCGGGGGTAGCGATTGCTTATGCCTTTTCACTTCCTTACGCTGTGGGGGCTTTCTTTTCAGGCTTGTTAGCTACCTTAGCGATTTTAGCGATTAAATTCGCCACAAAATTACGCGAAGATGCCGTCATTGGCTTTATTTTTACCACCTTTTTTGCCCTTGGCTTGCTGATTATCTCCATTAACCCAACGGCGATTAACGTGCAGTCCATTATTCTGGGCAATATTTTAGGGATTGCGGATGAAGATGTTACCCAAGTCTATTGGATTATTGCCATTTCCCTCTTTTTCCTTCTGATTTATTGGAAAGATCTTCTTTTAGTCTTTTTTGATGAAATTCAGGCGAAATCGGTAGGTATCTCTCCCTTAAAATTGAAAATTTTATTTTTCTCGCTATTAAGTGCCTGCATTGTGACGGCTCTGCAAAGTGTCGGGGCGATTTTAGTGATCGCCATGGTGGTGACACCCGGGGCAACGGCGTATTTACTCACCGACCGATTTGGTAAATTACTGATTATTGCCACTTTACTCGGGGGGGAACAAGTGTGCTGGGGGCTTATTTAAGTTACTTCGCAGATGGTGCAACGGGGGGGCTGATTGTCAGCTTGCAAACGTTACTCTTTCTCCTCGCCTTTTTCTTCGCCCCGAAATATGGGCTAATTCCACGCCGTTTTAGTCAGAAAAATCAACAATTAGCCCAACAAGCTGGAGAGGCGGATGTTCAAGAAAGGCGTGGTGCAAAATGTTCGCCAAAAACGACCGCTTGTCCTGCCGTCAAAACCGCCGAGCGGGGAGGTCAGAATGTTTAATCAATTTGTCGAATGGTTTGCCGAACCCCTTTCCTACCCTTTTATGCAACAAGCCTTGATGATTGCCATTGTGGTGGGCATTGTTTGTGCCTGTTTGTCGTGCTATTTGGTGCTAAAAGGGTGGTCGCTGATGGGGGATGCCATTTCCCACGCGGTACTGCCGGGAATTGTCCTTGCCTACTGGCTGGCGTTACCCCTTGCCTTCGGGGCGTTTGTGTCGGGCATTTTCTGTGCCGTTTCTGTGGGTTATCTCAAAGAAAATAGCCGAATTAAAGAAGATACGGTGATGGGCATTGTCTTTTCAGGGATGTTCGCCGTGGGGATTGTGATGTTTGCCCGCACGGAAAGCGACCAACATTTAATGCATATTCTGTTTGGTAACTTGCTTGGTATTGAAGAAAGCGATTTTATCCAAACGCTGATCATCGCCTTAGTCGCATTTTTTGTGATTCTGTTTAAACGGCGAGATTTCTTGTTATTCTGCTTCGATCCAAGCCATGCTCGCACCGTTGGGCTGAATATCAATGTGTTGCATTATGGCTTATTGGTGCTACTCGCCTTAGTCATCATCACGGCAATGCAAGTGGTGGGGGTGATTTTGGTGGTGGCAATGTTGATTACCCCCGGTATTACGGGCTATATGTTGGCAAAACGCTTTGATGTGATGTTGATGATTGCGGTCGTAACGGCACTATTAAGTGCGGTGTTGGGTGTCTTTCTCAGCTTCCATTTTGATGTCGCTACGGGCCCGAGTATCGTGTTACTGCAAGCCCTGTGCTTTCTTATTGCCCTTGGTATCAGCCATCTTCGCAACAAGCGGTCAGATTTAGACAACAATTTGTCCGCTGTGAAAAGTGCGAGCAATTAGGGAAATAAAAGTGGAGAAGGCTTCATGATTAAGCCTTCTTTGCGAGAAATTTAACCACTTTGTTTAAATCCCGTGTCCGCTGTGAAGGGGGCAGGGATTTCAAAAATGTCGCCCCATAATTTCGCATCACAAGGCGAGAATCGCAAATAATCACCACACCACGATCCGTCACATCACGAATTAACCGCCCGACGCCCTGTTTAAGGGTGATGACTGCTTCGGGAATCTGAATCTCATTAAAGGGTTCGCCCCCTTGTAATTTGCAATCTTCCATACGGGCTTTTAGAAGCGGTTCGTCTGGTGAGGTAAAGGGGAGTTTATCAATAATCACCAAAGAGAGGGCATCCCCTCGTACATCAATACCTTCCCAGAAACTTTGGGTTGCGACCAAAACGCTATTTGGCTCTTTGACGAACTGTTCAAGGAGGCGACTTTTACTCGTTTCTCCCTGTAATAACACTTTCAAGGTGCTATGCTCGCGGAGAAAATCTGCCAAGCCTCGCATCATAAAATAAGACGTACAGAGTAGAAAACAGCGTCCTTTATTGGCTTCAATTACGGGTTGTAACAGCTTGCCAAGGGCGGTTAAAGTGTGTGCTTTATTGCTATCTGGCAGGTAGCGAGGCACGCATAATAGCGACTGTGTTTGATAATCAAAGGGGCTTTGTAGCACAAGCTGTTCGGCATTTTGAATGCCAAGGCGTTGGCAAAAGTGGTCGAATTTTCCCCCCACTTCAAGGGTGGCGGAGGTAAATACCCAACCGATTTGCTGATTTTTAAGCTGTTCGCCAAACTTATCTGCCACAGTTAAAGGGGTAATGTGTAGCCCAAAGGATCGCCCATTGGCTTCATACCAATAGCAGTAACCGACCACCGTCGTATCACTCATTTTTTTCAGCAGATTTTTCGCCTCGGCTAAGCGTTCAAAAATTTTGTCGAGGGTTTCCGAACGCCCAAGGGATTTTTTGACCACTTCGCTTAGAAAATCAAGGGTTTCGGTGAGTTTGTTTAACCCCTCGACCACTTTGGGGTTGCCTAACAGTTCTCGCAAATTACCCCGTTGAGCGCCTTCGCCCATCAATAGGCGGAAATCTTGTACCACTTTTTGCAAATGGTCGGACGCCTTGCCTAATTGAGCAAGATCCTTTAATTCCGAGCGATAAACAATATTGCTATCTTTGCAAATATCAAAGAGTTGCCGTGAGGTTAAAGATTGCCCGAAATATTGGCTGGCAATGTCCGGCAGTTGGTGAGCTTCATCGAAAATCACTAATTCTGCATTGGGAATCAGCTCGCCAAATCCACTCTCTTTGACTGCCATATCCGCACAGAAAAGATGATGATTGACCACAACCACATCGGCTTCCATCGCACGGCGACGGGCTTGTACCACATAGCACTCTTTATAATTTGGGCAGTCTGAACCTAAACAACTTTCGGTCGTGCTGACAAGTTGAGGGAGAATGGGGCTATCTTCGGCAATGGTGATACAGTCGCTTAAATCCCCCGTTTGGGTACTGGTTTGCCACTTTCGGACTTTGCTGAGATCGGCTAAGACCGATTTATCGCCTAAAACGCCCATGGCAGTCACTTGATCAAGGCGTTCTAAACAGAGATAGTTGGCACGCCCTTTGAGCAAGGCAACCTTGCCTTTATATTTCAAGGCTTTTTGAATGGTGGGGAGATCGCGGTTAAAGAGCTGATCTTGGAGGTTTTTTGACCCTGTGGAAACAATGGTCTTTTTTCCCGACAGTAGCGCAGGCACAAGATACGCAAAGGTTTTCCCTGTGCCTGTGCCGGCTTCAATTACCGCGGGGGTAGCAAATTTAACGGCATTTCCGACCGCTTGTGCCATTTCGATTTGGGCAGTTCGAGGGCGAAAGCCTTTGATATTTTGGCTAAGAATACCGTCTTCACTGAATGCGTCACGGATTTTTTGGGTCAGTTTCATCGGCGATACCGCTGGGTTTTACTTTGCTGATTTTGCGCGGTAAGCCACGCCATTTTTTCTTTAATCTGTTTTTCCATGCCTCGTTCCGTTGGGTAATAGAAACGCGTATCGGCAAGGGCTTCGGGGAAGTAATTTTCCCCTGCGGCAAAGGCGTTGGGTTCATCGTGGGCGTAACGATATTCCGCCCCGTAGCCAAGGGATTTCATCAACTGTGTTGGGGCATTACGCAAGTGTTCAGGCACATCATAATCTTTCTCCGCTTTGGCTAAGGCTTTGGCGGCGTTGAAGGCTTGATAAACGGCATTACTTTTTGGGGCAACGGCGAGGTATAAAATCGCCTGCGCAATAGCACGTTCGCCCTCATAAGCGCCAACGCGGGTGTAACAATCCCACGCACTAATAGCGACTTGCATTGCCCGAGGATCGGCATTGCCAATATCCTCCGAGGCAATAGCTAACAGCCTACGCGCGACATATAATGGGTCGCCACCGGCGGTTAAAATGCGGGCGTACCAATAAAGTGCACCGTCAGGGGAAGATCCTCGCACGGATTTGTGCAGGGCGGAGATGAGGTCATAAAAACGATCCCCCCCTTTATCAAAACGGGCTTGGCGTTCGCCGAGGACTTCCGTGAGAAGGGCTTTATTCAAACATTTCCCCGTAGGCGTATTTTCTGCCATATCGTTCATTAGCTCTAAGCAGTTCAGGGCAAAACGCCCATCGCCATTGGCATAATCGGCAAGTAAATCCAACACATTATCTTCGAGAATCACCTTTTCCTGCCCTAATCCTCGTTCTCGATCATTGAGGGCTTGGTGCAAAATGTGAGAAATTTCGACCGCTTGTAGTGGCTTTAAAATGTAGATTCTTGCTCGAGAGAGGAGGGCGTTATTCAGCTCAAAGGAGGGATTTTCCGTGGTGGCACCGATAAAAATAATCGTGCCGTCTTCAATATGGGGAAGAAAGGCATCCTGTTGGCTTTTGTTGAAACGATGAACCTCATCGACAAAGAGTAACGTTCGTCGCCCTGACTGTTTATTGATTTTCGCCTTTTCAATGGCTTCACGAATTTCTTTGATGCCACTGGTTACCGCAGAAAGGCGTTCTACCTCGCAATCAAGTGCCGTGGCGATGATTTCCGCTAAGGTCGTTTTGCCCGTGCCGGGCGGTCCCCAGAAGATCATGGAGTGGGCATTGCCCCCTAAAATCGCTCGGCGCAGGGGCTTTCCCTCGCCAACTAAGTGCGACTGCCCGATATATTCATCAAGATGTCGGGGGCGCATTCGTGCTGAAAGTGGGCGAAAATCTTCACTAAAATCAAGAGCTAAACTATTCATATTTTCTTTAACGTAGGCGTAACCAACGGCGAATTTGACGCATCAGGAGGAAAATCCACGGCCAGAGAATACCGCTAATCACCGCGCCAAGCAGTTCTTGTTGATTAAATTCTGCACCGTGGAGCATCAGCTCGACCATAAAGATAAAGAGACGGATTAAAGCAATATACGCCATAATCAGCAGGCTTTGGAACCAAAGCGAGAGGTTGCGCAAAATCAGGTGATATTTCGCCACAAAGTAGATTGCAATAGAAAGCCCCAAGGCGTGGATACCCAAAATGGAGCCGAGGATAAGATCCCACACAATCCCTGCAACAAAGGCTGAACCGACGCTGATTTTATTCGGCAAGGCTAATGCCCAATAAATTAAAACGAGTACCACCCACGTTGGGCGTAAGCCTTGAAAGCCAGCGGGCCAGGGCATAATTTCGAGAACGAAGGCCACAATAAAAATTGTTAGTACAACTAGAATCTGAAAAATTGGATTAGTTCTCACTTTCTGCCCCCTGTTCTATATGGTTATTGATATTATTTTCTATTTCAGGTTGGGAAGATGGATTTTCTGGTTCTTCTTCTGGCTCTTCTTTCTCATCTATTCCTTCTGAATCGACTTGGGTTTTCGGGGTATTTAAACGGTTTTGATTAGCGTTGCGACGCCGTTCTTCCACCGCTTGGCGAACATCTTGCGGAGAGAGTGATTGGCTTTTACGCAATTCTTCATTGGTTGGCCATAAAAGTAACAGATAACGAAGCCGATCAAGCGAGGCAAGAGGACGCGCCGTTGCTCGGGCAAAATGGTTGGAACCATCATTTTGTACTGTTTCAATCACGGCAACGGGGTAACCCTCTGGGAAACGTCCACCTAACCCAGAGGTCACTAACATATCACCTTTGACTAAATCAACCATACGGGGCAAGTTTTCTAGGATAAGTTCATCATTATGTCCATTTCCGCTAGCAATAGCGCGAACATCATTACGAAGTACTTGTACGGGAATTGCATGAGTGACATCTGTTAAAAGCAGTACTCGGCTACTTTTTTCTCCTACGGAGATAATTTGTCCAACAACGCCTCGCTCATCAATGACGGGTTGCCCCACGAATGCACCATCATTTTTGCCTTGATTGATAACAACTTGTTGGCGATAAGTATCCATTTCTGCAGTTAATACTTCAGCCACTTTTTTGTATTCATCTTGACGCAGTGGAGAGCTGAGTAACAAACGCAAACGTTGATTTTCGATTTTAAGTTGATCGAGTAAGAGCAAATCGGCACTTTTTTCCCGTATTTGGTCTTTCAAGATACGATTTTCCATTTGCAATTTTTGGCTATCTATAAAATTATGGCTAACACCATCTAAGACAGTTCTTGGGCTATTCGCAAAATAATATAAGCCACTGACGGCAGTTTCAAGCATATTACGTACTTGAATCATGGCACTGCTCCGACCATCAGCTAAAATCAGCCCTAAAGAGAAAATCACGGCGAGAAATAATCGAACACCGATAGAAGGGGCTTTGGCAAATATGGGTTTCATTCGGTTGGTTTACTCTTAAAAAATAAAAGGAGAATGAAATGGAAAATGGACAACTACTTACGCATTGTCCATTTTCAAAGCTATTCGGTCGTGAGTAAATTAGTTATCATCACTAAAGAGATCACCACCGTGAGAATCAATCATTTCTAATGCTTTACCACCACCTCGAGCGACACAAGTAAGTGGATCTTCAGCAACAATGACAGGCACACCGGTCGCTTTAGAGAGAAGAACATCGAGGTTTTTCAATAACGCACCGCCCCCTGTTAGTACCATTCCTCGTTCAAAAATATCCGCCGCTAATTCTGGAGGGCATTGTTCTAACACTGCTTTGACAGATTCTACAATGCCTGTTAATGGTTGTTCGATTGCTTCTAATACTTCTTTTGAACTCAATTCAAAAGTGCGGGGCGCTCCTTCAGCAAGGTTATGACCATGGACTTCCATTGTTTTGATTTCCCCTTCAAGGGGTTGATTGTGCTCATCTTTTTGAATGTAAGCTGTAGCAATCTCTTTTTTAATCCGCTCTGCAGTTGTTTCCCCAATTGCTGAACCATGATGGCGACGTACATAGGCAATAACAGCTTCATCGAATTTATCTCCACCAATACGAACAGAAGAGGAATGAACAATGCCATTTAAAGATAAAACGGCAACTTCTGTGGTACCACCACCGATATCAATCACCATTGAGCCAGCGGCTTCAGTAACGGGTAAGCCTGCACCAATAGCGGCTGCCATCGGCTCTTCAATTAAATAGACTTCACGAGCACCTGCACCGATTGCGGATTCTTTAATCGCTTTACGTTCAACTTGAGTAGCGCCCGCTGGTACACAGACTAACACCCGTGGGCTTGGGCGCATAAAGTTGTTGCTATGCACTTGTTTGATGAAGTGTTGTAACATTTTTTCAGTGACGAAGAAATCCGCAATTACACCGTCTTTCATTGGGCGGATCGCTAAAATACTTTTTGGGGTTTTCCCAAGCATAGATTTAGCATTTGAGCCAACGGCGGCAATACTTTTCAATGAGCCAATACGATCTTGACGAACGGCGACAACAGAGGGTTCATCAAGGACAATACCTTGCCCTTTCACATAAATTAGCGTGTTAGCAGTACCGAGGTCAATTGAGAGGTCATTAGAGAAAAGTCCAAGAAATTTTTTAAACATAAGGCGAGTCCATTATGAGGCTAGTAATTTATATCAAAACAGAAATGCCCCAATCGGGGCAAAATTGGCGTAAATATAGCAAAAAAGCCCCTATAACTCCAATAAATAATGTTGTTTTTTATGAGAAATTTTGTGGAATTTCTGATTATGTTACCTATAACAAATAAAAGCATGAATTTCATTAAAGCATTAGAAAAATTTTAGCTAATTATAAAAATAAATGGTACATTTATGCGCTTTTTATTGTCTAGAATCATCCGTTTTTTTATGTTGACTTTACAGTAAAAAATTATCTTCTCAATCTTAATTTCTACAGGAGTCTTTATGCTTATTGGTGTACCAAGAGAGTTGTTGGACAACGAAAGTCGAGTAGCGGCAACGCCAAAAACTGTTCAGCAAATTCTCAAACTTGGCTTTGAGGTAATCATCGAACATGATGCCGGCTTTAAAGCCAGTTTTGAAGACAATGCTTTTGTGCAATCAGGAGCAAAAATTGGCACTCAAAAAGATGTTTGGAATGCAGACATCATTTTTAAAGTGAATGCCCCAACACAAGCAGAAATTGCCTTAATTAAAGAAGGGGCAACCCTTGTGAGCTTTATTTGGCCTGCGCAAAATGCAGAATTAATGGCAAAACTTGCAGAGAAAAAAATCAACGTATTAGCGATGGATGCAGTGCCTCGTATTTCTCGGGCGCAATCCCTTGATGCGTTAAGCTCAATGGCGAATATCGCTGGCTACCGTGCTGTTGTGGAAGCGGCCCACGAGTTTGGCAGTTTCTTCACAGGGCAAATTACCGCCGCCGGAAAAGTGCCACCAGCGAAAGTGTTAGTGATTGGTGCCGGTGTGGCAGGTTTAGCCGCGATTGGGGCAGCGAATAGCCTTGGTGCGATTGTGCGTGCTTTTGACTCTCGCCCAGAAGTGAAAGAGCAAGTGAAATCCATGGGGGCAGATTTCCTCGAAATTGATTTTAAAGAGGAAGGGGGAAGTGGCGATGGCTATGCCAAAGTGATGTCCGAAGAGTTTAACCGCCGCGCCTTAGCCCTTTATGCAGAACAGGCAAAAGAGGTGGATATTATTATCACCACCGCCTTAATTCCAGGCAAACCCGCACCTCGTTTAATCACGAAAGAGATGGTGGATTCAATGAAGCCGGGGTCGGTGATTGTCGATTTAGCTGCCGCCACTGGAGGTAACTGCGAATACACCAAAGCGGGGGAAGTGGTCGTGACCGAAAACCAAGTGAAAATCATTGGTTACACCGATTTACCAAGCCGTTTGCCGACACAATCCTCCCAACTTTATGGCACAAACTTAGTTAATTTACTCAAACTCTTATCTAAAGAGAAAGACGGTAATATCGACATTGATTTTGAGGATGTGGTACTCCGTGGTGTAACTGTTATTCGGGATGGCGAAGTGACGTGGCCGGCACCACCGATTCAAGTTTCCGCTCAACCACAAGCCCAACCGCAAGAAAAACAAGCGGTCAAAAAAGAGGAAAAATTTGTCAATCCAAAAGTGAAATATGGCTTAATGGCAGGAGCCGGTGTGCTATTCCTCGCCTTGGCTTCAGTTGCGCCAACGGCTTTCCTTTCCCATTTCACCGTATTCGTTTTAGCCTGTGTAGTGGGTTATTATGTGGTGTGGAATGTGAGCCATGCCCTCCATACGCCTTTAATGGCCGTGACCAATGCGATTTCAGGGATCATCATCGTCGGTGCCATTTTACAAGTGGCACAAGGCGGATTCTTTATTAGTCTCCTCGCATTGATTGGAATTTTAGTTGCAAGTATCAACATCTTTGGGGGCTTTAAAGTAACCCAACGTATGCTTGCTATGTTTAGAAAAGGTTAAGGAGCGAGAGATGTCATTTGAATTTGTTACTGGGGCATATATTATCTCAGCCCTTCTTTTTATTATGAGCCTTGCGGGGCTTTCTAAGCACGAAACCGCTAAAGCCGGTTGTTGGTATGGGATTATCGGGATGGGCATTGCGCTGATTGCGACAATCTTCGGTCCTCAGTCCCAAGGGACAATTTGGATCTTAATCGCCATGGCGATTGGTGGTGTCATCGGTGTGCGTAAAGCATTGAAAGTTGAAATGACGGAAATGCCAGAGCTTGTGGCGATTTTACACAGTTTTGTCGGCTTGGCTGCGGTTTTAGTGGGTTTCAACAGCTACGGCTTACACCATGAAGTGGTGATGCCCGCCAATTTAGATGCGGCGGCACAAGCGGCATTTTTAGCGGAACAAAAAGTCCTTGCTAATATTCATTATGTTGAAGTGTTCTTAGGCATCTTTATCGGTGCGGTGACTTTTACGGGTTCTCTCGTGGCATTTGGTAAGCTCAATGGCAAGATCAACTCAAAAGCATTAATGCTCCCTCATCGTCATAAATTAAACCTTGGTGCATTAGTTTTTTCTGTATTACTGATGATTGCTTTCCTCAATCACCCTGAAAATATTTTCCCTGTGCTTGTGATGACGGCAATTGCCCTTGCCTTTGGCTGGCACTTAGTGGCATCAATCGGTGGGGCGGATATGCCTGTAGTGGTATCCATGCTGAACTCTTATTCGGGTTGGGCTGCAGCTGCGGCAGGTTTTATGCTGAATAATGACCTGTTAATTGTCACAGGGGCGTTAGTGGGTTCATCCGGTGCGATTCTTTCCTACATTATGTGTAAAGCAATGAACCGCTCCTTTATTAGCGTAATTGCCGGTGGTTTTGGTACAGAAGTGGTGGCATCAAGTGATGCAGAACAAGGCGAACACCGTGAAACAACGGCTGAAGAAGTGGCTGAAATGCTGAAAAATGCAAGCTCCGTGATTATTACACCAGGGTATGGTATGGCAGTCGCCCAAGCGCAGTATCCAGTGGCAGAAATTACCGCAAAATTGCGTGAGCGTGGTGTGAATGTACGTTTTGGTATTCACCCCGTTGCAGGGCGTTTGCCGGGGCATATGAACGTACTTTTAGCCGAAGCCAAAGTACCTTACGATGTGGTGCTTGAAATGGACGAAATTAACGAAGATTTCGCCGATACCGATGTAGTTCTTGTTATTGGTGCGAACGATACTGTGAATCCGGCAGCAATGGATGACCCCGCTAGCCCAATCGCGGGTATGCCTGTACTTGAAGTGTGGAAAGCACAAAATGTTATTGTGTTTAAACGCTCAATGGCGGTAGGCTATGCAGGTGTACAAAACCCACTCTTCTTCAAAGAGAATACTCAAATGCTCTTTGGTGATGCAAAAGATCGGGTGGACGATATTCTTAAAGCACTTTAATGAGTTCGCATAAAGTAAAAAAGCAACACTTCGGTGTTGCTTTTTAATAGGGAAAGAGAATGAATCAATTAATGTTTTGAATAAAACTAAGCCAGTATTTATTTTATTAGGATTAAGTATCATCATTGATATTTTATCCTTAGGATCTGATTTTTATCAATCGCATTTACTTCGTTCTATTCTTGTAAAAGATTATCCTGAAAATATTATTGAATTGGCTAATTTTAGTGATCAATTACAGAATATTATGGGAATAGCTCAATTCGTTGTCTATATTATCACAGTGATTATCGCGGGGATGTGGATTTACCAAGCCCATCGTAATTTACCTCTTCTTGGTGCGACGGGATTAAAATTTACCCCAGCATCAAGTGTTTGGTGGTATTTCGTTCCTCTGGCTAATTTAATACAACCATATCGAGCAATGAAAGAAATTTGGAAAGCAAGTCATAATCCAAAAAATTGGCAAATGTCGTCCAATAGTTGGTTATTGCCGTTGTGGTGGTGCGCTTGGATAATTGATAATATTGTGGGGAATCGTGTATTTCGAGAATCTTTTCGTCTGCCAGATGATCCTTCAATCTCACAGTTACTTAATCTAAATAATACATTAATGTTTAGTGATCTACTTGGAATTATTTCTGCTTTGCTTTTTATTTTAGTTATTCGTCGTATTCATTTTGCTCAACAATATTCAGCAAATCATACAATTGTGCAATAGTTTATAAAAATCGGTGGATCAATGTAGTGAGTTTTTTATTTTGATGTTTTTTAAACATGGTTCTAAAAAATTAGAGCTGATGTAGCCTAGCATAACTGCTTATCCACATCAGCTCTTTTATTTTTTACGATTTAAGATAAAAACTTCGCTTTTAGCTCTTTTACCACTTTTTGTTGTGCATCGGTCAGGGATTTCGTCATTGGCTCACGGCAGTAGCCCGCTTTCACGCCCTCTTCTTCGAGTAAGCCTTTAATCGTTTGATATAAACCATTGCCTAAAATGCCTTCGATTAAATCATTAGTGACATTTTGAAGCTCAAACGCTTCTTTCACTTTACCCTGCTGTGCCAATTCAAAGATTTGGCGCGCGCGTAAGCCATTGACGTTAAAGGTTGAACCAATTGCCCCATCTATCCCTAACACCGCCGCAGGTAACATCATTTCATCAAAACCCGCATAGATTAAGTGATTCGGGAAGGCTTTACGCAAACGTTCTAATAAGTAGAAATCGCCAGCTGTGAATTTCACACCGATAATTTTCGGATTCTCAAATAACTCCGCAAACTGTGCCACACCAATATTCACCCCTGTTAAGAAAGGAATGGAATAAACAATCATTGGGCTACCCGTTTCACGGATAATGGTTTCGTAGAAGTTTTTGATTTCTGGGAAGCTGAATTTGTAGTAGAACGGTGTCACGGCGGATAAGCTGTCATAGCCTAATGCCGTTGCATATTTACCCAGCTCTACCGCTTCCTTTAAATTTACGCTACCGACTTGGGCGATAAGGGCAACGGCATCACCGGCTTCGTCTTTGGCGATACGGAAAATTTCTTTTTTCTCTTCGGTCGAAAGCATAAAGTTTTCCCCCGTTGAGCCGCCGACATAAAGCCCATCGACTTTCATTTTGTCAATGTTGTGGCGGACGATTTGGCGTAAGCCTTGTTCATTAATGCTACCGTCTTCATTAAAAGAGACTAATAACGCACTAAAAATACCTTTTAAGTTTTTCATTCGGATTTCCTTTTATTTTAAAGTAAAGTTATTTACGCTGGTCGAGAATGACATCCAGCGTTTTCTGTTTCTGTTGAATTGCTTTTTCGGGTTCAGCTTTTACCAATAAGGTATAAATCAAATCCAACACAAAAAGTTGTGTCATTTTTGTGCCAATAGAATCCCCTTGCATATACCCTTGTCGGTTACCATTAATCAGCACATAATCTGCTTCTTGAGTAATTGGCGACCGTAAATTGTGAGTAATAGCAACAGTTATGGCATTATTTTCACGGGCAATGCGTAGAGCATTGATGGTCTCTTCGGAATGCCCCGAATGGCTGATACCAATAACCACATCCCCTTTTCGTAATAAGGCGGCTTGCATATACATAAAATGATTATTGGTTACTGCATCCGTTTGTAAGCCAATTCGCATTAATTTATGTTTAGCATCTTCGGCAGTGATTCCTGATGAACCAACGCCAAAAAGGAAAATACGTTGTGCTTTACGCAATTCTTGCACAACATTTTCTAATTCATGATAGTCAAGTAGATTGATAGTTTCATTGATGACATTACTTAATGCCAGTTGCAACTTCACGGCGATCTCTTTTGGCGTATCACTTTCTGCAACATCGGTATCTAATAGCGCGCTCGTTTCCCTTTCTTGTGTGGCTAATTCAATCGCAAGATCAAGTTTAAAATCGGTGTAACCTTTAAAACCAAGCGTACGACAAAAACGAATAAATGTTGCTTCACCAACATCGAGCTCTTGGGCGACTTCTGATAATGAACATTGCCCTAATAACTCTGGCTGAGAAAGAATCGCACTGGCAATTTTCTTTTCTGTTTTCGTTAGGCTATTTTGTAATGCGCCGATTGTGTCCAGAATTTTCCCCCGAGCAGACATATCTTCTCCTTAACTGTTGAGTAGTTCTACCGGTACTTTTACCACGAGTTTTTTCAACATTTGAGGCTGATTATTCACTGCATTCCCTGGTGTATGAGGTTCATAAGGGAGGAAAATGGCAAACATATTCGGCTGTAAAATGACGCTGTTTTTATGCTCAATTTCAGGGGTGAGTTGATAATCATCTTCTTCACGATACTCATCAAAAAGGGCTAAATTCGGTTGTGCCAGCCCATAATCAATACTTTCTTGCCCCGAAATTAATAGTTGAATATCCACAAACTTGCGATGTAATTCCGCTTTTTTGCCCTCCGAAAGTGTGGTCTCAAATTCCATCACATTCATTCTCACCCCCTCTTCTAAATCTTGCCAACCAAGAGGGAGATTAACTAAATCCAACGCTTTTAGCTTTTGACATAAACGAGCAAAAACAGGGGAAAGAGAGTGTTGAAAATCACTTCGAGATAAATCACCTAATAACATAAAGCCTCCAACAAGAGGAGCATATCGCAATTTGATCGATATACTCCATAAAAAAATTAAATAGGGTAAATTCGCTCCATAGCGTAGAGAGTTTTTGCCTAAATAACAAGGGGAGAAAATGAAAAATGCGAAGTAGATCAAATTTTTAAGAGGATACGCCACTTTCTTGTGGCGTATGAAGGAAAGGTATTACAGATCGTCTTTAAAGGTGAAAGGTAAATTCAACGGCGTTAAGCATTTCTGCTCTTCATTGAGATCCGCCAATGCTAAGGGATTACGGCTTAAAAAGCCCTGCTCTACACGCAGATGCCAAGCGTGGTTATCAATCTCCAACGCAAATTTTTGTGGAAAAACGACCGCTTGTCGGGCGCTATTTAACAACACCGCCAAGCGTAATAAGCGTAACAGGGTTAAAATATCACGATATTGAAAGCGGTTCGTTCGGCGAATATCGCTCTTTTTAAAGCCCCTTAAATGGAAACGTAACAACGTTGCCAATAGCTGTTGTTGCTCGCTGTCAAACCCCGGCAAATCTAAATGGCTAATCAGGTAAGCACCGTGGCGATGCGCGCCATTATGATTGACCGCAATACCAATTTCATGCAACAAGCTCGCCCATTTGAGCATACTCTGTAACTCGGCGATTTGTTGGCGATTTTTCCATATTTTCACCTGCCCGAAGAGGCGTAATGCGGTGGTTTTTACCCGCTCTGCGTGAGAGCGATCAATATTAAATTGCTCGCTAATGGCGTTTGCCGTCCGCTGGCGAATATCCCCAACTTGAAAGGCTTGCTCCAAGCCGTACATCACCCCTTCTCGCAATGCGCCGTTGGAATAACGCATACTCTGAATTTGGAGGGTATGAAAAATTGCGAGCAAAATCGCCAGCCCCGGCACAAGCACATCGGTTCGCTCTTCAATCAAGCCATTGAATTGAATTTCTTGCAAAGAGGAAAAGGTTAAACAACGCTCGATCAACACATTTAAGCGCGCTTCGGTAATTTTGCCGTCACGATAGCCATTGGCAAGCAAGACCTTGCTGACAGTTTTAATCGTACCGGAAGAACCAAGCACTGACTGCCAACCCAATTGGCGATACTCCCAGCTCAGATCTTCAATTTTTTCCATCGCAGTTTGGTATGCTTGTTCAAAACAGGCTCTGGTGAGCTTTCCTTCAGGGAAAAAACGTTTGGCAAAGCTCACACAGCCCATGTGGCGACTTTCAGCCCGTAAAGGCGTGAAGTCATCGCCAATAGTCATCTCCGTTGAACCACCACCAATATCCACTACCAATTTTCGCCCCTTTTCGGGCTGTGTGTGGCTAACGCCTGAATAGATCAAACGCGCTTCTTCTTGACCGGTAATAATCTCAATCGGATAGGGGAAAACGGCTTTCGCTTGGGCAAGAAATTCGCCGTTATTTAACGCTCGGCGGAGGGTGTAAGTTCCCACCACTTTGACATTTTCGGGGGCAAAACCCTGTATCCGTTTTGCAAAAAGGGCTAAACACGCCACGCCACGTTCAATCGCTTCTTCGCTAAGTTGGCGATTTTCATCAAGCCCATCGGCTAAACGGACACGGCGTTTTAAACGAGAAAGAATTTGAATAGACCCATTGACAATCCGAGCCACAATCATATGAAAACTGTTTGAACCAAGATCAATGGCGGCAAATTCTCGTGGTGTGTGGGTTTCAGCTGACATAATGGATATCCTCAAAAAAGCATTTTTGGAAGTGTAGCATTATGTTGCCGTTTTTACCAAAAAATCACAAAAATGCACCAAAAAAGCCCCGAATTTGGACAAGATATTCGTGGCAAGCGGTCATTTTTAGGGAAAAATTTGTCAAATAACCCCACTCGCTTGGGTAAATCTCCTCGCCACTCGCCCCTTTTTTCTCTATAATTGCCCCCTTTTTACACCTCATTTTCTTTTATTTAAGGTATTGCGATATGTCAACATTCCCCTCAATTTCTGCAATTCTCAACGGTGATATTGCCGTGGGCAGTGAAGTTTCGGTACGCGGTTGGGTGCGTACTCGCCGTGATTCCAAAGCCGGACTTTCCTTTTTAGCCGTTTATGACGGTTCTTGCTTCGACCCTATTCAAGCGATTATCAACAACGATCTCCCGAATTACCAAGATGAAGTCCTGCGCTTAACCGCTGGTTGCTCTGTGATTGTGACGGGGAAAATCGTGGAATCCCCAGCAGAAGGTCAAGCCGTTGAATTACAAGCAAGCCAAGTAGAAGTGGTGGGTTGGGTTGAAGATCCTGACACCTATCCAATGGCAGCAAAACGTCACTCCATTGAATATTTACGCGATGTGGCACACCTTCGCCCACGGACAAACCTTATCGGTGCGGTTGCCCGTGTTCGCCACTGTTTAGCCCAAGCGATTCACCGCTTCTTCCACGAACAAGGGTTCTATTGGGTCGCTACACCGTTAATTACTGCTTCTGATACCGAAGGTGCAGGGGAAATGTTCCGCGTTTCAACCCTTGATTTAGAAAACCTTCCTCGGGGAGAGGACGGGAAAGTCGATTACAACCAAGATTTCTTTGGTAAAGAGGCATTTTTAACCGTATCAGGTCAGCTTAACGGCGAAACTTACGCCTGTGCATTAAGCAAAATTTATACCTTTGGCCCGACCTTCCGTGCTGAAAACTCAAATACCACCCGCCACCTTGCGGAGTTCTGGATGGTTGAGCCGGAAATTGCCTTTGCCAACTTAGCAGATAACGCCAAACTGGCTGAAGAGATGTTGAAATATGTTTTCCGTGCCGTATTAGAGGAACGTAAAGACGATATGGCATTCTTCGCTAAACACGTTGATAGCAATGTTATCAACCGTTTAGAGAGCTTTATCAACTCGCCATTTGCACAGATCGACTATACCGATGCTATTGATGTGCTGCTTAAATCAGGCAAAAACTTTGAGTTCCCTGTGGAATGGGGTATCGATCTCTCCTCCGAACACGAACGTTACCTTGCCGAAGAACACTTTAAATCCCCTGTGGTCGTTAAAAACTATCCAAAAGACATTAAAGCCTTCTATATGCGTTTAAACGATGATGGCAAAACGGTGGCGGCAATGGATGTTCTTGCCCCGGGTATTGGCGAAATTATCGGTGGCTCACAACGGGAAGAGCGTTTAGACGTATTAGATGCCCGTATGGTCGAAATGGGCTTAAACCCAGAAGACTACTGGTGGTATCGTGACTTGCGTAAATACGGCACCGTGCCACACGCTGGTTTTGGTTTAGGCTTTGAACGTTTAATCGTGTATGTGACGGGGTTACAAAATATCCGTGAAGTGATCCCATTCCCACGCGCACCACGCAATGCGAACTTCTAATTCAACACAAAATTAAGATAAAACAAAGGGCTGAATAATCAGCCCTTTATCATTAGAAAAGAAAAATTATTTCTGACGCATTGCCGGGAAGAGAATCACATCACGGATAGACGGTGCGTTGGCGAAAATCATCGCTAAGCGGTCAATCCCTAAGCCTTCTCCTGCAGTTGGCGGTAAGCCGTGTTCAAGGGCAACAACGAAGTCATCATCGTAGAACATCGCTTCATCATCGCCGGCTTCTTTGGCAGCGACTTGGGCTTGGAAACGTTCGGCTTGGTCTTCGGCATCATTTAATTCTGAGAAACCGTTACCAATTTCACGCCCACCAATGAATAGCTCAAAGCGGTCTGTGACGTCTGGATTTTCATCATTACGGCGAGCAAGTGGCGAGATTTCTGCCGGATGTGCCATTAAGAAGGTTGGCTGAATAAGCTGATGTTCTGCCACTTCTTCAAAAATGGCATTAACCACAGAACCTAAGCCCCACGATTTTTGGATCTCAATGTGTAAACTTTTCGCTAGGGCAACGGCTTTATCAAAGTCGTGGAGTTGCTCTAAGGTAATGCCATTGCCGTATTTGACGATGGCATCGTGCATTGTGATACGCTCAAAAGGCTTACCGAAATCAAACACATATTCACCGTAAGGAACCGTCGTTGTGCCGAGAATATCCAAGGCTAATTTACGCAGAAGTTCTTCCGTGTTATCCATTAAATCGATGTAGTCGGCATAGGCTTGGTAGTATTCGATCATCGTAAATTCAGGGTTATGACGAACGGAAACCCCTTCGTTACGGAAGTTACGATTAAGCTCAAACACACGCTCAAAACCGCCTACGACAAGGCGTTTAAGGTAAAGTTCAGGGGCAATGCGTAAATACATATCCACATCTAAGGCGTTATGGTGCGTAATAAACGGTTTTGCCGCTGCACCGCCGGGGATCACTTGTAGCATTGGGGTTTCGACTTCGATGAAGTCTTTATCTAAGAAGAATTGGCGAATACCAGAAACCACTTTGGAGCGAATCACAAAAGCACGGCGTGATTCTTCGTTGGCGATTAAATCAAGGTAACGTTGGCGATAGCGGGTTTCTTGGTCGGTTAAGCCTTTGTGTTTATCAGGGAGTGGGCGTAGGGCTTTGGTAAGGAGCTGCAATTCACTGGCGCGAACGGTGAGTTCTCCCGTTTTGGTTTTAAAAAGTGTGCCTTTTACGCCGATAATATCGCCTAAATCTAACATGCCAACGGTTTTTTCATATTCGCCTTCGGGTAAATTATCACGGGCAACATAGAGTTGAATTTTGCCACTGACATCTTGAATCGTGATAAAGGTCGCTTTCCCCATCGCACGGCGTAACATAATACGCCCCGCGACAACGGCTGGAATCTCTTGGGCTTTGAGGGCTTCGCCATCGGTTTCGCCATATTGTTGTTGCAAATCGTCGGCTTTATTTTCTCGCCGGAAGGTGTTTGGGAAAGGGTTACCACGCTCACGCAACGTGGCTAATTTTTCACGGCGTGCAAGCATTTCACCATTCAGGTCAAGTTCTTGGGTTTCTTGTTCAGACATTTTGTTACCTTTGACTAAATTTAATAGAGTAGAAAGAAAGGGCGTAATTATAAGCGATTTCGCCCTTCTTTGGTAGAAAACAAGCGGTCAAATTTTTTGAAAAGTTTGCGTTAAGCCCCCCATCCCCCTTTCGGGGACTTCCCCCGCAAGCAGGGGGAAGGGGATTCATATTCAAGTTATTTCCGCATACCTGAGAGCGAGAGGAAGAGGAAGAAAAAAATCCACCGACAAGCGGTGGATTTTTACATTATGCCACGAGGAGTTTATTCACCCGTTGAATAAAGGCGGTTGGGTTTTCGAGTGTGCCACGCTCCGCTAATAAGGCTTGTTCAAACAAGAGTTCTAGCCAGTCGTTGAAGAGGGCTTCATCGGCGGTATCGGCAACACGTTTGATCATCGGGTGATCCGGATTCAGCTCAAAGGTGTATTTCACCTCTGGCGCTTTTTGCCCCATGGCGACAAAGAGTTTCGCCATTTGTGTACTCATTTCATCGTTATCGGTCGAAACGACTGCCGGTGTGTCGGTTAAGCGGTGGGTGAGTGTCACTTTTTTGATACGTTCGCCAAAGTAATTTCCTGCACGTTCGAGGAAGCTCGCAAATTCGGCTTCTTGGGCTTTTTGGCTCTCTTCTTCTTGTTTGTCGGCTAAATCGCCTAAATCAAGATCGGATTTCGTGATACTTTGGAGCGGTTTGCCGTCAAATTCGGTGAGGTAACTTAACATCCATTCATCCACACGATCAGAAAGGAGTAACACTTCAATGCCTTTTTTACGGAACAGTTCTAAGTGAGGGCTGTTTTTGGCAGCAACGTAGCTATCTGCGGTGAGGAAATAGATCGCTTTTTGCCCTTCTGGCATTCGTGCAAAATAATCTGCAAAACTGACCGCTTGTTCGCTACTGTCTGCATGGGTAGAAGCAAAGCGTAGTAAGCCGGCGACTTGGTTTTTGTTAGCAAAGTCTTCCCCAATCCCCTCTTTTAAGACTAAACCGAACTCTTGCCAGAACTGTTGGTACTGCTCTGGGTTATCTTTGGCGAGTTTTTCTAACATCTGCAATGCCCGTTTGGTCAGGGCAGAGCGGAGTGCTGAGGTGGTTTTGTTGTCCTGTAAAATTTCGCGAGAAACGTTGAGAGGCAGGTCGTTGCTGTCTAATAAACCACGCATAAAACGCAGGTAATTAGGCATAAAGAGTTCCGCATCGTCCATGATAAACACCCGTTGCACATAGAGTTTTAAGCCGTGTTTATGCTCGCGGTTAAACAGATCCCAAGGGGCTTTGCTTGGTACATAAAGTAGGCTGGTGTATTCTTGTTTTCCTTCTACTTTATTGTGAGACCAAATCAGCGGATCGGCAAAATCGTGGCTCAGGTGTTTATAGAACTCTTTATATTCATCATCGGAAACTTCATTTTTTGAGCGAGTCCAGAGTGCTTGGGCTTTATTGATTTTTTCCCATTTAACGCCCGTTTCTTTGCCTTCTTCATCAAATTCTTTGGTTTGAATTTCGACTGGTAAGCCAATGTGGTCGGAATATTTGCCGATAATTTCCCGTAATCGCCATTCATTGAGGAACTCTTTTTCCTCTTCACGCAGATGTAAAATCACCTCTGTTCCACGGCTTGCTTTAGGGTAATCGGCAACCGTATATTCCCCCTCGCCGGCGGATTCCCATTGCACACCTTGTTCGGCGGACAAACCAGCCCCACGGGTGCGAACGGTGACTTTATCCGCCACAATAAAGGCTGAATAGAAACCCACACCGAATTGCCCGATCAGTTGGCTATCTTTGGCTTGATCGCTACCTAAGCTGTTTAAAAACTCTTTAGTGCCAGATTTGGCGATTGTGCCTAAATGGTCGATAACCTGTTCCCGACTCATACCAATGCCGTTATCACTAATCGTCAGTGTGCCTAAGGTTTCATCGACACTTACACGCACTTTTAATTCCCCATCGCCTTCATAGAGTTCAGGTTGCGAAAGGGCTTTAAAACGAAGTTTATCCGCCGCATCAGACGCATTTGAAATCAGTTCCCGTAAAAAGATCTCTTTGTTGGAGTAAAGGGAGTGAATCATCAGTTGGAGAAGTTGTTTGACTTCCGATTGAAAGCCGCGCGTTTCTTGATTTGACATAGCTATTCCTTTTTGAAAACGAAAAAACGGGCAATAAGTAGGGCAGAAAAGCAGAATTTCAAGGCAATAGAGTCAGAATTTCGCTGAAAAGCTGAAAATTTGGGCAAGAAATTCTCAAAGATAGTCTAGGCTAAGAATTTTTCAATTGCTCTGACTACAGCATCAGGTTTTTCTGCGTGAACCCAGTGATCAGTATTACTGACAATAAAAGACTTCGCTTGGGGGAATTGAGTAAGAATAGTTGGTGTATCTTTTTCTTGTAGATAATCAGAAAGCTCACCTTTGATAAAGAGGGTCGGTTTATCCACGTTTACTGCTTGCCAACCAGCAATTTGTGCATAGTTTTGCAATAACCCAGTAAGATTAAATTTAAAATAATCAGGGCTTTGTGGATCAAAAGATTTCAGCATAAATTGTTGAACGCCCTCATTTTTAATGATGGTTGACATGGCAATTCTGGCTTCTTGGCGGTTGCTTGGTTGCGCTTCTTTGACAGCAAATAATCCGGCAAAGGTTTGATCGTGGCGGTGTAGTGAGTAAGCAACGGGAGCAATATCAATCACGATAACTTTATCCACTAAGTCAGGAGCGAGATCGGCAAGCGTCATTGCGGTTTTTCCGCCCATGGAATGCCCAACAATAACCACATTTTGCAAATTCAAAACGTTTAACAGATTGACGACATCTTGCGCCATTAAACGGTAATTCATGTCATCAGCGTGAAAAGATTGCCCGTGATTACGTAAATCAACGCGTAAAATATGGTAATTAGGCTGAAAAGCACGGGCGATCATACCAAGATTATTGAGATCACCAAATAAACCATGTAAGAAGATCATTGTTTGGGTTTTCTCATTTGGCTGTAAAGCGGGTTGATATTGGTAATGGAGTAAAGTGTCTGCGTTCATAATCTCGTAAAAATTGAGCAAATAGAAAAATTTGAATCTGTCAAATATATTGGAAATGCGTATAATGTCTAGAATTTTTTGTAATCAAGCCATTTAGGGGAAAATAGATGAAAACAATCGAAATTGATGACGAATTATATCACTACATTGCCAGTCGTACTCAATCCATTGGAGAGAGTGCCTCGGATATTTTACGTCGTTTATTACGCTTGCCCGCCTCACCACAACCCTTTGTGCTTGTGCAAGAAAATATGATTGACGAGTTAAAAGAACTGGCTCGATTACCGAAGAAAAAACAATCTCTTACCCAAGTAGAAAAAGCTGTCAAGCGGGTGGAGTTTGTGCTCACCTCACCAAAATTTATCAATGAAAGCAAAGTCGTAAATCGCTTTTTGCAACTGCTTTCTGCCCTGTATCGTGCGAACCCTGAAGGCTTTGCCCATGCCACTGAAAATGTGCAAGGCAGTGAGCGGATCTATTTTGCTAAAGACGAAGCGACAATTTTAGCCACGGGCAGTAGTGCGAAGGCGAAACAGATCCCCGAATCGCCATTTTGGGTGATTACTAATAATAACACCGAGCGTAAAGGCATTATTCTTTGTGCGTTAATGAATTCCTTAGCGCTTCCCGAAGAGCTTGTTGCCCAAGTGAAGGGGTTATTTATCTAAACTATGCAGAGCCACCGCCTTTTCCCAAGCGCATTTTGGGCGCAACAGACTTCCCAACGCACGGCGATAATTTGGGAAAAGGGAGATTGTGCGTGGCTTTCTTTTTTGCCCAACGCCATTGACTGGGCATTATGGCAAGCATTGATTGAAGCCTGTATTGCCCATTTTCAATTTTCCCCACATCAACGGATCGCCTATAGTGGTGAATCTCGATTCCTTGCTTTACTTTGTTACTGTTCTGCTATCAGTGCTGGTGGGCGGATCTTAATGCTTAACCCCAACATGCCAGAGACTCAACAGCAAGGGATTTGCCAATCCCTTGCCATTGAGAAAATCTTGCGTGATGAAGATTTTGCAAATTTTTCCCTAAATTCGACCGCTTGTTCCTTCCCTGAATTTGACGTTGAGCAACCTGCAACTTTCACGTTAACCTCAGGCTCGTCTGGCAAACCTAAAGCGGTAGTACATAGCGGTGCGAACCATCTTGACAATGCGCGTGGTGTGTGTGAGTTAGTCGATTTTCGGGCGAATGATTCGTGGCTATTGAGCTTACCCTTGTTCCACGTTTCGGGTCAAGGGATTGTATGGCGTTGGCTTAGCCAAGGGGCAACGTTGTTCGTGCCTGAAAATAAAGCCGATTTTTGGGCAATGTTAGCCCAAGTTAGCCACGCTTCACTTGTGCCAACGCAGTTGCAACGTTATTTCACCCAAGGGCTTGCAAGCCAACACAAACAGCATTTTTTACTCGGGGGCAGTTATATTCCCCCGGCGTTAATTCGCCAAGCTCAATGCAGAGGCATTGAAACCTATGCTGGTTACGGTATGACGGAAATGGCTTCCACTGTTTGTGCTGTGCGTGCAGAAAGAGATAATGTGGGCAAGCCTCTGGCAGGGCGAGAAGTCAAAATTGTCGGGGAAGAAATCTGGGTCAAAGGGGCGGGATTAGCCCTTGGTTATTGGCAGAATAATCAGCTTATTCCTCTGAGCAATCACCAAGGGTGGTATCAAACCAAAGATCGGGGCAGATGGAATGGAAAGGGGCAACTCGTGGTGGAAGGCAGGCTTGATAATATGTTCATTTCAGGGGGGGAGAATATCCAACCCGAAGCCGTTGAATCTTTATTATTAGAAGTGGATGGTGTAGAAAGGGTGTTTATTGTGCCGATTGCCGATCCCGAATTTGGCGCAAGACCGGTTGCTTTTGTCAAATTTAATGCCCCTTTTGGGGAACAAGCGGTCGAAAATTTGCAACAATTTGCTCGCTGTCATTTAGAGAAATTCCGCCAACCGATGGCCTATTTTCCCCTTGAATTAGTCGAAAATGCCCAACAAGGCTTAAAAATTTCTCGCTCAGCTTTAACTCAATTTGCTCAACAACGCTTAATTTCTCATGCAGAGAGTAAACTATGTGTAAAAAAATAAATAAAATATTCTTTTTCTTCTTTTTACTATTAAATGTATCAGCTTATGCTGATATTGAACTTTCGAATGTTGAAGATATTAAAAGACAATTAACATCATTAGGCAATGAAAAACAAAGCGCTGTTAATTTACTAGAAAAGAATTTATCGGAAACCGTGCAATTTGTGGAGCGCGCTGAAAAACAACAACATGAGTTGCAATTATTAGAAAATAAAATTAAGCAAGCACCATCAACCCTTAAACAGTATCAAGAGAATATTCGGAAATTAAAGCAAGAGGTTGAAGGTAACATTAATAATTTTGATGATCTTTCTCTTGATGAAATAGAACAACAACAAGAAGAAATTAATCGCAAATTACAAGATTTGCAAGCATATTTAAGTGAAATAAGTTCTAGCTTGGCTAATTATCGTACTGCTTTAGAACAAACGCGTAAGCAAATTAATGAGAATAATCAACAAGCGGATAAATTAGTTCGTTGGAAATATAATAGTCAAGCTAGTCGTTCTTTAATTGATAAATATAATGCAGAATTAAAATATATTGAAGTAAATAATAAATATAATCAGATACTTGGGCAGAATATTGATTTATTAATTTCAATTGATGAAGCAAAACGCAGTGAAATCACATTAAAACAACAACGTTTACAACAACAATTAACTAGTTTACAAGATATTGTCAATGAGTATCGTATTAAAGAATATGAAGCACAAGCTCGCCAAGCCGAGGAGTTAGAGTCTGAAAATAGTTTAATTCAAAATGAATTAAATGTTAATACACGTTTAAGCCAAGATTTAGTGACTCGAACACAAAATGTAAATAAATTATCTCAAGATAATTTACGTGTTAAAAGTGGATTGGATAATTTAACTCAAACACAGCATAATATTGAGGAACAAATTAGTGCCTTACAAGGGACTTTAGTCTTATCAAGAATTATTAATCAGCAAAAACAAGCTTTACCTCGAGAAAGTTTAATTCGTGATTTAGCTAAGGATATTGCTAAATTAAGGGTGACAATTTTTGAATTGTCTCAAAAAAGAGATGAGCTCTATAATATTCCTAATGTAATTGATCGCCTTGAAGCAGAAAATAAAATTACATTCAATGATAAAGATAAAAAGACATTAGTAACAATTTTAAAAGAGCGAGAAAAAATCTTAATTGATTTAATGAAAACACTCAATATGGAGCTGACGCTTTCTAATGAAATTGAAAGTACACAGAAACAGATTATTGCGATTAGTGATTCATTACAAAGTCAATTACAGCAACAGAGCTTTTGGGTTCAAAGTAATAATCCGATTGATCTCTCGTGGATTGAAGATTTTCCTAAATTAGCAATTGCAGAAATTACTGAGTTAGCCAAATATCTTGGCTTTGAAAATTTAGGTCAAAATTTATTACCAACGCTACTCTTTATTGCTTTTTTAATGAGTATTTATGGTGTGATTGTATGGAAAAAACCGAGAATTAAAGCACGTCTTGCAACTATTGCGAGTCAAGTTAATACCTTAAAAAATGATAGTCATTGGCATACACCAGAGGCGATGATGTGGACAATTATTCTCGCCTTGCCAAGCTCATTAATGTTTTTATCGACAGCCGCTATCATATTATATCTTTTCTTTCCTGATCCAATCACCGCTTGGGAATGGACAATAGAGGCCCTTTGTTATTGGCTATTTTTTGCAACGGTACTCTCCTTATTACGTCCAAATGGATTAGCTTTTCGTCATTTTGGCTTGCCACCAGAGAGTAATCGTACTTTCCAGAAAATTATCCGTGAATCGGTGTGGATTGTTGTATTACTGCTTGTTTCTTCGATTTTCTCGCAAGTTGATATTATTGGTTTTACCAATGATGTGATTGGGCAAGTAATGATGATTGTTGCTCTTGCATTGTGTACCTTCGTGGTTCGTCCCTTATTAGCCAGAGGGATTCAAGAATATGAAAATGCCAAAACGGAAGATGGTAAAAAACGAAGCGTAAGTTTATTTAAGCTCGTTCGTTTGGCACTTTTTATTATCCCAATTACATTAATCGTATTGATTATTCTTGGTTACTATTACACGGTGGTCTATCTTATTGACCATTTAATTAAAAGTTATTTAGTGGCATTAGTTTGGGTGTTTGGACGTTATTTTGCTTACCGTTCATTAACTATTTCATCTCGCCGAATGGCTTACCGCCGACTACAAAATAAGCGGGAAAAATTACGGGAACAGCAACAAGATCAAGAGCAAGGTAAAGAAGATCATAAAGAAAAGAATGAAGTTCTCATTAAGATTTCAACTGTTAATGAACAAATTTTTCGAATGGCAGATCTTGTCGGATGGGTCGTACTATTTGGCTTATTTTATGCTATTTGGTCTGATTTAATTAGTGTTGCTTATTACCTTAACACCGTGATTTTATGGGAAAGTGTAGAAAATACGAGCCAAGGTACTGTTGTGGAATCGGTGACTCTCCTCAATATTCTTCGTTCGATTTTATACGTCACCTTAACTTATGTATTAGTGAAAAATATTAAAGGTATTTTAGAGGTTACTTTCTTCTCACGGGTGAAATTTGCTAAAGGAACGCCTCATACGATCACTGCCGTTCTCACTTATCTTATTATTACATTAGGGAGTGTATCGGCGTTTACGGCGATAGGTATTTCATGGAATAAAATTCAATGGATCTTTACAGCACTCTCTGTGGGTCTCGGTTTTGGGGTTCGGGAGATTTTCGGTAGCTTTGTTTCGGGGACAATTCTCCTTTTTGAGCGTCCAATTCGAGTGGGCGATAAAGTTACTGTGGGGAATTTTACGGGGGTGATTAGTCGTATGCGTTTGCGTTCAACGACATTAATTGATGATGATCACAAAGAAGTTGTATTACCTAACCAAGCTTTTGTGACGGATCGGTTTATTAACTGGACGTTTAATAATACGATCACACGTTTACAAATTAACTTAAAAATTAATTCGGGCGCAGATCTTGCTTTAGTGCGAGCTTTATTAGAACAAGCGGCTCAAGAAGCACCGAAAGTCATAGTTGATCCAGCACCTAGAGTGAATTTACTTAATTTTGGGGATGGTTGGATCGAACATGAACTTACCGTTCATGTTCAAGAACTTGACGA
This sequence comes from Pasteurellaceae bacterium Macca, assembly GCA_023101485.1. Classification (GTDB taxonomy): domain Bacteria; phylum Pseudomonadota; class Gammaproteobacteria; order Enterobacterales; family Pasteurellaceae; genus LVZB01. Next base: position 165,990 of record LVZB01000001.1, on the reverse strand, counting down.
CCGAGCTGATACTCGTAATTTCTTGTATCAACGTATCGATCAGTTATTTAGTCAAAATGGTCTCAAAATTGCTTTCAATCAACTGGACGTTCATTTACATAACTCAATTTCTTAATTAAGGACATCATTATGGCAGGAAATAGCATAGGACAATTGTTTAAAGTCACAACATTTGGGGAATCTCACGGTATTGCCCTTGGCTGTATCGTAGATGGTGTGCCACCGAATATGGCACTTTCAGAGGCCGATCTACAACCCGATTTAGATCGCCGTAAGCCGGGGACTTCCCGTTACACCACACCTCGCCGAGAAGATGATGAAGTGCAAATTCTTTCAGGGGTTTTTGAGGGTAAAACGACCGGCACAAGTATTGGCTTAATCATCAAAAATGGCGATCAGCGTTCCAAAGATTATGGTGATATTATGGATAAATATCGCCCCGGTCATGCCGATTATACTTATCAGCAAAAATATGGGGTTCGTGATTATCGTGGGGGCGGTCGCTCTTCTGCGCGTGAAACGGCAATGCGTGTTGCCGCAGGCGCGATTGCTAAAAAATACCTCAAAGAGCAGTTTGGCATTGAAGTACAGGGCTATCTCTCTCAAATTGGTGGAGTCAAAATTGCCCCTGAAAGCGTGGCGGATTTAAGCAAAATTGATTGGGCATTTGTGAATAGTAACCCCTTCTTCTGCCCCGATGCACAAGCCATTGCGCATTTTGATGAATTGATCCGTGACTTAAAAAAAGAGGGTAATTCGATTGGTGCGAAATTAACCGTGGTGGCGGAGAATGTGCCTGTTGGTTTAGGTGAGCCGGTGTTTGACCGCTTAGATGCCGATCTTGCCCACGCTTTAATGTCTATCAACGCCGTGAAAGGGGTGGAAATTGGCGATGGTTTTGCGGTGGTGGAACAAAAAGGCAGTGAGCATCGTGATGAAATGACCGCCGAGGGCTTCTGTTCTAATCATGCGGGGGGCATTTTAGGGGGTATCAGTTCCGGTCAGCCGATTGTGGCACATATTGCCTTAAAACCGACTTCAAGTATTACCGTCCCGGGACGAAGTGTGAATCTCGCGAATGAAGAAGTCGAAGTCGTGACCCGAGGTCGCCACGACCCTTGCGTTGGTATTCGAGCCGTTCCCATTGCCGAAGCGATGGTGGCGATTGTGCTACTGGATCATTTACTCCGCTTTAAGGCACAATGTCGCTAAAAGCAAATTGTGTGAAAAAAACGACCGCTTGTTGTGCTAAACAAGCGGTCGTTTTTTATCGAAATTTTGTTAGGCTTAACTTTCCCGTTGAACAATAAACCCCGCAAGGGCTTGAAGTGCAGTGCTGTCAAAAGGGAGTTGGGCTAAGGCGTGAAGCGCATTTTTGTAGAGCTGTTCCGCTTTTTGTTGTGCACCAGCTAAACCTAAGAGTTTTGGGTAGGTGCTTTTATTTAAGGCTTCATCTGCCCCCACGGTTTTGCCGATTTTATCGGTATTGCCGATCACATCTAAAATGTCATCTTGTACTTGAAAAGCAAGCCCGATAGCTTGGGCGTATTCGGTTAAAAGGTGGCGAATCTGCGGGTCTTGGGCATAATCGGATAAATTCAGCCCCATTAACACCGAATGGAGAATCAATGCCCCTGTTTTATGGCGATGAATTTGGGCTAATTGTGCTAAATTGATGGCTTTATTTTCAGATTGCAGATCTAAACTCTGCCCAAGGCACATCCCTTTAGCACCGCTAGCAAAAGCAAGGGCTTGAATTTGGGCAATTTTTTGTTCTGCCGTGAGGTGAGGGTCGTTGGCTAATAACTCAAAGGCGAAAGTTTGTAAGGCATCGCCGGCGAGAATTGCCGTGGCTTCATCAAAGGCGATATGACAAGTCGGCTTGCCGCGGCGTAGGCTGTCGTTATCCATGGCAGGTAAATCGTCATGCACTAAGGAGTAAGCGTGAATCGCTTCCATCGCCGCGGCAGAATGGTCGAGCTTTTCCAATGCTACGCCGAGCATCTCCCCTGTGGCATAAATTAAAAAAGGGCGAACCCGTTTACCACCCAGTAGCACGGCATATTCCATGGCACTGATTAGGGGTGTGTGATAGGCCGGGTAGTGGCTGAGTTTTTCCGCTAAAAAGGTATTAACTCGGGTTTGGCAGTCGGCGAGGTGGCGGGGTAAATCGTACATTGACGACTCCTATGAGTAATCCGCGAGGGGGGCGTTTTCATCTTTTTGTAGCAAGATTTGAATACGCTGTTCTGCCTGTTGTAGGCGTTCTTGCCCTTGTTGGACGAGTTTCACCGCCGTTTCAAATTCAGTGAGGGCTTCTTCAAGGGGTAAGTCGCCCATTTCAAGGCGATTGACGATCTCCTCTAAGGATTTGAGGGTACTTTCAAAATCGGGGGTCGGTTTTTTTGCCATAATATCTTCCTCTAAAAAGAGTCGGTATTTTACTTGATTTTCTGTTATTGTGCCTGTTTTTTCAAAGGAGATAATATGCAGGTTACAGAATTAAATCTTTACCCAATTAAATCCACCGCCCGTTATGGGGTAAAACAGGCTTTTGTGCAACCACAGGGGCTAAATTTCGATCGGGAATTTATGATTACCGACTTAGACGGTAAATTTATGACCGCCCGTCAAGATCCTGAACTTTTTCGTCTTTCCGCTTTTCCCCTCTCAACGGGCTTGGCGATTTGTCATCAACAAACTGGGGAGCCGTGTCTTGCTCGCTATGCCGATTTCATTTACACACAACCCTCGGAGGTGTGGGGAACGGTGTTTCCTTCTTTTGTCGCAAGTGATGAAGTGAATCGATGGTTGAGTGAAAAATTAGGCAAAAGCGTGCAGTTACGTTGGCTGGGGGAGAGTAGCGCACGCCAAGTGAAAGGCTTTGAGCCGACGCCGATGTCCTTTGCCGATAGCAATCCTCTCTTGTTGGTTTCGCAACAATCATTGGCAGAAGTACAACGTTGGTCGTCGGTGGCGGTCAGTTTGGAACAGTTTCGCGGAAATGTGGTCATAGATGGCGTTCAACCCTTTGAAGAAGAGCAGTGGCAAGGGGTAAAAATTGGCGAGGTGGCGTTTGAGGTGGCACAATGTTGCACGCGTTGCATCTTAATTACGCGAGATCTCGCCACATTAACCCTTGACCCAAACGCCGAACCATTTAGAACACTCAAACAACATCACACCAATGCCCAAGGCAAGCCGATTTTTGGTGTCCATCTTGTGCCGAAAAATAGCGGTATTATCCGTGTCGGTGATGTGCTAACCCCCCTTATTTAGGAGCTTCTATGCAAAAACGTTTCCCGTTGTTTCCCATTTTCTTTTTTGTGGGCATCAACCTTCTTATTTTAAGCCTTTCTCGCTTGGGGCTTTCTCTCTGGCAAGCAGAACGCATTTCAGCGGTCAATGGCTGGCTTCCCTTATTTCTTCAAGGGGTGCGAATTGATGTCGTTTCTCTTTGTTATCTCTTTGGCGTCCCGGCGTTATTGACGGTATTACTTTATCATCACAATGCCTTAGGCAAACTGTGGCAAGGCATTTTGCGTGGTTGGCTGACATTGGCGAGTGTTTTTATTGTGTTTATGGAACTCGCCACCCCAGCCTTTATTGAAACCTATGATTTCCGCCCAAATCGCCTGTTTATTGAGTATCTTATTTACCCGAAAGAAGTCTTTACGATGCTCTGGAATGGGCATTTCGTTGCTGTAGTGTTGGCTTCAGTATTGACTTTATTGAGTGCGTGGATCTACTGGAAGCTCGCCGGTTGGGCAGTGAAAGATCTCCGTTCAATGAGTTGGAAATGGCGCCCGATTGTTGCCCTTGGCGTGATTGCGGTGGCATTTATCGGCGCTCGCTCTTCTTTTGCACACCGTGGGGTAAATCCGGCTATGGTGGCATTTTCAAGCGATCCTTTAGTGAATTCTTTGGTGCTAAATTCGGGCTATTCCGTGCTTTATGCGGTACAACAGCTTAAAGATGAGGATAAATCCTCCGAGCAGTACGGCAAAATGGATACTGAGGAGATGTTACGCATTGTGAAAGCAAGCCGTCAACGCCCTGAAGAGGATTATATTTCCGCTGAAATCCCTACCCTTACGCGTAATGTCGCCAGCTATCAAGGCAAGCCAAAAAACATCGTGATTGTGTTAGAAGAGAGTTTAGGGGCGCAATTTATCGGCACATTAGGTGGCAAACCGCTCTCCCCAGCCTTTGATAAATTAGCCCAAGAGGGGTGGTTGTTTGAGAATTTATACGCCACGGGAACACGCTCAGTTCGCGGGATTGAAGCGGTTACCGCGGGCTTTACCCCAACGCCAGCACGCTCTACGGTTAAACTGACCAAAAGCCAAAATGGCTTCTTTACCATTGCAGAATTGCTCCGCCGTCAAGGCTACCATACCTCTTTTATTTATGGGGGGGAAAAGCATTTCGATAATATGGCAAGCTACTTCTATGGCAACGGTTTTCAGGAAATTATTGATGAAAAAGCCTATCAAAACCCGAAATTCTCTGCCACTTGGGGGGTGAGTGATGAAGATTTATTTGATAAAGCCCATGAAACCTTTACCCAATTAGCCAAACAAGATAAGCCTTTTTTCAGCTTAGTGTTTAGTTCCAGTAATCACGACCCTTTTGAATTCCCTGATGGCAAAATTGCCCTGTTTGAGCAACCGAAGCAGACGCGTAATAATGCCGCAAAATATGCTGATTATGCGATTGGATATTTCTTTGACTTAGCCAAAAAATCGAACTATTGGCAGGATACGATCTTCTTAATTATTGCCGACCACGATTCCCGTGTTGCTGGTGATAGCCTTGTGCCGATTAAGCATTTCCATATTCCAGCCTTACTCCTTGGGGAGCATATTACCCCCGTAGAGATAACCGTTTAGTGAGCCAAATTGATATGCCTGCAACGTTACTTTCTATGGCAGGTATCAGCGGTGAGTATCCGATGATCGGCGTGGATTTAACCCAAGCGGTTAACCCGAATCGTGCGTTTATGCAGTATGACCAAACGCAAGCGATGATGAAGGGCAATGAGGTAGTGATTTTAAAACCGAATACCGAGCCCCAAGGCTATGTGTATGATAAATCGGCGGAAAAATTAACCGAAACGGCACTGCCAGAGAATTTGAAAAAAGAGGCCCTCGCCCATGCGTTGCTCGGTAGTTATTTATATAAAAATCAATTATATAAGTTGCCAAAAGAGGTGAAATAAGATGAAGACAAGCGGTCGAATTTTTCGAACAATTTGCCAAAAGGCGAGGGCGCTTCCAGCAGACCTCGGCACACGGAAATTTCAATTCTGGCTGCTTTCTTCCGAACCTGACCAAGTAAACTGAACTCCATTGCGAGGAACCAGAAGCGCCCTCATTGGATTATACTTTCGTATAAGGGCTCGAATTATAATGATTTACACCGTTTAGAGCAACTTAAAAGGGCAACAAGCGGTGTAATTCTAGGCAAAATTTGCAAAATAACCTTAAAGAGGTAAGAGATGTCCCAAGCATTAGCTAATTTAATTGAACTATTAACCTTAGAACCCCTCGGTAAGGGTGTATTTCAAGGGCAAAATGAAGATTTAGGCTGGCCCCAAGTTTTTGGTGGGCATGTGGTGGCTCAATCCTTAGCCGCCGCAATGGCGGTGGTGGAGCCTGATCGCACCTTGCACTCTTGCCATAGCTACTTTTTGCGACCGGGGGATACCCAATTTCCGATTATTTATGAAACGGAAATCCTACGAGAAGGGCGGAGTTTTAGCACCGTCGCCGTGCGTGCCAAGCAGAATGGCAATTTAATTTACCAAGTGATGAGCTCTTTCCATACGGAAGAAGAGAGCTTTGAACATCAAGTGGCAATGCCTGATTTGCCCGATGTGGCACAGAGTGTTTCGGAAAATGCGTGGATTAAAGCCACGGCGGAGAAGTGGTCAGAGCCGTTGAAATCGAAGTGGAGCCAAGAACGTGCCTTTGAGGTGCAATTGCAATATCCCTACGATCTCTTTAAAGGGGAGAAATTACCGCCGAACCAAACGATTTGGCTTAAACTCAATGGTTCAGCCGAATTAACGCCTCAACAGCAACAGTGCTTAATGGCTTATTTTAGTGATTACCACTGCACTTTAACGATGCTCCAACCCCACGAAGAGGGCATTTGGCACCCGAGCTTGCGGATTGTTTCGTTAGATCACAGTATTTGGTTTCACCGCCCGATTGAGGTTGCCGAAGGGGTGATTTTCCGCTTAGATAGCCCGATTGCCAGTGCAGGGAGAGGGCTAACCCGTGGGCAAGTTTTCACCCCGAATGGGCAGTTATTGATGAGTTATCAGCAAGAGGGGCTATTGCGTAAATTAACCCCTTAATCATCAAGGAAATCCTATGGATTTCGCGCAATAATTACTGCCCGTTGCGGGGCAGGGTATCCCTCAATGGTTTTGCTGGCATCTGTCGGATCCAGAAAATCGGCGAGGGATTCATTTTCTAGCCAATCGGTTTTGCGTTGCTCTTCGGTGGTCGTAAAGTCTTTATCCACGCAACGAACGTCCTTAAAGCCACATTTTTCTAACCAGTTGATGAGTGCCGGCACAGAGGGAATAAAATAGACGTTCTTCATTTTGGCATAGCGTTCAGCAGGGACGAGGACATCATTGATACCACCGTCAATCACTAAGGTTTCTAACACCAATTCGCCCCCTTTTACTAGCTGATTTTTGAGCTGGGTTAAATGATCGAGGGGGGATTTACGATGATAAAGCACGCCCATAGAGAACACCGTATCAAACGCGTGTAGCCCTTGCATCTGTTCAATTCCAAGGGGAATTAAATGGGCTCGGCGGTCATTATTTAATAATTTCCGAATTGCTTCAAATTGACAGAGGAAAAGTTCGGTCGGATCAATGCCGACAACCAATTTTGCCCCTTCGCCGATCATTCGCCACATATGATAACCACTGCCACAGCCGACATCGAGTACCGTTTTCCCTTCAAGGGCGCTAATGTGGGGGAGAAGGCGATCCCATTTAAAATCCGACCGCCATTCACAATCAATATGCACGCCATGCACGTGGTAAGGACCTTTACGCCACGGCATTAATTGTTTGAGATGATAGACCAAACGTTGTGTTTCACCGGCAGAAAGTGGCGTGGCAAGGCGCGCTTCAACACGTTCATTGAGGGCAACCTCTGCCTGTGCGGTTGGCAGAAAATCAATGATTTTTGCCCATTTGGCATAGTCGCCGTGGGTCTGTTTTTCCCACTGTTTTAGTTGTGTAGGTAAAGTTTCTAACCACGGGGCAAGGTTTGTGGTGGCAATTTGTTGATAAAAGAGGTTGAAATTAATCATAAAAGGTAATGGTGTTATAAAAAAATGGTCGAGCAAGTGCCCGACCGAGAATAGACAAAGATAAATTTGTAATATAACAGTTTTAAAATTAGCATAAACTCATTGATAAAACGCTAAAATTATACCTTTAAACAGGGGGAATGCAAGTGTGATTGAGGGCATTTTATGTAGCATAAAAAAAGCCCGAAATGAATTCGGGCAAAATGAGTGTATGAATAAAATTTTCTTAATTATACGACTGTTTTATCCCGATATCTAGGTTAATAAAGGCATAAAAAGCGCCACATTTTACCCCCCCCCCCCCGAAATGCAAGCATAATTTGAAGATTTTTTTCTGCTCAATAATAAAGCAGTTTTTTACTTGTTATCGGAGGAGATTTTATACACAATTAGCGAATTTAATGTAAAGTATTTGCTACATTTTTATGGCTGGGGATGCTTTTCTGCTTCGATCCCATAAATCAGCATATTTTACAAAAGTCGAATGGGCAGACAATATCGCTAATAGCAAGCCTTGTTTACCATCTAAAAATCCTGCTTTTAAAAGATACATTTTCACAAAACAGCCAATGGCGTGAGTAATGCCTTGCCCTAATGAGGCGGTTTTACCGGCGTTGGCACGTTGAATACTCCACGCTTTGGCGTAACTGGCCGATTTCACTAAATAGTGATGAATATCTTTATAAGTGTAATGGCGTAAATCGCCTTGAAGTTTATGCACTTGGGCAGAAGCAGGGTAGTGGACTTTTTCATGCACCAGTTCATCTCCGTAGCGGGCAAAATCAGTGCGATAAAGACGAGCAACATAATCGGGATACCAGCCTGAATGGCGAATTTCTCTACCAAAGATTTCACTTAAACGGTTTACCTTATAAATGGCATTTTTTTCATCTTTTTTGACCGCTTGTAAAATGGATTGGCGAAGTTCAGGGGTCACACGTTCATCGGCATCAAGCCAGAGCACATAATCGCTAGTCACGTAAGTTTGTGCGAGTTGGCGTTGTTTGCCGAAGCCTTGCCAGTCGGTATTTTCATAAAATTTTGCGCCAAAAGAGAGGGCAATTTCACGGGTATTGTCGGTGCTACCGCTGTCTAAAATCACGATTTCATCGACCCAATCTTTGATGCTTTCTAAGCAAGCAGATAAATCGGCAGCTTCATTTTTAACAATCATTGCGACACTTAATGTTGGCATAATTTTCCCCTAAAATGATAAGTGAAATTATGATAGCACAAATCCCTTGAAATAAACCGCTCAATAAAGCGAGAAAGCGGTTGGGATAAATTGAAAAAATCTGCTAATTGTGCTATTTTCGTCGCCAATTTTTTACTTTAAGGCAAATTTGAATGTCGATTACATTAACAACCAAACAAAAACAGTATTTAAAGGGCTTAGCTCATCATTTAAGCCCCGTGGTGATGCTCGGGGGTAACGGGCTCACAGAAGGCGTTTTAGCGGAAATTGATAACGCACTGAATCATCATGAACTGATCAAAGTGAAGATCGCAGGCGCTGATCGTGGAATGAAACAGTTGATTATTGATGCGATTGTGCGTGAAACCAAAGCAGCGGCGGTACAAACGATTGGGCATATTTTAGTGCTTTATCGCCAAAGCGAAGAGAAAAAAATCAGCTTACCTAAAGCAACTAAAGCGATTTAATGAATGTTGAAAATTGACCGCTTGTTTCCAAGCGGTTTTTTTGTGAGGAATTTATGTCCCTTATTCGAAAACTCTCCCTTTATACGATTGTAATGCTTGCCATTCCCTTAGTTGTTTGGGCAACAGGTTGGCAATGGCAGGGCGATGAGAATGTGATCTTCGCCCTTGATTACCCGCTTTTTTGGCTGACGGAGACGGGTTCTGCTCCTTATGCGTTGATCACCTGTGTCGTGTTGATGTTGTGGCTCATGGGGCTAACTCGTCGGCACTTTTCTTGGTTATTAGTCGGAGTAGTCTGTGCCACCTCGGTGATTGGCACGCAAGCGGTCAAATCTGGGGCAAAATTTGTTTTTGCAGAACCTCGCCCTTATGTGGTGCAGATGATGGGGGAGCAGACGGAGCAGTTTTACGAATTAAGCCGTGATGAGCGAAGTGTACTGGTCAATGAACGTTACAAAGGCAGTGAATATCCGTTAATTGTGTCCCACCGTGCCCACGAAACTGGCTACTCTTTTCCTTCTGGGCATACGATTTTTGCGGTGTCGTGGTTATTGCTCTTTGCCGGATTATTAAATAATGTGCAAAGTCGAGGGGCTGTTTTGGCGAAAATAGTGGTTTTATTTTGGTCAGCTATGATGTTGATCAGTCGCTTACGCCTTGGCATGCATTATCCTATCGATCTCTTTGTGAGTACACTGCTGGCATGGGGATTCCATATCGTGTTATTTCTTGGGATAGTCCCACGCTTGGTTAAATTACCTTTATTTCAACGCAGAGGATAGTATGGCTTATTATTACGGATTAGACATTGGTGGCACTAAAATTGAGTTAGCCGTCTTTAATGAACAACTTGAAAAATTATACAGCGAGCGTGTGCCAACGCCACAAACGAGCTATGAAGATTGGCTCTATGCGGTGGAAACCTTAGTTCGCAGTGCGGATACGAAATTCAATACCAAAGGCAATATTGGCTTAGGCTTGCCGGGGTTTGTTAATCGTGAAACGGGCTTGGCGGAAATTACCAATATTCGCGTTGCAGACGGGAAAACTATTCTCAACGATTTAAGTGCTCGTTTAGGGCGTGAAGTCCGTGCCGAAAATGATGCCAACTGTTTTGCGCTTTCAGAGGCTTGGGATGAAAATAACCAACAGTACAGCACGGTGTTAGGGTTGATTCTCGGCACAGGTTTTGGGGGCGGTTTTGTCTTTAACGGCAAAATTCATTCAGGGCGTATCGGCATGGCTGGGGAAGTGGGGCATTTGCAACTGAACTACCACGCCTTAAAACTACTCGGTTGGGATAACGCGCCGATTTATGAATGCGGTTGCGGTAATAAAGCCTGCTTAGATACTTATTTATCCGGACGGGGCTTTGAAATGCTTTACCGTGATTTAGTTGGCGAGGCGATTGATGCCAAAACCATTATTACCCGTTTTTATCAGCAGCATGAAAAAACGGTGTCTTTTGTGGAAACTTTTATTCAGCTTATGGCAGTGAGCATTGGGAATCTCATTACCGCCCTAGATCCGGATATGATTGTTTTTGGCGGTGGATTATCCAACTTCGATTATATTTATGAAGCCCTCCCGAAAGCCCTTCCTCCCCATTTAATGCGTAGTGCCAAAGTGCCGGTGATTAAAAAAGCGATTCACGGGGATGCGGGTGGCACAAGAGGTGCCGCGGCGTTATTTCTTAGAGATTAACCATTTACGAGGGGCATGCAAGATGCCCTTCTACTTTTGTGCAAAATGTTGATGAAATTTGACCGCTTGTTGGCGGTTTGAAGGAGTTTATTGTGAAAATCACGGCCATTCCTGCCCTTGGGGATAACTATATCTGGTCGATTGCAGAACAGAACCAAGCCATTATGATTGACCCCGGTGAAGCAAAGCCGGTGCTGGATTTTCTAGCGAAATCTTCCCTCCATTTAAACGCCATTTTACTGACACATAACCACAGCGATCACATTGATGGCGTGGCGGAGCTGGTGCAACATTACCCCAATATCCCTGTTTATGGGCCGAAAGAAGTTGGAGAGCTTGCCAATCAGGTGGTGAAAGGCGAACAGCATTTTCACCTACTCGGGCAAGATTTTCGGGTGATTGAGAGTGCAGGGCATACGGCAGGGCATATCAGCTATTTAATGAATAACGAACAACTCTTCTGTGGTGATGCCCTCTTTTCAGGCGGTTGTGGGCGTGTCTTTACTGGCGATTACCAAGCGCAATTTGACGCCCTGCAACGTTTTAAGGCGTTGGCTGATTTTGTGGAGATTTACCCCGCCCACGAATACACCCAAAGCAACCTCCAATTTGCGGTCAAAGTGTTGCCACCAAGTTGTGAATTATTGGAGTATCAAGAACGGGTGGATATTCTGCGTAGCCAAAAACGGATCACTTTACCTTCTACCATTGGACGAGAAAAACGGATCAACCCTTTTATGCAAGCGGTAGATTTAGATCAATTTATAGCACTGCGACAGCAAAAAGATAATGCTTAACTTATCTTTACAAAAATATAATTTTGATACTATTTTGTTTATTTTATGAATAGAATTATTTATTAAATGGAGTGTTGGCAGGATAAGAATTAATGATAAAAAAAATGCCCGAAGACTCTCGGGCAAAAATTAGGATTCATGAATAAAATCTTCTTAATTATTACGACTGTTTTATCCTACTATTTGATTACACAGCAACAAAACAGGTGCTATTCTATCTTTGTATTTTGAAAATGCAAGAACTATTTTTTACTTAATTTTGCAAAAAACGAATTATTGTTCACTTGATATACAAAAAAAGATTTTTTTTGTCAAAAAGAGTTATTATGTTTACAATTTACTCCAGTTTTTTTGTCAAAAAATGTCAATAATCCCTTTCAGATAATAGGAGGACTTATGGTTGCCATTCGCTGTTCACACTTACTTGATCCCAATGATTTTGAATTAGCAAGTTGGTGTGCTGGGTTACAGATGCCTCCTATTACCTTTGAAGCCCTACAACGCGCTTGGCACTATACTCAGGAAAAAATCGACCCCGATCAATCTCACCTTATGGGGTATGGGATTGAAATGGTGGAAATTCTCCACGGTTTAAGTATGGATGATGATAGCCTTGTGGCAGCGTTATTGTTCCCCCTTGTGAAACAACATATCCTCGACCTTGCCCAAGTGAAGGAAGATTTCAGTAATGCAGTGAAAAACTTGGTAAAGGGCGTGTTAGAGATGGATAACATTCGCCAGCTCAATGCGCTCCATGCTTCTGAATTACAAATTGATAATATCCGCCGAATGCTCCTTGCGATGGTGGATGATTTCCGCTGTGTGGTGATTAAACTGGCTGAGCGGATTGTCTATTTGCGAGATACCGATCGCCAAAGTGAGGAGGATATTGTGCTTGCCGCCAAAGAGTGTTCCCACATTTATGCCCCTTTGGCGAATCGTTTGGGCATTGGGCAGTTGAAATGGGAGCTGGAAGATTACTGCTTTCGTGCGTTACACCCAACGGAATATCGCCAAATTGCCAAGTATGATTTGGCGGAACGGCGTTTGGATCGTGAGCGCTATATTGCCGATTTTGTGTCCGAATTAAGTGAGAGCTTATTAAAAGAAATTGAAGTAATACATGTTTATGGGCGACCAAAACACATTTACAGCATTTGGAAAAAAATGCAGAAAAAGCACCTCAAATTCAATCAGCTATTTGATGTGCGGGCGGTGCGTGTCATTGTGCCGACCCTTGCCGATTGCTACACCGCGTTGGGTATTATCCATACTCAGTATCAGCATTTACCCGAGCATTTTGATGATTACATTGCCAACCCGAAACCCAATGGCTATCAGTCGATTCACACTGTCGTGCTTGGTAAAGGGCAGAAAGCGATTGAGGTGCAAATTCGTACCCAACAGATGCACGATGATGCCGAACTTGGCGTAGCCGCCCACTGGAAATATAAAGAAGGGGCAGGGGCAGGGCGTTCGGGTTATGAAGAGAAGATCGTCTGGTTGCGTAAGCTCCTTGACTGGCAAAAAGATATTGCCGATTCAGGGGATGTGGTGGCAGAGATGCGATCTCAAGTTTTTGATGATCGAGTTTATGTCTTTACCCCGAAAGGCGAAGTGGTGGATTTACCTAAAAATGCCACGCCACTGGATTTTGCTTACTCTATTCACAGTGAGATTGGGCATCGTTGTATTGGGGCAAAAGTGGCAGGACGCATCGTGCCGTTCACTTATATTTTGCAAATGGGGGATCAGGTTGAAATTATCACTCAGAAAAACCCGAACCCAAGCCGTGATTGGTTGAATCCAAATCAAGGCTTTGTGAATACCTCGCGGGCTCGCTCGAAAATCATCGCTTGGTTTAAAAAACTCGACAGAGAAAAAAATATCCCGATAGGTAAAGAAGCCTTAGAAGCTGAAATGGCAAAACATAGTTTTAGCCAGAAGCAGATTGAAGAGTTTGCTTTGCCTCGCTATAACCTCAAACAGATAGAGGATCTCTATGCCGGCATTGGCAGTGGTGATATTCGTTTAAGCCAGCTAATGCACTATTTGCAAGGCAAATTGCAGAAACCTACGGCGGAGCAAGCCGATGAAGCGGTATTAAAACAGCTTGCGAAGGTGCAACAGAACCCGAAACCAAGTAAAGGGGGCTTTATTGTGGTGGAAGGTGTGGGGAATTTAATGCACCACATTGCCCGTTGTTGTCAGCCTATTCCGGGGGATGAGATTGTCGGCTATATCACTCAAGGGCGGGGGATTTCTATTCACCGCACCGATTGCGAACAGCTTTTTGATCTCCAAGCCAGTAGCCCTGAACGGGTGATTGATGCGGAGTGGGGCGAAACGAAAAACAGTGGTTTTAGTTTGACGGTACGAGTGATTGCTAACGACCGAACTGGCTTGCTCCGTGATGTCAGTGCCATTATGGCGAATGAAAAAATTGCCGTGCTTGGCGTGGCAAGCCGCAGTGATGTGAAACGGAATCTCGCCACAATGGATGTAGAGATTGAGTTAAGTAATATAGAACTATTGAGCAAACTGACCGCACGCCTTCGCCAGCTAGAAGATGTCATTGAGGTAAAACGGCTATCTTGTTAGGGGATTTCTCTTAAAGCAAATTGTGCTTAAAATTAGACCGCTTGCAAACGCCCATTCAGGGCGTTTTTTATGCCCTTTGTATTTTGTTTTATGAGGGGAATAGATATTTTTAGAGATGAGAATTATTTGCATTAAGTTAGGTTTTATGAATCAATCATTTAGACTTAATAATAATTAGCTATCAATTTAATCAATGGAAAATCCTTGCCGATTCCTTTATTATTCGCCGGTCAAATCAACCCAAGAGGAAAGCTGAAATGTCTCAAAAATGTCCATTTGATCATGGTTCAAAAACGTTAACTAACGCAGCAGGCGCACCTGTTGTTGATAACGATAACACGATGTCTGCAGGCCCACGCGGTCCATTACTTTTACAAGATGTCTGGTTTCAAGAAAAATTAGCCCACTTTGCGCGTGAGCGTATCCCTGAGCGTGTCGTTCATGCCAAAGGCTCTGCCGCTTACGGTACATTCAAAGTGACTGCGGATATTACCAAATACACCAAAGCAGCGGTATTCAAACCCGGTGCAGAAACCGAAGTATTATTACGTTTCTCAACCGTCGCGGGCGAACGTGGTGCCGCTGATGCAGAGCGTGATGTACGTGGTTTCTCTCTTAAATTCTATACCGAACAAGGTAACTGGGATTTAGTGGGTAATAACACACCGGTATTCTTTATCCGTGATCCATTAAAATTCCCTGATTTTATTCACACCCAAAAACGTAACCCACAAACGAACCTTCGTGATGCAAACGCTGCGTGGGATTTCTGGTCACGTCACCCTGAGTCAATGCACCAAATCATGACGTTATTCTCTGACCGTGGTATTCCAGCGACTTTACGTCACATGAACGGTTACGGTAGCCACACTTATAGCTTTGTGAATGAAGCGAATGAGCGTTTTTGGGTGAAATTCCACTTTAAAACACAACAAGGTCACAAATTCTTCACTAACGAAGAAGCGGCAAAAGTCGTGGGTGAAAACCGTGAATCAAGTCAACAAGATTTATACGAATCTATTGTAAAAGGCGATTTCCCACGTTGGACAGTTCAAGTGCAAATTATGCCAGAAGCAGATGCACATAAACACAACTACGCGTTTGACTTAACCAAAGTATGGCCACACGCGGATTACCCTGTCATCGAAGTGGGTGTGTTAGAGTTAAACCGCAACCCAGTGAATTACTTTGCTGAAGTGGAACAAGCGGCATTTGCACCATCTAACATCGTTCCGGGAATTGGTTTCTCGCCAGACCGTATGTTACAAGGTCGTTTATTCTCTTACCAAGATGCACAACGTTACCGTTTAGGCGTGAACCACCACCAAATCCCGGTGAACGCACCAAAATGCCCATACCACACGACACATCGTGATGGTGCAATGCGTGTAGATCACAACGGTGGCGAACACCCGAACTACGCACCAAACCGTTTTGACACTTATGTGCCAACTCACGACCAAGTGCCTCTTCAAATCGAGCGTGAAGCTGCACACTTTAACTTCCGTGAATACGATGAAGATTACTACTCACAACCAGCAGCGCTTTACAACATCTTCACTGCAGAAGAAAAAGCACGCTTAGCGGCAAACTTTGCAGCAGGTCTTGCGGGTGTGACAGTACCTGAAATCGTAGAACGCCAAATGGCTCACTTCGAAAAAGTAAGCCCACAATTAGCAAGCGATATTCGTGCTAATTTAGCTAAATAAGCGATGACGAACAAAAAAGCTAACGCAATGCGTTAGCTTTTTTTATGGTTGTTTATGGGGTAACCTGTTTTCAGCAAAAAGATCAAAAAAATTGACCGCTTGTATCCTTCCCTTTCCATTCATTTATTGGTATTAGGGGAACAAGCGGTCTTTTTTATTGCATTTTTTGCTATTTTTTCGTGATAGCACCTAAAATGCCACGCATAATTTGCTTGGTCACTTGATTACGCAAATTACGCCCAACTTGCTGTGCCACACTACCGACAACTTGTTCCGCAAGGCTCTGTTCGCTTTTCTTTTTCGAACCGAAAATGCTGGCAATCATACCACTTAAGAATCCTTCTTCTTCCGCTTTGGCTTGCTCTGCCGTTTGAGTCTGAGCTTGGCTTTGGGCATTGAGTACCTCAAAGGCGGATTCATTATCCACATATTGGCTGTAATGGGCGTAGAGATCGTCTTGTTTAACGAAGGATAAACGCTCTTCCTCGCTAATTGGTTTTAGCTGGCTTTGCGGTGGGTAAATGTAGGCGATTTCCACTGGTGTTGGCATCCCTTTTTCATCTAACACAGAAATTAACGCTTCCCCCACGCCAAGTTGGGTAATGGCTTCCACCACATTCACCGACGGATTAGCACGGAACGTTTCGGCGGCTGATTTCACCGCTTTTTGATCTTTCGGTGTAAAGGCACGCAAGGCGTGTTGCACACGGTTACCTAGCTGACCGAGGACGCTTTCCGGCAAGTCGAGAGGGTTTTGTGTCACAAAATAGACCCCAACACCTTTGGAACGAATCAAGCGAACGACCTGTTCGATTTTATCCACTAATACTTTCGGCGCACCGTCAAAGAGAAGGTGGGCTTCATCGAAAAAGAGGACAAATTTAGGTTTTTCTGGGTCGCCGACTTCGGGGAGCTGTTCAAATAGTTCTGCCATAAACCAGAGCAAGAATGCACCGTATAGGCGAGGGGAGTTGATCAACTTTTCAGAATTCAGCACATTGATGACCCCTTTGCCATCCCGTGTTTGGAGCCAGTCTTGCAAATCAAGGGCTGGTTCGCCAAAAAGGCTGGCTGCACCTTCATTTTCAAGAGCAAGTAATGCACGTTGAATTGCCCCGACACTGGCGGCGGACACATTGCCGTATTCCACTTGGAATTGTTTGGCATTTTCGGCGACAAATTTCAACATCGCACGCAGGTCTTTTAAATCAATGAGCAGTAAGCCTTGATCGTCTGCCACACGGAAAACTAAGTTGAGTAAGCCTTCTTGGGTATCGTTTAAATTGAGCAAACGGGCAAGTAGCATTGGCCCCATTTCAGAAATCGTGGTTCTCAGAGGAATGCCACTTTCGCCAAAGACATCCCAAAATGACACGGGGAAGCCAGCTAAATACGCTTCGCCACCGAGTTGGAATTGTTCAATACGTTCGGCGATTTTGCCTTGAAAACTGCCTTTTTGTACAAGCCCTGAAAGATCTCCTTTCACATCGACAAGGAAAACAGGCACACCGTCATTACTGAACGTTTCGGCGAGTTTGCGTAAGGTGACCGTTTTTCCCGTCCCTGTTGCGCCGGCGATTAAGCCATGGCGATTTGCCATTTTAGCCGTTAAGGAAATCGGGGTGCCTTGATGATTTTTTGCAATAGTGTAGTTCATGGTTACTTTACTCCTTTGCGATCTCTATTTTTTAACGCCAATATTAAAGCCTTTTTCCCACATATTTTTAAAGGATTTCGGCAAACTTTTTGTGGTATAGCCACAATATTGGCTACGTTGAGTGAGCATGGATTCTTTTTCTGTTTTAAATGATTTTCCAACACGATAGCCATCGAGATACCAATCATCTTTATCTTGGCATTCTGTCGTGTTAATTCTTCGTTGATCAATTTGTGTTTTATAAGTGGAATGTGAGATTACGCCAGTATAGTGAGTTCTGTGAGCAGATTGGCTACAGGCACAAAGCATAAAGCTAAAAATTGTAAATGAAATGAATTTAATGTTGTGCATATTTTATTTTTTGATGAATATCTATTGGCAAGCGATCAAAATGGGTTAAAAAATTGACCGCTTGTTTTCGGGTTATCTAGCGTTTGCGCGGTGAAAAGGGCTTATTTGTGCGTTCGTTGTATCGGTTACGTTGAGGCTTTGGCAACGGCAACAGCGCTTCGCTGTCATATTGGCTGACCGGAATTTGATGGCCGATATACTCCTCAATCCCAGGCAGATTAACGGCGTAGCGTTCGCAGGCAAAGCTGATGGAATGACCGCTTTCGCCGGCACGACCAGTACGACCGATTCGATGGACGTAATCTTCCCGATCATCCGGTAAATCGTAGTTGAAAACGTGGGTAACATCGGGAATGTGCAAGCCTCGGGCAGCGACATCCGTTGCCACTAAAATATCTAAATTGCCTTGAGTGAAGTTATCTAACAGTGAAAGGCGTTTTTTCTGGGGAATATCGCCGGTAAGCAAGCCCACTCGATGCCCATCAGCACTTAAATAGCCCCAAATTTCTTCACATTTGTGCTTGGTGTTGGCAAACACAATACAACGTTCTGGCCATTCATCTTCTAATAACGTTAAAAGAAGTGCCATTTTATCTTGGTTAGAAGGGTAGAAAAGTTCTTCTTTAATGCGATGTCCGGTGCGTTGCAGGGGTTCGATTTCTACATACTCGGCATTGTGCATATCTTCAAAGGCTAATTCCCGCACCCGGTGAGAAAGGGTGGCGGAAAAGAGCATGGTCAGGCGAGTTTCTGGTGGCGGGCATTTTCGCATTAAATAGCGAATATCTTTAATAAAGCCGAGATCGAACATCCGATCCGCTTCATCAAGAACCACGACTTGGATTTTATCGAGGTTGATGATCCCCTGTTTGACATAATCAATCACACGTCCTGTTGTGCCGACTAAAATATCCACACCTTTTTCAATGGCTTGAAGCTGTTTATCATAACCGTCACCACCGTAGGCTAAGGCTAATTTCAAGCCTGAATGTTGAACCAATAGCTCCGCATCGGAGGCGATTTGCACCGCCAACTCCCGTGTTGGCGCTAAGATTAACGCTTTGGGTTGATTGCGTTGGGATGCGATCTCATGGCTGAGTAAATGGTGGAAGGTGGCGACTAAAAACGCCATGGTTTTCCCCGTGCCTGTTTGGGCTTGACCGGCAATATCTTGTCCGGTGAGGGTGTGGGGGAGGGTTTTCGCTTGAATGGGGGTACAGAATTCAAATCCTTTGCTATCAAGGGCTGCGAGGATTTTGTCGTGGATTGGAAAATCCATAAAGCGTTGTTCTGTAAGGTGTTTGGACATAATGAAGCTCAATGTGCAAAATAAAGGAAAAATTCGACCGCTTGTTTGCTCGATAAGGCGAATAAATTGGCGCGTAAAGATACCACAAATGGACAAATTTGAGTAGAATCGACGGGCTTTTTCCACAATTAAATCATCAAGAGAGGTGAATATGTCTGCAAACACAACACTCAACTTCAAAAATCGCTCTTTTTTACGTTTAATGGATTTTACCCCCGAAGAAATTCACGCCCTGTTAGCGCTTTCAGCAAAATTAAAAGAGGATAAAAAAGCCCGCCGAGAAGAGCCGAAGTTAAAGGGCAAAAATATCGCCTTGATTTTTGAGAAAAGCTCTACGCGTACGCGTTGTGCCTTTGAGGTTGCTGCTTTTGACCAAGGGGCTAGGGTGAGTTATATCGGGCCAAGTGGATCGCAGATTGGGCATAAAGAGTCGATGAAAGACACCGCCCGAGTGCTGGGGCGAATGTATGACGGTATTCAATACCGCGGTTATGGGCAAGTGTTAGTGGAAACCCTTGCCGAGCATGCGGGTGTGCCGGTGTGGAATGGTTTAACCGATGAATTCCACCCCACTCAAATTCTAGCGGATCTGCTCACAATGCAAGAACATTGCCATAAACCATTTAAGGCGATCAAACTCGCTTACCTTGGCGATGCCCGTAACAATATGGGGAACTCTTTTGTGGAAGCGGCCGCCTTGATAGGGCTGGATTTACGCTTAGTCGCCCCGAAAGACTTTTTCCCTGAACAGGCACTTTTAGATGAAGTGGCGCCCATGATGGCACAAACAGGGGCAAAAATTACCTGTACGGAAAATGTGGCCGAAGGGGTGAAAGCGGTGGATTTTGTTTATACCGATGTTTGGGTTTCAATGGGAGAGCCAGAATCTGCTTGGGAAGCGCGTATCGCTTTGATGAAACCCTACCAAGTGAATCGGGAATTGATGCAAGCCACGGGTAATCCCGAGGTGAAATTTCTCCACTGCTTACCTGCTTTCCATGATGATGAAACGACCCTTGGCAAAGCCATTGCGGAGAAATATGGCATGAAAGGCTTGGAGGTGACTGATGAAGTTTTTGAATCTTCCGCCTCGCTCGTGTTTGATGAAGCGGAAAATCGCATGCACACCATTAAAGCGGTAATGGTTGCCACCTTGGGGGATTAGGGGCAAAAAATTCCCCAAAAATGACCCCTTGTTTTGCTATAATTCGGCAAAATTTGTGGAGAAACCAATGAAAAAATTAGTGATTTTAGGCTCAACCGGCTCAATCGGTAAAAGTACGCTTTCGGTGGTGGAAAATAATCCCCACCGCTATCAACTCTTTGCCTTAGTCGGGGGGAAAAATGTTTCCCTGATGGTGGAACAGTGCTTGCAATTCCGCCCTCGTTTTGTGGCGATGGACGACATTCCCGCCAGCGAACAACTCGCCCAACAGCTCAAAGCCCAAGGTTGTGAAACGGAAGTGTTAGCTGGGCAGAAAGCCATTTGTGAATTGGCTTCTCACCCTGACGTGGATATGGTCATGGCGGCGATTGTTGGAGCAGCGGGGCTGTTACCTACACTTTCTGCGGTAAAAGCAGGGAAGCAGGTGCTACTTGCAAATAAAGAATCCCTCGTGACTTGTGGTCAAATTTTTATT
This sequence comes from Pasteurellaceae bacterium Macca, assembly GCA_023101485.1. Taxonomy (GTDB): domain Bacteria; phylum Pseudomonadota; class Gammaproteobacteria; order Enterobacterales; family Pasteurellaceae; genus LVZB01. The sequence goes on along the minus strand of LVZB01000001.1, from coordinate 145,216 downwards.
GATGCAGCCCGTCAATTCGGGGCGAAACTGCTTCCCGTGGATAGCGAACATAACGCAATTTTCCAGTCCCTCCCCCTTGAAGCCCAACAAGCGGTGGGATTCTGCCCACTTTCTGATCTCGGCGTGAGTAAGATTGTGCTAACAGGGTCAGGTGGGCCTTTCCGCCATAAGGCGTTATCAGAATTTTCGAGCATTACCCCCGAAGAAGCGGTGGCACACCCGAATTGGTCTATGGGGAAGAAAATTTCCGTGGATTCCGCCACGATGATGAACAAAGGATTGGAATATATTGAGGCACGCTGGCTGTTTAACGCCAAAGCGGAAGAGATGGAAATTATTATCCACCCGCAATCCATTATTCACTCTATGGTGCGTTATATTGACGGAAGTGTCATCGCCCAAATGGGTAACCCTGATATGCGTACGCCAATTGCCCATACGATGGCATACCCCGAGCGGATTATCGCTGGCGTGCCACCCTTGGATTTCTTCCAACTCAAAGAGCTGACGTTTATTGAGCCGGATTTTGCTCGTTACCCCAATTTAAAACTCGCAATAGATGCCTTTGCCGAAGGGCAGTATGCCACCACAGGGATGAATGCCGCGAATGAAGTTGCCGTTGAAGCCTTCTTAAATCGTCAAATTCGCTTTACTGATATTGTGGAAATCAATCGTGCGGTGGTGGAAAATCTTTCCCCCATCGCCATTCGTGAGATTGAGGATGTGCTACATGTCGACAAACTTGCCCGAGAATTGGCACTTCAGCAAGTGATGATAATGGGGTGATCCCATTCAAACTGTCGTGGATTTGAGGTACAATCCACGACAATTTTTTCTTAACTTATTAAATTATGGCTAAAAAACCCAAAGTTGCAGATAACACCATTGCCTTGAATAAACGCGCTCGGCACGAATATTTCATCGAAGATGAAATTGAAGCCGGTCTAGAATTACAAGGCTGGGAAGTGAAAGCCTTACGCGCAGGGAAAGCAAACATTGGCGATAGCTATGTGATTTTTCGCAATGGCGAAGCTTTTCTTTTCGGGGCAACATTCACGCCTTTACAAGCGACCTCCACGCACATTGTCGCCGATCCAACACGTACCCGTAAGCTGTTGTTAAATCAGCGTGAATTAGACACTTTAATGGGTAAAACAAGTCGAGATGGCTTTACCGTCGTTGCCCTTTCTCTCTATTGGAAAAAGGCTTGGGCGAAGGTCAAAATTGGCTTGGCGAAGGGTAAAAAATTACACGATAAACGTGATGATATTAAAGACCGGGAATGGCAAGTCGCCAAACAGCGGATTATGAAACACGCTAACCGTTAAGCTAAAAGGACGGCGTGCAAAATGTTTGAAAAAAACGACCGCTTGTTTGCCAAAAAATCACGCTAAACCACGTAGAACAATATACCCTTTTTCTTAGCCCCCACTTTGAAAAAGGAAAACGAAAGGGGATGAAGGGATTTACTATGATCGACCAAAATTTACTCCGCACTCAGTTAGATGAAGTTGCACAAACCTTAAAACTTAAACGCCATTTTCATTTAGATGTTGAGGCGGTTTCTCGCCTTGAAGAACAGCGTAAAGCGTTGCAAGTGAAAACTGAAACCTTACAAGCAGAACGTAATGCCCGCTCGAAAAATATTGGTGCAGCAAAAGCCCGTGGGGAAGATATTTCCGCGTTACTTGCCGAAGTGGATTCTATGGGCAATGAGTTAGAGAGTGCCAAAGTTGAGTTAGACCGCGTGCAAAATGCAATCCGTGAGTTATTACTTGCGATTCCTAACTTACCTGCCGAGGAAGTTCCCCTTGGTAAAGATGACAGCGAAAACCAAGAAATTTTACGTTGGGGCACACCTCGCCAATTTGATTTTGAGATTAAAGATCACGTCAGCCTAGGTGAAATGTTAGCTGGCAAACAGCTTGATTTCCCCCTTGGTGCAAAATTAACAGGAAGCCGTTTTGTGGTGTTGAAAGATCAAATTGCCCGCTTGCACCGCGCGCTCGCTCAATTTATGTTGGATCTCCACACCGAGCATCACGGCTATGTGGAAACCTATGTGCCTTATTTAGTCAATCACGATACCCTTTATGGTACAGGGCAGTTACCAAAATTTGGAGAAGATCTATTCCATACGCAACTTTTGGCAGGGCAAGATCCGAATGTCGCACAAAAACCTTATGCGTTGATTCCAACGGCGGAAGTGCCTGTAACAAATATCGTGCGTGATGAAATTATTGATGAAGATCTGCTACCTTTAAAATTCACCGCTCACACACCGTGCTTCCGAGCTGAAGCAGGATCTTATGGGCGTGATACGCGGGGCTTAATCCGTATGCACCAATTTGATAAAGTGGAAATGGTACAAATCGTTGCCCCTGAAAAATCAATGGAAGCGTTGGAAGAATTAACTGGCCACGCAGAGAAAGTATTGCAACTTTTAAATCTTCCTTATCGTAAAGTGTTACTTTGCACCGGCGATATGGGCTTCGGCGCGGCTAAAACTTACGATTTAGAGGTTTGGTTGCCTGCACAAGATACCTACCGTGAAATCTCTTCTTGCTCAAATATGTGGGATTTCCAAGCACGCCGAATGTCTGCTCGTTGTAAAGCAAAAGGTGAGAAGAAAACCCGTTTAGTGCATACGCTGAACGGTTCTGGCTTAGCTGTTGGTCGTACCTTAGTCGCAGTGCTTGAAAACTACCAAAATGCAGACGGTTCAATCACCGTGCCAGAAGTCTTACGCCCTTATATGAATGGCGTTGAAGTTATTAAATAATAGCGATAAAAAAGCCCCAGCGTGTTAAGTTGGGGCTTTTTTCGAGGCTATTTCACAAACTCAGCAAACGTTAGTTCATAGTTATCGCCATCACGGTTGTAGGAAATGTAGCGGGGGAATTTCTCGCCAACAAATTTTTTCACTGTGATAAATTTATCGCCGGTTCTAAATTTATAGGTGATCTCCTCGGCACTTCCACCTTTTACTTTGACTGTTTTTTGGCTCTTGTTCAGCACCACATTTTCCGCCGGATAGAGTTTTTTCCCATTTGTGGTTTGAAAACTTTGGGGGAGTTTATCGTGGTAGCTTAATTGGAACGCAAGGCTAAAAAGATCAAAGGTCGGGAGCGTTTTAGGCTCTTTTTTTAACGGCTCTTTGGTTTTGCCATATTGAATATTCTTTGAATCAATCTCCGCGACGGCATAGCTTTTGCCATTACGAGTATCTTTGTAGCTTAACATCTCAAATTGTTGATTGCGTTCAACGCCCTTGGCATAAAAGACAATGTTATAAAGTGGTACATTGATTTTAGAGGTAATGGCATACTGCTTGCCATCGTTTTTAAAGCTTACATAAGCCGGCATTAAATAGTTGGAGCTGTATTTAATATTAAAGTTTTCTGCAAAGACATTCCCTGTAAAGGCAAGGGAGGTAGTGAGCAGTAAAGCGAGTTTTGACATCAATTTCATTATTTTTCCTCTAATTGAGTGTGTTCAAATAGGCGTAAAATGGCGTTGTTATCACGCAACTGTTCGGCTTTTTCCACCTGCATTTTGTCTAAATGTGGGGAGAAAAAGTGAATAAAATCATACATATAATTGCGTAAAAACATGCCTCGTTTAAATGCGATCTGCGTTTGGCTTGGCTGAAATAGGTGGCTTGCATCAATCGCCACTAAATCGTTGTCTGCTTGGGTGTATGCCATACTTGCCATAATTCCGACTCCTAATCCTAAGCGAACGTACGTTTTAATGACATCCGCATCCGTGGCGGTGAAGACAATATTCGGCAAAATCCCCATAGAATTAAACGCATGGTCTAAATCCGAGCGGCCAGTAAAACCAAAGGTGTAGGTGATCAGATCGTATTTTCCGAGCTCTTCGACCGTTAATTTTTGATTTTGTTTCCGCCTTTGTACCAGTGGGTGGTCGGGTTTAACGATGACGGAACGATTCCACCAATAGCAGGGCAGAAGAACTGCATTTTCAAAGAGATATTGTGCCTCTGTGGTAATGGCTAAATCCACTTCTCCTGCCATTAGAGCATCATAAATTTGGTTTGGTGAGCCTTGGTGTAAGTGGAGCGTAACCTCGGGGTATTTTCCCTTAAATTTCTCAATTACACTCGGGAGCATATAACGGGCTTGGGTGTTGGTGGTGGCAATGCGTAGCACGCCACGGTTAGGCTGTGCTTGTTCCGCCGCTAAGGATTTAATGCTCTGGGCTTTGACCAATAATTCTCGGGCGATATGGACGATTCGTTCCCCCGTGGGCGTTAAGCCTTTAATATGTTTGCCGTTGCGTTCAAAAATATTGATGCCAAGCTCGCTTTCTAAGAGTCGCACTTGCTTGCTGATCCCCGGTTGGGAAGTGTAAAGGGCTTCGGCAGCTTCGGTAATGTTGAGGTTTTGATTCACAATCTCAACGATATAACGCAGTTGTTGTAGTTTCATTTCGGTGCAAAAAATCCTTTAAAAATGACCGCTTGCAATCTCGACAAGTTGCGCCATAGTTTGAATTTCATAGGTCGGGCGAATGGTGGTATCGTTCGGTTTTTGATGAGGGTTAAACCAGCAAGTATCAAAGCCGAATTGGTTTCCTCCTAAAATATCCGAGGCGAGGGTATCGCCCACCATTAACACTTTTGATTTATCCACATCGCCAAGGCGATCGAAAGCATATTGGAAAATCGCGTTATCGGGTTTTGCCACGCCCACTTCTTCTGAAATGACGACTAATTCAAAAAAGCCCGCCGTGTGGGTGTTGTCTAAGCGTTTTTGCTGTAAGGCTTTAAAACCATTGGTAATAATGCCCATTTTGAGCTTGCCCTGTAAGGCGTTGAGCATTTCCATCACACCAGTTAAAGGCTTGCTAACAAGAGCCATTTCTGCCATTAACGCTTGGTTTAAGGCGAGGGCATCTTTGCCTGTTTGGGCGGAAAGGTGGGTAAAGCGTGTGCGTTGGAGATCTTCTGCCGTAATCTGTTTATTTTGATAGGCGACCCAAAGGGGTTGATTAACGGCTTGAAATGCTTGGTAATCTTGTGTCGTAAAATCAATGCCGTAGCCCTTTAACATCGCTTTCAAACCTAAATAGGAGTTGAACTCAAAGAGCGTTTCATCGGCATCAAATAAAATCCATTGGTAATACATTCCTTTCCTTTTTTCTATTGATTAACTTCTTGAATAATCCATTCTACAAAATGTTGTACCTTCGGGGTATCTTTCATTTGAGGTGGGAAAACGACATAGAAGGCTTTTTCATCATTCAGCCCTGTTGGGAAAGGCTCAACTAAATGCCCTTGTTGGAGTTCGTATTGGGCTAATGTGCCGTTGGCAATGGCGATACCTTGTTCGTGGCTAGCCGCTTGCAACGCCATAAAGGTATGGCTAAATACTGAACCTGTGGCCTCAACATCAATCTCTTCACTTAGCCCTAAATGCTCAATGGTGCGTTTCCATTTATTGCGACTAAAAACGTGTAATAACGGTTTGCCAATCAGATCTTTGGGGCTAGAAATGGTATGTTTTTGCAAGAATGCTGGTGAGGCTAAAATGACTAAAGGCGCTTCGGTTAAGCGAATCGATTCCACATTCTCCCATTTTCCTGAGCCGTAGTAGATTGCCACATCAATCTCTTTGCCGAGTAAGCCTTCATCTTGATCCACACCTTTGATACGGACTTCAATATCGGGATATTTTTGATGAAAATCGTTCAAACGCGGAACTAAACGGTGCATACCAAAGGTTTGTGGCACGCTAATGGTGAGGATCTGGCGGTCGTTTTTCGCTTTAATTTTGTCCGTGGCTTTGGCGATCTGCTCTAATAGTGGGCTGATTTCATCAAAATACTGCTTGCCGAATTCGGTCAGCTCTAACAAACGGTTACGGCGATGAAAGAGCTGAACGCTCAAAAAATCTTCCAATAATTTAATTTGATGGCTCACGGCGGCTTGGGTCACAAAAAGTTCATCAGCGGCTTTGGTGAAATTTAGATAGCGCGCCGCCGATTCAAAAGCTTTCAGGGCATTGAGTGGGGGCAGTTTTTTCGTATTCATAAAAGAGTGTCGTTGTTATCTGGTTATTACTTGGGATTGCTGTTTAGAGGGTTGTTATCCATGCAAGTTCATTACTTTTTTTGATAGATAAAATAAAAAATTTTAGCTTGTTTAAGAGGTCTAACTTCTTTAAAATCCGCCCCCGTACTTAAATGGATAGTGTAGCGGATTCGAAAGAAAACGCTATTTGAATTTTAAGTATGATGTTGTGTTTGCATATTGGTCTAGGAAACTAGACTAGAGTAACGCAAGTTACTCGTTTCACTTCCTGTATATTTTGAACCATTTGGTTTTATACCGCCCACTTTGGGCGGTTTTTTTATGCCTAAAAACTTCGGCATTCTAGCAGAATTTACAAATTTCGCTATTAAAAATACCGCTTGTTAGTCCTATGGAAAAAATTTTTTTGCGTAACTTATGCAATTTGATGCGGAATAGTGTAAATTCTCCATTTTCATCCTCCATTTTATAAGACTAAGGACACAACAATGACTAAGAATATTGATTGGCAAAATCTCGGCTTCTCTTATATCAAAACGGACTACCGCTTTGTTGCACGTTGGAAAGATGGCAGTTGGAATGAGGGGGAACTCTCCACCGACCACATGATCACCCTCCACGAAGGCTCCACCGCCTTACACTATGCCCAACAATGTTTTGAAGGCTTAAAAGCCTACCGCTGTAAAGACGGTTCAGTCAATTTATTCCGCCCAGACCAAAATGCAGAACGCTTACAAAAAACCTGCGCACGCTTGTTAATTCCTGCTGTGCCAGTGAATCTCTTTATCCGTGCTTGTAAAGAAGTCGTGAAAGCCAACCAAGAGTGGCTTGCTCCTTATGGTACTGGTGCGACACTTTATCTCCGCCCCTTTATTATTGGCGTAGGGGAGAATATCGGTATTCGCCCAGCACCAGAATATATTTTCACGGTATTTTGTTGCCCTGTGGGATCTTATTTCAAAGGGGGAATGAAGCCGTCTAACTTCTTAGTTTCGGAATACGACCGCGCTGCCCCAAATGGTACGGGGGGCGTAAAAGTTGGGGGGAACTATGCAGCGAGTATTCTTCCCCACGAACAAGCCGCAGAACGCAATTTTGCCGATGCCATTTACCTCGACCCGAAAACCCACACTAAAATTGAAGAGGTAGGGGCAGCGAACTTTTTTGGCATCACCAAAGATAATAAATTTATCACACCGGATTCGCCGTCTATTTTGCCAAGTATCACCAAATATTCCCTCCTTTACCTCGCCAAAGAGCGTTTAGGTTTAGAAGCGATTGAGGGGGATGTTTATATCGATCAACTCGACCAATTCGCCGAAGCCGGTGCTTGTGGTACGGCAGCCGTTATCTCACCGATTGGGGGGATTCAGCACGGCGATAATTTCCACGTTTTCTATTCGGAAACGGAAGTCGGCCCGATTACCCAACGCCTCTACCAAGAACTCACGGGGATTCAGTTCGGTGATATTGAAGCCCCAGAAGGGTGGATTACCAAAGTCGAACTCGACTAAATGCAATTAAGAGGTGAATATGATTCAACGTTTTCAAATCGGCAAACGCTTTTCTGAAATGGCGGTATATCAAGGCGTTGCCTATCTCGCCGGGCAAGTCCCAGAAGATGACAGCCAAGATATGTACGGGCAAACGAAGCAAGTGCTGGCAGAAATTGATAAATGGCTCGCTCAAGCAGGCAGTGATAAAAGCCGAATTTTAATGGCACAAGTGTATGTTGCGAATATCAGCGAACTCCCCGAGTTAAACCGTGCGTGGGACGAATGGGTCGCTGATAACCATGCCCCACCCCGCGCCGCCATTGAAGCACGTCTTGCCAACCCAAATTGGAAGGTCGAAATTGTCGTCACCGCTGCGGTTTGATTTTCGCTTTTCTTAATTCCTAAAAGCCACTTAATTTAACAATTAAGTGGCTTTTTTCTTAATACAAGCGGTTAAATTTTTTTGAAAAAATGTCGTAAAAGAATTTAAGACATCGGTATAATTATTTGCCCTTATATTAGGCAAACATATATTTTTTGAACTTAACTGATGGATAACGCAATGCACAACAATATCTCTGATCTTTCATATCTTAAAAGCCCTGAATTTGATACTCACGTTGCCAATACTATTGAGAATACGCTGTTTGAAACCACAGAAAATATGCAGAAAACAGCTCAAACAGTAGGCGATTTTATCAATGATTATCTTGATAACGGCAGAAATATGCCTATTCAAACGTGGTTGCTAAAACGTTTCGATCTCTACCCGACAATTTGGGAAAGTGAGCAAGATAAAGTAGATACTGCCAAGTTGATTATTGGCACTATTGAAAATCTTGTTGAAAATCAGTTAGCCGTTGAAGCGCATCTGCAAAAAGGTAAAACGCTGGCTAATTTTTTAAATCGCAAAATTGAGACAGTGGCGAACCAATTACAACAAGACTCCACGGAATTTGCTCAAGATTTAATGGTTGGCGTACAGCAAGCTAATAGCAAATTTGGTGAGCTTTATTTGGGAAAAACGGAAGATTTAACCCCTATTGAAAACAATAAAAGCTCCTTATCAGTCGCTAGAAATATAGAAAAACGTTTAATGCTAAATGCCAATTTTAATTTAGGTTTAGCGGGGGCAAAAAGTGTTGGTACACGTCTATGGAATGCCGTGAAAGGTAAAGAGAATCTTTCTCGTTCAGATGAATTAGTTTCCATTTTACGTTCAGCGGTGGATAGTGCTGAAAATAAAGGGATTCAAATTGCCATTGCAGGCGGTTTTGTTGTGTCTGCAAAAAGTGGTTGGGTAAAAAATGTCTTTGATGTTGTTGATGTGATTGAAGACAAAATTACTCGCACACGAGAATGGGTTTCTAACCTGACATTAAATGTGGCTGATGGCTGGAATGATTTACGCATTATCGATCAAGTAGAACGTGGTGCAATAATGGCGGTTGATGCAACTAAAGAAAAAGCCAAATTTACGGTTGCAAAAGTCGCAACTAAATTAGAACAGGCTTCAGAAACGTTTTTAAGTCAAGGTGGTAAAAAATTGGGAGAAAAAATTGGTGCAAGTCTTGGTGGAATACTTAGTCCTGCTGGGGCTGCTATTGGTGGAGCGATTGGTGGTTTTGTTGGCGAAAAAGTAGGAAAAGTTATCAATGATAAAGTGGTGAAACCACTGATTGATAGAGGTAAAAAAATAGCGAATAGAGCCATTGATGCTGTGGCAGATACAGCAAAATCGGTGATTTCAACAGTAAAAGAAGGGGTGGAATCTGTTTGGGAAGAGGTAAAAAATAGTAAACTTAACCCATTTAATTGGTTTTAATTATTAAAAAGGATTAAAAATGAGTGTTGAACAAAATTTATTAAAATATATGGGGCTGTCCTAGATAACTAGACCAAACTCTCTTTAACTAATTGTTTTAGAAAGGAAATTTGAGACTTTAAGTTACTGTGATTAAAACGCCATTCACATTCTTTCAAATACAGCTCAAAATGAGCTTTGGGAATACCATTAAATTTGCGTAAATGGCGTTTTGCTTGGTTCCAGAAATTCTCAATTCCGTTAATGTGATTTTGTTTTTCTGCAAAGTGCGTATTATGGTTGATACGAAAATGATTAAATTCACTCACATCAAGTACATCATAACTTCGATAGAAATCCGTGTAAACAATGCTATCAGGCTTAACTTGTTCTCGAATTATCGGTAACAACGTGGCGGATTGCGTGTTCGGTACGGCAACAGTATAAACTTTGCCATTGCGTTTCAACAGCCCGAATACCGCAGTTTTACCCGCTGCACCACGTCCACGCTTGCCTTTGCGTGTACCACCAAAATAGCTTTCATCGGCTTCTATTTCCCCATCAAACATCTCCAAATGTGGGCTGTTTTGATAGATAAGAAATCGCAAGCGATGAAAATAGTAAGCGGCAGTTGTCTTGTTTACATTCACTAGTTCAGCAGCAGTTCTCGCTGTAACTCCTGCAACAAACAGTTCAATAAGTTTATTTTGTTTGTGCTGACTTAAACGACTTTTTCTCATTTGACTATCTTAACCCAAATCGAGTTTTTAGTCGTTATCTAGGACAGCCCCAAATATATTGATGCTGGCTATTCTGCATTCTATATTCAAACTGCTGAAGTTGCTCGTGTTGAGCAAATAATAAGCCATATTGCAGCTAAAATTGGTTTTAAAATCAATGAATATAATTTAGCTTATGGTCAAGTTGAATTTCTAGGTAAAAGTATCGCCAATAGAGAAAGTAGCTTTGAAAAAGCGATTGCTGAAATTGTAGATGAAGAATTAGATAAACGCATTCTATTGATTAAAAACGCCAAAGCAATTTTAGAACACCAACCTAAAAATATTGCAAAATTACAATACTTATTGGAATTGATTAAAGCAAACCATGCAGATGAAAAAACAATCATTATTCTACAATCTGCAGAGTTATATATCCCCGCAGATATTGAACCTTATATTACCTTATTAGAGTTACCACGCCCTAATCATAATGAGATTGTAACAATTCTAAAAACGTATCCAATCGATAAATCATTTTTTGCAAAATTATCCACTGCATTATCAGGCTTAAATAAATTAGAAATTGAGCAGTTAATGACATTGATTTTAAATCAATATCAAACATTTTCAGATAATAATCTTGATGAAATTATTGATGAAATTCGCAAGCAAAAAGAACAAATTATTGCAAAAAGCGGTGTGCTAGAAATGGTAAAGACAGAAAATGTAACCATTGATAGTATTGGCGGTTTAGAAAATTTAAAATTGTGGTTAAAGAATCAAAGTAAAATATTTAATGATTTTGAAAAAGCCAAAGAATTTGGCGTAAAAGCACCAAAAGGGACATTGATTGCAGGAATGCCTGGCTGTGGGAAATCTTTAACCGCCAAAGCTAGTGCAGTTTTATTCCAACAGCCCTTATTACGTTTAGATATTGGCTCACTATTAGGTAAATATGTGGGTGAAAGTGAAACGAATATGCGAAAGGCATTATCCATTGCAGAAAGTATCAGCCCCTGTGTGTTATGGGTGGATGAATTAGAAAAAGCTTTTGTTGGAATGAGTGGTAATAATGCTTCTGAAGTAAGTTCCCGTTTGTTAGGTTATTTTTTAACGTGGATGCAAGAAAAAACAGCACCTGTTTTTGTGGTAGCAACTGCCAATGATATTACCGCTTTACCTCCCGAATTATTACGCAAAGGACGATTTGATGAAGTCTTTTATGTTGGCTTCCCTAATAAAGCCGAGCGGAAAAAGATTTTAGAAATCCAATTAAAAAATGCGAAGCAAGATCCAAGTTTATTTGATTTAGACGAATTAGCAAAACAATGCCGAGATTATGCTGGGGCAGATATTGAAAATGCAGTTTTTGAAGCAACAAAAGAAGCCTTTATTCAAGATAAAAGTGTAGATGATTACTTCTTAAAATCAGCAATAGAAGCGACTATTCCATTGCGAAAAACGCTTAAAGAAAAAGTGGCAGAGTATGAGAAAAAATTTGATGAATTATATTTAAAACCATCATCAAATGCGGACGGGGCAATGACTATTGCAGAAATGATTAAAAAAGCAAATAGTCAGAACTATTTAGAACGCTTAAAAGTGGCTGAATCAGAAGATGCGACAGAAGATGTATTGCGTCAATTAGCCAAAGATGAGAATTTTGAGGTTAAAATTGCTTCGTTAGCCAATCCATATTGCCCAACAGATGTGTTAGATAAATATTTAAGCATTAAAGAGCCATCAGATTCAGAAAAAAAACAAGAATGGAATAAAATACAAGAAACGATTTCCCGTAATGAAAATGTTTCTTTGGATCTTGCCTTTAAAATTCTTGAGAAAACTGAATATAAAGATAATTTATTAAAATGGAAAAGATATTCTAAAAAGAATCAGAGAATATTGTTGGATAGGCAGGATAAGTTTAGTCTAAATGCACTTGCAGAATGTAAATATATAGATGATATTATTCAGAAAGAATTATTTGAATTATTGAAAAGTTATGGGGAAAAATCATATATAGAAGACTATGGTATTGTGTTTAATAGCTTCTTGGATAATGGCTCGATAAATTCATCACTTAAAATAAAATTGCAAAAAGTTCTAGGTGAAGTTAAAAAGATAATTATATTGAGAAATGTTAATGTTTTTTTAAAAGGTAATCCTATGTTTTGGTGGAAAAATGCAATAACAAATGCAATAACACAAGAAAATAAAGTAATTGATGTGTTAGTCAAGGTTGGAGATTTCATATTATCTGATCAGGAAATTGTTGTATTAGAAAATAATTCTGGTCAAACTAGAAAAATAAGTTCTCCTAACACGGGTATTGTTCAAAAAATTGTTAAAAAAGGCGATGTAATAGGACCTGATAATGAATTGGTTACATTACAGATGTGGAAAAAGAGTATTTCTGATTCTTAAAAAGAATTTTATATTATCTTTGGGGCTGTCCTAGATAACTAGACCAAACTCTCTTTAACTAATTGTTTTAGAAAGGAAATTTGAGACTTTAAGTTACTGTGATTAAAACGCCATTCACATTCTTTCAAATACAGCTCAAAATGAGCTTTGGGAATACCATTAAATTTGCGTAAATGGCGTTTTGCTTGGTTCCAGAAATTCTCAATTCCGTTAATGTGATTTTGTTTTTCTGCAAAGTGCGTACTATGGTTGATACGAAAATGATTAAATTCACTCACATCAAGTACATCATAACTTCGATAGAAATCCGTGTAAACAATGCTATCAGGCTTAACTTGTTCTCGAATTATCGGTAACAACGTGGCGGATTGCGTGTTCGGTACGGCAACAGTATAAACTTTGCCATTGCGTTTCAACAGCCCGAATACCGCAGTTTTACCCGCTGCACCACGTCCACGCTTGCCTTTGCGTGTACCACCAAAATAGCTTTCATCGGCTTCTATTTCCCCATCAAACATCTCCAAATGTGGGCTGTTTTGATAGATAAGAAATCGCAAGCGATGAAAATAGTAAGCGGCAGTTGTCTTGTTTACATTCACTAGTTCAGCAGCAGTTCTCGCTGTAACTCCTGCAACAAACAGTTCAATAAGTTTATTTTGTTTGTGCTGACTTAAACGACTTTTTCTCATTTGACTATCTTAACTCAAATCGAGTTTTTAGTCGTTATCTAGGAGAGCCCCTTATCTTTATTCATAACAAGCGGTCAGTTTTTAAAGTTTTTTTGCAACAATCAAAATAAGTAAGGATAAAAAAGTCTTAATCCAGCCCTTTTTTGTTTCCAACGTGAATGACTGCTTTGGCTACAATGTGATTACGTTGGATTAAGAGATGAATTTACGTTTGGTGGAATCATTGTTGTTGTATTCCCCCCCCCATCCCCCTTCGGGGACTTCCCCCCGCAAGCAGGGGGAAGGGGATTTGCACTCAGGCAACTTTCTCTCGCAAACAGGGAGAAGGGGATTAGCACTTAGGTAACTTCCGCTCTCTCTTGCAAGTTGGGGAAGAGGATTCGCACTCAGACAACTTCAGCTCCCCCTGCTTGCGGGGGGAGCTGTCGCAACGCGACTGAGGGGGGCAATAAAAAACGGCTCAATCGAGCCGTTTTGTTGTTTTCAACGTGAATTACTGCTTGGCGATAATGCGATCATCTTGCAAATCAATAATGACCGGTTTGTTTGGTAATAATCTGCCAGAGAGAATCTCTTGGGCGAGAGAGTTTTCCACTTCTTGTTGAATCGCACGTTTAAGCGGTCTTGCCCCGAAGAGTGGGTCGAAGCCTGCCGAGCCGATAAAATCCACCGCCGAATCCGTTACGCTGACGTCATAGCCACGCTCTGCCATTCGTTTGATTAAACGTTCAAGCTGAATGCGTGCAATCGCACGAATATTGGCTTTATCAAGGGGGTGGAATACCACTGTTTCATCAATACGGTTGATAAACTCAGGGCGGAAATGTTGCCCCGCCACATTCATTACCATTGTTTTCATTTCGTCATAATTCATTGTTTCGGCGTTTTCTTGAATTAAGTGCGAACCTAAGTTTGAGGTCATAATCACCACGGTATTGCGGAAATCCACCGTGCGACCTTGCCCGTCAGTTAAACGTCCGTCATCTAATACTTGCAACAAAATGTTAAACACATCAGGGTGGGCTTTTTCCACTTCATCTAAGAGCACCACAGAATAAGGACGGCGGCGAACCGCTTCGGTTAAATAGCCCCCTTCTTCATAGCCCACATAGCCCGGAGGTGCGCCCACTAAGCGAGAAACGCTGTGTTTTTCCATAAATTCCGACATATCAATGCGAACCATAGCATCTTCATCATCAAATAAGAAAGTGGCTAAGGTTTTGCACAGTTCGGTTTTCCCGACTCCTGTTGGCCCTAAGAATAGGAATGAACCAATCGGGCGATTTGGATCGGAAAGCCCTGCACGGCTACGGCGAATGGCGTTGGCAACGGCATCGACTGCTTCCCCTTGCCCGATAACACGTTTATGGAGTACTTCTTCCATTTTGAGCAATTTCTCTTTTTCGCCTTCCATCATTTTTGCAACCGGAATGCCTGTGGCTTTGGAAAGCACTTCGGCGATCTCTTCGTCTGTTACTTTTGTGCGTAAAAGTTGGTTTTCGCTGGCTTCATTTTCACGATTTTCAGCATCTTTCAACTGTTTTTCAAGGCTTGGAATCGTGCCGTATTGTAACTCTGCCATTTTCTCAAAATTATTTTCACGGCGTGCTTGCTCCATTTGTAAGCGAGCTTGCTCCAAGTTTTCTTTAATATGTTGCGTGCCGAGTAGGGCGGATTTTTCTGCTTTCCACACTTCTTCTAGTTCGGCATATTCCCGCTCACGAGCGGTCAATTCTTCCGACAATTTTGCTAAGCGTTGGCGACTTGCTTCATCATCTTCTTTTTGTAACGCTTGTTGCTCTAATTTGAGCTGAATAATTCGGCGTTCTAAGCGGTCAAGGGGTTCAGGTTTAGAGTCAATTTCCATTCGCAAACTCGATGCCGCTTCATCAATTAAATCAATGGCTTTATCTGGTAACTGACGGTCGCTGATGTAGCGGTGTGAAAGGGTTGCCGCCGCCACAATCGCTGGGTCAGTAATTTGCACGTGGTGATGAATTTCATAACGCTCTTTTAAGCCACGCAAAATGGCAATGGTATCTTCTACACTTGGTTCATCCACTAACACTTTCTGGAAACGGCGTTCCAATGCCGCATCTTTTTCAATATATTGACGATATTCATCAAGGGTTGTCGCACCCACGCAATGCAATTCACCACGGGCAAGGGACGGTTTTAACAGGTTGCCAGCATCCATTGCGCCGTCTGTTTTACCTGCACCAACCATCGTGTGAATTTCATCAATAAAGAGAATTACACGCCCTTCTTCTTTGGCAAGTTCATTGAGTACGGCTTTTAAGCGTTCTTCAAATTCGCCACGGTATTTCGCCCCGGCAATTAACGCCCCCATATCAAGAGAAAGTACCCGTTTATTTTTCAACCCTTCGGGAACTTCATTATTAACAATGCGTTGGGCTAAGCCTTCCACGATCGCGGTTTTCCCCACGCCCGGTTCGCCGATCAGCACGGGGTTATTTTTGGTTCGGCGTTGTAGCACTTGCACCGCACGGCGAATTTCATCATCTCGCCCAATCACAGGGTCAAGTTTGCCGTTTCTCGCCCGTTCGGTTAAATCAATGGTATATTTTTGTAATGCTTGTCTGGTTTCTTCTGCATTTTGATTATTCACGTTCTCTCCCCCACGGATTTGCTGAATCGCACTGATGACTTTCTCTTTATTTAACCCAAGTTGTTTCAGAAGTCTGCCTAATTCGCCGTTATCTTCTAAGCTGGCAAGGACAAATAATTCCGAAGAAATATAGCTGTCACCAAACTGTTGGGCTAACTTATCGCATTGATTTAACAGGCGGATAAGTTGTTGCGACGGTTGCACATTTTCGCCCCCGCTTACTTGGGGCAAGCGGTCGATAATGGCGGATAATTCGCTATTGAGTTTTACCGCCGGAATATTCAGGGCAGTGAATAATGGCGAAACAGAACCGTCATTTTGTTTCACTAAGGCGAGAAGTAAATGTGCGGGTTCGATGTAAGGATTATCCTTACCGATAGCAATGGATTGTGCTTCCGCAAGGGCGGATTGAAATTTACTGGTCAATTTATCAATATTCATATTCTGTTCCTTTTTGATGGATTTTTTCTTCGAGTTGGCAGGGTTGCCTCATCAACGGAACGATAAATTGGGATTGTCAAGAGGATTTCAAGGGAAAAATGTGAAATAGATCACATTTTTTTATGATTAAGATAAATATTATTGATGTTAAGGGCGAATTATCGCCCCTTTACATGAAGAATGACGGCTTCCGATTGTGAGCCTAATCGCATTGGAATACCCCAAAAGCCGTAGCCGGAGGTCACGACATAATGCCCCAAGCCGATTTTTTCATACCCGTAGTCAAGTCGGTACATCATTTTGGTAATCAGGCTGGCCGGAAAGACCTGCCCTTTGTGAGTATGCCCCGAAACTTGTAAATCAATCGGCAGTTTGGCGTGTTTTTCAATGTCAGTGGGGCGATGATCGAGTAAGAAAATAGGCTGGCTAGTGTCGAACCCTTTTAAAAGCGTTTTCGCCGAAGGGCGATTTCGGACTAAATCATCATTTCGCCCAATAAGCGTAAATTTCCCTGCCACATTGACGCCTTGATCCCACAGCACTTGAATACCAGCTTGGCGGATTTCTTCGGCAATGCGTTGCTGTTCGCCGAAAAAATCGTGATTGCCAAGGGTGGCATAAACTCCAAGGGGCGCACGGAGTTTCGCCAAATGAGGACGCATATTTTCCGCGAGGTAAGCGGTGGTGTTATCGTCCATAATATCCCCCGGCAGGAGAATTAAATCTACTTTTTCCCCTTCAAAAATACGCGCAAGTTCATCAAGTTGCTTGCCACCAAATAGCGTGCCGAGGTGGAAATCACTCGCCACCCCAATTTTGAGGGGCTGAGCAAGAGGCTTATCAAGGGTAATGTCATAGCGAACTACCTTTGGCGTGTAAGCGTTATAGACAGCCAAGCCAACGAGAGCGATAAAAGCAAAGGGGTAAGTTATCCGCAAGGCGAGTTGCAAGCGGTCTTTTTTGATTACTTTTTTGCCAAGGTAGAAAAGCCCCCAAGTGAGAAAGCGAATAAAACCGGCGAACATCAATAACGCCAGAATGAGCGCAATAGGGCGGAAAAGGCGTACCGTTTGGGTTAAATGTAGCAACAATAAGCCATTCACAGTGAGAAAGCTGACAAGCATCACGGCTTTTTCTTTGCCACGAGAAAGTGCCCCAAGCCAAGAGATCGTCCGTGCAAAAGAGAAAATCAGCCCTTGAAGAAGCACCACCACCACGGCGGTAATAATGTAATAACGGTATTCCAAAATCAGTTCCTTAGTATGATGAAGTTGAGTAATTTAGCGAAGATTTGAGAGCATCCCTCGGTAGCGTTGCCAATCGAAATATTGCCCCGGGTCAATTTTCCGCCCAGGGGAAATATCGGAATGTCCGACAATTCGATTAGGCGTAATTTGAGGGTAGTTTGCCATTAAACAATGTGTCAGCCTAGCCAGTGTGTGGTATTGCGCATCTGTAAAGGGCTGATTGTTACTGCCTTCTAATTCAATGCCGATGGAAAATTCATTACACTTTTCTCGCCCTTCAAAATTCGATAGCCCTGCGTGCCATGCCATATCTTCAAAATTCACATATTGGGTAATTTTGCCTTGGCGATTGATTAAACAGTGGGCGGAAACACGCAGATCCTTAATTTCCTCAAAATAGGGGTGGCGTGTTGGGTCGAGAGTGCCTTGGAAAAAGCGGTCGATAAAATCGCCCCCAAATTCTTCCGGCGGTAGGCTGATGTAATGAATGACCAAAAGGGAAATATCGCCAGCCACAGGGCGAGGGTCAAAGTGGGGGGAAGGGCACTGTTTTTGTTGGCTTAACCAACCGTGTTGAATGGTCAAATCGAGCATAGCGAAAATAGGGTAAATGGGCTAGAATAAGCCTTATTCTATGTTACAAGCGGTCAAATTTTGTGAAAATTTTGCAAAACCGCCCCCCATTCGCTTAAAAAGAGAACGCCTATGCTCAGTTACCGCCACAGCTTCCACGCTGGCAACCACGCCGATGTCCTAAAACACCTTGTTCTAACCCTGATTTTGCAAGCCTTGAAACAGAAAGAGAAGGGCTTTTTTTATCTTGATACCCATTCCGGTGTTGGGCGTTATAGCTTAATGAGTGCGGAATCGGAGAAAACCGGGGAGTATTTAGAGGGCATCGCACGGCTTTGGGAGAGAAAGGATCTCCCCGAAGAAGTGGCCAGCTATGTGGCAGAAATTAAACGTTTAAACCAAGGTAAATTACGTTATTACGCCGGTTCGCCCCTTCTCGCGGTACAACAGCTTCGCCCACAGGATCGCGCTTTACTCACGGAACTTCACCCCAACGATTACCCGCTTTTACGTCAAGAATTTGCGAAAAATCGCATTGTGACCACAAAACGAGAAAACGGCTTTCAACAGCTTAAATCGGCTTTACCGCCGAAGGAGAAGCGTGGTCTTGTGCTGATTGATCCGCCCTATGAACTGAAAGAAGATTATGAATTAGTTGTTAAGGCGATTATTGAAGGTTACAAGCGTTTTGCCACGGGCGTTTATGCTATTTGGTATCCTGTCGTTCTTCGCCAACACACCAAACGCATTGTGCGAGGTTTGCAAGAAACGGGGATTCGCAAGATCTTACAAATTGAGCTGGCGGTTCGTCCAGATAGCGATCAACGAGGCATGACGGCAAGCGGTATGATCGTCATTAACCCCCCGTGGCAACTTGAAGCTCAGATGAAACGCGTCTTGCCGTATCTTACGGAGGTGCTTGTCCCCGAAGGCACGGGGAGTTGGCAAGTGAGTTGGATCACCCCCGAATAATTGATACCACAACCGCAAACAGGAACTGCTATGGAACACTACAAACGTGAATTTATTGAATTTGCTTTAAGCCGTCATGTACTGAAATTTGGTGAGTTTATGCTGAAATCGGGCAGAAAAAGCCCCTATTTTTTCAATGCAGGGCTATTTAGTACCGGTCAAGATTTGGCGAAGTTAGGGGAGTTTTACGCCCAAGCGATTCACGCCAAAGGGCTTGATTTTGATGTGCTTTTTGGCCCGGCTTATAAAGGTATTCCCATTGCAACGACTGTTGCCGTGGCGTTGTTTAATCACTTTCAGCAGGATAAACCCTGCTGTTTTAACCGCAAAGAAGCCAAAGATCACGGCGAAGGGGGCAATTTAATTGGTAGCCCTTTGCAGGGAAAAATCTTGTTGGTGGATGATGTGATCACCGCCGGCACTGCAATTCGAGAATCCATGGCGATTATTCAAGCCAATCAAGCCACTTTGGCAGGCGTGCTGATTGCCTTAAACCGCCAAGAGAGAGGCAATGGCGAACTTTCTGCCATTCAAGAAGTGGAACGGGATTACGGCTGTTCGGTTTTTTCCATTATTGATTTTGAGGATTTACGCCACTTTATCGCCCAATCCCCTGAATATGCACCTTATTTGGATAAAATGGACGCTTATCGCAAGGCGTATGGCGTGGCATAACGGGGTGCAAAATGTTGCAAAAAAAAGACCGCTTGTTTGGGAAAACAAGCGGTTTTTTCGCATTTTGGGGCGTTATTTTCGCGTGCTATGTTCTTGTGATTTCAACGGTTGCTCAATAATTCCTCCACCGAGGCAGACTTCCCCGAGGTAGAAGACTGCCGATTGCCCCGGGGTGACGGCAATTTGCGGTTCATCAAAGATCACACGCAGGGTGTCATCATCAATGGGTTGAATTTCACAAGGAATGTCCGCTTGGCGGTAGCGGGTTTTGACTGTGCAACGTCGCGGTTCTCGAAGGGGTTTTAAATCCACCCACGTGAGTTGGCTGGCGATTAAACCCTGGGAAAGGAGCGCCGAATTATCCTGCCCTTGGGCAACGACAAGCACGTTGTTGATGAGGTCTTTTTCCACCACATACCACGCATTTTCCGTTGCACCTTTCACCCCACCAATGCCTAAGCCTTTACGTTGCCCAAGGGTGTGGTACATCAAGCCGTCGTGACGACCGATGACTTGCCCATCAACGGTTTTGATCTCCCCCGATTGGGCAGGCAGATAACGGGCTAAAAAGTCTTTAAATTTACGCTCGCCGATAAAGCAGATCCCCGTGGAATCTTTTTTCTTCGCTGTGGCAAGACCTAAATCATCGGCAATGGCACGCACCACCGGCTTTTCAATTTCCCCCACGGGGAACAGGCTTTTGGCGATTTGTTGATGATTTAGCGCATAAAGGAAATAGCTCTGATCTTTATTATTATCCAAACCACGGAGCAGTTTGCCTTCTGGGGTACGGCGAACGTAATGCCCTGTGGCGATGTAATCCGCCCCGAGATCTTCAATCGCATACTCTAAAAAGGCTTTAAATTTGATCTCTTTATTGCACAAAATATCCGGATTCGGCGTGCGTCCGGCTTTATATTCGGCAAGAAAATGCTCAAAGACGTTATCCCAATATTCCGCTGCAAAGTTGATTTTATGTAACTTAATGCCGAGTTTATCGCACACGGCTTGGGCATCGGCTAAGTCGGCGGCAGCGGTGCAGTAGTCGGTGTCGTCATCTTCCTCCCAGTTTTTCATAAACAAGCCTTCGACTTGATAGCCCTGCTGTTGCAAAATAAAGGCGGAAACGGAAGAATCGACCCCCCCGGACATCCCGCAGATCACTTTTTTCTGCCTATTTTCAGCAAGGATTTCGGGGCTAAGCGTGCCAAAATGTTGTTGGTAATGAGTTGAAATCATCATTTTTTCTCTGTTTTGTTATTTTCGTTACATTGAAATGGGGGCATTAACTGCGTAAGCCAATGCCTTTTTCGACAAGGTAGTATGCCCAGCTATACAGCACCACAATCAGCGTGCCAAGCACGGCGAAGGTGTAATAGAGGGAAACATCACTTGTGCCTAAAAAACCGTAGCGGAAACCGCTAATCATATACACAATGGGGTTGAATTGGGAAACATTCTGCCAAAAAGCAGGGAGCAGGCTCACGGAGTAAAATACCCCCCCTAAATAGGTGAGGGGCGTGAGGACGAAGGTGGGGATAATCCCAATATCATCAAAGGTGCGTGCAAACACGGCGTTGATAATTCCCCCGAGGGCAAAAGCGATAATGGTGAGTAGCATCGTGGCAATAATCATCACCCAAGAGTGAATCTCAAAGGAAACAAAGCAGAGGGTAACGGTGGTCACTAGCACGCCAACCATGCCTCCCCGAGTAATACTCCCTGCCACATAGCCCCAAATAATGGTGTGGGTGGAAAGAGGGGAAACGAGCAACTCTTCAATATTTCGCACAAATTTACTCAAAAAGAAAGAAGATGCCGTGTTGGTGTAGGCAGCGGTAATCGCCGACATCATAATCAACCCCGGGGCGATAAACTGCATATAGCTGACCCCACCCATTTCGCCAATACGGTGTCCGATTAGCGTACCAAAAATGAGAAAGTAGAGGGTGGTGGTGATAATCGGTGGCACAAGGGTTTGCCGCCAAATGCGTAGTACGCGCTTGGTCTCTTTAATGGCGAGGGTGTAAAAGCCGATCCAATTTTCCATTGACGCTCCTATTTTAAGGTCATAAAAAGTTCTTCTAAACGGTTAGATTTGTTCCGCATACTCAACACTTCCACCCCTTGTTGATGGAGTTGTAAAAAGAGCGAGGTTAAGCCCTGTGTGCGTTTTACTTCCACTTCAAGGGTGGTGTCATCGACCCATTTGAAGGGGTATTGCTCAATCGAAAGGGGGCGGTGTTCCCTTAAATCAAGTAAGAAGGTTTCACTTTCGAGTTTGGCTAAGAGGGCTTTCATTGAAGTGTTTTCAATGATCTGCCCCTGCTGAATAATGCCAATATGACGGCAAAGGGTTTCCGCCTCTTCTAAATAGTGTGTAGTCAGAATAATAGTTGTACCTTGTTGATTCAGCTCACGCAAGAAATCCCACAAACTTCGCCGAAGTTCAATATCCACCCCAGCGGTGGGTTCATCTAAAATCAACAATTTCGGGTTGTGCATTAACGCTCGGGCAATCATTACACGGCGTTTCATACCGCCGGAGAGTTCGCGGGTGTAGTGGTCACGTTTTTCCCATAAATCGAGTTTTTTTAGCCACAATTCGGCTTGGGCGAGGGCATTTCGGCGGTTTAAACCGTAGAAGCCAGCTTGATTGAGTAGCACATCAATCACTTTTTCAAATTGATTGAAGTTAAATTCTTGTGGCACTAAGCCGATTTGCTGTTTGAGTTGCACTTTTTGGCTGTCTAAATCATAGCCAAAGACTTTTACCGTACCACTCGTTTTATTCACAAGGGAGCTGATAATCCCAATGGTGGTAGATTTCCCCGCTCCATTATGTCCAAGTAGGGCGTAAAAATCGCCCTGTTCCACCGTTAAGTTGATTCCCCGAACGGCTTGTACGCCTGTGGGATACTGTTTGATTAAGTCTTTGATTTCTAACGCATACATTTTATTCTGCTACCGCTCTGATGGTCGATTCATCTATCCGTGCATCAAAGGCGTTGATCAGTAACGCCAATTTAGCATCTTGTTCAAGGGCATGTTTGGCCTCTTGGGTTAATTCTTCAAAAATCGCACGCCGAAGTTCTAAGGGCGTTTTGTGTTCATGGCTTTCGCCAATGGTCATCGTATAACTTAACCCTTTCTCCGATAATGCTTTATTAAGGCTTTGGGCGGCATCGGGGTTATTGAGGTGAGCCATGGTTGGTTTTAGCACGAGTTGTAACTCGTTATCGTGGCGTTGGGCTAAATAGCTATTGAGTGCCAGTTGGCGAGAAACGCCACCGAGGTTTAATTCACTGACAATACGACACCAATCATCCTGCTCGCAAGCTAGGGTAATGGTTTTCTGCACCAGCTCTGGGGTGCGTTCTTGTAAAATGGCTTGCTTAATGTCTGACGGCTTCGCGATTTCTTGTTGGTAAGCCAGTTCAGGATTTAGCCACGTCCAGCGGTAATCTTCCCCCGTGTTAGGGGGCGAATCTGGGGCAGGATCTGAGGTGGTCGCGCCCTCCGTATTTGCCGGCGGTGTTTGTTTATTCATCAAGTTTGCCAAACTTTGGGCAACACTTTTTTTCGGCGTTGGGGTGTTTGAAGTGGGCGTTGCATTGGCTTGACCCACCGCCACCGAATTGGCTAGGTTAGATTTTTTTTTTTCGTCTTCGCGGTTTAAGCTCTGCTTCTCTCTTAACCGCTGACGAGCTTGGAGAGCCAATAGTGCATCGGAGGGGGTATTTTCAGGGGCATTGGCTTGCGGTGCAAAATGTGCATTTTTTTCGACCGCTTGTATTGCCCTATTTTCGCCGTGTTTTTCCACTTTTTCGGCTGTTTTTACGTTTTGAGTCGGCTGATTTTGCGCTAAACGCTCCCGCAGTTGTGAAAGATTTTGTTGCACCGAATTATTCCCCTGAACGGCGGTATTCGGGCTTGAAAGGGCAGGGCTTTGTGTTTGGATCGCGGCCGTTTGAGATACCGTGGCTTGGGCAATATGTTTAGGATGAAACGCCAAGGCACGGAGAATCGTCATCTCCACCCCGATTTTCGGTTCAGGGGCGTAAGGGAGTTCCTTCTTGCCTGTGAGCATCAGTTGGTAGAAGAATTGCACATCTTCGGGGGGGATTTGACGTGCCAAAAAGTGTAACGGCGAATCGTCTTCCCCATGAGAATGGGAAAGGAGTTGCAACATGGCAATTTGGTGCAAGGTTTCTGCCATTTCGCTCAGAAATTGTTGCCAATCGACCCCTTTACTTGCTACCTGTTGTAAGACTTGCATCGCCTTTTCGCCATCAGGCAGGGCAAGGGCTTGAATCAGTTCAATGGGTTGATGATCGTCAATTAAGCCCAACATTTGGCTGACTATTGGCAAGGTGATATTGCCATTACTTACGGCAATGGCTTGATCTGTCAGGCTTAATGAATCCCGAATACTGCCTTGTGCCGCTTTGGCAAGCTTTTCAAGGGCAGGTAATTCGTAGGGGATCTGTTCCTGCTTTAAGATAAATTCAAGATGATCACGAATTTGGCTCGGTGCTAACGCCCGTAAATGGAACTGCATACAGCGAGATAAAATCGTAATTGGCAATTTTTGAGGATCGGTCGTTGCCAGTAAGAATTTAACGTATTCAGGAGGCTCTTCGAGTGTTTTGAGTAGGGCATTAAAGCTATGACGAGAGAGCATATGCACTTCGTCAATCAAATACACCTTAAACCGCCCCACCGTGGGCTTATATTGAACGTTATCCAATAACTCCCGCGTGTCTTCCACTTTGGTGCGAGAAGCGGCATCAATTTCGATTAAATCAATAAACCGCCCCTCTTCAATCGCCTTGCAGTTAGCGCACTGACCGCAAGGATCGGCAGTAATGCCTGTTTCACAGTTCAAGCCCTTGGCAAAAAGACGTGCAATGGACGTTTTCCCCACCCCCCGAGTGCCAGAGAAAAGGTAGGCGTGATGAAGCCTATCTTCTCTCAAGCCATTTTCGAGGGCAGATAAAACGTGTTGCTGACCCACCACTTCGCTAAAGCGTTGTGGTCGCCATTTACGGGCAAGAACTTGATAAGACATTGAAATTAGTGTCCTTCAAAACTCACAAGCGTAAAGGATTTCACGCCTGATTCTGCTAAACGCTCCGCACCGCCGAGATCCGGTAAATAGATCACAAAGGCGGCATTTTCGACTGTGCCCCCTAAACGGCGAATGAGTTTAGCCGTTGCTTCTACCGTGCCACCTGTGGCGAGTAAATCGTCAATGATTAACACATTATCACCGGCTTTAATGCTGTCGGTATGAATTTCGAGGGTGTCTTCGCCGTATTCTAAGGTGTAGGATTGCGAAATCGTTTCCCGGGGTAATTTTTTCGGCTTACGCACAAGTACGAAAGGCAAGCCAAGGGCGAGGGCAACGGGCGCGCCGAAGATAAAGCCCCGAGATTCTGTTCCAACAATTTTGGTAATCCCTTTGCCTTTAAATTCTGCCACAATGGCATCGACGGAGGCTTGAAACGCTTCTGGCACTTCAAGGAGAGAGGTAATATCACGGAAAATAATGCCTGCTTTTGGATAGTCAGGAATCGATTTAATAGAAGATTGGATTAAATCAAGTGGGTTCATTGTTTGACCTTGTTGATAATGGGAAAAATAACCCGAGGAATTTAGCAAAAATTGGCGGAATTACAAGGAAAAATTATGCAAGCGGTCAGATTTTGGGGAAATTTTGTCGGGGGGATTTCGCTCCCCCAAGTGCGGAGGAGCGAGAGAGGGCGAAAGGTTTTGCCGATTAAAGCGTGCGAAAACCTTGGCTAAAATTAGCCTTTACGCCAGGTTGTGCCGTTTGCACCGTCTTCAAGCACAATGCCCATAGCGGTTAATTTATTCCGTGCATCATCGGCGGCTGCCCAATCTTTATTGGCTCGGGCTTCGTTGCGCTGTTTGATGAGGGCTTCAATTTCGGCGACTTCATCACTATCCGCATTTCCTTTTAAGAAAGTTTCGGCTTCTTGTTCAAGTAAGCCAAGAATGCTAGCAAGTTGTTTTAAACGAACGGCTAAACCGTTTGCCTCAGGGGCGTTTTCAGCTTTTAATTTATTGATTTCGCGGGCTAATTCAAACAATACCGCTAAGGCTGCCGGTGTGTTGAAATCATCATTCATTGCGGTTTCAAACGCCGTTACATACTGTTCACCACCGTTAGCTTCACCCGATAAATCACAGCCACGCAAGGCGGTATATAAACGTTCAAGGGCAGAACGGGCGAGGTCAAGATTTTCCACGCTGTAATCTAATAAACTGCGGTAGTGTGCCGTTAAAAAGAAGTAGCGTAGGCTTTCTGCATCGTATAGCCCGAGCATATGGCGGATACTGAAAAAATTACCGAGGGATTTCGACATCTTCTCTTTATCAATGGTCAGCATACCGGTGTGTAGCCAGTAATTGACATATTTCCCCCCATTGGCACAGCAAGATTGTGCCACTTCATTTTCGTGGTGGGGGAACATTAAATCAGAGCCACCGCCGTGAATATCAAAATGTTTACCGAGTTCTTTGCTATTCATGGCAGAACATTCGATATGCCAACCCGGGCGACCTTTGCCCCACGGGGAATCCCAGCTGGGTTCGTTCTCTTTGGACATTTTCCAAAGCACGAAATCCATTGGATTGCGCTTCACGCTTTTGATCTCAACCCGTGAGCCTGCTTGTAACTGCTCTAAATTTTGGCGAGAAAGCACGCCGTATTGAGAGAAGGTATTGACTTCAAACATCACATCGCCGTCTTCGGCAATGTAGGCGTGTTTTTTATCTAATAGGGTTTGTACCATTTCAATAATATCGCCGATATGCTGTGTAGCTCGGGGTTCAACATCCGGGCGGAGAATATTGAGGGCATCGAAATCTTTGTGCATTTCAGCAATCATTCGCTCAACGAGTTGATCCGTACTTTCGCCGTTTTCGTTGGCTCTTTTGATGATCTTATCATCCACATCGGTAATGTTTCGCACATAATTGACGTGATAGCCTAAATGGCGGAGGTAACGAACGACTACATCAAAGGAGATGAATGTCCGTCCGTGTCCGAAATGACAGAGATCGAAAACAGTAACACCACAAACATACATGCCCACTTGGTGCGGGTTAATGGGTTTAAATTCTTCTTTTTCTCGGGTGAGCGTATTGTAAATTTTGAGCATAGTCATTCTCCAACATTGCCATTTAATGGTTGAAAATAAAGGCGAAAGTATAGCAACAAGCAGTCTTTTTTTGAGAATTTTTTGCAATTTAGGCGAAACTTTTTAATAATACCGCCCCTAATCTTCCCTCTTATCTCAATAAGGAATCGAAAATGGTTACATTACACACCAATTTTGGCGACATTAAAATCGCTCTCAACTTCGAAAAAGCGCCCATCACGGCGAAAAATTTTGAAGATTACTGCAAAGAAGGCTTCTACAACGGCACGATTTTCCACCGTGTGATTGACGGCTTTATGATTCAAGGTGGCGGTATGGAAGCAGGGCTTCGCGAAAAGCCTACCAAAGCGCCAATCCAAAATGAAGCGAATAACCGTTTAAGCAATAAACGTGGCACATTAGCGATGGCGCGGACTTCTGACCCACATTCTGCGTCTTCACAATTTTTCATCAACGTTGCTGATAACACCTTCTTAGATTACCGTTCAAAAGAGATGCACGGACGTGAAGTGGTGCAAGAGTGGGGCTACGCGGTATTTGGCGAAGTGGTTGAGGGAATGGATGTCGTGGATAAAATCAAAGGCGTGAAAACCGGTAATGCAGGCTTCCACCAAGATGTACCGAAAGAAGATGTGGTGATTGAATCCGTCACTGTGAGCTAATTTTTTGCCCTTCCTTGTAAAAGGTGGGGCTTTTTTATGATTTGTTAACTAAAAAAGGAAATCCTTATGATGAATAGAAGACGTTTTATCCAAATCGGGGCAACTAGCATTTTAGCCCTTAGTACTCAACGCTTTGCTTTTGCCGCTGGGGATAGCAAAGTGAATTTGCGGATTGTCGGTACAACCGATATTCACAGCTTTTTAACGGATTTTGATTATTACAAAGATGCGCCAACGGCAAAATTTGGTTTTACCCGTGCCGCGACGTTAATTGAGCAAGCCCGTAAAGAAGTAAAAAATAGCGTGTTAGTTGATAACGGCGATTTAATTCAAGGTAACCCGATTGCCGATTACCAAGCGGCTGTTGGTTATAAAGAAGGAAAAGCAAACCCTGCGGTGGCGGCGTTAAATGCAATGCATTACGACGTGGGTACTCTTGGTAACCATGAATTTAACTACGGTTTAAAATACCTTGATGATGCGATTAAAGAAGCAAAATTCCCAATCGTGAATGCCAATATTGTTAAGGCAGGCACTGATGAGCCAGCTTATCAACCTTACTTTATTCAACAAAAAGAAGTGGTTGATGAAGATGGCGTGAAACACACGGTGAAAGTCGGTTATATCGGTTTTGTACCACCGCAAGTGATGGTGTGGGATAAAGCCAATTTAGATGGCAAAGTCGAAGCCCGTGATATTGTGAAAACGGCTGAAAAATATGTGCCAATGGTGAAAAAAGCGGGGGCAGATATTATCGTAGCCCTTGCCCACACCGGCCCTTCTGATGACCCTTATGTTGAAGGGGCAGAAAACTGTGCGTTCTATTTAGCTGATGTCAAAGGCATTGATGCGGTTATTTTTGGTCACTCCCACCGCTTATTCCCGAATAAAGAGTTCGCTAAATCGCCAAATGTGAATTTAGAAAAAGGCACAGTGAAAACCGTGCCTGAAAGTATGGCAGGCTACTGGGCAAATAATATCAGCGTGGTGGATTTAACCCTCGCGAAACGGGGAAATGAGTGGATCGTCACAGACGGTTCTGCGGTATTACGCCCAATCTATGATGCCGAGAAAAAAGCTTCTACAGTAGAAAATCACCCTGAAATCACCGCACTTCTTCAACCTGCTCACGAAGCGACCCGTAAATTCGTTTCTCAACCAATTGGTTTTGCTTCTGACAATATGTTCAGCTACCTTGCGCTTGTGCAAGATGACCCAACGGTGCAGATCGTAAACCAAGCCCAGAAAGCGTATGTGGAAAATGCAGTGAAAGCATTACCAAATTTAGCCAATTTACCGATTTTAAGTGCCGGCGCACCATTTAAAGCGGGTGGTCGTAAAAATGACCCAACGGGTTATACCGAAGTGGATAAAGGGAAGTTGACTTTCCGTAATGCTTCTGACTTATACCTCTACCCGAACACATTGGTGGTGTTAAAAGTGACCGGTGAAGAGTTAAAAGAGTGGTTAGAGTGTAGTGCAGGGATGTTCAAACAGATCGACCCAACAAGCACAGCGCCACAAAGCTTACTAGATTGGACCGGTTTCCGTACTTATAACTTTGATGTGATTGACGGCGTGCAATATCAATTTGATATTACCCAACCGGCTCGTTATGACGGCGATTGTAAGTTAATCAATGAAAAAGCGCACCGTGTGGTGAATTTAACTTATAACGGTAAAGCCGTTGATCCAAAAGCGGAATTCTTAATTGCGACCAATAACTACCGTGCCTATGGTAATAAATTCCCAGGTACCGGGGATAGCCATATTGTCTTTGCTGCACCAGATGAAAACCGTCAAATTTTGGCGAACTATATCAGCCAAGAAACCAAAGAGAAAGGCAAAGTCAGCCCAACGGCGGATAAAAACTGGCGTATCGCCCCGATTGATAGCAAAGTGAAATTAGATATTCGCTTTGAAACGTCTCCAAGCGATAAAGCTAAAGCCTTTATTGCGGAAAAAGCCCAATATCCAATGACCTTAGTGGGGACAGATGAAACGGGATTTGCGGTTTATCAAGTGGATTTAACCAAATAAGCGGTCGTTTTTAGTAAGAAATTTGCACTAAGCTGTTGAGTAACAAACGCAAATGATGAAATGAAAATTGGCAGGGTAACCTGCCAATTTTTTTGTTTATTGCTATGTACTCTAAAAATAGAAAAGCTGAGTTCTATAAAGAACTCAGCTTAGAGTTATGTAGCAAGTGTTATCTTATAAGTATTACCATTGGTAGGTATAACCGGCGCCACCAGTGAAGTTATGTTGGCTATCATAAGCACCTGAGAGTTTAATAATATGATGCCCATTATCACTCGCTCTGGAATAACCAACAGCAAGGGCTTGTTGGCCACTGCGGGTACCAACACCAACACCGACACCGCTTTTACCTTCACGTAATACTTGCGGAATATTTGCCATAGCAGCAACACTTGCGATACCAGCTTTTAAGTTTTTGTCAATTTTATTGACTTGGTTACCGAGGCGATTAATAGCGATACTATTACGATTTACGTGATTTTGAACATTACGTAATTGGCTGTAGTTTACCGCATCTCCAGGTGCCTTACCTGGTGCGACATTACTAATTACCTTACCACCGGCATTAATCCCATCTTGAGTGACACGGATCGATTTTTCAGGTGACTCCCCTGTAATGACTAAGCCTTGACCGGTTAAGCTCGTATTACCTAGTGTTACACTTCCCTCTTTCGTTAAATTAATGTCTTTCGCTAATTTAACCGCGAGTGTATTGTTACCATCTGCAACAACACCGATATTATTTTCTGATAGCTTGGTTTTATCTGCGCCACCGACGATGTTAACTTTGGTGTTGAGTGCTTGTTTGTTCTCAACTTCTTTGTTATCACCGACGAAGATTAAGCCATCTTTCAATGTTGCAACTTCTTCTTTTTCACCATTTGGTTTGACGTAAACAATACGCGTTTTGCTTTCGCCATCTTTACCGTCATTGCCGTCTAAGCCTTTTTGACCGTTGGCAACAGCAATATTGGCACTTACACCATCTTTACCATTTAAACCAATAGTGCCGTCTTTTCCGTTGATAGAGACGCCATCTTTACCATTTTCGCCTTTCACAACAATAGTGCCTGGTTTTTCATCAGTTCCCACAGTCGTAGTGCTGTTTAAGCTAATTTGAAGAGCTGGTTTGTCGTCTTTACCTTTTACAACATTCGTTAAGACTGAGCCATCACCAATCACGGAGATTGTTTCACCTAATTTTTGTTTAACTTCTTTACCGTTATTGTCTTCTAAGCCAAAACCATTTGTGATGACCTTGCTTAATTGGCTACCGTTGATGACCTCTTTACTCGTTGGTGAAATATCACCATCCGCGACATTGGTAATCTTATCGCCACCAACATCTAAACCATCTTTACCAGAAGTTAAAGTAGTGGAGTTAGCTGCATCAGCAGGATTACCCACAACCACTTTCGAAGCGTTTACATTAGTGAAACTCACATTATCGTTAGTTGCCACTGTGATGTTATGCCCCTCTTGGGTAATGTGGATATTATTGCCCGCGGTATATTTCACAGTATCGCCTAATGCGACATTTTTTACGCTAGAATCAGTTACTTGACCAGAACCCGTAGCGGCTGTTGTCACATTAAAGCCACCATTAATGGTATCTTGAATTTTAGAAATATTCTGATTTGTCGCATAAAGTTGGCTACCGTTTACGGCGTCTTTGCTCGTTGCTGAAAGCTCTGCTGGTGCAACGTGAGTGATTGTCTTATTACTTGCGTTAATACCATTTTTCGTGATGCTTGGACCATTTTTGATCTCTACACCGTTGTCAGACACTTTCGTATCACCGATAGTCACGCTACCATCTTTGGTTAAATTAATGTCTTTCGCTAACTCAATTTTAATTTCACCTGTTGTGGCATTTGAGGTGACTTTAATATTGTCTTTAGCGACTTCACCTTTTGCACCACCAGTGATATTTAATTGGCTATTTAATGGGCGATTAATCACTTCACCATTATCACCTTTGAATTTCAAGCCATCTTTTAGCGTAGCAACTTCTTCTATACCACCGTTTGGTTTGGTATAGATAATACGGGTTTTGCTTTCGCCATCTTTACCGTCATTACCATCTAAGCCTTTAGCACCTTGAGCAACTGTGAAGGTTGCATTTGTACCGTCTTTGCCATTTAAGCCGATAGTGCCATCTTTTCCATTGATAGAGACGCCATCTTTACCATTCTCGCCTTTCACGATAATAGTACCCGGTGCTGTCGCATTACCCACAACTGTTGTGCTGTTTAAGCCGATTTGAAGTGCAGGTTTACCGTCTTTCTCGACCACCTTCGTTAAGACTGAACCATCACCAATGACTTTGATTGTTTTGCCAAGGCTCTCTTTAACCTCTTTATCATTATCATCTTTCAAGCCAAAACCACCACCTAAGGTCGGATCGGTTAAAGCGTTAATGGTATTGCTTAAGTCTGCGACATTAACCGCATTGTTTCCATTTCCGTTGCTAGTCGCATTATTGAGCTTGTCTAAGTAGGTTTTACCTGCGTTATCCGCAACACTACTTTTCACGTTACCTAAAGTGATTGGCTCGCCTTTCACATTTGGTTTCGCACTTGGATTGATTAAGTTTGTCACTAACTCTTCTGGTTTCACGACTTTAGCAAGATCAGGTTTGCCTTGTTCATTAACTTGATAGTAATTATCTCCCACTTTCGCGACAGGAACGCCGTCTTTCGTGGTGAATTGTACCGGTAAGCCCACTACATTTACGCTGATATTGCTGACTTTACCCGCATCATCTGTTACGACTACGGCTTGGGTGTTACCACCATTAACAAAGTTTACCGTGTCATACGGTTTAACAAAATCACGTGCTTGACCATTGTTTTGTAAGTTCCAACCGGCATTTAATACATCCCCCACCGTGGCGGCATTATTATGGATTTTAGCAATCTCCTCCCCTGATGGTGCGGCTTGGGTTTTCGTTACCGCTGGTTGAACATCGACAAGTTTGCCATCTTTGTCGAATACTTTATCACCTTGGTTATACGTCGGTTTTAAGTTACTTGTGACGTTAGTAATGGCTTTATTGCCTGCATTAATACCATCTTTAGTGATACTTGGGCCATCTTTAATCGTAAGACCTTTGCCATCCAAGGTAGTATTACCAATGGAGATGTTTCCATTTGCCGTTAAGTTCAGCTGTTGCGCTAACTCAACTTTAATTTCACCTGTTGTGGCATTCGAGGTGACTTTAATATTGTCTTTAGCGACTTCACCTTTTGCGCCACCAGTGATATTTAATTGACTATTTAATGGGCGATTAATCACCTCGTCATTATCACCTTTGAATTTCAAACCATCTTCTAAGGTGGCTACGGTATGGTTGTCATAAACAATACGCGTAATATTTGTGCCTTCTAGGTTGTTTGGTCCTTTTCCAACAGTGATGTTAGCCGATGTACCGTCTTTGCCATTTAAGCCGATAGTGCCATCTTTTCCGTTGATAGAGACACCATCTTTACCATTTTCGCCTTTCACGATAATAGTACCCGGTGCTGTCGCATTACCCACAACTGTTGTGCTGTTTAAGCCGATTTGAAGTGCAGGTTTACCGTCTTTACCTTTTACAACATTGGTTAAGACTGAACCATCACCAATCACTGGGATTGTCTCGCCAAGGCTTTGTTTAACCTCTTTATCATTATCATCTTTCAAGCCAAAACCACCACCTAAGGTTGGATTGGTTAAAGCGTTAATGGTATTGCTTAAGTCTGCAACATTGACCGCATTGTTTCCATTTCCGTTGCTAGTCGCATTATTGAGCTTGTCTAAGTAGGTTTTGCCTGCGTTATCCGCAACACTGCTTTTCACGTTACCTAAAGTAACTGGCTGACTTTTCTCATTTGGTTTCGCCGTTGGGTCGATTAAGTTTGTCACTAAATCCGGAGCTTCTATTTTCTGAGCGAGGTCTGGTTTACCATCTTTATCGACTTTGTAGTAAGCGTCACCGACTTTCGCTACTGGAACGCCGTCTTTCGTGGTGAATTGTACCGGTAAGCCCACTACGTTTACGCTGATATTGCTGACTTTACCCGCTTCATCTGTTACGACTACCGCTTGGGTGTTACCACCATTAACAAAGTTTACCGTGTCATACGGTTTAACAAAATCACGTGCTTCACCATTGTTTTTTAAGTTCCAACCGGCATTTAATACATCACCTACCGTGGCAGCATTGTTGTACACTTTGGCAACATCTGCTGGTAATGGTGCTTGTTGTGATTTAGTAACTTCTGACCCATCAGTTTCAGTTGGAAGACCATCTGCACCAATCACTTTATCACCTTTGTTATAAGTCGGTGCTAAGTTACCCACTACGCCCGTAATTTTCTTATTACCTGCATTAATGCCATCTTTAGTGACACTTGGACCATCTTTAATCGTAAGACCATTGCCATCCAAGGTAGTATTACCAATGGAGATGTTTCCATTTGCCGTTAAGTTCAGGTGTTTCGCTAACTCAACTTTAATTTCACCTGTGGTTTTATTAGAAGTTACTTTGATATTTTTCTCAGCAACATCACCTTCTGCACCACCAGTGATATTTAATTGGCTATTTAATGGGCGATTAATCACCTCATCATTATCACCTTTGAATTTCAAACCATCTTCTAAGGTGGCTACGGTATGGTTGTCATAAACAATACGCGTAATATTTGTGCCTTCTAGGTTGTTTGGTCCTTTTCCAACAGTGATATTAGCCGATGTACCATCTTTGCCATTTAAGCCGATAGTACCATCTTTTCCGTTGATAGAGACACCATCTTTACCATTTTCGCCTTTCACGATAATAGTACCCGGTGCTGTCTCATTACCCACAACTGTGGTGTTATTTAAGCTAATTTGCAGTGCAGGTTTACCGTCTTTCTCGACCACATTCGTTAAGACTGAACCATCACCAATGACTTTGATTGTTTTGCCAAGGCTTTGTTTAACCTCTTTATCATTCTCGTCTTTTAAGCCAAAACCACCACCTAAGGTTGGATCGGTTAAAGCGTTAATGGTATTGCTTAAGTCTGCGACATTGACCGCATGGTTCGGATTTGTTTTGTTAGCATTACTTAATTTATCTAAGTATTTATCACCATCTTTATCCGCAACACTGCTTTTCACGTTACCTAAAGTGATTGGTTCGCCTTTCACATTTGGTTTCGCACTTGGATTGATTAAGTTTGTGACTAAATCAGCCGCATTGACTTTCTGTTTAAGATTTGGTTTGCCATCTTCACCCACTTGATAGTAAGCGTCACCCACTTTCGCTACTGGAACACCCGCTTTAGTGGTGAATTGTACCGGTAAGCCCACTACATTTACGCTGATATTGCTGACTTTACCCGCATCATCTGTTACGACTACGGCTTGGGTGTTACCACCATTAACAAAGTTTACCGTGTCATACGGTTTAACAAAATCACGTGCTTCACCATTGTTTTGTAAGTTCCAACCGGCATTTAATACATCACCCACCGTGGCGGCATTGTTATGGATTTTAGCAATCTCCTCCCCAGATGGTGCTGCTTGGGTTTTCGTTACCGCTGGTTCAACATCGACAAGTTTGCCATCTTTGTCGAATACTTTATCACCTTGATTATACGTTGGTTGTAAGTTACTCGTGACGTTATTAATGGCTTTATTGCCTGCATTAATGCCATCTTTAGTGACACTTGGCCCCTCTTTAATAGTGAGACCACTGTTATTTAACGTAGAATCACCAATTTTGAGATCGCCATCATCACCAAGATTGAGATTTTTGGCTAAGTCAATTTGCAATGTGCCATCTTTTGCTGTCACTTTGATATTTTTGGCTGTGGTAACATCACCTGTTGCACCACCTGTGACATTAGTCACCTGACCTAATTTACGGTTGAATTTTCCCGTATCGCCAGCAAAATCGAGCCCAAGGTTTGCCGTAGTATTGGCATCAACACCTTTTTTGATATCGTCTTTAGTTGCTTGTGTTAAATCAACAGAATAAGTCGTTGTATGATTTGTAGCATCTGGCGTTGGTGTTACTGTTACATTAGATTGCGCTGTTGCATTGACAACCGATTTTTCTGCA
This sequence comes from Pasteurellaceae bacterium Macca, assembly GCA_023101485.1. GTDB lineage: Bacteria > Pseudomonadota > Gammaproteobacteria > Enterobacterales > Pasteurellaceae > LVZB01. Next base: position 109,506 of record LVZB01000001.1, on the reverse strand, counting down.
TCAATGGTGTAATCCATACCACCTGTAGAAGTATTTGCAATAGGGGTAACAGTCGTATTTTTGCCTGCAAATACGCCTACTTTAGTGGCATTTAATTGTTGTAGATTGACAGCATCGGTTGGGGCTGTACCATTAGCGACGTTAGCGATTTTTTTATCACCTGCATTAATGCCATCTTTGAGTACACTTGGCCCACCCGTAATACTTAATCCATCACCATTGATGGTTGTTGTTCCACCAAATACTGCGCTACTTAACTCTTTTAAATCTTTGGCTAATTTAACAGTTAAAGTGTCGTTACCATTAGCAACAACGCCAATGTTATTTTCACTCAGTTTAGCATCCTCAGTCACACCGCCTTTAATAATGAGTTTATCGCCCAATTTACGGCTAACGTCTGTACCACTGTCACCACCATAAAGCGTGCCTTTATTTGCGGTAATGTTGGCTTGAACCCCGTCTTGGATATCTTGTTTTGTTTTGGCAGTCAGGTCGAGTTTATAGTCCGTGTTACCATTTGCATCTAAATCGCCTTTTGTGACGGTAATGTTTGAATTATTGTCAGCGCTCACACTGCTGCTATTGGCATTCACGGTATAAATCGTTTGCCCATTCGTTCCCACTGCTTGGGTAACATTAGCATTACGACCCGCAACGACCTCTGTTTTTGAGGCATTGGTGAGATTTTTTAATTGGCTGACATTCACGGCATCTGTATCGGCTGTTCCTGTTGCAACATTGTGAATTTGATTATTACCAACATCAATGTTGCCACCATTTTTCACATTTAAGTTTGTGGTATTCACGGTAGTGAAAGTTGGCGTCAAGCTAGTTGCAATAGTGATATTGTGACCTTCTTGCGTTAAATGAATATTATCACCCGCAGTGTATTTCACCGTTTCACCTAAATGTACTGGTACAGTGTCAGAACTATCAGCAACGCCTGTTCCTGTTTGTGCCGTGGTGACATTAAATCCACCATCCACTTTATTGGTTAAATTGGTAAGGTTTAAGTTGGTTGAATGAAGCTGAGAACCATTTACGGCATCTTTACTGTTTGCACTTAACTCAGCCGGCTCAACATTTGTAATTTTGTGATTACCTGCATTGATACCACCTTTAAGCACACTTGGACCGTCTTTAATGGTGAGACCATTGTTATTTAACGTAGAATCGCCAACTTGGAGGCTACCGTCATTGCCAAGATCAATATTTTTGGCTAAATCAATTTGCAATGTGCCATTCTCTGGTGTTGCGGTTACTTTGATATTTTTAGCTGTGGTAACATCACCTGTTGCGCCACCTGTGACATTAGTCACCTGACCTAATTTATGGTTGAATGTTCCAACATCCCCAGCAAAGTTTAAACCTTTATTTACTGTGGTATTGGCGTCAACACCTTGTTTAATATCGTCTTTAGTTGCTTGTGTTAAATCAACAGAATAAGTCGTTGTATGATTTGTAGCATCTGGCGTTGGTGTTACTGCTACATTAGATTGCGCTGTTGCATTGACAACCGATTTTTCTGCATCAATGGTGTAATCCATACCGCCTGTAGAGGTATTTGTAATAGGGGTAACAGTCGTATTTTTGCCTGCAAATACGCCTACTTTAGTGGCATTTAATTGTTGTAGATTGACGGCATCTGTTGGGGCTGTACCATTAGCGACGTTAGCGATTTTTTTATCACCTGCATTAATGCCATCTTTGAGTACACTTGGTCCATCAGTGATACTTAATCCATTGCCATTAATGGTTGTTGAGCCACCAAATACTGCACTTGTTAAACCTTTGAGTTCTTTAGCGAGTCGGATGCTTAAGGTATCGTCTCCATTAGCGACAACGCCGATATTGTTTTCAGTGAGCTTATCTGTTTCTGTCACGCCCCCTTTAACGATTAATTTCTCTCCGAGTTTACGGAATACTTCAGTCCCAGTATCTCCACTATATAAACGTCCTTTATTGGCGGTAATATTTGCTTGTACCCCGTCTTGGATATCTTGTTTTGTTTTAGCAGTCAGGTCGAGTTTATAGTCCGTGTTACCATTTGCATCTAAATCGCCTTTATTGACGGTAATGTTTGAATTATCGTCAGCGCTCACACTGCTACTATTGGCATTCAGGGTATAAATCGTTTGCCCATTCGTTCCTGTTGTGTGGGTAACATTAGCATTACGACCTGCAACGACTTCTGTTTTTGAGGCATTAGTGAGATTTTTTAATTGGCTGACATTCACGGCATCCGTATCGGCTGTTCCTGTTGCAACATGCGTGATTTTTTTGCCATTTGCATCAAAGCCATTGGCTTTAACTGATCCGCTAAATGTTGGAGAATTAGCGATTTTAACTACTAATTTTCCACTTTCTGATGCAACATGAATGTTATCTGCACTTGCTTTTGAGCCATCTGATAAGCCACCTTCAATATTAAGGGTATCACCTAATTTTTTATTGATTGAATTTCCAGCGTTACCAGCAAAATTTAAGCCTTTATTTACCGTAGTATTTGCATCAATACCTTGTTTAATATCGTTTTTAGTTACTTGTGTTAAATCAACAGAATAAGTCGTGGTGTGATTTGTAGCATCCGTTGTTGGTGTCACTGTTACATTAGATTGTGCTGTTGCATTGACAACCGATTTTTCTGCATCAATGGTGTAATCCATACCGCCTGTAGAGGTATTTGCAATAGGGGTAACAGTCGTATTTTTTCCTTCAAAAACGCCTACTTTTGTAGCATTTAATTGTTGTAGATTGACGGCATCTGTTGGGGCTGTTCCTGTTGCAACATTGTGAATTTGATTATTACCAACATCAATGTTGCCACCATTTTTCACATTTAAGTTTGTGGTATTCACGGTAGTGAAAGTTGGCGTCAAGCTAGTTGCAATAGTGATATTGTGACCTTCTTGCGTTAAATGAATATTATCACCCGCAGTGTATTTCACCGTTTCACCTAAATGTACTGGTACAGTGTTAGAACTATCAGCAACGCCTGTTCCTGTTTGTGCCGTGGTGACATTAAATCCACCATCCACTGTATTGGTTAAATTGGTGAGGTTTAAGTTAGTTGAATGGAGCTGTGAACCATTTACGGCATCTTTACTGTTTGCACTTAGCTCGGCAGGCTCAACATTTGTAATTTTTTTATTCCCAGCATCAAAGGTTGTAGCATTGATTGTAGTTCTTCCAACTTGGATACTTCCGTCATTACCAAGATCAATATTTTTAGCTAGATCAATTTGTAGTGTTCCAGCGCTTGCTGTTACTTTGATGTTTTTATTTTTTGTGACATCGCCTTGAGCACCGCCTTTAACTGTCGTAGTAGTATCTAATTGACGATTAAAATTCCCAATATCCCCTGCAAAATTTAATCCTTTATTTACCGTAGTATTGGCATCAACACCTTGTTTAATATCGTTTTTAGTTGCTTGTGTTAAATCAACAGAATAAGTTGTTGTACGATTTGTTTTATCTTTCGTTGGTGAGACTGTAATATTAGATTGTGCTGTTGCGTTGACAACCGATTTTTCTGCATCAATGGTGTAATCCATACCACCTGTAGAGGTATTTGCAATAGGGGTAACAGTCGTATTTTTGCCTGCAAAAACACCTACTTTTGTAGTATTTAATTGTTGTAGATTGACGGCATCTGTTGGTGCTGTACCATTAGCAACACGATGGATTTGATTATCACCAGCATCAATTTTTCCGCCATTTTTTACATTCAAATTTGTAGTATTAACAGTTGTAAAATCTGGAGTTAAACTGGTTGCAATAGTGATATTGTGACCCTCTTGCGTTAAATGAATATTATCACCCGCCGTGTATTTCACCGTTTCACCTAAATATACTGGTTCAGTGCTAGAACGATCAGCAACGCCAGTCCCTGTTTGTGCCGTCGTGATATTAAACCCACCATCCACTGTATTGGTTAAATTGGTGAGATTTAAGTTAGTTGAATATAATTGTGAACCATTTACAGCATCTTTGCTGTTTGCACTTAACTCAGCAGGCTCGACATTTGTAATTTTGTGATTACCTGCATTGATGCCATTTTTAAGCACACTTGGGCCATCTTTAATGGTGAGGCCATTGTTATTTAACGTGGAATCACCAATCTTGAGATCGCCGTCCCCACCAAGGTCAATGTTTTTAGCTAGATCAATTTGTAGTATTCCATCACTTGCGGCCACTTTAATATTTTTAGCCGTTGTAACATCGCCTTTAGCTCCACCTTTAACTGTCGTGGTAGTATCTAATTGACGATTAAAGTTTCCAATATCCCCTGCAAAATTTAAGCCTTTATTTACCGTAGTATTTGCATCAATACCTTGTTTAATATCGTTTTTAGTTGCTTGTGTTAAATCAACAGAATAAGCCGTGGTGTGATTTGTAGCATCTGGCGTTGGTGTCACTGTTACATTAGATTGTGCTGTTGCATTGACAACCGATTTTTCTGCATCAATGGTGTAATCCATACCGCCTGTAGAGGTATTTGCAATAGGGGTAACAGTCGTATTTTTGCCTGCAAAAACACCTACTTTTGTAGCATTTAATTGTTGTAGATTGACGGCATCTGTTGGGGCTGTTCCTGTTGCAACATTGTGAATTTGATTATTACCAACATCAATGTTGCCACCATTTTTCACATTTAAGTTTGTGGTATTCACGGTAGTGAAAGTCGGCGTCAAGCTAGTTGCAATAGTGATATTGTGACCATCTTGCGTTAAATGAATATTATTACCCGCAGTGTATTTCACCGTTTCGCCTAAATGTACTGGTGCAGTACTAGAACGATCAGCAACGCCTGTTCCTGTTTTTGCTGTCGTGACATTAAATCCACCATCCACTTTATTGGTTAAATTGGTGAGATTTAAGTTAGTTGAATGGAGCTGTGAACCATTTACGGCATCTTTACTGTTTGCACTTAGCTCAGCAGGCTCAACATTTGTAATTTTTTTATTCCCAGCGTCAAAAGTCGTGGCATTGATTGTAGTTCCTCCGACTTGGATACTTCCGTCATTACCAAGATCAATATTTTTGGCTAAATCAATTTGCAATGTACCATCTTTTGCTGTCACCTTGATATTCTTAGCTGTGGTAACATCACCGGTTGCACCCCCTGTGACATTAGTCACCCGACCTAATTTACGGTTAAATTTCCCTGTATCACCAGCAAAATCGAGTCCAAGGTTTGCCGTAGTATTCGCATCAACACCTTGTTTAATATCTTTTTTTGTGGTGTCGGTTAAATCAGCGGTATAAGTCGTGGTGTGATTTGCTTCATCTCGGTTAGGTGTTATTGAAATATTCGCATTTGTAGAGTTATTGACCACTGATTTTTCAGCTTCAACAATGTAATCTGTTCCACCACTTGTGGTATTAGCTTGGGGGCGAACATAAGCATTAGTGCCATTCGTGACTACTGTACGAGTGGCTTTTAATTGGCTGAAATTAACGGCATCGGTATCATTAGTACCAGCTGCTACGCCATGAATTTGGTTATTACTTAGTTGAATATTACCATTTGGTTTAACGGTTAAATTATCTGTAGTAACGGATTTGAATGTTGGTGTCGTTGTGGTCGCAATAGTAATTTTACGTCCTGCTTGAGTAATATTAATATTATTACCCGCATCCACAGTAACAGTCTCATCCATTTTAACTGTTGTAGGGCTAGTGCCTACTACATTGCCTGCGGATTTACTGGTCGTAATTTTCCAACCACGGGCGGCGTATTCCGCAACGGCATAGAGTTGAGAACCATTGATGCCATCTGTTGATGAGGAGGAAATATTTCCTGCTGCAACATTTTTAAGTTGTCTTTCTTTTCCTACTGCGCCGATGCTAACGTAGTAACCATTATCTGTTACACTTCCTTGAAATCCTTTGTATGTGATACCAGAAATAGTTGTTTCAGAAACTGTTTGGGTTGGATGTGAGCCTGCGGTGGTTGAACTTGAACCTAATACAACAGAATTGGCTGTTTTAATATTAATGTTACTTCCTAATGCAACTGATTGCTCCCCTTCAACGATTACATTATAACCAATTGCTGAAGCTTGTTTTTTGTAAGATTTACTAAATGCGCCGAGTGCGATTGATGAAAATTGTGATGCTTCTGAGGATAAACCAATGGCTGTACTATATTCTCCCGAGGCATTTGCGTTATTACCGAGAGCTATAGCACGATCATGTAGTGCTTTACTTTGTGCTCCAATAGCAGTAGCCGATCTTCCTTTAGCTGACGCGTGAGAACCAATTGAAGTAGATTGAACACCGATAGCTTCAGCATGTGCAGCAATGGCTGTGCCCAAGTAATCTGTTGACATAGAGCGAGTACCAATACTTGTACTAAAAGAGCCTATTGCTTTTGCTGTATCTCCTATCGCATTAGAATTTCCATTTGAGGCTTCTGCTCGAACCCCTATAGCAACGGAATCTGATTTATTAGCACGTGAAAGTGCGCCGATAGCAATACTGTGTTCAACTGCGAATGTATTTTCTCCCAATGCAAGAGATTGCGAACCTTCTGCATTAGCATTAGTACCAATTGCAGCAATAGCATTTGATTTTGCTTGAGCTGAATCACCATAAACAAATGCAGCTTGTATAGGTGAGCTTATCAGTATGCTACCTATGATACTTATCCCAATAGATAAATTATGATTACTTCCATTACTATTCGATTGTTTTTTATGAGCTTTACTTAATTCTGATACGGCTACCCAAACATTGAGTGATGTGTTAAAAATAACCTTAAAAACTTTATTCATTATAAATATATTCCATGTTAAATAGAAAGATAAGATATTTTATTGATTTTTGTTAATCAATGCAAAGCTCCTTTTCTTTCTTTATGTGTTTTTTAAACGATTCTGAATGGAGGAAATCCATTGAATTTTAAAGAAAAATCACTGAAATAAAGGAAAATTACTGCAGTGATTTATCACAAATAAAAATTGCTTTTTAATTAACTCTTTATTGAGTTTATTCCATCTTAAATAAAGGGGCTGTCCTAGATAACTAGACCAAACTCTCTTTAACTAATTGTTTTAGAAAGGAAATTTGAGACTTTAAGTTACTGTGATTAAAACGCCATTCACATTCTTTCAAATACAGCTCAAAATGAGCTTTGGGAATACCATTAAATTTGCGTAAATGGCGTTTTGCTTGGTTCCAGAAATTCTCAATTCCGTTAATGTGATTTTGTTTTTCTGCAAAGTGCGTACTATGGTTGATACGAAAATGATTAAATTCACTCACATCAAGTACATCATAACTTCGATAGAAATCCGTGTAAACAATGCTATCAGGCTTAACTTGTTCTCGAATTATCGGTAACAACGTGGCGGATTGCGTGTTCGGTACGGCAACAGTATAAACTTTGCCATTGCGTTTCAACAGCCCGAATACCGCTGTTTTACCCGCTGCACCACGTCCACGCTTGCCTTTGCGTGTACCACCAAAATAGCTTTCATCGGCTTCTATTTCCCCATCAAACATCTCCAAATGTGGGCTGTTTTGATAGATAAGAAATCGCAAGCGATGAAAATAGTAAGCGGCAGTTGTCTTGTTTACATTCACTAGTTCAGCAGCAGTTCTCGCTGTAACTCCTGCAACAAACAGTTCAATAAGTTTATTTTGTTTGTGCTGACTTAAACGACTTTTTCTCATTTGACTATCTTAACCCAAATCGAGTTTTTAGTCGTTATCTAGGACAGCCCCTAAATAAAAAAGGATTGATTCCACTCCTGAGGAAATTATTTTTCTCCATTTCCGCATCAAGAAAAATAGTGGCAAGATCATCGGCGACAGGCTCAACATAAGGATCTTTTTCTTGGTAAAGTATTTTAAGGTAGCTTTCGCAATCGCCACAACTTTCTGTTTTAACAGCTTCATTTATATCTAAATGCCAATAATCTAACTGACCGGCTTGATTACAGTTAGAGCATTTTGCTCGTACTACATGCCATTCAGTCTCACAGAGAGAGCAGTGTAGATAACGTAAGCCTTGAGTTTCGCCAAAATGCACGACACTTGTAATTGGCGCACTATCGCACACGGGGCAAGTATGGCGTTCGCCCACTTCTGTTTGTGTTTGACGGGGGAGCTGTTGGGTAAGTTGTACCCAATAGAGAGAGAGTGCAGCCCAAACAAAAACCGCTTTGTCTGCACTGACTTTATCAAAACGTTCGTTAAGAAGATCATCGGCGAGGGTGTCTAGTTCACTTTTTGCTGCTTTTTCTAACCACTCTAAGGCTGTTAGCACACTTTCGTTGGCATAAGGTTTGAATTTGCTAATTAAGGCCAGTAATAGCGCTTGCCAAGCATCGCTACGTTGGAAAGTTTTACTATTAAGGGGCTTTACTCCTTGATTTGCCGATAAACAAGCGGTCATTTTTTGAGGACTTTTTGCAAGGGGCTGGCTTTCTAAGAGATCAAGCTGAACTTCTACAATATTGGCGACAAATTTAAGATAATCGCCAAAGGGGTGATTTTCCGCTAACTGACGTAGCCTTTTGGCTCGGCGAGCGTAGAGATTTTTGGGGTTAGCATATAGTAATGGGGGGTTATGAAAGCTACTGGCAGCTTGTTGAATTTCGCTGTCAGGTAGGATTCGAATACTCATAATCTTTCCTTATAAAGGTATCCCCCCTCATAAGAGGGGGGATTTTCTTGGGGTTATTTTTTCTCGCGTTGTTCTTTTTCAAGTTCTGGCAAGACTTCTTCACGATACCAACGTGGGTGATGTTTTTTCGCCCAGCGTACAGTTACCCAGCCTTCCACCATACCTCGAATAGACCCTTTTACCCAAAATGCCATATAAACGTGGACGATAATCCCCGTAAAGAGCATAAAGGCGCAAAGAGAGTGGAATAAAATCGCAATACGAATCACCGGAATGGAGAAGTTATGGGCAAAGTATTGACGCCACATAATAATTCCCGTGATAAGTAAGGTAAACATCGCCACAATCAATGTCCAGAAAAGGAGCTTCTGACCAAGGTTGTATTTACCATTGTCAGAAACGGCGTGTTCATTGCCTTTTAGCACTTCCACAATATTTTTTAACCACACCCAGTCATTCTTTTCAGGGAAATTGTGATGATAATAGATTCTTGCCAAATTAAAGAAGGCAATGAACATCACAATACCGGTGAAAGGGTGGAGGAAACGGGCAAGTTGTGGTGTGCCGAAGATCTCCGTAATCCATGAAAAATCAGGGAAGAAGAAGGCAATACCCGAACCGCCGGTGACTAAAAAACATAACACTAAAAGCCAATGGCTTAAACGCGCAGGCAATTTATGACGGACAATTTTTTGATCATCGCTGATCTTGATGCTGTTACTCATTGTTGCCTCCGTTATGGTGATGTTCTTCGTGGTCGTCAAGCTCCTCCGTGTTTGGCCCAACGGCAATATAGTGGGCAGCCGCACTAATGGCTAATCCCCCCATTGCCATGGCAGCAACCGGTTTTAACACATCTTTCCAAAGGGTAATGGTTGGGTCGATATGCGGATCCTTCGGTAAGCCTGAATAGAGTTCAGGTTTATCGGCGTGGTGTAAGACATACATCACATGCGTACCACCGACGCCTTCTGGATCATATAAGCCAGCATTTTCATAGCCACGGGATTTCAAATCTGCAATACGCGTTTCGGCATAATGCTTCATCTCTTCCTTACTACCAAAGCGAATTGCGCCTGTTGGACAGGTTTTCACACAAGCCGGTTCTTGCCCCACATTGACACGATCGACACAAAGGGTACATTTATAAACGCGGTTATCTTCCGGATTCATGCGTGGCACGTTAAACGGACAACCAGCGATACAGTAACCACAGCCGATACATTTATCCGATTGGAAATCTACAATACCGTTAGCATACTGAATAATCGCCCCCGGTGACGGGCAGGATTTCAAACAACCCGGTTCGGCACAGTGCATACAGCCGTCTTTACGGATAAGCCACTCCAAGCGGTCGTTTTCTTCCACTTCATTGAATTTCATCACGGTCCAAGCTTTGGCGTTGAGATCACGAGGGTTGTCATAAACGCCCACACAGCTTTCTGGCTCGGCACGAATATCATTCCACTCGGAACACCCAACTTGGCAGGCTTTACAGCCGATACAAGTCGTCACGTCGATTAACTTCGCCACTTCAACTTGGTGATCACGCGCGTGTGGAGCGGGGGTTAATGCCGAGGTTGCCGACATTTTAATGATGTTTTGAGATTGAACAGAACCCATATTATGCCCCCACTTTCTCAATGTTAACTAACATACATTTCGACTCTGGCGTCTGCGTATTGGCATCACCGGTACGAACGGTAAGATTATTGGCGAAGTAGCCTTTTTTCGCCCCTGTCGTGGCAGCAAAGCCCCAGTGGATTGGAATACCCACGGTATGAATTGGCTTACCGTCAGAAACCAGTGGTCGAATCCGCTTAGTCACCACCGCAACGGCTTTGATAAAGCCACGTTTGGAACTGACTTTCACATAATCACCGTGCTTGATGCCTTTTTCTGCGGCGAGCTGTTCGCTAATTTCCACAAATTGTTCCGGCTGTGCGATGACGTTAATGAGGGAGTTTTTCGTCCAGTAGTGGAAATGCTCCGTTAAGCGATAGGTTGTACCGACATAAGGGAATTCCGCTGATGTACCGAGATCTTCCTTATCCGTAGGCAGAATACGAGCTACAGGGCTTGAAACAACATTTGGATGTAATGGGTTTGTCCCGATAGGGGTTTCCATTGGCTCATAATGCTCTGGGAAGGGGCCGTCTGCCATACGTTCCCGTACGAATAAGCCACTTACGCCTTCAGGTTGCATAATAAATGGTAGGGTAGGGCTATTTGGTGGCGCAGTACCAAAGTCTGCTACATCCACATAGTTCCAGTTTTTACCATTCCATTTTACAAGCTGGCGTTTTGGATTCCACGGATTACCCGCTAAGTCTGCCGAGGCACGGTTATAAATCACACGGCGGTTTAATGGCCATGCAAATGCCCAGCCGAGGGTATTCCCTAAGCCTGACGGATCGCTATTATCGCGGTTCGCCATTTGGTTGCCTTTTGGTGTCCATTGACCAGTGTAAATCCAACATGCCCCAGAGGTCGTGCCGTCATCACGCATTTGGGCGAAACTTGAAAGCAGGTCGCCTTTTTTCACAATAACGTTGCCGTTAGCGTCTTTCACATCTTCTAAGGCGTAGCCGTTATTCTCTTTGGCAATTTCTTCTGCTTTTGGCTCTAATGGGTTGATGTAATCCCATGCCATGGCTTCAAGCGGTGCAAGCGGTGCTTTTCCGCCCTCTTTTTGATAGAGGTGGATCAATTCTGCCCGTAATTCGGAAAGAATATCAATGTCTGGTTTGGCTTCACCCGGCGGTTCAGCGCCTTTCCAGTGCCATTGTAACCAACGCCCAGAGTTAGCGATTGAGCCGTCTTCTTCAACGAAACAAGTCGTCGGTAAACGGAAGACTTCCGTTTGAATCTCTTCACTTTTCACGTCATTAAATTCACCGTGATTTTTCCAAAATTCAGAGGTATCCGTGATAAGTGGGTCGAAAATCACTAAATATTTCAGCTTGCTCAATGCTTTAATGATTTTGCCTGAGTTTGGATAGGACGCAACAGGGTTCATTCCTTGACAGAAGAAACCATTGACTCGCCCGTGATACATCTCTTCGATGTAACGCATTTGATCCATTCCGCCTTTTGGCAGTTTCGGCAAATAGTGATAGCCAAACTCGTTATCTTTTGTGCCATTTTTGCCGTAGAAAGATTTGAGCATACTGACCATAAATTTCGGGGTATTTTGCCAATAATTCACCTGATCTTTCATCATTGTTTTTGGCGTAATCCGCGTTAAAAACGCCTCTAGTGACGCATCGGCTTCCGTTGGTAGTGGAATATAGGCAGGCAACATATGTGGGAATAGCCCTAAATCGGTAATCCCTTGTACATTAGAATGCCCACGCAACGCATTAACACCACCACCTGAAACACCGATATTACCAAGTAATAATTGGATCATCGCCATTGTACGGATATTTTGTGATCCGATGGTATGTTGTGTCCAACCTAAGGCATACATAAAGGTGGCTGCTTTATCGGGAGCAGAGGTTTTGGCAATTTCTTGACAGAAAATCAGGAAATCTTTTTGTGGCGTACCGGTGATACGTTCAACCATTTCAGGGGTATAGCGAGAAACGTGTTCTTTGAGCAAATTGATCACACAGCGTGGATCTTGCATGGTCATATCACGTTTTGGTTGCCCTTCATCGTCAAATTGATAGCGCCAAGTGGAACGATCATATTTGCGAGTCGTTTCATCGTAGCCGGAGAATAAGCCGTCTTCAAATTTGAACTCTTCATTCACTAAGAAGGTGGCATTGGTGTAGTGTTTAACGTATTCGTGCTGAATTTTGTCATGGCTTAACAAATAGTTAATCACACCAGAAAGGAAGGCAATATCCGTGCCTGAACGCAATGGCATATAAATATCCGCCACCGCTGCGGTACGGTTAAAGCGTGGATCAACCACCATTAACTTCGCACCGTTTTGTTTTTTCGCTTCAATCGCCCAGCGGAAGCCAACAGGGTGAGCTTCTGCGGCGTTTCCGCCCATCACGATTACAAGGTCAGAATTTTTAATATCAACCCAGTGATTTGTCATCGCACCGCGACCAAATGATGGAGCAAGACTTGCTACCGTTGGTCCGTGTCAGATACTCGCTTGGTTATCTGTAAAAATCATGCCCAGTGAGCGGACGAATTTCTGCGTAATAATGCCCGTTTCGTTACTACACGCAGAACCCGCGAGGAAGCCTGCTGTCATCCAGCGATTGACTTCAAGACCAGCTTCATTATGGGTAACGAAATTCTCATCACGGTCATTTTTCATATGGCGAGCGATACGTTCAATCGCTTCGTGCCAAGAAATGCGTTTCCACTCTGTTGAACCTGCTTCACGCACTTCGGGATATTTTACTCGGCGGTCGCTATTTACATAATCTAACGCACCCGCACCTTTCGGGCATAGAGCCCCACGGCTTACCGGATGGTCTGGGTCGCCCTCAATATGAATGAGCTTGCCTTTACTATTCATCGCACCGTCGCCCATACTGTATAACAGCATGCCACAACCTACGGCACAGTATGTACAGGTGTTACGCGTTTCTTTGGCACGCAACAATTTGTATTCACGAGGAGCAGCTAACGCCGTTGCTGGGGCAAACCCAAGCATCGCCGCGGATGTTCCTGCCATACTACCTGCACAGATCTTAAAGAATTTTCTTCTATTGACCTGCATAATCACTCCAAATCCACATAACGTGGTACGAACAAAAAATCAAAAATTTTGGTATTAAAGTGGTATGATTACACCGACTTTTATGCCAAAAATTAGGCGTGATCATACATTTTTTTAACAAAATAAACTACATTGAAGGCAGACTTTTAGGGAATTATGTGAATTCGATCAAAAAATATCAGGCAAATAAACTTACCATTGAGAATGGTTCTTTATTCGCCCAAAAAATTGAAGAAAACTTAATCAAAGAAGTGCCAGTGGCGTTGGTCTATAACGGTATTTCTCACACCGTCATGATGTGTTGCCCAACAGATTTAGCGGATTTTGCCCTCGGCTTTTCCCTAGCAGAAGGGATTATTCCTCACCCCTCAGCCCTCTATGGATTAGATATTGTCGAAACAGCGCTAGGCATTGAAGTGCAGTTAGAAATATCAAGCCGTTGTTTCCTTGCATTAAAGGAAAAACGCCGTTCTATGGCAGGGCGGACAGGCTGTGGCATTTGTGGGGTAGAGCAACTTCAACAGGTGCAACAGGAGTGCAAATTCTTGCCAAAAAACGACCGCTTGTTTCAGGTCAATCCTTTGATTTTAAATAGCTGTTTGCAAAAAATGGAAGAAAATCAGCCCCTTGCCAGCCAAACGGGAGCCGCCCACGCAGCCGCTTTTTTCAGCCCTGAGGGGGAGTTATTCGCGGTGCGGGAAGATGTGGGGCGACACGTTGCCTTAGATAAATTACTCGGTTGGCACGCCAACGCAAATCAGCCCTTAGGCTTTGTGTTTGTCACCAGCCGAGCCAGCTTTGAAATGGTGCAAAAGTGTTTAGCCTGTGGTATTGAGATGCTGTGTGCCATTTCTGCCACCACCGAAATGGCAGTGAATATTGCCAGAGAACACCGTTTTACCCTCGTTGCCTTTTGTCGTCAAAACCGCGGAACGGTCTATTCTGGCGAACATCGTTTAATAGATTGACCTTTTTACTAAAAACCCACGAAAAAAGCCGTCCTTTGGGGAATCAAAATCCCCTTTTTAGCCACATTTGTGCTATACTCTCGCTCAATTTTTGCCTGTGTAAAGCAGGCTGTTTCTCTCACTCGATTAGGAAATTTCAATGAGCGAATTAGCCAAAGATATTACCCCCATCAGTATTGAAGAAGAACTGAAAACCTCCTACCTTGACTATGCCATGTCAGTGATTGTAGGGCGTGCATTACCCGATGTGCGTGATGGCTTAAAGCCGGTTCATCGCCGTGTTCTTTTTTCAATGGATCAAAGTGGCAATACTGCCAGCAAACCTTATGTCAAATCAGCCCGTGTGGTGGGTGATGTCATCGGTAAATATCACCCCCACGGTGATACGGCAGTTTATGATACGATTGTCCGTATGGCACAGCCATTTTCTCTCCGTTATATGTTGGTGGATGGGCAAGGTAACTTCGGTTCGATTGATGGCGATGCCCCAGCGGCAATGCGTTATACCGAAGTGAGAATGCAAAAAATCACCCAAGAATTACTCACCGATTTAGATAAAGAAACGGTGGATTTCTCGCCAAACTACGATGGCAAAGAGATGATCCCCGATGTGCTTCCGACCAAAATTCCTGCCTTGTTAGTGAATGGCTCATCGGGTATTGCTGTGGGGATGGCAACGAATATTCCTCCCCATAACTTAAATGAAGTGCTAGATGGTTGCTTAGCGTATATCGATAACGACCAAATTACCATTGAAGAGTTGATGCAACATATCCCCGGCCCTGATTTCCCAACGGCGGCGATTATCAATGGTCGTAAAGGGATTGAAGATGCCTACCGCACAGGGCGTGGCAAAGTGTATGTCCGTGCCAAAGCGAGTGTGGAAACCACAGAAAAAGGGCGGGAGCAGATTATCGTCACCGAAATTCCTTACCAAGTCAATAAAGCGAAATTGATCGAAAAAATCGCTGAATTGGTTAAGGAGAAGAAAGTCGAAGGCATTAGCGAACTCCGTGATGAGTCTGATAAAGATGGTTTGCGTGTTGTGATTGAGATTAAGCGTGATGCCGTTGGTGAGATTGTGTTAAACAACCTCTATGCTTTAACCCAAATGCAAGTGACCTTCGGGATCAATATGGTTGCTCTTGATCACGGTCAGCCCAAAGTCTTGAATTTAAAACAGATTATTGAAGCCTTTGTTCTCCATCGCCGTGAAGTGGTGACGCGCCGAACTATTTATGAATTACGCAAAGCCCGTGAGCGCGCGCATATTTTAGAAGGCTTGGCGATTGCTTTGGTGAATATTGACCCTGTGATTGAGCTGATTCGCCAATCCAAAACGGCTGAAGAAGCTCGTGAAGGATTATTAGCTCGCCCTTGGGCATTAGGCAATGTGGCGCCAATGCTTGAAGCCGCTGGTGTCGATGCGGCACGCCCCGATGAATTACCAGCAGAATGTGGTGTTCACAATGGCGAATATTATCTCTCTGAAGCCCAAGCAAAGGCGATTTTAGAGTTACGCTTACACCGTTTAACGGGCTTAGAACATGAAAAAATCCTCGATGAATACCGTGAAATTCTCGTGGTAATCGGCGAGTTATTACATATTCTGAATAGTGCTGAACGTTTAATGGAAGTTATCCGTGAAGAGCTTGAAAAAGTGAAAGCGGAATTTGGTGATGAACGCCGAACTGAAATTACCTCCGCTTCTGGGGATATTAACCTTGAAGATCTTATCGCACAGGAAAATGTGGTTGTTACCCTTTCCCACGCTGGTTATGTGAAATATCAGCCACTTTCTGACTATGAAGCCCAACGCCGTGGTGGTAAAGGAAAATCGGCAACGAAGATGAAAGAAGATGACTTTATTGAGAAATTACTCGTGGCGAATACCCACGATACCATTCTCTGTTTTTCAAGTCGTGGGCGACTTTATCAGTTAAAAGTGTATCAACTGCCACAAGCAAGCCGTGGTGCAAGGGGAACGCCAATCGTGAATATTCTACCATTGGTGAAAGAGGAAAATGAGCGTATTACTGCGATTCTTCCTGTGCCAAATGGTAAATTCAGTGCCGATAAATTTATCTTTATGGCAACGGCAAGCGGTGTGGTGAAAAAAGTCTCCCTTGATGCGTTTAGCAATGTGAGATCAAGCGGTCTGATTGCCTTAAAACTGCGTGACGGCGATGAGCTAATTGGTGTAGATATTACCAATGGCGAAAGTGAAATTATGCTCTTCTCGGCACAGGGTAGAGTGGTACGTTTCGCCGAAAAAGCGGTGCGTGCCATGGGCAGAACGGCAACCGGCGTGCGAGGCATTAAGTTAGCCACCACGGAAATGGCTGCCGAGGAAATTGAAGAGGCAGAAATCGTTGAATTGGAGAATGAGGAGAGCGAAGAGAGCATCAACCTCAATACCGATAAAGTGGTTTCCCTTGTGATTCCTCACACCGAAGGCGAGATTCTTACCGTTACCCAAAATGGCTATGGAAAACGAACAGCACTTGCGGAATACCCAGTGAAATCCCGTGCGACCAAAGGGGTGGTTTCGATTAAAGTCAATGAGCGTAATGGCAAAGTGGTTGCCGCCGTACAAGCGGATGAAAATGACCAAATTATGCTGATTACCGATGCCGGCACCCTTGTACGTACTCGAGTTAATGAAGTGAGCCTTGTTGGACGTAACACTCAAGGGGTGCGGATTATCCGTACCGCAGAGGACGAGCAAGTCGTAAGTTTAGAGCGAATTTGTGACCTCGACGAGGAAGAGGAAGCCAAAGGCGAAGAGGAATAATATTCCCCCTACGTTTTCAGTAGAGATAAAAATAGCACGCTTAGCGTGCTATTTTTTTAGGAGGGATGAGATACCGCTATTTTTGCCCTAATTGAGGGAGAACATTATTCTGTACAGAGAGTAACCCTGTTTCGGTATAAATGCCTAATTTTGCACGAGTATCGACAATATCTAAATTCCGCATGGTTAATTGACCAATACGATCTGCCGGTGTAAAGGGGGCATCTTCCACTTTTTCCATACTCAAACGCTCCGCTTCATAAGTGAGGTTTGGCGATTCGGTGTTGAGGATAGAGTAGTCATTACCACGGCGAAGTTCGAGGGTAACCGTCCCCGTAATGGCTTTGGCAACCCAACGTTGAGCCGTTTCGCGTAACATCAGGGCTTGTGGATCGAACCAACGACCTTGGTAGAGTAAGCGTCCTAAACGTAAGCCGTTAATGCGATATTGCTCAATGGTATCTTCATTGTGAATACCTGTGACTAAACGTTCATAAGCAATGTGTAGCAGTGCCATTCCCGGTGCTTCATAGATCCCACGGCTTTTCGCTTCAATGATACGGTTTTCGATTTGATCCGACATCCCTAAACCGTGGCGACCACCAATGCGGTTTGCTTCTAAAATCAGTTCAACGGCATCATCAAAACGCTTGCCATTTAATGCCACCGGCACGCCTTCTTCAAAGGTTACGCTGACGGTTTCTGCTGGAATTTCAATGCTTTCATCCCAAAATGCGACCCCCATAATCGGTTTGACGATTTTAATCCCCGTATTGAGAAATTCGAGATCTTTTGCCTCGTGGGTGGCACCAAGCATATTGGAATCCGTGGAGTAGGCTTTTTCCACCGACATTTTATATTGGAAACCGTTGGCGATTAAAAACTCCGACATTTCGTGACGACCGCCAAGTTCATCAATAAATTGTTGATCCAACCACGGTTTATAGATTTTTAATTGTGGATTGGTTAATAAACCATAGCGGTAGAAACGTTCAATATCATTTCCTTTGAAGGTCGAGCCATCGCCCCAAATATTGACATCATCTTCTTTCATCGCGGCGACAAGCATCGTACCGGTGACCGCTCGCCCGAGTGGCGTGGTGTTGAAATAGGGCACACCGCCGGTGGAGATATGGAAAGCACCACATTGAATGGCGGCGATACCCTCGTGGGCAAGTTGGGAACGGCAGTCAATCAAACGGGCATTTTCTGCACCATATTCCATCGCTTTTTTTGGAATAGCGTTGTAATCCTCTTCATCGGGCTGACCAAGATTGGCGGTATAAGCATAAGGCACAGCACCTTTTTGACGCATCCACAGGAGTGCTGCGCTGGTATCTAACCCGCCTGAAAATGCAATACCGACTTTTTGTGCCAATGGAAGTGTTTCTAAAATTGTTGCTGACATAGTGTTCCCTATATTTTGAATGGTAAGAATGGGTGATTGGTGAAGGCAAAGGTACTGCCCTCGGAAGAATCATTCTAGCGAAAAATAAAAAAATTAACAGCTTAAAAATGGATAAATACGCCCACAGTGATTAAAATAAGTCGTTATTGCATTGATGCTATCAAGAGAGAGGGAAAATGAAAAAGATCTTAGTGATTCGAAACGACAAAATCGGCGATTTTATGTTGGCGTGGCCGGCGTTTGCGATGTTAAAGGCTTCAATGCCCGAGGCGAAAATTGTCGCCCTTGTGCCACCTTATACTGCCCCCCTTGCGGAACTCTGCCCCTATATTGATGAAATTTTGCTAGATTGTGTGGATAAACAGGATAAAAACGCCCTGAAACAGCGCTTACAAGCGGTCAAATTTCAACAATTTTTTGCCGTGATTACTTTTGTGTCGGACTGGGAGAATGCCAAACTTGCGTGGCAAAGTGGTATTCACTATCGCCTCGCACCCGCAACGAAGCTCTTTCAATTTCTCTATAATCACCGTTTAACACAACGGCGTTCTCGTTCTGAAAAGGCTGAATTTGAGTATAACCTCGATCTCGCTCGCCAATTTTTGCGGGATCAACATCTTGAGATCGTTGAGCCTTCCCGCCCATTTTTACCCCTGGACGGGGCGATCCGAACACAACAAAAAAGTAAATTGTGTGCCTTGTTAGGCGTAGATCCCGATAAAAAATGGCTCTTTGTTCATAGCAGTACCGGTGGATCGGCAACGAATTTATCCCTGATGCAATACGCGCAACTGATCAACGCCATTCAAGCACAATTTGATTGCGAAGTGATCTTAACGGCTGGAAAGAATGAGAGTGAAAGGGCAAGAGCGCTGGCGGAAAAGGTGGTGAAAAATGCGGTGGTTTATGATGAAAATGAGGGCTTGATCGACTTTACTTATTCTCTCGCTTGTGCGGATCTCTTTATCGCAGGATCAACCGGGCCTTTACATATTTCAGGGGCGTTGAATGTGCCGACCATAGGCTTCTACCCAAGCCGTTTATCGGCTATTCCTCGCCGTTGGCAACCGCTTAATGATCCTGATAAGCACCTTGCGTTTATGCCGCCAAAAGGCAAAGCCACGGAGAAAAATCTGACATTGATTGATATTGACGAAGCATTAGGGGAAATTTTGCCCTTTATGGCTAAGCAGTGGGCGTAATTTTCAATGGAGCAAGCGGTCGATTTTTTGTTAAAATTTGCTCGCCTTTGGCTTTAAAATGGTTTTGAAATCCGTGGGCGAGGTGGTATCATCTCGCTTTTTTATATTTCCGGTTATTGCTAAATATTTATGTTAAATCGTTTTCTTTTTTTCTTCTTATTATTGCCTAATTTTGTTTTTGCTTCGACTTCCTATGTTGTCTATGATTTTTCCAATAACCAAGTATTGGAAAATCAGCTTTCGAATACCGTTCGTCCTATTGCATCAGTAACAAAGTTAATGACAGCTAATGTTTTTCTTGAAAGTAATGCCAATAAATCTTGTCGAATTGCGATCTCTTCCGAAGATACTGATCTGATTAAAGGCACATGGACAACATTACCTCGCAATGTGCCAATTGCATGTAGTGAATTATTGAAGGCGATGATGGTACATTCTGATAACTACGCTGCCCATGCACTGTCTCGTGCTGCTGGAATGAGCCGAGCAACATTTATTCAAAAAATGAATGAAAAGGCACGTGAATTGGGGATGTATTCTACTCATTTTAAAGATAGTTCAGGCTTGTCAAAAGAAAACGTATCTACTGCAATGGATCTTGTAAAATTGGCAAAATATTCCTTAAAAAAACCAATTTTACGAAATCTTTCTAATACTAGAAAGACGTGGATTAGAGCAGGTAATAAAAATATTTTTATGCGTAATACAAATTATTTAGTACGAGAAAAGTTATTTGAGGCAGCACTGAATAAAACGGGTTATATTCAAGAATCTGGCTATAATTTAGTTTTTGTGAATAAGAATCGATGTGGTAATCGTTTAATTGGTGTCGTGAGCTTAAATAATTCCTCATCAAATGCAAGGGCGACTTTAACGAGTAAAAAATTAAAATCTTACGGTTGTTCATAGAGTAGAAAAATCCCGCTCAATCAGGTGATTAAGCGGGATTTTTTTATCCATCGATTTCTTCGCCGGTTTCATCCCATTTGAAATTCAATGCCACAGAGTTTAAACAGAAACGCAAACCTGTTGGGGGTGGGCCATCGGGGAAAACGTGCCCCATATGTGAATCACATTTGCCACAGCGAATTTCCGTGCGATGACGAGAAAGGGAGTAGTCATCTAAATAGCGGAGGGAATCTTCGGCAATCGTTTCATAAAAACTTGGCCAGCCACAGCCGGCATCAAATTTGGTATCGGAACGGAAGAGAGGATTATGGCAACGCACACAGCGATAAGTGCCCACCCGATTTTCCTCTAAAAATTTTCCCGTAAAAGGGCGTTCTGTCCCACTATTTAAGCAAATATCAATTTGTGCTTCGGTGAGTTCATTCACATCTTTCATGGTGTTTTTTCTCCTTTTTATTTGAAAAAAGCTAGTTTAGGCGGTTTTTGTGGGTTTAGGAATCGTTCTTTAAAAAAATTTTCAAATCTATAAAAATAAACACTTGCACAACAATTTTACTCTCTCTACAATGGCGGACAATTTACGCCTAGTTTTTGGGCGTTTTTCATTTTTGAATGTCGTTTAAAAGGATAGTCTGTGGATTTTCCCATTCGAGTTTATTATGAAGATACTGATGCGGGTGGAGTCGTTTATCATGCCCGTTATTTACATTTTTTTGAGCGAGCACGCACCGAATTTTTACGCCAGTTGAATTTTTCACAGCAACAGCTTTTCGCTGAGAATCTTGCCTTTGTGGTGAAAAAAATGGAGATTGATTACCAAATTCCGGCTCGATTAGACGATTTTTTAAGCGTTGAAACGCAAATCGTTGAACTTCGTGGCGCAAAAATGGTATTTCAACAGCGACTTTGGCGTGATGAAGTCTGTTTATGTGAAGCAAAAGTGTTAGTGGTGAGTGTCAATTTGGCAAAAATGAAACCCGTTGCAATACCTCGCTCAATTCAGCAGGCTTTGACAGAACGATTTGATGCCCAATAGGTCATTGAAAAGCCGTATTTTATTTTTTATTTGGAGTTTTAAACAATGGCAACTGAATTTAATTTAGTTTCATTATTTATGGAAGCAAGTATCGTCGTTAAGGCGGTTATTTTAATTTTGATCAGCTTCTCGGTGTTATCTTGGGCGGTGATTATTCAACGTAGTCGTGTATTAACTCGAGCGAAAAAAGAGTCCTTAGCGTTTGAAGATCGTTTTTGGTCTGGGGAAGATCTCCATCGCTTACACGACGGCTTAGAACATCGCCGTGATGGTTTAAGTGGTGCAGAGCAGATCTTCTATGTGGGCTTTAAAGAATTTACGCGCCTACAACAGGCAAATCCAGATTCACCGGAATCCATTATTCAAGGTTCAACGCGTGCAATGAATGTAGCGTTAAATCGTGAAGTTGAAGGGTTAGAAAATTACATTCCTTTCTTAGGGACAGTGGGTTCAATTAGCCCTTATATCGGCTTATTTGGTACGGTGTGGGGGATTATGCACTCTTTTATGGGATTAAGTGCCGTAAAACAAGCTACCTTACAATCTGTTGCGCCGGGTATCGCAGAAGCGTTAATTGCAACCGCTATCGGTTTATTTGCCGCGATTCCTGCGGTAATGGCATATAACCGTTTAAATCTTCGTTTAGGTAAAGTGGAACAAAATTATGTGAATTTTATTGATGAATTTACCACTTTGTTACACCGCCAAGCCTTTGCGAAAAAATAACCCAGAGCAAAAAGTGGCAAAAATCCGACCGCTTGTCGGTCGCCCATAACTGAATAAAAAGAGGAAACTATGTCTTACCGCCGTAGCCGTAAAAGTAATGACATTAAATCTGAAATCAACATTGTGCCATTTTTGGACGTGCTATTAGTGTTGTTGCTTATCTTTATGGCAACCGCACCGATTATTAGCCAGAGTGTTGAAGTCGATTTACCCGAAGATCGCCATAGCCAATCCGTTTCAAATGAAGATAAAACCCCCGTGATTTTAGAGATCGCTGGTGTGGGGTTATATAAATTGAAAATTGACGGGAATTATGTGCAGGCTAACCAGCAAGAAAATTTAGGCGAACCTGATGTGATTGCCTATGCCGGTGATGCCTTCCAAAAAGATAACAACACCCTGTTTTTAGTGGCGGGGGGCAAAGAAGTCCCTTATGAAGAAGTGATGAAAGGCATTTCACTACTCAAAGACGCTGGCATTAAATCCGTGGGTTTAATGACCGAAGGGAAATAATCAGGCAAGGATAATGTGTGAAATTTCAAAACGATAAGTTGGAAATTGCGGTCATCTTCTCGATTTTGTTGCATCTGCTTTTAATCGGCTTGCTCGTCCTTGGTTCGCTTTTTACCAAAATTACGCTTCCTTCTGCGGGAGGAAGTGGCGGAGAAAGTGATTCCTTTGAAGCTGTGATGGTCGATACAGGGCAAGTGGCTGAGGAATACGGTCGTTTGAAAGCGGAAAAGCAAGGTTCTTCATCGACCGTCGTGGAAGAAGAGCCAAAGCCTGAGCCGGAAAGCAAAAAAGAGGATAGCCCAACGCCTGCGGAAATTGCTCAACAGCAAGCCGAAGAACGTGCCGTTCAAATTGCGATTCAACAAAAGCAAGAAGAGCAACGTAAAAAGGAAGAGCAAAAGCGTTTAGAACAGCAAAAACGGGAAGAACAGCGTAAGCAAGAGCAGGCTCGCCAAGAGTTGCTTAAGCAAGAACAGCTTAAAAAACAGCAGGAAGAAGCAGCTCAACGAAAAGCAGCTGAAGCGGCTAAACTTAAAGCCGACGCGGAAGCTAAACGTTTAGAAGCACTTGCTAAGCAGGCAGAAAAAGATCGTAAAATCAAGGAAGAACAGCAAAAAGCTGAGCAGAAAAAGCAGAAAGCGGAGCAAGAGGCTAAAGCCAAAGCAGAACGTGAAGCAAAATTAAAAGCCGAGCAAGAAGCGAAAGAGAAGGCAGAAAAAGAGGCAAAACTCAAAGCCGAGAAAGAAGCTAAAGCGAAAGCCGAAAAAGAAGCGAAAGCCAAGGCAGAAAAAGAAGCGAAAGAAAAAGCCGAAAAAGAGGCGAAACTCAAAGCCGAGAAAGAAGCGAAAGCCAAAGCGGAAAAAGAAGCAAAACTCAAAGCTGAAAAAGAAGCCAAAGCGAAAGCTGAAAAAGAGGCAAAAGCCAAAGCTGATGCTGAAGCCAAAGCCGCAGCACAAGCTAAGAAAAACAAAGCATTAGATGATTTTCTGAGTGGTGGTGACGTGAGTGGCGGTTCGAGTAAGGGAAGTAATAAGAATGCCAGCGGTTCAAGTGGATCAGGCGGTACGACGGGCTCTGGAAAAGGTGCTAATGTCGATGGTAGCGCCTACGGACAACGCATTAAGAAATTAGTGCAGTCGAAATACCGTGTCGATCCAAGTTTTGCTGGCAAACAGTGTTCAGTGAAGATCTTTTTAGAGCGTGATGGTACGATTAAAAACTATCAAGTTGTTCGAGGAGATAAAGCAGTTTGTGATGCGGCAGTGAGTGCTGTGGTGGCAACGCGAAAAGTGCCCCCTGCACCGTCTGATGCAGTTTACCAACAATACCGTTCACCGATACTCGATTTTAGTTTAAAAGTGAATTAACCCATAATTAAGAGGTTTATATGAAATTTTTCTCTCGTTTAACGAGTGTGATAACCGTTCTCGGTGTGCTGTTTACCACAACAGCACAAGCGGATGAAGATGTCCGTATCTCCATTGACCAAGGGGTTTCTGTGGCTCAGCCTATCGCGGTTGTACCCTTTAAAGCGAATGGTGGCGTGCCTGCGGATGTGGCGCAAATTGTGGCGGATGATTTACGCAATAGCGGTAAATTTACGCCTCTTGAACGTTCTCGTTTACCCGCTCAACCGGCTTCTGCGGGAGAGGTGAATGCAGAGCAGTGGACGAATATCGGCATTGATAATATCGTAGTCGGGCAAGTTTCCCCAGCTGGCGGTGGTTATAATATTGCCTATCAACTTATTGATACTCTTGGTACATCGGGTTCAGCTGGTAATGTGATTGCTCAAGGTTCATTTAATGTATCTGGCGCACAAATTCGCTTAGGTGCACATACCGTTAGTGACCAAGTGTTTGAAAAATTAACCCAGATCCGTGGTGCATTTAGAACGAAAATTGCCTACGTAGTGCAACGGGGCGTTTCTTCCTACGAATTACGCGTTTCGGATTACGATGGGTTTAATGCTTTTACTGTAGTAAGCAGTAAAGAACCGTTAATGTCACCCGAGTGGGCGCCGGATGGTGGCAAACTCGCTTATGTGACTTTTGAAAATAAAAAATCGCAAGTGGTTGTACATGATCTCCGCTCTTCTGCGCGTAAAGTGATCGGCGCGCTAAAAGGTCATAACGGCGCACCGTCTTTCTCTCCCGATGGTTCTCGTGTGGCATTTGCCTCTAACCAAGATGGTTTATTAAACATTTATGTCACAGGCGTGAATGGTGGTACGCCACGTCAGCTAACCAGCAATGCGGGTAATAATACCGAGCCAAGTTGGTCACCGGATGGTGGATCAATCCTATTTACTTCTGACCGTGGCGGTTCTCCGCAAGTTTATCGTATGTCTGCCTCAGGTGGTGGTGCAAGCAATTTAGGCGGTAGCGGTAGTGGTAAAATTTCTGCTGATGGTAAGAGTTTAATTATGGTATCAGGTGATAAAATTGTAAGACGTGATCTTGTTTCAGGTAGCACGGAAACGATCAGTTCTACATTCTTAGACGAAAGTCCAAGCATTTCACCCAACGGTACTATGGTTATTTATAGCTCTACCAAAGGTGTGAGCAAAGTGCTACAATTAGTTTCCGCAGATGGCCGTTTTAAAGCTACTTTGCCGGGAACGGGTGGTGGACAGTATAAATTCCCTGCTTGGTCACCCTATTTAACTAAACAATAACTCTTTGGAGAAAAATATGAAAAAACTCGCTAAAGTTTTAATGGTTGCAGCACCTGCATTCGTCTTAGCCGCATGTAGTTCAAGCGATAATTCAGATGCAAAAGCAAGTGCAAATGTTAATGCGAACACTGCAACAATGAACGGTGCAGATGCAGGTCAAACCTTTGGTGGTTTATCTGTTCAAGATTTACAAACTCGTTACAACACTGTGTACTTCGGTTTTGACCGTTATACTGTGGATGGTGAATATCGTCAACTTTTAGATGCGCATGCTGCATACTTAAATTCTACTAACGGTTCAGTGACTGTTTCAGGTCATGCTGATGAACGTGGTACACCGGAATACAACATCGCATTAGGTCAACGTCGTGCGGATGCGGTTAAAGGTTACTTAGCATCAAAAGGTGCAAACAACGTTTCAACCGTTTCTTACGGTGAAGAGAAACCAGCGGTATTAGGTCACACAGAAGCTGACTATCAGAAAAACCGTCGTGCAGTGTTAGAATACTAATTTCTAGCCTTCACAAAAAACGAAGCCTCGATGATTATCGAGGCTTTATTTTTATTTCTTCATTATTTTTTCAGTTTTCTTGGTTACAATAAGTGCTTTATTCATCACGTAGGGACAAAACATGCAATTTATCGGCAAAATCCTGGGCTTTATTCTCGGTTATAAACTTTTCGGTGGCTTTTTCGGTGGTTTACTTGGCTTATTTATCGGGCATTGGGGAGATAAAAAACTCTATGAATTAGGGCGTGTTTCTTCAAGTGTTTTTGGTAAAGCGCTGACTCGTCAATCGTTGTTTATGCAAACGACTTTCGCTGTCCTTGGGCATATTTCCAAAGCCAAAGGGCGAGTGACTGAAGAAGACATTCAACTTGCGCGTCAGCTCATGGCACAGCTCAAATTAGACAGTGCTAACCAACAGCTCGCTCAACAGGCATTTACTTTAGGTAAAGAAACTGATTTTCCATTACGCCAAGTGATTCAAGAATTCCGTGAAGCTTGTGGGCAGCGAGCTGATCTTTTACGCTTTTTCGTGGAAGTACAAATGCAAGCGGCGTTACAGGACGGCAATCTCGACCCTAATGAACAGCGAGTACTCTTTACCATTGCCGAAACCTTGGGAATGTCGCACTCACAGTTTGAACAGATGATCGCCATGGTCGTAGCGGCACAGCGTTTCCGTTCGGGCTATTCCTACACTCAATACGAACAACAGAGCCAAGGCGGTTATCAACAACATCACGGCTACCAACAACGAAGCAATGCGCCGAGCTTAGAGGACGCTTACCTCGTGCTTGGGGTCAATGCCAGTGATGAGCAAAATGTGGTGAAACGTGCTTATCGTAAATTGATGAATGAACACCACCCTGACAAATTAGTGTCTAAAGGTTTGCCACCAGAGATGATGGAAGTGGCGAAAGAGAAGGCACAGCAAATTCAAGCCGCTTACGATTTAATTTGTAAGTCTAAGGGCTGGAAATAGCCAAACAAGCGGTCGATTTTATGAAAGATTTTGCACCACGGGTGATTCTCGCCCCCATGCAGGGCGTGCTTGATCCTTTTCTTCGCCAGCTTTTAACGGCGGTCAATGATTACGATCTCTGTATCTCTGAATTTGTGCGTGTGGTAGAGCAGAAATTGCCTAAAAAAGCCTTTTATCGCCTCTGCCCAGAATTACACCACAACGGCTTTACCGCATCTGGCACGCCTGTACGAGTGCAGATTCTTGGTCAGCATCCACAGTGGTTGGGGGAGAATGCGCAACTTGCATCGGAACTCGGTTCTCACGGTGTGGATCTCAACTGCGGTTGCCCCTCTAAAACGGTCAATGGCAGTCATGGTGGGGCGTCTTTGCTAAAACAGCCGGAATTGATTTATCAAGCGACCAAAGCAATTCGCCAAGCCGTACCAAGCCATCTGCCTGTTTCCGTTAAAGTCCGCTTAGGGTGGGAGAGCGCTGATCACTGTTTTGAAATAGCGGATGCGGTTGAACAAGGGGGCGCAACGGAAATTACCGTACATGGCAGAACCAAAATGGACGGCTACCGTGCCGAGCGAATTAACTGGCAGGCGATTGGCGAGATTCAGCAACGCTTATCCATTCCCGTCATCGCCAATGGCGAAATCTGGGATTTTGAGACAGCAAAAAGTTGCCAAAAAACGACCGCTTGTACTAGCCTAATGATTGGGCGAGGGGCGTTAAATGTGCCGAATTTAAGCCGAGTCGTGAAGTATAACGCCCCTAAAATGGCGTGGCGTGAGGTGCTGAATCTTCTTTACCAATATGTGCATTTAGAAAATGAACAGGACACGGGCTTCTACCACGTTGCTCGCATTAAACAGTGGTTACGTTATTTAGATAAAGAATATCCCGAAGCCCTTGAACTTTTTGCTATATTGAAAACCGAACATGGCTACGAAGGTCTAAAATCCCATATTATTGGGCAGGTAGAACGTTTAGCGTAGCGTATCTCATTTTTATATTAAGGAATTTCCAATGAAAAAAGTCTTTATCGCAGGTTTATTTGCCTTCTCGACGGTTGCCTTAGCGAATGTGGAACTTGGGAAAAAATATTTTACACAAGGTCAATATCAAAAAGCATTTACCGAATTTAAAAAAGCATCGGAGGACGGTAATGCCGATGCACAATTTCAACTTGGTTATCTGTATCAAGAAGGACAAGGGGTAAATAAAGACTATCTAGAAGCGATAAAATGGTACGTCTTGGCCGCAACGCAAGGGCACATTGGTGCCCAAGTGAATCTAGGGGTAATGTATAAGCAAGGATTAGGTGTTCCGCAGGATTATGTTGAGGCAATAAAATGGTATCGCCTTGCCGCAGAACGTGGTTACGCTAAGGCTCAGTTTAATTTAGCGACAATGTATGAAGCGGGGCAAGGCGTTAAGCAAGACTATTTTGAAGCCGTTGAATGGTATCAAAAAGCCGCGGAGCAGGGGCATAATAAAGCACAATATCATCTTGCGTTAATGTATGAGAAAGGAAATGGGGTAAGACAAGATTACACGAAGTTTGAGAAATGGGCTCGCCAAGCCGCAGAACAGGGGCATATTGAATCTCAATATATGTTGGGTGAGATGTATCGAGAGGGGCGAGGTGTGAAAAAAGATGAGGCGGAATCAATGAAATGGTATAAAAAAGCCGCAGAACAAGGTCACCCTCAATCTCAAATCAATCTTGGGGTGATGTATTATAAAGGAATTGGTGTTCCACAAAATAAAAGCATAGCCAAGGAATGGTTTGGGAAAGCCTGTGATAACCGCAATCAGCAAGGTTGTGATTATTATCGCCAATTAAATGAGCAAGGCTATTAAGGCATTGGGGGATATGTGGAAAAGCGTATTTTTAGCCAACAAGCACCGACACAAGCCGATGAGGTTCAAGGTAAAAAAGAGTTTGATTCATCACGGGTAGAGGTTGTGCGGGAGGTCGAATCTATCGACCCTGAACCCCTCGATATGCCCCCCCTAGCCAAAGCACCACGTTGGTGGGTACGCGTTTTATTGATGTTACTCGTGCTATTGATTGTGGCAACGGTGGCGCAATCAGTACAGTGGTTAGTCGATGCGTGGCAGGGGAGAGCGTGGATCGATTTTGCCTTTGGGATCGTTTTTGCTGGTGTGAGTTTAACGGCGATTGGCGTGATTGTGAATGAATGGCGAAAATTAGTCTGGTTAAGAAAATATCATCAAAATCAGCAGGTTAGCCAAGATTTATGGCAAAACAACGCTTCAACAAGCGGTCAAATTGCCCAAACATTTTGCCAACAACTGATTAAACAGCTTCCTCCAACGGATAAAGTTAGCCAAAGCCACCAACGTTGGTTGAGCCAGCTTGATGAGGCTTACAATAGCCAAGAAGTGCTGTTTTTATTTAGCGAAAATGTGCTAAAACCGATTGATAGCCAAGTGAAAAAATGGATTAGCCAAAGTGCCGTAGAGAATGCCATTATTGTGGCAGTCAGCCCTCTTGCGGTGGTGGATATGTTAATGGTCGCTTGGCGAAATATCGCCTTGGTCAATAAAATCACTCGTGCTTATGGTATGGAACTCGGTTATTTCAGCCGTTTAAAACTGTTTAAAATGGTGCTGACTAATCTGGTTTTTGCTGGGGCGAGTGAAGTGGTGAGTGATATGGGCATGGATTTCTTCTCCCAAAATTTAACGGCTCGTTTGTCTATGCGTGCGGCACAGGGCATTGGTGTGGGATTACTTACCGCACGTCTTGGTATTAAAGCTATGGAATTTTGTCGCCCAGTGGTTTTTCAAGGCGATGAACGACCAAAACTTTCTGTTGTCAGACAAACGCTTTTGACTTCGGTAAAGCAAGTCATTTTGGGCAAAAATAGCGAAAAAGTGCATGAAAATGCCTAATAATTAGGGCAGAATGGTGCTTTATGTTATATTTCAACGCCCGTTTTCGGGTTTTATTCTTCATTTAATTTAGAGGGTTTCTCAATGAAAAAATGGTTAGTGATTATTCTATTGGCAGTGATTGCAATTGTCGGTGGGATCACCTTAAAAAATAGTTATAACGAATTAGTGAAAGCGGAAGAGGACATCAATTCCGTATGGGGAAATGTGGAATCTGCCTATCAACGTCGTGCAGATTTGATTCCTAATTTAGTCAATACCGTCAAAGGTCAGGCAAATTTTGAGAAAGACACCTTGACCAATGTGATTGAAGCCCGTGCCAAAGCGACGCAAACTAAAATTGACCCAAGCAACGCCACGGAAGAGCAAATGGCGCAGTTCCAACAAGCACAACAGGGCTTAAACTCGGCGCTCTCTCGTTTATTGGTGAGTGTGGAAAAATATCCCGAATTAAAAGCCCATGAAGGGTTCTTAAATCTCCAAGCGCAAATTGAAGGCACAGAAAATCGCATTAACGTTGAGCGTAATAATTTCAACGGTGCAGTGAAAGAGTACAACAAACAAGTACGTCAATTCCCAACGAAATTAGCCGCGATGATTTTTGGTTTCCAAGCCAAGCCTCAATTTAAAGCGGAAGCGGGTGCGGAAAAAGCCCCAACAGTCAATTTCAATTAACAAATCAAAGGGCGGACGGAAGTCTGCCCTTATGCTATGGAACGAAAAATGGGATTTCTTTCAATCTTTCAACGCCGATTGCCCCTTGATACGCAAAAAATTGAGCAAGCGATTGCCCATTTAGAGCAACACACCTCCGCAGAATTGCGAGTGGTGGTGGAACGTCGGGCGAAGAAATGCACCTCTGCTATCGCGCGAGCCAATCAGCTTTTTCATGAATTACAGATGGCAGAAACGGCACAACGCAATGGTGTATTGATCTACCTTTCATTTAAACCCCATTATGTCGCCGTCGTTGGCGATGAAGGGATTCATCAAAAAGTCGGCGAAGCCTTTTGGCAGAATATTTATCAAGCAATGAAAGCGGATTGCCAACAAGGCAATTTTACAGACGGTATTTGCAAAGCCATTCAGCAGATTGAGCAACCGTTAGCCGAATATTTCCCGATTCTGCCGGATGATAAAAATGAATTAGCTAACGAGGTGGTGATACGATGATGCGAACCCTACGAACGGCTTTTTATCTGGGCTTCCTATTATTGTTGAGCAGTGTGAGTGTTGCCAATTACCCCGATGTGCCTCAACCTTTTCGCTATGTGTCGGATTACACTCAAACTTTAAGTGCGCAGGATAGGCAAACCCTTGAAAATGCGTTAGCCGATTATGGCAGAAAAACCAGCTCGCAAATTGCCGTTGCCATTGTGCCGAGTACGAATGGCGAAGCGGTTTCTTCTTACAGTTTCAATCTGTTTAATAAATGGGGAATTGGGCGGGCGAAGCAGAATAACGGCGTGTTATTGCTGGTTGCCAAAAATGATCGCAAACTTTTTATTGCTGTCGGGCGAGGGCTAGAAGGTGTGTTGCCTGATGCCATTGCATCAAGCATTATCCGTCATGAAATTACCCCTTATTTTAAGCAAGATCGTTATGCCGAAGGGATCGCCAAAGGGCTTTCAGCCATTATTGCTGCCACACAGGGAGAGTATGCGCCCCTTGAAGCACAAAGCGAAGAGAGTGAATTTGACGGCTTTGAAATATTTCTCGGCATTGCGATTCTGCTTTTTGTTCTCTTCAATGTGTTAGGCCGTGGCGGAAATCGCTATATTAGCCCAAGTACCGCAGGGAAAATTCTCCACACGGCATCGGCCATTCGCCGTAGCGGTGGCTTTGGTGGGGGCTTCGGTGGTGGTGGCGGATTTGGCGGAGGCGGTGGCTTCGGCGGTGGTCAATCCGGCGGCGGTGGTGCTGGGGGCAGCTGGTAAGGTTTAATTCGCTTGTTTGCTAGCGGTCGAATTTGACCAACATTTTGCCAACATACGACTATTCGATTATCCTCGTGGAGATTTCCCTCTCTTCGGGGATTTTTATTTGGGCGGAAAGGGGTTAATGCGTGAAAAGAGAGAAAAGAAAATGAGAACAAGCGGTCTGATTTTGGTGAGATTTTGCCGTGTGCAAATTGTACAAAAAATTTGACCGCTTGTTTTGTCATGATAGGGTTATTTCGTGCCGAAAAGTTTATCCCCAGCATCGCCTAAGCCTGGGATGATATAGCCTTGTTCGTTTAAGTGGCTATCAATGGCAGCGGTGTAGAGTTCAATATCTGGGTGAGCAGCTTCAAGGGCTTTAATTCCCTCAGGGGCGGCAACAAGCACGAGGACTTTAATCTGATGGCAGCCTGATTTTTTGAGGAGATCGATGGTCGCGATCATCGAACCACCGGTGGCGAGCATTGGGTCGATAACAATGGCTAAACGCTCTTCCACATCGTTAGCTAATTTTTGGAAATAAGGCACGGGTTCTAAAGTTTCTTCATTACGGTAGATCCCCACCACGCTGATTCTTGCACTGGGAATATGCTCTAATACGCCGTCCATCATCCCTAAACCTGCCCGTAAAATAGGCACAACGGTCACCTTTTTCCCTTTGATTTGGTCGATTTCCACCGCCCCATTCCAACCGTCTATGGTAATTCTTTCTGTGCCTAAATCGGAGGTCGCTTCATAAGTGAGAAGGCTAGCGACTTCTTTGGCAAGCTCACGGAAATCTTTGGTGCTGACTTCCGCAGCACGCATTAAGCCAATTTTATGTTTAACAAGGGGGTGTTTTACTTCAATGATTTTCATGTTATCTCTCCATTGGGGTTGAAAGTCACGCTATTTTAGCAGAATTGCTCATTTCGCGTGGGTTAAGTGATCTCGGCAAGTAATGCCCAGAATGCGTGAATAATGGGTTCTTGTAAGCGACGTTGTTGCACACAAATGCCCAGCTCAAAACGATAAACCGGGAGGGGCGAGTCGAGGTAGGCAATTTGGTGTAACACGGGGCTGTGCTGTATGACCACATCGGGTAACAACGCCACCCCACAGCCGAGGGCAACCATCGGGACAATCGCTTCATGTCCTTCCACGGTGGCGTAAATTTGCGGTTCTTTGATTTTAAGTTGCTTAAACCAAGCATCGATCTGCTTACGCGCTGGGCCATCTACCGGCACAATAAAGGGCATATTTTGCCAAGAAATGGGCTTTTGTTGGAGCAGTTGTGTGGCAAGGCAAGGGATACGGGGGGCGATGAGGGAAAGGGCGATCTCATCAATATAATGAAACGCAATATTCGTTGGCAAAAAGGTCGGCTTGCCCGTCAGGGAGAGATCCGACTGCATCGATTGCACATTCTCTAACGCTTTGGCGGGGTCGCCGGTGCTAAGTTTAATCTCTATTTTGGGGTAGCGTTGGCGGAATTTTTCTAATAGTTGAGGTAAATGGCTATAAGCTGCGGTAACGGAACAAAAGAGTTTTAATTCGCCTTCTAATTCAGTCTGTGGCGGAGAGAATTGGCGTTGTAGCTGTTGCCAATTTCCCCAAGTCGGTTCGGCAAAATGCAAAAAACGTTTCCCCGCTTCAGTCAGCAATACTTGGCGGTTATCTCGCAAAAAAAGCGGTTGCCCAATTTCTTGCTCCATACGTTGAATATGGCGAGAAAGGGTTGAGGCACTCATATGGTTTTTTTCCGCCGTGCGAATAAAACTTTGGCTCTGTGCGAGATCTAAAAACAGTTTAAGGCTGTGGAATTCCATGGTTATTCTAGCCAATTTGATTGAATGTCTTGTGGACGTAGCTCATTAATATTATTTTGATAAAAAAGAATATGTTGTTTACCACGAGTTTTAGGTTGCCAATGTGTAAAAGCGATAGGATCTTTTTTGTACATAGCAATAATATTTTTATTAAATCCAGAAGCGATATGGACGGTCGAAGTATCTGTAGAAATTAATAATGAGCAATCTCGAATTAACTCAATAGTATGAAAAATATTTTGTGTGTTATGTACAAAAACATGATGGTAATTTTTTGCTATTTCTTGTAACGTAAGAGTCATTTCAGGATAAGTTAATAAAACCCATTGTTGATTCGGTTTTAATTTTGTTAAATAATCGAGATATTTTCTTATATTATCAAAAGTGACTTTTTTAATTCTGGCTGCACCAAAAAAGTTAATGGCAATATAACTTGATAAATTATTTTCTTGTATGTATTGCTTAATTTCTTGAGAATAAGCGTATTCAAAAGGAACATCATAAGATAAATTATGAATATCAAAACCGATTTCTTTTAGCATAAGTTGGTATGTTTCGCTAAAATGCTGGTCACTTTCAATATTGATATTAAATAATTTATATTGTGATTTTTTGTAGCCAATATAGTGTTTTCCTTGGATTAATCTTAAGAGGAGAAGATCCCTGTTTTTTATGGCTAATGTCGGGTCGACAACAACATCAAACTGTTGTTTTGATAATAAAATACCACAACGAATATAATCTATAATATTTCGTTTTTTAACGGTAAAAAGAGAATCAATATATTGATTTTGTTCAAACATATAAGCATCTTGCCTAGTACAAACAACACTTATTTGTAAATTAGGGTTTTGTTTTTTAATTCACGAAAAACAAAAGAACTCACAATATAGTCACCAATTTTTCCATCTTGACGAAGAAATAGAATTTTTTTTATATTTTCTTTGGTAATGTGATGATGGTTTTTTTGTTTTCGATCTAATAAGAATTTAACAATAGTTAAACGAAATTTTTGTAACCGTTTTTTGATGCTCATTTTTTATTCCTTATTGATTTGTTCATTTAAATAGGTTTTTAACCATAATTTAGCACTATCAAGTTGAAAATCTTGGGTTAAGTTGGAATTTTCTCCAACATTCTTCTTAGTGATCACTTTGAAATGTGGAATATTGGGGTAAACAAGTGGTTCCCATGTGCCTAAATTAGGTTGGCTATTGGCAAAAAAACTTAATAATGGTTTTCTAAATGCGCAAGCAAGATGTAGTGATCCACCATCTACTGCAATAACAAAATTAGCGCTTGCAATAAGAGAAAGATATTCAGTTAATGATGTTTTAGGTGATATTTTGACTTTTAAATAAGGGTATAACATTAATAGTTGTTTAAGATATTCTTCTGCTGTTTGAGTATAGCTTAATATAATATCAATATGATGAGATTGTATAATATCAATACAATGAGTTAATAATTCTCCCAACTCTTGGGGAGGAATCTGGCGTTTGCTTCCTTGAGGGCAGAGCAATAATCTATATTTCTTTTCTTCCCAGAAATATTCTATTTTTAAATCAGTTTTTGGATCAGTTGTTAAATGGCTATATGGAGGAATAAGTTGATTATTGTTATTAAAAAAAGAGTGACATAAATAATGACTTAGTCTTTTATTATCTTTTTGAGGAAAGTGAAAGTTATAGTTAAATATGGTATTAAAATTATAATGTTTTTTATTATATTTTTTAAATATAGCAATATATTTAGGCATCAATATACGATCCATAAATAATGATGCAGAGGTGAAATTATTTTCAAAATCAAGTAGAAGATCCCATTTTTTATGATTTTTAATATAATCAAAAAAATTCCGGTGAATATATTTATCTACTAAATTTGAATGTTCAAAAATAATTTTATTTTGAGAAGTAACAACCACACCAAGAGTTGCTTGTGGGAAAATAGATTTTAATTGCAGTAAATGGGCGGTATGTATCGTTGCATCACCAATGGCATCTCCTAATGGTCTTAATAAAATAGATTTAATCTCTTTTAAATTGACATCTTTTTCAGTTAGCTTATCTCGTTTTTCACAGATAGTTATCATTAATTTTTTTAGGTTCATTTTGTTTAATATAAAATTAAGTCATTATTTATAGTGATTTTCCATTTGATCTATTTCAGAGTGTGATCCTCCGAAAACACAAACCGGTTCTATGCCGTAGGCATTGAGATGAGTAAGTTGTAATGAACCAGTTAAAAAATCAGCAAGCCAGTAAGAATTTCTTTAAAGCAGGAGGAAAACGATAGCATTGTCCTCTAAAATAATCTTATGTTCAATCTTATTTTTAATAAGATATTCATAAAGTTTGATAAAATTCATTGCACAACTAATCTTTCCTATATACGGCATCAAAGAATTTAAAAGAAAATCCTCAATCAGTTAGGTGCTAGCTAATAAATTTTCTTCTAGAAACTAATAATAAAAATAGGTGGGTGATTATTTGCTTTCTTCATATTTACTTATATTTATAGTATAGAGCGTTATTAAAAAAAACCCCACATGATGTGGGGTTGAAAACAGATAAATCTTATTTTTTGCTTGGAATGCTGAAGCGTTTGTTAAAGCGTTCAACACGACCACCAGTATCTACAACACGTTGCTTACCAGTGTAGAATGGGTGGCAGTTGCCACACACATCTAAGTTTAAATCTTTACCCACTGTTGAGCGAGTTTTAATTACGTTACCACAAGAACAAGTTGCAGTGATTTCTGTATATTCTGGGTGAATACCTTGTTTCATTTAGAAAACCTCTAATAAGAAGCCATATCGCCATTAACGTAGATTGCTCAAAACGCTAACACCATATGTATTTAACATCACTGGGACGAACCCAGCACCAAAAAGAGCTAACATTTTACGTGATTTAAAAAGAGATTTCAACAATTTCAATAATGTGAAGGAGATCACATTTTTTACGTGAGATTTTTACCGTGAAGGGCAGAAAAATAGTGTAAAATCGTCCCACTTTTTCTTTCTTATTTTTAGGAGTTAATCAAATGGCAGAACGTAGAGAGCTAGCCAATGCCATCCGCTTTTTAAGTATGGATGCAGTTCAAAAAGCGAATTCAGGGCACCCGGGTGCGCCAATGGGAATGGCGGATATTGCCGAGGTACTTTGGCGTGATTTTCTTTCTCACAATCCAACGAATCCTGCGTGGGCAAACCGCGACCGTTTTGTGTTATCAAATGGTCACGGATCGATGCTGATTTATAGCTTGTTACATTTAACAGGTTACGATCTTTCCATTGATGATCTTAAACAGTTCCGTCAACTTCATTCAAAAACCCCAGGTCACCCAGAATATGGTTATACTCCGGGTGTTGAAACTACGACGGGTCCATTAGGTCAAGGGATCACTAATGCGGTGGGTATGGCATTAGCGGAAAAAACCTTAGCGGCACAATTTAACCGTGAAGGGCATGAAATTGTTAATCATTACACTTATGCTTTCTTAGGTGATGGCTGTTTAATGGAGGGGATCTCCCACGAAGCGTGCTCCCTTGCAGGGACGTTAGGTTTAGGGAAATTAATCGCTTTTTATGATGACAACAATATCTCTATTGATGGTCATGTAGATGGTTGGTTCTCTGATGACACGGCCATGCGTTTTGAATCCTACGGCTGGCAAGTAATCCGTAATGTGGATGGACATAATGCAGAGCAGATCAAATTTGCGATTGAAAATGCCCAAGAAGAGAAAGATCGCCCAACTCTAATTGTATGTAAAACCATTATCGGTTACGGTTCGCCGAATAAATCGAATTCTCATGATAGTCATGGTGCACCTTTAGGTGATGCGGAAATTGCGGCAACTCGTGAAGCCCTTAAATGGGAATATGCACCTTTTGAGATTCCTGCTCATATTTATGGTGAATGGGATGCTAAAGCCAAAGGCGCACTTGCGGAGAAAGAGTGGAATGCAAAATTTGCAGCATATCAGACCGCTTACCCAGCGTTAGCTACTGAATTTACACGCCGTACTAATGGCGATTTACCTGAAAACTGGGCAGCAGAATCTCAAGCATTTATTGAACATTTACAAGCGAATCCGGCGTCTATTGCTAGCCGTAAAGCCTCTCAAAATGCGATTGAAGCCTATGCGAAATTACTCCCTGAATTTTTAGGTGGCTCAGCAGACTTAGCCAGCTCGAACTTAACCTTATGGTCTGGTTCAAAACCAATCCGTGCGGATCACAATGTGGATGGTAACTATGTGAATTACGGTGTGCGTGAATTCGGTATGTCTGCCATGATGAATGGTATCGCCCTTCACGGTGGCTTTATTCCTTATGGTGCAACCTTCTTAATGTTTATGGAATATGCCCATAATG
Source organism: Pasteurellaceae bacterium Macca (assembly GCA_023101485.1). Taxonomy (GTDB): domain Bacteria; phylum Pseudomonadota; class Gammaproteobacteria; order Enterobacterales; family Pasteurellaceae; genus LVZB01. Next base: position 71,415 of record LVZB01000001.1, on the reverse strand, counting down.
CGGTGCGTATGGCAGCCTTAATGAAACAGCGTGTTTTATTTGTTTATACCCATGATTCTATCGGCTTAGGCGAAGATGGCCCAACCCACCAACCTGTAGAGCAAACCACGGCATTACGCTTAATTCCAAACTTAGATACATGGCGTCCATGTGACCAAGTAGAATCTGCTATTGCGTGGAAATGTGCCGTTGAGAAGAAAACTGGTCCAAGTGCGTTAATCTTTACTCGCCAAAACTTAGCGCAAATGGATCGTAACGCTGAGCAACTTGCTAATGTCGCTCGTGGTGGTTATATCTTAAAAGATTGTGCTTGTGGCAAGCCGGAATTGATCCTGATCGCAACGGGTTCAGAAGTGGAACTTGCGGTAAAAGCGGCGGATCAATTAACCGCAGAAGGCCGTAAAGTCCGCGTTGTGTCGATGCCAAGCACCAATGTTTTTGATGCCCAAGATGCGGATTATCGTGAGTCTGTATTACCAAGTGCAGTGACAAAACGTGTTGCTATTGAAGCCGGTATTGCAGATTTCTGGTATAAATATGTAGGCTTCGGTGGTCGCATTGTGGCAATGAATAGCTTTGGTGAATCAGCCCCTGCTGGCGAATTATTCAAGCTCTTTGGTTTCACGGTTGAAAATGTCGTCGCGAAAGCGAAAGAAATTCTTTAATTTCGTGTAATTAATATAACAGGCAGGCATTAGTCCTGCCTTTTAAATAATGATTGACATAGATCAAAATAGCCGTTAATTTTACCACTCTTTGTTTTTTATTAAGGAAACATTATGCAAGAACGTCTTGTTACTCACGCCCGTGGGGAATCTTTAATGAGCACTCATAAAGTGCTTCGTAATACTTATTTTTTACTCGCATTGACACTCGCGTTTTCTTCTGTTGTGGCGTTAGTCGCAATGAACCTAAACCTACCTCGTTTACCATGGTGGGGAATGTTAGTGGGCTTTTATGGTTTGCTTTTCTTAACCAATGCTACGGCTAATAGTGTCACAGGTATTTTCAGCGTATTTGCATTGACTGGCTTTTTAGGTTATAGCTTAGGGCCAATTTTAAATGCTTATATTGGCGCAGGTTTAGGGGATATTGTTGCCCTTGCATTTGGTGCAACAGCCTTAGTTTTCTTTGCTTGTTCGGCTTATGTGCTTACCACGAAAAAGGATATGTCTTTCCTTTCGGGTATGATGCTCGCACTTTTTGTGGTGTTATTAGTCGGTGTGATTGCTAACATCTTCTTAAATATCCCTGCATTAGGTTTAGTGATTAGTGCGCTTTTTGTGGTCTTTTCAAGCGGTGCGATTTTGCTTTCCACAAGTAACATTATCCACGGTGGCGAAACGAACTATATCCGTGCGACAGTTGATCTCTATGTATCGATTTATAACTTATTCGTGAGCTTCCTCAATATCTTTGGGGTACTCGGTGGTGATGATTAAGCCATTTATTTCTGAGTAATAAAATAGCCTCTGTAAATATAGAGGCTATTTTTTATCGTTAGAAACGTATTTTTCAATGAGAATAGATATTTCTCATGTGAATTTAAAGGAAAAAGAATACGAAGAAATGGAGATTTAGTGTTTATAACTTTAAATAGTAACAAAATTTTGAATATTAACTGGCAATTTCTGTCGTTACAATTATGCCTCTAAGGCAATTGATAATTGAAATATAGTATGAGTTTTTAGCAAAATATATATAGCTATGATTGCAAGCGGTCAAAAAATTATAAAAATTTGACCGCTTTTTTTTTCTATGGAAAGTACAAAGCTATGTACTTAATTCAGTGCATTGTAGTGTAGAATAGCACTTCTTAAACAAGCCGTTTTTTAAGGAATTTTTTACTATGAAGAAAGCATTTTTATGCGTATTCACGCTGGCTTTTTTGGCACAACCTGTCATCGCCAAAAACACACCAACTGCCGTGCCGAGTTACCGTGCCGAGTTACCGTGCCACAGATGTGCAACATTTATCTGGTCAGGTAAAGGGCTATCAAGTGGTCAAACGGCATTTTCATGCGAAAAAAGGGCAGAGTTTGAATATCAGTATGGCAAGTTCTAATCGTTCTGCTTACTTTAATTTAACCGCACCGAATAAAGACAGTGCCTTTTTTAATGGCTCTATGTCGGATAACCAATTTGAAGGCATTGCTTCTGCAACGGGTAAATACACCATTGATATTTATTTAATGCGTAATGCGGCACGGCGAAATGAAAAAGCCGATTTCCGTTTAGAAATCATTAAAGGCGATAGAATCAATTAATTTTTACCCATAATTTTCACCTATTTTAATGAGGTTTTTATGAAAAAAGTCCAATTTAACCATCGAGATATCCACCTTGCAGGGCATCTTTACACGCCAGCGACACAAGGGCAAAAATACCCTGCTATTATTGTGGTTCACCCGGGTGGTGGTGTCAAAGAGCAAACATCAGGTTTGTATGCGAAATTATTGGCAGAGCAAGGTTTTGTTACCCTTGCTTACGATGCTAGCCATCAAGGGGAAAGTGGTGGATTGCCACGCTATTTAGAAGATCCTGCTTTGCGTATGGAAGATATTTCTGCGGCGGTTGATTTTCTGGTGAAGCAAGAGAATGTAGATGCCAACCGCATTGGTGTATTGGGTATTTGTGCTGGAGGGGGCTATGCCATCAATGCGACATTATTTGACCGCCGTATCAAAGCCTTAGCCACCGTGAGTGCCGTTGATATTAATGGTTTATTCCGTGCCAATTTTGGTGAAAATCCTGTTCCTGCTTTGTTAGAATTGATGAACAATGTGGGTGGGCAACGCACCAGCGAAGAACAAGGTGCAGAAACGCTGTATATTAATTATGTGCCAAATTCTGTGGAAGAATTTACCCCACAAACGCCTGAATATGCCAAAGAAGCCTACGACTACTACCGCACGCCACGGGCGCAATGTGAAGCGGCAGCCAATAAACTTTTATTCCGTAGCATTCCAAAAATTTTTGCTTTTGACGCCTTTAGTCAAGTGCCTGATTTTTTAACGCAACCGACTTTATTGGTCGTGGGTAAAAATGCCGATACCGCTTATTTTAGCGAGAATCTGTTTCAGCAAATTCAACATCAAAATAAAGAACTCTATTGGGTGGAAAACGCAACCCATGTGAGTTTGTATGATTATGATGTGCCACAGGCTTTACCAAAAATTGCGGCGTTTTTTAGCCAAAATTTATAATTTGGGGCTGTCCTAGATAACTAGACCAAACTCTCTTTAACTAATTGTTTTAGAAAGGAAATTTGAGACTTTAAGTTACTGTGATTAAAACGCCATTCACATTCTTTCAAATACAGCCCAAAATGAGCTTTGGGAATACCATTAAATTTGCGTAAATGGCGTTTTGCTTGGTTCCAGAAATTCTCAATTCCGTTAATGTGATTTTGTTTTTCTGCAAAGTGCGTACTATGGTTGATACGAAAATGATTAAATTCACTCACATCAAGTACATCATAACTTCGATAGAAATCCGTGTAAACAATGCTATCAGGCTTAACTTGTTCTCGAATTATCGGTAACAACGTGGCGGATTGCGTGTTCGGTACGGCAACAGTATAAACTTTGCCATTGCGTTTCAACAGCCCGAATACCGCAGTTTTACCCGCTGCACCACGTCCACGCTTGCCTTTGCGTGTACCACCAAAATAGCTTTCATCGGCTTCTATTTCCCCATCAAACATCTCCAAATGTGGGCTGTTTTGATAGATAAGAAATCGCAAGCGATGAAAATAGTAAGCGGCAGTTGTCTTGTTTACATTCACTAGTTCAGCAGCAGTTCTCGCTGTAACTCCTGCAACAAACAGTTCAATAAGTTTATTTTGTTTGTGCTGACTTAAACGACTTTTTCTCATTTGACTATCTTAACTCAAATCGAGTTTTTAGTCGTTATCTAGGACAGCCCCTAAAATTTTTGTTGGAAAAATATCCCACTATTCCAATAAATAGTATGGGTATTCCCCAAAGGTGGTATGAAGATACTTTTTGGCAAGAAGCGTTACGGACTACATGATTCTTTTATGTGCCTAAATCATCTGATTTAGGCATTTTTTATGCCCGATTATTCCCTTCTTCCCTCTTTCTTCCTTCAAAACAAGCGGTCATTTTTTTCTTACATTTTACACAAAACTGAAAAGTAACACTTTATACTTTAATTGATTTCTATTACAATGCTCGCCGTTCTAATCTGTTAAGGAGAAAGCGATGTTAAAAATGAATGATTTGGTGAAATTGACGGAAACACCGAAATCGACAATTTTGTACTACGTCAAAGAGGGGTTGTTGCCTGAGCCCTTGAAAGATAAGCCTAATTTTCATTTGTATGATGAGCATTGTGTGAATTTGTTGGCGTTTATTAAATATTTACAGAGCCATTTTTATGCCACGATTTCACAAATTAAAGCACTTTTTGCTCACCCCGATTTCGACTTAAACAATCCCTATGAGAGTTTAATCAGTGCCTTGCCGATTATTATGGGCGCAGAGAGTGAAACCTTTTCTGCCGAGGCGTTATGTGCGGAATTTGGGTTAAGTGAAGCCCAGTTACAGCAATTTGTTGCCGAAGGCTTTTTAAGCCCGAGAGAGGGCATTTTTACAGGCAAAGAGCGTGATATTTTGGGGATTTTGTGCCGTTCCGATGAAAATGAGCGTGAAATTATTGAAACCTATCTGCAACTGGCTAAACAGCTTGCTAAGCACGAAGTCAAGCTGGCGGAGCAAGCGGTCGAAAATGCGAGCCAAAAAAATATCAAGTTAAAACACCTTTTTGATATTTTGCTCGTGATGAAACCTTATTTGTTTAATATGCAAACCTTTAATACTTATCAACAACGGGAGAGCAAACAATGAAACTGCTCAAATATGCAGGCTTTGTGCCTTATTTATGGATCTTATTTTTAAATGCGATGGTCGATCTCGCCCATAAGATCACCATTCAAAATGTATTGTTTAAAAGCTTTGAAGGCAGTACTTTGGTCGTGCTGACGGCTTTGATTAACGGGATGATTTTACTGCCTTTTATTTTTCTGTTTTCGCCATCGGCATTTCTGAACGATAAATTTTCCCGCACGAATGTGATTCGGTGGAGTAGCTTAGTCGCCGTGGGCATTAGTGTGTTGATTTTATTAAGCTATATGCTGGGGGCGTTTTATGTTGCCTTTGGCTTAACGCTGATTCTTGCCGCCCAAAGTGCAATTTATTCGCCGGCTAAATATAGCATTATTAAATCCATTGTCGGCACCGCTCAACTGGGTATGGCAAATGGTGTGGTTCAAGGGATTACCATTGTGGCCATTTTGTTTAGCTCTTTGGGCTTTTCGTTGCTGTTTGAGTGGTAATATCTGGATTCCGCAAATCCGAATGCGATTTTACAAAGCGTGTGGTTTATTGGGGTGGCGTTAGTGGTATTAAGCTGTTTAGAAGCTTATTTTGCCTTTAAGATCCCTTATTTTGAGCAGACTGCCGAGCAAGATGAAGCCTTTGAGTGGCAGAAATACCTCAATTTAGGTTATTTACGCCAAAATTTCCAAATCTTAAAAAGTGATCGGAATATTTGGTTGAGTGTGATTGGCTTAAGCCTGTTTTGGGGCGTGTCGCAAATTATTGTGGCGACCTTTCCTGCCCACTATAAAGCGGTTTTTCAGCAAGATAATGCCATTATTATTCAAGGCATTCTCGCGGTGAGTGGCTTGGGCTTGATTTTCGGCTCTTATTTAGCAGGTAAGGCATCAAAATTACATATTGAATTAGGGATTGTGCCGATTGGTGCTTTGGGGATCTGCCTCTCTCTTTTCGGGCTGACCCTTGCCAATTCCGATATGCTGTTGGCACTTTGTTCCCTTGGCTTTGGCTTTTTTGGTGGGCTATTTATTGTACCACTGAATGCCACGATACAATTTTTTGCCCCTGCACCGATTAGCGGAAAAATTATGGCGGGGAATAATTTTATGCAGAACATTTTTATGGTGTTATTTCTGCTATTAAGTATCTTCTGCGTGCAACTGAGCATTTCAACTACGGGCTTATTTATGCTGACGTCGGTGGTTTGCTTACTCGGGGGCATTTATGCGATGTGGAAATTGCCTCATCTCTTGACTCGCCTATTACTGCTTCCTTTCCTGAAATTTAGCTACCGTTTCCACGTCGATGGGTTGAAAAATTTACCACAAAGCGGTGGGGTGTTGATGTTAGGTAATCACATTAGCTGGATTGATTGGCTTGTTCTCCAAGCCGCAAGCCCTCGTGCGATTAAATTTGTGATGTATCGCCCGATTTATAATAAATGGTATCTCACTTGGTTATTCCGTATTTTTAAAGTCATTCCCATTGGCGGAGGGGCAAGCCGAGAGTCGATTCAGCTTATCCGTGAATGTTTAGCCCGTGGCGAAGTGGTGGCATTATTCCCCGAAGGACACATTAGCTATAACGGTCAAATCAATGAATTTAAAAAAGGCTTTGAACTCGTTTTACAAGATTTAGACAATGTTGCCGTTGTGCCATTTTATCTGCGTGGCTTGTGGGGCAGTAGTTTCTCCCGTGCGGATAGCTACTACAAAGCCCAGAGCAAAGAGTCGGGTCGTCGGGAAATTTTAGTCGCCTTTGGTAAGCCAATTCACGGTTTTATTCACGCAGGGGCAATGCGTCAAAAAGTGTTGGAGCTTTCTTTCTCCGCGTGGGAGCGTTTTATTGGCCATCGCAAACCGTTAATGCACCATTGGTTACACCAAGCGAAATCTAATCTATTGAAAGAATGTACCGCTGACAGCCAAGGGGCAAGCCTGAATAACTTAAAATTTCTCTCTGCGGTGTTGATGTTTATTAAACAGCTTTCACCAACATTGGCGGGGCAAAAACACGTTGGGGTGTTATTGCCAAGCTCGACAGCGGGAGCGATTGTGAATATGGCATTGTTCATTATGGGTAAAGTGCCGGTGAATTTGAATTACAGCCTAAGCCCAGAAACAATGCAGAAAGCCTTAGATAAAGCCGATATTCGCACCGTGATTACCGCCGAAAAATTCTTGGCGAAATTGACCGCTCGTGGCGTGGATTTTGAGCCGATATTGGCAGGTAAAATGCTTTTTGCTGAAACAATTAGCCAGAATATCAGCCAATTTGCAAAAGTTCGGGCATTTTTGACTGCTCTCTTTGCGCCACAGTGGTGGATTAAGCTCTGTTATTTCCAACCAACAGATTTAAACGATACCGCCACGATTTTATTTAGTAGCGGAAGCGAAGGCGAGCCTAAGGGCATTGAGTTGAGCCATAAAAACTTACTCACCAATATTAAGCAAGTGAGTGAGCTACTTAACTTCAATAAAGACGATGTAATTCTGAATTCTTTACCGATTTTCCACTCCTTTGGCTTAACCGTGACCACCTTATTGCCGTTATGTGAGGGGGTTAAAATGGTGAGCGTTGCCGACCCAACGGACGGAGCAACGGTGGGGAAAATGGTGGCTCGCCATAATGTCAGTATTTTATTTGGCACATCAACCTTCTTCCGCTTATATGTTCGCAATAAAAAATTGCACCCCTTGATGTTCCAAAGTGTGCGAATGGTGATTGCAGGGGCGGAAAAATTAAAAGCCGATGTGAAAGAAGCCTTTAAGCTCAAATTTGGCTTGGAGATTTATGAAGGCTACGGCACAACGGAAACCGCACCCGTGGCGTCAGTCAATATGCCGGATATTTTGGATAAGGAAGCCTTGAAAGCCTTAACCTTTAACCAAGTTGGCTCGGTCGGCATGGCATTGCCCGGTACGGTGATTAAAGTGGTTGATCCTGAAACGTTAACGGAGTTAAACGTGGGAGAAGATGGCTTAATTCTGATTGGTGGTGGGCAAGTGATGAAAGGCTATCTCAACTCCCCAGAGAAAACGGCGGAAGTGATTGTCGAGTTAGACGGTGTGCGTTACTACAAAACAGGTGATAAAGGGCATATTGATGAGCAAGGCTTTGTAACCATTGTGGATCGTTATTCCCGCTTTGCCAAAATTGGGGGCGAAATGATTAGCCTTGGTAAGGTGGAAGAATCCTTAGCCCCCATTTTCGATGAGGAAAGCCAATATGTTGCCGTGGCGGTAAATGATGAGAAAAAAGGCGAAAGTATTGTGTTGCTATTCAAATCTGCCCTATCAGTGGAGGAGATTCAAATGCGAATGAAATCCCTCAACTTGCCAGCAATTATGCTCCCGAGCTTGCTTATTTCCGTAGAAGAGATTCCGCTATTGGGAAGTGGCAAGGTGGATTATAAAGGGGCGAAATCCTTAGCCGAAGCCCATCTTGCTTAGAAAGAAAAGGGATGACCTAATGAGGTCATCCCACTGTTGGTGCAAAAAGTCAGAAAAATTCGACCGCTTGTTCGAGATAAAAAAAGCGAAAATAGTGATATTTTCGCTTTTTATATTTAAAGATTAGCGTAACTCTGCTGTTTTTAAGGCTTCTTCAACCACCGTGTGATACTGCTCGGAAAGCACAGTGAGCGGTAAGCGGAGCGTTGGCTCGCTGATTAAACCTAATTTATATGCTGCCCATTTCACTGGGATTGGGTTACCTTCAACAAATAAATTTTTATGTAAATCCATTAAACGGCTATTGATCGCTTCGGCTTCTTCAAATTTTCCTGAGAGGGCGAGTTCGCACATTTCTGCCATGGCTTTGGCAGCGATGTTATTCGTCACCGAAATGACCCCCTGACCACCTAGCTTCATTGAAGCAAGCCCTGTGGCATCATCACCGCTTAGGAAGATAAAATCTTCTCCTGCAAGGGCTTTGATTTCAGCTAAACGGCTTAAATTGCCGGTGGCTTCTTTGATACCCACAATATTGGGGATTTTCGCTAAACGCCCGACAGTTTCAGGTTTTAAGTCTGTGCCTGTACGGCTTGGCACGTTGTAGAGAATTTGGGGAAGAGTAGTACATTCTGCAATGGCTTTGTAGTGTTGGTATAGGCCTTCTTGGGTAGGTTTATTATAGTATGGCACAACACTTAAACAGCCTGCAACGCCACTGTCGGCGAGCAATTTGGTCATCACAATCGCTTCACTCGTTGCGTTTGATCCTGTTCCTGCAATCACAGGAATACGCCCTGCGGCAAATTCGACAGTTTTTTCAATGACTTTGACATTTTCATCAATGCTGAGGGTGTTGTTTTCCCCCGTTGTGCCCACTGAAACAATGGCGTGAGTGCCGGATTGGATGTGGAATTCCACCAGATTTTTAAGCCCGTCGAAATCGATTTCGCCGTTTTTCATTGGGGTAATTAGTGCCACAATGCTACCTGAAAAGAGGGGTTTTGCCATATTCTACTCCTGTATTTATTTTGAACCGGAAAGTGGCTAGCTTGCAAAATTAACGGTAAATATGCAAGCACTTTCCTCGTATTTTTACAAATTTTTTGTGAAATTAGACCGCTTGTTGAATGCCTTTTTGATAAGACATCATCACAAGCGTTCGCCATTTATCTTGCCCTTGTGCATCTTTGCCCATATTGGCAATATGAGGAAAACGTCCCCAACATTCAAAACCGTGTTTTTTCATCAGATTCAGGCTGACTTGGTTAAGCTCGAAAACATAAGCCATCAGAGTATGAATATCGTGGTGGCGCATTTCTTGTTGCATAAAGGCGATGATTTTTGAGCCATAACCTTTGCCTTGGGCGTGTTTGTCAAGGTAAAGGCTGATTTCTGCGGTGTGTAAGAACGCTCGACGTTCATAAAAAGGTGAAAAGCTGAACCAACCGGCAATGTGGGGAGCGTTTTCGCTTCTTTCTTCCACAACCCAAAGGGGGTATTTTTCACTGGATAAGTGAAAATCAAACCAATCTTGGCGACTTTCTTGGGTCGCCAGATCGAGATCAGCGGTTGTTTGATGTGTGGGAATCGCTTGATTATAGATAGCAAGGATTGCGCTGAAATCCTTTTCTGTTGCTTTACGAATCTGCATATCTTTGCCTATTTAATGAGTGTTGCTAAAGCCGTGGCAATACTGTCTTCATTATTTGAGCCAATAGTGAGTTTCGCACTTGCTTGTACTTGGGCTTCTGAGCCCCCCATGGCAATACCCATGCCAACGAGGGATAACATACTGATATCATTGAAGTTATCGCCAAAGGCAATGGTTTTTTCTGGGGAAATGCCTTCTCGTTGCAGTAGTTCGGCTAAACAAGCTCCTTTACTATTGCCTTTGCGGGTAATATCAACACGATCAATCCAAGACCACTCCGCACTAAATTCATCTGGGGAGAGGCTATCCACATAGCGTTGCATTTTGGTGAGAGCGGGATCGCTAATCAGAATTTTCCAAATAGTCGTACCATTTTCAATAAATTGGTGGAAGTTTTCGACTTGATGTACCGCTGGACGCACTGACTCAGGGCAACTTTCGACCCATTTGAGTAGTTTGGTAAAATGCGGATTGAGAGTTTCGTAGGTCATTGCATCCCGCGTATAAACGGAAAGGTGGATATTTTCAGCTTTGGCAGCGTTAATTAAGCGTTCTGCTTGTTCATTACTGAGTGGATTGGCGCTGAGGACTTGATCATTTTTAAAATCATAGAGATAAGTACCATTACAGCAGACCACAGGGGTATCTAAACCTAATTGTGCATAATAAGGACGAACTGCAGTGTGGTGGCGACCAGTGACTATAAACACTTTTAGCCCTTTTTCACGAGCTTGTTGAATGGCTTGTTTGCTAGATTCTAAAATTGTTGCTTGGGAAGAGAGTAGGGTACCGTCTAGATCAAAGGCGATAGCTTGATAAGGCATAACTTTGCTCCATGAAAAAAGAAAGGGTAATTACTTACCCTTTCTATTTTACTATGCTTAGTGCATTAAATCAGTAAATTATTTACCTGAATTGTACGCAGGCGTTTGGTAAAGTGGCGCTGGACCGTTAGGACCTGCAACGTTACCACCTTCGTTTTGTTTTATTACACCACCGTTAGCAAAAATTTCTACACGACGGTTTGGACGTAAACAATCACGTAATGCTTGACCAGACTCACCATCACAAGCTTTAACTTGATTCGCTTTACCGTAACCTACTGCGTCCATTTGAGCAGTGACGCCTTGTTGTGCTAAGCGAGCTTTAACCATGTTTGCACGACGTTGTGAAAGGTCGAGATTATATTTTTCTGAACCTAAACGGTCTGTGTAACCAGCAATTTTCACTTGTTGTGCACCCGAGGCTTTTAATTGACTTGCTACGTTATCAACAACTTCTTTACCTTTTGCGGTTAAGATATCTTTATCGAAATCAAATAAGAAGTCACCACTTAAGTTGAATGATGAGTTGCCATTACAGCCGTTTGGATACCATAGGAAAGTTTGTGCATTCATATTTTTGTCAAATAAGATTTTGAATTGACAAATTTTATGAACACCGTTCTCACGGTAGTTAAAGGCATAATCCCACTCACGAACGCCGTATAAGCCTTCTTCAAAGTGTGGGCGACCAATGAGGTAGTAAAGTTGGTCTTTGTTCATACCACGTTCGATTTGACGAACGTTTTCCCAGTTTGGCCAAGAACCAAATTGTGAGCCGTCATGGTTAAATTCAGCTTCAGAGATTTTTGGGAATACTGGGTTATCAGTTGTGCCTTCATCAGATACTTTGCTTAAATTGCCACACGCAGCAACAGCTAATGCAACACCTGATAATAACAAGCCACGAAAAACAGTCGTTTTTTTCATCTTTGGTTGTTCCTTGAATATAAAAAGAGTCTTTTTAAAACTATAAGCGAAAAGAATAGCCCAAAATGGCAAAATTCGCTGATGGATTCTACAATAGAGAGTCGGTAAATTCTAGTTCTTTGTCACAAATTTATGCTTTTTTTATACAAAATTGCTCGATAAATGTTCAATAAAAAGCTGAATATTGCGGTTTCCTCGAAATTCATTGATATCTAATTTGTACACAATATGGGCATCTTTAATTGATAGATCGGGAAATTGGCGAAGATCGACATTAAACCAGATCGCATCAAGCAACATACCTTGACTATTTTCTACCATCATTTTTAAATGCTTTCCGCCAACTAATTTTTGTTGCAAAATGCGGAATTTTCCTTCAAAAACAGGCTCAGGAAAGTGCTGTCCCCAAGGGCCTGATTGACGTAATAATTCTGCTGTTTGGAGGTTAAACTCCGCAGGTTGTAATTCGCCATCAGTATAGATCACACCTTGTAGAAGCTCGGGTTCGGCAAATTCTTCCACGACATCGTCAAACGCTTTTTGGAAACGTTGAAAATTATCTTGATGAATGGTCAGACCAGCCGCCATCGCATGGCCACCAAATTTGATGATGAGATTGGGGTGAAGATTGTCGATCCGTTCAAGCAGATCTCGCATATGTAATCCTGCAATAGATCGTGCCGATCCTTTGAGATATTCGCTTTCATCACTCTCTTGAGCAAAGGCAATGACAGGACGATGAAATTGATCTTTAATTCGTGAGGCGAGAATGCCAATTACGCCTTGATGCCAATCACTTTGATAAAGCACGATGCCGTGGGCTTGCTGTTGTTGCGTGAGCTTAGGTAGTTTTGCACAAATAGCAAGGGCTTCTGTTTTCATCTCTTGCTCGAACTCTTTACGAGTTTGGTTGAGTTCATCGAGTTCAAGGGCGAACTGGCGAGCTAGTTGAATATCTTCACAGATCAGTAATTCCACGCCGAGGGACATATTTTCTAACCGTCCAGCGGCATTTAAACGTGGAGCAATCGCAAAGCCAAGATCGCTTGCCTGTAAATTAGTTAGATCTCGTTTGGCGACTTCGGCAAGGGCTTGGATACCCACTCGGCAATTTCCTGATCGAATACGGTTTAGCCCTTGATGGACTAAAATGCGGTTGTTGTAATCTAGCGGTACGACATCCGCCACCGTGCCAAGGGCAACAAGATCTAGCCATTCTGCGATATTCGGCTCTGTATCTTGGAATAAGTTTGCCTGACGAAACGCCATTCTTAACGCCATCATCAGGTAAAAAATCACCCCAACGCCGGCTAAGGATTTAGAGGGAAAGGCACATTCCGTGAGATTCGGATTGACCATGGCATCGGCGTTTGGCAGTTGTTCTGCGGGTAAGTGGTGATCGGTGACTAATACTTTGATGCCGTGGGATTTGAGCAAGTCAATCCCTTCAAAAGAAGAGATACCGTTATCCACAGTCAGCACAAAATCCGCCCCTTTGGCAATCACCATTTCTGCCACAGCGATACTTAGCCCATAGCCTTGGGAAAAGCGATCGGGGATCAAATAATCAATATGCTGAAAGCCAAACGCTCGCAATGCGAGTATGGCAAGGGCTGTGCTAGTTGCGCCATCGGCATCGAAATCCCCCACAATCACAATACGGTGTTGCTGTTGAAAGGCGTCAATGAGCAATTCGCAAGCCGGTTCAATATTGGCTAACTGTTTGGGGTGGAGTAGCCCTTGTAAGCTTAAATTTAATTCTTGCACCGATTGCACATTACGCCCTTGGTAGAGGCGGTTGAGTAGCGGATGATCGGACAGTTGTACCGTTGTTAAGGGTAAACGGCGTTTGATGAGTTTATTCACGGCAATTTATTGTTGAGTTAGACACAAGCGGTCGATTTTGTGCAAAAAAGTGTTTAAAAATGACCGCTTGTAAGGTGGTTAGTTGTTAAGCATGGAGAGTAATTCCTTCGGCTCGACATAGCCAGGAATCAATTCGCCCTCTTTGGTCACAATATTCGGTGTGCCATTTACACCGAATTTGATGCCTAATTCATAATGTTTTTTCACGATATTGGGTGTTTTCACATTTTTCGGGAGCTTGCCATTTTCCGCTTCATTTAACGCGAATACTTTATCCGCTGAGGTCCAGATTGCTTCCATCTGTTTTGCTGTTTGCGTATTCATACCACCACGGGGGAAGGCGAGGTAACGAATGGTAATGCCTAGATCGTTATACTCTTTGATCTTTGTGTGTAAAATGTGGCAATAGTGGCAAGTAATATCCATAAAAATGGTGACAACATGTTTCTCATTTTTCGCAGGATAGATAATCATTTCATTCTCTAAAGCATTAAGTTGAGAGAGAAGAGCACGATTGGTAATATCCACGGCTTTACCGTCTTTTAATTCATAAACTTGACCTTGAATCACATAGCGCCCGTCATTGGTAATCTGCACGACACCTTGATCGGAAACGGCGGTTTTAAAGCCCGGTAACACGGAGTCGGAAAGTTTAACATTTGTCGCGCCCATTTTTTCTAATTGCTGTTGCAAATGGCTGCTTGCCATGGCGTGACCCGTTAATAAAGAGAGTGCTAAGAGTGTGAAGGTGCTTTTTTTCATGAAATGTTCCTCATTAAAGTTTTAGTTTCGCTTCCACATTTTTTGCTTTGACAAGAAATGCTTTACGTTCGTTAGTTGGCATACTGGATCCTGTCCCCGGGAGTTTTACCGTCATTGGATTGACGGGGTGACCGTTAATATGAAATTCATAGTGTAAATGTGCTCCCGTTGAGCGTCCAGTATTACCTGAAATAGCAATGTGATCACCTTTTTTTACATTTTGACCAACACGGACGAGTTGTTGGTTTAAGTGCATATAAACAGTCGTGTATTGTCCACCATGGCGAATTTTAAGGTATTTTCCTGCACCATTTGCTTGGTAAGCAACCCGTTCGACAATGCCATCCGCAGGTGCAATAACTAATGTACCCGCAGGGACGGCGAGATCGACGCCTTTATGTGGGGATATCCGGTGTGTGACTGGATGTAAACGCCGAGGGTTAAAAGGAGAGGATGTCCGTGGTATAAATTGTAATGGATAACGGGCAAAACCTTTACCGAGAGTTTCTCCATGACGGCTGTAATAACGTCCGTTATCCGCTTGAATAGCGTAGTAACTTTTATTGCCACTGATAATATGGATTGCTTCTACATTACCTAAATCCGTCACCTTTCCATTGAGGTACTCTCGCTTGACTAAAATGGCAAAACGGTCTCCTTTCTTCAATTTATTGGTAGAAATTTGCCACTGTAAACCATTCGCTAATTGATTAATTTGTCGTTGAGATAAGCCAACTTCTTTTAAACTGGAATTAAAGTCATTATTGATAGTGCCATGTACCACATCTTGTTGCCAGATACCTTTTTTTTGAATGGTTTGAACCGCAAATTGATTTTTATTTGTACGCTCAAAGATTTTTTCTTCTTTTTCTGAAACTAACCAATTCATGTATTCCAATTCGCCGTGGCTGTCTAAAATCCAATAAAATTGTTGCCCTGATTGTAAAGACGCTAATTGTGGAAAATGCTTTTCTAAAGCATGAGCAGTCGCATTACTCACGCCGGACTGTTCTAAGACATCTTTTAATGTATCTCCACGAGTGACGGTATAACTAAACTGGTTTTGAATACGGATTGCCTGATCGGCAACGGATAAAAAATCATTCAACGCATTTTCTGCTTCTGGTGGAAGTGGTTCACCATTATTTGTTGAATGGCTTATTTCATTTGTTGGATTTTGGGCTAAGGTTGTATTTTCTGTGCTGTTTTTTGTGTTTTCTGTCGCTGTATTGTTATTTGTTTCGAAGGTATCGTCTTCATCAAGATCATCTTCATAAGAAGTTGCGGTTTCATCCACATGTTGGGCATGAGAGCTATCTTCTTTTTCAGAGGCTAAAACATCAATATCGATATAAGTGGGCTCATGATGAAGCGCATTTTCCTCTTGTTTAGATGCTACTTCTGTAGGAGATTGTTCTTGTACGTTTGTTAGACGATTTTTCTCCGTAACATTTTTATCATCTTCGTGGTTATCTTGATTATCCTTTGCCTGTGTATTTTCAGATTCTTCAGAAAGTATGGTCGAATGTTGTGGTGGAAGCGCATCAATCTTTTCCTTCGCTATAGGAAGGCTCTTCCCAGAGCGTGGTGAAGTAGGAAAAACCGTATTTTGGCTTTTTAAAACCATCACGATGCCGAGGAAGAGCGATAGTAATGCCAATAAAAAGATAAAGGCTTTCAGACGGTTTTTTTTCCGTTTACGGTCGCGGGCAAAAATAACGTATTTCAAATTATTATCCTATTATTATTGATATTTTTTATAGTATAGCGAACATAGACTGTTACTATGGCGAAAAATTCAATGAGATTTCTTGTCAAATCGGGAAAAATAGGCTACTTTGCCGAACTTAATTCCCTTAATTTTTTTATTGTCATGCAAATTCAGCAGATCCGACCTTGGCAACGGGCAAAATCCACTTTACCTCCCCTTATTGAACTGTCACAAATTAACGTGGTGTTTAATCGGCAAAATGTCTTACAGAATATCCATTTACGCATTTATCCGAATACGATTACCACGATTGTGGGCCCAAATGGCGGGGGCAAATCAACCTTGCTGAAAGTCTTGCTGAAATTACTCAAACCGACCTCCGGCAAAGTAGTGCATCAAAAGGGCTTAAAAATCGGCTATGTGCCACAAAAATTGCACCTCGATCCCTCTATTCCGGTCACTGTTGAGAAATTTCTGTCACTGAAACCGAAAGTGGAGAAAGCCGATATTGATCAAGCCTTAACCCTTTTTTCTATTCGCCATTTAGTGGGAAATAGTATGCAAAAACTCTCCGGCGGAGAGTTACAACGGGTGCTGTTAGCGCGGGCGATTCTCGATAAACCGCAACTGCTTGTGCTTGATGAGCCAATGCAAGGGGTAGATATTACAGGGCAAACGGAACTCTATCAACTGTTAAATCAAACCCGAAGCTGGCTGAATTGTGCAATTTTAATGGTTTCCCACGATCTGAATATCGTAATGGCAAATACCGATGAAGTGCTTTGTATTAACCGCCATATCTGTTGTGCCGGCACGCCGGAAGCGGTTTCTGCCGATCCCAGTTTTATTCACTTTTTTGGCGATCAATTTGCCAATAATGTGGCGTTTTATTCCCATCGCCATAATCATCATCACGATCTCCACGGCGATGTCTGTCAATGTAGTCAAGGAAAGCACTAATGTTTGAAATCATTTTCCCTGCGTGGTTGGCAGGTTCGTTATTAACTTTTATTACTGCGCCCTTAGGGGCTTTTGTGGTGTGGCGAAAAATGGCGTATTTTGGCGATACCCTTGCCCATTCGGCGTTATTAGGGGTTGCCTTGGGGATCTTCTTACAACTCGATCCCTATATCACCGTGATTGGAATGACCGTGCTTCTCGCCCTCGCGTTGGTTTGGTTAGAGCAACGTTCTCACCACGCGGTGGATACCATTCTTGGTATCGTCGCTCATTGTAGCCTTTCCCTTGGGGTTATTACGATTAGCTTGCTCGATAACGTGCGTGTGGATTTAATGTCCTACCTCTTTGGTGATCTCCTCGCCTTGGATTTTCAAGATGTGGGCTTGATTGCAGCAGCGGTGGTGGCGATTGCCAGCGTGCTTCTCGTTTTTTGGCAAAAACTGTTGGCGATAACCATTAGCCCTGAATTGGCACAGATTGAAGGGTTGAATGTTTCACGGTTACGTTTGTTGTTAATGTTATTAACTGCCGTGACGATTGCGTTGAGTATGAAATTCGTGGGAGCGTTGATTATTACGTCATTGCTGATTATCCCCGCTGCCACGGCACGCCGTTTTGCGCGTACCCCTGAAATGATGGTGATTTATGCCATTTTGGTTAGCCTCTTAGCGATCAGTGGTGGGCTGTTTTTCTCCGCGATGAAAGACACGCCGGCAGGGCCTTCGGTGGTGGTTTGTGCGGGGGGGCTGTTTTTCCTTTCACTCGTTAAAAAAGCCCCGAATTAAAAGGCGAGAAGCCTTACAAAATTTTGCATTTGTACTCTTGATATTTGTGCAAAATTTCGTTTAAATTTGACCGCTTGTCGGGGCATTTTGGGGCTTTGCAAGCGGTCGTTTTTTCGCAACATTTTGCACAGCCAGTGCTGGCTCTGCCTTTAATTAAAAAGAAGTCTATTATGTGTCAATTATTAGGAATGAATTGCAACACCCCAACGGATATTACCTTTTCCTTTGAGGGCTTTCGTCGTCGTGGTGGGCTAACGGATCACCATACTGACGGTTTCGGTATCGCGTTTTTTGAGGGCAAAGGGGTGCGTATTTTCCGTGATAATCGCCCCGGGGCTTCGTCACCCATGGCTGATTTGGTCAATCAATACCGTATTAAGTCTTTTAACGTGATTGCCCATATTCGTAAAGCGACACGAGGGGATGTGAATCTTGAAAATACACACCCATTTATTCGGGAAATTTGGGGCGAAAATTGGGTTTTTGCCCATAATGGCACTTTAGAGGGCGTTACCGTTTGCCCGAATAATCATTATCAACCCATTGGTAGCACGGATTCCGAAGCCGCTTTTTGTTGCCTTGCGGCCAGTTTGAAAGCCCGTTTTCCGCAAAAACCCAGTGAAAAAGCGATCTTTGATGCCATTATTGAATTTACCAGTGAGCTTGCCCAATCTGGCGTGTTTAATTTTATCCTTTCCAATGGCGAATGGATGATCGCTCGCTGTTCCACGAATTTACACTATGTCACCCGTAAAGCCCCTTTTGGCACGGCATTGCGGGATGATGATGTGGTGATTGACTTCCGTGAATATACCCAAGAACAGGATAAAGTGACCATTATTACCACGCAACCACTGACAAAAAATGAGCAATGGACAAAAATGAAAAACGGTGGTTACGTCTTTTTTAAAGAGGGGGAAGTCTTGTACGAAATCGAGGGAACATTACCAGAGTGTAAGCCCCACGTTTAAGCCCTAAATGGGGAGAAAACGTGTTTTTTCTCCCTGCATAAATCCCTTAAAAATACTCAGTGAAGCCCTTTGCTGAGTATTTTTCTTATAGCAAAAATGCCGAATTTCAGGCATAATGCGCCATTTTTTAACGGTTGGAAAAAAGACGTCATGAACAACATTCATCAACATAAAATCCTTATTTTGGACTTCGGTTCCCAATATACTCAACTGATTGCGCGCCGTGTGCGTGAAATTGGCGTTTATTGCGAACTTTGGGCGTGGGACGTAACAGAAGCACAAATTCGCGAATTTAACCCAACAGGGATTATTCTTTCTGGTGGCCCAGAAAGTACCACAGAAGCCAATAGCCCTCGTGCGCCAGAATATGTCTTTAACGCAGGCGTGCCGGTATTGGGTATCTGTTATGGTATGCAAACAATGGCGATGCAACTTGGCGGTTTAACGGAAACTTCCGACCACCGTGAATTTGGCTACGCCTCGGTGGATCTCACCGCAACGGATAGCCTGTTTGCTAACCTCAATGATCATTTAACCTCAAATCAGCCACAACTAGATGTTTGGATGAGCCACGGGGATAAAGTGACCCGCCTACCTGAAAATTTCCAAATTACCGGTATCACCCCAACTTGCCCGATTGCGGCGATGTCTGATGAAAACCGCCGTTTCTATGGCGTGCAATTCCACCCCGAAGTGACTCACACCAAAAGTGGCTTGGCTTTATTGAAAAACTTTGTGGTTGGCATCTGTGGCTGTGAAACAAAATGGACAGCAGAAAATATTATTGAAGATGCCGTCGCACGCATTAAAGCCCAAGTCGGCGATGATGAAGTCATTTTAGGCTTATCTGGTGGCGTGGATTCTTCCGTAACGGCATTATTATTACACCGTGCTATCGGCAAAAATCTACACTGCGTTTTCGTGGATAACGGCTTACTTCGTTTAAACGAAGGGGATCAAGTCATGGAAATGTTTGGCGATAAATTCGGCTTAAACATTATTCGTGTGGATGCGGAAGACCGTTTCCTCTCCGCCCTTGCTGGCGAAAGCGAACCCGAAGCCAAACGTAAAATCATTGGTAAAGTGTTCGTGGATGTCTTTGACGATGAATCGAAAAAACTCACCAACGTGAAATGGTTAGCCCAAGGCACAATTTACCCTGATGTGATTGAATCTGCTGCTAGCAAAACTGGTAAAGCCCACGTCATCAAATCTCACCACAATGTGGGGGGATTGCCTGATTATATGAAACTCGGTTTAGTTGAACCCCTTCGCGAACTCTTTAAAGATGAGGTGCGTAAAATCGGCTTAGCCCTTGGTTTACCCGCTGAAATGCTTAACCGCCACCCATTCCCAGGGCCGGGTTTAGGTGTGCGCGTGCTTGGCGAAGTGAAAAAAGAGTACTGTGAATTAGTCCGCCGTGCAGACGCCATTTTTATGGAAGAGCTACACGCTGCCGATTGGTATTACAAAGTTAGCCAAGCATTCACCGTCTTTCTCCCCGTAAAATCGGTGGGCGTGATGGGTGACGGCCGTAAATATGACTGGGTTGTTTCTCTCCGTGCAGTTGAAACCATTGACTTTATGACCGCACATTGGGCGCATTTACCTTACGATTTGTTAGGTAAAATCTCCAACCGCATTATCAATGAAG
The DNA here is from genome assembly GCA_023101485.1 of Pasteurellaceae bacterium Macca. Lineage (GTDB taxonomy): Bacteria > Pseudomonadota > Gammaproteobacteria > Enterobacterales > Pasteurellaceae > LVZB01. Next base: position 50,987 of record LVZB01000001.1, on the reverse strand, counting down.
TTAATGGCATTTCCCGCGTGGTGTATGACGTCAGCGGAAAGCCCCCAGCAACGATTGAATGGGAATAAAAAACCGACGTTTCAGAACGTTTCATAACATTTCAAAATAGCCTCAAATCCCCGTATTTAGGGGCTTTATTCATTTCATAACGTTTCATAGCATTTCATAGTATTTCAAATTTTTGACGGTGTTTTTGACGGTATCAACTTGCATTAAGCCAAAAATATAGTGAAAATACCGTCAGGTGAATGACGGTACTTTTAGCGGTATGATATGCTTACAGATACAAAAATTAAATCCTTGAAACCAAAGGAAAAAATTTATAAGGTTGCTGATCGTGATGGGCTCTATGTCGCAGTGCTTACATCAGGTTCGGTGGTATTCCGTTATGATTATAGAATTAACGGCAGACGAGAAACCCTCACTATTGGTAAGTATGGCTCGGATGGAATTAACTTGGCTGAAGCCCGTGAGCGGTTAATGATCGCTCGTAAGCAAGTGAGTGAAGGGATTTCCCCAGCCGGTGAAAAACGCAATACGAGAAATCAAATTCGCAATGCCGAGCGTTTTTCTGTCTTTGCGGAAAAATATTTGGCAGATGTTCAGTTGGCGGAAAGCACTAAGGCATTGCGTGTTGCAACCTATGAACGAGATATTAAAGAGACTTTTGGTAATCGTTTGATGATGGAAATTACCACTGATGAAATTCGTCGCCATTGTGAAAAAATCAAAGATCGTGGCGCACCTTCAACAGCTATTTTTGTACGAGACTTAATTGCTAACGTTTATCGCTATGCGATTGCTCGTGGGCATAAATATGCTAATCCAGCTGATGAAATTTCGAATTCTTCCATTGCCACATTCAAAAAACGCGAGCGAGTGTTATCACCAAGGGAAATCCATTTATTCTTTAATGCCCTAGATGAAATGCAGTCTGATTTTGCCTTACGCAAGGCGGTAAAATTTATTTTGCTGACCCTGGTAAGGAAGGGTGAGTTGATCCATGCAACTTGGGATGAAGTAGATTTCAAAAATAAGGTGTGGACTATTCCTGCGGAAAGGATGAAAGCGAAAAGGGCGCATAATGTCTACCTGTCAGAACAGGTGCTTGATTTAATAGTAGCGTTTCAAATTTATTCGGAAGGTTCGCCATACTTGTTACCTGGGCGAACGAATAGAGGGAAACCCATTGCGAATAGCTCAATTAACCGGGTGATTGATCATTGCATTAAGTACATCAACCGTGAAAAGCCGTTAATTGATGATTTCACCGTTCACGATTTACGTAGAACTGGCTCAACGCTATTACATGAAATGGGTTTTAATAGTGATTGGATTGAGAAATCCCTCGCCCACGAGCAACAAGGCGTGCGAGCTGTATATAACAAGGCTGAGTACGAAACTCAAAGACGAGAGATGATGCAAGCTTGGGCGGATAAGGTAGATGAATGGATTAAAGGCGAGGGAATTTAATATTAAGCCCTTTCTGAAAGCCATTGCTCTATGTCCTTTGCGAACCAAGCTACACGACGGTTTGAGGCACTGACACTTTTGGGGAATGTGCCTTTTTTCATCATTCGCCAAATGGTAGGGTAGCTTAGGCTTGTCATATTGATGACTTTTTCTTTACTTAGTAGAGTAATTTGATTTTCCATATTTCCTCCAAAACAAAACCCCACATCAGTGGGGTTGGTTCATTTCATTATTAAGCGAAAGTCTATAATCGGGTGATTTTCGCACCATTCTTAACTTTTGTGATTATCCTGTCATTGATTTCATCTTATTGGGTTTCCTTAAATTTTAGGTAGCAGAAAGACCGCTTGGGGATACAAGCGGTCGGATTGGGTGAATTTTTTGCAATTAGATGCGGACGATTGCCCCTAAGCCTTTGGGTTGGTATTCTCTGAGAGTGCGTAAGGCTCGGTAGTAGTGGGCTTCTTGTCGTGGATCGACATCAAACTCTGCAAGCAATGGCACGAGTAGGCGTTGCAATGCTCCGAGCGTAGTTTGGTACTCGGTAGCGTGGGTGTAAGCAGTTACGCCGTAGGGTGAACCGAGAGCTTCAAGGGGTTTGTAGATTTTGCCGAGTAGTTCAAGATTGTTGTAACAGGCGAACCAGAGACTGGCGAGTTTTAGCCATTGGCGTTCGGTTAGTTCTCGACTGTATTTTGGCTCTGGGTCGGGTAGGGCGATTTGCTCGGCTTGATAGCGTCCCGTTTTACGAATTTGCGGTAAAACTTCTTCAAATACCCAGTTTTGAAATTCGACTGCTTCGGCTTTGTTTGATCTGAATATGATCCGATATAAATTCGGTTCGTTGATGAATGTGATTTCTTGTTTTCCACCGTTTGTAAGGGTTGCAATTTTATTGCATCCCTTTTCATTCAATCGGAATGCTTCACTACTTCTACGATTTACATTAAGCACATCACAAACATCTGATAAACAGAAGTACGGTTCATTGTTAATTGATTGAATACGGACAGGGTTTGATTTGAAGTTGAATGTAGAGATTTGATTTGACATTTTTGTACCTTGTATTTATTAGTTAATTCAGACGATCACTTAGTAGGCGATCAGGCTTCAACTACCGAATACAAGTACGGCGGAACTTATTTCCCTTTCGGGTATTATATTAGGTTCTCTCGACCCGATCATAAATGAGCGACCTGAATTTCAGGCACAAAAAAACCGCTATTTGTTCGGAGCGAATAAACCGACTTGTATTTGGTAGTGCGGTTATCTTAATCCGAAAGGGGCGGGGTGTCAAATATATCTTAAAAACTAGCTATTTTTATTTTCATCAATCCACTTAGTCGCAAGCCATTCAAACTCACAAAAAAGTTTGTTGTTATTGTTATTGATACGACGAAGTTCCATTACATAAGGTTTTAGGGTATTCCAGTCTTTTACTACACTACTACCGCTCATTCTTTTGTAAACCGCTTCATCAAATAAATTTTCTTTAATGCCTACGCAAATAAATTCTATGGAATTAAGTACATCAAGCACAATAAAATTTTGTTTTTGTTGCTCTGTGTTAGGATTACTTTCCGTTAAGGCACAAGCGAGCGTAGTAAAGTTAATCCCACTATCTCTCATCTTCATATAAGTCTTGCGACGTTTTTGGTAATAAGCATTATTACTGTTGCTGATAAGAAGCTCAATAGTTGCTTTTTGTTTATGCTGGCTACGTTGTTCTTTGATTTGAAACCACGCAAAAAAGGCTAGGTAACCTGTGAATAAACACGTTCCTAGCCCTGCTATTGCATTAAAATCCAGCTGTTTTAAGAAGCTAGATAGTTGCTCCAAACTCATTAAACTTCCCAACCTTCATTTAAACCTTTCATTGTTTTTCCTCTTTAATTGATTAAAAGTACAATGATTGCTTTCACCAATCAACCTTGAATAGGTAAAGGTATCTTAACAAATTTCCTTTTCTTGTCAAACAAAAAAGCCCACAAAATAAATTGTAGGCTTTCTTAAAGAATGCTTGATTTTATTAGTTAACTAACTTAAAATAATCTCACTTTCAACGGACAGGTTGAAAGTGAGTGTGAGGCTTAATCCTTACGCTTGAAGAGGAGAATAGTGATGAATGTTCGTTTAGCTATCATCATTATCCTGCTAGTCGGATTAACCGTAAGCCTGCCAGCTTACTAGACTAGTTCAAGGGGGAGTTACCGCTCCCCCGAGACTTCAAACAATATAGATCAAACGTTGATTTGATGCAAGAGGAAAAGTCCAATGGCATTATCAAGAACTGAAATTGTTAAACGTAGTGAAACCAAACACGGCATTAAACTCAAAGCCTTTAAACTGCCCATTACGGTCATTGAGGAAATTGAGCAATTAAGCAAAACGCTTGGTATTCCGCAAAATCAGTTGATTATTCAAGCTTTTCAGCAGTTTAAGCAATCTCACCAGTAAGATTATCCACCGTTTCGGCGGTGGTTTCTTCTTCATACAACCGCCCACCTAAATGAGCGTATCCGGCAATATCGACCCAATTATCCGCATAATGGGCGTTGCCGTTGAGAATTCTACTTACCTTGTGAAGAATCATTTCAAGGGCTTTACGCTGGGTGGCATCAAGGTGAGTTCCGTGTTCATCTATCACATTATCAAGTTTGCGATTGATAAAGGCGAGTTGATTGAAGTTTCCGTAGTTTTTTCCACGTTGATTGAGGGTTTCTGTAATGTTCATTGGGTGTCCTTTTACAAATTTCAGGTAAAAAAAGACCGCTTGTTAGGCGGTCGGTTATTTGCGTTTTCGCTTTACTTTACGGGGCAACGTGAGGAAACTACACTGTTTCTCTACTTCATACTGATTGAGCTTGCTTTGCAGTTCGGCATTTTCAGTTTTCAGCTTCACATTCTCTTGGGTCAGGCTCTTAATTTGTAGAGCAGATTGCATCGCAGAATCTTCTAGCGATTTCACTTTTTTGAGTAGCGATTCCGTTTTTAAGACGTTTTTTGAGTGCGCTTGCAAAAGGGTGCGATATTCCTTTCGTAGCTTGAAAATGTTCCAGGTCATAAATCTTCCTCTTTAACAAATACGCCGTCTATCATTTTGCCTTTACGGTCTTTAATTTGGTTGTAAGCGTGCTCTACGCAGTCGATGAAGTCAATTTGATTAAATAATGCGATGAGAATTAAATTCATATATAACAGCTCAAAATACTCTGTGGTTACTTTCCAGCCTTTTAAGGCTGGAAGTGAAAAACCGCCAATATGATGCATTGCTTCAATGGTTTGTTCGTTAACAGAAGAGTACTCATATTTCTTTTCGTTGAATTCTGCAATGATGTCATTTAATACTTTACCTGTAATAGCTGGTTTGCAAGTAAACCTTAGCTGTTTGCTCAAGATTATCATTACTACATAACAATCCCCAATGCTGTCTTTAATCACATCAGGTTTATTCTTGGCAATGCCGCCGCATAATTCGCCGAATTCTTCCATCAGTTTAAGCATTTGCTTTTGTGGGGTTGAGCCTTGAATTAAGTTACGGTCATTTGCCCAATCAATAATTCGATTGGTTAATTTGTTGAATTTGTTCATTGTTACTTCTCCAAATATTGAATAATTCGCTGACCAATCCATTTAATCACTGGCACAGCCATTGAGTTTCCAATTGCTTTATAACGAGGACTATCAGGGCAATTCTCAATGGGCTTGTTACGGTAGGGGATTTTTGTCCAATTATCTGGAAATCCTTGCAATCGCTCACATTCTTTAGGGGTTAGTTTTCGTATGGTGTGATTATGTACTATTCCGTGGACATCTGAGGTAGTCAGCGTGTACATGACACCATCATCTTTTGCGCCTACGCCATTTCCGCCCGAAGTGTCACTCCTGCCTATCACATTACCCGCAATAGATACGCAAGGAACATTATTACCGCCTGTTCCCATTCTTGCTTTTAACGTTGGACTGACTGGCTGTTCGTGAATGCGGATAGCCTCTGCACCTTTCACTTCAAAGAGTACGTTTTTTTGCATTGTTTGGAAATATTGTCCAAAGCTACTTTCAGCAAAGGCGGTAACACTTTTCCTCTGCGTTCGGCTCTTCTCAGAATTCCCTCGCAAGCTTTTTTGCTCAAGGAGTATTTCTGCGACACTTCGGCTTCTAGCACTTGCCACAAGGAACACTCGTTTGCGTCGTTGGGGCACTCCGAAATATTGAGCATCAAGGATTCGCCATGTAATGGTTCTTTTAGTATGCACATAACCAGCGTTTGTCCATTTTCTCCCTGTTGGTTGTAGTGGCTCTGATTCTTGAGCCAGTCCAGCCAAAAGGTGTCCGAATGCGTTGTCCTTGGTGGATAAGACACCGGGAACGTTTTCCCAAAGTAAAATGCAAGGCGGTTTTCTGTCTTGATGTCTGACATAATCAATAGCCTCTAAAATGTGAATAAGAACAAGTGTGAGATTACCTCTCTCGTCATTTAGTGAGAGCCTTTTGCCAGCTACGGAAAAAGCTTGACAAGGCGTACCACCAACAAGCACATCAGGCGCTAGGATTTCACGATTGAGGATTCTTTCGGGAAGGGAAGTCATATCACTCAAGTTAGGAATGTTGGGATAATGATGAGCCAAGATGGCAGATGGGAACGGTTCAATTTCGCTAAACCAGAGTGGTGTCGCCATATTATCCCAAGCTACACTGACTGCTTCAATGCCCGAACAAACGGAGCCATAAGTAAACGACATACAATCTCCTTTAAAAAGCCCTGACTTGCAGGGCTCATCTTAATTAAATGCAAACAGTACCAATATTTACAGTGATGCTCGTTTCAGCTAATGCATCAGTGAGCTTGCTGGCAAATTCTTGGGCAACTTCCTCTTGAAGTTGCTCAGCCTTGATTAAACGAGCGATAAGGATTGGCTCATTCCCACCAGTTAGAATAGAAAGGCGTAAAGTAAATGCTTGTGCTGATAAACCTTTATAGGTATGCGTATTGAAAACGAAGTATTTTGGTAAAGTCAGTTTGTGCTGAATTTGAACAGATGGGTTGTCGCTATCCATTTTCTTTAAGCTAAATTCCACTTATAAATAAGGTTTGGCGATTTGCTGGAAGTAATCTTGCGCAGCGGTGATTCGCTCTTTGATTTCCCCGATGATTTTCTCATCTCGCTTAATTGTGAGTGTGGTGATGCGTTTTTCTTGTGGGATTTGCTCGACAAGATCAACTAGCTTATTACTGTCTTCATAGGCAGGAATCAGGTCAAGCGGGGTGGGGAATAGTACAAAATCAATTTGGGCTTCTTCGGCTTCCCAAAGCCACATATAGCCTTGCATTTGGTAGTCGTAGCCCGATTTTTTGGCTTTCTCTTCGGCTTCTTCGGGGAAAAATGGGTGTGAGCCAATATCCCACGAACATTTGGTGTCGATAATCAGCTTTCGGCTTGGTACATAAATATCGCACTCGCCACTTACCCAATCATTTTCCTTGCGTTCGCTGTTCTTTTTTAGTACAAGCCCTCGGCTAAAACCACTTAATTTGATTGCTTGCTCTTCAAGTTGATTGCCCTTGGCGGTGTATTTGTTGCCGTCAAAGTTTTCATATCCAAAGAGATGAAAACGGGCAAGTTCTCTTACTGCTGTTTTTGCGCCTTCCGAAATTTTGTTGTTGCCTTTGGGTTTGGTCATAAATTTACTGATTGATGAACATCGGACTTTCATTTGATGATTTCCTTTTTTCTTGAATTTAGGGTAGCAGAAAGACCGCTTGGGGTTGCAAGCGGTCGGATTGAATAAGTTTTTTGCGAGTGAAGAAAGGGCTTGCTAAGCCAACAGTTTTACTGCCACTCTTGGTTTAAAGCCTCTTGCTTGAAAGGCGTTAAAGGCTTGCATTGCAATATATTCGTGAGGGTCTTGTCGTTTGTCAAAGGCGACATCTGCGAATAAGGGGGCTAACATTGCTTTGGTGTAGCCTAAATTGTTGCGATACTCGGTAACGTGGGTATAAACCTTTGAGGCAAAGGGAGAATTTAAGGCTCGCAAAGGTGGTTCTAGCTCTGCCAATAATTTAAGGGTGTTATGTAAAGCAAACCAGTTGCTCAGTAATACGTTGCGGTTGTCTTCGCTCATTTCTACTGTGAATGTTAGTTCGGGGATTGCAAGCGGTCGATTTTCGGGAAGATTTTGCGAATATTGCCCTGTTTTGCGAATTTGCGGTAGCACTTCTTCAAATACCCACGCTTCGAAGGGTTCGGCTTCTGGCTTGCGGGATTTGATGATTAAGCGGTATAAGTTAGGTTCGTTAATAAATGTAAGTTCTTGATTTCCGCCTTTTGTAGGGGAGTAGCGTTTCGCTACCCCCTTTGGTTTGCAATGTTTTTTCAATGCGTCTGTATCATTTACATAGCCTAAAACATCACAAACATCTTTGGCACAAAACCAAAATTCTTGATTGGGATCTGTGATCACACGAACAGCGGATGAATGAAAATTGAATGATTGGAATTGAACTAGATTTGACATTTTTTGTACCTTACGTTTTAGATTAGTTAATTGATCGCTTAGTAGGCGATCAGGCTTCAACTACCAACGTAAGATGGCGGAACTTATTTCCTTTGCAGGTATTTTATTAGGTTCTCTCGACCCGATCATAACCGATCTGTAACTAAAATTTAGGTACAAAAAAACCGCTTGCTGTCGGGGGCGGATAACCGCTTACGTTGTATAGTGCGGTTATCTTAATCCGAAAGGGGCGGGGTGTCAATTATCAACTCTCCGATTTCTCAAGAGTTTCTAACTCGGCATACTGCTCTTGCGTGAATTCGTAGCCATTATCACAAAGGTCTTGGAGAGTCGTTTCACCGTTGAGAATGTTTTGCTTACACTGCTCAAAGACCTGCTGGCTGACGGTCAATTTGGTATATTCTGCATCTTGAATTTCATTATCAGGGTAGCCAAATTCACCTTTTTCAGCATCTTTAACAACAGCTTGATCGGCAAGCACGGCTTGTTGCATTTCCACAGAAAGCGGGGCTTGCTTGGAGAGTAACAACTTCATCACCGTTTTGAGAGCCATGGCTTCAAAGTTATCAGCCCATACGCTGGACGCATACTCGCCTTTGGACTTTTTCTTTAAGTAAGAGCGATAAGTTTGGCTATATCGTTGGGCGTGTGCATCAATTTCAAATGTCGTCATATAGAGTTCTGCGGTGAAATCATTGAGTAGTTTGAAATAAGCGTAATAGCCTATGGGTTTCTCACCTTGTTCCGGCTTCTGCTTCCAGTCAAACTCGTAACCGTTGATAGGGTCTTCGGCAAGGAGTTGCTTCTCATAAACAGGAACGGCGACTAATCGTTGAAATTGTCCGCTACGTTGGGCAAGCTGAATTAAACCTTTATAACCTAACTGAAACTGGGCTTCGTATCTGTTCGTGTTGTTATTTTTATAAGGTACGATATAGGCAAAGCCTAAGCCATTTTGTAATGGAAGATTGAGTGTTGCAGCCATCAATGCAGCGTTGAATACAGTCATTGGGACAGCATTTTTTAAGAGCTGATTACTATTGACAATTTGCAGTACGCTCGTGGTAAATGAGCCGGCATTTTTATTGAGTAACGCTTCAATCTTGCCTTTAATAGCTGGTCGGTCAAAGAATTCTTTGACGGGGAATGAAACAGACTTTTGTTGCTGATTGTTTTGTTGTACTTGGTTTGTCATTTTGTTCTCCTAATAATTATCTTCTGCCATTTTGGGCATCTTCATATTCATCAATCGCCCGTTCTTCTCGGGCGCGTCTGCGGGCTTCGGCTTGTTGGCGGAAATACTCTTCATCCTCGGCAGTGTCAAAGCCACTTTCATAGGGGCTGAGATAGGGGCTAATCATGGGTTTGCTCCTCAATTAAAGGGATGTTCAACCGCTTTTTCTTATTCCAGTAGCGGATACGGCGATTGAGGTGGGCGAGGGCATTGGGTCTGGAAAAGGCGGGGGCGGTTTTTTCAAGGCATTTTGCACCACAGTAGATATATCCCCGATATTGTCCGCTACTGAATCTGAATTCGGCTCTATCATTCATCTTGTACCTCCTGCTGTCAGGCGTTGTAATTGCTTTTGGGTATGGGTTTTAATCAGCTCGGCATCTTCCTCCACCACGTTATCCGGTGGCGGTAGGTGGGGTTCGATAACGTTGTAAGCCACGTCCAGCGGGTCAATTTCGGCTTGTTTGAAATCGTCCTCTGTCCAGATTTTCTCGGCAGTTTGCACTGGCTCAACAGTGACTTGCTTGCCCATGGGTACGGGCTTTGGTTCGCAACTGTTGAGGGAGAAGGTGACGGCAAGAATGAGGAATAGGCTCACTACTGCACCTAAGAAAAAGCCTTGAAAGGCGGTTTTGAAGTAATGTTTGAGGTTCATTTTTTGCTCCATTTGCTGAAAAAAGGTTGCAGAAAGCCCCTGCCGAATTTCTAAAGGGAAATAGCAGTCAGGGGTGGGTTAGGTTAATTAAATCGGGTTGTTGAGTTTGCCTTTACGCAGTTCGGGGAGAACACGTTGCCAGTGATTGCGAGAATCGTTGGGGTGGCATTCTACGTCTGCGGTCATTCTGGTAAGCAGTTTTTGGCACTCGTCTAGGCTTAGTTTGTATTCTCGACTTGCCCCATAAACACAAGCCGAGTAGCGTGAGCCGAGTTTTTCGAGTGGGTCGTTGAGAGCGTAGAGAATGTTTCGCATTCTTTCGGCAATCTTCCATAGCCACGCTAATTTTCGCAGTTCGTATTCTGTTAGCGTGAAGGTGTAGGTTTTTTCGGGGATTGCAAGCGGTCGATTTTCTTCGTTTTTTTGTTTGGCTTGTCTTTCGCATTCAATAAAGTATTTGCGGATTTGTCTGCCTTTTTCGTTGCGTTCGACCATGGCGAGTTCTTTGCCCATATCAAGGGTGATGTGGTATTCCTTGCGTGGGCGTCCGTTGGTGCGTTCGGTAACGATGATGTAGTCTTCGTTTTCGGTGAAGCCGTAGTCTTTGATCCGTTCAGAAATCCAATTTGCATATTGACGTTGGCTTTCTAAGAAAGAATGAAGCTCACGAGCGTTACAAAGTTGAACTGATTGATGGGCGATTTGACCATTGAATATGGCAATAAGATTTGAATTTGTCATTTTGACATTCTCCGCTTTTAAGTTTTTAAAACTCATCACCGCAGAGACCAATCATTGGTGATGAACTGAATAGAATTGGTCTTACCGTAAAAGCGGGTACGGCGGATTTTGCAATCCTCCTATTCAGCTCATCATTGGACTTTTTAACAAATTTGTTAAAAAGGTAGATTTACTATTTTGCAGATATAAAAAAACACGCTTAAAGGCGTGTTATCATTTCCGCCCGCTTTTACTTTCTGTCAAGAGACCAATCCCGACTTTCTGTTGAAAGTGGGGCTAGTTTAGTCCGAAAGGGGCGGGGTGTCAATATTGATAATTATTATATTAAATAGTTAGGATATATATTTTTTTGCGTAACCTGTAAATGTACTTGATAATACGACAGTTACAAAAAATGCACTTAATTTATCAAGCTGTTCAGCTTTTAAAAAGTGCATTCTAAGTATAGGGCAGCCATTCCAAGTAACGTATTCTGGTGTAACTAAATGCCAAAAATAGACGAGTCCAGCAATAAGGGCTGCTGATAAAAAAGCACGAATAAACCAAATGATCCAGTTGTGCAATTCATCTTTTACAGTTTCTTGGCGATTATGTTCATTTTCTCTTGCTTGAACAATATATTGCTCTTCTCTCTCATTTGGTTCACTTGTTGTTTCAGGTGATTGCCCTCGTGTTAAATCCGAATCAAACGATTCCATTTAGCATTTCCTTATCAGTAATAACTGTGCCCAATGAATTCATTGCCCAAGCACCTTTTTCATTATGAGTCATTTCAGATAATTGCCAACCGCTAAATGCTCCGTAAGTATTAATAATACGATTCAGAAATATTTCATCAGTATTATCTAAATTTGGGTCGATCACACCGAAAGCATCTTTAGCAAGAGAGCTAATCACCGAACCCCCATTACGTGCAAATTCATAGTAAACAGACTGGATAACAGGACCATATCGCCAACGAACGAATTCATCATTAAATAATCGGCAACCTTGATTTCGTAAGTACCAAGATTGAGCAAAAAACATCAGTTTTTGTAGTTTCATTGGAGTCAGGGCTGGAATTTTGCCCTCTTGTGCCTTTTGAATAAAGGCATTCGCTATTTGCATTGCTGAATAAGCCATACAATTCTCCTTAAATAAACAGTTTAAGGTACAAAAATAGCCTATGTAATGAAATGTTTACATAGGCTTTCAAAGATCAATTTATAACTTGATTCCATTATGTCATAAATTTTCTTATTTAAAAATACCATATATTCAAAAAGTCAAGTAAATTGCTTAAAAAGCCCACCTGTTACAGTGGGCAGAGTGGAGTGTCTCGACTAATGGCTATTAGTCTTGTTATTGCCATTCAAAACCGCACTTTCTGACATTTCTCGCAATGAATACCGAGCTTGGTAATTAAAAATCACCTTGCGGAGTGTTGATTTTGGTGCTTTGTAAATGCGGTTTTGAATGCCCTTTAGAAAAGGGCGGTATCAGTCGCCTATGCTTCACGATTCATTGCCGTTGCTAAACTTGTGACGCTGATACTTCACACTGCTTTGAAATTGGCTTCTGTCCAGAGGTGTTCGGCAGTTTGCATTGGTTCAACAGTGACTTTGCCCATTGGTACGGGGGCAGGAGGTGGGTTGCAACTTGATAGGGAGAAGGTGACGGCAAGAATGAGGAATAGGCTCACTACTGCACCTAAGAAAAAGCCTTGAAAGGCGGTTTTGAAGTAAGATTTGAAGTTCATTTTTTGCTCCATTAAATAAAAAGCCCCAAACGGGGCTTGAGTTACAACTATCGAACAACTAAGCGAGTAGAGAGTTTTGATTGAAAATTCTCATCAAGTACGATGTTGCGCAGCGCGTTGAAATCGACTGGGAAATTTGGCTGTCCGCTATTTAAAACGAACTGCAGTAAATAACTGCCGTCATCTTTCAGCACAAGCTCAAATTCACCGTTGATGATGTTTTGTTTTTCAGTTTCTGTGAGTTGGTTCATGTGGATTTTCCTTATAAAAAAGCCCACCGGTTACAGTGGGCAGAGTGGAGTGTCTCGACTAATAGCTATTAGTATCGTTATTGCCATTGAGAGCCACATTCAAGGCTTGAATAAAGGTAGTTAAACAATTTAACGGATACCCCAAATGTGGCTTTCAATGGCTGCCTTTCTTATCCTTGTAATGTTTTAAAAAAATATCCATTTGATTTTATTAGTGTTTATATACTATTTAGGGCTAATAAACTGCGTGAGATACTACTAAAATAATTTCGGTGGGTATTTGTGGCGGTAGCTTTCCTCAAAATTGAGGGGGACTATTGCCTAATTCCCGTGTAACCGTTCTTTCCCCTTCTTGCTGAACTGTTCGGAATTTCCGAACGGTTGAGAGGTAGCTCTCCTCAAAATTAAGGGGGCGGTTCAATTATTCGGCTAGTTTGTGCCTTTTTCGGATAGATTTCCGAAAATTCCGCAATAAAGGTGTGTTGCTGAATATCCCTAGATTTTCTGAATCTTCCCTAGAATATAGGGAATTTATCCTTGCAAGGCTCAAGGCTTGTTATTGCCATTCAAAACCGCACTTTCTGACATTTCTCGCAATGAATACCGAGCTTGGTAATTAAAAATCACCTTGCGGAGTATTGATTTTGGTGCTTTGTAAATGCGGTTTTGAATGCCCTTTAGAAAAGGGCGGTATCAGTCGCCTATGCTTCACGATTCACTGCCGTTGCTAAACTTGTGACGCTGATACTTCACACTGCTTGGTTCGGGCTTTCTTCCGTCCTGTTGATACCATCTCACCATTGGCAAGCGGTGTGTTTTTATCAATGATTTGTTAAAGAGCATTCCCACGTTTTCGGTGGGTGGTTTGTTTTGATGGGTGTATATTAAGAAATCTTAATATCACAAGCAAGAGTTATTTTAATAAATCTTAAATATAAATTTAAGATTGCTTTAATTTCAAAGAGTTAGATATTTTCGATTGCTTGTTTTTTGAGCTTTAAGGAAAGGCAAGTAGGGCAAAATTGCAAAAAATTAGTGAAAAGTGGCCGCTTGTTGTCTGCCATTTATGTGAGGCAAATTCGATTGCGAACAAAAAAAGGTAAAAATGGGGAATAAATTAGGGGTTTAGAATAGTAAGGGGTAGTTAAGAGTAGATTTTAGGCAAGAAAAAGCCCGCTTGGTGCGGGCGATGTTATTTTTTAGGGGTGAAATTTTGATCTGAAAATTTTTCCAGAAATTCAAAGAGTGTAACAACTTTGATATTGTGAGCTTGGGCGACGTTCGGAATCATAATGCGTCTTTTTGCCGCTGGGTTAAAGCTTTCGTGAGTGATAAGGGTAAAACCTTGTTCAAGGGCGTGTGCTAATAGCCAAGCATCTGCATTCTCTTGTTTTGCAAAGTCATCTTTAGCAATTTGCTTTACATCTAACCCTTGCGCATAGTTCATCAATGTAGCGTAGCTCGCTGCTGATTGATAGTGATCTTCAAAAAAAGTGTCAGGTTGTGCATTCACCCAATCTTTCAAGCTGTCGTTTTGTCGCAGCATTTCTTGCTTAACGGCTTGAATGCTAAATACGATGCCTTTTTGGTGCATTGTGGCTAAAAAATCCCAAAAGGCTTGGCAAAAGCCAAATTGATAATAGAGATTTTTTGCGGTGATAAAGATATTTGCATCAATCAGGAAGCGTTCCATAATTTCTTCCTTTTATAGCGAGAGTAGACAACCACGGTATCAGCGTGAACATTGAGCAATTTACCTGCTTCTCTCAAGGGTAAATTTAGGCTCATTGCTTGATTAACGACGGCATCAGTAAAGCGACGACTGTTTTTTACAGGAAACATATTGTAAAAATGTCCGCCAGCGCTGGAGTCTTGCGGTTGTGCTTTAAGTTGTCTTCTCGCTTTCTCAATCGCTTCCTGTGGCAATAGGTCAAGTTGAACGGCTTTTACTACAGCAGCAAGCAGACTTACTTTGAAATAGCTCGCCACATATTCGGTGTGGTTTTCATCGCACTCTGCCCACTTGGTTAAAAATGTGACTTCGGGCATTAGAAATTCAGCGGCGACTTTATTGCAAAAGGATTCGACCGCTCTGTCTTGGTTCCAAGAGGATACCCCATTTTGACCAATCCAAATATGTGCCACTTCGTGCAGTAAAGTAAATAGCTGCGCAGATGGGTGATCGGCGTTATTGATGAATATAGCTGGGGCTAAGTTGTCGATCAGTGCAAAGCCACGAAATTCTTCTACATTCAATTTGCGCTTATTATTGTTGCCTACTACGCCATTTTTAAAAATTAGAATACCAATTTGCTCAAAGCGAGCGGATAATTCACGGTAGTATCCTTCTCGAGAAATGTTCGGTAGATCTTTCTCAATGGAAAAGTGGATAATTTTTGCTATATCTTGAGCGACCTCATAATGACTGAGTGCAGAAGAATATGGGAATTTATTCACAAAATGAAGCGGTGTGTCATTGCCATTCTCAAGCAAAAATTCTTTATACCAACCCACTTTATTTTCAATATCTTTGAGCACATCGGTAAAATCTTTGCTCAATGGCTCTGCGCCGACCGTTTGGCGCAAGTCAGGGATTTTAGGATTATCGATAACGGGCGGCTTAGAAAGGAATAAATAGCCAAATGGAATATCAGCCAGTTTTGCTAGTTTTTCGGCAATACTTTTACTGATTAAGCCAGAGAGGAATTGATCAACTTTTTTAGGGGCGAGTTGCTCTGCCAAGCTTTTTGGCTCGGTATTTTCTCGTTCTGCAATCCAGCTAATCATAGCTGGAGAGATTTGAAATTCAGTTGCTCGTCCCATAATGCTTTATATTCTAAGATAACTTTCTTATTCTGGTCAATTCAAAATAATTCGCAATTATTAAATTTACTTAAAAATCCCAACTTCTAACCCGCTACAAATACGCCCTATGCTCAACTGCCACACCGATAATTCAGATTTCTTGGGTTTTACTACTCGGCTTGTCAAGTTAGGACTCAAAATGGACTACCGCTTTCTGCGATAAATCCGATGTTCTATCATTGTGCCGATAATCTGAATTTCCTGTTTGCTGGAACACATTTTTGGATAATCAGGATTGAGGGCGATTAACTCAAAGTGTGCTCGTCCAAATTCATCAATTTCACCGGTTTCTCTGTATTTTTTGAACGTTGCCTGATAATCGCCATTCACAGCGACAACAAATTCCCCCGTTAAAGGCTTTTCATCAGGATCAATAATAATGTAATCCCCTTCTTTAAAATCGGGTTCCATTGAATCCCCTGTGATTTCAAGGGCGAACGCATTGTCTGAGATTTCTAAATCGGTCATTAGATATTCGTAGCCGGTGGAATCTTCTCTATTGCATACCTCATTCCATCCGCCAGCTTGTACATAGCTAATAATTGGCACTTTTTTTCCTTGTGTTGCAGGGGTTGCTTTGGAGCGATTTCCCTCTCCTTTTAATAACCAAACTAAATCACATTCTAAGGCGATAGCGAGATCAAAAATATTTTCAGCATTTGGTTTAGTGGTATCCGATTCCCATTGCGAAATTGCTACGTTTGAAATGCCTTTAATCGCTTTGGCAATTTGTTGTTGAGTTAATCCAAGTTCTTTTCTACGGGCTTTAATTCGTTGCCCTATCGTTTCTAACATCATAGAGAGTTCCTTTATTTTGTTAAGTTATCTTAACGCTTATTGCAATAAGTTTCCTTAAATGATAATATTTAAAGAAGTCTTAAAATAATAAGGTGCTGATATGTATAAAAAAGAGGTTATTGCTTATTTCGGCTCGTTGGGCGAAGTAGCAAAAGCATTAGGTGTTTCCTCATCCGCAGTTTCTCAATGGCGAGAGGTTATTCCTGAGAAAAATGCTTATCGATTGCAGATTTTGACAGAGAACAAATTGCAAGTAGATGAGCGTTTATACCGTCAAGCTAAATCGCTTGGTGAGTAATTTACTCCTACCACCCAAAAAGAAAACCACAAAATCCCATAGGAAATAATGGCGATGAAACAAACGATTATCGGAATGATAGAAAAATGCACAGGGGGCAAGCCAGCGGTGGCGGGCTTTCTCGGTTTAAGTGAGCAAGCATTGAATAACCGCTTGTATCAAACCAAAGGGCAACGCTTTACGGATGAAGAGCTGATTGCGATTGAACAAGAATATGGTGTGAGTGATTGGTCGGACGAAATAAATCGCCGGTTAGGCAAGGTCAGTTTTGCTGTGCCAAATATGGACGAGTTCGACCATACGGAGCTTTCTACTTTGCAACTGCAAGAGCTGGCATCTCGTGGAATGTTATTTGAAAAGCTGAATGAATTTTTGGCGGACGGCGTTTTGACGAGCGTGGAAAAGAGCATTCTCCGCAAGTTATTGCACCGCTCACAAACCGCCACCGGTAAAACCATTGAAGCGACTATCGCTTTGCACAGTAAATAAAAAACCACCGCTGGAACGGTGGTAATTTGAGGTAAAAATAATGCAAAAAACGGAATTATTATCTACTAATCAGAAAGAAGATGCAAGCATTACGATGAGTAGTCGTGAAATTGCGGAATTGGTCGAATCACGACACGACCATGTTAAACGTTCAATCGAACGCTTGGCAGATAAAGGGGTAATCCAACTTCCCCCAATGGAGGAAGTTAAAAATCACTTAGGGCAACTCGTTTCAGAGTACCGTTTGATTAAACGAGATACTTATGTGGTTGTTGCTCAACTTAGCCCTGAATTTACAGCTCGCTTGGTTGATCGCTGGCAAGAGCTTGAAAGCCAACAAAAGCCAACCGTTCTTTTACCTGATTTTACTAATCCTGCTGAAGCAGCTCGTGCGTGGGCCGAGCAGTTTGAACAAAAGCAGGCGTTGCAGTTAGAAAATCAACAGCAATCTATTCATATTCAGTCAATGGAAAGTTATTTCCGTAACGGTATAACTGCACCTCAATTTGCCAAAGGCTTGAATGGCGTTAATTCTCAACAAATCAATGAGCATTTACGTCAAGTTAAGTGGTTATATAAAGATTCTACGGGAGATTGGCGAGTGTCGTCTTATGCAAGAGATCGCTATATGACCGAAGAAACCAGTGAGATTAGTGCTCACGGTAAAGATCCAATTATCAAGTATAAGCCAACCTTACTCAAAAAAGGTGCAGCAAAACTTTATGAATGGTACACGCAAGGCAAGTTAACGATGAAAGCAAATTGGAACGGTGAATTTACACAAGATAAGGCGGTGGGGCTATGAGTATGCTTTTAATGGTTAAGGCAATGAGCCTTAAAATTGGTAATCCTGCTCGTAAATTAGTGCTATTAAAGTTAGCGGATAACGCTAACGATCAGGGCGTTTGCTTTCCAAGCTATCAATATATTGCTGATGCTTGTGAGATTAGTTTGCGTAGTGCAAAAGAGCATATCAAGGTATTGATTGAAATGGGCTTGGTCAGTAAGAAAATGCGTAAAAATCAGGATGGAAACCAGTCCAATTTGTACTACTTACATCTTGAAAAGGGTGGTGCAGAATTTGCACCACCTAGTGCAGAATCTGCACCGCAAAATGCTGAAATTTGCACTACCCCTAGTGCAGAATCTGCACCCATAACCAGTCACTCTTTTAACCAGTCATTTAACCATACTTCTTCGTCGCAACAAGTTGCAACGGCGGAAAAAACCAAGCCGAAATTTTCTGATGATGACCTGAAAACCGCGCAGTGGATTTTTGGGTTAATCCAGAATCTCAATCCCAATGCCAAAAAACCGAGCATGGAAACCTGGGCAAAGGACGTTCGCTTACTGCGAGAGGTGGATAAACGCACCCACCGTGAAATCTGCGAATTGTTCCAGTGGGCTAACCGTGATTCGTTTTGGCAAGCCAATATCCTCAGTCCTCGCAAACTGCGTGAAAAATGGGATCAGCTTGTGATGAAACGCCAATCGCAAGTGTCGGGTGCTCAGCAATCCCCTGGGGAGCGTGAGCGTATCGGACAAAGCCAAAAAGGTTGGCTGAAAGGGCGAATTCTGAATATCGGGGGGCAACAATGCCAGGTAGAGTAATTCCTCAAAATACGGTTCTCGCTACGCTTTCCGCAGAGCGTGCTGAACGTGCCGAATCGATGATTGATGAAGTATTTGAAGAGCTTAAAGCCACCTTTCCAGCTTGGAAACACGCTTTTGAAACCTTAGCCGAATTTGAACGAGCCAAGCAAATTTGGTTGGAAAAATTGGTGGAAGAACGCATCACGCCAACGCAGCTTAGAGGTGGGCTGAACAAAGCGAAAAACGCCACGGAGCCGTTTTTACCTAGCGTGGGCAAATTTATCTCTTGGTGCAAAGGCTCTGACTATCACACTCACGGCTTGCCAGAACCCGCGGAAGTGCCCGGGTTATTAGCTCGCTTTCGAATCAGAGAGTTTAAGCCGATGACCTACCGTTCCAACGCGGAATACTGGTTGCTTTCAGGATTGGAGCAAGGGCAGAAAAGGGGCTTTTGGAAGCCAGAGCGATTGGAAAAAGAGATTGTCTCGGCGTTAGATGCCATGCTCGATAAGCTCAAGTCAGGTGTGATTTATGCGCCCCCTGAAACGGCGGAATTACCCAAATCAGTGAGAGCAAGACTGACCCCAGAACAACGTAAAGCGGCATTTAATCGACATTTAGGACGATTTTTGAGAGGCAAGAATGCAACAGCCAGAGTTTGATAAAGATACCTATCGCACACCAGCTTATTTCACTTACTGGGCAAAGAAAGCCTTTGGGGTGAATGTAGATGGTTGTGCCACGGAAACTAACGCGATTTGCTCCTTGTATATCGGCAAAGAGAGTGAGATCGGCGAGGACTTTTTAGCGGATTTTAGAATGGATTATTTGCTCGCCGACTTATGCGGTGAAGAGCCGAAGTTTTGGGTGAATCCGCCATACAGCAATCCTTTGCCCTTCGTAAAACGGGCGGCTGAGCTTAAAGCGCAAGGTTATTTGGTGGTGATGTTATTGCCGGCGGATAAATCGACCAAGTGGTATCGAGTGATTAAAGAGCACGCCACAGCGGTTATCGACATTATCGGCGGACGAATCAATTTTGTGCATCCGGTGACAGGTAAGGAAGCCAAAGGCAATAACAAAGGCTCAATGGTGGCGGTGTTTGACCCGAATATGCAAGGGTTTGTTACTCGGCAGGTTGAACTCGGTTTTATTAAGGAAAAGGGATTATCCAAATGACAGATAAAAATATTGAATTGGTTAAAAAGTTATTAACAGACAGTGGGGCGAAAATTCACCCTATGACCAAAGAGGTGATTGTTTATGCCTATAAAGGGAATAAGACTTTTGTATGCAGTCTGTTTGGACGTGGGCTCACCGTTTCAATTTCAGTGAATGGTAAAGCTAATTTAGATATTGCCCAGAAGTCAGTGAGAAAAGTTTTCGGTAAAAGATTTACTATCACACGCTTAGTGGAATTCCCGATGGATAATGTACAGGCAAATTATTTCGGACTTACTCTGGTTCATTGATTGGGGGATGCAATGCAAATCCAAATGATTAAAGGGGCAAACGGGGTTTTTGCTCCCGCCTTTGAAATGGACTTGCCGGCGTTGCAAGGCTTTAAAACAGGGGAGATGTACCCTGTGGAGATTAAACGCTCTCGCAATCCGCAATTTCATCGCAAGGTGTTTGCCTTTTTTAATTTCTGCTTTGCTCATTGGTCAGCGGATAAAACGGAATGGAAGCACTTTGACGAAAGGAAACAGTTCGACACCTTTCGGAAAAATCTGACGGTGTTAGCAGGGTTTAAGGCAGTGAGCTATACCATTGACGGCAGAATGCGAGTAGAAGCCGAGAGTTTGAGTTACGGCAATATGGAGCAGAATGAATTTGAGCGGTGCTATTCCGCTTTGATCAACGCGGCATTAAAGCACGTTTTCGGCAATACCACCGATGAGAATGTGATTAACCAGTTGTATTCATTTTTTTAGCGAAAAAAGACCGCTTGCACGGATACAAGCGGTCGGATTTAGGGGGAAATTAAAACGGGTTGTTGAGTTTGCCTTTACGCAATTCGGGGAGAACACGTTGCCAGCTGTTGCGAGAATCGTTAGGGTGGCATTCTACGTCTGCGGTCATTCTGGTAAGCAGTTTCTGGCATTCGTCTAGGCTCATTTTGTAATCGTGGCTTGCCCCGTAAACGCAGGCAGAATAACGTGAACCGAGCTTCTCAAGCGGTTCGTAAAGTGCGTGAAGCATATTCCGCATTCTTTCTGCAATCTTCCATAGCCACGCTAATTTTTGCAGTTCGTATTCTGTCAGCGTGAAAGTGTAGGTTTTTTCAGGGATTGCAAGCGGTCGATTTTCTTCGGTTTTTTGCCCTTCGCCTTTGTGCATTGCGATAAAGGCTCTCAATACGACTAAATGGAATTTGGGGGAAATCCAAGTGGCATAGGCAAGGGCTAATTCTTCGCAAGCCCAAGTGCCTTGAAGTGAAATATCTTTACCACCCCTGATTGTTTTTAAAGCGAAGATCGTTTTTGTGCTTCGGGTATTACCGATGTGAGAATTTGCACATTGCTCAGATTCAATTTCTTTTATCAGCTCTTTGGTCTGTTCATTACGAACAAATAAACTAGGGCGATGTTTTGGATCATTACCGCTAATGGCGTGGAGATCGTTAAGAGAATAAAGATTATCGAGTGAACGGACAGAAGTGTTGAGAATGGTTAAGTTTGACATAGCTAGTATCCTTTTTGATAGGAATATTCCCTAAATATTAGGGCGGTCGAGAGCTCAAAACCACTACTAGTATGGCGGACGTATTTCTCGAAAGAGTGTTGTATTAGTCGCACTCTCGACCATTGATTAAATTTTTACCTTTGATGTAAAACAAAATTTTTTGGCAATAACAAATTTTGGGTACAAAAAAAACGCAAGGATTTTCGGTTGCGGATTACCGCTAGTAGATGCTTTTTGAGAGCAGAAAAAGAGTAAACAAAAAGCCCCTTGGTGTCAAGGGTAAGGAGTAAAAATGCACAATGTAAAATTTAGATTAGTGTTTGAAATTGACGATCAAGCCTTGGCAGATCATCAAGTGGAATTTCAAGCCGACAGTTGCAAAATGACGGATGACACAGAATTCGATTTTGCCGATGACCGAAAAAAAGCAATGGAACTTATCCATTGCCTAGAATGTTGGAAGTCAGAGCGGACTGTTTGGCATAAAGTTAAGCGTGAGATTAAGCCTTTTTCGCAAAGTACTGAATAAAGAATTTAGCATAATCTTCAAGCAGTTCTGCGGTTTCTTGTGGGGATAATCCCCGAGGAACAAAATGGGCTGCCAAAGTAAGGGCGTCTTGGTTTGATAAATCGACTCGAAAAGGTGGTTTTGAATTGGGGTTGTAATAAGGCATTGTTTTTATCCTATAAGTAGTTAAAGAGATTTATAGGATACCACGATAGCCGTGAGTGGTTAAATAATCGGCTTATGAAAAAAGCCCCTTGGTGTCAAGGGGCAGGTGGTTAGCCTTGATAAGGCTGGGTTGAAAAACCATAGACTTTGTCGGCGGCAATTCGGCTTAAAAAACTACTGCGGTTTTTATATTCGGGATTGCCTGCGACAAATTGGTCGATTTTATGCAGTAAGTGGCGTGGTACAGTGATGTTGATTTTTTCCGCTTTGCCAAGCAAGTGGGTGATGTCCACATCGACCATTGAGAACATAAAATCATCGCCCACAAAATCAGGATTGGCTCGGTGGTTTTCAAGTGATGTAGGTAATGGCACTTCTTCGCCATCTTCCACCATTAAGCCAATGTGCGATTTAATCGCAATTTGGGTATTCGTAAAGGCTTCATCTAAGGTGTTGCCTGCGGAAAAACAACCTGGGACATCAGGGATAGCACAAACATAGCCGTCTGACACGGCTTGAAGAACGATTGGGTATAGCATAAAACTCCTATAAGGGGGCTTATAGCCCCGCTTGTTTTCTAATTTGTTTTTCAAGGAAACCTAAATCTTTCCTTGGGTGGGGAATGGTTACTTTCCCCTTTTTCGTGTGATGTTTGAAATGGTGGTGGCTACCGTTGGCTTCAACAAAGTACCAGCCGTCCTTTTCAACAATTTTAATCATCGTTTTGCTGTCCACTGTGTCCTCTTGGTTGTTGTTAATGGTGGTTATTATAACTCTATTTTTAAGAGGTGCAAGTATTTTATCTATATAATCTCTACTTTTTAGGAGCAATATGACAAAAAAACAACCCAAATGCCCCGCTTGTGGGGCGGATATGTCGGATTGGCGGTCTTTTCCAGAGAAAACGGCGATAGACAAAGCCAGGCCGTTTGAATGTTCGGGCTTTCGTTGTGGTAAGCGGTGGAGTGAGGAGGAGATTATTAACTTACAAGATTTTAGTAAAGGAGAAAATGAATGAATTGGGAATTGATCGTGGCTTTGTTGGGATGTGCTTTTTTCTGGGCGTTTATGGCTTGGCTGATTTGTATGGGGGTATAAATGGCTGATTTAAGAAAAGAAGCCAAAGGGCGGGAATGTCAGGTGCGGTTAGCCGGTATCTGCAACGGCAATTTAGACACAGTGGTTTTGGCACATTACCGTATGGCGGGGCTCAATGGAATGGGTATAAAGCCCAATGATATTTTCGGTGCTTGGGCTTGTAGCTCTTGCCACGATGAGATAGATCGTCGCACTCGTCATTTAGACACAGATGAAGCTCGCTTAGCCCATGCCGAAGGTGTGTTCCGCACGCAGGCGATTTTAAAACGGGAAGGGAAGTTATGAGCGAGTTCGTAGAAATTGAATTACCGTACCCTCCTAGCGTAAATCATTATTGGAAGCATACGAAACAAGGGCGACATTATATTTCACCCAAAGGTAAAGCTTACCAAAGTCAAGTATTTGTAGCATGCTTGGGGCATTTACCCTTTCAGAAACCCGTAGCAATTAGCGTAGATGTTTACTTGCCTGATAATCGTAAGCGGGATTTAGATAATCTGTGGAAAGTACTGCTTGATAGTCTTGTAAATGCTCAGATTGTCGCAGACGACTGTTGGCAATATTTACCGAAGCTCAGTATAGAAGCCAAAGGAATAGAAAAGGGAGGGAGGATTGTTGTTAGAATGGAGGAATGTAAAAATGAGCAGTGTATTGAGCGATGAGAAAAAGGAATGGGTGCAAACTCGGTTGAATGAATGGGGTGCTTGGGCGTACAGTGGGTTAGATTTTGAAAGTCGTACGAATATGATTGCTCGCTTAATGCAACAGGCAGATGCGGAAGCCGTGGTTGAACCCGTCAGAGAGCGTTGTGATGATGAGCTAGGGTTAGTGATTAGTTCGGTGGTGGGATATTGCATTAAGAACCCGTGTCCGCAAGATTATAAATACCTTGAAGCGAAGTATGTTTATGGCTGTTCAGTGTATGCGATTGCGAAATATCAGTGGGCAAGGGATAAGTCGGTTTCGCGTAATGGGTGGTATAAAAGGGTGACTCAAAGTCTTGAAGCTAGTGAGTGGGTTGTGGCTAAATTTCTCGATCTTGCTATTAAAAATCACAAAAATGTAAGCAAGTTGCAAAAATTTGCATTTTTCTCTTGAAATTGGTGGTGCTTTCATATATTCTGTCAGCAATGGTGGTCGTCGTATAAGTGATGTTCACCGAATAAATTTCACAGCCCTGATCGGAAACGGTCGGGGCTTTTTGTTAGCAAAAAATAACCCCCAACAACGGCAAATTGCTGGGGGTTTTCATTAACCATTGAATCGGAATGATTAACGAAGATGATGAAGTATAACCCAAAACATCAAGTAAAGGTAGATGGAAAAATGAGTACAGAAGCAGCAAATACAGTTGGGAAAATGTTAGCGAGTGCGGCGATTATCGCCTCAATGGGGTTTGCAATTGGCTTTGTGTTGATCGGCTTGGGTGTTTATTTGAATTAGAATTTAAGGGCATCATCTAACGGAAAGATAGCGGTCTCCAAAATCGTCAATGGGGGTTCAAATCCCTCTGCCCTTGCCAAGTTTCAGCTCACGCATTGCGTGGGCTTTTTTTATACCTCAAATCTGGGGTGGAGTATGAATTTTATGCCGGAGAAGAATCCTGATATTTGGATGCAAATTGCGGCGTGGTGGGCAACCCATCACAACTCCCTGTGCGGTTTTACGGCGGGGTTTGTCGTCGCACTAGGGCGTTCGTTTCTTTATGGTAAAGGGTCGTGGCGGAAAAAATCTATCGAGGCGATTTTGTGTGGGATTCTTGCCTACACCGCTCGTCCGATATTGCTGTATTTCCAATTAAGCGAAGAGTGGATTACGCCAATTGGTGCCATGCTTGGCTTGGTAGGGATTGATTTTATTCGTGCCACATTTTTAAAAATCATTAATAAGAGGGTCGAAAATGAGTAATTTTCAATTAAGCGACGTGAGCAAGAAAAATTTGCAAGGGGTGAATGCTCGTTTAGTGGCTGTGGTTAAGCGTGCTTTGGCGATTTCCGCTGTTGATTTTCGGGTTATCGAAGGTGTGCGAACTAAAGAGAGACAACAGCAACTCTTTAAGCAAGGAGCGACGAAGACATTAAACAGTCGTCATTTAACTGGTCATGCGGTAGATATTGTGCCTTTACCCGTAGATTGGAAAAATAAATCGGCGTTTAAACAGGTTGCGAATGCGATGTTCACTGCAGCAGATGAATTAGGCATTGCGATTCGTTGGGGTGGCGATTGGAATCGTAACGGGAAGAGCGAAGACGAACGTTTTTATGATGGCCCGCATTTTGAGTTGTTGGAGAGATGATGTATTGGAGCAACCTTCGTTTCTTGCTCCTATTATTGATTTTGAGCTTAGGCGGTTGGAGTTGGTATCAGTCCAGTGTGATAGATAGCTTAAAAGCCGATAATCACGCCCAAGCTCAAACCATTGCAGCGCAACAGCAAGCCAATAGCGAGTTGCAACAGGCATTAAAGGTAGAGCAACAAGCGGTCGAAAATCAGCGAAAGTTTGCTACGACCTTGCGTAAGCAGACGGAGAATAAACGTGAACAGATTAAGACGGTATTGGTTAAAGAGCCGTGTGGTGTTACTGCTTTGCCTGATTCTGTGCGGGATAGTATTAAGCGGTTGCACAAATAAGGTGATGACGAAAACGGAATACTTATTCCCACCACAGGCTTATTTAACCGCGTGTGAGCGAACGGAATTTGATGGCACAACTTACGGTGATGCGGTGGAGTATCTTATTGTGGTCATCGGAGAGCGAGACCTATGTGCCGGTCAAGTCGATAGTATTCGAGAGTGGCAAGCACAAGCCAAGGCGGGGTTTAAATCGCATCAATGAAGAGTGATGCCATTTGATAGGGGGCGTGTTGAATACTGCCCCTTTTAAGATTATTTTGCTTTGTTCTTATTAAGGGCAAAGCCAAGTGATTTATGCAGACTGCTGTTCTAATAAACTGATTGCTTTCATAATCGTTTTCCCTTGTGAAAGTCCTAAGCGTTCAGCTAGTTGTTCTATGCGTGCGATGTCGTCAATGTGGAGTTTAAAGCCTTTAACCTTAATCCCTCGCTTATTTTCGCTTTTGGCGTTGATTTGGGTACGTGTCATTACCATAGAAATATCTTGATTTTTGTTGAAAGGTTACTTAGTATATTTGGAGACCTCAGGGGAGCGGTAACTCCCCCTTGGTTAGTCCCTAGTAAGCTGGCACGCTTACTAATACAAGAACTAAGATAATGATGATTTTTGAGAGTAACATCATCTTATCTGCTCCGATTTTGCCCCAGTTTCTACAAGCTGGGGTTTCTTGTATCAAGTCCCTCACTTGATATAGATATTGTAAGTTAACATTACATTGTAAACAAGCATTTTTAACGAACCGCACCCTAAAAAGTGCGGTTTTTTTTATTTAAGGAATTAACCATGCCAAAAAAGAAAGACGGGGTTAAATCCACGTCTGGGCGTGGGAAATTAACCGATAAACAAAAGCGATTTGTTGAAGAGTATCTGATTGATTTGAATGCCACACAAGCGGCGATTAGAACGGGATATAAAAAAGAAACAGCTTATTCCCAAGGTCAAAGATTGTTGAAGAATGTTGAAATCCAACAAGCCATTTCAGAAGCTCAGAACAAGCGGTCAGCACGTGTTGAAGTGTCGCAAGATTTTGTGATTCAGAAGTTGTTGAAAAACATTGCGATCTCAATGGGGGAAGAAAGTACGATAGAAACCATACCCGCTAAAACGCCTGATGGTGAAATGGTGGGAAATGATATTGCGTGCTTTAAGTTTGAGCCATCGGCTGCCAATAAAGCCCTTGAATTACTGGGTAAACATTTGGGTATGTTTAAAGATCGGGTAGATATTACCTCCGCAGAACAGCCGATATTACCGAGTTTAAAGGAATTGTTCAGTGAGCATTAACCCTATTTTCCGTCCATTTACCGAATCGCATCGCTATAAAATTTCCTATGGTGGTCGGGGAAGCGGGAAATCGTGGACAGTGGCCCGTTTGTTGATTGAGATTGCTCGGCGAATGGATGCCCGTTTTTTGTGTGCAAGGGAATTACAAAACTCGATTAGCGACTCCGTTATTCAGCTTTTAGCTGATACGATTGAGCGAAACGGTTACCAAGCAGAATTTGATGTCCAAAAAAACAAAATCTACCATTTACGCACAGGTGCAACGTTTCTTTTTTACGGCATTAAGAATAACCCGACCAAAATCAAATCCCTTGAAGGTGTTGATATTTGCTGGGTAGAGGAAGGAGAGAATGTGTCGAAAGAGAGTTGGGATATTTTAATTCCGACGATTCGTAAAGAAAGCTCTGAAATTTGGGTTACGTTCAATCCAAAGAATATTTTAGATGACACCTATCAACGGTTTGTGGTTAATCCGCCGACAGATTGTATCTTACTGAAAGTCAATTACGACCAAAATCCTTATTTTCCCGAAACACTTCGCCTTGAAATGGAAGAGTGCAAGGAGAGAGATTACGAGCTTTATCGCCATATTTGGTTGGGTGAACCTGTTGCTGACAGCGACCAAGCGGTGATTAAGCCGTTATGGATTGAAACGGCGGTCAATGCCCATTTAAAACTGAATTTCACTGCAAGCGGTCGGAAAGTCGTGGGGTTTGATGTCGCCGATGAAGGGGCAGATGCTAACGCCAATTGTTTAGCTCACGGCTCAATCGTCTTGGACTGCATAAGCTGGAAAGGCGGCGATGTGATTGAGAGTGCTGATAGAACCCATACTCATGCGATTAGCTGGCAAGCGGATGAGATTGTTTATGACTCTATCGGTGTGGGAGCAGGCGTAAAAGCTCATTATCGCCGTATTCTTAATAGCCGTTTGCGTGCAGAAGGTTTTAATGCAGGCGGTGCGGTGTTTCGACCTGAGGCAGAGTACAGTTTAAGCAAGAAAAATGCCGATATGTTTGCCAACATTAAAGCGCAAGCGTGGTGGGCGGTCAGAGACCGTTTTTATAACACCTATCGAGCGGTCAAATTTGGCGATAAATTTGCAACGGATAAATTAATTAGCCTTTCGGCTGAGATTGCTGAATTGGAATACTTGAAGGCAGAACTCTCACGCCCCCGTGTCGCTTATGATAATAACGGGCGAGTGAAAGTGGAAAGCAAAGCTGAAATGAAAAAGCGGGGCATTCCTTCGCCTAACTTGGCTGATGCGTTGATTATGTGTTTTGCACCAATCAAACCAAAATCACTACTGGATTTATAAGATGAGCAGAAAAAAAGCAAAAAAATATCAAGCCACTCGGTTGAATGACGGCATTCAATCCCTTGCCTTGAACTTAGGGGCGAAGCAACAGGGGTTGCAGTATGGTTCAAGTCAGCCGATTTCTCAGACAGAATTAGAAGCCTTGTGGAGTGAAAACTGGATTGCGAAAAAAATCTGCATTAAGCGAGCAGAAGATATGACCCGCCGTTGGCGAGAAGTTTATGCGAATGAACTCGATGCTGAACAGCTTGACCAATTCACCCGCTTAGAACGTCGCTTAAAACTGCGTGAAACCTTGTGTGAAGCGTTGCAATGGGCAAGCCTTTATGGTTCGGTAGGGGTGCTGATTATTACCGATAAGCCGAGTTTAAATACGCCCCTGATGGCTACAGAGCGAATACAGAAACTGGTCATTTTGCCCAAAGAGAAAATCAACCCACAAGGTGAGAAAGAGCGAGATGTCCTCTCGGATAACTACGGCAAATACAATGTTTATACCATTGCCAATGAAGTCAATGTAGTTGAAGTACATCATTCCCGTTTAATGATACTCAACGCCCATAATGCCCCCCTTTCAAGTCAAGAAATTTGGGGCGTATCTGATTTATCCCCGGTGATTGAAACTTTAAAACGCTTTGACGGGGCAAGTAAAAATATTGGCGATTTGATTTTTGAAAGCAAGGTCGATGTATTTCGCATTGCGGGCTTATCCGAAAAAATCGCCTCGGGGATGGAAAATGATGTGGCTCGGGTGATTCAAGCCGTACAGTTGATTAAATCCAGTACCAACAGCTTAGTGCTGGATACCGAAAACGAATATGAGCAAAAAGAGCTTGCCTTTGGTGGCTTGAAAGATTTACTCACCGAATTTCGCAATGCGGTTGCTGGGGCGGCGGATATACCCGTAACAATTTTGTTCGGGCAGTCGGTCAGTGGATTAGCCAGTGGGGATGAAGATATTCAAAACTACCACGAAAGCATTCACCGCTTGCAAGAAGCCCGATTGCGTCCTGTATTTGAACGGCTTGATCCACTCTTATGTAACCAACTTTTTGGTGGCTTGCCAGAAGATTGGTGGTTTGAATTCACCCCACTTAAAGAGCTCACCCAAGAGCAACAAGTGAATATGCTCAATACCTTTTCACAAGCGGTCAATGGCTTGATTCAACACGGTATTGTAACGGAAATCCAAGCCGCTAACGAACTGAAAGAGAGTGGCTTATTTGCCAATATTTCGGCTGAAGATTTAGCCCTTTTGGAGCAACAATATGACCCAACCGCCGTTGATGAATCTGCCCGAGATTTTGAGAAACAACCCGAAAATCAAGGTGCGGAAATATAAGCCCCTTAAACAGAGTATTCGAACAGAGCGGTGGTACTTAGGCGAATTGCGGGGATTGCTCAACGAAAACCAAGCGGTGATTGAAAGTGTGCTGAAAAATAAGCACACTTTTTTTTCGCCAACACTTTTTGCCGATAGCCAACAAGACGATATTGATCGCACACGGCAAGTGCTTTTAAAAGCGATTGAACATTTACAAAAACGCAAAGTGGAAGAGATGGCTGAACGCATTGCACAAGGTTTTGTCGCAAGGGGAAAAGCGCAACACGACACGGAGTTTTCAACGCAAATCAAACAGGCTATCGGGATAGATGTGAAAAGTTATCTCGCCTCCAATAGCAGTGTGGAAGAAAAGCTCAATTATGCCCGCTTGTACAATGTCTCGCTGATTAAAAATCTCCATACCGATTATTTAAACAAAATCAATGATGCGGTTTCTCGCAATGCGTTATCGGGCGGTTCATTAAGTGCATTAACGGCAGAAATCAAGAAAATTGGTAGCATATCGGAAAAGCGGGCAGTGCTCATTGCCCGAGATCAAAGTGCAAAATTTCACGGTTCTATGACCCAAGCACGCCAAGAGCAAATGGGGATTACCCACTACACTTGGAGCACTTCTAATGATGAACGGGTGCGAGAAAGCCATCAAGCTAACGAAGGTAAAGTGTTTGCGTGGAACGACCCGCCCGAAACGGGGCATCCAACCCACGAGATCAACTGTCGATGTGTGGCGTTGCCGTTTTTTGGTAAGGTGGAGGACGTTAAAGCGAAAAATCAAGATCTTGAACAACAAAGGCAGGCTAAAAAGAAAGAGAAAACCGAAGTTATTCAAAATCCAATGACGCAAGCGGAATTTATTACTTTAACAAATGAAAAAGCTGTTGAATATAATCTTGAGCATTTAAAACAAGCTCCAATAAGCAAGGCAATCAAGCTATACGGGCTAACTAAAGCGGAAGCATTATCTATTGTTGCTTATACTGGCGGCGTTTATGAAAAAATTAACCAAGCATTGCTAAAAAATAAACTGTCGCCACTTCAACGGAAATATGTTAATCAGCTTGAATCTGCATTAAGAAAAATGCCAAACTATGAAGGTACAAGTTATCGTAGAACAAAACTGAGCAAGAAAGAGATTGCACGTTATGTAAAAGGTGAAAATGTTGTTGAGCCAGCGTTTATTAGTACAACACAGCTTGAAGAACCTTTAAATCATAAAGGCAATGTAAAGTTTATCATTACAGGCAAAAGTGGAAAACAAATTGAACGTATTTCTTTGTCCAAAGGAGAGAAAGAAGTATTATATCCAACAGGTAAAAAGTTCAAGATTAAAAATGTAGAAGTGAAAGGTTTACTCTTTAAAACGACGATGATTTATTTAACAGAGATTTTTGAATAATGTTAAAAAAAACGCTCTCTTTTTTTATTAGCGATAAAAAAGAAATTCCTTTGATTAGTGATGAAGAGCACGAATGTTTTAATATTGAAACAAAACGTGATCGTATTATTGTTTGGTATTATTACTTAATAAAAGGACAAGATGTTTTTGACGAAATAGGCTTAAAGATGCGAATAAATAAGTATTTCGGCAATCCTTTATTTGAAATCAATACCGCAAAAGAAGCAAAATCTTGGCTTACTTTTCTTTATAATCACAAAATCTCAGATGGTTTATCAAAAGAAGAATATAAGCTAGGAATAAGTTATTGGTTAAAATCGCTACTTTGGTTTGTTCGAGAAAAATTATGAAACGAGACTGGGACTTAATCCGCCGTATTCTGTTTAAATTGGAAGCCCAAGCGGAAGCAAAATGTTATCTACAAGATAGTGACATCGTGGGCTTTTTACCTGAAACCGTTTCTTATCATTACAAGTTAATGAAAGAGGCGGGGCTGATCGAGGCGATAGATTATTCTGGTATGAATGAGGTCAATTTTGTTGCTACGGGGCTGACTTGGCAAGGGCACGAGCTACTGGATAAGATACGTCACGATAATGTCTGGAATAATATTAAAGCCACGGTGAAAAATAAAAGTCTTGATTTATCTTTTGAAGCCATCAAAACCGCAATTAGTACTTTGATAAAAGTGTCACTTTAACCACCACTCTTCGGAGTGGTTTTTTTATGCCTGAAAAATAGGATCAACAATGAAATTTACCGACAAATCCCAAAGCCAGCGGTCATTTACCCGTGATGGTTATTTAGTGGTGCCAGCGACTTTATCTCGGCTTGGCGTATTTGATTACCTCGGAAAAGAGCTGGGGCTTTCTGATAACAGCGTGAAAAAAGTCGCTCGTACCGAACAATCGCTCTTTTCCGATAGCACGGTGAAGAGTTTTGAAGGCGTGCCGATTACCCTTGGTCATCCTGAAGACGATGTCAATGCTCATAATTGGAAAGCGTTGGCTGTGGGCAATGTACGCAATGTCAAACGGGACGGCGATATGCTCGCTGGTGAAGCGTGGATTTATGACGCAGAGGCGATTTCTTTAATTCAAGATAAAGGCATTGAGGAACTTTCTTGTGGTTATCGTTGCGATATTCAACCAAGTACGCTTACCGATGCCGATTTTGAAATGTTGCCGATGGTCGGCAATCACGTGGCGATTGTGCCTAAGGGTCGTTGCGGGAGTAATGTGAAATTAGGCGATGAAGGAAAACCCAAAATGACCACAACACGCAAATTTTTAGATGCTTTATTAGGCGTTTTCGGCACAAAACTGACCGATGAACAAGCCAAAGAAGTGGAAGAAAAAGAGAAAACAGCGAGTGAAAAAACACCGCCCCAAGAGAAAACTCCACCGAATAAAGCGGTGGAAAAGGAAGCGGAGAAACCCGCTGAAAAGCCAAAAGAACAACCGAAAGAGAAGGAGAAAGAAAAGGTGAAAGATGAAGCCTTAACGGCACGGATTGCCGAATTGGAAGCGGAAAACCAACAACTGCGAGATGAAAAAGCCAAAGTCCTTCGCCAAGAGAAAGAGCAAGCGGTCGTTTCGGGCGGATTTTTTGCCCAAGATGAAGCAGCGAAATTAAGTGATGCCGAACTCAACGGCGCTTATGTCACTGCACAAATGGTAGCAAAAAAGATGAACGACCAACATCTCGGTGCGGTGCTGTTAGGGGATAGCAAAGAGACACCGACAGCGTTTGATTTTAACAGTTACAACCAAGGAGCAAACTAATGGCTTATGCAAGACATACCGCAATCGCCCACGCTGGTGATATTGGCAAAGGGGGCTTAGCTAATTCAAAAACGATTGCCTATCGCAATACTGCACAAACTCCGCTGATGGCAGGGCGTTTTGTGGCGTTATCGGAAAAAGGCGTGCAAGCCCTTTCGGCTAAAACCGACACCGTTGCAGGCGTTGTAGTGCGTTCGGTGATTAAAGATGAATGGCAACAAGAGGAACTGCTCGATGTGATGCACATTGGCACCGCAGACGGTATTTGGGTCGAAGTCGTCAAAGATGTTGTGTTGAAACGGGGGGATAAAGTCGCCGTGCTGTGTAAAACCAGTGGTGAGAAATTTGCTGGGCAGATTCAAAAAGAGGTGGGTGCAGACAGCATTGCGACCGATTACACCGTCATCACCATTGCTGGCAATCTCGCTGAAATTACCCGTTTATAACTTTTATTTAAGGAGGCGTTATGCCACATATTAACGTGCTACGCACGGCACTGACCGAAGTCAGTAAAAATATCAGCCAAACCAAATACCCTGAAATCACCTTCCCGCAATTTGTGCCGGTAGATAGTTCGGGCAATCCGTTAATGGATGAAAAACTCCATTTTAGCGCTGATATTAGCGGGGATTTAGATAACGGTTTAATCACCTACAACACCAATAACTTTGACCAAGTAGGTGTGAGTTTTAATCACACACGCACCCCAGTAGTGACTTGGGCAAAAACGGTGCAATGGCAGGACATTGAACTCGCCAAAGCCGCCGCACTCGGCTTTGCTTTAGATACGCAAAAATTGATGGCACTGAACCAAAATGCTCATCAAACCTTACAGAAAGTCGCTTTTTTAGGGCACGCCCAAGAAACTCGCTTAAAAGGGTTGCTTAATAACCCGAATGTCGAAGTGTACAAACCGACCTTGAAAAAAGCGATTAAAGCAATGACCTTTGAAGAGAGTGTGAAATTCTTTGAAGAGCTGTTCTTGCGTGCGATGGAAAAAACCTACCGCATTGACACGCCAAATACCTTTGCGATTGATGCAATGGATTATGCTTATCTTGGCTTGCTCACTCGTGATAAGAGCTTAACGGATACTACCGCCCTTGACCATTTAACCAAGATTTTAAGCGGTGCAGCCGGAAAAGCCGTGAGCATTAAACCGTTGCCGTCTAACTATGGTGAACTTGTCACAGACGGCAAACACCGTGCGATAGCGTATGTGAAAGATGCCAACTATGTGGTGATGGATATTCCACAATCCCCAACCGTATTAGGTGCGGCGAAAAAAGGGTTGATGACCTACGAATCGGGCTTAAAAATGGTCTTTGGTGGGGTAACCTTCAAAGAGCCGGAATCTGCCCTTTATGTCGATTATTAGGAGCAACAATGCTAACACCCCAAGATTTTTTAAGCCGTTATCCGCAATTTGAAGAAAAAAAGCTCGATGATAATCTCATTGAGCTTTTTTTATCGGATGCCAAAACAGAAATCAGCGAAAGCCGTTGGGGTAAGCACTATGCTCGGGGCGTGTTAGCCTTAACCGCCCATTTTGCAACCGTGCACCTTTGGGGGATAGGAAGCGAAGGCGACCCTCATCGCCTGACGGCTTCTGAGAGTGTAGGGGAGTTATCGGTGAGTTATACCGCCCCCACGCTTAAAGCTGGCGAAGAGAGTTACCACACCACTGCTTTTGGGCAAGAGTACCTCCGCCTACGCAAATTAGTGAGCGTAGGCGTGATGGTGGCTTAGGAGAAAGAGAACGGCAAAATGCGATAAAGTTTAAGCCAACAGTTTTACTGCCACTCTTGGTTTAAAGCCTCTTGCTTGAAAGGCGTTAAAGGCTTGCATTGCAATATATTCGTGAGGGTCTTGTCGTCTATCAAAGGCGACATTTGCGAATAAGGGAGCTAACATTGCTTTGGTGTAGCCTAAATTGTTGCGATACTCGGTAACGTGGGTATAAACCTTTGAGGCAAAGGGAGAATTTAAGGCTCGCAAAGGTGGTTCTAGCGTTGCCAATAATTCAAGGGTGTTGTGTAAAGCAAACCAATTGCTCAGTAATACGTTGCGGTTGTCTTCGCTCATTTCTACTGTGAATGTTAGTTCGGGAATTGCAAGCGGTCGATTTTCTGCGTTTTTTTGCCCTTCTCCTTTGTGCATAGCTAAAAACGCTCTTAGCACAACAAGGTGGAATTTTGGGGAAATCCAAGTGGCATAGGCGAGGGCTAATTCTTCGCAAGCGTATGTGCCACGATAACGCCCACCATTGATTGAATTAACCAGTCTAGGAATTTCTAGACTGCTTTCTTTATGTAATTCTTCGATCAATTCTTGGGTTTGTTTGTTAGCAAGAAATAAAGACGGTTGATGACGAGGTTCATTTCCACCGATTTTATGAAGGTCATTTAAGGAATAGAGATTATCAAGCGTACGAATAGTAGTGTTGAGAATAGTTAAGTTTGTCATAAAGACCTCTGATGATTTAGTTAATAGAGATGATCACTTAGTGGGTGATCGGGCTTCAACTACCGCATCAGACGGCGGAACTTATTTCCCGAAGGTATTTTATTAAGTTCTCTCGACCCGATCATAGATCGCACTATGATTTTTCTAATGGCAGGAAAAAATCACAGATTTTAGGTACAAAAAAACCGCTTGCTGACGGGTGCGGATTTCCGCTGATGTTTAGTAGTGAAAAAAGATTAAACAAAAAGCCCCTTGCTGTCAAGGGGCTTGGAGAGATTAAGCAACGCCTAACTGTAATTGTTTGCCTAGCGAACGTAGGGCATTGTGGATAGTGTCAATTTTCGTGTTGTGGTGAATGTTGGTAACTCGTTGCATTTCTTGCGGTTTAACGCCGATTCTTCGGGCTAATTCGCTTTGGGAAACCCGTTGAGCCACCATTTCATTTAGTAACAAA
The DNA here is from genome assembly GCA_023101485.1 of Pasteurellaceae bacterium Macca. Lineage (GTDB taxonomy): Bacteria > Pseudomonadota > Gammaproteobacteria > Enterobacterales > Pasteurellaceae > LVZB01. The sequence goes on along the minus strand of LVZB01000001.1, from coordinate 15,195 downwards.
ACTTTGGCAAAGACACTTGCTGGCAATTCGATAAGTTGTTCATCTGCCATTGGTTCGCTAGGCATTGGCACAGTGCGGAAATCTTCAAAGTAGAACTCCATTGCGGTGATGAGTGCATCTTTTGCCATTGCTTGGGCTTCGGTGAGATTGTCGCCACAGGTAATCGCTTCGGGAATATCTCGAAAGGTAACAGCGTATAGACCGTTTTCATCTTGTTCAAATTTTGCGGGATAAAACATTTTTGCTCCTTAAAATGCCCCCTTTCAGGGGCATTGGTTAGATTAAACCAAGTTGCTTTTTAATCGCTATCTCTGTTGGCTTGGGAATTTCTTGCCCTTTATGCTTTGAGAGAGTGGATTGCTTGCCGTTGTAGTAGAGTTTGAGGTGGTTACTGCCTGCTTTTACTTCAACGCCTTGCCGTTGCAACCATCTTAAAAGTTCACTTTGTTTCACTGTGCCTCCGTGTTGTTTTAAGATGCGAGTATTGTAAACAAAAATGTTTAAGATGGCAAGAAAAATCAACAAAAATGTTTAAAATATTTCAAAGAGAAGGGAAACAATGCCAATCACACTTGAACAGCGTGGCAACGGGCTAGAAGCCTTGTTGCAACAACTTCAACAGCTCAAAGCCCAAGCGGTTTATGTGGGCGTACCAGATTCTGCGAACCCTACCGTAGAAGGTACTTCACTCAATCTAGCAACGCTGGCGGCGATTTTAGAGCTTGGCAATGAACGTATCCCTTCTCGCCCTTTTTTACGGCAAACCTTGGCAGACAATCAGCAAAAATATGTTGAATTTTTTGCTGAACAATACCAATCCGGCGTGGAGATTCCATTGATTTATCAACGCTTAGCGTTAATGGTGCAAGGTGATGTGCAAGAAAATATTGCCAACGGAGACTGGACAGCCAATGCCCCAAGTACCATTAAACGCAAAAAATCCAGCCGACCGTTAATTGATACGGGGCATTTACGGCAGTCTATTATTGGAGTTGTCAGATGAGATTACTGAATCAATCAGCCCGTTTTCGCAATCGGCGATTTCGTCAGACCATACAAGTCAAACGGCTTGCCGGTCAGCATTCAGTGTCGGGGTTTAAGGCGGAATACGTTGAAGAGCGTTTGACGGCTATCGTTATCCCCACGACACCGCAAGATATGTTGTTATTGCCAGAACAAGAGCGGTATTTGCCGTCAATTAAAGTCTTGACCTTGGTTGCCCTGAATATTGGGGATTTGGTTTTGCACCAAGGGATAGAATACAAAATCCAAACCAAAGCACACTGGGGAGATTATGGATACCATCACCAAATCGCAGTTCGACATAGCCCAACTGCGAAAGTGGATTCAACAGGCTTTGCAACTGCCTGAACAAGCGGTGATTTCTGCGGGATTACCTGAAAATGCGTTGTCAGCGTTTATTACGGTAGATGTGGCATTTAGCCGTGAAATCGGCAGTAGTGTTCGGCGATTTACAGGGAGCGAGGAGTGGATTTACACCGCTTTGCTTTCCACGGTTAGCTTGTCGGCGTATGGTAAAAATGCCTATTTCGTGGCGAATAAACTCCGCACGCTATTACAAAGCTCAGCGGCTTTGTCGTTTTTCAAAGCCCAGAAAGCAGGCATTGTGAGCTTTTCGGATGTGCGTAATCTCACCGCTACCGTGGGGGCAGATTATGAAGAGCGTGGGCAGTTCGATATGGTGATTTCCCATTCACATGTTGTCGCTGTGCCGTTGGATGCTATCGCCCAAGTCGATATTCACACCCAAACTTTTTCCCATTCATCTATTCAACCGATTACAGAGGAGTAATCATTATGGCAATGTCCATTCAAAATGTGGTCAATGTGCAGATTAATACCACGCCGAAATCCGCCGTGCGTAAATCTTTTGGCATTGTAGCCCTTTTTACGATTGAGCGAGGTCAGGCATTTAATGATGCCAAAACCCGTTATGTCTATGTGAACAGTCAGCAAGAAGTGGAACAGCTTTTTGGCGCAACTTCCGAAACCGCAAAAGCGGCACTGCCGTTTTTTGCTCAATCGCCCCGTGCTAAACAGTTGGTGATTGTTCGTTGGAACAAAAATGAAACCACGCTCCCCGCCCAAGCGAATCAGTTAGCTGGCGTGCCGATTAACAGCTTAATTGATGAGTTTAAACGCATTACCAGCGGTCAATTTTCACTGCCTGTGGGCGAGAAAGTCATTCAAGTCAGTGGTTTAAATTTAACTGAGTGTGCAGATTTCACCGCGGTTGCCACTAAAATCAATGCGGAATTTACCAAGCAGAAACTAGGCATTACGGCAAGTTTTGATACCACGGGTAGTCGTTTTCTGTTTACCAGTGATACCGTCAATGCACATCCGAGTACTGTATTGGGCTTTGTCAGTGAAGGGAATGGCAGTGGGCAGAATATCGGGAGTATGCTGAAACTCCAAGCAGGGCAAGCCTTTCAAACCTTGGGCAAAGCCGCCTTAACCATTCAAGCGGAAACGGTAGGCGAGGCGTTATTAAGCGTGAGCGAAGTGAATAATGACTGGTACGCCTTTACCTTTTCCACGCAATTAACCGATGAACAACTGGAAACGGCGGCGAAATTTGCCCAAGCCAACGACAAACTTTTTGGTGCTAATGTGATTTTACCAGCTCACCTGGAATGGTCGCCAAATAATATCTACAAAAAAATGTACGATGCAGGTTTATTCCGTGTGTTGCCGATGTTTGATAAAAACGATCTCTATCCGTGTTCTTCGGCGTTGGCACGACTGCTTTCGATGAACTTTGCAGCGAACAACTCCACCATTACGTTGAAATTCAAAACGCAGCCAACGATTACCGCAGATGAGATCACCGCAACCGAACACGCCAAAGCCAAACGATTAGGGATTAACACCTACACCTACTATGATGATGTGGCTATGATTGCCGAAGGAACGGTGCTGGGTGGGCGATTTGCTGATGAAATTGTGATTCTTGATTGGTTTCGAGATGCGGTGCAAAAAGAGGTCTTCGCTCGACTATATAAATCACCAACCAAAATCCCTTTAACAGATGCCGGTCAAGCCATTTTAATGGCCGCCGTGGAGAAAGTCTGCCTAGAAGGCGTTTATAACGGGGCATTCGCACCGGGCGTTTGGACGGGCGACAGCTTCGGGAATTTACACACCGATGACTACCTTGAAAAAGGCTTTTATGTCTATGCCGCGCCGATGTCTACCCTCTCGGATAGCGACCGAGAACAGCGTAAAGCCACGCCGATTCAAGTGGCCGTGAAACTCGCCGGAGCGATTCATCACGTGGATGTGTTAGTGAATTTTAATCGCTAATGTTCGATAGCCGACTTTGAGAAAAGTCGGTTTTTCTTTCTGATTATTAAGGAATTTTCTATGGCAACATTCGATCCAAAACAAGTTATTGTGCTATTAGACGGGCGTGAAATCAATGATTGGTCTGATGGCAGTGATGTGATTAACGCCACAAACCAAGTGGATGCAGGTTCTATGGTAATAGGCGCAGATGGACGGGGAATTTTTATTGCTAACCCTGATAAATCGGGCAAGTTAGTGTTAAAAACGAAACAGCATTCGGCGGATAACGCTTTTTTAAGCAAATTATTCAATCAACAGAAAAACGACATCAAAAGTTATACGCCGGTCACGTTGGTGATTCGTGATTTGCTTAATGATGATGTATTAAGTGCCACCAAAGGTTATTTCACCACCCCACCGACTTTTGTGCGTGGCAATGGACACAATGCCCAAACCTGGACGTTGGTCTTTGAGCAAATGACGATGACGTTTGAAAAAGGAGTGCAGTAATGGACGCACAGAAAAAAATTGAAATCGATAATGTCGATTATGTGATGACCCCTGCGAATGCCATGTCCTCTTGGGTGGCGTTAAAAAATGCGTTTAAATTAGTGCAAGGGGTCGATTTATCGGCAAATTCTGGCAACGATAAACAAGCCGTGGGGATGGCATTACTCACCCGCTTACTCGGCTCACTAGGAAGTGAAGAAGTTCGTGCATTGGAAACCATTGTGTTAAAACACACTTCTGCTCGCTTGTTGGATGGCACAACCTATCGCTTATCGGAGAAATTTGATGAGCACTTCAATCAACACCGCTCGCATCTTTTACGGATTTTAACTGAGGGGGTGATTTATCAATTTGCGGATTTTTTCAAAGGTGGGAGCGCATTGCTCAGCGCTATGCCACAGCTGAAAGCAACACCCAATCTCAATTAACGACAGGTAGTGTCGTTGATTGGTTTATCTTCACCCCGATTACTAAACATTACTGCACCTTAAACGAATTGAGAACAGTCTATTCATTGGCTGACTTGTTGTCTTTCCACGAGGTGATCGCCGAATTACACGAAATGGAAGCCCACAATGCTACTGAACGAACTGCTCATCAAAATTGGCATCGATACCGATAGTGATGCCTTTGCTCAGCTCAACACCTTTGTCGAACAGGTTGGCAATTCCGCCGAACAAGCGGTCGATTTTTTAGGGAATTTTGCTGACACAGCAGAAAACGTGAGCCAGACTGTGAGTGAGCGTTTAGGTGATGTGCAAGTTGAATTGCCTGATACACCCCTTGATACGCAAGCCATTGAGCAGTGGCTAACGGGTATCGGTCAGGCATCTGACGTATTAGGCAATTTAACGGAAGAAATCAGCCAATTTGAACAACGCTCGGAAACCATGACCCCAGAAGCGGCGTTAAATGGTTGGTTGGATAAACTCGTTCAATCTGAGCATGTGTTTGCCGAAATGGGTATTTCCATGGAAGATCGGGGGCAGGCGCTTGCTGACATGCTGTTAGAAATGGGGGCAAGTGCCGAGCAATCAGAATCGGTGTTACTTGCGCTTTCAGAACAGCTTAATAAAAATACCCAACAGCAAGAAATTGCTCAGCAATCTTTATCCTCTCAGCAACAAGTCCTTGAAAAAGATAATCACCAACGTATTCAACAAACACAAACGCTAGGAAAGCAAACTCAGTCCATTGAAAAGCAGACTCAAGCGTTGGAAAAACAGTCCCAAGCCGAAAAAGAAAATGCTGTTCAAACTCAAAGTTTAACAAAGTCCATTATTAGCCTTGCGGCAACAAAAGTGGGACTTGATGGGCTGGGTGACAGTTTTGAGAAATTTGGTGGCAAACTGGGGAAATCACTCACATTAGGCAAGGCAATCGCTGGACTTACTGCAGCAATCGGTGCAGCCGCTGTCGGGTTAGTGGCTTTTACTAAATCACAGCTTGAAGCGTTAGATGCAGTGCATCAACTGGCGAATGTAACCGGGGAATCTGCGGAGCGGATTTATCAACTGGGTAAAGTCGCCGAAGTGAATGGTTCTTCGATAGAAGCCGCGCAGTCAAGTATTGAGGGGTTATCTAAAACAATTGGTGAAGCTGCATCGGGAATTGGTCGAGGCGCAAAAACCTTTGAGCAGTATGGCTTGAAAGCGAAAAATGTGCGTGGTGAGGTTAAAAGCACCACAGAAATTATGGGCGACGTTGCCGACAAAATGGAAAAAATGTCCAAAGCCGAGCAAATGGCGATGTTGTCTAAACTGGGCATTGATAGCTCTATGATTCAAACTTTACGTCTTGGGCGTAAAGCTTTAGAAGAGGAGATGGAAAGAAGAAAAGCGCTGACTTTTGGCGTAGGGACGGCAGAAAATGCCAAAACTGCCGCGGATTTTAATGATGCGATGACCACACTTTCTCAAATCTTTAAAAGTTTAGGGGAATATCTTGCCCTCCGTCTTGCCCCGATTATCACCGAGATTGCCGAAGCCTTTGCGGATTTTGCTGCCGAAAACGGCGATTTATTTACGGGATTTTTAGATGTCATTGGTAGCGTGCTGGGCTTTTTATTCGATTTTATTCGCGCTATTGGTCGTGTTATTGAGGGGGTTTTTGGCTGGAAGGTGGCGTTGGGCATTTTGGGGGCGGCCTTGTTATGGGTCAGTAAAGGAATGTTGCTGGCATTTGCCACGAGTCCAATTGCTTGGTTGATTGCGGCTCTTGTCGGTTTAATTCTCCTCGTTGAAGATTTTATGGTTTACTTAGACGGTGGGGAAAGTGCCTTAGGGGATTTTTGGGAACCCTTCAAACAAGCATTGATTTGGGTGAAAACAAAATGGAATGAGCTGATGCAAGCCTTTGAAGATAACCCCATTGAAGCCACATTTAGCTTGATAACCGATTTAATCTTACTGCCGTTTAAATTAGCGTTTGAAGCTGTTGTGGCGGCGTGGGAATTACTCACGGGGCAGAAAATCAATCTTGATGGCATTCGTAAAACCTTTGAAAAAATCAAAGAGCTGATTATGAATGCCTTCCGCAAGGCCTTTGATTGGGCGATTGAGCTTTGGAATAGCATTGTCACCAAATTCGGCGGTGAACCGATTGAAATCAAAGCCCAAGTGAAAACAGAAGCATTGGATGACACTTTACAAGCGGTCAGCAGTGTCGCTAATTTTGCAACAGGCATTGCGGGTATTGCTCAAGCTCCGACAATAGCCCAACAAGGGGCAACCAGCAATACACAAAACACGGATAATCGCCAAACTAACAGTAACAACAAAATCACCAACCACTACACTATCAACGAGGCAAAAGATGCCAAAGCGACAGCGCGAGAAATTGACGTCAATCAACGTGCGATGTTGAATGCACAATCGACTGTGGTGGGGTAACTTCAGGTAATCATTATGTTCAACCAAACCCAACTCTCTAACCGTACGATTGGCACCATTATTTTAGATGCCACCACGAGTGAAGATCACACCTCTGAATTGGCGATTTCTGAAAACCCGATTGAAAGCGGGGCAATGATTGCCGATCATGCCGTGTTAAAGCCGAAAAGTATTACGATTTCAGGGGTAGTGGTGGATCATGACCATGGTAAAAGCCCCTTAGAGCAGTTAGGTGTACCACACATTCGAGGGGTAACAGATTTTTTAGATAAAGTCCCTTTGCCGTTTAAAGTGGTTACACAAACCCAACAAGCGATAGCACGGGCAAATCGTTTACTTAATCAAGGTAGTTATCTACTAAAACAAGCCGTAAATGGCTACGAACAGGCACGAAGTCTTGCCCCTTTCTTGCCTGATTTCGGTTTAGGGGGACAAGATAATTCCGCTAGTCTCGGGCGAGTGCAAAAATGTTATGCCGATTTAGTGGCTTGTCAAAAGTCGGGGCAGACAATTGAGATTCAGACAGGCATTCATCTTTATAAAAATATGTTGATCGAGAGTGTTTCTGTACGACAAGGAATGGAAGGGAGTGCTGAATTTACAATCTCAGCCAAAGAAGTTGTTATCGTAGAAACCCAAACGACCGCGAGTCGTAACACAGGGCGTTCATCTTCAAATAAGAAGGGGAAGTCAAGAGGTCCTATGGGTAAAAAGAAAAGTGGTCGAGCGGCAAACCAATCTGCCCCGAAAACACAGCGTGGTCATACTCAAACAAAGCCTGTATCAGAGAATAAACGTTCAGTTTTAGCGAAGATCTTTCATTAATGGAAAAAATTAATTTAACTATTGCCCCATATCAAGAGCAAACGATAGTCTTTAACAGCTTTACCTTGCGCATTACTGTCCGATTAAACAGCCTTGGGCAGTTTTTTGCGTTAGATGTTTATGATGTGATTGCACAGCGTTATTTCTGCCAGGGTTTAGCGATAGCGTGTGGCGTCCCTCTGTGTTGGCGAGGCACTCAGCCGTTCTGTTTTTGGCTGAATGATGACAGCAATTTTGGGCTTGACCCCGTTTCTGTGGCAGATTTAGCCCGTTGTTCCTTATTTATTTTGCATAAAAGTGAGATTCAACAATGAAACAATTTGGCAGACAACTACGATTAACGCTATCCGGTAAAGGACAAAGCCTGATTATTGATAATTTGCGTGTTGCCTTTGAAATTGAAAAGACTATTAACGAAAAACCGAACCCCGCTTCTATTCATATTTGGAATCTCAATCGCAACCATCTCAACCAATTATTAAGTAAACAGCTCAATGAGGTGAGCCTTGATGTTGGCTATGGTGAATTACGGATGATTTACCAAGGCGAAATCCTACAAGCCAAAATCAAGCGAGATGGGCTTGATTTTGTGATGTCGTTAGAATGTGCAGATGGTTACACGGATTATTCCACCGCACGATCAGCCGTGACACTTAAAGCTGGCTCAACGGATGAACAGATCGTTACAGAAATCCAAAAAACCTTGAAAAAGACCCAAAAGGGGGCAATGGCATTTACCTCTCAACGACAACTTCCTCGGGGTAAAGTGCTCAGTGGTGATAGTCGAGAAATTCTCAATCGGATTGCGAAAAATCATCAAGCCGATTGGTCGATTCAAGACGGCAAGCTCATTTTCTTACCGAAAGCATACACTCTCCATGAAGAAGCAGTATTACTCTCCCAGCAAAGCGGGATGATAGGAATGCCAGAGCATACGGACGAAGGGTTAGAAGTAAAATGCTTATTAAATCCCGCTTTACAAATTGGTGGGGTAATTCAAGTTGATTCAATTATCGACCATTTTGACGGGGAATACAAAATCGTCAAACTCGCCCACAGTGGTGATAATTACCAAGGCGATTGGCTTTCTAAAATGACAGTGGTTGGGGGGAAATTTCAGAAAGTGGAGAAGAAAAGTGAGAAAAAAGAAAAAGGGGATACTTCCCCTTCTCATTAAGCGAATACCGGTGTGAGGTGTAAAAGCGTTGTGTCTTGCTTTTGCTCTGCTTGCCATAAATCGTAATTGGCTTGCATGGCAAGCCACGTTTCTGCGTTGATATTGAGTACTCTTTCTAGCCTTAGCGCCATTTCAGCGGTGACAGCAGACTTGCCGTGAATAATACGAGAAAGCGTTACCCGTGTAATATCAAGGTGTTTAGCAAGGGTTGTTACGCTTATTTCAGCACGGTCTAAATAATCTTGAATAAGTCTGCCTGGGTGGGCGGGGTTGTGCATACGCATTGTCTTCTCCTAGTGATAATCTTGATAGTCCAGCACTTCGATATGTCCATTCTCAAATTTAAAGGTTAATCGCCAGTTGCCATTGACTTTAATTGACCAATGATCTTTTAGATTACCTTTTAGCGGGTGCAAATCCCAATCAATGACCTGGATGTCAGAGAGGGATTTTGCCGCATCTAGAAAGGATAACTGTAAATTTAAACGGTTTGCATGCTTGGCTTGAATGTCTGCTGTTGAACCCGTTTTAAAGAATTTTTCGAGCCCTTTATGCCTAAAAGATAAAATCATTTTTGCTCCTGACTGTATAGAAGAACTATACACTAAATAACAAAATTTGTAAAGAGTAACGATACAATGAAAAACTATGACTATCTCAATGCCACGCCCGAAACCGCAACAGATGCTCAAATTGAGCAAGCTCAGAAACAAATCCACACGGCATTGCCAGCTAAAGTGGTGACCTTTAACCCAGCTAATCAAACGGTCACACTTGCAGTGCAGATTAAGCAACTCTTAATGGATAATCAGAAAGTCGATATTCCTCCCCTTGTCGATGTGCCGGTGAGCTACCCTCGGGGTGGTGGTTTTTGTGTGACATTTCCTTTACAAGCGGGAGATGAAGGTATGGTGATTTTTAGTGAACGCTGTATTGATGGCTGGTGGCAATCGGGGCATGCCAGTGAGCCGTTAGATATTCGATTTCATGATCTCTCCGATGGGATGTTTATCCCAGGAATTTGTTCAGTGCCGAATGCGGTTAAAGGCTTTTTTACAAACGGTCTGTCTTTACAAACACTTGATGGTGCCACGTTCATTCGGCTAGAAGAGGGCAAAATCACGATTCAAGGCGATATTGTTCATACTGGTAATACCAATCAACAGGGTTCAACTACCGTCAGTGAGCAAGTGATGGCAAAAAATATTATTGGTTCGGTAGATGTAACTGCCGGAGGAATTTCTGGAAAATCCCATACCCATAGCGGTGTAGAGAGTGGTAATAAACAAACAGGAACCCCACTATGAGAGTAAGACGATTAGATGCAGAACATGATTGGACTTTTGGGCAAGGCTTGGGGAATTATGCCTCACAGTCTGAAAGTGTTGCTCAGCGAGTGAAAACGGCGCTTTGGTCATTTGAGGGTGATTGGTTTTTAGATCTTGAACATGGATTGCCGTGGTTCGAGATGATGGAACGGATTGATTGGGCAAGAATTGAGCGAGAGGTTAAAGGGTGCGTACTGCAAACGGAAGGTGTACAAGCAATTACAAATTATCACGCTACACTGACCAATACCCGTATTTTACTGATTGAAGTTAGCTACCTCGATGAATATCAACAATCCCACCAAGTCAGCTATCAAGGAAATTGAGTATGAGTGAAATTAACGAAAATGGGCTTCAAATTGATCGTCTTGATGAAGTCGTCGAGCGTATCAGCCAAGGCTTTCGACAAATCTACGGGCAGAATATTGATCTCTCCCCAGATAGCCCAGATGGCCAATTAGTCGGGTTGTTAGCACAAATGGTCATGGATCAGAATGAATTATTAGAAAACGCTTACCGTCAAATTGACCCCGATTTAGCTTCCGGCGCTTGGCTTGAGCAGCGAGTGGCTTATGCGGGGCTAGTGCGTGGAAAAGCAAAATATAGCTATTTACCTGCGGTCGTTTTAACAGGCGAGCCACTCGCCACTATTCCGGCTGGGGTCATTATTTCGGACACGACCAAAACACGCTGGGTATTACAAAATAGCGTGACGCTCAATGCCCAAGGTTCAGCGAAAGCGGACTTTCGCAGTGAAGAATTGGGAGCATTTAATGTTCCCGTCCACACAGCAATGACAATAGAAACGATCACTTTTGGTTTACATTCAGTTACTACTCAAACAGAAAGTCAAATTGGGGCGGAAGAAGAGAGCGATATCGAATTACGCCAACGTTTTTTTCTAAGCCGTTCTCGTAATGCCACAAACTCTGTTTCATCACTCGAAGGAAAACTCCTTGCTTTGCCTGATGTTCGCCAAGTCAGCATTCTGGAAAATAATTTAGCAGAGACAGATAAAAATCAACTTCCCCCGCATTCGATTAATGTCATTGTTTTAGGTGGCGATGAACAGCAAATTGCCCAGGTAATTTATCATAACAAAGGTGGTGGCACAGGAATGAAAGGCGAGACAGAAATTCGCATTCGACATAATGAAAAAGAACGCCTGATTCGTTTTGACAAAGCCAAACAAGTTGATATTCATCTGAGTACTGTAGTTGTGAGAGATAAGGATTTTACTGAAATCGATCACGAAGGCGTTAAACAGGCAATTAGTGCACTCCCTTTTAAGATTGGCGAGAATGTGAATTTATCTCGTCTTTATACGCCAATTAATACGGTTGGGGGATTTTGGGTGCAATCACTAAAAATTGGGCGAAACAGCCATTCCTTGGTGGAAAGCAATATTGCATTATCTCCCCGAGAAATTGCGCGCTTTTTGCCTGAAAATATCCATATTGAGGTGCGTTAATGGCGTATTCTGATTTATTAATTTGGCAATACCAAAACAAACCTAAGGCGTTAGCGACCATTCAATTGTTAGAGGTGGCTTTTGCTGGGCCTTTTCAGCTTTTATCTACCTTGCCAGATGTGCTAAATATTGAGACAGCAACGGGGAAAAATTTAGATGTGATCGGTCGCCATATCGGGCAATTTCGCGTATTAAATGGTTATGCGCTAAGGAAATTCTTTGGATTTAAAGACAGCCCATTGGCGTTGAGTTTTAGCCGACAACGGCAAGGGGGTGGTGAGTGGTATCGTCGGCGTGATCCACTAGCGGATTCAGTGCGATTAAGCGATGAGGATTACCGATTTTTAATAAAATGCCGAATTTTGAAGAATTACCAAACGGGCACGCTACCGAATATTATCGAAGCGGCCCGTTTTTTATTTGGAGAAAACAGCAATGCAGAAGATAACTACGATATGACCGTTTCGATTTACATTTCCGCTAATACTCTTAACGCCTTTAAGCGTTATGCCATTGAGCATTTAGATATACTCCCTCGTCAAGCAGGGGTAAATTTTCACTATGTTATAGGATGAGACTATGCCCGTAATGAAAAGACCTGATGAGCAGATCTTCGCAAGTTCTGCCAAAGATAACGAAGTTCAAACATTCCCCAATCTTACCAGAGGTTGGGGAATTTCTTTTGAGCAAACCCAAGGTATTCCACCAATGGAATGGTTTAATTTTCTGTTTAAACGCCTAGATGAGGCATTGTTATACCACCTCCAACGCGGTTTGCCAGAGTGGAGCGCCAATACAGATTACCCACAGCATGCATTTGTTCAACATCAAGGTAAAACTTATCGTGCATTAAGAGCGAATAAGAAAAAATCCCCAGACATCGCAATGTCTGCCGACTGGGTTCAATGGGCGGGTGATTACAGCTTGGCGAGTTTGACCCAAAAAGGCATTGTGCAACTTAGTTCTGAAACTGGGAGCAATGCAGAAGATAAAGCAGCAACCCCCAAAGCGGTTAAGACAGTGAAGGATTTAATCGATGCACTGAACCGAAATTTGAGCAACTATATTCCGAATAGTAAAAAGTCCTCGGCGACAAATTCGGCAAGTAACGATACCGTGGCGACATCAGCGGCAGTGAAGGCGGTGAATGACAATGCGAATAGCCGGTTTTCTAAACAAGGTGGGGAAGTTTCGGGCAGAATAACAATTCGAAATGGGGATTATTCTGGGATTGACCTGATGAATGATGCAAAGTATCGATTCATTTTGGAAACGAAGCCCCATAATAACAATGATATTGGTACCATAATTTATCGTAATAGCGCTTGGGAAAATGAAGCGCAAATCAAGATACCTAAAAAGACGGGCACATTGGCTATTTTTGAAGAAGTTCTTTCCCAACAAGGCGGGACGTTACGGGGTATTTTAGAAATCGATACAACCAACAGTTTCTTAAGAGGTAAACGCAAGGGCAATCATGGTTGGTATATCGGTTTTCAGAATAGTGAATCAGATGACGCCTATTTTTATCATTACATTTATGAAACTTATGTCGCACTAAAACAGAATGCTGCAGAATTCAATAAGAATGTTATTGCACCGGATTTTCAAACAACAAAGGGAAGCGTTTAAGCAGTGCATTACAAAAAAGTGATATTGCCGTGATTTCAGGTTCCCTCACTAATGGCGCGACCCTTCCTCTTCCATCAGGATTTAATCAAAACCAATGTCGTTGGTTAGTTTCAATTAAAGCGGATGTGAATATTGACCGAGTGAAAAAATCGGATTTAGAAAATACGCGTACAGAGTGTTATGTTGATAATAATCGCCGAGTTGTGGCAAGAGTGATTAGTCGAGGGGGAACACATACCGAATCGAAAACAGGCATACGTTATGATAATTCGGAAGCAAATTATATTGTGATTGGGATTAAATAGGAGGGGAGCGTATGTATTATTTATTTGATAAACAAGGTCATTATTTAGGGAATTGCGACCTTTCCCCTAACCTTGATGATCTTGCTAGTCGTGAAGAAGTGGCTGTCGAGTGTGATCAAGTTTTCATTCGCCCTGTGTTAACACAAGGAAAAATCATAGAGCAAGGTTTGCCTCCAAGTGATTTTCATGAATGGAATGGCAATAAATGGGTGCTTTCCAAAGACAAGCAAGCGGACATGTTAGCCCAAGCGAAGGCGAATAAACTCGCGGACATCAATCGTCAAGCCCAAGTCTTTGTGGATGCGATTGCTGATACCAACACCACCCCCGACTTTGAGCGGGAAACTTGGCAGGAACAAGCCAACGAAGCGAAGGCGTGGAAAGCGGATGCCACAAGCCCGACGCCAGTGTTAGAGACGATTGCCAGCGCCCGAGGCATTCCCCTTGATATTTTGCGGGAAAAAGCCTACGAAAAAGCCATCGGTTATCAGCTTTTAGGCGCCACAGTGGCTGGGCAACGGCAAGCCTTAGAAGACCGGTTAAAGCAAGCAAATACGCTTGAAACGGTAGCGGCAATTGAGGTGGCATTCTTTTTACCTACTGCGAACAAGGAGAATGTAAATGACGTTTAAACAGTGGTTAAAACAGGTTTTTATCGGGCTTGACCAATTTATCAATACCCTTGCTTTTGGTTATGCGGATGAAACGATTTCTAGCCGTTGTTACCGTAAGTACATTTTGCAAGGCGACAAAAAGTGGCGCTGGAAAATTCTCTATCATGTTGTTAATGGGCTATTTTTCGATAAAAACCATTGCAAAGAAGCCTATGAAAGTGAGATTGAGCGCAAGCAGTACCCTGAGTTTTATCGCCAAGGAGGTCAGGAATGAAAATCACCCGAAAGAATATTCAACTCAAGCAAGGGGGTGATATTTCCCTTGTTGTTAAGCTCCGTCAACGTAATGAAGAAGGTGTAGAAATCCCTTTTGATTTAACGCAGGTTGAGCGATTAGACCTACACGCCGTCAGCCGAGGTGAACGGGTGTTAGCCCTTTCGAGTGTGGCGCAAAATATCGAAATCTCAGACCGTGAACAAGGGGTATTGGTATTGCATTTTTCGGCGAGAAGCACCCAGGAGGCGGGGTGGTTAGAAGCGGAATATGATCTGCAGATGATGATTGCTGGGAAGGTGCGAACAGTACTGGAAGGCGCGATTCAACTCTCCCCTGATGTTACTCGGCTATGAATAAGCTATGAATGACAACATTATTGCCACCCTAGAAACACCTCAACCACTCGTGGTAGAAATCGCCTCCCTCATTGAAATCACTGCGATAGTGGAAATGGGGAATCCAATAAAACAGGAGGAAGAGGTGGACTTTTTAACTTTATATAATCTTTCTAAAATTTAAGGAAACACAATGACTAAACAAAATAACTTAATCTTAACTTTTGAGCAGATCGGACGAGATATTAAAGCGTTAAATCAAGCGCAAACTCAAAGCGGAAGAGCTTTGGGGTGGTAAAATCCGAATTGCAGAAAGCCATTTTTAAGGCAAAACAGGAGTTAAAAGTCGAGATTTTAGGTGTCGATGTGGATGCTGCTCTTGATACACTTCGAGAAATCGGAGATAAACTCAAAGAAGGATCTAGCGTACCTGAGGCAATTACTCAGAAGTTGAGTGACATTACGAACAAACTCAACGAACAGGAAGAGAAATTAAATGATCTCGCTAAAACTGATTACCT